>CBDHDD010000002.1:0-1862106 GCA_965261405.1 Dehalococcoidia bacterium | reverse complement strand
GGCTTCTACTTCATCTTTACGGTTCATCCCTACAGCTACACCAGATACCAACTTGGACGACATGAAGGCGGCGGTGGCGGCTGCAGGCATCAAAGGGTTCGGCGGAAAAGCCGTTGATGACTCATTTTACGCCCTGATAGCTGAGTGCGGCGGAGCCATTCCCATGAGGGATAGTATCATCGAAACGATGGTACCGCCGGACCTACTAGTCGATAGAGGCGGTTGGTATGTACAAAGCGAAGATGTGTTGTATCCAGTCAAGTTGCAGCTAATACAGGGTGGGCACATACCATCGAGTGGTCTGTTTTGGTCCGGAACCGGAGCGATGTCCTGGAAAGTGACCGCATCAGGCAACATCACGGATGACTGTGAGGTAAATACGGAAAGGTCGAACCGTCCTATGCCGTGATGATGGATTGCCTAGCCAATTTCGGACACTAGTTCTTGACGTGACATCGGCAAAGGGAACCACGACTATGAGTCGGGATCGGGCGAAGGCAGAGAGTCGTGTCTGGAGGCCGACGACAGACGATACAGCGCCGGAAGACCGACGAGGTTACGCAGTTTGCTCAATCGGTAGCTGAATTGACGCGCAAAGCGTTGTCAGACGAGCTCCGTCCGGAATGGAATAGCCAGTTCGCCAAGGGTTCCAATAAGGGTCTCTTCTACGACCTCTGGTACAAGCGGCACCCGTGGGAGCGGGGCCGACTGTGCCACCGCATAATCTTTCGTCCCGAATCATCAGGCGACAAGCACCTGGTGCACGTCCGGTTCTTTGACTGACAAGGGTTAACGCTTCCCCCACGGGAGGGCACCCTCGTGAGGCCTTTGGACTGGAAGAGGGTCAACCCTATCCAGAGGCAGTCGTCATGAGGGATGGCCTAGGCGTCGTCGTCCGCATGGGCGCGGACTCCCTCAACGAAGCGTTGGCGCATCGCAACGCCGCGATGTGGCAAGCGACGGTGGAGCTTCTAACACCTCCAGTGGACAATTGGTACGCTGAGAACCAAGACGGTTCCGAGGATGACGATGCGTACGTTGAGACGTAGGCAACCTGTAGGAGAACGCTGGAGCCGCAAGCCCAGGCTCCGATGTGGCCGGTGGGTTCGAGGGTACGGTTCAGTCGAATCCCAATGTGGTGTTGCCTGGGAGCCTTCAGGCACCGAGCGTTCCACTCACTACGAAGGGGCAGCAATCACACGAAGCGCTTTAGCTGCGCGAAGGCCCTCATCCGAGCCTGTCCTAAGATTCAATCTCAGCAACCCGACTCTAGACTGACAGGAAATTCTGGGTAGGGGGCAGACGCTGCTCCAGAGGCGAGTTAGGGGCAGACGTGCTGTTACAGACGAGTCTGAACGAACTTGCACTCACTCATTGTCTCGGCTTATAGTGACGTTCTGGGGCCTCTGAATCCAAATTGCGGCCTTAGCTGGAGGAAACTCTGAATTACTCTGCCGAGGAAATCTTCAAGTTCAATCTGGATAGAGAGCAACAACACAACGGTGAGTCGTTCGTTTGCGAGAAGTGTGCATGCGACGGAGTAGTAGGGGAAGACCTTGTAGCAGCATCCACGATTACAACACAGGGGACTGCATGGGCATGGTGGGTCCACGGTTCCTGTGCCACGGAGTACATGGAGAATTATCGACAGTAAGACCACTACCATCAGAACCTATCTCATTGACGGGCCAGTGAGCTCGCCTATCACTGTAGGTTGACGCTGGGAGAGGAGCGAATTCGTCCACCGGCGTCACCGCTACACGCCCCCAGTCGTCATAACCCGTGCGGTAGGCATACTCTACCTCCGCACCCCAGGGCACGGGGCCGCCGACCCGCACGGCGCAGCCCCCCGGTGGGCTGGCGCCGCGCGCACCACCATCCCGCTCCACTCGCCCTTCCGCCACCCCGTCACCAGCACCCAGGCGGGCATGACCCGCTCCTCCTTCGGCGCCCGCCGGTAGAGGACGCTGTGCAGCCGCGGCAGCACCACCGGCGACGGCGTGGCCTTCCCCGCCATGATCGCCGAGAGATAACCGGAGCTGACGCCGGCCCGCCGGGCGACTTCGTTCTGACTGACCCCGTGCGCGCCCATCCGGTCCCACACCGTCTCACGATCGACGCTGGCCCGCTTGGCGGGCGCGACCGTCGCCGGAGCATCCAACACCAACTCTAGCCGCGCCTACACCTTCGCGCCCATCCGCCTATGGCCACGGGACCCCTGTGTCAAGTAGCAGGGGCCTACCCCCACCCGCTTGGCCAGATCCCGCATGCTCATGCCCTGCGCCCGGGCACGCTTCCGGATGTAGCTGCTCTCCCCGCGCCACGCCGCCAAGGCGATAGACCATCCCCTGCCCGGGGACCTCCCCCAGCACCGCCAATGCCCGTACCCGCAGCCGCGGCGTCCACCGCTTGCGCCCCGTCGCCACGGCGGCCAGGTGGTTGAGCGTGACTCCCATCTGTGCCGCAAGCTCCGTCATGGTGAGCCCGCAGCGCCGTCTCCGGCGTCCGGGTGTCCGTCATCCTCGTCTCAACCGCCTCTGTTGCTGTGGTCATCTCGACCTACTTCGTGTTGTTTGGTCTTGGGTGCGCCCGCCCTGCGGGCAAAGAAGAAGGGCCGCCTCCGGTTGTTGGAGGCGGCCCTGATGCCGTGGGATTTCGTGTGCGGCGGTCCGGCGCCCGTCAGCGACGGAGCATCCGGACGGCGCACCAGAGCAGGAACCGGCGGAGCAGCATTACGCCGAAGCCAAGGCCAAGCCCGTTTAGCCCGAAGACGGCGACGTCGCCGCTCAAGAGCAACGGTCCGACCAGCAGCGCTGCGATGACGAGTAGCATCACTAGCCGCTTCCGCTGCCAGACGATCCCGCCGATCCTTGCCGCGACCCATGCGGCCCAAGAAATCCGGGACATGACTTGCATTAAAAGCCTCCTTTCCGTTGCTACCCGTGCCGCAACCATGGCACGGTCCGTGGTGAAGAACTCGGTGGTCGCAGAACGCACTTCGCCCGCGGTCGGATGCAGGACGCAGGCGATGGAGGGGGACAGGAAAGCGCAGGCACCCATGCGAAGGGCACACCACGGCCAGGGACGGGGGTATGCGAGGCGGGGGGTATCAGTGGGGAGGCACAGGGAGCCCGTGCGACGGGCACACGACGACCAGGGGTGGGGGTTACGTGAGGTGGGGAGTCTCAGTGGGGAAGGCCGTAGCGGGACCACGGCAGGGGGCCGTGGCCTCAGTGTCCTCTGCGGCAGTAATGCGGCGGCTGGCGTGCGGAGCTCCGCACGCCAGCCGAGGGCGGGGGCGGCCTAGCCGGAGCTACGCCGCAGTGGGGAAGGGCCACCGGTGCGCAGGGCGCACCACGACCGGGGGTCGAGCGTCGAAGCGCAGGCGCATCTCGACGACACGCCATGACGCTCACGGGGCACGCCAAGCATCGACAACTGCTGGGTGAACCTATCGCCGTGGACTTCCAGTGGACGAGATTCGCGGCGCTCGTCTGTGTCGCCGTGCCGCTGGAAGAAGGGCTTGTCACTCCAACCAGCCGGCGTCCCTCGTGGTCGGCCGTGGGGAGAGCCGAGCTCAATCCCGCTCAGGCCGCCGGGTCAGGAACCAGACCCCCAGGTTTCTCGGGTGAAACGCTGGAAAAGCCACAACGCTCATGAGTGTCGTGGATAGGGCTGGGTCATGCCATCCCACGGAGGGGGGTGCGCATGCGCATCCCCTGAGTCCCAACGGCACCTGCCACCCCAAGCTCGTGGCGCACGCTGCCCACGAGTACGATCGAAGGGCGCCGAGGCTGAGACCGTACCTAGCCACCACGATGCAGGTCCGTAGCGTTTCCAGACGAGGAGTGCCCGGTTCGCCTCGTGGGTGTCAACGGCGACGGCGCAGTCTGGGGCGGAGTTGTAGGCTCCCCCGCTCGCTATGATCGCCAACACTGGCGACTACAGGCCCATCTGAGGTTGGCGCCCACTAAGCGCTACATCACCGTCGGCCTTCAGGCCCCCGCTGGGCATGTCCAGGTCGGCACACATCAGAATCTCGTCCCGAAGTCCCATGCCCTCGGCAACAGTGAGCAGCAGGAACAGCCGCGTGGAGTCTGGCACTGTGCCCCGGCGCCACCGACGGAGCCGATAGGGGGAGACGCCAAGGAGACGGGCCAGGGACCGCCAGGTTAACCCACCCGCCTCCTTGAACCGCTCTAGCCGCTGGGGGAAGTCCGCCGGGAAGCGGAATGCGACTGGCCGTTGTGCCCGACGCTGCCTTGCCACGACCCTACCCCTCACCACCGTCTTGCGGGTACTGGGGCCATGCAGCGTCCGGGACCAGCGTCTCCAGGCCGCCCGGCATGGTCGAAGCCACGCGAAAGAGACTGAGCAAGGCCCCACCCTTTGGGACCGTTCCCCTGCGCCAGCTCATCAGACGCCCGTACCGCACCCCCACGCGCTTGGCCAACTCGCGCCACGACATGTCGGCTTTTTCCTTGAGTAACTCCAACCGCTGCGGGAAGTCCTTAGGGAATGCGCTGCCTGAGGTCCGATTCGTTGGTACGCGTCCTTGCATCACTCTTTCTCTCCCTTCTCTTTGCTCGGGTTGCTCTGTGCACTACTTCGCCGGTTGGCGGGAAAACCTGCTGTCGCCTAGTTGTGACGGTCTGTGCCACCCGGTCCTTCTAGTACGGTGGGCTCACGTCCTCCCCCAGCAGCAGATAGACGCCGCCGGGCACACGGGCCGCAAGGCGAAAGAGGGCGAAGAGCGTCTCACCGCTGGGTACGGTGCGCCCACGCCAGCGCTGTAATTGACGGGGCTCCACGTCCAGGCACTCGGCCATCCCCTCCCACGTGAGGCCCGACGCTTCCTTCAGGCGGACCAGCCGGTCGCGGAAGTCCTTGGGAAGCCCACGGAAGCCCACCATAAGGCTGAGTGGGGGCAGCGTTCTAGCCTTCATGTCGCTGCTCCAAGATAAAGAGATCGTCGAAACTCTCGGCCTGCAGCACCAGTTGCAGGCGGCAGCGGGTCGCGGGCGCGGGGCGACGAGTGCCGGTCATCAACTGCGAAAGGTAACCCGAGGTGATGCCCACGCGACGCGCCAACTCGTTCTGGGACACGTTCAACCTGTTGAGCCGCTCCCAGACAGCGTCGGCGTTGAGCTTCACGCATGAGGCTGGCAGTCTACGGGACATGATGGCCTTCCTCCTGTGGCGGAGATTGGAGATCGACATCAGGCACGCGCTGCTCGCTCGCCTCTTCAGGTAGTGCACCACCTTGTAGGGCCAGGTGACGCCGTGCGACCATGCGGGCGATGATGCGCAGGCCCCGGAGCCGTACACTCTCCTGCTCCGGTGTGAGCAACCGCTTCCAAGGGCTTTCCCCGTCTTGCTGCAACAGGCCCTCCGTTCGCGTGACATGAGTTGGACATCGGTGTATAGTCTCGGGTGAAGAACGTTTGTTTGTATAGTCAGCACTGTATCAACAGAGCACTGAGCATTGCAAGGGCCTAATCCGAATAGTCTAGCTACAATATTGACAAGTGCTTGCTGCGGTGTAACAATCAAGAAAAATTGCATATATGATACATATCGGCGTGATGAGGGAGAGCGTGAACGAGGACGCGGATCTCACAAACGAGCCCATCGGTGCGATGCTGAAGCGTCTCCGAGGGAACCACAGCCTGCGGGACGTGCAGCGGTACACCGGCATCTCAGGCTCCTACCTGTCGCAGATCGAACGGGGGGACCGGCGGCCCGGGCCCAGCGTGCTCAAGCGCCTCTCCTCCCTTTACGACGTGCCCGTCCATCCGCTGTTGAAGAAGGCCGGGTACCTGGACGACCAGCGGGACCAGGAGAGCCCGGATGCCGACGAACCCCTGGACGTGGAACGGGCATTTCAGTTCGTGCTGGCCGACCCGAAGTTCCGCGTGGGCACCCGGCCGACCGGACCCCTAACTCTGAGCGCCAAGCGCTTCATCGTGGAGATGTACGAGCGTTTCACGGGAAAGCGGTTGTTGGAATGAACAGGAACCTGCAGGACTTCTGCCGCCGCCTTGCGGCCCGCGGGGCTACCCAGAGGAAAGTCCCGCCACCTGTCTTGGCGGACCACTTCTGCCGGTACTTCAAGCTCTCGCTTCGTCCCAGGCTGGCGGAGCTCACGCAGGTGCTGCAGGAGGCTGGCGTGGGGCTAGTGTCCGGCGTGCCGCTGCCCCAGGGGCTTCTTGGCGTGCACTTCAGCGCACCCCACTGGGGGTACCATATCCAGTACCGGGAGGACCAATGGGAGGCAGGCAAGGAGCACACCGTCCTGCACGAGACCTACGAGATCATCCAGGAACTGCTCTTTCCGCGACGGCCGAACGGCGATATGGCACGGCTCATCTGCCGCGACGCCGACAAGTTCGCCGCGGCGGTATTGATGCAGGGGCGGTGCTTCGCTGACTTCGCCGAGGTCACTGGCCTGGACATCGTTGAAATGCAGCGGCTGTACCAATGCTCCTATGCCTCGGTAACCCGCCGTCTGGCCGAGGTGCTGGAGGACCGCCCCCTTGTGGCCATGCTGTACGAGCGCCGGGACCGGGGCGACCCCCATGAGTGGCCGCACCATGACAATCCTGGCGATTTCAGCGTCAGGGTGGCCGCCTGGACCAAGGGAGGTTCACGGCTCTGGCGCGCGCTCCCCATCGGCGGTGAACGCAGCGCGATGCCAGTGCGGGGAAGGATGCCCGCTCCCAGCTCTTTGGCCGAGCAAGTGGTTCTCCACGGCGAGGGCCTCGCCGTGGAGTTGCAGCCCTGGCATGACGGAGTAGGGCGGCTGGGTGTCGCAGCGATGGCCCGCCCGGTCTACTGGCACGGCAGGTTAGCAAAGATTGTGGTGGTGGCCGTGCCCCATCGCGATAGGGCCATTTTGCTGCCCCAGTTGCCAAGGCTTCGTGGGGGACGCAACGGGGCAGTGCCGGCACCCCGGCGCTCTTGGTCAGTGGCCCAAACGTGACCCAGCTCGCCCAGAGGTGGACGTGGACTGTCACAGCACTAGTGTTTGACGATGATTCTTCTAAAAATGAGGAGGTTTGACCATGAAGAACACCCAGCCGCTGACCCCCGTAGCCCTGTACGCCCGAGTGTCCAGCGACCGCCAGGACGTGGACCTGTCGGTCGCGGCCCAACTGCGGGCGCTGCGGGACCACGCCAAGAAGAACGGCTTTGTGGTGGCACAGGAATACATCGATGAGGCCGAGAGCGGACGCGTCGCCGACCGGCCCCAGTTCCGCCGCATGCTCGACGAGGCCAGCAAGCCCAACGCCTCCTTCCAGGAGATCCTCGTCTGGAAGTTCTCCCGCTTCACGCGCAAGCGCGAGCACGCCGTCGCCTTCAAGGCCATGCTGCGCCGGAAGGGTATCCGGGTGACCTCCATCACCGAGCACGCCGACGACTCCCCCACCGGCAAGCTCATGGAGGCCATCATCGAGAGCGTCGACGAATTCTACTCGGAAAATCTGGCCCAAGAAGTAATGCGGGGCATGCGCGAATCAGCGTCGCGGGGTTTCTACCTGGCCGCCAAGGCGCCCTTTGGGTATCGGCGGGTGAAGGTGACCGACGGCGTGCGTGAGCGGACCACCCTGGAGGTGGACCCGGACACCGCGCCGGTCCTGCGTGAGCTCTTCGATAAGTCGTTGCGGGGCCACGGTCTGAAGGAGATCTGCCGTGACCTGAATGAGCGGGGCATCACGATCAAGGGCCGCCGTTGGTACCGGGCGGCCCTCCACTACATCCTCACCAACGAGGCGTACACCGGCACCGCCGTGTGGGGGCGCACTATTAAGGGGAAGCAGGCCCCCGATCCCGTGCGCGTTGAGGGCGCGTGGCCGGCTTTGGTCTCCCGTGAGACCTTTGATGCTGTGCAACAGTCCCTCCACGAGCGGGCTCCGTCGGTGCGGCATCCCGCCGGGGTGGGAAGTTCGTTCCTCCTGAGCGGGATGCTGAAGTGCGGGTCCTGCGGCAAGGTGTTCACGGGCCAGGCGGCCAAGAGCGGCAAGTACGCCTATTACGTCTGCAACACCCTCCACCGAGAGGGGGCGGGAACCTGCGATGCGCGCTACTTGAACGCCAGCAAGGTGGAGGAGTTCATCGTGTGGAAGGTGCGGGAACGCATCCTGACGGAAGAGACCATCATCGAACTGGTGACGATGGCAGCGGAGGAGTTCGACACGATCGCGGGCGAGACCGCTGGGAGCTTGACGGCGATAGAAGCGGAGTTGACGAAAGTCGAGAGCAGACTGGAGCGCCTCTACGAGGCCCTGGAGAGCGGCCAACTGACACTGGAGGCCCTCTCGCCGCGCATTCTTTCGCTGCGGTCCCGCCAGGACCAGCTCACAGCGTCCCGGGACCAGGTTATAGCGCAACTCGAACGGCGAAGGCACGACCTCCCCACGTCAGGGGAGATCAAGGGATACGTGCAAGATTTCCACACCCTGTTGCAGAGCGGAGACTTTCCCGAGCGCAAGGCCCTCCTCCGTAACTTCGTCAAGAGCGTTACGGTTACCGGAACCGAGGCAACCCTCTCGTACACCATTCCCATGCCGCCTGAGGGCCTCACCAATGAGGGTGCCTCGGTTCAGGCCTTTGTCCAGTCTGGCCAGCCACCCTAGCCCTAGCCGCTGCCTTCCTCGTTTGCCCGGAAATGCCGCCGCCTCAACCTGGCCTGCCACACTTTCCACCGCGCCACAGCCGCCGACGTCCTCATCAGCCCAAGAGTCGCCGCAACCGCCTCTTCCGCCCGCTCCTCCGCCACGTCGACGGCGGCGCCCTCTGACGCAGATTCTTGCCTACTTCTGTCACTTGCGCGCCAGACGTGCATCTAGTCTGTGAAACGCGCTATCCAATGCTATGGCGTGTGCACCGATAGCAATTCACTAGTAAATAACGTCCGGCATCTCTATGTTAGCTATTCATACCGTTGTCTTTATATGTATTGAAGGTTTCAGATACGAGGGCGTTTATAGCTTATATGATGTGATATTGGAACATATAATGGCACAATTTATTTCTTGACCCATAGGGTATTGGTTGTTTTAATGTCTGTAATTACCTTACCCTCGCGGCACGAACACCTTCCGAGAGGAGTTAGCCATGAAATGGTTTACCAGAGTGGATCTCTTGCTCATCTTAGCCTTGGCAGTTTTAGTGCCTTTCGCTATAGCGGAGTCGCCGGTGCTGGGGTCCTCGGGTGACAGAGTGGAGGGGGTGACGGCATCACCTGGGACGGCCGCTGGAGAATTGATCGTATCGTGGGATGAACCCACATCTGCGCCACTGGATTACCGGGTCTCGTGGGCGCCCGAGGGCGAGAGCTTCAAGGCCACGAGCCAGACGGAGTGGAATGCCTATCCAACGTCCAACCAGCACACGATTTCAGGCTTGGAGGCCGGGGCGTCTTACAAAGTTAAGGTGCGGGCCCGCTACGGATCGGATGGCAGATCAGATTGGAGCCAGACGGTCTTTGGTACGGCTGGTCCCGCTATTCCTGTAGGCGCAGACAGCGCCAACCCGGACCAATCCCTGGTGTTTGTGCCCGACCAGGAACCGGTGACGGCACAGCAGACCGAAGCCAGCGTTCCCACAACGATGGCGGAGTGCAAGCAACAAATGATTGACGGCCTGGCGCTCAACTGCTCAGCGAACCGGTTCACCGTCAAGACGATGCGCCATGACGGCACGTACCACTTCGACTGGAGCGTCTGGGCCTCCCAGCATGACAACATCGACCGTTACACCATCCAACGGCAGCGGTTCTCGTACAGACACAACTTTACGCGACAGGACGACGGCACTGCCTTCGATCCCGGCGGCGAATATGCCGAGGCCATCCCCAACAGCTGCGTGGCTGCGGGCGCAGGGCTCGTCGACGGCGTTTCCATGTTCCGATGGCAGTGTGATTCCCTCAGTACCATTTATTGGACTCCAGAGGGAGCACCGACCACCACGGAGGAAATCATCGAGTACGAACACATGCTGACCATCCCGAGGCACGGCGACCGTCTAACTTACCCAGGGCGCTTCAATGACATTCCAGTGGAGGCATTGCGAATCCCCACACGGGCGCCCCAGAGCCTGAATGACCAACTGACGCAGCAGGAGTTGGAAGATACGATATACCTCCTCGCATCAGAGTTCGAAATGCACTTGTACCTGATCACCGTGCATTTCGAAGACGGCTCAACCGAGTCCCACTACGCCATGGCCGATGGCGGTAGTGGATTCCCCGACCGGAACTAGACAGTCAACAGCAAAGGACTAAAGTAGGGCGCGGGGTATGCTCCTTCCTCGCGGCCCCACGTAGGCCGGGGCTGCCCTGCCAAGCGCAAGCCTGCCAAGTGCAGGGTGGCCCTTCGCCATAGGTCGTGCTGGGCGCGTCCCTACTTTGTTCCGAGGGTTAGGGCAGTCCGTCGGATCCAAAGGAGGAGTGGGGTTCGCATTGCGCACGCTCAGCCTAAGGGCGAGCGTTGCAAGTCCGACAGCTAGGGGGTGACCTGTGCATCCCGTGACGGCATCAGCCTCCCTCGACCATGGCCTTCAACAGTCTTATTTGTTTGCCGTCGGAGAACCGGATTGCGATGCGAAGCAGGGGCGAGACCAAGCTCCACCATAGCCCCGTGATCTGACAGTTGGCGACCAGTGTGACTCGAGCCGAACCCTCGCCTTGCTCGTGGACTTCGTATGTGTAGTCCGCCGTCACACCACCTTGGATCGAACGCAGCACTATTAATCGACCAACGTCACATTGGACGATAGTGCTTGTGCGATCCGCGCCGCGTGCGCGGAATGTCAGCTTAGTCCCTTCGGCGGTTTCTCCCTCGGCCGTAATCCCTTCTATTCCGGGCATCCACCGATGAGCGTTCGTCCAATCGGTGAGGGCCTCCCACACCTGAGGAGCCGGCCTTTGAATTACCTCATCGACTGCGAATGTTTGCGCCATGATCTGCCTCCTTGCCCATCGATTTTAGCACTGATGCTCTCGCAACAAGGGAATCTGCGGACTCTCCCCTAGCGTGCCTGCGGTACGGAGTTGATGGGTCCTCGACTGCGGCAGGCCGTTCTCGCTGGCCCATTTTCCGGCTTGTGCACAGGAATGGACAACCCGCCGATGTCAGCCTACAGTGCGGTCATCCGACATCGACGGAGGGGCGTTATGAACGGAGTGCATGACATGGGCGGCAGGCCCAACGACGACCCGATTGAGCAGGCAGAGCACACATTCGCGGACTGGGAGCGCCGGACACACGCCCTCGTTGGGGTGCTGCGGGAGAAGCGGCTAATCAACACGGACGAACTGCGGCGGGGCATCGAGTCCATACCGGCACAGGAGTATGAGAGCCTGTCGTACTACGAGCGCTGGTCGGCCTCGCTGGAGACGCTGCTGGTGGAGAAGGGCGTACTCACGGCAGAGGAGATCGAGAGCCGGGCGGAGGCGCTCCGGGAGAAGTGGGGCTAGCATGGCGCACTTCCAGCCTGGGGACCGCGTGCGGGTGCTCTCCACCCATATGGCCACCCACCACCGGACGCCCGACTACGTCAAGGGCAGGGTGGGGCGGGTGCACGCGCTCTCCGGCCACTACCCCAACCCAGAGACCAGCGCCTACGGCGGCGACGGGCTCCCGGAGCGCGACCTCTACCTGGTCGAGTTTGGCATGGAGGAGATCTGGGGCGAGCGCGTCACTGGGCTGGCCGGCGACAGGCTGCTCGTTGACATCTTTGAGCACTGGCTGGAGCCGGCGGAGGAGCCGGATCACGACGGAGGAACGGCATGAGCACTCAGGCGCACCATGGGCACGGGCATGACCATGATCACGACGGGCACGAGCACGAGGGGATGCTGGAGGACGTCGAGCTTAGCGAGCGGGCGCGGCGGGTCATGGCTATAGAGGAGCTGCTGGCCGAGAAGGGCGTCATCGGCGGGGATGAGGTGCGGCGGATGGTCGACGTGGTGGAGGCCCGCACGCCTGTGGACGGCGCGAGGGTGGTGGCGCGGACGTGGGTCGACGAGGGCTACAAGCGCCGCCTGCTGGAAGACCCGGAGGCGGCTCTGCTGGAGTTGGGCTACCCGCTGGTGGGCACCGCCAAGCTGGCGGTCATGGAGAACACCGACGCCGTGCACCACCTGGTGGTCTGCACGCTGTGCTCCTGCTACCCGACCTCTCTGCTGGGGCTGCCGCCCGACTGGTACAAGAGCTTCGCCTATCGGTCTAGGGCGGTGGTGGACCCGCGGGGCGTGATGGGCGAGTTCGGGCTGGACGTTGGCGGCGACGTTGAGGTGCGCGTCGTGGACAGCACGGCGGACCTGCGCTACCTGGTGCTGCCCCAGCGCCCCGAGGACACGGAGGGCATGAGCGAGGAGGAGCTCATCGCCCTTGTCACACGCGACAGCATGATTGGCGTCGGCGTGGCGCTGACGCCGGTGGGGTAGGGAGTACAGGAAAGGCCCTGGTGGCGACCGCGCCTAACGTTGGGCATTCTGTCCCTAGGTTCCCAGGCTGACCACCCTTGCGTTTCCGACGTGAGAATAGCGTCCTGGGGTGCAAGTAAGCACCACCACTTGGCAATGTTTACCCGCTGTCGCGATAGCGGCACCCATGCCTTGGATGCGTTGGGGGTCGCTCCAACCCAAGGCATCGTCGATCATGACGGGCACTCCACCATCATCCGGGCTAACTATAGCGGCGCACGCAAGCCGGCTGAGGACACCGAGTTGCTCTTTTGTCCCTGTGCTGAGTTGCTCTACATCCAGTGTGGTGCCCTCAAGCGTACGACGTACTACTCTTAGGTCGTCGTCAAGCTCTACCGAAAGAGTCGAGCCGAAAACGATACGCCCGAACTGATCGATCCGTTCCTTGAAAGGCTCGATGTATCGCTGTTGGGCTTGTTGGCGGTGCTTCTCAAACGTCTCTTTCAGCAGGTGTGCGGCCATAGCACGCACCTCTTTGCTCTCATGCTCTCGCTTGACTTGCTCCAGTTCGCTGAGGGCCTCGTTATAGAATCCGTGCAGGCCCTTTTCGCCCCGGAGATCTAAGCTGACCCGAAGTGCATTCTGCAGACCTTTGTTGGACTGGACTTCCTGAATCGCGCGGCTCTTAGCAGCGCGAGCGTTCTCAAGCAGGGTTTCTAGAGAGTACGGGTCTGCAGCATTCAGTTGTGCTTCAACTTCTTCCAGGGATTTTACCGCGTCGTTGAACTGTTCTTGGGCCACCACGAGAGCAGCCCTCATGGGTTCATCTGCTTGAACCGTTCTAGCTGCGGCGAGACGACCTGTTGCTTCCTCCATGCTGGCGCGAGCGACCCTGATCCTCGCAGCACGGTCCGTCTCATTGAGCCGAGCCTGGCTGAGTTCAGCTTCCGCCTTTTCCGCAGTGTCTCGGCGAGTATGCAATTCTACTTGGCAAGCAGCGATCAAGGCTTCCGTTTCTGAGGCCATTCGCTGGGCTTCCTCGAAGTCGGGGGGAAGAGGCGGAGCCTCAGGGCGCTCTTTGGGATAGGAATTGACCCTTGTCGTCAGATTCTTGATCTTGCCCTGCAGAACATCAGGAGTGAGGTCGCGAAGGTCTCTCTCAATGGCCTCGATAGCTTCCCTCTTGTTGCGCTCGGCATCCCGTCGGTCCTGCGTTATTCTCCTCGCCTCGTTTAAGTCGGCCACTCCAACCTCTTCGCACATACGTTGGTAGGCCTCTTGAGTACTACGACGGCGCTCTGCTAGTCCCTTCGACTCGAGTCCTGCGCTCACTCGCATCCGTGCGACGCCCGGAATCACTAACTCCGCCTCATCTTCCACCGGGATGGTTATGACCTGATTTAAAGCTAGCTCGATATCCTGACCTTCAACTTGCATTCTGATGTCGCCAAGTGCTGTCGTCTTGACCGAAGCGGCAGTGCTGTCGGCAGCTGCTTTGGCACGCTCATCATTTAGATAGGCCTGCTCAATCCGATTCAGCACATCATCGTCAACCTTGACCATTTCGAGAAAATCTTCTGCTTCTTTGAGGGTCTGCTCGGCCTTCACATAGCGCTCATAGCGCTCGCTGAGCTGTGCCACCTCAATCTGCTGACGCAAGAAGTCGCGATCCTGATTTGCTCGGTCGCGTTTGTTCTCAGCTAGGCGAAGTGCGGCATCGGCTGCCTTAAGGGCATCGACAGCTTCTTCGCTGTGGCGAGTGGCTGCGGCCAGTTCCGGCGCTGCTTGTTCTGCCTCGTTCTCGATTGATGCCAGGTTCTTGGCACAAGTGTCAAGAGTATCGATCAACTCCTGGCGACGGTTCCAATTGCCCTCTGCGCGGTCGCGCTCAGCTTCCCTAGCGCCGTGGATAGCCACTAGGCGGTCAACCTCAATGCGCATCCGTTCGATCGAATCCCACCGCTCCGCTAGATCGTGTTCCGTCTTCTCGTATTCGTCTCGAGTAGTAGTGACTCGAGTGGCGTCTTCGATCAGCCAGACCATCTGGAGCGCGTCCTTTTCGACATCCTCAATCTGTTCTTGTAGATTGCTGACCTTCTCTGTAGCGTCTGCAACAAGACGTTCCGACGATCTCCGCTCAGCCTTTGGCTGACCCGTTGGAGTCCAATACTTACCGTACTCCTCGTTGATGCGCTCCCAAAGGGTATCCTCACGGTCGGATGCAAGATCACCGCCTGCAGCAAGATCCAAGGCTCTGCGCATTGACAGCATGGTGAAGACTGGTTGGGTTAGCTCGATGCCTTGGCCAATTTGCAGCGCGAGCCAGAGATCTTTGTCGAGGGTTTCCGCGAGGATCGCCTGTAGCCGGTCGTGCGCATCGCGTCCAGTGAGATCCTCACTTTGTGGGGATAAGACCTTGAGAGTCGTCGTTGGATTGCGAAGCCAACGCTTTTTCAATACCAAGTCGTATTTGCCCAAGGATAGCGTGATCTCGACCTCAGGCCCTTCATCGCGGCCAACGGGCTTGATGGACTTGACTTCAGCCCTCTGGGAAGAGTCCGGAAGTTCGATGGCGAGTTTGAGCGCTTCGGGGATGGAGGATTTGCCTATCTCGTTAGGCCCCTCAACAATCGTAACGCCAGTCTCGGCGAAGCTCACATCGCTCTCGATGACTCCTCGGAAGTTCAACAGCCGCACCCGATGTAGCCTCATTCGCGAGAACCTCCAAGGCGATATAACAGGACTAGGGCATCGCGGGCGATGAGGGCCTTATCTCCGGACTCGGCCATCTTACCCAAGTCGAGCAGCGCCTCGTGAGCGAAGCCCGATAGACCAAAGTGGTCAAGGTCCGCGTCATCGGAGAGCACCACCAGGTCGCTTCGTCGCTCCCACGCCTCCAAGGCTGCAAGCAGGTCGGCGTTATGCTCTAGTATGCCGTCAAGCCGAGCCTTCTGGGCCACGGACACTTGGCCTACCAACGAGATCTTGACGATGGTGCGGTCTTTGAAGTCCAAGCTCGACAGCCACTCCTCAAGGGCGTCGATGTCCTCGTCCGTGCTCAGGTAACAATCGCTTCTCACAAATGACCATGTGCCTAGGGGTATTCGTTCCACTCTCACGTCGTTCGCTTCGAGGTTGACAACCAGCACGTTTCCCGGGTCGGTTTCGGTGTAGTCGGTTGGCTCGGGGGCACCTGAATACCAGACCCTGCCAGTCGTGCCCACATCCGTTGTGGAGTGGCGGTCGCCAAGAGCGACGTAATGGATCAGGCCTGCATTGATTCTCTCTTCAAGCTGGTCCAGACCTATCAGTTTCGGGTCATCTGGGCTCGGTGACATGGAGTCGGTGGCCCCATGACCTACGACGATGCGGACGGCATCGGTCAGCCCAAGTTCCTCGCAGACGGCCGCCACCAAGTCAGTGGTCGGGTGTTTGTTGGGCCAGGGTGCGGGAATCAGCTCGACTCCGGGAACGACTGCCACTGGTGAAGCTCCATCAAGAACTCTCACGTTTTCGGGCTTGTGCCCGACAAACGTTGAAGAACGATAGATTGACGATGCATCAAGCGGGTCATGGTTGCCGGGCAGTAAGAAAAATGTGACCTCAGGGGTCGCAGCCATCTTTTCGAACGCCCGTAGGAGCACTTGGCGCTCCACCTGATTCGACTCGAAGACGTCGCCGCACACGAGTACGAACTGACAGTCCCTATCAACGGCAAGTTTCCCCACTTGCTCAATCACGTCGAGGCGAGCGGCGCTGAAGCGGGCCTGGGCCTCGCCAGTCAGATAGTGCCTCGTCATCCCGAGCTGCCAGTCAGCGGAGTGTATAAACCTCACCATTCTGCTCGACTAAGCGTCCTTTCGCATCCTCTTAAGAGGGGACAAAGCAAACGTCAGCTATAGGGGCGTGGCCATGCGGTCTGTGTTGTCCATGCCCATCTCCAGGATGCCGAAGATCAGCTTCCACTCACCCTGGCTGCGTTGCAGGCACGGCACCAGGTGGTTGCCGGCACCGTCTCGCCACAGGGTTCCGCCGAAGACCAGCGTGACACGGTTGTAGGCCTCGGGGATCATCTCGGGGTGGGCCAGCAGGTACTCGCAGTGGCGCTGGCCGAGCTTGGGCGACATGCCGCGGACGCGGTCGACGACATCGTCGCCGACTGCAAACGGCTCGTCGTCGCCGAAGACCTGCGTATCGCCGAGGTTCTCCACGGTGAACTCGGTGGGCTCGGACACGTCCTCGAGGAGCTCAAACCCCTCGGACGACTTGTCGTTGATGAGGGGTGCGTTCGGGTCGAAGTTGTCGCTGGCAGCGACGGCTGTTGCGGCGGCGGGGCCGTCAGCGATCGAGGGCGCTCCGGACGGGGCCTCTCCCACCGGGGTGGCCATGCGGTCCGTGTTGTCCATGCCCATTTCCAGGATGCCGAAGATGATCTTCCACTCGCCCTGGCTGCGGTGCAGGCACGGAACCATGTGGTTGCCCGCCTGGTCACGCCAGATAGTCCCGCCAAAGACCAGGGTGTAGCGGTTGTACTCCTCAGGGATCATTTCCGGGTGGGCGTGCAGGTACTCGCAGTGGCGCTGGCCGAACTTGGGCGACATCGATCGAACCCTCTCGACGACGTCATCGCCGACCGCGAAGGGCTCGTCGTCGCCGAAGATCACGACCTCGCCGATGTTCTCTGCGGCGAGCTGCGCGGGCTCCGACACGTCCTCGAGGAGCTCCATCCCCTCTGACCGCTTGTCGTTGAGGAAGGGGGAGTCGGGGTCGACAGAAGCGACTGCGGCGACTACGAGCGCACCGGCCAACGCTTCCTCCAACTGCTCGGGCGAACCCACCCATTGGCGGGCCACGGACTCATCAATATCACGGGGCAGCCGCGCGACGACGGCCGCCACAAACTCCATGTACCACGCTGGCGTCTCAGGCATGAAAAGCACTCCTGTCACGGGGTGCGGCCATTGTAGCGGCTGAGGCAGCGCAGGGATACCCACGCGGCGCCGCACCCGTTCGGCGGGGCCCTTACCCCCCCGCATTGGCGGAGTGACGGCAGCCAATAGGGGCGCCGGGGGTTGACTCGCGTCCTGGTGTCGCTGCGCGAGGTTGTTTCGGTTGAGTGGTCGTAGCTGGTGCATTGGTTCCAGCTACAAAATCTTGGAACCCATTTTTGCGCCCGTGAGAAACAACCTCCGGCTGTCGGGGACTGAACCGCATGTGGTCCTCGATGCGGACGGTGCGGGCGTGGCGCCATGGCGCGGAGGGCGCGGTTGGTGTTGGCGTTGGGGATTTCGTGTTCCATGGGAGGAGGGTAGCGGGGTGTCGCGACTGTGACCGGTGGGGAGGTTGTTTTGCTAATGGATTTGTAGCTGGCTTGGCGCATTTCAGCTACAAATCCAAGAATTTTTTTGCAGAGTATAAACAACCCCTCCTGATACTTGCCGAGCCACCCCTGACCATCGATGCGGACCATGCCGCCGATGACAAGGCTGAGGCCCCCGAAGGCGTGGGGACCCGTGGTGGTCTGGTTGCGGTGGGAGATTGTGAGTGCCATGGGGAGACGGTAGCGGAGGGAAGGGAATGGGGGCAATAGGGCCGTGTCAGGGTGCTGTTCGACGCGAGGGGTGGGGGGGGTGATGGGGGGTGGGGGGGGGTGCGGGGGGGTGCGGGGGGGTGATGGGGGGGGTGATGGGGGGGGTGATGGGGGGTGCGGGGGCTGCTGGTGGGGTAGACGTTGGGGGCGGGGCAGTGGGAGGCATTCTGGCTACAGGACACTTAGCCAAAGGGATCATGAAGGTAGTCCAGCCTAACCCTTTAGAGAAATTATGTTATCCACAATACCCTCCAGTGTTGGGCAAGGCTTTCCTTGGGATGACGCCGCCTCGATAATTCGCTGGATGACCACGGGGTTCTTTAGCGCGTGGGCCTTCTTGGCTATGCTTAGCCGTTGTTGCTCGTCCACTAGGAGCTGATTAAAGGTTTCTTGGCCAATTTCATCTTCAAGGGTCTTCTCCAGTCTCTCTTTGAAGCAAGCGGATGATATCCCAACAAAGTTGGGCCAATCCTCTTCCGGCTGTCCAAGAAGGTGCAAGAGGTGCCTGTTGGATTCTGGTGTCGGTTGACTAGAGTCGCTGTCACCATCCCACACAACATATGCGGGAATACCCAATTGCCGAAAGATGACTAGGGGTCGATCTAAGTTCAGCTTTCCTGAGCAAGGAATGACAGTGATGCCCATGCTGTCAAAATCGTAGCCCTTTGACGCCGCAACTCCGAGAATTGCCGCGCGGTCATCTTCGCCTTCTACCAATACAACTACGTCAGCGAAGAAACCTTCACCCATCCAAGGAGTCATTATTGCCTGCAGGCGCGGGGCCAACGATTCTGCGTCATATTCCCGCGATTCTGAATTTGTTGCATAGCCTAGCTCTGCGGCCACAGCATCCATATCTGCCCTCTTGAGCCGCGTCACCTTAGGCTTGCCTTCCTCTAACGACGTCTTCTGCAGGACTCTGATTTGGTCGAAACGGTCCAACCCAACGAATAGTGGGGAGTGAGTAGCGTATAAGACCTGCGTGCTTTCAGCTACGCCCGCGATTCCGCCAGTAGCAAGTTTCAGCAGCACTGTAGCCAAATGGCGTTGGCGGCTGGGGTGTTGATACAACTCTGGCTCCTCAATCGCCAAGACTAGGTTAGGCAGTTGAGACACGAGGGTCTGTTCCCCCTCACTCTCTTCCTCCACGGAATCGTCACTAACTGTCGAACTATCTTCCTTCCGCGCGGCGACAAGGTGCTGAAGCATAGTTAAAATATACGCCCGTTGGAGGCCGTGGCCCGTCCTCTCTACCTTGGCCTCGTAGTCATCTTCAAGCAGCTTAACTTGTGCCTGTGGCATGGGGATATCGATCTCTGGCAATTGAGACCAATTCAATACAACACTAGCGTCCGGAACAAATGACTGAAGCGTTTCGGACAATCTTGTCTCCAAGTCATTTAGCTCTGTGAGATTGGTGGGATCCATGATGTTGCTGTACTGCTCTCGCGTGTTGTGTCTGAATTGAACAACTGACTGTCGGTTGGCTAGTACACTACGAACAACTAGATCCATGATTTGTGTGACTGACGACCCCCTACCCTCGGTGGCATCTGACTGAGCGTCGCGAACTGCTGGGATTGAAATGAACTGGGTGAATCGACCAAGATAGCCTTGGGCTACTTGTCGAAACCCAAAGAATTGGCCTTGATCCCGCATTCGTTCACACTTGTCGGGATTATTGGTCTCCCAAGCGTCCATAGCTTGCTTAACTGCCTCGGCGGACCGGGCAGTTGGCAACGATGAGAATTCATCCCTGTTCTTGAGTACAGCGTAGGAGCTTAAGGCATCCCTTGCACTACCTGCACTTCTCACTGCCTCAAAATCTGGGTTGTGCAGTCGCATCCCGTAATAGGTTCCAGATTTCTTTCCATCAGCAAGCGAGAACACCCTCACTACCGTTAGGGTTTCTTGGTCGATATAGGGGTCAAATAGCATCCGCGCTTCCGGGGCCAGGTTCCCGAAGGTGATTGCTATTTCAATGTTCTGAGTTATGTCTTCATTGTAGAAGTCTTCGGCGGCTACTGTGGCTGATGGCTCATAGAATAGTGCTAGTGCGCTTAAGAATGATGATTTGCCTGAACCGTTCCTGCCCACTAAAGCGGTCAAGGAATCACAAGGCAGTGTTTCGTTCACTATGGATCGATAGTGCTTTACTTGTATCTGCTCAATGAACATGGCTACTGACTCACTCGTGTGAACGCGTATTTGCTTTTGATGGCCCGATTGAAGTAGGACCCTTTGGACTCTGCCTGCATTAGGCCTCGATGAACCTGTGCAGGAATCATAGGGTAGCGATACACGCTACCGCTATGGAATTCTATTTCCAGCACTTGGCTGGTGTCATCGTAACCGACTGAGCGGATATTGCTTGATTCAACCGGTTGTCTGTACATTGGCGACTTCCTGTTTGCGTTTTGTTGCTTCTATACATGCTACTTGGCATGTGTATGTGGTGTCTAAGTTAAGTGAATACGCTTCAGAGGACTATCCTGTGATACGAGAATCAGTCAGGCTGCTGCAGAATGCAACTCATTGCGTTGCTTAAATCGCACACGTCTTCAACTCGCAGGAACGAAGAGCGTGGGGCGGACGACGCAAAGAAACGGGGCGGCCCCTGTGGACAGGGCCGCCCCGAATGTACTTCCTTGTTGGCTTTGGGCTTTTGGGTGTGCTTTGTTTAGTAGCGGTAGTGGTCTGGCTTGTAGGGGCCCTCGGGTGCGAGGCCGAGGTAGTTCGATTGCTTGGGCGTGAGCTCCGTGAGGTGGGCGCCGAAGCGGCCAAGGTGCAGCCTTGCCACCTTCTCGTCGAGGTACTTGGGGAGGGTGGTCACGCTCGTGCCGTAGGACTCGGCGTTGGCTTGCAGTTCGAGCTGGGCGAGCACCTGGTTGGTGAAGGAGTTGCTCATCACAAAGCTCGGGTGCCCGGTGGCGTTGGCCAGGTTCACCAGACGGCCCTCGCCGAGCACGATGATGCTGTGGCCCGTCTCCTTGAACTTCCACTCGTGGACCTGGGGCTTGATCTCGATCTTCTCCGCCTCTTCATTGCGGCGCATGCGCTCGAGGCCCGCCATGTCAATCTCGTCGTCGAAGTGGCCGATGTTGCAGACGATGGCGTTGTGCTTCATCTGCCTCATGTGGTCGGCGGTGATGATGTCCGTGCAGCCCGTGGCGGTGACGTAGATGTCGTAGTCCTGCTCGATGGCGTCCTCGATGGTGATGACGTCATGGCCGAGCATGCACGCCTGCAGCGAGCAGATGGGGTCGATCTCTGTGATGGCCACGCGCGCCTGCTGGCCGCGGAGCGCCTGCGCGCTGCCCTTACCCACGTCGCCGAAGCCGCAGACGAGCGCCTTCTTGCCGGAGAGGAGCACGTCGGTGGCGCGCATGATGGCGTCGACGAGGCTGTGGCGGGTGCCATAGAGGTTGTCGAACTTGCTCTTGGTGACGGAGTCGTTCACGTTGATGGCCGGGAACAGGAGCGACCCCGCCTTCTGCATGTCGTAGAGGCGGTGAACGCCGGTGGTGGTCTCCTCGGACACGCCGCGGATCTCGCTGGCGACGCGGGTGAAGAAGGCGGGGTCGGCCTCCTGCACCATGGCCATCAGCACGTGGAGGAGCCGCTCGTCCGGTGAGGCATCGGGGCCGGGGTCGTCGACCTTACCGGCCAGCGCGTACTTGGCGCCCAGATGCACCGCCAGAGTGGCGTCGCCGCCATCGTCGACGATGAGCGTGGGGCCCTTGCCGTCGGCAAACCGCACGGTCTGCAGCAAGCACCACCAGTACTCTTCCAGCGACTCACCCTTCCAGGCGTACACCGGGATGCCCTGGGGATTGTCGGGCGTGCCGTCGGGGCCGACAGCCACCGCGGCCGCGGCATGGTCCTGGGTGGAGAAGATGTTGCACGATGCCCAGCGGACCTCTGCGCCGAGCTGCGTCAGCGTCTCGATGAGCACGGCTGTCTGGATGGTCATGTGGAGCGAGCCGGTGATGCGGGCGCCCTTCAGCGGCCGCAGGGCCGCGAACTCCTCGCGCAGGGCCATCAGGCCGGGCATCTCGTACTCGGCAAGCTCGATCTCCTTGCGACCGAACCGCACGGTGTCAGGCGACATGTCGGCCACCTTGTACGGCAGGTCGGAGAAGACCGGCTCACCTGCGAAGATGGGCGCGTCGCCAGTGTTTACAGACTGCGTCATGGATCCCCCTTTGTGTGGATGCAATAAGGATACACGAAAGGCGTTCTATCGCACAAACCGAAGGAAAGGCGGAGGTTACCAACGGTGGAGGGAATTATGTGCGGCGGAAGCATCGGTACGGCATACCTGCGGAGAGTTACACGGAGGCCAACTCAATTCGGTCACTGTACCGCCGGAAGTGACTCGTGTTCAATGTGAGCAGCCGGCGTTCGTCGTGGGCCAACATGGTCGCGACGATGTTTGCGTCGTGGACCTGACGGCCCCCTACCGGGATCTCGCGGCACAGGGCTACGAACCGCTCCGTCACCAGCGGCCCGTCCTCAAGGATGGTGAACATGGCGGACAGCTGTTCTGCGTCGTCCAGGAGAACTGCAAGGCTGATGGGAGACGTCCATGTCTGGGGCCGGGTGAGTGCAGAGAGGTACTCACGAATGATCTGGCGGCTGATGTGGAGGGGATCGTCGCTTTGCAAGGCGCGCCCAAGGGCGTTCAGGGCAGCCTGATGGTGCGGGCCTTCCATGACACGGGCCTGAACGAGGATGTTGGTGTCGATGAACACGGGGGCTATCGCCCATCCTCGTCGTAGATTTGATCGCGGCTGACGGTGAACCCTTTCGGCCATTTGCCGACGGAGAGGGGGGGCCACAGCCTGCCCAGCCACTCCCTCAGGGCAGGGTCAATCGGCTCTTCCGCATCGTCCACGGACATCATCTCTGTTGCCGCATCGCCGGGCGGCGTTTGCGCTCGTGGCCGGGCTCGGCGTGTTGCCATCGGGGACCTCCTCTTGGGACAATCGCACCGCGACGACGGTGCGGTGCGCCAGTTCATGGTACGGCCTGTTGCACCCCACGGGCAACCGACGCGCTTAAAGGTTCTCCTGCACCGCCGTGATGACGGCGTCCACCTTGGTGACCAGCTCGTCCAGCTCGTCCTTGGTCGTGCTGAGCGGCGGCGCGAGGTGCATGACGTCGCCCATGACGCGGCCGAGCAGCCCCTGCTTGTTCATCTCCGTGGAAAAGAGCTGCATCAAGCCCGCGTCCGCCGGGAATTTCTCCTTGGTGGCCCGGTCCTTCACGAACTCCATCGAGCAGAGCAGGCCGAGCCCGCCGCGGACGTCGCCGACGATGGGATGCTCGTACATGGACTGGAGCTTGTCGAAGAGGTACTCGCCCATGCGGGCCGAGTTGTCCACTAGGTCCTCGCGCTCCATGATCTCGATGTTCGCGAGCCCGGCCGCGCAGGCGGGCGGGTTGCCGCCGAAGGTGATGAGGTGGCGGAAGGTGGTGGACGCGTCGCCCATGAAGGCGTCGGCGACGTGCTTGCTGGCGACGGCCGCGCCGATGGGCAGGTAGCCGCTGGTCAGGGCCTTGGCCACGGTGAAGATGTCGGGCTTGACGCCCCAGTGCTCGGTGGCGAACCACTTGCCGGTGCGGCCGAAGCCGGTGATGACCTCGTCACAGATGAGCAGCACGCCGTACTTGTCGCAGATCTCGCGGATCATCGGCCAGTACTCGGGGTGCGGCACGTGGACGCCGGACGCGACGGAGATGGGCTCGGCGATGAAGGCGGCGACGGAGGACGGGCCCTCGTTCTGGATGGCGATCTCGAGGTCACGGGCGCACTCGAGGTCGCAGGCGCTCATGCCGCGGCAGAGGCGGCAGCGGTACTCGCCGGGCTGGGCGATGTTCACGGTGTAGGGCATCAGCGGGCCGTAGTCGGAGCCAGCCGCGACGCCGCCGCCGCCGAGGGACATGTTCATGAAGGTGGCGCCGTGGTAGCCGCCACGCCGCGCGATGAACTTGAAGCGCCCCGGCTCGCCATTGTTCTTGTGGAACTTGCGCGACATCTTTAGGGCCGTCTCGACGGCCTCGGCGCCGCCGCTGACGAAGTAGATGCGCGAGTCCGGGTCGGGCGACAGCTCGGCGAGCTTCGCGGCCAGGCGCGCCGTCACGGGCGAGACGGAGCCGCCGGGGGTGTAGCTGATCTCGAGCATCTGCTCGTAGACGGCGTCGGCGATCTCGCGGCGGCCGTGGCCGGCGTTCTTGAGCCACATGCCGGAGATGAGGTCGTACCACTGCTTGCCGGCGGCGTCCTGCACGTAGGAGCCCTCGCCGCTGACGACGAGCTTGACGCCGGTCTCGTCGGACATATCGCCGGCCTGACGGCTGTGCGGCCAAAAGTGGGCAGCGGCCATGGTCTTGATTTCTTCGACGTCATAGGCGTCCAGGAGCTCTCTGACCATGGTGTGCCTCCTCAAGCAACATTCGGGGGACGGATGGATTGCTTACGCTTCCATGATAGTTGCCCTGCAGCCCTTTGCCAAACGAAGCGCGCGCCTGCGGCGTCGCTAGTCAACGAAGCGGTCGAGGATGCCGGTGCGTGCGACGACGGAGACAATAAACCCCAGCGCCAGGAGAAGGAATACGAGGCGGACGATGGGTCCGAAACCACGGGCGCGCTCGGGCTGGCGTTGGCGGGAGCGGTAGGCCCAAGGAGTTGTCCGCTGGCTGCTGTCCAGCCCCCACACGCCGAGACGGCGGCGGCGCGCCTCGTGCTCGGCGGCGTCAAAGCCAAGCGATCTGCGGAAGCTCTGACCCTGACGGAACCGGGAGGTGTACGCGTAGCCCTGCCGCACCATGGCAAGGTTGACGGACCTGCCTCGGCCGTCCTTCTCCCAATACAGCAGGCCGACGGCCCGCGCGTACTGATCGTAGGCGAAGACCTCCATGCGGAGGGCACCGCGGGCGTCGCGAAGCTCTTCATTGAGGGCGCGCGTCGCCTCGGGGCCGAGGGGCTGCTCCCACTCGGGTGCGTCAATGCCCCACAGGCGAACGCGGGTGACCTCGCCACCACGGCGCGCGTTGGCGGGGACGACGTCGAGGGTGTCGCCGTCGACGACCTTGATCACCCGCACAGACTCGGACGGGCGGGAGCGGGCCACGCGGGAGCTAGACCGCTATGGGCGTGAAGCCACCGGTTACGAGCTGGTGGCCGCCGTTTTCCTCGAGCGGCTGCTCGCGGTAGAGGCCCAGAGGCTCGAGCACCGGGGTGTCGGTGTACCAGAAGAGCACCGACTCCTCACTGGCGACGTGCTCGTGGAACGACCACGACGGCACGACGAAGGTGTCCTTAGCGCCCCAGTCGTAGCGCACGCCGTCGATGATGGAGTAGCCGCTGCCGGTGATGACGTGGTACACGACGCCGCCCGTGTGCCGGTGGGCTCGAGTGTGCGAGCCTGCCGGGAACAGCGAGGCGTAGCAGGCCATCGACGCCATGGCGGGGCCGCCGGTCTGGGGGTTGGTGTACTCGAGGCAGATGCCGTCGAAGGGGCTGCCCTCGGTCTCACGGGACAGGCGCGAGAGGGCGTCGTAGGTCTGGGCGAACTTGTAGTTGATGAGCGGCGAGTGCAGGCCGCCACGGCTCACCCACGTGGGCCGCAGGGAGCCCGCAGCGAAGAGCCGCTGGGAGATCTCGTCGGACTTGGTCAGGGGTTGGCTTTCCTCGGGGTACTCCTCGCGGAAGGCGGCGTCCAGGGCGGTCACCAGCGTCGAGTCGAGGCCGTCGAGCCACACCATGGGGACGTCGCCCTCGTTGCCGTGGTCGTGCCAAGTCCAGTTGGGTGTGGTGATGAAGTCGCCCGGCTCCATGTACGTCTTCTCGCCCTCGACGGCGGTGTAGGCGCTGTGGCCCTCGACGATGAGGCGCAGCGCCGACGCCGTGTGGCGGTGGCTGGGCGCGACCTCGCCGGGGTTGATGATCTGGAGGTTCGCCGAGAGGGTGCTGGTGGCAGGGCCTCGTCCGAACAGGCCGGGGTTGGAGAAGATCAGGACACGGCGCTCGGCCATCTCCATGGGCACCAGCTCGGCGGCGCGGAGCAGGAGGGGGCGGAAGTCCTGGTACTTCCAGAGGTAGGGGATGGCCTTTGGCTGGGGGTCCGTGCGCCCCACCCACAGCGGACGGCTCTGGTAGCGCTTGACCTCTTCATAAAAGAGCTGCAACTCTTCCATCTGGCTCCCGGACATTTGCTCCTGTGTCATGGCGGCCTCCTGTGCTTCGTACGCGGCTTCATATACGGGCTTCGTACGCGGAAGGCTAGCACCCGGCCAAGAGGGCGGTCAAGGAGCGGGGGCGTGCCATCGTCACCCAACAGAACCACTAGAATCCGGGCGCCGAGCTGGTGCTCGGCTCGGCAGGACGAACCGTAAGGTCCAACACCCTGGTCACAGCTCCTGCCTGCTCAGAGTCCTCATAGACTCCCGTAGCCACAACCACGTCGCCGGCGCCCGTAATGAAGACGGGGCTAAACTCACCAACCACCCAGTCATTGACACTTATCGTTAGTCTTCGGTCTGCGACTGTCACGCTCAATTCGTTCATTTCGCCGTCACCCTGGCGCATGAGGGCAATTCCTTCATTCCAATCCGGACCGTTGACGGGTCCCCGATTACCCGTGCCTGTTGACTGCCAACCAGAAGCGAAGTCGTATTCCAGGAATTCGTACGACGGCACCCCGGGAATCCAGCCATCGCTCTTGATCAGGCAAGCAAGCGCCTTTTCAGTGGGGTCGTCAGGAACACGTATAAAGAAGCCAAAACTGAAGGGGTGCTCAGAAGCTGCGTACGGGTTAACGAACTGCGCGGTGATGACAACGTCAGCTACCGAGACACCAGTGGAATAGTATTCGGGAGATTCGTCATCGGGATCATGACTGAGGTCCACATTGAGCGGGCCGAATGACGTGGTTGGGGTTGGGAGCGGTGTGGGTGTCGGGGTGAAGAACGGAGTCGGCGTTGGTGTGGGCGTGTTCACGACTGTCGGGACGGGAGTGGGAATCGCGGTAGGCGTGGGCGTGGGCGCCGGCATAGGAGTCGGTGTTGGCGCGGGGGTGGGTGTTGGCAGCGCTGTTGGGACTGGAGTCGGCGCGGGTGGCGTCGTCGGGAAAGCGGCGATGGTGGCTGCGATCCCGGCTTCAACCGTGGCGTCCAGGTTTGGTGTCGCAGTAGGGGTAACTGTAGGCAACAGGGCCAGAACGGTTGCTTCAACGTTGGGAGCAGCAGGCGTTTCGGGCGTTGGGGAACAGGCGACAGGGGAAAACGTGAGAACCACTAGGGACACAGCCAGTGCTTTCCAAGTCGCCAATCTCATTCATTGCTCCATGGGGCCAAGGTATGCTTGACCGCTTTCAGTCACAAGCAGGGGTGGGAAGACAAGACAGCCCGCTACATCCGAATTGTAGACGTTCAGTCAACACTGCGAGGGTACAGGAACTATTGTGGGATGGAAAGCACCTTTCAAGGACACATTACCTGAACCGACTTCTCCCAGTCCCTCCCATCTGCAACGGCAATATGGCCAAGCCTGCTATACTGCACCAATCACGACGCCCCAGCTACGCCACGAGGCGAGACATGAAGCGTGCGCATCAGTTCTTTGGACGGCTGCTCCTGGGAACGGGGGCGGTGATGCTGTTCTTCATCATCACGGACTTCACCGGACCGAAGTTCCCCACAATGCTTTTGAACTGGACCTTTGCCGCCTTTGGCCTGTCGCTGGCCGCATTCGCCTTCACGTACAGGCGGTGGATGCCTGACGAGCCGCCGCCCGGCCGGCCCACGGACAACCAGCGCAACAAATAAGGAGGAGCCATGCTGACCCGCGAGGAGAACGACCTCATAACCCAGTCCGGCCGGGGCACGCCGCTGGGCGAGTTGATGCGTCTCTACTGGACCCCCGCCTTCTACGCTCACGAAATCCGTGAGCGCGACGGCACGCCTCTGCGCTTGAGGCTGCTCGGCGAGGACCTCGTCGCCTTCCGCGATTCCGAGGGGAACGTCGGCGTCATGGAGGAGTTCTGCCCGCACCGGGGCGCATCGCTGGCACTTGCTCGCAACGAGGACCATGGCCTCACCTGCATCTATCACGGCTGGAAGTTCGACGTCCACGGCAACTGCGTCAGAATGCCCTCGGAGCCAGAGGCGTCCAACTTCAAGGACAAGGTGAAGGCGCGCGCCTTCCCCACGCGCGAGGTGGCCGGCATGGTCTGGTGCTACATGGGCACGCAGGCCACGTTGCCTCCCTTCCCGTCGTTCCAGTGGACACAGGTGCCGGAGGAGAACCTGTGCGCCATCAAGACGCTGCAGGAGTGCAACTTCTTACAAGGGCTCGAGGGGGGCATTGACTCTTCCCACGCGTCGTTCCTGCACCGCTCCTTCGGGGGCGTGCGCACCGGCTGGGGCAACCCGCTGAACGGCCTCATCATGGCCGACACGGCGCCGCGGCTCGAGGTGGAGTACACGTCCTACGGCTACCGATACGCCGCCGTCCGCACCGCCGGCCCGGACGAGGAGTACGTGCGCATGACGCCGTACATCCTGCCCTTCTACTCCTACATCCCCGGCCCGCCAGGCCGCACCAACGGCTTTTCCTTCTGGGTGCCCCGCGACGACCACTCATGCTGGCAATGGGAAATCGGCTTCAACGAGGAGCGCCCCTTCTCGGCGCAGGAGCGGGCCGACCGAATCGAACAGTTCGGCTTCCACGACCTGGAGCCGGGCTTTCGCAAGGCGCGCAACCGCGACAACTGGTACCTGCAGGACCGGGAGGCGATGAAGTCGCGCGGGTTCTCCGGCATCTTCGGCACGCGGACGCAGGACCACGCCGTGCAGGAGAGCATGGGCGCCATCTACGACCGCACGCGCGAGCACCTCGGCACCAGCGACCGCGCGATCATCGCCATGCGCCGGCTGCTGTCGGAATCGGTGCGCAACTTCCAAGAAGGCATCACGCCGCCGGGACTGGACCACGCCATTCCCTTCGAACTCATTCGAGGCGACGACTTCGTCAAGCCCGCCGACATCACGTGGCAGGAGGCCCGCCCGCTGGACCCCGGCCACGCGCTGGCGCGGTAGGAGACATCGAGAGGGGCTCTCGACAACCGGAACGCAGGAGGACCGCCATGGCCAAGAACGGCTTCAAGGTGATAGACGCGGAGCCCCACATGATGGAGCCCCTGGATCTCTGGATCGAGCGGCTGCCGGAGCCGTTCCGCTCGCGCACCCATGTCGTGCGGCCGGAGAACGGCGGCTTCCTGGAAGGCAGCAGCGGACGCATCGTGCTGGACGGGGTTGAGACGCCGAAGATGGCCGCCAACCCTATGGTTCGCCGCCGCAGCCAACGCCGCGTAACGGCGAACCCGGGCCTGATGAAGGTCACTGAGAACCCCTCGCCCGACGTCTTCCTAGAGGGCTTCAACATCGAGGGCATCGACGTCGGCGTGTTCATGCCGACGATCGCGATGGGCATGGTGCGCTACGACGACCTGGACCCGGAGCACGCCCTCGCCCTCTGCCAGGTCTACAACGACTACACCGCCGAGTTCTGCAGCGCCCACCCGGAACGGTTCAAGTTCTGGGCGTGGGTGCCGCCGCATGATGCGAAGCTCGCCGCAGGAGAGGCCCGCCGCGCCGTCGAGGAGCTGGGCGCGGTGGCGGTCGCAATGACCGGCGGCGCCGTCAACGGCAACATCCTCAGCGACGAGCACTTCGACCCGCTGTGGGAGGAGATGAACCGGCTGGGCACTGCCTTCGGGATGCACGGGCCGCCGGCCAACTACCTGCTCAAGGACAACTACAACCATCGCTACTGGGGCAAGCAGGGCATGGAGGTCGTCGGGAATGCCATGGTGGGCCCGGTGCACGCGATGGCACAGCTCGCGGAGCTGACCCTCGGCGGGGTGCTGGAGCGCTTCCCCAATCTCAAGCCCGTCTTCATGGAGGTCAACGCAAGCTGGCTGCCGTGGTTCCTCTGGAGGCTGGACGACAAGTGGGAGACCCACGCGCCGGACATGGAAATCGAGCTGCCCCTGCAGCCGAGCGAGTACTTCCGGCGGCAGGGTTACTCGGTCGTGGAGCCGGAAGAGGGGCCAATCCAGTACGTTCTCGACTACATGGGGGCGGATCGGCTGCTCTTCTCGACCGACTACCCCCACTCCGACTGCATATTCCCGGAGGCGGTCAACACCTTCCTAGCGCAGGACCAGATACCGGACGACGCCAAGCGCAAGATCCTGTGGGAGAACGGGGCCAAGCTCTTCGGCGTGGAAGCGCCAGTTGAGGCGGCGGCGGCGGGCGGGTAGGGGCCGGGGCTCAGGTGATGGGTCCATCATCCTCGCTGTAGGAATTGTGCTTTTCTCGATACCGACGGTGCGGGGAGGGCGACGTATCGCCTACGCACGCCCCTCCAGCTCCGCCTGCGCTGCCGCCAGGTCATCCGGCGTGTCGAGGTCATTGAACGAGCGCCCCTCTGGATCCAGCACCCGCACGTCCTCCGCCGACAGCAACTCCACTGGACCTGCCGCGATAAGGTCGCGCATGGCCGCGCGGCCTCCCTCCAGCAGTGACGCGATTACCGAGGCGATGTTCGTGGGGTAGAGGCCCGGCATGGGCTGCGGTCCGCGCTCCGTCGCAGGCAGCGTCATGGCGTCGGGTCGGCGGCGGGCGAGGAGCGCCTCGAGGAGCGAGGGCGAGAGGAAGGGGGCGTCGCAGGCGACGACGAGGGCCCACGGCGTGGGGCAAGCGAGGAGGCCGCTGTAGAGGCCCATGAGCGGACCGCGACCGGGCTCGGCGTCGGCCACTGTCGACAGGCCAAGGAAGGCCATGGCTTCCGCGTCGTTGGTGACGACGATCACGCCGGACACGAGGGGCTCGATGGCGGCGACCACGTGCTCGACGAGCGTCTTGTCGCCAAGGCGAAGAAGCGGCTTGGGCGCGCCCATTTCGCGAATGCCCGTCCGCATTCGGCGACCGGCGCCGCCCGCCAGCACGATGCCCGTGACGTCGTCGTTGCGCGGCATCGCTACGCGCCGTTGCGCGCTGGGGTCCAGGTGACCATCGCCGTCCGGCGCAGCGACACGCCCCTGACCGTGTAGCCCTCCGGCGTGTCCTCCAAGAGCTCGTCCGCAGCGGCGCGAAGCCGGTCGTCTGCCTCCGTGCCCTCGCTGACGCCCAATCGGCGACGGAGCTGCTCCATGGCGGCGTCGCGGTCCGTGTCCAGCACGGCCGTCTCGGCGGTGAGCATCGCCACATCGGGATGGATGTCCATGGCCCACAGCAACCGCAGCACGTCGGGCAGGCCGGGCAGCGGCGTCGGCGCTGAGCCGTGCACCCGCTCGTAGAAGGGGATTTCCAGCGCGCCCGGCGTCTCCATCATCTCGACCACGACGACCCGATCCGTGGCGTGGTCCTGCAGCTTGGACACGAAGGGCGCGGCGTCCGGCACGTGGTGCAGCACCAGCGAGCACAGCGCCACGTCCGCCGATGGCGCGTCCGCCTCGTCCCACGGCGACTGAATGACGGTGAGGTTGGTCAGGCCAATCTCCGCCGCACGACTTCGCAGCATCTCGACGGAGTCCGCGGACGGCTCGACGACGGTGACGTGCTTCGCGCGCGTCGCAAGGGGCAGGGCGAACTTTCCCGCGCCGCCGCCGACGTCGAGGACGGTGGCGTTCGGCGACAAGGCGGCGAAGAGGCTGTTGAGCACAGGATCGTCGGTGCGGAACGGGTCCAACGGTCGGTTGGAGTACGCGAACCCCCCGTGGCCGCCGGGTCCGTGGGCGTGGCCATGGGCGTCGCCGCCGTGTAGCGCCGCTGCGTCGCGCTCGTGCGCCATGATCTGCTCGCGCCAGGCGTCAATGACTGCGTTCATGTCGTGCTGCCTCGAAGTGGGATTTCGTGTGGTGATTGTATGAGGAAACGGGTTGAGGGACAAACGACGGTCATTGTCTCCGAAAAATTCGACTGTGGCGGACTGCGGCGCGGCGCGCTATCATTCGACCAGCAACCGGACCTTGGAGGTGCAGGATGGCTGACTACTCAATGGAAGCGTTTATCGAGGATGTGCGGAAGGTCTTTGCGGAGACCGACGACGCCAAGGCGCAGGCCCAGGCGGTGTGCGGGCACATGACCACGCTGCTGCAGGTGCCGGGCCTGCTGGATGGCAAGATGGATGTGCCGGAGACGGGCACCGCCACCGCGAGCCTGTATCAGGACTCGGACTACGGCCATCCGGCGCCGGGCTTCTGGCTCATGTGCAACGCCCAGGCAAAGGGCGGTGCCACGGCCGGCGTTAGCCCGCACGACCACGGCGCGTCGTGGGTGGTGTACGGCGTCTACTCGGGCGCCATCCAGCAGTCCACCTGGCGCTGGGGCTTTCACGAGCCCGACCGCACCCATGCGAACTTCGAGCAGTCGGCGGAGTGGGTGCAGAACCAAGGCGAGGTAGCCTACTTCCTGCCCGGCGTCATCCACGCGCAGAAGAATGTGTTTGACGGCCCGTCCGTCGTTGTGCGGCTCGAGGGGCAGAAGCTGACCGGCGTCATCCGCCACCGGTACAACGCGGAGACCGGCGCGGCCACGCTCTACGGCTAGGCGAGCGAGTCAGCCCTATTGCGGCGGAATGAGAACGCAGGCGTGAGTGAGAGCGAGTCCAGACAAGGGGCCCAACGAGAGGACAGGGAACCGCTCTGGGAGTTCGCCAGCGCGCGCGGGGTCGACCGCCGCCAATTCCTTCGACTGATGCTGGCGGGCGGCGCTACGGCAGTGCTCGCCGCCTGCGTCGGCATCGAGCCGTCGGGCAACCGGACTCAGCCGACGCCGACGCCGCTGGACACCGAGCCGGCCGGGGTCTCCCCCTTCTTCAAGGATCCCGCGCCGTTCATCCAGCGTGACACCAAGGGTCTGGAGGCCCGGCTGGAGTACATGCAGGGCACCATTACGCCCAACCGCCTCTTCTTTGTCCGCAACAACGGCCCCGCCAGCCTGGACCTGGACGCCTCTCGGTGGCGGCTCGCCGTCGAGGGTGACGCCATTGCGGAGCCGACGGCGTTGAGCTACGACGACATCAGAGGGCTGCCGAGTCATTCGCTAATTTCCTACCTTGAGTGCGCGGGCAATCATCGCGCCATGTTCAACCTGCTGAACGGCCAAGAGACCGACGGCGCCCAATGGATGACGGGCGCCGTCGGCAATGGCGAATGGGTGGGCGCAAGGCTGTCGGACGTGCTGACGCTGGCGGGTATTCGGGACGACGCTGTCAGCGTGCTATTGGTGGGGCTGGACACCGAATCGCCGGAGGGCGGATTCCGTTATGTCCTGCCGGTGGAGAAGGCGATGCACCCGGAAACACTGCTGGCGTATGCGCTCAATGGCGAGACGTTGCCCAAAGACCACGGATTCCCTCTTCGTGCGGTCGTGCCCGGATGGGTGGGCAGCGCGCACATCAAGTGGCTTGGGCGCATCGTCGTTTCTTCCGAGCAGATGTGGACGCGGAACAACACGATGTCCTACACGCTCATTGGCGACGCGTACCCGCCGGAGGGCGAGTCCGAGGGCAAGCCGGTGACGGTGCAGGTGATCAAGAGCGCGCTGGCACTGCCATGGCCGGCGGAACTCGAGGCGGGACGTAGGCGCATCCACGGCTACGCCCACTCGCCGGCGGGGGCGATTGCTCGCGTGGAGTGGAGCTCGGACGGCAGACGCACCTGGGCCGAGGCGGAGGTGTCGTCGACGCAACCGGACTACTCCTGGGCGCGGTTCGAGTTCGAGTGGGATGCGGCGCCGGGCGAGCAGTCTATCATGACTCGCGCCACGGACGCTGCGGGTAACTCGCAACCCGATGCCGTCCCCTTCAACGAGAAGGGCTACCTGTTCAATCAGCCGGTGCCCCATCCTATTCGCGTGACGTAGGGGAGTCGGGCGCGAAGCTGGTGCGTCACTTTGCCGAGGAGGGGGCAACCCCGTCATGGCCCTGCGATGTCGCAGAAGGGCAGGTCACCCCAGTAGGAAATTCCGGGCTCCAACTGCTGGCGCAGGGCCGCTGGCAGGCAGCCGATCAGAAGATTACCCCAAAGGGAAAGCTCGCGCAATCTTGTAAGCTTGCCCAACTCTAGGGGAATGTTGCCGGTCAGCTGGTTAGCGCTAAGCCACAGCCGCCTCATATTGGCCAAATCGCCAAACACTGGCGGAATCTCGCCGCTTAACTGATTGTCATAGAGGTATAACTCACCCAGTTTGGGAAAGTTGCCCATTTCCGAGGGAATGTTCCCTGTTAACTTGTTGCCGCTTAACCCAAGCCGCTCTAGCTTGGCCAAGTTGCCCAACTCTGGGGGAATCTCTCCAAACAGCTGATTACCGCTTAGGTTCAGCCACCTCAATTTGACGAGGCTACCCAACTCCGACGGAATCTCCCCAGTCAATTCATTGCCGCTCAGATTCAGATCCACCAAGTTCACGAGGCTTGCCAGCTCCGGCGGAATTTCCCCCGTTAGCGCTCCTTGCGGCGGAAGCGCACCGGAAGCAGCCCCGAGCCCTCCAGTTGGGCCTCTCGCAATCTGAAGTTTGAAGAGTTCCCAACATCGGGGGTATGGGAAAGGGCAGCCACTAAGGCTCAACGCTCTCAGGTTTGTTAGGCTTCCCAACTCCACGGGAATTTCGCCATGCAAAGGGTAGCCATTCAGGCTTATGCCAGTTACAACGCCTTTGACGTCAACGGTGACGCCGTGCCATTCACCAACTGGCGCGTCGCTCTGCCACCCAAGGCTTCTCAACCTTCCCGGGGCGCCAATCGCCTCAAAGACGGCGATGAGGGCCACTCGTTCGGCTTGGAGGATGGCTGCTAACTCTGGCGACGGGGTTGGGGTGGGAGTGGGAACCGGCGTAGGTGTTGGTGTAGGCGTGGGCGAGGGCGAGGGCGTTGGGGCCGGCGCGGGTGTGGATGGCATCGCGGCAGGAGGAGTGGGGGCAGCCATAGGCGTCGGGGCCAGCGCGGGCGTGACCGGAGGCATTCGAGTGGGAGCAGGCGTTGGAGCGGGTAAGCTTTCTACCTGCTCCCCCCGACATGCAGGCAGCGCAAGCGCGACTGCAAGCAAGATAAAGCAGAGAACTGTCCTAGCCATTCCCAGCTCAATTGGGGTCATGAATATACAACGTTGCTCACGGAAGGCAGTTCCTTGCTCGCCCCTGCGTGGTATAGTTTGGGGGTGCCGCACCAGTGGATTTGGGCGGCAACACGGGAGGAAGCGATGCTGTCACAGCAAGAGAACGAACTGCTCTGCCAAGTAGGCCCGGGGACGCTCATGGGCGACCTGTTCCGGCGATTCTGGCTCCCGGCGCTGCTGTCGTCGGAGCTGCCGGAGCCGGACTGCGAGCCGGTGCGCCTTCGCCTGCTGGGCGAGAACCTTGTCGCGTTCCGCGACAGCGAGGGCCGGGTGGGTGTCGTCGACAACTTCTGCCCGCACCGGCGCGCGAGCCTCTTCTACGGACGCAACGAGGAAGGCGGGCTGCGCTGCATATACCACGGGTGGAAGTTCGACGTGAACGGCGACTGCGTCGACATGCCGTCGGAGCCCGCCGAAAGCAATTTCAGGGACAAGGTGAAGGTCAAGTCGTACGCCGCTGAGGACTTCGGCGACGTCATCTGGATCTACATGGGGACGCCGGAGCTGAAGCAGCCGCTGCCGCAGTTCGAGTGGGCGCGGGTGCCGGCGAACCAGCGGCGCGTACAGCGGTGGATCCAGGACTGCAACTACATGCAGGCGCTGGAGGGCGACCTGGACTCCACGCACGTGTCGTTCCTGCACCGGTGGATGGACCCAGACCAGGCGACGCCGTGGGACCCGCAGCAACGGCAGCGGCGCCGCACGACGGCTAGCGGACAGGCGTTGCTGTACCGCGAAGGCGCGCCAAAGTTCTCGGTCAAGGAGACGGACTTCGGGATGGTCTACGGGGCGCGCCGGCCGGCCGGCGAGGACCAGTATTACTGGCGGGTCACCAACTTCTTCATGCCCGTCTACACCATGCCACCGCAGCCGACGACCTGGTTCGGCCACGCGTGGGTGCCGGTGGACGACGACCATATGTCGTGCCTCGCCTTCTCCTGGAACCCCAACGAGCCGCTGAAAACGCCCACCGGCAGCAACACCGGCAACATCCAATTGGAGCGGGTGCAGATGCCGTTCTCGGACGGCTTCATCATCGACACGTGGCGCGACGTGCGTCAGGCCATCAACAACTACAGCATCGACCGCAAGTTGCAGAAGACGGGCAACTACACGGGCATCGGCCCGCAGCGGACGCAGGACGTCATGGTCAATGAGACGCAGGGGGGCATGTCGGACCGCAGCAAGGAACACCTGGGGACGACGGACATGGCGATCATCGCGGCGCGGCGCATGCTGCTGCGCATGGCGCGGGAGCTGCAGGAGGGCAACGAGCCGACGGCCGCGCAGCAGGGTGACCTGTACCACGTCCGCGCCATCGACGTGGTCTCGGAAGAGTCGACGCTGGGGGGCGTGCTGGAGAAGCACGCGGACATCGGTGTAGCGACGGTATAGGGGGGCTTAGCAAAACCTCGATACTGAGTAAAGACAAGCCGCCCCGTTCGACCTGATGGAAACTGAAAGGTGAACGGGGCGGCTGCGTTATTTCAGCGCGTACATGCCGTCCTCGGTCGTCACCCTTCCCTCCAGGGCGAGCTTGTCGAGGTGGCTTTGGACTTGCTCTGCGGCTATGGCGAGGCGGGCCTCCGGGATGTCGGTGTAGAGGGCGTCGCGGATTTCGATGACTGTGCTGGCGCCCATGGCGAGCTGTGATAGCACTTGCTCCTCGCGCTGGCGGCGATGGGCGATGAGCTCCTCCATCCGCCCGACGGGGTCGATTACCGGGCCGCCGTGGCCGGGGTAGATGACGCGCGGGGCGAGGTCGCGCAGGGCGGCCACCGATTCGACGTAGAGCCGCAGGTCGCCCTCGCCGGGGCGGACGAGCGTCGTGGTCACGCCGAGAACGGTGTCGGCGGAGAGGAGGGCGTTGCGCTCGCGTGCGAGCACGGCGACGCTGCCCATCGTGTGGCCAGGGGCGTGGATGACCTCCAGGGTCAGGCCGCCCAAGTCGAAAGTCTCGCCGCCCTGCAGCTCCTCGTCGACCCGCGCCTCGCCGGCGAAACGCTCCCGCTCAATGGCCTCGACGTCCAGGCGGTGGGCCAGGATGGGGGCGTCGGTATCGCGCTTCAGTCGGGCGGCACCGCCGGCGTGGTCGCGGTGTCGGTGGGTGATCAGGATGCCCATGATGGGCGGCCCGCCGACCTGCCTTATGTAGGCCATGCGGGCGGCGTGGTCGTTGTCCTCGTCGTAGCCGGAGTCGATGAGCATGGACGCGCGGTGTCCCTGCACGAGGTAGACGTTGGGCGAGGGGATGCCGAAGGGCTGGCGCCCGTGGGCCATCTGGTGGATTCCGGATTCAACTTCCAAGGCTGGCCCCCTAAGTAGCCGCTCCCTCCGGGGCCGTGCCGTAGAGGGTGCGCACCACGTCCTGGATTTTCTTGGCCGCATCCACGCCGCGTCGCGCGCCCACCAGGTAGTGAGCGTCATAGACGTGGTTGCGGACCTCACGCAGTCGCCGGGTCATCTCCTTCGACTCATTGTCGCGCATGGCGAAGTTCACCTGGGCATCGGCCTCGCGCCAGACCAGGTTCATCTCGATCTCGCGGGTGAAGTACTCATCCTCGCCCTGGGTGTCGGCGAGCCGGGCAATGAACTCCAGCAGCGTGTCCGCCGCGAGGTCCTCGATCACGGCGATGGGGTCCGTGTCGTACCAGCTGAAGTATATGCCTCCCATGGCCGCCCTCTTTCGTAGTTTGAGTCAGGTCACCGTATCTGTACGCTTAGTGGTCATCCCCTCGGTCCAGGAGTTCGACGGCCCGTCTGTGGCTGGACAGCGGCACCGAACCCAACAAATGGGCATAACTTGCGTCGGCTGTCATGGCCATCACGACTCCACAAGGTCGGGGCCGGCGGTGAACCAGGGAAACCTAGCGTTGTCCACCAAACCGTCAGTTAAGTGGCGTAAGGATAGTCGAAACGGTCGCAACGCGCCATGAGGGGCGGGAGGGACAGTATAATGGTCATCTGCACGTCGAACCGTGTACAGAGACCAAACGCTCCCTAGCTAGTTACCCGCTTTGCAAACTATCCCAGGAATTGCTTGCTCAAATGATGGTGGATGAGGAGAGGAACAGATGCCATGGGACGATGACCTCTTGGAAGAACAAAGGGAGGCGGCTGCACACGTTGGTACGCATGCGAGACTGCTAGCTGGCCCGGGAACTGGCAAGACGCTAACGCTTACACGACGGATCTGCCACTTGATAACGGAAAAGGGTGTGGAGCCCGATCATATACTCGCGATCACATTCACAAGAGCTGCCGCCGGGGAATTGCGCCAGAGGGTTACTAAGGAGCTAGGCGCCGACAAGAGCCCGCGAATTTCAACGCTGCATTCGTTTGCGCTTCGCCAACTAATCAAGAATGCGGCCATCATCACCGCTTTACCCAACCCATTGCGCATTGCGGATGACTGGGATGAGCGCAACATCATCATGGAAGACATTCGGCGACTCTTGGAACTTCCATCAGTCTCAACAGCACGCCAATTCCTGGCTCAAATGTCTGCCGACTGGCAAAGCTTGACGGCTGACGACGAAAACTGGGATGAGCGTTTCCCCGACCCGAGGTTCCTTGCCGCCTGGCAAGAGCATCGAGCAATTTACGGCTACACGCTTAGATCAGAACTCGTCTACCAACTAAAACGGGGGCTTGCAGTGTATGGCGACTTTGAATTGGAGAGCCCAATAGAGTATTTGCTTGTCGACGAATATCAAGACCTGAACAGATGCGACATTGCAATCGTGGAGTACATCGCAAGAAGAGGAGTGGAACTTTTTAGCGCGGGGGACGATGACCAAAGCATTTACGGATTTCGGATGGCACACCCTGAAGGAATACGTAGATTCCCTACAGACTACCCGGGAGCCGCCCTCCTTGAACTCCAAGTCTGCAAACGGTGTGACGAAGCAATATTACAACTTGGGCTATTTGTTGCAAAACAAGATATTCGGCGCGTAGAAAAGCTAGTGAGACCGGAGAGTGGCGCAGGCCGGGGAGAAGTCGAGATTCTGCGGTTTCCTGACCAGTTCGCCGAAGCGCAAGGGATAGCTGCAATATGTAAGTACCTCATTCACAACTTCGGTTATGCGCCCCATGAAATCTTAGTCCTATTGCGAAACGACAATAAGGGAGGATTCTCAAGACCTATCATGGAGTGTCTCACTGAGAATGGAATAGATACGAAGCTACCTACTGACGAGGCCAATCCACTCAGCGACAGTGATGGAAGGTGCTTCCTAGCCTTCTTGCGCTTAGCAGCCAGTCTGGATGACAGCCTAGCCTGGCGAACCCTATTGCAGGTTTGGTGCAATGGGATTGGGCCCAAGGCACTAGATTCAATTTACAATTTGGCCCGTGCCCATGGCGAGTCCTTTGCTCAAACACTCCTGACCGCCAAAGGAGACCCTTCGTCTATTCCGTCGACCTTTCGAAACAAGCTACAGGGAGCCATAAAGGGAATCGAAGAGAACCTGGTGAAGTTGTTTCCGCAAGGAGGCAATTCGGAGTTCGATTCGCGAGAGAGCTTCATAGCAGCGTTAACGGCGGCTGCACTTGTCGAAGTGCATAGTGATGACCAACGCCTCCAGATACTAAAGGGCCTGTCAAACATTATTGACACCAGTGGGGCCACATCAATTGTTGATTTGATTCGCGGCATCGGCACGTCATATGAGGAGGACGCCGAGGAAGTCGAGGAGGGTAAAGTGAACATCCTCACAATGCACCGGGCAAAAGGACTGACCGCAGAAGCCGTTGTTGTGGCCGCGGCGGAGAACGAATACATACCTGGTCGTGCAATTGGGGAAGGAATCGACGATGAACGGCGCCTCCTCTATGTGTCGCTCACGCGCGCCAAGCACCACCTATTCGTTACGTACTGTAGCCAACGGACAGGTCAACAGACTCACACTGGAAGCAAGGCCGGTACTCCTCGCAGATCCTTAACTCAGTTTCTCCGAGATAGTCCATACACACCCAAGGATGGAAAGACATTTATCTCAGGACAGCGTGGGGAATAGGCTTGATCGCTGTCCTTGGCATTGGCCGCGCGAACCACTTTCTCGCCACGGCAAGGGGCGTAACCGCTGGCATGCGAAGGCAACGAACGCCTGACGCCAGCGGGGCCCCGGACACGCATGGATTCCACTTCTTCTAACGGCAGTTCTACCTGCGAGCGTGGCCCACTTTTCCCACGGTGAAAATTGTACAGTATTACGGATTGACAAATTACTGTATTGCATATTATTGTATGCAAACTCGTATAGAGGGGCCCGGGGGATGGGAGTCTTGACCTACCGGGGACACTTCATTCATCCAGGGCACTGGGCACCAGAGCGAGCTAAAGCCGGGGGGCGGAACGGTTCCTTCAAAGCCTGACCAGCCCCTTCGCCATTAACAGGAGCATACGCTTTCCGATGCGCACTTCATCGCCGGACATACCCGGAATGCGGGAGCAGACCACCAGAAAGGCTGTACGCCAGGGGGGTGGCATTGTCTTTCCGCCGACAGTGTTCCTTGCGGACTCTCACAAGCGGTCGAAGCGGCCAATGCCAGGGAGGAGCCGGAAGTCATGCAGCGGTACATCATTATCAGGCTGGTCCAATCGATTTTCACCCTCATCGGGGTCAGTATCATCGTGTTCTCCCTCGCCCGGCTCTCGGGCAACCCCCTGGACGTCTTGTTGCCACCTGAGGCGGACGCCGAGACCTTTGAGCGCCTCAACAAGCTGTGGGGTCTCGATAAGCCGTGGTACAGCCAATACTTCACCTTTGTGAAGAACGTCTCCCGCGGTGAGTTCGGCCCTTCGTTCAAGTGGCAGGGCCGGACCGCGATGGAACTGGTGTTACTGCACCTGCCAGCGACCCTTCAGTTAGCGGTCATATTCATTGGCGTATCGGTCTTGTTAGCCGTGCCCATCGGGGTGATGTCCGCCGTGAAGAAGGGAACGATGGTGGATACAGTGGGGAAGCTGATTGCCCTGCTGGGGCAGTCGCTCCCCTCCTTCTGGCTGGCCATCGTGCTCATCTGGATCTTCGCGGTGCTGCTCGGGTGGTTCCCCACCTCCGGTCGGGGAGGCATCTCCAACATGATACTGCCCGCCGTGGCTATGGGCTGGTTCTCCGTGGCATCCTTCATGCGCCTGACCCGCTCGTCCATGCTGAACGTCATGGACAGCGAGTACATCAAGCTGGCGCGCATCAAGGGGCTGAAGGAGTGGAAGGTAGTCTGGAAGCACGGTCTGAAGAACGCAGCCATTCCACCGCTGACGGTGTTCGGGACCATCGTGGTCGGTCAGATGACCGGCTCTGTGACCATCGAAACTGTGTTTGCATGGCCGGGCATCGGTCTGCTGGCGCTGCAAGCGGTGAATTCGCGCGACTACCAGGTGATTCAAGCGGTGACCATGTTCATCTCCGTGCTGTTCATCGGCATGAACCTGTTTATCGACATCCTCTACGCCTACATAGACCCACGGATCAGGTTTGCGTAACGGCATCGCCTCGTCTTGCGTGAGCAGGCCATGCGACTAAGCCTTACCCAAGTGCGGGTAGGGCTTAGTCGAACGGTACACGCAGGCGCGCGACGTGTGTGTTCTCGCGGTTGCGCGCGGGTGTATACTTTGCGGCACAATCAGGGACGCATAACGGAGGAGGCGCGACTATGCTGACAAGGGATGACAACGAACTCTTGACGCAAACGGGGCCCGGCACGCCCATGGGCGATCTGTTCCGGCGGTTCTGGCAGCCCGTGCTGCTGGCGAATGAGTTGCCGGAGCCGGACTGCCCGCCCGTCCGCATCAAGGCGCTGAGCGAGCAACTGGTGGCCTTCCGGGACACCAACGGCGACGTGGGCGTCATCGACAACTTCTGCTCGCACCGCCGGGCCAGCCTGTTCTTCGGCCGGAACGAGGAGTGCGGGCTGCGCTGCGTCTACCACGGCTGGAAGTACGACGTGAACGGCGAGTGCGTCGACATGCCGTCGGAGCCGACGGAGTCCAACTTCAAGGAGAAGGTCAAGATCAAGTCCTACCCGGCACGACAGTGGGGCGGCTGCATCTGGATCTACATGGGCCCGGCGGAGCTGATGCCCGGCCTGCCGCAGTTCGAGTGGTGCATGGTCCCAGACAGCCACCGGAACGTTCGGCGGTGGATTCAGGAGTCCAACTACATGCAGGCCACCGAGGGGGAGATCGACACGTCCCACGTGTCCTTCAACCACCGCTGGTTTGACCTGAGCAAGGCCCCGCGCCAGAACATCGGGCGGCGACTCAAGAACGGCGCCGCGCTGACCAACCTGGACGGCGCCCCGCAGCTCACGGTCAAGGAGACCGAATACGGCTTCATCTATGGCTCCCGCCGCCGCGTGGGCGACGACGAGTACTACTGGCGCGTGACGCAGTTTGTGCTGCCCTTCTACAGCTTCATCCCCAACCCCAGCGAGCGCGAGGGCGGCCGCTGCTGGGTGCCCATGGACGACACGCACATCTCCGTCTTCCAGTACTCGGTGAGCACCGGCGAGGCCTACACAGAGGAGCAGCGGGCGATGATGAACATCAGCCCGGAGAACCTGCAGCGCGTGGTGTACCGGTTCGAGGACGGCTCCTACGTGGACGCGTGGCAGCCGCAGCGGCAGATGCACAACGACTTCCTGATTGACCGCGACATGCAGCGCACTATCAACTACACGGGCATCGGCAGCGGGCGCGAGCAGGACATGGCGATGACCGACAGCATGGGCTCCGTCGCCGACCGGACGCGGGAGCACTTGGGCACCAGCGACACGGCGATCATCGCTGGCCGGCGCATCCTGCTTCGCCTTGCGCGAGAGCTGCAGGAGGGCGTCGAGCCGTACGCGCCGTCGCACCCGGAGGTCTTCGGCGTCCGCGCGATCGACGTCGTGGACAGCCAGGCAGACTTCTTCAAGCTGCTCCAGGAGAAGGGCGAGTTGGGCAAGTCCAAGGCCACAATGCCCGCCTAAGCGAGAGCTCAGGAATTGCCAAGAGGCCGGCCCCTAAGCGGGGTCGGCCTCTTGCGTTGACCACCCTACGCGGCGCGGATACACTTGGCGCTGACCGTTGGCCATCCCCGCCGTTTAGGCGATAGCAAGGAGACACATATGACTGACCTGAAGTTCGCCTTGTGGGACGCTTTTCCCGAGTCGGAGGTGGACGGCGGCTCGTCCATAGCAGAGGTGTATGACCGCCACATTGGCCTCGCGCAGCTGGTGGAGCAGCTTGGGTACCACTCCTACTTCGTCATCGAGCACCAGAACCGGGAGCTCATCAGCTCGCCCAGCGTCTACCTGACGGGCGTGGCCATGCGGACCAGCGTCCTTCGCGTGGGCGCGATGATCTGGCAGCTTCCCTTTCACCACCCGCTGCGGCTTGCCGAAGAGGTGGGCATTCTCGACCAGCTCTCGCACGGGCGGGTGGAGTTCGGCACGGGCATCGGCATTCACGAGCATGAGTTCCTTCGCTGGGGGCTCGACTTCTATGCGCGGGGAGAGATGAGCCGCGAGGCGCTCGAGATCATCCAGATGGCCTGGACGCAGGACGAGGTCACCTACGACGGCAAGTACTGGCAGTTCAACGAGGCGCTGCCGGCGCCCAAGCCCTTCCAGCAACCGACGCCGCCCATCTGGGTGGGGGCACACAGCAAGGCGGCGCTGGAGTTCGCGGCGAAGGGCAACTTCCACGTGTCCCAGAACATCGACGTGGACGACGTGGTGGCGGAGAAGTTCGACTACTACCGGCAGGTCTGGCGCGAGTGCAACCACCCGGGCCCAATGCCGAGCATCTTCCTGCAGCGCATCGTGCACGTGGCGGAGACGGACGCCCAGGCCCGCGCGGAGGCGGAGCCGTGCCTGCTGGGCCGCGTCAACGTACCGTCGGCGGGCGCCATCCAAGCGGGCGGCAGCTTCGGGCGGGGCCGCGTCACCGGCTCCCGCGTCGGCTGGGGCTCCAGCCCACGCGGGATGGGCACGGAGTCGGCGCTGCCCGACAACGCCGAACGGGGGCGCGTCTTCCGGATGATGGCCGAGGACTACGACTTCTCCATCGAGAACGGCGTGGCGATCATCGGCAGCCCGGAGACGGTGGCGCGGAAGATCGCGGAACAGCAGAAGTACGTCGGCTACGACCTGTTGGCGACGACGCACAGCTTCGGGAGCATGGACCCGGCGCTAATCGAGAAGTCCATCCGGCTCTTTGGCGAGGAGGTCATCCCGGCGTTCCGGTAGGGTTTTGTAAAGGTGTATGTCGGCCCGTTCGCCCTTCGGCTTTCCCCGGGTGAACGGGCCGATTTGTCGTTCTGCTGTGGAAGACTAGGAAGGCAGGGGCAGTTCGTCGTCTTCAAGCGCTTCAATGTAAAGGGCGATGGCTTCCCTGATGTTCCGAGTGGCCTCCTCTTTGGTCCCGCCTTGACTGATGCACCCGGGGAGGCTCGGGCACTCCGCAACCCAGTAGCCATCTTCACCCAGGTAAAGCGAGACTTGCCGCATTTTCACTCCCTTGATTTGGCCATGTAGGTTCCCAAGCATAACACCCCAAGTACGGTCTTCAATACGCTGATGTCAGGGTCGCCTCACCCTACGCGCCAGGTCTTTGCTAGCTCCGGGTAGTCCTGCGACAGGTCTGCGAGGGCGTCAGGGGGGAGGAGGGCGAAGGTGGCGGTGGCTTCGGCGGCCAGGCGGCCGTCTGGGAGGGTGACCGTGGCTTTGGTGCGCATGATGTTGCCTCGGCCGCCATCCTTTTGCGCCGTCGCGGTTAGGACGTCGTTGACGCAGATGGGGAGGCGGAAACGGACGTCGAGCTTTGCGGACATGCCCCAGCGGCCCTCGAGGACCGGGACTCGGCTCATGACCTCGTCGAGGAGGCCGGTGATTACGGCGCCGTGAATGACGCCGGGGAAGCCCTGATGGTGGGCCATGCCGGTGTACGTCGTGACTACGGTGTCGCCTTCCTGGCGGAAGGTGAGGTGCAGGCCGCCGGGGTTGTGGGGCCCGCAGGCGAAGCAGAGGCCGTAGTCGGAGGCGTCGTTCAGCGGCAGGGGGGCGGGTTGGGAGCTCACGGGTGCACCTCTATAGGTTGGGTTAGCCGGGCCTTTGGGGCCCTTCGACAGGCTCAGGGCGAACGGTGCCGGATTGGCCGAGCCCCGCTCTGGCGGCCCTTCGACAGGCTTTGGGCGAACGGATTTGGCTTGGTCGGGGCCCCTTGGACTGCCCTTCGACGGGCTCTGGGTGGACGGTCTTAGGTTGGCGGGGCCCCTTTTGATGGGCTCTTCGGCGGGATTTGGGCGTTCGGGGCCAGATTGGCCGAGTCTCGCTCTGGCGGCCCTTCGACAGGCCCAGGGCGAACGGTCTTAGGTTGGCGGGGCCCCTTTGACAGACTTCGACGGGCTTTGGGCGTTCGGGGCCGGATTGGCCGGGGCCCCTTGGACTGCCTGTCGAGGGGCTGGGCGTTCGGGGCAGATTGGCCGGGTCTCGCTTTGGCGGCCCTTCGACAGGCTCAGGGCGAACGGATTTGTGTTGGCCGGGTCTCGCTCTGGCGGCCCTTCGACAGGCTCAGGGTGAACGGTTGCCGGTGGCTAGTCCGGGATGTGGCCGGATGGGTGCGGCTCCTCTCGGTAGAGGTGGAGGCCTTTGATTATGGGCGCGTCTGTGAAGCTGAAGAGGAAGGCCGGCTCTGTGGGCGAGGCGTTGACGTGCTCATGGAAGGCCCAGCCGGGGACGCAGAAGGTGTCCTTTTCTTGCCAGTCCAGCACGGTGTTGCCGACGCGGGTGTGGCCGCTGCCCTCTACGACGTGGTAGACGGCGCTGGTGGTCTGGCGGTGGGCGAGGGTGTGCTGGCCGGGGCGCAGCATCTGGATGAAGCAGGACATGGTGGACATGGCCGGGCCGCCGGTGCGGGGGTTGGTGTACTCCATGATGACGCCGTCGTAGGGGCTGCCGCCCTCTCCGGTCGCGAGCCGCTCGAGGGCGGCGCGGGCGCGGTTCCAGGGGTAGTACATGAGGGGCGACGTGCCCGGCGGGCCGTGCTCTTCCCACGCCGGTTGCAACGCCATGTTGCCGTACTTGGCCAGCGACGTCCCCGGGGAGTCGGTGACCGGCTGGGTGTCGTCGGAGTACGAGTCGTAGAAGGACATCTCCAGGAAGCTGAGCAAAGGCAGGTCCAAGCCGTCGAGCCAGATCATGGGGCTGTCGGTGTCGTTGCCGTGGTCGTGCCACTCCCATGACGGCGTCAGGACGAGGTCGCCGGGGAGCATGGGGAAGCGCTCGCCGCCGACGGCCGTGTAGCCGCCCTTGCTCTCTATGATGAAGCGGAGGGCGTTCTGCGTGTGGCGGTGGGCCGGGGCGATCTCGCCGGGCAAGACGGTCTGGACGCCGCTGAAGAGGGTCTGCGTGGTGGCCGTCTTGCCGTCCATGCCGGGGTTCATGAGGCGCAGCACCCGGCGCTCTGCCTGCTCGGTGCCGACAAGCTCCGTGGCGCGCATGATCAGGGGGCGCAGGTCATTCCAACGCCAGACGGTGGGTACCACCTTGCTGGAGGGCTCAATGGGCTGGATGTCCCGAATCACGGTCCACAGGGGCGCGACGTTGAATGCCCCGAGACCGTCGTAGTACTCCTGCAATTGAGCTTCCGTCGACTGGATCCTGGAAACTTCCACGACTGCCTCCTGTGGGGGCGCGCCCCGCGTTGTCTTTGGGTGATGGCGCGCATCCTCCATCCGTTCTGGACCCTTCGACAGGCCCTTCGAGAGCCCCTTCGAGAGCCTCAGGACAGGCTCAGGGCGAACGGATGGAGGATGTGGCCTACGGGCGACGCCAGCCTAGGGCGACGCTAGCCTAGGGCCTTGGCCGTCGGCTCGCCGAGGTACTTCTCGAACCAGTCGAAGGTCTTGGCCCAGCCGTCGACAGCGGCCTCAACGCGGTAGCTGGGGCGGTCGACGGAGAAGAAGGCGTGGCCGGCGCCGGCGTAGGAGTGGAACTCGTACGTCTTGTCGAGCCTCTTGAGCTCCGCCTCGATGGTGGCGACCTGCGCGGGGTCCGGGTTGGCGTCGTCCTCGCCAAAGAGGCCCAATAACGGACACGAGAGGCCGGGCGTCATGTCCAAGGGGGAGACGGGGTTGGCCTCGGTCAGGTCTTCAGGGGCCATCACGACGCGACCGCCCCAGCAGTCTACGGCGGCGTCGAGCTCCTCGATGTTGCAGGCCGCGATGTAGACCTGGCGACCGCCGGAGCAGAAGCCGATGATGCCGACCTTGCCGTTGGAGTAGGGCTGGGCGAGCAGGTATTGGATGCTGCCTCGGGAGTCGCCGAGGAACTGGGAGTCGGGGATGCCGCCGGACTCACGCACGCGCGTGGACATCTCTGCAGCGGTGCCGGGGCCCATGCGGTGGTGCAGGTTGGGCATGATGGCGGCGTAGCCCTGGGCCGCGAGCTTGCGGGCGATCTCCTTGCAGCCCTGGTCCCAGCCGGGCATGTGGTGGACGACCAAGACGCCGGGGTGCGGCCCGGAACCCAAGGGGCGGGCAAGGTACGCATCTATCTGTTCGCCGTCGTTGCCTTCAATAGTGATGGTCTCCGCAATCAGTCCTTCATACATGACGTTACCTCCGTGGTTTTGGCTGGGCAGAGTTTCGCATGCCCGCGCGTGTGGCGCAAGCAGAGGGTAGGCGCACGGCTGGCGGACTCGAGGGCGACCGCTGCGCGGCGGGCGCTTGGATTGCCGCCTCCAACGGAATGCAGGCCGATCGGCTGCGGGAGGTTGTTTCGGCAATCGATTTGTAGCTGGTTTGGTGCAGATTAGCTATAAATCCAAGAATTTTTTTGCAGAGAGGCAACAACCTCCCCTGTTGCTTGACGAGCCCCCTCTGAGCCTCGATGCGGACCATGCCACCAACGATCGGGCTGGCGGCCCCGACGGGGTGGGGACCCGTGCTGTTCTGGTTGCGGTGAGAGATCGCGACTTCCATGGGGAGACGGTAACGGAGGCTGCGGAGTGGGGGCAATAGGGCCGTGTCAGTGTGCCGCGCCGCGTAAGCCCGAATCCACCGAAGGAGGGCGTCAGGTTAGCCTCCTGAAGAGGCAAAAAGATGCTCCTCTGAATCTGGGATAATGGTTTTGTAACAGAAAACCGCCCGGAAACAAGGAGCACCCAAAAGATGCCGCCACAGAACAATCCCGACCGTATCCAAATCGCCTTCGACGACCACCGCCTGGTGGCCAATGCCGGCCTGATCCTGCCGGCCACGTTGGCCTTGCACCTCGGCCTGGGGGAACTCGTAGACTATCACCTCGGTCTCGGCAGCGCGCCGGGGCGGGCCAACACCGGCGACAAGATGATGACGCTGGTGGCCTCGGCGCTGGCCGGCGGCGACTGCATCGACGACGCCGACGTGTTGCGCACCGGCAGGACGGCTGGCGCGCTCGGCTGCGTGGTCAAGGCGCCCTCCACCCTGGGGACCTTCCTGCGCAGCTTCCGGTGGGGCCATGTCCGCCAACTGGACCGGGTGAGCCGCGAGCTGCTGGCCCGGGCATGGGCGGCTGGGGCCGGACCCGGCGACGCGCCATTCACCATCGACCTGGATTCCACCATCTGCGAGACCTACGGACTGGCCAAGGAGGGAGCGCGACACCATGGCTACACCGGCGCCCGGGGCTATCACCCGCTGCTGGCCGTCGCCGCCGGAACCGGCGACGTGCTGATGTCCCGGCTGCGCGAAGGCCGCGCCAACACCGCCCGCGGCGCCGCCCACTTCCTGCGTGAGACGGTGGGGCGAGTGCGCTACGCTGGGGCCAGGGGGCAGCTCACTATGCGGGCCGACAGCGGGTTCTACACGCATGGCGTGGTATCCGTCTGCCGCAAGATGGATGTCCGCTTCTCCATCACCATCCGCCAGCACAAGAGCCTGCGCAATCTCATTGAGGCGATACCCGAGGAGGACTGGACCCCGATCCCCTACTGGGTGGATGGCGCCGCCGATGTGGCCGAGACCACTTACACTCCCTTCCGGACTGAGCCCAACGCCGCGCCGGTGCGGCTCATCGTCCGGCGGGTGCAGCCCACGCCCGGTTCCCAGTTGGCCCTCTTCGCCACCTACAGCTATCACGGCTTCATCACCGACCGGGACGGAGAGACCCTGGAACTGGAGGCTGACCACCGCCGCCACGCCGAGATCGAGAACGCGATACGCGACCTCAAGTACGGCGTGGGGTTAAACCATCTCCCCTCGGGGCGCTTCGCCGCCAACGGCGCCTGGCTGGCGGTACAGGTGATGGCCCACAACCTGGCCCGCTGGACGGCGCGGATCGGCCTGGGCGAGCAGATCGTGACGACCAGGACCCTCCGGCGGCGGCTCTTCTCTATCACCGGACGGCTCACCCGCTCGGCACGTCGCCTCACTTTGCATCTGCCCCAGCGTTGGCCCTGGGAAGCCCAGTTCAGTGGCGCCCTGGCACGGCTGCGAGCCATTCCACTCCCAGCCTGACGACCCGTCGGCAACTGGCCCGCCATCCGGCCAACCGAACGTCCCCGCAAACTCGCGCCAGTCCGGTCCGCGAGCGCCTCTTCCCGTGTCCTATCTCGCCATCTCCCTCATCACCGCCACTGCAGGCCGCCATCGGCGCCCCCAAAAGCGCCTGCAGACCGCCCGCCGAACCTCCCATCTGCCCCAATGGAGCCCAGGATATCTCCCTGTAGCTCCCTCACCCCTCTTCCGCTGTCCTCACCCCGTCCATCGGTGTCCTTCGGTGGATTCGGCGTAAGGGGTGGGGTGATGCGGGGAGCGCTGGTAGCGCGGGGGGTGCTTGTGGTGGAGGGCACCCTTCGAGTGCGCTCAGGGCAGGCTTCGACAGGGTCAGGGCGAGCGGGTTTCGGGGGGCTCGTGTTGCCATAAGGATAGCGCTGGGCTAGGCTGTGCGCACTCGGAATGAGGAGGCGAATCATGGCACGAGTGAATAAGGTTGCCCACGTGGTGCTCTCCGTCAAAGACGTGATGACGTCCGTGGACTTCTACACCAAGGCGCTGGGGCTGGAGGTTGTGGACCTGAAGGAAAGCCACAGGGCGGCGTTCCTTTCCTTCGGCAAGCAGCACCACGACATCGCGCTGTTTGCGGCGCCGGAGGGCGCGGAGCGGGGCAAGGTGGGGCTGAGCCACATCGCGTTTCAGATCGAGGGCGGGCTGCCGGAGCTTGCCGAGCTGAAGGGGCGGCTGGAGGAGATGGGCGCGTCGATCAGCCGCACGACGGACCACACGATCACCAAGAGCGTCTACTTCCTCGACCCCGACGGCAACGAGCTGGAGATCTTCGCGGAGGGGTTTGCGGACCCCAACGATGCGCTGGACTTCATCAAGCAGGGGACGAACCGGCAGGCGCCGCTGGAGCTGGAGGCGACGGCGGGGTAGGGGCGCGGGCCATCATAGGGCCTCAGTTTCCAGTGGGGGACCCCAGTTTGCGGAACCTCCAGTAACTCACTTGCGTCTATTCCAAGAGGGAAGTGGCAATACCTGTCATCCTTTTGGATAGCACTCTTCTGCTACTCCCCAACAACACTCATCAACTGGAGGGGTGCCCTATGGGGAGACGCGGAATCAATTCCTTGATTTGCCTTAGACGCTCCCTGTCGCTGGCGCGGGTGGAGCGGTTTGCAGGAATGGCGCTAATTGCGGTGTTGGCTCTGCTCCTGAGTGTGTCCCTTGTTGGCTGTTCCCAGCCCCCCGTTCCAGTGGCGACGGAGCCCCCCGTTCCAGTGGCGACGAAGCCTCCCGTTCCAGTGGCGACGGAGCCTCCCGTTCCAGTGGCGACGGAGCCTCCCATTCCAGTGGCGACGGAGCCTCCCATTCCAGTGGCGACGGAGCCTCCCATTCCAGTGGCGACGGAGCCTCCCGTTCCAGTCGCAACGGAGCCTCCCGTTCAAGTGGCGACGGAGCCTCCCATCCTCGAGGCGACAGAGCATCTCCTCCTTGAGGTCTCGGTTGAGGCAATGAGAAACGTTGAGTCTTTCGACTTCGTTGAGGAAAACTCAAACAGTCCGTGGGAACTAGGCGGGGCCTACTACAGGATTACGGGAACCTACCAATCGCCCAACAAGCTCTCGAAACATATCACAACTGGGCGCACAACCGCTTTTGCATCTGGCACCTTCACACAGAATCGCTATGGGCACTCGAGACCGCCAGTGCTCGGGGAGACCAGCACCTTGCGGACAATCAGTGTTGGAGACGAAATATACGTGGCCAATCCCGCCTCAGGGGATTGGATCACTGATCATGAGGCCAAAGAGAATTACGGCACCGGGAGGAGGGACACTCCCTGGGTAAACCCAGTCGACACGCTAGCAAGGGTGATTGCCGAGGCACCACGGTATGAGAACAACGGCGAGGAAGTCTTGGATGGCGTCAGTGTCCGTCACCTGACGTGGAGAACTCACTTGATAGAGGGTCGGCAGGAGACCTATCGTCAAGTCGACGTCTACATCGGCATCGAAGACTCGCTTGTGAGAAAGCTGTTTATGGGTGAGAGTTGGGATGAAGTGCCCTGTGAACCGGACGTGGTATGTATTACTATTCTCATCATTCCCGGCAGCTCAGAATATACCCTGGAGTTCTCATATCCTGGCGACGAGACGCCTATCGTCGCGCCCACCGTTTAAAGCAAGCCGCGGACTCAAGACTGACGTACGGCATTTGTAGCAAGTGCTCTTCATGGGAACAGTATTTGGAAGTGAACGCGTGATGAACGAGAATCTCGACAAGGACTTCGTGTTGGGCCGAAACGTGACTGATATGTTCAAATCCGACCGCCCGGTTACGGTCTCGCTCTCCATCCAATTGCCCATCGACGTACTTGCCGCATTGAGCGACATGGCTGAGGCACAGGGCAAGACTGTCCTCGAAGTGGCCAGTGAAGTCATCCGTAAGGCCACAGTGGGCCAGTAGCCGCCACCGCTACGTCGCGTACTCCGTTTCCATGGCGTAGATGTTCTGCAGCCCCAGCATGTCCGCGATCTCTACGCGGTGCTGGGGCGTGCTTATGGCGCCGGTGTCTCGGAGCTCCTCCATGGCGCGTTTCACTGCTTCGTAGACTACCGTCAGGGTGTAGCCGGCTAGCATTAGCTTGAAGCCTAGGGCGGCGACCTCGCCCGTGGTGGCGACGGGGTCGGCGCCGTTGAAGACCTTGGGCACGTCCGCTAGTTCCGTGGCGTATATTTGCAGGTCCTCTTTGGTCTTCACTCCGTCCACGAACACCAGGTCCGCACCGGCGTCGTGGTAGGCGCGGCAGCGTCGGACTGTGTCCTCCCAGCCGTTGACCGCGAGGGCGTCGGTCCTCGCGATGATGACGAAGTCGGAGTCGCGGCGGGCGTCGAGGGCGGCTCGCACCTTCTGGACGTGCTCCTCCAGCGGTATGACGTCCTTGCCGGCGAAGAAGCCGCACTTCTTGGGGAAGACCTGGTCCTCGATGTGGATGCCGCTGACGCCGATGGACTCGTACTCTCGGACGCTGCGCCAGACGTTGATGGCGTTGCCGTAGCCGGTGTCGGAGTCGGCGACGACGGGGACGTCGACGGCGTTGGCGATGTAGCGGGCGTTGGCGACCATCTCCGTCTGCGTCAGCAGGCCCACGTCGGCGAAACCCTTCTCCGCCGACGTGCCGGAGCCGGTCATGTACACGGCGCCGAACCCCACGGACTCGGCGATCTTGGCGTGGAGCGCGTTCAAGCAAAAGGGCGCGGCCACCATGCCATCCGCCTGCAGCATGACCCGCAACTGGGCCGTTCTTCTGTCCGTCATGGTTGCCTCCTTGCAAAAGTGTGCGCTCGCTCCGTTCATCCCCTTCGAGAGCCTCAGAACGAACGGAGCGAGCGCATGACCAAGTTTCTTCGGGCTGCCTTATGCCGGGACGTACTCCGGGGTGTACTGGGCCTTGTGATAGAGCTCGCCCCATAGGGCGTCGCGCCAGTAGACGTCGGTGGGCAGGACCTTCTCCACGGAGCGGAGGTCGAAGACGTTGTTGCCCAAGCCGGGCGGGTCGCCGCCGTCCTCAACGACGCGGGCGGCCTGCATCAGGATCTTGCGGGCCATGATGATGGCGCGGTCCGTGGTGCCCAAGTGCTCGCGGGTGCGGTCGCAGACGGGGCCCATGGTGTCCTGCACGGCGCGGTCCTGGGTGTTGGTGCCGGGGATGCCGGAGAAGGTCTGGGTACGCTGCACCTCGCGGTCGATGAAGTAGTCGTTCTCCGCGCTGGCCCGGGAAATGAAGCCCGCCTCCACGTCGATGTCCTTGCCGAGCTCGTTGCCGGAGCCCGTCAGCAGGCGCTCGCTCTCGGTGAGGGGTTCGTCGCCGAAGGAGTAGGTGAAGTTCCAGACCATGGTGGTCACGTCGTCGATGGGCACCCACATGTGGCCGGAGTCCTTCAGGTGGGGGGCGCCGCCGCGGTTGAGCTGGTTTGGCCGGAGCTGCGTCCAGGGGGCGATGTAGTGGTAGGCGCGGACGTATTTCTCGTTGTCGTCCGACTGGTCACGGATGCCGGCGTAGGTGTAGCCGTAGTCTGTGGGGACGACCTCGACGCGGGCGGCGAAGGAGCGGGCAAAGGCGCGGTCTCGGGCGGCGATGCCGGAGCCCTGCAGGTTGCGGTGGAGGAAATTGATGTGGACGGAGTCGATGCCACCCTCCAACCCCTGCAGCCAGTTGCACCGTTGCACCACCTTGTTGATGCCCCGGTGGGACTCAGGCACCTGCGTCCACTCGAGCTGGGGCACCGGCGGCTGCAACTCGGCCGGGCCCATGTAGACCCAGACGACGTTGCCCATCTCCGCCGTGGGGTAGGCGGTGATCTTCACCTTGTCCTTGAAGTTGCTCTCCGCAGGCTCCGAGGGCATGTCTACGCAGTCACCGTTCACGTCGAACTTCCAGCCGTGGTAGACGCAACGCAGACCGGACTCCTCGTTGCGGCCGAAGAAGAGGCTGGCTCGACGGTGCGGGCAGTTGTTGTCGACGACGCCCACGACGCCATTGGAGTCGCGGAATGCGATGAGCTGCTCGCCCAGCAGCTTCAGTCGCACGGGCGGGCAGTCGGGTTCGGGCAGCTCCCAGTCGAGCAGAGCGGGGACCCAGAATCGCCGCATCATGTTGCCGGCGAGGGTCCCGGGGCCAACTTGCGTCAGGGCATCGTTCTCTTGGACGGTCAGCATTGTCTCCTCCTTGCTCGCTATCAGTCGGACGCCGGGCCTTCCGGCGCGATGTCTGCTACTAGGCGGGAGCCTTGGTCAGCGTGGACGTTCCCAAGGCCATTGAGCTCTCCGCGACTTCCCTGAGGGGCATGGACGGGGGGGCCTCAACAGCCGCCGAGCGCACCCAATAGAGGTCGCCGCCGCGGGCTGCCGGGGGTTCGATGCCCTCCTGGAAGTTGGCGACTTCCCGCAGCAACCGGCGCCGGGCCCCAAGGATTGCAGAGTCCGAGGTGCCAAGGTGCTCGCGGGTGCGGTCTACGGTCTTGCCCATGCTCTCGATCACCGCCATGTCCTGGGCCTGAATGCCCCTGATGCCGGAGAAGTTGACGGTGCGCTGCATGTTGCGGTCCTGCAGGTAGTCATTGCCCTTGTTGGCGTAAGGGCGGTAGGTGACGGGTTCTACCAGCTCATGGAAGACGCCGCCCGTCTCGTACTCGTTGCGCTCCTGGTCGGTCAGCGGCCTGAGGGGGTGCCACGAGGCCCGGAAGACGAGCGCCGTGTCGTCGTCGGCGGGCACGTACATGTTGCCGGTCATGACGGCGTGGGCCTCGGCCGGGACGATGGTGGCGTAGGGGAGCATCCACGGGGTAACGCGCCAGTAGTGGCGACCGTCCTCGGTGGTGCGGCACGCGCCGATGACCAGCCCGTACTCGGCCTGCTCGAGGAAGAAGCGCGGCGAGCGGTCATGCAGGGCGGCGTTCTGGAGGCCTCGGCTGGACACGTTGAGGGCGTAGTCGGCGGACTTGAGGCTGCTGTGGAGGAAGCTGATATGGCTGGAGTCTATGCCGCCCTCCAGCGCCTGGAGCCAATTGCAGTCCTGCAGGCACTTGGAGAGGTAGCGATTGTCGTCGGGGCAGGCCGCCCACGCGAGGTTGGGCAGCTCCGGCTTGAGGTCGGGCGGGCCCATGTAGGCCCAGACGACGCCGCCGCGCTCCTCGCAGGGGTAGGCGGTGATCCGCACCTTGTCCTTGAAGTTGCTCTCGGCGGGCTCGGAGGGCATGTCGACGCAGTCGCCGTTCACGTCGAACTTCCAGCCGTGGTAGACGCAGCGGAGCCCGCATTCCTCGTTTCGACCGAAGAAGAGGCTGGCGCGGCGATGGGGGCAGTAGTTGTCGAGCAGGCCGACGCGGCCGTCGGTGTCACGGAACGCGACGAGGCTCTCGCCCAAGATGCGCACTCGAGCGGGGGGACAGTCGGGAACGGGGACCTCCTCCGAGAGCAGCGCGGGGACCCAGTAGCGACGCAGATACTCGCCCATGGGGGTGTTGGGCCCCACGCGGGTGAGGAGTGCGTTGTCTTCAGCGTTGAGCATGAACCGCCTCCGGCGATAGTCCGGTTAGGATACACCACGCGGGCCCGACGCGCAGCAACAAAGATGGGCCGCTGTGTAGCGGCCCATCTTTGGATGTGCGCAGGAGCATATTGGCTGCGAATACGCAGCCTTCGCCAGTCAGCCTGTTAATTGATTGCGCCTCGAAGTAGAGGCGGGACGGCTAGCCCTCGCTCTTGCCGATGCGGAAGAGCTTGGTCCCGCAGGTGCCGCATGTGCCCTGCGTCGCCGGCCGACCGTTCTTCAGGGTGACCGCCTGCGCGCCAGAAATCTCTCTCTTCGTGCGACACTTGAAGCAGTAGGCTTCCATAGTTGACCCTCCTTCTAACATTCGGAAGTAGCTGCGACAGTATAGCCTAGCTTTGGGTTTGTCAACAGCTTTTGGTGCGTTTTCGCTGGGGCATTTATACCTAAGGGGGTCAATTGTCAGATATAGCGCGAGCTTATGTCGACTTGGGCTTGTGCGAGGCACCCGATGCGGGCGGTTGGTGTACCATGACGACATAGCTTGAGGAGGGGTAATTATGTCCTGGATTCGTGAATCGCAGAGCGGCAAGCCAGGCATCATCGGCGTCATGTCCATCAACCCCAGGGCGATGGACGCTGTGAGCGCCAACAACACGGCAATCACGTTTGGCGCATCGGCGCTGACGCGCGTGCAGGAGGAGGCCATCGCCACGGTGACGGCGGCGGCGATACGCTGCCGGTACTGAACGATGTCGCACGGAGGGTTCCTCCGTCAGCATTCAGAGGACGCCGAGATGGCCAGCCACATCATGCACGACTACACACAGGCCGACCTTGACCCGCAGACGCGGGGGATGCTGGACTTCGCGGTGAAACTCACTCGCGAGCCGTGGGCGATGAAGAAGGCCGACGTGAACGCGCTGCGGGACCTGGGGCTGACGGACGAGGAGGTCCTGTCGGTCGTGCTCATCACGTGCAACTTCAACTTCATGTCGCGGCTGGCCAACGGGCTCGGCGTGGAGCTGGGCGAAGGCCGACAGGAGCAGGTCGAGGCGTGGCTGAGCCCGGCGGCGTCGGCGCAGGAGTGGCTGATGACGGCGAAGGAGGCGTAGGGGGCGGGGGTCGCCCGTTCACTCCAAACCTGGCTGCTATGGGCGATCACACCTTTCGCGCGTACGTCGTGATGCCGTCGGCAAGGTTCAGCACGCGCGCGGCGCCGTGCACGACGCGAAGAAACGGGGCGGCGACGGGCAGCAGGCGCGACCTGTGGAGGAACTGTACCGGCGTGTAGAGTCCCGCCTCCGAGTCGTCGGACTCTACGACGGCCGCAAGAGTCGGGGTCTCCGCCACCATGAAGGTATCGAAGCCCACATCCGACAGCATGCGCGTCAGTGTGCGGCGTGAGAAGAAGTAGACGTGCTCCGGTATGTTGAAGTGCCTCCAGCGCTCCCGCACCACCTTCGGCCAGAGCCCCTCGATGTCGTGGGTGGCGATGACCAGGACGCCCCCGGGCTTGAGCAGACTGCGCACGGACTGCAGCACGCTCTTCGGGTCGGGCAAGTGCTCGATAGTCAGAAGCATGGTCGCAAGGTCCACGCTATCCGGGGGGAGGTCAACCTGGTCGACGGTGCCGGTGAAGGCGCTGAGCCCCAACTCCCGGCGGGCGTATTCCGTCGCGTAGGCGGAGACGTCCACCCCGTAGGCCGTCCATCCCCGCTGCCGGAACTGGTCCATAACGATGCCCATACTGCACCCGACGTCCAGCGACACGCCCGGCGCCACGCCCCTTAAGGGCCGCAACAGTTCGCCGACCACAAAGCGAAGGTGGTCCGTGAGGGCAAGGTAATTGGTGTAGCCTACATTGGCCCCCTGGTAGTCCCTGTCGCCGCCGTAGTAACCCTCATCATTGTAGATGGACGCCAACTCGGTCGCCGCGGGACGGGGGTTCAGGAAGGTCAGGCTGCAGTTATCACACCGGACGACGTTGTATCCGCGAACCTCATGCCGCTGCGAATGTTGGTCAGACCCGCAGAGGTTGCATACCACGGTCTCCAGTTGCGCTTCCGTCATACTCGCCTCCTCTTCAATGACCCCTGGCCACCGCCGCTGAGCCACCATATAACCTGCGCGTTGAGACCATGTTAGTCAATGGGTCAAGAGGGAGATGGAAGGAATAGCTGATGACGGCAAAGGTGGCGTAGGGGGGAGGGGTCCGCCGGCTACCGGACGGCGGCGCTCGTCTCACCGATGTCCGCGCCCTCCGGCTCCTCGGTCTCCTCCTCATCCTGCGGCTCATCGGCGCCCAGGACGGCGGTGACCTCAAAGCGGATGTCCTCGTGCTCACGGAGCCGCAGGATAACCTCGAAGAGGTTGCGGGCCTGGGGGTTGCCCGCGGGGCTGAACATGCGCATGAGGCTCTTGGGGTGCCGCTGGGTCAACTCGCCCAGCTTGGTGTACCCCACGGTCGCGTTGATGACGTCGCGCAAAAGCGTCTTGCCCACGTCCATCTCGCCGTTGAGGAAGCACTCAACAGCCCCAGCCAACAGGGCCCGTCTGAACCCAACTTCCCGGACCGCACGCTCTTGGATGGTCACATGGTAACTTCTGGTGGAGGGCATCTCTCCCATCCTTTCTCCGGGCTCGGGCTATGAGTCCGTTTCCACCAAACCGGCCCTGTAGTCCTTCCACAGGGCATGGGAATCCCGAATGTCGCGCTCCTGGCGGCTCTTCGTGCCTCCACCAAGGAGGATGATCAGCGCCGCGCCATCCCTCCCAAAGTAGATCCTGTAGCCATGCCCAAAGTTGATGCGGTATTCCAGCACACCCTGCCCCACGGACCTCACATTTGAGAGGTTTCCCTCTTCCATCCGCCCTAGCGCTATGGCCACCCGCGTGGCCGCAATGTCGTCGAGCCCTGCCAACCAACGCCCAAAGGAACTATGGCCCAAGTCGTCGAGGCATTCCCTTATTTCAAGCATGGTAACACAAACGTTACTTTCCCTCAAGGATGGTTGTCACTCGAGAGCCGCCCGCCGATTACATCACGGGGGAGCCGTGGTGGTGGACGATGCGCCAATGGCCGTCGCGGTTGCGGAAGACGTTGGTGGCCTCCACGGTTGCCTCGTTCACGCGGCCGGCTACGACGGAGCGTAGGGACTCCGTGCATATGACCCATGCCAGGTCTCCGGCGACTAGCACCGAGGACTCTGTGACGGTGAACTGCATGACCATGGTGTTGTCGAAGATGGTGTACCAGCTCTGGAGCACTTTGTCCCGGCCCGACATGAGGGGCCAGCCGGGGTGGACGCAGGTGACGGACGGGTCGGGGTCCCAGACGGCTTCCATCTGCTCGTTGTCCAGGGACTCGATGGCGCGGTAGAAGGCCTGGTTGGCCTCGACGACTGCCTGTTCTTCCGCCATGGGCCTCACCTCAAATATCGACTGAGGGGCTAGGATACACGCCGGAAGGCCAAGCTGCGAGGGCGAGGTCTCCAATTGCCCTTCGACAGGCTCAGGGCGAACGGGGTGGCTAAGCGCCCCTACGGTTTGCGTGGGTGCGAGAAGCGACGGGGAAACGGGCATGTCCTGTTTGTCCGGGTTCCCGCCTACGGGGGAACGACGGTTGGGGGAGTGGGGACGTGGGAGCTGTTGGTGGCGGAGGGCCCTTCGACAGGCTCAGGGCGAACGGAATGGCTAAGAGCCCCTACGGTTTGCGTGGGTGCGAGAAGCGACGGGGAAACGGGCATGTCCTGTTTGTCGGGGTTCCTGCCTTCGCAGGAACGACGGGAGGGGGGAGGCGCGCGGCAGGGCCTACTTCTGCAGGGCGACGCTTAGGTTGCGGGCGGTGTGGATGAGGCCTATGTGGCTGAAGGCCTGCGGGAAGTTGCCGAGCGCTTGCTTGGTGTGTGGGTCTATCATCTCCGAGTAGAGGCCTAGGTGGTTGGCGTAGCCGAGCATCTCTTCGAAGAGCGCCTTGGCCTGATCTACTTTACCGCAGCCTACGAGGGAGCCGATGAGCCAGAAGGAGAGCATGGTGAGGGCGCCCTCCTCGCCCTCCAGGCCGTCGTCGGCCTCGTCCACCTTGTAGCGCTTTACGAAGGGTCCCTCGCCGAGCTCTTCCACGGTGCGCTCGATGGTGCTGAGGATGCGGGGGTCGTTCGGCGGGAGCATGTTGGTCCACGGCAGGATGAGGCTGCTGGCGTCGAGGGCGTCGCTGTCGTAGCTCTGGACGAAGGCCTGCTTGGCCTCGTTCCAGCCGTAGGCGAGGACCTCTGCCTTGATGGCGTCAGCCTCGGCGCGCCAACGGTCGAAGTCGGCCTGATTGCCAGTTGCCTGGCCGATGGTGATGGCGTTGTCGAGGGCGGCCCAGCACATGGCCTTGGAGTAGGTGAAGTGGCGGTCTCGGCCGCGCACCTCCCAGATGCTGCGGTCCGGCTCGTGCCAGCGGCGGCACACAATCTCCGCGAAGGCGTTCACGATGGACCATATCTCCGCAGAGATGTAGCCGCCGTAGCGGCGGTAGGTGTTGATGCTGAGAAGGACCTCGCCAAAGATGTCCATCTGGAGTTGGTAGGCCGCCCCGTTGCCAATGCGCACGGGTCTCGACTGCCGGTAGCCTTCCAGATGATCGAGGGACAATTCAGGAATGCTGTCGTCGTCCTTCAGGCCGTAGAGCACCTGCAGGAGGTCCTCGTCGCGGAAGAGGGCGCACTTATCCAGCAGCCAGTTGAGGAAGTGGTGGGCGTCGTGCAGGTCGCCGAGGCGGTAGAGCACTCCGAGGGTGAAGGCGGAGTCGCGCAGCCAGCAGAAGCGGTAGTCCCAGTTGCGCCCGCCGCCGATGTGCTCGGGCAGCGACGTTGTGAGCGCGGCGGCGATGGCGCCGGTGGGGGAGTAGATGAGGAGGTGCAGGGTTAGGAAGGAGCGGACAACCTCGTCACGCCAGAGGCCGTCGTAGTGAAGCTCCTCCACCATCTCGCGCCAAGCCTGGGCGGTGCGCTCGAGGCGCTGCGCGCTGCGGCCCTGGCCCACGACCATCGGCTCGCTTCTGCCGTAGGAGACGACGAGGACGGCGCGGCGACCCCGCTCCATGGTGAAGCGGCTCTCGGCGGCGTCCCCGTTGAGGGTGATTGGGACGTTGACGGAGAGGGACATCTCGTGCGGGCCGCTGGTTGCCAGGACGCCGTAACGCATCAGCTCCAGGCTCGTGAATGCCCGGGCGTAGTCGAAGCGAGGGCGGAAGACGGCCTGCATGGGGACGGAGCCTTCGACGCACTCGACGATGCGGTGGATGTCCTGCGGCAGGACGTCGACGCCGCGCACCGCGGCGAGCGGCATGAAGTCCGTGAGCGTGACGGCGCCGGTGGACGTGACAAAGGTGGTCTCCAGGATGTTGGTCTCCGGCAGGTAGCGCTGCGACGACTCGTAGGGGCCAAGGGGGGCGATCTGGAAGCTGCCGCCGCGCTCGTCGTCGAGGATGGCGGCGAAGACGCTGGGGGAGTCGATTCGGGGCATGCAGCACCAGTCGATGGAGCCGTCGAGGCCCACGAGGGCGGCGGAGTGCATGTTGCCGATGGCCCCGTAGCTGCTGATCTCTTTGTATGCCACGGCTGCTCCCTTCGATGGAGTGTGCGCGGGGAACGGAGGCTCGCCGCTACCTCAATTATGGGCGCGCAGCGGTGCGTGCGTCCACAAGCCGTGGACGGCGTCCACAGGCGGCGGTTGGCTTCCCCTATCCCAACCTTCCCCCAGAGAGGGAAGGGGTGTCACGGCGCGCGGAAGAGCGCGAAGGAGCTTGTGTAGCCGTGCAGGTACGTGGTGCCGCTCACCTGGCCGATCTCCCCGTTGCAGAAGAAGCCACCAAGGGGAATGGCGCCGACCATGTCCGTGAAGAGCTCGGAGTCGTGGTTCTCCCTGCCATAGAGGTACTGGCCACGCCCGTTGCACTGGAACATGAGGGCGCCAACGGGCGACGCCTGCCCCGTGCCCTCCATGTACCGCGAGAGCTGCCGCCGCAGGTCCTCCGCGGACGTGGAGGCGTCGCGGATGTGGAACTGCGCTAGCTGGCCTTCGCGGAGGAACTCCCCGATGCCGATGAAGCCGTTGGCGTTGTCGACGCCGATGAGGTTGCGGATGAGGAAGTCGCCGGGTTTCACGTCGTCCAAGTCCAACATCGGGTCCATAGCGATGCCGAGGAAGAGGTTGTTGCCGACGAGGGCCTGGTCCTCGGGCGAGAGGCGTCCGAAAAGGTCACGGAGGTATTCCAAGGGGCGCTCGCCGTCAAGCGCCATGAGCAGATTGCGCTGGCACTCTGTGATGCGCTTGAGCTCGCCGATGGGGCGGCAGCCCTGGGCGACGACGGTCTCAACGACGATGTCGCCGGACAACGCGACTCCCACGACGCCGTCGTGGTAGACGTCGCCTCCGAGGAAGAGGGAGTGGCCGCCGGGTTGGCCGCTGCCGCTGGCCAAGCCACCAACCTTGACGGCGGCGGGAAAGGCGAAGTCGAGGCCTGACAGGATGCCCTCGCCGGGCATGGAGAAGGGGTCCATCAGGACGATGAAGTGGGGGTTGTCCTCCTGGGACACGCCAAGCAGACGGGACCATGCGTCGGGGGGCTCGTCCGGCGAGGGGAGCTCGTCGCTGATGACGCGGAGGGGTGCGATGTTTACGCTGGGCAGATGGCCGACGGTAAGCGCGACGGCGCGCTGCTGCTCGATCTCCTTCGCGGCGCCGATTACACCGGCGCCGGAGCAGCCGAGGACCATGGCGCCGGGGAAGCGCTCGCCGAGGATGCGCGGGACGACCTCAGCCGCGTCGCTGTAGCTGGCGGAGGCAAAGACGACGGCGAGGGACGCGGGGGCGTCCGGGCCAAGCTCGCCGGTGACGGATGCTGCGCACTCCTCCAGAGCCTGAGCCAGATCATAGCCCTGCGATATAGACGATGCCCACTTCATGGCGCTCTCCCTACGACGCCCGCGGCGTCGGACTTTCGCTACGACTTGCCGCGGCCACCGCCGCCGATGTTGCGCGCCCGATCGCCGATGATGCGCAGCATGTTCTTGACGGAAGCGCCGTCGACCTTCATCTTATGCCGCTTTCGCTGCGCGCGGACGGGCTTCCGCATGGCCGGATCGTCCTCCGACCACTCGCGCTCAGGCTCGTCCTTCTCGGTCTCGGCGTCCATTTGGTCTGGCTTACCCCCATCCTAACCTTCCCCCTGAGGGGAAGGGACAAGTGGCTACCCGGCGCTGGTCTGCGCCTGCTGCTCGGCCTCAACGAACTGCTTCGTCAGGTCCGGCTTCACGACCTTGCCCATGGCGTTGCGGGGGAGCTCGGCCAGCTCGATCATGCGGCTGGGCATCTTGTAGGGGGCTAGCCGTTCTCGCGACCAATCGCGTAGCTGCTCCAGGGTCAGCGCGCCATCGCGGGCGAGGACGAGGGCCGCGCAGACGCGCTCGCCCCACTCCAGGTCCTCCATGGCGACGATGGCGCACTCGTCGATGTCCGGGTGCTCGCGGAGGACGTCCTCCACCTCAAGGGCGGAGACCTTGAAGCCGCCGGTCTTGATGATGTCGACGCTGCTGCGGCCCAGGATGCGGTAAGCGCCGTCCTCGAGCACGGCGACGTCGCCGGTCTTGAACCAGCCGTCGACGAACTCCGACGCGGTGGCCTCCGGCTTGCCCCAGTACTCGGTGAAGACAGCGGGGCCCTGCACCTGGATCTCGCCGGAAGCGCCGGGCGGCACGGGCTGGTTGTCCTCGTCGACAAGCCGGAGGTCGACGCCCGGGAGGGGCGTGCCGACGTAGCCGGGGCGGCGCTCGCCTTGGAGGGGGTTCGACAGGGCCATGCCGATCTCCGTCATGCCGTAGCGCTCCAGGAGGACGTGGCCGCTGATGGCCTCCCACACCTCGAGGGTCTGCACGGGCAGAGCAGCGGAGCCGGACACCATGAGGCGAAGCTGGGCGCACGACCTGGTCATCGACGCCTGACGCTCGGGCGGCGCGGCGTTCCACGCCTGAACCAGCCGGGCGTAGATGGTGGGGACGGCCATGAAGAGGCTGAGGCCCCCGCGCTCGATGCGGTCCCAAACGGCGTTGGCGTCGAAGGCGGGAAGCATCTCGCAGACGGCGCCGGACCAGAGGGCGCAGCCGAGCACGTTGACGATGCCGTGGATGTGGTGGAGGGGCAGCACGTGCAGGATGCGATCGTCGGCAGTCCATCCCCAGGCTTCGACGAGGCTGGTCATCTGCGCCTGAATGGTGGTGTGCAGGGACACGACGCCCTTGGGCCGGTTGGTGGTGCCGCTGGTGTAGATGATCATGGCGCGCCGCTCGGGGTCGACGTCCGGCAGCGGGGCTGTGGGGCTCGCCGCCAGGATGTCGGGGGTCAGGAGGAAGCGCAGGCCACGCTCTTCGGCGAGGGGACGCAGTATCTCCTCGAAGGACGGGTGGGCGATGACGATGGTCGCGCCGGAGTCCTCGATCATGTAGGCGAGCTCCGGCTTGGGGTGCGAGGTGGCGAGGGGCACGGTCACGCCGCCGGCGCGCCAGACGCCCCACTGGGTCGCGGCGTAGTGGTAGCCGGGCGGCGTCAGGAAAGCGACGCGGGCCTCGTTAAGGTCAGCGGCGCCGTCGAGCAGGCAGGAGGCCACTGCGGCGGAGTCGGCGAGGAGCTGCGCGTACGAGAACGTGCACTCACTCGCGATGACGGCCGTGCGGTCAGCGAAGCCCTCGGCACGGGTTATGAGCGGTATGGTAGACATACGCCACTCCTTTCCACAGCAGGTGGCGGCCGTCCGCCGCTTGCTGCGGTGTGTCCGCCACAAGCGGCGGGGCTAGGGAGACTTTACCACGTTGCGACGGGGGATTTCACCCGTCGCAACGCCCGTTCCCCTTCGACAAGCTCAGGGCGAACGGTTACCTTCCTTGCCCCTTCGACTAGCTCAGGGCGAACGGCTGGCCCCCTAGCCCCGGGAGAATACCGGGAACTCTCTTGTCACGAACTCCAGCACGGCGGTCTGGCCAGCCTCTATGCGGGCGGTGGCGCGAGTGATGGCGGCGCTGACGTCGTTGGGGTCGGAGACGCGCTCGGTGTAGGCGCCCAGGGCCGCCGCGATGCCGGAGTAGTCGCCGGAGAGGAACTTGCTGCCGTAGCGCTCCACCGCGATGGGGATGTTGTGCTCGTAGCCGCCCATGGCGCCGTTGTTGAGGATGACCGTCATGATGGGCAGGCGCTCTCGGACGGCGGTCTCCACGTCCAGCAGGACGGTGCCGGCGGCGGTGTCGCCCATGACGTTGATCACAAGCTTCTCGGGCGCGGCGCACTTGGCGCCGAGGGCCATGCCGAGGCCCGTGCCCAACTGCGTGGAGTTGCCCCAGCCCATGTAGCTCCTGGGCGAAAGGGTCTCGAAGAAGGGCACCATCTGGTCGCGGGGGTTGCCGGAGTCGTGGGTGACGATGGCGTTGGTGCGATCGATGGTGTTGCGGAGCTCCCAGACCACGCGGTAGGGGTTGATGGGGGTCTCCTCCGAGGTCAGGTGCGGCATCCACTCGTCCATCCATGCGGACTTGACGGACTGCACCTCGGCGGCGATGCCCTTGCCGTCGCGGCCATTGCCGCCGCGCCCACGGATCTCGTCAATGAGGCCGCGGAGGACGAGCTTGGCGTCGCCGACGACGGCGTGGTTGATGGCGTACTCGTTGTCGAGGTCGCTGGCGTCGTCGGTGGACTGGATGAGGACCTTGCCGCGGGGCACGGTGAAGCTGGCGAGGGTCTTCTGGAAGCTGGTGCCGATGCCGAAGACGGTGTCGGACTTGCCGAGGAAGTGGCCGACCATCTTGGTGGCGGAGGTGCCGCCGGCGCCGAGCGACAGGGGGTGGTCCTCCGGGAAGCTGCTCTTGCCGAGGGTGGTAGTCATGACGGGGGCGTTGATGAGCTCGGCGAGCTCCCGCAGCTCGTCCATGGCCTCGGCGAGGAAGATGCCCTGGCCGGCGTAGATGACGGGTAGCTCAGACGCGAGCAGCACCGACGCCACCTCGCGGATGTCTTCGGGGTCACCGGCGGAGCGGCGGGACTTGACCGGCGTGTAGGCGAACTCCTCATCGGTCATCTCGCCGTTGACGACGTCGCCGGGGACCTCCATGAGCACGGGGCGGGGCCTGCCGGTCCGCAGGGAGGAGAGGCTGCGTCGGAACATGTCGGGCACGTGGTCTGCGTTGTTGACGATGCCGGCCCACTTGGTGACGCCCTCGTAGTTCCGGACGGAGTCGTAAACGCTGGGCTGGTTCTGTCGCGCCAGCGGCGCCTGGCCGGGCAGGATCAGAATGGGCGCGGAGTCCGCGAATGCCTGGGCGACGCCGCCGTATGCGTTCTCGATGCCGGGGCCGCCCTGGAAGACGCAAACGGCCATGGGGCTGCCGCCGTTGGTGCGGGCGTAACCCATGGCCATGTTGACGGCGGTGCGCTCTATGCGGGTAATGATGGGTCGGATGCCGACGGAGGCTGCCGCGTCGATGAGCGGGTTGTTGGGGAAGCAGAAGATGTACTCAACGCCCTCCTGCTTCAGGATGTTTGCGATGGCTGCGCCGCCCTTCATGGTGTTCCTCCTCTGTGATGCTGTGCGCAGATGGCACAGCGGGAATGCCTAGATTCTGAGCACGGGCAGTGTACACCACACGTCGGCGGGCGTCACCGCGCCCGGCACCCTTCGACAGGCTCCTTCGTCAGGCTCAGGACGGAGTCAGGGCGAACGGTTTGGGCTGCCGGTCAGGCACTGCGCGCTAGACGCGGCGGAGGGAGGGGACGGCGGCTAGGGCGAGGACCGCGAGGACGGCGACAATTACGCCGAGGCATACGGTCATGAGCTGGATGCCGAAGAGTTCGACGATGATGCCCATGGTCAGGGAGCCGATGGCGATCATGGCGTGGCCGACGTTGAAGATGCTCATTACCCTGCCCTGCAGACCGTCGGGGATGCGGCTCTGCACGAGGGTCATGTTGAGGGCGGAGAACATGGACTGCGTGGCCCCCATGACGGCGAGCAGCACCAGCGACACCAAGAGCAGGGAGGAGAGGCCCATGCCCAAGTACGCTAGGCCGAGGCCGACGGTGACCGTGCCCATGAGCACGCCCTTGCGCCGTACATTGCCCGCCGACGCCAGCGCCAGCGTGCCCACCAGCGCGCCGATGCCCGCGGCGGAGTAGAGAAGGCCCAGGCCATCGGCCTCGAGGGACAGCACGTCGGCGGCCCAGACGGGGAGGAAGTTGGAGAAGGGCATCGCGAGGAAGAGCATCAGGTACTGGATGGCGAACTGGACTCGCAGGACGGGGAGGCTCCAGATGAAGCGGAGGGCAATGGCGATGTCCTGCCGGATGGAACCATCGGCGGAGCGCTCGCCGCTCTCCGGCTCCAGCGGCTTGACGCGCAGGGGGAAGGCGGCGATGGCGACGCAGGTCAGGAGCACCGCCTGGATTAGGAAGTTGCCCTGGACTCCTACGCCGACTATGAGCAGGCCGGCAAGGAAGGGGCCGACGATGCGTGTGCTCGTGAGGGCGGCGGAGTTCAGGGAGATGGCGTTGAGCAGCGCCTCTCGCGGCACGACGGCGGGGATGAGGGCCTGCCGGACGACGTGGATGATGGTGCTCTCGACGCCGCTTACGATGGCGAACACGTAGAGGTGCCACACCTGGACGTAGCCGAGCGAGATGTCGAGCGCAAGCAGCACGGCCACCGCCGCCATGGCCGACTGGCTGACGATGAGCAGCCGGCGGCGGTCGACGCGGTCCACCAACACGCCTACCAGGGGCGAGAGCGCGAAGGTGGGCGCCTGGTAGACGAAGAGGAGCACGCCCAAGAGGGCCGCCGAATCCGTCAGGTCGAAGGCGAGCCAGCCCAGGGAGACCTGCTGGACCCATCGGGCGGCGCTGGAGAAGATGGACGTCGTCCAGACGAGGCGGAAGTCTCGGTAGCGCAGCGCGCCTAACGCCTGCCGCCAGCGGTTGCCTCCGCCCGCGCCTGGGTCAACTCCTGCAAGCGCCTCGTGGTGGTGGGAGTGGGCCATGCTGCCCTCCCCGTTGTGTCGCGTTGTTCCCTCTTCGATTCGCCTTGGGGTGGCCCTTCGACAGGCTCAGGGCGAACGGTTGCTGTCCACGGCCCCTTCGACGGGGCTCAGGGTGGACGGGCACGCCCCGCACCCCTGCTCCTCCAGGTTCCCGCTATCGCGGGACGGGCCATTCGCGAATGGCCCCTACGCACCGCCCCCCCACCCTAACCCCCTCCCGCAGAGGGGGGAGGGGATGGCACTGGGGCCCCTTCGACAGGCTCAGGGCGAACGGTTGCTGTCCAGCTCCTGTGTCACTCGTGGGGGTCTACCGGCCGGCGTCTAGCTCTTGGGTTACCAGGTGGGTGAAGTAGCGCCAGGCGCCGCCGCCGCCCGCGCCGCCGCGAATGGCGGGGCCTCCGACGAAGTGTTCCAGGTCCGCGATGGTGGGCTGGCTCCGTGCCTCGACGATGTCGGCTTCCGGGATGCCGGGGTGGTCCGGGCCCATGGCGCAGAAGGCGTACCAGTTCATGCGCGCCTGTTCTTCCAGGTGGAGCATGTTCATGACAGACTGCTCCAGGTTCTGGCCGGTGGTCACCGCGCCATGGCCTCGCAGCAGGGCGGCCTGGGAGTCGCCGAGGGCAGAGGCCACGCCCTGGCCATCCTCCTCGGTGAGGATGAGCTTGCTGTGGGGGTAGACGGGCAGCGGCTTTCGGACGAGTTGCGAGCCCTCGTTGCACATGGGGACGAGGCGGGCCTGCAGGACGCTCATCATCGTCGCATAGCGAGGGTGGCAGTGGACGACGGACTGCACGTCCGGGTTCGACTTGTAGACTGCGGAGTGCATCTTGACCTCAAAACACTGGGTGGCGTTGGGGGGACCGTCCACCTTCCGGCCCTCGAGGTCGCAGACGATCATGTCGTCGGGCTGCATGAGCGGCAGCGCGTCGATGTCGTAGCCGCGGCCCTTGACGATGAACAGGCCGGGGTCCGACGGCACCCGGAAGCTGGCGTGGCCCAACGACACCAGGACCCCGGCCGCGAGGCCGACGTGGGACAGGATGCGGTTGGCGATGGCCACCTCTCGCTTGACGTCGTCGATGTCTGCCATGGTGTTCCTCCTGCGTGTGCTGTGATGACGTCGTTCAGTGTCCTTTGCCAGGCTCTTAACCCTTTCGCGCGGGCCCTTCGACAGGCCCTTCGAGAGCCTCAGGACAGGCTCAGGGCGAACGGAGGGGGGCCAGGGCAACCACGAGGGTTGCCCCTACGACCTGCCCCCTTCAAGGGGGAAGGGACTTGAGCTAGGCGTTGGCGGGAAGCAGCTCCGGGTGGTCTACGAAGCCCTTGCGGAGCTCCTTGGTGCCCTCGAGCCAGTCGACGTCACGGTTGAGGATGACGTCGCCGGTGCGGACGGCGTAGAGCTCGGGGTTGTCGACGCCGGGAGCGGGGACGCCCTCCTGCAGGGAGCGGGCGGCGTTGATGGCGCGGCGGCGGGACTTGATGACCATGGAGTCGCTGGTGCCGAGGCGCTCCCTGGTGCGGTCTGAGATGGCGCCCATGCTCTCAGTGACGGTCTGGTCCTGCAGGTGGATGCCGGTAATGCCGGTGAAAATCTCGTTCTTGCGCTGGGCCTCGCGGTCGATCCTGTAGTCGTTGGAGGAGTTGGCGGCCAAGCGCCACCGCTCGAGCCAGCCGGTGCCGTTGGGGATGAACTCCATCTGGCCGGCGCTGCCGCCGAGGGCTCGGCCGTTGCGGTCGGTGCGGCGGACGCCGGAGCCGGCGCCGGGAGTGGGGGCGCTGATGCTCCAGAACATCGTGTGGGTGTCGTCAACGGGGACCCAGGCTCGGACGCGAACCATCAGGCCGAGGGTACCGGTTGGGATCATCGTGTAGAACGGCATCAGGTACTGGGCGAACCGCCAGTAGTAGGAGTCCTCCTCAGCGGGCCGGTAGGCGGCGTACATCACGCCGTTGCCCGTCTCCAGCACGTTGTAGCGGGGGTGGCGGACGTTGACGGTGTAGTAGTCAGTGGTGCCGGGGACCAGGGCCTTGGGGTCCGCGCTGCCAAGGTGCAGGAAGCCGAGGTGGGAGGTGTCGATGTCGCCCTCAAGGCCCTGCATCCAGTTGCACTCACGCAGGACGGTGGAGATGGAGTACTCGCGGTCGGGGCGCATGTTGGCCTCGAGGTCCGGCAGGGGCGGGAGATCGGCACGGGGACCCATGTAGGTCCAGATGATGCCGTTGCGCTCCTGACAGGGGTATGCCGTGATCTTCACCTTGTCCTTGAAGTTGGACTCGGCGGGCTCCGAGGGCATGTCGACGCAGTTGCCGCTGACGTCGTACTTCCAGCCGTGGTAGACGCAGCGGATGCCGGACTCCTCGTTGCGGCCGAAGAAGAGGCTGGCGCGCCTGTGGGGGCAGTAGTTGTCGATGAGGCCGACGGTGCCGGTGGTGTCGCGGAAGGCGATAAGGTTCTCTCCGAGCAGGCGGACGCGGACGGGGTCCGAGTCAGGGCCGGGGAGCTCGCTGGACATGAGGGCGGGGACCCAGTACTCACGCATGAGCTCGCCCATGGTGGTGCCGGGGCCTACCCGGGTGAGGGTCTCGTTGTCTTGCCTGGACAGCATTGTCGTCCTCCACAGGAGTCCCGATTTTGATGAGGTGAGTCTATTGCTGTGGGTGGGGAGTGTCAAACGGCGCGCGCGGGGCGACGGATTCGAGTCGATTCGAGTCGTGTGTTTTGCACGTGAGACCCCATTTCAATCTGAAGGTGGAGTTTGCAGATACGAGGACTATTCCATACAAATGGCAAGCCTCGTTGGGCGCGACGTCGTGCGGGCGGGCGGCTTCGATGGCGGCGATGCTGGAGGTTGCTGCGGTCTTCATGGGGGGAGGGTAGGGCGGGGCGGGGCGTGGGGGCGAGGGGGTGGTGGCAGGGGGGGTGTCGCGAGTTCTTAGCACTAGTGGCATATGGCACCTTAGGGCCGGAACTCCGAATAGTCGAGTGGCGGTAAAGCCTGCCCCTCGTTGTCGAAACCCCAGCAAGAGATGCCCCCGTCCCGCCGCAGTCCACAGACGTGCCATAAGCCAGCGGAAATCGCCGTGAAACGCTCGTCTTCTAGAGAGTCTGCAAGGGGGGCGTCAATTAACCACGGAGAAATGGTTGTGCCAATGAGGCTTGGATAGAGTTCCCAACAGACGACAGTCCCTTCCTGCCGCAGCGCACAAACTTGGTGGAGTGACGCCGCTACCGCAGAGAACGGTCCTTCCTCAGCCAGAACCAAGTCGCTTAATGCCAAACAAGAGACGCTACCGTCCGAACCCAACCCACACAGGATGGACTGCGATGTACTGATGGAGACCAACTCCTCACCCTTAAAATGGTCAGCAAGATAAGAATTGGAACAGACTAGGCGACCATCTGAACGCAATCCGCAGGCTGCTTGGATAGCCGCGCCTATCGCCACGACTTTTTCCATTCCGAGCGGCGAGAATTCTTGCCACAAATCCCAGCAACTTGATGTGCCATCCATACGAACTGCGCAGGTGAGGTCTTGGCTTACCTCTATAGCCGAGAAGGGCTCGTCCTCCGGCGGAAAGGGTAGAATCTTCCCTGCCCGCGACAATGCGTTCAAGTCATAGTCGCTCCAGCAAACAGCGGTTCCGTCCTCCCTAAGTCCGCAGGTATGATATCCACCCGTCTCTATGGCGGTGAATCGTTCTTCCGCCGGTACGCGCAACTGGGTCGATGAGTCTTCCCCCCAACAGACGACGCTCCCGTCGGAGCGCAATGCGCAGGTGAGGTATCTTCCGGCGGTGACTTGGATGTACCGGACATCGAGGCCCGCGTTCACCTGCGTGGCCCGGGCATCGGGGCTGGCGCTCACTTGCGTGGCCCGGGCTTCGGGGCCCGCGTTCACCTGCGTGGCCCGGGCATCGGGGCTGGCGCTCACCTGCGTGGCCCGGGCATCGGGGCTGGCGCTCACTTGCGTGGCCTGGGCTTCGGGGCCCGCGCTTACCTGCGCGGGCTGGACATCGGGGCCGCACGCCGTGAGCGATGCGAGGGCCAGTGTCACTAGAGCAATGACGACAACCCTGGTCAACGTGAATTGCATGAGTGGAACCTTAGCACACATGTATTATGAGGCGATATCCAGAATGCCCTCGGGTTTGGGGGGCGCCCTTCGACGGGCTCAGGGCGAACGGGGGGGGTGCGGGGAGGCGAGTGTTAGTGGTGGTGGGGTGAGGGTCCTGCTTCGGCGGGACGGGCGGTTCTCGAACCGCCCCTACGGACCACTACGCATACCCTTTCCCGAAGTGGGGTATCAGCCGCTAGTCCAGGGGCCAGGCGGCGTCTGTTGTTATGCCGGGGACTGGGTAGCGGCTGGTTAGGTCTAAGACTTGGTCTCGAGCTTGCTGCTGGGCGGCGGGGTCTTCGGGGTGGGTTAGGACGTTGGCTATGAGTTTGCCTATTAGGGCCATGTCGTCGGGGGCCATGCCGCGGGTGCTTAGGGCGGGGGTGCCGATGCGGAGGCCGCTGGCGACCGTCGCGGGCTGGGGGTCGTTCGGGATGGTGTTTCGGTTGACGTAGACGCCGACTGCGCTTAGAGCGGTTTCGGCCTCTCGACCGGTGAGGCCGGCGGCGCGGAGGTCGACGAGGAAGAGGTGGTTGTCGGTGCCGCCGGTGACGATTCGGAAACCCTCCGCGGTGAGGGCGGCGGCGAGGGCCTTGGCGTTGTCGACGATGCGCTGGGCGTAGACGGCAAAGCCGGGCTGGAGGGCCTCTCCGAAGCAGACGGCCTTGGCGAGGATGGCGGCCATGAAGGGCCCGCCCTGGTTGACGGGGAAGACGGACCGGTCGAGGGCGCGGGCGTGCTCCTGGGTCGAGAGGATGAAGGCGCCGCGGGGGCCCCTGAGGGACTTGTGCGTGGTGGACGTGACGATCTGCGCGTGGGGCACGGGCGACGGGTGGACGCCGCCCGCCACGAGGCCCGCGATGTGGGCCATGTCTACGAGGAGGATGGCGCCGACCTCGTCAGCGATGGCGCGGAAGCGGGCCCAATCGACGGTGCGGGCGTAGGCGCTGTAGCCGGCGACGATGAACTTGGGGCGGTGCTCCTTGGCGAGGGCCTCGACCTGCTCGTAGTCGATGAGCTCCGTGTCGGGGTGAACGCCGTAAGAGACGATGTTGTAGAACTTGCCGGTGAAGTTGACGGGGCTGCCGTGGGAGAGGTGGCCGCCGTGGTCTAGGCGCATGCCCATGAGGGTCTCGCCGGGCTGCATGAGGGCGGTGTAGACGGCGAGGTTGGCCTGGGTGCCGGAGTGGGACTGGACGTTGGCGTGCTCTGAGCCGAAGAGACGGTTGAGGCGCTCGATGGCGAGGGACTCGGCGACGTCGACGAACTCGCAGCCGGCGTAGTAGCGGCGGCCGGGGTAGCCCTCGGCGTACTTGTTGGTCATGACGGAGGCGGAGGCCTCGAGGACGGCCTGGGACGCGTGGTTCTCGGAGGCGATGAGGACGAGGGAGTTCTGCTGGCGGAGGACCTCCTGCCTGACGGCTTCAGCGGCCTCGGGGTCGCGGTCAACAAGGATCTGCGGGGCAGCGAGTCCGGTGGCGTACATGGCGGCTCCTTTTGTGCGTGGGAGTGTTGCTAGTTTTTAGTATATCTGAGCGGGACGGGTGGGGGGTAGCGCGAAGGGGAGGGGGGCCGGGTGGCTGGGAGCGGCCCTTTGACAGGCTCAGGGGGAACGGATGCCACCTCGCCGCCCCTCTGGATTCCCGCCTCCGCGGGAATGACGATGGGGGGTGAGCGGAATCGACGATAGACTGAGACGCCCCTGCGCCGCGACTCGGCCCTGGGTTCCCGCTTTCGCGGGAACGACGATGGGGGAGTGCGGTCCGGCAAGTGCTGGTGGTGTTGGAGGGGTGAGGGTCCCGCTGCGGCGGGACGGGCGATTCGCGAATCGCCCCTACGACCCCTACGACCCCTACGAATTGAACGGCGGTGGGGCCTTTCTTGTGAATTGGAGGGGGCCTATCATTGACCGACGGTGGGAAGTGTCCTTGATAAAATCAAACAAATGTGCTATAATTGTGGCCTTTCGTGAATTCTGTTGTTGGGAGGTGGCCATGAAACAGGACCGCTGGGAGTGGGTGCACAACCGTCCGGAGACGGAGGCGGAAATCAAGAGGTGGGATGAATCGGGGATAACGTGCTCGCCCATGATCGGCATGGAGAGGACGGAGGACGGACACGTTGTGTCGTATGTGCGGCAGATGGGGCCCTACGCGTGGGACGTGCGGATGTCGTGCCCGGACGAGGGGAAGATGAGCACGGAGGACAGCGTGACGTTCACGTGCAGGCACGGCGGGTTCGACGCGCAAGAGCTGATCGGGATGGAGACGTGGCCGGCGGTCGATATGGAAAGCTGGCCGACCATGGACAGGAGCCGTCCGTGACATCCCGCATCGACGCCCCCTCGACTACTGCCGCGCTGGACGGGTTTCACCCGCTGGTGCGGGAGTGGTTTTTGGGGCAGTTTGCGGGGCCGACGGGGGCGCAGGCTGAGGGGTGGGACGCCATCGCGAAGGGGCGGCACACGCTGATTGCGGCGCCGACCGGGTCGGGGAAGACGCTGGCGGCGTTCCTGACGTGCATCGACCGGCTGGTGCGTGCGGGGCTCGACGGCGGGCTGCCTGAGCGGACGGAGGTGGTGTACGTCTCGCCGTTGAAGGCGCTGTCGAACGACGTGCAGCGGAACCTGTCGGTGCCGCTGGAGGGCATCGCGGGGCTGGCGGAGGCGCACGGGACGCCGCTGCCGGAGATCCGCGTCGCTGTTCGCACGGGCGACACACCGCAGCGCGAACGCACACTGATGGCCAAGCAGCCGCCGCACATCCTCATCACCACGCCGGAATCGCTGTTCATCCTGCTGACCTCGGAGAGCGGGCGACGCGGGCTGCGGGGTGTGCGCACGCTCATCCTCGACGAGATCCACGCCGTCGCCGACGACAAGCGGGGGTCGCACCTTAGCCTCTCGGTGGAGCGGCTGTGCAAGCTGGCGGACGGGGCGGTGACGCGGATCGGGCTGTCGGCGACGCAACGGCCGATCGAGGAGGTGGCGCGGTTCCTCGTGGGGATGGGTGGGGCGGTCGACGCCGAGGAGCGGGACTGTTCGTCGGGGTTCCTGCCTTCGCAGGAACGACGTGGAGACGGGGCGCCGGACTGCATCGTTATTGATACCGGGCACGCGCGGGCGATGGACATGGGGCTGGAGATGCCGCCGGAGGAGATGGGGCCTATCGCGACGCACGAGCAGTGGGCGAGCACGCTGGACCGGGTGGCAGAGCTGGTGCAGGAGCACACGACGACGCTGGTGTTCATGAACACGCGGCGGCTGGTTGAGCGGGTGGCGCACCAACTGGAGCTGCGGCTGGGCGCGGAGGCCGTAGTGGCGCACCACGGCAGCATGTCTCGGGAGACGCGGCACCTGGCGGAGGAGCGGCTGAAGTCGGGCGAGGCCAAGGTTTGCGTCGCGACGGCGTCGCTGGAGCTGGGCATCGACGTGGGCGCCGTGGACCTAGTGTGCCAGGTGGGGTCGCCGCGGTCGATAGGGCTGCTGCTGCAGCGAGTCGGGCGCTCCGGGCACTCGCTGGGGGCGATGCCGAAGGGGCGGCTCTTTCCGCTGACGCGGGACGAACTGCTGGAGTGCATCGCGCTGCTGCGGGGCATTCGGGGCGGCAACCTCGACACGCTGGCGATACCGCCGTGGCCGCTGGACGTGCTGTCTCAGCAGATCGTGGCCGCGTGCGCGGGCGAGGACTGGGAAGAGGACGCGCTATACGACTTCTGCCGGAGGGCGTACCCGTACCGGGACCTGCCGCGTGAGAAGTTCGACCAAGTGATCACGATGCTCAGCGAGGGCGTCGCGCCGCGCGAGGGGCGGTCGACGGCGTACCTGCACCGGGACGGCGTGAACCGGGTGCTCAAGGCGCGGCGAAACGCTCGGCTGGCCGCGATCACGAGCGGCGGGGCGATTCCGGACAACGCTGATTACGACGTCATCGCGGAGCCTGAGGGGACGTTCGTGGGCACGGTACACGAGGACTTCGCGATCGAGAGCGTGGCGGGGGACATCTTCCTGCTGGGCAACACGCCGTGGAAGGTCCGTCGCGTGGAGAGCGGGCGGGTCCGGGTGGAGGACGCGCAGGGCTCAAGCCCGACGCTGCCGTTCTGGCTGGGCGAGGCGCCGGGGCGTACGAGAGAGCTCTCGGACGAGGTCTCGGCGCTGCGGGAGGAGCTGGCGTCGCGGCAGGGGTCGGGCGACTCAGCGCCGTCAGCCGACTCAGCGCCGTCAGCCGACGGCGTGGCGTGGCTCGTCGACGGCTGGGGCGTACCGGCGAGCGCGGCTGAGCAGGCGGTCGCGTACATCGCGGAGGGGCTGCGGGTGCTGGGTGCGGTGCCGACGAAGCAGCGCGTGGTGGTGGAGCGCTTCTTCGACGAATCGGGCGGGATGCAGATGGTGGTACACGCACCCTTCGGCGCGGGGATCAACCGCGCGTGGGGGATGGCGCTGCGGAAGCAGATCTGCCGCGCCTTCGACTTCGAGCTGCAGGCGGCGGCCACGGACGACGGGATCAGCCTTGCGCTGGGGCCGTCGACGTCGTTCCCGCTGCAGGACGTGTTCCAGTACGTCACGGCGCGGCGGGCGGCAGAGGTGGTCACGCAGGCGGTGCTGCAGGCGCCGCTCTTCGGCACGCGCTGGCGGTGGGACGCCTCGCGGTCGCTGGCGCTGCTGCGGCACACGGGCGGGCGGAAGGTGCCGGCGCCGATCCAGCGGATGCGCTCCGACGACCTTCGCGCGGCGGTGTTTCCGGCGCAGGTAGCGTGCCAGGACAACGCGCCGCCGGGGGACGTCGAGGTGCCGGACCACCCGCTGGTCTTCGAGACGATGCGCGACTGCCTGACGGAGGCGATGGACGTCGAGGGGCTGCAGGCGATGCTGGCGGACATCGAGTCCGGGGTGATTGAGACGTACGCCAAGGACACGCCTCAGCCGTCGGCGTTCTCGCATCAGATACTGAACGCGATGCCGTACGCCTTCCTGGACGACGCGCCGCTGGAGGAACGCAGGGCCCGCGCGGTGACGCTCCGGCGGGCGCTGCCGGAGGACTCACGCGACCTGGGGGCACTGAGCCCGCAGGCCATCGAGAGGGCGGATCAGGGCGCTTGGCCGGTGGTGCAAGACGCGGAGGAGCTGCACGACGCGCTGCTCTCGCTGTGCGTGCTGCCGGTGAGCGAGCTTTCCCGCTGCGAGGGCGTGGCGTCGGTGGAGCAGCTTCGGGGGTGGTTCGAGTGGCTGGCGGGGGACGGTCGCGCGGCGGAGTTTGCGCTCGGCGACGGGCGGGCGGCGTGGACTTGCGCGGAGCGGGTGCACGTGGTGAGGGCGTTGTACGTGGGGGCGGACTTCACTCCCCCCATCACACCACCCCTTTTGTCCTTCGACAGGCTCAGGACGAACGGGATAGAAGCGGACGAGGACGAGGCGCTGTTGGGCCTGCTGCGGGGGTGGACGGAGTCGGTGGGGCCGTTTACGGAGGCGGGGCTTGCTTTGACGCTGGGGCTGTCGGCGGCGCTGGTGCGGCGTGGACTGGCGCAGCTCGAGGCGGAGGGAGGGGTGTTGCGAGGGCGGTTCACCCCGGGCATCGCCGAAGAGGAGTTCTGCAACCGGCGCATCCTGGCTCGCATCAACCGGGACACGGTGGCTGGGCTGCGGCAGGAAGTCGAGCCGGTGCCGGTGGCCACCTTCATCCAATTCCTCTTCCGCTGGCAGCACGCGACCTCGGGCACGCGGGTGCAGGGCGACGGCGGGCTGCTGCAGGTGGTGGAGCAGTTGCAGGGCTTCGAGGCTGCGGCTCAGGTCTGGGAGACGGAACTGCTGCCGCTGCGGATGTCGGCGTACGACACATCTGCGCTGGACCGGCTGTGTTTGGGTGGCGAGGCCGTCTGGGGACGGTTTGCGCGGCGACCCGTCGACCAAGAGCTGCCGGGAGGCCGAGCGGCGCTGGCGCGCACGGGGCCAGTCTCGCTGGGGTTGCGGGATGACCTCGACTGGCTGCTGGACCCGGCACCCCCGGATGACGCGATGCCTAGCGGCGCGGCAGGGGAGGCGTTGGGCTTCCTTCGCGCGCGGGGCGCGTCGTTTATCAGCGATATCATCGCGGGGACGCGGCGGCTGCCTTCGGAGGTTGAGGAGGCGCTGTGGCAACTGGCCGCGGCGGGGCTCGTCACCGCCGACGGGTTTGGCGCGCTGCGGGGGCTGGTGACGGGGGCAAGCAAACGCGTGAGCGCATCTCGGCGGGGGCGGCGACCGGCGCGTCGACGGACGGGCGGGAGCCGGTGGTCGCTGCTGCAGGCCATCGACCCGTCGGAAGACGGCATTGCAGAGCGGGCGCACCAACTGCTGCGGCGGTATGGCATCGTCTTCCCCGAAGTGCTGGGCCGCGAGCCGATGGCACCACCGTGGCGGACGCTGCTGCAGGTGTACCGGCGCGCTGAAGCGCGGGGCGAGATTCGCGGCGGGCGGTTCGTGGCCGGGCTGGTGGGCGAGCAGTTCGCGCTGCCGGAGGCAGTCGAGGCGATGCGCTCGTTGCGGCGGACGGAGCCGACGGGTGAGACGCTTGTGGTGTCGGCGTGCGACCCGCTGAACCTGGCGGGCGTAATCACGCCCAGGCCTCGCGTACCGGCGGTGTCCGGCAACAAGGTGGCCTTCCGGGACGGCGTGCCGGTGGCGTCGCTGCAGACGGGGGACGTCGTGCTGCATGCGGACCTGCCGGAGGACGAGCGGGACGAGGCGTACCGGGCGCTCGGAGCGCGGCGGCCGACGGCGGCGCAAGCCGCGGGGGCGGCAGAGCGGGCGGCGGTGACCGCCGGGTAACTGTCCTCGAGCTAGCTCAAGTTCGGCGGTCCCACTTCTGCAATAACGCCTACAATCCCCAGGGACTCCCACCAACTGCGGAATTCTTGCTTCCTGTTGTACTCGTCCAAGTAGGCGAGGTCAGCGTCTTTTGCCCATTCCCAAAATTTGTGCAGCACTCTCGGCGGCTGAACCCGGGCATGTCGCACCACGTGGGCGACTTGCGGTCGGTACGGCTCGGCGAGACGTTTGACGCGGTGCTCGTCCACGACGCCATCGACTACATGACGACGGAGGTCGAGCTGCGGGGGAGTAGGGCGCGGGGGATCCTTCGACAGGCTCAGGACGAACGGGGGCGGGCGGTGCGCGAATGGCACTTACGAACGGGGCGGGCTCACTCGGATTGGCGGCGCTGGAGGGCGACGGCCACGAGGATGCCGACGGGGATGGCAAGGAGGACTAGGCCGATGATCAAGACCATTGCGCCGGCGTCGAGGCCGATGAGGTGGTCGAGTCGGTCCTGGACCCATTTCAGCAGGGTAGGGTCGCCGGGGGCCTCGTGGTGGAGGGGGATCACGGCGGACCGGGCCTAGCCGCTGGCCGGGGCGGCGCTCGGCTGGACGGGCTGGTACCTGACGGAGTACCGGCGCTCCTGGATGAACATCGCCATGACGGCGGCAAAGAAGAGCAGGCCGGCGGCGACGGCAAAGGGCACGGTGTAGGAGCCCGTCAGGTCGCGCATGATTCCGCCGAACTGGATGCCGATGGAGCCGCCTATCTGGTGGGAGAGGAAGACCATCCCGCTGAGGGTGCCCACCTTCTTCAACCCGTAGATGTCCGCCGTGAGGCCCGTTGTGAGGGGCACGGTAGCGATCCACGATGAGCCTCCGACAACGGCGAAGATCCAGAGGCCCCACTGGCCAGGAAGGGTCAGGAGGAGCACGTACCCCACACCTCGGAAGAAGTAGACGAGCCCTAGGAGCGTCCTATTGCCGACCTTGTCGGCGATGGGGCCCACGATAAGGACGCCGATGGTGTTCATGGCGCTGAGGACGCCAAACGCCGTCGCGGCGGTGGCCGGGGAGAAGCCGCTTTCGACGGCGTTGGGGACGAAGTGGAAGGCCATGATGAGGGTGGTGAAGCCGCAGACGGAATAGGTGGCACACAACTGCCACATGGGCAACGAACGGAAGGCGTGCCGCCACTGGTCGACCTCGAGCGGGCCCTTGGGGCGCGGCCTCTGCGAGCCGGAGCCCTTGGGCGCCTCGTCGCCGTCGGGCAAGAGCCCCATATCCTCAGGCTTGTTGCGCAGAACGAAATAGGCGACGGGCAGGACCAGGACAATGATCATGGTCCCCAGGATGGCCCAACTGTAGCGCCAGTCGAGGAGCTGGATTAGGTAGGTGGTGAAGGGGACAAGAATGAGCCCGCCCACGGACGCGCCCGCGGCGGTGATGCCGATGGCAGTCGCGCGCTTGCGCTGGAACCACTTCGAGACGATGACGGCGCCGGTGGTGATGGAGCCGGCGGACATGGCGACGGCCATGACAATGCCGAAGACAAAGATGAAGTAGGCGATGTGGAAGGTGAAGGCCAGCAGGAACGCCGTTATGCCGATGACTGTGGCGCCGTAGAGGATGAGCTTCCGGCCGCCGATGCGGTCGTAGAGGTTGCCGAGGATGGGCTGGCTAACGCCGTTGAGCAGGATGCCAAGGGCGGCGGCGAAGGAGATGCTGCTTCGGCTCCAGTTGAACTCTTCACTCATGGGGAGGACGAAGACGCCGACGCCGTTACGGGCGCCCATGGTCATCATAATGACGAAAAAGGAGGCGGCGACGATAAACCAACCGTAGTAGATGCCGGAGCGCCTGGCGTCGTTCATCGAAGGCTCTTTCAGCGAGGATGGGTAGACTTGTGCAGCCTATCACGAGTTGCCGTAACTGCACAAACTAGCAACAAAAAGGCGAAAATGCCCACCAGACACCCCGAATCCGCCACGGGGGTCTATCTTAACTCTGAAACATTACGACGAGGGTGCTGTAGTCGGCAGAAAGGGCTTGCGGGGGTGGTTGACAGCCCCCCACTCCCCCTCTACACTTGCCCGAACTCCCCAAGCCCTAATGCGGCGGTATTCGTTTGGCGTACTATTGCCATAAGGAGCCGCAAACAAGCAGAAGGAGGTCGAACGTGGACCGGAGTAATGAAACGGATATCCGGGTCAGCGTAAGAGACCTTTGGAAGATATTTGGCGAAGGCGAAGGGCCGGACCTCCCCGAAAAGATTGCAGGACTGAGCAAAGCCGAGGCCCAGGCCACCTACAACTGCGTCGTTGCGCTCCAGAACGTTAACTTTGACGTCACTGACGGTGAAACGTTTGTAGTCATGGGCCTCTCCGGCAGCGGCAAGTCGACGCTTGTGCGGTGCATCAATCGCTTGATTGAACCCACCGTCGGGTCCGTCTGGATTGACGGCGAAGACGTGCTGGGGTACTCCGAGAATGAGTTGACGGAGTTCCGCCGCAAGAAGACGGCCATGGTCTTCCAGCAATTCGGGTTGCTTCCCCACCGCACGGTGTTGGACAACGCCGCCTTTGGCCTGGAGATCCAGGACGTTCCACAAGAGGAACGGCTGGCCAGGGCAAAGGACATTCTGGACATGGTGGGTCTGAAGGGGTGGGAATTCTACAGGCCTTCGGCACTCTCCGGCGGCATGCAGCAGCGGGTTGGCTTGGCCCGCGCGATGACCTCCAACCCGGAGATCCTGTTGATGGACGAGCCCTTCAGCGCCCTGGACCCCCTCATCCGCCGGGACATGCAGAACGAGTTGGTGCGGATCCAGGAGACCATGCGCAAGACCACCATCTTCATCACTCACGACCTGTCTGAGGCGGTGAAGCTGGGTACGCGCATCGCGATCATGCGCGACGGGGCCATAATTCAAGTGGGAACGCCGGAAGAGATCGTCGGCAACCCAATAGACGATTACGTAGCGGAGTTCACGCGTGACGTGCGCCCCTCGACGGTGCTGACCGTCGGCTACCTCATGGAAAAGCAATCGGACGGCTTGGTGGTGGAGACGCCCGCCCCGGCGGGGACGGCCATCGGCGCTGAGCTGGTGGCGGGCCAGACGGTGGACGAGGCGCTGGCTTCGCAATGGGGCACGATCGGGAAGCTCGCAGTCAAGGATGAGTCGGGGATGCTGCTCGGCGTCATCGACCGCGAGGCGCTGCTGCAAGCTGCCTTCGAGCATCCGGCGGTGGAGAAGAACGGGAACGGCTCTTATGTCAGCTCCACCAACGGCCACGGCGACGGAACGGCGCCCAGCTTGGAGGCCGCAGCGCCACTGGAACAAACACGACGCGGCGGCATCAGGGGCGCGCTCTCGACTCTGAACACGCCAACCCTGCTTGTGCTCACCCTGCTGGCTCTTGCCGGCCTGACCGCGGTGCTTATTGCCACCATTGGGACAGGCGAGGCCTTTCCTGTGGACTGGGGCCCCGGCATCGCAACGTCGGTTGACGACTCCATACGGTGGACCACACGTACCTTTGCGCCTTTCCTTGATGCCATATCCGACACGGTGTTGCGCATGCTCCTGGTGCTGGAGAACTTCCTCCTCTGGCTCCCGTGGCTGACTGTAGTGGCCGGGATGGTGCTGATAGCGTGGCGCACGGTGAACGGCAAGATCGGGCTGTTCTGCCTGGTGACGCTTGTCGCCATCGGGCTGGTGGGGTACTGGGAAAGCGCAATGGAAACGGTGGCCCTCATCATCGTGGCCGTTGTCCTCTCCATCGCCATCGCGGTGCCCATCGGCATTCTGGCGGCCCGCAGCAATCTGGTGGACGGCACGATTCGGCCGGTGCTGGACATGATGCAGACGATGCCAGCGTACGTGTACCTGGTGCCGGGCATCATGCTCTTCGGGATAGGCAACGTTCCGGCCATTTTTGCAACGGTTATATACGCCGTTCCCCCGGCCATCCGGCTCACCAACCTTGGCATTCGGCAGGTGACGCCGCAGGTGGTCGAGGCGGCTCAGTCCTTTGGGACGACGCGCCGGCAGCTGCTGCTCAAGGTGCAGCTGCCAATGGCCATCCCCACCATCATGGCGGGGGTGAACCAGACCATCATGATGGCCCTGGCCATGGTGGTGGTAGCGTCGCTGGTGGGGGCCGGCGGGCTTGGCGAGGACGTGTTACGCGCCCTCAACCGCTTCAAGCCGGGTGAGGCGCTCCTTGGTGGTCTGGCCATTGTGGCGCTGGCCATCATCGTGGACCGCATTACCCAGGCGTGGGCCAAGGAGCGGCAGGAGGCGCTTAGCACGGAGGCGAAGTAGATAAGGACATTGGAGCCACTCGGCTCGAAAGAAAGGAAAGGGGTGAAGACCGAAATGAAAAGCAAAGGCTTAAAGGTGACGTTGATTCTCCTTACCCTAGTCGCGGCATTGTTCATTGCACTGCCCGCTTGCGGCGAGGAGGAAAAAGATACGACTCTCATCTTCTCCGACCTAGACTGGGTAAGCGCGCAAATCCAGAACGGCATCGCCCGTAAGATCCTTGAAGATGGCTACGGCTATCAGACGGATGCCGTTTTTGGCGGCACGGTGCCGCTGATGGAAGCGCTGACCCGCGGCGACACCAACATCACGATGGAGATCTGGCTGCCCAACCAGCAGGAGGCCTTTGACTCGGCCATCGCCGCGGGCACGATCGAAGTCATCGGCAACAGTCTGGAGGACAACTGGCAGTCCGGATTCATCATTCCCAACTACGTCGCCGAGGCCCACCCGGGTCTTAAGACTCCGGCGGACCTGAAGAACCCGGAGTACATGGAGCTCTTCGTCACGCCGGACTCCAAGGGCAAGGCACGGCTGCTCAACTGCATCCCCGGCTGGGAGTGCGAAGGCATCAACATCAAGAAGATTGAGACCTACGGGCTTGGCGACTCCGTTGAGCCGGTGAACCCCGGTTCCGACACCGCCCTGGCGGCCGAAATCCTGGGCTCCTTCGAGAAGCAGGAGCCTGTACTCTTTTACTACTGGGGGCCGACGGTGCTGTCCCACGAGCTGGACACCCAATTAGGCGGGTACACCATCCTAGAGGAATCGGATTACACGGACGCATGCTGGGAAGCTGACAACAGCTGTTCATATCCGGTCGCAGAGGTCCTCATCGTCATGCGGACGGACCTGATTGATGAGGCGCCCGAGGTGGCTGAGTTCTTCGAGAAGTGGGACTTCAACGCCGGCAACCAGCTTGCCGCCGAGGGTTACCTCAACGAGTCCGGGGCGGAATACGCCGATGTCGCCGATTGGTTCCTCCGCAACACCGATGACTGGAAGAGCTGGGTGACCGCAGATGCCCTGGAAAAGATTGAAGAGGCTTTGGCCGGCTAGCTCAGAATACTGGTTGACATGAAGAGGCCCGGCTTTCCTCACGGGGGCCGGGCCTCAAAGTTCAGGAGGTCAAAACGCCGCGCTTGTTGCGGCTTCAGTCGTGGACAGGCAGGACCAGCGGGTCCCGTTGGGCATCCACTGGATGCCACCGTGCTCAGCTCGGGCACAATGCAGGTACAGGATAACGGGGCACAGGCGCTGGCACAAAGTAAAGGGGAGCAGCCTTAATGAAGGCGATAACTTGGAAGGGAATGCTTGCGCTGCTTGGCCTCACCGCCGCGCTGTTGCTGGTGTTTGCCGCCTGCGGCGAGGAAGAATCGGAGAAGCCGATGCTGGTCTTCTCCGACCTGGACTGGCCAAGCGCGCAATTGCAGAACGCCATTGCGCGGCGCATCCTGGAGGATGGCTACGGGTACGAGACGGACGCCATCTTCGGCGGGACGGTGCCGATGTTGGAGGCCCTGCGCCGCGGCGACACGAACATCACCATGGAGATCTGGCTGCCCAACCAGCAGGAGGCCTTTGACGAGGCAATCTCTGCGGGCACGATTGAGGTCATCGGCAACAGCCTTGAAGACAACTGGCAGTCGGCGTTCATCATCCCCAACTACACCGCGGAAGCCTACCCAAACCTGCGGTCCGTTGAGGACCTGAAGAACCCGGAGCACATGGAACTCTTCATTACGCCAGACTCCAAGGGGAAGGCCCGGTTGATCAACTGCATCCCCGGTTGGGAGTGTGAGGGCGTCAACCAGACGAAGATCGTGACCTACGGCCTGGATGACCACGTTGAGTTGATCAACCCCGGTTCCGACTCGGCGTTGTCGGCGGAAATCCGGTCCGCCTTCGAGCAGAACGAAGACGTACTCTTCCACTACTGGGGTCCGACGGTACTCGCCCACGACCTGCAGAACAAGATGGGCGGGTACACGATCCTGGAGGAGCCGCCGTACACCGACGCGTGCTGGGCGGGGGACCAGGGTTGCGCCTACCCCACTGCTCAGATCCTGATTGTGGTCCGGACTGAGCTGGCGGAGCAACAAGACCTGGTGGACGTACTGACCAAGTGGGACTTCAGCGCCAGCAACCAGTTGGCGGTGGAAAGCTACATGAACGACTCAGGCGAGGACTTCACCACGTCAGCGGACTGGTTCCTCGCGAACACTGAGGCATGGAAGGCGTGGGTCACCCCGGAGGCGCTGGCAAAGATTGAGGCCGCACTGGCGGGCTAGCCACAAACCATGACTGGACCATATGGCCCCGCCTTCCGTTGGGAGGGCGGGGCCATATAATTGTGAGCGATGGAAGACAAGACATACGTCCTTCTGGTGCTCCTGTGCACGGTATTCGCCGCTATGCTCGTCGCGTGCGGCGGGACATCGGAGCATGTCGCCGTGGAGGGGCTGTCGTCGCCGCGGGGGCTGACGGTGTTGGACGACGGGCGGCTGATGGTCGCCGAGGTAGGGGGTGGGCGGTTGCTCGTCGTGGATGTCGACGGCGAAGTGACGGTGCTGGCCGACCTGCTTCCTCACACGCTCGAGGGGCCGGAGACCGCTCCATCGGGCGTTGCGGCGGCGGTCGTGGCCGGCGACACCACCTACTTCATCGTCGGCGAGGCGCGGGCCAAGGGGTTTCGCGAGGTCTATGCGATACGGCCCGGCGATGTGCCTCGGGGGATCACGGGACAGGACATCTCGGGCGCCCTCCCACCCAAGCCGCTGCTGAACCCGTACGACCTGGTGCAGCTGGCCTCGGGTGACCTGCTGGTGAGCGACGCTGGGGCCAACGTGGTGTGGCGCGTGACGCTGGACGGCGAAATCTCACACTTCGCGGACCCGGGCACCATAGCGTACGAAACGTCGGAGGGCGCGGGCGAGGCGGAGCCGGTGCCGACGGGCATGACCACGGGGTCAGACGGCGCGGTCTACCTGGCGACGCTGACCGGCGCGCCCTTTCCGACGGGTGGCGCCAAGATCTTCCGGATGCTGGACCGCAACGGCGACGGCGACGCCCTGGACCCCGGCGAGACGACCGTGTACGCGGAGGGGTTCACCACCGCCACGGACGTCGCGTTCCTGCCTGACGGCTCGATGCTGGTGACGGAGTACACCACGGACATGCAGTCGCTGGCCGCGGTGGGGTTTTCACGCTCAGCGGAGTATCCGGGGCGGCTGGTGCGGTGGGAGCGCGGCGCACGGACGGTCGTGATGGAGGGGCTGGTGTCGCCGACGTCGGTCGTGGCGCTGGACGGCGTGGCCTACGTGAGCGAGGAGTACGCCGGGCGGGTGCGGGCCATCGAGCCGTAGTATCATGGAGCCGCGGTCCAACCCCGAGGGTCAGGCCGACTATCGGCGGTAGGGCCGCCAAGAATCAAGTAGAAGGGAGAAGCCATGATCGTCCTGATGGTTACCATTCACATCAAGCCGGAGCACAAAGATGCCTTCATGGAGGAGATGATGGGGGACGCCATCGGCTCCAACCGTGACGAGCCGGGCTGCCTGCGCTTTGATGTGCTGCAGGACAACGACGACGCCAACACGATTCACCTGTACGAGGTCTACACGGATGAGGCGGCGCTGGAGGCGCACCGGCAGGCGCCCCACTACCTGAAGTGGCGCGAAGCCGTGGCAGACTGGCGCGAGGGCGACCCGCACCGCGCTCTTTGCACCAACGTCTACCCGCCCGACGACGCGTGGCGGTAGGGGACGAACCGGGGACAATGGTCAAGAGGAGGGGGCGGCGAAATCGCCGCCCCCTCCTTTTCGTCTATCGGGAAGTCCAGGGTTCCAGACTACTCCCAGACGCCGCAGGCGCAGCCGCAGCCGGTGCCAGCGGGGGTGCGGTAGCCGGGCTCGTACACCAGGGTCTCCATCTTGGATTTGCCCATGGCGCCGGCGACGGCCACCCAGTTCAGGGTCTCCGTGGTGGCGGACTGCAGCCTTACGCGAGGCAGTGTGGAGAGGATCTCGCCGTTAGCCTGCTCCATGCCATTGATGGCGATGCGGTCCAGCTCCTCGTCGACGACGAAGTGGCTGAGGCCGCCGGTGCAGGCGAAGGCCACGGTCTTGTCGGTGTCCCATTCCTCAACGGCCTTGCGTACCGCCTGACCCAGGGCGTAGGCCCGCTTGGGGCTGATCCAGTTGGGCGGGTAGCAGGTGTTGATGGAGATGGGGAGGATGGGCGGCGTCTTGCCGTCGAACCAGCGGGCCACCGCGAAGCCGTAGGCGTGGGGCAGCCCGAAAGGCCGCTGCTGCGTCGTTTTCGCGTGATCCAAGTACCAGGTGGCGGGGCCGATGGTGCCGCCGTAGGTCTCCTTGACGTAGCGGGAGTGCGAGACGTCAAACTCCTGCTCCATGAGGGACTCGATGACGTGGAGGCCCAGGTCTGACGGCACGGGGTGGTCGTACTCTCTGGTGCCATAGGCCATGGAGGACATCCTGCGGGCCTCGCTCATGTCAGGGGTGACGGTCCGGGGCAGCACCTTGATGCTGTCGCCCCAGTAGACGTTGATGGACGGCATGTTGTCGTCGAAGAAGAACTCGCTCTGGTCGTCGCCGAACATGACGACGATGTCCGGGTTGACCTGGGAGAAGCGGCCCTGGAGCTGGTCCAGGCCCTTCTGGATGTTCTCGACCCGGCCGGTGAAGGTCTCCACGTTGGATACCTCGGCGATGCCGGGGTCGGCGTCGGCCAGCAACTCGTCGTAGGTGACGCGCCTGCCGTTGGGCGGCATCACCAGCTCCTTGTTGCGCAGGTCGTTCTGCGCGTGTACTGCCCAAAGCTCGCCGGTGAGGCTCATCAACGGGCTGTGGGACGAGGCAAACCCTCCTACTATCTTGGCCATAAATCCCCTCCTTAAATCCAAAGGGCCTGTGTGTTCGCGGAGGATACTACCGTCTCCACGAGATGTCCACTACCTGCCGAAACATCGAAGCCCAGCCACTCACTCCCTACGGAATCATGCGCAGCAACGAGAGGGAAGGCAAGTATACCGACTACAAGCCGAAGGGGAAGTGGGACAAGAAGCCCGGCGACTGCACCTCATCCTGGAGCATCTTGGTCAGGAGCTTGCCGCTCTTCCAGAGAGGCTTCCCACGGAGCGTGACGACGCCAACCTCCCTGCCGGGCAACTTGTCCTGCAACGACACGATGTTGAGCCGCGACTCGTCCCAAGGGTCGATGGTGTAGCGCGGTCCAATGGTAATGCCCAAACCGAGCGCGACGTAGGTCTTGACGCTGGTGACGCTGTCCAAGGTGAGCACGTTATTGAAACGGAATCGCTCCCTGCGGTACCGTTCGACGGTGTCCCGGTTCGACTGGAAGCCGCGCCTCCAGCTTACGAACGGCCACTCCGCGATCTTGTCTATCGTGAGGTCGTCCTCCTCGGAGAGGGGATGGCCCAAGGGCATCACCAAGGCCGTATATGAGACGAAGAGGGGTTCAAAGGCAAAGGACCGGGGGATATCGCCCCTGGAGACGATGCCAAAGTCGGCCTCGCCCTGCTCCACCATGGTCAACACCGACTGCTTGGTGCCCGCCAGCAAATTCAGTCGAATGTTGGGAAACTGCAACCCCGCCGCCTGTACCAAGTATGGCAGGACATGGACGGTGAAGTCCTGGGTGGCAGCTATGGAGACGGTGCTTTCCTCGATCAAGCCAGGGTCGTTGGGCGAGAGCTCCATCAGGTCACGGACGAGGGGGGCGGCCCGCTTGGCCATAGCGCTGCCGAACTGGGTGAGCTGGATGGGCCGCTTGCCGCGGAAGACGAGGGTCTCGCCCATCTCCGCCTCGAGGGACGCGAGATGACGGCTGGCGGCGGGCTGGCTGATGCCGACATGCTCGGCGGCCTTCGAAACGCTGCCCAACTCCGCGATGGAACACAGGACTTGCAATGACTTCAGGTCCATTCAACCCTCTCCAACAATCCGCATCCCGGCCTCAACGGGACGGTATGCGCGTATTCGTAACACCGCCTTGCAACAAGGCTTGTAGACCATTATAACAAATCTGGATAAGCATACATGACATAGTATCCTTGACAGACCGTTTACGGGGAAGCACACTAAGCCAACTTCACCGCAAACAGCCGTTAGCGGCAGGCGGGAAGAACGAAAAAGCCCCCCTGGTACCAATCCCCCGGTATACGCCGGGGGATTGGTAATTTTACAGGGGTTCGGGGCGCGTTATAGCCAGGTTAGCCCTGGTCCCGAAGTCCGATGGTGGTGGTGATGCACGGCTCGTCGCCCAGGGCGATGGTTGTGTGGCCCACCCCCGTGGTGTCCTCGACGAGGCGGGCGTCGCCGGGGCCGAAGGTCTTGGTGGAACCGTCCTCGAAGCCGATCTGCAGTTGGCCCGACAGGATGATGACGAACTGGCGCTGCGGGGCCGGATGCCAGTCCTGCATCACGCCGGGGGCCCGGTTGCCAAAGCGGATCTGGGTGACATCCATGCCCTTGGTCCAGTCCGCTTGGGCTTCGAGGTCGATCTCTTCCCACGCGGCCTTGCCGTCGTCGCCGGTGTACATGCGATAGGTTCCCATGGGTGTTCCTCCGATTATTTGTGATTGGGTATGCTTTCGTTTCCCAGCGCCCGTTACGGTGCGCCCCTATGCCTGCTGGCGCTTTTCCTTGAGGGCGCGGTAGACCTTTTCCGCGGTGATGGGCAGGTCCTTGATGCGGACGCCCACGGCGTCCTCTACGGCGTTGGCTATGGCCGCCGCCACGGGGATGACCGAGTTCTCGCCGATGCTCTTGACGTTGTACGGGCCCACGCCGCTCTCCGACTCCACCAACACCGTGCGCATTTCCGGCAGGTCGTTGATGGTGGGGATCTTGTAGTCGCCGAAAGAGAGGGTGGTGACGCGGCCGTCCTCGACCTGCAACTCCTCCATGAGGGCGTAGCCGATGCCCTGCATGGCGCCGCCGTTGACCTGCCCCTGGTGCCCGATGGGGTTGACGATCTGCCCGACATCGTGGGCGGAGGAGAGGCGCAGGAGCTTGACCTGCCCGGTCTCGGGGTCGACGGAGACCTCGGCGATCTGGGCGACGTAGGCGGTCACGGGCGGCAGCGACGTGTCCTGGAACTCGGCCTGGCCGGTGACCGAACGGTCCAGCCGCTGGAGCAGCTCCGGCCATGCGTAGCTCTCGCCGGTCGAGCGATTGCGGACTGCGCCGTCGGTGAAGGCCAAGCGGTCGGTCGGCACGCCGAGGGCCTCGGAAGCGGCCTGGAGCAGCTCGGCCTTGACCTCCTGCGCGGCGGCGTAGGCGACCTGGGTGCCGATGCGCGTCACGCGGCTGCCGCCGACGCCGGAGTCGAATTCCACTTTGCCGGTGTTCCAAATGGCCATGTGCATGCGGTTGGCAGGGAGGCCAAGCTCCTCGCCTATGACCTGCATCTCCAGTGTGTAGCTGCCCGTCCCCTGCTCAAAGATGGGCGTGGAGAGCTGCGCGGTGCCGTCGGGGTCCAGCGTTACGGCCAAGTGCGAGTGGCCTCCGCCGGGGGGGCGGTCGCCGATGGCGATGCCGCGGCCTACGTTGGGGGCCTTGGCCGTGCCGTACTCGGCGGCCTCGGCAGCCGCCTCGAGGGTCTCGCGAATGTTGACGCCCTGGAACGTGTGGTTAAGGGGGTCGGACTCGCCGGGGTTGACGACGTTCACGCGTCGCACGTCCAACGGATCAAGCCCAAGCTCTCGCGCCACCACGTCGAGCTGCGACTCCATGGCGAATGCCGCCTGCGGCTCGCCCGGCCCGCGCATGTGCCCGCACGGGACGTTATTCGTGTAGACCTGGATTCCCTCGACCTTGACGTTGGGGGTCCGGTAGGGGCCGCCGGCATGGGAGAAGCCCATCAGGTTCACGCCGGGCTTGTATGCGCCGTAGGCGCCGCTGTCGAAGACGCCGCGGACGTGGTGGGCGACCATGGTGCCGTCGCGCTTCACGCCGGTCTTCACCTGCATAACGGCGGCGTGGCGCGGGTTTGCCGCCATGAACTCGTCCAGGTAGTCCATGACCATCTTGACGGGGCGGCCGCTGGCTTTGGCGAGGTAGTAGCAGAGGGGAATCTCCATGGGCGAGCCCTTGCCGCCGAAGTCGCCGCCGATGGCAGCAAAGTTGACCTGGATCTCGTCCTGCGCCATGCCCGTGGCGTCCGAGAGTTGCTGGCGCAGGCTGTAGGGCGCCTTGTTGGAGGCCCAGACCTGGGTGACGCCGTCCTCGTCGATCCAGACGACGCAGGAGTGGGACTCCAGGTATGCCTGGTGCTGGCGCGGCACCTGGAATGTGTTCTCCACGATGACGTCGGCCTCGGCGAAGCCTGCCTCGATGTCGCCCTTGCCCCAGACGCTGTGGATGAAGACGTTGGAGGGCTTCTCCGGCGGCTGCGGGTAGCCGACGTAGCTCATCATGTCGGGGTGGATGATGGGCGCGCCGTCCTGCATGGCCTCCTGCGGATCGAGCTGAGCCGACAGCTCCTCGTACTCGATTTCGATGAGGTCCAAGGCGGCCTGGGCGATGTCCTCGTCGTCAGCGGCGACGGCAGCGACGCGCTCTCCGGCGAACCGGACGTGGTCCCATGCGAGGACGGGCACGTCGCGGAGGCGCCGGCCGTAGAGGATGCCGCGTACGTCGTCGCCCGTGAGGACGGCATGGACGCCGGGCAGCGCCTTCGCCGCCGATGCGTCGATGCGGACGATGCGGGCGTGGGGGTACGGGCTGCGCAGGGACTTGCCCCACAGCATGCCGGGCAGGCTCACGTCGGCCGAGTACTTGGCCTGGCCCGTGACCTTCTCTGGGCCGTCCACGCGGCCCAAGGGTTGTCCAAACACATGGTATGTCGTCATTACTCTCCCCTTGTCAGCGGCATACCGCTACGCTACGATGCCCCGGAATCACGCGCAAGGATACCAAATGACTACGCTCGACGCATCATACACCGTGCGACTGACCGTGAACGGCGAACCGCAAGAGGCACACGTGCCCGCTCGCCGGACGCTCGTCGACCTGCTGCGGTACGATCTGGACCTGACGGGGACCAAGGAGGCGTGCAGCGTCGGCGTGTGCGGCGCGTGCACGGTGCTGCTCGACGGCGAGATCACCGCGTCGTGCATTATCCTCGCGGTGCAAGCGGACGGCGCGGAGGTCACGACCATCGAGGGCATCGCGCAAGACGGCGAGCTCCACCCGATTCAGCAGAGCTTCATCGACCACGGCGGCTTCCAGTGCGGCATATGCACGTCGGGGCAGATCGTGGCGGCGAAGTCGCTGCTGGACGCCAACCCCTCGCCCACGGAGGAGCAAGTCAAGGCATGGATGATGGGCAACCTGTGCCGCTGCACGGGCTACTACCAGATACTGGAATCCATCATGAAGGCGGCGCAGTAACATGCGAGACTTCATCTATCACGCGCCGACATCACTGGAAGAGGCGCTTTCCCTGCTGGACCAGTACGGGGAGGACGCACGTCCCATCGCCGGAGGCACGGCGATGGTCAACCTGCTGAAGCAGAACCTGGTCTACGCCGACCACCTGGTGGGGCTGAGCAAGGTGCCGGGGCTCCGGGGCATAACTCGAAGCAACGGCGACCTGCGCATCGGGGCGCTGACGAAGCACCGCGACGTGGAACGCAGCGCCGAGGTGGCGGAGGCCGCGCCGCTGCTGCAGGAGGCGTACAGCCGCGTGGCGACGGTGCGCATCCGGAACATGGCGACCGTCGGCGGCGGGCTGACCCACGCAGACCCGGCGCAGGACCCGCCGCCCGCTCTCATGGCGCTGGGGGCGCGCGTCGTGCTGGCGTCCTCGGGCGGGACGCGAGAGCTGCCGGTGGAGGACCTCTTCGTCGACTATTACGAGACGGCGCTGGCACCGGGAGAACTCCTGACGGAGGTCATCGTGCCGGCGCAGCCGCAGGGCGCGCGTGCCGTGTACCTCAAGTTCCTGCCACGCACGGAGGACGACTACGCCACCGTCGCAGTGGCGGTGCTGGCCAAGGTGGCAGACGGCGTGTGCGCGGGCGTACGCGTCGCGCTGGGCGCGGTAGCCCCGACGCCGGTGCGCGCGACCGCGGTGGAGGCGGCGCTGGAGGGGCAACCGGTAACGGCGGACGCCATCCGGTCCGCTGCCGAGGCCGTCGCCGAGCAGGTGGACCCGCTCACCGACTTCCGCGGCTCCTCGGAGTACAAGCGCGACATGGCTGTCGTGTTCACTCGGCGGGCACTGGAGCAAGCGCTGGGGCTCGGCGCGTGAAGTTCTCCTACGACGTGACCGTCGACGCACCACAAGACCGCGTGTGGGCCATCCTCTCTGACGTTGCGCTAGCGGCGTCCCTGCTGCCCGGCGTCGACGGTGTGGAACAGCAACCGGACGGCTCGTATACGGGTACGGTGCGTGTACGCGTTGGCCCCATCGGCATCAACCTGGCCGGACGGATGGAAGTAGACCAAGACCGGGAGGCGGGCACGTGGCGGCTGAAGGCGCAGGCGGACGACCGGCGCATCGGCGGGGGCGTTGCGTCGACGGTGGAGACGGTGATCTCGGAGCCGGCGCCGGGGCAGACGCAGATGCACGTGGGCGCGGACGTGCAGTTCTCGGGGCGACTGGGACAACTCGGGCAGCCGCTCATCAAGAAGAAGGCGGACGACATGGTGCAGGAGTTCGCCGAGGGGCTGAAGCGCGCGGTGGCGGGGTAGCCCGGGGCATGAAGCGGGAGTTCACAGCCAGCGTCACAAGAGAGGGAACATGGTACGTTGCACAGGCCCTAGAGGTCGATGTGGCGAGCCAAGGGGATTCCGAAGATGAGGCGCTGGAAAACCTGCGCGAAGCCTTGACCTTCTATTATCAGCCCCCAACCACAGCCGTCATGCCGCACATTTGGCGCATTGAGGTAGACATCCCTTAATAGCAGTTGGCTTCAATTGCTTGAAGGGCGAGGGTCGTACCGGGTCTTCCCTACTTCGGGCGGACGGCGTCGAGGACGGCGCGGCCCGTGGCCTCCCACAGGGTCTCGCCGTAGGCCCTGCCTTCTTCCAGCGACCCGTTGGCCTGCCGGGTGAGTCGAACGTGGAATACCGTTATGGGATCTTCGTCGACGCGGAGCCGAGCGCCGGGCGAGTGGAATTCAAAGGACCAGTCATCCACCATCATGCGGTGGACAAGGAGCCACCACCCCCAAGGGTCCGTGCTGAAGCGGGGCGGGGGCGTCGGCTGGAACTCGGCGTTCACCAGCGCCCACATCCACGGTTTGTCGTGGATCACGCGCTCGTAGAGCACCTCGTCCATGTTGGGGCCCGCAGGCATGCCGCTGTCGGCCATGAACGCTCCCTATGGAAAGATAGCGCAGAATAGCAAGGCGGGTAGCTACGCGCAAGGGAGGGGACCGCGACGTGGTGGAACCTCCATGGGCAGGACGCCGTTGTAAAAAGTGGCGTTGACACTCATAGCCCACAGTGCTACGGTGTGAGGGCTTATTTCATAAACCATAAACGCCTTGACAGGGAGTAGTAGCGATAGTTCACCCTTCAGAGAGTCGGCGGTTGGTGGAAAGCCGATAGCGGCAAGCTCGCGAACTCGCCCTTGAGCGGAGGGGCTGAGGGGGCGCATCGTGCGCCAGCCAGTAGGCCCCTACGGTTGCACCGTTACAGCTGCCTGAGGCGGTCCCTTCAACGTGCGCAGCGACGCATAACATTTGGGGACAACATAGGGTGGTACCGCGGGTAGCGATGAGCCCGTCCCTGGTGGACGGGTATTTTTGTTGCCGGGGCGCCGCCTCGGCCGCAGGTGCGCCCGCTGCTGCGGGCGGGAGAGGGACCATGAGACTCAACGGCGGACAGATGATATGCCAGGCCCTCCTGAACGAGGGTGTCGACACGGTGTTCGGCATCCCCGGCGGGGCCATCATGCCGCTCTACCAGACGCTGCCCCAATTCCCGGGGCTGCGGCACATCCTGGTGCGGCACGAGCAGGGCGCCGCGATGGCGGCCGACGGCTATGGGCGCATCACCGGCAACGTCGGAGTCTGCTTCGCGACGTCTGGGCCGGGCGCCACCAACATGGTGACGGGTCTGGCAGGGGCCATGATGGACTCCGTTCCCGTGGTGGCCATCACCGGGCAGGTTGCCCGCGAGGCCATCGGCAAGGACGCGTTCCAAGAAACGGACGTCACGGGCGTCACGCTGCCCGTGCTGAAGCACAACTACCTGGTCATGACGGCGGCGGAACTGCCCCGCGTCATCAAGGAGGCCTTCTACCTCGCGCGGTCCGGCCGTCCAGGGCCGGTATTGGTGGACGTTCCCAAGGACGTCTTCATTGAAGAGGCAGAGTTCGAGTATCCGGAGACCGTCGACCTGCCGGGCTACCCACCGCCGACCTACGCAAATGAAGAAGCGGTCAAGCGGGCGGCGGAGCTCATCGCCGAGGCCAAGCGGCCCGTGATCATGGCGGGCCACGGCATCATCATCTCAAAGGCGTACAAGGAGCTTCAAGAGTTTGCGGAGAAGGGCCAGTTCCCGGTTACCACAACGCTGCTGGGCATAAGCTCCTTCAAGGCGGACCATGTGCTGAACATCGGGCTGCCCGGCATGCACGGCTCCGCCTTCGCGAGCCACGCCATCAACGACTCGGACCTGCTCATCGCGCTGGGCATGCGGTTTGACGACCGGGTGACCAGCAAGGTGAGCCTGTTCGCGCCGAGGGCCAAGGTCATCCACGTAGACATCGACCCGGCGGAACTGGGCAAGAACGTGCGCCCCACGGTGGGAATCGTCGGTAACGTGAGGCACGTGCTGGAGCAGTTGACGCCGCTGGTGGAACGGGCAGACCGCCGCGACTGGCTGGCGCACATCGACCAGCTTCGCATCAAGCACCCACTGTGGCGCGAGGACGGCGACGACGAGATCCGACCGCAAGACGTCATCCAGCACATCTCCGACCTGACGGAAGGCAGAGCCATCATCGCGACCGGCGTGGGCCAGCACCAGATGTGGGCGGCGCAGCTTTACAACTTTGCGGAGTACAACAGCTTCATCACCTCGGGCGGCCTTGGCTCAATGGGGTACGAGGTGCCCTCGGCGATGGGCGCGCAGGTGGGCCGACCGGACCGCACGGTGTGGACCATCGCGGGCGACGGCGGCTTCCAGATGACCATGATGGAGCTGGCCACCATGGTGGAGAACCAGATTCCGGTGAAGATTGCGTTGATCAACAACTCCTCGCTGGGAATGGTGCGGCAGTGGCAGGACATCTTCTACAACCATGACTACGTGGCGACGCTCTACACGGGCAACCCGGACTTCGTGAAGCTGGCAGAGGCCTTCGGGATGCCCGGCATCCGGGTGACCAAGAAGGACGAAGTTGGCCCCGCCGTCGCGCAGGCGATGGAGTGGAACGGGCCGGTGCTGGTGGACTTCCAAGTGGAGCAAACGGAGAACGTGTACCCGTTTATCCCGCCAGGCACGGGCGTTGCGCAAATGGTGGAAGACCCCAGGCTGGTCGAGAGGCGCGTGTCATGACCCAGAACGCGGCAACCAAACAGCATACGGTAGTGGCGCTGGTGTATGACCGGCCCGGTGTCCTGAACCGGGTTGTCAGCATGGTGCGCCGCCGCGCCTTCAACATCAGCAGCCTGGCGGTTGGGCACTCGGAGACGCCGGGGCTGTCGCGGATGACCTTCGTCGTCGAGGGCGACGACACGGTGCTGGCGCAGGTGATGAGCCAGCTTCGGAAGCTGGTGGACGTGGTGCGGGTGTCCGACCTGAACCAGGAGAACACGGTTTTCCGCGAACTCTGCCTGCTGCGTGTGAAGGCCACGGCGGAGAACCGCAGTGAGGTGATGCAGATCGCGAACATCTTCCGGGCGAACATCGTGGACGTGGCGCACGACTCACTGGTGGTCGAAGTTACGGGAGATGAGGACAAGGTGGAGTCCCTGGAACTGCTGATGAGCAAGTTCGGCGTCTTGGAGATCATGCGCAGCGGCCGTCTGGCAATGGTGCGCGGCAGCGACTGGGAAGCGGGGGAGCCCGCAGCCAACGTTGGTGAGCGGTGGACAATGAACGGCGGTGCACCGGTCACCTCGGATTCAGAGGAGTCCAAGCCCGCGGCGGTCCTGCCCCCGGGGTAGGGTGTCACGGAGCACATTGAAGAACGGAAGGGGAAACGGCATGGCCCAGATGTACTACGACAAGGATGCGGACCTGTCCCTGCTGGAGGGCAAGACCATCGGGATCATCGGCTACGGCAGTCAGGGACACGCCCACGCGCTGAACCTGAAGGACAACGGCCAGCATGTCATGGTGGGGCTGTACAAGGGCAGCAACTCCTGGAGCAAGGCTGAGGAGGCCGGTCTGGAGGTCGCCGAAGTGGCGGAGGTCGCGCAGAAGGCCGACGTCATGATGATGCTGGTGCCGGACATGCGGCAGCGGGACGTCTACAACGAGTCCATCGCGCCGTACCTAGACTCGTCGAAGTCGCTGATGTTCGCCCACGGGTTCAGCATCCACTTCAAGATGATTGTTCCGCCGCCGGATGTGGACGTGATGATGATCGCCCCCAAGGCGCCGGGCCACAGGATGCGGGAGATCTTCACGCGTGGCATGGGCGTGCCCTCGCTGCTGGCCGTCTACCAGGACGCATCGGGCAAGGCGCGGGAGACCGCGCTGGCCTACGGCGCGGGCGTCGGCTCGGGCCGGGCGGGCATCCTGGAGACGACCTTCAAGGAAGAGACGGAGACGGACCTCTTCGGCGAGCAGTCCGTGCTGTGCGGCGGGATCACGTCGCTCATCAAGACCGCCTTTGAGACCCTGGTTGAGGCCGGTTACCAGCCGGAGGTCGCGTACTTCGAGTGCATGCACGAGGTGAAGCTCATCGTGGACCTGCTCTACCAGGGCGGCATGGGCTACATGCGCTACTCCGTCAGCGACACGGCCGAGTACGGCGACTACAGTCGCGGGCCGAGGGTCGTGGACGACCACGTGCGGGAATCGATGCGCGCCGTCCTCAAGGACATCCAGAGCGGCGAGTTCGCCCGCGAGTGGATCGCGGAGAACGACGAGGGCTTGAAGCGGTTCCACGCCTCACGCAAAGAGGGTGCGGAGCACCCCATCGAGAAGGTGGGCAAGGAGCTCCGCGACATGATGCCCTGGCTGCAGCAGACCATCTAGCCAACGCAAGCAGGAGCTAGCGCCATGAACCACAAGGAGGGAACCCGCGTAGTTCCCGTTCCGATGCCGTCGGGACGGGACTGCGCATTCCTTCGTCCTCTGCCTTAAGCGGCGGTCCGACACACGAACCAGCATGAGGAACGAAGAACGAGGAAATAGCCATGACCATGGAGAGCAACGCTAGAGACAAGGACCGAGTCCGAATATTCGACACGACGCTGCGCGACGGCGAGCAGGCCGCCGGCGCCGCCATGACGCCCGACGAGAAGCTCGAGATCGCCAAACAGCTGGAGCGCTTGGGCGTCGACATCATTGAGGCGGGGTTTGCGGCGTCGTCGCCCGGAGACATGGAGGCCATCAAGAGCATCGCCAAGGAGATCAAGAACTCCACAGTGTGCTCGCTGGCCCGCGCCAACCCGGGCGACATCGACGCCGCATGGGAGGCCGTCAAGGAAGCGGTGCACCCGCGCATTCACACCTTCATCTCCAGCTCAGACATCCATATGCAGCACCAGCTGCACAAGAACCGGGAAGAGGTCATTGAGATGGCCGTCTCGGCGGTGTCCCGGGCCAAGGGGTACTGCGACGACGTGGAGTTCTCCCCTATGGACGCCACCCGCACGGACCCGGAGTTCCTGCACGCCCTGGTCTCCGCGGCCATTGACGCCGGCGCCACCACCGTCAACATCCCGGACACCGTTGGCTACGCCATCCCGGAAGAGTTCGGCGAGCTGATCCGAAGCATCAAGGAGAACGTGCACAACATCGACAAGGCTGTCATCAGCGTCCACTGCCACAACGACCTGGGGCAGGCGGTGGCCAACAGCCTCGCGGCCGTCAAAGCCGGCGCGCGACAGGTGGAGGGGTGCATCAACGGCATCGGCGAGCGGGCGGGGAACACGGCCTTGGAAGAGGTCATCATGAGCCTCCACACCCGCCAGAAGTACTTCGAGACCACCGTGGGCGTGGACACCACCCAGATCTACCCCACCAGCCGCATGGTGAGTGAGATCACCAGCTTCCCCGTGCAGCCCAACAAGGCCATTGTGGGCCTCAACTCCTTCCGCCACGCATCCGGCATTCACCAGGACGGGATGATCAAGGAGCGCACCACCTACGAGATCATGGACCCAAAGACTGTCGGCTGGACCGGCGAGACCCTGGTGCTTGCCAAGCTGAGCGGCAGGGCCGGACTGCGGGCCCGCCTGGAAGAGCTGGGATACGACCTGGACCGGGATGAGCTGGACCGCGTCTTCGCCGACTTCAAGGAGCTGGCGGACAAGAAGCGCGAGATCACCGACCGCGACCTCGAGGCCCTGATGGCGGAGCGCCGCCGCGTGGAAGAGGTCACCGGCTACCGGGTCGAGGCGGTGTCCATCGAGACGGGCACGGGGCGCATCCCCACGGCCACCATCACGATGACAACTCCCACGGGCGAGACGAAGACCGAGCGGACCGAGGGCAACGGCCCCGTGGACGCCGTGTGCAAGGCCGTCGTGGGCGTCATTGGCGTGACACCCAAGCTGGACGAGTACAGCGTCCGCGCCATCACCGGCGGGCTGGACGCCGTTGGCGACGTGACGGTGCGGTTGCGCTACGAGAACCGCATCTACAGCGGCCGGGCCGCGGACACGGACATCCTGGTCGCCAGCGCCAAGGCCTACACCAACGCCATGAACCGCCTCCTGGCCCTCGACGGCACGGAGGCCGTGGGCACGATGGAAGGCGTGTAGCCTCAATTGACGCAGCGGATTGCAGCCCCCAAGGCGACGATACCCCTGGGGGCTGCCCTATTTCAGGGGCGCCTGCGAGGGGTCGTGCCGCTTCTTCAACATGCGTAGCTGGAATAGTGGCGATTCTTGCCACAAGCGTGTACACTCTTGAAAGCCCAATTTTACACTTGCAAGTTTGTTTGGGGGAGAAAGGGACCACTATGATTTCAGAAGGCGAAAACCAGGAACTGATGCAAGTTGGCCCCGGTTCGCTCATGGGCGAGCTCATGCGCCGATACTGGATGCCCATTGCGGCCGCCGCGGAGATGGAGGACACCCCCATCAAGCAGATGCGCCTGATGGGTGAGGACCTGGTGCTGTACCGGGACAAGAGCGGCAATCACGGGCTGTTGGACCTGCACTGCGCGCACCGCCGCGCAGACCTGTCCTACGGCATCCAGGACGAGAACGGCCTTCGCTGCAACTACCACGGCTGGTTGTACAACCACACGGGCGCCTGCCTGGAGCAGCCCTTTGAGGAAGTCGCCTACCCGGATGCGAAGTTCAAGGAACGCATCAAGATCAAGGCCTACCCCATCGAGGAGAAGGCCGGGATGCTCTGGGCATACATGGGTCCGGGTGAGCCGCCGCTGGTGCCCGACTATGACCGGTTCTACGACAAGGGCTACAAGCAGGTCGTCTACACGACGATTCCCTGCAACTGGTTCCAGTGCCAGGAGAACAGCATCGATCCCGTCCACGTGGAGTGGCTGCACGGCCGCTGGTCGAGGGTGCTTGGCGTCGGCCGAAGGGGGCCGGAGCCGCAGGCGCACGCGAAGGTGGGCTTCGACGAGTTCGAGCACGGCATCATCTACCGGCGCGTCTTCGAGGGCGGCACCGAAGAGGAAGAGCAATGGACCGTCGGCCGGGTCTGCCTGTGGCCGAACGCCCTGTACGTGGGCCACTTCGAGTGGCGAGTGCCCATCGACGACGAGAACACGCTGAGCGTTGCGTGGTTCAACGTGCCCGTGCCGGGAGACGCCCCCTTCGAGCAGGAGCGCATCCCCTACTGGACATCGCCGCTGACCGACGAGGAGACGGGGCGCTGGATCGACACGCACGTCATGAACCAGGACTTCATCGCCTGGGTGGGCCAGGGCGCGCTGGCGGACCGGACGCAGGAGCATCTGGGCGGCAGCGACTCGGGCATCATCATGATGCGCCGCCGGATGCTGGAAGAGGCGCGAGTGGTGGCCGACGGCGGCGAGCCGAAGTGCGTCTACCGCGACCCGGAGAACGACAAGATGCTCTACCTGCCCCGCCAAGGTCGCGCACGCGAGGAGCAGGGCCTGCCGCCCGCGTTCCGCAGCCCGGACCCCGACAAGGCGCCGCGCAACGTCCACCTCGCCCGCCAACCCCAGTCGATCCTGGACGAGATGGACAAGATCTGGGAGGAACGCGGCGGGTCGACCGTAAGCTCCATCGGAACGGCGATAGAGTAGTAATGTCAGAGGCCGCCGGCTGCCCCTCGGGACGGGTCGGCGACCGTCTGCTGCATGTACTGGGAGCGCCCTTGTGGTAGGGCGCTCCTAGCCGTGATATACTTTTCGATGCAAATTCAAAAGTCCGCTCGTATTTCTGCGGGCGGCGGGAAACAGGATTGGCGAAACCGAGATCTTACGAGCTTGTAGTGGTCTTAAGCCCGGCCTTGGACCAAGAGGAAGTGGACGGTACCATGGAGCGCATCCATGGGATCATCACGGGAGCGGGTGGAGAGCTGACCAAGGAAGAGAACTGGGGCATGCGTCGCTTGGCCTATCCCATCATGGACTATATGGAAGGCAACTATTTCCTCACCCAGTTCACCACGGACCCGGAGCGGACGCGGCCGCTGGAGAACGCCCTCGGCCTGTCTGAGGACGTGCTGCGGCACCTGCTGGTGCGCCTGGACAACTAGCACGGCGCATTACACCGGGACGGAAGCGGAGCAACCATGGTCAGCATGAACAAGATCACCATCATCGGCCACCTGGGCCGAGATCCGGAGATGCGCTACACGCCCCAGGGCACGGCGGTAACGGACTTTTCCGTTGCCACCTCGCGAGCCTACACGGACGGCTCGGGGGAACGGCGCGAGGAAACGGACTGGTTTCGTGTAAGCGCGTGGCGGCAGTTGGCGGAACTCTGCAATCAATACCTGCAGAAGGGAAGCCTGGTATACGTGGAAGGCCGCATACATGTCCGCACCTATGAGGCGAACGACGGAAGTACACGCTTTTCCACTGACGTTACAGCCAATGAAGTCCGGTTCCTGAATCGGCCGGACCGGGATAGCCAGGGGACGTCCGGCGGTGGTTTCGGCGGCCAGTCCGGGGGGCTTAGCGGCGGGCCGACCGAGCCCGACGACTTGCCCTTCTAGCATTTGGGACACCAAGAGCATCGTGGAGGACCGTTAGCGTTATGACTACAACTGGAGATCAATCCAGACCACCAACGGCAGCGCCGGGCGGCGGGTATTCTGGGCCGCGACCGGGCGGAGGGCCTTCTGGACCACGACCGGGCGGGGGCCCTTCCGGGCCGCGAACGGGCGGGGGACCGCGGGGCCGCCCAGGCGGCGGCGGGCGAGGACGCCGCTTCTACCCACCGCGCAGGCGGGTATGCGCCTTCTGCGTGGAGAAGAAGATTGTCATCGACTACAAGAATGTCGGCATGCTGCGCCGCTACATCACGGAGCGGGCACGGATAAGCCCAAGGCGCCGCACAGGCACCTGCGCTCGGCACCAGCGCATCCTTGCAGAAGCCATCAAGCGGGCTCGGCAGATTGCGACGATGCCATTCACCGCAGACCACGTTCGGGCCACGGGCTGGCACGGGTAGGCGAGGCCAAGGATGTCGCGATAGACGCGCCGCTAGGCGGGTACACCTCGCAGGCCGCCGCTATCGCGAGAGGCCCGTGGCACGTTTACAATGAAGGACCCCTCACCCGCCGAACGATGGCTGCGGGTATTCCCTAAACCAGTCCAACGAACAGGAAGCATAACAAGGTGGAAAAACAGCGCATCCTGGCGGCCAACCTAGGTCGACGCAACCGCGGCTCCCACTTGGAGCGGGACAAGCGGCGACAACGGGTAGCCCTCGCTATCGCAGTAGTGGTCGTGCTGATGGTTATCGCCATCCCCATCTACGGCTGGGTGACGACGTTTGTGCTTCCCCCTCGCGAGGTCATCGTCCGCGTCAACGACGTGGAATACGACATGGGCTATCTGGTGAAGCTCATGCGCATGGTGCAACGGCAGACTGAGGCGGGCGGGCAGACCGTGAACCTGGGCACGGTGCCGTTCCAGCTGGTGCAGGACCTGGCAACCAACGAGCTCGTCGTGCAGGGGGCTCAGTCACAAGGCCTGCAAGTCACGCCGGCGGAGCTCGACGCAGAGCTGCGCCTGCGCACCCTTGGCCCGGTGGACCCAGCGTCCACGTCGACGCCGGCAGAGCTGGAATCGGAGTTCCAGGAGATTTACCGCCAGTTCTTGAACCAGGTACAGCTTACTGACAATGAGTACCGTGAAATCGTCAAGCGGGACATGTACCGGCTGAGGCTCGAGGAGCACGTGGGGAGCACGATCCCCAGGGAGCAACCACACGTTCACCTGTACGGGTTGGCCTTGCAGAGTCTTGAGGATGTTGAGGAAGCCCGGACCAAGTTTGAGCGGGGGTCCACTTTCACAGAGTTGGTGGAAGAATATGCCCTAGACCCCGAGACGCTGCGCCGCGAGGGCGAGATCGATTGGGTGCCACGCGGCGTACTGGAGGAAGGCGTGGTGGAGTACGTCTTCGACGAGCTCCCGTTGGGGGAACTCTCGGAGGGTATCCCGGACTTTGACCTCAACTCCGGACAGGAGTTCTTCGTCCTCTACTACATTCCGGAGCGTGAGGAGTCCCGCATGATCTCCGATGACAACTTTGAGGTCCTGCGGTCGCAGGAAGTCTCTGAATGGGTTATTGAGCAGCGGCGCATCCAGGATGTTGTGACGGACTTTGACTCCACGCAGTACGCGTGGCTCGCCAAGAAGCTCCGGTTGACCACGACCATCGCCCCACCCTCACAGTAGCGGGAGCCATCTCTATGGCCCGACAGAGCGCCATTGGCGTAGGACTACTTGGCCTTGGCGTCATCGGCAGTCACGTGGCCTCCCGCCTGCTTGACCCCGCAGCCGCCGACACCTTTGGGCAACCCATCGTGCTGCGGAAGGCTCTTGTGCGGCGGCTTGACCTGCCCCGCGACGTCGCGCTTCCCGACGGGACACTCACCAACGACTTCACCGATGTGTTGGCGGACGACGGCATCGACATCGTGGTGGAAGCGATGGGCGGGGAGCATCCCGCGCTCGACTACCTCACGCAGCTATTGTCCAAGGGCGTTAGCGTGGTGACCGCCAACAAGGAGGTGGTGGCCAAGCACGGCCCCGCGCTCATGGCGGCGGCGCGGTCGTCGGGCGCGAGCTTGCGCTACGAGGCGAGCGTCGGCGGGGGGATCCCCATCATCGGCCCACTGCAAGACGATCTGCTGGCCAACGACATCAGCTCCGTTCGCGCCATCATCAACGGAACCACCAACTACATCCTGACCAAGATGTCGCAGGAGGGGCTGGCCTTCAGCGACGCTTTGGCACAGGCTCAAGCGCTGGGCTACGCGGAGCCGGACCCCGCAAACGACATCGAGGGGCGGGACGCCGTCTATAAGTTAGCAATCTTGGCGTCACTGGCCTTCCATACGACGGTCTCGCCGGAGCAGGTGCACTGCGAGGGCATCACGGCGCTGGAAGCGGAGGACTTCGAGTACGCGCATGAGCTGGGCTACGAGATCAAGCTGCTGGCCATAGCGCAGCGCATCGACGGGGCAGTGCAGGCGCGAGTACACCCGGCGCTGCTGCACCGGGAGACGATGCTGGCGAAGGTTGAGGGGCCTTTCAACGCCATCGAAGTGCAGGGCGACCTGGTCGGGCCGGTCGTGTTCCACGGGCGCGGCGCGGGACCGGCGCCCACGGCGAGCGCGATCATCGGCGACCTGCTGGCGTGCGCCCGCGGCGAAGGCACAGTAACCGCGGATGCGCGACAGGGGCAGACGCAACTGCCCGTCCGGCCCATGCACGACCTGGAGACGCAATATTACCTGCGCGTAAGCGCGTCGGACCAGCCGGGCGTTTTGGCGCAGATTGCCAGTGCGTTCAGCGACCACACCATCAGCCTCGCCTCCGTGATCCAGAAGGGCGCGGACAACCAGGCGGGGACGGCGGACCTCGTCATCACCACGCATCCCGCCCGTGAGGCGGCGATGCAAGCGGCCCTGGCTGACCTGCGGCGGCTCCCGACGCTGACGGCGGTGCACAACCTCCTTCGCGTAGAAGCGGCCTAGCCACTACCAAGTTGGCCGCCCAGCGGTTATCCTGTCAATATCGTAATTCGGAGTATTCGATGAATCAGGGTGTCCTCCAGACGTACCACGATTTCCTCCCGCTAACGTCCACGACGCCGATGATCTCGCTGGGCGAGGGCGGCACACCCTTGGTGCGTTCGCACCGGATGGCGGCGGAACTTGGGCTAGAGCAGCTCTACTTCAAGCTGGAGGGCTGCAACCCCACGGGCTCCTTCAAGGACCGCGGTATGGTCCTGGCGGTTGCCAACGCGCTGGAACAGGAGAGCCGCACGATCATCTGCGCGTCAACGGGCAACACCAGCGCCTCCGCGGCGGCCTACGGGGCCCACTGCAACCTCTCGACGGTGGTGCTGGTGCCGAAGGGCAACGTGGCCCGGGGCAAGATCGCGCAGGCCATCGCTTATGGGGCGCACATCCTGCTCATCAACGGGAGCTTCGACCGCGCGCTGGCCATCGTCCGGGAGTTGTCGGAGCGGCACCCGATCACGCTGGTCAACTCCGTCAACCCCTACCGCATCGAGGGGCAGAAGACGGCGGCCTTCGAGATCTCTGACGCCCTGGGCGACGCGCCCGACTACCTGTGCATCCCGGTGGGCAACGCGGGCAACATTACCGCCTACTGGAAGGGTTTCAAGGAGTACCAGCAGATGGAGTACTCCACGAGCACACCTCGCATGTTCGGCTTCCAGGCCGAGGGCTCGGCGCCCATTGTGCGGGGTCACATTGTGGAAAACCCGGAGACGATTGCCTCGGCCATCCGCATCGGCAACCCGGCCAGTTGGCAGACGGCAGTGGAGGCACGGGACGAGTCCGGCGGCATGATCGACGCCGTGACGGACGAGGAGATCTTGGCGGCCTACAAGCTGCTGGCACGGCTGGAAGGCATCTTCTGCGAGCCAGCCTCTGCCGCCTCGGTCGCCGGGCTCATCAAGTGCGTCAACAGCGGCGACATTCCTCGGGACAAGACGATCGTGTGCATCCTGACTGGAACAGGGCTGAAGGACCCGGACCTGGCCAACCAGATTGCGGACATCCCGCTTCGGGAGCTCTCGGCGGAGTCCGACGAGGTCGAGCGGATTATCCTGTCGATGTAGGGCTGCGCAACCCTTCACCGGCCCCTGCCACCCTTCTCTCGCCCTCAACCTCACCCGCATGCCTGTTGCGCACCCCGGGCGCGGTCATCCCACGCGCCGGTATATCAGGTTGTTGCCGTCCTTGCCGCAGATCTCGGTGACGCCGCCCTCGCGGAAGCAGTAGGCAGCCTGCTGGCCGAGCCTCCGCGCCGACTTCATGGCCGCCGCTATATCATTTGTCGTGAACTGCTCAGGCAAATCAGTGTCGATCATCACGAACAGGTCGGCCATTGACGAGACGGTGTGCGTCTCGACCACGTCCACCAGTCGCCGGTCCACGCGAGTGTATCCCGGCCGCCGCCAGCTACGGCGGACCCTCGGTATGCGGACCTCTTCCTCGATGGTCAAGACGACATCCAAGCTCAGGTTGGGGTGCGCGAGCAACGCCGGGATGCTGACCAGCGCCTGGAACACGTCGAACACCGATCCGTGCCGCGGCGACCTGCGCCGCGTCACCGGCACGCCTGGGTTATCCCCCGCCTTCACGATGTACCGATCCCGGGCGATGGGGTGCACCAGCGTGACCGGATACGATTCCAACAGCCGGGACAGCTTGCCCTTGAGCGGACCGAAGCCGCCGGTCTGGATCTCGACGATACTGCCGCCGGTCACCACGTCCGCCACGTAGCCGTCGATGGCGCGCTCGGTGTCGCTTCCGGCGACCGCATAGCGCTCCTTCAGCGCCCGGTGTAGCGACTGCTCGTTGAGCTCCCCAATGCTCGTCATGGCGCCAACATCGTATGGGATGCGAACACAGGGGTGCAACGTTGGCGTGTCAGGACGCCGGCGATTCCGGCCGGCAAAGGAGCCGCAAAGCGAAAGCCCAATCCGTTGGTGGGGCCCTTCGACGGGCTCAGGGCGAACGGATTGGGCTTTCGCAACGATTCTGCACCGGTTACCGCCGGAAAGTGACCCGGCGGAAGATCTCCGCGTATTCCGTGCCGACACGCTCGCCGTTCTGCTTGACGCGGGCGCGGGAAAAATCGCCGGGGTTGCGGCCCGCGAACTGGCTGGCGTGCTTGGCCAGCGCCTCAATCTTCTGGTCCACCGTGTCGCTGACGTCGCAAAAAACGTCCGGGTCCTCAGACCCCCAGAAGAGGATTGCGCCCACCTTGTGGGGTTCCAGGCCGGCGGCCCCGTGTTCCGGGAAGTGGTGGATGTCGCGGGCGTAGGGGAAGCAAGCATCCTGCGCCACGATGCCGATGGTGCGGTGGTCGCGGTGGCCGTGGGACAACCGGTGGTAGGGTTCCGTGGTCAGCACGACGTCCGGCTTGAAGCGCCGGATTGCTTCCACCAACTGCCCGCGAAACTCGCGAGTGTCCTCGAGCCCGCCGTCGGGATTGCGCAGGTTGACGACCTCCTTGACGCCCATGGCCTTGGCGGCCTCGGCCTGCTCCCGCTCGCGCGTCTCGATCAGGTCCTCGGGAGAAACGGAGGGATCGCTGGTGCCGGCCCGGCCGTCGGTCGCGAGGACCAAGAACACCTCGGCGCCCTCATTGACCCACTTGACCACCGTGCCGCCGCAGCCGCCCTCAGCGTCGTCGGGATGGGGAGTGAAGATCAAGGCGCGTTCCGGCGTTTCCAACGGCTCCATAGACTTGTCCTCCTTGTTCGCGTGGGCGTACGTAGCCCGAAGTATGTGCGTGACGCTGCTGTAAGCGGCACTGTGAATGGAATGCGCCCTTGCCTGCGCGATGCGAACTCGCTGCTGACATAGTGAGAGCGGGGCCCTCACCACGCAAGGGCGTCTTGTCAGTCACTCTGCTACAATGAGCTATCCTTGTCAAGGCGCGGCCGCACCCTATGACGACTCCACAACCACACTTTCATGCCTTTACCTGGGACCGCCTGACTGATTTTGCGGCCCTCGTCAACGGTGTACAGAGTCTCGAGGGCACACCCGCCGCTGTCGACGCTGCGTTCATGGCTGAGCGCCTCCGCGTGCCTGGCATGGACGCCGAGGCCGACTGTCTGCTGGCGTCATTAGACAACACCCTCGTCGGCTACACGCTGTTGAACTGGGAGCTGCCCCTCGGCTGCGTGGTGCTGGAGGGCGGGGTCCTGCCGCGGCACCGGCGGAGCGGCGTCGGCGGAGCGCTTTTCGCGTGGGCAAAGGAGCGCGGGCGCCTCGCGGGGGTCGTCGTGGCTCGCGCGCCATCGCCGGAAGCGGACGACGAGCTGGCGGGGTTCCTGCAGGGGCAGGGGTTCCACGCCGTGCGCCTCCACGAAATCCTCCACTGGGTGGGCGCCTCACTACCGGAGCCGCAGCTTCCGCCGGGTATGGTCTCGCGCCGCTTCCGCACCGGCGATGAGGCCTCGCTTGTCGAGGCGCAGAACGCCGCCTTCGAAGGGCAGTGGGGATTCTCTCCCAACTCGGTCGAGCAGATTTCCTATGCCGTCCAAATGAGCCGGACGACGCCGGAAGGGGTGGCGCTGCTCATGGATGGGGACGATGTAGCAGCCTATTGCTCAACGCAGACAGTGGGAGAGCCGCCGGAGATTGCGGGAAGCGTCTCCATGCTGGGCGCTCACCCTCGCTACCAGGGACTCGGTCTGGGCCGGGCAGCGCTGCTGGCCGGAATGCACCTGCTGCTGGACCGGGGCGTCAAGACCATTGAGCTTACAGTGGACGCCGAAAACGATGCGGCCAGAAGCCTCTACAAGACGGTCGGGTTCCAGCGGGTGAACGGTCGCCGGTGGTTTGAGGCGGACCTCACGGAAGACTAGTCCGTCATTTCCACATCAGGCTCCAGGGCTTTTCCTTCACGCTGCTGCCGGGCCCGCCGCTGACTGCGCCTGTAGTGCTTCAGGGTTATCTCATGAGACAACACCCCGCCGGAGAAGATAATGCGCATCGCCTCGTCAAAGGTGATGTTCGTCGGGGTGACGTCCTCTTCCTTCACGAAGGTCATGTAGCCGGATGAGGGGATGGGGATGGTGGGGATGTACACCGTCAAGTACTCCTCGCCGTCCGGCATGATGAAGCGGCTGGTGACCATGCCCAACGCAAGAGCGCCGATGCGAGGGTACTCGAGCACCACGACCGGCTGACTTGCAAGCGGGTTGTCCGAGGAGAACATCTCCACGACCTGCCGGATCACGCGGTAGAAGCTCCGCACCACGGGAATGCTCTCGATCGTGCCGTGCCAAATCCGCACCACTTGGGCGCCGGCCACGGACCTCACCGCCCACCCCAACATGTACAAGAGACCGAGGATGATGATGACGATGGTGACCTGCAGCCATGCGCCCGAAATGAACGGTATGGGTCCCTCAAGAACGTCAAAGAGCGGCAGGAGGAAGTTGTAGAGGAACTCCCAGAGGAAGCGGATGATAAAGATGGTCACAGCCAGAGGGATGATCAAGACAAGGCCGGTAATCAGGCGATTCCGAACCTGCCCGGCCAACATGCCCGTACGGAGACGGGCCCTGGCCAGCCTCGCCAGCATCTCGTCCTTGGTCATCGCACAGCCTCTTCAGTCATGAAACCTCCATAGAACTCGGCGAACCGCAGGCCGACGGCGTCCCACGCCAGCGCCTCCGCACGTTGGCGGCCGGCGCGTCCCATGGCCTCACGCAGGGCGTCGTTGGCCAACAGCACCTCGATGCGGTCCGCGTAACACTCCGGGGTGTGCAAGGGAACGAGGTAGCCGGTCTCGCCGTCGCGCACCAAGGTGGACAAGCCACCCGTGCGGGCAGCCACTACGGGGATGCCGCACGCCATGGCCTCCAGGGCCACCAAGCCAAAGCTCTCGTAGTAGGAGGGCGCGAGCAGCACGTCCGCAGCGTTGTAGTGCCACGGCAGCTCGCCGTGGGGCACCGTCCCCGCAAACCGGACATTGCCATCCATTTCGAGGGACGCCGCCAACTCGCTCAGACGCCTTGCCTCCGGGTCTCTCTCCAAGTCTCCGCCCACCAACACCACCTCCACCCGATGCCGCTCCCGCAGCAGCGCCGCGGCGGACACCGCCAAATCATACCGCTTCAGCGGGTCAAACCGCCCCACACACAACAGCACGCGTTTCCCGTCCAGCCCCAAGCGCCGCTTTGCCTCCGCTCTGTCCATGGGGCGGAAGGTCTCCACATCGACGCCGCCGGGGAGGACCGTGACCTTGTCGCGGGGTGCGCCGTAGTGCCGTGCCAGCAGTTCGCGCTCGTGCCTGTCGGACACGACGAGGGCGTCGGTTTCCGCCACGATGCGCCGCTCTGCCGGGCTGCGTTCGGGTGGTTCCTGGCCTTTGGGGTCGGCAAGCAGCTTGACCTCCGCCAGCGTGTGGAAGGTTGCGATGTGGCGGGCGCCCCACGCAGGGGCAAGCTCCAAGCCGACGAGACCGGATAGCCAGTAGTGGCTGTGCACCACCTGGTAACGTGCGCCGTCAGCCTCGGCGAAGGCGCTCGCACCGCGTACGAACTCCGGCAGGTAGGGCGCCAGCGATCCTTCTGCAAGCGGCGGGCCGGCATCGACGTGGATGAGCCGGACGCCCTTCGCGATCTCCTCGGACTGCGGGTCCTCGACGTTGTGGCGTCGGGTGAAGATGTCCACCTGCGCGCCCTGACGCGCCAACGCCTGCGACAGGTTGCGCACGTAGACGCTCATCCCTCCGGCTTCGCGCTCGCCAAGGCGTGCCAAGGGGCACGAGTGGTAGCAGAGCAAGGCGATGCGCATGGGTGGTCCGCTCCTAGCCGGTCTCCCGAGAGCCGCCGTCCCTGACGACGGTCATGCGGTACACCGCCTGGTCCACACCGCCAAGGTGGTACTTGTAGTGTTCATCGCCGCGCAGGAATTCAAATGCATCCAGTCCGCGCTCAATGGCGTCCTTGATGGTGGTTGCCTTGAGCAGCAAGCCGACGCTCAGGTCCGCAAAGGCCGGGTCAAAGCCACTGTTGTACAGCAATCTCCTGCCGCAGTAGTCGAAACAAAGGCAGGACGATACGGGGACGCCGTCCTTTTCCATGAACCAGAGCCGCGCAACGTTGACGCCGGCAAGGGCCACGGCCATCTCCCGGAAAAAGGCCTCCCGCTCCGGCGTCAGGAAGCGGTACTTTTCCTCGCGGCCCAAGCGCATGAGGGCGAAGAAGGCGTCAAGACGCTCCTCGACATCGGCTGGGTCTGTGTAGCTACGGATGTCGATGCCCCCCGCGTTCTCGAGCCGCCGGAACTTGCGTCGGAGCTCGTGGCGGTCCTTCTTGCGCAGGCCGACCAGGTAGTCTTCCCAGTCCCCGGACAGCACGAGCGTCGGGGAGACGTCCTCCTGCTCGACGGTGCACGTCCAGCCCTCTTGCTCGGCGAAGAGAGGCAGGTGCCGCAGTGTGGGGGAGGCGTGGGACAGGGAGGGGAAGTAGAGACTCCGCCAGTCCTGGGAGAGGAGGTAGTCGCGCAGGTGGCGATAGAAGTCGAGCTCGTAGCCCTGTGGAATGATGAAGTCGTGGAAGTCGAAGAGGTCAGTGTCGCCCAGGAAGGAGATCGTATCACCCTGCCGCTGCAGTGGGGCGATGCCGATGGTCTCGCCGTCCTGCTGGAAGGCAAGGAGCAGGAGTTCCCGCCCATGGCCGAAGTTCTCCCACCAGAGCCGTTGCCAGCGGTGGGAAAGGAAGAATGCCTTGACGTCACAATCAGGCACCAGTGGGTCCCAGGACTGCTCCAGCGAGGAGAACGTGTGAACGGTGGGCTGTGCGGGCATCTGACCCCCTGGGCAAACGTTCATTGTTGTCGTTGACATGGAAGGAGGGCGCGCATCGCGCCTTCCGGTTCTTAGCTTGCTAGGATGCCGGCGCAGGGGCCGTGTTTGGCCCTGAAGAGCGGCCCCGAGGCGTTCGCTGCTTCGACTTGGCGGGCTTCTCTTCCGGGGGCTCGACAACGGCTGTGGCCGCAGCCGCAGGGGTGGGGCGCTCCGACACGGGCGCGACTGAGTCGAAGAGCTCAGCCAGCTCCGGGCCCTCTACGGTCTCGTGCTCAATGAGGTATTGGGCGACCTGGTGAAGCTTGTCGCAATTCTCCAGCAGGGTATCCCGTGCCAGTGAGTAGGCTTCATCCACGAGCATGTGCACCTCGGTGTCAATGTCCTCGGCGATACGATCGCTGTAGTCACGCTGCTCGGAGATCTCGCGGCCGAGGAACACCATTTCCTCCCGCTTGCCGAAGGTGCGCGGGCCAAGCTTGTCGCTCATGCCGTATCGGGTGACCATCTGCCGGGCGATGTTGGTGGCGGTGGAGAGGTCATTGCTGGCGCCGGTGGTGACATCGACGAAGATAATCTCCTCGGCCACGCGGCCACCCATGGACACGGCGAGCATGTCCTTGAACTGCGTCTTGGTCCACAGGTGACGGTCCTCGTCCGGGAGCAGGCGGGTGTAGCCGCCCATGCCGCCGCGGGCCACGATAGAGACCTTGTGGACCGGGTCCGCGTGGGCCAGTTTCCTGGCAACCAGGGCGTGACCGGCCTCGTGGTAGGCGGTTACCTGCTTTTCATGGTCGGAGAAGACGCGGCTCTTGCGCTCGGGCCCGGCGACGAGCCGGTCGATGGACTCGGCGAATTCCATGGTGCCGATAGACTTCTTGCCGTTGCGGGCGGCCAGGATGGCAGCCTCATTGACGAGGTTGGCGAGGTCGGCGCCGCTGAAGCCCGGGGTCTGCCGGGCGATAACGGTGAGGTCGGCGGTGGGCTCCAGGGGCTTGCCCTTGGAGTGCACGACCAAGATGGCCTCGCGGCCGACGACATCGGGGAGGTCCAGCACGACGCGGCGGTCGAATCGGCCGGGGCGCAGCAGCGCCGGGTCCAGGATGTCCGGCCGGTTGGTGGCGGCGACGACGATGACGTTTGTGCTGGTGTCGAAGCCGTCCATCTCTACCAGAATCTGGTTCAGGGTCTGCTCGCGCTCGTCGTGGCCGCCGCCCAAGCCGGCGCCACGGTGGCGGCCGACGGCGTCGATCTCATCGACAAAGATGATGCTTGGGGCGTTGCGCTTGGCCTGGTCGAAAAGGTCACGGACGCGGGAGGCGCCCACGCCGACGAACATCTCGACGAATTCCGAACCGCTGATGGAGAAGAAGGGCACTTCGGCCTCGCCGGCCACGGCCTTGGCGAGGAGGGTCTTGCCGGTGCCGGGCGGGCCAGCCAGCAGGACGCCGCGCGGGACGTGGGCGCCCAGGGAGGTGAACCGCTCCGGGAACTTGAGGAACTGCACGACCTCCTCGAGCTCCTCCTTGGCCTCCTCTTCACCCGCCACGTCCGAGAAGGACACGGTGGGGCGGTTGGCCATGACCACGCGAGCGCGGCTTCGGCCGAAGTTCATGGTCTGGGAGCCGGAACCCTGGGCCTGCTTCATCATGAACAGCAGCAGACCGCCGAAGAAAATGAGGGGCAGGAAGTTCAGCAGCAGGCCGACGAAGCTGCCCAAGCCGCTGCTGCCCTTGATGTTGATCTCCAGTCCTGCTTCAGCGATGTTGACTCCCGCAGCCTCCAGCGTCTCAACGAGGCTGGAATCGGCTTCCTTGCGAGAGGTAAACGTGCTCCCGCCGATGCCGGTGATGAACAGGTCGTCACCGCGGATTTCGATGGAGCGGATGTCGCCCTCCCTGGCCATCTGCACGACCTGGCTGATGGGCAACTCTCCAGAGCGCGTGCTGGGTTGAAACACGGCGAAGAACATCGCGATGACGGCAATCGTGATGATGACATAGATGATGCTATTACGAAGGAGTTTCGGGCTCATTGGACCTCCATGGGGCGCGACGATACCATCCCTAGGCTCATAATACCCTAGCAGGGGGAGAAACGCAAAGACAAATTAGCTTTGCGCAGGGCATTCAGGCGCCCCTGCCGGGCGTGTTCGGGGAGGGGGTTTGGCTATACCTGTTGGGGCGAAGTGTCGTATGTGCAGAGGGGGTGGCCGAGGTTGATGCGGGCCGTGTTGGAGACGGGAGCGTCGAGGATCTCAGTGATGAGCTCCCGGTCGAGGGTGCAGATTACGTCGCTCTGGGTGGCGACGCCTCGATACGGGCAGTTGTGCAAGGTGACCTGAACCCCTTCCGGGGACTCTGTAATGACGGGCGAGAATTGCTCGTCTTCCAGAATTCGTCGCAGGAGGGCGATGCGGTCCAGCGCCTCGCCATTGACGGCGCGGGAACGGTGCTCCTCGGCCATGGTGCGCGCAACGAGAGTCAGCAGTTCCTTGACGGGCGCTTCGCCGCTGCCGTTGGCGGACACCGTGAGGCTCTGCAGGAGGCGTTGGAGCAGGAGGTGGTAGCGTTTGGGCATCAACTCCTGACCGTCCTCGGTAAGGGCGAAGAGGTGCTCAGGACGGCCGGGCTTTTTACGGACCGGCTCGTAGTCCACCAGGCGGTCGCGCTGCAGGATTTCGAGGTGACGACGGACTGCCGCCGCCGCAAGTCCCAGTTCCGCGCTCAACTGGTCAACGGTAGCAGGGTGACGCTGCAAGCTGTTTAGGATACTTAGTCGTGTGCCGTCCATAGTCTCTCAAAGGAGGGCTATCCAAGTGTTACCATTGTAGCCTGCTCGATTTCGGGGTGTCAAAGGGTTATTGAGGATTTCGTCTTAAAAATTGTTTTTACAGCAAAATGCTTGACAAAGACGAAATCGTGTGCTACCTTCTGACCATGGTAGTTCAACAATTACACGGGAGAGTAGATGCCATGAACCTGGAGAAGGAAGCCCTGCTGGAGACAAATGCCCAAGCCCTGCCAGTGTCACTCTGCGCCCACCACTGGGTCATTGAGACGCCGGCAGGCCCTGTGAGCCGTGGTCAGTGCAAGCGCTGTGGCGAGGAGCGAGAGTTTCTCAACTCCCCGGACAGCTCTTTCTACTGGGAGGACGACAACTCCCGCAAGTCGGCCGGCGCTGGCCACATTGCGGTCCCTTCCGCTCTGGCCAGCCCAGCGTTGGACGAATAGTCCCAACGCCCGTTCGCGAGCAAGTGAAGGAGCGCCCAAATGGGCGCTCCTTCTTTTTCGAACTCCAGCCCTCATCCGCGGATCACGACTTCGACGCCGGCGCTTCCTCGTCGGAGGCCTCATCCGTCGTGGCAACGACAGGACGCTCCCGGTAGTAGACGCCCCAACGCTGCATCAAGGCTTCCACCTGCGGCGAGTCCAGCTTGACCAGCTCCCGCAGGAAACCGGCGAGGGCGTGGGCGTGCAGCATGTCCGGGGTGCACACCCAGGACATCTCACCGGGAACGGTGTACAGGACACCGCTCTGGTGCTCGCACTCCAACTCGATGCGGGTGCCGCCCGTGCCCAGGCTGACCTTCACGCCGGAGTCTGCCATTGCTTCCGCCTCCACTCTCTTTAGGGGACCAGCGCGTCCCGTCCGTGGACGTACTGCTGCAGGTTCTGGGTGGTGTTCCGGTTCACCAGGTTTCGCTGGAACATGGGGTGGGTGGCGCTGCGGACCTCGTGCTCAATCTTGAAGATCAATTCGCCGGAGTCCAAGTCCACGATGTCCTCAAAGCGGTACTGGTAGTCGTTGCTCTCCTCCGTGACGAGCCCGCGTTCTTTCAGGAAGGCGTGGGGGCCGGAGAAGTTGGAGAGGTAGACGGCGATGTGATGGCCGTCGTAGGGCGGGGGCTCGCCTTCGGTCTCGCGGAAGCGGAGCTCCTGCTTCAGCCCCATGCGCACGTGCGCGACGGGACCGTTGTCGTCCTCGACACGCGCCGGCGCGCCAATCATCTCGTTGTAGAACCGTGCGATGCCCTCGGCGGCGCCTGTGGGGACGTTGAATTCGACATATGGGATGCCGACGGGATACTCGTTGCCGACTGCCTCGCCCTGGGTGCAGCGGAACTTGTTGCCCCACGGGCAGGTGGCGAGGACCGCGTCGCCGTCGACGGAGCATTCGAACTTGGTGTCGGCCAGCAGGGGCTTGACGGCCTCAAGCCGCGACTTCAGGGCCTCGATGTCCTGGACCTCAATGCCGATGACGCCGCGGACCACCTGCATGCCGCGGGTGGGCAGGTGGAACTGCTGCTTGCCGGCGTTGGCCCACATGTTGTCCTGGCCCACCATCATGTAGGGGTCCCGGGTGAGGCCGAGGCCGGAGATGTAGAAGATCTGGGCAAGCTGCTGGTTTGGCACGAGCACGTTGACGTGCTCCATCATCAGAATGTTGCCGACGTCCTGGAGTTTCCGGTCGAACGCTGCTTCTACCACCATGACTTCCTCCTTTGCCTGCCGGCCGGAGCTCCGTAGAGTACGGCACGGTTGTTGGTCCGGTGTGACGGCCCCATTATGCCAAAGGACGCTGAAGACGGCTAGCACCCGTCGGCAGGGGTGAGACGCAGGGCCTAAGGTTCCCGCCTTCGCGGGAACCTCGTGTGCGGAAAAGCAACCGGCCCCCGGCGCGTTGCCGGGGGCCGGTCCGTTTGCCTGTTGGATGGAAGGCGGCTGCTAGGCGGCCGCGGCCTTGACGTAGTCTGAGATGGCGCCCTTGATGCCCCTCATCCGGGTGAACTCCGGGTACTTGCCGTCCTCTGCGTGGCGGTCGAAGACGGTCTCCCCGTCACAGGTGACCTTGAGGATGCCGTCGTCGCCGGGGGTGATGGTGAGTGCTACCTTGTTGCCCAGTTCCGCGAAAATCTCGGTGGCTATCCAAGCCGCCTGCGGGAGGTAGCCTCAAGGCACGCAGTAGGTGATCTCCACAATCGGTTTGCCTTCCATGACACGACTCCTAGATAAGGTTATGGACAGGGTAGTATGCCTCGGCGAGGGCTGTCAACCGAGGGAAAATCGAACGGGGGCTGGCGACGTCGCCGCAACGCGCCAGCCCCCGCATCTGCGCGAGGCTAGTCGTGAGACCGGCCCCGTGATTGACGATGTTGTGTGCGCCCTTCCTGGCGCCTGCTTACCAATGCCCATAGGGCTAGGTGCGACCCGACTCACTCAATTGAAAGTCAGGGGTTTCTCCGCATAAAGCGCACTCGACTGATGAAGCTCCCGCCAACATCAATAGTTGAGCCTGCTCAGGATGACCAATTTCTTCACACGATTGGCGGTCCTTTAGTAGTTCGGTGGCAATAGGTACCTTTCCGCAGTGAGGACACTCAATGAGTCCCCACTGTCTACCCATACCAACGTACATCAGAGCTTGACTAGCATCGGCCTCAGCACAACCACCCATTCTCGCCAAGTCTCTATATCTCTCTTCGGCGTGCGGTAGGCCGGACTGTCTGATGCGGTTCTGTCCAGCAATCAACCACTCTTTTCGTTCCCGGTCCCTCTTACCCAAGCGCTTTTCCTCCCAACTGAGCATCTAGGCAAATAACTCCTCGTAATTGAGGATGATTCTTGCACGGTCTAGGCACGACCTACCCGCACTTGTTGTAGCCGCACTCGCGGCACATGAGACAGCCTTCCTGATAGACCACCGGGCCCGAGCACTCCGGGCAGCGGCCCCAACTGCTCAGGACCGGCTCCACCTCCGGGGCGGAAGGGGCCAGGGGCAGCGCGATGCTGCCGGACGCGGACTCCCTGGCGAAGAGGGCGTACTGCTCGCCGTAGGGGCTGCCTGGCTCCATGCCGCACACGCGGGCCAGTGCCAGCGCCAGTGCGTCCGGTGCGGAGCGCACCAGGGTGCCCTCGCTCCAGACGGGCTCGTCGGTGATGCCGCGGAGCTGCGCGACGATGGCTTCGGGGTCGACGCCGGAACGCAGGGCCATGGACACCAGCCGGGAGATGCCCTCCAACTGCGCCTGATCGGAGCTGCCGGCCTTGCCGAGGGCTGTGAACACCTCAAAGGGCTTGCCCTCTTCATCAAAGTTGATGGTTATGTACATGTTGCCGTGGCTGGTGCGCACCCGCTCCGTCACGCCTCGCACCTGCGGGGGCCTGCGCCGCATCGTCCGATGCTGCACTTCCTGCAGCGGCTGGAGGGCGGAGGACTCGGCGGTGCCAGCGGTCAGGACTTCCTTCTCGCGGCTGCCGGCGCGGTAGACGGTGATGCCCTTGCAGCCGGTCTCCCAAGCCTGCAAGTAGGTGCGCTCGACGTCATCCACGGTGGCGCTGTTGGGGAAGTTGATGGTCTTGGAGATGGCGGCGTCCGTTGACTCCTGGAAGGCGGCCTGCATGCGGACGTGCCAGTCCGGCGCGATGTCCGGCGCGGTGGCGAAGACGTCCTTGACCCACTCGGGTGCCTCCGGGCTGTCCTGTAGGGAGTTGCCGGTGGAGAGCCACTCGGCGATCTCGTCGCTGTAGAAGCCCTCGTGCCTGCCGACGGCCTCGAAGGCGCTGTCGACGTAGAAGAGGGTCTGGCCTTCCAGGATGTTGTGCTTGCGGAAGGCCAGGGCAAAGATCGGCTCGATGCCGCTGGAGCAGCCGGCGATCATGGAGATTGTGCCGGTTGGAGCGACGGTGAGCTGGCAGGCGTTGCGCTGTGGCTTCATCCCTGCCGCGTGCTGTCGACTCCCCTCCCACGCAAGGAAGGGACCCCGCTCGACTGCGAGCCGCTCGGACTCGGCGCGGGCCTCATCGGCGATGAACCGCATGACGGAGCGTCCGATTTCGACGCCATCCTCGGAGTCGTAGGCGACGCCGAGTCGGACCAGCATGTCGGCGAAACCCATCACCCCCAGGCCAGTCTTGCGGGTAAGGAGGTTCATCTTCTCGATCTCGGGCACCGAGTAGCTGTTGGCGTCGATGGTGTTGTCGAGGAAGTGGGCGGCCAGCCGCACCGTGGAGCGCAGCAAGTCCCAGTCGATGACCGCGCCGTCGGGGCCAAAGGAGAGCATCTTGATGAGGTTGATGGAGCCCAGGTTGCAGGACTCGTAGGGGAGCAGGGGCTGCTCGCCGCAGGGGTTCGTGGCCTCCATCGAGCCGAGGTGCGGCGTGGGCTGGCGGCGGTTGACCTCGTCGAGGAAGATCATTCCGGGCTCGCCGTTGCGCCACGCGCCCTCGACGATCTTCTTGAAGAGCTCGCGGGCATCGCGCTCGACGCCGGTGGGCTCCTGGGTGACGGGGTCGATCTCAGCGATGGAACCGCCGTCCGCGACGGCCTTCATGAAGGCGTCGGTTGCGCCGACGGAGATGTTGAAGTTGTGGATCTCCCCTTCCTGTCGCTTGCAGTCGATGAACTCCTCGATGTCCGGGTGGTGGACACTCATGACGGCCATGTTGGCGCCGTCCCGCTTGCCGCCCTGGGTGATCATCGTCGAGACGCTGGAGAGGTGACGCAGCACCGCGATGGGCCCGCATGCCCTGCCGTGGGTGCTGGCGATGTGGGCGCCCTTCTGCCGCAGGTTGGACAGGGGCACGCCGGTGCCGCCACCGAACTTCTGCACCATGGCGATGTCAGACGCCGTCTTCATGATGTCCGACATGCTGTCCTCCAGGGGGAGGACGAAGCAGGCGGAAAGGGTGCCAGCGTCGGTGCCGGCGTTCATCATCGTGGGGGAGTTGGGGAGGAACTCGAGGCGAGTCATCATGCCGTAGAAGGCTTCCTCGGTCTCCGCAAATTCGAGGTCGGATGCGCCGTAGCGGTGGTCCGGGGATGCGATGGCCCGGGCGACGCGGCGGAACATGCCGCGGGCGTCCTCCACGGGCTCAAAGTTGTCGTTCTTCATGAAGTAGCGGTGGGTCAGGACGCGCAGGGAGTTTTCCGTCAGGTGGGGGCCCTCGCCCTCCTCCGGGCGGGTCAGGCCCTGGGCGTCAAGGGCGCGCCAGACGCGTGCGCGGCCGGGGCCACTCGCGGGGAGCGTTGGCGTGGTCGCTTCCAACTGCACTATGGCCGCCTGCAGCGCAGACCGCACAGCGGGCTCCGCCGTCTCCGCGAGCTTGGCCCGCAGGTCGGTCAGCGCCAACTCTCTTTCGACATCTGTGCGCGAACGAAGGTCAACCACGACTATGTTCCTCCCTTGATCTATCTACTGGGCACCGCGAGGAGCCCTTTGTGGCCCCGTTTGCTTGCCGAGGGAAAGGAAAGTGTACTATCCCCCGGCTGCAGGTTTCTTGGGTCGTCTAACCGTCTTTTCTTGAGTTTCACCACTTGCCATGGGCAGGGAAAGCTGTGCCGAAAGGGCCGCGTCCACATGGGGGTCCGGGTCCCGCTGCAGCGCCTCCACTTCCTGGGCGAAGCTCTCCAAGTCCGTGAAGTTGCGGTACACGCTAGCAAAGCGCACATAGGCGACATGATCGAGGGCCTTGAGGCCCTCCATGACCAACTGGCCAATCATCGTGCCGGGCACCTCCGCCTTGCCGAGGGCGCCAACCTGCCGCTCGACGTCGTCCACGAGCCGGTCAATGGCCTGGGACGAGACGGGCCGCTTGGTGCAGGCGGTGAGGATGCCGTTGCGGACCTTCTCGCGGTCAAACTCCTCACGACGGCCGTCGCGCTTCACGACGAGCTGGGCGGCGGAGAATGGGCGCTCGACGGTGGTGAAGCGGAGGCCGCAGCGGGCACACTCACGGCGGCGCTTGATGCCGTCGCTGGCGTCGCGGGAGTCCGTGACGCGGGAGTTATCGTGGTCACAGTAGGGGCACCGCATCTGTTACTTGCTCTCCTGACTCTACTACCGTTTATAGTAGAGAGTGGCAAGTGTCCCACAAGATATTGTGTCTGTCAACGGGTTTTCGCGGCTTCTACGTCCTTATGCGGCTTCCTTATGCGGCTTCGATGTTCCTTATTCGGCGCTAGCGAAGTTACTGTCCTTATGCGGCGCAAGCGGCTGTACAATTGAGACGAAAGTGAAACTTGAAACGGCCTAGGACTCTTCCCGTGATTTTCGCCCCGCACGGCGCTCAAGCACTGTGCGGACACAAGGAGCTTCAATGGGCCTTTTGGCAACACCTCGGAGTTCTCTAGTAGCTTACTTCATGGCGGGGGCGTTGGCGCTAGTGGCCGTGTCAGTGTCTTGCGGCGGCGGCGAGACGTCGACGGCGGGGGGGAGCGCGGCGGTTGCAACGCCGGGGGCCGCGCCGACTTCGGCGACGATTGCGACGCCGGCGGCGGCGGGGCAGGTGAACTACGTGACGCATTGCTCGGCGTGCCACGGCGTTAGCGGCGAGGGGCAGCCGAACTGGCTGATCCCGGGGCCGGACGGGACGCTGCTGGCGCCGCCTCATGACAACACCGGCCACACGTGGCACCACGGCGATGGCTATCTGTTCGCGGTGACCAAGCGCGGGGGGTCGCCGTTCATGATGCCTGGTCAGCCTAGCGGGATGCCGGGCTTTGACGCGGCGATGACGGACTCGGAGATCGTCGAGGTCATTGAGTACATCAAGGGGTTCTGGGGTGCCGACGAGCGGGGGTTTCAGCGGTCTGCTAGCGCGGGGGACCCGTACCCTTAGGGGGCGGGGGGCCCCCACCCTAGCCCTCCCCCTGAGGGTGAGGGGATGGTACCTCGGCGGGGGGCCCTTCGACATGCTCAGGGCGAACGGTTCTCGGAGCGCCGTACGGCCCCTCCCGGCACCCCGGCCCTGGGTTCCCGCTTTCGCGAGAACGACGATGGGGGGAACGCCCCTGCGGTCGCTTTTTAGTTCCGCGCCTACGGCCTCCCCCCCGGCACCGCACCTCTGGATTCCTGCCTTCGCAGGAATGCGCGCGGGGGCGCGGGGGCGGGCGGTTAGTTCAGGGAGGCGGCTTCTACTTGGCGCTGGAAGCGGCCGGCAGCGCGGAAGGGGCCTACTATGGCCAGGTTCAGGCGCTCCGGGACCAGCATCTCTCTGGCGGCTAGCTGGAGGTCTTCGGTGGTTACGGCGTCTATGCGGGCTACGATGTCGTCGGGGGTGAGGACATGCTCGCGCATCAGGCGCTGGCTGCCTAGCCAGAGGCCGACGTTGCGGGTGTCTTCCATGCGCAGGAGCAGGCGGCCCTTGGCGTACTCCCTGGCCTTGCTCAGCTCGTCTTCCGGGACGCCGTCCTTGAGCTTGGCGAGCTCGGCGAAGATGGTCTCGAGGGCGACGGTGGCGTTCTTCGGGTCGACGGCGGCGTAGATCTCCATGGCGCCTGCGTCCCGGTAGTGGGCCATGCCGCTGTGGGCTTCGTAGGCGAGGCCGCGTTCTTCACGGAGTTCCATGAAGAGGCGGCTGCTCATGCCCTCTCCGAGGACGGAGCTGAGGAGGTCATAGGCGTAGCGCTGGGGGTGCTCTGCGGGGATGCCGTGGAAGCCGAGGCAGATGTGGGCCTGTTCCGACTTGCGGTACTCGACGTTGATGCGGGGGGCCTGCTGGTCGAGGACGACGGGGTACCAATCGAGGGGGTTGCCGGCAGGCCAGTCGCCCATTGAGCGGTCGAAGAAGGCGACGACCTCATCGTGGTCGATGTTGCCGGCGACGGTGATGACGGAGTTGGAGGGGACATACTGGTGGTTGACGAGGTGGAGCATGGCGTCGCGGGTGAGGGCCTTGACGGAGTCAGCGGTGCCGCCGACGTCGCGGCCGAGGGGCTGGTCGGGCCACATGGTCTGGTCTATGAGGAGGCCGGCGCGGGAGTCGGGGTGATCGCGGCTGGCGGCGAGCTCCTCGAGGATGACGCCGCGCTCTTTCTCGAGCTCGTTGGCGTCGAAGAGGGGGTTGCGGACCATGTCGACGATGAGGTCGGCAGCGATGTCGAAGTGAGGTCGGGCGACCTTGCACCAATAGGTGGTGACCTCCCGGGCGGTGGTGGCGTTCATGAGGCCGCCGACGCGGTCAATGGTCTCACTGATCATGCGGGGAGTGGGCCGCGTGGGGGTGCCCTTGAAGCAGAGGTGCTCTACGAAGTGGAAGGCGCCTGCCTCCGCGTCCGACTCATAGCGGGAGCCGCCGCCGACGAGGAAGCCGAGGGTGACGGAGTGGGTGTGGGGCATGGCGCTGGTGATGATGCGGAGGCCGTTGGAGAGGGCTGATTGTTGATACATGTCGCCTTTCTGATCGCGTAGGGTATGCGCCCGCGTGGGGGCTCGCAAGGGGGTGTCCGCCCGCGTGGGGGCTCGCGTGGGTGTCCGCCCTCGCGGGCGAGTCAATGCTTATGTCGCAGTGTACGCCCCCGCTTGGCGGCGGGTCAATTTTCGCGGGCTGCTCCGGCGGTTGTCGGGGAGGTTGTTTTCGGGATTCGTTCGTAGCTGGGCGATTCGTACCAGATACGCATTTTTTGTGCCAAGTTTTGCGCCGGTGCGAAACAACCTCTGGGCTTCGTCATTAGAGGAGGTCTCCGCTGTCCTGCTCGTACAGCACCATGTCGTAGAGGTGGTGGGCGAATTGCAGCATGCTGGAGTCCGAGGCGTCGGGGCGCCGGAGGAGGCTGATGAGGTGCTTGTGCAGGGCGTGGATCTCCCTTCGGAGCTGCGCGGTCTCGCGGGCGTCTCGGAGGACCTCCTTCCGGTCGACGGGGAGGTGGCGGGAGTAGCGGCCGTTCCTGCGGGCGTTCTGGTTGCCGGGCTGGGCGCCCCGCTTCTTCTGCGACGGGTCGGCTGGGCCCTCGGCGGCGCGGAGGATGTCGATGAGTTGCTGTTCGAGATCCCTGGGCGCGTCTTCCATGTTGAGCCTCCTTGCGTGTGATTTACAAGGAGGGTAGCGGGGGCGTCGGGTTGGGGGAAAGGGGCTCGTGTCAGGGTGGGTTGGGGGTGGTTAGGGGTGGTTAGGGAGAGGGAGCGGGGGTGGCTGGTGTTGCGTTGGCGAGCGATAGCGCAATTATAGCGCTAGCGCTATAATTGCATTGTTGGGGCTTGGGTATGCTGTGACATTGTCGCCCATAATATGAGTAAGGGTGCTGGTTCGCCTATTTGTGGGGGAAAGGGGTCTCATGTGGAACAAGAGAGATAAGAAAAGCACAGAAGTCAATCCAGCACAACCCGAGATTCACGTGACCCCCTCGGGCAAACGTTATGTGGATCCGGAAAAGTTGCTTCGCACCAAACGCGCTCAGGACCTGATGGATGAGATGGCAAAGCTGCGATTCCCGTAAATGGACGTGGCGTCGGCTTAAAGCCCTAATGGCCACCACAAATAGTTTACTCCGTTAGGAGGCGCCATCTTGGGTCTTGGGCTCCTGCTAGTTTCGGCCATCGCAGGGTATTGGCTTCTAACTACATCCAACCTTACGCGCTACACTGCGGTCCGTAGTTCAGGCTACCATGTCTTCTTTACATCAAGCTTTTTCGGCGTCTACTTATTTGGCTTCTCTTATCTAATACTGTCACTTCTATACCATGCTTATCCTCGAAATGAATTCCCTTGGTGTGATCTCTCCCCGGACACGTTCACAGATGCGGTAGTCCTCAGTTTCATTTGGGGATTGGCTTTGCCCAGATTGTTCAATCTTTTCTATTCCAACGCCGATGGGGCAGCCCGAGCAGCTAGAATTGCAGGCGATGCTATTGAATCGCTCATTGCTGAATCAATTGATGAAGGAAAGCTCGTAGAGATTACCCTCAAGTCTGGCAAGTCTTATGTTGGACTCGCCACAGCTATACCGATATCAATTCAAGCTGACGCTGATGTGTCCCTAATCCCTTATGCTAGTGGATATCGCGACAGAGACACGCAAGATTTGCGGCTCACGGTCAACTACGCCCCAACCCTCAGGCGTGTAAGGGATAAAGAACTGGACTTGGACTATAGCGATTTTCGCATAGCAATTGCTTCCTCAGAAATTGTGTCCGCTCGGTTTTTCGACTTTGAGGTCTTTCGGCAATTCCAGCCGGCCCCTGTGGAATTCCCTAAAGAAGGCTCTTGTTAGTGATTCCATAGATTCTCCCATTCCGCGTTTCCCGGCGCGTCGCCGAGGAAGGCGAAGTCAGTGCCAATGGCATCGGGGGAGGACGCGGACGCCGAAGGGCGCCGCGACGGATGCCAAACTCTTGCCGGCTCTCGCCAGAATCCTTTGGCACTGCCGTATGGGACGCCGACAACATCTCCGTGGACCACTAACCTGTGCTGTCCTTCCCACTCTCCTTAGTTGCCGCCTTACTAACGACCCCCAAAATATAGTCAGCCAAGAAAATTGCATTAAGGCTATGCTGTTGGGTTGAGTATGATACGAAGCCATGCAAGGCTGCATGCCGGTTTGGCACTGGGTCCTGCATCAATAGATTTCGGTCACCTTCTCCTAGACCCTTTGAAACCACCCAAACACCATATCATCACTCTCTGATTCCCCTTCTTCTTCTAGTGCCCTTGTTAGGTGATTGAACAAGTGGAGATCATAGAGGCCTTGCAAGATGAAATCGTCAATCGCTTTGCCTTCATTCAGTTTCTCTACGAGTTCTTTATAGCCAATGCGTTTGGTGATGTCATCCAATAGCATGGTGCGTAAGGCTCTTTCCACCTCGGGGAATAGAACGCGAACCACGCAACGGTATAGCTTCGCTTCATGTGCATAAAGAGCCTCACGTAAGGTTTCCTTAGCCTCGTCATCTATGTTGTAGTTGGCTAATCGAGTCTCAATCTCTGAACGGACCGCGCCCCAATTCACTGCATAGTACTCAAGGATCTTATTGCGTACTGCCTCAGTTCCCATGTCAACTGTGATTTCGCCAAATGGGGTTGTGTAGTGTGGGAGCCAACCGGCCCTACTGAGCACTTCAGTGCTGAGGTCCAATTCATCTAATTGCTGGATTATCTCCGATGCTATGGGTCTGGCGGCCTCCAGGACGGACTGAACCCGCGAAAAGAGGGGCTTAAAGCTACGGTTCACCTCATCTAAAAATGCTTCCATTTGTCCTCCACTTCCGTTGCGAAGTGCGATCCTCTTTCTCTAACTCCCTTTCCTGCAATGGTTAACTCTTCAATGGTACATCAACACGTTTCGACGGCTCGCCACCGTTTTTCACGTTCCGCAGTGTGCGAGGGGCGGAGAGGGCGTCTCCGAGGAGGGCGAAGGCTGTGGCGGTTGTGGCCAGGGCGGCGGCGGGGACCAGGGTTAGCCAGGGGGCGGTTTCTAGGAATTCTCTGCCTTCCTGGAGCATGTTGCCCCAGGAGGGGGTTGGCGGGGGGGCGCCGAGGCCTAGGTAGCTGAGGGCGGCTTCGGCGGCGAGGGCGGTCGCGACGAAGCCGGTGGCGTAGACGAGGACGGGACCGAGGCTGTGGGGGAGGACGTGCTTGAGGAGCACTCGCGCGGGGGAGCAGCCGATGGTTCGGGCGGCGGCGACGTAGCCGGCGGCTCGGACGCTGAGGGCGGAGGCGCGGGCGAGTCGGGCGGCCTGGGGCGCGAGGGCGAGGGCGATGGCCGCTGCTAGTGCCAAGACGGAGACGCCAAGGGACACGACGACGACGACGGCGAGGACGAGGAGGGGGAAGCCGAGGAAGGCGTCGACGACGCGCTGGAGGGCGAGGTCTAGCCAGCCGCCTCGGTAGGCGCTGACGAGGCCGACGGCAGCGCCTACTAGGGCGCCCGTCGCGACGCCGCCTACGGCGACGGCGAGGGCGGTGCGGGTGCCGTGGAGGACGCGGGAGAGGACGTCGCGGCCGAAGTTGTCGGAGCCGAGGAGGAAGCTTGCGCCGGGGGGCTGGAGTCGTCGCGCGGTGTCCTGCTCGAGGGGGTCGGACGGCGCGATGACGTCGGCTAGGACGGCGGCGAGGATCGCGAGGGCGATGACCGTCGCGGCGGCGGTCTTCGACCGGCTTAGTGGGAATGGGAGTTTGAGGGGGGTCATGCCGTGACCGCCGTGAGTGCGGGGCCTCCGTGTCGAGTACGGGGCAGGCTTAGGGGGGCGGTCGGCGCAGAGGGGGAGGTTCCCGCCTTCGCGGGAACGACGGGAAGGGGCTCAGGGCGAACGGGGACGGGGGACGCCCCTCGGCCCAGCACCTCTGGATACCGGCTTTCGCCGGTACGACGATTTGGGCGAACGGAGGGGGTCATGCGGTCACCGCCGTGGCGTCGGGGGAGGCGAAGGAGACGCGGGGGTCGAGCCAAGCGTAGGCGATGTCGAGGGCGAGGTTGACGAGGAGGACGGCGGCGACGAGGAGGGTGGTGAGGCTCTGGACGACGGGGAAGTCTCGGACGAGGGCTGCCTGGACGATGCCGCGGCCGAGGCCGGGGAGGCCAAAGATGGACTCGAGGATGAGGGCGCCGCCGAGGAGGGCGCCGAACTGGACGCCGAGGACGGTGAGGACGGGGAGCATGGCGTTGCGGAGGGCGTGGCCGAGGAGGACACGGCGCGTGGGGAGGCCCTTGGCGACGGCGGTGAGCACGTAGGGCTGCGTGAGGGTCTCGGCGACGGCGGCTCGGGTGACGCGGAGGACGTGGGCGCCGTACTCCCAGCTGAGGAGCGCGACGGGGATGGCGACCATGAGGGCGTGCTCCCAGGGGTCCTCGAAGGGGCCGGCGTAGACGATGGGCGGCGACCAGCCGAGGAGGAGCAGCAGGCCGAGGAGGGCCAGGAGCGCGAGGAGGAAGCTGGGCGTCGCGAGGCCGGGGAGCATGGCGAGTCTCGCGAGGTGGTCGGGCCAGCGGCCGCGCTGCCAGCCGGCGACGACGCCGAGGGGGAGCCAGACGAGGAGCGTCAGCGCGAGGGCGTAGAGGGCGAGGAGGCCGGTGACGGGGAGCTGCCGCGCGAGCTGGGCTCGGATGGGCTGGCCGTCGATGAGGGCGTCGCCGCCGAAGGAGCCGTCGAGCATGGCGCGGAGCCAGCGGGCGTACTGCACGGGGAGGGGGTCGTCGAGGCCGAGCTCGGCGCGGAGGGCCTCACGGACCTCGGGCGAGTGGGTGGACTCGCCGCCGCCGGAGAGGATGGTGGCAGCGACGTCGCCGGGGAGGGCGCGCATGAGGGCGAAGACGATCAGGGACGCAAGGAGCGCCGTGGGGAGGACGAGGGCGAGTCGGCGGGCGAAGTAGGCGTGCGTCATGGCGATGGGCGCGCTCCCGGTCTCAGGCCTGCGCTGGGGCGACTATCTCGCACGTAGGGCCCGGGGAGCGGCTCAGGCGTCGGTCCAGGGTATACAACGGGCAGTCCAGCGCTTCTGCGAGGGCAACGTACCAGGCGTCGTAGCAGGTCAGGTTGTCTCGCAACGCCCATATCCGATGGGCATAGGGCGCGAACGGCTTGAGATCGAGGTTTTCTCGCAGAAGGCGGTCAAGGGCCAGGCCCGCATGCTCGACGGAGATGCGCTGGAGATAGGCCAACTTGCGTAGACTGTTGGCCGCCTCCGCCAAGACCAGCGCCGGCGCTGCGATGTTCCCTTGCGCGATGGCTGACCTGGCAAATACGCCGTCCTCACCGGCATCGGCAACTGAGGCAACGAACACCGAGGCGTCTATCACTACTGTCAACGTTCCCGGTCCTCACGAATCATTCCGACGATTTCCTCTGCCGAAACTCGCGCGCCAAAGGACTCAACAAACGCCTGAGCATCCTGCAGCCGCTCCGAAAGAGTGGGCGTGCAGGCGATGCCCTCCAGCTTCCGCTGCAGGTAGACCTGCGTCGTCTGTCCCTTGTACCTGGCGTGCTGCGCCAATTCAGCCATAACGGCTTCCGGCACATCATGTATTGTGATCTTCGTGCTCATGGCTCCTCTTCGGTCACCCCGTGCCGCCCATCAAGATTGACGCTACCCCATGTCGCCGTCGGATGACTTTGGGGACTATTCTCCCGTCTTGCGGGCCTCCCATTCTTTTTGCCGGTCCTGTAGCAGTTGTTCTTCCCATTGGCGCTGCAAGACCTCGGCGTCCGGGTTGGCGGCAATGTCCGCCAGCACGCCAAGCATGTACTCCTGAAACGACTTGCCCTCACCGCGAGCGCGCCGCTTCAACTCGTCGCTGACAAACTCCGGGAGGTGGCGGATGGTGATGTCCTTACTCATGCTGGCATTATGCCAGCGTCCAAGTCGCTTTGCCACACGTCACTGCGGGGGCCCTTCGACAGGCTCAGGGCGAACGGGGGCGAGGGTTCAGGGCTGACGGGGGTGGGGATCCCCCTCTGCACAGCCCGTCTGGGTCCCGGCTTTCGCCGGGAAGACGGCGAGGGTGGGGGTTACGGTCGGTCTAGCCAGACGGTGGCGAAGTCTGTGTGGGTGTGGCCGTCTTCTGGGGGGACGGTTAGGCCTTTGACGTGGGTGCGGTAGGGGGCTACGTAGATGGACTCGGCGATGGGGACTACGTAGGTCTGGTCTACGAAGATGTAGCGCTGGAGCTGTCGCCAGACCTCAAGGCGGCGCTCTGGGAGGGTGGCTTCTCGGAGGAGGCGGTAGAGCTCGGAGACCTTGGGGTCCTCGTGCTTGGCGTAGGAGTCGGGGCTGACGGAGTATGTGCCGTAGACGCCCTCTGTGCCCTCCGGGATGGGCAGGACGGAGAGGCGGCCCTGCTGGCTGTCGAAGTCGAGGCTGGTGCGGGCGCGGTTCCACTCGCCCTCATCGACGAGGTCTATGCGGAGGTCGACGTTGAGGTCGCGGAGCTGGGCCTGGAGGAGCTGGCAGCCGGTGGACTGGCGGGCGCGGCAGAGGTGGCCCATGGAGAAGCCGAGCGAGTAGCCGGCCTCGGCCATGAGGCGCTTCGCTTCCTCGCGGCGCTCGGCGAGGGGCTCGCGGTCGAAGGTGGGCCAGACGACGTAGGCCTTGTCCTTGAAGCGGTTGGGCGGGCCGAGGCTCGGCGTTGTCCAGCCGAAGCCGCCGAGGGCGACGGGGATGGTGGCGTCGCGGTCGATCCAGAGGGAGATGGCGCGGCGCACGCGAGGGTCCTGCCACGGGCCGGGCTTGAGGACGTTGAAGGCAAGGCGGAACATGCCGCCCTCCATCTCGGCGTAGAAGACGTCGTCGCCGAGGTCCGCGTCGTAGCCGCGCTGGCGCTCGACGGTGAGGTAGTGGCCGAATCCACGGGCGCCACCGTCGAGGCGGCCGGAGCGGAAGGCGGCGTCCATGGCGGCAGGCTCGGGGATGATGACGTAGTCGATGCCGTCGAGGAAGGGCATGGGTCGGCCGGCGTTGTCGGTCTCGAAGTAGGCGTCGTTGCGACGGACGCGGACGCGGGTGCCGCGGTCGTAGTCGTCGAAGGCGAAGGGGCCTATGCCTACGAGGCCCACATCGAGGGGGGAGACGGAGACATCGCCGGACTGGAGTCGCGGTTCCATGAGGTGCTTGGGATGCGCGAACTTCAGGCGGGGGTTCGCAAGGACATCGAGGAAAAAGCGATTGCGCTCTCCGAGGACGATGCGGACGCGGTTGTCGGGGAGGGCCTCGACGCTGGCGATCTCGCCGAGGTCACCCTTGAAGTAGGCGGGAGCGCGCACCTTGCCGTCGACCTCGTAGCCGTTGAGGGCGAGGTCGAACCAGAACTCGACGTCATCGGCGGTGAAGGGCGTGCCGTCGTGCCAGAAAACGTCATCGCGGAGGGTGAAGGTCCACTCGGTGTGGCTGGGGTCGACGGTCCACGTGGCGGCGAGGTAGGGGCAGGCGATGTAGAGGTTGCCGCGGCAGCGCATGACGAGGTTGCCGGGGCCGAAGAGGGCGCCGCCGACGTGGTGGAGGGCGATGCTGCTGGTGCGCATGGTGTCAAAGCCGGAGGGCGGGTCACCACGGTTGGCGAGGACGAGGACGCCGCCGTAGGGGCCGTCTGCGGGCAGGGGCTGGGGGGTTGGGGTGGCTAGCGTCGGGACGGCCGTCGGCTCGCCGGGGATGGGGGTGGCGAGGGGCGACGCTGCGGGCGCGGGCTCGGTGGGGGGGACGGGGGCATCCTCGGCGGTGCAGGCCGTCGCGATGGCGAGGGTGAGGGCGAGGAGGAGGGCGGCTGGGAGTTGCATGGGACTATTGTGGTGGGGGTTGGGGGAAGCGTCCACACCCCTGGGGCAGTTATTTCGTATAGCTATTCCACCAAGAGGCGTTCCAAACAGAGAGACACTTCAATCCCCAAATGTCCCAACTCACCCAAGGCACGCTGAACGTCGTTATAGACGACGGAGCCGTTGATAAATGCGATATAGACCTCAGCGTAGAGTTCATCCCGGTGGTAGAACCATCCATGGCCAAGCGCTTCTTGGGTTACGAAGCTGAATTGCTCGAAGCAGTCGATGACATCGCGCTTGCTAAGCAGCTTCACGCAAATCCAATTCCTCCGTGAGTTGCACCTTCTTGCGTGTGCCGGACTCCAGCCTCGTGCGCCGACCACTCTTGATATCGAACGCGACACCCTGGCGGTGAAGGTATGTCAAGAGGCCTGAAACGCCCGCACGCTCATGGCACCGGCGCACCAACTCCGCCAACACCCGCTCGGCCTCCGCCCGTGCCTCCTGTTCGGTCTTTCCGTAAGTAAATACCGGCATCTTCTCGACGCTGGCGCACCAGTAGTCCTTCCGTTCGTCCACCTGCACCACGAATTCAACCCGTAGCTGCAATCGATCCACTCGCTCGCCTCCTAGAATGCCCCCTCGCCTCGAACTCAGGCAGACCCAATCCATCCCTATGCTGCAAGGCGCAGTCTACCATTCCACAACCATTGTTGCATTTTCCATAAGGGTTCTGCGCTATTAGGGTGGCAGCGCATTGAGTCTTGGGAAATCCGGACCTCCTACCCGTACACCGCCAGCACGACCGCGTCCGACGGGTTGGCGGCGTCGAAGAAGAGGACGACGCAGTGGCGGCCCAATGACTCCTACTAGCACCGTGGTATGATTCCTACGGTGGGTCAGAATAGCTCTGGCAAGTTTCCTGCAACTATCCTCAACTAGGACATAGTCTAGAACTACCCTGCTCTCTGACTTAGCTACATGCTCTAACCGAGGAACTTCTATCTGAGAATGCGAATCCTTTCGAATGCTGCTGTCTGGATCGCTGCGTTCATTGCAGTCGGGTTGATAGTTGTGCTTGTTAGAGTGCCGCCGTTTGGCTGGCTGCCGACAGCCGGCGATGCAACTGAGTTACTCGGAACGCTCCTGACTGCGCAAGCAGCAATCGCGGCACTAACTCTTGCTGTCACGCTTTTCGTAATCGATGGAGCTAAAACCAGACAGGACGCCGATGACCGCGTATTTGATGAATATGTCCACCGATCACGGGTTCGTTGGCTTTTCTGGGGCAGTCTCATTGCCGTACTCGTCACGGGAGTGATCCTCTTGGCCGTGAACTTCATGAGTGAAGTCACAGCAGCGCGCACGGTCACTCCAGGACTGCGAAACCTGACTCTTGTGGCAGCACTGGCCTTCTTGGCTAATCTCTTGTTTTCGGCATTCCTATTCGAACAAGCCATACGCCTTGCGCACCCGGGACATTGGCGGTCAATGCGGAGATATGTAAATGAACGTGATGTGCAGAATGCGGTTCAAGCATTCTTGCGCCGGCGTAGAAGCGCATTGGCTGCACTTGATGCGGGAGAATTCACCTTTGCAGACGCATCTCCAAGCGCCGAAGAAGGATCGGCTAATCAAGCAATCGTAGCACTACTTGATGAATGTCGGAGAGCGATGGCGGACCGACGGCTGGGGGATTTCACCCTGGCACTCAACTCCATCAAGGATTTGGTCACGTACGCGATGGATGAGATGAAGACAAAGGGGATTAAGTGGGGGCCGCCAGGGTCAGAGCCTGAATGGCCGCCGCTCAGAGAATTAAGCAGGAATCTCTACTCATTCCGCGAGGAAATCATCCGACGAGGCGAACGAGATTACAAATTCGCCTTAGTGGGATTTGACTTTTGGCTCGTCCGCAGCGGCATGCGTCAGGGTTGCGGGGAGATGTTTACTATCGGAGCCAATGGTTACCGATGGAACTACCAGATTTCGTTACGACTGAGCGACAGTGAGTTTCAGGAGATCTTCCGAGAGCGCTTCTGGAGCGAGTTTCTTTTCATCCTCTCTGGCTCTGAGCCCAATGAGGATTTCCCCTACGCCCTCGAAATGGTGCGACTTCAGGAAGGTCTCTTGCATGATGCCATGCGAGCCAATCGACCATTGGACTTTGGGCTACTTCACAAAGCATTTGAGAACGCGCTTCGTGTTATCTGCAACCGATGGAATTCAGAATCTGAGCGCGCCCTTAGATTCGACAGTCTATGCCAGCAGTTGGCACAGGCTTACCGAATTGCGGTGCTAGGGCTCGGGGGCCGCGCCGTTATCCTAGCGGAATCTGGCAGCATCCCCGAAGCAGCACCATTCTTGGAAGTACTCCATGGAATTCATGCATCTGCTACGCAACTGGCTAACGACGTTGCACAGGCAGTGCTAGTCTACGGCGGGGACAGGTTCTCTCAATGGTCTGATTGGGAAATGGACGGGGCTCTAGATTTCGAAGGCCGCAATATAAATCCCCAAAGATACCCATTAACAAGTTTCGCCATCCGCTTTATGGAAATCTCCAATGAGCACATGGAGGCTCCTGACTTTCATGGAAGCGCACAACAGGTTTTGAAGTGGTTCGAGGAAAATATAGGGCCGCTTGAGAAATATGTGCGCGACGTACCGGCCTTAGGTATGGAGAAACGTCGTGAATTGGCTATCTCTACGCTGCGTGCTGCTGTGCGAAGGGATGTGGTGGAGGAGGATTACGAGATCATCCGACGCGAACTTAGTCCGGACAGGGTGGGCGCTTTTGAGCAGGGTGTTTACGAAGCCGCGTTCCCCAAGCATTCCATTGAGTCCAAATTTCAACAGTCGGGGGCCATTCTGTACCTTCCCAGCGATTCCGACGAGCGACCCGCCGAGAGTGGCGATCACCAACTATTGTTGAAAGCGCACTTCGCTCAAGAGCCTGAGAAAGCCCGCATTGGCTATGGTGGATATAGGGGCGATCAATGGGGTCGAAGACTCGTTAGCGACTTGATGCAGCAATTCTGTGAGGCCCTGGAAGATGCACCCCAATCAATGGCCTCATTAGCTACTTCGGAGGACTTGTTGCAGACAATTGACGGGCTCATTCAAGACCTCAACCCGTCGAGCGAATTAGTCATTGTGTTGGCTGGTGACTGGGGTGACGTCGAAATCGAACTTGGCGCTAAGGAGCCTGAGGGATTTGAATCGCAGTGGCGAGTACCGGAGGAACAACAGACGGGTGATATAGGACGGTATCGAGGTCATCCTGTATTCCGATTCCTGCCCGCGGGTGAGCGCCAATTGTACGTTGTTGACCTTGAACCGTGGGGCCAAATGGTTCGGGGACGGTATGAAGAGGGCCAAGACATCTTCTATAAGATTCACCCCATTTCTATTGAGCGAGCACGGGAGCTCCTACTCTTGCATCCGGCTTACTTCCCCGAGGAGGCCGACGAGTCATCCAAGCTCAGAAAGCTACAAACCCGCGTAGAAATGCATGTTCACGCACGGACCGGCTTCCGGGTCATGGACCATTCCCGCGCCCGTCGGGTCATTCGTTCACCCCAAGAGAATCAGCCGTAAAGACTGCGTCCCACTTTACCCCTACCCGTACACCGCCAGCACTACGGCGTCTGCGGGGTTGCTGGCGTCGAAGAAGACTAGGGCGCAGGTGCGGCCCTCGGTTAGGTGGTGGGCGGCTATGTTGCGGGCTACGGGGACGCCTTCTAGCCAGGTGGCTAGGCTGCCGGAGACCTGGACGGTGGCGGTGTAGGCGTCGGCGTTGAAGCTGCGGATGGTGGCTTTTAGCATTTCCATGGGGTGATTCTCCAATCTGCGTGACGTCACATGCCGGTCAGGGTGATCTTTTGCTGGTAGCGGGGTGTGCCGGTGCGACGGTAGTCGAGCTCCAGGGCGGCTACGCGCATTGTCGTGGCGGCGGCGGCGTTCGGGGTGTGGACGTCTACGACGTCGTGGAGCTCTTGGCCGCAGTTGGGCGGGGCTTGGAGCTCGCCGGAGACGGTGTCGCGGTGGTGGCGGTCGAGGATGGCGGCGGCGTGGGCTTCGGCCTTAGCGAGGGTGTCCTGGTTGAGGTCGTTGATTTGGCGGAGGCGCTCGCCTACGAGGGGGATTGTGCGCCAGGCGATGGCCTCACCGACGCCTGCGGCGCCGAAGACCTGAACGCGCGTCGCGTCCGGGGCGCTCGCGGCGAGTCGCATTTGGTGGACGGGGTGATAGCTGCCGAAGGCGTAGTCGACGGCGTCGGTGGGCTGCGGCAGGCGGATGAAGGCCTCGCGGCCGCGGAAGTGGAGGAGGTCCGGGGCCATCGCCATGAGGCGGCGGACGGCTGTCGCGCCGGTCTCGCCGGGGTGGACGGTGAAGGACGGACGGTGGGCGAGCATGGCCTGGCTGGGGTTGGCGGACTGGAGGCCGAGGCCGACGCGCTGGAGGATGAAGCCGAGAATGGAGGCCATGGCAGCCTCTCCGCGGGCCCAGGCGAACTGCCGACGGGCGCGCCAACCGGCGAGCAGCCCCCAGCCGTCGCCGGCGTGGACGACGAGCGTCGACTCGCCTCCGCCGTAGCGGCGCTCCCAGCCGGTGACCCAGAAGGTGGGGCCCGCCGAGACCTCGACTCCGGAGGCAGTCGTGTAGCCGGGGCTCACGCGGAGCTCCGTGCCCTCGCGGACGGGGGCTTCGGGGTTGCCGACGTTGTTGTAACGAGCGTCGTCGTTGCGGAGGGCTAGGGTGACCGTGCTGCCGCCGGGCGACTCTCGCATGGTGAGCGAGAGGACGTCGGCGGAGAGGTCGTGCGGCGTGGTGTCGAGGGTGGCGTGCCAGACGCCGTCGGGCGTGCTTAGCCAGAGGGCGTCGGCGGGGCCCGCTAGGGCGACGCCGTAGGGGGCATCGGCGGGGAAGGGGACGGGGTCCGCCCAGGAGTTGGCGTCGTACGGGGTATCGGCGAGGGCGCTGAACATGAGGGGGCGCCGGTAGCCGCCCGGGCCAGTGTAGCGCTCGACGACGGTGAGTCGGGCGACGTCCGCGAGCCGGAGGAAGGGGGCGTCGAAGGTGACGCCGGAGCCGGCGTCGGCGCGGGTGATCTCGAGGAGGGCGGACCATGCGCCGTCGTAGGAGGCGCTCCACAGGCGATGGCGGCCCGTGGCGTCGCTGCCGGTGACGGCGAGCCGCCATGCGGTGTCGGCGGCGCACGCGATGCCGGTTATGTCCGCTAGGGCGTAGTCGTGGGCCTCGAGGGCGCTCCACGTCCCGCCGGTGCGGGTTGTTACATGCAGGCGGGCGTCGCTCGCGGCGAGGAAGAGGGCGGGGGCGCCTGCCGAGCTAAAGCTCGCCGCGAGCCAGTCGACGGCGCCGCTCGCGAGGGTGGCGGCGGTGCTGCGGGCGGCCCACGTGGCGCCGGAGTCGGCGCTCTCGCGGACGCGGACGACGCGGGCGTTCGAGGGGTCGCGGAAGCAGACGAGGACGCTGGCGCCGTGGCTGCAGACGGCGACGTTGCAGGCCGTCGCGGCGGTGTCGAGGCGCGTCCACGGCGAGAAGTCGCTCGCGGGCCCCGGGTTGGCGGTGCGCTGCACCCAGAGGGCGCCGTCGCTCGAGGTCATGCGGACGCGGACGAGGGCGCCGTCGGCGGGCGACGTAGCGGCGTGGTGGAAAGCCTCCTCCGCGCCCGTGTAGCGTCGAGTGGCGTTGGGGCGCGCGACGCCGGCCAGCATGTCGAGGGCCTCGACGCGGACGTGGGGGCGACCGGACGCGGCGGTCTGCGCGGTGAGCAGGGCGTTGGTTATGGTGCGCATTTCTTGCCCTACGCGCCGCGGACCCTGAACTGCCGGGGGAGCGGCGCGCCGCCGGGGTACATCTGCCGCACGCGCACGCCTCGGCGGGACGCGGCTCGGCCGAGGGCGAGCTGGAAGGCTTCGAGGCGCTCGTTGCCCCAGATGCGGTAGCGCCGGGCCGTGTCCTCGCCGCCGAGGTTGACGCGGTTGGCGGCGTAGCTGGCGTAGGCGAGCGCGGCGAAGGCGGCGGCCCCCATCGCGAGGGTGTCCTCGAGCGCGTCGGGGACGGTGGACGACGTGGCGTCGAGGGTGTGGAGCCGGGTGAAGTAGACGCGGAGCTGGTCGTCGCGGGCGGGCGGAGGGTCGACCTGCAGGGTTAGCGAGCCGCCCCACAAGCTGAAGGGCACGAAGCAGGCGGGGTGCAGGTTGAGGGGGAACTCGACGCCCTCGACGTCGAGGAGTCCGCGCAGGGGGGCGAGGGAGACCTCGCGGCTGCCGGCGACGGCTGCGACGTTGGAGACAGCCTCGAGGGGGGCCGCGCGGGACAGGTCGCGCAGGGCGTGCTGGATGTGGGCGTCGAGCTCGTCGTCGGGCCAGCGCGGGTCAGCGGGGTCGTTGTCGCGCAGGTGTCGACGGACGAGGGTGCGCATATCGGCGATGTTCACGGGGCGCTCCTTTCGGGGGCCAAAGTGTCCGCCCGTTCGCCCTGATCCTGTCGAAGGGTCGGTCGAACGGGCGGGTCCACTTCGTCGCGTCGTGCCGTATCATGGACGGCGGAGAGTGACGCTTTGGCCATATTTGTTGTTTTCATGGTTGTCCTCTGGGGCGGGACCATGGGGTTCACCCTGCTCCTGACCCGGTTCCGGCTGACCCCCGGCGACGCCTCTGTGATGGACCACCTCGTGGTGCGGGGGACGGCGCTGGTCACGGTGACCCTCGCGATGTGGAGCCTGGCGTCGCTGATGGGGCGCATCCTCGTCTTGACCGACCCCGCCGCGTTGGTGCCGTACCTGTGGGTGATCGCCGCGGTGCCGCTGCTGGCGCCGCAGTTCAAGAGCAACGGGAACACGCTGGTCTCCTCCGAGCAATTGATCTACCTCTCGTTTGTGCTGACCGCCGCCGGGAGCTTTGTGCTGGCGGCGGTGATGGTTGTGCGGGTCTTTGCGGGCGGGGTGGAGCTGCAGTAGCCCCACGCCCGCCCGATGGGTTTCCTCACGGGTCGATGCCCCGACCCTGCCCCCCTCGACAAGCCCTTCGAGAGCCTCAGGACCGGCTTCGAGAGGCCCTCCGACAGGCTCAGGGCGAACGGCGGACCCCCCCCGCTAGTTTCTGACGCCCACCAGCCGCGCGAGCTTCAGGTTGTTGAAGTTGGCGAGGGCGACGTACCACTTCACTCGCACGCGCGTTGCGTCCTTGGACTCGAGGCTGCCGACGCGCTCGGCGACGAGACCGCCGGGCGCGGTGAGGCCGGAGACGGCGCCCTCGCCGTACTGGAGGGCGTAGATGGTGGAGCAGTCCGTCGCCGAGCCGACGCGCTTGTCGTCCTCGATGTGGTCGCAGACGCCGATGGGGACGCCGTCGTAGTAGTCGAGCATCTGGCCGAACTCGTTGCGGTCGGTGACGAGGAGGCCGCTGCTGGCGGCGCGGGAGAGGGCGTTGAGCTTGCGCCGGGAGCGTCGGGACATCAGGAGCATGTGGGGCTTGCCCTCGACGACCTTGTCGATGAGCTCATCGAGCTTGTCGAGGGTGAGGGCGGCGCCGTTCGTGCCCATGGAAACGGACTGGGCGGTAGTGACGAGCTTGTCGACGCCGTCGAAGGCCTTGGTGTCGGAGGACGTGTCGCCGTTGATGAAAGTGTCCTCGAACTTGGCGCGGACGGCATTGGCCTTGAGCTGTACGACGGCGGCCTCGAGGTCCTGGATGTTGGAGCGGGTCGACTTGAGGTAGTTGTCGACATCGGCGTCGCCGCCGAGGACCTTGAGGCTGGCGGTGACCTGGGTGAAGGTGGGGGTCGACTCGGCCCAGGTGTCGCCGACGGTGTAGAAGGCCGCCGTGGGAGCGGTGTTCTCCTGGTTGTAGGTCAGGCCGTTGCCCACCACCTCTATGAAGGGCAGGGACTGCAGGACAGGGCTTTCCTTGACGATGGTCTCTATGACGCCGGACAGGAGCAGGTCATTGGAGAGCTTTGCGCCCTCCACAAGGGTCAGGGCCATGGTGTTTCCTCCTCGCGATCCGCCGGCGTGGTGCGCCGGGGCCGCTGTGTGTGATGGGAGGAGAATAGAACGTGTGTTCGCGTAGAGGCAAGGGGCTCGTGTCAGGGTCTTGGGGATTGCTCCGAGAGGGCGGCGAACCGCATACTTAGATTAGCTAGGAAAGCTTAGGAGCCGACCATGGTGCAAGTGAACATACGCGAGGCGAAGGACCAGCTATCCCGATTGCTGAAACTGGTCGAGGCCGGGGAGGAAGTGGTCATCGCGCGCAATGGCGTGCCTGTGGCGCGGCTGGTGGCCCTACCGAAGAAGGCTGGGAGTCGGCAGCCTGGCCGATGGAAGGGCATCGTCAAATTGGACGACAGCTTCTTTGACCCTCTGCCTGAGGAAGAGTTGGCACGCTGGGAGGGGTAGCGTGGAGTGCCACGGCAGGCTCTCTGAGCTGCTTGATGATTGACGGACGCCTACCTGTTCGAGACTCACTCCTTACACTTGTTGGAGCTGTCGGTCTGGCTGGAGGAGCACGTCATGCCGCTTGCGGGGTTACGTGAGGGGTAGTGCGGGAGTCTGCGAAGGGGCAAAGCTTGGCTTACATTGCGCTAAATAGTGAGGGTGGTCAAGCTGGGCTTGGAAGTCTCGTTTGCCGTGGTTACTTTATGGTGGCGTATCCCTGGGCTATTCGCTAGCTTGAGGATCAGTTCAGGCAACACATAGGCCAAGATCTTCAGTTGTTCTTTGCCTGTCATCTGACCCTGTCTTCTGTAAACCCACAGGGTTCGGATTCCGCTTGTCTGCAAGAGAGCTCTATGCTGCCTCCTAGCACGATCATCAGCGTGCACCCAAACTGCGCTGTACTGCTTGCACCACGCGATTACTTCAGGGTCCTTTGCGCCCTCTCGACCAATGGCTATTTCGAGTGGAACGATATTGTACCCGACTAAAGTTAGCGCTTGGGCCACAACCGGCGCCAACGATTCATCAAGTACAAATAACGGACTAGTTGGACCGGAGCCGAGATTCCCAGTCACAAGCTGCCTTTACGCCTGTCTGCGAAATACCATAGGCTTCCACTATCCACTCAACAGAGTCCCCAGCTTCAAACATGCCGGCTATGGTTCGAGTGGGTATTCGCGTGCCCTTGAGGCAAGGTGCCCCAAATTGAACTTCGGGTTCAAGGACAACACCGTCTAGTGGTTCCCATGAGATTGCGACGTGCGACAAGTCACCAAACCTTAGGCCATGTATGGGAATCAAGTATTGGTGAAGCATTTCAAAAGCCATCTGCCCATACCGACTGGCCGACAGCAATTGTTCAGTCCACTTAGTGAAGACTTGTCCTTGGCCCGCCCAAATAGCCTCTGTGGCAAACGGCCTTTGGGCCCCGGTCTCCTCCCGTAACCACTGCTCCCCACGGCCGATGGCACGCCAACCAATCCCGGCTGACCTCAGTGCAGCAATGACCCGCATGGAAATAAGATCTTCAAAAGCGATCAGGAGATCTACGCCGGGAAGTCCAATGAGATCATGCGATGCAAGGCCATGACGAATCCATCGGATGAGCTTGGCAGAACTCGCCGAGTAGACTTTTTGCCCGTGCATAGCAGCCCTGAGGTACCTCGCTGCCTCCGGCACGTCATAAATGCCCTCAAAGACGGGGGGCGTTTCTGCATTGTGAAGAACGGTCGTCATAGCCCACCTCTTGCACTTGCCTGTTGAATGACACTCCAACCTCGGCGGCAGTGTATCACGTAGAGCAGCGAGCGCAGAAAACATTCTTGGATAATCCTAATACTATCGAACACACGTTCTGTGTACAAGTCAAGAGTCGATCAGATTCTTGCCCAAGAAGAATGGCGTCCAACGGATGCGCCGCCCCCCTACCCCGCCTTCGCGCTCAGGCACTGAAACAGCCGGTCTATCTGCTGTTTGGCTACGGTGCCCATCATGCGTTGGCCTACGCGGGCTAGGATGCCGGTGACGTTGACGTCGCCGTCGAAGGTTAGCGTGGTGGTGGTGGCGTCGTCTGAGGAGAGGGCGACGTTGCCCTCGCCCCTCATGTCGGTGCGGACGCCGGCGCCCTGGACGACCATGCGGTAGGCGTTGGGGGCGTCGATGTCGCGGACCTCCAGGGTGCCCTTGTAGGCGCCGGTGACGATGCCGACGCGGAAGCCGACCTCGAAGGCGTAGGTGTCGGGGGCGACGGCGGAGAAGCTCTGGACGCCGGGGACGCAGGCGCCGATGATCTCGGGGTCCATGAGGGCGGCCCAGAGCTTGTCGCGCTCGATGGGGAACGTGTAGCTGCCGTTGAGCTTCATGCCTCGACTATAGCAGGCGCGCGTCGGTTGGGGGAGTGGGCGAGGGGCTAGAATATTGTTCTCCAATTGTTGAACAAATCCTCTTGACTGGTTGTTTATGTCGATGTATGCTATCAGTGATAGGGTGAAGGGTGGAAGTAACATTTGGTTCCAACAAACTTAAGCGATGCTTTGAGAAATCAAACATGGCTATCCAGACGTGGGGCACAGAAGTAGGCCGCAGGTACATCCTCCGCATCAACACCTTGTACTCAATGCGCGTTTTCGCCGAGATCTTCCAGCAACCCTCCTGGCATGCGCACCCTCTTACGGGAAACCGTACAGATCAATTCTCCATTCGCCTAACTGGTCAATGGCGCCTCATCATCACCAAAGGCGAAACTGATACGGCGGTCAACGTGAAGGAGGTCAGCAACCATTATGACTAACCAGATTGCAGAGAGAGTATGGTCTGATCTGCCCATTCACCCTGGCGAGGTCCTCAGCGAGGAACTGGATGCCTTGGGCATGACGCAGACCGACCTGGCAACGGCCCTTGGGCGACCCCTCCAGGTGGTGAATGAGATTATCCGAGGCAAGAAGGGCATCACGGAGGATACGGCGCTTGGGCTAGAGCGCGTCATTGGCGTCGGCGCACACGTGTGGTTGGGGCTGGAGTCGACGTACAAGTTGACGCTGGCTCGGAACCGTGAGCGTGAGCAAATTCAAGGCGCAGTGGACTGGCTCACTGAGTTTCCGATTAAGGAGATGGCTAAGCGCAATTGGATCCCGAAGTTGCGCAGCAAGGAAGAACAGGTGCGGGCAGTTCTCAGCTTTTTCGGTGTGGCGAGCGTGGATGCCTATCACAAGACGGTGCATGCAGCGGCCTTTCGCTTTTCGGAGAAGGCCAAGACGTCGCCCGGCGAGCTAGCTGCGTGGCTCCGCAGAGGTGAATTAGAAGCCCGTACTGTAGAAACGGGTCGATTTGACGCGGAGTTGCTCCTGGAGGCGGCACACAAGGCGCGTTCGTTGACCACCTCCGGCCCTGAGGCGTTTGCCCCGCAACTAGAGCGCCTGTTCAGCGAGGCAGGGGTAGCATTCACCGTAGTCCCGGAATTTCCGAAGACCGGCGCCAACGGCGTTGCTCGTTGGCTTAACGCCAAGAAGGACAAGGCTCTCATTCAACTTAACCTTCGCTACAGCTGGGCTGACATTTTCTGGTTCACTTTGTTTCATGAAGTGGCTCATCTCCTTTTGCACAAGCGCCAGAACATCATTGTGGACGGTGCCGACATTAGCGGTGACCCGGCAATTGAACAAGAAGCCAACGAATGGGCGCGGGACTTTCTTATTGCTCCGGACGCTTGGCAAGACTTTCTGGACGGACAAGACCTTTCCCACACCGCTGTTGTGGAATTCGCGGCCGACACCGGTATCTCCACCTCCATTGTCGTGGGACGGCTGCAGAAGGAAAAGCTTGTCCCGTACTCAGCGCTTACCGAACTCAAGATTCGATTCACGTGGGTTGAACGCGCAGCGGCATAGGTCCCTCTAAGGCACCACTTCCGTACCCTCAGACGGAGTTCCCCTCCGCCTCGCGCGCGTAGCATGCGTGGGGCGCATGCACGGCATTGACATTGGCGGGTGGTTTGATACCCTTCGCAAACCGAGCCCTATGTGCAATACACCCGGGGTGTCTCGGGAGGAGGTGCATCGTGAGTGTTCCGGTGGAAATCACTATCAACGGGAAGGTCTACAGTGGAGACGTGGAGCCCCGTCAGCTACTGGTCCATTTCATTCGAGAGAACGCGGGACTGACGGGGACGAAGGTGGGGTGCGACACGAGCCAGTGCGGCACCTGCACCGTGAAGCTGGACGGGGTCATCGCGAAGTCGTGCACTGCGCTGACGGTGCAGGTCTCGGGGTCGTCGGTGACGACCATCGAGGGGCTGTCGAACGGCGTCGACCTGCACCCACTGCAGGAGGCCTTCTGGAACAAGCACGGCCTGCAATGCGGGTTCTGCACTCCCGGCATGATCATGGCCTCAGAGGAGCTGATCAAGAACAACCCCTCTCCCTCACGGGAGGAGATCCGGCATGCGCTGGAGGGCAACATCTGCCGTTGCACGGGGTACCAGAACATTGTGCGAGCGGTGGAAGAGGCAGCCAGCGTCATGGGAGGGAGCTAAGCTATGACTACACGCTCTTTCGGTTCCGGCATCCGGCGCCGTGAGGACCCGCGCCTGATCACGGGCCGCGCGCCCTACACGGACGACATCAAGCTGCCGGGGATGGTCCACGCGGCGATCCTCCGCAGCCCCCACGCCCACGCGAACATCACGTCCATCGACGCGAGCGGCGCGGCGTCGCAGCCGGGCGTCGTGGCGGTCTACACCGGCGCGGACACGGACGGCGTCATCGGCGGTCTGCCCTGCGCGTGGCTGATCCCCGGTTCCGACCTGAAGACCCCCGAACACCCGGCCATCGCGAAGGACCGCGTCCGCTACGTCGGCGACGCGGTGGCGGTGGTGGTCGCGGAGACGCGCTACCAGGCGGAGGACGCGCTGGAGCACATCGAAGTCGAGTACGAGCCGCTGGGCGTGGTCATCAACCCGAGGGCGGCGGCGCAGGACGGCGCGGCGCAGCTCCACGACGACGTGCCCAACAACATCGCCTTCACGTGGGCGGTGGCTGGCGGCGACGCGGACGCGGCCTTCGCCGAGGCGGAAGTGACCGTGAGCGACACGATCACGCTGCCGCGGCTCATCGCCAACCCGATGGAGCCGCGCGCGGCCATCGCGTCGTACATGAACGCGATGAACGAGCTGACGCTGTGGAGCACCTCGCAGAACCCGCACATCGCCCGGTTCCTGACCTCGGTGGTCACGGGCGTGCCGGAGCACAAGATACGGGTCATCGCGCCGGAAGTCGGCGGCGGCTTCGGCAGCAAGATCCCCTACTACCCGGACGAGGCCATCGCGTGCTTCTGCGCCATGAAACTGGGCGTACCGGTGAAGTGGACGGAGACTCGAAGCGAGAACTACTTGGCCACGACGCAGGGCCGCGACCACGTCGAGGAAGTGGAGATGGCTGCCACGTCGGACGGCACCATCACCGCCCTTCGCACGAAGGTCTACGCCGGACTGGGCGCGTACCTGTCGACGGCGAGCCCGGGCGTGCCGACGATCCTGCACGGCCTGATGTACTCGGGCGCGTACAACATCGCGAACATCTCCGGCACGGTGTACGGCGTCTTCAACAACGGGACGCCGGTGGACGCCTACCGCGGCGCGGGCCGCCCGGAGGCCACGATGCTCATCGAGCGGCTGGTGGACCTGATGGCGGCCAAGCTGGACATGGACCCGGTGGACCTGCGGCGCAAGAACCTGATCCCCAAGTTCGAGAACGGGCACGACGTCGCAACCGGCATCATCTACGACAGCGGCGACTACGAGATCACGCTGAACGCCTGCCTGGAGAACGCGGACTACGCGGGGCTTCGGGCGGCGCAGGCACAGGCACGCGCCGAGGGGCGGCTGGTGGGCATCGGCGTGGCGACGTACGTGGAGATCTGCGGGCTTGGCCCGTCACAGGTCGCGGGGGCCGTCGGCTTCCAGGGCGGCCTGTGGGAGAGCGCGATCATACGGTTCCACCCGACGGGCAAGGTGAACGTCATGGTGGGCTCCTCGCCGCACGGGCAGGGGGAGGAGACGACCTTTGCGCAGATCATCTCGCATGAGCTCGGCGTGCCGGTGGAGGACGTGGAGGTCATCCACGGCGACACGGACATCACGCCCATGGGCTGGGGCACCTACGGCAGCCGCACCACGGCGGTCTCGGGCGCGGCGGTAGCGGTGGCAGCCCGCAAGGTGAACGAGAAGTCCAAGGCGCTGGCGGCCCACCTGCTGGAGGCCGCGCAGGAGGACATCGAGTACGAGGACGGGCGGTTCTTCGTTCGAGGGTCGCCCGACCAGGCCAAGACGATCCAGGACATCGCGCTGATGGCGAACCTGGCGTGGAACATGCCTGAGGGCATGGAGCCGGGGCTGGAGGCGAGCGCCTTCTACGACCCGCCGAACTTCACGTTCCCGTTCGGGGCGCACCTGGCGGTGATTGAAGTGGACCCGGACACGGGGCACATCGCCCTGCAACAGTACTTCGCGGTGGACGACTGCGGGGTGCAGATCAACCCGATGATCGTCGAGGGGCAGGTGCACGGCGGCGTCGTTCAGGGCGTGGGCCCGGCCCTCTGGGAGGGCGTGGTCTACGACGACAACGGTCAGCCGCTCACGGGCACCATGCAGGACTACGCACTGCCGAGGGCGGACCTGCTGCCGGACATCAACGTCTCGTCAACGACGACGCCGTCGCCGCACCACCCGCTGGGGGTGAAGGGCGTCGGCGAGGCGGGCACCATCGCGTCGACGCCGACGGTATACAACGCCGTCATGGACGCGCTGCGGCCGCTGGGCATCAATGCAATCGACATGCCGTTGACGCCCGAAAAGGTCTGGCGCGCCATGAACGACGCGCGGAACGGAGGCTAAGCATGTTTCCAGCACAACTGACTTACCACCGCGCCGCCTCCGTTGCCGAGGCGGTGGAACTGCTTTCCAACAACGAGGGCGCAAAGCTGCTGGCCGGCGGGCACAGCCTGCTGCCGATGATGAAGCTGCGCGTGGCCTCGCCGCCGACGCTGGTGGACATCGGGCACATCGCCGACCTGAAGGGCGTCTGCGAGGACGGTGACGGCATCGCCATCGGGGCGCTTACGACGCACGCAGAGATCGCGGCGTCGGCGCTGGTGCAGGAGCGCGCGCCGGTGCTCGCTGAGGCGGCGTCCGGCATCGGCGACCCCGCCGTGCGCAACCGGGGCACCATCGGCGGCAACGTGTCGCACGGCGACCCGGCATCCGACCTGCCGTCGGTCCTGACAGCGCTGGGCGCGACGTTTAACGTCACCGGCCCGGGCGGGGACCGAGGCATCGCGGCGGCGGACTTCTTCACGGGCCTGCTTGAGAACGTTCTTGAGGACAACGATATCCTTACCAGCGTGTCGGTGCCCGGCGTGGCAGCCGGTTCCGGCACGGCGTACGTCAAGTTCGCACACCCGGCGTCGCGCTACTCGGTCGTCGGGGCCGCGGTCATCGTCAGCGTTGCGGGCGGGGTGTGCTCGTCCGCGAGCGTGGTGGTGAGCGGGGTGGAGTCGACGCCGACACGGGCATCGTCCGTTGAGGCGGCGCTGGCCGGGTCGGGCGTGAGCGCAGACGCGCTGGCAGCGGCGGCAGGCGCCGTGTCCGGCGACTTCCAGGGAGACGGCATGGGAGACGTGTTCGCCTCCAATGAGTACCGGCAGGCGATGGCGGCCGTGTACGTACGACGCGCACTGGAGGCCGCGGTCTCTCGCGCGGGGTAGCCCCCACCAACCGTAACCATGCACAATGAGGGGGCGGCGAGCGTGCCGCCCCCTTTCTTCCAAATCGCATAGCACCCGTCTGGAGGATGGCACTGAATGGTTCCCGTTCATGAGCAGCTACTCGACGCCGCCAGGCGCTTGAGCGTGGCGTCGCCTAACGCTACGTTCACCTGTGCCGAGGCCATTCGCGCCCTGCCTCACCTTAAAAAAAGCACCGTGCGAACCCACGTCACCAGCCGGTGCTGCGTTAACGCTCCTTCGCATCATGCAACCCGCTACGGCTACTTTCTTCGCGTTGACCGAGGGCTCTATAAGATCGAACCACAGTACATACAACCTGGAGGACCCTGACCGTGGAGCAGACGACCGCGCCCACCAAACCAACGTCCGTCGACGCACTGCAGGATGCGCTGCGGGGCGAGATGTACGTCGCCGACCGCGGGCTCGCCATGTCGGTGTACCTGGCGCTGCAGCTTGGGCGACCGCTCTTCCTCGAGGGCGAGGCGGGCGTCGGGAAGACGGAGGTTGCCCGCGCGCTGGCCTCGGCCCTGAACGCGCGGCTCATCCGGCTGCAGTGCTACGAGGGGCTGGACGTCAGCCAGGCGGTGTACGAGTGGAACTACTCTCGGCAACTGCTGCACCTGCGGCTGCTCGAGGTGTCGGGCGACGTCGACCGGAAGGAGGCGGAGAAGGAGCTGTTCAGCGAGGAGTTCCTGATCAAGCGGCCGCTGCTGCAGGCGCTGGAGGGCGAAGACGCCAAGGTGCTGCTCATCGACGAGCTGGACCGGGCGGACGAGGAGTTCGAGGGCTACCTGCTGGAGATGCTCTCCGACTTCCAGATCACGGTGCCGGAGGTCGGCACGTACACGGCGGAGTCGCGGCCGGTCGTCGTCATCACGTCGAACCGGACGCGGGAGGTCCACGACGCGCTGAAGCGGCGGTGCCTCTACTACTGGATCGACTACCCGGACCTGGACAAGGAGACGCAGATCGTCCGCAGCAAGGCGCCGGGGGCGTCGCAGCGGCTGGCGGGGCAGGTGACGGCCTTCGTGCAGGAGCTTCGGAGCGCGGAGTTGTACAAGGTGCCGGGCGTCGCGGAGACGCTGGACTGGATAGCCGCGCTGGTCAGCCTGAACACAGAGCAACTGACGCCGGAGGTCATCGACGAGACGCTGGGCGTGATGCTGAAGTACCGGGAGGACGTGCAGAACGTCCGCGGGGAGCAGACGCGGGCGCTGCTGGCGCGGGCCACGAACCGGGGAGCGGGTCGCGGTGGCAGACGCGGATAGCCCCATTGAGGGCCAGATCCTCCAGAACCTGCTGCTGTTCGGCAGGCTGCTGCGCCGGCTGGGGCTGGACGTGCACGCGGGGCGGATGCTCGACGCGGTGCACGTGCTGGAGGACATCGGCCTGCGTCGACGGGCGGACGTCCAGGCGGCGCTTCGTACGCTGCTGGTACACCGGCGGGAGCACCTGCCGGTCTTCGACGAGGCCTTCTCGGTCTTCTGGCGTCAGCGCAAAGACCAGACCTTCACGATGGACCTGCGCTCCATGGGCGAGAAACGACGCTACCGCTACGTGGAGGCGGGGCCGCCGCCACTCGGGCAGCCCTCGGACGCTGCGGGGGGCGAGGAACAGGACAGTGCGGAGCCCGGCGACCGCATCGACATCACCCGCACGTTCAGCGCTCGCGAGGTGCTGCAGTCGAAGGACTTCTCGGAGTTCACGCCGTCGGAGATGACGCAGGCGCGACAGCTCTTGGCGTCGCTGGCGTGGGACCCGGGCACACGGCGCTCGCGGCGGCTGGAGCGCGGGAACGGGCACGCGCTCGACCTGCGTCGGACGCTCCGCGACAACGCGCAGTACGGCGGCGAGCTGCTGAAGCTGCGGCATCGCCGTCGCAAGGAGAAGCCTCGGAAGCTGGTGGTCATCTGCGACGTCAGCGGGTCGATGGAGCGCTACACGCGGATGCTGCTCCACTTCATCCACTGCCTCTACGGCGGGCTGAACGGGCAGGTGGAGGCGTTCCTCTTCGCCACGCGGCTCACGCGGGTCACCAAGCAGCTCCAGCACCGGGACATCGACCAGGCGGTGGGCGACGTGGCCAAGGCGGTGCCGGACTGGTCGGGTGGCACACGCATCGGGGCGGCGCTGAAGGAGTTCAACTTCACGTGGGCGCGCCGGACGCTGGGGTGGGGCTCCATCGTGCTCGTCGTGTCCGACGGCTGGGACCGAGGCGAGCCGGAGCTGCTGGGGCGGGAGATGGAACGGCTCCAACGGAGCAGCCGGCGGCTCATCTGGCTCAGTCCGCTGGCGGGCAACGAGGACTACGAGCCGCTGACGCAGGGGCTTCGCGCGGCGACTCCGTACATCGACGACCTGCTGCCGGTGCACAACCTGGCGGCGCTGATGGACCTCGCTCGACACCTCAACGCGCTCGCGGGCGGGACGCCGTCGCGACGGCAGCGGCCTATGGTCTCGGAGGCCGAGACGGAATCCGAGGCGGAGGCGGCCGCGCCGGGGCAGCGCTCGTGGCACCGGGACGCCAACCCGACGTTCCGGCACCCGCTGTGGGGGCGTGGGGAGGGGTAGGCACCCTTGCTAGAGGTTGAAGAGACCGAAGAGCTCGTCGCGGCTCAGTTGGGCGGACAGGTCCAGGGAAACATCGTCGACAAGCTGGTCAAAAATGCCCTGCTTGCGTTCCAGAATCTCGTCGATGCGCGCCTCAATGGTGTCTGCGCAAGAGTATTTAAAGACGTTGACCTTCGCCGTCTGGCCCATGCGATGGGCCCGGTCCTCGGCTTGCCGCTCCACCGCAGGATTCCACCAGCGGTCAAGGTGAAACACGTAGGACGCCTCTTGCAGGTTCAGACCAAGGCCGCCGGCACGTAGTGAGAGCACCAGAGCCTTGTGCTCGTCATGGGCCTTGAATTTTTCGATGGCCGCGTCGCGTTCCTCGTGGGACATGTCGCCCGTGAATCTCAAGGCGTTGAATTCTTGCAGGAAGTTGACAGCGGCATCCACGCCGGAGATATCGTTGGTGTATTGAGAGAAGACCAACGCCTTGTGCCCTTGTGCCGCCAACGCCCCCAGCCGTTCCTTGATGTCCTCCAGTTTGCTGGACGCGCCGGTCTTGGGGTCGGCGTTGCAGATCTGCTTCAGCCGGGTGATGAGTTCAAGTACGTGTTGGACGCGAACGTCGGCGCCAAGTGATTTGAGATGGACGGTCCCGTCTCGGACGGCATTGTCGTAACTTGCCCGTTGCGTGGGATTCAGCTCTATGGTCAGCTTGCTCACCTGCTTGGGCGGCAGGTCGTCCAACACCTCGGCCTTCTTGCGCCGAAGCTGCAGCTCCCGGTGCCGAGCCTGCAACTCCACGCCCGGCAGGTAGTGCTTGGGTGTCCCGGAGCCGTCATGGTCAACGAACTCCAGGATGGAGGCCAGTTCCTCCTCGTGGTTCTCTATGGGCGTCCCTGTCAGGGCCCAGGAGCGGACCCGCTTCAGTCCCTTCAACGCGTTGCTGGTGTCGTTGCGGTTCTTGATGCGCTGGGCCTCGTCAGCGATGACGACGTCCCAAGTCCTCCGGCGCACCGGCGCTTGCGTATTCCCGCCGAAGTCCGAGCGCAGCGTCTCGTAGCTCACCAGGGTTACGTCTCGGTCCGCTGCCCACTGCCACGCCCGGTCCGCCGTATTGCCCTGGACGATGATGGCGGACAACTCCGGCGCCCATTTGGCGATTTCACGCCGCCACTGACCCAACAGGCTTGCCGGGGCGGCCACCAGGCACGACGCCGACTCCCCACGGGCATGGAGAATCCGCAGGGCGGCTATGGCCTGCAGAGTCTTGCCCAAGCCCATATCGTCGGCCAGCAGCAGCCGATCGTTGGACAGCAGGGCCTGGACGCCCTCCACCTGGAAGGGCATCAATGCACCGGGCCAGTCCAGGCGGACGTCCGGGGCGATGCCGGGGCTCCAGACGGGGGCGGCCAGGACCCGCCAGAGCCGCTCCGCCAACGTGAGGCCGCGCCACTCACCCTGGAGCCCTGCGGGCGGTTGGGTGGCCTGCTGTTCTTGGTGCTGGGGTGGCGAAGGCAGGACCACGACGGTGGTAAGCGCGGGAAGGGCGACCATGGCCCGGACTGTTTCGTCAGCGAAGGCTTCCGCCAAAGCCTCACCGGCCCGGCGCAACGGCTCCCAGGGTTCGCTCCGTTCCAGCAGCTCACTTAAGAGATGGCGTGCGAGCGAGCCTTCGCTGGGCTGCCCCACCGCCCACGACAATTGCGCGGGGGTCCCGGTGGCCGGACTGCCGCCCCCGTTTGCGCGGGCCGGCTCTGCGGTAGGGCTGATACGGCAGAAGGGCATCTGTGGGCGGATAGCGGCTTCTATGACCCCAGGCGGCAGTTCTTCGGCAAGGCAGAAAACCAGGGCAGGGGACCTCTGGGCTACTTGGAAGAGGGTCTTAACGAGCGACGTTAGGGCCGAGGCTCCGGCGTCCACGCTATCGTCGAGAGACGGGTCGCGCAGATCCACGCGAGTGAAGCAGAACGACAGAGGGTCGCCCTGGCCGGAGGTTTCAAAGAGAGCGCCCCAAATGCCGCCGTCCGCCTCTCGGGCGAACCGCAGCCAGGCAGCCACGGCGGCGTCAGCCACGGTCAAATCGTTGAAGGGAATCGACAACTCCACACTCCCCCTGGGCGCTAGCGGGCCGCTAGGAGCCATCCTCCGCGTCGTCCTTGGACTCCCGCTCCAGGTCAAGGTTCTCCTCATACGTTGGGCGGTACTCGTCGCTCACCGTATCCGGACGGGAATTGGGATAGACCCGCATCAGGTCCCACTCGTTGATAGCAGAGCGGACTTTGTAGCGCATCCTGTTCTGAAACCCGACGCCGCCAGCCATGATCCCCAACCTCGGGGCATCCCATTGGTAGGCCACGCGGTAGGCTTCCCGTAGCTTCTCAATCGTTCTCTGAACATCATCGTCAGTGGGCGGGTTCAATCTCATGCTTTGCCGCTCGAGCAAACGCATGCCCGTTTCGGCGCGGGCGACGATGTCTGTATAGCGGGCCTGCAACCTTGCGGGCACGTAGTCCCGGTCCTTTTTCGTACCCGCCGGGTCAATGATTGCAGTGGCAAAGTCATCGGTAACGGTTCCCACCACCACTAGGCCCGGGTGCGCCTCACCCACGACCTGACCCATCCAGCGAGCAAGCTCCGAATAGGACCGGCCCCGTTGCAACAAAGAGTAAGAGCCGACCAACTCTATCTCATCAAGCAGCACAACCCAGCCCTTGTACCCGGCGGCCTTGATCAGTTCAGTGGCGAAACGCATCCGCTGCGGCGGCAGATCCGCGACCTTTTGGGCAGTGAAGGAGTAGGATTGCAACTGCCTGACCTGTCGCAGCCCGCCCTTGACCCGCGCGACTCTTATGCGGTCTCCTCCCCAAAACCCCTCGATTTCATGGTTCAGTTCGCTGTCGCTGGAATCTTCGTGCACCCGCAGGCTGGCGGGAAATATCTGGCTGAGCCGGTCCGTTTCGTGCGCCCAGCGATAGAATTGGTCGTACGCCTGGGAACCCGGCTTCAACGCCAGCCCCAACTCCTCCATGAGCCGCCCGCTGTGGTCCGGCATGCGTCCGCTCTCCACCGCCGACTTGAACACCTTACCCAGGTCAAAGAGCGGCGTTTCCTTGCTGATGACCACTTTGCTGCATACGAATCCCCGGTCCAAGGCCTGGCCTTCCAAGTAGGTGAGCAGGTGGGACTTGCCGGTGCCGAAATCACCGGAAACCAGCATCCCCATAGCGCTTTCCGGGGGGGTGGCGGCGTCTCCGGCTTTGGCCAATAGCTCAGAGAACTCGGCTTCAGCCTGCGGCTGGTTGCAACCCAAGATGCGTACAGCCTCCCCATTGGGCACACCGTTGCGCAGCGCTTCCAAGGCTGAGCGATAAGCTAGGGCAGAATTGCCGTCAGACTGAAAAACCACTCTGCCGACCTCCTTATGCCAGCCTCACCAAGGAGGCGACAGGATTGACCAAGTTCCTGTCGTGCACGTCGTCCATTACACGAGTGCGCAGGGCTTGGTAGATGCCATAACCTTTCGGGGCGTGTTCGTCAAGGAACTCGGAGGCGGTTGATACCACCAGCAGCGTTCCTGACAGCCGGTCCACGCCGTCTACAAACTGGCGCAGCAACTCGTAGTGCTCCATGGCCGTGGCCTTAGTGTAGTAGCGTTGGCCGTCTCTGGGGTTGGGGGCCATGGTCACGCGGGAGTTGTCCAGCAGGACAACGGTTCCGGCGTGCCCCGCGTGACGGACCCACTGTAGGGCCGACTCAATGAAGTGCCTGGCTGTGGCACGATTGATGGGGGTGTAGATGGAGAAGGGACGAACGTTGCTGACGCGCGTGTTGACGCCGCTCAGCCAGTCCAACAACGGCTGGCCGGTGTATCCCCCGCCGTTGCCGGTGTTTTCCAGCAAGCAAAGCTGGGTCATGCACACGCGGAAGTCCTTAGCCATCTGCGTATTTCGAAAGACGCTGTGCTGAATTTCCGGTCTGATTTCGCTCAGCATGAACTGCGATTCAAGGCGGTTGGCGCGGGCGATGACCTCGAAGACACTGCCATCCGCTTGGAGGTCGATGCCCTCGACGTGATAGCCCTTTTCTGCAGCCAGACGCAGGATCCTGCGTCTGGCTAGCCGCCGCCAATCGAGCTGCTTGGCCAGGCCGAAGAAGATGTCCTGCGGCATGTGAGCCCGTATCTCCGTAGCGTCCAACTTGACGAACAGGTAGTCCAACTCCCGACACCGGGCCTGTAGCGCTGCATCCAGGTCCGGCTTCAGCGTGTCTGGGGTCACGGCGAACTTGACGGAAGCGCCGCCCTCCCGGATGAAGGTGGACAGGTACTCTTGATCGATGTAGCGCAGCCAGTTGCGGAGGGGGATGGTGTTCGGCACTAGCCCGCCTCGGTGAACCGGATTGCGTAGTACTGGACGTCGGCGCCGTCCGGTCCCACAAAGGTGAACAGCCCTCGGGAACTCCGCGTGCCAGTGGACGATGGGAAAGAAACTGTGGCTCCTGACCGCGTCTTCTGCACGCCGCTAGCGTCCAGGTCATATACGGCCCGGGCAAAGTCGGCGCGCTCGTACTCCCGGCTACTGCCGGGCAGATAGGTGAGCCGCTTGTAGATCTCCTCCAGGGGCACGACGCGCCCACTGCCCTTTACGAAGCGTTCGGGACTATCTTCGCCCACATAGTCTTTGTAGACGATGTAGATTGCCTCCAGAAAGGCCGCCGACTGATACCGGACAGGCTTTTTCTGGCTCGCCAACAGGACCTCCGCTAGATGCGACGGCCTGATGTTGGAGGTTTGCTTCTTGTCGACCCTGACCGCTCGCTCCCCGGGAAGGACCCGCACCATTGAGGGGTGGGCAACCAGCCGCCCGTCCCGCTCGTGCACCTTCAAGCCTAACCCTTGGACCACCTGGTGAAGCTCTGCTATGTATCCGGTCTTGAGGTACTGCTCCTCCTCGTCGTAAGGAAAGGGCCAAGACGCGGCGGAGTTGAACACCTCTTGACGCAGCACACCTAACCCAGCTTCGATCCGCTCCTGCGCGCGCTTGATGCCAGCGATGTTTCCGACTTTAGCGGCCTTCTGCAACTCCTTGATTTGACGCACCAAGCCATTGGCGGACCGTAGGGTCGAGTCCGCGGCTTTTTCCGTGGCGCTGAACGCCTGTTCAAACGTATCCATATCCACTCCCGGCGTAATCCTGGCGCATGATAAAGGGATTTGCTCCGTTGGGGAAGGCTCTGGCGCCACACTCGCACCATGCGCCCTTCGACGGGCTCAGGGCGAACAGGAGCTTCGCACCTCAGCACTCGTTCCCAAGTGGTCACACTTCCATCACGCGACGCACCCAGAGGAAGTTGGTGGGCGTCCGGGCGTCGAACGGGGCCGACCCCACCAGCACGATCTGGTCGCCGTGTTCCACCAACCCATGTGCAAGCAGCGCGGTATCGACGATTTCGGCGTTGCTGACGGTGATCTGCGGCAGGCCCGTCACCACTGGGAGCACTCCCCACCAGAGGTTCATCTGCCGGGCAACCTCTGGACTTGACGTCAGGGCGACAACGGGCGCATCGGGCCGATGACGGCTCACTCGGTGCGCGGTGACGCCGGAGCTCGTCAACACGACGATGGCCTTGGCGTTGAGGTCTCCGGCCATGCGGCATGCGGCGCGGGCGACGGCCTGGGACTCGACGCGACGCTCGCGAAAGTCGCCGGGGTCCTCCAGCGACGCGGTCGCCTGGGCCCGGTCGATGATGCGGGCCATGACGGAGACGGCCTCGATGGGGTAGGCACCGATGGCCGTCTCGCCGCTGAGCATGACGGCGTCGGCGCCCTCCCACACGGCGTTGGCCACGTCCGAGGCCTCGGCGCGCGTGGGCCGGGGCTCGTTGATCATGGACTCGAGCATCTGGGTAGCGACAATGGCGAGCTTGCCCTGGACCCGGGCCCGCTGCAGCATGACGCGCTGCCAGACGGGGACCTCCTCGGGCGAGAGCTCAACGCCCATGTCGCCGCGGGCGACCATGACGCCGTCGAAGGCGCGGAGGATGCCGTCGAGGTTGGCGAGGGCCGTGGCACGCTCGACCTTGGCGATGATGGGCGTCCGCACAAGCCGCTGTTTCATCATCGCCCGCAGGGGCTTGGCGTCGTCGCCGCTGCTCACGAAGCTCATGGCAACCCAGTCGACGCCGAGGCTGAGGCCGAAGTCGAGGTCATCGCGGTCCTTCTCCGTGAAGGTTGGGATGTCGAGGCGCACGCCCGGCAGGTTGATGCCCTGGAACTCGCCCAGGAGGCCGCCCTTGGTAATCCGGCAACGGATGTCCGACCCCTCGATGGCGAGCACCTCGGCCTCCAGGCGGCCGTCGTCGAGGAGGATGCGGTTGCCGGGCTCGAGGAAGCGATGGATGCCCGGGTAGGTGCTGCTGATGCGGCCGTCCTCGCCCTCCACGGGCTCCTGGACGATGAGGAGGTCCTCGCCGAGGCGGAGCTCGAGCGGGCCGCCGCCCTTGAGCGGGCCTGTGCGGATGCGCGGCCCCTGCAGGTCCTGCAGGACGGCGACGTGCTTCCCCAAGCGATCCGACGTCTCACGCACCAGCCCCACGAGGCGGGCGTGGTCGTCATGGGAGCCGTGGGAGAAGTTGAGGCGCACGGTGTCGACGCCGGCGCGCAGGAGCGCCTCGACGCGCTCGGGCGCGGCAGTGGCCGGGCCAAGGGTGGCGATGATCTTGGTCGCGCGCATAGTGGGTGGGGTGCCTCCAGAGAATGGGTGAGATGGCCGAGCCGCTGCGGGCTTGCATGGGGCATGCTAGCGGATGCGCAGCAGCGGCGGCAAGGGAGGGGGGAGGGCCCGCCACCCTTGAAAGGGGCTTAGACGGCGCAATTTAGCCTTGACTCACTACTCCTCCAAGTGTATTGTCACTTCCTGGGAATACTGTTATTGCTAACTTTTTGGGAACACTGTAGAATAATTCCGAGATGGGATGGGCTATAGGCAACCGTGCGAATCTTCTCCAAGAAAGCGCTTAGCAACTTCTATGAACTTCATTCAGAAGCGAAACAAGCTCTTCTAGCTTGGTTTTTAGAAGTGAAGCAGGCGGACTGGGAAAGGCCGGACCAAGTATTGGAGCGGTTCCCCAAGGCAAGCATCGTGGGCAGCGATAAGGTGGTATTCAGGATTAGTGGCGGTAGCTACAGAATTGTGGCGCGAGTGTTCTATCCAGGGCGTCGCGTGTACATCAGATTCGTGGGAACCCACGATGAATACGAGCGCATCGACGTCGAGGAGGTATAGCGATGGAACGGATCCGGGCCATTCGCACAAAAGAGGACTATGACGCAGCAATGGACAGAATCCAGAAGCTTCTTGATCAGTTGTCCGGGGAAGATGGGCAAATAGAGGACGAAGACCATCCTGCGCGTGTCGAGCTGGACGTGTTGAGCGACCTGGCGGAGCACTTTGAGTCAAAGACGGAGGAGATTGGCTACCCGGACCCGGTCGCCGCCATTGAGTTTCGTATGGACCAAGGCGGACTGACCCCGCGCGATCTGGTTCCCTTCATCGGTAGCCGGGCCAAGGTTTCAGAGGTGCTCGCAGGCAAGCGCGCCATCACCATGCCAATGGCCCGTGCCCTTCACCAGCACTTTGGCATACCAGCGGATGTCCTGCTGCAGCAGCCCGGCGCCAGTATGCCCGCAGCTGAGAAGGACATCGAGTGGACCAGGTTCCCGTTACGGGCAATGGTGAATGCCGGTTGGATACCCAACGCGCCGCGGCTCAAGGACCACGCCGAGGAGCTGGTTTCCGACCTGATGCGCAGGGCCGGTAGCCCAACGCCCGTCGGGGCGATGCTCTACCGCAAGAATGACCACAGGCGCATTAACGCCAAGTCTGACGACTACGCGCTTCAGGCCTGGTGCTGGCAGGTGATGGCGAAGGCGCGCGAACGGATGTCGATATCACCGTACACACCAGGGTCCATCACCCCCTCGTTCCTGCGAAGCGTCGCGCAACTCAGCGCCGACGAGGACGGCCCATCGAAAGCCCGGGAAATGCTGGCCCAATCTGGAGTCGGGTTCGAGGTCGTTCCCCACCTCCCAAAGACCTACTTGGACGGTGCGGCCCTCCTCTTGGACGACGGCAGGCCGGTGGTGGGACTTACGCTGCGGTATGACCGAATAGACCACTTCTGGTTCACCCTCCTCCATGAGCTGGCCCACGTCAGCCTCCATCTGGACGACGACGATGATGAGACTGCCTTTGTTGATGACCTCAGCCTGCGCGACATGGAAGCCGGTGGAGGGGACTCAAAGGAAGCGCAGGCCGACTGGCTGGCACAGGATTCCCTGATACCGGGAGACGTCTGGGATGCCGCTCCTGTGCGGACAAACCCCTCGCCCATGAGAGTGATGAGCCTGGCCCAGACCCTGGGGGTACACCCCGCCATCATCGCCGGGCGTGTCCGCCACGAGCAGGGAAACTATCGGCTCTTGTCCCAGTTTGTAGGCACGGGCGAGGTCCGTGGGCAGTTTGCGGACAGTCAGGCTGCATCCGCCTAACCAAAGACAGATCGCAAAGGAGTTTCGACGGAATGCCAAGCAGATACACACCAATGGCACTTATCTACGACTTTGATGGGACGTTGGCGCCCGGCAATGTTCAGGAAGGACTGTTCATTCCAGCCATAGGAATGACCAAGGACGAATTCTGGCAAGAGGTTAACGACCTGTCCAAGGAATACCAGGCGGACAGCATTCTCATGTACATGCGCCTAATGCTAAGGAAAGCTGACGAAAAGAACTTACCCGTACATCTGAGCGACTTTCAAAAGCTTGGCAAAGCAGTTGAGCTGTTTGCTGGTGTCCAGGAGTGGTTTGACCAGATTGATGCTTATTGCCTAAGTAAGGGTGTCCAGAGTGAACACTACATAGTCTCTTCGGGAAACACAGAGATTATTGAGGGAACGTCCATCGCTAAAAAATTCGAGGCAATCTACGCGTCAAAGTTCCTCTTTAGTGCAAACGATGTGGCGGTGTGGCCGGCACAAGCGGTGAACTTCACAACCAAAACACAATTCCTCTTCCGAATCAACAAGGATGCTCGCGACTTGAGCGACAGCAATAAGATTAACGAGTTCGTAAGGGAAAAGGACCGGCCCATGCCCTTTAAGAACATGATCTATTTTGGTGACGGCGACACGGACATACCATGTTTCCGACTAGTCAAAGATTTAGGGGGCCTCTCCATAGCGGTATTCGATCCCGCCGCTGGAGGAGCACGGGAGAAAGCAGAACCGCTACTCGCGCAAGAGCGTGTTCACTGTATTGTGCCAGCGGACTATCGGAAGGAAGGCGAATTGGACAAGGTTGTAAAGGCACGCATTGATTATGTCGCAGCGCGTGAAGCACTAACGCGACAATTGGCTGCCGTTTAGCCCCACATTTCCCCCAACCCCACTTCACCCCCGCCATTTCATACGCTATCCTGTGTTCATGCCGCCTCTTCTGGAAGCCCATGCCCTGACGAAGCACTATGGCCGCACTGTGGCTTTGGATGGCGTGTCGTTTGAGGTGCATGAGGGCGTGACGGGGCTGCTCGGTCCCAACGGCGCCGGCAAGAGCACCGCCATGAAGCTCTTCCTCGGGCTCATTGAGCCGACGTCCGGCACCGCCATGATCCTGGGGCAGGAGCCGTACAAGTCGCCGGACGGGCGCGCTCGCATCGGCTACATGCCGGAGAACGAGTGCCTTCCCAGCGACATGACGGCCACCGAGTTCCTCATGCTCATGGCACAGCTCAGCGGCATACCGCCATCGCAGGCGCGCACTCGCGCCGCCGACGTGCTGCGCCACGTGGGGTTGGACGAGGAACGGTACCGCCCCATACACGAGTACTCGACGGGCATGAAGCAGCGGGTGAAGCTGGCGCAAGCCATCGTGCACGACCCAGTGCTGGTGCTGCTGGACGAGCCCACCGCGGGTCTCGACCCCGACGGACGGCAGGAGATGCTGAAGCTCATCGCCCGGACGGCGGGCAACTTCGGCATCAGCGTCATGCTCAGCACGCACCTGATGGGCGACGTGGAGCGCATCGCCGACTCGGTGATCGTGCTGGAGTCGGGGCTGCTGTCGCAGGAGGGGGCCGTCGCGAGCCTGACGCAGGAGACGGCGACGCTGCTCATCGAGGTGGCGGACCGGCACGAGGAGTTCGCCGCCATCCTGGCCGAGCGCGGGGTCGAGGCGAATGTCGACGGGGCGCTGGTGGTCATCGAGCACGCCAGGGAAGAGGACTACGACATCGTTCGCAACGCTGCCGTCGACGCCGGGGCACGGCTTCGACGGCTGGCCCCGGCTCGCCGGACGCTGACCGACATCTTCCGGGGCGGGCAGGCATGATTAACCGGGAAGCCGAAGTCTTCGACCTTGGCTATCAGCGGTACACGGGCCCGCGGCAGGGGCGGAACCGCGCGCGCTGGGCCCTCTTTGTCAACGGCGTCCGCACGCTGCTGGGCATAGGGCGCGGCGGCAAGGCCAAGATCCTCCCCATCCTCTTCTTCATCTCCGCGATGATCCCGGCGGTTGTCTTCGTTATCATTCTCGCCTTCATCGGCGACTTGATCGAAGCGGCGGAAGCGGGCGACTTCATACCGGGCCCCGCCGACTACTACGGCATCGTGGCCGTGGTGCTGGTGCTGTTCGGGGCAATCATGGCCCCTGAACTGCTGGGGCCGGACCGCCGCGACAACGTCCTCCCGCTGTACCTCGTCCGGCCGCTGACCACGCTGGACTACCTGGGCATGCGGCTGGCGGCGCTTGCCGTGATTGTGCTCGTGCTGGTGTACTCGGGGCAGGCGCTCCTGATGGCAGGCCTCATGCTGACGGCGGAGGTGCCGCTGGACTACCTTCGCGACAACTGGGAGGACATTCCACGCATCCTGCTGATGGGGTCGCTCATCACGCTCTTCATCTCGCTGGCGACGCTGGCGGTTTCCGCCTTCACCACCCGTCGAGCCATAGCGGCCGCGATTATCATCGGCGGGTACATCCTGTTGAACGGCGTCACCGACGGCCTTACCTTTGCCCAGGACTGCATCGACCAGGAAGCAGGATTCGGTGACGAGGTCTTCATTCAGCAGGAGGACTGCGACTTCCTCATTGGCGACTACGCCCCCTACGTCGGCCTGCTGCACTTTGGTGGCGTAACGGACAATGTCAACGCAATGGTCTTTGACCTCGAGCCGCAGTCGCCCTCATCCCTGGCTGTGGCAGAGTTGCCGGACTGGGTGCCCATCGGCGCGTACCTGTTCTGGACTGCCCTGCCCGCGGCGGCGCTCTGGAACCGCTACCGGAGGCTACGTCTATGAGCACACAATCCGGCGCGACCGTCGAGGTGCAGGCCATCTCCAAGTGGTACGGCAATGTGGTGGCCGTCAACGACGTGTCCTTTGAGGTCTACCCGGGCGTCACCGGCATCCTCGGGCCCAACGGGGCGGGGAAGACGACGCTGCTCAGCATGATGTGCGGTCTGCTGCGGCCATCGCAGGGGGACGTTCGCGTGCTGGGCGAGGAGGTCGTCGGCAACGTCGGGCTCTACCGTCGCGTCGGCATCATGCTGGAGCACGACGCCCTCTACCCCTTCATGACGGGCCGCGGCTTCGTGGAGCTGGCGGCCAAGCTGCAGGGCGTCACCGACCCCGAGGCCGTGGACTGGGCCATCTCGACGGTGAACCTGCAGGACGCGCAGGGGCGGCCGACGGGCACGTACTCGCGGGGCATGCGGCAGCGCATTCGACTGGCGGCGACCATCGTGCACGACCCCGAGGTGCTGATGCTGGACGAGCCCCTGAACGGCACGGACCCGCGACAGCGCGTCGAGTTTGCGGAATTCGTCGAGAGGTTGAGGACGGCGGGCAGGACGGTGCTCATCTCCTCCCACATCCTCGAGGAGGTGGAGTCGCTAGCCGACCGCATCCTGCTGGTGGTGAGCGGCAAACTCGCCGCGTCCGGCAACCACCGCGACATCCGTGAGAAGCTGGACGAGCGGCCATTTCAGGTTCGCATTGTGGCGTCCATGCAGCGGGAGATGGCGGCGGCGCTGGTGCGGCTGGAGACGGTGGAGTCCGTGCGGCTGGAGGACGACGCCATCGAGGTGACGACGCGCAACCTGGCGGACCTGCAGCGGTCTGTGCCGCGGCTGGCGCGAGAGATCGGCAGCCGGCTGTACCGCATCGAGCCGCTGGACGACTCGCTGGAGAGCGTCTTCTCCTACGTGGTGCAGCGGTGATCGGCGCGCTCTTCCTGCTGTCCCTGCGGCAAGCCGCGTCGCCGAAACGGCTTCTGCTGCTGGGCGCAATCTCCCTGTTTCCAGTGGGACTGGCCTACCTGTTAGTCCGCCTCGGCGACGTGGACCAAGGTGGCCTCGTCGAGGGCGTGGTGGAGGGGCTCGTGGTCTCGCTGGTGCTCCCGCTGGTGACGATGGTGCTCGCCACGGGGGCCTTCGGCAACGAGGTGGAGGACCGGACGCTCTCGCTCCTGACGACGAAGCCGGTGCCGCGATGGTCACTGGTGCTGTCGAAGCTGATGTCGACCATCGTGGTGGCGGGGCCGATCATGGTAATCGTGGCCGTCGTGGTGACGGCGCTGCCGCCGGACCGCGAGGGGGGCGTCATCGTCGCGGCGGCAGTGGGCGCGGCGGTTGGCGTGGTTGTCTACGCCTCCGTCTTCACCTGGGCCGGGCTGGTGACGACAAAGGCGCTAGCCTTTGGGCTGGTGTACGTGCTGCTATGGGAGGCGCTTATCACCACCTTCCTCAGCGGGACGCGCTACCTCAGCATCCGCAGCTACGCGATTGGCGTGATGCACGGGATGGAGGGAAGCCCGTTCAACGCGGACCTGTCCATCGGGTTCTCGACGGCCGCCGTGGGGGCAGTGGTGGTCTCCATCGCCTTCTTCGCGCTCGCGGTACGCCGACTGAGCCGGATGGACGTGCCGTAGGCGCGGGGCGAATGAGAGATACTTTCTCTCTTGGTCAACGTGTGGCCCTTTCATGGCTACTATTGCTGCATAACTAATCACAAATGGATGTGGAAAAGGATGAGCATCGCACTCTTGCAGGAAGTAAGGGGCTTAACATTAAAGGCACTTGAACTAACTGCTTATCCGACGGAGGCTGAATTTCAGTCCGAATGGTTAAGGACTGACGCTGACGCATACTGGTTCTTTCTGACGATGAGTGTGCTTTCTGGATCACACAAGCGACTGGGCTCAATTGCGCTGTTACTCTCACCTGAGTGGCTTGATGTGCAAAGTGCAGAGAGTCTGGTGCGGATCACTTTCGAAAACGCGGCAGATCTCGAATACATAAGTAGAGAAATTCAGGAGCGTATTTGGGAGTTCTTTGAGCACGGTAGATTCCCTCTCGATCCTCGAGAGCTAGAGAGGAAATTTGCCGGCCTACCGTCCGGAGAATTGGCTCCTCCTCCAAAGTCCGGCAGGAAGAACCTCCTCCAGATTTGTTCAACGATAGGATGGGGAAAAGCATACAATACATTCTACAAGCCTGCGTCTGATGCCTCTCATGGTGGGCCTTACTCCCAAATGTCCAACCTTGTTGAGTTATTGGGAATTTCCCCATTAGAAGAAAGGATGATGCTCCTGCAGCTGGAAGCTACAAGTTTTCACTTGACTATAGCCTCAGTGGTAGCAAGAGAGTTCCCATCCATATTGAACCAAGAAGATCTTAGTTCGGTTAAGGCCTTGAGTTACCGGTTGTGGGAAGATTATTGCCAACCGGTAAGTACCTCCGCCAATTGACCGGCCACTTGGACCCTGTCTAGGTCGACGACAGGAACAGTGTTCTTCTACCGAACGGAATAGAGCCAACATGACAACCCAACGCTTCTCCGCCATCCTCTTTGACCTCGACAACACGCTTTTTGACCGGGAGGCCGCCTTCCGGGGTGTGGCCGAAGACTTCTACGCGGAGTTTCTTGCATCCTCGGCGCCGCTGGGCCGCGCCGACGCCGTTGCCCTCATGGTCGAGTGGGACGACGACGGGTACTCCGACCGCCAGGAGATGCGGGAGCGCTGGCTGGCCGAGTGGCCCGAAGCCGGCCTCGACTTCGATGCGTTCAACGGCTGGTACCGGCAGGTGATGGCTCGGCACACTTTGCCGGACGCGGCGGTCAACGACTTCCTCGCGCACCTCAACGGCCTCGGCATGCCGTGGGGCATCGTCACCAACGGCAGCGGCCGCAACCAGCGGGCCAAGTGCAGGGCGGCGGGCTTGGAGGCGTTGACGCACTTCATCATCGTTTCGGAAGAGCAGGGCTACGCCAAGCCGGACCCGCGCATCTACCAGGACGCGATGTCGGCGCTTGGGCTGGCGTCGCCGGACGGGGTCCTGTTCGTGGGCGACAACCCCGTGACGGACATCGAGGGCGCCAGGTCCTCTGGCATGCAGACGGCGTGGGTCAGCCGCGGCAAGCAATTCCCGGCGGAACTCCAGCCGCCCGACCACGTCCTGGAGCGCGTGCTCGACCTAGCGGGTGTCCTCGGCCTGTAGCCGTCGGCGTGGTGCCCTTCGGCCAGCACAGGTCGAGCGGGTGCCGCTACTCCACCGCAGTCAGAATCATCGACATGCGCACTTCCTGTGGGGTGACGGACGTCGTGAACATCAAGGCGCTGAGGTTCTGGATGTAGGGCCGCACATCGTTGCGGAACGTCTTCCGTTCGTCGCCTTCCAATGCGTCGTCGATCGCTTCCACAAGGGCAAAGACATTGGCGTATACGAAGTAGTGCACCGGGGACGCCGACGCATCAAAGACTCGCCGAAACTCCGCATTGTCGTCCAGCGAGTCGGCACTTCCCGACGCGGAGTCATGCAGCAGTTCCAGACTCTCCAAGGTGGTGCCCACCGCCGCCCAATCATCCATCACGACGTAGCTCGGAGTGTATGCGTCGAGGGTCTCGTCCACCTGGTCCAGGGAAATGGACACCGCCTCAAATTCGCCGATGTCCACACGGGTGAAGTCGTAGTCGTTCTCCTCTTCAACGCGGTCGAGGAGGCCGTCCGCGGTTTCCCGCAGGGTCTCCGGGTCCTCCACCCCGGCGAGGAAAAAGACGTGGACCGGGGACTCCAGGACGGCGGCTTCGGAGCTGAAGTCAAAATCACTTGGCAGCAGCGCCAACCCCGTCTCACCGGACAGCGTATCCAGGACATCCTCTTCCAGATCGAAGCCGACTTCCGCCTCAAAGTCGCGCAGGTACTGGCGAAGGTCGTCCGCAGTGTAGGGGTCCGTTTCTTCAATGATGTCCCACGTCTGCTCCCAAGCCTCCAGCAGTTGAGTGGTCGACATGGCCGCCAGCGCATCGGACGGCATCGCGTGGTGGGCCTGAACGGGAGGGCCGTCCCATTCAATGGCCTCTTCTTCCAAGAAATAGCTAAGATCAACCCGCACACCGTCGGACTGGAAGGAGGTGGACATGGAAATGTACACAGGCCAGTTCTCCCCCAACTCCTCCCTCAGCTCCTCCGACGTGCCGAGTGCGCCCAATGAGTCCGAACTACCCGGCCAGAGCGCCTCCAAGTCGAGGAAGCCGAAGGCAAAGCGCGGTGAGGGCGCCGTCTCCCGTGCCGCCGTGAAAGCCTCGTTATCGAGGAGCGACCTCCGGAGGGGTTCCTCTGTGTTCTCCGCGATGTCCGTGACGGTGTCCTCGCCGTCACCTACGATGAAATAGTCATCGCTCACGGCGATCGCGAAGCTGTCGTCGTCGAAGAGCCAGAGGCTCAGGCCGTCGCTGCTGTCCTCATCGACTTCCGCGCCGTTTTCTTCAGCGAGTGCGTCGGCAAGGTCATCCGCGAAGTCTTCCGCCCCCTCCCTGTCTGCAATCTGGAGCATGACGACCCACTCCACGTCGTCAATATCGTCGTTGAGGATGGCGCCGGAAATTTCCGTACCGAGCCAGTCGCTGGTGTCTTCAGTGGGGTGGATGCCCGTTTCCTCTTCGATATCGTCAAGCCGCTCCTCCCGCCAGTCCTCCAGCTCGTCGGTATCGATTTTGGAGAAGAAGCTGCCGGCGTTCAGCGTCTGGCGGAGGCCGGGTCGAAGGTTGACGGAGAAGTAGGCCGTTGCGCTCGAGGGGATGTACAGTGCGGTGTTTTCGCTCGGGCTGTTTAGGACGATGAGGACGAACGCAGTCGCCGCGCCGGCGCCCACTACCACGAGCGCAAGGAGTCCCAGGAGTATCTTCACCAGAAGGGGCATGCTGCCTCCAATCATTTGCGGGGAACTGAACAGGAAACGCGTGATGACTGCGGCAGCATCGGGCCGCGCCCAAGGCATTATACCGTACAGCTACGACCTGTCTCACGCCGCGCTGTATGGGGCGGCCCGCCTTCCGCTACCCCGCCCCACCTCATCCCCCCTACACCACCCCCTCCACCGCCACGCTGTCCGTGCGGGCGCCCGCGACGGACCAGTCGGCGGTCCAGTCGGGCGCGGTGTAGGCGCCGTGGCCCCAGACCGAGCCGAGCTCCTGCCCGCCGACGGAGCGCCAGACGTCCTGGCCCCTGTGGATGGTGGCCTGGTCGAAGACAAGCTGCCCGTTGGTGGTCTCGATGGCCTCGGGAACCGGCGGGGCCATCTGGTAGATCTCGGCGCCGAAGTAGAGCAGCGCGGCGAAGGAGGTGCCCACGGTGGCGATCAGCGCGACCCACAGCGCCCGCATCCCTCGACGCGTGCGCGGCGCGCGGACGAACTGCGGCGCCGATGGCCGTTCCGGAAAAGCGGCGGCGTCCTGCATGCTCGCCTCCTTCAGCCCGCCCGGCCCCGATCCACCCCTGCCGAGGCGGCCTAACACCCGACCGTTGCGTTGCCACCTACCAGACTACGAAAGCGCCACCCTTCAATCAATCCCCCAATTCCGCTTCCAGGGCGGTCACAGATCATCGGCGCGACGGGGCCGGAATAGGTGCGCTCGGTTTGAAGAGTTGGCGAAAGCACAGCCAAGGCCGGGTATGAGGAAATGTGGGCAACTTAGCGCTGAATGGTTGTTATCAGGCGATTCCCCAGGGGCTGGACAGGACGATTGTTGGCGCCGCCGCTCTGGGCCAACAGGCCGGCAACCTGCTCTGATGAGATGGTCTTGTGACGGTGCATCACGTACCAATCAACCGGTTCATCGCACGGTGGCGTCGTCTTTGAGCCGTCGTACCGGTAATGGCCGGTTTCGTCCGGCGCGAAGCCCTTCGCGTTGAGCGTGAAGCCGGCGAGGCTGACGTCCCCGGCATCCGGGGCGGCGTCCAGAATCTCCTGCACTATTGGGCTTGGCGGGCCCTGCGTGAACATCAGCCCTATCACGGCCAAGTTGCCGTCATCATCCGAATGGACCAGGTGCAGTTCTGCCGCAAAGCTCTCCCCGTCTACCAGATGCTCCGAGGGTGAATGAAGGTGGGCAGACTTCAATGCGTAATCGCGCTGGCCCACGCTCAGGGTGTTGCCCGCGCCGTAGTCAACATTCACAATCCTGCCATCGTTGCGGATAGCCATGGCGTCGGTGTTGTACGAGAACGAAATGGGCGCGCCGCCGCTGCTGTTGCCGTATCCGGCAACGTCGATGGGGGACTGCTGCTTGCCCTCTGCGCAGGCAGCGTACTCCGGGGACAACGCGGCCCAATGCTGCGGCGCCCCCTGCCCTGCGTATCCCCACTGAGCAAACTGACCGCCGCCGTCGCAAGAGACGCCTGTGAGCAACGCCGTCAGGCACGCCAGCGTCAACCATGCCGCTCTCATCACAGCCATACTCATCATCCGGGCCGATTGTACGTCGCCTCTCACTGCCGCGGCGAGGCAAAGTTCATGCTATTGTGTGATACCGATGAGCTACTCCCCGTTTGTACCGTATACAATCGTTCTTGGGGTATTTGGATTTGCATAGTCTTCAAACTGAACATAGTGCGGGCGCGCTGGCCCTGAAGCTCGCTTTGACCGCGCTGGGCCTGCTGGCGCTCCTGGCCAGTGGTATCTCCTCCACCGATGCAGAAGCACAGGCTTTCTCCTGCGCCGACAGCGGTGCCGTAGCCAACCCCGGAGATAACCCGCTACTGGTCCAGGACTGCGAGACGCTCTTCAGCAACCGCGACACTCTGGCCGGCGACGTGCAACTGGACTGGTCGGCAAACATCCCAATAGAGCAATGGGAAGGGGTCACCGTAGAAGGCTCGCCGCTCCGTGTCGTCGAGATTCGGCTGGAGAACCGATTGCTCTCAGGCCGGATTCCGCCGGAATTGGGCGCCCTGACGGGTCTCAAGCGTTTAGAACTGGGCGGCAATGAACTCTCCGGCGCAATCCCCCGGCAATTGGGCAATCTGGAGAGCCTCACGGTGCTGGACCTTTCCCAAAACAGCTTGACCGGTGAGATCCCTCCGGAACTGGGGAACCTCCGCAACCTGGAAAGCCTTGCCCTTGGATCAAACGAGCTGACGGGGAACATTCCGCAGCAGTTGGGCAATCTGCGGGACATCTTTACGCTGAACCTCCAATCCAATGAGCTCACCGGCGGCATTCCGGACACGCTGGGAAGACTCTCTGGGCTGAATGGCCTATACCTTAGGGACAACCAGCTAACCGGCGGAATCCCCACCTGGATTTCGGGGATAACCCAACTGCAATCCCTGGACTTGGGCGACAACCAACTTACCGGCGCCATCCCGCCTGGTCTAGGGAGTCTCTCGGTTCTGAGAACTTTGTACCTCTTCAACAATGACCTTTCCGGAACTATCCCCTCGGAGCTGGGCAACCTTACCCAGTTGGCGGACCTGCACCTGGGCGGCAATCAGTTGAGCGGCCCCCTTCCTGCGGCACTGGGCCGGTTGCAGATATTGCGGGCTCTCACACTTGATGACAACAGCCTGACGGGTGAAATACCCTCGGCGTTTGCGGGTCTCACCGCCTTGGGATGGTTGAGCCTCGAAGGCAATCAGCTTTCCGGCGTCATACCTTCCAGTCTCGGCAGCCTCCCGAGCCTCAGAGGACTGAACCTGGGCAGGAACGTACTGAACGGCATCATTCCCCCGGCGTTGTCGGGGCTCACTGACCTGCAGTTCTTACGTCTCAACGACAACTTTCTCATCGGCAGCGTGCCGACCGAGTTTGCCGACCTCGCGCAATTGGAGGAACTGGATGTCAGCAACAACTTCCTGACGGGGTGTATGCCCTGGCATCTGTCGCGCAATCTTGACTTGGAACTCACCCACGACGGCTTGCCCGATTGCCCTCGCCCTCCGCCGGTAGTGAATGAGGGAGCAACGATCTTCATAGAGGTGTCAGACCTGCTTGAAGACACGGAACTTGCGTACGCGATAAACAGCCACATTGGGTTTACCGCTGCAATAAACGGCAGGGTCTGGCTGGAGGGACGGAGGGTAGGCTTCAAGCATGACGGGTCGGAAACGTCCACGGCCAGCTTCACGTACACCGCTCGGAGTGGGGCCGTTTCCATCACCAGGGTCGTGCCCATCGACGTCACGCCGGTCAACGACCCTCCAATCGCCGCCGCAGACACAGCCGAGGTTGACGAGGGTGAAGAGGTCTCGGTGGATGCGTCAGCGCTCCTGCTCAACGACATTGACTTCGACAACAGCGATCTCCAGGTCACGTGGGTCGGCGATGCCACCAACGGCGGCGTCTCGCTGGTCGGCGCCAGCGTAACCTACGTGCACGACGGTTCGGAGACCATTGCGGGGCGGTTTTCGTACACCATCAGTGACGGCGTGGCCAGTGACACGGCCATCGTGCGCGTCGCCGTAACGCCGGTCAACGACCCTCCTGTGGCCGCGCCGGACACCGTCGAGGTCGACGAGGGGGCGTCGGCGTCGATCGAGTCGGCATTGCTGTTGCTCAATGACATCGACGAGGAGAACGACAGCCTGCGCGTAACTGAGGTCGGCGGCGCGGTCAATGGAGCGGTCACGCTGGACGGCGCCACGATAGTCTACACGCACGACGGCACTGAGACGGCTGAGGGAGGCTTTACGTACGTCGTAAGCGACGGCCTCCTCGACGGCGCCGGCGTCGTGCGCGTCACCATCGCGTCGGTCAACGACCCGCCCACGGCCATCCCTGACAGGGCGCTTGTCTATGAGGGGGATTCCGTCCTGTTGGAGGCGGAGGAGTTGCTCCGAAATGACACCGACCCGGACAGCGACTCCCTACGCATCGAAGCGGTCGGCGATGCGGTCAACGGCACTGTCTCATTGGATGGCGCCACCATAACCTACACGCACGACGGGTCGGAGACGACTGAGGGGAGCTTCATCTACTCGGTCAGTGACGGCGCCACCCACGACACGGCGATCGTTCGCGTTGCCGTCCGCGCTGAACAGGCCGCCGGTGACAGCCCCGGATTCAGCCGCGGTCGAAGAGGGGGGCGCGGTCACAATGGAGACCGCAACGCTGCTCCAGAATGACACGGACGCGGAGAACGACGCCCTGAGCGTGACTTCAGTGGGCGCCGCCGCCCACGGCGTGGTCTCGCAGGACGGCGCAACAGTTACCTTTGAGCACGACGGCTCCGAGTCGACCGAGGGCCGCTTCGAGTATACGGTCAGCGACGGGACCAACACCGTGACCCAAGTCGTGACCATTGCCGTATCGCCAGTCAACGACCCGCCCGTAGCTGCAGACGACACGTTCAGAGTGGATGAGGGAGCCAGGGTCTCAATAGAGCCGGCCCTGTTGCTGCTTAACGACACCGACGCCGAGAACGACGCGCTGTACGTCGCGACCGTAGAGGGCGCTGTCAACGGCGCCATCTCGTTCGACGGTACGGCGATAGTCTACGCACACGACGGCTCTGAGACCACAGAGGGACAGTTTACGTACTCCGCCAGCGACGGCGCCGCTGTTGCCACCGCGATTCTGCGCATCGTCGTGACGCCGGTCAACGACCCTCCTGAAGCCGCGCCGGACACGGCCGAAGTCGACGCGGGTGGGGTGCTCTCGTTGGAGGCGTCGGCACTGCTCTCGAATGACGCCGACGCTGAGGGAGCCGAGCTGCAGCTCGTAGCGGTCGGCGATGCCGTTAACGGCACGGTCCAGTTGATGGGCACGACAGTAGTCTTTGAGCACGACGGCTCGGACACGACTGAGGGGATCTTTGCCTACACGGTCAGCGACGGCGCCGCCAGCGACACCACCAGCGTGCGCGTCGAAGTGGCGCAAGCGGGCGGCTTCCCGATAGGAATCATCATCGCCCTGATAGTTGGAGCGGGTGTCCTGATCTTGCTCGTACTCAGATTCAGCCTGGCGCGGCCATAGGCGAGGCGTAGCGCGGATGGTTGCCGAAGATGAAGGCTAATCCGAGGCGATCCGCCATGCGGCGCCTCCGCGTTTGAACGGCGCCAGCATAGCGGGGACAGCCGAGGGCGTCAGCCCCGCCCCCTACCCCTCGCTGCTGGAGGCGCCGTCGGCGATGAGCGCCGCGCGAGCCGCAGCCAGCCTCGCGACGGGCACACGGTACGGCGAGCAGCTCACGTAGTCGAGCGGCAGCGTGTGGAAGAATTCGATGCTCTTGGGGTCGCCGCCGTGCTCGCCGCAGATGCCCATGGAGATGCCGGGACGCGCCTGGCGGCCGAGCTTGCAGGCTATGCTGATGAGCTGCCCCACGCCGTCACGGTCCACAACCTGGAAGGGGTTCTCCTCCAGGATGCCGGCCTCCTCATACCGCTTCAGGAACTTGACCTCTACGTCGTCGCGGCTGAACCCGAAGGTGTTCTGGGTGAGATCGTTCGTGCCAAAGCTGAAGAACTCGGCGGACTGGGCGATCTGGTCGGCGATCAGCGCCGCACGCGGGATCTCGATCATCGTGCCGATTTCGTAGGACCGAGTGTTGCCCGTCGCTTCCTGGAACTCGCGGATGGTCCCCTCCAGGGTCTCGCGCAGGCTCTTGAACTCGTTGGTGTGCGAGACCAGGGGAATCATGATCTCCGGCGCGACGGCGATGCCCTCGGCCTCGACCTGCGCGGCGGCCCGGATGAGGGCGCGCACCTGCATGGTGTAGATCTCCGGGAAGATGAGGCCGAGGCGGCAGCCGCGCATGCCGATCATGGGGTTGGACTCCCGCATCTCGTCAAGGGCGTAGAGGAGGTTCTGCTTCTCCTGCAACTCGTCCGGATCGCCGCCCGTTACGCGTAGCTCGATGACCTCAGCGAAGAGATCGTCGCGGGGCGGTAGGAACTCGTGCATGGGCGGGTCCAGCAGGCGGATGACCACGGGCTTGCCTTTCATGGCGCGCAGGATGCCCACGAAGTCGGAAATTTGGAACTCCTCCAACTCCGCAAGCGCCTTGAGGTAGCGTTCCCAGGCGCCCTCGCCCTCCTGGATGATGATGGCGGCGTGGGCGGCGAGCATGCACTCGCGCACAATGGCGAGGCGGTCCGTCTCGAAGAACATGTGCTCCGTGCGGCAGAGGCCGATCCCCTCCGCGCCGAAGGTCATGGCGATCTCGGCGTCGCGGGGGTAGTCGGCGTTGGCCCAGACGCCGAGACGCTTGGTCTCGTCGGCCCACACCAGTAGCGTCGTCAGGTCCTCGTCGTCCGTGACGGAGGGCGCGATGGTGGCGATTCGTCCGACGAATACCTCCCCGGTCGCGCCGTCGATGCTGATCTCTTCACCGCTGTTGATGACGATGTCGCCGCAGACGAGCACGCCCTCCTCCGGGCGCACCTCGATCTGCTCGGCGCCGGCGACGCAGGGCTTGCCGAGGCCGCGGGCCACGACGGCGGCGTGGCTGGTGGCGCCGCCTCTGGAAGTCAGCACACCCTTGGAGGCGATGAGGCCGTGGACGTCGTCCGGGCTGGTCTCCGGGCGCACCAGCACCACGCTGACGCCCCGTCGTCCCTGCTCCGCGGCCTCGTCGGCGGTGAAAACGACCCGGCCGGTTGCGCCGCCCGGGGAGGCCCCAAGGCCGACGGTGATGAGCTGGCCTGCCTCCGCGGCGGCCTCCTTGGCGTTCTCGTCCAGCCGGGGGAGCAGCAACTGGTAGATCTGGTCCGGCTCCACGCGCATCAGGGCCTCGTGCTTGGTGATGAGGCCCTCCTCGTACATGTCGACGGCCATCTTGATGGCCGCCTTCCCGCTGCGCTTGGCAGAGCGGGTCTGCAGCAGGAAGAGCTTGCCCTGCTCGACGGTGAACTCCACGTCCTGGGAGTCCCTGTAGTGCCGCTCCAACTGGTTGGCCATGGCGTCCAGCTGCTGGTAGACGTCCGGCATCTGGTGCTGGAGTTGGGCGATTTTCTGGGGCGTCGCGATGCCGGCCACCACATCCTCGCCCTGGGCGTTGACGAGGTACTCGCCGTAGAGGCTGCGCTCGCCGGTGGTTGGGTCACGCGTGAAGAGGACGCCCGTGCCGCTGCTGTCGTCCATGTTGCCGAAGACCATGGCGACCACGCACACGGCAGTGTAGAGGTCGTGGGGGATCCTGTTGTAGTTGCGATAGTCGATGGCGCGGCGTGTCTCCCAACTGTCGAAGACCGCGAGGAGGGCGCGCTCGAGCTGGTACTTGGGCATGTCCGGGAAAGGCTCGCCCGTCTCCCGGATGACGACCTCCTTGAACTCGTTGATGACCTGTTGCAGCGCATCGGGGGCCAATTCTGAGGCAAGCTTGACGCTCGCCTGCCGCTGCCGCTCCCCGAGGACGCTGTCGAAGTGGGACGCCTCTATGCCGAGCACCACGTTGCCGTACATCTGGATAAAGCGGCGGTAGAGGTCGAGGGCGAAGCGGCGGTTGCCGGTGCGCCGCGCGATGCCGTTAGCGACGGCCTGGTTCAGGCCGAGGTTGAGGACGGTGTCCATCATGCCCGGCATGGAGACGGGGGCGCCGGAGCGGACGGAGACGAGCAGCGGGTCGGAGGGTGCGCCGAGGAAACGGCCCGTCTGGCGCTCCAACACGGCCAGCGAATCGAGCGCCTGCGCCCACATCTCCGCCGGCATCACCTTGCCGGAATCGTAGTAGGAGCGGCATGCCTCCGTGGTGATGATGAACCCCGGAGGGACCGGCAGCGATGCGGCGGTCATGTCCGCGAGTCCAGCGCCCTTGCCGCCCAGGAGTTCGCGGCGGCTGCCATCGGCCTGCTCGAAGGAGTACACCCACTGGGTCTGTTTCACGACATCGCGCAGGGTCATTTTCGCCACCCAATCCCAGATTTTGCCCCAATACCACCGGCGCACAACGCGCCGTTACGAAAAGGCGTCATTTGCGTCCCCTGACACGCCTCGCAGTCGGTCTGCAAGGCACAAAACACCGCGTGCAGGGCTGAATGGCACAGTATAACACACCGTCGCCGTCGACTGTCCAGCCGCGAAACGACGAAATTCGACGGGAAACCCCGCCGATACCGCTCCCCGTCAGGTACGGCGAGCCTGCTAGAATGGCGGCGTTCACACTATGCCGTTCACCCAATGCGCGATACGCCGCGCATGAAGGCAGGCCAAGCCACCATGCACCTGACACACCTGGCGCTCAAGAACTTCCGAAACTACGCCGGCACGGAGCTGAGCCTCGGGCCGGGGCTGACGGTGTTTCGCGGAGGCAACGCGCAGGGCAAGAGCAACCTGCTCGAAGCGGTGGCGATGCTCGCCCTGACAAAGTCCACCCGGGCGGAGCAGGAGCGCGACGTCATTCGATTCGCGTCGCTGGAGGAGACGCCGTACACGAGGGTCTCGGGCACGGCGGAGCGACGGGGCGGCGCGACGGTGGAGGTGCAGGTCGATATGGCGCTGGCGCCGGGAGAGCGCGGCGCCCTTGTCTTCCAGAAGCGCCTGCGCGTCGACGGCGTGCCCAAGCCCGCGGGGCAGGCGGTGGGGGCCATCGCAGCCGTGCTGTTCTCGGCGGAAGACCTCAACATCGTCACCGGCTCGCCCGCCAATCGACGGCGCTACCTGGACGTGCTGCTCTCGCAGGCCGATCGCGGCTACCTGCGCGCGCTCCAGCAGTACCAACGGGTGATCACCCAACGGAACCAGCTTTTGCGGCGCATCCGCGAGGGGCTAGCCCGCACGCCGGAGCTGGGCTACTGGGACGGCGAGCTGTGCCGCATCGGCGCGCAGGTCACGGTGCGGCGGCGGGACGCCGTCGACGCGCTCGCGCAGGAGAGCGCCGCTGCCTATGCGGCCATGGCGGCGGACGACGGCCCCTTCGAGGTCGAATACACGCCGAGCATCGACCACGCTGGGACAGTGGACGAGGCAGCGGCCCACGCCATGGGCCTGCTCGCCGAGCGACGGCAGCGGGAGGTGCAGATGGCGCAGAGCCTCGTGGGCCCGCACCGTGACGACCTGCAATTGACCGTCGGCGGGCTGGACGTGGGGCAGTTCGGGTCGCGTGGGCAGGTGAGGACGGCGGCGCTCTCGCTTCGGCTGGCGGAGGCCACCTACCTGCGAGCCGTGATGGGCGAGGAACCGGTGCTGCTGTTGGACGACGTGCTCTCGGAGTTGGACGGGCAGCGTCGACAGCACGTGCTGGAGGCGGCGTGCCGCGCGGAGCAGGCGCTGGTCACGGTGGTCGAGGGAGAGGAGCCGCCCGGCCTGCACGAGGCCGTCGCGACGTACACCGTCGAGGCCGGCGCGCTGCACCTTGAGGGGTGAGGCGGGCTTACTCGGGCGTTGACGGATACCCCTTGGGTTCCGGGACGGGGTCGCCTATCTCCCGCGCGGTGTCGATCCACAGGTCCATCGCCTCTGTAATGCTGGCCAAGGCTTTTTCCCGCGTGTCGCAGTGGGAGAGGCACCCAGGGAGTTCCGGCTCCTCTGCGACGAAGACGTCATCTTCATCGCTCCAATGAATCACTACCTTGTGTCTATGCACTAGAACTCCCAAATCAATCTGTCGTTCCCGCGAAGGCGGGAACCCCGACGATCGCCTAGAGAGTGCCTCCCCCTACCCCACGTCCTCCAGCGTCTCCCCCTTGCCGAGGGTCGCGTTGGCCGCGTGGACGTTGTAGATGGCGCCCATGTGCGCCGCCGGGGGCTCGGTGCCCTCGCGAAGGTCAATGGCCGCCTTCATGAGCATCATGCGGGCCGCCACAACAGCGATGTCGTTCTCGTCGAGCTGCTCCCTGGAGCGGTCCACCACCGCGCCCATGCTCTCCTCAAGCACCAGCGCCAGCTCGAACTGGTTGGAGATGGTGGCGAGCGGGTTCGCGCCCGAGGTCTTGCGCTCGATCAGGTAGTCGTTTTCCTTGTTGCGGGCGCGCTTGTAGGTGCCCTCCTCCAACGTTGGGTGGTAGCCGAAACCCGCGCGGCGCTTGGCCACCTCGTCTTCGGTCAGCGGACGGTCGGGGTGATAGGTGATGGCGAAGACCATGGTGTTGCGGTCATCGACGGGCACCCAGGCGAGGCAGCCGAGCAGGCCGTTGCCCTCAGGCTTGGGAGTGGTGTAGAAGGGCATGAGCCACTGGTTCAGCTGCCAGGAACTCTGGTCCTGGCCATTCTCCGTGGACGCTCCCACCAACAGGCCGTAGTCCGTCGTCTTGACGGCCACGGTCTGGATGGGCTGCTCATGCGCCGGCGCGTCGTCCTGCAGCCCCTCCACGAGGCGGTCGGCGGTCGACTCCAGCGAGGGCAGGTCGCCGAAGAGCATGTCGAAGAGGAAGGAGATGCGGGTGCTGTCGATGCCGCCCTCGAGCCCCTGCAGGTAGTTGCACTCCTGTACGTACTTGGTGATGAAGCGGTTCTCGGCGGGGAGGGCGCCCCACTCGAATTGCGGCATTTCCGCCGACTCGTCCTTGGGGCCCATGTACGCCCAGACGACGCCGCCCCACTCCTGCGAGCCGAAGGCGACGGCCTTGATGGTCTTCATCATCTCCGCCGCTTCCTCGTCCGGCTCGAAAGGCATGTCCGTGATGTTGCCCTCGATGTCGAACTTCCAGCCGCAGCGAGAGCAGCGCAGCCCGTTCTCCTCGTTGATGCCGAAGGAGAGGTCGACGCCTCGGTGCGGGCAAGCCGCCTCCAGGATGCCGAGACGGCCGCTCGTGTCGCGGAAGCCAACGATGTGCTCGCCCAGCAGCCGCGTGCGCGCCGGCGTGCCGTCGGGCTCGGCCAGCTCCCGCGAGAGGAAGGCCGGGACCCAGAACCTGCGGAACAGTTCACCCATGGGGCTCTCCGGCCCAATTTCCGTTACAAGTTTGTTTTCTTCCGGCGTAAGCAATGGCATTACCTCCAAAAATACAAAGGAACGGGCAAGAAACGGACACATAACTATACCACACCCGGCTAGGCATCGGTTTAGAGCCCCTTGCGTCCCCTGCAATCGGCAAGCCCGGGCGGGGGTCAGTCGAAAAGGGTCACACGAGCAATGGCGGAAACTACGGCCTCGTTGATGCCCTCACGTCGACTCGGATCGCCCCGCATGGATACACTCCCGCCCCTTCAGTTGTGCCCAGAGGTGTCCTCCCCCCGAGCGTCGCATTGACGCCCGCTGGAGACGCCGACGCTCGAAGTTTCGTCGCGGCTGCAAGAGGCCCATGCGCATGTTGAGTTCGACTCTTCGACCGCATTCCTCGCGTCCCCCCGACTGAGTCGCTCTCGCAATCGCCGTCAATTGCGACGCTCCCTGCCGCCCCCTATACTGGGCATCGCCCACAAGTCGCTGAATTCTCGCTTTGGAGCGCACAATGACCATCTATCTGAGCAACGACGACGTTCGCACCCTACTCCCCATGGACGAGTGCATCGCCCTCATGGAGCAGGTCTTCCGCGACGAGGCGGACGGCAAGGCCGTCAACCTGCCGAGGCAACACCTGCCGCTCCCCGTCGGCATGCACCGCACGGTGCAGGGCATCGCCCACGGCTTCGGCGTGTACGGCATGAAGACCTACGGCAGCGACCGCCGCCCCAACGCGCCCAACCGCACACGCTACCTCGTGCTGCTCTACAGCCTCGAGCACGGCGGCCTCGACGCCATTGTGGAGGCGCGAGACCTCGGGCAGATCCGCACCGGCGCCGTCAGCGGCTTGGCCACCCGGTACATGGCCCGCGAGGACGCGACAACCCTGGGCATCATCGGCACCGGCTGGGAGGCGCGGTCGCAGATCGCCGCCATGAACGTCGTCCGCAACATCAGCCACGTGAAGGCCTACAGCCGCTCCGTCGAGAACCGTGAGGCCTTCAGCGCCGAGATGCGCGAGAAGCACGGCCTGGACGTGGACCCCGTCGACTCCGCCGAGGAGGCCGCGCGCGACGTGGACATCCTCGTCACCATCACCGGCGCCAACGAGCCCGTCATGCAGGGCGAATGGCTCTCCTCCGGCATGCACGTCAACGGCATCGGCGCGACGGGCACCAACCGCCGCGAGCTGGACGTCGAGGCCATCCGCCGCTCCGACTTGGTCGTCGTCGAGAACCTCGAGCAGTCGAAGAACGACAGCGGCGAGCTGCTCTTCGCGGAGCGCGAGGGCGCCTTCGACTGGTCCAACGTCACCGAGCTGGCGGACATCGTCGTCGGCAAGGCGACGGGCCGCCCCTCGGCGGAAGCCATCACGCAGTTCAACGCGCTGGGCGTCGGCACCGAGGACCTCGCCGCGGCAGCCATCGTCTACCGCAAGGCCATCGAGCGCGGCATGGGCAACGAACTCGCGATGTAGGGGCGTGCAAACTAGGTGCCAGAGTAACGGCCAAACTCCAGCGACGCTCCAATTCACGTAAAGGGGAAAGCCCATGAGCGCATATGCGTTGTTCATCAACGGCGTCTTCCGCAATGTCTTGGAAGAAATCCTTGAGGCGCTAGCCAGGGAACCCGGTCGTATCTACTACCTCCAGCCGCACAGCGGTTCTCCCATTGCGGGACTCCAGAAGGACCCGCCGTCCGAGAGTCTGCGTGTACCGCTCTATATGTCCACGTCGGACGACCTCAAGTCGGTGGGCTACAAGGCCGAAATTGTGGGTTGGGAGGACAAGAGGCGCCTTGGAGAAGTGCGCCGAAAAGAGCTCACCGACGCTCTGGATCGTTACCAGCCCGACGAAGGGGGATTGGTCAACAAGGCAAGCGATGGAGGTGTCAGCGTCAATCTCATTAGCATCCAGGGATTTCAAAGGTTTGCTGAACCGTTCAGCGTAGGCAAGCTGATAAAGAAGAGTGACGGCAGGCCCCTGTCCACCAACCGCAGCCGACCCGGCGGCTATGCCTATGTTTGGCCACCTGAAGGTATCTAGGGGACCCTGCCAGTGAAACTGGCGGGGCGGGACAAGCGGCAGCGGGACACTCCTACTTGCGGCATAGCGCGCCCAAACGCCCTACACTAGTACCCCATGACGGGCCCTGACCTCACCATCCTGAACTGGCTGCTGGCCGCGTCGCCGCTTGTCGTGCTCGCGGGCGCGTTGCTGTGGCTGAACCGCCCCGCCGAGCAGGCCGCCGCCGCCGCGTGCGCCCTCGCCGTCGCCCTCGCGCTGCTGGCCTTCGGCGCCGAGTGGGGCCACGTCGGCATCGCTGCCGCCAAGGGCGCGAACCTCGCCGTCTTCGTGCTCTCCATCGTCTGGGCTGCCGTCTTCCTCTACAACATCCTCGACCGCCTCGGCGCCATCGACGCCATCGGCCGCCACATGGCCGCGCTCTCCAACGACCAGCTCGCGCAGGCGCTCATCATCGGATGGGGCTTCTCCAGCACGATCCAGGGCGTGACGGGGTTCGGGGTGCCGGTTGCCGTCTCCGCGCCCCTGCTCATCATGCTGGGCGTCCCGCCGATTCGAGCCGCAGCGATGTCGCTGGTGGGGCACGGCTGGGCCGTCACCTTCGGGTCGCTGGGGTCCTCCTACTACACCCTCCAGCTTGTCACGGGCATCGACGAGGCGGTGTTGGCCCCGCACATGGCGCTCCTCTTCCTGCCCGTGACCATCGCCAGCGGGATACTCGTCGCGCACATCCAGGGCGGCCTGCGAGCGGTGTTGCGAAGCCTGCCGCTGGTGGTCGTCGCGGGCAGCATCATGGGCGGCGCGTTGTATGGGCTCGCGCTGGCCGACGCGCCCCAGGTCGCGACGCTGGCCGCGGGCATGCTCGGCACCGCCGCGCTGGTCGTGCTGACGCGCACCCCGCTGCTCGTGGGCGCGCGAAGGGACGAAACGGTGACGAGGGCTGCCCCCACCGATGGCTCAGGCATGCCCCCGCTGCTGGCCTTCATGCCCTACTTCGTCCTCATCGCCCTCAGCTTCGGCGCGCAGGTCGGCCCGGTGAAGGAGGCCGTCAGCGGCCTGCGGCTGGCCCTCGACTACCCCGGCTTCACGACGGGACAGGGCTTCACCGTCGCCCCCGCCGACAGCTACGCGGCCATCGGGCTGCTGGCACACCCCGCGCCCCTCATCCTCATCGCGACGGCGGTGAGCGCGGCCGTGTACATGGCGACGAAGCGATGGCGCAGCGGGCTCGTCCCGGGCGCGTTGAAGTTCACATACGACCAGTGCGGCGCCACGACGCTGAGCGTCCTCGCCATGGTTGCGATGGCCGTCGTGATGGCCGACACGGGGATGACGGTGCTGCTGGCGCAGGGCATCGCGCGGGTGTCTGGCCCGTTCTTCCCGCTGGCGTCGCCGTTCATCGGTCTGCTGGGCGCATTCATGAGCGGCAGCAACACCAGCTCCAACGTAATGTTCGGGCTGCTGCAGGTCGAAACGGCCCGCGCGTTGGGCATCGGCTCCGTGACGATAGCGAGCGTGCAGTCCATCGGCGGCTCCGTAGGCAGCTCGATGGCCCCCGCCAAAGTAGTCGTAGGCGCGACGGTCGCAGGCCTCGGCGGCGAGGTACGAGGCATCTTCCGCCTCGTTATCCCCTACGTCCTCGTGCTAACCCTCCTCGCCGGCGTCGAGGCCCTCGTGGTGATCCGGCTCCTCCCGGCGCTCGCACGCTAGCAGGGGAGCCGCACCCTTCGCCCCTCATCGGCGGCAAGACTAAGTCGACGGCCGACAACGCATTGTCAGGACTTCAACTATGGAGTCTCCCGCTGCCAGACAGTCCAACAGTCGTCTTTCCGTGACGACTGAAAACCAAACTCGTACCTGTCCGAGGGAAACTGTTCCAACAATGACTCGACTGTTTCACCCTCATTCACGGCTTCAACCTCTTCGCCGCTCGGGAGGAGGACAATCACGCGCCTTGCGCGCATTCCGTGCCAGTCAAATGGAGCCCAACCAGCCGCGCCCAAAGCCGTTTCTCCCCTCGAGGCAAGGTTGTTGCTGATGGGCGCGACAGTGTAGAGGCGCGCCTCCCCGAACTCCCGCTCGACGTCGCACTCGTCCAAGAAGCCGTAGCCGCCGTGCGTGTCAATGCGAACGTTGGCCGCCTCCCACGACGCCCGCAGCTTTGCCATGTTCGCCTCCGGGCAGCAAGGCAGCCCCGCGTCGAACCGGGCACCGGCCTTGTGGCGCACGAAGTCGGCGGCCTCGACGTACGCGTAGGCCGCCGACAATGGGGAGTTGCACGCTTTTGTTCGCGCCGAGGGGGAGTGGGCCAACTTCGGACACCCTTCGCCCCTCATCGGCGGCTCATCTACGCCGCCGCCCATCAACGCATTGCCAGGACTTCACTACAGAGCCTTACCGCTCCTTGACCAGCCAGTAGTCACCGTCCGGCGCCGTGACTATTTCAGAGTCGAACTTGTCCGAAGGAAACAGTTCCATCAATGACTCTTGAGTTTCACCCTCATTTACAGCTTCAAACTCTTTGCCACCCTGTTGGACAACCAGCATGCGCCTTGCGCGAGGTTCTGAGGATCCAGTAGTCATGTCAATCACCTTCTCTAGTTTCGAGGCCAGTTGATCGCACTTCCGTACGATACCATCCCAGACTTTATACCATACTGAGATATCCAATGCACCCAGCAGCGCGGCTAGTAAGACCGCGGCAACCCTAGCACACGCTGCCCTAGGTACGCGAGCACGAGGTTGTTGTTGACGGGCGCGACGGTGTACAGCCGCGTCTCCCGGAACTTGCGCTCCACGTCGTACTCGTCCAGGAAGCCGTAGCCGCCGTGGGTGTCCATGCAGACATTGGCCGCCTCCCACGACGCCTGCGACGCCAGCAGCTTGGCCATGTTCGCCTCCGGGCCGCAGGGCAACCCCGCGTCGAACCGGGCGGCCGCCTTGTGCCGCACCAGGTCTGCGGCCTCCACGTGCGCGTAGGCGGCGGCGATGGGGAGCTGCACCCCCTGATTCGCGCCGATGGGCCGGTCGAACACCACGCGCTCGTTCGCTCGTGCGACCGCCCGTTCGATGAACCACCGTCCGTCGCCGATGCACTCCCCCGCGATGAGGATGCGCTCGGCGTTCCACGAGTCGATGACACACCGAAAGCCGTTGCCCTCCTCCCCCACCATGTGGTCCGCGGGAACCTCCAGATCGCGGAACGTGACCGCGTTCGTGTGGTTGTTCATCATCACGCGCAGCGGGCGCACGTCGACCGCATCCCCCGCCGTGCGCAGGTCGACGAGGAACAGCGAGAGCCCCCGCGTCCGGTCCTCGAGCTCCGCGAGCGGCGTAGTCCGCGCGAGCACCAGCATGAGGTCCGACTGCAGGACGCGGGAGATGAAGATCTTGTCGCCGTTGATGACGTAGGTGTCGCTGCGCCGCTCGGCGGTGGTCCGGATGCGTGTCGTGTCCGAGCCCGCCTCCGGCTCCGTCACCGCGAAGGACTGCAGCCGCAGCTCGCCCGCCGCGACGCGGGGCAGGTACGCGCGCTTGAGGGCGTCGCTAGCGTGCCGCAGCAGCACGCCCATTATGTAGACCTGCGCGTGGGCGGTCCCCGCGTTGGCCCCGCTGCGGTTCACTTCCTCCAGCACGATGCTCGTCTCCGCGAGCCCCATGCCGCCGCCGCCGTACTCGGTGGGGATCATCGTCGAGAGCCACCCCGCGCGGCTGAGCTCCGCCACAAACTCCGCGGGAAACCCCCGCTCCCGGTCGAGCCGTCGCCAGTAGTCGCCGCCATAGCGCCCGCACACCTCGCGCACGCCCGCCCGAATACTGTCCCAATGCTCAGGGGTCTGAAAGTCCATACGCGGCCTCCTCAAGGGTTGGCGGCGGTATTGTACACCGATGGGCAGTGACCGGCGCTTGGATTGGACGGTGCGGCTTGGGGTACAATCACGCGAACATCACACCCGCCGCATCCATTCCCGAATGGGCAGAGGAGAAACGCCATGACAGAGTCAACAACCCTTCTGCGCGGTGAACTGGGCCAGCAACCATTTCGCCACTACCGACAGATCGTGGTGGCAAGACTGCGCTACACACGGCTGACGAAGACGGAGTTCTTTTTCCCTGACACGGTGGCGGTGTCAGTTTTCGTGGGTGAAGAGACGCAGGACCTCTATGTGCCGTACAGCGTGGTGGACGAGAACACCGGTACCTTGGCGGCCTCTTTGATGGGAGAAAACGATGGCAGGATCCTGGCAAGTTTCCCCCCAACGAACTTCGGCCAGTCTCAGTTCATGGCCACCCATCAGGACCTGGAACGAATCACCGTCTCATCCTTCTACTGGAAGTAGTAGAGCCTAATCCTGTCGAATGTCGAGATCCACGCCGAGCGCTAGCCCCTCGACGGCAGCAGCCGCGACAGCCGGCTCAAAAACTCCGCGCTGTGCACCTCGCGCTCCAGAAGGTAGCGGATGTAGCCACCCTCGACGCGCTCCAGCTCCCGCATCAACGCGCCGTCGATGCGCAGGCCCCGCACGTCGTCGTACGGATGGTCGCGAAAGAAGCGCAGCACCTTGAGCGCGTTCACCGAGAGTGGGAGCAGCGGCGCGCCGGCGCGTTCGTGCGGGCCGCCCGGGTCGCCGCCGCGAGCGCACGCGACGCAGACGACGCCGCCGAGCCCCGGCGTGAAGAGGTGCTGTTCCGGCTGCACCTGCGCGCCGCAGACGACGCACTGCTGCAGCTCCGGCATATAGCCCGTGAGCCGCAGGACGTGGAAGGCGAAGTGCCACAGCAGCCGGTCTTCTTCGCCCTCGTTGAGCATGGTGAGGGCGTGGAGCAGCAGGTGGAAGAGCTCCGGGTTGGCCTGCTCCTCCGGCGCGAAGGCCTCCACGAGCTCCGCGCACACGAGCCCCCGCGCGATGCCCTCGAGGCTGTTGCGGAGCGCCGTGTGGCCGTGGAGCGTGTCGGCGCCGGTGACGATGTCCGGCCCGCGCCCCCGCGCAAGCTGCAGCGAGGCGTGCACCAGCGGCTCCAGGTGTCCTGCGAGTCGGCTGTTCGGCCGCCGCAGCCCCCGCGCGACCAGCCGCAGCATCCCGAAGTCGCGGGTGTAGACGGTGAGCATCCGGTCGGCCTCGCCCGACGAGGTCTGGCGCAGGACGATGCCTTCGGTCTTGAAGGTGCGGGGCTTTTCGTATGCGGAGGTCACGGCTGCATCGCCGCCCTAGAGCGTCGAGAACTCGCCGCCGCCGACCTCCATCACCTGCGCTGTGATGTAGTCGGCGTCCGAAGAGGCCAGGAAGGCGATGGCCTTGGCCTGGTCCTCCGGCATGGCGACGCGCCGCAGTGGGATGCGCTCCGAGAACTGCGCGCGCTCCGCCTGCGTGAGCGTGTCCCAGCGGACGGCGGCCACGCGCGGCGTCAGCGTCAGGCCCGGCGCGACCGTGTTGGCGTTGACACCGTAGAACCCCGCCTCGTGTGCGATGCGGTTGGTGAGCCCGACGATCGCCGCCTTCGACGCCACGTACGAAGCTACAATCTCGGACTTACCGTAGCGCACCTGCGACGAGATGTTGACGATCTTGCCCGACTGCTGCTCCTTCATGTGCGGCAGCACGGCCTGGCAGTAGAGGAACACCCCGCGCAGATTGAAGTCCAACACCTTCTGCCATTCTTCAATCGTCACGTCCTCTATGCGGGCCCTGGAGTTCGGCGCTCCGGCGGTGCCGCCCAGACAGTTCACGAGCACGTCGACGCGCCCCCAGCGGTTGATGACGTCATCGACGGTTGCTTTGACCTGCTCCGGGTCCATGGCGTCGCTCACGTATGGTGTGACCTCGCCCGGCAGGCCCGACAACTCGCCCATCAGCGACTCCAGCAGCGCCCCGTCGATGTCGACCGCCGCGAGCCGCGCTCCCTCCCCCACGAGTATGCGGGCCGTCGCGAGCCCGATGCCGCCGCCGGCCCCGGTGATGATGGCCACCTTACCGTCAAATCTCATGGCCGCCTCCTGGCCGAATCTCTGCATTGGAGGAGGGGAGCATTGTGCGCCCCATTGCTGGCGCCAAACGGAAGTGTGGGCTACGCGTATCCTCGATAACAGGCGCCAGCCGTCTCGCCGTTAGAAGAAGTCCTGCCGGCCCTCGAAGGCCCGGCTGATGGTGGTCTCGTCAGCATACTCCAGCTCGGCGCCGGTTGGCAGCCCCCGCGCCAGCCGCGTGACACGCACGCCCAGCGGGTCCAGCAGCCGGAACAGGTACATCGACGTCGCCTCGCCAGCCATGTTGGAGTTGGTGGCGAGGATAACCTCGCGGATCGGCTCGCTCGAGTCGGCGCTCGCCTTCAGCCGGTCGATCAGCTCCGCCATCTTGAGCTCGTCGGGCCCGATGCCGCTCATCGGCGAGACCGCGCCGTGGAGCACGTGGTACAGCCCGCGGTAGGCGTTCGACCGCTCGACGGCCAGCACGTCCAGGGGTTCCTCCACCACGCAGATCGTGGTGCGGTCGCGGTTGGGGTTGGCGCACAGGGGGCAGGGGTTCTGGTCCGTGATGTTCTGGCAGGACACGCAGAGGCTCACGAGGTCCTTCACCGCGAGAATGGCCTCGGCGAGCGCCCGGGCCTCTCGAGCGGGCATCCGCACGAGATGGTAGGTGAGCCGCTGTGCGTTCTTCGCCCCGATGCCCGGAAGCTTGTGCAGCTCATCCACAAGCCGAACAACCGGAGCCGCCGCCGGAAGGCCATTGTTGTTGCCGCTGCTGGTCATCGGGTGTCCTGCATGTATATTGTTGGCGATTCAGTTAGCTGGGAACGTTGGCTTCTCCAAGCCATCGGACATTGCTGAACTGGAGGCTGGCTGCGCGATAGAACCGCTCGTCAGCGGTCCACAGTTCACCGCTCAATCCCTCCGCAAGGGCAAGGTAGATGCAGTCGTAGACTGCGGACTGGCGCAGATCTCTGGCAATTTGGAGTGCCCGCCGATGGAGGTAGGGATCAGCGTGCAGCTCAATTGCCAGATCTACCGATTGCAGACCCTCGATGCTGTCCTCCGCCGCTGCTGCGCTCAACTCCCCCCGCATGACTCGGCGATGAAGAGCGTTGGAAACTTCAGCAACCATGAAATACGGCGCCGCGAGCCTCACCCTTTGGCTGAGCCAGGTTCCGAGCATTGCGACAGCCTTGTCAGAGTCCTCTTCCTCTACAAACCACTTGAACACGATGCTGGCGTCTACAACTATGAGGGATTCTTGGGCTTGAGCCACCCGTCCATCTCCCTCTCTCGAATCTCCCGGCCCTCCCGGATGTAGTCAACCGCGGTCATGGTCGAGCCTGGGCGGGTGGGGTGCTTTTTGTGGTACTTCCTCAGCATCTCAAGAGCGGGCTCGGCCGGAGAGCCCCGGTATTTCTCACGGATCTCCTCAAACCTGGCGGCGGCGGAACCCGGCGGCCGTTGACCCGCGCCAGCCTCCCCCTCCTCGAGGGCAAGCTCCTTGTCGATCGCCGCCCGGCAGAACACGCTGACGCTGACCCCCTTCGCGGTAGCCGCCGCCTTCAGTCGACGCTTCGTCTCGGCGTCAACGCCCAATGTAAGCCGTTCCTTATGTTCTTCCATTTCTCAACAAACCTCTGAATACTGCCGGAGCGTGCGTACTGGGAATAGCATACACCCGCCGCCGTCCGGCTACGACCCGCAGTGCTAAGAGCCTAACCCAGCCCGGGAATGTTCATCCCGCCGGTGATGGCTGCCATCTTCTGTGACGCCAACTCCTGCGACTTCAGCAACCATGAAATACGGCGCCGCGAGCCTCACCCTTTGGCTGAGCCAAGCCCCGAGCATTGCGACAGCCTTGTAAGAGTCCTCTTCCGCCACAAACCACTTAAAGGCGAGACTTGCATCTACGACGATGAGCTCCTGTGTGGCTTCTGCCATTCATCCATCTGCCTGTCACGGATTTCGCGGCCCTCCCGAATGTAGTCGACCGCGGTCTTGGTGGTGGGCTTTGCCGACCCGTACTTCCGACGCGTCGCCTCAAACCTGGCGGCGGCGGAGCCCGGCGTCCGTTGACCCGCGCCAGCCTCCCCCTCCTCGAGCGCAAGCTCCTTGTCGATCGCCGCCCGGCAGTACCCACTCACGCTGACGCCCTTCTTCGAGGCCGCCGCCTTCAGGCGACGCTTCGTCTCGGCGTCAACACCCAATGTAAGCCGTTCCTTGTGTTCTTCCATGTGTCCTCAAACCTCTGCACATCTCCGGAGCATGAGTGCTGGGAACAGCATACACCCGCCGCCGTCCGGCTACGACCCGCAATGCGAAGGGCCTAACCCAGTCCGGGGATATTCAGCCCGCCGGTGATGGCTGCCATCTTCTGCGACGCCAGCTCCTGCGACTTCAGCAGCGCCTCGTTGATGGCGGCCATGACCATCTCCTCGAGCACCTCCACGTCTTCCGGGTCCACGGCCTCCGGGTCGATGGTGATGGCCGCGACGGTCTGCTTGCCCGTGACGACGGCCTTCACCATGCCGCCGCCCGCCGTCGCCTCAACCGTCGCCTGCTCCAGCTCCTCCTGGATCTTGGCCAAGCGCTGCTGCAGTTGCTGCGCCTGGCGCATCATGTTCCTGTTCATTGCGTCTCCTCCTGGTCTTCGATGATCTTGGCGCCCAGGTTCACGGCGCTGCGAACGAGGTGTCCGTGGGCGTTGTTGGGCTGGTCCGTCGCCTCCACGGTCTCCAGCCGAAGCTGGTACTCGCCGCCGAGCGCGCCCGTCATGGCCGCCGCAAAGACCTGCCTGCTGGGCGGGTGGTCCATCTCCTCCTGCAGCCGGTCGCGATTGGCGGCGCTCTTGAAGACCAGCACCAGCGTGGAGTCCGCGACGTACCGCTGGCGGCAGTCCAGCAACAGAGAGCCTAACACGAACTTGTTGCCCTTGGTGCGCCGCAGGGGCTGCAGCAGCGCAGTCCACTCGGTTTCCTCCACCGCGCGAGCGCCCTCGGGGATGGGGAGGATGCTGGGTTCCTGTACGCGAACACCCTCTTCCGGCGCGGGAGCGTAGTCGCGACGCGGCGTCTGGTCCCACGGCGACCGCCCCGCTGGCGGCGTCGTCGCCGGCGACCGCTGCGGCTCCCCCCCGCGAGGGGGGGTCTGCTGGCGAGGCTCCGGGCGCGGCTGCGGTTGCGGGCGCGGCTGCGGCTGCGGCTGCGGCGCTACCGCCACGGGCGCCGTCGGGGCCAGCTCCTCCACGGGCGACGTCGCCTCGATCACCGCCAGCTCGAGCGGCAGCCACGCGGGCCCTTCGCCCGAGCGCACGTTGGCGCGCCCCACGAGGCGCAGGGCGCGAAGCAGCGCGTTCCAGTCCGCCGATGCGGCGATCGCCTTCACCGCGTCCTGGTCGTCAGCGGATTCTTCGACGCCGCCGACTCCCGACTTCTGCAGGAGCACGGCGCGCAGCCGCTCGACGACCTCCCGGTGGAAGGGGCCGGGCTCGAGCCCGCCGGAGGCGGCGTCGGTCGTGACGCGCAGCGATTCCTTCAGGTTGCCGCCAAGGACGTGCCGCACCAGCTCCAGCGCGCGCGGGTCGTGGCTCAGGCCCAGCAGCTCTTCCACGCCCGAGAGCGGGACGGTGTTGCCGTAGGAGAGGGCCGTCTGTTCGAGGATGTTGAGGGCATCGCGTGCGCTCCCGCCGGTGGCGCGCGCGATGGCCATGAGCGCCTCCGGCTCGCAGGTGTAGCCCTCGCCCTCGCAGACCGTCTGCAGCCGCGCCTGCACGTCGCGTGGCGCGATCCGCCGGAAGTCGAAGCGCTGGCACCGCGAGATGATCGTCGCGAGCACCTTGTGCGGCTCCGTCGTGCACAGCACGAAGTAGGCCCACGGCGCGGGCTCCTCCAACGTCTTGAGCAGCGCGTTGAAGGCGAAGTCCGTGAGCATGTGGACCTCGTCGATGATGTACACCTTGGCGCGCCCCCGCGACGGCCCCGCGCCGAACACCCGCTCCTGCAGGCTCCGCACGTCGTCGATGCCCCGGTGGCTCGCCGCGTCCATTTCGATGAGGTCTAGCGCGCGGCCGTCGTTCACGTCGATGCAGAATGAGCAGGTGTTGTCCGGGTCGCCGTCGTTGGGCCCCAGCGAGGGGTCGAGGCCCTCGCAGTTGAGGGCCTTCGCGAGGATGCGGGCGGCGGTCGTCTTGCCCGTGCCGCGCGGCCCGCAGAACAGGTAGGCGTGCGCCACGCGATCCTGGCTGACAGCCTGGCGCAGCGTCTGCACCACGGAGTCCTGCCCGTGCACGTCCGCAAAGCGCTGGGGGCGCCATTTCCTGTAGAGGACCTGCTCCGCCACGGTTGCCCTACCTCGCCGTTTCCGCCCCGGCCAGTGCCAGGGCGCCGGCTCTCTGGAGAGCCGCTTCCTGCAGCGCGAACATCTCGCGCTCCTCGTCCGGCTCCGCGTGATCGTACCCCAGCAGGTGCAGCACGCCGTGTACGACCAGCGTCTCCACCTCCACCGCGACGGGCCGCCGCGCCTGCCGCGCCTGCCGCTTCGCCTGCTCGTACGAGATGACGACCTCGCCCAGCTCCTCCGGCTGCCCGTCGAGGGTGGGAAAGTCCGGGAAGCCGCCGTCGTCCAGCACGACACCGCCGTCCGGGCCGTCGCCGTCCCCCATGTACGGCCCGGCGTGGTGCGGCGAGAACGAGAGCACGTCCGTTACCGACGACTCCCCCCGGTGTCGAGCGTTCAGCTCCAGCAGCGCCTCGTCGTCCGCGATGACCACGCTGACCTCGCCCCGTTCACCGGCCGCCGCTGCGTCGAGCGCCGCCTCCGCCACCAGCCGCAGCCGCTTCTGCGTGACGCGACGCTTGAAAGACGGAAACACCAGGACGGTGATGTGGGAAGCATGGGGCGGCACAGAACACTCCGATCTCGACCCCGCCCGGTGCGGAGGAATACGGGAATGGTAGCATAGCGCCCCCCCACACGAAAGGCGGCGCCCCGCGCATTGCGCCCCTCCCTGCAAGCGCTCCCCTATCCCCCCTGACCCCGTTGAAGAGCGCCCACACCACCCCGTCGTTCCTGCGAAGGCAGGAACCCCGACAAGAGCTTCCCCGCTCGCCTTGACCATGTCGAAGGGCACCCCCACCTCCGTCTTTCCCGCGAAAGCGGGAACCCAGGGCAGGGGCGCGGCGCGGGGGCGTTTCCGTCTCTCGTCCGTTCCCGCACCCCCACCACGCGTCCTTCCTGCGAAGGCAGGAATCCAGAGCGAGAGTGCCATGCGGGGCCAGGGAGGCCGTTCGCCCTGAGGGAAATCGAAGGGTGAATGGGGGGCCGCAGGCCCCGAGGGGCCGGTGCCGGGCCGTGCAGCGCTGTGCCGCGACATTCGGACCGGGCTACCCCGGCTTCCGCGCGTGGAGAAAGTACATCGGCGTGAAGATGCCGAGCCGGCCCGCCTCAATCATCCCATCCGCGCAGAGGTTCAGTATCCTCGATACTTGGACCGTTCCCTGCGGCACAATGTGCAGCGTCTCCAGCACCCGCAGCGTGTTGTGGGTAACCCAGCGCCCGACCCTTGAACCGCGAAAAGCGGCTAGGGACAGACCCGACCCGACCAGCGGCTGATACCACGGGATTGACGGACCGGTCTGTAATGTGAGGTCCCGCGTTTCCAACACCTCGAACCCCACTGACCGCAGCGCGTCGTCAATTGTTTGGGTGTGTTCGATTTCGAGCAGGCCGCCTCCCAGCTCGATGTCAGCCTTGATCTTGAGGTGGTGGGGATTGCTGGCGTCGAAGCGGTCCGTCAAGCAGTATTCGTAAGCGCCAAAGAGCCCGCCCGGCTTCAGTAGACGAAGGATCTCTCCGTAAATGCTGGGTTTGTCCGGTGCACAGCACGTTGCCTCAATGGCATAGACCGCGTCGAACGAGCTATCCGGAGCGTCGACGTTCAGAAAGTCGCAGTGCATGAACTCGGCCAGATGCGTTAGGCCCGCTTCCTCCGTGAGCATTCGCGCGCGTTCGAGTTGGTACCCATTGCTGTTTACGCCGACGATCTTGGCGCCCGTATGGCGAGCAATCTCCAAGAGCGGCCCGCCTATGCCGCAACCTAGGTCGGCGGCGACCATCCCAGGGCCCAACTCGAGCGCGGGCGCCAGGAAGTGCTCGTGCCGTGTAAGCGATGCCTTGAAGCTCTCTCCGGGGACCCGGGGTGCAAAGTGAAAGGACTTGCCCCAGCCAAATTCGTAGAAATCCGTAACCAGGTCGAAGTAGAGAATTGTGAACCGCTCATAGGCTCTTCGTCTACTCTCCAGTCCGCCGCGCCTGCCTTCCTCGAAGTGATCTTCGTATTCGCGGACGGTCTGAGCGACACCGGCATTTCGTTCTAAGTGCTTGAGTATCTTTGAGAGGTTAATAGCCATCGATATATTTTCACTCTATATCTACCCAATAAGACTTTCAATAGAGTAAAGAAATACCAGTGTGAAGTCTACTGCGCGAGTGCAAGTTCCCGCCGGACTTCCTCCAGGGTCAGAGTGTCCGGCGTTGGTGACAACCGAACGACAGCGTTCCGTTGCTCCGGGCATCGAGGTCGTCTCCTGTGGGGCACGGCCCATGCCGCGTACTGCGGCTCCCTCCACTCGGCCTCAAAAACGCCGACGCACCACCCCTCACACCACCTCAAAACCCATCCCACCCGGGCAGCGCAGCAGCTTGCCGGATCCACTCCGCCATCTGCGCCTCGTCGTACTCGCCCTCGTGGACGTCGACCCACCGCGCGTCCTTGTCCTTGCCCGAGCCGGGCGGCACGGGTCGCAGCGCCGCGCCGTTCATAAAGGTCACCTTGATGTAGCGAGTGAAGACGTGGGTGCTCACGAACCAACCCTGTCCCTCGACGCCCCACCACGGCGAGTTCCACCGCACCGCCTTCCGCACGTCGGGCACCGTGCGCACGATGAGCGCGTCGAGCCTGCGCCCAACGTTGCTCTTCCACCCCGGCATCGCCGCGATGTACGCCTGCACGGGAGCGTCGCCGTCCCCCTTCAGAATCTGCGGATTACCGCCTGAGAAAAGGACCGGCGCGGCGACGGCATCCTCGGCGGCCATCGCCTGCTGATTGGACGTCTTGTCGGCCATCGTGTTCACCCCACTCCGAGCCTCGCGCGCCTCGCGGAAGCGAAAGGCTGCGTTCAATGCGTTGAGATCGCCGAGGGCGCGGCTGTCCGCAGCGTCGGTTCAACGCGCGACGCCTATGGTCAGGGCAACAACGTACCCATCGCCGTCCTGCGTCACCACTCCCATCAGGGCTCCATCATCTGAGACGCCGTCCAAGAGCCCATCGTTGGCATTGGTCACGTGGCGAGGGCCTCGTGCGGCGTAGGGCTCCGCAAGGAAAACGGCGTCGGAGACGTCGTCGGGAAAGTACATCTGTGACGTCACGAAGGTCCCTTCGTCCGTATAGGCCTTGAAGTGGATGTGGACCGTCCTGCCGGGATACCAGCCAGGGTAGATGGTTTCGAACTCCACGAGTCCGTTGGCGTCGGTGGTCTGCTTCCCGCGCAAAAAGCTCTCGCCCGATGTGTCCGAGTTGTTGTCTCCCTGCCCGCTGTAGCCGGAATACTGGCCCACCGCATCCGGGTGCCAGATGTCCACGACAGCGTTGGGAATAGGCGCGCACGAACCCGCCTCCACCAGCTGGATGGCGACGAGAAGAGGCGTGCCCGGGCTGCCCTCGGTAATGTCGCGGCGGACCTGTCCGGTATCGAAATAGTATGGCCCCTCCGTCATGCGGGGGGTGATTTCGCAGTCGGCCCGCGATACCTCGACAACCGCAGCCGCACCGGTCGAGGGCTCCTGCGTGTCAGAAGCTGCGAGCCCGTCGGCTGCTTCCTGTGCGCCGCATGCCACGAGGGCGAGGCAGAGGGTAAGCAGTGCCATGAGGGTGAGGGATCTGGCAGCGTTCATCGTCTCTCCTTGCTCTTGGTCGGCAGCAGCGTTGAGCGCCGTGACCGGCCATTCCAATAGGGAAGAACGGCAAATGGCGCCGAGAGTTAGCTTGCGGTGGCGCCCCCTCCTCCCTCGCGCGCATACAAAGTCGAGGCCCAAACACCCACGATGCTGCCCTGGCAATGATGCCACAACCCAGAAGGCCGCTCAAATCCCATCGCATACGTCGCACATGCTGTCCAAGCGAAGGGCTGCGTTTCCACCGAAGTCCGCGCCAATGAGAACACTCCCGCCACCGACTCCGTGTCCGCACGCCGCTGTCTCCGCTACCTTCACCCCTTGAAAGACGGCAAGCAGCAACGCAACCCCGACGTCGTATTCCGCGCCATGCGGCTCCCTACGCGCATCGATGAACGGGTGCGGTACGGTGCGGCTCCTGACCCCAATAAAGGTCTTGATATGGCCCGGCTTGGTGGGCCTCACTTGGCTGTAGAAAGTAGTTTCTTTGAGAAGTGGGTGGCCCGATGAACTGCCATCATGCTGGGTTCGAGTCTTGGGCCTTGGTGGGTTGGGGAATTTGGGACTATTCATACAGAACAGGTTATGTGGGATAATTGGCTTCAATGTAGATAGTGACCTTGGGGTAGTAGACCGCTCCGTGACTGCACGGCAATACGATGGATAACCAATTCGCGCGGTCGTCCTTTCTCGATGTCCCCTCCAAGTACCGCCGGACGATGCTGCATGTGTTTGACCTTCTGAATCCTTAGAACTAACCAATCCGCGAAAGGAACAGGCAAGGAAACGAACATGAGATTCAAGAGTGCTTCGATAAAAGACTTTAAGCGATTTACAGATTTGACCGTTCAGGGTGTTCCGGAAATGGCGCGACTCATCATGCTTACCGGACCAAACGGCAGTGGGAAGTCGTCATTCTTTGACGCTTTGATCAGCTGGCACAAACAACGTACTCGCGGCGAGAGCTGGAACGATGACTACCACACAAAGGTGTATGGAGGGACAAATCCTGATCAGGGGACGGCAAAACTCACAGTGACGTTTCACAATGATTTGCCGAGTGATGCCCAGGGACAAAAAAAGAATATCTACGTCAGATCCGCTTACCGAAATGACCCTGAGTTTCAGTTGAATCGAATTCAGCGCGAAGCAAACCCACTTGATGAGGGCCGTATCGCCCGGATGATTGATAACGATGTGGCCGTTAGTAAGAACTACCAGAGGCTAGCAGCTCAAGTGTTTACGGTCTTTGACGTGGAACCCATGATGACGAATAAATTTACTGACGCAATCATTAGAGGAGTTCGAGACCCTGTTAGCAAATTGTTTCCGAACTTGACACTGAACAGCCTTGCCAATCCGTTGGAAGATGGAACCTTCCGGTTTACAAAAGGTTCCAGTCACGGCTTTCCTTTCAAGAATCTATCAGGGGGTGAGAAGTCCGCATTTGACCTAATTCTCGATCTTGTCATTGCTAAGCGTGTTTACGACGACACATTGTTCTGCATTGACGAACCGGAGTCGCACATGAACGCACGGCTCCAAGCTGAGCTTCTTTCCGTGCTCTACGATTTAATTCCGGAGAACTGCCAGTTGATGCTGGCGACCCATTCAATCGGGATGATGCGCCGGGCGCGTGATATAGAGGCAGACCATCCTGCTAGTGTTGTATTCCTTGACTTCGACGAGCACGACTTCGACCAGCCGTGCGTAATTGAGCCTGCCGTCACCAACAGAGTGTTCTGGAACAGGGCCTATGACGTAGCACTCAACGATTTGGCTGCCCTAGTAGCTCCCGAGCGGGTAGTTATCTGTGAAGGTGAGCCCAAGAATAGAAACACGGGACAGAATTACTCCCACGACGCTCGTTGCTACGAGCAGATCTTCCAATCGGAATTCCCGGAAACCCAATTTGTTCCGGGAGGCAACGCTTCAGAAGTAGCCAACGATCAACGCGGTATATCGTATGCAATTGGCATGTTGGTCAAGGGTTCAAGTGTCACTAGGCTAATCGACAGGGACGATCTTTCCCCCCAAGAGGTCACCGAAAAGATTGGAGGCCCCGTTAAAGTCTTGTCTAGGCGCAATCTAGAATCGTATCTGTTTGATGATGAGGTAATTAGTCGCCTAGCTGCGTCGCTTGAGAAAGAAGATAAAGTTGAGGAGCTGCTGGCCAAGAAGAAGGACATCCAAGAATCTAGGCCAGGTGACCCTCCAGATGACTTGAAGCTGGCCAGCGGAGAGATTTACGTGGCCTGCAGAAACATACTGGCCCTCACCCAACGTGGGAATGATCCGAAGACGTTCATGCGGGACACCCTTGCTCCGCTCATCCAGCCAGGGATGAAAGTTTACGAAGAACTCAAGAGCGACATTTTTGGCTCGGATGGTGGGGTTGCCAGCTAGTGGGGGAGTGAAATCAACTCTCTCCACATCCCGAAGCCGACACCAGCATCTACAGCCCGACACCCCGAACCTCTCCGCCCGTCCCGGCCACGGCCCCCACCCTGACACGAGCCCCTCGCGCTAACGCCCCCGTCCCCGTTACCCTCTCCCCATGGAACACGCATGCAAGGCCCTCCACCAGCACATCGCCTCCACCACCGCGCCATGGCGTGCCGCGCCCGCGCGGTCAGCATCGACAACCGCGTGCGGTTCAGCCCCTGGCAGCCGGGGGTTGTTTCGCACGGGCGCAAAACCTGGAACCAAGATTTGTAGCTGGAACGAATCCGCCAGCTACGACCGCCCGACGAAACAACCTCCCCCTGCGACCTCCGGCCGCAAGGCAACCCGCTGCCTTCGCCCGCCCGCTCAGCCGTCAGGCCGACACCCGCACCGCCCGCCCCGCCCACGCCGCGCAAGCCAGCGCTCTTTCGGTTGACACGCTCCCGAACGGGTGCAAGACTGAACCACCTTCAAACGACCATTGACTCCAGGAGGGTTCCATGTCTGACGCCCAGAAGGCAACCACCCTCGGCGAGCTACGCAAGTCCGGCCACCGCGTGCTCCCCGTCCGTGAGGAGATCCGCCAGAACCTCATGGCCCGCATGCGAGAGGGCGCCCCGCTCTTCCCCGGCGTCATGGGCTTTGAGGACACGGTCATCCCCCAGGTGGAAAACGCCGTGCTCGCCGGCCAGGACATCATCTTTCTGGGCGAGCGCGGCCAGGCCAAGTCCCGCATCATCCGAAGCCTCGTGGCCTTCCTCGACGAGGAGACGCCAGTCGTACGCGGCTGCGAGATCAACGACAACCCCTTCGCCCCCATTTGCCTCGATTGCCGAACGCGGCTGGCCGAGCAGGGCGACGACCTCGCGATCGACTGGCTCCCCCGCGACCTCCGGTACTCGGAGAAGCTCGCGACCCCCGACATTTCCGTCGCCGACCTCATCGGCGAGATCGACCCCATCAAGGTCGCCGAAGGCCGCTACCTCTCCGACGAGCTCACCATCCACTTCGGCCTGATTCCGAGAGCCAACCGAGGCATCTTCTGCATCAACGAGCTCCCGGACCTCGCCGAGCGCATCCAGGTCGGCCTCTTCAACCTGATGGAGGAGCGCGACATCCAGATCCGCGGCCACCGGGTGCGGCTGCCCCTCGACATCTACGTCGTCGCCAGCGCCAACCCCGAGGATTACACCAATCGAGGCCGCATCATCACGCCGCTCAAGGACCGCTACGGCGCCCTCATCCGCACCCACTACCCCAAGACCGTCGAGGAGGAAGTCTCCATCGTAGACCAGGAGCGCTCCCGCTTCGCCGACACGGAGGAGGCGGTGGTGGTGCCCGACTACATGGCCGAGATCGTCGGCGAGTTCACCGCCCTGGCCCGCCGCAGCGCCGACATCAACCAGCGCTCCGGCGTTTCCGTGCGCGTGTCCATCGCCAACTACGAGACCCTGGCGGCCTGCGCCCTTCGCCGCGCCATCCGCTACAACGAGTCCCAGGCAGTCCCGCGCGTCTCCGACCTGCCGTACATCATCGCGTCCACCCTCGGCAAGCTCGAGCTGGAGACGGTCGAGGACGGCCGCGAGGCCCGCGTCGTCGACGAGCTGACCAAGAAGGCCGTCCTCAACGTCTTCAACCGCCACTTCGACGCCGCCGACTTCGTCGAGCTCGTCCTCCGCTTCGAGGAGGGCCTCGAGGTCGAGGCCGGCAGCGAGGTCCCCTCCTTCGCCTACGCCGAGCGCCTAGGCAGCGAACTCGGCCTCAAGCCCATGGTCGAGCAATTCGGCATCGACCCCAAGAAGCAAGAGGCGCTCTTCGCCTCCGGCGCGGAGTTCGTCCTCGACGGCCTGCACCTAAACCGCAAACTCAACCGTGACCGCCACGAGGGCAAGTTCCGCTACCGCACGTAGAGCCGGCAACCCCGCCCCCAACGGCGCACCACTCCACCCAACCCCCACCCAACCGGGTCCCCGCCCTCGCGGCCACGCCGAGAGAAGCGCCCCACGCCTGGCTCAGCGCAAACAGAAACGGTCAACCCACGAATCGCCCTCCGCTACTCCCCCCGCAAGTGGATACCGGCTCTCGCCGTCATGCCGGCCAGTGCAAGCGGGCAAAAGAAGAGCCCCGCCGCAAGCGGCGGGGCTCTTACGCTTTCGAGCTAACCGGGACTAGCGACGGTTCCGGACCAGAACGTAGCCGCCACCCATCAGGAAGAGCATGCCCAGCAGGGCCAAGCCCATCATCATGCTGCTGCCGACGCCGTAGTCACCGCCGTCAGGATCCTCAGGCATTACGACCACAGGCGTCTCAGTCACCACAGGCATCGGCGTCGGAGTCTCTTCCACCACGTCCGGCAGGGTGATGACCACCGCGTAGGTGCCCAACGTCGTGCTGGAGACTGTCAGCGTGTTGTTGATGATGTCGAGAAGGGCGTAAGTGTCGATCCAAGTACCGCTAACGGGCTCCCAAGACAGAATGGTTACATTCTCGGGTCTGCCGTCCTTGGCAGCCGCTTGGTCATCCTCGGAGAAGGGGATGACGATCTCGGCCAGCAGCTTGAATACAGCGCCGCCGGTGTCGAGAGTGAAGACCAGCGAACCCAGCATCGTGCCGTCTGGTGCGGCGCCTGGGATGGCGTCTTCCTCAAGAGCGGTGTACGTGACGGTGACGTCGCTCGAGCTGGCGCCGTCAGGCGTCTTCACGGTGACGCCGCTGTCGAAGGCCACCGTGCCGCCAGATGAGGGCAGGATGTTGTGTCCGTCGGCGAGAACGCTGCTCGCGGTGGCGAACAGAAGGGACAACGCCAGAGTTAAGCTCAAAAGCAACCGTGGGGCAATACTCTGCCGGGACGAGCTAGGTGTGCGCACCGCAAGCCTCCTTGACGATTTTCTAAGATGAGAACGGGAACTGCCTCATAGAGAATCTACGACCGAGTGTGGTTCACCACACAACCGCAGCGAAGAATAGCGCATAAACACAGAAGCGTCAACCCTCGTGCGCTATGCTATTTGCGGGCATTACGATACCTTGGCCGCTTCTGGATGGCAAGCGCAGGGTTGCTTGACTGCCTTGAACGCGCTTGCTACCTTCATTCTGCACCCTCGACAGCCGCAGCCCAACGGTCCCACCAACACCGGAGGTCACACGTGCCCGTCGACCCGGAAACCCTCAGAGAGATCGCCCTCAGCCCGCAGGAGTACCAGGGCATCGTCGACCGGCTCGACCGCGAGCCCAACGGCCTCGAGCTCGGCCTTTTCGGCGCCCTCTGGAGCGAGCACTGCGCCTACAAGCACTCGCGCCCCCTCCTCGGCCTGTTTCCGAGCGATTCCCCCCGCGTGCTCGTGTCCCCCGGCGCCGAGAACGCCGGCGTCGTCGACGTCGGCGGCGGCCTCTCCGTCGTCTTCAAGATCGAGTCCCACAACCACCCCTCGGCCGTCGAGCCCTTCCAGGGCGCCGCAACCGGCGTCGGCGGCATCGTCCGAGACATTCTCGCCATGGGCGCCCGCCCCATCGCGCTCCTGAACTCCCTGCGTTTCGGCCCCGCCGACTCCAAGCGCACCCGCCGCCTCTTCCACGGCGTCGTCGAAGGCATCTCCTGGTACGGCAACTGCATCGGCGTCCCCGACGTCGGCGGCGAGATCACCTTCGCGCCCTGCTACGACGGCAACCCCCTCGTGAACGCCATGTGCATCGGCCTCGTCCCCACCGACGACCTCGTGCGCGCGCAGCCCTCCGGCGCCGGCGATCTGCTGCTGCTCGTCGGCGCCGACACCGGCCGCGACGGCATCCACGGCGCGTCCGGCCTCGCCTCGCAGACCCTCGAGGACACCCAGGAGCTCCGCACCACCGTGCAGGTGGGCAACCCCTTCCTCGAGAAGGTCCTCATCGAGGCCTGCTTGGAGGCGCTGCAAACGTGTCCCGAGGGCATCGCCGGCATGCAGGACCTCGGCGCCGCGGGCCTCACCAGCGCCGCCGTCGAGTGCGTCAGCAAGGGCGGCCGAGGGCTCCTGCTCGACGTCTCCCAGGTGCCCCGCCGCGAGTCCGGCATGAACCCCTACGAGGTCATGCTGTCCGAGTCCCAGGAGCGCATGCTCCTCCTCGTTCGCCCCGGCTTCGAGGACGCCGTGAAGACCGTCTTCGACAAGTGGGATCTCACCTCCAGCGTCATCGGCTCAGTTACTGACGACGCCACCGTCCGCATCCACGACGCCGGCGAGCCGAGCGCCCACGTCCCCGTCGAGCACCTCGTCGACGCGCCCCGCTACCGGCTGACGGGCTCGCTTTCCGCCGAGACCGCCGCGGCGCAGCGTGTCGACCTCGCGGCGCTGCCCCTGCCCGACATGTCGCCCGGCGAGGCGCTCCTGCGCCTGCTCGGCTCCGCGAACATCGCCAGCCGCTCCGGCGTCTACCGCCAGTACGACCAGCAGGTGCAGGCCAACACCGTGGTAGGCCCAGGGACAGGCGACGCCGCGGTGCTCGTCCTGCGCGAGGGCCATGGCGGTCCCGCCACCCGGCGCGGCATCGCCGCCTGCACCGACGGCAACAGCCGCATGACGTGGCTCGACCCCTTCGTCGGCGGCCAACTCGCCGTCGCCGAGGCCTGTCGCAACGTCTCCTGCGTCGGCGCGGAGCCCATCGCCCTGACCGACTGCCTGAACTTCGGCAACCCGGAGCGGCCAGAGGTCTACTACCAGCTCGAGGAGTGCATCAAGGGCATGGCCGACGCCTGCCGCGCCCTCGGCGTGCCCGTGGTCAGCGGCAACGTGAGCCTCTACAACGAGAGCGGCTCGCAGGCCATCTACCCCACGCCCGTCGTCGGCGCGCTCGGCCTGCTCGAAGACGTTTCGAAGCACTGCGGCGCGGGCTTCCGCAACGAGGGCGACGTAGTCCTCCTGCTAGGCGACGCATCCCTCGACGGCGACGCGTCCACACTGGCCGGAAGCGAGGCTCTCGAAACCCTCCACGGCACAGTAGCCGGACAACCCGCCCTCGACTTGGACCTCGAGGCCCGCGTGCAGCGCCTCACCCGCGACGCCATCCGCCGAGGCCTCCTCTCCTCCGCCCACGACTGCAGCGAAGGCGGCCTCGCCGTCGCCCTCGCCGAGTCCTGCATCCTCGGAGGCATCGGCGCGACGATCACCGCGCACCCCGAAGGCCGCTGGGACGCCGCCCTCTTCGGCGAAGCCCCGTCCCGCATCCTGGTCTCCCTCGACCCAACCAAAACCGGCGCCCTCCGACGCCTAGCAACGCGCCACAACGTCCCCGTCCTCCGCCTAGGCCGCACCACCGCCGACGCCCGCCTCCGCATAGCCCGCCTCGTCAACCTAGCGCTGGAAGACGCGTCGCAAGCATGGCGCCAAGCCCTGCGAAAGATGCTCTGGGACTAGGCGGCGCTGTCGCCCACGCCGCCCCCACACTCCGTCGTTGTAGCAACCGCCGCTTTGCCGTCCTCGGTCCAGCCGCAATCTCGCTCCCTTAGACGAAGCCCCGCAGTTGGACCGCGCGCGCAACTCGCTCCACGCCGATATCAAAGGCAGCCTGCCGCATGGACAGTCCGGCTTCCTTTGCCCTGCCCGCCACGTTGCGGTAGGCCGCAATCATCCGGCTGAAGAGTTCCTCGTTTACCCTTTCCTCGCTCCAATCGAACTGTTGGATGTTTTGCGTCCACTCGAAGTAGGAAACGGTAACTCCCCCGGCATTTACCAACAGGTCAGGCAATACGTGTACGCCTCTTTCCTGCAATACCAGGTCCCCCTCGGGGGTTGTCGGATGATTGGCAGCCTCCAGGACCATTCGCACCGGCAGCTTGCGCGCCTGGCTCTCACCGATCACGTTTTCGATGGCGGCGGGCACAAACACATCCGCTTCCATCTCCAGAATGTCATCCGGCGCACACCGCTCCCCGCCGGGGAAGCCGTCCACCGACCCGCGTTGGGATACGAACTCGACTAGCTCCGGTATGTTCAGCCCGGCGCTGTTATGGACCGCGCCCCTGGCGTCGGCGACAGCGTTGATATGCGCTCCTGACTGGTGTGCCAGGCGACAGAACCACGAGCCCACGTTGCCAAAACCCTGAACGGTTATCCGCGCCCTGGACAGGTCCAGCGATAGGTCCCTGGCCGCTTCCTGCAACACGCAGAGGGCGCCACGGCCCGTCGCCGCTTCCCGGCCAAGTGACCCGCCGACCTCCACCGGCTTGCCCGTTACGATGGGCAGCGTGTAACCGTGGATCTGGCTGTACTCGTCCATGATCCAGGCCATGGTGTTGGCATTCGTGCCCAGATCTGGAGCCGGTATATCGCGGTAGGGGCCAATGATGTGCTGGATACTCTGGGTATAGCGGCGAGTTACGGCATTGAGTTCACGCTCACTCAGGGCGTGGGAGTCCAGTTGAATACCCCCTTTTGCTCCCCCAAAGGGCAGGTCCAGCAGCGCCGTCTTCCAGGTCATCAGGGCGGCCAGGGCGCGCACCTCGTCCTCGTCGGCGTGCGGGTGAAACCGCAACCCCCCCTTGTAGGGACCCCGAGCCCCGTTGTGCTGTACCCGATACCCCCTGAACACCTCGATGCGCCCATCGTCCATCCGTACTGGCAGCGATACCCGCAGATCGCGCCAGGGTTCGCGCAGCATCTGGCAGATTCCCGAGTCCAGACCCAACCGAGCGGCAGCCTCGTTAAAGAGGCCAACCACGTCATCCTGCGCGCTGCGTTCCTTACCTCCAGCAACCATAAATCAATCCTCCCTCTGCTCGATCATCCCCACGCACCCCCTCGACCTACCGGCGCCACACCTTCCGCGCCCCCTTCAAGCAGCAGTGCCAGCAGCGCTCGCCGCCCCGCACGCCCCACGCTCGTCATTCCTGCGAAGGCAGGAATCCAGAGGGGCAGTGCCACGGGGGCATCTCCACCACCACCCAAGGACGCTACCCCGACTCCCCACACACCGCGTCGTAGGGGCGATTCGCGAATCGCCCGTCCCGCAGCAGCGGGAACCTCCCCCTCCGCCACCAGCAGCACTTACCGGCCCGCGCTCGCCCCAACCGTCATTCCTGCGAAGGCAGGAATCCAGAGGGGCAGTGCCACGGGGGCATCTCCACCACCACCCAAGGACGCTACCCCGACTCCCCACACACCGTGTCGTAGGGGCGATTCGCGAATCGCCCGTCCCGCAGCAGCGGGAACGTAGCCTCACAGCAACGGAACGTGAGGCGCCGCCGACATCGGCAGCACGCCAATCCCCCTGGGGTCATCGGCAACCTCGACCTGCCTGCGAAAGGGCGCGAACCCGGACCGGATGTAGAAGTCCAGCGCACTAGGATGATCGAGAGAGCACGTGTGCAACCACAGCCTGCGGATCGGGCGGGACCATGCCAACTCCAATGCTCGGTTCATCATCCACCGGCCAGCGCCGTGGCCGACCATCGGCGGCGTCACCCCGAAGAAGCTGAGCTCACACTCGCCCTCAGCGCCGAAGTCGAGCTCCACCAGCCCTTCCTCTCGCCCCTGTGCCTCGAATACGTAGGTCTCGTAAAGGGGAACACTGAGGACGCTGCGGAGCTCGTCGTCATTCAACTGCAAGCGTGAGAACCACAGCCAGTCCTCGCCTATCCGCCGGAATAGGGAGCGGTACCAATCAGGGTCTGGGACATCGAACTTGCGGAGACTCCACGACGCCTCCGAGCGTTCGGCCCGGGCTGGCGGCCGCTGGAACATCTGAAGATGCGTCACGACCGAGACGATCTTGCCGCTGGGGATGTCGCTGTAACCGTCAGGAATGTCCATCGCAACCTCGGATCGAAGGTACCGGATCGCTTCAACTCACTGCAGGACTCTACAAGACGCGAACCCCCGTAGTCACCCTGTCTGAGTAGTCTCCACAGAGCAAGCTGCTACTCAACTGGCTCGCCCTTGTAAAGGATCCCCCACCACCCTGACACGAGCCCCTAGCGCGAATCCCAACTCCCCCACTACCCTCGCTGGTAACACACATGGAGGGAAGTGCACATGGAAGACGCATCCAGGGACCCCAACAACCAGCGCCCCAAGCGAGAATACCCCGCCCGGAATCCCGGCTACCAGCCAAGACCCAGGAGCAAGCGCCGCGGCGAGCCCGGCAACCAGAACGCCCGCAAGCGCGGCCTCTACGACAGCGCCCTCCCCCCACCCTGACACGAGCCCCTAGCGCGCATCCCAACTCCCCCGCTAACCTCGCTCATGAAATACACACGGAAGGAAGTGCACATGGTAGACGCATCCAGAGACCCCAACCACAACGCCCACGAAAAGGAGGCAAATCAACCAACGCGCGGAAAGCCCGCAAGCCAGCCCGTCGACCAGAACGCCCGTATCCTTAGCATCTACGATGAGTCCTTGACCCCGATGGAGCGGGCCAACCTCAAGGCTTTGTGGGGCTCCGAAGAACTCTCCAGGGAAGTCTTCGTCTTCCGCATGAAGACCGCCATTAAACTCATGGACCCCCTCTTGGATCCCGGCCTCAGCTCGGACACGCTCGCAGACGCCACGCAGCTGCTTTCTCAGGTCTTCCGGGTCCAGAGCCGTTTACTCTCTGCCATCGAGCCCTAGGGATTGTTTCGCAGGGAAAAATCGCCTTGTAGCTGAAGTGTGTCAAACCAGCTACAAAACGATGAAGAAACAATTGCCCCCGGCGCCGCGGGAATCAGGCAATAAATGGGATGCGAAGTGAAAGGAGCAGGGGTGTGCAGCGCCGCCGAAAGGGTCCGAGCCCCCTTCGGCGGCCGCGGCAGCCCGGCGCGGTGTGCAGCCCCCGCTCCTACAGCACCGCGTCGAGGGCCTTCGTCAGCTCCTCGATGCTCGCGTACCCCTGGAACTTGGACGTCACCGTCCCGTCCGCCCCGAAGATGAAGACCCACGACTCGTTCAGGTACCCCGTCTGCGCCGAGAGCCCCCACTCGTCCACCATGGGCGCGTACCGGGCCCGGTCAAGGTCGCCCTGGATCTCAGACGGGTTGTCGTACACCTCAACGTGGATGAAGCTGGCCCGGTCCTTGTACAGGTCCTTCAGCCCCTCCACCGTCTCCACCTGCGGCCCGCATGTCGGGCTGGTGCACAGCGCCGGGCTGGCAAACACCACCAGCAGCGGCTTGGCCTCTGCCAGCGCCTCCGCCACCGTCTGCTGGTACAGGTCCGCGTCCGGCATCGAGCTTGTGCTCAGCTCCGCCAGCGACCCGACGTCGTCGATGGTCTTGTTGTCGGCGCTCGGCGGCCCGTCGCCAAACGAGGGAGTGTCGCTGCGTTCACCGATCGTCAGCGGGATCTGCGCCATGCTGATCGACCCATCCTCCTCCGTAACCTCGACATCCAGTCGCCACTCACCCGGCTGGTCGAAGGTCAGCTCCGTGGCGTAGTTGCCGCGGGACCCGAAGGGCCACAGGAAGAACTCCGCCGTCGAGGTCTCCACGACGGCGTCAGGCGCGCTCAGGTTCACCGACTTAACCGTCGCCGAGGGCACTTTCACCAGCGCCTTTGGGCTGACCAGCAGGAAGGAGATGCGGTTCGCCCCAACGCCCAGGTCCTTGGTCGCGAGGATACCGCTCAGCTCGACCGTGCCGTCATCCGCGACAGCGGCAGTGGGGGCGGTCACAGGGACGGAGTTCGTAGTTGTATCATCACCTTCCGATTCGGCGTAGCCGGATTCGAGGCACGCGGCCAGCAGTGCGACGAGCGCTATGGCGAATAGCAGGACACGCAAGGCCTTGACCATGCCCCTTCTCCTTGAAGATGCTCCCATCGGACTACGGCCCGGTGGGGTAGCTGCCAAATGTGAACGCAAAGACCGTGAACTGGTCCGAGTTGGACGCGAGTTTCAGCTCATGCCCGCTGTACTCCGGCGACTCTATCACCCGGTACATCCGGTCCTTGTCGACCATGAGGTAGGTGCCGCCATCCTCGTCCTGCTGCATGTCCACGCCCCAATCGGCCTCAGCCACCGGGGCGTCGTCCTGCGTCACGTAGACGCGGTAGGGCTCGTCCTCTACTTCCAGCACCACGTTGACGCTGGTGCCGTTGTAGCGCAGCACCAGGTAGTCCTCCAGGTCCTCCGTGTTTCGGGAGTGGCGCATGTTCTCCAGGGTGGGCGTCCACATGCCGTGGAAGTAGAGGAAGTTGTTGATGTGGTCACCGGGGTCCGTGAACTCGACGGGGCTGTCCGCCGGGTTGCTGTAGAGCTCAGACTGGAGGATGTAGGGTTGCTGGGAGAAGAACTGCGGGTTCAGTCCGGCGTAGAGCTCGCGCGTCTGGTTGCCCTCCAGGCCGCCCGTGAACGCGCGCTCGTCAAACTCCGGACCCTCCACGGTGTTCGGGGCGATGCCCGCCAGGTTCACGCCCGCGTCCAGAAGAAGGTCGCGGATCTGCTCTTCCGTCTCGACGTAGGCGCCCTCACCGAAGTGGGTGTAGCGGATGATGCCGTCCTTGTCGATGAGGTACTTGGCCGGCCAGAACCGGTTGTTGAAGGCGCGCCACGTCAGGAAGTCGTTGTCCTGCACGACCCTCCAGCCGATGTCGAACTCCGCGATGGCCTCCTCCACGTTCTCGCGCAGCTTCTCGAACTCGAACTCCGGCGTGTGTACCCCCACGATGTTCAGGCCGATGTCGCCGTACTTCTCCTGCCAGTCACGCAGGTAGGGCAGCGTCCTGATGCAGTTGACGCAGGTGTATGTCCAGAAGTCGATGAGCACCACCTCGCCGCGCAGGTCCTCGAGGCTGAAGACGTCGCTGTTGACGAAGTAGGCGGGGTCCTGCACCTGAATGTCATCGGCCGGGGAGCCGACCTCACCTGGGAAGGGGCCAAACTCGGCGCGGCCGGCGTCGGGCGCTGGAGTTGGAAGGGTCGGCAGGTCGATTGCCACGTCCGGCACCGGCGTCGGCGTCGCGCTCAGCGGTTGGGCGGCGTCGTCTCCCGAGCACGCCGCCGACAGCAGCGCGACGAGGGCCACCAGGACCGCGGCCACACCCAGAGGGCGGCGCAAGATCGTGGGAAGGGGCTTTCCTGAATGCGGCATGGTTGCTCCTGTGCTGTTTTTTCCATTATAGACGGAATCGCGATATACGCGGCGTCCACGTTCGTGATGGGGGAATTCGCCTCTGCATTTACTGTAACGATCGAGCCCCGCCGGACGGTAGGCGTCAGGCGTCCTGGCCCGAGGAAACGCCGCCCTCGAGACGGTAGGCCTCGTCCAGCAGGTCGACAACGTGGCAGACGCGCACGGGCAGCCCGGCCTCCCTCGCTCCGAGGGCAAGCTGCACCATGCAGCCGGGGTTGGCCGTCGCGATGGTCCCGGCGCCGGTTGCGGCGGCCTCTTCCAGCTTGTGCGTGCGGATCTGTCCGGACATCTCCCGCTGCGTGATCTGGTAGCTGCCGCCCGCGCCGCAGCACCGGTCGGAGTGGGGCATCTCCACCAGCTCCAGCCCGGGTATGGCGGCCAGGAGCTCCCGGGGCGGCGCCGACAGCCGCTGGGCGTGGACCAGGTGGCATGAGTCCTGGTAGGTGACGCGCATCGGAGCCTCGGCCCGCGGCGGGTCGACGGGCAGCGACGCCAGGAACTCCGTGATGTCCTGCGTCATCGCCCCGAACCGCTCCGCCTTCGCCAGGTAGGCGGGGTCGTCGCGAAAGAGGTCAGCGGCCTCCTTCATCGACGCGCCGCACCCCGCGGAGGCCGTCACAATGACGTCGACGCCGGCGTCGAGGAAGGCGTCGATGTTTCGACGAGCCATCGCCCGCCCCCCGTCGAGGTCGCCGCCGTGGAGGTTCAGCGAGCCGCAGCACCCCTGCGCGGCGGGCACGTGCACCTCGCAGCCGTTGCGGGTCAGCACGCGGACGGCGGCCTCCATGGTGGAGCCCTGGAAGATGGGCATGACGCAGCCCGAGAGAAGCCCGACTCTGGCGCGCACCGATCCCCGCGCCGGGTACACCTGCCCCGAGGCGCGAAAGGCGGGACCCGAGAGCTCCGGCAGCGCGGCCTCGGCCTCCGCGATAGGCGGCACAAGGCGCAGGATGCGGCTGGCCCGCACGAGGGCTCGCATGCCAGAGCGGTGGTACAGCCGCAGCAGCCCGCCAAGTAGGCGCATCCTTCCGGGGCTCGGCAGCACTTGGGCATACACCAGCCACGCGGTGAAGTGGCCCAGCAGCCCGCGACGCCGTGGGCGCGCTTGCGCCTGCGCCTGCTCGATGAGGCGGCCATACGGGACGCCCGAGGGGCACGCCGCCTCGCACGCCCGGCACTGTATGCACAGGTCCCAGTGCTCGACCACGCCGGGCTCGATGCCGGCGCGGCCCTCAAACACGGCCTTCATCAGCGCGATGCGGCCCCGCGGCGACTCCGTCTCGAGCCCCGTCTCGACGTAGGTGGGGCACGCGTTGAGGCAGAGGCCGCAGTGGACGCACTTGTAGAGGTCCTCCTCACGGGGTGCGTCCGGGCCGGTGAACCCCATCGGCAGGACCTTACCGCGCACGCCAGTCGCCACTACAGCCCTCCCACAAACCGGCCGGGGTTGAGGAGGCGCTGCGGGTCGTACTGCCGCTTGAGCCCATCCATGACCGCGAACCCGCCGACCGGAGGCCCCCACGGGTCGACGCCCTCAATGGGCGCCCGCGACTCGACCACCACCGTCCCGCCCAAGCCGGCGACGCGCTCCCGTAGCAACCTGACGTACGCCGAGGCATCATCCGGCATCGCGTCCGCGGCCCAAGCCGCCCGAACTACGCCCCGGGTGATGCTGAGCGCGGCCTCAGGCGTTGCGTCGCCTAGGACGTCCAACGCTGCCGCCCCCTGTGCCGGTGGGACGGCGATGCGCACCGCGAAGCCCGGTATGCCGTCCGCCCAACCAAGGTCTGCGACGCTGCCGGCCAGCGCCCCGCTTGCGGCGTCCTCCAGCCACGCCGCCGCCGCGCCGTGGCTCTCGCAGGCGGCGGCCCACGCGTCGACGGAGCGCGACACCCCTGTGTGCCGCCCCGCAACGCGGGCGACAAGGTGCCACGAGCCCGTTCCGCTCAACCCCTCGACGGGTTCAGGATGAACGGGCTGGACTGCGGTCGCCATTATCGGCTCAGGCCGAACGGGAAGCCCATCGATGGCTTTGGCCCAGGCGGCGTCATTCAGCAGCTCTATGGAGAGCATCGGCAGGCCAATGGATGCCACTCCCGCGCTCGCGTCGACCGCCGCTTGGGCAGTGGCGAACGCCGCAACCACGGTGGCCTCCTTCCGCGGGGTCGGCACGATCTTGAAGGTGACTTCCGCGATAACGCCCAGCGTTCCCAGCCCTCCCACGTGGAGCCGGTCCATGGCAAAGCCCGTTACGTTCTTTACCACGTTGCCCCCGCTCTTGACCACCGTCCCGTCGGCCAGAACGGCACGCATGCCGATGACCATTTCACGCGGGAGGCCGAAGCCCGTACCCAGCGGCCCGGCGATACCCGCCGCCAGCGTGCCGCCGACCGTCGCGCGGCCGGGGAGAGGCGGGTCCAGCGGAAGCCACTGCGACTCGCGCGTCAACGCTTCCTGCAGCGCGCCCACGGTGCAACCGGCCTGCACCGTCACGGTGAGGTCGGCGGGCTCATGGGCCACCACGCGATTCAGGCCCCGCATATCCAGGGCCAGGTGGTAGCTCGATGGCGGCGCCCCAAGTCCCTGCCGCGTGCCGCCGCCCCAGGGGACAACCGCCGCCCCAAGCTGCGAGGCGACCACAAGGGTCGCGCTCAGCTCATCGATGGTGGTGGGCAGCGCAACGGCAAGCGGCTCACGTCCCGCCAGCGCGTACTGGCTGGGGTCCGCGCCCCTGCCGACGCCCGCGTTCTCGAGGCCGCGTTGGAGGTCAGCCGCAACGACGCTAGACAAAGGCGTCGGCTCCCAACCGGGCGATGGCCGGGTGCTGCAGGAACTCCACGCAGGAAGCGCCCGTGGGGAAGATCTTGCCGGGGTTGAAGGTGTCGCCCGCGCCAAAGGCGGGGTTCAGGCGAGCCATTGCGTCCATGTCTGCGTCGGTGAAGCAGAGGTCCATGTACTCCTGCTTCTCCAGCCCAACGCCGTGCTCGCCGGACAGCGCGCCGCCCAGGTCGACGCAGGTGCGGAGCACGGCTGCCCCGGCCTCCTTGGAGCGGCGGAGTTGGTCGCCCACGCGCTCGTCGAAGAGGATGCACGGGTGCAGGTTGCCGTCGCCGGCGTGAAAGACGTTGGCGATGGGCAGGCCGTACTCGCCGGAAATCTCGCGGATGCGCCGCAGGGCCTCCAGTATCTTGGTGCGCGGCACTACGCCGTCCAGCAGGTAGTAGTTGGGGGCAAGGCGGCCCAGCGCGCCCAGGGCCATCTTGCGTCCGGCCCACAGCCGCTCGCGCAAAGTGGGGTCCTCCGCCACGCGGACCTCGGTGGCGTTGTTCTGGTAGCAGACCTGCTGCACCTCTTCGGACTCCTCCGCGACGGGCTCGCTCAGGCCTTCCACCTCCACGAGGAGGATGGCGCCGGCGTTCTCGGGGTAGCCCGCGTGAATGGCGGGCTCGACTGCCTGGATGGTGAGGCGGTCCATCATCTCGATGGCCGCCGGCACGATGCCCGCCCCGACGATGGCCGAGACGGCGGCGCTTGCGTCGTCCTCGTCCTGGAAGATCGCGAGCATGGTGGTGACCGCCTCGGGTATGGGCTGCAGCCGAACGGCGACCTTGGTCGTCAAGGCCAGCGTGCCCTCGGACCCGATGAGGACGCCGCGTAGGTCGTAGCCGGGGAACTCGTGTCGGCGGCCGCCGACCCATGTCAGGGTGCCGTCGGCCAGCACGATCTCCATGCCCAAGACGTGGTTGGTGGTGACGCCGTAGGCTAGGCAGTGGGGGCCGCCGGCGTTCTCCGCCACGTTGCCACCGATGGTGCACGCCTTCTGGCTGGAGGGGTCCGGGGCGTAGCGCAGGCCATAGGGCGCCGCCGCCTTGGAGATGTCGATGTTGACGACGCCCGGCTCCACGATGGCCAAGCGTTCTGCCGGGTCTATCTCAAGCACGCGGTTGAGGCGGGTCATGGGCATGAGGATGCCGCCGTGTACCGGGATGGCGCCGCCGCTGAGGCCGGTGCCCGCGCCGCGGGGCACGACGGGAACGCCGTGGCGGCGGGCGATCGCTACCACCTGCGCGGCCTGCGCGGCGCTGCCGGGCACCGCGACGACGCCGGGAAGCGCGCGCTCCACCGCGCCGTCGTACTCGTAGACCAGCAGCTCCTGCGGCCGCGACAGCACGTAGCGGCTGCCGATCGCCTGTTGAAGCTCCCGGACCAGGGTATCCATGCGCCCGTGTCCTCCCATGCCGGCGGTAGACCCGCCCTCGGTGAGAATGCGCACAGCATAGCAGGGCGGCCATGTTGGGGGAAGGAAACGGAGGGAGGGCGCCAGAGGGAGCAACCCGGGAGACCATGTATCGGCTGGTGTATAGTGGGCGGGCTGAACGTCAAATCGCAGGTCAACGGAGGTCACGCCATGCCCCGGTCCGCCATGCTTCTCGCCGCCGTCCTTGTCTCACTGCTTGTCGTGGCGGCGTGCGGCGCAGAGGAGGTTGCGGAGTGCCCGGAGGGCACCGAGCTTAACGTGGAGTACCGGCTCTTCATGGGGCGAAACAGCGGGGGCGAGGAGGTCGTCACCGATCAAGCGTGGGAGGTCTTCCTCAGAGACGTCATCACGCCACGGTTCCCAAACGGCCTTACTGTGCTGGACGCTCAGGGCCAGTGGCAGCTCGCTCCAGGTGAAATTGAGCGGGAGCGCTCCAAGGTGCTCATCATACTGTCGCCGCGGTTCGACGACGCCCGGGAGCGACTCGCTGAGGTGGCCATCGGGTACAAGGATCACTTCAACCAGGGGGCCGTCATTCAGACGACAACCGGCACGTGTACCTCGTTCTACTAGGGCACACGGGCTACGGCGCGTCGTCCACCGTGACGGCGATCGGCAGGTGGTCCGATGCCTGCGTCACCCTCGCCGAGTAGTCACGCGCCGCAAGGTCCGGTGTCACGAAGATGTAGTCGATGCGCTCGACCAGGTCGTCGGAGGCGAAGGTGAATCCAGGCCCCGCCGCTTCCGCCTCCACGAAGGCATCCCTGAAGCCCCCGTTGACAATGGCCTGGATTTCCCGCGACTCCGGACTGCCGTTGAAGTCGCCAAGCAGGATGGTCCGCGTCTCGTTTTGCCAGCGCTTCAGGACAGCGAGGGACTGCGGCAGCCGGAGGTCGCTGTCGCCCTCTCCGGAGTGGAAGTGCGTCGCGATGACCCGCAGCCGCGTGCCCTGACCCGTGTCGAGCACCACCCAAAGGAAGCCGCGGTCCATGACAAGTTCGCTGTTGTTGGGCATGCTGTGGTGCTCGACCTCGGTCACCGGCAAGTGGCTGAGGATGGCGTTGCCCCACACGGAGTCGGCAGCCGGGCCCCAGACATAGGGCATTTCCAGCCGTTGGGAGAGCCACTCCATGGTGTCCACGGAGCCGTTCACCATCCACCCTCGGGACACCTCCTGCAGGGCGACGATATCCGGACGCTCGGCCTCTATGGCCAGGGCCAACGCCTCTAGGTTCAAGTCGCCGGAGGTGCCGAAACCCTGGTGGATGTTGTAGCTCATAACGCGAATGGGCAGGCTTTGCGGGGGCCCGGAGTTCTGGACGCTCCAGGTCAGGGCCAAGGCCAGAGGGGCCACCAGAAGCACGAATGGGGCCAACGCCGCCCAGGTGTTCCGCTCCGGCGCAGTCCCCGCCTGTCGTTGGGGGACCAGCACGGGGAGCGCCAGGAGCGTCACCGCGGCAAGGAGCACGGTCTGATGGGTGACGCCCACGTCGATGTCGTATCCGGCGTAGTAGACAAAGGCAAGCGCCAGAAAGAGCGCGCCGCCAAAGGCGCCGGTCAAAACGGCGCTGAGGCCCCAGGAGTCGCGGGGCATGGCGTTGCCGGTGACGCACTTGGCCACGAGCGTCACCGCCGCCAGGTGGCCGGCAAGCATGGCGACAGCCGCCTGCAAGCCGCTTCGCTCCCCATACACCACCGCCGCCAGGACCACCGCCGCGAGCACGATGACGGGCCATGGGATGCGCTTGCCCATGATCCCCATTACTGCAAGGATTCCCGCCCCGTTGACCGCCACGATCCAAGTCAGCACGGCGGGCTGCGGCCAATCGATGAGCGCTGTCTGTTGCGCCACGTTCTGGAAGAGGAGCAGCTCCAGGAACAGGAAGGGCCCGATCGCCAGCAGCGGCAGGGTCGAGCGTACGTCTGGGATTGCGGGCGATTCCCAACCAGTCCTCGAGGCCTCTCGCTGCACCAGCGCCAGCAGCACCAGCGCCAGACCCAGGCCAATGAGGCCAATCCATGCCCCGGCCTGCCACGAGGCGTCCAGCGTGCTGAGGCCACCCTTCACCGCCGTATCGAGCGCGAGTCCCAGCAGCAGCCCGTAGCGCCAGTGGCCTGCGCCCGTCGTCGACTTGGTGTCGAGCAGCGCCATCGACAGGGGGATGACCGGGAGGAAGGCGACGACACCGACGCCCGCCAGCACGAGGTCAATCTGCGGCGAAGTCACGCTCTGCTCGGCCAGCCGCGCGAGCCCCATGACAGCGATCGCGGCAAGCAGCGTCCGGCGTGGGCCCAGCAACCGCACGGCGATGGGCGCCAGGAAGGCCGTGCCAAACACGAGAAAGGCAATGCCCCCGACGGACACCGTGTCGAACTCCCGGACCTCTCGGAGGTAGAAGACCATGCCCGTGATGAAGAGACGGAGCAACTGCACCCCCACCGCAAAGGTGAGGGCTACAAAAACTACGTCAATGAGGCCTTGTGGCCTGAGGGCTGCCTTCACTACGCAAACCCCTTTTGCTCTGGCGACTGACACGAATCGGTGGTGTGCCCAAGTACAATCGTACCGGTTTTAAGGAATTCGTAAACCCCGTGGACACTCGCGGCGCATTACAGGGCGCCAATCTCGCGGAAATCAAGGGTAGGCGAGGCGCGCACGGGCGGTGTCTTTGGCGGCTAGAGCAGTCTGGCCCGGGGCTCCATGCCAAGGAAGTACTGTCCCACAGTCTGGTAGTGCTCCATGCGGCCCTGGATCTGCTGCGTTATGGCATGGGCGTCCTGGAACTTGCGCTGGATGGGGCTGGTCTCGAAGATGGCCGTCGCGCCGAATACGCCGTAGGCGATGTCGACAACCTCGACTGCTTGGCGGATGGCGTGGGTGCTGGCCAGTCGCAGGTTGGCGCGCTCCTCCATCGTGATGAAGCCGCGGTCGACGGCGCAGCGCCAGAGCGTCGTGGCCTTCTCCCACAGGTAGGCGGACGCTGCGCCCCACAGCGCCTCGGCGCGGCCGATGTCGCTCTGGACGGCGGGCTGGTCCCGCAGCAGCGTCTGCTCCTGGGGCGTCTTGCGCAGCGCGGCCTCCTTCGCGAGGTCGAGGCTGGAGCGGGCAACGCCCAGCGCCACGGACCCGAACCCGGAGCCGAAAAACAGGCCGCGCGGGATCAGGTACAGCGGGCCGCTCTCGTTTGGCGTGCGGGCCTCCACGTAGCTGCGGCTCGCCGGCACGAAGAGGTCCTTGGTCTCGAAGCTGAAGCTGCCGGTGCCGCGGAGCCCGTTCACCTGCCACGAGTCGAAGAAGGTGACCTGCTCCTTGGGGATGATGAACGTCATCGTGTCGGCGTCGGCGACACGGCTGATGGCCACCGCCCAGTTGGCCTGCGGTGAGCCGCTGCTGAAATTCCACCGGCCCGTGAGCGAGTATCCGCCCTCGACCTCCGAGACCTGCGCGAACTGCGGCGGGCCGTTGCAGAGGACAGCGCGAGGGTCGCTCCAGACATCCTCCGCCAGATGTCTCGGCATGATGGACGCCATGGTGCCCAGGATGTTGTTCTGGTTGAAGCACCAGCCGGTACTGCCGTCCGCCGCCGCGATTGCCCGGACCATCGCCAAATAGTCCAGGTAATCGACCTCGCCGCCGCCCAGCGAGCGGGGCACCAGCAGCCGGAAGAGGCCCTCGTCGATCATGTCGGCAGCGATGTCCACCGGGATCCGGCGCTCGCGCTCAATGTCGTCCGACGCCTCTGCAATGCGCGAGGCAATGCCGTCAAACGCAGGGTCACCCACGCGAGGGGCGCCGCGCTGAACGCCTGTTGGCAGAGAGTCCGGCATTGCAGTCCTTCTTGGGCCAACCGGTATGGTGTCGCGAGAAGCACATCACGCTAGCCTGCTCGAGTGCAACCCGCCGCATTCTACCGCAGAACGCTAGGGTTGGGGTGGGGATAGGGCGGCTGTTACCCCTGGAGCAACTCCATGCACCCAAGGTCCGCTATCGCCGCGTCGAAGCGGGCCAGCGAGTTGTGCAGGTACGCCGTCGCGCGTTCACCCTCATACTCGCAGTAGCCCCCGGTAACTACCCAGAACACGAGGATCTCCAGCATGGAGAGGCGGTAGTCCACAAGGCACTCATCATACGGGTAGTCGCTAACCCCGCATTCCTGCAGGGTGGCGTGATACATGCGGAGGAGGCCCATTTCCTCGTCCCGTCGCCGCTGGGTGGGGAACGCCTCGCTGATGAACGTCGCGACATCGTACGTGCCCCTGCCGCGGACGCAGAACTCCCAGTCGAAGACGACGGGGGGCTCAGCAACATCGGTCGTCGGGAAAAAGAAGTTGTCCAGCCGATAGTCCCCATGCAATATGGTCAGGGGAGCCCTTGCGAGCCTGGCCTTAATGGTCGAGATCCCTTCCCGCAGCCTTTCTCCGACCCGCCGAAGGCGCGGCGGCATGCCCTCACCGGCCTTCTCGATGAAGGACTCCCACGCCTTCTGGTAGAGCTCCTTGAAGACGTCGGCCTCGGTGTCCTTGAAAGCCATCCAGTCCAGTCCGTCCAGGAGGGGACTGTTCCACCACGAGGCCTGGAACTTCGCCAGTTGGCAGATGGCGCGCTCGGCGTCCGCGACGGTGCAGCCGGCCACGCTATCTCCCTGTCGGGCATCGCCCATGTCCTGCAGCAGGAGGACGGTGTCACCGGTCTGCGGGTCAATGCCGCTGAAGTAGCTGCGGGGGGTACGCAGATGACCGTTGGTCTCGACATCCTGATTGAACCGGACCTCGCGTTGGTTCTGACCCAGCCGGTCGAATAAAGAGCGCATGAGCGGGTCGGCCGAGGGCAGTTTGACGATGACAGTGCGCGGCTGGTCTATCGGATCGGCGTCATAGGTCAGGCGCAAACGATGCAGCTGGCTCATGAACCCCTTGCCCTCGGAGATGGCCTCGGCCACATACCCGGTCACAGAGGCATTCCCCGATGCCCCGGAGCCGAAAAGGGCCTCGTTCAGCCAGGAGGGGGTGACCTCCTGCAGGCGCGTGGGAACGGGCAGTCCGGTCATCGCTGTTCCGCGGCCTCCGAAGGGGACCCGTGCGATGGGGAGCCGCCACCTTCGTCGGTCTTGTACGCGTACAGGAGGCAATGGTCCATCGGCTTGGGGTCCCTGAAGTACATGACGCCTCCCAGCTTGCCCCCCTCCGCCGGAATCACCCGCAACCCCAGGTCCGTCAACCGCTCCAGCACCTCATCCGCGCCGTACAGGTGGAATGCCCTGTCGGAAGCATAGTCCTTGTCGTAGATGGACACGACTCCCGTTCCGACCTTGAATACGAGCTGGAGAACGCCGCCCGGCTTCAGCAGCCTTGCGAACTCCCCGAGGGTGCGCCCCAGCACGATGTCGGGTTCGATGTGTTGGATGACGCCGTTGCACATCAGGAAGTCAAAGGACGCGTCGGGGTAGGCGAGGGGCTCACGGAGGTCAGCGACCGATAACCTCCGTGAAATCTCGGGGTGCATCCTGCGAGCCTCCAGGATGTTCTCCTCTATGGAGTCAATCCCATGGATATCGTAACCCTTCTGCCATAGCAGAAAGACATCGCGGGCGCCGGCGCCGCAGCCGGCGTCGAGACCCCGGGAGCTAGTGGGGACAAGCTCCGTGAGGCGGTCCATGACGTCCGCGTCTCCCGTAAGGGCCGGATGGGAGACGTTGCTGTAGACGGACTGAATGTAGTTGTGGCTAACCTCGGCGTAGCGTTGCGCGTGTCGCTTGTAGAAGGACTCGGAATAGTCGTCGCTACTACCCATACAAAGACTCCTTTCCACCGCTATCTGCAGTCATGCACCGAACATGTCGATGAACTGTCCGGTCATGAGCTTGGGGGCATGCGCCGCCAAGTACAGCGCCGCCTGCGCCATTTCTTCCGGGGTTATCCACTCCGGGTCTCCCTTGGGGTTGGCAGCCCGGGCCATGTCGGTGTCCACCCAGTCCGGGTTGAGGCCGTTGACGGTGATGCCGTAGGGGCGAAGCGAGTGGGCCAGCGAGGCCGTGTAGCCCACAACGCCAAACTTTGACGCGACGTAGGCCCCGTAGTCGCCCTCGGGCACCCTGCCCGACGACGAGCCAATGTTGATGATGACGCCCTGCTCCCTCCGCATCATGTGCGGAACCACCGCACGGGACACGAGGAATATCCCCCGCAGGTTGGTGTTCATGACCTGGTCCCAGTGTTCCACCGTGGTTGCCCACACGGGTGCGTCGTAGAAGATGACCCCGGCGTTGTTGACGAGGATGTCTATCTGTCCCCAAGCCTCGACGACCTGTTCCGCCACCCGGACGGCGTCGTCTTCACGCGTCACGTCCAACTCGAAGGCCTCCGCGACGCCGCCCTCGGCGCGAATCTCGTCGACCACCTGCGCCAGACGGTCCACGCTGCGACCGGTTACGGCCGTCCGGGCGCCTTCGCGGGCGAAGGTCGTCGCGATTGCCCTGCCGATGCCGCGCCCGCCGCCCGTAATCAGGGCGACCCTATCTTTCAATGCCTCCATACGCTTCTTCCCCGAGCCTGCGATGCGGGTGTCTGAATCGCCGGAATGCCGTAGCCGCTCAGATTCGGTGCAGAGGGCATTCACGTTCAGCGATTCCGAGGCCCATTGGCGGCATCGTACCACAAGTTGTAACGGCGACGGTGGTGGTGCGGGTGTAGACTGACACGGTTTAGCCGACATCCTTGGGGAGCGCTGGTGCAGGGCTTCCCACGCCAAACCAACGTCTGCACCTGACTAGGAGAAGTGCGATGGCAACTCGGACTCCCATCATTGACTCACAGGTGCATCCCTATGAGCGCGACCGTCCCGAGCGTCCCTGGATGGGGACGTTGGAGGGTCCCGCGGAGGTCACCGGCGACGACATCGTGGCGGCGATGGACGCGGTTGGCGTTGACGGGACCCTGTTGGTCTCGCCGTTCTCCATGTATCGCTACGACGCCAGCTACGCGCTCGAGGTGTACGCGAAGCATCCGGGCAGGTTCGGCCTGATCAAGCCCTTTGACCCGCACTCGGAGACTGTCGCTGACGAGATGGCTGAGTGGGCAGCGACTCCAGGTGTGGTCGGGGCGCGGCTCATGCTTACACGGGAGCCCTTTGAAGCGGACGACCCTGGGCTGCATCGCGTACTCGCTGCCGGCGCCCAAACCGGCCTTCCGGTGAACGTTCTGTGTTGGGGGCTGGTGCCGCTCTTCCGGGAGATGGCTCGGCAACATCCAAACACACGGCTGGTGGTCGACCACGTCGGCCTGATCCAGCCCTACGCGCCGCCTGCACCGCCGGAGCCGTTTGCCGAGCTTCCCGACGTGCTCTCACTGGCAGCATTCGACAACGTGGCCATCAAGATTTCGGGGGCCTGCACCCTGTCCCATGAGCCCTTTCCATACGCGGACATCTGGGAACCCCTAGGCCGTATCTTCGACGCGTTCGGGATTGACCGGTGCATGTGGGGCACCGACTGGACCCGGGCGTGGAAGCTCGTGACCTACGAGCAGAGCGTTGAGGCATTCCGGGTAACCGATGAGCTCTCGGACCCGGAGCGGTCCGCGCTTATGGGAGGAACGCTCTCGAAGATCTACGACTGGTCGCCCGAGGTGAGCGCATAGGTCGACGACGGGGCCGAGGCCGCAACGCAGTCACGTACCGCGCATAAGCCAGCACGGCTGGGCCTAGACGAAGGCGAGGATGCTGGCCGGGTTGCCCACGGTTATGGCGTGGACCAGGTCTTCTGAAAACCCTTTGCGCCGCATCTTGGGGACGATGTTCTCGAGGATGTGGCCGTAGCCGTGACCGCCGTACTTGGTGAGCCGGTGCTTCGTGCAGATGTCCTGCCCAATGACGATCTTGTCGGAATAGCCCACGTCGGCGATGCGCTTGATGAAACCCATCCTCTGGGCGTCGCTGGGCATGTCGATCTCGGCAAGGGGATAGTACGACCCCTCGTTGCCGAACAGGTCCCACTCAAGGTAGCAGCCGGACTCGGCGATGCTCAGCAGCCCGTCGAACTCGAACACGGTGCGGTCCAGGTGCCCCATGATCACCCGGGACAGGTCCGCGCCGCCGTTCGCGAGCACCTCCAAGATCTCCGCCGGCGCGTCCGGGTGCCGTCCGGGATGGATCAAAATCGCCGCGCCCGTCTCTTGCTGGGCGATCGCCCCCGCGGTCAGGGACTTGCGCTCGTTGGTGGCCAGCGGCCATGTGCAGCCGATCTCACCGATGATGCCCGCCTTTATGCCGGTGCCGTCGACGCCTTCAGTAACGTCGCCGATGATTCCCCGCGCCAGGTCATCCTCGGTGCGCTCATTCATGTCCGCCGGATGGACTGCCGCGACATAGTGGCCCGAGCCCATGATGATGTGGACGCCCGATCCACGCGATATTTCGGCCAGCGCTTCCGGGTTGCGTCCGATTCCCATCGAGGTGGCATCCACCATCGCGCCGCCGCCGACGTCACTGAACTTCCTGACCTCACTGGTGATGGTGTCCAGGTCCATCAGCGTCAGGTTGGAGCGGTTGCTGTAATAGTTGCGCCGTATCCACCCGAGGTTTTCCAGGCCTATGCACGCATCTGCCATATCGTCACGCGGCGAGTCCTGGGCGGGGCGATACATGAACGAGAAGTCGATGTAGAGGTGCTCGTGGGTCGTGGTGGCGCCGAGTTCAGATAGAGGCACAAGGCCCAGCACCGTCTGGACGAGACCCCGGTTTTCGCTCGATGGCATGGCCCCACTCCTTGTAGTATGCTGGCCCGAAAGTGTAGCACTGCTGAGTTAGAGGCGCAAAACTGCAACACGCCCATGTCAATTTCCAGAGATGCACAGGGTTGAGTCCCTAGCAATTGCGGGCTCCGGAGTGGTGCTCAAGGGCCAAATCTAGGGGGAGGTTTCAAGCATGAGATTCGCGGCCTTTACGACGGTGGCAGCTTCTTCTGGGGAAGCCGTCAACGCCGAGCAGATGATCGACAACCTCAGGCAGCAGACCATCCTGGCCGAGGAGCTCGGCTTCGAGGCCATATGGCTCGGAGAACACCACTTCGGGCCCTACAGGGCCGGCGACCTGCCAAACCCGATCCTGCTCGGCGCGGACCTGGCGGCGCGGACGTCGAGGATCCGGATCGGACAGATGGCGAACATCGCTCCGCACTGGCACCCGATCCGGCTGGCGGAGGACCTGGCGATCCTGGACAACTTGACCGGCGGTCGCGTGGAGGTCGGCTTCGGCAGGGGAATCTGGCCGTATGAGGGCCCACAGTTTCACCCCAACGCGGACCCTCGCAAGGACGCTGAGAACAGGGAATTGTTCCGGGAGACGGTGGAGATAGTGCGGGAGATATGGACCAACGAGTACTTCTCGCACCAGGGGGAGAACTTCACCTTCCCCGCCGACGGCACCGTTTTCTCGCACCCACTGTATCCGTCGAACCCCGCCTGGCAGGAAGGGGACCGTGTCACGAAGCTTCGGGTGACCCCGAAACCCCTTCAGCAGCCGCACCCGCCGCTGTGGATGACCGTCTCCACAGACCGCTCGGTGTCGACTGCGGCTGAACTCGGGCTGAAGGCGTGCTACTGGCAGCCGCCCGCCCTCAGAATCAAGCAGCGCATGGAAGTCTACGCGCAAGTCAGGACGGAGCGTGAGGGGCGACCCTTCGCTCTGGGAGAAGACCAGGCGGTCATGCGCTCAACGTATGTCGCCAACTCGATGGAGGAGGCTCGGCGGGATGCGGAAGCGGGCATCATGTCCGCGTTCATCTTCAACGACCCCTTTCGGGGCAGGCAGGTCTTCACCAACCCGGACGAGGTCCTGGACGACAACATAGAGCTGAACTGGGACTTCCTGGAGCCGCGCAACCTGCTTGTCGGCTCCCCGGAGAACGTGGTGGAGAAGCTCCACGAGCTGCAGGAGGTCTGCCACCTGGACTACCTGCTCGTCGAGTTCACCCACATGGGCATCCCGCTGCAGAAGACCCTCAAGAACCTGGAGACCTTTGCGACGAAGGTGATGCCGCGGTTCACCAGCGACAGCTAGCGCACGGGGAGAGGGCTGTCGCGCCGGTCGAAGGGCTTTGCCTTGGGGGGCGTTGGGGGGCCTGATTGGACAGTAGGTGGTACCGTCTTCGAGATGTGGCAAGGCGGGTCTGTGAACCTTGCCACAGCGATCCTTGCGGGGCGTTCAAGCCTCTTCGGGTGGAGCAGGGTAGCCCTCGCCAGGTGGTCTGATTGGCGGACGGTTCTAGGCACCACCTAGCTCTACGCATCTTCCAAGAGCAACTCAGCCTAGGGCCGTCACGACCAGCGCCCGGTAGGCATCCAATCCCTCCGACTCCGGCAGCTCACCCGCGCCGAACCAGCGCACCTCCGTGTGCTCCTCCGGCGCCGCGTTGACGGGCTCCCCCTCCCACGATGAGACCGCGTACACATGCACGACCGCGGGCTCGACCGGGTCATAGACCTGCCCAAGCCATCTGAGCGCAAGCACCTCTATCCCCAGCTCCTCGCGAGCTTCCCGGCTCAGCGCCTCCTCCAGACGCTCGTCCTCTTCAACGTGCCCACCGAACAGATCCCAGACATCCGGGTAGAAACGCCTAGATGGGGATCGATGGACGAGCAACACCCTGCCGTCTTTGATCACGGCTCCCGCAACACAGGTCGCCGCCGAGTCGCTGCGTACCATGAGAACTCCGCTGACTGTACTACGAACTTTTCGATGGGAGGTTTCATTATCGGCCACGGTGGGCCTATTTTGACTGTAGGCACAACCATCATAGTCCCCCCAAGGCGCTCCCGCAGGTCGAGGGCACTCGCTACGCAGTCATCCGCGGGAGGCGATTGCTTCGTGGCGCGCGAGGAGCTGCCTCGCTCGCCAGACCACCGGCACGTCGATCATCTTGCCGTCGAGTTGGAAGGACCCGCGGCCGGTCTTCTCCGCCTCGGCGTTGGCCTCGATGATGCGTTTGGCGAGGGCGACTTCCAACTCGCCGGGACTGAACGCTTCGTTGAGCACGGGCACGACGCTCGGGTGGATGCACGCTGCGCCCTCCAGTCCGAACCGTCTCGCCTTGAGCGCCACCTCGCGCACGGCGTCCAGGTCCTGGTAGTCAGCCACGGTGCCGAAGATGCCCAGCGCCATCACCCCCGCCGCCTTCGCCGCGTACACGGACTGGGTCTTCGGGTAGAGCAGCGTCTCCGAGTCCGGCTGCATCCCCAGCGACGATGCCAGGTCCTCCGCGCCGATCGTGATAGCCGCGATGCGCCCGCTCGCCTTCGCGATTTCGCCGATCTGGAAGAAGGCCTCCGGCGTCTCGATCATCGCCAGGAACGCCGTCGCCCCCACCGCCATCCCCCGCTCGGCTTCCAGCTCCGACACCAGCTCGTCGAGCAACCTGACGTGGTCAGGGCCGGCGAGTTTCGGCAGGGCGAGGCCGTTGACCGCAGGGCATACGCTCGCCTCGATGTCCCGTACGGCGAGCCGCAGTGGCTGATTGACGCGCACCAGCACGTCCGCCCCCGCTTGGCCGACGCGCTCCGCCGCCGCCTGCACGCCCTCCCGCGCCGACGCCTTCTCCGCCAGCGGGACCGAGTCCTCCAGGTCCAGGATGATGCCGTCGGCGCCCCGCTCGTGCGCCCTCGCGACGAAGCGTTCGACGTTGGCCGGCACGTACAGCAGCGACCGCCACACCGGGAGCTTTCGTTCGTCGGTCATCCGATCACACCTCGCGCTCGCAGATTGGCCAACCCCTCGGCGGTGACGCCCGCGGCGCCCAGGATTTCGTCGTTGTGCTGCCCCAGCTTGGGCGCGGGGTAGCGGAATGTCCCCGGCGTCCGCGAGAGCCGCGGCAAGATGTTGTGCACCGGGACTGTCCCCACGTCCTCGTCCGGCAGGTCGACCACCACCTCACGCTCGATGACGTGGGGGTCGTCGAGGAACTGCGCAATGTCGTAGACGGGCCCGGCGGTCACGCCCGCGCCGTTGAGCTCGGCGAGCGCCTCGTTCAGGCTGCGCTCGGCCACCCAGCCCCCGATGATGGCGTCGACCTCATCGCGGTGGCGCACCCGCTGGGCGTTGCTCCGGAAGCGGGGGTCGTCGATTGCGTCCTCCCTGCCGACCACCCTGAAAACACGCTCCGCCATCGACTGGATGGACGCCGACATGGCCACCCACTTGCCGTCCTTCGTGGCGTAGACGTTTCGGGGCGACGCCGTGTTCGAGGCGCTGCCCGCGCGCTGCTTTACGCTGCCGTCGACCCGGTAGCCGGCCGCGTCTGCGCCAAGGATGGAGAAGACGGGCTCGAGGAGCGAGAGGTCGATCACCTGCCCAGAGCCGCCCTTCACTTCGCGCTCGCGCAGCGCAATGAGCACGGCCATCGCGCCGTACAGGCCCGCCGCCATGTCCGCCAGCGCCATCGGAGGGAGGACGGGCTCGCGGTCGGGGAAGCCGTTCCGGTCCGCGAACCCGGACATGGCCTCCACCAGCGTGCCGAACCCCGGCCGCTCCCGGTAAGGCCCAGTCTGGCCGAACCCCGAAACGCGCACGATGATCAGGCCGGGGTTGTCAGCGTGCAGGACCTCCGGCGCCAGCCCCATCTCCTCCAACCGGCCGGGGATGAAGTTCTCGACGAGCACGTCCGCATCCCGCGCCAGCCGCCGCACGAGCGCCTGCCCGTCGGGCTCCCGCAGATTGACCGACACGCTCTTCTTGTTCCGGCAGTACGTCTTCCAGTGTGTCTCGACGGAGCTGTCGCCCCAGGCTCGCAGCGGGTCGCCGTTGGGCAGGGGCTCGATCTTGACGACCTCGGCGCCGAAGTCCCCGAGCTGGAGGGTCAGCATGTTCCCGGCCACAAGCCGCGACATGTCGAGCACTCGCAGACCGTCCAGCGGGCCGCGGTCGTCGGGATCAAACTGCCTGGCGTGGATCGCCATTCCTCGGAGACTCCTATCCCTGCGATTGTGGTGCCCCGCTGTCGGCGGAGGGCTGGTGCTGTGTAGTGTCACGTTTGGTGGGGATGCCGGGACTCGAACCCGGACGCCGTTGGGCACATGATCCTAAGTCATGCTCGTCTGCCAGTTCCGACACATCCCCTTAGGCATGGATGGACACATGCTGGTGCATTGGTGGGGGAGTGGTGACCCGCCTCGGACTTGAACCGAGAACCCACTGATTAAGAGTCAGTTGCTCTGCCAGATTGAGCTAGCGGGCCACGCGAATGGGGTGGGCGTTCCATAGCTGAATGTAGCATTTCGCCTATGGGAGTGTCAAGCTGAGATGTCATCGCCGCCCCGTTGTGCGGCGCCGTCAGCGACCCTACACTCGGGCAGGAACCGAGGGTTGGAGGGACGCCGGGCGTGGACATCGCGGAGGAGGCCGTTGCGGAGGTGCAGGCCGCGCTCCTGTCGTGGTTTGACGCGACGGGGCGGCGGCTGCCGTGGCGGGAGACGGGCGACGGCTACGCCATCCTCGTGTCGGAGGTCATGCTGCAGCAGACGCAGGTGGACCGCGTCATCCCCGTGTACCACGCCTTCCTTCGGCAGTTCCCCACGTTCGAGAGCCTGGCCGACGCGCCTGCCGGCGAGGTCATCCGGGCTTGGGCGGGCATGGGCTACAACCGGCGGGCGCTGAACCTGCAACGGGCCGCACAGGCAGTGGTCGAGCGGCACGGGGGGGCACTGCCGCTTGAGCTGAAGGAGCTGCGGTCGCTGCCGGGTGTCGGGGAGTACACGGCGAACGCGCTTGCCTGCTTCGCGCAGGGGCGGCAGGTGGCGGTCGTCGACACCAACGTGCGCCGGGTGCTGGGACGTGTCTTCCACTGGCCGTCGACGCCGCTGGACCGCGAGGTGGCGGAGACGGCGGAGCGCGTCCTGCCCGAGGGCAAGGCGTGGTCGTGGAACCAGGCGCTGATGGACCTGGGCGCGACGGTCTGCACGTCTCGGCGGCCGACGTGTTTGCTGTGCCCCGTGCGTGCGGCGTGCCGGGGCGCAGGGGCCTTCGAGGCGGAGGCGGTGCCCGCGTCGGTCGCGGAGGGGCGGGCGGCGTACCGGCCCAAGACGGAGCGGTTCGAGGGGTCGAGCAGGTACTTCCGGGGTCGAGTCGTGGCGCACCTGCGCGGCCTGGCCGAGGGCGAGTCGTGCGGCGTGGGCGAGCTTGGCGCCGTCGTGCGGCCGGGGTACTCGGACGACGACGCGCCATGGCTGCTCGGGGTGCTGGAGGGCCTTGCACGGGACGGGCTCGTCGCGGTGCACGGCGAGGGGGGCTCGGCGCGGGTCAGCCTGCCGTAGCTACGCGGGAGGCCTCGCCGGTGGCAGGCGGGCACGGGTGTGTGTACCATACAATAGCCAGATGATGAGGTAGATGGGAGAGACTGATGGAGGTCAGCTAAAACAGGGAGCGAGGCCCTTGGCGCTCCCCGAACTCCGAAGGGGGAGGCCCATAGGCCCATGACCAGTCTTGACCTGACGTATGACCTGATTCCAGCCTCCTATGCTCTGGTCGTTCAACGTCTCGACGCCATTGAGAACCGCATTCAATCAATCATGGTGTTTTCCGCGAGCTTTCTGCTGACAGGGCCCGCATTGGCCGCGGTTACGTCAAGTGGTGTTAGCTTCACCTCAAATTGGTTCTATGCTGCAATTGCCCTTGCCGCCGTCAACATTGTGATCGGCTTGCCATCGAGGTCTTTGGGTACACTCCACATGTCGAGACCCCACAAAGTAGACAGCGGATGGTTAGAGTTGGATCCCGAAGAATTCAAGTGGTCATCCATATGGTGGGCAAACAAGAATCTTGACCACAACCTTAAGCTGGTGAATGCCAAGGGAAATGCTACCCTGCTTATGACCGCGATCTTGGTTGCGGAGCTTGCACTTTTGATTGCATGGGGACTGTCGCAAGTGCGCTAAGGAGCGTCCTCGCCTAGTAGCCCCTAATGTGCACTACCGAGTTGGGTACTTTCGGCTCCTTGGGCAAGGACGTGGCGGCCGGCTCCTCTTGGGTAGGCACCTGCTCTTCCGGCTGGGCTGCCGGCTGACCTTCGTTGCCCTTATCCTCTGGGTTTGCCATTTGCCCACCCCTCAATAGCCGTTTGGTCTTCAAACCTATGGCTCAATTATAGGATGTTGAGAATGGAGTGTATATCCTCTGCTGTCGTGGCCTCGGCGGTGGCAGGCGGGCACGGGTGTGTGTACCATAGCCGCACTTGGCCGCTTGGCTGGGTAGACCCGAGAAGGTGATGAATGGCGGAATCTCCCCCGTGGCTGAAGGAAGCTGAGGACTGCGCCGTGCGGCTGGTGCGGGAGGCGGGCGGCCTCCTGATGGAGCGGTTTCAGCGGCCAATGGCCATCGAGTACAAGGACAAGGAGGGCTGGCGCGACCCGGTCACGGAGGCCGATCGCACCGCCGAGACCTTCCTTTCGAACGAGCTGGCGGCGCGCTTCCCCGAACACGGATTCGTGGGGGAGGAGGGCGAGGGTCGAGCTGCGGGCGAGGGCGGCCTGACGTGGGTCGTGGACCCGCTGGACGGCACGACGAACTTCGCCAACGGGCTGCCGTCGTTCTGCTGCTCCATCGGGCTGCTGGAGCATGGCGAGCCCGTGGTGGGGGCCATCTTCCTGCCGTGGCCGGACACGCCCGGTGGCCGCGTTTTCCATGCGCGGCGAGGCGGCGGCGCGTGGGAGGGGGAGGACCGCCTGCAGGTGGCGCCCGGCGAAAAGCCTGTCGCGGGGCGGGTTACCGTTCGGGGGGGCTTCATCCCCGGTCGCTTTAGGCCGAGCAAGGAGCTGCTGAAGAACGCGGGACAGCAGCGCTCTGTGGGCAGCACGGCCTACGAACTGGCGCTGACCGCCGACGGCACGTACCAATTCACGCTGCACGGCGCGCCACACTCGTGGGACGTGGCGGCGGGGATCGTGCTGGTGCAGGAGGCAGGCGGGACGGTCTTGAGCCGCGGAAGGCAAGGCTGGGGACCGCTGACCTCTTTCCTGAGCGACACGGCCAACGGCGACGCGACCAAGCAGCTCCGCGACTGGCGGCAGACGGTGCTGTGCGGCAACGCCGACATGGTGCGGTTTGTGCAGGAGGGGCTGCTGCCACTTCCCCTGAGCACTCGCGTGGTGCGGGGCGCCAAGCAGGCGTTGCGGAGCCGCAAGCGCAGCGGCACGACCCAATAGGGCAGCGGGCGTACCGATGGCTTTCCTCGCACTCTTCACGGGAACCCTCTTCTGGTTGGTGGTCTTCTTCTGCCTGATGGCCTCTGCGTACGTCCTCTTCCGGGACGGGTTCGGGTTCAAGGGCGCGCTGGAGGCGGCGGTCTTCCTGGGGCTCATGGTTGTCGTGGGGCTGCCGCTGCACATGGCTGCGCGTCGGCTGAGCGGACGGGCGATGGCGGCCTCGGAGGAGGCGGCCTCGGAGGCCGTGGATGTTGGCGATGGGGAGCCCTCGACGTCGCCACGACGCCGACGACGGGGGCGGGGACGGCGGTAGGGCGGGGGTCTCGCCGGTGTCTCCACTCGATCCCTCGGGGCTTTCTTCCTCACTGGGCTTCACCTCTCTCTTCAACCCCACCTGGGACGCCTCATGTCCTTGCTGCTCGCGTTCACCGCGGGCGCCGGGGCGGGGGTGCCGCGGGAGGTTGTTTCAAGGGGTGGCCGTAGCTGGCGGATTCGTCCCAGCTACAAAATCTTTGTTCCAAGTTTTGCGCCCGTGAGAAACAACCTCCGGCTGTCAGAGGCCGAACCGCGCGTGGTAGTCGATGCGGACCGTCCGGGCGCGGCACGCCACGGCGCGAGGATGGTGGAGGCGATGTGCTGGTCGAGGGCCTTGTTTGCGTGTTCCATGGGGAGAGGGTAACGGAGGCGTCGGCTTGGGCGCGAGGGGCTCGTGTCAGGGTGGTGGGGACGCCGCCCCGCGCCCCTGCCCTGGATTCCCGCCACATCTGGAAGGCCGGCCGCGTGGCTGCGGGAGGTTGTTTTGGCAATGGATTCATAGCTGGCTTGGCACAGTTTAGCTATAAATCGAAAAATCTTTTTGCAGAGAGGAAACAGCCCCCCCTGATGCTTGCCGAGCCGCCTCTGACCATCGATGCGGACTATGCCACCAACGATCAGGCTGGCGCCCCCGACGGCATGGGGACCCGTGCTGTTCTGGTTGCGGTGAGCGATTGCGTGTTCCATGGGGAGAGGGTAGCGGGGGTGTTGGCTTGGGCGCTAGGGGCTCGTGTCAGGGTGGGGGGGAACCCTTCGACAGGCTCAGGGCGAACGGATTCGGGGAGCGGGGTTGCGGCGGGGTTGCGGGAGTGGGGGAGACGCCGCCGCGCCGCGCCCCTGGATACCGGCTTTCGCCAGTAAGACGCGCGTGGGGGTGGGCGGGCCTGAAGTTGTACCCGTTGGCGTTGGCGCCCACCCCTGGATCAACGGCAATCTCTTGGCTCTAGTTCAGTACCGGATAATCTTCCGGGTAGAACCATGCCCGTTTAATCACGTAGTGGGTGGAGTGCTTCGACTTGAGACCCCAGCTGACGCCGATGTTGTACCAGCGGCTCCACTTGCCGTTTGCGTCCTTCACGCGAACTCTCCATTCCACCATCTTGCCCACTTGGTCGAAACTGTAGGTATAGTTGATGGTCGTGCTGCGTGCAGTATCTGATTCCTGCCTGTTGGCTTTCCACCCCGTCCATTCGGATTCAAAACTAAGAGACCCCGACAGGTCGCCGATGCGCTCACGTCTATCGATCTGGTAACCGGTTGCGTTTTTCGTCGCACGCCACCTGAAGGATATGTCCACCTTCTTATTGTCCATGGTGGCGTCGGCTGTGGGAGTGATGTTCATCTTAACCGATTTGATCTTTAGGCTCGGGTTGCGCCCGGCTTCCGCGCTTTGAGGCAGGGCAAAGAGGGATCCGATGACCACCAGCAGGGCAATAGCTGTGAAGACGACCACGTTAGCCTTGATAGCGCGAGATGGCATCATGGTTCTCTCCTGTTGGACCAACAACCACTGAGGTTGTCTTTCTGGCTGACTATCCCGTGTCAATATTGACATATTTTAGCCAGTGTCTCTGCAAATGACAAGATTACATGCCTTAGTGTGGGCATTTTTCTGACACATAAATATCACAATCTCCTCTTTGGGGGTTGCGAACCCTCCTGAACGCACATCACCGAACAGCGCGGTTTTGGAGTCGCCAACCACCAACGTTGCTTGCTTGATGGCCAATCGGTATCATGCCCGACAGTTTCTTGGCGCTTCCTCTGAAGTTGGCGTGAGCGGTTGTAGTGAAGCGGCTCGGCGGTGGCGCCATTGAGGGGCGGTGTCGAGTCGTGCTGGATAGGGACTTCAGGATTGACCTGCCGCGCTTGATTGTGACCTACCGCTGGGAACTCTGGTTGGTCATTGGCATCCCCGCTATTGCAATATTCACCCGAAACTTTGTATTCCACCCCCTAGACCTCCTGCTGGGCCTGGAGGAGCAAACTGTCACCCTGCACAACCTGAAATGGGCTCAGGGCCTCGCCTTATACCTGCTTCTCCTGTTTGTCTCCTATCTCCGCGTTCGGCGACTTGGGCGAGAATTTCTGGCGCTGTTGTGGGGCATCGCCATTATTTCGCCGGCCATAAGCCTGGTTGCCTATGGCTTCGTTTACGTGCTGGGCCTTACAGAACCTGTGGCAACCATCACAGGTAATGTAACAAGCTTCTCAAGCAGCCTTGGCCGGGCGTATCTCATCGCTGGAATCCGTGAGGTGCCGCCCCTGCTTGCACTGCTGTGGTTTGGCCGGCAGGCATCAAGGCTCAGCCTCACCCATGCGTTCTTTCTCGTTGCCTTTACGGCTTTGAGGCCATGGGATCCAGTGCACTGGAACTGGTCGCTGGAAAGCATTCCCTACGTTTACGTTACCATCCTGATCGGGGTCCTCATCACTTATAGCATCATGCTTTCGAAGGTCTGGCTGGTTGGCAACTTCGAGCTGCGCGGTCCCGCTTTTCGCAGAAACACTCTCATTGGCCTTGTGGCGGCAACACTTCTGAGCGGTTACGTCCGAGTCCTGATCAGCCAACTCATTGGCTCTGGGGAGGGGAGATACCTATACGTACCCTCGTTGGCCTCGTATTTCGAATCGGCCTATGAGTTGACAGCCGTCCTGTTTAGGACCGGGCTTGACCAGACCCTCATAGCCTTTGCCCTCGTGTACCTGGTGCGGGTGCGGGTGTCCGCGGCCGACGCACGGGCGGATGGGGCGGGCTAGGGCGAACGAACGCCACTGCGCCGCGCCCCTGCCCTGGATTCCCGCTTTCGCGGGAACGACGGTGGGGGGAGTGCGAGAACGACAAGCGCTGCTGGTGGTGGAGGGGCGACCCTTCGACAGGCTCAGGGCGAACGGATTCGCGGAGCGCGCCTGCGGTGGGGATGCTTGGGAATGGGGGATGCCCCAGTCGCCCCGCAGCCCTGGATACCGGCTTTCGCCGGTAAGACGAGAGAGGGCGGCGGGCTACCTTAGTTGCTCCTCTACGTACGCGTCGAGCGGGTGGGGGGTCCAGCGGAGGACGGCGCGGTCGTGCGTGTCCACGAGCAGAGTGGAGGGCAGCGACGCGATGTATGTCCGGCGTCCCAGCATCGGCAGGTCAACGCCGAATATGACCGACGCTGTGGCGGTGACGTCACACCTGACATTGGACTCGCATTCGGGGGCCTTGTAGGACCACGTGAACGAGTCTTCGATCTTGTCGATGATCAGGTCTTCGGGTACCCGCGTGAGGTCCGGGAACTCGCCGATGAGTAGTTGGGCGATCTCGTCTGCCACGGGTTCGGCGTTGTCGGTGACCCATTCTGTCACAACCCTCGTGGCGACGGCTTCCTGGTTGCGCTCGCACGCCAATGTGGCGACGATGCCGACGCAGGCCAGCGCCATCAGCACGGCGAGTCTCGCGGTCACAGGGGCTCCTCTCTTTGCGCCAGCGGCTGCCTTGCCTGGGCACTCCCCTCGCCGCCGCGCCCTTCGACAGGCTCAGGGCGAACGGTGGTGGAGGCTACATCCACGGCCCGGTGACGGGCGCTACATCCACGGCCAGGGGAGACGGGCGTTGTGGGGGTCCGGGAACTCGGGGTGGTCCAGGATGAGCGCGAGGCGGTGTCGGAGGGCTTCCAACTCGCGGGCGTGCAGGATGTCGACGATGGGTAGGACGGAGTCGTCGGCGCGGTCGAGCAGGTCCTGCAGGCTGCAGAGGTCCTGCTGGAGCTCGTCCGGGATGGGCTCGCCGGCGAAGTCCCAGATGACCGTGCGCAGCTTGGGGTATGCGTTGAAGGTCAGGCCCTGATCGATGCCCCAGATGCGCTCGTCGACGCCGAGCAGGGTGTGGCCCGCCTTGCGGTCGGCGTTGTTGGTCAGCAGGTCAAAGAGGCAGATGCGCGGGAACTGCTCGGTGTAGCCCTCGCGGAGGGTGAAGTAGTGGTCGCGGGGGTTGTGCTCGACGTAGCGCTGCATGGAGCCCTCGCCGTAGGGGCCGTCGCGCAGGATGGTCTTCGGGATGAAGTGCCAGCCGAGGGCCTCGGCTAGGAGGTAGGACGCGTACTCGCGCAGGTGGAGGGTGCCGTGGGGGAAGTCCCACAGGGGCACCTCGCCCTTGACCGGCTTGTAGATGGCCTTGACCTGCTCGCCCGCGGCGTCCTGCAGGGTGACGAGGAAGGTGTAGTTGGAGCCGAGGGGCGTCAGGTCGCAGGTGACGGCCTCGCCGCGCTCCAGCACCGCTTCGTTGGTCCACGTTGGGGGCTCCCGCCAGGGGGGCACTGCTGGGCTCCTTCCAAAACTTCGCTAAGAACAGTTTGGGGCCCATTATGGGCACCATTAGACACAGGGCGGGATGGGGGGTCAAGGCTCGGCTACACGCTGGTCGGCGAGACTGGCGCCGCGGGACGACGGAGGGGGCGCACGAGGCCGCCGAGCGCGATGGTCACGAGCCACACGACGACCGCAAAGCCGAACAGCATCGCGTAGTCCGCGTACATGTCGAAGACGAGGCCGAAGACCCACGGCCCGCCGAAGGTCGCCAGGTTGTTGACCGTCTGCATCATCCCCCGGATCGCGCCGAGGTGCTGTCGCCCGAAGGTGTTGGCGACAAAGACCTGGCTCACGACAAAGAACGCGTTGAGGCCGAAGCCGAGGTAGATCATGGAGGCGAACATCATGCCGGTGCTCTGGAATTGTGACGTCAATGAGACAAGGAAGAGGCCGCTGGCCACGATGCTGCACACGGCGAGGAAGGGCCGCTGCGGGCCGTGGCGGTCGGCGAGGGAGCCGAAGACGAAGCCCATGACGATGGCGGGGACGGCGTAGGCGCTGATCGAGGCGGCGGCGGTGGTGGCGTCGAAGCCGAGGGAGATGAAGAAGGGCTGGAAGTTGGGGATCATGCCGCGAATGGCGAGCGTCGCCAGGCCGATGGCCACCACGAGCATCCAGAACTGCGAGGTGTGCAGGGCCTCGCGGCGAGTCAGGCTGACCTCCGAGCCAGCGGTGACGCGCCCGCCTCGGCCGGGGGATGCGCCTCGCGCGCCGGGAGCCGGTGGGAGGGTGTCGTCGCGGTCGCCGTCGGGGCGCAAGCCGACGTCCTCCGGCGATCGGATGATGAAGAACGCGCCGGGGCCGGCCAGCACGATGAGCGCGATGCCCATGATGAACCAGGCGTCTCGCCAGCCCACGGACTCGACGAGCGCCTGCAGAATCAGCGGGAAGATGAGCGGCCCCACGGAGAACCCCGCGGAGACGGTCGCCTGCGCCAGGCCGCGGCGCCGGACGAACCACTTCGGGACGACGACGAGCGCCATGGCGACGGAGAAGCGCCCCAGCCCGCCGACGATGCCGAATATGAAGATGTAGCCCAGCTCGCTGCCGGCGACCTTCATGTAGAGCAGCGATGCGCCGAAGAGCAGGATGCCCACCAGCGCGAGGATGCGGGGGCCGTTCTTGGTGTCCGCCCACGGGCCGACGATGATGCCGAGGGGCGTCGTGACGATGGCGCCGACGAGCAGCGGCAGGAAGACGAGCGACCGGTCCCACTCGAGGTCCTCCTGCATTGGCGTCACGAAGACGCCGAGCCCCCAGGAGGTCATGCCGACGTTGAACGCGCCAAACACGAAGCCAAAGGCGACGATGACCCAGCCGTAATAGAAGGGCGTGCGCTGGGCGAGCGGTCTTCTCACTGTGCGCCCTCCTGCTGCGAGGGCAGCCCTTCGACAGGCTCAGGGCGAACGGGCTGGGTGGGCTCTGGGCGAACGGGTTGGGTGGGCTCAGGGCGAACGGTGTCAACGGGCCCAGAGCTTGCCCCGTACTCGTTACGGGGGCGAACGGGCGCGACCCTGGGCCAGACCCACGCCATGACGACGAGCAGCGCGGCGCCGAAGACGTACGCGCCGAGGACATCGCTGGGCCAGTGGCGTTCGAGGTGGACGCGGGATACGCCGACGAGCACCGGCCAGATGAGCACGGCAGCGAACAGCAGGCGCCGGTGCGTGAGCTGGGGCAGCCTCGGCATGACGAGCAGCCACGCAAGTCCGGAGGTAAGCATGGCGTGGAGCGTGTGGCCGCTGGGGAAGCTCTCGCCGCCGCCGGTGACAGGCTCAAGGGGCCGCGGGCGGTCCACCACGTCCTTGAACGCCTCGTTGACGCCCATGAGCGCGAGCCCGACGAGCACGAGCACACCGGCGCGCCAGCCCAGCCGCCACGAGACCAGCGCCGCGCCCACCAGCATCGTGACGTAGACGCCCTCGCGGTTGCCGGGGAAGGAGACGGCGTCCATGAAGGCGTCGTAGGCGGGGGTCGAGAAGGCGAGGAGCCATGCGGCGATCGCACGGTCCCAGCCGAAGGACGGCTCCTGACTCGCGAGGACGGCCATTAGCGCGAGGACGGCGGCCAGCAGGACGAGGGTCACAGTCGGCCAGTGGCCGGGGCGCCAGTGTCGGACGGCGGCGGTGACGGGCGTCTCCCCCGTGCTGTTCAAGGTGGTGTCCTGCCTCTGGAAGGATGCCCAAGAGGGTACTCGACGGCGGTGGAGGCGGCAAGCTACGCGGCGTCTGCCTCCGGGGGGAGGGTGTCGAGGTAGTCGAGGAACTGCTGGTACGTGGAAATCTCGCGGATGCGCAGGATGAAGTCTCCGACGCTGTCGCTGTGCTCGCGGAAGCGGCGCACCTGCGCGCCGATGGGGCTGGACGACGCGGGGCTCTCGGCGTAGGCGCCGTGGAAGGCGAAGTAGGCCTGGTTCAGCACGCGGATGGCGTAGCCGTGCTCGACCATGAGCCGGCGGCGCTCCTCCATGTAGGCCTCGGCCTCCTCCACCTTGCCCTCGGCGAGGAGCGCGTCGGTGTGGAGGCGGGTCTCGCGCATCTCGGCCGCGAAGCTGAACTCGGGGGGCTCCGGCGGCTCGGACTGCACTTCCGGGGACGGGTCCGGCGGCGGGGGAGGCTCCTCGCCGAGGGCCAGCAGCGCGAGGTCGCCCAGCTCCCGGCCCGCCAGGTCGGCGGCGGTCTCGTTGAGCGAGGCCATCTCCGCCGAGTCGTAGTAGGCCTGGCCCAGCGGGTGGAGGAAGAAGTAGTGGTGCAGCCACTCGTGGGCGACGGTGCGCACCACCGAGCGGAACGACTGCGAGTCGGACACGAGCGCGGGGTACGTGGCGACGCCGCCGATGCGGGTGACTACAGCCGACTGGCCCTGCTCGGGGCCCACCGCGGCCTCCAGCTCCTCCATGCGCAGCGGCGTGACGTCGGACTCGAGCAGGCGCGACTCCACGTTGGCAATGCGGTCCCTCGGCGAAACGACGATGAGCCGGGGCACTCGGGTGACCCTGAAGGAGACCGGCGGGAAGAGCGGCCGCAGCGGGCCCCAGTGTCGCTCAAGACCCTGGTCGCGCATGACGTCCGAGACGGCCTCGCCGATGGTCAGCTCGACCAGGTCCGCGAGGGAGTCCCGTTCGCGGCGGAGCGCCCGCAGCTCCGCCTGAAGCTCGTCGGCAAGGGGGTTCGCTTCCGCACCGCCCTGTGCTAGGGCCAGGCGCAGCGAGCCCTCGATCCGGCGGGCGCGGGCGCCGAGCTCGAAGTAACGTTCCACCGCGGCCCGGCGCTCGCTCTCGAAGGGGACATTGCCTGGCAGGAGGTTGAAGAGGGCGTCCTGCGCGCCATCGAGCAGGTTCAGGCCCATCCACTCGACGAGCCCGAAGCGGTCGCCGGCGATGGCCTCCTCGGTCGGCGTGCGGCGGACGGTGTCGGCGTCGAGGGTCAGCGCCAGCAGCAGTACAAGCGCGACCATCGCCGTCCACCGCCGCCTGTGGGTGGGCAGGTGCAGGACGGCGGCACCCGCGCGGATTCGACGCCACAGCTCCAAGACTCGCATAGTGCCATTATGCTGGCAGCGGGGCCGCCAAGCACAGTGCGGGCGGGGGTCGGGCCGTTTGACACCCCAATACACCCATGCTAGATTGAATTTGCCCGCAGTACCCTCCCATGTGCTATCCGTATCTGTGGAACGCCATGCGGAACGCGGCGGAGCTTTCCACGAGAAAATGGCCTGATGCGTTGCGGCAACTCAGCGGCTTTGGGTCGACATTCCACCGCCGGAGGGCGAGGGTCAAGAGACCTCGCCGTTTTCCCGGCCCCTCACCACCCGTCCCTTCACCCACGGATGCGTGCCCGGTAGCGCCCAAGAACACACGAAGGAGCGCCGCAATGGACGACGACCTGCAGGTTGACATGGAGCGTGTGCTGGAGAGCATTCGGGAGGCGGACGTCATCTCGATCCTGTTCACGATGTTCCGCAAGAGCCTGGTGGTGGACGTGCGGCCGCACCACACGGAACCGCCGTTCGTGCGCATCGCGCCGCAATCGCGGGGCCCGGATGACCGGCTTCGGTACATCCGGCGACAGCGGCCGGGCCTGCCGCGTCCCACCAATGTCACGATGTTCCCGTGGTCGAAGAGCGTGGGCAGCTTCGAGCGGCTCGGCATCCACGAGGCGCTCCGGAAGCGCGCGGAGGACACGGGCTACCCGGCGGTTGTCGACGAGTGCCATCAGGCGCTGGAAGAGCTGTACAAACTGGAGCGCCGGGAGATGGTTGCGGTCATTCGCGGGGAGAATTACTACACCGTGTGGTCGCGGGCGTAGGGGGCAGCGGGCGCGGCCGATTGCGCATATACCCACTACGGCGTAGGCTTGCGCAAACCTGTGCGTCGCCCGGCAAGCAGCGCGATGGAGGAGGGACCCATGCTGCGGGAAGTTGTGCACCTGTTGTACCGCGAGGGCGGTGACGTGAAAGCGATCTACGCCCTGAACGTCAAGTACTTCAAGGAAGAGGGGCAGTGGCTCGGCGAGTGCTTGGAGTTGGGCACGGCCACGTTTGCCGACACGCTGGAGGAAGTCCAGGAAGAGTTGGTAGAAGCCATTGCGCTCCAAGTCAACGAAGTGGACAGGGATGGGTTTGCGGAGGAGTACCTGGCGGAGCGTGGCGTTGAGACAGCCCACACGGTCAAATGCGCCTCAGAGTCCGATAGATATGCGCCGCTTGTAGCCGTTTAGGAATGCCAATAGTCATCAGCGGTAGGGAGTTGATGATGCTCTTGGTTTCTGACGGGTGGGTTGCGAGAGGACGCACACGACACGGGATCATCCTCAGAAAGCAGTTTCCTGGTGAATCACGGCCCCTCTACACCGTGGTCCCCGACAAATCGGAGAATCTGCCGGACGGAACTCTTGGGGCGATTCTCAGCGTCAGACAGACCCGGCTGGGCAGGAACGGTCTACAGGAGCTGATGGACCAGGCTCGAGGGTAGCCCCAAAGCCCTCAAAACCCCCCTGGGTGCGAACTAAACCCCCATTCCATCCGTTATAGATAATGGGTGGACAATTTTCCGTGTGTTATTGCCTGAATTTTCGCCTTCCACCCGGGAGGACAAACGTTGCTTGAGAGCCTAAAGTTGCTCTATGTCGAGAACAAAGCCATCACCGCTATCTTTGTCCTGACTGTAAGTTTCCGCACGCAGGACGGCGAGTGGACGGGCGAGTGCCTGGAGCTTGGCACCGTGGCCGTTGCGGGCACCCTCGAGGAGGCCCGGCAGCGGCTGAACGAGACCATCAGCTTGCAGATCAGTGAAATGGACCAGTCGGGTTGCGCGCGGGATATCCTGGCCGATCGCGGGGTGCATCCGCTGCCCATCGCCGAGTCGCTTCTCACGGCCACCAACTACGTCACCGCCGGCGCCCCGGCGTAGCCGCAGCACCAGGCCCTCACGGGCGGTGAAAGGACCTGAAAAACAGGAGCCCAAGCTGTCTTGTCATCCTCGGACTGATGCCGGGGCTGACGGCTTGGGCTCCCGTACTTGGTCGCTCCTTGGATGTGCCGACGCGGAGCTATGCTCCGGCGTGGGTCTTGTACTGGTCCACCACCTTCTGGGTCAGGTTGCCCGGCAGCGGCTCGTAGTGGTCCACTTCCATGGTGAATGTCGCGCGGCCCTGGGTCAGCGAGCGCAGGTCCAGGGCGTAGCGCTGCACCTCCGGCAGCGGCACGTTGGCCTCGACCACCGTCCGGCTTTCCTCCTGCGGAATCATGCCCAGGATGCGCCCGCGCTTGCTGTTCAGGTCGCCGATAATCTCGCCCGTGTAGGCGTCGGGCGTGTTCACGCGGAGCAGCATGACGGGCTCCAGCAGGACGGGCGAACCCTCCGCGAAAGCCTTCTTCATGGCGAAGTAGCCGCAGGTCTCGAAGTCGTTGGTGGCGGAGTCGACGGGGTGGTAGCTGCCGTCGTAGAGGACCGCCTTGGTGCCGACGACGGGGAAGCCGGCGACGATGCCTTCTGCCCACGCCCGGCGGACGCCCTTCTCCACCGCGGGGATGAACTCCCTGGGCACAGAGCCGCCGACCACCTCGGTGGCGAACTCGCCCTCGGGCGCGCCCACCGAGGGTTCCACCCGCAGCAGGATGTGGGCGAAGTGGCCGTGGCCGCCGGACTGCTGCTTGTGGCGGTGCTCCACCCTGGTGGTCCCGCCGATGGTCTCGCGGTAGGGCACCTTGGGCGTCTGCAGCAGCAGGTTGACGCCGAACTTGCGCTGGGCCCGTTGCACCACCACGTCCAGGTGGGCGTCGCCCATGCCGGAGAGAAGGGACTCGCTGGTGCTCTGGTCGCGGATGAAGTGCAGGCTGGGGTCCTCCTCGGAGAGGCGGGCCAGGGCGGAGCCCATCTTGTCGGTGTCGACCTTCGCCTTGGGGTAGACGGCCATGGTGTAGATGGGGGCGGGGAACTCAATGCCCATCATCTGGGCGGAGGCGTCGCGGGTGGACAGGGTATCGCCGGTGGTGGTCTCCGCGAGGCGGCCCACCGCGCCGATCTCGCCGGCCACCAGCGAGGGCACATGCTCCTGGTTCTTGCCCGTAGGTACGAAGAGCTGGCCCACCCGCTCCGAGCGCTCCTTTGCGGGGTTGTAGACTTCCGTGTGGCTGTTCAGCGTGCCGCTGTAGATCTTGAGGTAGGTGAGCTTGCCGACGTAGGGGTCGGCGGAGGTCTTGAAGGCGAGGGCCGCGAGGGGGCCGTCGGGCTCGACGGGGTTCTGGGCCTCCAACGGCGACGGCGCGAGGGCAACGATGGCGTCGAGCACCTCGCCGGCGCCCACGTTGTGCGTCGCAGAGGCGGCCAGCACGGGCACCGCCGTGCCGTTGATGACGGCGCGCCGCAGCGGCTCCAGCATATCCTCGTCGGTGAGGGTGCCCTCTTCCAGCCACTTGGTGGCCAGCTCGTCGTCGGTTTCCGCGATGGACTCAATGAGGGCCTCGCGGGCCTGATCGTAGGCGTCCTGCGCCTCGTCCGGGACAGAGGCCGGCGTGGGGATGACGTTGACGACGGCGTTGAAGTTGTGGTCCTGGCCCACGGGCACCTGGAAGGCGAAGCACTCGCGGCCAAGGTTGTTGCGAAGGACCTCAACCGTGGCCATGAAGTCGGCGTTCTCGCGGTCCAGCTTGTTGACGACGATGATGCAGGGCAGGCCGTGGCGGCGGAGCTCGCGCCACATCTGCTCGGTGCCGACCTCGACGCCGGCGCCGGCCGCGACGACGAGCACCGCGGCGTCAGCGACGCGCATCGACGACAGGGCATCGCCGATGAAGTCGAAGTAGCCCGGGCTGTCGAGGAGGGTGACCTTGTGGTCATTCCAGGCGCAGGGCAGGATGGAGAGCTGGGTGCTGCTGGTGCGCCTAACGGCCTCGGGTTCGTAGTCGCCGGTGGTGGTGCCGTCCTCCGTCCTGCCCATCCGGTTGATTGAGCCGGAGGCGAACAGCATCGCCTCCGCCAGGGAGGTTTTGCCGGCTCCGCTATGCGACAGCAAGACGATGTTTCGTAACTTATCCGTGCTGAAGGGCCCCATAGGGATATACCTCCTACGTCGGGAATTGCTCGATTCTAGCCAACACTCGGAACGGGCGCAACTCCCCCTCACACGGGCGCCTTGCGCGTAGGTGAGGCCCGCGGGGTACGCTGCTCCTGGACCGAATCGTCACAGCGCAAAGGAGGGAGCATGGACCCGGAACAGGAAACACAGGACACAGCGACGGAGGAGACCCCGGAGACCGAGGACACGGGGGCCGCGATGGATGAGGCTGCCCCGGCGTGGGAGGAGCGCGTGCAGGAGCTGCAGCAGGAAGCGGAGCAGGCACGGGCGACGGCCGTCGCGCACGGAGCGGAGGCGGAGTCGCTGCGGTCGCAGCTGGCCGACACGCTGGAGCGCTACCGCGAGATGCTGCTGGCGCGGGACCCGGACGTGCCCGTGGAGATGGTGCAGGGCGAGAGCGTGGCCGAGCTGGAGTCGTCGTACGAGCGCGCTGCGGGGCTGGTGGAGCGGCTGCGTCGACGGGCGGCGGAGCATGCGGCGCAAGCGCGCGTCCCGGCAGGGGCGCCCGCCCGGCGGGGGCTCGATCTGGGCGGCCTGACGCCCCAGCAGAAGATTGTGCAGGGCCTCCAACAGTCCAATTGAACTGAGAGATTCACCGATCCCCCAGTACATGGGGCCCCAATACATCCCCCACGGCTGAGGAAAGCTCCGGCGCCGGCCGCCGGAGCTTTCCTCTCAAACTTGCATTTACACTATCGGGTGTTCGCGGCTCTTTGCTTTGCGACGCAGTTAATTGCCAACAACATCGTGGGCAATCTGCAGAGGATAGTATCGACTTTGATTCTCTTATGGTGTATCCTTGCCCACTGAATAACACCCATGTATGACAAGAAGGACGCTAAATCCGGCAATTGATTGCAGTGTAGTTTCGGGAGGAGGAGGAGGAAGCATGCTCTTTGTGAACCTAATGACGCTCAAGCCACATTTGACTCGCCAGCAAATCGACCAGGCGTCTCAACGCCGGGCCCGATGGCGTTTGCCCAACGGCTTGAGCCTTGTTGCGGAGTACTGGATCCAGGGTTCACCCCAGGTCATCAGCATCGTCAATGCGGACAGCGTCGGGCCGGTGCTCGCGGCAAACTACCCGTGGACCGACGTGTTCGACATAGAGACGCACCCGGCGATGTCCGTTGAGGACGGGCTGCGAGCGTTGCAGGTGGCGGGGATCATCAAGCGCAGGGGCCGCCGTCCGAAGGCGCTCATCGAGGCGATGCGCGCAGCCTCCGAGACATAGGTCACCGTCAACGTTTCCGTTCCAGCGGGTCATGGGAAGCCCCCCGCAAGACGCGGCGGGGCTTCCCTTAAATCGTTTTCGCCCAAAACCCTCAGGACGCCGTCCGCAGGCGCTCCTCCTCCCGCACTCGAGCCAGCTCCGCCTCCGGGTCGGCAACCCCCAGGTTCGCCATCGCCCTCAGCCTGCTCTGCAGGCCGGCGCTGACCATCCGCTCCTCCTGCTGCACCAGCCGGTCGCGGTCCTGCGGCAGGGCGGTGCCCCAGGTCGTTCGAAGCCGGACCGGCCAGCATGACTCGCCCGTGCGCTGCTGGTGAATCCGCAGCGTCATCTCCGCCCGCTGCCGGTACACGGCGTTGCGCAGCATCCGCTTGCGGGCGACACGCTGCACCATGGGATACAGCTCCATCTCGAGGGCCACGCCGGAGAGGTCGCGGCCGCTGTCGCCAAAGGCGGTGCGCGGCGTCTCCGAGAGGTCGTGCAGCACCCGGTAGAGCAGCTCGATGTACTCGGTGTGCAGCCGGACGCCTCCGCCCTGCAGCAGGTCGAGCAGGTAGGCCCGTGCGCGCTCCGGCACCTCCCAGACCGCTCCGGGCTGCACCGCGATGTCCTGCGACTCCTCCACGCCCTCCAACACGGCGATGGGGTTGCCGGACAGCTCCAGGATGGTGGAAAGCTGCGAAAAGGCTCGGTTGATCTCCCGCTGCGGCTCCATGAGCGGGGTTATGTCCGCGCTGCCCCAGAACTGCTTGGGCTCCCGCAGGTTGGGGAAGACGACGTAGGGGATGAAGCCGTAGGGATTGGGCCGCTCCTCCTGCAGGGCGTTGCCCACCCACAGGCTCATGCTCTCCGCCGTCCACGCCTCCACCACGACGGCCTCTGCGCTCGACGGGGTCACGCCGTAGAGGAGCTCCGTTTCCTCCGCGGTGAGCCGGTAGCGGCTGGCGACGCGCCACACCTTCGCGACGTCGTCGCCGACCCACCATGCGAAGAGGCCCTGCACGTCCGGCGACGTCACGCGAACACCCGGCCCCATCGCCGTGGACTCCCACGTGACCTTGTAGCAGCCGTCGCCGAGGACGGCGGCGTCGAGCTCCGTCTCGAAGTCCAGCTCCTGCAGGTCGTTGCCCTCCGCCATGTCGAGGAGGACGCGACGCGCCACGGCGGCCCGCGCCTCCGCCTCGGGGGATGCGTCCAGGGGCTCGACGGCGACGTGCATGCCCGCCAGGAGGGCGGCGGTCGCCTTGTGGGCGAAGGTGCGCACGTAGTTGAAGGTGAGGCGTCGCTCCCGCCGCCGGGCCGGCCCCGGCCAGTGGGAGCCTGAGTAGAAGGACAGGTTCTCCTGGTACGCCCTCATGCGGGCAAAGTCTCGCTGTTCCAGTTGCTGCGGTAGGGTGAGTGTCACGGTTGTCGACCTCCGTCATACGAGTTTCGTTGGCTGTGACGGCAAGTGTGGGCGCCGCGGTGAAACGCGCACAAGGACCCCGTGTCAGGGTGGGACGCGCCTCCGCGACCTGGCGGTCGCGGCGGGGGGAGCGGGCAACACTATCGGGGTGACAGATATTCCAGGCGTGTTGTATTATGAAATCCCACTGCTACATTAAGCAGATATGTTTGCCCGCGCCGGCCCCTCCTTTGCCAACCCTGGGATGGCGTGCGCGACGGGGCAATGCCTGACAAGGAAGGGAGAATACCGGTGACCAAGCAAGGCTTTACGGTCTGGTTGACAGGACTGCCAAGCTCCGGCAAGAGCACCATCGCCAACTTGCTGGCGGCAGAGATTCAGGGCCACGGACTGCCCGTGGTGAACCTGGACGGCGACGAGGTCCGCTTGCGGCTCTCCAAGGGCCTGGGTTTCTCCAAGGAGGACCGGGACGAGAACATCCGCCGCATCTCCTACGTCGCACGGGTGGCGTCGGACATGGGCGGCGTCGCCATCACGAGCGCCATCTCGCCGTACCGCGCCATCAGGGACGAGGCCCGGGCGGAGATCGCGCAGTTCGTCGAGGTCTTCGTCTCGTGTCCGGTTGAGGTCTGTATCGAACGCGACGTGAAGGGGCTCTACAAGAAGGCCCTCGCCGGCGAGATCAAGGGCTTCACCGGCATCGACGACCCGTACGAAGAGCCGCTGCAGCCGGAGTTGGTCGTGCACACCGACCTCGAGTCGGAGCAGGAGAGCATCGACAAGATCCTGGACACGCTGCACAGCCAAGGACTGCTTTCGGCGTCAGGCGACGCCTAAACCACTAATAACAACCGAATAACAAACGAATAACACAGGCCGCGCCCCTGCGGCCGGCGCCACAACTGCCGTCGCTGACGACGAGCGGGAGCAGGCGCTGGCGAAGCTTCGGGGCCTCGGCCACTTGGAGTAGAGCATGTTGCCAGCACCGCACGGAGGAACACTGGTCCGCCGCGTCCTGACCGGCGAGGCCCAAGCCAAGGCCAGGGAAGAGGCCGCGTCCATGGCCACCGTCAACGTCTCGGCGGACGTGGTCTCGGACATCATCAACATCACCACCGGCGCGTACAGCCCGCTGGAAGGGTTTCTGGACAGCCGGGACCTGGAGAGCGTGCTCGACTCGGACCACCTGTCCGGGGGCGCGCCGTGGACCATCCCCATCGTGCTCGACGTCGAGGCCTCGCAGGCGAAGGCGCTGCCGGACCGCGTAGCCCTCGCCGCGCCCAACGGCGACCCGGTGGCCGTGATGAACGTCACGGACCGCTACGGCTACGACAAGGAGCGCTACGCTCAGCACGTCTTCGGCACCACGGACTCGGCGCACCCCGGCGTCGCGGGGCTGCTGGAGCGCGAGGACACGCTGCTGGGCGGCGTCATCGACCTCATCGCGGAGCCGGCGGCGACCTTCCCGTCGTACACGCTGGACCCCATCGAGACGCGCGAGCTGTTCGAGGCGAAGGGCTGGCGCACGGTGGTGGGCTTCCAGACGCGGAACGTACCGCACCTCGGCCACGAGTACGTGCAGAAGTCGGCGCTCTCCTTTGTGGACGGCCTCTTCATCAACCCGGTCATCGGCCGAAAGAAGTCCGGCGACTTCACGGACGACGCGATCCTCACGACCTATGAGGCGCTGCTGGCCCACTACTACCGGCCGGAGCGGGCCGTCATGGCGGTTCTTCGGACGGAAATGCGCTACGCGGGGCCCAAGGAGGCCATCTTCCACGCCATCGTGCGCAAGAACCTGGGGTGCACGCACTTCATCGTGGGGCGCGACCACGCGGGCGTCGGCAGTTACTACACGCCCTACGCGGCGCAGGAGATCTTCGACGACTTCCCTGACCTTGGCATCACGCCGATGTTCTTCACGTCCTTCTTCATGTGCCACAAGTGCGGCAGCGTGGTGAACGAGAAGACCTGCCCCCACGGCCCTGAGCACCAGGAGCAGTTCAGCGGGACGCTGCTGCGTGGCCTGGTGACGAGCGGAGAAGTACCGGAGAACGGGCTGGTCCGACCGGAGGTCGCAAAGGTGCTCATCGAGCACCCGGACCCGCTGGTGGCGTAGGGGGCTGGGCGGGGAGCACGTGCTGCCAACCGCAATCAGTTGGCGGCCGGCACCTTCTCCGATAGCCCGTCTGCGTCTTCCATCAACGGCAGCATGACGTCGCGGAGCTCCCTGCCATCGGGCACCATCGCCTGCGCGCCCCGGACAGTGTAGTACGACGTCGTGGCGGCGCCGCGCGGGGCGTCGCCCTCCTGCATCACGCGGACGGCCTCCAGCATGAGCTGGCGCGCCACGATGATGGCCCTGTCCGTCGGGCCGAGCCGCTCCTTGCTCCGGTCCAGGATCTTGCCCATGCTCTCCTGTACGGCGCGGTCCTGCGTGTTGGTGCCCACGATGCCCGTGAAGTTGACCTTCCGCTGCATCTCCCGGTCGATGTGGTACTCGTTTTCGACGTTCCGTAACGACCGGAAGGTGCTCTGGTCAACGTGGGCGGGGCCGTTGCCGAAGCGGTTCTGGTTCTTCTCTTCCTCCGCAAGGGGCGTGTGCACCTTGTAGCCCCAGTTCCACATCATGCAGGTCTCGTCATCGATCGGGACACAGTAGTGGCCGTCCGCGCCATCGGCCCCGGCACGGATCTGGGTCCAGGGCATGATGAACTGGTACCCCTTGACGAAGCAGCTTTCGCCTTCGCCCTTCCGGACGCTGAAGTATCGGTAGCCGTAGTCCGTCACGTCGAGCTCCAGCCGGGGAGCGCCGCCCGTCCACAGGGGGCTGTCCGTTCGGGCAAATGTCCGGTGCAGGATCGGGGCATGGGCGGTGTCCATCGTCCCCTCGAAGGCCTGCAGCCAGTTGCACTCGTAGCGGACCTTGGTCACGCCCCGGTTCTCCTCCGGCACCAGCGTCCACTCGTAGTGGGGGAGCGGGGGCGTCGACTCCGGGGGCCCCATGTAGGTCCAGACCACGCCGCTTGCCTCATACGCCGGGTACGCGGTGATGCGCACCTTGTCCGCAAAGGACTCCTGCTCGTTCATCATGTGGACGCACTGACCCGTCACATCGAACTTCCAGCCGTGGTACACGCAACGCAGCCCCGACTCCTCGTTGCGCCCGAACCAGAGGGATGTTTGGCGGTGCGGGCAATGCTCCTCCAGCAGGCCTATGCGGCCCTCGGTGTCGCGAAATGCGATAAGCTCCTCGCCCAGCAGCCTGACGCGGACCGGGGCGCAGTCCGGCTCAGGGATCTCCCACGACAGCAGCGCCGGGATCCAGTACCGGCGGGCCAGGTCTCCCATGGGCGTGCCGGGGCCCGTTCTGGTCAGCAGCTCGTTCTCTTCTCTCGTCAGCACAACAACCTCCTGGGGAAGGAATGTCCTTCCCTGGCGCACAAGTCCGGGGCGCACTAGTCCGGCAACGCCGCCGTGCCGGGGTTGGGCTCGACGTCGTATGCGTTCATCACACAGGCCAGCATGGCGTAGTGGCCGATGAGCGACGTCAGATCGATCATCTCCGGGTCGCCGAACCGCTCCCTCACCTTGTCGAAGACCTGCTGCGGCACGCGGTGGTTCCGCAGCAGCTCCTGCGTGTAGGTGACCAGCACGGCCTGCTCGTCCGAGAGGACCTCCGGTGCCCGTCGATTCCCGATGGCGTCGATGACCTCTTGGCTGATGCCCTGGCGGAGGGCCTGCGGCACGTGGACCGCCCACTCGCGCTTGCAGTCGAGCTCCCTGGCCACGGCGAGCACGACCAGCTCGATGACATCGCGGGGGACCGCGGTGTTGAAGCGCACCTCACGACCGTGCAGGTGCGCCGTCAGCGCCACCTGCGGTCTGTACAGGAGCAGCCCCATCACCGCCGGAATGAACTGTGTCTCGGGATTGGCGATCTGGTCGAAGGCCTCATGGCCCTCCAGTGACAACTGCTCCCGTTTCAAGCCAGGCAGTCTGTCCACGCGATTCCTCCCTGTGGCGGCGGTGTCGCCCCGCGCTCGCCTCTCTGGTCCTGAGCAGCAGGGTCGGGCTCCCTTGCCAACGTAGGCTTGTTGTAAGCCCAACATACTTGGATGTCAACCGGAGGAGGTGCAACTCGGCAGTGGAGACATTCGAGGTGCGTCTAAGCAATCTTGGCGGAGCGGTCAGGGCAGCAGGGCGCTTCACCTCTCCCACTGACGCAGTGACCTTCGGCTCCGGCATGACCTCCCCTTCCCTCGCGGGAGGAGAACACCTCTGCGTGGACAACACGGGACGCCCGACTTCTAGGGCATTCTGACTGTATCAGGATTCCAGGGGCGGACATCACTGTGCAACAATCCGTGATTCAGAGAACGCTTATCCTTCGCGACCCGCTGGTGGCGTAGGGACGAAGCGGTAGGGGTGAGGCTTGGATTCAGTTCAGGCTGTCGCCTCTACCAGCTCGTAGGACTGGGGTTCGGGGACGGGGAGGCCTTCTTCCCGCAACGCCTCAATGTAGAGGTCAATGGCCTCTATGATCAGCGCGTATACTTCATCGCGGGTATCTCCCACGGCTACGCATCCCGGCAGATCAAGTACCTGAGCGCCGTAGCTGGCGGGGCCTTTTTCTATGATGACGGGATAGCCCACGCCTCACACCTCGAGCACGCGCGCTGTGGCCAGCGGCTCTGGGACCGGCTCTCCACGCTCACGCATATCATCGACGTGCATAGCGATTGCGCCTCGAAGTAGCTCCTCTGTCTCCTCCAGCGTGTCGCCCGCCGCCACGCAGCCGGGAAGGTCCGGCACGTACGCAGAGTAGCCGTTACCAGTCTTTTCTATCACGACGGCGTATTTCATCTCGTTGCCTCTTTGTCCAGTCCCGCCTGTTTCAAGATGCTATTCCATGTGTCGGGGCTCAAGTCCTTACTCAGCCTGCCCGCAATAGTCACGGCGCCCGGCTTTTGCGGGTGATGGAACTGCCTATGGCTTCCACGAGTCCGAACCTGGAACCAACCGTCTCGCTGCACAAGGCGTATGGCTTCGCGAACTTTTGGCATGTTTCGTAAGGATTGTACTACACGGCGGAACAACAACGCCCGCCCCACTCCCCTATGGTATCCTGAATACATCCAGACCCTAGGGGCAGACATCACCGTGCAGCAAACCGTTATGCAAAAAACGCTCATCCTCCGCGACCCGTTTACGCTGCTGGTCTTCGCGCTGGCGCTGGCGGGGGACCAGCTCTCGAAGGCGCTGGTGCGCGGCGCGCTGAGCATCGGCGAGTCGCTGCCCGCCGAGGGGTTTCTCCGGCTCACGCACGTGACCAACAGCGGGGCAATCTTCGGGCTCTTCCCCAACCAGGCCATCGTCATGACGGCAGCATCGGTATTGGGCATCGCGGTGCTGCTCTACTTCTACCACGCCCACGCCGGCAGCGACTGGCGGGTGCGGGTGAGCATGGGGCTGCTGCTGGGCGGGGCCGTCGGCAACCTGATCGACCGGCTGGCGCTGGGCAGGGTGACGGACTTCCTGGACGTGGGCGCGTGGCCCGTGTTCAACCTCGCCGACTCCTCCATCGTCACGGGGGTGATCATGCTGGCCGTCGTCTACCTCTTCCCGAACTTCCTCGTCCGGCGTCCCGAGCCGGTGCAGCAGCAGCCCGTGCCCATGACGTTGGCGGTCGACGACGCCGACCCCGATGCCCTCCCCCTCTCGACCGACGCAGGGCCGTCCCGCGATGACGACTGAGTCGCGCCGCTTCGCCGCCGCCCCAGCCCCTCGCCTGGACCGCTACTTGGCCGAGCAGTGCCCCGACCTGACCCGCTCCCGGCTTGCCCGGCTGGTGCAGCAGGGGATGGTGACCGTGAACGGCGCCCCCTGCAGGCCATCGCAGGCGGTGCGGGCGGGCGACCTCGTCGAGCTGACCATCCCGCCGCCGACGCCGCTGGACCTGGCGCCGGAGGACATCCCCATTCCCATCGTCTACGAGGACGACGACCTGCTGGTTGTCGACAAACCCGCGGGCCTGACGGTGCACCCGGCGCCGGGCCACCCGTCGCACACGCTGGTGAACGCGCTGCTGGCGCTGCGGCCGAACCTCTCGGGCATCGGCGGAGTGCAGCGGCCGGGCATCGTCCACCGCCTGGACAAGGACACCTCCGGCCTCATGCTGGTGGCCAAGCGCGACGCCGCGCACCAATCGCTGGCCGCGCAACTGCAGGCCCGGCGGGTGCACAAACGGTACCTGGCGCTGGTGTGGGGCTGCCCCCGGCCCGAGTCGGGCACCGTCGACGCGCCGATTGCCCGGCACCCGGCGGACCGCAAGCGAATGGCCCTAGTGCAGGGCGGGCGCGATTCGGTGACGCACTACACCGTGCTGGAGCGCTTCCCGGAAGCGTCGTTAGTGGAGGCGCGGCCCGTCACGGGGCGCACGCACCAGATCCGCGTCCACATGGCGTCGCTTGGCTGCCCGCTGGTCGGCGACGCCCTCTACGGCCCCCGAAAGACGACGTTGGTGTCGCGGCATTTCCTGCACGCGGCGTCGCTCGCCTTCCGCCTGCCCTCGACCGGCGAGACCGTCGAGGTCTCCGCCCCGCTGCCGCCCGACCTGCAGGCCGCGCTGGATACGCTGCGAGCGGGAGCAAAAATCCCCTCGGCTCGCCCCTAGCGCGGGGCGCGTAGATGCGTAGAATGGTGGCCTAGTCTCCCAACCGCACCCCACCCTCGACTGAGGCGCGCATGACCCTGTTGGACGACGTAAAAGCCCGGCTGAACATCGTGGACGTAGTGTCGAACTACGTGCCGCTGACGCAGTCTGGGCAGGTGTTCAAGGCGCGGTGCCCCTTCCACACCGAGCGCACGCCGTCCTTCGTCGTCAACCCGGAGCGCGGCTCGTGGCACTGCTTCGGCGCGTGCTCCGAGGGCGGCGACGCCATCGGCTTCGTGATGAAGGCGGAGAACCAGAGCTTCAGCGAGGCGCTGCGTACGCTGGCGGTGCGGGTCGGCGTGCCGCTGCCGTCGCCTCGGCAACAGGCGCAGATGGACCCGCTGCTGCGCGCCAACGAGGAGGCGATGCGCTTCTTCCAACGGCGATTGCAGTCCGAGGACGGGGCGGAGGCGCTGGCCTACCTGCAGGACCGCGGCGTCGCGGCGGAGACGGCGGCGGACTTCGGGCTGGGCTTGAGCCCTGACGGGTTCGAGGAGCTGAAGGTCCACCTCGAGGGCCAGGGGTTCACGGAGGAGCAGCTCCAGCGCGCGGGGCTCGTTTCACGGTCCCAGCAGGGTGGCTCACGCGACCTCTTCCACGGGCGGCTCATGTTCCCCATCCGCGACGCCGAGGGCCGAGCCGTCGGCTTTGGCGGGCGCTCGCTGGACGGGAGCCAGCCCAAGTACCTGAACACGCCGCAGACGACCATCTTCGACAAGTCATCGCTGCTGTGGGGCCTCGACGCCGCCCGTGAGAGCATCAAGCTGCGCGGCGAGGGCGTCGTGGTCGAGGGGTACATGGACGCGCTCATGGCGCACCAGCACGGCTACACCAACGTGGTGGCATCTATGGGCACGGCGCTGACGTCGCGGCAGGTGACCGCGCTGCGGGGACTGGCGGACAGCTTCGTGCTGGCGCTGGACCCGGACGCCGCGGGCCAGGAAGCCACCATGCGGAGCCTCAAGACCTCATGGCGGGACGTCTCCGACGTGCGCATCGCGCTGCTGCCGGAGGGCAAGGACCCGGACGAGCTCATCCGTGAGGCCCCGCAGCGCTGGCCCGAAGTCCTCGAGGCCGCCGAACCGCGCATCGACTTCGGCTTCCGGGTCATGGCGCCGCGGTTCAACCTCGACATCGCCGACGGACGGCGCGCCCTGACCGAGGAGCTTGGCGGCTGGATCCTCTCGGCGGAGGAGGCCGACCAGGACCGCTACCTGGAAAAGCTGGAGCAACTTATCGGGGTGAGCCGCCACACGCTGGAGCAAGCGCTTCAGCGGCAGCGGCGCGCGCTGCTCGACGGCCCGCCCTCGGCGCCGGGGCGCATGGCTGCGAGGACCGCGCCCGTGGGAAGCGTCGTGGAGGCCCCGACGGGGGTTTTCGAACGGGACGACCCCCTCGAGGCGTACTCGCTGGCGCTGCTGATGCGGGACCCCGGCCTCCGCGACGCCGCGGACGGCCTGCGCGCGGAGTTCTTCCGGCAGAGCGAGAACCGTGAGGTCTTCCAAAAATGGGCCGAATGTTCTACAATGGAAGAGCTAAAAGAAGACCTTGACGCCCTTCTACAAGAGCACCTGGAGTCCCTCCTCAGCCGTGAAATCCCCACAATGGATTACAAGCAGCGAACGGAATCGTTGGCGCAGATGATACGGCGATTGGAGGAGCGGCAGCTCCGGGAACAGCGCTCGCAGTTGGGGGCGTCGTTCGCGCAGGCCACGGCGGAGGGCCGGGACACCACGCCGGAGGAAGAGGAGCTTCACCGGCAGGACGAACGGCTGCGTGAGCTATTTTCCGCCCGGGTCCGCAGAGACATCTAAGCGCATTTGCGAGGAGATGAGCATGGAGAATGACCAGCCGACAGGCGACACCCCCGAGGTCATCGCCGATTCCCAGGCGCCGGTCGCCACGGAAGCCGCCCCCGAGCAGCAGGCGGCGGAGGCGCTGGCCAACGCCAACGCCAGCGTGAAGGACGTATTTGACGAGGCATCCGCACGGGCGTCCGCGGTGAAGTGGACGGTCGCGGAGCCGCAGCCCAAGGCGCCGCCCAAGGAGCCGCTGCCCAAGGACCTGCAGGACACCCGCCCGGAGGACGAGGCCGTAGAGGAGGTCGAGATCGAGTCGACCGAGATGATCGACGACCCGGTCCGCATGTACCTCCGCGAGATCGGCCGCGTGAGCCTGCTCACGGCGCAGGACGAGCGCAGCCTGGCGCGGCGCATGGAGGCCGGCAAGCACGTCACCGCCCTGCGCAAATACCTGAGCGAGGACAGCGGCCGGACGCCCTCGGCGGTACAGGTGACGGTCGAGCTGCTCCGGCGGCTGGCGTCCACCTACCCGGTAACGTCGGAGCTGGCGGACCACCTCGGCCTCGAGCCCCCCATCACGCTGCGGCACATCATGGAGGAGCCCAAGATCCGCGCGGCCATCGACAACGAGATGAAGATGGACATCGTTACGGAGCTCAGCGCAACCATGGGCATCGAGGAGATCGACGTCGCAGTCGAGATCATCAGCCTCTCCCTGAACAGCCGCCTGCTGGCCCAGCAGGTGATGGAAATCATCGAGACTGAGACGCCGCTCGACCGGATGGCCGAGGACGTCGGCGGGATGCTGGAGGACCTGCTGCCCTTCGAGATGCTGTTGGGCCGCCACCTCGACAAGGCCGTCCACGACGGCATTCGGGCGCAGCGGCACCTGGCGGAGGCGAACCTCCGGCTGGTCGTCAGCGTCGCGAAGAAGTACATCGGCCGCGGCATGTCCCTGCTGGACCTGATCCAGGAGGGCAACATCGGCCTCATCCGCGCGGTGGAGAAGTTCGACTACCGCAAGGGCTACAAGTTCAGCACCTACGCCACCTGGTGGATCCGCCAGGCCATCACCCGGGCCATCGCCGACCAGGCGCGCACCATCCGCATTCCCGTGCACATGGTGGAGACCATCAACAAGCTCCTCCGGCAGCAGCGCCGCCTCATCCAGGAGTTCGGCCGCGAGCCGAGCAACGAGGAGCTGGCCGAGTCCATGGAGCAGAGCCCGGAGCGCGTCCGCGAGATCCTCCGAATCTCCCAGGACCCGGTGTCGCTGGAGACGCCCATCGGCGAGGAGGAGGACTCCCACTTGGGCGACTTCATCGAGGACCGCGCCGCCCTCGCGCCCATCGAGGCCGCCGCCTACCAGCTCCTCCGCGAGCAGGTGGAGGACGTGCTCAACACCCTCAGCGAGCGCGAGCGACGGGTGCTGGAGCTGCGCTTCGGCCTCATCGACGGCCGCAGCCGCACGCTGGAAGAGGTCGGCCGCGACTTCGGCGTCACCCGCGAGCGCATCCGGCAGATAGAGGCCAAGGCCCTCCGCAAGCTGCGCCACCCCACCCGCTCCCGCAAGCTGCGGGACTTCCTGGAGTAGAGATCATAACAGACTAGGCAGGGTCGCAAGCCGAGAGAATGTCCGCCCTCGTATGCCAATTGGAGGGTTTGGACCGCAGCTTATCCTGAGCCTGTCGAGTGACGTTGCGTGCCATGCAACCAACCAACCTGCGTAAGCAAGTAGAGAAAGGCAACATGGACACGCTTGAGGAAGTTCTCAACCAACTCCTCCGCGAGGAAGCTGCTAAGGAGGCTGAACTTCTCGGCGAGCGGGCTGCCTTCCTCCGCAAGCAGATTGCCAACCAGAGGTGGTCAATAGACGAGGCTCAGGAAGTTCTCAGCCTGCTCGCGGAGGAGTTCGCTGCTACGAAAGCGGATTGGCTACGCAATCTGGCTGCTGTCCAGGCTAAATTCCTCCACGTACTAGATCCCAAGTTTGCGTGGTCAGAACAAGTACCGTCAGGAATTGAGGACGTGCTCAACACCCTCAGCGAGCGCGAGCGACGCGTGCTGGAGCTCCGCTTCGGCCTCATCGACGGGCGCAGCCGCACGCTGGAAGAGGTCGGTCGCGACTTCGGCGTCACCCGCGAGCGCATCCGGCAGATCGAGGCCAAGGCCCTCCGCAAGCTGCGCCACCCCACCCGCTCGAGGAAGCTGCGGGACTTCCTGGAGTAGGAGCCTACTGGCTGCAAAGAGGCCGTCCACCCGAGGGAAATCGAGGGGGGACGGCCTCTATCTTTTTCAGAGAACTCGGCATCCACGCCTCGTTGGAGCGCCCATGTAGCCGTGACGGTTGACGCTGGATGGAGTACCGTAAAGTGAGATGAACCCCTTCAACGCCAACAACCAGCGTTTCGTCGCTCGCCTGCGCCTGGAAGTCGAGGCGTGGCTGCAGGACGGCACGGTCACCGCCGAGCAGGCGCAGGCGATCCTCGCCCGCTACCCGGAGTACGCGCCCGGCTACGAGGCGTCCCGCAGGCGACAGTCCCTCGTCGTGGGGCTGTCCATCCTGGGCGCCATTCTGATTGGCCTGAGCGTCATCACCTTCTTTGCCGCCAACTGGAATGAGATTTCGCGCGGGGTCAAACTGGGCTCGCTGTTTGTCGGCATGGCGCTGTCCTACGGCTCCGGCTACTACCTCTGGAATCGGGCGGGCTACGGCGCCTACGCCGTGGCGCTCGTGCTGCTGGGCTGCATCATCTATGGAGCCGGCGTCCATCTCATCGGCCAGATCTACCACATCGACGTCGACAACCCCAACCTCTCGATGTTCTGGTTCCTTGGCGTCGCGCCCCTGGCCTACGTCACTCGTTCGCGCCCGGTGATGGTCCTTGCCATCGTGGTGTTCCTGGCCGCCGTGGGCTTCCGATTGGGCCCCTGGTTGGAGGAGGCTTCCAGCTCGAGTTTCGAGATCCTGTTTGCGGCTGTCTACCTTTCCCTGGCAGCGTTCCTCTACGCGATCGGCAAGGCCAAGGGCTTACTCGAAGGGTGGGAATCCATCGGCGGCCTCTTCCAGGCCTTTGGGCTGCTTGTCGGCTTTGGCGCGCTCTACCTGCTTACCTTCCATGACCTCTTTGACTATCGAGTCGGCAGTGGTTTCGGCGTAACGTTCGGCTACTGGGCGCTGGCCTACAGCGCGTCGGTCGTCGCCCTGGCGCTGTTGGCGGGGCTCGCATGGCTGCGCGTCCGGCGAGGCGACCGGTCGACGATGGAATTCGTCGAGGTCGCGCTGTTCGCGGCGCTGTTGGTGGCAGTCCACGTGGCGGCGCGTGTCCCCGTCGACTGGGAGCCGCTCTATCCCATCGTGTTCAACGGGCTGTTCGCGCTGTCCGCGCTGGGGCTGATGGCCTCGGGCTACCTGCAGGAGCACGAGGGCCGCATCAACCTTTCGCTGGCGCTGATCGCCCTGTACGTCATCACCCGCTACTTCGAGTATTCCAGAAGCCTGTTCGACAGCTCGCTGATGTTCTTTGGCGCCGGCGTGATCCTGCTGGCCGGCGGCTTCCTGCTGGAGCGAGGCCGCCGCAAGATGCTCGCTTCCATGCACGTTAGGGAGGGCGAGGAATGAAATCCTGGGCCCGCATAGCCTTCTTGACCGTCGTCGCCGCGCAACTGGTCTTCCTGATCGGTTTCATCGGCATACGGGAAACGGCCTTGTTCACCGGCACGGAGGTCGTGCTGCAGACCGTTCCGGTAGACCCGCGGTCCCTGCTGCAGGGCGACTACGCCATCCTCGACTACGAGATCGCCGACTTGCCCGATTACCTGCATCAACTGCCGGTAGGCGACACGGTTTACGTCGAGCTTGTACGAGAGCAGGACGTTTGGGTGGCAAGCTACCATTCTGATTGGCTCGATGATATCGAAGAGGATACCTTCATCAAGGGCCGCGTGGACCGCAGGGGTCATGCCGACTTTGGCATCGGAACGTATTTTGTGCCCGAAGGGACTGGCCGCATCATAGAGCGAGCAGGGGACGTGAAGGTGGTGGTCAGCGTTGACGACGATGGCAACGCCGTAATCAAGGACGTGCTCGTAGACGGCGAGCCCTTCAACCCGGACCGCGAGGAGTAGCCCCGCCCCTGCGCAGCGAGCCCCTCTGGCAGCAGACGCGGCTTGTATGGCGTTCGCCGTCAACCCGCGTTGTATGGACCGGCGGCTCGCAATGACGCATCGGGCGCGGCGTGGGTCTGCCGGAATAAGAAAGCGTATGAACTTGACGATGCTCCCTGTGGCGCGGGCAGTCCGCCGGACCCCTTGGCGAGCGCTCGCCGTGATGGCGCTGCTCACGCTGCTGTCGGCTTGCGAGCCACCTCCGACGTCCAAAGCGACGCTCGCCCCCGACCCAACCGTCACACCATCGCCAACCCTCCGGCCCGCGCCATCACCGATCCCCCCGCCCATGCCTACGCTGAACCCCTCGCCGACGCCGACGCCTACGCCCACCCCCACGCCAACGCCTACGCCGAATCCCACGCCCACGCCTACGCCGAATCCCACGCCCACGCCTACGCCGAATCCCACGCCTACGCCTACGCCGAATCCCACGCCTACACCTACGCCGAATCCCACGCCCACGCCTACGCCGAATCCCACGCCCACGCCTACGCCGAATCCCACGCCCACGCCTACGCCGAACCCCACGCCCACGCCTACGCCGAACCCCACGCCCACGCCTACGCCGAACCCCACGCCCGCGCCTACGCCGAATCCCACGCCCACGCCTACGCCGAATCCCACGCCCACGCCTACTCCCACGCCTACTCCCACGCCTACTCCCACGCCAACGCCTACGCCCACGCCCACGCCCACGCCTACTCCCACGGCCACGGTCAAACGCCAGTGTGAGGAGAAGACGGCCCAGCCCATCACGCCAGAACAGGAGGAAGTTATTGCGGCGTGGCATGAATCGCTGAGGCCGACAATGCGTGAGTTTGCCGCGAATGCGCCTGACGCATTCGACGCATATACGCAGAAAATCAGTCATTTTACCCTCGGGCTCAGGCCGTTTATCACTTTGGCGCTGTGCGATGAGGAGTTAGCCTTGCGGATACTGGGGATGCCTTTCATGGAGGTCGACCAGGGGGATGGAGGGGATGGCGCTGTCCTTGCCGCTCTGGCGCGATTGACTGACCCCGACGTCGGCGACGTGGATGATGTGCTGTCGCACCAGCTACTCGAAGACGGCATCACGGAGGTTGATAGGGCAGTCGTTCGGCTGCTGGTGCTGGAATATGAACACCCTGAGGCCGCAGCGATTATGCTGTCGATCCCCTGGATACAAGACGTGATGCGCGAAGCCGCGCTAAGCGAAAGTGATATTCAAACGACAAGAGCGCCGTTGCACCATTATTCAGTCTACTGGCTGATAGACATGGCCGACCGTTCGCCCAAATCGCTGCGCGCGTTGCTGAGATTGGCGTGGATGCAGGACCAACATATCCAGACTGAGCATTGGCTAACCGGCTCGCTCCGCACCGTCGAGGGCTCAATCCACGGCATGGCGACCTACGTCAGATTTATCGCGAACAAGAGTGACACCACCATGGCCGATGTTCTCGCGATGCCATTCCTGCAAACGCTCGAACCGGATGATCAAGACACGTTGGAAATCCTTTGGAAGACGTCGGACGCCGGCCAAAGTTCCACAGGCGGAGAGACGCCGCTACGACAACTCCTGGCCGATCCTGCATTGGCAAGTGGAATCACCGATGACAGCTTGGGCGATGTAGCTCTTGCCGATCTCCGTGTGCGCGACTCGGAGTCCTCCGGTGAGTTGGAAAGTCTGCCATGGATTCGGGATGGGGTGTCTCCCTCCGAAAACCCAGGCATCTTGTCTCTCTGGAAACTCGCAAACCTGGGCACAGATATACTTCAGAGTGTAGTCCGCCAACAATGGGTGGAGGACGGTCTCACTGTCTATGAATCATCCGCCCTGGAGTCTTTCGAACAGTTGGTTCTCCAGGCCCGATACCACAAGAGTGTTGACGACTACTCGTGGCACCTTGAATACGCGCTGACCATCCCGGATAAGCCCTTCATGGAAAATATCGGACCTTCGGATGCCGCACTCTTACGATTAGCAACCAACTTGCTTCAAAGGGGCAGGATCAGTGAACGCACCGATCTATTGACCACTCTATTTGAATCCGGCGGGACGCAGAAGACAGAGCGGTTTATCACTCTTCCTCTTGCCGGCGAGATTGCTTTGTCAGTTGTCTGGCCAGCCGGACTGGACCCCGACCGGAGCTTGAGCCTTGACGTGACCGTATCCCGCACGATGGATATCCTTGAGAAGGCAGTGCGTGAAACTGAGGAATTTATGGGACTGCCGTTTCCACAGAAACACGCCAATATTCTCATTTATGACTATCCCGGCGGTCCGCTCGGAGACGGAGGCAGAATGGCCTTTGTGACTATCGATCCCACGATAAGCGAATCGGTGAGCACCATTGCACACGAGGTAGCACACGCATATTGGTCAACAGGCACTAGCTGGATAAATGAAGGCGGAGCGGACTTCATTGGATACCTCGTTTCTGACAGTGTGCCTGATTATGCCTCGCCGTCATGCAAGCACTTCAACACCATATACGATTTCATACGGGCTCTCGTGGTAGAGGGTCAATTTGAACACAGCATATGCAACTACACTATGGGCAGTCGCTTGTTATTGGACCTGTATGACAACCTCGGAGAGGAAGCATTCCGTCAAGGGTTCGCGGACCTGAATCTACGTATATGGGGTTTTGTTCTCACCGAGGGATGCGTCGGCATAGATAAAGGCGTGTGCTACGTCAAGGCAGCCTTTGTGGACAGCGCAGCGCGTGAGGACGCGGCCGTCGCTGAGGAGATTATCAACCGCCGCTACTATGGAACGTCCGCCGGTGCGACGCAGTGAGGCGTAAGGCTTTGCGCTAGGCGCACCAGCGTCGCAGGCCGGGGAATGGCAGGAAGCCCACTACATCCGTTGCGGTGGTCGCAACCACGCGGGAGAAGCGGGTTAAGGATCTGGGCGGACTTCGGATCCTTGGCGATCAGCGCATCCTTAGTTTGGCGATTGAAGATGAAAGCATCATTCAGGCCAGTCCTAATACCATGTTAAATCGAATTCTGGTGGGCTGTGCAAGCCTCAAACCCAAGAGGACACCACGTTGAAGTGCGCAGTGTCTCGTTTGTCCTGGACATCAAAGCGCCGCTGCCCAAAAGTACCTTTAGAAATCGTTCAAATTGCCTCTCATGTTTCGTCGTCCCCGCGGAGGCAGGAAACTCAACGACCCCAGACCCTGACACGAACCCCTTGCCCCAACGTCGTCGCATCCTCTACATTCCCCACATGGAAGGCAGCATCATGCACCCAAACCAGGCCATCGACATCGGCGCGCGCAAGCGTGTTCGCAGCCCGCACGTCCGGTGTCCCCGGCAACCCTCGGCTCGCCCTGCGGCAGCGGGGGTTGTTGTTGTCCTGCACAAGATTTCTTGGATTAGTAGCTGCAACGTGCCACGGCCGCTACAGATCGAATGCAAAACAACCTCCACCGCAGCTATGGAGGGAAACCCAATCAACCGGGGCCCGGGATCTCGCCAAAAGGCGCCTGTCCGCGAGAGGTGCGATAGCCCCGCCCCAACTCCGACGGGCCCCCTCCGGCAGCCGGGGTCCTCCGCATTTGCGGCAGACCCTGACACCACCCCCTCGCGCGAACGTCGCCGCGTCCTGTACATTCCCCACATGGAAGGCAGCATCATGCACCCGGACCAGGCCATCGACATCAGCGCGCGCCAGCGTGTTCGCAGCCCGCTCGTCCTGTGTCACCAGCGACGCCCTTCTCATCCGGCAGGATCGCGAGTTCCGGGACTCGTGCAAAAAAAGTTTCTTCGATTTATAGCTGAAATGAGCCACGGCCCCTACAGATCGAATACAAGAACGAGTCCAAAACGGGGGTTGCGGCAGCCGTGCAGAACAAATTACGAATTATAGCTGAAGTGAGTCACGGCCCCTGCAGATCGATTGCAAAACGGGCCGGGAGATGGGCGCCTTGGGCCCGATGCGTGGCGCTCGGCGGCGGCGCCTACTCCCCCACGCCACGCTCGGCGAGCAGCCGGTGCAGCGCCTCCAGCGTCCGGCGGTTCTCCTGCAGCGTGAAGCCGTCCACCTGGTACACCTGCGCGGACGCCACGCCGTCGACGGCGCCCCGGTCCACCATCGTCCGGATCACGTCCTCTTCCTGCTCCGGCGACGGCAGCAGGTTGCGACCCGTCAGCAGCGACAGCCCCGCGACGAGCCCGTACCCGCCCCAGTTCGAGACGCTCGCGATGATGAGGTGCGAGACCGTCGTGACGCACGGCTCGTTGGGGAGCTGCTCGACCGACGGGATGTGTTCGGCCAGGTTCCCCATGCCGATCTCGTTGCCCCCGTCGCCGATGCCCACCGTGGTGCCGTGGTGCAGGAAGATGAAGTCCAGCTTGGCGTGGAACTCCGATGTGTCCTGGCCCCGCATGTTCAGGTACCGCCCCGGCCCGGTGAACCCGCACCGCTCGATGGCGATGGCCACCGACGGCTGCACCCGCTCCAGCAGGTCCACGGCGAAGGCCTCGCTGGCTTTGGCGTCCGTGATGGGGAAGTCGACGATGTCCTCCGGCTCCACGAAGCCCTCGAAGAGGTGCGTCGTGTACCGGTCGGTGACGTAGGTGACGGGGCGACCCAAAGCCTCCAGCGCCCTGCCGATGAAGTAGGCGCCGGGCGGGCCGTCCGTCTCCGTCGCGCCGGCGCGGGTGATGTAGAAGCCCGTGCCGATGAGCGCGCGGCCGGGTGCGTCGAGGATGCACTGCGCCGCGCGGGTGCAGAAGTCCGGCGGCAGGTGCGGCCGCAGGGGCGTCATACCCCGCTTGTCGTACCACAGGATGATGTCCTCTATGGTCGTCATCAGAGCGCCGCCACGTCCTCGTCGCGCAGGTCCGTGATGAACATGTGCCCGGGGGCGTGGGTGATCATAAAGGGGAGCTTGGAGGCGACGGCCACGGCCTGCGGCGTCACCCCGCACGCCCAGAACAGCGGCGTCTCGCCGTCGAGGATGACGGGCGAGTCGCCGTAGTCGGGCGATGCGAGGTCGACGATCCCCAGCGCCGCCGGGTCGCCGATGTGCAGCGGCGCGCCGTGGGCGTTGGGGAAGCGCGAGGTCACCTGCACCGCCTTTACCACCTGCGCCTGCGGCACGGGCCGCATGGACACCACCAGCGGGCCCGCGAAGACACCTGCGGGCGTGGTCGCGACGTTGGTCTTGTACATGGCCACGTTGCGCTCCGACTCGACATGGTGGAGCGGGATGCCGGCGGAGGCCAGCGCCGTCTCGAAGGTGAAGCTGCAGCCGAGAAGGAAGGTCACGAGGTCGTCGCGCCAATAGCCGCGCACGTCGGCGACGGTGGCCTCCAGCACGCCTTCGCGGTAGACGTTGTAGGCGGGCAGGTCGGTGCGAATGTCGGCGCCGGGGGCGGTCGCGCTCGGCTCGGGGCAGCCCGGCTCCAGCACCTCGACTAGCGGGCACGGGCGCGGGTTGCGCTGGCAGAAGAGCAGGAAGTCGAAGGCCTGCTCCCTCGGCAGCGATACCAGGTTGGCCTGCACGTGCCCCGGCGCGAGCCCCGCCGTGGGGCGCGTCCACTCGCCCCTGCGAATGCGCTCCCGCAAACCCCGCGGCGATGTGTCTGGCAGCAGTGAGGTCACGTTCGATGCTCCTTCAGCGCCCTTTCAGATTGCAGGGCATGATAATACACTACCATCGCACCGCAAAGGGAGAGCAGCCCCGCCCGTTCGCCCTGAGGCTCTCGAAGGGTAAACCACGTGGGCGGCGGCCGTAGGGGCAACCCTTGTGGTTGCCCTCCGATCGCCCTGAGCCTGTCATGAGGTTCTCGAAGGGCGTAACGGAGCGGGTCGCACAATCGGTTGCAGCGGTAAGGGAAAAAAGAAATGCCGGAAGCGCCGGACCTCTACGTCGTCAGGGAGTACTTGGAGCGCCGCCTCACCGGGCAGACGGTGACGAAGGCCGAGGCGCTGCGCCCCATCGTGCTGCGCTGCCTGGCCGCGCCGCTGGAGCGCTTTGCCGAGGACATCGCGGGGCGCAGCCTCGACAACTTCTGGCGTCGCGGCAAGTTCCTGGGCATCGAGCTGTCGGGCGGAAGCGACGGCGGGCGGCGGACGCTCGTCGTGAACCCCATGCTCAGCGGCGCGCTGCAGCACTGCGCCCCGACGGAGCGGGTGTCGGCTCGCACGTACCTCTCGCTGACGCTGTCCGACGGCTCGCAGCTGCGGTACACGGACGACGACCAGATGGGGATGGTGTACTACCTGCTGCCGGAGCAGCTCTCGCAGGCCGCGCGGCTGGGCGAGCAGGGCCCCGACGTGCTGGACGAGCCGCTCTCCCTGCAGGCGTTCTCGGACCGGCTGAAGCCGTATCGGGGCGAGATCAAGGGCGTGCTGACCCGCGGCGGCGCGGTGTCCGGCATCGGCAACGCCTACGCCGACGAGGTGCTCTTCGCGGCGGGCATCTACCCCTTCAAGAAGCGCACATCGCTCTCGCCGGCCGAGCTCGCCGCGCTCCACGACGCCGTCTACCGCGTGCCATCGGAGGCGGTGCCCGTCCTCCGCGAGCGCATGGGCGACGCCATCCATCGCAAGGTCCGCGGCCACCTCAAAGTACACGGCCGCGGCAACGAGGCATGCCCCTCGTGCGGCTCGAAGCTCACCCACATCACCAGCAACGGCTATCGCACGGACTACTGCCGCGCGTGCCAGCCGGGGAGCCTGCTGGGGCGACGGTGACGGGGGTGGGGCGCTATGCCGCTGCCTCAACGTCCACAAGCGCCGAAAGCCCGCTCACATCTGTTGCCGCCCGCGCCACGTTCAAGTCGTACATCTGCTGCAGGTTCATCCAAAACTCGGGAGTCATGCCCAGGACTCGACCAACGCGCAGCGCAGTGTCCGCCGTGATTCCTCGGCGGCAGTGGACGATCTCGTTTACGCGGACGGCTGGCACGCCCATTGCTTTGGCCAGCCGGTATTGGGAGATACCAAGTTCCTCAAGTATTTCCGCCAAATGCTCTCCGGGGTGGATTGGTCCAACGTCCACAGCTGCCCTCCTCAGTGGTAGTCCACAATCTCTATCGCTACAGCGCCTTGCTCAGTCCAAACAAAGCAGACGCGCCATTGGTCATTGATACGAATACTGAACTGTCCCACTCTGTCGCCGCGCAGGCCTTCCAATCTGTGGGACGGAGGCAATCGAAGGTCTGTGAGGGCTGTAGCCGCCAACACCCTCTCCAAACGTGCTCGTGCCCGTCTCTGGATGTCGGAAGGCAAGCGGCGTATTGTCTCACCGTTCAGCAAGCGCCGTGCGTCGTCATCCCGAAATCTCTCCATCGAGAGAATAATAACGCATGTCGTAATTAACGGCAATCGTGACTATCACCCAGAGCTAACCCACATCACCAGCAACGGCCACCGCACAGACTACTGCCGCGCCTGCCAGCCAGGGAGCCTGCTGGGGAGGCGGTGACCGGGGCAAAGGAACCAATCTTACTCTCCTGCGTTTATGGGATTATGCGAACCAACGCCAATTCTGCATGGGTCCGCTTCACGGGTGGGGGAGCATCATGTCGCGACTATTTGTGGTAGCCCTGTTGGGTCTCCTGTTGGCATGCATCGCGTGCGAAGATGCAGTGCCCATCGAACCCACAGCGGCGCCAATCGCGACGCCGACTTCAATTCAGACGGCCCCTCCCACCTCTTCGCCAGTTACCGGGCCGACGCTTGTTTTCTCTGAGCCAGACTGGCCTAGCGCGCAGCTTCAGAACCGTATTGCCGGATTTATCCTGGAACACGGCTATGGCTATGAAACAAGCTACATCTATGGCCAATATATGTCCCTGCAAGGAGATCTGACCCAAGGCAACACCAACGTCACTATGGAAATATGGCTTCCACTACAGCAGGCCTGGTTCGATGCTGCGATTGCCACCGGCGAGATTACCTTGGTTGGCAAGAGCTTGGATGACAACTGGGAGTCCGCATTAGTCATCCCGCAATGGGTTGCGGATGAATACCCGGGACTCCGCACTGCTCAGGACCTGAAGAAACCTGAGTACAGGGAATTGTTCGTCACGCCTAGTTCAAACGGGAAGGCCAGATTGATCACATGTCTCCAAGGATGGACATGCGCGGATGTGAATAGAATGCAAATTGCCGCCTACGGCCTTCTAGACGTGGTCACGTTGGAGGTCCCTGGGACGTTTGAAGATTACATGGAAGAGATTCTGGGCGCCTTTGAGCGGGAACAGCCGGTCCTCTTCTATCTTTGGGGCCCCACCCTTCTGTCACAAGAGTTGGAAACACAGTATGGAGGGTTCAAGCTTCTGGAAGAGCCAGAATACACGGATGCCTGCTGGCAGACCGACAAGGCCTGCCAATACCCCACGTCAGAGATCTTCATCTTGGTTAGATCGGAGCTACTTCAATCAGCACCTGACGCTATTGAATTCCTAAAGAGGTGGAACTTCCAGGCGGATAACCAATTGGCAGTTGAAGGATACTTGGAGGATACCGGCGCCTCCTACCTGGATGTGGCATTGTGGTTCCTTCGTAACACCCGCGAGTGGCAGGACTGGGTGACGCCGGAGGCGCGTGCCAAAGTGCTGGCAGCCTTGGACGGGTAGCCCCCCGCCCCCCTCAGCTTGCCGCTCCCCTCTCTGCGCCCGTATAATGCAAGCTACGATACCGTAGCTGCGGCGGCGCGCTGCCCCTCGGATTCCCATTGAACGTCAGGGTTTGCGTCGCGCCCGCGAAGGACTGCATGACCACCGCACCGGAGATTCTGGGGACGCTTCATAACATCAGGACCGTCGCTGTGGCGGAGCTGGACGGCGTGGCGGACGCCGACGCGCTCGAGGCGTGGCGCGTCGCGTACCTGGGCCGCCGAGAGGGACGCCTCACCCTCATCATGCGCACCATGGCGTCGCTGGAGGCTGAGGAGCGGCGCACCGTCGGGGCGCAGGCCAACGACGTGAAGGCGCTTCTGGAGTCGCAGCTGGCCGCCAAGACAGAGGATCTCAGGTCGGCGCGGCTGGCGCGGGCGGCGGCGGAGGGTCGCCTCGACGTGACGCTGCCGGGCCGGCTCCCCGCGCTTGGGCGCCTCCACCCCATCACCCAGACCCTTCGTGAGATCACCCGCGCCTTCACCGGCATGGGCTTCCAGGTGGTTGAGGGGCCGGAGGTGGAGACGGACCACTACAACTTCGGGATGCTGAACATCCCCAAGGGGCACTCGGCGCGCGACATGTTCGACACGCTGTGGCTCGACCACACCAACGCCGAGGGCGAGCAAGAGTTGCTGATGCGCACCCACACCTCGCCGATGCAGGCGCGCATCATGGAGGCGACGAGCCCGCCGGTGCGCGTCGTCGTGCCGGGGCGCGTCTACCGCTTCGAGGCGACGGACGCCACCCACGAGTGGCACTTCACCCAGGTGGAGGGCCTCGCCGTCGACGAGGGCATCACCTTTGCCAACCTCAAGGGGACGCTGTACGAGCTCGCACGGCTGCTCTTCGGCGCCGAGCGGCAGGTGCGCTTCCGCTGCGACTTCTTCCCCTTCGTGGAGCCGGGCGTGGACATGTCCATCGACTGCTTCAGCTGCAACGGCGAGGGCGCGCCCGACTGTCGCATCTGCCGTGGCAGCGGCTGGATCGAGATTATGGGTGCCGGCATGGTGCACCCCCGCGTGCTGGAGATGTCCGGCATCGATCCCTCGGTGTACACCGGCTTCGCCTTCGGCATGGGCGTGGAGCGCATCGCCATGCTCAAGCACGGCATCGACGACATCCGCTACTTCTACGGCAACGACGCCCGCTTCCTGCGGCAGTTCTAGACTCGCAATGACCGGAGATTACCCATGGCAATGAAAGTCCCGCTGTCCTGGCTCAGGGCCTACGTGGACGTGACGATGGCCGCGGAAGAGCTTGCGCACCGCCTCACCATGGCCGGCGTGGAGGTTGGCGGCGTCGAGCGCATCGGCGGCTGGACCAACTGCTACGTGGGCCGCGTCCTCACCATAGAGCCGCACCCCAACGCGGACCGGCTGCGGCTCTGCACCGTGGACATCGGCGTCGAGGAGAAGTTTCAGGTGGTCTGCGGCGCGCCCAACGTGGCCGAGACCCAGAACATCGCCTTCGCCCAGATCGGCGCGACGTTGTTCAACACCCACTCGGGCAAGGTGGAGCCGCTCAAGGCCGCGAAGATTCGAGGCGTCACGTCGGAGGGCATGATCTGCTCCGTCCTCGAACTCGGCATCGGCGAGGAGCACGACGGCATCCTTGTGCTGCCGGGCGACGCCCCCGTGGGCACGCCCCTCGCCGACTACCTGGGCGACGTGGTGTTCGAGCTGGAGGTCACGGCCAACCGGCCCGACTGCTTCTCCATCCTTGGCGTTGCGCGTGAAGTTGCCGCCTTCTCCGGCACAACGGTCACCGAGCCCGACGTCAGCTATCCCGAGGACGGCCCGCCCATCGAGGAGCAGGCCACCGTCGAGATAGCCGACCAGGAGCTGTGCGCCCGCTACACCGGGGCGCTGCTCACCGGCATCACCATCGGCCCGTCGCCGGAGTGGATGCAGGAGCGGCTGACGCGCGCCGGGATGCGCCCGATCAACAACATCGTCGACGTCACCAACTACGTCATGCTGGAGACCGGGCAGCCGCTGCACGCCTTCGACCTCGACAAGGTGGCCGACCGGCACATCATCGTGCGGCAGGCCGCGCCCGGCGAGCGCCACGTCACCCTGGACGGCGTCGAGCGAACGCTGCAGCCGCCCATCATCGTCATCGCCGACCCCGAGAAGGCCGTGGGCCTTGGCGGCGTCATGGGCGGGGCCAACACAGAGGTGACGGAGGAGACCCGCACCATCCTGCTGGAATCGGCGAGCTTCCACCCCTTCAACACGCGCCACACGGCGGAGGCGCTGAAGCTGCGGACGGAGGCGTCGCTGCGGTTCGAGAAGGGCTGGCGGCCGGGACTTCCGCCGGTGGGGCTGCGGCGCGCCATGAAGCTGATGCTGGAGATTGCCGGCGGTGTCGCGGCCAAGGGCATCATCGACGTCTTCCCCGGCGGGCAGGACGCCACACGCATCACCCTGACCGCCGCGCGCATGGAGAAGGTCCTCGGCGTCAGCATCCCCATGGCCGAGGCCGCACGCACGCTGACCTCGCTGGGCTTCTCGTGCAGCAACGTCGGCGACGACTCGCTGGAGGCGGTGGCGCCCCCGTGGCGGGCCGACATCGGCATCGAGGACGACCTCGTCGAGGAAGTAGTGCGCATCATCGGCTACGATCAGGTGCCGACGACGCCCCTCGCCACGCCAATCCCGCTGAGCCAGCCGGACACGGCGCAGGCGGTCAAGGAAGGCGTGCGCGACCTGCTGGCGTCCGTCGGCATGCAGGAGATCATCACCTACTCCATGGTGAGCGGGCAGGCGCTGGAGCTGGCGTTCCGCGGCGTCGAGCCGGCCACGCCCCCCATGCGCGCCTTCAACCCCATCAGCGCCGAGCACGAGTTCCTGCGCACGTCGCTGCGGCCCGGCCTGCTGCGAACGCTGGCGGCAAACCAGCGCCACGAGGGTCTGCCGCAGTGGTACTTCGAGGTAGGTAAAGAGTTCCTCTTCTACGGCGAGGGCCTGCCGGACGAGCGGCAGAAGGCGGCGGGCGTGCTGAGCGGACCGGGAGCTCAGGCATCGTGGGCCGCGCAGGAAACGGCGGCGGGCTTCTACGACGCGAAGGGCGTGGTGGAGTCGCTGTGCGCCCGGCTGAGCATCACACCGTCCTTCGAGTCGCTGGACGACCCCTTCTACTACCCCGGACGCGCCGCGGTAGTCTCGGCGGGCGGGCAACGCATCGGCGAGCTTGGCGAGGTGCACCCGGAGGCGCTGGAGGCCTTCGACGTGCGCGGTGAGGGCACGGTCTACTTCGAGGTCGACCTTGCGGTGCTGACCGCCGCCGTGCCGCAGGCGGAGCGCCGCTTCCGCGGGCCCTCCGTCTACCCCGAGGCCCTGCGGGACCTGGCCCTCGTCGTGGGCGTGGACGTGCCCGCCTCCCGCGTTCAGGAAGTCATCGAGCAGCACCCGCTGGTGGCCCATGCCACCCTCTTCGACGTCTACGCAGGAGAGCAGCTTGGCGCGGACATGCGGTCGCTGGCGTACCGGGTATCGTTGCAGGCGCGGGACCGCACGCTGACCGCGGAAGACGTGCAGCGCGCCATGGACCGGCTGCTCTCGCGGTTGGAGCGCGAGCTGGGCGCGGTCCAACGTCAGGGGACCTAGGGGATATCGCCGCAACGGTTGAGGTTCACGCATTCGCGGGACCGACGAGAAGAGCAGGACAATGGCTGAGCATCACCAACACGACGACCATCATCGCCACCACGAGCACCACGACGCCCATCACCACCACAGCAGTCACCAGGAGGACATGCTAAGCGTGGAGGAGGCACTGGAGAAGATCCTCTCCTACGTCTCGCCGATGGCGCCGGTGGAGGTGGCGCTGCCCGACGCGTTGGGGCTGACGCTGGCCGAGGTAGTCACGTCGCCGCTGGACCTGCCGCCGCTGGACAACTCGGCAATGGACGGCTTCGCGGTGCGCTACGAGGACGTTGCCGGCGCGGGGCAGCACAGCCCCGTCGAGCTGCCCGTCATCGGCTACGTGCAGGCTGGCGCGCTGCCGGACCGAGAGCTTGCGCCCGGCTCGGCCATCCGCATCATGACTGGCGCACCCATCCCGCCCGGCGCGAACGCCGTCGTGCCCTTCGAGGACACCGACGAGGTCGAGCGCAAGGCGTCCGGCCACGCCCTCGACCGCATCCGCATCATGCAGGAGGCCCCCGATGGGGCCAACGTCCGGCCCGCGGGAGAGGACCTGCGCACCGGCGACCGGCTCATGGGCCCCGGCGCCGTGCTGCGACCGGGGGAGATCGGCGTGCTGGCGTCCGTGGGTCGGCAGCGTGTAACCGCGCTGCGCAGGCCCGTCGTGGCCATCCTCTCGACGGGCGACGAGCTACTCGCATTGGGCGAGGCCCCCGGCGCCGGGAAGATCTACGACTCCAACAGCTTCAGCATCGCCGCGGCGGTGCGTCGGTACGGCGGCGAGCCGTGGATGCTGGGCATCGCGAAGGACACCCTCGAGGACACGACGCGCAAGCTGGCCGAGGGCATTACGGCGGACCTGCTCATCACCACCGCGGGCGTCTCCAAGGGCGACTATGACTTCATCAAGGACGTGCTGACGGCCAACGGTGAGATCGCCTTCTGGTCCGTGCGGATGCGTCCGGCGCGACCCCTGGCCTTCGGGGTGCTGCACGCCCCGGACGGGCGTCGAGTGCCGCACGTCGGCCTACCGGGCAACCCCGTGAGCGCGCTGGTGGCGTTCGAGCAATTCTGCCGACCCGCCATCCTCAAGATGCTGGGCCGCACGCACTTCGCCAAACCGATGGTGCGGGCCGTGCTGCGCGATCCCATCATCAACACGGACGGCCGACGCGTGTATGCTCGGGCCATCGTCACACAGGAGGACGGGCGCTACCGGGCATCGCTGACGGGGCCGCAGGGGAGCAACCTGCTCACCTCCATGGCCCGCGCCAACGGGCTGGCCATCTGCCCGGAGGACATCGAGGAGATGCCGGCGGGCGCCGAGGTGGACGTGCAGATGCTGGACTGGCCGGAGGAAGCGGCGGTCTAGCGGGCGGGATCCCTGCTGTTACGGGAACGAGTTGAGCAAAGGAGCGGCATGGCAGGCACATTCGTGAAGGTGGCGAGGGCGGAGGACATCGCGCCCGGCACGTCGATCGCCGTCGAGCTGCCGGAGGCGGCGCTGGCGATCGCCAACGTCGACGGCCAGTTCTTCGCCATCGAGAACCTCTGCACCCACGACGACGGGCCCCTCGGCGAGGGCGCCCTCGACGGGTTTCGCATCCAGTGCCCCCGACATGACGCCTACTTTGACGTGCGCACGGGCAAGGCCCTCACCCTGCCAGCCATCCTGGACGTGGAGTGCTTCCCCGTGCGGGTGCAGGACGGCGACGTAGTTGTAGAGCTCTAGCAGGCGGCGCGATGGACTACGCTGAGCAGGACGGCACGCCGGAAGTCCCCGCAACCGTGGGATGGGGCTCCATCGGCGCGGCCAATCAGGCCCTCATCATGGACCACTACCGCAACCCGCGGAACCGCGCGCCCGTGGTCGCGCCGGACATCGAGGCAACGGAGGTCAACCCCTTCTGCGGCGACGAGTGTACCTTCCGCGCCAGGCTGACAGAAGGGGTGCTCTCCACTGTGGGCACCGAGGGCGCGGGGTGCTCCATCTGCCAGGCGTCGCTCTCCCTCATGTCTGAGGCCGTGCGAGGGATGGCGCCGTCCGAGGCGCTGCACCTCTCGACGCTCTTCCGGCGCATGATGGCCGGGGAGACGATGGAGGAGACGGAATCCAGCCTGCTCGGCGTGCTGACGGGGCTGGTGTCGGTCCGAAGCTACCCCGTGCGCGTCAAGTGCGCGTTGCTGGCCTGGTTCGCGCTGGACCAGAGCCTGCGCGACTACGCCTCGTAGGCCCGTATCACTCCACCCAGACGCGTGACCAGAAGTGGTACTCGCGGTTGGCGAAGTTTACGTGCAGCCCCTTCACCCTCGGCCACCAACCCCACACCTGCACCCGCGCGCGGGGGTGAACCGCACGCCATCCGCGAGCAACTTCAGCGCCGCCTCCCGCGCGATGCCGCGACGCACCGCCGGGTCGAGCTCCCCAGCCTGCGCGTCGACGAGCCCGTCCAGCATCGACGTCCCGTACCCCGTCTTGTTGCCGGCCGACCCGCTGCGGACAAGGCCGATGAGGTAACTGTTGGGCGCGTTCAGCGGCGGCAGCGGTCCGAGGTAGGCCTGGAAGTCGCCCCGCCGCCACACTCGGTCGACGTACTGCACGGGGTTGAGCTGCGTCAATGCGACCTGCAGGCCCACCACCCGCAGTTGCTCGCGGATGCCAACGCTGTAGATCAGGTGGGGGTCGCCGAAGTCGGCGACCAGCAGCTCGAGCATTGGCGTCGCGCCACCTGAGGCCGCGAGCAGCTCCCGGGCGGCGGTGGGGTCGGCGAGGTGCTCGCGCAGCTCGGCTTCCGTCAGGCGCCAGTCCGGCGACGGCGAAGGCATGCCGCCGGTCACCTCCGCCAGCCCGTGCCAGATCTGCCCGTTGAGGGACCACGGGTCGAGGGCCCGGAAGATGGCCCGCCGGAAGTCCGCGCTCTGCAGCGCCGGGTCGTTCACGTTGAGGGCCAGCTCGGACCCGCCCCCGGGGGGCTCGTAGCGGACGAAGCCGGCGCCCGGGTTGCGTTCCCGGTAGGTCTCGAAGTACTCCGGCGTCACCTCGTCGACGTCCAGGGACTGCGTGAGGAAGGCCGCGTTCCGAAGCTCGGCGTCGGGCATGACGCGGATGACCAGGCTTTCCAGCAAGGGCATGCCGGGCTCAAAGTAGGTGGGGTTCGGCGTGAAGGTGTAGCGGTGATCGGGCGCCACCTCGCCGGCCACCCACGGCCCCGTGCCGATGAACGGCCCCGCGCCGAGGTCTCCCATTTGGACGAGCTCCGAGGGGATCACCTTCGTGAACCCGTCCGCCAGCGCGAGAGGGAAGTCGGCATCCGGCGACCGCAGGGTGAAGACGACGTCGTTGCCCTCAACCTCCATGGACGCGACGTTGGCGAGCAGCCCGGCGTGGGGCCAGCCCACCGTTCGTTGCCGCGTCAGACTCGCGGTGACGTCGTGCGGCGAGAGAATGCGTCCGTTGACGGGCGCGGCGTCCTGCCAGCGCACGCCCTCACGCAGGGACACCCGCAACGTCGCGGTGTCCTCCCACACCCAGGACTCGCAGAGGTCGCACTCCAGGGCAAGGCTGGGCGTCTGCACCTCCGGCCCCGACGCGAAGCGCAGCAATCGGCTGTACACGATGCCCGGGCCATAGGCGGCCAGTGAAGGCGGCGACGCCCGGTGCACATCCAGGTCCTCCAGCACCGTGCGCGTTGCGATCGACAGCCGCCCGCCCTGCTGCCCTACCGACGTGGCCGCCGCGGACGGCGTCGCGGGAGCGTCGGCAGCCGCCGGCGCCGAGGGGACGGCTGATGCGGGGACCGGCGTCGACGCGGCCGAGGGCGTCGCGGGCGCCTGCTGCGTCGAGACCGGCGCTGCCGTTCCCGCCGGCGTCGGCTCGGTCTCCCGGCACGCGGCAAGGACGAGGATTGCGAGCGCAAGGAGCAGGGCGGCGCGCATCATGCTTCGCGGCGCTCCTCTTGATTGTTGGCAAGGGTGGTCATAGCTGCTTCTCCTGAATCCCCCGGCGCGTCGGATGGCGGGATGGCTGCATGGCGCAGTCGAGGGCGGGCTGGGCGTCGGGGCTAGGGATATAGCATATACTGGCCGGAGTCAGACTCCAAGATTGCGAGGCAGTGAGAGCCCGTGTTCGTGGACGCACACACCCACCTTGACGACTTCCCGCCGGAGGAGTTGGACGGGGTGCTGGAACGCGCCCGCGCCGCCGGTGTTGGCGCGATAGTGCTTGCGGGCACGACGCTGGCGTCGACGGAGGCATGCGTCGAGCTGGCGCGCCGGACGCCGATGCTGCTGGCCGGCGTGGGCATCCACCCCATGGACGTCACGGCCCCCGTCGACGACGCCTGCGCCGAGCAGCTCCGGCAGGCGGCGCAGTCTACGCCCAAGGTCGTCGCCGTCAGCGAGACCGGCCTGGACTTCGACAGGGGGGCGCCGGACCTCGCGCTGCAGTACCAGGCATTTCGGGCGCAGGTGCGGCTCGCCATTGAGCTCGGCCTGCCGATCATCTTTCACTCGCGGGAGATCCCCGGCCAGCCGCACCTGCACCTAGAGGCGCTGAAGGTGCTGCGACAGGAGCAGGGCTGGCTCGTCGGGGGCGCGATGCACTACTTCCAGGGCGACGAGAACACGGCGCGCGAGTGCCTGGAGCTGGGCATCTACGTCTCGCTGGCCAAGCCGCTGCTGCGACGTCCCGACCTGCAGGCCATCGCGGCGTCACTGCCGCTGGAGAACATCGTGCTGGAGACGGACACCTACCCGCAACCCTTCAAGGGCAGCCGCGACAAGTGGACGGAGCCCCGTGACGTGCCCCTAGTCGCGGAGAAGGTGGCCGAGCTGAAGGGCGTGCCAGTCGAAGAGGTGGAGCGCGTCACCACCGCCAACTTCATCGCCATGTGCGAGCGCGCCGGGGCGCCGGGGCGTGTGGAGGCGGTGCGGGCGGCGATGGGGTAGCCCCTCTCCCCGACCCCTCTGGATTCCCGCCTGCGCGGGAATGACGAAGGGGTGACTTAGGACTGCATGTTCTGTGGGGAGCTGCCCGTAGCTGGGAGGGCGTGCATTCGAGTCGAGTCGAGTCGTATGTTGGTGCGTCGGTGAGAAACAACTCACATTTGGGCCAGATAGGGACCTCTGGCAAAACAAAGGTGATAATCGCGGCTGGGCGTCATCGTTGGGGTTGGGGGTGCATTTCGCGTCGGATGCCGTTTCCATGTGGAGAGGGTAGCGCGGGGCGCGACGTTGGCGCGAGGGGGTCGTGGCAGGGTGGTGGCCCTTCGACAGGCTCAGGGCGAACGTCCAGTATGGGTCTCTACTCCAACCCCGCGATGTACTCCCGCAGCCGCTCCAGATACGGCCGCCCACCAACCAGCGAGAGGCCGTCGTGGTTGGCGCCCTCCACCTGGTAGAAGGACTTGGGCTCGTTAGCGGCGGCGAAGAGGGCTTGGCCTGCGCGGAGGGGTACTGTGTCGTCTGCGTCTCCGTGCACTATGAGCACGGGCACGTTTAGGCTGCCTATTTTGCTTGCGCTGTCGTAGCGGGCTGCGATTATGCGGTGGACTACGAAGGCGGGCAGCCACGGGCGGTCCACATTCGCCATGTAGGTGATTGAGGGGAAGCCTGACTCCAGGATTAGGCCGTAGGGGCGGTGGCGTACGGCGAGCTCGGTGGCGATGGCGACGCCCAGCGAGCGTCCGAAGTAGACGATCTTCTCAGGGTCCACGTCGTCGCGCGATTGCAGGTGGCGCAGGGCGGCCTCGGCGTCTCGGTACAGGCCTTCCTCGGACGGGGTGTCCTCGCTGCTGCGGCCGAAGCCACGGTAGTCGTAGATGAGGACATTGACGCCGAGCTCGCGGTGGAACAGGTCTATGTCCGGCAGGCGGTAGGCGATGTTGCCACCGTTGCCGTGGTGCCAGAGCAGGGTGACGTCGCCGTCACCGGGCACGTACCACCCGTGCAGCCGCTGGCCGTCATCCGTCTCGAAGTAGGCGTCCTCGAAGGCGATGCCGTAGTCCGCCGGGGAGCCAATGAGCTCCCGGGTGGGGAAGTAGAGAAAGTGTTGGTCCAACAAACCGGACGCTCCTGACCATATGCCTAGCGCCAGCAGCAGGGCGAGGGCTAGGCCGACGCCCGATGCCACACGGCGCACTTCCAGCGTCCCACGAGCGGCGCCAGTGTGTCCAGCCACTTCGTGTCACCGCCGCAGGTTCAGCAGGCCCCGCAGCAACTCCGCCGCGACGGCCTTGTCCAGCGGGTAATTGTTGTTGCCGCACTTGGGGGATTGGACGCAGGCGGGGCAGCCCTCGCTGCACGGGCACTCCTCGACGGCCTGCAGCGTCGTGCGCCAGAGCGCCTCGACGGCCTCGAAGCCGCGCTCCGCGATGCCTATGCCGCCGGGGTAACCGTCGTAGATGAAGACGGTCGGGACGCCCGTGTCCGGGTGCATGGGCGTCGAGACGCCGCCTATGTCGGCGCGGTCGCACAGGGCGAACAGGGGCAGCACGCCGATGGCCGCGTGCTCGGCGGCGTGGAGGCCGCCCGCGAGGTCGCGCTTGCCGTCGAGGATGTCCTCGACGGTGACGGGAGGGGCCTCGAACCAGAGGGCCACCGTGCGGAAGCGGTGCGCCGGCAGGTCGAGGATCTCGTCGCCCAAGTTCGCCTCCGTGTAGTGGGCGAGCTTGCGGTAGGCCACCACCTGCCGGGTCACCTCCACCTCACCGAGGCAGACTCGCACGTCCACGGAGACGGTGCGGCGGCGGTAGGTGTTGAGCACCCGGATGTCCGTGATGTCCCGCGACTGCGTGTAGTACGGCTCCTTGGCGGCGGTCACCACGGCGGTCTCGCCGGCGAGGTTGAGCTCGGTGACCAGGAATGGCTCGCCCTGATGCAGGTAGATGGCGCCGGGGTACAGCGACGAGTAGGCGGCCGACTCCTCGACTCCCGCCTCGAGCAGGGCGCCGGTGCCGCCGTCGACGACGGTGTAGCTGCGGTCCGACGTCGAGCGGAGGTGGACGTGCTGCGCCGGGTAGTCGACGGTGGGGTCCAGGTGCCAGCGGCCGCGGGTCGGTCGTAGGTGGCCGGACTCGACGAGCTCGTCGAGCTGCGCGGGGAGGGCGTCGCCGAAGTAGGCGCGATCGCCGAGGGTGAGGGGGAACTCGTGGGCGGCGCAGAGCAGGTGCGGGGCCAGCACGTAGGGGTTCTCCGGCGCGATGAGGGCGTGCTCCATCGGCCTGCCGTGGAAGAACTCCGGGTGGCGCATGAGGTACTGGTCGAGGGGGTCGTCACGGGCGACGAGGACCGCCAGCGACGCCTCGCCGCGACGGCCTCCGCGGCCCGCCTGCTGCCACGCGCTAGCGACGCTACCGGGGTAGCCGGTGAGCACCGTGGCGTCCAGCCCGCCGATGTCCATGCCGAGCTCCAGCGCGTTGGTGGCGGCGACGCCGAGCAGCTTGCCCTCGCGCAGCCCCTCCTCGATGCGGCGGCGGTCCTCGGCCATGTAGTGGGCGCGGTACGGCGCGAGACGGTTGGCCAGCATGGGCTCCTTCTCGGACACCATGTCCCGGGCCGCGCCGAAGACGAGCTCCGCCGTGCGGCGCGTCCGCACAAAGGCGATGGTGCGGACACCGGCCCGCGTCGTCTCGGCGAGGAGGCGGGCGGACTCGCCGTAGGCCTTCTCGCGGACGCCCGACTCGGCGTCGCGGAGGGGCGGGTTCCAGAAGAGGAAGCGCTTCTCGCCGAGGGGGGCGCCGCTGTCGGTGATGGCGGTGAAGGGCTCGCCGGTGAGGTTCTCGGCCAGCTCGGCCGGGTTGCCGATGGTGGCCGAGCAGAGGATGAAGCGGGGCTCGGCGCCGTAGCGGGCGCAGATGCGGCGCAGGCGGCGCAGGAGCAGCGACACGTGGGAGCCGAAGACGCCGCGGTAAGTGTGGGCCTCGTCGATGACGACGGTGTCGAGGCGCTGCAGGAAGGCGGCCCAGCTCTTGTGGTTGGGCAGGATGCCCGCGTGCAGCATGTCGGGGTTGGTGAGGAGCACGTGGGCCGAGCGGCGGATGCCGGCGCGCTCGTCGTGGGGGGTGTCGCCGTCGTACACGGCGAGGGATGGCGCGGGCCGGGTCGGGGCGAGCTCGCGGAGGGCGGTGAGCTGGTCCTGGGCGAGCGCCTTGGTGGGGTAGAGGAGCAGCGCCCTCGACGACCGGTCCTCCAGCCACTCGTGGAGCACTGGAGCCTGGAAGCAGAGGCTCTTGCCGCTGGCGGCGGGCGTGGCGACGACGACGTTCTCGCCCTCCAGCGCGGCGTCGATGGCGGCGGCCTGGTGCGCGTAGAGGGGCCAGCGACCGAGCTCCGCAAGCCGCGATGCGAGGGTGGGGTGCAGCGGGTACGCGAGCGCTTGCTCGACGGCGTCGCGAGGGGGCAGGATGCGGTCGTCGACGACCTGGCCGTCGTACCACGACAGCCCGCGGAGCCGGTCGAGGAAGGCCTGGACGTCCATGGGGGCAGTGTAGCACGGGGGATGGCGGTGTTTGCGGGGCCGCGAGGGGGCTGCACAGCGGCGAGGTTGTTTCCCTGGCCCTCGTAGCTGGGGCGGAGGTTGTTTTTGCATTCGATCTGTACGGGCCGTGGCGCAGATCAGCTACAAATCGAAAAAGTTTTTCGCCGGTGAGCAACAACCCTCGGCGCTGGGCCGCCGGAGTGCCGGTGCGCGTGGACGCGATGCGAGGGAGCGGCTCCCTGTTGGTGGGCGTGGTTGTTTTTGCATTCGACTTGTACGGGCCGTGGCGCAGATCAGCTACAAATCCAAAAAGTTTCTTGCCGGGGAGCAACAACCCCCGGCTGTGGCGCGCCGGTCCGACGGCGCTGGTGGACGCAGCTCGAGCTGCCAACGCTCGATGGGTGGGCGTGGGGCGGTCGATGTTGCGGTTGGGGTTGTTGGCGATGGCTTGCATGGGAGGAGGGTAGCGGTGGGGGGTTCGCGGGGGCAATGAGGCCGTGTCAGGGTGGGCCAATGCGGTTGGGGCGGCGATTGTGGCCAGTGGGCAAGCTTTGCAGGAGCGCCCCCGGAATGATCCCAGGGGCGCTCCGCTATCAGGGTCGCGGGATATTGCTAGTTGCCGCCGGATTTCGGCAGGAACGGTATGAGCTTGCCCGCCAGGGAGGCGAGGTTTCGGGACTGGATCCAGACGTCGCCGTTGCCCGTGAACTTCATCACCAGACCCTCTCCGCCGGCGATGAGCGATCGGATTCCACCGACCTTTCCGATGGTGTAATCCACGTCATCGGTGAATGCGACCAGGTGGCCTGTGTCGACAACGAGTTCCTGACCGGGCAATACCGGGACCTTCTTGATGGCGCCGTAGGAGTTGTAGTAGACGGTGCCGATTCCCTCCGTGGAGAATGCCCTGATGAAGAACAGGCTTTCACCGCTGAAGACGCCCTTGAAGCCCTGAAACTTGGTGTCTGTCTGTACGTTAACCGTACACGCCATGAAGGCGCCGGACTGGACGAAGAGGTTCGAGCCGGGGCGCAGCTCAAACTCGCCGATATCCCCCGGCGCGTTGGGGGCAAGGCTCACGCGTCCGCCGCTCCGCTGGGCGGTGAAGGTGTTGATGAAGAAGGACTCTCCACCCACCATTCGCTTGAGCCCGCCGAACAGGCCTCCGCCTCCGCCCGCGCCGGTCGCCATATCCACGCCGTGCTGGAGCACCATCGCGCCGGGCTCCGCCTTGATGGACTCGCCCGGGTCCAGGTCAACGGTCAGCATGGCGTAGCTGGGGTCGAACTCAACTGTGGTCTTCAAGGTCTATCCTCCTGCATTGGACTAATGTCTCATTCAATGGGAATTATATACCTGTGTACCTGGCCCTCGCGAGCGCGGGTGCACCACTTGACACAGGGCAACAAGAAGCCTAACACCACTACAGAGTAAGCAAGGGGTGCGCGTCAAGGCGCATAACGGAGGGTAATGAAATGACTAACTTGGAAGACCCTTGGACTGATTGCGAAGATGGCGAAGGAACACCTGAGCAAGATTCCGAAGCATCTCCTCATCTTGCAGGGTCATCTCCTTCTCCGCCGGAATCAGAGTTTCAATCGCCGTGGTTAGAGGAGTTTCGAGGTCGTCTGCCAATTGAGGTCCTGAGAGCGTTTGATGGGTCGATAGCAGCGCTTCACAAAGGCCGGCTAGCAGCGCAGTCCAGACACGAAGAGGAACATGAATTGGATGCTGCAAGTAATCAGGATTCATGAAATGCCTCCCTTAGCGTAGTGCGATTGCGCGAGACTGCGCCCATCCCTGTTGTACATCATCAGGCATGATGCGTTCAAGGTGAGAGAGCTTTCAAGGAGTCTGTGTACACAAGTATATAATTTCCCATTTCATCTTACCGATAACTCCGCGCCGTAGCCACATTCACTGCCCGAACATGTGCTGCCTCTGCATTGTTGCCACGGCACAGCCGGCGAAGGATGTTCCCGCTTCCATGGTCACTCGCGGGCATGGTCACCCGCAAGGTGGCGGGTAGTCGTCCATGTCGAAGGGCTCGCCGTTCAGGTTGATTGAGTCCTCGAAGAGCTCCGGCCGCCCGATGGACTGGCGGGCGAAGCAGCCGTTGCGGGCGTTGCGCATGAACCCGGCGACTCGCTCCGGGGTGTCGGCGGACTCGAGGTCGTAGTGGATGGCGATCTTGTCGACCCTGGCCTGAATCGTCTGGGCCAGCACGGAGCCCTCGGCGGTCACGGAGTAGCCGATCTTCGCCCTGACCTTCCCCAGGTCAACCTTCATCATCTGAGCGTACCGCTCAAGCTGGGTCATCTCTCAGAACAGGACGGCCACCGCAAAGTAGGTCATCGGCGAGGGGGCGGTGTTGTCGCCGAGGGGCGGCGCCTCGTCGCACATGATGGTGAAGCCCCGGGCCTCGGCCTGCTTCTTCATGCCGCCCAACGTCATGGCGTCGCCCTCAATGGTGAAGGAGCGGGAAAAGCGGTCGGTATCGGGTGTGGTCATTCGTGCCTCCCAGCGTCACAATTCCGAGGAAAGTCTAGCATAGCGACGACCGCCCCTTCGCGCCGCGCGCTGGCGTCCGCCGGCATACGCGGTACAATGCCCCTCGAATACGAGCCGAGCCCACGCCGGGCGCGCTTGCACCGGCAGAAGGAGCAGACCATGCCCATCATCAACCACTCGCACGCGCCCGAGGTCCCGTGGCGGCCGGGCTACCGGAAGTGGGATATCGCGGGCCACGAGCAGGGGGTCAGCAGCACCCTCAGCATCAACACCGCCGAGCCCGGCACGGGAGCGCCGCTGCACACGCACTCGGTCGACGAGCTCATCGTCATCCTCGAGGGGACGCTGGAGGTCAGCCTGGACGGGCAGACGCACACCGTCGGGCGGGACCACACGGTGGTCATTCCGCCGGGGGCCGAGCACGCTTTCCACGTAACCGGCGAGGACACGGCGCATCTGCTGGTGTTCTTTCCGGCCCTGGACCCGTACTCGGCGGAGCATACGCGGTACATCGAGGGCTCGCGGCCAGGGGAGTAGGGGGGTGGGGGAGTAGCGGGGGTGTGTGCGGGGGGGCCCTTCGACAGGCTCAGGGCGAACGGGGTGGGGTGTACGGGGTGGCCCGCCCGGCGACCGGGAGAGTTCTTGCGCGCTCAGTTGAAGTCTTGCCATTGGACATGACACCCTTATGTAGCATATTGTGGCTAAGCGGTTGGCCTAGTCGTCAGGCTTGCCCAACCGGTTGGTGACATGCGCATGAGAGGATTGAGGGCGCTGAGTGCGTGGCGGGACGGTCGGAATGGCGGTGGGATGTCGCGAGGACATCCTGGGTGGTCTCGGGTGCGCTGGAACATCGCCGCAGTGGCCGCGCTCCTGCTCCTAGCGGCTTGTGGGTTCCTCCTCGGGACGCAGGCGGTGTCACTGGCGCAGTCGAAGGGTGCGGCGCCGGGTGCGCAGACCGCCGGTGGCGGCGCCAAGATCTGGACGCCGCACGCCATCGGGCCAGCCGCAGAGATGCGCTACGTCCACACTCAGGGAAACCTGCAAGCCCCCACCAACTTCCGAGTCCTCAACGCGCCACTGGTCAACGGGGTCTACGAGGCGCAGGCCCGTTCCTTCGACCTTGCATGGGAACTGCCGGCCAATGCAACCGGCCTCGAGATCTACTACTACGAGTTAGTCCAAGGCATCTCCTGTCCCAACCTGACGACATGTCAGAGGTTCCAAGCCGTGGACTATCCGGGCCTGCGCGCCACCAGCGTTCCGGTGTTCCACGCATCGGCAGGCAGGTACGTCTACGAGATCCATTCCACCGACGGCACCAACACCAGCGACGCCGCGGAGCTGACCGTCGACGTCCCGGACATGGACGGAATTCCGGCGGTCTCGGTCAGGTTCGGCTCGGCGACATACTCCGCCAACGAGGGCAACAGCGTGGACGTCGAGGTCCGGCTGAGCGCGGACCCGGAGCGCACCGTCCGCATCCTCCTCTCGACTGACAACCTGGGCGGCGCGACCAACGCCGACTACAGCGGCGTGCCGGCCGAGGTCACGTTTGCCAGCGGCGAGACGCTCAAGACCTTTACGGTAAGCGTGACGCAGGACGACATTGACGATGACGGCGAGAGCGTACGCATTCTCTTCAGACTGCGTCCTGCGCTTGTCGCGGCGGGATCCCCCCGGGAGACAGCGGTGTCCCTGGTGGACGACGACGGCGTCACACCGCCTCCACCGACACCTACACGTTCGAGCGGCGGCGGCGGGGGCGGTTTCGGAGCGGCGACCGTGGCCCCCAGGTTCGGCGACGGTTTCCGCACCACGCGCACGGTGCCGGTCAATGCCGGACCGGGCGACGCTGTCGGCGACCCGGTGCAGGCTTCGCACCAGGACAACCTGGAAGTCGCCTACTCCCTGAGCGGCGCAGACGCGTCCCTGTTCACGGTGGACGAGGACACGGGCCAACTCCGGGTGCGGGAGGGCGCGGAAATCGCTGAGGGGCAGGACTACACCGTGAACATGACGGCCACGGACACCGCCGGGTTCGGGGCCATCATCATCGTCGCGATAGAGGTCGTTGAGGCCACGCACCACCGGTACGACGTGAACGGCAATGGCACGATTGAGCGCGACGAAGTGCTAAAGGCCGTAGCAGATTACTTTGGCGGGCTGATATCGAGGGAGGAGGTCCTCGAGGTGGTCAAATTGTATTTCGGGAGTTGAGGCGAGAGGTCATTGTCAGGGAGTGCTTGGGGTGGCGTCCCAGGTGGGACTCGAACCCACGGCCCGCTGCTTAGAAGGCAGCCGCTCTATCCACTGAGCTACTGGGACGCGGGACGCCCTATTCCGATGGTATGCCCCGTTGAGAAGGGGTGTCAAACGTGGGCGGCGGAGTGAACCCGCGCGGGGCGGCCCTTCGACAGGCTCAGGGCGAACGGGTTTTCCGAGGCGTTTCCGTTCGGGGGGCCCTTCGACGGGCTCAGGGCGAACGGACGGCGGTATGGCGGGGGCGCTATCTCGGCATTTCCGCCAGCTTTACTAGGAGCTCGAGGGGCTGGGCCTGTCGGAGGAAGACGGCTAGGATTTCGTCGCCTACTGAGAGCTCCTCGCGCATTATTCGCTGGAGGGTGCGGAGGGAGTCGATTTGGTGGCCGTCGAGGTTGATGAGGATGTCGCCCGTGAGGATGCCGGCGGATTGGGCGGGGCTGTCGGGCCAGACGCGGCCGATGATCACGCCTCGGCGGTCTTCCAGGTCCAACTGCAGGGCCATGGGGGCTGTGATGTCTGAGATGCCGACGCCCATCCACGGCCAGCGGACGCGCCCGTACTGCAGGATGGACTGCACGACGGGCACCACGGTGAAGCTGCTGACGGAGAAACCCATGCCCTGCGCGCCTCGCACGACGGCGGTGTTGATGCCGATGACCTCGCCGTTCAGGTCGACGAGCGGGCCGCCGCTGTTGCCCTCGTTGATGGCGGCGTCGGTCTGGATCAGGTCGGTCAGCGACTGCTGCTGCGTGGTGAGCGAGCGGTCGATGGCGCCGACGACGCCCAGCGTGACGGATGGCCCGCCGGGGAGGCCGAGCGCGTTGCCGATGGCGATGGCCCAGTCGCCGACGCGCACGGATTCGGGGGGCGCGAATGACAGCGCGGGGAAGGGGCCTTCGCCCTCAATCTTCAGGACGGCCAGGTCGGTGGCGGGGTCGACACCGACGACGCTCGCCTCGTAGTGGCTGCCGTCGTCCATGGTGACGACGATGCGCGTGGCGCCGTAGACGACGTGGAAGTTGGTGACGAGGTAGCCGTCGGAGTGGATGATGGCGCCCGTGCCGTTGGCGGTGGCGCCAAAGCGTCGGAAGAGGAAGCTGCCGGTCTCCACCCGCGTGGTGATGTTGACGACGGAGGGGCGCACGGCCTCCACCACGTCGGCGACGGAGGGGAGCGTGGCCGCGATGGGCCGGGGCAATCGCGTGGCCGGCTCACCGACGACGGTGGTGTCCTGCGAAGCGGCCGCTGCGGAGATGGCCGCAGTCGACGTGGAAGGCGGGAGCTCGAGGGGCTCTCGGTCGCACGCGACCGCAAGGGCAAGCAGGGACACGCTGCCGATTGCGGCGCAGAGCCAACGCATTGAATCGCGTTTCACCGGACACCCCCTGCCGGCCGGGCACGAGGCAGGCCCCGCTAGGTCGCCTCGCTGTCCGAGTCCGCGGCGACCAGCCCAGGCGCGGACGGCATAGGCGGTGCGCCCTCGGCGTCAGCGGCCTCAGCGCCCACCGGCGCGGCGACGTGGGCGACCATCTGCTCGCCTTCCGTCAGCACCGTCACACCCTCGGGCACGTTCAGGTCGGACACGCGGATGCTCTTTTCAAAGACGTCCAGCACGGAGACGTCCACGGCAACCGAGCCGGGAATAGCCATGGGCCGCGCCTCGACCAGCACGGTGTACAGGTTCTGGATGAGGCTGCCGCCCAGGTGCACGGCGTTGGACTCGCCCGTGAGCTCGATGGGGACTTCAACCGTGGTGGTGATGTCCGCGTCGACGCGGAACAGGTCGACATGCAGGACGTCGAGGGTCAGCGGGTGGAACTGGATCTCGCGGACGAAGGCGAGGTCACGCCTGGCGGAGCCCTCGGTCACCACCTCGATGGGCCGGTTGTGGCCCACATGGGTGAGGACCCGGCGCAGCTCCAGCGAGTCGACCTGGAGGGCCTGCGCCTCTCCACCGGAGCCGTACATGTGGATGGGGGTAATGCCCTGCCTGCGCAGTTTGCTGACCTTCTTCCCGAGCACGGTGCGCGTCTGGACGGGCAGGGTGGCGATTTCAGTGGCCATGGGGACACTCCTCTTGTTTGCAATAATCGAAAGTCTATTGTAGAGCAAGGCGGGCCGTAGGGGAAGCGTGGGGGGTGTGGGCGCCTCTGCGAGGGGACACGACGCCACGGCTAGCGAAATACGGAAAGGCGCTAAGGGAGGGAGACGGACCAGCCCCCGCCGCTTTACTGCGCACCGGGCGCGAAGAGTTGGTAAAGCAAAATTGCAACGATGACAATAGCGAGCAAGATCCCACTGACAACGATGAACACGATGAGCGTGCCGTAATCGCCCAATAACGCGCTGATAGTCGCATGGCGCATCTTCGCAATCTCCACGTCTTCTGGCGTGAGCTTCATGGCCTCGCGGTGCGTGTAGTGCCGCCTTGTGAACCACCACGATGCTACGACACCCACGGCCGTGCATAAGACGGTCAAGAGCAGGTCGCCATCCAGCACCAGCATGGGTGCCCCCCAATGTTGAGTTGCGGTAGGGTAGGTGGTACCGGCCCGACGCGTCAACAACCCCCAAATCTCCCGACTCTCCGAGTTGTGGGGGGTATGTGGGCATGCTATTCGGGGCGAGGGCGGGCAGGCGCTCAGACGAGACGATCGAGCGCACCCAAGGCAATGACTACAGCGATGCCCATGCCAATAACCCATTTAATCATCCGGTTTTCCGCCTCGTGAATCTCAGCCCTGAGGTCGCCGTGGGCTTTCTCGTTGCGTTCTGCAAGCTCGGAAAACCGGATGAGGAACTGGCCCAATGTTTCCGGTGCATTTGGCTGGGCAGCCAAGGGAGACCCTCCATTCATTCGGTGAATTATAGCCTAGCACACAAGAGGAGGAGACTCACGTTTCAGTAAAGGCAATTATGTACCTGTGTCCACTCAGTTAGGACTAGACTCACACAAGCGCCGCATGCTTCGGGAGGTCAATAAAAAGAGCACCGTGGGCAATACGGACCGCCCACGGTGCTCTCGATTTGCTTGAGGTGTGGATGAAGTGGAACTACTTTTCCTTGCGCTCCACCTCAATCTCCTTGCGCTGTTGGTCAGTGATGATAGCCAGCTTTACCAAATCCTTGAGGACATCTCTTCGACCATCCTGATACCTTTTCTGCAAGAACGTTTCGGCAAACATTTTGACACCATCCACACTTAGAATTGCTACGGCAGCCGAAACTACAACCACCGCGTCCATCTCTTGAATGACACTATTGGCAAGAGCAAAGTTGGATGCCTTCTCTACCGTCTGCCATACGACCAACACCAGTCCTACAAGGAACAATACAGCAAAGACTACCAAATGCCAATATGACTGTGAAAAGTCCATTAATTAAACATTCCCTTACGCACCAACGGTATCACTGGGGACTCACCGCGTCAATCATAAAACTCCCGCAATTGGGGCCAGACTGGCTTTCATGCAGTGGATAGAATCACGATATATGGTTGTTAAAGCGATGCAGGAGAGCCAGCGTTCTTGCTACTCTCCCGCATTGCTTGGCAGGTCTCTTTCGCTGTGTTGCCTATCGGTGCTGCGCCCCGCTTTGCGGGCATGCCCCCCCGTAGGTCAATGGGAAGAGCACCGGCCCACCAATCCGGACCTTGTGGGTTCGAATCCCACCGGGAATTTCCTTCTCCTTTCACTCGCATCAACCCTCAGTGGACACAGGTACATAATTCCGACAGTGAATCTTGCTCAATTCAATTCCTGACGACGGGTGTAGAAGACAAGGTGGCCAATGGCGGCATCAAATCTTATGGGTGGTGTCCTGCAATGAGGGGGCCTCCCCCCGTAGGCCGCTCGCCTTGTGGGGGGTATCTGGGCATGCTATACTCGGACACGACTTTGCCGTTGTCAGGCCTTGGCCTGCGCCTATGGAAATGAGTGACGACGGCGCTACAGGAGGCCCAGTATGACAACATCATTTGCGTTGACGCCGGAGCAGGTGCAGCGGTACAGCCGGCACATCATCATGCCGCAGGTGGGCAGCCACGGCCAGCGAAAGCTGATGCAGGCCAAGGTGCTCATTGTCGGGGCGGGCGGGCTTGGCTCGCCTACTGCGCTCTACCTCTCGCTGGCGGGGGTGGGCACGGTGGGGCTCGTCGATTTCGACGTGGTCGACATCTCCAACCTGCAGCGGCAGATACTGCACCAGAACGCCGACGTGGGCCGCCCCAAGGTCGTCTCCGCCATGGAGACCATCAATGCCTACAACCCCGACGTGAACGTGCAGGTGCACGAAATGCCCATCAACTCCGAGAACGCCTTTGAGATTATCTCCCAGTACGACATCGTGGTGAACGGCGCCGACAACTTTGCCACTCGCTACCTGGTGAACGACGCCTGCTACCTGCAGGGCAAGCCGCTGGTGGACGGCAGCATCCTGATGTTCGACGGGCAGGCGACCGTGTACCTGCCGGGGCGCGGCTGCTACCGCTGCCTCTTCCCCGCGCCGCCTCCTCCGGGGGCCGTGCCAAACTGCGCCGAGGCCGGTGTGCTGGGTGCCATCACGGGGCTGGTCGGCAGCATACAGGCGACGGAGACGCTGAAGCTCATCCTGGGCATCGGCGATTCGCTGTCCGGACGCCTGCTGCTCATCGACGCGCTGACCATGGACTTCCGCACGGTGAAGATCCGGCAGAACCCGAACTGCCCGCTGTGCGGCGCGGAGCCCACGGTGACCGAGCTGATCGACTACGAGGTCTTCTGCGGCCTCCCCTCGGCGAACTAGGCGCGCGCGGCCAATGGAACAGCCGGAAGGCTCCACACCCGCGACGCCGCCGCGCCCATCGCTGGCGAAGAACGGCATTCTTGACGCCATCGGCGGGACGCCGCTTGTCTACCTGCCGAACCTCAGCAAGCCGCGCGTCCACATCTACGCCAAGCTCGAGGGGCACAACCCCACCGGCAGCGTCAAAGACCGCATCGCCAAGTACATGATCGAGCGGGCGGAGGCCGAGGGCGCCCTCACGCACGACAAGATCGTGCTGGAGCCCACGAGCGGCAACACGGGCATCTCGCTGGCGATGGTGTGCAAGGTGAAGGGCTACCGCCTCAAGGTGGTGATGCCGGAGAACGTCAGCCCGGAGCGCGCGCAGCTGCTCGAGGCCTTTGGCGCGGAGGTGACCTTCTCCGACGGCGAAGGCGGCAGCAACCACGCCATCGTGGTGGCCAAGCAGCTCTACGAGGCAGACCCCGACACCTACTTCATGCCCTACCAGTACGGCAACGCCTCCAACCCTCTCGCCCACTACGAGACCACCGGCGCGGAGATCATCGAGGCGCTGCCGGAGGTGGACACCTTCGTGGCCGGGCTGGGCACGGGCGGCACGCTGATGGGCGTCGGGCGCCGCCTGAAGGACCACAACCCCAACGTGCAGGTCGTCGCCATCGTACCGTCGCCGGACGACGCCATCTCTGGGCTGCGCAGCCTGGAAGAGGGGTTCATCCCGCCGATCCTCGACACCTCGCTGCTGGACGCGCGCATCATGATCGAGGGCCAGGAGGCCTTCGCGAGCACGCGCTACCTGATGGAGCAGGAGGGCATCTTCGCGGGGATCTCCTCGGGCTCCGTCATCGCGGGGGCGCTGCGCATCGCGGATCGGATGGAGCAGGGGAACATCGTCTGCCTGCTGGCGGACGGCGGCTGGAAGTACCTCAGCACCAACCTCTGGACGACGGACTACGGCGACTTGGAGAGCCGCGTCAGGGGCAAGATCTGGTGGTAGGTTAGGCCCTCGCTGAGAAACTCCGAACACAGCCCAGCATCAATTAGTCAAAGGCTGTGGTACAAGATTTGACACGTTAGTATTATCCCCATAGCATATTCCTGCGTTGACCGACGTTTGCAGCAGTGCTCAATGTGTGAGTGTTCGGCCCATAGTGGCCCTCTTGCAGCGCACAGCACAGGGACTAGGTACGTTGCCCAACGCGCCAAATCCTTGCTGCGAGGGGGTCCCCCCTTTTTGCGCCTACTTCGCCATCGGCTCATGCCCCTGCTTCCCTTTACAGCCCTCGTGTTATTGGCAATTGGACTAGTTCTCTTTTCAGATTCCCCAGAACCACCCCGCACCAATTCACCTTCCATCGTTCCAACATCCGAGCCTACCGCCATCTCGAAACCCGTCCGTGACATCTCCCCGGAAGAGTTCTCTCGCATGACTAGGGACGAATACGAGATGTGGCTGCGTGAGGAAAGCGGGTACACGCAGAAGCAGATTGAGGGTTCTCTAGCCAACTTCCAAGAGAACCAATCAGGACTGCTGCGCTGGTATGAGAGGGAAGAACATTGGGCCAGCGTTGATGACTACAACGCCTATGTCAATCGATTCATGGCAGACGGTGTAGCGTCACTAGACGAGTTCATCGATGCCTGCATCACGCTTCCTCAATGGGAGAAGAAGCTCACGGCGGCGCGTGACTACGTGATTGAGTATCGGCGCGTGGACCCGCACACCGTTGAGGTGAATCATCTCTCAGACCTTCAACAACTTGCCGAAATCGGCTTGCAAACTGTTGCCGAAACCAAAACCGCATGTGCTGAGCAAGGAGCGTGATGAACAACCTGAGCAATACCACAATTCTGATCATGATTGCCATGCTCATCATGGCATTCACCTCAGCCTGTAGTGGAACGCGCAGCCCTGAGTATTACCAAGACAATCTACAGAAGCATTGGGACACCTTTGACGCCTACAATGTCTATGCGAGTAGCACCTTTGGCGGGTTTGGTAATTTCTCATCCCAAAGGGGATTCCTCTGCACCACGTATGAACAGTGGAAAGGCCCATTGCAGGATGCCTACGACTTTCTGGTTGCATTCAGGGAGGACGCGCCAAAGGAGTATGCACAGTCCAACGCCGTTACCCTGATAGGGTACGTTGATTGGGGGTTGCGGAATATGCAATCATTCGATGAAGATTGTCCGTGAAGTTCTTCTGTTGTTAAGGGGCTATACAGATTGGAGCGTGATTAGAACGTTATGCTTGAAGATTTCCTGTCTAAGTTTCCTGCACATCAGGAATTTCTTGATATGGAGGATATCGACCCCATAGCCGTTCAAACTCTTCTTTCAACACATCACAATATGCTAAGAATGCTCTGGCCCGCCTTTCCACACACTCTCCGCGCTCAGTGTCTTTCGGATATGAATAAGATGGTAGCTCTGGCCCGAACAAGCCTATCTCAATCTCCGTCCATCCTGGACAATTCAGACCACCGCAGGGGCCATTCGCGAATGGCTCGACCCGCCCCTCCAACCCTGACATGAGCCCATAGCGCTTTCGCCCTCGACGACGCTATCCTTCCCCCATGCGTAAGTCGACCCGCCTCCACCACCGCTCGCCGGACGCAGCCCGTGGGCTCACCCTAAGGCGCTGGAGTTGCCCCGAAAGCGGCAGGAACAGGCTCGAAAGTGGCTGGGATAGCCTCAAAAAGGGCTCGTTTCGGACTAAACGAGTCGTATCTGCAGAGGCCATTTTCGTAGGAGACTCGTTTCCCAGAACGCAAGAAATTCAATTCGAAACAAATCGATTGCATGCCGAAGGCGGGTGCCTCACCCCTAGCAAAGCACGCCTCCACGCCCTGCGACGACCATCGGCGCAGATAGCCCGCGATTTGCCAACTTTGGGCTCGCCTTGTATCCTAGGGCCCCGGCAATACCCTAGATTCCACTTGGAGATGCCAAATGGCACAAGTTGACGAAAGCGCCTTCAAGGCCGCCGCCGGCAGCTTCGGCTCCGGGGTTACCGTCGTGACCACCAACCACGAGGGGCAGGTGCACGGGATGACCGTTTCCGCCTTTGCTTCCCTCTCGCTGGACCCCATGGAGATCATGGTGTCCCTGCGCACCGGCAGCCGTTTGCAGGCCATGATCGAGGAGTCCAAGTCCTTTGCCGTCAGCATCCTGCGGGAGGGCCAGAAGGACATTGCCTCCCACTTTGCGACGCGCGGCCTCGAGATCGCCGAGGGCTCCTTCCCGCAGTTTGCCAGCGGCACGTCCGTCACCGGCGCCCCCATCTTCGACGGATCGCTGGCCTTCTTTGATTGCACGGTCGTCAGCGCCTTTGAGTGCGGCGACCACATCCTCTTCGTCGGCAACGTGGTTGACGCCGGCTCCAACGAGGGCGAACCGCTCATGTACTACAAGGGCAGCTTCCGCGGCGTTCGGGACTGGGCCGGAGGCTAGCCGCCCGGGGCCCACCGTGACGACGCTCTGACGCAAGGAGACCTGACGCCGTGGCCAGCGACATCAGCAACGCCAAGGGCGCGATGACCGGAGAGCGCTACATCGAGAGCCTCCGCGACGGGCGCGAGGTGTGGCTCGACGGGAAGCGGGTCGACGACGTCACCACGCATCCGGCCTTCTCCGGCATGGTGCACGAGATGGCCCGCATCTACGACCTGCAGTACACCGACGAGAACGTCGAGCAGATGACCTACCCCTCGGCGGAGACGGGCAACCGCATCAGCTACTCGTACAGCCTGCCGCGCACCTACGACGAGATGATGACCCGCAAGCGCAACTCGGAGATCTGGATGCAGGAGAGCTTCGGGCAGCTTGGGCGCACGCCGGACTTCTGCTCCTCCATCGTCTGTGGCTGGTACGATGTTCGCGACGAGCTGGCAAAGTACTCGCCGAAGCTGGACGGCAACGCGGCGCGCTTCCATCGCTACGCCTCCGAGCACGACATCGCGCTCACGCACGCCATCGGCGACCCGCAGGTGGACCGGCGCAGCACCACGCAGGGGGAGAACGCCGCCCCCGACAACGCATGGCTCGGCGTGGGCGGCTACGGCATGGAGAACCCCGATGACGACGAGGCCACGGCGCTGCACGTCGTCAAGGAGACCCGCGACGGCATCGTGCTGCGGGGCGCCAAGCAGCTTGCGACGCTGGCGCCGCTGTCGAACGAGTGCCTGGTCTACCTCTCCGCCACCTTCTCCAACCGCGCCAACAACGAGTACGTGCAGTGGTTCTCCATACCGATGAACACGCCGGGGCTCGTCACGGTGTGCCGGGAGCCCCTCTCGCAGATCCCGGGCAGCTACGGACACCCCTTCGGCAGGCGCTTCGACGAGCAGGACGCCATGATGTTCTTCAACAACGTCCTGGTGCCGTGGGACCACGTCGTCATGCTCTACAGCAGCGAGGCGGCGACTCGACTGCTGGGCCGCGTGAACACGTTTGGCGGCTACAGCAGCAACATCCGGCTGTACGAGCGCATCCGCACCTTCGTGGCGGTGGTCACGATGCTGGCCAAGGCCAACGAGATCGACGAGATCCGCGGGGTGCGGGACCTGCTCGGTGAGCTGGTCTCGTACGCGGAGATGATCCGCCTGGCCATTCGCGGGATGGACGCCGACGCACACATCAGCCCCGGCGGCCTCATGGTCCCCGGTGACGGGTTTGCGCTCGGCATCTTCGCGGCGCATATCTCGAAGCGGGTGCTGGACGTGCTGCAGATCATCGGCGGCATGGAGCTCGTCGCCCAGCCCAGCGAGGGGGACCTGGCCAACGAAGAGATCCGGCCATACCTCGACAAGCTGCTGCCGAGCAACGGCCTCGGCACGGCGGAGCGGGTGCGGCTGTTCCGGCTGGCCCACGACGTGTGCATGTCGGCCTTCGCGACGCGGCAGGAGGTCTACGAGTACTGGCACCGGGGCGACGTCACACGCAACCGCACCAACCTCTACCTGCGCTACAACCGCGGGCAGGTGGTGGACCGCATCAACGAGCTGCTGTCAAAGCCGATGTAGGGTGGGCTGGGGTCGCGGGTGTATCATCTCGCCAAAGCACCACGAGGAGGACGCCATGATTACTGGGATTGACCACGTCCACGTCACCACCTTCGACATGACCAAAAGCATCGAGTTCTACACCAACGTGCTGGGGTTCCACTTCCTGCGGCGGGTGGAGTTCGGGCCGGCGGACGCGCGGCGGGAGTTGGCGTACGTCGGGCTGGGCGACATTTTGCTGGAGCTGCTGCCCCCGCCGGCGGGCGTCGACAAGGTCGTGGGGACGGCGCAGCGGCCACTGGCGCTCACCGTGACGGACGTGGACGCCGTCATCGCCGACCTGGAGGCGAAGGGCGTCGAGGTGACGACGCAGCCGCGGCCGGGGTTCTCGTTCTTCGGCGTCACGGCCGTCGTCACGGACCCGAGCGGGCTGGCGATCGAGCTGCGGGAGTGGCGCGGCGGCGACGGCCCCCACTACGACGACTGGCAGCCGGAAGTCGAGGGCGCGGTGCGGACGGGGTAGGCGTCGGTCGGGGAGACGGCCCGAACGGACACCTACGGCGACTGGCAGCCGGAGGTCGAGGGGGCGGGGAGTGGTTGCGGTAGGGGAACGCGGGCCCCTCACTTGAATGCATCATACGGGCAGGAGGCTGGCGGCGATGGCCAAGGACAGGGAGAGGCCACGGCCTCCAAGAACGTGGCCCAAGTTGGCCCTGCTGGCGTTGGCGGCGAGCCTTGCCATATGGCTGGCTGGTTGCGGCGGCGATGAGCCCGGTCCGCTGCGGGTGGGGCTGATGGTTAACCTGAGCGAGGGGGCGACGACGCGGGCCGTTGAGCGTCAAGGTGCCTTCGAGCTGGCCGTGCAGCACGTCAATGCCGCGGGTGGGGTCTTCGGCCAGCCCGTCGAGTTCGTGGTGGGCGACTCCACGCGGGACCCCGAGAAGGCCGTGGCAGAGGCCCGCCGGCTGGTGGAGGAGGAGGGCGTCCACGCGATAGTCGGGCCCACCTCAAGCGGCAACGCGCTTGCCGTCGTGGAACGGGTCACGGGTCCGGCGGGCATACCCACGGTCAGCCCGTCGGCGACGTCGCCCGCGCTGGCGCTGGCGGACGACGGCGACTTCTTTTTCCGCACGACCCTGTCGGACGGCGCGCAGGGGCCGGTGCTGGCACGGGTGGCCCGCGAACAGGGTTTTGACGATGTGGGCGTGCTGTACCGCGACGATCCCTATGGCCGGGGGCTGTTCGAGTCCTTCCGGGATGCCTGGACGGACGCCATAACCGGCGTGCCCATCGAGGACGGGCAAGCATCGCACCTGCCCGAGCTTCGGCAGTTGGCGGAGGGCGGGGCGACCGCGCTGGTGGCGATCACCTTCGAGAGCGAGGGCGTGGTCATCCTGCAGGAGGCGCTCGACAGCGGCCTTTTCACCCGCTTTGCCTTCGGCGACGCCCTCAAGAGCCCTGACCTGGTGCAGGCCATCGGGGGAGACCGGCTGGGCGGCATGTACGGCACCGCCGGCGCGTCCGACCCTGACAACCCCTCCGCCGCCTCGTGGGACGCGGCCTTCTCCGACGCCTACGGCGCGCCGCCCGCCTTCGCCTACGTCCGGGAGACCTATGATGCGACTATTGCGCTTGCCCTCGCGGCACAGGCGGCCAACAGCGTGGATGGGGCCGCAATCAGGGACCAGCTTCGAGCCGTCGGAGGCGCGCCGGGGGACAGGATAGTCCCGGGGACCGACTCCATTGCGGACGGGCTGCGCATCTTGGCGGACGGAGGCGATGTCGACTACGACGGCGCCGCCTCGACGCTGGACTGGGACGGCAACGGCGAACTGCGGTTCGGCCACATCGGAGTGTGGCGGTTCACGGTCGACGGGGGCATCGAAGAGGTTGAGGTCGTTGCGTTTGACCAGCGGGGGGAGTAGCGGGCACTCCCTTCGTGGGGCCCCCTTCGACAGGCTCAGGGCGAACGGGGAGTGGGGGTCGCTCCGACGGTGGGCGGGTTCGGGTGACAGCGGTGGTGGTCCCGCTCTCGCGGGACGGGCGCTTCGCGAAGCGCCCCTACGGTGCTTTGGGGGAGTCGGGGTCGCGTGCGAGGTTTGCGGTGGGGGAGGCCCTTCGACAGGCTCAGGGCGAACGGGGCTTCACCGTCTTTGACTTGACCGTTACGCCATTGCCGCCATGAGCTCCTTTACCTTGTCGTCCTGCAGGAAGTCGGCCTGGCGGGGTAGGACGTAGGACCATGCGCGGACCTGGTAGAGGTCGCCGTTGTAGGCCTCCGTAGGCTCCACCCCCTCCTTGAAGGCCTTGGCCGAGTTCAGCAGGTAGCGGCGCATGGCGATGATGGCGCTGTCGCTGGTGCCGAGGTGCTCGCGGGTGCGGTCGGCGACGGGGCCCATGCCCTCGACGACGGCCGTGTCCTGCTCGCGGGTGCCGAAGATGCCCGTGAAGGACGAGGTGCGCTGGAGCGTCCGGTCCTGCAGGAAGTGGTTGGCCTTGGTGGCCTTCAGCTTGCCTTTCTTGGGGTCCAGGCTGGAGATGTGCGCGTCGGGGCCGGAGAGGATGCTGTACTTCTCCTCCTCCGTCAGCGGCTCCACCGGCGACCACGTGACGCACCAGACGTCCGTGTGCTCGTCGTCGACGGGCACCCACATGTGGCCGTGGCCGCGGCTCTGGTCGACCTGCATGGCAATCATGGTGTAGAAGGGCATGAGCCACTGGTTGATGCGCCAGTAGTGGGTGTCCTCCTCCGCGTTGCGCTGCGCCGCCAGCATGATGCCGTAGTCGGTGGACTTGATGATCCAGCGCGGCGACCTGTCGCTGAGCCAGTACTTGTACTCGCCGCTCACCTGCTGCATGCCCGAGCCGAGCTCCTGGTGCAGGAAGCCGATGTGGCTGGAGTCGATGTCGCCCTCCGTGGCCTGCACGAAGTTGCACTCCTGGTTGTACTTCACCATGTACCGGTGCGACGGAGGCACGCGGAACCACTCGACCTGCGGGAGCTCGGGCTTCTTGTCCGCCGGGCCGAAGTAGCCCCAGATGACGCCGCCCCACTCCTCCGCGGGGAAGCCGATGGGGCGCACCTTCTTCGAGAACTCGTACTGGGCGGGCTCGGAGGGCATGTCGACGCAGTTGCCCTCGACGTCGAACTTCCAGCCGTGGTAGATGCAGCGCATGCCGCACTGCTCGTTGCGGCCGTAGAACAGGGGCGCGCGACGGTGGGGGCAGAGGGCTTCGAGGATGCCTATGCGACCGTTGGTGTCGCGGAAGGCCATGTAGTCCTCGCCGAAGACGCGGAGCTCGACGGGGTCGCAGTCGGGTTCGGGCAGGTCCTCGGAACGGAGGACGGGCACCCAGAATCGCCGCAGCAGCTCGCCCATCGGTGTGCCGGGGCCGACCCGGCAGAGAAGCTCGTTGTCCTGCGCGTTCAGCATTTCTTTCCCCCTGTTGCCCGCTTCAGAGCAGGCGCTTCCTCATAATCTCAGGCCGCGCAATCAAGCGCAATCGGCGACCTACTGCCAGCGGGTGTCCCCCTACTGCCAGCGGGCGAAGGCGAGGCCGCAGCCCGTGCCCGCGGGGGAACGGTAGCCGGGGATGTAGTCCAGCAGCTCCATCTGGAGGTGGTCGGAGGCGCCGGCGGCGGCGATCCAGCAGAGGACCTCGCCCTGCGACCCCTGCGCCCACGTGCGGGGCAGCGACGCGAGCTTGGCCGTGTCGCGTTCCGCCATGCCCGCCAGCGCCTGCCGGTCGAGCTCCTCGTCGACGATGCCGACGCTGAGGCCGCCCGACGCGAACACGGCGACGCGCTCATCGCCGGGCCATGCGCGAACGGCGTCCCGCACGGCGCGGCCGAAATCGTACATCCGCTTGGGCGTCGGCTGGTTGGGCGGCGTGTGCACGTTGAGGATGATGGGCACGAAGGGGACCGACATGCCGGGCATCATCCGGTCGAGCATGAAGCCGAAGCCGTGGGCCATGCCCTCGCCCGCCTTCTGCAGGTCCGCGGACGCCACGTCGAACTCCGCCTCAATGAGCCGCTGGACGAGGTGCAGCCCCATGGCGGCGTGTGTGGGGCGGTCGCCCTCCTCGTCGCCCCATGCCGCAGCGGACAGCCGCGCCATCTCGTCGGCGCCCGGCGGCGTTGCTCGCGGGATGAGGTGGTAGGAGTCGCCGTAATAGACCAGGATCGCGGGGCGGTTGTCGCCCTTGATGTTCTCGTCCTCGTCGTCGCCCATCATGATGACGACGTCGGGCTTCACCTCGGCGATGGTGTCCACGAGCGTCTGCACGTGCTGCTTGACGGCATCGTGCTTGGACTGCATGACCTCGGGGGTCAGGTGGTCCAGGACGGAGGCGGGGGCCTTCTCCAGCAGCGCCTCATAGTTGGTGGGGACGCCGAAGCGGTCCTTGATGCGCGTGCTCAGCTTGTCACGCTCGCCAAGCGCGGGCCACATCTCGGGCGGCAGGGCCGTCATGGGGCTCCGGCTCGACCCGATGCCCAACACCACTTCCGCCATGGCACACCTTCTTTCACTGCAAGAGTCTTGTGATGGGGGCATAATAGGCGCGGCGTCGTGAGGGGTCAACGGGAGGGGAAAGACAATTGGATAAGGAGGCCAGCTTGTTTGATGACCTTTGGGAACGCTTCAACAATATGAGCAGTCAAGAGGGAGACACTCCCCTCCGCATCTATCGCGCATTGAAGTGGGCCGAGCGGGGGCACGCGGCAAAGGAGGCGGGCGACCCAGACTCGGCATGCATCTTCTTGTGGATCGCCTTCAACGCCATGTACGCGCGAAAGACTGAGGAGTACTCGGAGAGGCAGGAGCAGAACGACTTCCAGCGATTCCTCCGGCAGGTGGGCAACCTGGACAGTGAGCGCGAGGTCACCGGGGCCCTTCGGGACTGCTGGGAAGACGCAAAGCTTGGCCTTATCGACAACCGGTACGTGTACAAGGGATTCTGGACAGTGGGCGGAGCGGGAGCTGGCGACCCTCGTTGGAAGGAAACGTTCGACAAGGAGATACAGCAGATTGAGGCGGGTGTGCGACGTGGCGACTACCTGCCTGGGCTGCGGGCGCTCTTCGACCGGCTCTATGTGCTGCGTAACCAATTACAGCACGGCGCCGCGACGCCTGGGAGCAGCGTGAACCGCCGGCAGGTCGAGGCTGGGGCGGCGGTGATGGCGCAAATCATCCCCAAGCTCATCGAGGTGATCATCGACAACCCAGATGCCGACTGGGGTGTGCCCTACTACCCGGTAATCAAGGAGCCCTAGCCCATCGACATGCCGCCGTCTATGTAGAAGGTCTGGCCGGTGACGTAGGCGGCGGCGGGGGAGGCGAGGTAGACGGCCATGAGGCCAACCTCTCGGAGGCGGCCGACGCGGCCTAGGGGGATGCGGGCCGCTGAACGCTGGTCGCGCTCCGCAAGCTCCTCTTCCGTCAGGTAGTCGGTGTCCGGGAACTGCCCGGGCGCGATGGTGTTCACCCGCACGCCGTAGGGCGCCCACTCCAGCGCGACGCTTTCCGTGAACCGCGTCAGCGCCGCCTTGCCCGCCGCGTACGCCGACATGTTGGCGGCAGCTCGACGCGCGGCAAAGGACGAGACGTTGAGGACGACGCCCTGCCGTCGCTCCAGCATGTGCGGGCCGAAGACGCGGCAGCCCTCGAAGGCCTCCGTCAGGTTGATATTGATGATGGTGTGCCACTCGGCGGAGGTCATGCCTTCGCCCTCCACGCCGGGGAGCGCGGAGACCGGCTTGCGAATGGAGTCGCCCGCCGCGTTCACGACGATGTCGAGATGGCCCATGTCGTGGACCGCCTGCCTGCTGAGGAAGTCCATGTCCTCGCCGTGGGTGGCGTCGACGGTCAGCGCGACGGACTCGCGGCCCATGTCGCGAATGCGCTGCGCCGTTTCCTCGACGTAGTTCGGCGTGAGGCCCGTCACCGCGACGTCCGCACCGGCCTCCGCCAGCGCCAACGCGATGCCCTTGCCGATGCCACGGCTGCCCGCGATGACGATGGCCTTCTTCCCCTCCAGGCTGAAGTCCGCAATACTCATGACGCTCCTTCGATGTGGTGTCTGCGATCTGCGGCCGGGCGGCGAATCACGCGCCCTCGCCGTCCTCTTCCTCAAACTCCGGGATGGTGAAGACCCCCAGGTCGACGCCCTGGTGGACATGGACGATGTAGTCGTCCCGGGCAACGCCCAGCACGTCGACCAGCTCCTCGTCGACGGTCTCCACGAGCTCCTGAATGTGCACCTGGGTCAGGCTCTCGGCGACGCAGAGGGTGGCGTGGACGACGCCCGGCGTGAAATGGATGTCGACGCGGCCGATGGGCTGGTCGTCTTCCAGGATGGTGTAGCACTCAGAATTCTCGGTGCGTACCTCTCGCTCAAAGTAGAAACCTGGCACGTCCGCCTCCTCTCCGACACCGCGGCGCCCTGCAACATGGATTCCCCGCCGTTCACCCTTCGATTTCCCTCAGGGCGAACGGGTCAGGGCCGTCCGTACGAGCCCTCGAACCCTGCCCATCAGGAATGACGATCCGGCGGCCTACGGGCGGGTGTGTCCCTTTCCGCGGACCACCCATTTGTAGCTGGTCAGCTCCCGAACGCCCATGGGGCCGCGAGCGTGGAACTTGTTGGTGCTGATGGCCAACTCCGCGCCAAGGCCGAACTCAAAGCCGTCGTTGAAGCCGGTGCTGGCGTTGACGATGACCGCCGCGGCGTCAACCTCGTCCAGGAAGCGCTCCGCCGCGTCGGCGTCCTCCGTGATGATGGCCTCGGTGTGGCCGGAGCCGTAGCGCGCGATGTGCTCCAGCGCCTCGTCCATGGAGTCCACCACCTTGACCGCGAGAATGAGGTCGAGGAACTCCTGGCCGAAGTCGTCCTCTGTGGCGGCGATGACCGACGCGCCCGGCTGCGAAGCCAGCAGGCTCGCCGACCGACGGTCGCAGCGCAGCTCGACGCCGGCCTCGCCCATCGTGCCGGCCAGCATCGGGAGCACGTGCGGGGCTGCGTGCGCGTGCACCAGCACCGTGTCGAGGGCGTTGCAGACCGAGGGGCGCCGCACCTTCGCGTTGGTGGTCACGGCGACGGCCGTCTCCACCTCGGCGGAGGCGTCCACGTAGGTGTGGCAGACGCCGATGCCGCCTGTGATTGCCGGCATTTCGGCGTGCTCCGCCACGAAGTTCACCAGCGAGGAACTGCCTCGCGGCACAATCAGGTCTATGAACTCCCGCATCCCAAGCATCTGCAACACGAGCGCGCGGTCCGTGTCCTCGACGAACTGCACGGCCTCGGAGGGGCCGCCCGCCGCCTCGATGGCGTCGCGGATGATGGCGGCCAGCACGGTGTTGGTGTGCACGGCCTCCTTGCCGCCTCGAAGGATGCACGGATCGCCCGCCTTGAAGCAGAGGGCGGCGATGTCGACGGTCACGTTGGGGCGGCTCTCGAAGATGACGCCCACCACGCCCAGGGGCACCCGCCGCCGGGCGATGACGAGGCCGTCGGGGCGGGTGTAGCTCTCGATCTCCTGCCCTACGGGGTCGGGCAACGCGGCGATCGTGCGCACGCCTTCCGCGACGCCGGCGATGCGCATGGCGTCCAGCAGCAACCGGTCCATGAGCGCCGACGACAGGCCGCTCGCCACCCCCGCTTCGAGGTCGCGGGCATTGGCGTCGATGATGCGGTCCGCCTGGGCCTCGAGGGCCTCGGCGACGTTCAGCAGTGCGCGGTCCTTGACGGTCGTGGGCGTGCGCGCCAATGCGGGAGCGGCGGCACGAGCCGCGCGTCCCTTCTGCTCTAGTTCGGGTGCTATTGCCGTCGCCATGCCTTGCTCCTCTAGCCCAGGGCCTTCTCAGCGCGTTGGCCCGCCGAGAACCAGGTGCCAAGGTGTTCGCCGGCCAGGAGGCGGGCGAGGACGTCGGGTTCGTGGCCGTCGGCGATGATGACGCTGGTGCCTGCGCCGGTCGCGTCACGGGCCGCGGTGATCTTGGTGACCATGCCGCCGCGGGCGCCGGCGCTGAGGGGCCCGCTCACGTCCGCTGACAACGCCTCCAGGTCAGGCACTTCAGAAATGAACTCGACGTCTGGGTGCACGTTTGGGTCGGCGGAGTAGAGGCCGGCCACCTCGCCCAGAATGATGAGCAAGTCGGCCTGAAGGATGCGGGCCACAACGGCGGAAAGGGTGTCGTTGTCGCCGATGATGACGCCCTGCAGCTCGTCAGAAGCCACCACGTCGTTCTCGTTGACGATGGGCACGACGCCGAGCTTCAGGAGCTCCATCAGGGTGTTCTGCGTGTTGAGCCGCCGCTCCTCGTCGTCGATGTCGCCGCGGGTGAGCAGGGCCTGCGCGACGATGACGTCGCGCTCGCCGAAGAGGCGTTCGTAGACCTCCATCAGCTTGCTCTGGCCAATGGCGGCGAGCACCTGCCGAAGCAGCGGGGCGCCGGACGACGCATCGGGCAGCGCGTCGGAGGCGGCGTTCCGGGTCTCGAGGGACTGGCGGCCGGCGGCCACGGCGCCGGAGGTCACGACGACCACCTCGACGCCCCGTTGCCGCAGCGCGACGATCTGGCTCACGAGGTCTTCCATGGTGGGCAAGTCGAGTTGGTCGACGGCACCCGTCAACAGGGCTGTCCCCAGCTTCACCACCACGCGCCGCGCCTCGGCCAGCGGCCGTTGCGAGCTTGCGCCGTTTGTGCTTGCCATAGGACGCCCCTTAGAGGATTTGCCCTGCTATTATACATCAGCCATAGCCCCCGAGACGGTTTTCGCAACGTGCGGGCCGCGTGCTACAATGGCCCAAAGGTCAGCGCGAAGGGCGATTCTTCGCCGCGCTGGCCCTATTGGCGTGTTTTGCAGCACGTAAACCGCATGAACTGGGCAGCAATGGGACTCACGGGCATACTGGACCTCCTCGGCGAATCGGCCGCGTTCCAGTCGACGGTGCGCGCAATGCGCGACGCCGACGGTACGCCCATGCCCCTGAGCCTTACGGCCCCCGACGCGGCGCGCGGTTTCCTGCTGGCCGGACTCTGCCGCGGCCTGCGCCGCCCGATGCTGGTCGTCACCGCCAAGCCGGAGGACGCCGACCGCATTTCGGACGAACTCGCGACGGTTCTCGGGGAGGGCCGCGACGCGCCGGCGGTGCTGCGCCTGCCGGAGAGCGAGGCGCTCCCCTACGAGAGACTCGCGGAGGACGAGGCCGTCGCCCACGACCGGCTCGGCGTGCTCTCCGCGTTGCTGGCGCTGCAGGACGGCGCCGATGGGCCTGGGCTGCTGCTCGTCGCCTCGGTTGCCGCACTGTGCCAGCGCACGCTGCGGCCCGACCAGTTCACGGACACCACCCACACGCTGACGGTGGGCCAGCACGTGCAGACCGGCCCCCTGCTGGCCAGGTGGGCGGGCATGGGCTACGGCATGGAGCCCACCGTCGAGGCCCCCGGCACCGCCAGCCGACGTGGCGGCATCCTCGACGTCTTCCCGCCCAGCGCAGCCGCGCCCGTACGCATCGAGTTCTTCGGCGACGTCATCGAGGACATCCGCACCTTTGACCCGCTGACGCAACGCTCGGCGGACCCGGTCGCAAGCGTCACGATCACCCCCGCGCTCGACCACCCCGTCAACCCGGAGGCGCTGGGGGCCATCGACGAACTGCTGGACGCTACCTACATCGACCCGGACCCGCTCGAACGGATGCGGGAGGACGTGGAGCGCATGGACAACGGGGAGAGCATCGGCGAGGCGGCGTTCTACGCCGGATTCCTGTGCGACGGCAGCCCGCTGGACTACCTGCCGACGAGGGCCGTGGTGGCCGTGCTGGAGCCGGACCGTGTCGCGCAGGAGGCCGAGGCGCTGGAGGAGCAGGCGGCGGCGCTGCTGGCCGCGAAGGTCGCGCGCCGCGAGCTGCCCGACGGCTGGGCCTCGCCGTGGTGGCCGTGGAGCGCGGTCTCGGAGCGCATCGAGGGCCACGCCGTTCGGCTGCACCTCAACTGGATGACGCCCTCGGCCGCCGATGGGCCGGGTGGGCTGCAGGCCTTTCCCGCTCCCGGCTTCTGGGGGCGGCTGGACGCCTTTGCACAGGACGCCAAGGAACGCGCCCGGGCAGGCGAGCGCGTCGTCGTGCTCTCCCACCACGCGGAGCGGCTGCAGGAGGTGCTGCGCGGCTACGACGTCGGGGCGGCGCTGCCGAACGACATTCGCAGCGCGCCGCTGCCCGGCTCAATCACGCTGGCCGCTACGCCGCTGCAGGAGGGCATGCGCCTGGAGCTCGAGACCGGCGCGCTGACCGTCTTCACGGACATGGAGGTGTTCGGCCACGCCAAGCGCCGCCGCACCCTTCGACGGCACGCAGCACGCCGAGAGGCCTTCCTCACGGAGCTCGTGCCCGGCGCCTACGTCGTCCACATCGACCATGGCATCGCCCGCTTCGCCGGGGTGCGACGCGTCGCCGGTGAGCACGGCGAGCGCGAGTACCTCACGCTGGAGTACGCGGAGGGCGACAAGCTCTACGTGCCCTCGGAGCACCTTGACCGGCTCTCGCCCTACGTCGCACCCGGCGACGACGCGCCGACGCTGACGCGCCTCGGCAGCCAGGAGTGGACGCGGGCCAAGGAGCGGGCGCAACGTGCCGCTCGCGAGATGGCCGGCGAGCTGGTCGCGCTGTACGCCGCGCGGCAGGTGCTTCCCGGCCATGCCTTCTCGCCGGACACCATCTGGCAGCACGAGATGGAGGACGCCTTTCCCTACGCGGAGACCCGCGACCAGCTTGAGGCCATCGACGCCGTGAAGGAGTCCATGGAGGCGCCGCACCCCATGGACCACCTGGTGTGCGGCGACGTGGGATACGGCAAGACGGAGATCGCGGTCCGGGCCGCCTTCAAGGCTGTGCAGGACGGGCTGCAGGTGGCGGTGCTCTGCCCCACGACGATCCTCGCGCAGCAGCATTACGCCACCTTCGCCGACCGGCTCAGCCCCTACCCGGTGCGCATCGAGGTGCTCAGCCGCTTCCGCACCCATCAGGAGCAGGTCGCCACCATCCAGAGACTGCGGGACGGCGAAGTCGACATCGTCATCGGCACGCACCGGGTGCTGCAGAAGGACGTGCATTTCAGCAAGCTGGGCCTCGTGGTGGTCGACGACGAGCAGCGGTTCGGCGTGGTCCACAAGGAGTGGTTCAAGCAGCTTCGGCGGGAGGTGGACGTCCTCACGCTGACCGCCACGCCCATCCCGCGCACGCTCTCGATGGCCTTGGCCGGGGTTCGCGACATGACCACGGTGCACACGCCGCCGCAGGAGCGCCAGCCCGTCCGCACCTTTGTGTGCGACTACAGCGAAAGCGTGGTGCAGGAGGCATTGCTGCGGGAGCTCGACCGGGGCGGGCAGGTGTTCTTCCTCCACAACCGCATCCGCACCATCCACGAGTGGGCCGACCGCATCCAGAAGCTTGCGCCGCAGGCCAAGGTGGCCGTCGGGCACGGGCGCATGGACGAGGAGGAGCTGGCCGGCGTCATGAACGACTTCATGGAGGGGCGGACGGACGTCCTGGTCTGCACCACCATCATCGAGGCGGGGCTGGACCTGCCCAACGCCAACACCATCCTGGTGCACCGGCCGGAAATGCTGGGGCTCGCGCAGATGTACCAGCTTCGCGGGCGCGTCGGGCGGGGGGCTCGGCACGCGTACGCCTACTTCCTCATCAACCCCGGCGTGCCCATGACGGAGGCGGCGCAGAAGCGGCTGAAGGCGATGCTCGCCTACCAGGAGCTGGGCGCGGGCTTCCGCATCGCAATGAAGGACCTCGAGATCCGTGGCGCAGGCAACATCCTTGGGCCGGAGCAGAGCGGCCACGTCCACGCCATCGGCTTCGACCTGTACACGCGGCTGCTGGAAGAGGCGGTGGCGGACCTGCGGGCGGAGCAGGCGGGCGAGCCGCTTCGGCCACGGACGGACCTCATGCAGGTGTCCGTCGACCTGCCGCTGGAGGCCTACATCCCGGAGGACTACATCGCGGACCTGCCGTCTCGGCTGGGGGCGTACGGGCGGCTGGCCCGCGCCGCCGACACGGAGGAGGCGGTGATCATCGGCGAGGAGCTGCGCGACCGCTTTGGGCCTACGCCGGTGCAGGTGGAGAACCTGGTCTACGCCGTGCGCATCAAGGCGCTGGCCCGCGCCGCCGGCGTCGAGTCCGTGGGCCGCGAGGGCGGGGCTATCATCCTGCGACTGCAGCATGGCGTCGGCGGGGCGCAGCCGCTGCTGCAGCGGGAGCTGGGCGCCAACGCCCGCGTCGGCGACACGCTGGTGCGGGTGCAGGTCAAGCCGGGGTGGACGGAGACGCTGGCGTGGACGCTGGAGCACCTGGCCGCCTTCCGCGAGCGCATGCTGGAGCTGGCGGGGGGTTAGGTCTCCTGCGACCCGTCGGTGAAGCCCAAGAGGCGTAGAAGGTCTTGGGGCGTTTCCGCCACGAGGTCAGGGCGCGTACGACTGGCCCGGTCTGCCCCATCGGGGATCCCCCACGTGGCGAGGCAACTCCAACAGCCTGCCGCCTTCGCCGCGCCAATGTCCGCGCCGGTGTCTCCAACCATCAATGCGCGTTCGGGAGGGACGCCCAACCGGTGCAGCGCTGTGAGGAGTCCCTCCGGGTGCGGCTTGGTCTTCGTAACGTCGTCAATGCCGATGACAACCGGGAAGCGGGCTCCCAGCCCCACCTGCTCCAACTCGACGGACGCGCCAGTGGCAACCCCATCAACCTCAAGGGACCTGGCCTTCTGGGTCACAACGGCCATGGGAACGCCTCGTCGTTCGAGCTCGCCGAGCGCTTCATCGATACCGGGGAACAGCCACAGCAGGCCGGGGTCCTTCGTCCAATAGATGCTCTTGAACCGTTGAAAGAGGTCTGCCGGTCTGCCCAAGCCTTCAGCTAAGAGCAACAGAGACTCCTCAAGGGTCTTGTCCGCCAGGTTCAAGAGGAAGTGCTGCGGGTCGACGCTCTCGATGTGCACGTCGCGGAACACCCGCGTGAGGGCGTGGACGCGTGCCGGCAGGGAGTCGACCAACGTATCGTCGAAGTCCCACAGCACCGCTGCGATCCGGAGAGGGTCTCTGCCGCTTTCCATGAAGCCTCCTGACACTTCTCTGCGGATAGTCTAACCTGCCCAGCGGCGTATCATTGACACCCCAGTATGCCAATGCTATGGTGAGTGCCTACGTCCGCCTATTTGTGGGCGGGCATCAACGCAGGGAGGATCCCAATGATTGAAGTTACTACTGAAGCCGTTGAGAAGCTCAAGTCCATCATGGAGGACGAAGAGGCTGAGGAATCCGCCCTGCGCGTGGTGGTAGTCCCCTCAGGCCAAGGCGTCCAGTACATGCTCACCCTCGAGTCCGAGCAGAATGAGGACGATGTCCTCACCGTCGTTGACGGCGTCCGGGTGCTCATCGACGCCGACAGCGCGCCCATCATGCAGGGCGCCCGCATTGACTACGTCGAGGATCTGATGCGCAGCGGCTTCACCATCGACAACCCCAACGTCGCCACCGACATGGGCTGCGGCTGCGGCGGCAACTGCTCCTGCGGCGGCGGCCACTAGTCCCAGCAACCCTGACGCACAAAGGAAGAGGCCCCGGAGACTCCGGGGCCTCTTCCTTTTGGGATTCCCCTTCCTCGCCTTGAGCTAGACCCTGATCTCCTCGTCCCCTTCGTCCTCAACCTCTTCTTCGTGGAGCGCGCGCACCGAGCGCTTCGGCTTCACGACTGCCGGCGGGTCGTCACCGGCGTCGTCGGCGACCTGGCCATCGTCGGTCAGGGGCACCCAGCCAGCCGTCGCGTCTAACTCAACGTCGTCGTCAAAGCCCATGTCCACGTCGGCCACGTAGGTGGGCACCGCGCTTCCCGAGGGCGGGAACGACACCATGCCGTTCATCTTGGCCGACTGGTAGGTCTCCCGCACCACGACGGAGATGCCGTCGTGCGACACGGAGGCGACCGCCGCGACGTACTGGTTACCACCGTTCTGCAGCTTGATAAACCGAGCGGCGAGCTTGGGGTCCAGGCGCCCCAGCTGCCAGCCTGTGCGGTTCAGCACGGCCACCGTGGCGCCGTCCACCTCCAGGTTGACCACGTCGCCGTTGTGCACCTGCCCCAGCACCTTCGCGGCCGGCAGGCCCATCAGCGCTGTCGTGATGCTCTTGCCGGACTCGTCCAGGAAGACCTGTGGCGTCGCTCGCCGGGCGGTCGGCAGGATTGGTGAGTCCTCCATGCCGGCCATGCGGTCGAGGTTCTTGCGGGCGATGCTGTTGGTTGGCGCAATGGCCAGGCTGCGCTCCAGCGCCTTCCGCGCCTCGGAGTAGTGGCCCGTCTCCGCCAGCGCCTTGCCCAGCCGGTTCAGCGTCTCCACGTCGTCCGGGAAGATCTCGAGGATCTCCCGGTTGAGCACGACGGCGTCCTGCCACCGGCCCTGCGTCGCCATGGAAACGGCCTCGTTGCCCCTGATCTTTCTGAGTTTCGCTTGTTGGTCCACGTACTGCGCTCCGTCTCGTCACGTTGGTGGGGCATGCTACGTCGTCCCGTATCGCGACGCCAGTCCCCCGTGACCGCCTCTACAACTTCCCCTGCCGCAACAGCGCGCGGTGCTCGATTGCCGTGCAGCGGTCCATCACCACGTCGAGCCCATGCTCAGCGGCCCGGGCTGCCGCCTCGTGGTGGATGACCCCCAACTGGAGCCACAGCGCCGGCGTCCCCACCCGGATGGCCTGCTCGACAATGGCCGGCACTTCCTCAGAACGACGAAATACGTCGATAAGTTCCACCGGGAAGGGAATTGCCTCCAAGTTTGGGTAACACCGCTCCCCCAGAATCTCCTCGACCACGGGGTTTACGGGCACGATGCGGTAGCCGTGCGACTGCAGGTACGCGGAGACGCTGTGGCTTGGCCGTGCCGGGTTGGGCGATAGCCCCACGACCGCCACCGTCTTGCACTCGCGCAGGATTTCCTCGATGCTCCGCATTCCTTGCCCTTCTGTATTACCGTTGACGCAATTACCGTTGACGCAGTATCGCGCCTGCGCTTCGGGTGTCAAGGGGACGCCAACACCCACTTCTCCATGGTCCGCGCCGCCTCAACTTTCGAGGCTCGCTTTGCGACCCACTCGCGTCTGGACACCGCCCCTTCGATGTGCTTCCCTAGTTGTTATGACGACCGACGAACGTACACCATCGGGCAGGCCCCTCGTTGAGGTGGTGCTACCCGCCTACAACGAGGAGCTGGACCTCCCGCGCAGCGTCGAGACGCTGGTGGGGTTCCTGCGCGGGCAGCCGCAGTGGGACTGGCGGGTGCTGGTGGCCGACAACGCCTCGACCGACGGGACGCTGGCGACTGCGGAGGCCCTCGCGGCGGAGTATCCGGAGGTGGAGGCGTTCCACCTGCCGCAGAAGGGCCGGGGCCGCGCCCTTCGCGCCGCGTGGCTCCGCAGCGACGCCGACGCAGTCTGCTACATGGACGTCGACCTCTCGACCGACCTGAGCGCGCTGGCGCCGCTCATCGCGGCGGTGCTGGACGGCGGCTACGACGTCGCCATCGGCACGCGGCTGGCGCGGGGGTCGCGGGTGTACAAGCGCACGCTGAAGCGCGAGTTCACCTCACGCAGCTACAACCTGCTCATCAAGCTCATGTTCTGGATCCGCTTCTCTGACGCGCAGTGCGGCTTCAAGGCGCTGAACCGTTCGACGGCGCAGCGGCTGCTCCCGCTGGTGCAGGATGACGCCTTCTTCTTCGACACGGAGATGCTGCTCATCGCGGAGAAGCGCGGGCTGCGGATCTTCGAGGCGCCGGTGACGTGGACGGACGACCCGGGCACGACGGTGCGCGTGGTCAACACGGCGCTGGAGGACATCCGGGGGCTGCTGCGGCTGCGGTTTGGCGGCATCCCGAAGCTCCCGTAGGGTGGCCACTTCCACCTGCCCTTCGACGGGCTCAGGGCGAACCGTGAAAGAGACGGGGGAGAGGGGCAGCCCACCAGAAATATGGTTACCCGCTCCGCGTAGCTGCGGCGAGAAACAACCTGCATTCGATTTGTAGCTGATTGGTCAATTTCAGCTACAAATCCAAGAATTTTTCGCCCATAGTAAACAACCTCCCCTTTGGGTGCGCGAACCCCACCCGGTCACCGACGCACAAGGCGCTGGCAACGAAGCGATTGGTGATCGCGGCGCGGTAGTTGGCCTGGCAGGGGCGCTGGACTGCGTTTTCCATAGCCCGACGGTAGCGGAGGGTGGCGCGTGGGGGCAATGAGGCCGTGTCAGGGTGCGGTGTGGCGGAGGGGGAGGGAGTACGGGGGAGGGCGACCACAAGGGTCGCCCCTACGGAGCGGTCATGGAGGGTGCCCTTCGACTGGTTTAGGGCGATCGGGAGGGGGCGACCACTAGGGTTGCCCCTACGGTGAGGTGATGGCGTGCGCGGGTCGGCGAGTGCTGATGGTGGCGAGATGGGAGGTTCCCGCTGCGGCGGGACGGGCGATTCGCGAAAGGCCCCTACGACGGAGGGTTGGCGTTTGGGGGGTCGCGACGGTCGGTGTTGGTGGGGTTGCCCCGCCCATCGCCCCTCTGGATTCCTGCCTTCGCAGGAATGACGCGAGGTTGGGCGCAGGAATGACGGGGGACGGAGACGCCGCCTCGCCGCGCACCTGCCCTGGGTTCCCGCCTCCGCGGGAACGACGATTTGGGGGAGTGCGGGCCGATAAGTGCTGTTGGTGGCGGAGGGCCCTTCGACAGGCTCAGGGTGAACGGATTTGCGGAGGGGGCCAGGGCAACCACGAGGGTTGCCCCTACGGTGAGGTGATGGCGTGCGCGGGTCGGCGAGTGCTGATGGTGGCGGAATGGGAGGTTCCCGCTGCGGCGGGACGGGCGATTCGCGAATCGCCCCTACGACGGGGTGGGGGAGTTGGAAATGCGATACGGGGTGAGTGGTGGGGGTGCCCCGCCTAGCGCCCGTTCCCCCTTCGATTTCCCTCAGGGCGAACGCCACCGCCCCGACCCCTCTGGATTCCTGCCTTCGCAGGAATGACGCGAGACGGAGACGGCCCCGCGCGGCGCCCCCTCCCCCGCAAAACCCGGCTGGCTGACCTCTCCGAAAAGGCCTTTACGCAGATCATCCAGCTGTACAACAATACTCCCCGCAAGCGCCTCGGCTACCGCACGCCTGCCGAGACCCTTGACGACCAGGTGTTGCACCTGGAATGTGAACTCACTGTTCGCTATGCGCGGTGGAGGCCATTTGTCTCGCTTGCCAGGGGAGCTGAGGGAGAGGTCAATGTCCGAGCGGTGGAGAGCTGCATTCACTGGGGCGACTCGCGAGGGTGGCGCATGACGGCGCTCGGCCTGGGGGGCTTCCGCCCCGTGCGGGGACTCGCGCTGTCCGGGCTTGCTCGCCTCATCGGCGCGCTGGCAGCTGTCGCGCTGGCGTTGCTCCTTGGGCTGGCGCAGCTCGACACGGCGCGGGCGCGGCAGGGGGCCGAGGATACCGTGCTCGCGGGCGCCCTACAAGCGTCGTCGCCATGCGAGAACGGCGTCGTGATCCCGGACCTCTCCATCCGGTCTGAACTGGTAGCCGATTGCGAGGTCCTCTGGCGCGTGCGGTCCGCGCTCGGCGGCGAGTCGCTCGATTGGTCCGGCGCGGCGGGCATTGGGGATTGGGAGGGGGTCGAACAGAGTTTCGTCGATGAGTCCCTGAGCAGGAACACCTCCGGGACGCTGCGGGTCAGCGAGGTGAACCTGGTCTCGGCGGGGCTCACGGGCAGCATACCCCCGGCATTGGGCGAACTCTCTGCCCTGTGGCGCCTGGACCTTTCCGACAACGACTTTCAGGGGAGCATTCCGGCGGAGCTCGGCAAGCTCTCGGCGCTGGACTACCTGGGGCTGGCGGACAACCAATTGACGGGGACCATTCCCGCGGCGTTCGGCAAGCTGTCGAAGTTGCAGCGGATGGACATCTCCAACAACCGGTTGAGCGGCGACGTGCCTGTCGAATTCTGCAATCTGCCCAGCCTCGTCTACGTTGAAGTTGAGGGCAACGGCAACCCGCTGGAGTTCCGGGAGTCGTGCCTGAACGTCTCCATCCCGCGGGTGGATGGTCCCGGAATCGTGCTCGTTGAAGAAAACTACCAAGGGCCCCTGGCCACGTACACCGCGAGGGACGAACAGGGCCACAACGTCTCGTGGGGGCTGGAATGGCGGGACGAAGATGACTGGGAACGGTTCACGCTGGACAGCGACGGCGTCCTCAGATTCAGGGCTGCGCCCGATTTTGAGAACCCCGTGGACCACGACGGGGACAACGAGTACTCAATCCTCATCGTCCCCACAGACGACGGCAGACCCAACCTGAGCATGGGCTTCGGCGTTCGCGTGACCGTGGTTGACGTGCTCGATGAGACGATCATGGCCGGCGCCGACACGGCCTCGGTGGGAGAGGGCAGCGTCGTCACCATCAACACCTCGACACTCCTTAGCAACGACGTTCATGCGGAGGGCGCCACGCTGAGCGTTGTCTCGGTGCAGGACGCCGTCAACGGGACGATTCTCCTGAACATGAACAGAGGCAGAATCACCTACCGGCATGACGGCTCGGAGACCCTCACCGGCAGCTTCACGTACACCGCAAGCGACGGAACGGTGGGCGCAACTGCCGTCGTGAACATTGCGGTGCGGCCATGGAACGCACCGCCCAATGCGATGGACGAGAGGTCGAAGATCAAGCCGGGCGGGAGGCTTGTGGTTCCGGCCTCCGCGCTGCTCAGCAACGACACGGACGTGGAGGACGAGCCGCTCACCATTATCGAAGTCCGTAACGCCGACAATGGGACGGTCACCCTTGATGGAGAGACCGTCGTCTACCAGCACGACGGCTCGCTGTCGACCACCGGCGGCTTCAACTACATCGTCAGCGACGGCACGAGCACCGCTCCCGCCAGGGTTAGCATCACGATCGTGTGGGCCGAGGACGCTACCGGCCTGTTCTCCATCGGGGACCTGGTCGTCGATACCGAACTGCTGGTGTTCTTCATTGTGCTGGTTTTGGGTGGGCCCGTGCTGGTGGGAGCGCTCTTCTTCGTGCTCCGCGCAACGAGGCGCGCAACGAGGCCGCCGCCTGCAGAGGGTTAGGGTCAGGAGGGCAGCAGGTCGAAGGGGCAGGTAGACGGGAGTGAAGCTGCCACGGGAGGACTCGCCACGCGGTCGTCGGCGCACGAGAGAGGGGCCGGCATTGGGGCGGTCAAGACGGCGGGTGCGTTGGCGGGATCACTCCCTCTCGGGGTTCTCGGGGTCTTCGGGGTTGTCAGAGTTCTCGGCGTTTTCGGCGTTCTTGGCGTACTTGTTCTTGTTACCTGGGAGATTGACCCACACTGTTATACCGCCGTACACGACCACGAAAGCGCCAACTCCGATGGCTATCCACCCGAGGCCCGACAACCCCGTTGCAAAATCGGCGACTGACTCCAACCAGTCATCATCCGCGCGCCATTGGAAAAAATAGGTCACCCCGCCGATAACCGCATAGAGGATCACCACGGCCCGCAGCCAGCCGGAGAACATTTTGAGCACACTGCGCCAGCCTTCCTGCAAGGCCGCGTAGAGGACGAGCGTACCGAAGGCGCCAGCTCCAAACAGCAGCATATCGATGCCGGAGTCCAGGCTCAGGTCCGCGACGGACAGCACCTTTCTGATGAGCCACAAGACGCCAAGCATTCCGAGCCCGCCAACCAAGGCAGCTATGCCGTAGTCCAAACGGTGTCCCATGTGCGTTCTCCTTTCGGACTGGCCGCTCCCTACGATAATCCCTTCCCAGGGGAGGGTTGGAGGGGAAGGTGTTGACACACCCAAGTCAGGTCGGTTGCGGGGGAACGTCGGTTTGCGGAGTATGCCACAAATAGCTCACTCAATAAACAAGAGGGGCCAACATTGCGCCAGCCCCTCTGAGTCATGCGTGGTACGGACGGACTAGATGCCGAGCTTCTCCGCCAGCATGGCGCGCATCTCTTCGACGGTGGCGCGCTGCCAGGCGGGGTAGCGCTCGAGGGTGCGGGGGCGGGCGATGGCACGGACCTCGGCTTCTTCCGCGCCCGCGGGAAGCTCCTTGCGGGCGTCCTCGGTGAACTGGGCGCCCTCGGCATAGCCGACGGCGGGGCGCTCGATCCAGTGGCAGAGGTAGTCACCGTCCTTGGTGTAGAAGACGACGGTGGGGATGGAGCGGAACTCGCCGCGGTTCAGGAACTCGTCCATGATGTCGAGGTGCTCGTCACGGGGGAAGACGCGAAGCTCCATGCCGGCGGACTCGGCGACGCGGTTGAAAACGGGCATGCCGCGGTAGACGTCCGGGCACCAGTCCTCGCCGATGACCATGACCTTGGCTGCGCCGCCCTCCATGGAGGCGGCCTTGCTGAAGAACGCGACGTCGTCCGCGGTCATCGCGTCGGCGGCGGTCTCGGTGTACTTCTCGAACATGTCCTTGTTGACGTTGATCTGCGCGATGTAGCCGGGGTAGGTGAAGCCCTGCCCGTAGCGCTCCGGTGTTACGACGCTGGTCTGCTCTGCCATTGATTCCTCCTCGTGTTGTGCACTCGTTGATCGACTGCTTTCTTGTGTTGCCATGCCCGTTCGCCCCTTCGAGAGCCTCAGGACGAACGGCCCCTAGCTGCCCGGCCCCTCTGGTTCCCGACTTTCGCCGGGAAGACGGTGGGGACGGCGGGCGATTCGCGAATCGCCCCTACTGTGGGTTGCGGCGGTTGGCCCGGTCACGCGGGCCTAGAAGATGCCTCAGCCCCACTCGCCTTCGAAGCCCTCCTCCACCTTGCCGTCCGGGAAGACGATGATGGGAACGGCCTCGCCGTAGAGGCGGGCCTCGTCCATGTACGCCTGGTTGCTGTCGACCATCCGCTCTTCGAACTCGATGCCCTGTTCCTTCCACGCAACGCGCAGCGCCTCACACGTGGGTCAGGTGCGCAGGGTGTAGACGATGGGTACGGCGGCCATGGTTCCTCCCGAACACAATGAGGATAGGGGTTAGTGGGTGATGCTCAAATGGTACACGACGAGGGCGGGGCTGTCACCGTCCGGCAGCGCCGGCGCGGTTACTGTCCGGCGGCGCCCAGGGCCGTCAAGACGCCGTCGCTGGGGAAGAGCGACGCGGTGGCGCCCTCGATGGCGGCCATGACCGGGTTGGGGTAGATGCCGAGCAGCACGACGCCGAGGGTCATCGCGCCGATGACCGCGTAGAGCACGCGCGGCACGGCGATGGCCACGGAGCCGCCCTCGTCCTCCGGGGCCTTCTCGATGTACATCTGGCGGATGAGGTTCAGGTAGTAGTAGAGGGAGATGAGGCTCGCCGCCATGGCGACGCCCGCCAGCCACAGCAGCCCCTCGGCAGCGGCGGCCGAGAAGAGGTAGAACTTGGTGACGAAGCCCGCGAGGAAGGGCAGCCCCGCCAGCGAGAACAGCCCAACGGTGATTGCTGCCGCGAGGAAGGGCGCGCGCCCCGCAAGCCCGGCGAAGTCCGAGATCTCGTCCTTGCCCGTCGCGTTGTAGAAGGCCGTGATGGCGAAGAACACCGCGAAGTTCGTCAGCGAGTAGCCCACGAGGTGCACCATGAGCCCGTTGGACGCCAGCGGCGAGAGGGCCGCGACACCCATGAGGAGGAAGCCAACCTGCCCCACGCTCGAATAGGCCAGCATGCGCTTCACGTTGCTCTGCACGATGGCGACGACGTTCCCGAAGACCATGGTCAGGGCGGCCATGCCCGCAATGAGCATCTGCCACTGGTCGTAGGCGGGCGCGAGGCCCTCGTAGAAGAGGCGCAGCACGAGGGCGAAGGCCGCCGCCTTGGAGCCCACGGCGATGTAGGCCGTGATGGGCATCGGCGCGCCCTGGTATACGTCGGGGGCCCACATGTGGAAGGGCACCGCGGCGAGCTTGAAGCCGAGGCCGGCCACGACGAGCGCGAGGCCCACCAGCATCCGCCCGTCGATGTCGCCCGCGGCCGAGAGGCCCGCCGCCATCTCCGCGAAGTGCGTCGTGCCGAGCGCCCCGTAGAGCAGGACGATGCCGTAGAGCAGCAGGCCGGAGGAGAAGGCGCCCAGCAGCACGTACTTCACGGAGGCCTCGTTGGAGCGGCGGTCCTGCAGCGCGTACCCGCTCAGGATGTACAGGCAGAAGCTCAGCAGCTCCAGCGAGAGGTAGGCGGTCAGAAGCTCGCCAGACGCCGCCATCATCATCATCGCCAGCACGGAGACGACGATGATGGCGTAGTACTCGCCGGGGTGCGTCAGGTGCTTGTTCACGTAGTGCAGCGAGCCAAGGACGACTGCAATGCCGACGCCCATCGAGAGGACCTTGAAGAAGAGGGCGTAGCTGTCGACGCGGTAGAGGCCGCTGAAGAGACTGTCGTGCTCGTTCAGCAGGAAGGGGACGGTGAAGGCGATGATGGCGGCCAGCCCGGCGACGGAGACCCACGCAAGGATGTCCTTTCGGGCCGGGCGGACGATGAAGTCCAGCACGAACACGAGGAAGGCGAGTCCCGCGACGAGGAACTCGGGCGCCAGCAGCTCGAAGCGGACGTCCGTCGTCATGCGAGGCCCATCCCTTCAAGCAGCGGCTTCACACCGCTGTCGATGATCTCGACGATGCGGAAGGGGTAGAGCCCCCAGAGCAGCAGCACGCCGACCAACGCCGCGCCGACGGCCGCCTCGAGGGGCTTGGCGTCCTCGAGGTTCGCCCAGCGGTCGCTGATGGGGCCGAAGAAGACCTTGCCCAGCAGCCGCAGGATGTACACCGCGGTGATGGCCGCGCCGATGACGGCGAGCACGCCGAGAATCGGGTACGTGCGGAAGGCGCCGATGAACACGAGGAGCTCGGCGACGAAGCTGCTGAACCCCGGCAGCCCCAGCGAGGTCAGGCCCGCCACGGCGAGGAACGCGCCGGTGACGCCCATGCGCTTGCCGAGGCCCTCGAGGACGGTGATGTCGCGGAGGTGGGTGCGCTCGTAGATGATGCCGACCATGGCGAAGAAGAGGCCTGTCATGATGCCGTGGGAGAACATCTGGAAGACAGCGCCGTTGAGTCCGATGACCTCCAGCGTCCCCAATCCCATGAGCACGTAGCCCATGTGGCTGACGCTGGAGTAGCCGATGACGTACTTGAGGTCTCGCTGGCCGAGCGCGGAGATGGCGCCGTAGAGCACGTTGACCGTGCCGAGGCCGATGAGCACGGGCGCCCAGTCGTGCGCGCCGTCGGGGAGGATGACCATGCCGACGGCCAGGATTCCGAATGCGCCGAGCTTCATCAGCACACCGGCGTGCAGCATGCTGACGGCCGTCGGGGCGGCGACGTGGCCGTCGGGCGACCAGGTGTGGAAGGGCCACAGACCCGCCAGCACACCGAAGCCGACCATGAAGAAGGGGTAGAAGAGGCGCTGGAAGTTCTCGGAGTACTCCACATCGGCAAGGGCGGCGATGGAGAAGGTGGCCACGTCCGTCACGGAGCGCGCCTCGGCCCACACCGCGATGATGGCGACCCACACCAGCACGCTGCCCGCGACGAGGTAGAGCATGAGCTTCATCGCCCCGTATTCCTTGGGGCGATTGTATTTTCCGCCGCCGCCGAAGCCGCGCCCCTCGACGGGGTCCTGGGCCCGGAAGTCGGTGCTGCTGCCCCACACGCCGATGAGCAGGTACATCGGCACAACGGCCAGCTCGTAGAAGAAGAACAGGAAGAAGAGGTCCGTGGACAGGAAGACGCCGTACACGCCCGCGACCAGAAGCATCAGCCAGATGAAGAAGTCCTTGGGCCGGTGGGTCACGTTCCAGGACACCAGCACGCCCGCCATGAAGATGATGGCGTTCAGCAGGACGAGGGGCGTCGTGATGCCGGAGATGCCCAGCGAGTAGCGGACGCCCAGCGCGGGCAGCCATGGGAAGTCGACGGTGTACTTGGTCAGGTCGCCGTCGGTGTCGTACGTGAGGAAGAGGAGCACCGCCATCACCAGCCCGGCCAGGGCGATGGCCCGCGTGTACCAGTGGATGAGGCTGTGCTTGTCTGCCGGGAACAGCACGAGCACGAGCGCCCCGAAGAAGGGCACCGCAATAAGCGCAAAGAGCAGGACGCTCTCCATGCTATTCACACGCCCATCCTTGGGCGCGCGAACCCCATGCGGGGGCCGCCGCGCGATGCTGTGATGGGCGTGGGGCCGCCCTGTGCGCCATGCGTCCCATGATCAGCGAAACCGTTCTTCCCGGACATTCCCGTCGATGTCCACTGTGATGTACACCGCCCGCTCACTGATGAGCGCATAAACGGCCAGAAACGCCAAGCCGTAGGCCAGACAGCTCCCGGGCAGTCGCGTGCCAATGGCCAGAGCCCCCAGCGCGACCAACGGGCTGAGCGGCCGCTTGGGCTTGCGCATCTCGACAACGTCCTCGCCCTGCGCGGCGACGAACCAGCCCTTTTGCACCCAGCGGTCGACCGCCTCGGCGAGCGCGAGCTCCCTGGCGAGGGTCGACACGGAGAATCCGGCAGGGGTCATAGCGCCAACCACCACGCCACCGCGAGGGCCAGGAACCCGAGCACCATGCCCAGCGCGTAGCTGTAAACCTTGCCCGTCTGCACGTTGCGCATGACCCTGCCCGACCACTCCGTGGCGAAGCCCGGACCGTTCACCCCGACGTCGTTCACGATTCTCCGGTCGATGAAGGCGATGGCGTTGCCCAGCGTGAGCACCACCGTGTCGATGGTCCACTGGTAGACCTCGTCCACGTAGAACTTGTTGGCAACCAGCGTGTGCACGGGGCGGACGCTCGCGATGATCCCCTCGGTCTTCAGGCTGCCGGTGACGTAGGCCATCCACGCGATGACGAAGCCCGCGACGGCCAGCAGCACCGACGCGCCCGCGATCAACCAGTTGATGTGGAATGCCTCCTGGTGGTCGTCGGCGAAGACGAAGTAGCCGAAGCCCTGGTAGCCGTCGGTCCAGCCGAGGGCGAGGAAGCCGCCGAGCAGCGCAAATGTCGCGAAGGCCAGCATCGGGGTCAGCATCGCGGGGCCGGACTCGTGAGCGTGCTCGTTCTCCGGCTTCAGCGGGCCGAGGAAGGCGGCGAAGAAGACGCGGCCCATGTAGAGCGCCTTCATGAAGCCCACGGTCAGCGCCACGCCGAGGAAGAACCAGCCGAACTGCCCGTGGAAGACGCCGAGGAAGACCTCGTCCTTGCTGAAGAAGCCGCCAAAGGGCGGGATGCCGCCCAGCGAGAGGGCGCCAATTCCGAAGGCCAGCGCGGTCAGGGGCATTCGCCGCCACAGGCCGCCCATCTGCCGGATGTCCGTCTGCCCGCTGCCGTGGTTGATGCTGCCCGCGCCAAGGAAGAGGATGGCCTTCGAGAAGCCGTGTATCAGCAGGTGGAACATGCCCGCCGTCAGGCTGCCCGCACCCAGGGCCAGCATCATGAACCCCAGGTCCGTCAGCGTCGAGTAGGCCAGCACGCGCTTGATGTCCGTCATCACCAGCGCCATCGCGCCCGCGCCGAGCGCCGTGATCGCGCCGAGGCTCATGACCAGCAGCGCCGCCGACTCCGAGGCCACGAAGAAGGGGAAGAGCCTCGCCACGAGGTACACGCCCGCCACGACCATCGTGGCCGAGTGCACCAGCGCGCTGACGGGGGTCGGGCCTTCCATCGCATCCGGCAGCCATACGTGGAACGGGAACTGCGCCGACTTGCCGATGGCGCCCATGAGAATGAGGAGCGCTGCGCCGGTCACCACGGCGTCCGAGAGGTCGCCGTTCGCCAGCGCCGCGAAGATACCATCGGGCCCGGAGAGCTCGAAGGTGCCCGTCTGCGCGAACAGCAGCAGGATGCCGATGAGCAGGCCGACGTCGCCAACTCGCGTGGTGATGAAGGCCTTTTTGGCAGCCTCAGCCGCCGAGCGCCGGTCGTAGAAGAAGCCGATGAGCAGGTAGCTGCAGATGCCCACGAGCTCCCACGCGATGTACAGCAGCAGCAGGTTGTCGGCCATCACCAACGCAAGCATCGCCGCGGCGAACAGGGAGTGGACGGCGAAGAACCACGTGAAGCGCGGCTCGTGGGCCATGTAGCCCCACGAGTAGACCTGAATGCCCAGCGCGGCCGCCGTCACGAGGCCCACCATCGTCAGGGTGATGGGGTCGATCAACATGCCCCACGTCAGGACGGCGACGGCGTCGCCGGCGCCGGCCCGCAGCCAGTCGATGCTGTACGTGAACGTGTAGTTGTCAGGGAACGACTTCTGGCCGAACCAGTCGGCGAACACGAAGAAGAAGAGCACGAAGCTGACGGCCATGGACCCCGTCGCGGCGATGGCCGACCACGTGGGCAGGCGCCGTCCCAGCGTCGCCATGAAGGCGAAGGCAATGGCGGGCAGCGACGGGATGAGCCAAGCCCATTCCATCATTGCCGTGCCTCCACCTTGTGTATGCGCGCTCCGGTCACGCTCCCTCCACACTTTCCTTCGTAGTTGCCGCAAGGGCGCGAATCGCACCCTCGATGCCGTGTTCGCCCCTCGATTTCCCCCAGGGCGAACGGAAACTGGTTACCCTCGCATCGAGTCCGCTTCGTCCAGGTTGGCCGTGGCGCGGACGCGGTACAGCCGCAGGATGATGGCCATCGCGAGGCCAACCTCGGCGGCGGCGACCGTGATGACGAATACCGTGATCACCTGTCCCACCAGCCTGCCGGGGTCCAGGAAGGCCGCGTAGGCCACGGCGTTGATCGTCACCGCATTGAGCATCAGCTCGACGGCCATGAGCACCATGACGGCGTTGCGCCGCGCCAGCACGCCATACACTCCAATGGCGAACAGCGCGGCGCTCAGCAGCTCGACGTGGTACAGCTCCATGCCTAGCCCCCGTCACCCGGCGTCGAGTCGCTGTCCGACGCCCTCGCGAGGATGATTGCGCCGATGAGGGCCATCAGCAGCACCAGCGACGCGATCTCAAAGGGAATCACCCAGTTGGTGAAGAGCTCGCCGCCCAACTGCTCCAGGCTTGGACCGCGCAGCTCCTGCGTGTCGAGGCGGTTGCTCAGGATGACGGTGCCAAGCGCCGCGAGGACGCCCAAGGCGGCCACCGCCGCGACGGCCCACTGCGGGTTGGCGCGCACGTTGGAAAAATCCTCGGCGCGGGTCAGCATCATCGCGAAGAGCAACACGATGGTTACCGCGCCGCCGTAGATGAGCACCTGCACCAGCGCCAGGAACTCGGCGACGAGCAGGATGAAGACGCCGGCCACCGAGCCCAGGCTGACCAGCAGGAAGAGGGCCGCGTGGGCCACGTTGCGGCTCGTCACGACGCCAACGCCGCTGGCCAAAGCCACCACGGCAACGATGGCGAAGGCGATCGCCTGCGCGTCCATTAGGACGCATCCTCTTTCTTGGAGGACGCATCCTCATTCTCGGAGGCTGAGGCTTCCTCACCGGCAGAGGCCTCGGAGGCGGGGGCAGCGGCTTCGACGGCGGGGGCAGCGCCACCCGAGGTGGCGGCGGCCTTGGCTGCAGCGGCTACAGCGGCCTTCTTCTTCGTGGGGGGGAGCCAGTTGGACTCGCGCTGGTACTTCACGCCCATTTCCAGAAGCACCGGCAGGTCGGAGCGGCGCCCGTCGCGGGCGTAGTGGCTGATCTCGTGCTCGTGGCTCATTTCGATCGCGTCGAAGTTGCAGACCTCGACGCAGATGCCGCAGAGGATGCAGCGGCCGAGGTTGATCTCGAAATCGCCAATGATCTTGCGGCGAGTGCTCTTTCCCTCGGCGTGAAGGGGGTTATCGATCATGGTGCCGGACATGCACTGCGTCGGGCACATGCGCACGCAGACCATGCAGCCCACGCAGTACGGCTCGCCGACCTCGCCGTCCCACGTCAGCGCGGGGAAGCCCCACTGCCGCTCCTGCAGGGGCAGGTGCTGCTTGGGGTACTGCGCCGTAACGGGCTTTCGCATCGCCGTCCGCAGCGTCATCAACATTCCCTTGAGTGAACTAAGCACGTCGCACCTCCCGTGCGGATACCAGCTTTACCTGGGGCCGCGCCGACTTCGATGCCGACCGCGTGTGGATGAAGATGCCCGCGGCCACCAACATGACGACTCCAAGTATCGTGTGCACCCAGACCGGCCAGCCGTAGAACAGCACGAACGCCACCAGTACGAAGTTGAGGAAGGACAGCGGCACCAGCGCCTGCCAGCCGAAGGCCATGAGCTGGTCGATGCGCAGCCGCGGCAGCGTCCCTCGAAGCCAGAAGATCACCAGGATGACGGTGTAACACTTGATGAGGAACCAGAGCACCTCCGGCAAGAACGGGCCTGACCAGCCACCCAGGAAGAAGATGGTCACCAGCGCCGCCACTAGGAAGGTGTTCATGTACTCGGCGAGGAAGAAGATGGACCAGTGCGCGCCGCTGTACTCGATGAACGGCCCGCCAACCAGCTCCGACTCTGCCTGGAAGATGTCGAAGGGGCTGCGGCCCACCTCGGCGAGGCCCGCCAGCAGGAAGATGGCGGCCCCCATCGGCTGCAGCAGGATGTACCACTGGTAGCCCTGCCCCACCGCGATCTCCGTCAGGTTCAGGGTCCCCGCCAGCATCGCAATCGTCATGGCGATGACGATCAGGGGGATCTCGTAGCTGATGAGCTGCGCTGCGCTGCGAAGGCCGCCCATGACGCCGTACTTGTTCGCGGAGGCCCAGCCCGCCATGATCAACCCGATGATGGAGATCACGGACATGGCGAGGATGTAGAGCAAGCCAAGGTCCATGTTCCGCAGGACGAGGTCCGAGCTGAAGGGCACGGCCACCCACACGAGGAAGCTCGGCACGAAGACCGCCAGCGGGGCCAGCCAGTAGATGGGCTTGTCCACCCACGCCGGCATGATGTCCTCTTTGACCACCAGCTTCAGGGCGTCGGCGATGGGCTGCAGCAGGCCGAAGGGGCCCACGCGCATCGGGCCAATGCGCTGTTGGATGCGCGCCAGCGCCTTGCGCTCGAGCCACGTCAGCGAGAGCACGACGACGCTCAGGATGGTCAGCAGCGCACCCGCGCGTATCACGAGCAGCAGCGCGTCCTCGCCGCCCAACACGACGGCCAGCGCCACCAGCGCGACAATGGAAACGACTCCTAGGAGGAGGGCAAGGCGGAGGATCACCGGTCCACCTCCCCCAGAACGATGTCCAGGGAGCCCAGGATCATGACGGCGTCGGCCACGTAGGAGTTGCGCAGCAATGGCCGCAGCGCCTGCAGGTTGGCGAAGGAGGGTGGCCGGATCTTGAGCCGGTACGGCTTGTCGCCGCCGTCGCTGACCAAGTACACGCCGATCTCGCCGCGAGGGTTCTCGGAGCGGAAGTAGGCCTCGCCCTTGGGGGGCCGCGGGATGGCGCGGACGCCCGCCGCCTTGATGGGGCCGGTCTCGGGCATCTGCTCCAGCGCCTGCTTCACGATCTTCACCGACTGCCGCATCTCCTCGACGCGCATGGCGTAGCGGTCCCAGGTGTCGCCGTTCTCGCCGATGGGGATGTCGAATTCGAAGCGGTCGTAGACGGAGTAGGGCTCGATGGCGCGGATGTCGTCGGGAATGCCGGAGGCCCGCAGCGACGGCCCCGTCATGCCGTAGTCGAGGGCGTCCTGCCCGCTGATGACGCCGATGCCCCTCGACCGCGCCAAGAAGACCTCGTTGTACGTGAGCAGCCGGTCGCCCTCCTCGATGCCCTGCTCGATGGCGGGCAGCACGCCCTGCACGCGTGCGACGAAGTCGTCCGGCGGCTCCTCGCGCAGGCCGCCGATGCGGAAGTAGTTGTGCATCATGCGCGCGCCCGTGACGGCCTCGAAGAGGTTCTGGATGCGCTCGCGCTCCCGGAAGCCGTACAGGATGGGGGTCATGGCGCCGGCGTCGAGGCCCATGGTGCCGTAGAAGAGCATGTGGCTGGAGATGCGGTTGAGCTCGCAGAGGATGACGCGGATGTACTCGGCGCGCTCGGGGACGGTGAGGTTCATGAGCTTCTCGACGACGCCGACGAAGGCCAACTCCGTGTTGAAGTTGCCGATGTAGTCCAGCCGGTCGAAGAGGGTGATGATCTGCGGGTACAGCTCACCCTCGGAGAGCTTCTCGGAGCCGCGGTGCAGATAGCCGATGTGGGGGTCGCAGTCGACGACACGCTCGCCGTCCACCCAGAGCACCATGCGGAAGACGCCATGGGTTGACGGGTGTTGTGGCCCCATGTTCACAAGGATATCTACGGATTCAAGGCGCTGGGCTTCCGTCATGCCCTCTCCACCCGAGTTGCTTCCCGCCGTGGGGTCTCAGGCGGCCCGTCGAAGGGACTGCCGTGCGTGCGCGCGGCGTACGTTGTCCAAGGCAGCAGTGCCCCCCCGATTAACCCGCCGACCCGGCGACCGAAGCGGCACGTTGCCGCCTCACAAGCCGTTTACATCATGCGGCGGACGATCTTCTCGCGCTGCTCGTCTGAGATTTCCATATCGCGGTGGGCGAGGGGGCCGTTCTTCTCCAGCACCGGCTCCCGCATGCCCAGCGTTTGGATGTCGTTGCCCTGGAAGAAGAGGCCGATGTTGATGATGTCGCCCCACTCCATGGCCTTCTCGCAAGCGGCCTTCCAGTCCTGGGGGTCGTGGCCCTGGTCCTCGAGCTTGGCGACCCGCTGCTTGAAGAAGTCGTTCGAGTTGTCGTCGTTGAAGGTGACGCAGGGGCTGAAGACGTCCACCAGCGCGAAGCCCTTGTGCTCGATGGCGCCCTTGATGAGCGCCGTCGTGTGACGGATGTCGCTGCTAAAGGCCCGCGCAACGTACGTCGCGCCGTTCATGATGGCGGAGGTGATGGGGTTCAGGGGCGACTCCACGTTGCCGAAGGGGGTGCTCTTGGTCTTCATCCCCAGGCGGCTGGTCGGCGAGACCTGTCCCGTGGTGAGGCCATAGATCTGGTTGTTCATGACGATGTAGGTGATGTCGATGTTGCGGCGCGCGGTGTGGGTCAGGTGGTTGCCGCCGATGCCGTAGCCGTCGCCGTCGCCGCCGGTCGCGATGACGGTCAGCTCATGGTTGGCGAGCTTTGCCCCCGAGGCCACGGGCAGTGAGCGCCCGTGGAGCGTGTGCGCACCGTAGGCGTTGATGTAGCCCGGCAGGTTGGAGGAGCAGCCGATGCCGCTCACCGTCAGGATCTGGTGCGGTTGGAGGCCCAGCTCGGCGCACGCCCTCTGCAGCGAGTTCAGCACGCCGAAGTCTCCGCACCCCGGGCACCAGTCCGGGTTTATCCCGGAGCGGAAGTTTGCAGCCGTCATTTGTGCACTGCCAGTGGTCATGGCCATTCCTCCCTAAACGTTGACTTCTTGGTAGGGGACGAACACGTCCTCCCGCCCGGCCAGTATCTCCCGCACGCCGTTGGCGATGTGGTGGGGCATGAAGGGCTCGCCGTCGTACTTGCGGATGTGGCTGTCAATGGTCAGGCCGGTCTCACTCCGCAGGTAGCGGTAGAACTGGCCCGTGTAGTTGTTCTCCACGATGATGGGCTTCTTGGCAGCCCGCACCACCTCGGCGATGGCGTCCCCGTGGAAGGGAACGATCCACTTGACCTGCAGGTGGTTGACCGAGACCCCCTCGGCGCTGAGCTGCGCGATGGCTTCCTTGATGGCCCCGTCCGAGGAACCCCAGCCGACGATGGTCACGTCGGCGTCCGCGGGGCCCAAGAGCTCCGGCGCGGCGACGCTCTCGACCATGTTGCTGATCTTGCGAGCGCGCTTCTCCACCATGGCGCGGCGCTTGTAGGGGTTGGTGTACTCGTCGCTGATGAGGCCGCCGTCCTCGTCGTGCTCGTCGGTGGACACCACGTGGACGTAGCCCTCAGTGCCGGGCAGCGCCCGCGGGGAGATCCCGTCCTCGGTGTCCTTGTAGCGCAGGTAGCCGTTGCCCGGCGAGGGCGTCGTGATCAACTGCCCGCGGTCTCTCTCGGGGTTCATGTTGATGTCGTCCGGGTTCACGCTGAAGGTGCCCTCGGAGATCAGCAGGTCGGACAGCACCAGGCCGGGGCACTGGTAGTGGTCCACCAGGTTGAATATCTCGGGGATGCTGTTGTACGCGTCGAGGGCGTCCAGCGGCGCCACGATAAGCCGGGGGAAGTCGCCCTGGCTGGCGCCCAGCATCTGCCAGAGGTCGCCCTGCTCCGTCTTTGTAGGCACGCCCGTCGACGGGCCGGCCCGCTGCACGTTCACCAGCACGATGGGGATCTCCATCATTGCGGCGGCGCCGACGGCCTCCGACATCAGGGCGAACCCGCCGCCGGAGGTGGCGGCCATGGCTCGTGCGCCCACGTGCGATGCGCCGATGACCATGTTCGCAACGCCGATCTCGTCCTCAACCTGCCGCACCATGATGCCCAGGTCGCGGGCGTTCTGCGCCATCCAGTGCAGCACGCCGGTGGAGGGGCTCATGGGGTAGGCGGCGTAGAACTTCACACCCGCCGCGGCCCCGCCCATCGCGATGGCATCGTTGCCGGACCACTGCGCCAGCGGATTGTCGTTCTCCGGCAGCGCCATGGGGTACGACGTAAAGTTCTCCTGCGCGTAGTCGTATCCGACTCGGGCCACGCCGACGTTCTCGTCGACCACCGACTGCCCCTGCCGCGCGAACCGCACCCTCAAGCTGTCCTCAAGGATGCCGAAGTCAAGCTGCAGCAGCGCGCACGTCGCGCCGACGGCCACCGTGTTCTGCATCAGCCGGTTGCGGCTCCCGCTCACCTGCGACACCGGGATGGGGCAGAGCTCCACGCCCTGTCGCGGGTTGCCGGGGTTGATGGAGTCGCTGTTGAAGATCGCGCGTGTGCCCTCGCCCATGAGGCCCAGGTGCCGATCCATGGTGTCCTGGTTCAGGCAGAGCAGCAGGTCCAGCTTGTCCCCGTGAGTGTATACCGGCTCCTGCGCGATGCGGATCGTCAGGAAGATATGGCCGCCTCGCACGATGGACTGGTAGGCGTTGTATGCGTTGAGATGGAGGCCCCTGCGAATGAACAACCGCGCCAGAATGTTCCCCGGCGTGGCGATGCCCTGGCCCGCCTCTCCACCGATGGCTAGCGCGAAATCGAAACTCCCGGCCATGGCTGAACTCCTCTGTACACTAGACTGACGACATAGGTCAAACGACTAGGGGAGTATACGGGCAAAGGCCCTAGTCGTCCAACTCTGGCAACGCGCTCTATAGCTTGTTAGACGGAGTTATAGGATTGCTCTATATCAACAAGAGCAACTATTCGCCACACCGTATTCGTTCCCGACTCCGCAGTCAAGTTTCGCCTTGGCCGCGCCGCCTACCACTCCTGGTAATCGTGGAACGGGAACGACTTGCGCCCCGGGAAACCCTCGAAGCCCTCGTACAGGATGAGGACCTTCAGCTCCGGGTGTCCGGGGAACTCGACGCCAAAGAGGTCGTGGCCCTCGCGCTCGAACCAGTCGGCGCCGCGCCACACGCCCATCACCGAGGGCACCGACGGCGATTCCGGCGGGGCATCCACCTTCAACGTCAGCTTGTGCCGGTGCTCCCGCGACCAGAGGTGGTAGACCACCTGAAACCGGTCTTCGTAGTCGACAACGGAGAGGCAACGCAGGTAGTCGAACGACAGGGAGGGGTCGTTGCGAAGGGTGGCGCAGGCGTCCAGCAGCCGCTCCGACGGCACCGTGACCACCACCTCGTCCAGGGCGGTGTCCACCTCGGGCTCGTAGCCGGCCAGGGGTCCGGGCAGCAGCGCCTTGAGGGCCTCACCGCGCGCATCCAGCCCGATGGGCTCCGGGGTCGGTTGCCTAGGCGCTCTCGCCGGCGCCGGCGCCCTCTCCGGGGAGGGCGCGCTCTCCTGGGGGAGCGGGGGGGTTGCTTCCTCCATATCGCCTCGCATCGTGTTGGATCTTGTCCTGCAGCCGCAGCAGCCCGTCCATCAGCGCCTCGGGCCGCGGCGGGCATCCGGGGATGTACACGTCCACCGGCACGATGTGGTCGACGCCCATCACCACGGAGTAGGACCGGTAGTACGGCCCGCCGTTGGTGGCGCAACTCCCCATCGCGATGACCCACTTGGGCTCCGGCATCTGCTCGTACAGCAGCTTGATGGGCTCCGCCATCTTCTTCACCACGGTCCCCGCGACGATCATCACGTCCGACTGCCTCGGCGACGGCCACGTGACGATGCCCATGCGGTCGAGGTCGTGGTTCGCCATGTACGTCGACATCATTTCGATGGCGCAGCAGGCGAGCCCGAAGGTGAGCGGCCACAGCGAGTTCTTTCGCGCCAGCCCCAGCAGGTCCTCCAGCTTGGCGGTGATGATGCCGGGCGTCGCGCTCCGGTAGAGGGCCGGCGGCGCGACATTCCCCTCCGCCGCCGAACTTGGCGGCAGGTCCATGCTGCTGCTTCGCTCCCACTTCTGGTACCAGCCCGGCACCACCGGACTGATGCCCCAGGTGGGCTTGTCCTTCTCTACCGCCACTGCAGTACCCCCTTGCGCCACCCGTACAGCACGCCGAAGAGCAGGATGGCGATGAACAGGATCATCTCGTAGAAGACCCACGAGGCGCCCTCGAGGAAGATAAGGATCCACGGGAAGAGGAAGACGGCCTCCACGTCGAACAGCAGGAAGAGGATGGCGAAGATGTAGTAGCGCACGTGGATCTGCGACCAGGAGAAGGGCGTCGGCGGGATGCCGCACTCGAAGGGCAGTTCCTTCGCGTCAGACTGTCGCCTGGGCGCCATAAGGAAGCTGGCGGCCAGCATGCCGCCCATCGCCAGCAGCCCCACGGCCCCGACGATAACGACGGCGGTGTAGTTCAGAGCATACCCCTCAGGCATGGAAACCCTCCGCGCACAACTATAGCATGCGAGCATCGCGGCGTCATGAGCGGGGCCGACTGCTAAATGAGAGCCACTGCGCGACTACCGCGTGATGTCGCGGCGCTGGAACGCCACCAGGGCGGCGCCCAACCCGACGGCGGTGACGACGGCCAGCACCCCGATGTTGAGCGGGTCGAGCATCCCCTCGGTGACGACGGTGGCGGGGTCGTAGTAGTGGAAGAGGGAGAGCCTACCGATGGCCTCCGCCCCCTCCAACGTGCTGGCCAAGTAGTCGACGAAGAAAAATACGACGGCAAGCCCCCCGGCAATCGAGGTGGCCTTGCCGCCATCGCTGGAAAGCGACGAGACGAGGAGACTGTAGCCTGCCACGGCGGTCAGCAGGAACAGCGCGTTGACCTGCCCCAGCGCCAGGAGACCGTAGTCGAGCTCGGGAAGGCCGAAGACCTGCGCCCCCAGCGCGACTCCCACGAACGCGGCCAGCAGCATCAGCAACAGCACAATCACCATCGTGGCCACCCTGACGAGCACGACCTTGTACCGCTCGATTGGCCGTGCCAGCAGGATGAACGCCGTCCCGCGCTCGATCTCCCGCGCCATGGCTCCGGAGGAGGCCGCGATCACGAATCCGACGACGACAACCAGGAACATCGGATGCCGGAAGCCGATCGCGGCCTGATAGGCGGTCGGTGACCCGCCCCCGGCTCTAAGCAGGTCCCTCGCGAGGTCCGGCAGACCCTCATAGAGGCTGTTGAACGTGGCCGCGATTAGGGCCTCGAAGGCTATCAAGGCAAGGCAGAGGACCAGGATCGTCGTCCGCTGGTTCTTCAGTGATTGTAGAAAGACGATGGTCATTGTTCACCCTGCCTTGCGCGATGGCGGGCCGCTGCCATGACAAGCAACCCTGCCGCATGGCGGTCTGGCGTGCTCACGATGCCTCGCCGCTTTCTTCCTCCGGCTGCTGCTGGTAGTAGTCCATGAAGATGTCCTCGAGCCGCGGGTGCTCCATGACGAAGTCGTCAAGGTCGTACTGGGCCAGCGCGCGGACGATGGCGTTGGGGTCCCCACGAACGCTGAGATGCCAGCGGGCGCCGTTCCGGGAGACCACCTGCGCGCCCGGCACGTCCAGCTCGTCAGGGCCGCCGTCGCGAAACACCACCTCCACGATGCGGGCCCGCCGCTCCTGGAGCTCGTCCACTCGCCCGCTCTCGACGACGCGGCCCTGCCGCACTATCGCGACGCGGTGGCAGAGTTGCTCCACCTCCCAGAGATTGTGGGAGGAGAAGAGGATGGTCGCGCCGCCGGCACGAGCGTCGCGCAGCAGCTCGAAGAAGGCCTGCTGCGAGATGGGGTCGAGGGCGGACGTGGGCTCGTCGAGGATGAGCAGGCTCGGCTGGTGCTGAAGCGCCTGCACGAGGGCGATCTTCTGCTTCATGCCATTGGAGTAGCCCTTTATCTTGCGGGCGAGGGCCGCCGGCCCCAGGTCCAGCCGGTCGCAGTACGGTTTCCAGTCAGGGGCGTCTCCGCCAGTCTGCAGCCTGCCGACATATTCGAGAAACTCAATGCCGGTCATGTCCTCGTACAGCCGGGGCGACTCAGGCAGAAAACCGATGCGCCTGCGCACCTCTGCCCCGTCGGTTCGCGGGTCCAGCCCAAAGGCCCGCACTGCCCCGGACGTCGCCTTGATGAAGCCGAGGACGATGTTTATCGTCGTGCTCTTGCCCGCGCCGTTCGGGCCGAGGTATCCGAAGATCTCCCCCTCATTGACCGCCAGGTCAAGCCCGTTCAGCGCACGAACGGACCCGTACTGCTTGTGCAGGCCCTGGATGTCGATGACGGGAGCTGCGTTGCGCATGACCATGCCAGCCAGTCTCCTACGGGTTTCGCCGCGTGCGCGTCCTGCCGGTACAGGCGTGAGCCTACTGAGCGCGAGCAACGGCGTCAACGGACACAGCGCGTAGTCGAGAGCGCAAACCGGGCGGTTCGGCGGCCCGAGGAGACAACGCCCCTCCCGCCCCTTGTGCTAAAATGGCGCACTTCCCGCGCCAGGGGCACACCACCAGATGGACAGATTTCTTCGCATACGCAAGGGCCTGAAGGAGCCGACGTCCTTCGTTCGGTCGCTTCGGGGCCCCATACAGTCCTACATCCACACCGAGGAGGTCGGTGCGGTCATCCTGCTGTTGGCCGCGGCGACGGCTCTTGGCTGGGCGAACTCGCCGTGGTCCGAGTCGTACGCCGACTTCTGGCACACCCACCTCTCCTTCGACATCCACATATTCGCCATCTCTGAGAACCTCGGGCACTTCGTCAACGACGGCCTCATGGCGGTCTTCTTCTTCATCGTGGGGCTGGAGATCAAGCGAGAGCTGCTCCACGGGGAGCTGTCGAGCTTCAGGAAGGCCATCGTGCCGGTGGCGGCGGCAATAGGCGGCATGGCGGCCCCCGCGCTGATCTACGTCGCCTTCAACGGCACGGGCGAGGGCTCCGCCGGCTGGGGCATCCCCATGGCAACCGACATCGCCTTCGCCCTCGGCATCCTGGCGCTGCTAGGCAAACGGATCCCCGCCGAGCTGCGCGTGTTCCTCCTCGGGCTGGCGGTGGTCGACGACCTCGGCGCGATTGCCGTGATCGCCATCTTCTACTCGGACGCCATCAGCTGGGTCGACCTTGGCCTGGCCGTTGCCATCTTCGGCGTGATCGCGGCATGCGTCCGGTTCGGCGTGGGTTCCTTCGGCTTCTACCTGGTCCTGAGTGTCGTCATGTGGCAATTCCTGCTGGAGTCCGGCATCCACGCTACCCTGGCGGGCGTCGCACTGGCGGCGATCGTTCCCTCCAACCCGACGCTCCAGCGAAAGAACTACGCCGCCACCGTCGACACCCTGCTCAAGGACTTCCGGGTGGCAATGGAGAACGGCGACGAGGAAGAGGCGCAGACGATTGTGGAGGAGATCGAACGGCTCAGCCGCGGCACCGAGGGGCCCATGGAGCGCATCGAGGGAGTGGTCCACCCCTGGGTGAGCTTCCTCATCCTGCCCCTCTTCGCGCTGGCCAACGCCGGCATCGTCTTCACGTCCGACACCCTCTCGGAAGCGAGCGCCAGCCCCGTGACGCTGGGCATCATCGTCGCGCTCACCGTCGGCAAGGCTGGTGGCGTACTGGGCGCGACGTGGTTGGCCGTGCGGCTGGGCATCGGCAGTCTCCCCACCGGGGTCAACTGGGCGCAGGTGCTCGGCGTGGGGATGCTGGCCGGCATCGGGTTCACCGTCGCCATCTTCGTCGCCGGGATTGCCTTCGACGACCCTGCCCTCGACGACCGGGCAAAGATCGGCGTGTTTGCCGCCTCGCTCCTGGCCGGCATCGTGGGCTACCTGTTCCTGCGATTCTTCGCGACCCGCGCCCCAACGTCGAGCTAGCCCGCACCCGCAGAAGCAGCAGCCCGCTTGCCCTCGACGCTGCGCGGTCACGAGCCCACGCGCCTTCCCTGTGCTAGAATGCCCGCATCATCCCTGAGCGTAGGGGTTGTCGACTGTGAAAGCTGCTTTGCGCGGCCTTTCGTCCCGCTACTTCGCGGCGCTGGCGTACAGCGACTACCGCTGGCTGTGGCTCGCGGCCATGGGCGGCGCGTCGGCGTACTGGGCCCTCATCGTCGCGCGGGGCATCCTCGTGCTGGAGATGTCCGACTCCTCCGCCATGGTGGGCATCGTCACCTTCGCCGCCATGGGCCCGCGCTTCCTCATTCCACCGCTGGCCGGCTTCCTGGCCGACCGCTTCAACCGTCGCAGCGTTCTGGCCGCCGCCTATTGGGCAAATACCTTCAACAACGGCATCCTGGCCGCGCTGGCCCTCTCTGGCTCCCTGGAGCTGTGGCACGTGCTGGTCCTGTCCGTGCTGAACGGCACCGCGCGCACCTTCCAGATGACCGCCACCGCCTCGCTGGTGCCCAACCTCGTCCCGCGCGAGAAGCTGCTGAACGCCGTGTCGCTGAACTCGGCGACGCAGCAGGGCTCGCGGCTCATCGGGCCGGGGCTGATCGCGCCGCTGCTGGCGATCTACGGGCCGGACGCCGCATTCGTCGGCTGCACTGTCTTTTACGTCGTGGGCCTCGTCATGGTGAGCCGCATCCAGACCCGCTCCACCGGCGGTCTGGGACGCGGGTCCAACGTCCTCAGCAGCATGGCGGTCGCCGCGGGGGTCGTCTACCGGCATACGCAGCTTCGAGCGCTCTTCGCCATCGTTGCCTTCCACTGCGCCATGACCATGTCCTTCGAGGCCATCTTCCCCGCTATGTCCATCAACGTGTTGAACGCGGACCGCGAGGGCGTGAGCTACCTGATGATGGCCGTGGGCGCCGGCGGGCTGCTCTCGTCGATCATCGTGGCGGGCGTGCGCTCCGAAGGGATGCGCGGCCGCGTGCTGCTTGTCGCCGGGCTGGTGAGCGGCCTCTCCATGCTGGGGCTGGCCTCCGCGGGCACCCTGCAGATTGCGCTGCTGGCCGCCGCGGGCATGGGGGCGTCGCAGGCGGCGTTCATGGCGCTGCTGAGCGCAATGGTGCAGACGCTCGCGCCGGAGGAGATGCGAGGTCGCATAAGCGGCCTCAACCAGGTCAACCTGGGCGGCACCATGGCAATCTTCAACCTCGTCAACGGCTTCGCGGTCGAATTCATAGGGGTGCAGACGGTGCTGTTGGTCCTCGGCCTGGGCTTCGCAGGCATCATCGTGGTGAGCATGTCGGTGTCGTCCCTGCGCAACATCTACACCCAGGGCATCCCGCTGTCGGCCCGCGCCCCCGCGGCAGCGTAGCCCCAGAGTAGAGCCATGGAAGACGAAGAGTTCATCCAACGCATGCAGCAGCGCATCCAGGAGAGCACGGGCGTCACCGTGTCGCTGGAAGTCGACCACGACCAGCCCGGCGACGTCGACATCTTCTTCAACGGCCCGCTGCCCCGCGTCGTCATGGGCGCCGACGCCCTCAAGCACGCCGGCCTGGCCCGCATGTTCATCCAATACGCCATCCTCTGCGTCAACGAGAACCGCAAAGTGGACAACGACGAGTTCACGCGGTTTTTAAGAAGGAACTAGGGGGGCGAGTTGTTCGTCTTCATATGGTAGGACGCGGCGGGGACCGTTTGCTGAGCCTGCAAAGACTGGAATACAGCTAGGAGTAAAGAGTGGAACTAGCTTCGCACACCGCCACTCTAGAGCCGCAAAACACGACAGAACTTGACACGACCGAGTTTGAGTCCGCCTTTCATTCCTCTCACCGAGTACAGGGTCTTACGCATGACTTCTACAAGTACCCTGCTAGATTCAGCCCCAACTTCGTGCGCTACATCCTGAACGCATTAACGGAACCGGGGGACTATGTCCTAGATCCATTCATGGGGGGCGGGACTACCATTGTGGAGGCCATCGCGAGCGGTAGGCGCGCTATTGGCTCCGACATAAACGAACTCTCCCATTTTGTGTCCAGGGTGAAGACCACCCCTCTGAGCGAACAGGATATTGTCGAGATACTTGCATGGGTTGCCGGAGTGAAGCGTGCCGCCGCAGGGCTTGACACTTTGCCCCCGTTGGTCGCTAGTCCCGTCCACAATATGCCCCTTGCCAGCTACTCCTTTTTTGACACTGCGGCGGGATTAGCCGCCCGGCTTGGATTTGCGCGAAGGCGTAGATTTGCTCGGTGTGCCCTTGTCCGTGTTGGCCAATGGGCACTCGACTCCAGGCTCTATATCCCTAGTAATGCCGATATTGCGGACCACTTGGAGGAGCGTGTCAACGGAATGTTGGAAGGTCTAGCGGCACTAGTGTCGGCGGCAAGGGAAAGCGGCACTTATAAGTACAAGATCACGGCGGATCGCCGTTTGTTGCCGTACTCCGCCGTCAACCCACTGCTAGCAAGGGTCATCAAACGCCGGGGAATCAGCCCCAAGCTTATCCTGACTTCCCCACCATACCCCGGGGTACACGTCTTGTATCATCGATGGCAAATTCAAGGAAGAAGGGAAACCCCTGCGCCATATTGGATTGCTGACCTACGTGACGGGCACGGAGAGGCATACTACACCATGGGCGGCCGGTCCACGTTGGGGTTGCAGAATTACTTCGAGCGGCTCAGTGCTGCTTTCCAAAACCTTAGGGCGATCACTTCACCAGACACTACGATAGTCCAGCTAGTTGCCTTCTCAAATGCTGAGGCGCAATTGCCGCATTACTTGGCAGCCATGGAAGCCGCCAGGTTTGAAGAAGCCCGTGTCGGGCCTATCCAGTCGGGCGAAGTGCGGGCTGTCCCAAACCGCAAATGGTACAACCAGAACAAGGGCGCCACTGACGCCAGCAGGGAAGTACTTCTCATCCACAAGCCTACCACTTAATCGGCTGCCGCTATGTCCTCATCGCTAAGTGCACCAAGGTGCTCAATCAAGGGCAGCAGCACCGGCGCTATGGCCGCTGTAGTCTTGTACACCTCATCTTGGGGAGTGGCAATTTCCGATTCCGCGCTTCCCGCTCCCGTCATATTAGGAGTCCCCACTCCTTGCTCTGGGCGCAGCAAGGCAAGTGCGACGAGCATCATTCCAAATTCCCAGCGCGCCCTAATGAGTTCAGGGTTGCCCTTAGAGGCTTTAAGTTCGCTTTGGAGATAGATGTTGTCCATGTTTATGTAGTACGAGTAGCCGCCATTGTTAGGTTCATCTTCATCAATGGGGTCGTACATAACCCTGAGTGCTGAGTATGCGTCAAAGCGATAGTGGGGCCACTCCGGTTGGAATACCCGGCGGGGTTGCGGAATAGCCAAACCGCTTGGAGCGTTGCCGTCTTCTAAGCCGGGCTCATTGGGTGGAGGAGGTGGGGGCACGGGTGGGTGGGGATTAGGCGCTTGATAGGATCCCACTGTAACCGTGAACCGGTTTACAAAAGGGAACACGAGTGTCTCGTCTTCAACAGCCAGTTCGTAAGTAAAGGATTCTCCTTCTGTCGCCCTTTCAGGTAGCTTTAGGTTAAGAGTAGCAGTGCCTTTGTTGAGGTTCAAAGAGTGATTCGGGACTTCCCCGCTATAGTTTTGGGAATGTGTAGGCCGGAGAAGGAAGGAACCTCGAAACTCTGTGCGGTCAAAGTAGTCATTGACCACATCGGTTATGAAAGAAATCCTACTTCTCATGTTCTTTGGAGTAATGCGGGCAAGTTCCTTCCCGTAGTCGATGCCCTGGAACTTGAAGACGCTAGGGTGGGCCTTGCCTATGTATGGCTTAGCTCCGGGTACATCCTTGGTGCGAAAGGGATTGGGGAGTGGGCCAGTACCTCCAAATAGGTGAGCGATAGCCGGAGATTTGCGGATTATAGCCTGCAGCGTTTCCCGAAACGGCTTAGAGTTCTCCAACTTGGCAGTGGCATCCTCTTGCTGGCGTTGCTGCCGCAAGTCACGTAACCCTTGGTGTCCTCGCAGAGAGACCTCAAGCTCATCTTCAATCTCCCGCAACAACTCTCCCTCTTCCATACGGTCCCTGCTGTTCATGAAGAGGTCTTCGCGCAAGCGGCCGCTCATGCTGGTGCAGTCGACAATAACCAGCATCGAATCACGGAGGCGATCAAGGCCCACCGCCTTCCGGCCAAAAAAGTGCTGCTGAAGAGACCCATGTGTTTGGCCATTGACTGTAAATAATATGCCCTCGGCATTCTTATAGTTGTCACCTGTGCCCCTCTTAAATGCAAAAATGGAAGCCGGAAGCTGGTGACCCTTTATTGCAATTGGGTTGCTAGCGGGAAATCCGTCTTCTAGATTCTTGCTTCTGTCATCATTTAAGCGAACGGCAATCCCGTTCAAGTTTGTGTCGAAGCTGCCAGGTCCTCCTGCAAAGTTACGGCACTCATGAAGTCGGATAGGCAATGCCGGTTGGGGCAAAAGGAGGTCGAGACGCCGCAGAAGCCCGTCTCGTCGAAGGATGTGGCTCTTACCAGTGATTTGATACTCGTAGAGTTTGATGCCGGTACCCCACGCCACCATCCGCGCATATGGTTTGTTTCCCAGAGGAAATAGTGGCAGTGTGTCTGCTAGGAAGCGGAGGACACCCTCAGGCAAAGGCGAAAGGTAGGTGTACATTGATATCTTACGTTGGCCAGTGGGGTTTTCCCTCCGTACAACCGTAAACCCCCATTGTTCTATAGAGGCGTCACCAGGGTGGTCCCGTGTGGAGGGGTTTCGTTTGCTGATGATCAGTTGCAAGTTATGAGAACCACAAAACCGTAGAGCCCCCGTCCCGCCCATGTTGAACTTACCTTGGACGAATTGAACATTGACCTTATTGTCTTGGTCGAGGGACAACAGTGTTTTGGGCATTGCGTTGGGAGACTGGCCTTCACCCGCATCGGCTATGGTGAAACTCACATTTTGCCGACCGCCAGTGGCCGCGAGTGTTATCCGGTCGGCAACCTCTCTGCGTTTGCGATCGTCCCACCGCGCAACATCGCCCATCGTGTCAGCCTTACTGCGCCCGCCGGCAAAATACTCAGCCACTGCTTCAGCGATACTCTGTGGAGCGTGAGGGGAGTCCGGACTCACTCCACTCTGCCAACACTCGCCCATTAACACCGCGTCTACCGAATTGACAAGCTTCTCTACCAAGGCGGCTTCAGGCCTGCTGCTCTGGTTCCCCATAGTTGAAAAATTGTTCTCTTTACCACCAAATGCCACCCAAGCTGCCGGGTCGTCCCAATAACCCTGTTGCCGCAGAATTGATATCACTTCTTCTTCGGTATCCGCACGCAAGAGGTCCATACACAACTCCTGCGGACTAAATTGAAGTTGCAGCATCCCCATCCTCCGTGCCCCCTACTTCGCTTGCTTAGCAGCGCCTTAAAGCGTAAAGCGCTTTCGCGCCCCCGAATCGTTGCGGAACTTGGATCTCGTCGAGTTCAGCTCCTGCTGAATCGCTCTAAAGGTCGCCTCAATCTGTTCCTCTGTGTACCCGTAGTTGCTCTTGTTCGAGAGCTGCCCCATTAACCGCAATTTGTCAAGGATCGCGTTGACCCTTTGCTCAGCAAGCCGCTTGAATTTGTCTTCCTTTGACTCTCTCACGTCTTCCATTTCTCACCCTTACATCACACAGACGTACCTATTGGTACATTAGCCTGTTCTACGATAGATTGCATCATAGTAGCGTAGATATTAGGTGTCAAGTGCTATAACACACGTAATGGAAGTACACTCTGAAGGCAGCGCTGCACTCTAGGTTTGGGAACCACCCCCCCTAGTACGTCGACGCCTCCCAAACCCTAAAATCCTCAAACCCCACCACGCCTACGTTGCCCATGAAGAGCGAGGCTAGCGCCGCTACCTCGCCTTCCCGTTCGTTGTGCTTGAGGTTGAGCGTGGTCAGCAGGTCCCCGTCGAGGAAGAGCCAGCCGGTGTCGCCAACCGCGATCAGCCGCAGGTGCACCTCGCGCTTGATGCTGACGCCCTGTCCTTCCGCGACGGCTTTGAACCCGGGGCCCTGTTGCCATCTGTAGTGGTACCAGCCTCCGCGAAAGGTTATGCCAACCGCCTCGAACTGGTCGCTCACATCGGGGTCGCCGCCCGCCGCCCGGAACTTGAAGCCGTAGTCCCATTGCGTCTGGGACCTGGTGAACGTCGCATCTGCTACGAAGTCCTTGGCGAAGACGCCGCTGTCGTGGGTGGCGATGCGGCCCGGTACGGGCTCGAGCTGGCCGTCCTCCGGACCGAAGAGCGGCCGCAATTCGAGACCCTGGAACTCCTCGAAGGTCACTTCGCCCGACGCGCCGCTGCCCTCCCGCGGGCGGTTCAGGATTGCGACTTCCCCCGCCCGCCATGCGTCGCCGACGTCCACGGTCTGGCCAAGCACCCCGTTCACGATGACCCACGCGCGGTCGTCGATGGCGATGACCTGGATGTGGTTCGGAGCGCCGGGGCTGGGGTCGAAGCCGTTGATGCTGTCATGCGGATTGAACTCTACGCCTTCCCCGTCCAACGGCTCCCTGTTCGGGTTCTCCATGTCGGCCTCGGAGCCGCGCAGGATGAGGAGGTAGTTCCAGTTCTGCTCGCGGGTCTTGGGGTTGGTCACGGTGATTTCCACGCTGAAGTCCAGCATGGCCGCGTCCGACCGCACAAGGCCCGCCTCGTGGCCTCCCTCGAGGGGCCCAAACGACTTCAGCAGCTCCGGCACAGGCCCAGCGAGCATCGCGGGAATGCGCTCCTGCACCGTCTCCGCCGAGATGGCGAAGCTCAGCCCCTCCGTCTCGCGGTAGCCAAAGGTGAGGATGCCCAGGACCTCGCCCGATGTGGAGATCATCGGCCCGCCGCTGTTGCCGGGGTTTGCGGCGGCGTCGGTCTGAATGACGTCGCTTTCGACAAAGTCGCTGTAGCGCACGGCGGAAATGATGCCCCTGGTGACCGTGGCCTCGCCTTCAAGGTCCAGCGCGTAGCCGATCAGGACAACCTCTTCACCGGTCTTGACCTTGGAGACGTCGCCAAAGGAGGCCGCCTGGAAGGTGCCGCAGCAGATGCGCAACACCGCGAGGTCATGCGTTTCGTCCTGTCCGAGCAGTTCCGCCCGATACTCCGTCTCCTCAGTGCCGACAGTCACGGTCACCTGCGAGGCGCCAGGGAAGATATGGTGGTTGGTGACGACGAGCGCCGAGTCCCCCTCGACCTTGAAGATGATGCCTGACCCGGCGCGCCGCCTCGTTTCCACGCGGACGACGGACTGCTTCACCTGCTCGATGATGGCGCTCAGCGACGGGGTTGGGACGGGCGTTGCCGTCGGCGCGGGCGTCGGTGTGGGCATGGGCGACGGCGTCGCAGTCGGCGGGGGCGTCGGGGTTGCTGTCGGCGTGGGCGTCACCGTTGGAAATGGCGTCGCCGTGGGAGTTGGCACCGGCGTGGGCGACGGCAGCGCGGCGACGATGGCCTCGACGCGAGCTTGAACGGTGGCGTCCACGTCCGGTGTCGGAGCCGGGGAGGGCGCCGCCTCCCTCATTGCGGCTTGGACGGTGGCGGCGATGTCCGGCGTCGGCTCGGGCTCTGGTGTGGGTTCCGTGCAGGCCGCGAGCAACAGGACAAGAGCTATCGCGCTACGCCACATGGAGGCTGCCTCTCTTCGGGTCGTATCTACTTCGTCAGTTGGGCGCTATTGCCGCGCGAGAAGCGGCCAGGCGCCACCGAGAACGTTCGAGTGCGTGCAGGCGCATTCAAGAGCATACCGGGCCCGGACATCCCTCAATATGGTACCCGGCATCCCATGAAACGGGAAATCTGTGCGAAAGCCCCCTACACCTTCCCGCTCGCCGCGCGGATGTCCGCGATCTGTTGCAGGAGGGCGTCGTCGTCCAGCTCCAGGTCGATGGGCTGCCCGAAGGGCTGCGGGAAGTCGACGGGGATCGAGTAGTAGACCTCCAGGTAGTTGTTCTCCGGGTCCCGGAAGTAGATGCTCGCCGTGTTCCCGTGCGTGATGATGCGCTCTTCCTTCACGCCCTCGTCCAGAAAAACCTGGTGGAACGCCTTCAGGTCCTCCAGGCTGTCGACGTGCATCGAAAGCTGCTGCAACAGCTTCGCGTCGTCCGGCGCCGTCCGGCCCGATGTCAGCAGCAGTTCGTGGTGCTCCTCCGCCGGCCGCGCCGAGAGGAAGCACGCCTCGCGGTCGGGAAACTTGTCGGTCACCGTGAACCCCAGCACGCGCGTGTAGAAGTCAAACATCGAGGGAAAGTCGTTGCAGTGCAGGCCGATGTGGCCCAGCGACGTCACCTTTGGCATTGTCCCCTCCTTGGCCGCGCTCAGTCGGCCCGATAGCCCTCTGTCGACGATGGTACTGCGATGCGCCTAACGTATCCCCGTCGACGCCCCCCGTCAACGCCCCCGCGTTGCCCACGAGCGCCAACCGTTCGCCCAACGGAAACCAACCATGCGCCCTGAAGGAACCCCCCGTTCGCCCTGAGCTTGTCGAAGGCCCTCCCGCACATGATATGACCGCGCTCGAACCCCCGTGCGCCCTGCGGGAACACCCCGCGGAAACCACCCATGCGCCCTGAGCGAAACCAAACCGTTCGCCCTGAGCCTGTCGAAGCCTGTCCTGAGGGCACTCGAAGGGTGCCCACCCGCTCGCAATGCAACGCCGCTCGAAACCCGCAGTTGGCCCTCAACGAGCACAGTGCTATCCTCCCGCCACGCCACACAACGCAGCGGAGGCGCATCCCATGGAGGGATCGTTGAAGGAGCAGATCCGCGAATTCGCCCTCGCGCTCCCCGGTGCGTGGGAGGACCACCCCTGGGGCGAGAGCGTCGCCAAAGTGGGGGTGAAAGTGTTCGCCTTCCTCGGCGTACCCGGAACGGGTTTCGGGATGACAGTGAAGCTGCCAAACTCCGCCGAGGCCCTCCTCACGATGCCCTTCGCCCGACCCGCCGGCTACAACCTCGGCCAGAGCGGCTGGGTGGAAATGCACTTCACCGACGACGATCCCCCGCCCGTCGACCTGCTGCTGGACTGCGTTGAGGAGAGCTACCGCGCCGTCGCCCCCAAGGCCCTCGTCCGCGAGCTAGACGCCCGCTACGCGCAGCCGTGAGGCCTACCGCCGCGCCGGCAGTTGGTCGTCGCCCGCAACCAGGTCAATGTCGAAGGCATTGTTGAAGGCAGCGACGTATCGGTAGAGGCCAACGGTCGCGACCATGAGGATCAGCCACCGCTCGCCATGCCTGACCACAATCGCGTCAAACAGCCCCTGCTCGATTCGATTCGTGCGGCATAGCTGACGGCATAGCTCGATGACGTCGCGCTCGTCGTCGTCGAGGGGGCTGCCGTCGCCGCCGGTGCGTACGGCCTCGATGGCGGCGTCGCCCAACCCCGCGGCTCGAGCGGCTGCGATGTGCGCCGACCACTGGTACGGAGCGTCGTCCTCGTAGGCAACGGCGAGGATTGCCAGCTCGTGCAGCGCGTCGCTGACCACGCCAGCAGGATGCGAGCCCGCCACGCTCCCCAGGAAGCCCATCGAGAGGCCGGGGCTGTGGAGCATGACCCCGAACGGCCCTCGGACGCGCCCTCGCTCGGCCAGGATCGCGTCCCACTCGTGTTGTTGCTCTGGTGGAAGCTGGGCCTTGTCGGTGATGGTCTTGATGCGTGTCATGGTTCTCTCCGGTTGTGTGCAGGTTGTGGCAGTCCCAAGGCGTTCTCGGCCGAATAGGACATCGTCTGGCGACCCGGTGCGTCTGCGGCGCGCCGTCCGGCGAGTCTGATGGACGCCATCGCCGCCGCAGCTATACTATACCCGACTCGCTGCGCACGGGCGCGGGCATTCACAAGCACGGCGCACAAGCAGGCCGGGAGCGCCCGGCCTCGGGGAGAATGGCATGGAAAAGGTCTCGGTCCTGGCAGACGGTATGGCCCAAGCGGCCTCCGACTTTCTGAACGCTCTGTCACCAGAGCAGCGCAGCACGGGCTCGCTGCGTTTCGGGGACGAGGATGAGCGTCGACGCTGGTTCTACACCCCTACCCCGCGCGTGGGCCTGCGCCTCGGCGACCTCGCCCCCCGGCAGCAGCAAAAGGTCATGCAACTGATGGCAACCGGACTGAGCGAGCGCGGCTACAACTATGCCTCGTTGCTCATGGGCATGGAGAACGTGGTGGACCGCTCGTCGAACTTTCCGGACCGGACGTACGGGGACCTGCCTGACACGCGGCTGCGTGACCCCGCAAACTACTTCGTCGCGGTCTTCGGCACGCCCGGCGACGAGAGCGGGTGGAGTTGGCGCATCGGCGGGCACCACCTGAGCCTCCACTACACGGTGCGGGATGGCCTGGTGTATCCGACGCCCGCGTTCTTCGGCGCCGAGCCCGCGCGGTCGATGTTGCCCGGAGGCGTGGTCCTGCGCCCGTTGGCTGCCGAAGAGGACTGCGCCCGCGAGCTTCTGGCGCTCCTGACGCCGGAGCAACTGGCGCAGGCTGTCATCGCGCCGGTGCCCCCCACCGACATCGTGCAGACGAACAGGCCGCAGATCGAGGACGGCGCGATGCCGACCATCGGCGGCCCCGGCCCCGGCGGCGAGCGCCTCCGCACGGCCCTCGGCCTGACGCCGGAGCTGGACGACATGGTCCGCTATTCGCTCACGCCGAAGGGACTGCCCGCCAGCGCCATGGACACGGCCCAGCGCGACGCCCTCGTGCGCCTGGTGCGGGCCTATCTCGATCACCTGCCTGACGAGATCGTGGACGGCTACACATCCCTGTTGGAGCCGGACAGCCTTCAAGCGTTGGTCTTCGCGTGGGCAGGCTCGCCGGAGCCGCAGGCGCCCCACTACTACCGCGTCCAGTCCGGCGACCTTCTGATCGAGTACGACTGCACCCAGAATGACGCAAACCACACCCACAGCGTAATAAGAAACCCGAGAGGCGATTTCGGCAGCGACCCCCTGGCCCTCCACTACGCGGAGTCGCACCATCACCACTAGCGCAGCGTAGCGAGGCTAGGGCCGCGGGGCCGTGTAGCCGGGAACGGGCGTCGGACGAGGGCCAGCCTTGTGTGACCTTGCCCTTACCCCATTGAGCAGTACCCTGGAGCGCTAGCCGAACCAGATGCCAAGGTACTTGGTGAACCAGAAGAGGCCCGCGTAGGTCAAGACTGCCGAGAACCCAAGGACAAACAACGTCCAACGGTACCGGACCGCGCCGTCGATCGAGCATGCACCGCGCCGTCGAAGATAGAGGACCACGGCGATGGTGGCCACTATCGCGCCGGCCCCGCGAAAATACCAACCGTATGTGTAGTACAGGGTATCGCCCAGCGAGACGGCTTCCGCCGCAGTGGCTATCCCTAGCAGCGCCAGCACAACGGGCGAAACGCAGCAGGTGATGCCGGTGAGGCCCGAAACCAGCCCCATGAGCACACCAGCACGCAGCCGCCGTTCCTGATTTGTTGAAGTGTTGTGTGTGTGGTTGTGCATGGTTCGTCTTCGCGCTCTAGCCACAGTATGGGATCCCGGATTGGACACGCTTCGTCAGACGCGAAACTCCTATCTGATTCTACCGGGGAGGACACCTCCAGTCACTCAAGCGCGAGAGCCAGAAGTGTAGATTGTCCGCAACGGCCGAACCGAATGCCGCTTGCGACACCAACACCCACGCTTCCGTCTCTGCACCGATCCCCTCCAGACGCCCAAACCAGTCGGGCTTGAACCTGCCCCTCCGTGAGGCTACACTCGGCCAGACCCAGCGAGTCCCCGAGTCAGAGGAGGTACGGAACCATGACCGATCCCATCGTTGAGCGTCTCACGCGTTACGTGGCCAGCGTCGAACATGAGGACCTGCCCAGCGAGGTTGTGCACCAGGTCAAGCGCCTCGTGATCGACTCCATGGGTTGCGGGTTGGCGGCCAGCGATGCCGCTCCGGTGCGCGCGGCCCGAGACCTCGCCCTCGACGTCCACGGTTCATCCCCGGCCACACTGCTGGGCACCACCGATACGACCACGCCGGACATGGCCGCATTCGTGAACGGCACGATGGTGCGCTACCTCGACTTCAACGACTCCTACAACGGCATGGACATCGCCCACCCCTCGGACAACATCCCCGCGGTGCTGGCTGCCGCGGAGGCGCACGGACGCTCGGGCCGGGAGCTGATCGCCGCTGCCGCCCTCGCCTATGAGGTGCAGGCCGACTGGGCGGATAGCTTCCACCTCGCCTCAGGTGGTGTCTGGGACCAAGCCGCCTATGCCGCCGTCTCCACACCGCTTGGGGCGGGCAAGGTGATCGGTCTCACGGTCGAGCAGCTCGCGGAAGCGCTGCGCATCTCTGTGGTCAGCAGCATGACGCTTGGCGAGGCCCGCCGCGGCACCATCTCCCACTGGAAGGCGGCGGCTGTCCCAAACGCGGGCAGGAACGGCGTCTTCGCAGCCATGCTCGCCCGGCGTGGGATGACGGGTCCACCGGAGGTGTTCACCGGCTCGAACGGGTTCTTCGCGGGGGTGACGGGCGCCCCTGTCGAGCTTGCCCCCTTGGCGCTGGAGGACGGCAACGACCGCGCGTTCCGGCTCATGGAGTCGCGTTTCAAGCGATTCCCCGCGGGCTTCGTCTCCCAGACCGCCATCGAAGGCGCGATGGAGGCACGAGAGGCGCTGGCCATCGCCGACACAGGCGACATCGCCCACGTCCACATCCGGACATTCGAGAGCGGGGTGCGCATCATGGCGGGCGACCCCACGCGCTGGCGCCCCGAAACGCGAGAGACCGCCGACCACAGCATCCCCTATGTCGTCGCCTGCGCCCTCCGGTTCGGCACCGTCGAGCCCGCTCACTTCGAGGACGACGTCCTGCGCGACCCTGCGTTGCTGGACCTGATGCAACGTATCGAGGTCGTCCAGGACCCGGAATGCGACGCGGCCTGGCCGGAGGCCATCCTCAACATCCTGACGGTCCAAACCTCGGACGGCCGCCAGCACACGGCGACCGTCCCCTACTACACCGGGCACTTCAAGAAGCCCATGAGCGACACCTACATTGAAGACAAGTTCCGGCGAAACACGGCAGGCCGCCTCGACGAGTCCCGTCAGCAAGCAGCGTTGGACATCCTCTGGCGCCTTGACGAGGAGACCAACCTTGGTCGAGTCATGGCATCGCTCGCCATCGCGTAGGCGTCACCCACCCCGTTCGCCCTAAGGCTCTCGAAGCCTGTCCTGAGCCTGACGAAGGGGCTCCTACTAGCGGATTCCACCTCACGCGCGGGCGGTTGACAGTTGACAGAAGCCCCTCGCGCGCGGACACTGCACACGTACTTTAGTACACGTACTTCAGTACGCCCTTTCCCACCCACCTGCAATCGCTACAGTGAAGGGAGAACACTATGCTGACACCCGTTGACAACGAATTCCTTACGAAGGTCGGTCCCGGCACCCCCATGGGCAACCTGCTCCGCCAGTTCTGGCACCCCTTCCTCCCCTCCCGCGACCTGCCGGAGCGCGACGGCCCCATGAAGCGCGTCCGCCTCCTCGGCGAGGACCTCGTCATCTTCCGCGACTCCAACGGCGACGTTGGCCTCGTCGCCGAGAACTGCCCCCACCGCGGGGCGTCGCTCTTCTTCGGTCGCAACGAGGAGGGCGGGCTCCGCTGCAACTACCACGGCTGGAAGTACGACGTCACCGGCGCCTGCCTCGACATGCCCAACGAGCCTGCCGAAAGCAACTTCGTGGAAAAGGTCCGCGCCATCGCCTACCCCTGCCGTGAGATCAACAGGATGATCTGGACCTATATGGGCCCGCGCGAGACGCCGCCCCCCTTCCCGCAGTTTGAGGTCAACACCCTCCCCATAGACCAGGTCTTTGAGCCGGGCATCATGGTGGAGGAGTGCAACTGGATCCAGGGCCTCGAGGGCGACCTCGACTCGTCCCACGTCCCCTTCATCCACGGTCGCATCGCCAAGGACTCGCCCGACGAGCCCGGCTGGGGTCGCGGCTCGTGGGTCGACGACCGCGCGCCGACCCTCGACGTCATCCCCAAGCCCTACGGCGCCGTCTACTCCGCCAAGCGCATCTGGAACGACGACGGCGAGCGCTGGCACCGCATCACCCAGTACGTGATGCCCTACTTCACCATGATCGCCGCCGGTTCGCCCAACTCCTGCTCCGCCCGCGCATGGGTGCCCATCGACGACGAGTTCCACATGCTCATCAACATGCACGGCCGCCTGGAGGGGACCATCTCCGAGGAGGAGCAGTTCCGTTCCGCCAACCCCTACGCAAACTCGGGCGGCTACGTCGAGGAGACCCCGGACCCGCGCACCCGCTACCACACCGCGGCCAACCGCGGGAACGACTACGCCCTGAACTACGACATCCAGAAGCGCGTCAACATGTCCGGCATCCCCCGCGGCGGCAACCTGCAGGACCGCGCCATGACCGAGACCATGGGCGTCGTCTACGACCGCACCAAGGAGCACCTGGGCACCAGTGACCGCATGATCATCGCGGTGCGCCAGCGCCTGATGAAGGCCGCACGGGAGTTCATGGAGGACGGCACGCCGCCCGCCCACGTGGACGACACGTCGCTGTTCCGCGTCCGCTCCGCGTCGGCCATCCTGCCGGAGGGCGCCGACTGGCAGGCCGCCACCGCAGCAGCCCGTGACTCCGACGCCGGTGTCCCCGTCTCCTACGTGCCACTTTCGTAACAAGCAGCCGCCCCGTTCGCCCTGAGGTTCTCGTAGGGGGTGAACGGGGCGGCGTTTCAGCCCCGGCATGCCTGATTCCGGCCCGGCGGCGCTGGGCCGTACCGAGAAGGGAAAACACGAATGCTGACACCCGTTGACAACGAATTCCTCACGCGAGTCGGTCCCGGCACACCCATGGGCACCCTGCTCCGCCAGTTCTGGACCCCCTTCCTGCCCTCCCGCGACCTGCCGGAGCGCGACGGCCCCTTGAAGCGCGTCCGCCTCCTCGGCGAGGACCTCGTCGCCTTCCGCGACACCAACGGCAACGTCGGCCTCGTCGCTGAGAACTGCCCCCACCGCGGCGCCTCGCTCTTCTTCGGCCGCAACGAGGAGGGCGGGCTCCGCTGCAACTACCACGGCTGGAAGTACGACGTCACCGGCGCCTGTCTGGACATGCCCAACGAGCCCGCCGAAAGCAACTTCGTGGACAAGGTCCGCGCCGTCGCCTACCCCTGCAATGAGGTCAACCGGATGATCTGGACCTACATGGGCCCCCTCGAGACGCCCCCGCCCTTCCCCCAGTTCGAGGTCAACACCCTCCCCATAGACCAGGTCTTTGAACCCAGCGTCATGATGGAGGAGTGCAACTGGATCCAGGGCCTCGAGGGCGACCTCGACTCCTCCCACGTCCCCTTCATCCACGGCCGCATCGCCAAGGACTCCCCCGACGAGCCCGGCTGGGGCCGCGGGTCGTGGGTCGACGACCGCGCGCCCGTCCTCGACGTCGTCCCCACCGAGTACGGCGCCGTCTACTCCGCCAAGCGCGTCTGGAACGACCAGGGCGAGCGCTGGCACCGCATCACGCAGTACATCATGCCGTACTACACGATGATCGCCGCCGGCGCGCCCAACGCGTGCTCCGCCAAGGCGTGGGTGCCCATCGACGACGAGTACCACATGCTCATCAACATGCACGGCCGCCTCGAGGGCACCATCTCCGAGGAGGAGCAGTTCCGGTCCGCCAACGCCTACGCCGGCGCCGGCGGCTACGTCGAGGAGACCACGGACCCGCGCTCCCGCTACCACACCGTTGCAAACCGGACCAACGACTACGCCCTGAACTACGACATCCAGAAGCGCGTCAACATGTCCGGCATCCCCCGCGGCGGCAACCTGCAGGACCGCGCCATGACCGAGACCATGGGCGTCATCTACGACCGCACCAAGGAGCACCTCGGCACCAGCGACCGCATGATCATCGCTGTGCGCCAGCGCCTGATGAAGACCGCACGGGAGTTCATGGAGGACGGCGCGCCGCCCGCTGTCGTCGCCGACGCGTCAATGGTGCGAGTGCGCTCCGCGTCGGCCATCCTGCCGGAGGGCGCCGACTGGCAGGCCGAGACGGCAGCCGCCCGCAACGCCGACGCCGGCGTCCCCGTCTCCTGGATCCCGCTGAGGTAGCGCACCCGTCTTACCGGCAAAAGCCGGTATCCAGAGGGGCGGGGCAGCGCCCCGCAAATAGCCGAAGGGAGAACACAGCCATGCCATGGATCAAAGTCATTCAGGAGCACGAAGCGGAGGGCGAACTCAAGGACGCCTATGACCGCATGCGTGAGATCAACCTCCAGTACGAAGACCCCACCATGCCCAGCCCGAACCTGGCCACCGGCCCGCGCTCGATTGGGCCGCCGACGCTGGCCAGCCTCAATCCCCTCTCCATGCTCTATGGCCGCCAGTTCATGATGCACGTCATGCGCGGCCCGTCCCGCGTCACCCCGGCCGAGAGGGAGATGGTCGCCACGGTGACCTCGCTGGCCTCCAACTGCCGGTACTGAACCGTCGCACACGCAGGGGCCCTGCGTAGAGTTGGCGGCGACGACCTCCTGGCGGAGTTCATCCAGAACGATTGGCGCAAGGCCGATCTCTCCGACAAACAGCGCGCCATGCTCGAGTACACCGAGAAGCTGACCCTCTCCCCAGCCATGATGACCGAGGACGACATCAACGCCCTCCGCGCCACTGGCTGGGACGACACCGACGTCCTCGACATCGTCATGGCCTGCGCCTACTTCAACTTCCGCGTCCGCGTCGTCGACGGCCTAGGCCTCGAGACCCCCGACACGTCCGCGACGAACGCCGCTCGCGCCCGCGAGCACGCATCCGAGCTGGCGGCCGAGAAGGGCGTCACCCTCCCCACCGACATCTGGGGCGTCCAGGAACAAGCAGAAGCCGCGAGCACCGGCGGCTAGCCCGGACTCGTCCCACCGTCATACCGGCGGAAGCCGGTATCCAGAGGGGCGGGGCGAAGGGGCCGTTTGTCCTGAGGGAAAAACGGGGGTGCGGAGCTACTCCGCACCCCCGTTCCTGTCTGCGCCCCAACGGTGCTACAATCACGTCCACCATCGCCGAGCCTGAACACAGGGGGAGGACATCACCATGCCATGGATCAAAGTGATACAGGAGCACGAGGCGGAGGGCGAGCTCAAAGAAGCCTATAACCGCATGCGCGAGATCAACGCCCAGTACGAGGACACGCCCGCCCGGCCGCGGACGCCGGGTGAACATCATATCGGGCCGCCCCAGCTGCACAGCCTCAACCCCCTCTCCATGGTCTACGTCTGGCAGTTATACAGGCACGTCATGCGCGGCCCGACTCGCGTCACCCCCGCCGAGCGGGAGATGGTCGCCACCGTCACCTCGCTGACGACCAATTGCCGGTACTGAACCGTAGGTCACGCAGGGATCCTGCGTCGAGTTAGCGGTGATGACCTCCTGGCGGAGTTCATCCAGAACGACTGGCGGAAGGCCGACCTCAGCGACAAACAGCGCGCCATGCTGGAGTACGCCGAGAAGCTGACCCTCACCCCCGCCATGATGACCGAGGACGACATCAACGCCCTTCGCGACGTCGGCTGGGACGACCGCGACATCCTCGACATTGTCATGGTCTGCGCCTACTACAACTTACGCGTCCGTGTCGTCGACGGCCTCGGCCTCGAGCTCCCCGACTCTTGGGCATCGGCGGCCACCAGCGACCGCGAGCACGCCGCCGAGCTTGCCGCCGCGAAGGGCGTCTCCCTTCCCGCCGACATCTGGGGCGTCCGGGAGCAGGCGGAGGCGGCCAAGGTACGCGCCTAGCCGCCATCTTGTCGGTCAATAGTGCGTCTCTAGGCCGTTCGTCCTGAGGGAAATCGAAGGGCGAACGCCGGGAAGAGTGAAAGGAGTACCAGCCATGCCATGGATCAAAGTGATACTGGAAGACGAGGCCGAGGGCGATCTCAAAGAAGCCTACGAGCGCATGGATGAGATCAACGCCCAGTACCCAGGCGGCACGCCGCCAACCGGGTCGCAGACGCCGGGCTCCCGCCTTGTCGGGCCGCCCCAGCTGGCAAGCCTGAACCCCCTCTCCATGCTCTATGGCCGCCAGTTCATGATGCACGTCATGCGCGGCCCGTCTCGCGTCACCCCCGCCCAGCGGGAGATGGTCGCCACCGTCACCTCGCTGGCGTCCAACTGCCGGTACTGAACCGTCGCTCACGCAGGGGCCCTGCGTAGAGTTGGCGGCGACGACCTCCTGGCCGAGTTCATCCAGAACGACTGGCGAAAGGCAGACCTCACCGAGGGCGAGCGCGCCATGCTGGAGTACACGGAAAAGTTGACCCTCACCCCGGCCATGATCACCGAGGACGACATCAACGCCCTCCGTGCCGCCGGCTGGGACGACCGCGACATCCTGGACATCGTCATGGCCTGCGCCTACTTCAACTTCCGCGTCCGCGTCGTCGACGGCCTCGGCCTCGATGTTCCAGACGTTTCGGCAACGAGGGCCGCCCGCGGCCGGGAGCACGCCGCCGAGCTTGCCGCCGAGAAGGGCGTCACCCTCCCCAGCGACATCTGGGGCGTTCGCGAGCAGGCAGAGGCGGCCAGCACGGGCGGGTAGACCGGATCGAACGGCGCCAGCCGTGTTCAGGATTTCGAGAGGGAATAAGACGGGCCCTTCGCCCCGCGAGAAATCGCGGGGCGAAGGGTCTTTGTCGTTTGCAGGGATACCGCTCCACGCCGGTGAGTGATAGAATCCGGCCCGTTATCGCCGAGCCTGAACACAGGGGGAGGACACTGCCATGCCCTGGATCAAGGTCATTCAAGAGCACGAAGCGGAGGGCGAGCTCAAGGACGCCTACGACCGCATGCGGCAGATCAACGTCGACTACGGTGAGCCCAACATGCCGGGACAGGGGGCCGCAGCAGGCCCGCACCCGGTCATGCCCCCGGAGCTGGCCAGCCTCAACCCCCTCTCCATGCTCTACGGCCGCCTCTTCATGATGCACGTCATGCGAGGCCCGTCCGGCGTCACCCCCGCCCAGCGAGAGATGATTGCCACCGTCACCTCGCTGGCGTCCAACTGCCGCTTCTGAACCGTCGCGCACGCAGGGGCCCTGCGTAGTGTTGGCGGCGACGACCTCCTGGCCGAGTTCATCCAGAACGACTGGCGCAAGGCCGACCTCTCCGACGCCGAGCACGCCATGCTAGAGTTCACCGAGAAGCTCACCCTAACTCCAGCCATGATGACCGAGGACGACATCAACTCCCTCCGCGCCGTAGGCTGGACCGACACCGACGTCCTCGACATCGTCATGGCCTGCGCCTACTTCAACTTCCGCGTCCGCGTCGTAGACGGCCTCGGCCTCGAGATCCCCGACATGCTGGCGACGCGCGCCGCCCAGTCCCGCACCCACGCCGCCGAGCTGGCCGCGTCGAAGGGCGTCACCCTCCCCACCGACATCTGGGGCGTCCAAGAGCAAGCCGAAGCCGCCAAGGCACAGGCCTAGCACACCCCCTCCTCGAACCTCGCACAAGGCGGGCTCTGCGGCATACCTCAGAGCCCGCCACGTCTATTCCCCCACACCCACACACCTCATCGTACCTACGACACACTTCGTCATTCCTGCGAAGGCAGGAACCCAGAGGGGCACCGGGCAGGGCACCCCCACCCCAACCCCCCGTCAAATCGCCAACTCCCCGTTCCCCGTCGTAGGGGCGCTTCGCGAAGCGCCCGTCCCGCCGCAGCGGGACCCTCACCTCTCCAACACCGCCAGCACTTGCCGACCCGCACACCCCCACCGTCGTACCGGCGAAAGCCGGTATCCAGAGGGGCGCGGCGCGTCTCCTCCCCCATCGCATCCCCTACTCCCCGTCATAGAGGCGCTTCCCAATTCCGTTCGCCCTGAGCCTGTCGAAGGGCCCTCCGCCACCTACAGCCCCGTCCTACCCGCACCCTCCCGCACGCGTCATTCCTGCGCAGGCAGGAACCCAGAGGGGCTAGGAGAGGGGCGCCCCCACCCAAACCCCCTTCGAATCGCCGACTCCCCCCACCGTCGTTCCCGCGAACGCGGGAACCCAGGGCCGGGGCGCGGCGCGTCTCCTCCCCCATCGCATCCCCTACTCCCCGTCATAGAGGCGCTTCCCAATTCCGTTCGCCCTGAGCCTGTCGAAGCCTGTCCTGAGGGCACACGAAGGGGGCCCTCTGCCACCTACAGCCCCGTCCTACCCGCACCCTCCCGCACGCGTCATTCCTGCGCAGGCAGGAACCCAGAGGGGCTAGGAGAGGGGCGCCCCCACCCAAACCCCCTTCGAATCGCCGACTCCCCCCACCGTCGTTCCCGCGAACGCGGGAACCCAGGGCCGGGGCGCGGCGCGTCTCCTCCCCCATCGCATCCCCCACTCCCCGTCGTCGGGGCGCTTCCCAATTCCGTTCGCTCTGAGCCTGTCGAAGCCTGTCCTGAGGGCACACGAAGGGGGCCCTCCGCCACCTACAGCCCTCGTCCTTCCCGCACTCCCCCATGCGTCATTCCTGCCAAGGCATGAACCCAGAGCGAGAGTGCCATGCGGGGCCGGGGAGGCCGTTCGCCCTGAGGGAAATCGAAGGGTGAACGGGGGGCCGCAGGCCCCGTGGGGCGCGGCGCGGGGCGTCTCCGTCCCCCATCGCATCCCCTACTCCCCGTCATAGAGGCGCCCCCCAAATCCGTTCGCCCTGAGCCTGTCGAAGGGGGCCCCGCACCACCAGCAGCCCCCACCCTACGCAACCACGCACGCCCACCGCGAGGTGCCCGCCGGACGGCACCCTGACACGGCCCTATTGCCCCCACTCCAGCACCTCCGCTACCGTCTCCCCATGGAAGTCGCAAACTCTCACCCCAACCAGAACACCACGGGTCCCCATGCCGTCGGGGCCGCCAGCCTGATCGTTCGTGGCATGGTCCGCGTCGACGGTCAGAGGGGGCTCGTCATGCAACAGGGGGGGTTGTGTCCTCTGTGTAAAAAAATTATTGGATTTGTAGCTGCAACATGCCAAGCTAGCTACAAATCCATTGCCAAAACAACCTCCCACAGCCGCTCGGCCCGCCTTCCGGCGGAGGCAGCAATTCAGGCGCCACGGCGCCCCTCGCCCGCACCGTCCGCATCGGCGAACGTGTGCGATGCCGCCCCCGAAAGCCGGAGGTTGTTTCGCACGGGCGCAAATCCTGGAACAAAGTTTTGTAGCTGGCACGAATCCGCCAGCTACGACCGCCCGACGAAACAACCTCCCGGCTCCCCGGCGCAACGGCGGGGATGCCCACCGCGCAAGCGAGTGGTAGAATCCGGCCCATCGGCCCCCGCCGTGGCCGCGAGTCGCAGAATCCGGCCCACCGGCGGCAGCCGCGTAGCGAAAGGAGGACACCGCCATGCCATGGATCAAGGTAATCCAGGAATGGGAATCCGAGGGCGAGCTCAAGGAAGCCTATGAGCGCATGCGCCAGGTCAACATCGACTACAACGACGAGATGCTCGCAGGCATGCCTCCCAACCCGGGCCCACATCCCGCGACGCCGCCGGAGCTGGCCAGCCTCAACCCCCTCTCCATGCTCTACGGCCGCCTCTTCATGATGCACGTCATGCGCGGGCCCTCCGGCGTCACGTCGGCCGAGCGGGAGATGATCGCCACCGTCACCTCACTGGCCTCCAACTGTCGCTACTGAACCGTCGCTCACGCAGGGGCCCTGCGTAGAGTTGGTGGCGACGACCTCCTGGCCGAGTTCATCCAGAACGACTGGCGAAAGGCCGACCTCTCCGACAAGCAGCGAGCCATGCTGGAGTACGCCGAGAAGCTGACCCTCTCACCCGCCATGATGACCGAGGACGACATCAACGCCCTCCGCGCCACCGGCTGGGACGACCGCGACGTGCTCGACATCGTCATGGCCTGCGCCTACTTCAACTTCCGCGTCCGCGTCGTCGACGGCCTCGGCCTCCAGGTCTCCGACAACACGGCGGTGAACGCCATCAAGGCCCGCGAGCACGCCGCAGCCCTCGCCGCCGAAAAGGGCGTCTCCCTCCCCGGCGACATCTGGGGCGTCCGAGAGCAGGCGGAAGCAGCAAGCACAGGCGGCTAGACTCTCGCGTCATACCGGCGCCCCCTACGCGTCATTCCTGCGAAGGCAGGAATCCAGAGGGGCGGGGCGGAGGGGCGGACGGCCTGAGGCTCTCGACTGGGGCGGACGGGAGGGGGAGTCTCGTTCCGGAGGCTGAACACTACAGCGGGCGCTGTACAGGGAGAGGAAGATCGACATGTGCAAGATGTCATTGGAGCGGATGGGCGGTCTCGCCCTGATTGTGGGGCCGGTGCTGGCCTTCGTCATGTTCCTGCTGCAGCCCGGCGGCATCCTCATCGACACCGCCGCGCCGTCGGACCCCATCGCAGCCATCAACGCCCTCGCCGATAACCAAAACCTTGCGAACGCCACGGTCTCGTTGGTGTCCGTAGGCCTCGTCCTCATGGCCTTTGGGCTGTACGCGCTACAGGCCACCCTTCGCAGGTTGGGGGCCGGAGACGCCCTGAGCCGCGCCGGGCTTGCGTTCATCGTGATTGGCCTGATCACCTGGATCATCGCCCAGGGGCTTGCACTGGCCATTGCCATTGGCTTGGAGGACGAGACCGCCAACTTCCTGACCCCCCTCGTCGTGGCACGGGTGGCAATCACCATCATCGGCGGCATGGCAACCGCGCTCGGCTTCTTCCTCTTTGCCCTCGCGCTGACCGCCACCAACCTCGGCAACGTATGGGTCAACCGGCTGGTGGCCGCGCTGTCGCTGGTGTCGCTTGGGTCCTTCTACTGGGCCGCCAGCGTCGGCGGGGACCTCGATCAGGGCCTTGCGTTGGCCCGTTCCCTCTACGTCCTGTGGGTCGCGTGGCTCGTGTTCCTGGGGATACGGTTGATAAAGGAGGAGTCGCCGTCCTCCGGCTAGCCGGAAGCGCCGGGCCACGCAATGTCGAACGACCACCTGGACGCCAACCGCGCCAACTGGGACGACCGGGTGGAAGGTCATCTGGCGGACTCCGAGTATCGCGTCGATGAGCTCCTGGCCAACCCGGACTTTGTGAGCAGGGAGGTCGCCTTTGCCGTCGCGGAGATGGGCGGCGTGCGCGGGGTGCGCCTGGCCCACCTGCAATGCCACATCGGCACGGACACCATCTCGATGGCGCGGCTTGGCGCGAAGGTCACCGGGCTGGACTTCTCGCCCCGGTCCATCGAGGCCGCCAGGGCGCTGGCCCGCGACTGCGGCGTCGACGCCCGCTTCGTCCTCGGAGACGTCCATGACGCGCCGGCGCTCCTTGGAGAGCAGTTCGACGTCGTCTACACCGGCGTCGGCTCACTCTGCTGGCTGCCGGACGTGCGCCGCTGGGCTGCGGCCGCTGCCGCCTGCGTGCGCCCCGGCGGCCTCCTCTACCTCCACGAGGTCCATCCCACCGTGCAGTCCCTCGGCGACGACTGGCGCCCGGACGGCCCGCGGCTGGAGTACCCCTAATTCGAGACGCCCGAGCCCGACGCCCTAGATACCGAGGCAAGCTACACCGGGACGGCCCGCCTGACCCACACCCGCACGTACCAGTGGAACCACGGCCTCGGCGAGACCCTCACCGCCCTCCTCGACGCGGGCCTCCGCATCCGCTTCCTCCGCGAGCACACCCAGCTCTGCTACCAAGCCTGGCCCCACATGGTCCAGGACGAGCAGGGCTGGTGGACCCTCCCCAAAGGCGCAAACCGCCTCCCAATGATGTTCTCGCTGCTGGCGGTCAAGGAGTGAGGCTAGTCACCAAGGGCGAAGAGCAGGACGCTTACGGCAGCGGCAATGCTGCCAACTGTTACGACTGCAATTGAGGCGAGACCCCCAAGCAACCACCGCACGGTGCGAGTCTCCGCCTTGGCAATCTCCGTCCTAATGTCTGCGGTCTCCGTAGTGAACTCTCCGCGCAGGCCAGTCATCGCTGTGGTGACTTCTCCGCGCAGGTCGGAAATCGTTGTAGTCACTTCTCCGCGGAGGTCAGAAATCGCTGTGGCTAGCTCACCGTGCTGCTTCTGGTTTTCCTCACGAAACCGGCCAAACTCCATCAGGAGTTCAGTGTAGGCATTGGACGGATTGCTGGCTTGGCTAGTCACAATTCGGTCCTCATATTGCCCGCATTATACGACCTGCCTCCACGCTGAGCAACGACTATCCCCTCAAATAGGCTCCAGATGGTGCGCCCATCGCCCTCACCCAGCGAAATGGCGCTCCCTTGCCCTCGTTTCCTTGCCCGATCCGCAACCTCTCACCCGCGTAGAGTATGTAGATACACAAGTATATTGGGCCTGAATTGCAGGGCCAAGCGGCCTCACCCCTCCAGCGTGAAGTCCGCCACCACCGGCAGGTGGTCCGACGCCATGCCCGCTTCTGGCGTGTCGATGACCCACGCCCGTGTGCACGCTGAGGCTAGCTCGCGGGTTGCCATGATGTAGTCGATGCGGACGCCGGCGGGGAAGTCGTCACGCTTGGGCTCCAGCGGCGTCGGGTAGGTGGGTGACGACACGCCGTGGGCGGCCAGCACGTCCACGAAGCCGTCCCTTGCGAAGTACTCGCAGACGTGGGTGTCCGGGCGCAGCTTCTCGTCCAGCAGCCGCCTCGACTGCAGGGGGGCGTCGTAGCCCTGCGGAAGGGTGTTCAGGTCGCCCATGACCAGCGTGTGCTCGCCGGGGCGGGTGCGGCTGACGACGACCTGCGCCTCCTGCAGACGCGTCAGGCTCGAGAAGGGGTTGAGGTGGGTGGCGATGACCTGCACGGTGCTGTTGCCGTTGGTGAGCTCCATGCGCACGAGGCCGTGGTGCATGGGCGACGCCACCGTGGCCGTCGTCGCGGGCGACCAGGGCTCTCGGTAGAGGAGCGCGACGTGGTTGCCGGTGGGCGCCTCCACCAGCCCGCCCCGCATCTCGACGGCCTCGCAGAAGGCGGTCATGCGCGCGCCGCCGTCGTCCAGGAAGCCCCAGCACTCGCATAGCGCGAGGGCGTCGGGGTGGACGGCGTTGACCTGCGCGACCAACTGCGCCGTCCGGTCGCGGCCGTTGGTCAAACCGCCGTAGAGGATGTTGTAGGCCATCACGCGAAGGGTCTGGGGCATGGCAGCTCCTGTGGGGCGTGCTCCGGTATCGCGGGCCCCGCCGGGGGTCAGGGTACACCGTGCGGTGTGCGGGCCGCACCTTGCGTCCTCGACCGTTGTAATTCTGGCTACGTGCTACACTGAATATCGTAGGGTGATTGCGTTTTGCGGGGGGTGTTGGCGCGTGAATTGGCTGGACTGGCTGCTGCTGGGGGCGCTGATCTTGAGCGCCTTTGCGGGCATGCGCGTGGGGCTCTTCTGGTCGATGGCGGCGTTTGGGAGCCTGCTGGTGGGCTGGTACTTTGCGGGGAACGTCAGCAACGCCGCCAGCCAGGCCGTTGAGGTCTGGACCGACTCCACCACCGTCCAGGCGACCGTCACCGTGCTCATCTATGTGGCGCTGATGGCCATCATGCTGTACGCGGCCAGCCGCGCCATAGCGGCGCTCAAGCCCATCCTTTCCACGACCACCCTGGGGGTCTCCACCGCCATCGACAGGGTGGGGGGGCTGGCGTTGGGGTTCCTCGTCGGCGCGATGGTCTTGGGGGCTGTCGTGCTTGTGGCTGCTCGGCTCACGTACCAGATTGACCTTGACGTCATTGACGACAGCGTGCCCGGCGAGCTCCACGTGCAGGTCCAGCATGCGAAGACCGTGCACGAGGGCCTGGAGCGCTTCCTAGGCGAGTCGGAGGTGGTGGGGGCGCTCGTGCGGGTGTCGACGGCGCTGCCTAGCGACACGCTGGGGTTGGCGCCGGCCGATTTCGGGCTGTCGCTGAAGCTGCTGGAGGAGGCCCTCGACTGATACGCCCCACGGGGGCATAATGTCGCCCATCGGCAAGGTATCGGAAGGAGGCGACGCTATGGCTACGACAGTTGGGACAGGCGACTTCACCTACGAGGTCGCGGAGGGCTGGGGCGAGCTGCCGGAGGGCTTCGAGTGGGGCCAGATGGGCTCGGTCAACACGGACTCCCAGGACCGCGTCCACATCTTCACCCGCACCACCAACCCGGTGATGGTCTTTGACCGCGACGGCAAGTTCCTCAGCACGTGGGGCGGCGACATCTTCAAGGACGCCCACGGGCTGAACACGGACGCCGACGACAACCAGTACATGGTGGACCGCACGCTGCAGGTGGCGATGAAGTTCACCAAGGACCGCAAAAAGGTCTTTGAGATCGGCACCAGCGGGGTGCCCTCGGACACGGGCTACACGGACGAGAACCGCACGGTGCTGCGGGCCGCGGGGCCCTTCCACCACCCCACGGACATCGCGCTCTCGGAGTCGGGCGGCTTCTACGTTTCCGACGGGTACCGCAACTGCCGCGTCCACAAGTTCGCGGACGACGGCACGCTGGAGTACTCGTGGGGCGAGCCGGGGACCGGCCCGGGGCAGTTCGACCTGGTGCACAGCGTCTGGGAAGTGGGCGGCAAGGTCTACGTGGCCGACCGGCAGAACCATCGCATCCAGATCTTCACCCCGCAGGGCGAGTACCTGGACGAGTGGGGCGGCTTCATCCAGCCGTGCAAGCTCTTCGTGGACAGCAACAACATCATGTACGTGGCGGAGCTGCAGTCGCGGGTGACGATCCTCGACCTGGACGGCAACGTTTTGGCGCAGCTCGGCGACCCCGAGTACCGCCGGCCCGAACCGGGGCAGTTCGTCGGGCCGCACGGCGTCTGGGTCGACTCGCACGGCGACCTGTACGTCTGCGAGGTGCTGATGGGGCAGCGGATCCAGAAGTTCATCCGCAAGTAGTTTTTTCCCCTGACGGCGGCGTGCAAGCAAGGGGGTGGCGGAGGCGTGTGCTTCCGTCGCCCCCTTTCCGTTTGCACGGCGTGGGTCTCGTGCCGCCGTTAGCCCCTTCATGCCGAGGGCTTCCTGCGGGCAGCCGCAGGGTGGTTGGAGGGGCGACTCACCAAATTTGTTGGCGCTCGTTTGCATTCCATGCGGCACATGGCAGGGAATTGAATATGTAGTTTTCCGCACGTTTCAGCTACAAGCCAAATTTTCTGGCGAAACAATCCCCTCGGGAGCCCTCGAACCATCGCTCTGACGCCGGCGATTGTGAACAACTAACTCGTTAGTGGTCGCCTCGTGGCGGGTGAGCTGGTTGGCGGTGTTGGTATTGTTGGTGAGCGCTTGCATGGGGGGAGGGTAGCGGGGTTGGGGGCGTTGGGGCAAGGGGCTCGTGTCAGGGTGGGGCAAGGCGCATTGGCTGTGGCTGGGTGGCGTGGGCGAGTGTCGCATCCCCGTGACCCTCTGGGTTTCTGCCTGCGCGGGAATGACGAGTTGGGAAGGCTGCCGACACTGCTCCGCTTGGAAGCAGTAGGTATCGCCCTCATCCGGGTTTTTCAGGGCTGGGTTATCGGTCAGGCGCAGTGCTCAGTGCGCGGCAACGCGTCCGGGTGGTCCGGAAGCCGGATGACGATGTCTATGAGACTTTCGCCGTCCACCTCAATGCGGGTGGCGTCTTCCCTTACCGTGGTGAATCCCCCTGGGCCGTACCACCCTACGAAGGTGCATCCCTCGCCGGGGGCGAACACCTGCAGAGTGAAAGAACCGTCAGGCACTGGCATTGCAAAGGATCCGTCCTCCTTGGTCCTGCCTAACCCGCTGTCGGCTCGGGCCACCAGCGCTATCATGTGCCGCGTGCTGGGCCGCATCCCCTTATCCCTCCAGCGCCTTATCGTGTGCGGATCCGTTCCGAGACGGCGGTTCATCTCGGCCCACGAAAACCCGGACTCCTCCTTGAAGCGCACGAGGCGCTGCGGGAAGTCGTAGGTTCTTCTCCTGTAGTTAGCGCGCTGTCGAGGCATGGCCCACCATTTCTGACGAAGGCTAGAACAGTCGTACTTAGGTTCAGGCTGGCGGTGTAGAGAAGATACCGCGCTTTGACCTGACAGCCCCTTCCTCCAGGCGTCCATCTACCCTTGCCGGTTGCACAATTCATCCGGGCTGGCCGGAAGCCTTATCTCGATGCCGGTCACATCGGCGACGCCGACCTCGACCCGCGTCGCTTCTTCGCTTAGCATCGTGAACCCGCCAAGTCCGTAGTATCCCACAAATTCGCAGCCCGGCACTATTCTGCCAGCGTGAATTCTCAGGATGGCCGAGCCCGACCAACCGTCGAGCAGGCGTATCTCGAAGATTCCATCCTGCCCTGTAGTCTCCCACAGCCACCCAGCTTCGGCTGCTAACTCGATCCAGATATCTGCAAACGGTTCGCCGTCCGGCCCCAGCACTGCACCAGTTACCGTTATCTGTCTTCCGCACAACTCATCCGGGGAAGCCGGTAGCCGTATCTCGATGCCCATGGCTCCGAGACCACCCATCTCAAGCGTCGCATCTTCGAGCCGCGTCGTGAACCCACCAGGTCCGTAGAATCCCACCACTCCGCAGCCCGGAACTTTGCCCGCGTGGATTTTCAGGATAGAAGAGCCTACCCAGCCTTCAGGAACAGAGATTTCAAAAGTTCCATCAACCCCGGTCTGGATCTATCCATTGAATTCTCCCAACGAGATTCCTTCGACTGGCCTACCGTCCGGACCCAGCACTATACCGCTCACCTTCCTTTGTCCGGGGCACAGATCGTCCGCGTTAACGGGAAGCCGTATCTCAATGCCAGTCACGTTTCCGTCGACTATCTCGACTCGTGTCGCCTGTGTGCGCAGGTTCGTGATCCCGTCAGGGCCGTGGTACCCCAGCCATCCGCAGTCCCCAGCGCCGCCTGCGTGGATGCTCAGGATGGATGGGCCTGTCGAGCCTTCGGGCAGACGAATCTCGAAGATCCCGTCCCGACCGGTCTCTCCCCAGTTCCAGAAAGACTCGGCTACCAGCGAGACCCGGAGACCTTCCACTGGCTCGTCGTCCAGCCCCAGGGCCACGCCCTGAAGTGTCGATACGCCTGGGGCATCGACCGAATCGCGCCCATGCACAGGTTCTCTCCCAATGAACGGCGAACGGATCAGGACCTCCTTGTCGTCGGGAAGCAGATAGGTGTTTGGGTAAGATACGTACCCGATGTGCATGAGGGAGAAGGCTTCCATGTCGTCGCATGTCGTCACCGGGTCCCATTGGTAACACCCGGGCGGATGCGGAAGTCTCAGCGCATGGCCAAGCTCATGCCCGAGTCCGCCGATCCAGCGTTCAAGAGGATAGTCAAACGGTCCTATATCGCAGTAGAAAGTCGGCTTGGGGTTTGTGACTCCCTCCAGGTCGCCGCGGTGGAGGATGGTTAGACCCGATGCCCCTCTACCCAACTCACTGGCCTCTTCGCACGACTCCTCTACGTCCGGGTAGATGACCCACACGAAATCCGGGGAGTCGAATTGCACCGGCGCGCAGTGCTGGACAGCGGCCACCACTTTGTCCCAAGCGTGGCCGGTACCGTAATAATCGGCCGGTTGGCTCATCCGGCACTCCTCAGGCGTGGCCTCGTACAGCGAAAACGTCAGCCCTCCTAGTTCCCGGCGATACCAAGATTGCAGATCCACAATGGCGTGAGCAATGGCCTCGCTGGCGTCGGCCCGGAACTCTAGGTCCGACGGCGCTGCGTAAATGACTCGAACGGTACCCGTGGACCTGGTGGAGATTCGCACGGAAACAGGCGCTTCCACCCTTCGTCCCTCGTAGGTCGCGGTAATCACTGCGTTTCCACCCCCGGCGGCAGTGACTATCCCCTCCGACACCGACGCCACCCAGGGGTCGGAGGACTGCCACTCCACCAGCCCGCTTTCAACAACCCGGCTTGATCCATCCGACATTTTGGCAGTCACCGAAAGCTGCATCGTCTCACCGATGGACGTCAGAGGCGTCATCTCCGCAACTTCCAGAGAAGTTACAGTGGGTACAGGTGTAGGCGTAGCAGTGGGGGTAGGCGTCGGTGTAGGTATAGGCATTGCCGTGGGCGTTGGTGTAGGTGCGTCGGTTGGCATGGGGATGGGCGTTGCCGTGGGCGCCGTTGTGGGGGTGGGCGCGGGCCGTGACGTGGCCGTGGGCGTCGGGACAGGCGTGGGCGCAGGGGTCGGCCTTGGTGACTGGGTTGGAATCGGAGCAAGGGTGGCCGTCGGGGTGGCGGCGTCGGTCTCGATGCCGGCTGTCGCAGTCGGCGACGGCGCCGGGTCTCCTTCGCAGGCCGCGACGAGGGCTACGAACACCATGACCAGAATTGTGGGCCATGTCATAGTCACTAAACGCGTCAGCATTATTCCCTTGTCTCAGTTGACCTGCCCGCAGCCTTTGTGCCGTTCATCTCCGCGGTGCAACAATCACTGCCACAATCGCGTCAACATTAGCCTTCCGTGTGACATTTGGTTAGGTTCTCTTGTACCTATTTTGATGTGTACATTGGTATCAATCCGAAGAGGTGCGCTCCAATCTTGCCGTCGTCGAGCAGCGTTCATCATTTGCTCTAGTCGAGGCTTTAAAATGCAGACCACGACGCGCGATGCGGTGGCAGGGCCCCGCCGGGAGCTTGATCGGACCGATCGGGACAACCTGCACTACAACCTGAGGATTTCGGTATGGGTGCGATGGTTTCTTCTGATAGCCTGGCTGTTGCAGTTCAACTACCGGCCAAACTTCGCAGACCCTGCGTATATTCCTACGATGCTGTTGGCGGTATCGTTGCTGGCCCTCAACGGCTACGTTCACTACCGCATCCAGTCGCGTCGGACGGTTACGTGGCGCTGGGCGCTGACACCTCAGCCAGATGAAAGAGAAATCGCCGGGAGCGGCGGTCGTCCTTCGACGGGTCACCGGTGAACGAGGTTGGGGCCCGTTGGGGCGGTCAGCTTGACGGGATGGTGTGTGGGGCTAGAATCGTGTTGGTGTGTGGGGGTTTGGCCGTGAGTGGTGGTCGCGGTGTGGCGGAGGCCTTTGCACGCTAGGGGGTTTGCGGATGCCTACAATCAGCGGCGTTACTTTTGCGCCCGTCGAGGGGGCGGCTGAGCTGTTTTCGCCGGAGTTCTGCGTGTACTTCGCGCATATGCACCGCACCTTCGGGCCGCGGGTTGCTGCGTTCCGGGAGGCGCGGTCGCAGACGCAGCACCGGGCGATATACGAGCGGCAGCTCCCCGAGAGCCCGCCCGCCGGCGACGCCGCGCAGCCGTGGCGGGTGCCGACGGTGCCCGCCGAGCTCCGCAGGCCCGGCATCGAGATCACCGGCCCGGCCTCCATCACGCCCATGTTCATCAACGCGCTCAACCCCGGCGCCGACGGCGTTCGCGCGGAGGGCGACCTGGACGACGACGAGGACTCGGCGGGGCACCGGCTGGTCGACACGGTGCGAGCGGCGCAGAATCGGATGCAGGCGGTCGCGGGCGGCCTGACCTACCGCGACGAGGCCCGCGGCCGCGACTACAGCGTGCAGGAGGGGCCGCTGCCCTTCTTCATGCACCGGGAGCGGGGGCTGCACCTCGACGAGCCGGAGGTCACCATCGAGGGGAAGCCGGTGTCGGCGGCCATCCTCGGCGCGTGCCTGACGCTCTTCCACGCGGCGCGCGCGCAGGCGGAGCACGGGCTCGGCATCTACTTCTACCTGCCCAAGATCGAATCGGCGACGGAGACCGCCTTTTGGCGCGGCTTCTTCGCGGAGAGCCAGTTCCGACTCGAGCACCTGCGGACGGCGACGATCCGCGCCATCCCGCTCATCGAGTCGCTGCCCGCCGTCTTCCAGATGGAGGAGATCCTGCACCAGCTTGGGCCGTATGCCGCCGGGCTGAACGCGGCGCGCTGGGACCTGAAGGCGAGCATCCTCGAGTACGTCATGGCCGACCCGGACATGGTGTGGCCGGACCGCTTCGGCGTGGACATCAAGACGACGGACTTCCTGTCGAACATCTTCCGCCGGCTGGTCGCCGTGTGCCTGAAGCACGGAGGCGTCGCGATCGGCGGCATGGCGACGGCGCTGCCGAGCCGGGACGAGGCCGTGAACGCCGCGGCCGCCGCCTCGATACGGGCCGACAAGGAGTGGGAGGCCGCGCAGGGATTCACTCGCGGGTGGGTGGCGCACATCTTCCACATGGGCGTCGCAGCGGCGCCGTTCAAGGCGGTGTCGGACAGCGGCTGGCAGCCCACGGCGGGGATGATGGACCCCGACAACTACCCCATCGAGGTCGTGCGGCCCGCGGGGCAGGTCACGCTGGAGGGCACGCGCCGGAACCTGCGCACGCTCATCGAGTACGTCGAGGGGTGGCTGAACGGGCGCGGCGCGAAGGGGATCGACAGCCTGGCGGGTCGACCGGGGCTGCACCCGGCGCTGATGGAGGACCTGGCGACGGCGCGCATATCGGTCGCGCAGACGGGGCAGCGGCTCATCCACGGCGCACCCGACGCGGAGACGGGCGAGGTGCACACGCTCGAGGTGGTGAAGCGCATCCTGCTGGCCGAGGAGGAGGACATTCTTGCGCGGCTTGGGGAGGGTGGCTCGGATGTCGACATCGCAGGCCGCGAGGAGGCGGTCGCCCGGTACCACGCGGCGACCAAGGTGGTGATGCGATGGATCAAGAACTACACGGAGTTTGACTTTCGGAGCCTGGGCTCGTATACCAGAGATGACCTGGCGGCCATTGCCGCAGCCCCGGACGCCATCTAGGCCCGGGAACATTTCTTGCCCCCTTCGAGGAGCCCCAGGGGGAACGCAGCCGGTCCCTGAGGACCGGGAGCATCAAAAGGGAGGACGACTGACATGGCGACCGGCACACAAGCGCAGACCCTGCGGGAGGTCCTGGACTACGGCGTGGCGGAGCATGCCGCGCTGGTGGCCCCGGACGGCCCGACCATCAGCTACGACGACCTTCGGGCGCAGGTGGACCGCCTGAGCGTCCAACTCCGCTCCATGGGGATCCGCAAGGAGGAACGGGTGGCCATCGTGCTGCCGAACGGGCTGGAGTCGATCGTGACGTTCCTGGCCGTGACGGCGGCTGCGACGGCCGCGCCGCTGAACGCCGCGTACAAGATCGACGAGTTTGCCTTCTACCTCGACGACACGAACGCGTCGGCGGTGATCACGGGGCCCGAGGGCGGCGAGGCCATCATGGAGGTGGCGCCGGCGGGGGCGATCCACATCGTCGTCGAGATGGACGACGGCGGGCAGGTGAACTTCACCGCGGCGAGCGGGGCCAACGGCACGCCGGCAGACGACGCCCCGTGGCCGACGACGGACGACGTCGCGCTGGTGCTACACACGAGCGGGACGACGTCGCGGCCGAAGCGGGTGCCGCTGAAGCACCGCAACCTGACGACGTCGCTGCGCAACGTGGCGGCGACGTACGACCTGACGCCGGACGACGTCTCGCTGTGCGTCATGCCGCTCTTCCACGTGCACGGGCTGGTGGCCTCGACGCTGTCGACGCTGCAGACGGGCGGGACGGTGGTGGCGCCGCCGCGCTTCAACCCGCTGAACTTCTGGCCGGTGGTGAAGGAGCACAACGTCACGTGGTTCTCGGCCGTGCCCACCATGCATCAGGCGCTGCTGACGCGAGCCCGCAGCACGAAGCCGGAGGTGCCCGAGACGCTGCGCTTTATCCGGAGCTGCAGCGCCGCGCTTCCGCCCGTCGTGATGGACGAGCTTGAGCAGCAGTTCGGGGTGCCGGTGCTGGAGGCGTACGGCATGACGGAGGCGGCGCACCAGATGGCGTCGAACCCGCTGCCGCCCGGCAACCGGCTGCCCGGCGCAGTCGGACCGGGGACGGGCGTCGAGGTCGCCATCATGGACGAGGAGGGCACGCTGCTCATCACCGGCGAGCGCGGCGAGGTGGTCATTCGCGGGGAAAACGTCATCACCGGCTACGAGAACAACCCGGAGGCCAACGCCACCTCCTTCACCAACGGCTGGTTCCGGACGGGCGACGAGGGGATGCTCGACGGCGACGGCTACCTCACGCTGACGGGCCGCCTGAAGGAGATGATCAACCGCAGCGGCGAGAAGATCTCGCCACTGGAGATCGACAACGCGCTGCTGGACCACCCGGCGGTCGGCGAGGCGGTGGCCTTCGGGGTGCCGCACCAGACGCACGGCGAGGAGGCTTCGGCGGCGGTGGTGCTGACGGGGGAGGTCACGCCGCAGGAGCTGGTGGCGTTCTGCCGCACCAAGCTCGCCGACTACAAGTGCCCTCGGGTCATCCACGTCATGGAGGCGATCCCGCGCGGCGCGACGGGCAAGATCCAGCGCCGTTTCCTGACGGAGATGTTTTCCAAGGGGGCTTAGCCCCTTCTACTGGTGGAGGGGGGCTTAGCAAGGGAGAGGGCAACCACGAGGGTTGCCCCTACGAGTTCAGGGGCGCGGGCCCTTCGACAGGCTCAGGGCGAACGGGTGCGGGGCGCGTGTGCTCGTGGGAAGTGGAGAGGGCAACCACGAGGGTTGCCCCTACGAGCTCAGGGGCGCGGGCCCTTCGACAGGCTCAGGGCGAACAGGTGCGGGGCGTGGGGGCACGTTGATAGTGGAGAGGGCAACCACGAGGGTTGCCCCAGCGAGCTCAGGGGCGCGGGCCCTTCGACAGGCTCAGGGCGAACGGATGCGGGGGCGCGTGTGCACGTGGAAAGCGGAGAGGGCAACCACGAGGGTTGCCCCTACGAGCTCAGGGGTGCGGGCCCTTCGACAGGCTCAGGGCGAACGGGTGCGGGGCGCGGTTCCGGCGCCGGAAGCTGTATAGAGTGAAAAGGACGTCATGAAATTCGCGATCTATGGCGCGGGGGCTATTGGGGCGTATTTGGGCGCCAAGCTTAGCCTCGCGGGTGAGGACGTGGCGCTCATTGCGCGGGGGCCGCATTTGGCGGCGATGCGGGAGCGCGGCGTCGTGGTGCGCAGCCCCGACGGCGACTTCACCGCCAAGGTCTTCGCGACCAACGACGCGGCGGAGGTGGGGGTCGCAGACATCGTCGTGCTGGCGGTGAAGGCGCACGGGCTCATCCCCATTGCGCCGCTGCTGCCGCCGCTCATCGGGCCGGACACGGTCGTGCTACCGGCGCAGAACGGCATTCCGTGGTGGTACTTCCAACGGCACGGCGGCTCGTGGGAGGGGACGCGGCTGGAGAGCGTCGACCCCGGCGGCGTCATCACGGAGCACGTCCCCGCCGAGAACATCGTCGGGTGCGTGGTGTACCCCGCGGCGACCATCGTGGAGCCGGGGGTCATCGAGCACGAGGAGGGCAACCGGTTCTCGCTGGGGGAGCTGGACGGGACCACGTCGGACCGCGCCAAGGCGATCTCGGCGGCCATCAACAGGGCGGGACTGCGCGCGCCGGTGCGTGGGAACATCCGGCAGGAGATCTGGGTGAAGGTGCTGGGCAACCTCGCGTTCAACCCCATCAGCGCACTGACGCAGGCGGGCATGGCGGAGATCGCGCAGGACCCGGACGCCGGAGAACTCGCCCGCGCGATGATGGGGGAGGCCTACTCCGTCGCGACGGCGCTCGGCGTCGAGATCCCCATCGGCATCGACCAGCGGATGGCGGGCGCGGAGAAGGTGGGCGACCACAAGACGTCGATGCTGCAGGACGTGGAGCTGGCGCGGCCGATCGAGATCGGCGGGCTGGTGGGCGTGGTGCTCGAGCTGGGGAAGCTCGTGGGCGTGCCGATGCCGTGCACGACGGCGGTGTACGCTTGCGCCAAGCTGCTCGGCGCGAAGACGCTCGCGGCGGCGGGGCGTTCGGGGTAGGGGTCGCGCTGTCCCGCCCTGTGTCGGACTGGTACACTGGCGACAAACCCGCACCCTTGAAGGGACTGCACCATGGAGCATGAGGACCACGGGCAAACGGCGCGGGAGTTCCTGGCCGCGTCCGACCGGGAGTTTGCCGCCGGGGACCGCCTGCAGGCATCGGAGAAGCTGTGGGGCGCGGCGTCGCACGCGGTGATGGCCGCCGCCACTCAGCGGGACTGGTCGTGCCGGAGCCACCGGGAACTCAAGAATGCCGTCACCCAACTTGCGCAGGAGTCCGACGACCTCTTTCTGCAAGCCGCCTTTGGCGTCGCGGAGAAGTTTCGACGAAACTTCTACCACGACGAAATGGAGGACTATGAAATCCGGGATGATCGGCCGGTGGTCCATAACTTCGTGAACCGTATGCTGGCGCTGCTGGAGCAGGGGGCGGGCTAGGTGAGCGACATGGACGCACGGGAGCAGCTTCGGCGGGAGTTCAACAGCAACTTCAAGACGTGGGAGATCGAGCTGCCCATCGACGCGCTGGAGCCCGAACTGGTGTGGTTCATCGTGCAGGGCGGCTGGACCATCTGGACGCGTTTTGACATCGAGGACGGCCGGGAGCACCTCGACTACTACGCCATGCACCGGATGACGAACGACCGGCACGTCCGGCTGTACGCAGACGGAGAATCGGAGGGCCTTCCTACAATCGAGGGAATGTTCGTCATCCCTCAGGGCGCGACAAAGGAAGAAGAGGCCGAGGCGAGCGCCAAGCATTTTGAGCGCAACCAGGCGGTGGAGAAGCTGCTGGAAGAGAAGGGCTTCGTGATGACGGACAAAGCCCACGGCAGCGCCATCGTGAACCGATTCCTGCAGACCCACCCGGAAGCACACGACTAGCTCTGAGGGGAGCACACCGGCAACACACGCCGGCAACGCACGCGCGGCAATGCCGCCAAGCCAAGTAGGGAGGGAGCCATGTTCTTCAATTCACGCAGGTCAGCGATTCACGCCAAGCACGGGATGGTCGCGACTAGCCAGCCGCTGGCAGCGATGGCGGGGCTTCGGATGATGATGGCGGGCGGCAACGCCGTCGACGCGGCCGTGGCGACCGCCGCGGCCCTCAACGTCGTCGAGCCGATGTCGACGGGCGTCGGGGGCGACCTCTTCTCGCTCATCTGGCTGGCGAAGGAGCGCCGGGTCGTCGCCATCAACGCGAGCGGACGGGCGCCCGCCGCCGCTGCCATCGAGGACGTCACCCGCACGGGGCTCAACCACATCCCCAACGACAGCGCGTGGTCGGTCTCGGTCCCCGGCACGGTGAACGGCTGGGACACCATCCTGCGGGAGTACGGCACCATGTCGTTGGAGCAGGTGTTGCAGCCGGCCATCCAGTACGCCGAGGAGGGCTACCCCGTCACGGACATCATCGCCTACCAGTGGTCCACCGGCGTAGACAAGCTGGCGCGGTACCCCTCCGGCCAGGAGCTGCTGCTGAACGGCCGCGCCCCCATGGAGGGCGAGGTCATGCACCTGCCCCTGCTCGGCGCGACGCTGCGGGCCATCGCCGAGGGCGGTCCGGACGCCTTCTACCGCGGACCCATCGCTCAGAAGATCGCCGACTACGTCCAGCTTCGCGGCGGCTGGATGACCCCCGAGGACCTTGCGGCGGACTACGCCACCTGGGACGAGCCCATCTCCACCGACTACCACGGCGTCACCTGCTGGGAGTGCCCGCCCAACGGCCAGGGGCTCATCGCGCTGCTGGCCATGAACATCGCCGAGGGCGTCCCCCTACGCGAAATGGGTCACCAGTCGCTGGACGCCTACCACCACATGATCGAGTCCATCCGGCTGGCCTTCGCGGACGGCCTCCAGTACATCGCCGACCCCCGGGCGACTTCCGTGCCCACGCTGGAGCTTCTGTCGAAGGACTACGCGGCGGAGCGCCGGGGCCTCATCGACCGGGACCGGGCGATCGCGTCGCCCACTTTCGGCAAGATTCCCGCGGTGCACGACACCATCTACCTGTCCGCCGTGGACGAGGAGGGCAACGGCTGCTCCTTCATCAACAGCCTCTTCGCGGGCTTCGGGTCCGGCCTGGTGGTCCCCGGCACGGGCATCGCGCTACAGAACCGGGCGGGGCTCTTCTCGCTTAACCCGGACCACCCCAATGCGCTTGTGCCCGGCAAGCGCCCCTTCCACACCATCATCCCGGCGATGGCCACCCGCGGCGACGACCTCTGGCTCACCTACGGGGTCATGGGTGGCTTCCAGCAGGCGCAGGGGCACCTGCAGGTCATCTCCAACATGGTGGACTTTGACCTTCCCCCGCAGGCCGCGCTGGACGCCTTGCGGTTCAGCGTCCGGATGGACGGGATGGTAGACTTGGAGGAAGGGGTCTCGCCGGAGGTGTCCGAGGGTCTGGCGGCCAAGGGGCACGAGGTGGGGGTGCGGGGCGGCTACGAGAGGGTCTCCTTTGGGGGCGCGCAGCTCATCGCGCGGGACCCCGAGACGGGGGTGCTGACCGGGGCCTCGGAGCCACGAAAGTCGGGCGCAGCCGTCGGCTGGTAGCGGCGCCCCCATCCCCCGCCTTCGCGGGGGCAGGCTCTAACCTTCCCCCTGAGGGGGAAGGGACGTGCGGGCCGTCGGCGCCACGAAGGGAGAACCGGGAATGTGGAAGGCAGCGGCCCTGGTGGCCGTCGCAGCTTTGGCGCTGGCGCTTGGCGCCGCGTGCAACGGGGGCTCGGACACCGAGCTGGCCAAGGACTTCACGATGCCGCTGTACAGCGGGTCGGAGCACTTCGACGGCGCGCAGGAGATCAGCCTGAGCGACCTTGAGGGCCGCGCCATCGTCATCAACTTCTGGGCGCCCCTGTGCCCGCCCTGCCGCGCGGAGATGCCGCACTTCCAGGAGGTCTGGGACGACCTGCAAGCCGAGGGCAGCGACGCCGTGGTGCTGGGCATCGACGTCGGCTCCTTCACCCTCCTTGGCGACCGCCCGCAGTCCATCGAGTTCCTGGAGACGATTGACCTCACCTACCCCGTCGGCGAGGCCCTGGACCGGAGCATCATCGTGGACTACGGCGTGCAGGGCATGCCCACCACCGTCTTCATCAACGCCGACGGCACAATTCACCGCACGTGGGTCGGCGCCATCAGCAAGGACCAGCTGCAGGAGGTCACCGACGCAATCCTGCAGTAGGGGTTGTCGGCCCAACTCGATCCGCTCGCGAGACACCCTTCGACAGGCTCAGGGCGAACGGATCGGGATGGGGCCAGGGCGAGCGTGTTGGGGGGCAGGGCAACCACGAGGGTTGCCCCTACAGCCCAGAGCCCGCGTAGCCTGCGCATAGAAGGTGCCATGAACATCGCTGTTGCGTCCGTGACGCTGCACCTGCCCGGCGCGAGCTCGCTCAAGGACAAGCGGGGCATCGTGCAGTCGCTGATGACGCGGCTGCGGGACCGCTACAACGTCTCGGTGGCGGAGGTGGGGGAGCAGGAGTCGCACAGGAGCTCGGAGCTGGGCTTCACGGCCGTCAACACGAGCTACGTGCAGGCGCACGAGACCGTGCAGAGCGCCGTGCGCTTCATCGAGGACGCGCTGATCGGGAAGGGCGAGGTGGTCGCCGTCTGGCAGGAGGTGCTCGGCGGGTTCGGCGAGCCGGAGCAGCAGTAGCGGATGACACCCCCATCCCAACCTTCCCCTGAGGGAGAAGGGGTGACGCTTGCTTGACACCCCGTCGCCCTCGCGCCTATATTCCGCCGCGTTGGAGGACACATGGCCTGGGTTGAACAGATCGTGCAGGGACTGAAGGACGCGGACGTGGGGCTCATCGCCTACGTGCCCGATGGCGTGACGTGGCGCGTGCTGCGGCAGATGGAGGCGGACCCCTTCTTCCACATGGTGCCCACGACCCGCGAGGAGGAGGCCGTCGGCATCATCTCGGGGGCGTACGCGGCTGGACGGCGAGGGGCGGTGTTCATGCAGAGCAGCGGCTTCGGCAACAGCATCAACGCGCTGGCCACCCTCAACATCCCCTACCGCATCCCGTTCCCGCTCTTCATCGGCATGCGCGGCGGGCCCGGAGAGTTCAACCTCGCGCAGGTGCCGGGCGCGAGGGCCATCCCCGGCATCCTGGACGCGCTGGGGCTGCAGTACTTCAACCTGACGCGCGAGGACGAGCTCGACCGCATCCTCTCGGGCGGGATCGCGCTCACGTACGCCGGGCGGCTGCCGGTCGCCAACCTGCTCTCTTCGCTGATGACAGGAGGCCGCGATGCTCCGCGTTGACGCCATCAAGTCCGTGCTGGACCGGGTGGGCGACGCGCCCATCATCTCGAACCTGGGCGGCACCACCTTCCACCTGCACAACCTCAGCGACCGCGACGCCAACCTGTACACATGGGGGGCAATGGGCCTCGCGTCGTCCATAGGCCTCGGCGTCGCGCTTGCCGCGCCGGACAGGAAGGTCGTCGTCATGGACGGCGACGGCTCGCTGCTGATGAACCTCGGGTCGCTGGGAACGATCGCGCGGCAGTCGCCCCGAAACCTCGTCCACCTGGTATGGGACAACCACCAATGGGCGGGCACGGGCGGGCAGCCGACGCACACCGCGGGGGTTACGGACCTCGCGGCGGTGGCTCGCGGCGCGGGGATCCCGAAGGTGCTGGCGGTCTCGACGCTGGAGGGGCTGGAGGAGGCGTTCGACCAGGCGATGCGCGAGGACGGGCCGTGGTGCATCGTCGCGGACGTCGAGGGCAACGACAACCCGGTGCGCCCGGAGGTCTCGATCGAGGAGAACCTGCAGCGCTTCCGCCGGACTTTTCAGTAGCGGGCGCGGGCTTACTCACGGCGCGCGGTTGGTCCGCTGTGAGGGCCGTCGACGGGTCCAATGGACGGGTTGGGCGCGCAATCTCGCAAGAGTCTCGGCCCTTCGGCACTTGCCCCCCTCCCTACCTGCGCCGTAACATGACGTAAGGACTAGCTTGGAGGCTGGCAATGCCCGGAGCTCCGCAGATCACACCGGTAGCCGCGCACTACGGTTCACTTTTGGCCGACCCCGCGCCCTTCTACGCGTCCTTCTCCGGACGGGGCGGCAGCTCTCCCACCCAATTCCACGTTCTCCTTGAGTCGGACGGCCCTGAGCTGGAGGCGCGCTGCCAGGCGGCGTTGGCCTCGCTGAGGCGACGGCTCGCCAGCCTGAGCGCGGCGTCGCTCACCACGACGATCAACGGCGCTTTCCAGGCGCTCCACCAGGAGCTCTCGGCGACGGGCGGCGATGGCGTCGGCGTCACGCTGGTGGCCGTACGCAGCGGCGAGGTCTACCTGGCCGCAGTGGCAGACATCGCGGTCTTCCAGCTCGACCGGGCCGGCGTGCGGCGCGTGCGACCGTCGGTGCCGGGCACCATGGCCGCCGCGATGGGGGTCCTGCCTGAGGTCACCCCGGCGATGGAGCGGCTGGACCTGCAACCCGGCGAGACGGTCCTTGTCGCCAGCTCGGCCGTCGCGAGCGTCGCCAACATGGACGGCATGCAGGCCGTGCTTTCGGCGAGCCCGCGGTCGGCGGCGGACAACCTCGCGTCGCTCATGAGCAACGACGCGCTGTTCCTCGGACTCATCATCACCGCGCCGACGGCGTAGCGGCCTTGCTCCTGCTGGGCATCGAGACCTCCTGCGACGAGACCGCCGTGGCCGTCGTGGCGGACGGGCGCCGCATCCTCTCCAACGTCATCAGCTCCCAGGTGGAGGTGCACGCGCGCTACGGCGGCGTCGTGCCGGAGGTGGCGTCGCGGCAGCACATGCTCGCCATGACGCCCATCTACCACCAGGCGCTGCGCGAGGCCGGCATCTCGACGGATGACCTCGACGGGGTCTCGGTGACGGCGGGGCCGGGGCTGGCAGGGTCGCTGCTGGTGGGCGTTAACTACGCGAAGGGGCTCGCCATGGGGCTCGGGCTGCCCCTGTACGGCATGAACCACCTGGAGGGGCACATGTACGCCGCGTGGCTCGAGGAGGGCCCGACGCCCGAGGACGCCGTCGGCTTTCCCCTCGTGTGCCTGCTGGTGTCCGGGGGCCACACGGACCTCGTGCTGATGCGCGGCCACGGCGACTACCACCACCTCGGCGGCACCCGCGACGACGCTGCGGGCGAAGCCTTCGACAAGGCGGCGCGGGTCATGGGCCTCGGCTTCCCCGGCGGCCCCGCCATCCAGCGCGAGGCACAGGGGGCGTCGAGGGTCGAGCCGCTGCCGCGGGCGTGGATGCGGGGGACGCTGGAGTTCAGCTTCAGCGGGCTCAAGACGGCCCTGCTCCATCGCGCCCGCGAGTTGGGCGTCGCGGTGGGCCTGCCCGACGGGCCGGAAGAGCTGGACGACGACGGCCTCGAACGGCGCCGGGCGCTGGCGGCAGGCTTCCAGGAGGCGGCGGTGGACGTGCTCGTCGGGAAGACGCTGGACGCGGCGCGGCAGTGCGAGGCGCGGGGCATCCTCGTGGGCGGCGGCGTCTCCGCCAACGCGGCGCTGCGCGAGACGATGCGCGCGCGTTCGCCCGTGCCGGTCCTCATCCCTCGACCGGCGCTGTGCACCGACAACGGGGCGATGATCGCGGCGGCGGCGTGCCATGGCGTGGAGCGCGGCCTGCAGCCAAGCATCGCCGTGGACGCCAACCCGGGGCTGTTCTTCTAGGCGCTGCGCGCCCAGCAGCGTCGTTAGCTTTCCCCTTCACTTGTTACACGGTTCCGTGTACACTCACGTGCACGAACAGGCCGTGACGCCTAGTGCGGGAGGGGATGTGACACAAGCGCCCAAGCGGCCGCGACGCGCTTCATATGGTGCAACAAAGAGACGTCACACGCCGCCACAACAGCCTTGGGACGCCGACGCCGTGCGCGCGCTGCGGGCGCACCTCGGCGCGACGCAGGGCGAGCTCGCCGGTGAGCTGGGCGTTCGGCAGCAGACGGTCAGCGAGTGGGAGACCGAGGTCTACCGGCCTCGCGGGGCGTCGGCGAAGCTGCTGAGCATGGTGGCGGAGCAGGCTGAGTTCACCTATGTCGCGGAGTCCTACGTGCCTCAGCAGCCGGAGGTCGAGGGTGGGGATGCGGACGGGGACTCCTCCATCTCGAAGAAGGCGGACAATGCTGCACGTTAGGGAACGGCCCCGACAGCCGGCGCCGCTGGAGCGCGCACTGGCGCAGTACTGGCGCGACCATGGGGCGTCGCTGCCGCCGCTTCAGTGCGACGACGGCTCACGCCTGCGGGTGGTCTACCCCGGACGAGCGAGTGCCGCTGCGGGGCCGGACTTCCGCGACGCCGTGCTGCAGCGGGAGTCGGGCGAGGTGGTGCGCGGCGACGTCGAGCTGCACCTGCGGCGACGCGGATGGGAGGCCCACGGCCACCACACAGACAGCGGCTACAACGGCGTGGTCCTGCACGTCGTGCTGCACGGCGGCGACACCCCCATCACGCTGGCGTCGGGTCGGCGGGTGCCAACTGCGGCGCTCTTTCCACGGACGCTGGGCGCACGGGCGCGGCGAGAGACACCTCCACCGAGGCCGCTGCCGCTGGCCGCGCTGCCGACGGCACCGTCGCGGCTGGCTCGGACGCTTGACCGCGAGGGCGACGCCCGCTTCTTCACGAAGGTGCGGAGCTTCGCTCTACAGCCGGGGGCAACTGCAGACCCCTCTGATGCACTCTACCGCGGTTTGATGGGCGGGCTTGGGTATGGGGGCAACAGCGTGGCGATGCTGCGGCTCGCGGAAGGGCTGCCCTTGCGCGCCCTGGAGCGCTCGCTGCGGGGCGTGCGCCGGGAGGACCGGCGGGCTGCGCTGGCGTCGACGCTGCTGGGGGCTAGCGGGTTGTCGTCGCGGGAAGCTTCGCCCGGCGGGCAGGCCGTCATGCCGGAGCTATCGCGGGAGGAGTGGAAGCTGTTCCGTGTGCGGCCCGCCAACCACCCGTCGCGGCGGCTGGAGGGCATGGCCGCGCTGCTGGACCGCGCGTGGGACGAGGGGCTGGCGGCGTGGGCCGCGGCGCGCGTGGCGGAGGGCAGTGTTGCGGAGGTCCGCGCGGGGCTCGCCGTGGCGGCTGACGGCAGCGGCGGGGCGCTCATCGGCGCGAACCGCGCGTCGGACCTGGCGGTGAACGTCGTGCTGCCGTTTGCTCGGGCGTGGGGCAATCTCAACCGAGACGGGGGGTTGTCGGCGGCGGCGCTGGCCCTCTACCGGGCGTGGCCCCCGCTGCAGGAGAACGCCGTCACAGAGGAGGCCGCGCGGCTGCTCGGCATGGAGGGCGCGGACGGCAAGGAACTGCGGCGGAGCGCGCGTCGGCAGCAGGGGCTGATTCGGGTGTACCGACGGCGGCTGAGCGGAGTCGCGGAGGGGTAGGGGCGGCCCCTTCGACGGGCTCAGGGCGAACGGGGGGGAGGTGCCGCTCCCTACGACGGGCTCAGGGTGAACGGGAGCTTGCTGCTTGTCGGGGTTCCTGCCTTCGCAGGAACGACGGTGGGGAGCGGGGCTCCCGCCTATCGGCGGGACGGGCGATTCGCGAATCGCCCCTACGACAACGCGGGAGCCAGCAAGTCGTCGGGGTTCCTGCCTTCGCAGGAACGACGGTGGGGGCTAGCCCTCCACCACGCGGACTTTCCCGTCGTCGCCGGACTCCAGCAGGGCGGAGAAGGCGTAGCCTCGGCGGCGCAGCTCGTCACTGCCGCCCTCGTGGCGGTCGATGACCGCGGTGACGTGGGCGACCTTGCACCCATCGGCCTCGGCGGCGGCGATGGCCTGGAAGAGGGAGCCGCCGGTGCTGCAGGCGTCGTCGACGATGACGACGCTGGCACCCGGGGTCAGAGGCCCCTCGATGAGCCGCCCCATGCCGTGCTCCTTGGCTTCCTTGCGCACGATGAAGGCCCGCACCGGCGTGCCCGCGTGGTAGCTCTCGACGGCGACGCTGGCGACGATGGGGTCGGCGCCCAGGGTGAGCCCGCCGATGGCCGTGGCGCCGCAGCCCTGCGCCATCGTCAGGAACTCCGCGCCCAGCAGGGCCGAGCCCTCGGCGTCCAGCGAGAGGAGCCGGCCGTCAAAGTAGTAGCTGCTGTGCTTCCCGGAGCTCAGGATGTAATCGCCGTAGGTCAACGCTCCCAGCTCCAAGGAAAGCTCCAGTATCCGTTGGCGGCGCTCAGTGCTCATGCCTGCTCCTCGTATAGTTTGTGTTCCTTGATGTACCGCTCCACGGCGTCCGGGACCAGTCCCGCCAGCGATTCCCCCGCCGCCGCACGACGGCGGATCTCGGTGGCACTGACCTCCATGTCCAGGTCGACGGCCACGGCGCGGGCCGCAGCCCCCGGCGCGATGCGGTCCAGCGTCGAGAGGTCGAGTTCGCCCTGCGCGGGCCGGCCCATCACCACCAGGGTGCAGCGCGCGAGCACCTCGGCCGGGGCGTGCCAGCGGGATAGGTCATGCACGGTGTCCGCGCCCACGATGAAGTGCAGTCCCGTGTCCGGCCCGTAGGACTCCTGGAGCTGCGCCAGCGTCACCTCGGTGTACGTCGGCCCCGGGCGGTCCACCTCGACGGTGGAGGCCTCGTACGCCTCGACCCCCTCGATGGCGGCGCGCACCATGGCGAGGCGGTGCTCGCCGGGGCTGATCGTCGCGCCCGCCTTAAGCCAAGGGTCGCCGGCGGGGACGAAGAGGACGCGGTCGAGCGAAAGCGCCGCTCGGGCGGCCTCCGCGGCGGCCAAGTGGCCGAGGTGGATGGGGTCGAAGGTGCCGCCCAGGACCCCAAGCTTCATAGCGCGGCCTCCGACGTCCGTGGTGCGTTGCCCGTATGGTAGGGACGCGGGGAGAAGCGAGTCAAGGCGGTTGTCATGCCGGTTGCAGCGCATCGCCCCAGGGGAAGGCCCATTCGCCCACCTGCACCGTGTCGCCGAATTCCACTCCCGCGGCCTCAAGCGCGGCGATGACGCCGAGACGGCGGAACTCGTGGAGGAGCTGACCCACCACGCGGTAGTCCTCGAGGTCCGACAGGACGACCAGCCGCTCCGCCGCGGGCCACTCCACGACGAAGCCGCCCTCATCGTCCCGCACGATCGCCCCGGTGCGCCGCGGCCTGCGACGTTGGGCGCGCGGCGGAGCGGCGACTGCGGGGGTTGGCGGGGGCGGCGAAGCCTCCAGCGCCTGCAGCACGCGGTCCAGCACGGCCTGCACGCCCTCGCCCGTCGCGGCGGACATGACCACGGGGGACACGCCCATCTTCTTGAGCGCCGCCGTCACCTCGGCGAGCTGCTCCTGCGTCTCCTCCGTGTCGGCCTTGTTGACGGCCACCACTTGGGGCCGGTCTGCGAGGGCGGCGTCGTACTGCGCCAGCTCCTCGTTCACCTGGCGGTAGTCGGCCAGCGGGTCCATGCCGCCGCCGTCGATGAGGTGGAGGAAGAGGCGAGTGCGCTCGGCGTGGCGGAGGAAATCGTGGCCGAGCCCGACGCCGAGGTGGGCTCCCTCGATCAGGCCGGGGATCTCCGCCAACACAACAGGTTTCCCACGGGTTTCCACAACACCCAACTGCGGCTCCAGCGTCGTGAACGGGTAGGCCGCCACGCGAGGGCTCGCCGCCGTGACGCGCCCGACGAAGCTCGACTTGCCCGCGTTCGGGACGCCGATGACGCCGACGTCGGCAATGAGCTTCACCTCGAGGTGGACCCGGTACGACTCGCCTGCCTCGCCCACTTCGCGCAGCAGGGGCTCCTGGTTAATCGAGGTCACGAAGCGTGCGTTGCCCCGTCCGCCCGAACCTCCCTGCGCGACAAGCGCCTCCTGGCCGTCCTCCATGAGGTCTACCCGCAGGCCCTCCGTACCGTCCGCGTCAAAGCACGTTGCGACGGTGCCCACGGGCACGGGAATATGCACGTCCTCGCCGCCCCGGCCATGCTTGTTGGACTTCGAGCCGCCTTGTCCAGCGCTTGCCCGGAACCTGCGCTCCATGCGGAAGCGGCGCAGCGTGTTCTCGGACGTCGTGGCGAACAGGTACACCGATCCGCCGCGGCCGCCATCGCCGCCCTCCGGCCCGCCGCGTTCGACGAACTTCTCACGTCGGAAGCTGAGGGCACCTGCGCCGCCGTTTCCCGCCTGAACGTAAATGTCCCCGGTATCTATCATCAGTAAGTATCCTGTTCTATAGAACCCTATGAAGTAATGGTAGTAGTGTTAAGGCCGTTCATTGTGTGGGGTCGTAGCCGGTCCGGGTAGGGGCTCCTTGTTATTGTAGCAGGTGCGGCCGGGTGGGCTCTGTGGGAAGCGGGATCGGGGGGTGCGGAGACTATTGCCCGAAATGGGAACGGTGGTTACGTTGACCCTAATGAGACCGCGCACGTATACTAGGGGACGCCTCAGTGAACCGCGTACGCCGGTCCGAAGCTTAGGAGGGTGTGTGGCTAATCCTCCCCGTGAAGCCTGTGGCGTCGTTGGCGTGTACACCCCGGGCGAAGATGCGGCTCGCACCGCGTTCTTCGGCCTCTTCTCCCTACAACATCGAGGACAGGAGTCTGCGGGCATTGCTTCCGCAGATGGGCGCACCATCTTCTGCCGACGCGAGATGGGCCTCGTAAGCCAAGCCTTCCACGAATTCGACCTCGACCGGCTGCCCGGCGACATGGCTGTCGGGCACACCCGCTACTCCACCACCGGCGCCTCCCACCTCGACAACGCGCAGCCACTCGACGTGACGGGGACCAACGGCCGCCTCGCCCTGGGCCACAACGGGAACGTCATCAACGCGCTGAGCCTCCGCACGGAGCTGGAGGAAGAGTGGGGCGTGCGGTTCTCGACGGCGACGGACTCGGAGGTCATCGCGCAACTGATGGCCAACGCTCCCGGCGCGAACTGGGGCGAGCGGCTCGGCTACATGATGCGCCGCCTGCAGGGCGCGTACTCGGTGGTGGCGCTGACGCCCAAGGAGTTGATCGCCTTCCGCGACCCGCTGGGCGTGCGGCCGCTTTGCGTCGGCATGTTCCGCGGCGGGTGGGTCGTCGCATCGGAGTCGTGCGCGCTGGACCACATCGGCGCGAAGCTCCTGCGGGAGCTGGAGCCCGGCGAGGCAGTGCAGATCGACAGCGACGGCATGCGCAGCATCCACAGGGGCAGCGACGGCAAGCACGCCCTCTGCTCCTTCGAGTACATCTACTTCGCCCGCCCCGACAGCATTCTCGACGGGAAGCTTGTGCACGCGGCGCGCCGGGAGATGGGTCGGCAGCTGGCGGTGGAGTACCCCGTCGACGCAGACATGGTCATGGGCATCCCGGACTCGGCCATCGCCGCGGGAACGGGCTACGCGGAGGCATCGGGGCTGCCGTACCAGGAGGGGCTCGTCAAGAACCGGTACGTCGGGCGCACCTTCATCCAGCCGGACCAGCGGCTGCGGGACCTGGGCGTTCGGCTGAAGTTCAACCCGCTGCCGGAGGTGCTCGAGGGCAAGCGCGTGGTGGTGGTGGACGACAGCATCGTGCGGGGCACAACGACGCCGCACGTGGTCGGCCTGCTGCGGAGCGCGGGCGCGAAAGAGGTGCACCTCCGTGTGTGCGCGCCGCCCATCATCTCGCCGTGCCACTTCGGCGTGGACATGGCGACCAAGTCCGAACTGGTGGCGGCGTACAAGGACATCGAGGAGATCCGGCAGTTCGTTGACGCGGACTCCCTGGGGTACCTGAGCGTGGAAGGCCTCTTCAAGGCCATCGGCAGGCCGCACGCCAATAGCTGCTCCGCCTGCTTCACCGGCCAGTACCCGATGGAGGTCCAGTTGCAGATGGACAAGCTGGCGCTGGAACGGCATTAGCGGCCACGCCGAGAGATCCCGGCGCTCCCCCCGCACCAACCTGCTCACATTCACACATGGAGGGTATCTGCGTTGGCAGCGAACGCCTACAGGCAGGCCGGCGTTGACCGCGAAGCCGCCGGCAGCGCAAAGGAACGCATCTTCTCCCTTGCCCGATCCACCTTTACCGAGGGTGTGCTCGGTGACATCGGCGCGTTTGGCGCGCTGTACAAGGTGTCCGGGTACCGCGACCCGGTGCTGGTGGCGCACACGGACGGCGTCGGCACGAAGCTGCGCGTCGCGAGCCTGATGGGCCGCTACGACACCGTCGGCGAGGACATCGTCCACCACTGCACCAACGACATCTTCACCTGCGGCGCCCAACCCCTCTTCTTCCTCGACTACATGGGCATGGGCGCGCTGGCCACCGAGAAGGTGGAGCAGCTCATGGTGGGCCTCTCGCGGGCGTGCAAGGGACTGGGGTGCGCACTCATCGGCGGGGAGACGGCGGAGATGCCCGGCATGTACCACGGCGAGGACGTCGAGCTGGTGGGGTTCGTGGTGGGGGCCGTCGAGCGCGAGGGCGTCGTGGACGGCAGCGGCATCCGCGCGGGGGACGCGCTGCTGGGGCTGCCCTCGAGCGGGCTGCACACCAACGGCTACTCGCTGGTGCGGCGGGTGTTCGGCATCGACGACGACGCCACCGTGCTGGACGTCCGCCACGACGAGCTGGGCTCGACGCTGGGGGAGGCGCTGCTCGTGCCGCACCGCTCGTACGTGTCGGCGCTGACGCCGGCGCTGGACCGGATCAAGGGCATGGCGCACATCACCGGCGGCGGCTTCCCGGAGAACACGCCGCGGATGCTGCCGGAGGGCCTGTCGGCGCGGCTGGAGGCAGAGGCGTGGGAGGTCCCGCCCCTCTTCCGGCTGATCCAGCGGACGGGGGGGATCGCCGAGGACGAGATGCACCGCGTGTTCAACATGGGCGTCGGCATGATCGTGGCCGTGGCGCCGGAGGACGTCGAGGGGGTGCGGGCCGACGTGCCGGACGCCTTCGTGGTCGGCGAGGTGGCGGACGCAGCGGGCGGGCCGCTGGTGACGATCTCGTAGGCGCGGCTTGGCGCAAGCATCACACGATAACCCGCTTGCATGCTCAGGTTGACGCAATCTCGGGTGCAGAGTAGGGTTGAATCCATAGGAGGATGTATTCACTGATGCAGAAGGCGGGAGTTGGCTGGAATGCCAATGCCGTTTGAATTAGTCCTTGATGGTCCTCCGGTGTCTCTACAAGCCCGCACAAGCGCGGTCCGGAATTGGCGTGACACCGTGCGCGGCGCAGCAGTGCGGCGTTGGAACAACGAACCTCCGTTCGCCGGAGAGGTTACGGTGACGATAACGTACCTCTTTGACAGTGTTAACAGTGCGTCGCCGGATGTGGACAACATTCCGAAGCCCATTCTTGATGCGTTGAAGGAGTTGGTCTACTCGGATGACCGGCAAGTGACGGATTTGCTCTGCCGGAAGCGGGAACTGTACGGAAATCTGCGGATCCAGAACGCGACGCCTCTGTTGCTTCAATCATTCGCGAGCTCTCAATCAATCTTGCATATTGTCGTTGCCGAGTCGATGGGCCAAGAGGTGGCACTATGATGAGCAATACTGCGAACGCCGCATACTTGCTTACCCAGAAGACGGCTGAGGAGTACCGAAAGCTGGGCTACCAGGTGGAGCTGGGGCCTGTGCTTGATTTCTTCCCGAGTGTCAGGCCGGACTTGCTTGTCCGCAAGGGTGACGACGTCAGGGTGGTCGAAGTGAGGACACGTTCCTCACTGGCAGCCAACCCCAAGACTATTGAGCTGGCAAAGGCCATCCAGTCGATGCCGGGCTGGAGCCTGGACCTGGTCCTGGTGCCCGAGCCGGAGAGGCTCGACTCACCGGAAGGCGCGCGCACGCTTGAAGCCGGCAGCGTCGCGCAACGGATCAAGGACGCTGAAAAGACCTTGGCGGCGGGCATGCCTGAGGCCGCCTTCCTGCTCGTATGGTCGGCGTGCGAGGCTGCTCTCAGGAATCACGTTGCCGGGCTGGGAGCAGACGTCAGCAATACCACATCGGCGGGGCAGGTGCTTGACCATGCGGTCTTCCTCGGCGTGCTGTCCAGGGACGAGTACACCAGGCTCAATGCCCTGGGCAAGGGCCGGGATGCCATTGTGCACGGCCTTGCCCCAAAGGAGTTCGACGCCGCGCTGGTGACGGAACTGCTGGACTTGTCGCGGCGCATGGCTGCGGATGCAAGCCCCGATGCTGTGCAGGCTGATGACGCGTTGGCCGACTTGGAAGCGCCTGCGTAGGTCGGCGCTCCCGGCCCTCTCCCATTTACCCTGGAAACCGCACTGCGCGTTGTTCTCAAGCAGCACTTCCCTGGATACCATTTTGGGTGCAACCCTTGGCAGGAGGCAGCATGAAGGCGCTCATCAGCGTGTATGACAAGACCGGCGTGGTCGAGCTGGCGCGGGCTTTGCAGGAGGCGGGGTATGGGCTGGTCAGCACGGGCGGGACGCACCGGACGCTTACGGAGGCGGGGCTGAGCGTCGAGCAGCTTTCGGACGTGACGGGCTCGCCGGAGATGCTGGACGGGCGCGTGAAGACGCTGCACCCCGTGGTACACGGCGGCCTGCTGGCGCGGCGCGACCTGCCCGAGCACATGGCCGAGTTGGATGCGCACGGCATCGAGACCATCGACGTGCTGGTGGGGAACCTGTACCCCTTCGAGGCGACGGTGAGCCGGGAGGGGGTCGCGGACCAGGACGTGCTGGAGAACATCGACATCGGCGGGCCGACGATGCTGCGGGCCGCGGCCAAGAACCACCCCGCGGTGACGGTGGTCGTGGACCCGGCGGACTTCGGGTGGGTCGCGGAGCGCATACTCGCGGGAGGCACGACGCTCGAGGAGCGGCGGCGACTGGCGGCAACAGCCTTCGCGCACGTATCGCTCTACGACAGTCTTGTCGCGGGGTGGATGCGCGGGTCGGAAGAAACGTTCCCGAAGGAGCTCACGGTCGGCGTTCGTCGAGTGTCGGAGCTGCGGTACGGCGAGAACCCGCACCAACGCGGGGCGCTGTACGCCGACGCTCCCAGCCGCGGTGGCGTGGTGGCCGCCGAGCAGCTGCACGGCAAGGAGCTCTCATACAACAACATCCTGGACGCCGACGCCGCGTGGCGGGCCGCCAACGAGTTTCCGGAGCAGGCGGTGGCGGTGATTAAGCACACCAACCCGTGCGGGCTGGCGGTGCACCCGGAGCAGGCGGAGGCGTACCGGCGGGCCTTCGACGGGGACCCGGTGTCGGCGTACGGGGGCATCCTGGGGTTCAACCGGCCGGTGACGGCGGAGGCCGCGGAGGCGCTGCGTCGGGTGTTTTTTGAAGTCATCGTGGCGCCGGGGTACGAGGATGGGGCGCTGGAGACGCTGATGCGGAAGCGCGACTTGCGCATCCTGCTCGTACCGGAAACGCCTGCTGGTGGCGTCGCGGAGGCGCTGCAGGTGCGTCGGGTGTCGGGGGGGCTGCTGCTGCAGACGGGCGACGCGCTGGACGAGGACCCGTCGGCGTGGCGGGTGGTGACGGAGCGGTCGCCGTCGGAGACGGAGCTGGCGGACCTGGCCTTCGCGTGGCGGGCGGCGAAGCACATCAAGTCGAACACGATCGTGCTCGCCAAGGGGCAGGCGCTGGTGGGCATGGGCGCGGGGCAGCCGAACCGGGTCAACAGCGTGCACCTGGCGGCTCGCGCGGCCGGCGATCGGGCCAAAGGGACGGTGCTGGCGTCGGATGCGTTCTTCCCCTTCGCGGACGGGCTGGAGCTGGCGGCGGAGAGCGGGATCACGGCGGTGGTGCAGCCGGGGGGCAGCATCCGCGACGACGAGGTGATCGCGGCGGCGGACAAGGCGGGGCTTGCCATGGTCTTCACCACCATCCGACACTTCCTCCACTAGGTCCTTTCAGGACTTCTGCTTACCGTTGTAGGCGAGCGTGTTCTCGTCTTTCACCGGGCTCTTTATGGGCTTTTGCTGCTCGTTGTACCCGAGCGCCCTCTTGTCCTTCACGGCGGCCCTTTCAGGGCTTTTGCTGCCCGTTGTACACGGGCGCGCTGGGGGACTCGTTTTTCGCTCCGCCGTAGCTGCGGGGGCTGGTATTCTTGCAAATGGGAGAAACGAGTCCGCCCTGACGCGGTCTGGTCCGCACCACGTTTTGGCCTCGGAAGGCGTTGGCAACGAAAGAAATGGTGATGGCGGCTGGAGGTTGTTTTGCGGGCCTTCGTAGCTGCGGCGAGGTTGTTTTGGTAATGGATTCGTAGAGAGTGTGGCACAAAGTAGCTACAATCCCAATAATTTGTTGCCCAGAAGTAACAACCCCCTGCTGTTGGCGTGCGAGCCGGATCTTGGCATGGCCGTGGAGGTGTCGGCAACGAAAAAATGGTGATGGCGATTGGGCCGTCGGCGTTGCGTTGGTGTTGCATGGGGGGAGGGTAAGGGGGGGCGTGGGGTGGGGGCAATGGGCTCGTGTCAGGGTGGGGGTTGGTGCAAGTCTCCCACCTAGGGGCCAGGGCAATACTGCATGATAATTTCCTACAGTACCGACGGAGGAGAAAATGGATTCTCGATGAAAGCGTCATCCAAGTCATGCACCGAGATGTCTGAAGCGGCTGCCATAGTCCTGACCAACGCGACAATATTGGGGATTAGAAGGCCCTCCTGACCGATCTCATCGTGCATTGTTGTCAACGCGGCGGTGACTTCGGAAAATCCCGCGAACACTATCCAGGCCTCATTCAGTGCGATGAACGGCTCTCCATCTTGGCCCAAGAACTCCTTGGTCAGGCGATAGCGGTAGGCAAGCAATCGTCGGAGAACGTCCCGTCTCAGCGCCAACTCATCGCGCTTCCACTGCATCCTTTGAAGCTTTTCTGCTTTTACTACTGCCCAACACGCGATGCAGACCGAGGCAATAGCGATTACGGCTGATACGAGCGCTATCGAAGTAGAGGCATCCACAAGTCCTCCTACCAAGAAACACCATTGACCAAATGCCCAGTTATCCGTCGTCCATTATAAGGCCGAGAGGTAAGGCACCTACCCCGAAAAAAGTTCACCTTCGACCCCAAACTCGCCCTACACCGTCGTAGGAGTTGGCACATCCGCCGCTTCATGCCCGCCAACGAGGGAAGGGACCTTGGCAGCGGCGGGACTGGGTGGTACCGGGGTGGCTTCCTCGGCATCCTGCTCACCCTTGAATCAAGTGCGGGGCAGGCTCTTCGACTTCCCGCAGGCGAATTGCCTCCCCGGCCCACGCCCCTCTGGATTCCTGCCTTCGCAGGAATGACGCGTGTGGGGGAGAGGGGCCGACGAGAGGGGGAGACGGCACCGCACCGCGCCCCTGCCCTGGGTTCCCGCTTTCGCGGGAACGACGATGGGGGTGTGCGGGTTGGCGAGTGCTGATGGTGTCGGAGGGGGCGGTCCCGCTGTGGCGGGAAGGGCCTTTTGCCAATGGCCCCTACGGCTTGGGTGGTGGGGCGGGCCCCTCGCCGCGCCGCCCCGTGGGGGCTGCGGCCCCCACGTTCCCCCTTCGATTTCCCTCAGGGCGAACGGCCTCCCGGGCCCTGCACCGGTCACCCTTCGACAGGCTCAGGGCGAACGGTCTCCTCGGTCCTGCGCCGGTCACTCCTCGATGGCCTTAGGTCGAACGGTGTCCCCGGCTCCGCCCCTCTGGATTCCTGCCTCCGCAGGAATGACGCGTGTGGGCGTCGGTTAGGCTTCCCGGTAGGTTTCCATGTTGTCTTGGGGGTTGAAGCCTACTTGGTTTTGGGCGTTGGTGATGTCCCAGAATTTCCAGGTGTTGTTGGAGACGCCGAAATAGGTGGCGGAGCGGAGGGTGTCGGGGGCCATGACGCAGCGCTCGACTAGGTGGCCGAGGTCTCGGTGGGAGAGGACGGTGGCGAAGTGGCGCTCGTTGGCGGGGCGGCTGTCGCGTCGGACGGTGCCGAATCGGAGGGCGACGAAGGAGAGGCCGTGGCGGTCGGAGAAGTATCGGCCGGCCGCTTCGCCTAGGCATTTGGCGATGCCGTAGGGGCCGCTGGGTCGCACGGGCATGTCGGTCGTGACGAGGGGGAACTCGCCGGGGGTGAGGCCGGTGTAATCGCCGGCGCAGATGTTGGCGTAGGGCTGGTCGAGCTCGTAGTTCTCCGAGGCGCGGTTGGAGCTGGCGAAGATGACGCGCTTGACGCCGCAGCGGCGGGCGGCCTCCAGGGAGTTGTAGACGGCGGGGATGTTGTTGCGGTAGGCGTGGTGCCAGGAGAGGTTGCCGGCCGGGTTGTTGGCGAGGTCAACGACGGTGTCGATGCCCTCGAAGGCGGGGAGGATGGCCTCGAGGTCCGTCATGTCGGCGATGGTGGTCTGGAAGCCGTCGGCGGGACGGAGGTCGAGGCCGGAGACGTCGTGGTCGGCCATGAGGGCCTCGCGGACGACGCCGCCAATCTGGCCGGAGATGCCGGTGATGAGGACGCGCTTGCGGTCTGCCATGGTGATGCTCCGATCATGTTGAGTGCGCTCGAGGGGCGATGCGTCGGCGCAGGGGCACCGTAGCGCGACGGGGGGGCGGTTGGCAAGGGTGGGGGGGGGCTTTAGTTGAGTTCCCTCTCCGCCAAGTCAAAAAGTTCCTCGCCTGAAAGATACACCTTGTGTTCTGCTACTTCCGTAACCCTTCCTGCGAGTTTGTGAACCATGTTTTCCAGGTCCGTGGGTCGCACTTCCAATTCTATGATGTCGTCTACCTTGATTCCGTGGTCCTTGTCCCAAAACACAACCTTGTGCGTCCAGGTCGTGTCGTCTCCCGTCCCTTCATATCTCTTGCGGACCTCGTCGAAGTTCTGCTCATAGGGGTTGTGTTCTTCCCCAACTATCCTCAAAGACCGGGATTCACCTCTCACTGTCACCTTGACCGGTCTGCTTTGCATTGCTGCTAAGTAGCTTCGGGCGTCCGTTTGGGTCTTGGCCTTGGAAGACACGGGCCCTGTCAGTGGCGGTGTTATGTACCACAGGCCGTCTAGACCGCGATCTACGAAGCCTAGTGGTGTACCAGCTGGCGTTGTGACGGAGCCGTTTCGGAACTTCGTCGGCCCCAACCACTCTACGCACGGAACCACATCCCTGGGTTGTGGGGGCAGTACGTCCAGCGTACTGGCGAAGTACCTAATGGCAGGATCCGAAGAATTGTTGAGCGTGTCATAAGCGTTGCGTACGACGTTGGCTGCCAACTCATCGCCGATCTCGAAATCTCGCTGAACGGCATCGGCGAGAGCATCTCTCAATGAAGTGAAGGTCCTCAGCCACTTCAAATATGCGTGAACAGAACCCTCTTTGGGAGTTCCAGGGCTGTTGGCCAAATCGGGTGTGTGAATCAAGACGCGTTGGACTGCCCTATCTACCCTGTCCGTCACTGTCTGCATTGGCATGGTGGGATTTAAGAGAAGCTCGCTCAAGGCTTGGAGTAGTTCGAAGTGCAAATTTAGGTGGATTGTTCGGAGAATGACCTCATCCAGTGACTGTTCCAGTTCCCAGTAGCGGACATCTTGAAATGCCTCATTTGAACCGACGAGTGCAAGGTACTGCTCCAAGTTCTTTAGGTGAGTCATGTTTGCGGCATTTGGATTGTACCTATAGTGCTCTACGGCGGCCGCAAAAGCTCTTTCCAGAAACTCTGCCGCTTCGGGGGCGCAGTCTCGCAGCTGTTGGAAGAGGCTCCCGAGGCCGTGGATTTTATTCAGGAGCCCGCCTGCCGTTGTGGTCAAGAATTTCATTGTCCTCTCGATAGAGAGATGCGCTAAGGAAACTCTGTTCATGACCTGCACGGCCGTAATTTGGACTACCATGTCGCCCTTGACTGGGGCGTTCCTGAGAATGCTGATTACGTCCCGAACGGAATGTATGACTATGGACCGTTGCATATCCACCATCTTCTAGCGGTTCCTCTTGTTCTTGTACGGAAGTTTCATGTTACCACTTGCCACGCCTCAGACTCGCGGACGCACAGACGTGACGATGCGCCGCCCAATCCGTTTGTGGGACCCTTCGACTGGCTCAGGGGGAACGGGGGCGGCGGGCGCGATGGCGCCCCCGTTCCCCCTTCGATTTCCCTCAGGGCGAACGGCCCCTCCCCGCACCCCAGCGCAGGCTGTCATAAGAGCAACTTCGAGGAAACTTCGACTTAACTCGAACTTTCCCCAAAGTTTGACTTAAGTCGAAGTTTCCCAACCTGCCCCTTGCTCAACCAGCAACAGTCCCCTACCATCCTGTTGCCGCCACTCAATTGTAGGAGAGCCGTGTGTCTACGAGCCAGCTACAGGACATTCATGCCATCCTGAAGGCGAACTTTGGGTTTGATAGCTTTCGGGGGCAGCAGGAGGTTGTTATACGGCGGGTGCTGGCTGGCGGCGACTCGCTGCTGCTGATGCCTACGGGCGGCGGGAAGTCGCTGTGCTACCAGTTGCCGGCGCTGGCGATGGATGGGGTGACGCTGGTGATCTCGCCGCTCATTGCGCTGATGAAGGACCAGGTGGACGGGCTGAACGCCAACGGCATCGCGGCGCGGTTCATCAACAGCACGCTTCCGCTGCGGGACGTCGAGGGGGTGATGGGGGAGGTTCGACAAGGACTCGTCAAGATCCTCTACATCGCGCCGGAGCGGCTGGCTGTCGAGGGGTTTCGACGCTTCCTGAGCGGGCTGACGGTGAGCTTGATCGCCATCGACGAGGCGCACTGCATCTCCGAGTGGGGCCACGAATTCCGGCCCGACTACCGCAACCTGCGGCAGCTTCGCGAGATGTTCCCGCGGACGCCGCTGCTTGCGCTGACGGCGACGGCGACGGAGCGGGTGCGGCGGGACATCGTGGAGCAGCTCGACCTCAAGGGGGCCGAGGTGTTCGTGTCGAGCTTCAACCGCGCCAACCTGAGCTACGCGGTGCGGACGAAGGACAACGTCGAGCGGCAGCTGCACGTGCTGCTGGAGCGGTGTCGGGGGGATGCGGCCATCATCTACTGCTTCTCTCGGCAGGAGACGGAGGACGTGGCGGCGTCGCTCACCGCGCGGGGGTGGCGGGCGAGCCCCTACCACGCGGGCCTGGCGCCGGAGGTTCGACGGAAGGCGCAGGAGGACTTCACCCGCGACCGCGTGCCGATCATCGTCGCGACGATCGCATTCGGCATGGGCGTGGACAAGCCGGACGTGCGGCTCGTGGTGCACACCAGCCTGCCGAAGTCGGTCGAGAGCTACTACCAGGAGACGGGACGCGCCGGCCGCGACGGGCTGCCGAGCGAGTGCGTGCTGCTGTACTCGTACGGCGACAAGGTGCGTCAGGAGTTCTTCTTCAAGCGGATGGACGACGAGGCGGAGCGGCGCAACGCGCAGACCAAGCTCGACCAGATGGTGCGGTACGCGCAGTTGCACACGTGCCGTCGGCGCTACCTGCTGGAGTACTTCGGCGAACGGTGGGACATGCAGGACTGCGGCAACTGCGACGTCTGCCTGGCATCGGAGGAGCGCGGGGAGTTCGACGCGACGGAGATCGCGCAGAAGGCGCTGTCGGCGGTGGTGCGGACGGGGGAGCGGTACGGCGCGGCGCATGTTGTCGGCGTGCTGGTGGGCAGCCGGGAGCAGCGCATCCTCGCCGCGGGGCACGACGAGCTGAGCGTGTACGGCATCGTGCAGGACTACGACCGGAACCAGCTTCGCGAGGTGCTGGGGCTGCTGCAGGGACGGGGGCTGCTGGAGCGGAACGACGGGGAGTACCCGACGCTGAAGGTTACGCCGATGGGCCGCGCGTTCCTGCAGGGCCGCGAGCGGCTGTCGCTTCCGGGGCTGCAGGAGACCCCCTTCGACGGGGCTCAGGACAGGCTTCGACAGGCTCAGGGCGAACGGGTGGCGAGGGCGCCCGCGGGGGTGTCGGTGGAGTACGACGCCGGACTCTTCGAGGAGCTGCGCGCGCTGCGGCGGCGGCTGGCGGACGCGCGGGACGTGCCGCCGTTCATCGTCTTTGGCGACGTGGCGCTGCGGCACATGGCGGGGTCGCGGCCCAGGACGCTGGAGGCGTTCGGGCACGTGCCGGGCGTGGGACGCGCGAAGCTCGAGGCCTACGGGGCGGCGTTCGTCGACGCCATCAGCGGGTACGCCGACGCGCACGGCCTGGCCGGCACGGAGGAGCTGCTCGAGGCGACGGACCGGCCGGCGAGCGGGCGCCGCGCGTCGACGCAGGACGCGACGCGGGAGATGCTGTCGCGGGGCCTGAGCGTGGCGGCGATCGCCCGGGAGCGGGGAATCTCTTCCAAGACGGTGCTGGGGCACATCGAGCGCATGGACCACCGGGGCGAGACGCTGGAGGTGTCGCACCTGCAGCTGGCGCCGGAGCGGATGAGCCTCGTGGAGGAGGCGATTGCGCAATGCGGCGAGGCGTTCCTGCGGCCGCTGTGGGAGTACCTGGGGTCGGGATACAGCTACGACGAGATTCGGATCGCGCGGGTGTGCTTGCGGCAGCAGGGGCGGGTGGGGGCGGAGTGACGCTCGGGGTTTGACGGGGCTTGGGGCGAGCGGGGGGCTGCCGCCTCGCTTCGGCACCGCACTTGCGTCGGGGTTCCTGCCTTCGCAGGAACGACGGAGAGGGGCGACCCTTCGACAGGCTCAGGGCGAACGGACTTCAGATTAGGTTCACCTATGCAAGAGAGACTATGTCGTTCTTGTGTCGGCCTTGCGAAACATTCCCTACTAGGAATATAATGAACGCATGTCTTGGGAGGTCGAGTACACGAACCAATTTGGGCAGTGGTGGGATGGACTTTCGGAGAATCAGCAGGACGCGGTAGTCGCGAGGGTGGAGTTGGTCATGGAGCTTGGCCCCAATCTGCCGTACCCGTACTCCTCGGACATCAACGGTTCACGCCATGGGGCGATGCGGGAACTCCGGGCGCAGGCTGCCGGTAGGCCGCTACGGGTCCTGTACGCGTTTGACCCTCGGCGGATGGCGATACTGCTCATTGGCGGCGACAAGACGGGGAATGACCGGTTCTACGAGGAATTCGTGCCGCTGGCCGACAGACTCTATGACGACCACCTGGCGGAGTTGCGAAGGGAGGGGATGATTCAATGAGTGGACGTCAACCATTCAACGAACTGACCAAGGGGTTCTCGAAGGAGCGCCGTGAACGCATCGACGCCGTCAAAGCCGAGTTGCTTGCCGAGTTGCCGCTGCACGAGCTTCGGCAAGCGCTAAAGATCACGCAGAAGGACTTGGCCGATCAGTTGAACGTGAATCAACCCGCTGTGTCCAAGCTGGAACAGCGGACCGACATGTACGTTTCCAGCCTCCGGTCCTACATCGAGGCGGCGGGTGGGAGGCTGAAGATTGTGGCGGAGTTCCCTGAGGGCGAAGTTGTTATTTCCAACTTCTCCCAGATTGGCAGGTCTGAAGGCGACACGTAGGGCGGCCCCCTTCGACGGGGCTCATGGCGAACGGACATCAGTACCATCCCCCGCGAAGGCGGGGGATGGTACTTTTTTTGCCTAGCGCCTTAGCAGGAGGGCTTGGCAGAACTTGGCGGTGTCGAAGAGGTCTGGGATGTTTACGTATTCTCTGGTGGTGTGCATGAGGTTGGTGGACATGCCGACTACTACGGCCGGGATGCCGTGGCGGTTGAAGACGTTGGCGTCGGTGCCGCCGCCTGTTGGTTTGAGCTCGGCTCGGAGGCCCATGTCGCCCAGGACGCCGGTGGCGCGCTGCACCATGACGTGGTCGTTGGGCAGGTGGTAGGTGTGGAACTGCACGTTCAGGTCGCCGACGATCTTGGCCTCGGTGTACTGGTCGCGGGCCCTGGCGAGGGCGTCCTCCACCTGGAGCCGCATGAGCTCTAGCGTCTCGGTGTTGCGGGAGCGGAACTCGCCGGAGAAGAAGGCCTCCTCGGGCACGGCGTTGCGGACGCTGCCGCCGGAGATGAGGCCGACGTTGATGGTGGTCTCGTCGTCCATGCGGCCCTGGGGCAGCTTGCCGATGATGTCGGCGGCGATGCGGATGGCCGAGAGACCCTTCTCTGGCTCGACGCCGGCGTGGGCGGAGCGCCCGGTGACGTGGACGTCGAAGCCGACGTAGGTGGGGCTCGCGGTGATGACGGTGTTGACGGGGCCGTTGCCGTCGAACACGACGGCCTGCTTGGCCTGCACCATGGAGAAGTCGAGGTTCCACGCGCCCACGAGGCCGATCTCCTCGCCGCGGGTGAAGACCAACTGCACGGGGATGCGCTGCGCGCCGTCCTCCTTGAGGGACTCGAGGGCCTCAAGGATAGCTGCCACGCCGGCCTTGCAGTCGCCGCCGAGGATGGTGGTGCCGTCGGTGTGGACCTCGTCGCCGATGACGCGGGGCTTGATGCCGCGCCCGGGATTGACGGTGTCCATGTGCGCGGAAAGCATGAGGGGGTCGGAGCCCTCCTCGGACGCGAGCAGGTTGCCGTGGGCGTCGCGGCTGATGATAAAGCCGAGGTCGGACAGGCGGCGGGTCAGGTCCTGGGCCATCTCCTCCTCCTCGCCGGAGGGGGAATCGATCTGCACGATGTCGCAGAAGGTGGTGATGAGGCGGTCCTTGTCGATCATGTCGGCCTCCGTTAGCTGTGTGGCGCTGGTGGCATTGTACAGCACGGGGGTAACCGGCGGTGGCAGCGTATGTTTCGACATGGACAGGCGAGCATATGGCGTGAAAGTGCTACTAAAGGAGACTAGACGAGAGGAAAACTTTGCGATATTTTGCCCACTAGTGAGAGAGCGTAATCCTTTTGAGCTACTCATTGGGGGTGGATATGGCTGACAGCGCGGGAACACCGGTAGAGCAGTTCTATGCGAACGCGAGGCTTGGCGCCACTCAGTGGTGGCGATGGGTGGTCGGGTTCCTCGCTATAGCAGTTGCATGGATCGGGATCGGCGCCATCGGCATTGTGTTGGCGGGGTGTGAGCTCATCCGGGCGACGAATATCTTTGGGCTGAACTGCAAGAACGCGGATATCACGGGCGACGGGTCGGTGATCGCGATGCTCATAGTGCTCGGCCTGGGGTTTGGGGTTGGACTGGCGGGCGTGTGGTTGGTCGTCAAGTACATTCACAAGAAGACGCTACTGCAGCTGGTCACGGGAAGGCCGAGGTTCGACCTCAGCCGGTACTTCGTCGCGATGGGCGTGGCGTTCGTGCTGTCGCTCGTCATGTTCCTGATCGACAGGTTCATCTTCCAGGTGGATATGACCTTCGAGCGACCGGGCATGTTGTTCGTGGGCTTCGTGGTGGTTGCGCTCGTGCTGGTGCCGATCCAGTCAGGTTTCGAGGAGGTCGTGTACCGCGGGTACCTCATGCAAGGGTTCATGCTATTGACCAGGAACAAGGCCGTGCTGGCGCTGGTGACGGGCGTGCTCTTTGCGGTGACGCACCTTAGCAACCCCGAGGCCAGCACCTACGGGATCCCGCTTTACGTCACCGCGTTGACGGTCTCCGGGATCTTCCATGCGCTGCTGGTGCTGTTCGACGGCGGGCTGGAGCTGGCGGCGGGGTACCACATGATGAACAACCTGTTCATGGGGGTGGTGTCCAACACTGAGGGGGCGGTGATAGAGACGCCTGCGCTGTTCACCATCCACGACGACAGCTATGAGTTGTTTCCGAACCTGGTGTTGGAGATTGTGGTCTTCGCGGTTGCAATTCTGGCTCTGAACTTCAAGTACAAGTGGTTCAGGCTGGGAGTTGGGCGGGGGAGCTGAGGGTAGGGCTGCGCATCGCTGCTTGGGCTGCCTCGGGCCCACGCCTAGATCCCGGCATTCGCCGGGAAGACGGTGTGGGTGGGTGGTCAATGCTGTTGGTGCAGAGGTTCCTCGCCCCACCCCGGCCCCTCTGGATTCCCGCCTCCGCGAGAATGACGAACAAAATGGGCGGTCCCTCTGGAGCCAGGCTCCATGGGAAGACAGGCAAGTTGGCGCCCCCCTTCGACTGGGCTCAGGGCGAACGGATGGGGCGGGCGGGGGCAACCAAGAGGGTTGCCCCTACGCGGTTTCTTCTGCGGCGCGTTGGTCTGTTTCTTGCCAGAAGCGTTGGAGGGAAGCGTCGGCGCGGGAGTAGTCGTAGGAGTGGAAGCGACCCTGGCGGAGACGGACTACGTCGCCGTTGAAGTAGCGTTCGTAGAGGATCTGACGCGAGCCGAACTGCGTGCCGATGAAGTCCCAGATGAGCCGGAAGAGCCGGACGCGGTCGAAGGCGCCGGAGCGGGCGCCCTGAAAGTACTTGTCGATGAGGGGCCGCATCGCGCTGTCGAAGTCGGACTCGGTGGGCGTCAGCATGAGGCCGGCGGCGGCGAGCTGCTGCAGGATGTCGGTCACGCGCTGGTAGGCGTCGGGGGCCCAGTGGCGCATGGCGTGGCAGGGCTGCGGCGCGAGCCAGATGCCCTCGCCCATCCACGGGGCGGCGTCGGCCTCCATGGCGCGGAGGAAGGCGCGCACGGTCTCCGTGGTGTCGATGATCTCCGCCACCTTCTCCTGCACGTGGCCGTGGACGCCGATGCCGATAGCGTCACACAGTGCGTGGGCCATGCCGATGGCGAACTCCAGCTTGGCGATGTTCTTCACCGCGACGTGCTGCATGTACTGCCGCCACATGATGCCCAGGTCGACGAGGTGGTTGTGGAGCTGCCAGTCGCCGTAGCAGAAGACGCGCTCCCACGGCACGAGGACGTCGTCGAAAACCGCCAGGGCGTCCATCTCGTCAAAGCGGCTGGAGAGGGGTTGGTCGTAGAGGGAGCGGCCCGTGTCGAAGCTCTCGCGGCAGATGAAGCTGAGGCCCTTCGTCGCGACGGGGATGGCGAAGCCGAGGGCGTACATCTCCTCCTCCTCGCCGCGGAGGGGGCGGTAGGGCGGGACGAAGAGCTCGTCCGAGAAGGGCGCGAGGGTGGCGAGGAGCTTGGCGCCGCGGAGGATCACGCCCTCTGCGGTGGTGTCGACGACGCCGACGGGGATGTAGGGGTCGGGCTGCTGGCCGACGGCGGCGCCCCGGTTCACCTGTGGGTGGCCGAAACAGTGGGTGAGCGAGAGGTCGTTGTCGCGGATGTAGGCGTGGTAGTCGACGAGGTTCTGGGCGAACATCTTCTCGTTGCGGCCGTGCAGCTCCGCCATCTGGCGGGTGGCGGTGACCTGGATGTTCACGTAGTCGGGCGTGCGGCCGAGGATGCCGTGGTGGGCGTCGGCGACGACCTCGAGAGCGCGGCGTCGGCGGAGGAGGTCCTCCTGGCTGTTGGGGATGATGAAGGAGAGGCCCACAGGGTCGCCGGTGGCGGGCGAGGCGAAGGTCATGTCGTCGTGGAGGGCCGGGTCGTGCTGGAGGTCGTAGAGGTCGGCGAGGGTGCGGGCCATGCGGCCGAGCTTGGGGTGGGTGGTCACGTCCTGGACGAGCTCGCCCTCGAGCCAGATCTCGCGGGAATCCCGGAGGCCGTCCAGGAACTCTTCCCCCGTGCGTATGCCCATGTGCGGTCCCTCCTGTGTGCCCTGTGTTGCTGAGATTCTAGCAGGGCGCGCACGGCGTTCCAATGTGCGGGCGAACGTGCGGTGGGTTGACCTCGATGGGGCGCCGCCGCACAGTAGCGGGCAGGCGGGCCCTTCGGCAGGGCGTGGGAGGGGCGTGGGACGGGCCCCCTTCGACGGGGCTCAGGACAGGCTTCGACAGGCTCAGGGCGAACGGAGTGCTCAAACGACGGGCTCGGGACGGGCTTCGACGGGCTCAGGGCGAACGGAGTACTTAAGCGACGGGCGCAGGACGGACCCCCTTCGACGGGGCTCAGGACAGGCTTCGACGGGCTCAGGGCGAACGGAGTTGTCGGGCAGAGGAGGCACACATGGAGCGCAAGGCAAGGGTGAAGACCTTCTCCTTTCACTGGGGCAGCGGGTATATCGCGGAGGAGGCGCAGGTCGACGCGGAGCACCATGTGCCGACGTTCCAGCTCATGAGGTACACAGACGGGCCGGCGGCGGGCAGCGTGAGCCTTCGGTTCTGCCAGTACAACCATCGGGGCGGGTTCAGGCGGTCGCCGCTGATGATGGGGCCGGAGGAGGTCGAGATGATGCGGGAGGCGCTGAAGGAGACGCCGGAGCTGCGGTCGCTGCTGCGGAGGCTGGTCGAGGAGTAGGCGCGGCTCGAGGGGGTCGTCCGGGGTGGCGGTCGCATCGACGATGCTCTCTTACGGGCGACGCAAGGCTGAGGCGGGAATGGCTGCGCGACATAGGGAAATTTCGGTGTGACTGCACTGGCAATCGGCCCCGCGAGGGATTACACTAGACGCGGCAACCGGCATGTGCTTGAATAGCGTTACGGGCATTGGCGAAGTGGCAAATGGGGTATGCCCCGGAAGTTCTGGCGAATCTGCGCCGCAAACATACTGATTGGCGCAGCGCGATGGGGTAGCATCCTCCGCAAGTTTAGTTTCGCTCACTCTCATGCCCGTAGTGACCGGACAAAAAGGGAACGCCGAGCCGCCCGCGCCGTGGCCGCAGGAAACTGTGTGGAGGAAGAGCTCCAGCGAGGGATGGCAAACGCCAGAGTGCGAAAGCGCACTCCAAGGCGTTCCGCAAACATATGCAGGCCACCAACCAGCACGAGTGAGGAAGGGAGACAATGAACGCCTACGGAAGGAACCTACGCTGGCTCGCAGCGCTCGCTGTGCTATTGATGGTCGTTGCCATTGGCGTCGCCTGTGGGGGAGCGCGCACGACGGTATCCAGTGTCGCGCCCGTAGAGGCGCCGACGACAATACCGCGCCCGCCGGCCACCCCGCGCCCGGCGCCCACGCCGCTACCGACGCCGGACTTCGCGTCCCAGGCCTACTCCTACGCGGCTGCGTGCTCCAACATTACCGCCAAGTTCAACTTCACCCTCGCATCCTTCTCTTCGGGCATCATGTGGGGTGAGCTTGTGGCGCTGGCAGACGCCAACATTGGCGGCTACAGCCTAATGTACCCGCCGCCGGAACTGGAGGCCTACAACATGGCGCAGGTCGACCTGCTGACGGCCCTCCGCGACAGGGCGCTGGCCGATCGCAGCGATGGAGTGATCATTCAGGACATTGCCGCGGCCCTTGGCGGACAACTTCCGCCGCCGGGAGCGGCGCAGCTTGATGCGGCATCGCAGCAGGCAATGGCGCAGTTCTTCGGGCCGCAGTTCGTGCAGGCTTTCGTGGCGCAGCAGGCGGCAATCGCCGGGCTGTCCAGCGACCTGCAGGCGTTGGTGGAAGAGGCAAACTGCACAGTCCGGATCGGGTAGTCTTCAACGGGCTGGCGGACAGTTAGCCGGCCCTACACGCAGAACTGAAATCAGGGGCGCGGTTGCTACGGCAATCGCGCCCCTGTTCTTTGCTAAGGTGTAGGCACGAGGTTGGGCGAATGGGCCGCGTGAGGGATGACCGGGGCTGCAGTTATTGAGGGGACGGTCCGGGGAAGACCCACCGGCTCAGGGCGGGGTTGGCCTCGGCGCAGTGCAGCAGCATGAGATCGCGGCGCACGTGACTTGGCCCACCCGTCGGCTCGCCGTCTTCCGGCGACACCGCGACGCAGAGGTCGGTGCCGGACAGGATGAGGGCGCCGTCGGCGTCGAAGGCGAACTGCTGCATCGCCGAGTCCGAACACTCCTGCAGGTGCAACTGCGCCTGAGGCTCCGCGCCCTCGGCCTCCATGCACAGGCTGTAGGCGGGCATGGCGAGGTTGCCGGGGGCAGGCTGGCCGAAGACGAAGATCTCGTCGTCCGCGCCCGGCTTGCAGGTGTGGGCCATGAGGGCAGCCTGGAGGTTCAGGTTCGCGCCGAAGCCGGGCACGTCGACGCAGTAGAACTCGGGCTCATCGAGCGGGTCTGCAAGCTGGACGAGGGTTGCCTTCGCCTGTGCGGGGTTGGCCGCGACGGCGGAGGGCGTGGGGGTTGGCGGGGGCGACTCCGTGGGCACGGGCGCCGGCGCGGTCACGGTGGGGGTCGGAGCAGCGTCGGCTGTCGGCGATGGCGACGGCACCTGCTCGGGTGCGGGCGTGTCGCAAGCGGCGAGGGCCATCGCACAGAGCGCTACGGCCACGAGACCTGCCCGGTGAAGCGTTGTGGCGGCTCTCAGCATGGTTGCGGTTGCTTCCTCCCTGCCGGAAGTTCGGCCTCGGCATCTCGTCCGGCTAGGCGGGCCTACCCTTACGCATCATACGGTCTTGGCATGTGGGGTGGCGAACGTTTAGCGACATTCCCGACGGTGGCGGCTGCGCGCTTTGCTCGGCTGCGGTCGCTGCACTATCATGCCCGCATGGAAGATAGAGCGACAGAGATCAGAAACGCCTTTCGCGAATCCGCGCTCCAGTTGGTTGACGTCCTTGAGCGGGTGCCGTCCGACGCGTGGGAGAAGCCTGGGCTCGGGGAGTGGACGGTCCGGGAGCTGGTGGCGCATGTCCTCAAAATCTTTGATGGGCCTGTCACCTCCGAGGAACAGGATAGGCCGCTTGCCGCGGATAGCGCCGCCGCGTACTACATTCTGGCCATGTCCTCGCCGCGGATCCATGAAGAGGTGGCCGAGCGTGCACGGGAGAGCGCGGCGTCCCTCGGCGATGACCCGGCAGAGGCTGTGCGGGCCATCGTGGCGCGGAGCATGGAGGCCGTTGCGGGCCTTGGTGACGACGCACCCGTGTCGACTACCGTGGGGGCCATCCGGCTTGTCGACTACCTGCCGACACGCGTCGTCGAGATCGTGATTCATGCGATGGACGTCGCGGGCGCGGCGGGGGTGGCGGTCGAGCCGTCGCATGACGCGCTGACGGTCTCGCTGGCGCTCTTGGGGGAGATAGCGGTGGAGCACGGGGACGGGGTCGCGCTTGCGATGGCGCTGAGCGGGCGGCGCTCGCTGCCCGAGGGGTTTAATGTTTTGGGCTAGCGCCTACTCCTTCACGTAGTCCAGCACCTGCGCCAGGGCCGAGACCTCCGGGCCGGGCCAGGGGTTGGCGTGGTCCGGCGGCGTCTCATACGGGACGTGGATGCGGAGGGCGGTCATGCCCATCCGCTCGGCGCCCGCGAGCTCGTTGCTGTTGCCGTCGCCCACGTAGAGGCAACGCTCCGGCGCGACACCGAGCTGGTCGCACGCGATGGCGTAGATGCGCGGGTCCGGCTTTCGCATGCCAACGGCGCACGAAAAGACCGTCGCGTCGAAGTAGGGTGGGAGGGCAGTGTCCGGCCAGAGCTGCGGGGTCTCCCACGAGCAATCGGTGATGAGGCCTATGCTGTGGCCCATCGACAGGAGCTCCTTGAGGGTTGCTACGCAGTCCGGCCTCGGGGCAACGATGCTGCGGAAGAGGTCCATGCGTACGCCATGCGCAGCCGCAACTTGCTCGGGATCCGGCTGCATGCCCAACACACTGCACACATATTCGATGTGCTGCTCCGCCGACGGATGGGCACCCGTCATTCGCAGGCCATTGGCGGTGCTCCATGACTGCACGAACTGATCGGCAGGGGCGCCCAGTACGCGGGCCATCTCCACGATGGCCCGCTTGTACGCGTCCTGATAGGGCCCGGGCTCGTCGATGTTGTCGACGAGCGTGCCGTAGAGGTCAAAGATGACGGCGTCAAACCGCATGGGCGCACTCGCCTTTCGCGCTTGCTATCGGTGCCCCTACGCGCCCAGCGTTGCGACGCTGAAGACTACGGAGAAGGGCTTGCAGTAGATCACCACGCTCCTGATGGCGGAGATGTCGACGTCCGCCGGGATGGTGTAGTTCTGGTTGCCCCGGTTGCCCTTCAGCGGCCCCAGGTCGGCATAGCCGGGCAGCTTGACCTCGTTGCCGCGGGTGGGGTCTTCGTGCGGCGAGAGGAAGACGTGCAGCGCGGGGCCGTTCGTGACGTCGAGGTTTTCCAGTCGCAGCAGGTTCCCGCCGGCGGGCGCAGCGAAGATGATGGCCTGCCCGCTGCCGCGATGGAAGGCGTCGGCGTCCCGGAAGTCGCCGTCTATCACCCTGACGGGGTCTCCGACGGCGACGGCGGCCGCCAGCATGCCCATAGCCTCGTCCGCGCTCGTCGTCGACGCGGCCATGCTCGAAGAGAGCATCGAGGTGGTGGTGATTGACAGCGGAGAGGGCATCGCTTCTTCCATGACGGGGGCGTCGACCATTGCCATGCCCGCCATCACCATCTCGACGTCATCGCGCTCCATGCCGTCGGGCACGGTGGCGTTCAGCGCGAAGGGGAACTCCTCCTCGATGGTGACGTTGGTGAACAGCGGCGACGCCAGCGACCACCCCAGGAACAGCGCGACGATCAGCGTCGGCGTGCCGCCAATGATGAAGGGCACTCGGTGTCGCATGACGAAGAGGTGCCAGCCGAGCCGGTAGGCGACGTAGAGCGCCGCCGCGACTGCGATGATGAAGACCGCGCCGATGATGAACCGGTACTCGTAGAGGTCCGCGAAGGCCCGTTCGATGTCACCAAAGGTTGCCATGCTCACCCCCTTCTCGGCGTCGCGGGCCTCTCGTGACCCGCGGGGGCCGACTGCGTTACGAATTCCCTACACTTTCATTGTAGCGCGTGTGGCGGAATCGGCGCACACTCCCCAAGGTGGGCGGGGGCTGGTATCCTAGAGCTACCCACAAGCACACGGCTCCGGTCGCATGGCGTCGCCGGGGCATCGGAGAAAGGAAACCCATGGAGCAGGCAACCAACGGGACGCCCAAGCGGGCGATGATCGTCATTGCGCACCCGGACGACGGCGAGTACATGGCCGCCGGGACGCTGGCCAAGTGGGCCAAGGAGGGCTCGGAGGTGGTCTACGTTCTGTGCACCAGCGGGGACAAGGGCACGTCAGACCCGGAGATCAAGCCGGAGGAGTTGGCGGTCATTCGCGAGCAGGAGCAGCGGAACGCCGCCGCCGTGGTGGGCGCGAAGGCCGTCGAGTTCCTGCGCTACGAGGACGGCTTCCTGCAGAACACGCTGGAACTTCGGAAGGATATCGTGCGGCAGATCCGCAAGCACCAGCCGGACATCCTGCTGTGCCAGGACCCCACGATGCGGTATTCGGGGAATTACATCAACCACCCGGACCACCGGGCGGCCGGCGACGCGACCCTCGACGCCGTCTTCCCCTCGGCCCGCGACCACCACGTCTACCCGGACCTGATCGAGGAGGGACTGATGCCCCACAAGGCCCTGGAGATCTACATGGGGGCATTCGGCAACGACAGCGCCAACGTATGGGTGGACATCTCCGACACCGTCGACACGAAGGTTGCGGCGCTGATGGAGCACAAGACGCAGGTGGGCGACGACCCGGAGCGGCTCGAGACGATGAAGCAGCGCATCAAGGACGGTTCGGCGCAGCTGGGCTCGGCGCACGCCATCGGCCACGCAGAGGCGTTCCGGTACATCAAGCTGCGGTAGGGTTGCGACGAGGCTTTACGCTAGGAGCGAGGCCCTTCGACAGGCTCAGGGCGAACGGGTTGGGAACGAGTCCATCGAGGAGGAAGTCATGGACCAGCAGGCTATTCGGAGCCAGATCCCGGCGACAGGCAACGTCGTCTACATGAACACCGGGTGGTCGGGGCCCTCGCCGACGTCGGTGGTGGAGGCGATCTCGCGGCGGCTGCAGGAGGAGAGCGCCCTCGGGCCGGCCAGCCCAAGCGTGTTGGCCAGCGGTCGAGCAATGCGGCAGGAGCTTCGAGAGTCGCTGGCCGCCTTCCTCAACGTTTCGACGGAAGAGCTGACGCTGACGCAGAACACCACGGAGGGCCAGAACCTGGTCATCAACGGCCTTGCGTGGCAGCAGGGCGACGAGGTCATCACCTTCAGCCTGGAGCACAACTCGGTGCTGGCGCCCTGCTACTACCTGGAGCGCCGCCACGGCACGGTGACCAAGGTGCTGCCCCTGGAGCCGGACGAGGACCACGACAGCATCGTTTCGAAGGTGGAGGCGGCCATCACGCCTCGCACCAAGCTGCTGTTCATGAGCCACGTGCAGTTCAAGTCGGGGCTGCGCATGCCGGCGGAACGGCTGCGAGAGGTGACGCGGCAGCACGGGGTGCTGATGCTGCTGGACGGCGCGCAGGGCGCGGGCCACGTGCAGCTGGACCTGCATGCGCTGGGCTGCGACTTCTACGCGATGCCCGGCCACAAGTGGATGCTTGGGCCCGACGGCACGGGCGCGCTGTACATCCGCCGCGAGCTCATCGAGCAGGTGACGCCGATGAAGGTCTCCGGGCATGCGATCCACTCGGGCCACGGCTGGGAGGACTTCGAGCCTAATGTGTCCGACATCCAGAAGCTGGAGCTGACCACCACGAACGACGGTCTGTGGGCAGGCCTCCGCGAGGCCATCCGCTTCCGCGACCAACTGCACCCGGGCGAGGCGGAGGAGCACAGCCTCTCGCTGGCGTCGCGGGCGAAGGCGGCGCTGGCGGCGGTGCCCGGCGTATCGATCACGTCGCCGCTGGAAGGGCCGGGGTGCTCAGGGCTGGTGACGTTCGGCGTCTCCGGCTGGGAGCCGCGGGAGCTGGTGAACGCGCTGGAGTCGGAGCACAGCGTCTCCATCCGCGCCGTGTCCGACCCGTCGTGCGTACGGATGTCGCTGGCGTTCTTCAACACGGAGGACGAGGTGGACGGCGTCGCGGACGCCGTGCGGGGGATGGTGCGGTAGGCCCCTACTCCATGCTTAGGATAATCTTGCCGAAGTTGGCGTTGGTTTCCATGTAGGCGTGGGCTTCTCCTGTTTCTTCAAGGGGGAAGACGCGGTCGACGACTGGCTTGAGCGCGCCCGACTCGAAGAGGGGCACCACGCGCTTGGCTATCTGCTGGGTGAGGGCGATCTTCTCCTCGATGGGCCTTGCACGGAGGACGGTGCCGTGGACGCGCAGGCGCTTGGGGCCGAGGAGGCGCAGGTCGGTCTCGAGCTTGCTGCCGCCCATTGCGCCTACCAGGACGATGCGGCCGCGCGTCGCAAGGGAGTTGAGGTTGCTCTCCCAGTAGGGCGCGCCGATGACGTCGAGCACCACGTCGACGCCACGACCGTTGGTGCGCTCTCTGATGACCTCCAGGAAATCCTCTTCCTTGTAGTTGATGCCCACGTCGAGGCCGAGCTCTGCTGCCCTGGCGAGCTTGTCGGGGGAGCTGGCGGTCGCGAAGGTGATCGCGCCGGCGTGCCTCGCTAGCTGGATGCCCGCGATGCCGATGCCGCTGCCCGCAGCGTGGATGAGGGCGCTCTCGCCCATGACGAGATTGCAGTTGGTGAAGAGGGCGTCGTAGGCGGTGAAGAAGACCTCGGGGATGGAGGCGGCGTCGGTGAAGGACATGCCGTCCGGGATGGGCATCGCCATGCGCTCGTGGGTGGCGACGCGAGTGGCGTACCCGCCGCCGCCGATGAGGCCGAAGACGCGATCGCCCTCGTATAGTGACGTCACATGTTGTCCCACCGCAGCTACCACACCGGCCATCTCCAAGCCGGGGATGTCCTGCGGAATGCCGGACGGCGCCGGGTAGTTGCCGCGCCGCTGCGCGAGGTCGGCGCGGTTCAGGGCCGACGCTTTGACGTCGACGAGCACCTCGTCGGGGCCGAAGGCGGGGTCGTCCCGCTCGATGACCTTGAAGACCTCGGGACCTCCGGGCTCGGTTACGACGGCGGCTCGCATGGCGTCCTCCTGCGGTGGGGTGTGCTGCATACTATACCTGACGAGAGGGCCGCATCGGTATATAATCCCCGCAAGCAATGGGGGGAGAGAGGAGTCTTGTTATGGCAGAGATAGTTCTTGGCATGGCCTCTTCACACGCGCCGCAGCTGGAGATGCAGCCGAGCCGGTGGCTGGAGTACGGCAACCGGTCCCGCTCGCAGAATGAGCACTGGTTCAACGGCAACACCTACAACTTTGGCGAGCTCGCGGAGCTTCGCGCCGGTGACCACTTCGAGAAGGAGCTCTCGGAGGAGACCTTCGCCGCGCGCTTCGACGCTTGCCAGCGGGCAATCGCGCACCTGGGCGACACGTACCGACGCGTCGCGCCGGACGTGTGCGTCATCCTGGGCGACGACCAGCACGAGCTGTTCCAGGACGACCACATGCCCACCTTCGCCATCTACCACGGCGAAAGCGTGGAGGACCGGCCCCACCAGGGCGGCGGCGGGCCTCGCGCCTACTCGGACCCGGCGGTCGGCAACCACCCCACGGAGTCCATCGCGCAGCCGACGGACGCGGAGCTCGGCATGCACTTAATCAAGAGCGCGGTGGCGGCGGAGTTCGACGTGGCCCGCTCCAACAAGCTACCCGTGTCACGCAGCGAGGGCAAAATCGGCCACGCCTTCTACTACTTCTACCGGCGGCTGATGGACAACAAGGCCATCCCCAACGTGCCCATCATGGTGAATACGTACTACCCGCCCAACGCGCCCTCGGCGGCACGCTGCTACAAGTTCGGGCAGGCGATCGGCCGGGCGCTGCTGGACTGGGACGCGCCAAAGCGGGTGGCGATCTTCGCGTCGGGAGGGCTGAGCCACACGGTCATCGAAGAGGACATCGACTACCGCATCATCGAGGGGCTGCAGAGCGGCGACACGGACAAGCTGCTCGACTACCCGGACGAGCGGTTCCGCGCGGGCACGTCGGAGATCAAGAACTGGATCGCGCTGGCCGGCGTCATGTCGGTGACCGGTTCGAACATGGACCTGGTTGACTACGTGCCCTGCTATCGGACGGAGGCGGGCAACGGCTGCGCCATGGGCTTCGGAGAGTGGGTCTAGCGCCGTCGGATATCGACTGAACACGACAGACCCCTGCGCGACTGACGGCCCATCCGTTCTCAAGACCCTTCGAGAGCCTCAGGGCGAACGGGTGGGGCCGCACAGGGCCCGGTCGGCTGCGACGTGGGCCGGGCGCGGGGGTCTCAACACACGGGAGGACTGCATGGAGTACCGTCGGCTGGGCCGGACCGGCTTGGAGATTTCGACCATTGGGTTGGGCACCAACAACTTCGGCGGCAGGATGGACTACGACGCCACGAAGAAGGTGCTGAACCAGACCATGGAGGAGGGCATCAACTTCCTGGACTGCGCCAACACCTACGGCGGCGGCAAGTCGGAGGAGTTCATCGGCAAGGCGCTCGGCAAGGAGCACCGGCACGACATGATCATCGCCACCAAGGTGGGGGCAGGGCTCGGACTGCCCGGGACGCCCATCACGGGACCCAACCAGCGCGGAGCCACGCGCCACCTCATCATGGAGCAGGTGGAGCTGAGTCTGAAGCGGCTGGGCACGGACTACATCGACCTGTTTTACATGCACCGCTGGGACGAGGATACGCCCATCGAGGAGACGGTGCGGGCACTGGACGACCTGGTGCACAGCGGCAAGGTGCGCTACCTGGGCTGCTCCAACTACTCGGCGTGGCAGATGGTCGAGGCCATCTGGGCGGCCCGCGCCAGCAACCTGTACGACTACTGCTGCATACAGAACGAGTACAGCCTGGTCGCCCGTGACGTGGAGCGGGAAGTGGCGCCTGTGGCAGAGCGGTACGGCGTCAGCGTCATCCCCTTCTTCCCGCTGGCCAGCGGCTTCCTCACCGGCAAGTACACGCAGGGCGAAGCGCCTCCCGAGGGCACTCGCTTTGCCGGGTCGCCGAACATGGGCAACCGCTACCTGACAGAGGCCAACTGGAGCCTGCTGGGCAAGGTGCAGAGCTTCTCCGGGGAGCGTGGGCACTCCGTCGCCGAGCTGGCCTTCGCGTGGCTGCTGGGCAGCCCGGTGGTGCCGAGCGTCATCGCGGGCGCGACGAAGCCGGAGCAGGTCACGGCCAACGCCAAGGCGGCCGAGTGGCAGCTCTCGGTGGAGGAGATGGCCGAGATCCGGGAGATGCTTTAAGGCAGCCGAGGCCTCGCAGGCGGGCAAGTCATGGCACAACGGGCGGCCCTTTCCGATGAGGTAAAGGCCGCCCTGCGCTTGTGGTACCCGGTCGAGGTCGTGGACCGTGTGCCCGTGCTGCGAGGGTCGTTCTTCGGATGGCTGTTCGGGCTGAACGGGAACCACGCGGTGACCATCAACGGCACGGTGCACGTGACGCGCCGCGCGCCGCCGGAGGGCTCGCTCGGGTGGACGGCGCTGATGGGGCACGAGCTCTTCCACGTGGAGCAGCAGGCCGCGATGGGGTGGTGGCCGTTCCTGCTTCGGTACCTGTGGCGGTACCGGCCCCGGCACCTTCGGAGCGCGCGCTCGCACCCGTACGAGGTTCCGGCGTACGAGCGCGGCGCGGAGATACGCGCGGCGCTGGGGGCGGGGTAGAATAGACGAGGGCCGATAGGGCCCAACCCAACCTTCACTAAAGGACGCACCATGGACTTTTCCCAGCTTGCCCACGTTTTTCCGGACTCTGCCGAGGTGAACGCCGCGGGGCGGCTCAGCATTGGCGGGTGCGATGTCTCGGAGCTTGTTTCCGAGTATGGGACTCCGCTGTACGTGCTGTGCGAGGACACGCTGCGGAACCGGTGCCGGTCTTTTACGGAGGCGTTTACGTCGCTGCACGGGGACACGCGCGTGGTGTATGCGTCGAAGGCGTACATTGGGCCGGCTTTGGCGCAACTGATGGCGGAGGAGGGCCTGGGGCTGGACGTGGTGTCCGGCGGCGAGCTGGCCGTCGCAAAGGCGGCGGGAGTTCCGCCGGAGGGGGTCTACCTGCACGGCAACAACAAGTCGGCGCAGGAGTTGGAGGAGGCGCTGGACTTCGGCATTGGACGTATCGTCGTCGACAACCTGCACGAGATCGACCTGCTGGAGCGGCTGGCCGCCGACCGCGGCGTTTCGCAGGCGGTGCTGCTGCGGGTGACGCCGGGCATCGACCCGCACACGCACGCCAAGACCACGACGGGCATCGTGGACAGCAAGTTTGGGCTGAACATCAGCAACGGGCAGGCGGCGGAGGCGCTGCGGCGGACGCTGGACTGCCCCCACCTGCAGCTCATGGGGCTGCACTACCACCTGGGCTCGCCCATCTTCGAGCTGGAGCCGTACGTGGACGCGATGGGCGTCGTGCTGGAGTTCGCGGCGCGGTACCGCGAAGAGGGGCTGGAGCTGCGTGAGCTGAGCCCGGGTGGCGGGTTCGCCATCGCGTACCTGCGGGACCAACGAGCGCCATCGCCGTCGGACTACGCGGCCGCCATAGTCGCTGCGCTGTACGAGGGGTGCGAGCGCCACAACCTGCCGCTGCCGTCGCTGACCATCGAGCCGGGGCGGTCGGTGGTCGGGCCGGCGGGAGTCGCCATATACACCGTCGGCAGCATCAAGGAGATCCCGGGAGTGCGTACGTACGCCGCCGTCGACGGGGGGATGGGCGACAACATCCGGCCCGCGCTCTACGAGGCGCGCTACGAGGCCGTCACCGCCGCGCGCATGAACGAGGCCGAGAGCGTCGAGTACACCATCGCAGGCAAGTATTGCGAGTCGGGCGACATCCTCGTGGAGCGGGCGTCGCTGCCGGAGCTGTCGCCGGGCGACCTGATCGCGATGCCGGCCGCCGGGGCCTACAGCCCCTCCATGGCGAGCAACTACAACGCGAACCCGCGTCCGCCAATCTTGCTGGCCAAGGACGGCAGCGCTCGGGTAATCCGCCGGCGGGAAACGGCGGAAGACCTGATGCGCACGGACGTCTGGTAGCCGCCATGTGGCGCGTTGTGGGGCACCCCGGGGCAGTGCGCCTCCTGGAACGCTCGCTGAGCACCGGGCGGCTGGCACACTCATACCTCATCACCGGCCCGCCGCACGTCGGCAAGACGACGCTGGCCCTGGACCTGATGGCCGCCGTCAACTGCGAGGACGCGGCGCCCCCCTGCGGCGAGTGCTCGCAGTGCCGCCACACTTGGGATGGCCGCCACGCCGACCTGGTGCACCTGGGCGTCGCGGAAGAGGAAGGGCGCAAGGCCATTGGCATCGACGCGGTGCGGGACGCGTCTCACCAGGCCAACCTCAACCCCTTCGAGGGGAAATACCGGGCCATCGTCATCGAGGGGGCGGAGCACCTGACGGAGGAGGCGGCGAACGCGCTGCTCAAGCTGCTGGAGGAGCCTCCGGCGCGCCTGTTGCTCGTGCTGCTGACCGCCAGCCCCGACGCCGTCCTTGGGACGATCCGCTCCCGCTGCCAGCGCATCGACCTGCGCCCACTGGCCACCGACGCCGTGACCGAGGCGCTGACATCGCGGTGGGAGGTGCCGGAGGCGCAGGCGCGCGAGCTGGCGTCGCTGAGCGCGGGACGACTCGGCTGGGCCGTCCGCGCATGGGAGGATCCGGCGGTGCTGGAGACGCGCGACCGGCGGCTCGAGCGGCTGACCGCAGCGGCTGAGGGTGGCATCGAGGAGCGGTTTGCGTACGCGGCGGAGCTGGCGAACCTGCTGCCGCAACAGCGCACCGCCGTTCGCGAGACGCTGGACCTGTGGGCCGAGTGGTGGCTCGAACGGCTGTCGGCTCGGGCCGAGGCGGACAGCGATGACGCACCGGTGGAAGGGCCGAACCGGGGCGACCTGCTGCTCGCCGTGCGCGAGGTGCTGCGGACGCAGGACCTGCTGGACCGGAACGCGAACCCCCGCCTCGCGCTGGAGGCGCTGATGCTGTCGCTGCCGCGCGTGCAAGCGGGGCGGTGACGGGGATTCGGTGGGCTAGTTTTCGAGGAGTTGGGAGAGGGCGACGACAACGCCGGCGAACATTGCCATCGACCCAACAATCCACCGTACAAGGCGCGTCTCAAACTCTGTCATGCGCTGCATCAGCGCGTCGTGTTGTCGCTCGCTCTCGCCATATTCGCGGTTGGATTGCACGGACACCCGCCCTCTCTTATTTGGTGACAATATTCCGTAAATTTCAGTTGAGGCTAGCAGGACGTATAAGGAAGGTCAAACTATGACCACCGGAATACTCACTCCTTGCCTGCCTGCTAGAATGGTTGCAGCGTCAATAGGAGGATCCCATGCCACAATCGCCAGATGAGTGCGTCTTCTGCAAGATCTACGCCGGTGACATTCCCGGCGAGTTCCTGTACAAGGACGAGCGCTGCTTTGTCATTCGCGACATCAACCCCGTTGCGCCGGTGCACTTGTTGGTTATCCCCGTGGGGCACTACGTACACTCCGTCGACTCTACGCCGGAGGCGGAGGCGATGCTGGGGCACCTGATGGTGGCGGCGCAGACGGTGGCGCGGCTGGAGGGGGTCTTTGACAGCGGCTACCGGATGGCCGTGAACCAGGGGCCCCACGCCGGGCAGACGGTCGACCACCTGCACCTGCACGTGCTTGGCGGCCGCCGCCTCGAGCACGAGGGCTAGCCGTCGATGGCGACGAGGTCATCGCTCCCACCGCAGCTACAGGCCGTGCTCGACGGGCTGCCTGCCGACCTGCAAGAGCACATCGAGCGCGTGCGCTTACTCGCGAGGGAGCTGGCCGAGGGGCACCGGCTCGACCGCGATAGGGTGGACCTCGCTGCAGCGGCGCACGACATCGCCCGTGCGGACTCGGACGACGTGCTCATGGCGGACGCGCTGGTGCAGGGAGTGCGCATCACGGACGCCGACCGCGCCAAGCCGCTGCTGCTGCATGGGCCCGTCGGCGCGGGACGGCTCAGGACGCAGCTGAACGTCGTCGACGAGGCGGTCGTGGAGGCGGTCTACTGGCACACGACGGGGCTCGCGACCATGGGCCCCATCGCCAAGGCGGTGTTCCTCGCGGACAAGTTTGACCTTGCGAAGGCGTCGCGTTACCCGCACATCGGACGCGTTAGGGAGCTGGCGGCGGACGACATGGACCGCGCTATCGTCGAGTTCCTGCGAGGGGACATCGTGCGGCTGCTGAACGAGGGTGTGCCGGTGCATCCGGGGTCGCAGGAAACGTTGGACGGGCTGTTGCTGGCGATGGGCGGGCGCTAGGCGCCACGCGAAGGGCGAGGTTCCCGCCTCCGCGGGAACGACGATTGGGGCTAGGCGCGGCCGTTGCCGAGGTAGCGGTTCACGATGGGCATGCGGCGGTCTCGGCCAAAGGCTCGCGGGGTGATCTTGATGCCGACGGCGCCCTGCCTTCGCTTGAACTCGTTGCGGTCCACTGCTCGCATGACCCGCTGCACAATCGCCGCGTCGAAGCCCATGTCCACCATCTCGTCGTAGGAGCGGTCCTGCTCCACGTAGAGCTCCAGCACCTGGTCGAGGAGGCTGTAGGGCGGCAGGTCGTCGTCGTCGCGCTGGTCCGGCTTCAGCTCGGCGCTGGGAGGCTTGTCGATGACGCTCTGGGGAATGGGCGACGGGGGATCGCCGTTGCGGTTGCGCCACTCGCTGAGCTGGTAGACGAGGGTCTTGGGCACGTCCTTGATCACGCCAAAGCCGCCGGCCATGTCGCCGTAGAGGGTGGCGTAGCCCATGGCGAGCTCGCTCTTGTTGCCGGTGGGCAGCACCAGCCAGCCGAACTTGTTGGACACAGCCATGAGCAGGTTGCCGCGGACGCGCGCCTGCACATTCTGCTCGGCGATGTTGGGCTCCGTGCCGTCAAAGATGGGGTGGAGGGCCTCCTCCATCGCGCCGTGCACCGACTCGATGGGGACGATGCGCAGGGTCACGCCCAGCGCGGCCGCCATCTCTTCGGAGTCTGTGATGCTGCCGTCCGACGAATAGCGCGAGGGCATGGAAATGCCCTCCACGTTCTCCGCGCCCAGGGCGTCAACGGCGATGACGCACGTGATGCTGGAGTCGATGCCGCCGGAAAGGCTGACGAGGACCTTGTGGAAGCCGTTCTTGCGCACGTAGTCGCGGGTGCCGAGGACGAGCGCGTGGTAGACCTCGCCCACGGGGTCGAGGGGCTGGGCCATGCGCTCGGGCAGAGGCGTGCGGTCGATGTGCGCGTAGTCAGACACGTGCACCTGCTCGGTGCGGCCGATGGCCTCCAGCGTGGAGGCCGTCTCCTTGCGGTCGAGGGGCGCGCGGAGCCGGTGGTGGAAGACGCGCTCGACGTCGAGGTCGGTGACGAGCAACTCCTCCTGGAACTGGGCGGCCCGGGCCACGGGCGCTCCTTCGACGTCGAGGACGACGCTGGCGCCGTCGAAGACGAGCTCGTCCTGGCCGCCGACGGTGTTGACGTAGCCGATGTAGAGGCCGTTGTCGGCGGCGCGAGTGCCAAGCATCCGCTCGCGTGAGGCGAACTTGCCCGCGTGGAAGGGCGAGCCGTTGATGTTGACGATGACCTCGGCGCCGGCCTCTCGCTGCAACGGGACGGGGCCCGAGGCGTACCAGATGTCCTCGCAGATGTTCACGCCCACGGCCACACCGTTGATGGTGTACACGGGGCAGACGCGGCCGGGCTTGAAGTAGCGGTCCTCGTCAAAGACGCCGTAGTTGGGCAGGTAGACCTTGTGGTAGACGCCGGCCAGTTTGCCGTTGTGGGCCACCGCGGCGGCGTTGTAGACCTGATTGCCCTCGCTGTTCACGAACCCGACGACGACGGCGATGCCTTTGGACGCCGCGACGACCCGCTCCAGCGCCGCGCGGTTGTCGCGGATGAACGAGGGCTTGAGCAGCAGGTCCTCGGGCGGGTATCCGGTAATCATGAGCTCGGGGAAGGCGACGAGGTCGGCCTGCTGCTCGCGCGCCTCATCGATGCGCCGCAGGACGATGTCCGTGTTGCCGGCGATGTCGCCGACGGTGGGGTTCACCTGCGCCAGGGCCAGCCGAAAGGTGCGCACCAGCTAGTTCTCCTTGCCGTGAGCTATGCGAGTATTCTAGCACAGGGGCGGGTGGGGGCTTGGGAGGCTAGGGGGAGTATTGGAGGCGATGACCTTGGTAGAGAAATCCCGAGATCTCTTCGGGTGTCACTCGGGTGGGCAGTGAAGTGGCCTGTTAAAGGATGCGGCCAAATGCCGCTGCCCGTCTCCGTGGGTCATTGGTCGAGGGCGGCGTCATGTGAGCTACAGTTCGACCATTCCGGGTGATTACGACGGTCTCACCTCGCTCGGCACAACGCAGCAAGGTGCCCCAATGTGTCTTGGCTTCCGTTACGGTAACAGTGCGCATATGATCCTTCAACCGATTGAACAACTTGGTATGTTGTAGCATCCTTTGCTAAATCTACATTGACCATGGCCCTTCCACAAGTACGACATCTGCATATAGACCCGAAATGAGGAGTACCCAGATGACCACTTCTGATGAGATGACAACCCTAGCCCAAGAGGGACTAGCAAAGATTGAGATGGCTATCTTGGGACTGCTGGAGGCGCATCCCGATGGACTTGGGAACGCGGCGATTGCGAATATGCTTGGGCTGCGTTCTAGTTTCAAAGGGGGGCACAAGAACCACCTGACGCACGCGGTGCTGGGTGGGTTGCTGACCAGAGGGCTCGTAGAGCAGGACGAAGTAACCAAGCGCTACACAAGAGTGTGACCGGCAAAGCAGGAATTCCGGCTCACAGTCACTGCCTCGCGATGCGCGGCGAAGTCACAACGCTCCCCATTTCTAATCCTCGTCCTCATTATCCTCTCCCTCCGCCTTGGCGTCTTCAAGCTCTTGAACCATGTCGTTCAAACGGGAATACCATTGGCTCAGGGATCCTCTAAGGGTCTCATCTATGTTGTCCCCAGACTCCCGGAGCCAGTCCTCCATGAGGGTGAGCATGTAGGATGCGCCAGCTTGGAGCATCTCCAGTTTGAACTCTCGATCCTGCTCACGGTTGGCTGCGTGGCCTAACAGGCTAATCACCAACTTGATGCCCAAAGGAAGAGACTGGTCAATCTGCGTATCGACGGCCCCAGATGCCCATTGGCTAATCGTGGGCAGGTATTCCTCGGGAACGGTCAGCCCGGAAATCAACGTCACCTGTGCCATCGCGCTTCCCTCCGCATTCAGTTGGGGGAGAATAACGGGATTGATAGGGGTTGCCACCTAGTTTAGAACAGCCCCCGCTACCGCTGTTTGCGGCGGGAGGGGATTATCCAGTTGCCAACGAGGCCGACGAAGCCACGTTGGCTGATGAGGCTGCGGCTCAGGCCGTAGCGCGCTTGGAGTACGGTGAAGGAGTTCATCGCCTTTCGGGAGCCAAAGGCACGGCTGTAGATGTAGGAGACCTCCGCGCCCAACACCAGAGACATCGCGGAGAGGTAGACCCACACCAGCAGGGCCATCAGCGCCCCAAGGGACCCGTATATCAGGTTGAACTCGTTCACATTGATGAGGAAGCCGCTGAAGGCGACCCGGACGACGTATGCCATCAAGGCACCGACCAGGGCTCCAAGCCAGACGTCGCGCCACTCCACTTCCGTGTAGGGCACAAAGCGGTAGAGGATCGCAAGGACAATGAACGACGCCGCCAAGAGCCCAAGATCAAAGCCCACGCTGACGAGTGGCTCGCCCACAAACCAGATGCTGGACGCTCCCCGCGCGACGAGGCCAATCAAGTTCGTGGCGGCGATCAGGGCTAGGAGCCCCACGAATACGAGCATGAGCAAGTCTATGCCCCTGCCGATGAAGAACGGGTGCGGCCTTGTGACGTGCCACGCGTGATTGATGCCCTTGCGGATGGCGGCGAAGACCGCGCTGCCGGATACGAGGAGGCCGATGACGGCGACGAAGCTCAGCGCTCCCCGCGCCTCGGCAACGCGTTCGACCAGATCCAGGACGTAGTCCCCGGAGACGGGTATCTGCTCGATGATCCGCGCCACCATCTCTTCCTGTTCAATCGAGGTGGGGTTGGCGAATCCAAGGAGCGACACGGCGGCGAGGGAGAGGGGAAAGGCGGAGAAAAGGGTCCAGTACGCGATGCCGGCAGCCATGTAGGGGCAGTTGTTGGAAAAGAAGTCAGAGATAATTACACGGACGAAGACGATCCACCGGTTCAGCACGCCATCGTTCCTTTCGCCATCCGGTGGGGCCCCTCACACGTAATGAGCGGCCCGGGCCACCATACATTGAGTCACGGCAAGCGTTGTAGCGGGATGTGGCCACTCCGGCGTCTCGCCTGCGAGCTTGCGTTCACGATTATATACAAAGGGCCAGCCATAGGGGCAAAGGTTTGAGGCCGCTTTGGCATCCGTTTGCACGTGGCGTAGCCGTAGCATGCGATGTTAAAGCTGCGGCAGGTACTCACGGATCTCGTAGTCCGTGACGTGGGTGCGGTAGCGTTCCCACTCGATGCGCTTGTTGGTGAGCAGGGTGTCGACCACGCGGTCGCCGAGGGCCAAGCGGAGGCACTCGCTGTCCTCGGCGCGATGGATCGCTTCCAGCAAGCTGCCGGGAAGGGATTGGATGCCCCGGTCAGCTCGCTGCTGATCCGTCATCTCAAAGACGCTGCCCTCCGTCTGCGGCGGCAGGTCGTACTCGTTGCGAATGCCCATGAGGCCTGCTGTGAGTAGCGCGGCGAAGGCCAGGTAGGGGTTGCAGGCGGGGTCGGGGGCCCGGTACTCGAGGCGGACTGACTCTTCCCTGCCCTCCTTGTAGGTGGGCACGCGCACAAGGTCCGCGCTGTTGACGCTGGCCCAAGAGGCGTAGACCGGCGCCTCATAGCCGGCCACGAGCCGCTTGTAGGAGTTCACCCACTGGTTGGTGACGATGCAGATCTCCGGCGAGTGCCGCAGGAGACCGGCCATGAACTGCCGTGCCAACCGTGAGAACTTGATGGGGTCGTCCGCGTCATAGAAGGCGTTCTCTCCGCCGCGGAAGAGCGACATGTGCACGTGCATGCCGGAACCGTTGACGTTGCTGATGGGCTTGGGCATGAAGGTGGCGTACAGGCCGTGGCTCAGCGCCACCTCCTTAATGACCAGGCGCGCGGTCATGACGTTGTCCGCCATGGTAAGGGCGTCCGTGTGCAGCAGGTCCACCTCGTGCTGGCCGGGGGCGCCCTCGTGGTGGGACGACTTGACTGGGATGCCCATCTCGCTGAGGTTGAGCACGGTCTCACGCCGCAGATCGGTGGCGACGTCGCCCGGGGTCTGGTCGAAGTAGCCGCCACCGTCGACGGCGGTGGGGTCTTCGGGGCTCTTGAAGTAGAAGAACTCTATGTCCGGGCCGACGTAGAACTGCAGGCCCAGGCGGCTGGCCTCCTGCATGCTCTGCTTGAGGACGTTACGGGGGTCGCCGTCGAAGGGGGTGTTCTGGGGGGTCATGATGTCGCAGAACATGCGGGCCACGGCGTTCTGTCGGGGCCGCCAGGGGAGGATGCGGAACGTGGTGGGGTCCGGCAGGAGGACCATATCCCACTCGGTGTCCCGCACGAATCCCTGGATGGACGAGCCGTCGAAGGTCACGCCGCGCACGAGGGCTTCCTCGAGCTCCTCCACGGTGATGGCGATGCCCTTGACGTGGCCAAGGATGTCGGCAAACCAGAGGCGAATGAACTTAACGTCCTCCTCCATCGCGGTGTGGAGGACGTAGTCAATGGCCTCGCTTTCGCGCCCAAGATTCATAGCACTCACTCCAAAGGGGAGACGACAAGGGGCGCCCCCATCCGGAAGCGCCCCTTGCTGATCTCAGAGAATCACCTACACGTCCATGTACAGGAAGTACTCGTAGGGGTGGGGGCGCAGGCTCATGGGGCCGAGCTCGTGCTCCCTCTTGTAACCGATCCACGCGTTGATGATGTCGGTGGTGAACACGTCGCCGCGGAGCAGGAAGCCGTGGTCCTCCTCGAGGGCATTGAGGGACTCGTCTAGGCTGCCGGGAACCTGCCGGACCTGGGCTGCCTCCTCGGGGCTGAGCTCGTAGATGTTCTTGTCGAGGGGGTCGCCCGGGTCAATCTCGTTGATAATTCCGTCGATGCCGGCGAGGAGCATGGCGGCGAAGGCCAGGTACGGGTTGGCCGCGGGGTCCGGGCAGCGGAACTCGACGCGCTTGGCGGCCGGGTGCGGGAAGTAGGCCGGGATGCGGGCGCAGGCGCTGCGGTTGCGCATGGAGTAGGCAAGGTTCACGGGGGCCTCATAGCCGGGGACCAACCGCTTGTAGGAGTTGGTGGTGGGTGCGCAGAAGGCCAGCAGGGCCGGCGCGTGCTTCAGCAGGCCGCCGATGTAGTGCAGGCCCGTGGGCGAGAGGTTGGCGTAGCCGCTGTCGGCGTAGAAGAGGTTTGTGCCTTCCTTCCAGACGCTCTGGTGCACGTGCATGCCGGTGCCGTTGTCGCCGAAGATGGGCTTGGGCATGAAGGTGGCGATCTTGCCGTAGTCGCGGGCCACGTTCTTGACGACGTACTTGTAGGCCATGACCTTGTCGGCCATGCTCACCAGGCTGTCGAAGCGCATGTCGATTTCGGCCTGGCCCGCGGTGGCCACCTCGTGGTGGTGCTTCTCGATGTGGATGCCCATCTTGTCCAGCTCCTCCACCATGGCGGAGCGGATGTCCTGCTGGGTGTCGGTGGGCGGCACGGGGAAGTAGCCTCCTTTGAGGCGGGGCTTGTTGCCGAGGTTGAGCTCGCCGTCCAGGGTGCGCTCGGCGCCGCTGTTCCATGTGCCCTCATCGGAGTCAATGTAGTAGTAGCCGCTGTGGGCGTTCTGGTCGAAGCGGACGGAGTCGAAGATGAAGAACTCGAGCTCCGGGCCCCAGAAGCTGACGTCGGCGATGCCGGTCTCCTTGAGGAAGGCCTCGGCCTTCTTGGCGATGTAGCGAGGGTCGCGGCGATAAGGGCCGACGGTGCCCGGGTCAACGATGTCGCAGGTCATGGTGACGGTGGGGTGGGTGAAGAAGGGGTCGATGAACGCCGTTGTGGGGTCGGGAACGACGAGCATGTCGCTCTCTTCGATGGACTGGAAGCCGCGGATGGAGGAGCCGTCGAAGCCGGTGCCCTCGGAGAAGAGCTTCTCGTCGAACTCCACCAGGGGCACGGTGAAGTGCTGCCAGGTGCCGATCAGGTCGCAGAAGCGGAGGTCGATCATCCGGGCGCCGCTCTCCTCGACCATCTTCATGACGTCCGCTACAGTCTTGGGCCTGTCGTAACTGCTTGCCATAGAACTGCTCCTTGCGATAGTTATGCCGCTGCGGGCGGCCGCCCTGTGGTCACAGGGTGACGGCGTGCCGCTCACGTTGCATTTAGCGTAGCGCGGCGCCGCAGCGTATTTGTTTCAGGTTTGTTACAGATTGCGTCGCGGGGAGAGGGCCTTCCGCCGGGCGGCTCGTCGGCGGTACTCGATTCGAATTGTTTCAATGGGCTTTTTGCGATGTGGGAAACGAGTCTCCTACAAAACTGGCCTCTGCAGATACGACTCGTTTGGTCCGAAACGAGTGGGTTTTGGGTGTTTTCCGACGCGTTTTGCGCGGGTTGCCGCGGCGTTCGCGGTGTCGTTGGCTTGTGGCCGGTGTGCCTGCGCGCGTGGTGCATGGGAGGAGGGTAGGGGAGGGGGCGGCGTGCGGGCAATGGGGTGGTGTCAGGGTGGTGCGAGTGCGGGGGCGTGGCACGACGGTGGGGGAGTGCGGGAGGCGCGGGGGCTAGTGGTGGTGGACGGCCCTTCGACAGGCTCAGGGCGAACGGCCCCTCGCCTCCGCCCCTCTGGATTCCTGCCTTCGCAGGAATGACGCGAAGGGGAGCGTGAGAAACGGGCGCTGTTGGTGTGGAGGGCCCTTCGACAGGCTCAGGGCGAACGGAGAGGGTTCGAAGCGCGGCTGCGATGTGGGTTGGTGGGGGCGTGCCGCCGCCCGGCGCACCTCTGGATACCGGCTTTCGCCGGTACGACGGTGGCGGGTGTGGGAAGTTCGAGAGGCGGAGGCGCCCCGCGCCGCGCCCCTGCCCTGGGTTCCCGCTTTCGCGGGAACGACGGTGGGGGGGGGGGCGTGCGGGACACGCGGGAGCTGGTGGTGGTGGAGGGCCCTTCGACAGGCTCAGGGCGAACGGAATCTCGAAGCGCGCCTGCGATGTGGGTTGGTGGGGGAGCGCCCCGCCCGGCGCACCTCTGGATACCGGCTTTCGCCGGAATGACGCGTGGGAGGGTGTGCGGGGCGGTTAGTGCTGCTGGTGGCGGAAGGGGAGGTTCCCGCCTGCGCGGGAACGACGGAGAGAGGGGTTGGGAATGGTGACGGGGGTTGATGGATGAGTTGCCCCGCCCCGCGGGGCCTGCAGCCCCTCGTTCACCCTTCGATTTCCCTCAGGGCGAACGGCCGCACCATCGCCCCGCCCCTGTGGGTTAGGGCGCAGTATCGGGGTGCAGGGCGGGCATTTCGAGGCGATTAGAGACGGAGGCGGCCCCGCGCCGCGCCCCTGCCCTGGGTTCCCGCTTTCGCGGGAACGACGGTTGGGGGAGCGGGGACGTCCTGCTTGTCGGGGTTCCCGCCTTCGCGGGAACGACGATACAGCTAGACTACGGGGCTTACGCCGCCGTCCATGTTTATGGCGGTGCCGGTTATGAAGCTGGCTCGCTCTGAGGCCAGGAAGGTTATGAGGTTGGCGGCTTCCTCGGACTCGCCTACTCGGCCCAGGGGGACGTTTTTGCCCATTTCGGCGTAGTGGTCGTCGAGGGTTTTGCCGGGGTTTTGGGCCTGGTTGGCCTCGAAGCGGTGCTCGTGCTGGCCGGCCTTGATGAGGCCGATCAGGACGGTGTTGACGAGGATGTTGTGGGGGGCGAGCTCCTTCGAGAGGGCCTTGGTGAGGGCGACGCCGGCGGCGCGGCTGACGGAGGAGGGGTAGGAGTTGGCGCCGGGGGCCTTGGCGGCGAGGGCGGTGAGGTTGACGATGCGGCCCCATCGCTGCTCCTTCATGTGCGGGAGTACGCCGCGGATGCAACGCATCCAACCGAAGAGCTTGAGCTGCATGTCGGCCAGGAGGGCCTCGTCGGTGAGCTGGTCGAAGGGCATGCCGGAGGCGGTGCCGGCGTTGTTGACGAGGACGTCGACGCCGCCCCAGGCGTCGTTGATGGTGGCGATGAGGTTGTCGACGGAATCGGAGTCGCGGAGGTCTGTGGGGATGGCGAGGACCTCGGCCTCGGTGGTGCGGCGGATGTCCTCGGCGGCGGCCTCGAGGACGTCGGGTCGGCGGGCGCAGATGGCGACGCGGGAGCCCTCGCCGGCGAGGGTGGTGGCGGTGGCCTTGCCGATGCCCTCACTGCCGCCGGTGACGAGCGCGACGCGGCCTTTTAGTCCGTAGTCCATGGTGGTTTCCTCCATAGGTGTGGCTGTGGGGGAGTATAGCTGCGGGAGGGAAGGGCGGGAAGGGGGCTAGCGCGCGGGGGGAGGGGTAGAGGCTGAGTGATAAAAGAGTGCCTCGACTCAGTTGCAGAACGGGTACTGTCCTAATCTGAGGCTGTTGGGAAGAGTAATTTTCGCGGTACTCTTGGACGCTCAATGTCTTTGCCGCCACCTGCGTTGCATTAATAGGGCCCACTGTAGCTTAGCAACAAACGAGTATTGGCCGTAGCTAGCCTTGTGGGACTAGGCAAAGCACAGGATTGCCGCGGGGCGCCCAACGGGTTCAAATGCTCAAACGGAGCCCTGCCAGACGAGGTTGCCCTAAACTGTCTCGGATCGTTTGGCTCAGAAAGTCTGTCGGATCACTCTGCGTCCGACTCACTATTCAATGGCCCGCTCATTCCAGTTGTGTATGGGACAGCTTCATCTGGTGAAGGCTTGTATGCGCTTAGGATAATATCAAGGCGCTTCCAGTCGTTCGCGGTCATACCCAGAGGCAGCGTGACAGTTCCCAGTCCTCCACCGCTCAGCGGGATCGGGATAGTCATAGAGTCTGGTTGAGTAGTCGGTGTACTAGGAGTAGGAGTAGGGGTAGGGGTAGGGGTAGGGGTAGGGGTAGACACCGGAGTGACGGTTGCCACAATCTCCTCGTGCCCATCGATTTCGTCATCATCTGGCCATGCCATTTTATCATCATCAGCCACGCGCGCAAAGTCCATTGAGGCTTTCAATACCTCAATAAAGGTGTCAGCCCCTTCCTTGGTGAACCGCTTTTCCACCACTAGGTACTGCCGCAATGCCCCCACTGCATTGTTAGCCCGTCCGCTTTCAAACATCTCCTCAAACAGACTAGGAGACTCAACGGCTTCGCGTAGAGCATTCTGGAATTCCCTCGACGCTGGCTCTCGGAGGACTAGCGTCAAACCTCTGCTAGTCAGCTTTGCGTTGTCGCCCTTCTTGGATTCGATTAGGCCATACTGCCGAAGCGCTCCCACTGCCCTTCGCACAGGGCTGCTCCCCCCTGCATAACCCCAAGCCTGCGCGGCATCAAGGATTGTGAACTCCCCCCGCTGCACCTTGGGGTACAGCTGTTTGACCCTCTCAACGGCCACTCTAAGGTCGATCCCTGGGTAATTTGGACTCCTTGGCCTCGTAACCATCTGCTACACCTCACCAAGCTGTAATAAATTAGCCTCATGACAAATACTAGACTGGCGGTGACATCTTGTCAAGCTAATAGGCCGCTAAAACTATGAATAGCCTTGACAAACAGGAGGCGTATGATATTATTTGGCTTATGGGTAGGCAAAAGAAGAACCGGCGGTGTAGAAAGACGCCGGTTCTTCAATGGGGCGGAGAGACGGTTCTCAGGTCGGCCTTGACACCCGGACCCTTGGGGTTCGACTCCCCACCGCTCCACCATTATACACCATGCAAGTTGGAGGCTACGAACAGGCTACACCCAGAGAAACAATAGGCAACCCTCTCCCCTCGCGCGGGCGGGCCTCGCGCGGGTGGGCGTGGTGTGGGGCAATGGGGGGGGTATGACTACGTCAACTAGCGAAGGTGGGTTGCTGGAGGTGCGGGACCTTGGGGTGCATTGTCCTATTGGTTCGGGGTTGTTCCAGAAGCAGGTGGGGGCGGTGAAGGCCGTCGACCACGTGAGCTTCAGCATTCCGCGGGGGCAGACGCTGGGGCTGGTGGGGGAGAGCGGCTGCGGCAAGACGAGAGCCGGTACTTGACCCCGACGTCTAGCTAGTGGGTTGGTGTCCCTTCTATGATGCCCGGTTGCATGCCGACGAGAAGCATCCTGGCAGGGACGAGACGGTGTTCGTTGGTGTCGGCGACCAGACCGAAGCTTTGCAGGGTTACCGCGCCAAGCAGAAACACGCCGTCGTCTCCAAACACCACGGGGGTTGTGCGTTCCCTGCCGTTGATCTTGAAGCGGGCTTCGCCGACGGAATACACACGTATTTCACCATTGGCGAGCAAGAGCTCGTCTTGCTCCACCGGCTCAAGGCCCAGACTTTCCAAGAGGGATGCCGGCATCACTGAAAAGCCCGCGCCCGTATCCACCACAGGTTCGATTGATGCGGCGCCACCACCCCAAGGGTTGGAGATTTCCACCGGCACCGTAAACATGCCCATCTTCCACCCCCTTCTCAAGAATCAAGTGACATCGCTACTGTACGCTTCACCCTAGACATGCTATAAGCCCCTGTCAACCTGCGTGCCCCGCCCCTCGCGCGGGTGGGCGTCGTGTGGGACAATGGGGGGGTTATGACTACGACGAATGCAAACGCGGGTGGGTTGCTGGAGGTGCGGGACCTTCAGGTGCATTACCCCATCGGTGCGGGGTTGTTTCAGAAGCAGGTGGGGGCGGTGAAGGCCGTCGACCATGTGAGCTTCAGCATTCCGAGGGGGCAGACGCTGGGGCTGGTGGGGGAGAGCGGTTGCGGCAAGACGAGCATGGCCCGCAGCATCGTGCAGCTGGTGAAGCCCACGGGCGGCCAGATCTTCTTCGACGGCGAGGACCTGACGAAGCTCAAGGGCGGAAGCATGCGCGCTATGTATCGCCGCGTGCAGTTCATCTTCCAGGACCCGTACGGCTCGCTGGACCCGCGCATGACGGCGGGCGACATCGTTGGTGAGCCGCTGCAGGTACACAAGCTGACCAAGGGGAAGGACGCGTACCGCGCCCGCATCGCGGAGCTGCTGACGCTCGTCGGGCTGAACCCCTACATGGCGGGTCGGTATCCGCACGAGTTCAGCGGCGGGCAGCGGCAGCGTATCGGCATCGCGCGGGCGCTGGGGGTCGAGCCGGAGCTGCTGATCTGCGACGAGCCGGTGTCGGCGCTGGACGTGTCGGTGCAGGCGCAGATCATCAACCTGCTGGAGGACCTGCAGCAGCGGTTCGGGCTGACGTACCTGTTCATCGCGCACGACCTGTCGCTGGTGCGGCACATCAGCCACCGGGTGGCCGTGATGTACCTGGGCAAGCTCGTCGAAGTGGCGGAGAGCGGGGAGCTGTTCGACAATCCGCTGCACCCGTACACGCAGGCGCTGATGTCGGCGATCCCGCTGCCCGATCCCGTCGAGGAGGCGACCCGTGCGCGCGTGGTGCTGCCGGGCGAGCCGCCAAGCCCCGCCAACCCTCCCTCGGGGTGCGTGTTCCACCCGCGATGCCCCATCGCCATCGACGAATGCTCGGCGGGCGAGCCGGAGCTGCGCGAGGTGCTGCCGGGGCACTACGTGGCGTGCATTCGGGTCTAGTCGCTGTCCGTTTGTGAGCCGCAGGAGGGCAACCACAAGGGTTGCCCCTACAGGCCAGCCGGTAGTCGCGCCCCGGTTCCCCCCTTCGAGAGCCTCAGGCCCTTCGACAAGCTCAGGGCGAACGGATTTCGGGGCTCAGGGCGAACGGATGGGAGGCTGCCGCACATGGCGTATGTCTGGTATGCTGTGGAAGGCCTGTAGAAGCGACGGGAGGAAGATCAGCCATGGCGAATTACATCCTGCTCCTGACCCTTACCCCGGAAGGGCGGGAGAAGATGTTGCACGAGCCCGGGACAGTGCATGCGGCGCAGGATGCCATCAGCGTGCCCCAGACCCAGGTGTTAGGGCAGTACGGCGTGCTGGGCGAGTACGACTTTGTGTACATTGTCGAGGCGCCGGACAACGACGCGGTGGCCCGGTTCTCGCTGGAGCTGGGCGTGAGGGCCGGGGTGCACGTGACGACGATGCCCGCCATCCCGCTGGCGCGGCTGCAAGAGCCGAGGAACCCGTCAGACGGGGAGTTCCTGGAGCAGCTGAACGCGACGTTGCCCGGACAAGGGATCATCTAGCGGGCCCTTCGAGTGCCCTCAGGACAGGCCCTTCGACAGGCTCAGGGCGAACGGACGGGTGGGTAGGACGAAGCAAAAGAGGGCGCCTCACCGGCGCCCTCTCGATTTGCCTGTGTTGTGCTGAGGCCAGCAGCCAAGCTACATACGGCCCCACTCGCACACCGCCCCTCTGGATTCCTGCCTTCGCAGGAATGACGCATGAAAGAGGCCCCCTTCGAGTGCCCTCAGGACAGGCTTCGACAGGCTCAGGGCGAACGGGTGGGTGGTTAGGGGGACCCTTCGACGGACTCAGGGCGAACGGTTGGGTGATTGGGGCAAAGCAAAAGGGGCGCTGGTGAGGCGCCCCTTCGCATTGGTTGCAGTCGAGGCTGCGGGTTACATTCGGCCGGCGGCCTGCAGGGCCGCGATGTCCTCGGCGACGCCCCAAGTCTCGAAGCCGCCGTAGCCGTTCTCCTGGTTCCAGTCCATTGCGGCGATCCAGCGGCCGGTGATGCCCTCGGCGTCCTGCTCGGCGAGGTGGAGGGCCAGCGGGACGACGTTGTCGGCGCGGACGCGGCGGGGGATGAAGGTCGCGCCGGTGGGGCTCATGCGCTGGCGGATCGCGTTGCGGACGGCCTCCTGCTCGTCGGAGCCGGTGGTGGCCGTGTGGCCGGGCAGGAGCACGTTGACGGCGATGTTGGTGCCGCGGAGTTCCTCGGCCAGGTAGAGGCACATGGCGCCGAGGGCCATCTTGGCGGGCTGGTAGGGGCCCTCTCGGCTGAGGCCGAAGCGCAGGCCGGGGCGGGCGTTCTCGTCGGCGGTGGCCGCTGGGTGGGCGTTGAGGATCTGGCCGGACGCTGAGGTGATAATGCTGCCTCGCCCCTTCTCGATCATCGGCTCGATGAAGCGCTTGATGACGCGGAGGTTGCCGAAGACGTGGGTGGCGAACATGCGCTCCCAGTCGGCGACCTCGGTCTCGAGCACCGTGACGCTGCCGTGGGAGTCGAGGTAGAGGTCGCGCTGGCGGGTGCCGCCGTTGCAGATGAGGACGTCGACGGTGCCGAACTTCGCGATGGTCTGCTTGTAGACCCAGTCGACGTGGGCGGGAATGGTGATGTCCATGGTGGCGGCGAGGACGTTGGGGTTGTCCTTGATCTCGGCGTAGAAGTCTTCCGTGTCGTTGGAGTAGCCGCTGGGGACCCATGAGACGTCCGTCGCGACGACCATTGCGCCTTCCTTGATGAAGCCGCGGACGATCTCGCGGCCCATGCCTCTCGCGCCGCCCGTGATGACGACGACCTTGCCTTCGACTGACATTGGTTACCTCCTAGGTGATTTGGGTGTGCCAGGGATGTTAGGGCGCAGCGCGGCCCCGCTGTCATTCGACAGGTATAGCGCGAAGGACGGGCCTGCGGCCCCCCGTTTACCCCCGTATCAAGTACGGGGCAGGCTCTTCGATTTCCCTCAGGGCGAACGGCCCCTTCCCCCGCCCCTCTGGGTTCCCGCCTTCGCGGGAACGACGATTGAAGGGGCGGGCGATTCGCGAATCGCCCCTACGGACACCCCCATCCTAACCTTCCCCCGTCAAGGGGGAAGGGACTGGCCGCGCTCCGCTTCCCCCTGGATTCCGACTTCCGCCGGAAAGACGGGGTGGGGTGGGTTAGCCTATCTGGCCGGGCCCGGGTCGTCTACGTAGGTGTGGGTGATGACCTCCCAGAGGTGCTTGTCGATGTCCTGGAAGTAGAAGCCGCGGCCCGTGTGACGGTTATTGATCTCCATGTCTTGATGGGAGCGCGGACCGCTGCCGTAGGGGATGCCCTCGGCCTGGACGCGGGCCAGGATGGCGTCGAACTCCTCGTCGGAGGCGAGCAGGGCGTAGTGCCGCGCGTCAAACTCGTCCTTGGTGTCCCAGTCGAAGCTGAGGGTGTCGTTGAGCTTCAGCGGGGCGAAGTGGCCCCACGCGCCCTGGTACTCGATGCCCAGCATCTTCGACATGAAGCGGACGCCCGCTTCCTTGTCCTTGGACGGGACGATGGTGTGGTCAAGAGTCAACATGATGGTGTCCTCCCTCCTTAAACCTTACAACTTCTTGGGCGCTGGCTGCCCTTCGACAAGCTCAGGGCGAACGGGGGGCCTGCGGCGGGCGATTCGCGAATCGCCCCTACGGTCACCCGTGTCCTCCACTTCGATGGGCACAGGGCGACCCTTCGACTGGCTCAGGGCGAGCGGCGGTTGGTGCACCCGTTATCCCCACATGGGGCGCCCGTTATCCCCACAGCCGCTTGGTGGCCATCTCAGCGCCCTCCGCTACGGCCTTCATCTTGGCCCAGCCGACGTCCGGGTAGTTGCGGCCACCGTAGCCGCAGTCCGTTCCGGCGATGACGTTCTCTTTGCCCATGATGTTGGCGTAGGTGATGATGCGCTCGGCGACGAGCTCCGGGGTCTCGACGGTGGTGGTCTTGTGCGCGACGACGCCGGGGATGTAGATCTTGTCGTCCGGGAACTTGATGTCGTCAAAGACCTTGTAGTCGAGCACGTGCTGGGCGTCCGCGGCCTCGACGGAGTAGGCGGCCGCCTTCACCCGCAGCATGATGTCGGCCGTGTACTGGAAGGGCAGGTCCGTGACGTGCGGGGTGTGCCAGCTACCCCAGCAGGTGTGGTAGCGGATGGACTCCTCGGGCACGTTTCGCAGGGCGTGGTTCAGCGCGTCTATGCGCAGGGTGGCGTACTTTCGGTAGTCCTCGATGCTGATGGGGGGCCAGAACATGCAGAAGGCGTCGACGAGGTCAGGGTCGTCAATCTGGAGGATGAAGCCGGCATTGGCGACGGCCTCGTACTCGGGGCGGAAGAACTCGGCCATGGCGTAGACGTACTCCTCCTCGGTGGCGTAGTACTCATTCCAGACGGAGTGGCCGAGCCAGCCGGGGCTGATGACGGGGAAGATGAAGTCGTCGACGTCTTGGCCGGCGGACTCGACCGCGGCCTTGATGAGGCCGACCTCGTGGTCGGCGGTCGCGCTGCCCTTGCTCTCCATGGGGCCGCTGATGACCCAGCGATTGGTGGCGCGGGGGTTGTCCGTGCCGGGAACGGGGACGTTGCCGAGGCGGTCGTAGACGGCGTAGAAGTCGTTGAACTCGCCGTTGTGGCGCTCGGCCATGGTGTGGAGCATGGTGATGGGCTCTTCGGGTTCGGCGGGCCTGGAGGTAATGCCGGTGGAGCGGCGGTCGAAGTAGGCCTGGTCGCGGCCCTTCCAGAACTCGCCGTCGCTGTGGACGTCGTTCTTCAGCTCCACCTGGCGATTGATCATCTCGACCACGCCCTCCTGCACGAGCGCATCGGCGCGGGGCTGGTCGCCGTCGGCGCGGGCCTTACGGATGGCATCCATGTTGCTGGGGTTGGGCAATCGCCCTGCGTGGGTGGTCAAGATACGGTCTGTGCTGCGTTTCATTCCTAGTCTCTCTCCTCATGCAATATGCCGCCGCGCGGGGCCTTTGCGCTTCACCACCCTTTGAGGCCCTTCGACAGGCTCAGGGCGAACGGTTCGCTTGTTGCCCCCTTCGAGTGCCCTCAGGACAGGCTCAGGGCGAACGGGCAACGGTCCACGTTCGACGTGGGGCCACGTGCGCGCTTACGGCGCGCGTAGGCTAGCACCCGCGGGCGGCACGGTCAACGCCGCACCGTACACATCGCCCCACCAGACGGTACTGTAGCAAGAACTGGCCCGTCCACCTTGGCGGGCTCCCGCTCGTCTCCGGTTCCCTGCGGTGTGACTGACAACGGGGGGCTTCCGTTAGACCGTTAAGCGCCCCGCCAGCCACTGCAGCTCATGCAACTCAGTCTACCTCTCGCCCGTGTCCGACATCTGTCTGACCCTAACCATTCATGTAGTTTGCCGGTATTTCAGGCAACCCAACTCTCTCCTACTCTGGTTGCCCCTACCCACGTGGTTCGCCAACTTCACCTTGAGCGGGAACGGCGGCCGCCGCAGACGCGCATTTGCAATTTATGAAATACCCGTTACTCTATCGGCATACACATGCTGGCGCGCATATGCTGGCACGACGGGGCGCAAACGGGTTCGCGCCCGGGCTTGGGCACTGTTGGAGGTGATGCCAATATGTCTCTTGCTAATCATGCCCCATCGCATCCAAAAGGTCCTTCACGGTCTCCGCGCCTAGAGTGTATCGGGAGAGCCCCCATGGCGTGGCTGGCGTGCCTGACGGTGATGATGATCGCTGCGGCAGCCTGCGGCGGGTCCCTCCCGGGAAGCTCGGGCGGAGGCTCCACCATCGAGTGGCAGAAGGTGGCTGCGTATGAGGAGACCTGCCTCGTGCCGGGGAATTCCATTCTTGACCTCAACGAGAACTCAACAAACGCCGAATGGTCGGAAGCCTTGGGGGAAGATATTGAAGAGTGGGAATCGCAGGAGGTTCCCGATGCGCTGGACGCTTATCAAAAAGCTACCACAGATTACCTGAAGGAAATCAGGAAGGTGATGGATTCCCAGCCCCCGGAGGGCAGGGTCTTTGAAACTCTTGATAATGAGGAATTGGGAGAAGGCTTGGAAGACGATGCCGAAGCGGTAGGAGACGCCTGGGCGAAGACTGCTCCCCTCGTTCGCTATCGGCTGGCTGGGTCGCGCTGCTTTCAGGACGCGGACTCGAACGTAGACCTCACGCCCGCTGCCGACTATGTCACTTCGTGCGGCTCCTACGCCTGTGATTTCAGCGTCTGGTATGTGGAGCGAGACGCCCAAAAACTTACTTTTGAGATAGCGTTCAGCAACCTTGATGAGGACACGCTATTGCCGCTGCCGGACTGCAGCGAAAACCTGATCGTCCGCGACGGGATCGGAACGTACTATGGGGCCTCAAGCTGTGAATTCAAAGGGAACATCCGTGACGGCAAGGTCCCGTATCAAGGAAGCTCGGAAGAGGCAGACGTGGGCATAGCCCTGGAGTACGAATTGCCGGAAAGCGCCAGCGACTTAGAACTGCTAGCGGCATTTGAACTGGAGGAAGAAGACGGAGGCGCGGAGGGCTTCATTATCAGCCTGTCTGACATAGAGCGGTAATCAGCCGGGACAACTTGTCAGACCCCAGAAGCCCAACGGGGAGAGGAGAACAGGGAAATGAATGGGACTATATTGGACTACTCCGTTCAAACCAACTCGGGGTTAATCACAGGGGATGACGGCAACCGATATAACTTCGTCGGGGCCGAGTGGAAAGACGAGGCAATTCCCAACCGGGGAACGCGGGTGGATTTCGAGGCGCAGGGCGGCGATGCCGTAGCTATTTACCGTGCTATGGCGGCACCCAGCTCCGGCGGGATAAGCGGCACTCTTGACGGCGTGTTGGGATCCGAGAGGACGAGGTTGGTTGCCGGGCTGCTGGGGATATTTCTAGGCTGGGCCGGCGCCCACAAGTTCTACCTGGGCATGAAACGGCCCGCAATGATGCAACTGGCAGTTGGCGGCGGCGGCGTGGTGTTGGCTCTGGTTGTGGGCAATATATTCATATTCTTGGGGATTTTCGGCATTGGCGTCTTCATTGGCTTATTGATGTACGTGGTTGGTTATATTGCTCTGATGGCGGCTGGCATACTTGGGCTGGTGGAAGGGATTGTCTACCTGACCAAGTCCGATGAAGAATTCCAGACTATCTACGTTACCGGCAAGAAAGAGTGGCTCTAGCCGGAGGCGAGCGGGGAAATTGATGGCACTGGGCGCCAGGCGAGCGGCCCCGCGCCCAGTGCTGCCTGCGCGCCGAACACGCCGCAATGGGGTGTGCTCAAGCGCCTGACTTCACTCCAAGCTTTCCTGATGATTGTGGATCTCTCCGCGGCTTGCCCCAGGCGTGCTCCGACGCCACTTTCTACGTCCACTCCTACCGCGGGCGTCCACTCCTACCGCGGCACCGACCCTTATGGCCGCATTTTCTTTGGGGGCGTGAATGCCAATGACATTGTAGGAGTCCACTACCGCGGCGCCTTGGACTATGGCGGGGAATGCGATTCGACGTCGTCGCTGCCCTGCCGCTGCCCTGTCGCTTCCCTTGTGCGCCCCGGTGTGGGCCGACCGGAGCTATACCCGACCACTCACTGAAAAGCTCGTCGCACAGCCTCTTTTGGCCCCCGTATGCTACGATGGATACGTATGGAAACGGCACACATCCGCAACTTTTGCATCATCGCGCACATTGACCACGGCAAGTCCACGCTGGCGGACCGGCTGCTGGAGCACACGGGCACTGTGGACCCGCGCAACATGACCGCGCAGTACCTGGACACCATGGACCTGGAGCGCGAACGCGGCATCACCATCAAGGGGAAGGCCGTGCGGATGAGCCATACGCACACGGACGGCCAGGTCTACCAACTCAACCTCATCGACACGCCGGGCCACGTGGACTTCGGGTACGAGGTCTCACGGGCGCTGGCGGCCTGCGAGGGGGCGCTGCTGGTGGTGGACGCCGCGCAGGGGGCGCAGGCGCAGACGCTGGCGAACGCCTACCTGGCGCTGGGCCACGACCTGCACATCATCCCCGTCATCAACAAGATCGACCTGCCCGCCGCTGAGCCTGAACGCGTGGCCGACGAGATGGTGCAGGTCTTCGGGTTCGACCGTGAGGAGCTGGTGTTCTGCTCGGCCAAGGACGGGTCCGGCATCGACGAGCTGCTGGCGGCGGTCGTCGAGCGGGTGCCGCCGCCCAAGCTGGAGGAGGGGGCGCCGCTGCGGGCGCTCATCTTCGACTCGGACTACGACTCGTATAAGGGCGTGATCGCCTACGTTCGGGTCATTGACGGCGTGGTGAAGCGGGGCGACCGCATCCGCATGCTGGGCGCGCGCACGGTCACGGAGGCCGTCGAGGTGGGGGTCTTTCGCCCCGAGCTCTCCGCTGTGAGCGAGCTGGGTGCGGGACAGGTGGGCTACGTCGCGACGGGCTTCAAGGAAGTGGGCGACAGCCGCGTGGGCGACACGGTGGCGCTGGACGAGCATTCGGACGTCGACCCGCTGCCGGGGTACGAGCCGCTGAAGCTCATGGTCTTCGCGGGGCTGTACCCCTCGGACGGGGAGTCGTTCGAGCACCTGCGGGATGCGCTGCAGAAGCTGCAGCTCAACGACGCCGCGCTCAGCTATGAGGCGGAGAGCAGCCCGGCACTGGGCTTTGGGTTCCGGTGCGGCTTCCTTGGCCCGCTGCACATGGAGATTGTGCAGGAGCGGCTGGAGCGGGAATACGGGCTGGACCTCATTGCGACGTCGCCGGGCGTGGCGTATCAAGTGGTGATGCCGAACGGCGAGGAGATGATCATCGCGAACCCGTCGATGATGCCGTCGCCGGGGAACTACCTGGAGGCGCGGGAGCCGTGGCTGGAGATGACGGTCATCACGCCCTCTCGCTATGTCGGGACGATGATGGACCTCTTCACGGGCAACCGCGGCGTGTTCAAGAGAATGGAGTACATCGCGGCGGCGATGCCCACCGCGGACGGCGGCAACCCGATGTACGACGCCCGGGTGCTGATGCAATTCGATCTGCCGCTGGCGGAGCTGCTGGCGGAGTTCTACGACCGGATCAAGTCGCGCTCGCAGGGGTACGCGTCGCTGGACTACACGTTCATCGGCTACCGGGCCGGGCCGCTGGTGAAGCTGGACATCATGCTGAACAGCAAGCCTGTCGACGCGCTGTGCTTCGTCGTGCATCGCGACAACGCGTATGACGCGGGCAAGGCGCTGGTGGAGCAGCTGCGGAAGCTGATCCCGCGACAGATGTACGAGGTCGCAGTGCAGGCAGCCGTGGGCAGCCGGGTCATCGCCCGGGAGACGGTGCGGGCCATGCGCAAGAACGTGCTGGCCAAGTGCTACGGCGGCGACATCACCCGCAAGCGCAAGCTGTTGGAGAAGCAGGCCGAGGGCAAGAAGCGGATGAAGATGGTGGGGCAGGTTGAGGTGCCGCAGGAGGCCTTTCTGGCGCTGCTGAAGCTGGACAAGCGATAGCGTCGGGCAGTCCAATGGCCCCGGAGTCTGGGACGGGACTGGTCGTTACGCGCCGGTGAACACAGGGCAATACCGGCTTTTGGAGGATGGTCTTTGGTTCGCATAGTGCTCCTGGCGATGGTGGTGTTCGTGGCGTACCTGCTGGTGCGGGCGTTCATGCGCTCGATGCAGAAGAGTGCTGGGCGGCAGCCGGAGACCACGATGCCGTACTGCCAGAAGTGCGAGAGCAATCGCAACGTGGTCGTCAACGCGGGGCACGTGGAGAACCACAACCTGCGGTGGTACTGCACGCGGTGCAGGGAGGGGTTTTAGGGTGGGGGGCTACGGCCGTCTCTCCTGAAGGTACTCGTCCGACTCACCGCTGGCGTGATAGCAGCTACTGTTAGGTAAGGCCCCGAAACCCCTTACTGGCGCATCCCCAACTTAGCCATCACCTTTCTTTTGCATTCATGCGTCGGCTGTTATCTGTTGACATACGTATGCCTTATCATATAATAGGCATACGACAGAAACGGAGGCAGTGATGCGGATAGGGATAAACGTGCCCAATTCCCTGTTGCAGCAGGTCAAGGAAATCAACCCACCAGTCAATGTATCGGACGTGTGTCGCAAGGCTTTGGAACAGTACGTCGAAGTAGCGCAGCGGACGACTGAGCAAGTCCACAATGACGGCGTGGACGCGAAAATCAACCAACTCTCCAAAGAGACGGGCCTGCCGCCGGAGCCGGACTGGGTGGGGCTTGCCTTGGACAACGCGGCGAATTGGGTCAGAAGTGTCACGCCTGAGGACTGGAACGATTTCGTTGAGGATGTTGACGGACTGCGGGGAGAAGAAAAGTGGGAGGCTTTGCAAGTAGGTGTCTGGACCTCAATGTACGACGGCAAGGGTATGATGAGCCACTTAACCGAGCATCAGAATCGGGTAATGAGCGCGGCGCGGCCGTCAGTCAGCGCAGGGCCGGCTCGCGAGGCGTGGGACCGTGGTCTGAGGGAATATGCCCGAGCATGGCTGGCCTATGTGTATGAAGTGCGCCGGCTTATTGAGCAGCGCCACAAGGAGGCCTATGAGCGCCTCCGAGCTCAGTATGATGCTGCCTTTCGTGCTCGTGGGGAGCCGGAAGTGCCGGAGCACCTGCTGTGACTGTGGGAAGGGAGGACGTAGTGTCAGATGCCGATGTGCTGATGACCCATTGCCTGAGACTCTACGTGAGCGGTATGCGTCGAGTTGTTTCTGAACGGCTACAAGAACACTTCGGCCAAGAGTGGTGGCAACGGGGTGTCTTGAGCGTCGTTGACAAGGAGCGGCGGCAGCATCTCAAGGATGATACTCGGCTCAACCCGCAGCGGGACCCCGCCCTGGGTCTTGATGCCTCCCACTTCCCAGCGATAGTCAAAACTCATCTTGATCAGGCCTTCATCAACGTCTTCGCTAACCGCTTTGAGGTCTTCGAACGAATGTGGAACATCGTCCACGTCCGCAACCCATGGGCCCATCAGCAGGACGTCCCGTTTCCTCTTGCACTGAGGGCAGCCGGTTGGATGAAGGACGTCTTGCTCGAGTTGAAGTGCCCTGAGGCCTTTGAGATTGGGGAACTCATCAAGGACTACGCCATGGAGCCAGTGGCTGTCGCTGACGTGTGATCCATGTACAACGTTGAGATGCCAATCGACGCCTAGGGTTATGCCACTGTGGTCTGTCGGAGTTGACGCTCTTCTATGGTGTTTGCTGCGCGTTTCCTGGGCGGCGGAGGGGCTGGAGTTTTCGGTAGGTGGCGACTCTCCAGAGCCATTCTGCGGGGCCGAACTGGTAGCGGCTTAGCCATGCTTGCGACCACCATATCTGCAGCGTCCAGACTGCTAGCACGAATAGCAGGACTGCGCTTCGGTTTATGAAGTCGACGTCGGTCAGCAATACTGTCAGTACCACTACACCCAGCACCGATTGCGTCAAGTAGTTGGTGAGCGCCATTCTGCCTACTGCGCGCAGTCGCTGCTTTAGCCAGCTGTTTGCTTGGTTGTTCCAGAGGATTATTAGGCTCATGTATCCCATCGAAGCGGGGATGGTGCCCAGGGTGTTGGGGATTTGGCCTACGAAGGCGACCTCTCGCGAGTAGTCGTTCGCTGCGGTGAGGATGACCCCGGCTGCGGCGAGGGGTAAGCCTACCGCAAGCCCGACCATGGCGGTCAGCCTGTATGTCCTCGGAGGCAAGCGGCCGTTCATGAAGCCGGTGCGATACAAGCCGGCGCCGACGAGGATCAGGCCCAGTGCGCGCAGGAGGAAGCCCGAGAGGAAGGGAATCCAAATAACCTCTTCGTCCGAAGTCTCGCCCGGTGTCCAGAGGCCTGCCAGGGATGCACTGGTGGTGTCGGCGTTGTGCTGCGTTTGCAGCGTTGTGGCAATGGACAGGGTGAACACGGCAATGCCGAGGGAGATGAGCGCCCAGTTCGGAAGCTTCCGCAGGGCGAGCAGGAAGCCCGAGGCAAGTGCGTACGCCATCAGCACATCGCTATCCCAGAGCAGGAAGTGGAGGACGCCGATCAGCAGAAGCAGCGCGTTTCGCCACAGGTTCAGCAGGACTGCGCGCCTCCCTCTCGCGCTGGCATGGTCGATGAAGAGAATCATGCCCGCGCCGAACAGCATCGAAAACAGCCCCATGAACTTCTGGTCGATGAAGACTTCGCCGAAGATGCCGACGGTCCAGTCAAGCCACGTCTCGGAGCCGCCAGCGCTCAGATTGTAATAGTGGCCGGAGCCGAACTTGAAGGATACGGCGTTCATGAGGAGGATGCCGAGCACCGCGACCCCTCGAATCAGGTCGAGGCTGATGATGCGCTCGGATTCTTGAACGGGGCCGGAATTGGCCGGGGGAATCGCTGCCAAGGGTGGAACTCCTTAGAAGGGGCGGGAACGGTTGCTGTTCGGTCTCATTGTGGTCGAAGGTGATGGTCCCTTCAAGGATGGAACGAACGCCGGGGCGGCGCTTTCCATAGCCTGGGTCCAAGTGCTCTCATCAGAGGGGGTTGCGCCAGCGGAGGCCTGGGAAGCGGCCGAAGTCAGCGTCGTTGGAGTGGAGCTCCGCCTGGTATTCCATGGCCAGAGCGGCGAGGTGGGCGTCCATCACGAGGTTGCCGCCCACGCCTGCGGCGGCAAGCAACTGGCCGAGCAGCGTAAGGTGCTGGGAACCGGGGTTCAATGGTGCAACGTGGGGTTGGCGGAACCATTCGCGAACGAAATCCAGCGCCTGCGAGGGCGTCGCGGGGTGGGTCAGCAGCCCCCGAATCGTTAGCAGCCTCAAGAAGCTATTGGCAACTGCCCAGGGAATGCCGACCCGCTCCGTCCCGTTGATCAGCCCTACCCACCAGTTTCGAGCCTCATTGTGCAAGGGGGCTTCACGGTTATATGCGTACAACAAGAGGTTGACGTCAGGGACGATCATCCGGAGATCTTCTTCATGAGCTCTTGAAGTTCCAACTCTGCATTGAGCTCCTTGATCTTGAGCGGGTCAATGCCGGGCAGGAATCCTCCTATCAGCGGCTCTAAGCGGAATACAGGCCGTTCTTCCTTGGCTGTTGGCGACAGGCCACGGCGCAGGGCGTCGTTCACCACCTGCTTGAAGGGCCGGTCCAGCAGGCGTGCCTGTTCCTTCAGGGAGTCAGCGATGTCGTCGTCCAACGTAAGCGTGGTTCTCATGGAGACATCATGATGCCTTGGTATTGTGATGTCAAGATGTCCAACTGTCACCGGAGGTGACGGCGCGAGCAAGATCTTGCTTGCAGAGCTTCGTGGGCCTGCGGCGGGCGATTCGCGAATCGCCCCTACGGGGGCGGCGCCGTGTTCCCTAGCCGCGGCTACCCCCTTAGCTGGGGCCCATTTCCAGGAGACGTTGGCCGTTTTCTTGGGGGGGGCCTACTTGACCTGGGGGGACTTCGTCTGAGTCTCCGCTGGCGTGGTAGTCGCTGCCGCCCAGGGCCAGGAGGTTGTGGCGGTCGGCGAGGGCCTTGAGCTCGGCTACGACGTCGGGGGCGTAGTTCTTGTAGTAGACTTCCATGCCGGCGAGGCCCGCCTTCGCGAGGGAGGCGACCAGGGCCGGCGGGTCGTTGGTGAACGTGGGGTGCGCCAGCACGGGCACGCCGCCGAAGCGCCGGATGAGGGCGACGGCTTCCTCCGGCGACATCTTTTCGCGTGCGACGTAGGCGGGACCGCCACGGGCGATGTACTTGTCGAAGGCCTCTCTTATCTCTGAGACGTAGCCCTTCTCCATGAGCGCCCGCGCCACGTGGGGCCGCGCGATGGCCCCGCCCTGCGAAATCTCCACCACCCGCTCCCACGTGATGTCGAAGCCGAGCTCGTTGAGCTTGGCGACCATGAGCTCGCCACGGCCCTCGCGGCTCTTGCGAAAGGTGGAGAGCACCTCATACAGCTCGGGGTCTGAATCGTCGAGGTGGTAGCCCAAGACGTGGACCTCGCTGTCGCCGTCGTCGGAGGACATCTCGACGCCGGGGATGAGGGTGATCTGGGGGTGGTTCGCGAGCTCGCGCCTGGCCTCCGCGATGCCCTCGAGGGAGTCGTGATCGGTGATGGCGACGAGCCGCAGGGTGGTCTCGCCGAGGATGCGCACGAGCTCTGTGGGCGTGCGCGTGCCGTCGGACGCGGTGGTGTGCATATGGAGGTCAACTAGAGCGGACACGGGTTCCCCTTTCATACGGCCCCACAGGCGAGGCCCCCTTCGACAGGCTCAGGGCGAACGGGGGGCCTTCGGCGGTCGATTCGCGAATCGCCCCAACGCCACCTCCACGCACCCCCCGGTTCATGCGGTCCCCTGGGGCCCTTCGAGAGCCTCAGGGCGAACGGGTGGGAGGGATGCTGAGAGGCCCCGCCCTTGCGGGGCGGGGCCTCCTGGCTACTTGGCGTATTCTACGTTTCTGGTTTCCCTGACCACCATCACCTTGATCTGGCCGGGATAGACCAGGGACTCCTGGACCTTCCTGGCGATGTCGCGGGAGAGCACGGCCGCTTCATCGTCGCCGATCTGCTCGGGCTTGACCATGACACGGACCTCGCGGCCTGCCTGGATGGCGAAGACCTTCTCGACGCCCGGGAAGCCCTTGGCGACCTCCTCGAGGTCCTGCAACCGCTTGATGTAGTGCTCGACAGTGTCGCTGCGGGCGCCGGGGCGGGACGACGTAATGGCGTCTGCCGCAGAGACGATGAAGGCCTCCACCGAGGACTTGTCGCTGTCGTGGTGCTCCGCGATGGCCCGGCGGATGGGCTCGGGCACGCCGTACTTCTCGGCGATATCGCCGCCGATGTCGGCGTGAGGGCCCTCGATCTCGTGGGTCATAGTCTTGCCGATGTCGTGCAGCAAGGCGCCGGCCTTGCAGACCTCGACGTTGGCGCCGACTTCGGCGGCCAGCATCGCGGCAATCCGCGCGGCCAGCACGCTCTCCTTGAGGACGTTGCTGCCGTAGCTGGTGCGGAAGCGCAGGTGCCCCAGCTGCTTGATCAGCTCTGGGTGCAGGCCGCGCACACCGGCCTCAAACACCGCCTGTTCGCCCGCTTCCTTCAGGATCTTGTCCATCTCCTGGCGGGCCTTCTCCACCATCTCCTCGACGCGGGCCGGGTGGATGCGGCCATCGACAATCAACTTGGTCAACGCGATCCGGGCGATCTCGCGCCGGATGGGGTCGAAGCACGAAAGCGTCACCGCTTCCGGCGTGTCGTCGACGATCAAGTCGACGCCCGTGGCCTGTTCCAGCGCACGGATGTTTCGTCCCTCGCGGCCGATGAGACGACCCTTCATCTCATCATTGGGCAACGGAACGGTGGTGACTGTGGACTCTGCAACTACATCAGCAGCCAGGCGCTCAATGGCCATAACCACGTACTTGCGGGCATTGTCGTCCGCTTCGTCCTTGTACTGCTGCTCCAGCTCCCAGTACTTGCGGGTAAGCTCGTGCCTCGCTTCGTCTTCGGCCTTTCGAACCACCTGATCGTGGGCCTCCGCGACTGACAGACCCGCGGTGGCCTCCAACTGCACCAACTGTTGCTGCTTGAGTTGTTCCACTTCCCCGTGCGCCGCGTCCAGGGCCTTCTCGTGGTCGGCCAGCCCTTGCTCCCGACCCTCCAAGGCGCTGAACCTGCGCTCCAGGTTCTCTTCCCGGGTGGACAGCCTGCGCTCCTGCTGCTGGACTTCGCCGCGCCGCTCCCTGATATCCTGATCTGCGGCAGTGCGGGCCTGGAGGGTCTCCTCCTTGGCCTCCAACAGCATGGTCGCCTTTTGGCGCTCCGCGTTCTCCAAGACCTGTTGAGCCTTTTGCTCAGACTCCTGAAGCCGCTTACCCAAAAATGCTTTCCGGGTCCAGAACGTCACCATCGCCCCTAAGCCCAGGGCCGCCAAGACGGAAAGCAGAAGAATCACAATCCATATCAACGATGACATTTCGTCACCTGCCTTTCGTCCAAGCTGTTAACGCTGCCCCCTGCTTGTGGGCACACATTATCATAGGTTTTTAGCCGTTTGGTGTCAATAAATGACCGCCTGCGCTAGGGGCTCCTTGCCCCTACAACGAAGGGGCGGCTATGCTAGGGGCGCCCTAGCTGGCAAGGGCAATTGCACGGGACGAGGGCGATGGACAACCAGGACGAACACCGCGAGGGGGAGAAGACCATCACGCTGGAGGTCTACCAGAGCGAGACGCTGGCGCGCATGGCGGCGAACCGGCTGGAGTCCGAGGGGATCCGCTGCATGGTGCGGGCCGTCGGCATGGGGCCCGGCGGCTGGGGACTGGCCGCGAACGTGCCCCACGCGCTCGACACGTGGGAGGACGACGCCGTGGAGGCCCGCGACATCCTGAACCTCATGCCCGGCGAGATCGAGGAAAGCCTGGGCCAGCCCATCGGCGGGGGCACGAGCATGCCGCGACTGCTGGTGCTGGGCGTCCTTGCGATCGTGGCGGTCGCGCTGGTGGTGCAGGCCTCCGACGCGGCCTTCGGCTGGCTGCTGCAGTAGCTGGTCGGAGCGGCGCCGGCGGCAGCGTGGGGGTGGTGTTCGACGCGGGCATCGCAACGTCGCTGGACACTGCGCGGGAGAAGGCAGAGTATGTGCTCGCGCACGGGGGGCGTCGGCTGGAGGCGGGTCGCGCTGCTCGAGGAGCCCTCCCCGCGGCTGCGTAGTGTTAGGCGAATTTAGGAGGTGTCCGATGGCTGACGTGAAGCTGTCGTTTGCGATGACGGCGTATGACCGCATGCTTCCCCTCATCAACGGCGAGGTGAAGCCGGACGGGATCGAGCTGGAATACCAGGGGATGCCCGGCGCGGTGCCGCGGGTCTTCTACGAGCAGATCAAGTTCCATCGGTATGACGTGTCCGAGATGTCCATGTCCTCCTTCCTGCGGATGCGGCCCGTGAACTTCCCGTACCGGATGCTGCCGGTGTTCCACAACCGCGCCTTCTCCTATACCAACATCTTCATCCGGTCATCCTCCGGCGCGCGGCAGGACCACCCGGAGGACCTGAAGGGGAAGCACATCGGCATTGGCGACTACCAGCAATCGATCGGCCTGTGGTCGCGCGGGATCTTTGAAATGGAGTGGGGGGTCAAGCCGGAGGACATGATCTGGCACCAGGAGCGAGGGGAGCACTTCAGCCACACCGGCGCGTCGGCGGAGGTAGGCCTCTCGATTCCGGAAGAGGTGGAGCTGCACTATGCGAAGGAGAACTTTGCGACGATGTACCTCGCGGGCACCCTCGACGCCTCCAACGGGCTTGGGGCGAGCGCTGGCTCGGGCATCGACCGGCGCGGGGCGGGCGACGCTCGCACGAACCCGGACGTCGTCCCGCTGTTCTCGGACCGCAAGGCGGAGGGCATACGCTTCTTCCAGAAGCACGGCGTCTACCCGCCGCATCACGTGACGGTGGTGCGGGAGTCTGTGCTGGAGGAGCACCCGTGGGTGGCCGTCAGCCTGATGGAGGCCTTCAACCAGTCCAAGGCCCTGGCGGCCCAACGGCTGCGGGCGCTGCCGCCCACCATGATGGTCTTTGGCCAAATGTACCAGGCGGAGGTGGACGAGGTCTTTGGCCCGGACCCCTTTGCCTATGGCATCGCGGCCAACGCCAAGGCCTTCGACATGGCGCAGTCCTTCTCGCTGGCGCAGGGGCTCACTACGCAGAAGCAGTCGTGGGACGAGATATTCCCGCAGGAAATCATGTACAGCGAGGAGCGGCTCTAGGCGAGGCGCGCCTCGACGTGGGTCTGGCTGCCGCCGGAATGACGGAGAGGGGGCCCGTTCGAGGGACCCTTCGACAGGCTCAGGGCGAACGGGCACGGCATCGGGGGACCCTTCGACAGGCTCAGGGCGAACGGGCGCGGTATCGGGACACCCTTCGACTGGCTCAGGGCGAACGGGCACGGCATCGGGGGACCCTTCGACAGGCTCAGGGCGAACGGGCATGGTTTCGGGGGACACCCTTCGACAGGCTCAGGGCGAACGGGCGCGGTATCGGGGGACCCTTCGACAGGCTCAGGGCGAACGGGGGCGGTTTCGGGGGATCCCCTTCGACAGGCTCAGGGCGAACGGGGGTGGCATGGAGCGCAGGGAGGTATCGGAATGGAACAGTTGCCACGGGGCGCGCAGTTCACGCGGAGCAAGATGCTGTGGGAGATCGCGCTGGGGATTGCGGGGGACCCCAACATCCGGTACTACGAGGACCGCGACGTCTCCATCGTCATCGGCAACGGCTCGGGGGAGTCGTTCACGCCGGCGCTGAAGATGGCGCCGGGGTCGCCGGCCCTCGCTCACGCAGTGGCGCGGGGCGACCTGGACATGGCCTTCGTGAACCCCTCGGGCATGCTGACGCAGGCGTACCGGGGCACCGGGCTGTACACCGAGCCGCTGCCGGTGCGGGTCATCGCGTCGTACCCCTCCTACGATCGGTTTGTCGCGGCGGTGCATCCACGGCTGGGGGTCACGTCGCTGGCGGTGATCGCGGAGCAGAAGCCGGCGCTGCGGGTCTCGGTGCGGGAGGACGCAACGCACTCGACGCGGGTGCTGCTGGACCAACTGCTGCCGATGTACGGCTTCACGCTGGACGACTTCGTGGCGTGGGGCGGGAGCCTGCAGCTGAACGGGCCGCCCGGCGACGGACGCAGGCTGGCGGGCATCGCGGAGGGGAGCCTCGACGTGGTGTTCGACGAGGGGATACCGGCGTGGCTGAACCACGGGTTGGAGCACGGCCTGCAGCCGCTGGAATTGGAAGAGGATGTGTTCTCGCAGATGGAGGCCATCGGCTGGCGCCGGGTCGTGCTTCCCAAGGAGCGCTTCCCCCTTCTGGAGCGGGACATCATGACGATCGACTACAGCGGGTGGCCGCTGTACACGCGGGAGTCGCTGCCCGACGAGGTGGCGTACAAGGTCTGCGGCGCCATTGCGGAGCGGGCCGAGTTCATCCGGTGGGAGAGCAGCTACACGGGCGTCGGGCAACTGGGGCAGGAGACGGAGGCCACGCCGCTGGACGTGCCGCTGCACCCGGGCGCGGAGCGGTGGTTCCGGGAGCACGGGCACTTGCCGTAGCGGGGGCGCGCTGAGCAGGGCTGGGGCGAATGGGGCTCCCCCATCCTAACCTTCCCCCTCGAGGGGGAAGGGATACCCCGCAGCCCCGCCCCTGGATACCGGCTTTCGCCGGTAAATCGGCTAGGGAGGAATGGTCATGGCAGTGCACATCGACAACGAGCAGGTGCGGGAGCTGCTGCCCATGGATGAGTGCATCCAGGCGATGGAGGATGCGTTTCGCCACGAGGGCGAGGGACTCGGCGGGAGCCTGGTGCGGCAGACCCTCTTCTTTCCCGGCGGTCGGCAGCGGCTGATGATCGGCAGCTCCCCGGGGTTCGACACCTACGGCTTCAAGACGTACGGCGGCGGCGTGAACCTGGTGCTCGTCTTTTCCGTGTCTGACAACCAGTTGCAGGCGGTGATGGAGAGCCGCGTCCTCAGCGAGATTCGCACGGGGGCGGTGGCGGGGCTCGCCACCAAGCACATGGCCAAAGAGGACGCCAGCGTCATCGGCATCATCGGCAGCGGGCTGCAGGCGAAGGCGCAGGTGGAGGCCATCTGCTCGGTGCGGCCCATCATGAAGGTGAAGGTGTACACGCGGACGGCGCCCAACCGCGATGGCTTTGCCGAGGAGCTGCGGAACGACCTGGGGTTGGACGCCGTGGCCGTCGAGACGGGGGAGGAGTGCATCAGCGGCTCCGACGTCATCGTGACGGCGACGGGGTCGCGGGACCCGGTGTTCGACGCGGCGTGGCTCTCGCCGGGGGCGCACATCAACGCCATCGGCGCGACAACGCCCGGGAGACGGGAGATCGATGAGGCGACGGTGGGCCGATGCGACGTGGTCGTCGTCGAGAGCGTCGCGCAGGCCAAGGTGGAGTGCGGCGAGCTGATGCTGGCGGAGGACCGGGGCACGTTCCATTGGAGCCAGGCTGTGGAGATGCGCCACCTGGTGTTGGGGCTGGCAGGCATGCGGCCCGGCCCGGAGGCCATCACACTCTTCGACGGGCTGGGTGTGGCCATGGAGGACACGGCCGCCGCGGGCGTGGTGCTGCGCAAGGCCAAGGAGCGGGGCATCGGCACGGAGCTACCGATCGAGGTGCGGTCCACTGCGGGGCGGCGGATCCGGTAGGGGGTGGGGGTGGCCGTCCATTCGGGGGCCCTTCGACGGGTTCAGGGTGAACGGACTGCCTGGGGGCGATTCATCGACTGCTGTAGTAGACTGTCGGCACTTGGGACGGAGGGATCGTTATGAACATTGACGCACACGCGCACATCACGGGGCCGATGGAGCTGTACAACTACTTCCGCGGGCTGACCGGGGGGTCCGGCCAGGCACGCCTCACCCCGCCCGACTTCTCCGACGAGCGGCTGGAGGAGAGCCTGCAGGCGCACATCGCGGAGGTGTCCGACGTTGGCACCGACCTGCAGATCGTGTCGCCGAGGCCGTGGGCCGTGCCCACCGGTGACCGGCGCGAGAACCTTGTGTTGCAGATCACCCAGAGCGTGAACGACATGATCGCCCGCTCGGTGAAGCTGCACCCGGAGCGGTTCGTGGGCATCGGCGCGATCCCGCAGGCTGCGGGGCAGCCCATCTCCTTCTGCCTCGAAGAGCTGGAGCGGTGCGTGCTGGAGCTGGGCTTTGTCGGCCTGAAGATAAACCCGGACCCCGGCGAGGGCGCCACCGAGACGCCCCACATGGGCGATGAGTACTGGTACCCGCTGTACGAGAAGATGGTGGAGCTGGACGTGCCCGCCCTTATCCACGGCGGCCCCTTCCGCTTCTCTCGCGAGCCGGAACTGGGTTACTTTGTGGATGAAGAGGCCGTGGCGGCGTGGGCCATCCTGCGGTCGCCTCGGGTGTTCCAGGACTTCCCCAACCTGAAGCTGGTCGTCGGCCACGGCGGCGGGTACATCCCCTACCAGGCGGGCCGGGGCCGCGCCTTCCGCATGAACGCCATGCAGCGGGACCCCAACGCCCACTACGAGAGCTTCGACGAGTCCATGCGGCGGCTGTACTACGACACGGTGCTCTACGACGGCGAGGCGATGGAACTGCTGATCAAGGTAGTGGGCGCCGACCGGTGCATCTTCGGCACGGACAAGCCGGCGAACGGGTCGGTGAAGGACCCGGCGACGGGCCGCGCGCTCAACGACACGAAGCAGTACATCGACCGGATCGACTGGCTGAGCGCCGAGGACCGGCACGCGATCTTCGAGGGGAACGCGCGTCGGATCTACACGCGGATGTCGGCGCCGGAGGCGGGGTAGGGTCGGGGGCCCTTCGACAGGCTCAGGGCGAACGGTTGAGAAGAGACAAGGAAGGCCGGCGGGATGCGCTCCCGCCGGCCTTCTTAGCCTAAGTATGAACGGATTGCCAGGTGCTATGCCCCGAGGCCCAACCCGTGACGAGTTTGCTGGCACTCTGTCAGTCGCGGCCCAAGTGAGGCAAATCAGTGATGAACGAAAATCGAGACATGCCAATAGGCCGAGACTATCTCAGGGCCGCCTGCGATCTTGAGAGAATTGTGGAAGCCAAATTCCAAGACTGGCTCGCTACTGAGGCAAAAGTCAGCGGCTCGGACATTGTCGAAGCAATAGGTACAGCCTTGTCATTCCTTGACACCATTCCTTCATGCAGCTACGGCTGCGAGCTAAGTGATGGCGGCCATCTAGAGATGCACCTGTTGGCTAGAGTGAATAGTACCGCTAGAGCGAGCACGCGCCTCCTGCTGTCTGGATACTTTCTCGAGGCGCTAGTACTGATTCGTAAGCTTGTTGAAATCATCGATCTCTTGTGCCTCTTCATGCAGTCCGAGGAATCACTTGAGAGATTTCGGAACGCCAGCGCAAAGGCAAGATGGGACAAGTTCAAACCCTCCAAAGTTAGGGGCAAGCTGAAACAACTTCTGAGTGAAAACTACCCAGATGAGTTAATGGGGGATTACTACGGGTTTTTGAGTCGGTTAGCTGTGCACAATTTTTCAACTACCAATTTTAGCCGTAACGTTTGTGAAATGTTCGCGGACGCCGAGACCCATGGAACAGTTACGGTCACCAAGGCAGATCAGGTAGTTACACTCGTAGCACTCAACCAGGTGGCAGACACGGTTAGCGCCGCACTTCTCCTTGCATCAGAGCTGCTTGACCAACCGCAAGGAAGACAGGCTACATTGAACATGAGCAAGAAGCTAAGTGAAGTTGTTCGTCGCCATAAGGCAGTGGTTGAGACACTCTGAGAAGAGTTGCAGTTGACGTCCAGAAACGTTGAGAAAGGGGCGTGCATCATGAGATGGTGCGGTCGTGGAGGGTGAGGTTCCCGCCTCCGCGGGAACGACGGGGTGAAGAGGAGGCCGGCGGGATGCGGTTCCGCCGACCTTCTTGTTTGCGTTGCTAGTGGAACTTTGGCTAGGTGGACGTGGACAGCTTTACTGGGCCGCAGGTCTGCACTTTGACGGCGTCCATGGTCTCGTCGAGGGTTAGGGTGTCGGGGAGGGTTATGCGGGCGGTGTGGACTCGGTAGGCGTCTGGGTTCCACGGGCCGCTGGGCTCCTCGCCCTCCATCAGGGCGCGGGCCGCGTTGATGAGGCGCCGGCGCACGGCGATGATGTTCTGGTCGGACGTGACGAGCTTCTCCAGGCTGCGGTCGGCGCGGGGGCCCCACTGGTCCTCGACAAGCGCCAGGTCCTGGATGGGGAAGGCCTTGATGCCGGTGAAGGAGTAGTTCTTCTGGGCAAGCCTGTCGACCAAGTAGTCGTTGTCCTTGTTCTCCTTGGCCAGGAAGGTGCCCGGGACCTGCTCCGGGTAGGTGTAGCCGCCGTACTTGTCCTCCCAGACCTGCTGCTGCGAGAAGGGCTCGTAGCTCCAGCGCAGGCGGTAGTGGAAGCAACTCTCGTCGTCGATGGGCACTCGCATGTTGCTGGCGTAGACGTTGGGGCCGGAGATGCCGGAGCCCGTGAACGACGGCATGTAGAACTGGCTAATGGTGGCGACGTTTGTGCCTTCACCAAAACCGGTAACGGCGATGTGCATCTGGCCGTAGGGGGTGTCCTCCACCTGCATGTGCTTGCGGTTGAGGAAGCTGTTGAGGCGGTTGCCGCCGCGCAGCCGGTTGCCGGGGCTGGAGGCGTTGCCGTCCAGGGTGCTGTGCAGGAAGAAACCGTGCGACGGGTCGTAGTCGCCCTCGATGGCCTGGAAGTAGTTGCAGCGGAGCAGGTACTTGCGGAGGTAGCGCCGGTCGTCGCCATAGTCGAACCACTCGAAGGTGGGCCTGGGCGGCAGCTTGTCCTTGGGGCCCATGTAGGCCCAGACGATGCCGCCGCCGTCGAACGTCGGGTAGGCCTTTAGGGCGACCTTGTCCTTGTAGGTCTCGCCCTCCGGGCTGTTGGGCAGGTCGACGCAGTTGCCGTCGACGTCGAACTTCCAGCCGTGGTAGACGCAGCGGATCCCGCACTCCTCGTTGCGGCCGAAGAACAGGGGCGCGCCGCGGTGGGGGCAGTGGGAGTCGACGAGGCCGGGGTTACCGTTGGTGTCGCGGAAGGCGATGAGCTTCTCGCTGAGCAGGGTGACGCGGGCGGGCGGGCAGTCCGCGGAGGGGATCTCCTCCGAGAGGCAGGCGGGGATCCAGTGTCGCCGGAACAGGTCGCCCATGGGTGTGCCGGGGCCGGTCTGGGTCAACAGGTCATTCTCGTCTCGAGTGAGCATGCTTTCCTCCCTTTGCGCGCGACGCAGGCTGCTGCTGTCGTTATGTGGCGCGAATGTACGCGCGCGGGGTGGGGGTGTCAAGGATGGGGGGTGGGTGTTTTAACTCCACAGAGAGAACCCAACGCGGAGCCGGGAGGCATAGGGAGTGTGCTGCGCCGCTTCTTTCCGGGACAGTGGAACAGTTGCTGCTTGACACGGATAATTACGCGTAATAATGTATTATCGAAAGGAGACGCGGCGGAGCAGTAGAGCTTGCATCGTTAGCGTCACTACTTGGGCCGTCCGCATGATGGATAGCACGGCCGGAGATCACTGGACCAGAAGGGAGACATGTCATGGTGTATTTGAGCGTTATCGCGTTGACGGTGAAGACGGTGGTCGTCCCTCTGGCAGGGACCGCCGCTAAGAAAGCAGTGCGTGTGGGAGTCCCAATCGCGATAGATCTGGTCGGGGAGTGGGTTGGAAACGAGATTCGCCGGAAGGTCCAAACGGGGCAGGCGAGGAGTCGGCTGGAAGCGCTCGGTCAGACCTTTGACGAATGGAAGCAGTGGTTCGCGAATCGCCCCGGCCGGCCGGCGGCGACGGAAGCCGTTGGCAGCGAGGGGTGAGGTCCCCGCCTTGGCGGGAACGACGATGAGTGTCGTCACGTTCTCCCTTCAGGCCCTTTCAGGATAGCCCCACATTTCCTCTGAGCCGCCTTCCCCTTGACGGGGTGATTCGAGTCGAGTCGAGTCGTATCTTTTTTCGCCGGTGAGCAAAGTTTGGCTGGGGGTGTAGCTGGGAGGCAAGGGAACAAATCGGGCGCTGGGTGGGCGCCTCGCCCTGGGGGCGGGTGCCTCAACCCCTGCTAACGGCGAACTTGAGAACATCCTTGTACTTCCGGAAGCAAGTTGTGCAAAGGGGCTTGAGGAGCGTTGCGGCATGTTCCTTGCCACAGGTATGGCAGTGCTTTTCCTCATAGGCCTCATTCTTGTATCGGTTCCAACTTCTGAAGTGAGTATTACAGTACGGCATCATGGGGTCAGCGGGAATCCTCGCTTTGCACCGGATACAGAAGCCATCTTTGGGCTTCCCACTGATTGCTGAGGCTGCTTCGGGAGACCTTCTCGCTTTCGGTTGAGCCTTCGCCTCCTCTGCGTTCTCTCTTGCCACACCTGTAATTTGGATTTCACTATTCTCTATAATGCGTTGAGCCTCCTCATCGATATCCTTGTATAGATCTGAGTCTTCTTCCTGAGACACCAAAATGCCCATCTCATTGTTATTCTGCTGGGAGAACTCGTAGAGGTTCATTGATGTCAGAAGCGCCTGCTTTTCGTTCAGATAGCACTTTGCGTGCAGGTTCTTGCGGAAGCTCATCCTGACAAAGGTCATAGATTCAAGCCAGTCGTACTCCGCTTGCTGAAGTTTTTTCTTCCCATAGACCACGTGGAAATCGATTTCCGGCGTGTCTTTAGCCTCAAGCAGTTCCTTGATGCCATCGTTGACCTTCAAGTACGGGCTGATGATTACAAGACGCTCCTTCGCATTCTTGATTAGCTCTTCAAGATGATGCGAAATCCCGGTTGTGGTTAGGAATTTAGGCATTGCGAGTTAGCCCTCCACTGCTGCAAATACTGACCCTAAGTCCTGAGCGCTGACAGTCGCGGAAGTATAGCATATGGGGTTCCGTCGTTAGGTGGCAGCCCTCTTTGAGACTATTGCGGCGCGCCGACTGGAATACGGCTTGGAGACGCTGGGGAAGGCCGCCTCGGAGGAGTAGGCGCGGGTCCCTAATAGTTTCTCCACTCGGTCCCATGTGTTCTCCTTCAAAACTGTGCTTCATCTCGCTCATGAATCCCACCTGAGCCGCCGTAGGTCCTTGTTGCTCGCCGGCGCGGCCGGGGGTTGCTTCGCGAGCCGGTGCAGTTGCGGGAGGTTGTTTCGTCGGGGTGGTCGTAGCTGGCGCCTTCGTTCCAGATACAAAATATTGGTCCCAACTTTTGCGCCCGTGAGAAACAACCCCCGGCTGTCGGGGGCGGAACCGCACACGGTTGCCGGTACGGGCCATGCGGGCGCGGATGTGGGGGCGATGCGCTGTTCGAGGTCCTTGCGTGCGTGTTGCATGGGGGGAGGGTAGCGGGGGAGGCGGTGTTGGCGCTAGGGGCTCGTGTCAGGGTGCGGGGGCGGGCCCCCTTCGACAGGCTCAGGGCGAACGGATTTGTGGGGCGCGCCTGCGAGGGGGGTGGTGATGGGGTGCCCCTCCCCTCTGGATACCGGCTTTCGCCGGTACGACGATGGGGGTGTCGGGGTCGGCGGCGGCTGCTGGCGGCGGAGGGCCCTTCGACAGGCTCAGGGCGAACGGATTCGCGGGAATGACGACGGGGGGGTGTGCGGGTCGGCGAGCGCTGTTGGTGGCGGAATGGGAATCTCCCGCTGCTGCGGGACGGGCGGTTCGCGAACCGCCCCTACGGTGCGTTTGGGGAGTGGGGGATGCGACGGGGGTTGGTAGTGGTGGCCCGCCCGGCTCCCCTCTGGATTCCTGCCTTCGCAGGAATGACGCGTGAGAGGGGTTGGGGGCGGCGAGAGGGGATGGGCGCGGAGGGGGAGGTTCCCGCCTGCGCGGGAACGACGGAATGGGCGCGGGACTAGCCTGCTGCGTTGGTGTGGAGGAGGGTTTCTACTTCTGCGAGGGTGTGGACGGTTGGGACGCCTTGGGGGGGTGGGTTTTCTGGGGAGGTGTTTGGGTAGCGGTTGATGTAGATGGGGGTAATGCCTACGGCCATGGCGCCCTCTACGTCGCCGGTGACGGAGTCGCCTACGTGGATGGCCTCGGAGGGGGAGACGTTGGCGCGGGCCAGGGCGGTGAGGTAGATGGGGGCGTGCGGCTTGCCCTGCCCGACTTCGCCGGAGGTGACGACGAAGTCGGCGTAGGGGGCGAGGCCGAGGTCGCTCGAGACTTTCTCGCCGGTGGATGCCATGTTGGTGATGACGCCGGTGATGTAGCCCTCGGCCCGCAGCCTTGGCAGCACGTCGGCGACGTCGTCGAAGAGGGCTAGGCCGTAGGGGAGCTCGCGAACGCGCTGCCAGATGCTGCCCGCGACGGAGGGCGGCACGTCGAAGCCCGCGCCCTCCAGGATGAGGCGCTCGTACTCGGTGAAGAAGGTGAGCTGGTCCGCGGGGGAGCGGCGCTGCACCTGGCTGCGGGCGTTCTCGCTGGACATGAAGGCGTCGGCGCGGAGGTAGCCGCGGGCGATGCCCTCCGGCGTGACGGTGTAGCCGAAGTCCGCGCAGGCCTGCGCCTGTATCTGCTCGCGGGGCGGCCAGAAGCGGGCGAGGGTGTTGTAGAGGTCAAAGAAGACGGCCTTGATCCGTCGACTGCCGTTTGTGCTCATGGGGTAATGGTAGCAGCGGCGATGGCTGGGGGCAAAAGGGGTAGGGGGGCACTCCGATTGGAGCGCCGCTCTTCGCGGGGGTGGCCAGGAGCGGGCGATGGCGATGGGCAAAAGGAGTGGGGAACTCCCCCATCCTAACCTTCCCCCTGAGGGGGAAGGGACTTTGCTGGACCGGCGCTCTCCAGAAGTGGAAACTGGCCCAGCAAGGGCATGCTGGATACCGGCTTCCGCCGGTAAGACGAGAGAGCGGCGCCCCGATTGGAGCGCCGCTCTCTCATTGGTCCGGTTTCAGTCGAGGCTAGTTCTCTTCCGGCTCCTCGCCGTCTTCCTCTTCGCCTTCTTCATCCTCTTCGTCGATCTCTTCGTCCAACTCCTCGTCGACGATGTCCTCGTCCTCCGGCTCCTCTTCGTCGAGGCCCTGGTCTTCGAGGGGCATGCCGAGCTGTTCTGCGCCGGCTGCGGCGTCCTCTATGTCGCTCTTGGCCTGGCCGTGCGGCGCACGGGTGCGGGGCCTGGGACCTGCTGCGGGCTCGGCGGCGGCGGAGCGGCGCGCGGGCTTCGGAGTGACGCCCTTCTCCTCGGGCTCATCCGGCGGGGTCAGAATGGCCATGGACGTCACGTGGTCTCCTGGCGCGAGATTCATGAACGAGCTTCCCCGGCGTGCGTACCGACTCTTCTCCCGCACTTGATCGACCGTAGTCCGCTGCACCTGGGCCTTGGCGGTGGCGATGACCAACTCCTCTGTACCCTTGACGATGAGGGCCGCGGCCAGGGGGCCGGTCTTCTCATCGGCGGGGTAGGCAGTCAGGCCGTAGCCGCCCCGCTTTTGGGCACGGAAGCTGTTGGAAGAGGAGCCGCCATCCAGCGACGTGACCTTGCCGTATCCGTTCTCACTCACTAGCAGCAGCTTCCCGTCATGGTCTACCACGTCCATGGCGATGGTGTAGTCATCAGGCCGCAGGCTGATGCCGCGGACAGTCCCCGCGATCCGGGAGCGCACCTGCAGTTCGTTGATGGAGAAGCGCACTGATTTCCCTTGCCGCGTCACCATCATGATCTCGTCGCTTTCCTGAGCCTTTCTAGCCGCGATGAGGTGGTCGCCCTCTTTCAGATCCAAAGCGATGATGCCGCTGCTTCGGATTCGGGCGAACTGGGCCAGCGGGACGCGCTTGACGCGTCCCTGCTGAGTAGCCATGACTAGATAGCCCGCCTGCAGCAGGTCTGAAAGGGCCACTATGGAGGTGATTCGCTCGTTTTCCTGAAGTCCCTCAATAACGTTTTTGATCAGTGTGCCCCGGGTCACCCGGGAAGTGTTCGGCGGGATTCTGTGGCACTTCTTGGAGTAGACGCGGCCACCGTCCGTGAAAAAGAGGATGGTGTCCTTGGTGTCCGTCACCAAGGTATGCAGGATCAGGTCGTCCTCGGTCGTCTTCTTCATGCCGATGACGCCCTTGCCGCCGCGGTGCTGCTGGCGATAAGTGCTGAGGTCCGTGCGCTTAGCATAGCCGTCCCTGCTCAGAGTCAGAACCATGTCGGCGGAAGCGATCGTCTCGTCGAGGGTGAGGCGGCGGGCCTCCTCGGGGCGGATCTCCGTGCGGCGGCGGTCGCCGAACTTCTTGCGCAGGTCCGTGTTCTCCTGCTTGACGACGGCTCGCACCAGGGCCGGGTCGTTCAGCAGGGCCTCCAACTCGGTGATCTGCCTGGTGAGCTCGGCGTGCTCATCCTCGAGGCGGAGGTGGTCGAGGGCGGTCAGGCGGCGGAGCTGCATGTCCAGGATGGCCTGCGACTGAATCTGCGTCAGGTCAAAGCGCTGGATGAGGTTGTTGCGGGCGGCCTCGGCGTCGTCGGACCCGCGGATGATGGCGATGACCTCGTCGAGGTTGTCGATGGCCCTGAGCAGGCCCTCGAGGATGTGGTCGCGGTCCTTGGCCTTGTCGAGGTCGTACTGGGCGCGGCGGGTGACGACCTCGATACGGAACTCGATGAAGTGGTGGAGGATGTCGCGGATGGTGAGGACCTGGGGCTGGCCGTCGACGAGGGCGAGCATGTTCATGTTGTAGGCCATCTGGAGGGGGGTCTGCTCGTAGAGGTTGCTCAGCACGTAGGCGGGGTCGGCGTGGGCGCGGAGCTCGACGACGACGCGGAGGCCCTGGCGATCGGACTCGTCGCGGACGTCGCTGATGCCCTCGATCTTGCGGTCGCGGGCGAGATGGGCGATCTTCTCGACCATGCTGGCCTTGTTGAGCTGGAAGGGGACCTCGGTGATGATGATCTGATGGCGGTCGTTGCCGCGGCCGAGGGGCTCGATGTCGGCCTTGCCGCGCATGAGGATGCGGCCGTTGCCGGTCTGGTAGGCGGCGAGGACGTTGGCCTTGCCCTGGCCGGCCATGACGATGCCGCCCGTGGGGAAGTCCGGGCCCTGGATGAAGCGCATCATGTCGTCGACGGTGGCGTCCGGGTTGTCGATCAGGTGGTTGATGGCGTCGCACAGCTCCCGCAGGTTGTGAGGCGGGATGGAGGTGGCCATGCCGACGGCGATGCCCGACGCGCCGTTGGAGAGCAGGAAGGGCAGCTTCGCGGGAAGGACGCTGGGCTCCTGCAGGGAATCGTCGAAGTTGGTGGCGAAGTTGACGGTGTTGCGGTCCAAGTCCTGGAGCATCTCGGCAGCGATGGGCGCGAGCCGGGCCTCCGTGTAGCGCATAGCGGCGGGCGGGTCGTTGTCGATGGAGCCGAAGTTGCCCTGACCGTCGACCATGGGGTAGCGGAGGCTGAATTTCTGGGCCATGCGAACGAGGGCCTCGTAGACGGAGGAGTCGCCGTGGGGGTGGTACTTACCGAGCACCTCACCGACGAGGCGGGCGCTCTTCTTGTAGCTGGTGCCGGGGCGCATGGCGAGCTCATCCATGGCGTAGAGGATGCGCCGCTGCACGGGCTTCAGGCCGTCGCGCACGTCGGGCAGGGCGCGGGAGACGATGACGCTCATGGCGTAATCGAGATACGAAGCGCGCAGCTCCTCGTCTATGCGACGGGGCTCAACGTTGCCGATGTTGCTGCTGTTGGTGGTCATTGCTGCCTTTCTCCGGGGAGCGCGCTATCGCGCGTCGGTGTGTGGGAATGGAGCCGGACGGCGTACCGGGAGTGTGGGGAGGGGGCACATGGCCGCTCTGATTTTCCTATCTACCACGCCCATTCCGGCGCTCCATTCGCGCCCGGCCGTCCTGGCGCCGGGCGTCTTCTCCATTACCAAGCTTGCTACACGTCCAGGTTTCGAACGGTCTTGGCGTATTCCATGATGAAGGACTTGCGAGGGGCGACTTCTGCGCCCATGAGCCGGTCGAACTCCGCGGCGACATGCTCCTCCGCTTCCTCCCAGCCTTCTTCTTCGTCCCTGTCGTCGTGGTCGACCGTGGGGTCGACGTCCGACATATTCACCTGCAGGAGCGTCCGGAAGGCCGGGTCGAGGGTGGTCTCCCAGAGCTGGTCGGGGTTCATCTCACCAAGGCCCTTGTAGCGCTGCAGGTTCACGCCGCGCTTGCCTTCCAGCTTCTTCATCGCGGCTTCCAACTGCGCGTCAGTGTAGACGTACTCCACGCGGCGACCCTGGCCAATGCGGTAGAGCGGCGGCTGCGCGATGTAGAGGTAGCCGCGCTTGATGAGGTCTCGCATGTTGTGGAAGAAGAAGTTGAGCAACAGGGTGCGGATGTGCGAGCCGTCCACGTCGGCGTCCGTCATGATGATGACGCGGTGGTAGCGGAGCTTCTTCTCGTCGAAGTCCTCGCCGAAGCCGGCGCCGATGGCGGTGATGAGCACCCGGATCTCCTCATGGGAGAGGAGCTTTTCGAGGCGGGTCTTCTCCGCCTGGTAGGCCATCTTGGAGCCGTCCCCGTTGCCATTGCCGTTGGCGCCGTTCATCTCGACCTTCTGGCGGCCCTGGGGGTAGAGGACCTTTTCCACGTTGAGGATCTTGCCCTTGAGGGGGAGGATGGCCTGGAACCTGCGGTCGCGGCCCATCTTGGCGGAGCCGCCCGCGGACTCACCCTCGACGATGAAGATCTCGGACTTCTCGGGGTCGCGCTCGGAGCAGTCGGCGAGCTTGCCGGGGAGGCCGGTGCCGTCGAGGGCGTTCTTGCGGATGACGAGCTCGCGGGCCTTGCGGGCGGCCTCTCGGGCCTTCTGGGCGAGGGAAACGCGCTCCACGATACGCTTGGCATCGGCGGGGTGGTCCTCGAGGTAGATGGTGAGCTGCTCGGCGACGATGGACTCGACAACGGGCTTGATCTCGGCGTTGCCGAGCTTGCCCTTCGTCTGCCCCTCAAACTGGGGGTCGATCATCTTCACGGAGAGGACGGAGGTCAGACCCTCGCGGACGTCCTCGCCCTGGAAGTTGTTCTGGTCGTCCTTGACCAGCTTCTTCTTGCGACTGAAGTCGTTCAGGGCGCGGGTGAGCGCGGCGCGGTAGCCGGTGACGTGGGTGCCGCCCTCGATGGTGGCGATGCAGTTGACGAAGGCGGGGGCCTCCTCCTTCACGTTGGTGGTGTACTGCATGGCGAGGTTGACCTGGGTGGTGCCCGACGACTTGGAGATGTTGATGACATCGTGCAGGGACTCACGGCCATGGTTGATCTCGCCGACCATCTCCTTGATGCCGCCCTCGAAGCGGTACTTCACGCGCTGGCCGGAGAGCTCGTTCTTGAGGTCGATCTCGAGGCCGGGGTTGAGGTAGGCCATCTCCTTGAAGCGCTGGGCCAGCACGTCATACTCGAAGGCGGAGGTGGAGAAGATCTGGTTGTCCGGGAGGAAGCCGACGGTGGTGCCTCGGGTGATGGTCTTGCCGACCTGCGCCAGGGGCTCGACGGGCCTGCCGCGCTGGAAATCCTGGCGGTAGCGTGCGCCGTCCCGCTTGACCTCGACCCAGAGCCACTCGCTGAGGAAGTTGACGACGGAGGCGCCGACACCGTGGAGGCCGCCGGACACCTGGTAGCTGCCGCTGCCGAACTTGCCGCCGGCGTGCAGCTTGGTGAAGACGGTTTCGACGGAGGACACTCCGGTGGCGGTGTGCGTCTCTACGGGTACGCCGCGGCCGTTGTCCTCGATCTTCATGGAGCCGTCGGCCAGCATGGTCACGGTGACCTTGTCGCAGTAGCCGGCCATGGCCTCGTCGACGGAGTTGTCGACGATCTCGTAGACGAGGTGATGGAGGCCGCGCTCGTCGGTGCTGCCAATGTACATACCGGGTCGAAGGCGCACGGCCTCAAGGCCCTCTAGCACTTGGATATCGGCAGCGGTGTAGCGCGGATTGGCCACAGTTCCCTCAAGAAGATCCGTCATAGTATCTACTCCACTTCGGGAGGCCCAAAGCCCCCGGTATTCGACGATCCCGAATCCGCCGGAGAGGCGTCCGCGCGCACCGGAACCGCTAGCTTAACGCCACGCTCGGGTATCGGCTGCGTGGCGGTCGCTACCGTTGTGTAGCGGGCGCCGGGCCCCTATCTGGGGCGGGTCTACCGGACCGGCACCATAACCCACAAGCATTATATCTGAAACCCCTACAAAATTCCACCTTTTGCAGGGGTTTGCGCAAGGTTTCGCGAACGCGCCGCAAGCCCGCCGTGTCAGTCGCCGAAAATGGGGTGTCCGGGGGCCTTTGGACGGACATTTCACGGGCATTTCCGGACAGGCGACGGGACCGCTGTAGGCGGGGCGGGTGGCGAACGCGAGGGTCCCGCCTGAGGGCGGGGGTCCCACCTGCGGGCGGCACGGGCGATTCACGAATCCCCCCTACGAAGGGCCGCGCCAGAGGACGTCTCCGCAGAGGTCAGGTGCGTGGGGGCGGCCGGCGAAGTCGGCGTACTCCTCCTTTGATGCGCCGATGGTGGTGTCGGCGCCGTGGCCGGGGTAGACGGCGGTGGCGTCAGGCAGGGTGAGGAGCCTGCCGGTGATGCTCTCGATGACCTGCCGCAGCGCCTCCGGGGTCTGGGTCTTGCCCGGGCCGCCCGGAAAGAGCGTGTCGCCGGAGAAGAGGTGCTGGCCCATCAGCAGGCAGACGCCGCCGGGCGTGTGACCGGGGGTGTGCAGCAGCTCAAGCGACAGCTCGCCGACCTGCAGGGACTCACCGTCCTCGAGGTGGAACTCGGGCGCGTTGGGCGCGAGTCGCGGGGTGTCCTCGCGGTGCAGGCCGAAGGGGGCCGTCAGTCCCGCGCGGAAGGCGTCGTAGCCCTCGATGTGGTCGCGGTGGCCGTGGGTGATGGCGACCGCCGTCACGTCTGTGTCCGCGGCCTCGGCGAGGACGAGGTCTGCGTCGCGGGGGGTGTCGATGATGAGGCTCTTGCCCGTCGACTTGCAGACGATGATGTAGGCGTTGTTGTTGTAGGGGCTGGCGACGATCTTGTGGATGCGGACCCCGTCGTCCTCGTAGTGTACGGCCATTGTGTCCTCCTTGGGTGTAGCTGGCGCCTCATAGTGTACTATAGGGACGGAGGACTGAGTGGAAGCCATCGTTCAGGTCACGGACCTCGTCAAGCGCTACGGAACATTCACCGCCGTCAATGGCATCAGCTTCGCCGTCGAACAGGGGGCGTGCTTTGGCATTCTGGGGCCCAACGGCGCGGGCAAGAGCAGCACCCTCCGCATCCTCACCGCGATTTCGCCGGCCTCCTCAGGGCAGGTGGTGATCGACGGGCTGGACGTGGCGAAGCACCCGCGGCTCGTGAAGGCCCGGCTCGGCGTGGTGCCGCAGGAGGAGGACCTGGACACGGACCTGCCCGTGTTGCAGAACCTGCTGGTGTACAGCCGGTACTTCCGGATGCCCCGGCAGCTTGCGCTGGAAAGCGCTCTGGAGGCCCTCAACTTCTTTGAGCTTGGCGACCGAGCGGATACGAGGGTCGACACGCTCTCCGGCGGCATGAAGCGCAGGCTGGTCATTGCGCGGGCGATGCTGAACCACCCAAAGGTGCTGGTGCTGGATGAGCCCACGACGGGGCTCGACCCGCTGGGGCGGAACCTGGTCTGGGAGCGGCTGCTGGAGCTGCGGCGACAGGGCATCACCACGGTCCTCTCGACGCACAACATGGAGGAGGCCACGGCGCTGTGCCAGTGGCTGGTCATCATCGACCACGGGCAGATCATCGCGCAGGGGCCGCCGTCAGAACTGGTGCGGAGCTCCGCCGGCAGAGAGGTCGTCGAGGTGCGGCCGCCGCTGGGCGAGCTGTCCACGGTGCAGGCGCGGCTGTCCGGGCTCGGGCTGCAGGTGGAGCGAGCGGGGACGGCGCTGCTCGCGTACGGCGCCGACGGCGTCGAACTGGAGCGGCAGCTCGCATCGGAGGGGCTGCAGGTGCTGTATCGCACGGCCAACCTGGAGGACGTGTTCCTACGGCTGACGGGCCGCAGCATCGAGGAGGACGCTTAGTGGAAGCGCCCAACGCCTTCTACGCAGTCGCCGTGTGGCGCAGGCACCGCGACGCCTTCTTCCGCAACTGGACGACGGAGGCGGGCGGGGTCTTCCTTGAGCCGCTCATTGTGCTGGGGGCGTTCGGCTACGGGCTGGGGCAGTTCGTGGGCGATTTCGAGGCCGACGTCTCCTACGCCGCCTACATCACGCCGGGGCTCATCGCCGGTTACGCGATGTTCCATGCCCTGTTCGAGGGCGCCTACGGCGCATACCTGCGGCTCTCCATGCACCGGGTGTTCAACAGCATGCTGGCGACGCCCATGCAGGTGGAGGACCTGGTGGCCGGGGAGATGCTCTGGGGGGCGAGCCGCTCGGTGCTGACGGCCATCGCCGTGCTGGTGGTGGCGCTGGGCTTCGGCCTCATCGAGTCACCGCTGGCCGTCCTTGCCGTGCCGTCTGCGTTCCTGGTGGGGCTGGTCTTCTACCCCATGGCCCTCAGCGCCACGGCCGTGGTGCCGAGCATCAACTCGCTGAACAACGTCTTCACGGTGGTGGCCGTGCCCATGTACTTTGTCAGCGGCATCTTCTTCCCGGTGTCCAGCCTGCCGGACTGGATGCAGCCCATTGTTTGGGCGCTGCCGTTGACGCCCGCCGCTCACCTGATGCGCGGCCTGGTGCTGGGCGGGCTGGACATCACGCACTTGTACTCGGCGCTGGCCCTGGTTGGGATGGCCGCCGGCTTTGGACTGCTGGCCACCTTTCTGATGCGCCGCCGCCTCATCACCTAGCTGGAAGGGAGCAAGTCCAGGCATGACGGAAGAGTACAGGCCGGTCATCGTCGTGGCGGCATCGTCGCAGCGCGAGGCTCGGCGATACGTGGAAGCGCTGGCGCCGTTCGAGGCGGAGCTGATGGTGGTGACGCCCGGCGCCGGCATCGACGACGCGCTGGCCCGCATGGACGGGCTGCTGCTGACCGGGGGCGCCGACGTCCACCCGAGCCGGTACGGCGAACGCCCGGACCCCAACGCGGGGCTGCTGCTGAACGAGGCTCGGGATGCCGTCGACTTTGCGCTGCTGGACGCGGCGTTGACTCGCGACCTGCCGGTGGTGGGCATCTGCCGCGGCATGCAGGTGCTCAACGTGGCCTGCGGCGGCTCGCTGCTGCAGCACGTGCCGGGTCACCGCGCCGAGGGCGATCGAGCGCCATACGAGTCGATGCAGCACCGCATCTGGATCACGCCGGGGAGCAAGCTGGCCTCGATTGTCGGCGCGGGCGGGAATGTGCGGGTCAACAGCGTCCACCACCAGGGGCTGACGGAGGCCCGGCGCGCGCCCACGCTGATGTCGACGGCCTACTCTGTCGAGGACGGGCTTGTGGAGGGACTCGAGAGCCCGCATCACCGCTTCGTGGTCAGCGTGCAGTGCCACCCGGAGCGCGCCGACGAGCTGCCTCGGCAGTTCCAGAACCTCTTCGGGGCGCTGGTGCACCAGGCGGCGACGCGCGGGGGGTAGGGCTGCTCCTTCGCGAACGCTACGAGCAAATGCTATCAAGTCTGTCGAGCAGACACGCTGGCGGCCACTCCGAAATGGTCCGACAGCCTTCCCTCATCCTCTATGTTGCTTATGGCTTCCAGAGACCCAACGGCTAGGTCCTCGCTCACGACCATGTGGTCAATGCTCTTGCGGCCCCGGAATTCGAGGTCCGCTGTGGCGAAGGTCATGCTCGGCGGGAAGGCTTCACGGAGCTTCACCTGGAGATTGCGCGGGGCGCGGCAGCCCTTCCCGACTACCTGATTGAAGTCCCCCATCACGATTAGGCGCTTTGCGGGCATTTGCGCCAGGAGTTCGGTCAGGCCGTCGAGGAAGGCTTCGTGGTCTTGCCAGCGCGCCTTGCGTTCAGAGGCTCGGTAGGCCTCGGTCCGGCATCCCCACCATGGAATGCATATGCCGATGACGGTGACCTCGCCGAGGGGGGTGCGCGTCACGCCGGACACGAACCGGCCGGGCGGTAGTGAAGGAAGGCCTACGTCATCGACTTGCTCCCAAGGCTCTCTTGACCAGAGCAGAACCTTGCGTCGGCCCTGCTTGATCGGGTAACCGTAGTCGGGCTGGGCGGAGATTGTGTGCCCGGCTTGCGACAGCAGGCGCTCGTTGGCCTCGGTGAGGCAGACGACGTCGGGGGCGTGTTGGGCGACGCGGCGCAGGACCTCCGGGGTGCGCCGTGAGGCTGGCGTTGCCCACTGGGTATTCCATGTAACTGCGTTCAATTCCGTAACTCACCCTTTAGGTTGTGTCTCTTGCTTCGGAGGGCCCCGCTGCCCCTCCCCTCTGGATTCCGGCTTTCGCCGGAATGACGGTGGGTGGGGCTAGGGCGCTGGCGGCTTCTCCGTCAGGTAGCGGCGGAAGCCTACGGTTAGGGCGCGGTAGCCGAGGTTGCGGTAGAAGCGGTGGGAGTCTCGACGGTGGTTGCGGCTTTGGAATTGGAGCTTGTAGCAGCCGGCGTCGCGTGCGGTGGCCTCGCACCAAGCCATTAGGGCGCGGCCTACGCCCTGGCGGCGATGGGACTCGTCGACTACGAGGTTCTCCATCTGCGCCCAGGGGCTCGCGTGGTGGCTGAGGTTGGGCAGGACGGCGAGCATGACGGCGCCGACGACGGTTTCCCCGGCTTCTGCGACGGCGATGCGCATGCCCGGCTGGCGGTCAATGGTCTCGAGGGCGGCGTGGGCGGTGGCTTCGTCAGGAGCCTCGTCGGGCGGGTCCATCTGGCCCATGAGGCGGACGAGCGCGGGAACGTCGCCTTGATGGGCGTCGCGGATGATGATGTCGGCCATGGCTCCCTCCACAGGTGGAACGGGTAAGACTAGTATAGTTGACGGGGGGTCGGGGACATTGCCGTCGGCGCGCTCCTGATGTTTAATGGGGTTAGACACTGGAAGTTGGGATTTTCATGCTGCCGATAACACTTGCGTTTCTGGCCGGGTACCTGTGGGGAGGCATTCCCACGGCCTATCTGTGGGCGCGCTTCCGGGGCGGGATAGACATCCGGCAACACGGCTCCGGCAACATGGGGGCGTCCAACGTGATCGCCCACGTGGGCAAGGGCAGCGGCTTTGCGCTGGGGCTGGTTGACGGCTTTGTGAAGGGCACGGCGCCCGTCGTCGTAGCCAACCTGCTGGGGTACTCCGAATGGGTGCAGGCGACCGCCGCGCTGGGCGCCGTCGTCGGGCACAACTGGTCGCCGTACATGCGCCTAACCGGCGGGCGGGGCATCGCAACAACAGCCGGCATCCTCCTCGGGTTTGGCATGTGGCCGGAGCTCCTCTTCGGCATACTCCTCGGCGGCGTCTGGGGCGGGCTGATCCGCAAGCAATCCGCGGTCTGGGTGCTCGTCGCCATGGCAATGAACCTCCCGCTGGCCTATTTCCTGACCGAACTCGATATCATCGAGCGCCCCACCGTGTACATGACGGTGCTCTGGTCGGTGCTGGCGCTGATGATGCTGAAGCGGCTTGTGTCCAACTGGCAGTCGCCCGTGGAGGGCGTGCCCATGGTCCGCGTCCTGCGCTACCGGTTGCTCTTCGACCGAGACATTGCAGACCGGGATGAGTGGGTTTCCCGGCGGCCGGAGGTATAGCGGCCCCTCTTTACGGGAGGAGCAGCGGCGTACATGGAGTGCACCTTCCATCCACAGACTGAGACCTTCTTGCGCTGCAGTAAGTGCGAACGCCCCATTTGCGGCAAGTGCGTCATTATCACGCCCGTCGGGGCGCGCTGCTCGGACTGCGCCCTGGTGCAACGGCTCCCCACCTACTCGCTGCCCGCGCCGCAGTTCGGCATGTCCCTGGTCGTTGGGCTGGCAGTCGGCGTCGGGATGGGCGTCGTCCTGGGGGTGCTGCAGCGGGTCATGCCCCTCGGCCTCTTTGGGGCCCTGTTTGTGGCACTGTCCTACGTGGCCGCGGGGTACGTCATCGGCGAGGCCATCAGCCGAGTGAGCAATCGCAAGCGGGCGACGCCACTGCAGGTGCTGGCGGCGTTCGCCTACGGACTCAGCATCATCACCTTCTCCCTTGCCGCGGGCGGGATCGACATCGGCCTGTACAGCCTGGTGGGCCTGGTGGTGGGTGCGGCGATGGCGGTCAACCCGTTCCGGTAGGCAGTACGCCCGACTCCCGCCTTTCCCCTTTCTGGAGGGAATCACGTCGTTCTCCTTCTCTTCCAAGCATCCCTGTGCAGGACCGTGGGTTCTCGCTTTCGCGGCTGTGACCGGTGGGGAGGTTGTTTTGGCATTCGACTTGTAGCGGGCTTGGCGTAGATTAGCTATAAATCCAAGAATTTTTTTGCAGAGGGGAGACAACCCCTCCTGCATCATCACCGTCTCCCTTGCCGCGGAAGGGATCGACATCGGCCTGTACAGCCTGGTGGGCCTGGTGGTGGGCGCTGCGATGGCCGTCAACCCGTTCCGGTAGGCAGTACGCCCGACTCCCGCCTTTCCCCTTTCTAGAGGGAATCACGTCCTTCTCCTTCTCTCCAGGCATCCCTGTGCGGGACCGTGGGTTCTCGCTTTCGCGGTTGTGACCGGTGGGGAGGTTGTTTTGGCATTCGACTTGTAGCGGGCTTGGCGCAGATTAGCTATAAATCCAAGATTCTTTTTGTAGAGGGGAAGACAACCCCTCCGCTGTCAGGGGCCGAACCCGTACGGTCCTCGAGACGGACTGTGCGGGCGAGGGGCGCCACGGCGCGAAAGTTGAGGCGATGTGCTGTTCCATGGGGGGAGGGTAGCAGGGGCGTCGGCGTTGGCGCGAGGGGCTCGTGTCAGGGTGGGAGCCCGCTCTCGCGGGCGGGCGATTCGCGAATCGCCCCTACGACCGGGGTGGGGCGGAGTCGGGGGAGGGCGCGGGGGCCCCCCTCGTGTGCCCTCAGGACGGCCCTTCGACAGGCCCTTCGACAGGCTCAGGGCGAACGGATTTGGGAAGTGCGCGTGCGGCGGGGAGTGGGGGATGCGATGGAGGACGGAGACGCCCCGCGCCGCGCCCCTCTGGATTCCTGCCTTCGCAGGAATGACGCGCGTGGGGGAGTGCGGGAACGACGATGGGGGAGTGCGGGTCAGCGGGGGCTGGTGGTGGTGGGGTGAGGGTCCCGCTCTCGCGGGACGGGCGGTTCGCGAACCGCCCCTACGGATTCGGGTGGCGTTCGGGGATCGACGAAGGCAGCCTTTGGGGGGAGGAACGTGTTTGGCTTTCCGGCTTAGCGTTGGTGTGATACCCTTGTTGGGTTGAAATCCAATGACGAGGTGTTCCGGTGCGCGTGCAAGTTGTCTTTCTGGCGGACGTGCCTCCCAAGCACATGGCGGGTGACGTTCGCGCGGTGGCCGGCGGGTACGCCCGCAACTACCTGATCCCGCATGGGTTGGCCGCTCCGGCAACGATCGACCACCTGAAGCGGATCGAGAAGATCAAGAGGGCGGCGGAGTCCAAGCGGGCCAGGGACGCCTCGGACCTCAAGGGAGTCGCGGACCTGCTGGAGGGGCTGTCTGTGACGATGAAGGGCCGCTCCGGGCAGGGCGGACGCCTCTACGGCTCCATCACCAACATCGCCATTGCGGAGGCGCTGACCGAAGCGGTGGGGCACGAAATCGACCGGCGCATCATCACGCTGACGGCTCCGATCCGCGACTTGGGGACGTTCCAGGTGCCGGTGAGGCTGCACCAGGACCTGATACCCACCGTGACGGTGGTGGTCGAGGACGCGGCGGGACGCTACTTCGCGGCGGTGGCTGAGGTCGAGGACGCGGAGGACGCCGCGGTGGATGCCGACGAAGATGCCGAGGCGGCGGAAGATGCGGCTGAGGCCGACGAGGACGACGCCGAGTAGTTCCCTGCAAACGAGCATGTAGAACGGGCCCCAATTTGGGGCCCGTTTGCGTTGTCTAGAACACCCCGGCTGTCAAGGGTGAAAACTCCTTTTTCCCGTAAGTTCGATGCCTTGAAGCCCCGGCCATGACGTCCTGTATCCTTATGTCTCCCCCGAGGCGGGCACTTGCCAAGACCTCTTGGTTTTGGTATTTTCAGAACATACGTTTGGTGTATAGGTATGGTATACGCAGAAAAAGTCCTTCCCCACGACATCGAAGCAGAAGAAGCGGTGATTGGCGCGCTGCTCATCGACGGCGACGCCATCCACCAAGTCGCGCCTGTGCTTCGGCCGGCCGACTTCTACCGCGAGCGCAACCGGTGGTGCTATGAAGCGGCGCTGGAACTCTCGCAGCGGCCGGAGGCCATCGACCTGGCGACGCTGGGCCACGAAATGGCGCGGCTCAGCCGGCTGGAAGAGGCCGGGGGCTACGAGTACCTGAGCCAGCTATCGGCGACCGTGCCAACGTCCGTCAACGTCGAATACTACGCGCAGATTGTGCAGCGGACCTCCGTCATGCGGCAGCTCATCCACGCGGCATCGGGCATCGCGAACCTGGGCTATGAGAACGGGTCCGACATCGCCGAGACGCTCACGCGGGCGGAGGACATGCTCTTCCGGCTGCGCGGAACGGGGGCAGGCCGGGACTTCGTGCACATTCGCGAGGTGCTGGACCGGTACCTGGAGGAATCTGCACAGATCACCATGGGGCCGCTGGCGCAGATCTCCGCGCCGGTGCCGACTGGATTTGCGGACCTAGACCAGATCCTGGGCGGGCTGCAACGCTCTGACTTGCTCGTATTGGCCGCACGGCCCGGCCTGGGCAAAACGGCGCTGGCACTGAGCATCGCGCGAAACGCCGCACGGTACTCGGCGACGTCCGCCATCTTCAGCGTGGAAATGAGCCGCGACCAGCTTGGACAGCGGCTGCTGGCCGCCGAGTCCAACGTCGACAGCTACCGGCTTCGGCAACACCTGTACTCGGAGCAGCAGGAGCAGCGGATCGTGGACTCCACCGGTGTGCTGTCTGACCTGCCCATCTACATCGACGACACGCCCTTGCTGTCGGTCATGGACCTGCGGAGCAAGGCGCGGCGGCTGCACCTGGAGCGGAACGTCGACCTCATCATCGTCGACTACCTGCAGCTCATGCAGGGGAACGACAGCAGGGGCAACACCAACCGGGTGCAGGAGGTTAGCGAGATCTCCCGCTCGCTGAAGGCGCTGGCGCGGGACCTGAACGTGCCGGTGCTGGCGCTCTCGCAGCTCAGCCGTGCGGTCGAAAACCGGCCCACGCACCGCCCGCAGCTCTCGGACCTCCGGGAGAGCGGCAGCATTGAGCAGGACGCGGACGTGGTCATGTTCATCTACCGGGAGGACTTCAACTTCACACAGGAGGAGTGGGAGGCCCGGTACGTGGACAAGCCCTACCCCAAGAACATTGCGGAGCTGATCATCTCCAAGCACCGGCACGGCGCGTTGGGGTCGCTGCACCTGCGGTTCGAGGACAGGCTGGCGAAGTTCGTGAACCTGTCCGACCGCACGGAGCCCTCGTGATGGCAGCGGGCACCAGTCCGCCGGGCTCCTCCGGCGGGGGCACCCGCCCCGTCGACGTGGTGCCGGTGCCGGCGGCGCTCTTCGGGCCGCTGCTGGAGCGCGTCACGGACGTGACGACGCTCCGCTGCGCGCTGCGGGCCGTCTTCGTGCTGCACCGGAAGCAGGGGAGGCCCTCGGTTGTCACGGCACGGGAGCTGGCCGACGACCCGGTGCTCGGATTGGGTGGCGATGAGACGGCGGCGGAGCGGGCGCTGGAGTCGCTGGCGGAGCTGGGCGTGCTGCTGCGGGCGTCGACGGGCGATGGCGGCGCGGGTTACTGCATGGACACGCCGGCCAACCGGCGCGTGGTGTCGGCGACGGGGGCGCGCGCGGACGGGGCGCTCGCGGGCCGGGACGCGATGGCGCCGCTCGATGGGGATGTCGGGGATAGGCCCAACGTCTTTCGCATATACGAGGAGAACATTGGCGTCATCACGCCGATGGCGGCCGAGCGGCTCAAGGACATGGAAGCTGAATACCCGCCGGAGTGGATAGCCGAGGCGTTTGGGCAGGCGGTGCTGGCAAACGCCCGCAACCTGCGCTACGTCGAGGCGGTGCTGCGGCGGTGGAGGGACGATGGCAGAGGAGATGGAACGGCTGGGGGACGTGCTGGCTCGGTTCGAGCAAGCGAGATCGTCCGGCGTCCCGGACGATAGCCTTGAGGAGGCGGCGCCCGTCTGCCCGCTGTGCAACGACACACGGTGGGTGCGTGTCGACGTGCCCTTTGGGCACCCGCGCTGGGGCTCCATCGACCCGTGCTCGTGCTGGGAGCAGGAGGGCGCGCAGGAGCGGCGCGAGCGGCTGCTGCGCTACAGCAACCTCGGCGTCCTTGCTCGCTTCACCTTCGCCACGCTGGACGAAGAGGGGCGCAGCCCTGACCCGGACGACCGACGACTCTTCCAAGAGGCGGTAGCGGCGGCCAAGGTCTTCGCGGAGTCGCCGAAAGGGTGGCTGGTGTTCGCCGGGCCGAGCGGGTGCGGGAAGACGCACCTGGCGGCGGCGGTGACGCACATGACGGTGGAGTCGGGGCACCCGGCGCTCTTCATGGTGGCGCCGGACCTGCTGGACCACCTTCGCGCGGCGTACGCGCCCAACAGCGACGCGGACTACGACCTGCTCTTCGACCAGGTGCGGAACGCGCCGGTGCTGGTGCTGGACGGGCTCGGCGCGCAGGTGTCGACGCCGTGGGCGCAGGAGAAGCTGTTCCAGGTGCTGAACCACCGGTACAACCTGGAGCTGCCGACGGTGGTGACGCTGGCGGCGCCCCCGGAAACGCTGGAGGACCGGTTCCAGACCAGGCTCTCGGGGGCGGGCACGGGCCGCGTCTACACGCTGGCGCTGCCTCGCTCCGCGGCGGGGCGGTCGCTGGGATCGCTGCCGGAGCAGATGCGCGCGATGACCTTCGACGACTTCTCCGCGGCGGGCAACCGGGCGAACGCGCGGCAACGTGAATCACTGCAGGCGGCGCTGATGTCGGCGCACACGGTGGCGGAGGACCCGTCGGGGGTGTGGCTGGTGCTGGTGGGCCACACGGGGGTCGGCAAGACGCACTTGGCGGCGTCGATCTGGAACGAACGGATGCGGCAGGGACAGCCGGCATTCTTCGCGTTTGTGCCGGAACTGCTGGACCACCTGCGGTACACCTTCGCGCCGAACAGCGCGACCACGTACGACGAGCTCTTCGAGCGGGTGAAGGGCGCGGAGCTGCTGGTGCTGGACGACTTGGGAGCGCAGGCGACGACGCCGTGGGCGCAGGAGAAACTCTACCAACTGCTGGTGCACCGACACAACGCCCGCCTGTCGACGGTCATCACGATGCAGAACGACACCGTGCTGCAGCCCTCGATCGCGTCACGGCTGAAGGACGAGCGCTTCGTGACGGCGCTCGAGATGGAGGCGCCGGACTACCGGGACGGCTCGACGCCGGCGGCGGCGCCGCGTCGACAGGGGCGGTAGAGGGGTCGGGGCGTAGTCATTTAATGCTGGCACATTTGACGCAGAATTTCTGTGCCCGTAGAATGCGTGTGCGCCGTAAAGGAGGTCAATATGTGGTTTCAAGATACTCTCTACTATGACAAACCCATAGACATCACCATTGTGCTCCCTCCCGAGCAGGTGACGCTCACTCCGTTCTTTCCGACGTACATATCCTCCTGGAAGTCGGGGGTCACCGCTATGATGCGCTTGTACCGGATTGGGCCTTGAACGCCGACCGACGGACAGTCCCAGCATTGAGAGCCGGGCGGCGCGGCGACAAGGAGATCGTGTATTTTCCCGTGAGCAATGAGGGACGACCCCAGTGGGTTATTCCCATCTGCGACCTTGAGACGATCCTGGTCAAGTAGGCCACTTCAAATCTGAAAGATTTGCCAAATGCTTTTGTCTGACGGTGAAATCCGGGAGTCCCTGTCCACAGGCGAGCTGATCATTGAACCGGTGAACGACAACAACATCCAGCATGCTTCTGTTGACCTCAGGCTGAGCGAGACTTTGCGCGTCCAAAGCCGCCGCCCCATATCAGGCGTCAGCATTGATCTGGAGATGTTGGAGGTCATGCCATTTCTCATCGCCAACACCACCGAGGAGGACCTGTCAGGCGCGCGCATCTGGAAGCTGGAGCCGGGCGCTTTCGTCATCGGGCAAACCCTTGAGCGGGTGGGTCTTCCGCTGCACCTTGCGGGCCGGGTTGAGGGGCGGAGCCGGTTGGCGCGGCTTGGCGTCGGTGTGCACATTACTGCGCCGAAGATTGACCCCGGTTTCCATAACCGGATAACCCTCGAAATCTTCAACCTTGGCCCGTGGGCCATAGAGTTGAAGGCCGGCATGCGCATTTGCACCCTTATTGTTGAGCGGCTCGGACGGGCGGCGCAGGCAGGCTATGGCGGGGTGTTCCAGGGCGCGTAGTTGTGGGGCTGTTTGCGGCTGCCTGCAATTTGCTACAATGCGCGCAATCATGTTGCGTTGCGGTTGTGATACCCCGTTGGGGTGTGTATGAAGATAGCCCTGGTTTCCCCGTATGACTTCGCCTTTCCGGGCGGGGTCACTGTTCACATAGAGCAGCTGGCGCAAGAGTTCATCCGCCAGGGGCATGAGACCTGGATCATTGCCCCGTCCTCGCAGCCTGCCAACACTTTGCCGGTCGACCGGTTTGTGCGGCTTGGGGTGCCGGTGCCGGTGCCCGCCGGGGGCTCCGTCGCGAGGCTGTCGCTGTCGCCGTGGCTGCTGCGGAATGTGCGGGAGCTGCTGGAGCGGGAGCGCTTCGACGTGGTGCACGTGCACGAGCCGCTGACGCCGCTGCTGCCGTGGCTGGTGCTGCACAGCTCCAAGACCATCAACATCGGGACGTTCCACGCGTACCACGATCAGAGCCGCATCTACCCGTGGGCGGCGCCATCGCTTCGGCACTGGTTCAGGAAGCTGCATGGGCGCATTGCGGTGTCGCCGCTGGCCAAGATGTTCGTGGAGCGGCACTTTCCGGGCGACTACCGCGTCATCCCCAACGGCATCGACCTGAACCGCTACCAACAGGACGCGCAGCCTTTCCCGCAGTACCTGGACGGCAAGATCAACGTCCTCTTTGTGGGCCGGATGGAGAAGCGCAAGGGCCTGAAGTACCTGCTGATGGCCTACAGCCGGCTGAAGTGGCAGTTCCCGAACCTGCGGCTGCTGGTGGTTGGGCCGGGCACGCCGGACAAGGACAGCTTTCGGGTGCTGGGCGAGCACAGTTTGCGGGACGTCGAGTTTGTGGGCGGTGTGTCGCAGGATGATCTGGTCCGGTACTACAAGACGGCGGACATCTTCTGCTCGCCGGCGACAGGCAGGGAGAGCTTCGGGATAGTGCTGCTGGAGGCGATGGCCTCCGGGACGCCGATTGTCGCGTCGCGGCTGAAGGGGTTCCAGACGGTGCTGGAAGAGGGCATGCAGGGGCTGATGGCGCCGCCAAAGGACGACGTGGCGCTGGCGGACGCGCTGCGGCAGATGATCCAGGACCCCACCATGCGCTCCGCGATGGGGGCGTTTGGGGAGCGGCGCGCGTACGAGTTCCGCTGGGAGCGGGTGGCGGGGCTGGTCCTTGACTACTACGAGTCTGTGCGGGCCGAGGTAGAGCGGAACGCGCTGTCGCCGGCGGCGGCGTAGGGTGGCGATCGCCTTCGACCGGGCGAAGCTGCGGGCCGCTGTAGGCCGCTACTACGAGCAGCCCATCGCACGGGGGCTCATCTGGCTGCACATTGGGCCGAACGCCGTCACGCTGCTGGGGCTGGCGCTGGCGGGGGTCACGGCGTACCTCATCGCGATAGACCAACTGCTCTGGGGCGGCGTCATGCTGCTTGTGTCCGGGGGGCTGGACTCGATCGACGGGGCGGTGGCGCGCATGAGCGGGAAGGCGGCGGCGGCGGGGGCGCTGCTCGACTCGGTCGTCGACCGGGCGGCTGAGGGCGTCGTGCTGTTCGGCGTGTTGTGGCTGGCGGTGGACACCGACGACGGGCCGCTGACGCTGCTCACCTACGTGGCCTTCCTGGGGTCCATGCTGGTCAGCTACGTGGTGGCGCGGGCGCAGGCGCTGGGGGCGACGCGGGCCGTGGGGCTGATGACGCGGCCGGAGCGGGTGATTGTGCTGGCCGTGGGGCTGCTGACGGGGTACCTCATGATTGCGGTGGCGGTGATTGCCGTGCTGGCGCCGCTGACGGCGGTACACCGGCTGGTGTACGGCTGGGTGACGCTGCGGAAGGCCGCCTCGGAGGAGTAGGGGCGGGTCATCGCCGGCGTCTCCACACACGCTGTTGCCTCGGGTCTCCCTTCCTCAATGTGCCTTACCTCTTTCTTGAACCCTGCCTGAGCCTTTGCAGGTCGTTGCCGCTCGCTGGCGCGGCGGGGGGCGGGCCCTTCGACAGGCTCAGGGCGAACGGGGGGCGTTGGGGCTGGCGCTGCGGGGGGCGGGCCCTTTGGCGGGCTCTGGGCGAACGGGGGAAGGTTGCTTTGCGGCGCTGGCGTCGCGGGGGGTTGTTTCGTCGGGGGTGTCGTAGCTGGTGTATTTGTTTTAGCTACGAGATCTTTGTCCCAAAATTTGCGCCCGTGCGAAACAACCCCCCGGCTGTTAGGGGCCGAACCGTACGTGGTCGTCGATGCGGACGATGCGGGCGCGGAGCCAGGTGGCGCGGGGGTGGAGGCGATGTGCTGGGCGAGGGCCTTGTTTGCGTGTTCCATGGGGAGAGGGTAGCGGGGAGTGGGGCGTTGGGGGAAGGGGCTCGTGTCAGGGTGGGGGGGAACGGCGGGACACATTACACCAAGCAAGTTTCGGACGAAATCGAACCGTCTGATTGTCCATGATAGAATGCCTCGGGAGTTAAAGGTTTGCACACTAATCAGGAGAGTAATTGGACCGCCCCACCAATTGTTGAGAAAGGCTCCTTCTCAACAGAAGGTCAGAGGGGCGTCGGGGAAAGATTCTTTATGCCTACACATGACCCACTCAGATTCGTCAACGCTCTCAGTTCGAAGCTCGCTAGCAGGTCACGACACATATGCGTATTCATTGGAGCAGGGTCTTCAAGAGCCTGTGGTCTACCCGATGTTACGCAGTTGCAGCAGATCGTGTTGGACCGACTAGAGGCAGTCGAGAGGGAGCAATTAACTCGGCAGTTGCAGGGGCGCAACCTTGAGCAAGCTCTTAGTCGAGTGAGGCGGCTTGCTGCGCTGCTTGAGGACGAATCTGAATTGGAGGGTCTGAATCGTGAGACTGCATTGAACTTAGACAGAAAAGTTTGCGAAGCAATCATAGATGAACTTTCTGTTGACAGAGCGAACTTGGGGCCTATGCATAAATTCGCGGCGTGGGCTGGTCGTGCAGATTATCACTGGCCCTTGGAAATATTTAGCGTCAACTACGACTTGCTCGTCGAGACGGCTTTTGAGCAAAACAGGCTCCCTTACTTCGACGGTTTCGTAGGGAACATTCAGGCGAGATTCCATACCGACCTGGTAGAAGGGACACCTGAAGAACCTGAGCGTTGGATTTTGCCGTCATTTGTACGTTTGTGGAAGCTTCACGGTTCGGTGAACTGGGCTTGGGATACTTCGGCCGGGGCTGAAATTGTGCGGATGGGCTCTCCTGTATCGAGTGCCGCGGCCGCCATTTACCCATCTGATACGAAGTACGACGAAAGTAGGAGAATGCCGTTCTTAGTGTTACAGGACCGGTTCCGTCGGGCTCTTGCGCAGCCTGAGACTTTAACACTCGTGTCAGGTTATGCATTTGGCGACGAACACCTCAACGAGATGTTCTTTGATGCTGCGGCACGCCGTCCTCGGTCTGAGACCATCGTATTCTGTCATTCGGATATCCCAACGGTAGTGCTGGAACGAGCGCAGCGAACCCCGAACCTGCAAGCAGTAACGACCGACAAAGGGATACTCGGCGGACGGCTTGCGGAATGGGAACCACCGAAGGAGGACTTGCTCGCTGCTGGTTTCTGGGATGATGGGAAGTTTACGCTTGGCGACTTCAGCAGCTTGGCGGCACATTTGGCATTGTGTTCACCCAGTTCGCAAAGTGAATCATCTGTACTGGCAGGCGAAAGTCCCCATGGCTGATCATGGTTCAACATATATTGGCCAGGTCAAGCACGTATTAGGATCGACCGTAACAGTTGAGCTTGATGCCAGCTTGGCTGGAGTGGCACCAATTTACAAAGGGCATCTCTTGCTAGTAGGCCAGATTGGCTCGCTGGTTCGGATTCCTCAGGGACTCGTAGACCTCGTTGGGTCAGTGGTGCTCTTAGGCATCTCGGAACTTGCTGGAGTTCAGGAGCCCTCTCAGGCGGTCCAGAATGGGGATCGATGGTTGCAGGTACAGCTTCTAGGCGAAGTAGACCGCAGCACAGGACGCTTTCAAAGGGGCGTGGGCTCGTACCCTGGACTCGACGACCCGGTCCATTTCACGACGACCGACGACCTGCAGGCTGTGTTCCCAGATCCAGACGAGCAACACATTCGACTTGGACGTCTATCAGCATCCGAAGATGTATCAGTCTGCCTGAATCTTGATGCACTAGTTCTACGTCATTCAGCGGTGGTGGGCGCGACGGGGTCCGGTAAAACAAGTGCGGTAGCTTCCACGCTACAAAGTGTGGTCCAGGGAGGGTGGAATGCCGCGAACATAGTTGTAATTGACCCACATGGCGAATATGCACGCGCTCTTGGGGAGTCCGCTTCAGTTCGTGGGGTCTTGGGGACTGGGGAATATGCCCTCAACGTTCCATTTTGGGCACTACCGGCCGACGAGATTTTGCGTGTATTTGTCGGGTCGGCTGGGGGCACTGTCGTCCGACGCTTCGGTGAATTAGTAGCTGAAGCCCGCCGCACCTTTGTGGCTGGGAGCAAGTGGTTGGACCTAGACCCGTCACAAATCACCTCCGACACTCCTGTACCATTTAATTTGCACAACGTTTGGTACCAGCTAGAATACGAAAACAACGCTACTAATGAGAGGCAGGGCGACAAATCGGTCGACCAGGTTACAGATTGTGGGGATGTCGAGACCTTGAAGCCGCCACAATTCAAACCTTACGGTCCAGGATCTACTCCCCCAAATCAAGGACCATCTTTCGGCGCTTACGGTAATACACCCAACCAACTCCGGTTGGGCCTGCTTGATCCTAAACTGCGTTTTCTACACCGGATTCCTGCGCCCCTCGATGGTCCTGATCCCCTTATCGGAGCTGTACAAGAGTGGCTAGGAGGTACAAATCCTATCTCGGTTCTTGACTTCAGCGGGGTTCATACACACGCTGCCGATGTGGCGGTAGGGACCGTGATGACCCTCCTGTTCGAGTTAGCTATAAGATCAAATCCCGAAGGCCCCGGGATCGGGCGCCCGCAGCCAGTGTTACTCGTATTAGAAGAGGCTCATCGATTTCTCGGCGAGCAGGCAGCAGCCGGTACTCGAGACGCGACCAGCAGAATTGCACGTGAGGGACGTAAGTATGGAATGGGGCTCATGCTCGTTAGCCAGCGCCCTTCCGAATTGCCGGACACAGTGTTGTCGCAGTGTGGAACTATGATCGCGCTCCGTTTGACCAACTCAGCGGACCAAGGAAGGATACGGTCAGCACTTCCAGATTCAATCGAAGGCCTCGCTGCCACTCTTCCATCGTTGAGGACCGGGGAAGCCCTAGTCAGCGGCGAGGCAGTTACACTTCCCGCACGAGTCCTAGTGAGCAGACCAAATCCGATGCCCCAGTCTGAGGACCCTAGCACTGGGGTGTGGCGGCAAGAGAAGGAGCTTCCCGATGTAACATCTGCACTCCAAGAATGGAGGGGAATTTATCAGGAGGAGACAAAACCATTATGACTCCAGAGTGGAAAGCAGTGGTCTCCGAAAGAATCACCCACGAGGCATATGACCCCGATAATGAATGCATCTTGGTGCGCTTTCCAGATGGTGTCGAGTGGTGTTACGAAGCTTGTCCACCGGACGTCTGGGAACTATTTACGGCTCCCGGGCAGTCGCGTGGTCAATTCATCCGCCGAGTACTGGACAACAAACCACATCACAGGTTCGCTGGGTGATTTAACCCGCTGCCCCATCATCGCCAAGGCAGATGTCACAGAGGTCGTCGAACTGTATTTCAGTAGCTAGGCAAGCTTCTCGTTTCGCGGGAAGGGCGCGGGTGGGGGAAGTTGGGGAAGCGGCAGGGGTTGGTGGCGGGGTTGCCCCTCCCGTCTGGATACCGGCTTTCGCCGGAATGACGGTGGGGGTGTGGGGTTGGTTCTTAGCGGGGGGTGCAGTTGCTGAGGTTGTTGTTGCGGAAGCTGTAGTTTTCTACTTCCAGGAGCTTTGCGGGGATGCAGCCTGTTAGTGCGTTGCCTGAGAGGTTGATGTCCAGCAGGTTTTCGAGGTTTTCCAGCTCCCTTGGTATTTGGCCTGTTAGCTCGTTGCTTCTGAGGTCCAGGATGGCGAGGCTGGAGAGGTTGCCGAGCTCTCGCGGTATGGGCCCGCTCAAGTCGTTGCTACTTAGCATGAGCCATTGGAGGCGTGTGAGCCGGCCTAGGTTGGCAGGTATCTGCCCGGTCAACCGGTTGGCGCTGATGTTCAACACCGTCAGTCGGGGAAGGTTGCCGAGTTCGGGGGGTATCTGGCCGGTCAGATGGTTGATGTTGAGGTCGAGTGACTCCAGGTGCGACAGGTTGCCGAGGGAGGCGGGTACGGGTCCGCTGAGGCGGTTGTCGTTCAGCCACAGGTATTGCAGGTCCGACAGGCTGCCTAGCGCGTCGGGTATCTGTCCACTGAGCTGGTTCCCCTCCGCGTAGAGGCCCTGCAAGCTGGACAGCCTGCCGAATTCCGCCGGCAGCCGCCCGTTGAACTGATTGAAGCCGAGGGCGAGAAGGGTCAGGGAGGACAGGTTGCCCAGACCCGTCGGTATCGGCCCGCCCAGCTTGTTTACGCGGAGCGAGAGGTGGGTGAGGTTGGCCAGGTTGCCGAGTTCGGGCGGTATCCGACCGGTCAGATGGTTGCCGCCGAGCCAGAGCTGAGTCAGGTTGGAGAGCTCGCCGAGCCCGGGCGGTATCGGCCCGCTGAGCTGGTTCTCGAAGAGCATCAGCTCCTTTAGGCCGGAGAGGTTGGCGAGCTCGGCGGGGACCGGTCCGGTCAGGCGGTTACGGCTCAGCCACAGGTATTCCAGGTCCGACAGGTTGCCGATCTCCGGCGGGATGGGCCCGGTCAGCAGGTTGAAGTCGAGGCTCAGTTGGACCAGGTTGGTCAGTTGGCCGAGCTCGGACGGAAGCTCTCCGCTCAGCAGGTTGAAGTCGAGCCGCAGGTGGGTGAGGTTGTCGAGGGCGCCGAGTTCGGCGGGGACCTGGCCGTTCAAGCGGTTGTTGTTGAGGGAGAGGTGGGTGAGGTTGGGGAGATTGCCGAGTTCTGGGGGGATCTGGCCGGTTAGCTGGTTGTTGGCGAGGGAGAGGTGGGTGAGGTTGGCGAGGGCGGCGAGTTCGGGGGGGAGATGGCCGGTTAGCTGGTTGTCGTGGAGGTCTAGCACCTGGAGGGCCGGCAGGTCGCGGAGGTTGGGGGGGATGTCGCCGGACAGTGCGTTGGAGCCGAGGGATACGTGGGTCAGGTTGGTGAGAGCGGCGAGTTCGGGGGGTATGGCGCCGACCAGGCGGTTCTTGGTGAGGTCCAGGCCGGTGACTCGGCCGTCGGCGTCGGTGGTTACGCCGTGCCAGGCGTCGAAGGGCTGGCTGGAGAGCCAGTTGGCGTCGGTTTGCCAGTTGTCGCCGTCCGTGGCGCTGTGGAGCTCTGCGAGGGCGATGAAGTCCAGGGAGAGCAGGCCGGCGAGGGAGGCTGTGGCGGTGACTACGAGAGCGGGCGCGGGCGAGGCGGTGGACGCGGGTGTCGCGAGGGCGACGGGAGTGGGGGGTGAGGCGGGCGTTGGCGCGGCGCCGGGTGTGGGCGTTGGGCCGGGGGTTGGGATGGGTGTGGGCAAGGGCGCGAGCGTCGGGAGGACGGCGGGTACCGGCAGCGGCGCGGGGGTTGGGGTGGGCGTGGGCGTCGGGGTGGGGGTTGGCACTGGCGTGAGCGTCGGCGTATCGAGGGGCGGGCCGCATGCGGCGAGGAGGGCGGCGGCGAGGCAGGCGGCGGCTAGGAGCAGGGCTCGGCGGGAGAGGGTTGGCATGGGGGGATTGTAGCTGATGCGGGGGCCCTTCGACAGGCTCAGGGCGAACGGCGGGCGGCGGGGGCCCATGCTTGCGGAGTGGCCCTTCGACAGGCTCAGGGCGAACGGCGGGCGGCGGGGGCCCATGCTTGCGGAGTGGCCCTTCGACGGGCTCAGGGCGAACGGCGGGCTCGTGGGGCGAGCGGCGGGGGCCCATGCTTGCGGAGGGGCCCTTCGACGGGCTCAGGGCGAACGGCGGGCTCGTGGGGCGAGCGGCGGGGGTGCATGCTTGCGGCGGGGCCCTTCGACGGGCTCAGGGCGAACGCGGGGTGCGTGGGGGCCCATGCTTGCGGAGTGGCCCTTCGACAGGCTCAGGGCGAACGGCGGGCTCGCGGGGCGAGCGGCGGGGGCCCACGCTTGCGGCGGGGCCCTTCGACGGGCTCAGGGCGAACGGAGTGTGGGGGCGGGGCGGGCCCTTTGGCGGGGTCAGGGCTAATGGGGGAAGGTTGGCTTGCGGCGCTTGCGTCGCGGGGGGTTGTTTCGTCGGGGTTGTCGTAGCTGGTGTATTTGTTTTAGCTACGAGATCTTTGTCCCAAAATTTGCGCCCGTGCGAAACAACCCCCCGGCTGTTAGGGCCCGAACCGCAGGTTGTCGTCTATGCGGACGATGCGGGCGAGGGTCCAGTAGGCGCGGAGGAGGAGGTTGGGGTCTACTTTGGGGTCGTCGAGGAGGGCGGCGAGCTTGACGCGCAAGGTGGCGATCTCCTCTGCGAGGATGTCGGCCTTGCGGGCTTCGACGAGGGATTCCTGCTGCTCCGGGGTGAGGGACTTGGAGTAGAAGCCGTGGGTGCGGGCGTTCTGGTTGCCGAGGGGGGCGCCTCCCTGTTTGCGCGGCGGGGTGTCGCCGGCGCCGTCGACGGCGGCGCGGAGGATGTGGGTGAGGTCCTTTTCGAGGTTCTTGAAGGGGTCTTCCATGTTTTGCCTCCTTGTGTGTTGTGTTACAAGGAAGAGGTTATCGGGGGTGTTGGGTTGGGGGGAAGGGGCTCGTGTCAGGGTGGTTGGGGGGGCAAAGCCTTGTCTGCCAAGCTGGGCTCAAATTAGACTTGCAGTTGCGAGAGCCTTGAAATTGGCTCCAGGAGACTCACTGCATGACAAGCACCTCAGAGCAGAGCGAAAACAGACTGCTCGTCTTCATTAGCAGCAAACTGGGCGAAGAGATGATTGACGCCCGGAGCATTGCCAAACAGGCTGTTGAGAGTTTCCCCAATTGCCGTGTGTGGTCATTTGAAGACATGCCGGCAAGTTCTCAACCCCTTGAAGACCATTACCTCACATACGTGGGTCAAGCTGACTGGGTAATCTGGCTAGTCGGTGAGGTGACCAGTCAAGCTGTGGTCAATGAAGTCAATGCTTGCATCTCGGCGAATGGCAGGTTGTTGGTGTTCAAATTGCCGGCCTTAACTAGGGATGAACAAACCCTAAGACTTCTCAATCTGGTTTCTGAGGTTGTCACATGGCACGAGGTAAGTGCTTTTGAAGACCTGGAAGGCCTCATCCAGAATACCCTCGCGGACGAGATGAACCGCCTTGTTCGCAACCCAGAACCACCTAGCCAGAGGCATCAACTGGAGGCAATGCAGCGCGCTAGCATCGCACGTTGCAGGCAGAATTTGACAACTCTGGGAGTATCCGACGAATTGGCAGACGAACTTGCGCGGGACCAGACGGTCGGCCACGAACTGACCCTACCGATCACCGGGCTTACGACCGTTTTTGGTGAACAGGGAGTGGGCAAGACTTTGGCCGTTGAGCGCCTACTACAGAGGGCAATCGACGCGGCAATGGACGACTCTTCCATGCCGTACCCGATCTTCACTAAGGCCCGGGATTTGGATAAGCCTCTAAGTGCATTTATGGAGGTTCAAGCCAAGAACTATGGGCTCCACTCTGTTTCAGCAATACTCGTTGTGGTTGACGGGATTGATGAAGTGACTGTCATTGATGCCAACCGCCTCGTCGAAGATGCAGAGGTGTATGTAGAAGCCAATCCTCAGTCTGCGGTCGTACTCACTGCTAGGCCACTCCCGGACCTGGTTCACAAAGGCAACGAATATACAGTACCTCGTCTACCGGAAACTGAGGCAGTCAGCATTATGTCGAGGGTTTCTGGGCGCACCGTAGAACCACGCAATATTTGGGCATTGCCTAGCTCACTGCAAGACGTTGTTACCCTTCCTATGTTCGCAATCATGTTAGGAACAGAGTTCAAAGAGCACCCAATGGGACCTTGGAATGGGCCAGGCAAACTCGTTGAGCGCAAAGTGCAAAGAGACTTGGACGCTTTAGGTGACCACCAAGAAGAGGTGAATAGGCTGTTGAAGGAGTTGGCGGTCAAGACAGTCCAAGCTGGCACGAGTGTTTCCGAGAGGGATTTGGCTCTCACGAGAGTGGCCCGAACTCGACTACTTAACTCCCGGCTTGTAGTTGAGAATTCCGCAAAGTTTGACTTCGCACTTGCAATCTTCAGAGAGTATTTCGCCGCCCGAGCGATCATTGAAAGGGATATTGCACTTGCGGACCTCGTTAGTCTGTCAGATCAATGGATAATTCCGCTAAACATCGCATTTCACGCGATGAATGATGATGACGCCCAAGGCCTTGCAGCTTATCTTGCAAGTTCCGACCCTGGGCTAGCGACTCTGGTCTTCAAGGAAGATGCGCAAACAAGACTCTTTCCAGACTCTAGCGGGAGTCAAGACAACGGCACGCATATAGTGCACGGCCAAGCAATCCGACAGGCTATGGAGGCTTGGAGCGTTGGGTTGGGGCCCTTGATGCATGCCATCGGTCCCGTCGACGAACACGGCGTGCTACGCACGTTAGGAGTTTCTCTAGAGTCAGGAATGCTGCGCACTAGTTGGTATGAGGGAACCGAACAACTAGAGCCGGTAGTGAACCTTCCGGAGCACGTAGGGTTTGGGAGGCGAGGAGTAAACCTTGATTGGCCAACGCTCAACGCAAGATCAATGCCTCCAACGAGGATCTGGCCTTGGATTGTCACCCAAGAGATGCTTAAGGCTTCCCTAAAGGATGTTCTGCACTCTCATGCCCTATGGGCTGAATCGCCGGATGCCCTCTGGGAACTAACTTATGACTTTGCATGGCACATCGCTAGTTGGAATTCAGCCCAAAGAGAATCTCCTTCCATTGAGGACACACTCCGCGCCATGGATGAGTTCAAGTCGTCATCATCACTAACATTCGGTGACCTCACAGTCGAAGCAAAGGACATGGATGCTATACGGAACCTCCTCCAAGTGCACTTGGGGTCGGGAAAGCGATACGTGACAGAACCATGGCCGGGCCCGGATAGGGATTCTCCCTTGGGGAGAAGATCCAGGATGTGGAATGAGCAGTTCACTAGTGAACGATGGTTGGCACGTGTTGAAGCCGTTTACGGAGCTGCGTTGCGCATATACGTTGATATAGTGCAAAAGTGGTTTGCACCCTTTGCTGACAAGTTAATGCTTTATGCCAATTTGCCAGCCAAATTTGAGGGTAGGATCCAGATGCCACAGACCCGAGGAGGTGTTCCTTACCTGTCGTGGTGGCCACGTTTTCTGGGGACAGGACAAGAATCCAAAGTCGAATTTGAACTACGGCCCTCAGATAGCTTCAATATGGATGAAGTCAGGGAAAAGATGAAGACAGCAGAAGCCGAGAATTTGAGTCGAGCCGGTGTGTCGTGGCGTAGCGGGGAGATCATTCACGTTGGTGGCCGAAGGCCTGCTTCCGAAATGGCACAGAAGTGGCTGATTGACGATCTGCGTGACATTGGATGGACAGATCTAGTGTGAACCTGCAACTGTGAAGAACAGCTAATCTCTACCCCGCCTCTTTTTCCTCTGTGGTTCCCTGCCGTGTCATGACCCCCCAATGCTGAGCTTCCCACCCTACTCACCGCCCCTCTGGATTCCTGCCTTCGCAGGAATGACGCGTTGGGGGTGGGCGAGGGCTGATGGATTGAGGTTGCCCTGGGTTTCGGTGCCGCCCCTGGGTTCCGGTTTTTGCCGGGATGTCGGGGGCGGTTTTGTTTTTGTGTGGCTGTTTGGAGTGGGTGTTGCTTTCGCGTTCTTGGGATTGGGGGTGGGCGGGCCGGCGAGGGCTGGTGGTGATGGAGGGGGGGTCCCGCTCTTGCGGGACGGGCGGTTCGCGAACCGCCCCTACGGGGCGTTGGGTGCGCGGAGGTTCGGGTGGCGGAGGGGGAGGTTCCCGCCTGCGCGGGAACGACGATGGGGGGCAGGTGGGCGACGGCGGGAGAGGGAGACGGCCCCGCGCCGCTGCCCCTGCCCTGGGTTCCCGCTTTCGCGGGAACGACGGTGGGGGTGGGGGGGCCGGCGAGGGTTGGTGGTGGTGTGAGGGGGGGCTCCCCCATCCTGGCCTTCCCCCATAGGGGGAAGGGAACGCAGGTGCGTGGGGGGTGCCCGCTTGTCGGGGTTCCTGCCTTCGCAGGAACGACGGGGGGGAGGCCCTTCGACAGGCTCAGGGCGAACGGATTTGGGAAGCGCGTCTGCGGTTAAGGAGAAGGTAGGCGAGGGTCGGGCAACCACGAGGGTTGCCCCTACGATCGGAGTGGCGAGGGGGGGTGACACGGGGTGGTTGCGGTTGTGGTACATATGTTCTATTTTGGATGTTATTCAGCTTAGGACTGGCGTCCGGAGGAGTGGGGTTTGGATCACTGGACAGGGGCTTTGCTCCTGGAACGCACGCTCGTTGTTTTGGCCTCTGGGTTTAACTGCGTCCATTTCTTGCGGGAGCTGTGGCGGTTGCGGCAGCTCGCGGGGGGCGGGACGCGGGGGCGGGCGATGCGGGCGGCGGTCGTCGCGATGGTCGTGATCAATGCGTCGCTGGTGGTTGGGGCACTGCATCCGCTGGCGGCGGCGCGTTTTGCGGCGGTGGGACGGAGTCCGGGGCTGGAGGTCGTCGCAGTGGGAGTGTCGCTGACGGCGGCGTTGTTCATGACGGCGCTGGTGATGCGCGAAAGGAAGTGAGGAGAGATGGACGCTTTGGAACGGGCAATCAAGTCGGAGGACTGGGAAGTGGCGGCGCACATTCTGGCGATCGCTGTGCTGCGGGTGGCGGAGATCATTCCGCCGGAGACGCTGGCGGCGATGCTGGACCTGCTGGCGGAGGGTGGCGATGCGCGGGAAGGGTGAGGGAGAGGCCGAGGCGGTGACGGCGGAGGGTTTCTACGACGAGGCGCTGTCGGAGGCGGAGCGGCTGCGGCTGCCCACGGTGCGGGCGGCGGAGGGCATCGACGAGGAGATTGCGGTGCTGCGGGCGCGGTTGCACACGATGGCGGAGCAGAGGCCGCAGCGGTTGGACCGGCTGTCGAAGGGCATGGGGGTGCTGGTGCGGGCGGTTGGCATGCGCTACCGGATGTCGCCGAAGTCTGAGGAGAGCCTGGCCGAGAGCCTGGCGGGGGTGCTGAACGGCATCGGAGCATCGGTGGGGTTGGGGGAGTTCTATGACGACGAGGAGCGGTAAGGGGTCGCTGGAGCGGGCGCTGCGTCGGTGGCGGCGGCCGCTCCAAGGGCTGCGGGCTGGCGGTCGAGGGTGGTCGCCGCCGCGGTTTGGGGCGGATGCGGAGCTGGCGCCGGACTCGGCTTTCGACGTGCAGATGCGGGAGCGAGTGCGCGGGCTGGAGGACGGGCTGAAGGAGGTGAAGGACCGGGTGAATAACCTGATCTTTCTGGTTGTGGGCGCGGTTGTGGTGCAGGTGGTGCTGGGCTTCGTGGGGTAGGGGGGCAATGCCCCTTTTGCTCGCTGGCGCGGGGTTGGGGGGGCATTGCCCCTTTTGCTCGCTGGCGCGGGGTTGGGTTTGGGGGTGGGCTTGGGGATTGGGGGGGTGGGGCAAGAGACGGAGACGGCCCCGCGCCCCGCCCCTGCCCTGGGTTCCCGCTTTCGCGGGAACGACGGTGTGGTTGGTGGGAGAGGCGAGGGCTCATGGGTGCGGAGGGGGAGGTTCCCGCCTCCGCGGGAACGACGGGGGGGTTGGGTTGAGGAAGGGGGTTTGCATGGTGGGTTTGCCGGAGCTTCGGCCTTATCAGTTGGAGATTGGGCGGGCAATCTACGCGAGCGTGTGGCGACGGCGGGGGCGGATGTTCACTGTCGAGATTGCACGACAGGGCGGCAAGAACGAGTTGAGCGCTCAGCTTGGAGTCCTGCTGCTCCTGCTGGCCAGCGGCAAGGGCGGGAGGTTGGTGAAGGCGGCGCCGACGTTCAATCCGCAGGCGTTGGTGAGCCTTCGGCGGCTGCAGGACCGGCTGGACGACGGGGGCTTCGCGGGGAAGTGGCGGCTGGAAGGCGGGAATATCGTGCGGTTGGAGCGGTCGCAGCAGACGTTTCTGAGCGCGGAGCCGACGTCGAACGTGGTGGGGGCGACGGCGGACGTGCTGCTGGAGCTGGACGAGGCGCAGGACGTTGAGCGGGACAAGTTCCTGAAGGAGTTCCGGCCGATGGGGGCGACGGGGAACGCGACGACGGTGCTGTACGGGACGCCGTGGGACGGGGGCTCGCTGCTGGAGACGATGTCGGAGGAGAACCGGGAGCTGGAGCGCAAGGATGGGGTGCGGCGGGACTTCCGGTTCGACTGGGAGGCCGTCGCGGCGTGCAGCCCGCTGTACGGGCGGTACGTGGAGTCGGAGCGCGAGCGGCTGGGCGAGGAGCACCCGCTGTTCCGGACGCAGTACCGGCTGCTGCCTATCGCGCCGGGGGAGGGGATGTTCAATCGGAGCCAACTGGCGCTGCTCCGGGGCGGGCACGCTCGGCTGCGCGGGCCGCTGCCGGGGCGGGTGTACGTCGCGGGCGTCGACGTGGCGGGGGAGCCGTGGGGGGCGAGTCCGGGGCGGACCCTTCGACAGGCTCAGGGCGAACGGAGTTTGGGTACGGAGGAGGCCATGCGACGGGCTTCAGGCGAACCGTGGGGAGCGACCCCCTTCGAGTTCCCTCAGGGCAGGCTTCGACAGGCTCAGGGCGAACGGAGGGCGGAGGGTGGCGGGTACGGGAGGGACCCTTCGACAGGCTCAGGGCGAACGGTTGGCGGGGGCGGGCCTGCGCGGACGGGCGGTCGGGACGCGACGGTGGTGACGATTGGCGAGGTGGAGGGTGGGGGGCGGTTGGATGCGCCGAGTGTTCGGGTTGTGGAGCACTACCGGTGGACGGGGGAGCCGCACCATGCGCTGACGCCGTCGCTGGTGGAGCTGCTGCGACGGACGTGGCGGTGCCGGCGGGTGGTGGTGGATGCGACGGGGCTCGGCGCGGGGGTTGCGAGCGGGCTGGTGAAGGCGATGGGCGGCGCGGTCGAGCCGTTCGTGTTCACGTCGGGGAGCAAGTCGCGGCTGGGGTTCGAGCTGCTGGGGGCGGTGAACACGGGCCGGGTGAGCGCGTACGCGGGGGACGGGTCTTCTGAGTACGCGGAGTTTTGGCGGGAGATGGAGTTGGCGCAGGCGCGGTACCGGGTGAACCAGACGATGGACTTCTTTGTGGAGGCGTCTCGGGGGCACGACGACTACCTGATGAGCTTGGCGTTGATGGTGCGGGCGGCGGCAAGCCCGGCTCGGACTGCTCGCGGGAGGGTGGGGGAGACTCCCCCATCCTAACCTTCCCCCGAGGGGGGAAGGGATCAGGGGGTTCGATCTGGTGGGGGCCGTTAACGCGGGACGGGTCAACTCGGGGGCACGACGACTGCCTGATGAGCCTGGCGCTGATGGTGCTCGCTGGGGCAAGCCCGGCTCGCACCGCTCGCGGTAGGGTGGATGACGCGTCGAGCATGGGTTGGTGATTGTGCGGGCGGCGGTCGAGTTTGGAGGATCGTGTCGAGCTTGGAGCAACGTGGTGGAAGGGGAGCGCCGTGTACCGAAAGATGCCAGGCCTGCGTTTGGACTTGCAGCCGGAGAGCTACGCGTATCGCGACAATGGGTGCGCGGTGGCGCGGTCCTGCTTGCGGTGTCCGCTGCCGCGGTGCAAGTACGACGACCCGAACGAGCGGCGTCGGGAGGCGCGGGACCGGCGGGACGGGGAGATGCTGGCGGTGCGTCGGCGGGAGCGGCTGACGGTGCCTGAGCTGGCGGTGCGGTTTGGGGTGAGCGAGCGGACGGTGTTTCGCGCGGTGCAGCGGGAGCGGGAGTTGGGAGGGGAGCGGCGGGTGGCGTGAGTGTTCACATTGACGCTGACCTCTTCGCGTATGGGACAATGGAGGACTAAGCAACAATTGCGGCGGCTGCGAGGCATTCAGTTGGCATTCAAGGAGAGTTTCCATGCACGTACCTTTCTTGATGGGCGAAGGCAGTCACCTTGACCATGATGGGAATCTTATTTGCTCCACTTACGTCGATTTCCGACCACCTTCCGAGAGGCGACCGATCGAGAGGCTGGTCAAGGGCTCCAGAAGAGAGCACGCAATTGAACTAAGCAGGACAATCCAAATCGCAAAGCCCGAATACTTTAGGCACTTCGGAGAGAACCTGATCCGTGATTTGAACGAAGCTTATGCCACGCAAGTACAAGTCACTCGCGAAGTGATTGACGACCCCAACGACCTTGCAGTAGCGAAGCGACGGGATGAAGCCAAGAACCGAGCCGCAGAACTCGTTGGGTCGTCTTTGACCACCCATACGAAAAGCATTCGAAGAACGGAGTCTAATGCTACCTCATATACGTTTGGGAAGAATGGGTGGATTTTCTGTACTTCCTTGGAACCAACAACCTCTCGCGAATGGGAGAGGTGGCAAAGCACCCTGGACGCCGAATACGACCATGTCACCCTTATATCCAGGCCTCGAGAATTGGCACGCGCATTGGCAGTCATGGTGGCCGAACAGTTGGGACCTCAAGGGGAACCGAGTTCGGTAACACATTCCATAACTGGTCTGCCAACCCTCAGCACTAGTCACGGTCTACAGATGATTTATCACGGACCAGTGATTTACGTTGACGATGTCTACAGCCTGCTTAATGCAGCAACAACCGAGACTGAGCTCATGCTGCTGCCTCTATTCGCCAAAGAGAAGAAGTATGAGCCCCAAAGGGAGTATCGATTCGCCATCTGGGCTGGGGAGGAACCTGTTGAATTGACCCAAATATTGGACGCCTCGCAGGCGTTGACTGGCTGTATTTCTGAAGGTAAGCGAGGCGAGACCCCGCAGTTCATGCCAAGTATGGAATTGCTTGCGGAAGAGGCCGAAGATTTCGATTCCCAGGAGATCAGTGGCGGCGGCTCAGTTGTTCAAGGAAAAGATAAGAGTGGGAAGCCCAAGGCCTCTTTGATTGATGGACTCAGTTTGGAGGGTGAACTCTTCCGTTCGTTTGCAGGGCAGGGGCCGAAGCCATCAACTGTCGTTAGATCGCGGAAAATCGAGCCGAATGAGTTACCTGACGACTTTTCTGCGGCGACAGCCACATATCCCGCCGTTCTGGCTCTGCAACAAAAAGTAGGGGATGCTCACGAGTCCAACGAACTGACATCGGAGCAGCTGGTAAGAGTCGCCGCCGCAGCGTGGTATGCCGAACAGGATGTGCGGGCTCTTTGTCAGACCATTCATGACCCAGAGTGCGGAGTTTCGATCAGCGAAGACGAGTTCATTGTGATCAGAGTCACCTTGTCCGACTGGCCGGACGTTAAGTTTTACTTGGCGGTTGGGCCGACGGGAGAATCGGCATTGAACTTAATTGCCCCACGACGTCGATATGAACGTACATGGGAGCATCAGTACCCTCGTAATGACATGGGCCGCAGCATAATGAGATTCATGGCCGCTCTCACTGCAGACAGTTCTCCCTAGTGCGCATGCGCTCCCTCTAGCGGGAATGTCAGTGGTAGGGGCGGTGAGCGCCGATGGTCACCAACTTCTAGAGCTCGCTGAGCCAGGAGAGCATCGTCTCAAAGAGTTCTTCTTCGCGGCCCATGTAGCCGTGGGCGGCTCCTTCTATTACGCGTAGCTGGACGTGGGGGTACGCGGCGGCTTCGAGGCTTCGGCGGGCTGCGCCGCATACGGGGAGCTCTTGGGGGCCGCCTACGGCGCACTCCTCTGCGCCGAAGATGAAGAGCGTGGGGCAGCCGGTGTTCTCGGCGTGGCGGGTCACGCTGTAGCGATTGTCCTGATTGAAGCAATCGACGTAGGCGCGGGCACTCCACGTTGAGCCCCAGGGGACGCCCGGTCGGATCAGCACGTCGGGGCGGCCCTCTGCGACGTTTTGCTCAGAGTCGCGGAAGGGGCCGGCGAAGTCCTCGCCGTGGAGCGCGACGACGCCCTCGTGGTTGTACTCGCCGGGGGACACGGGCATGACAGCTACGACGTTGTCGAAGCGCTCGGTCGCCTGGGCGTAGGCGGCGCGGACGGCGCCACCGCTGTGGCCGCCGATGGCGATGCGGCGGTGGCCTCGCTCTCGCAGCAGCTCCAGCCATGCCGCGAAGTCGGCGCGCGCGTCGTCGACGGACTCGAAGGCGTAGCCGGCGAGGGGGCCGCCGCGGACGCCGTTGGCGACGTGGTCGTGGCCGCGTCGGTTGCCGGTGAGGAAGGCGATGCCGTGCTCGGCCATGCGCTGGCCGAGCTCGAGGTAGAGGCCGGCGTAGAAGTGGCCGGTGTCGCCGTGGAAGAACAGGACGGCGTCGACGGAGGTGGGCCGGGCGTCGACGGCGACGTCGGCGGGGGCGAAGTACGCGCCGGTGAGGGTGATGCCGTCGTGGGTGGTTACGGCGACTAGGTCTGTGAGCATGGTTGGCTCCTTCGGGCTGGTGTTGTGTTGGGCGCGGTGTGCGAGGTCGGGGGGATGTGCCGGAAGGGTAGCAGACGCGCAGGGTGGGAGCATAGGGGCGGGGGGTTGGCGGGGGCGCGTGGGTTGTGGCGTGAGCGGGAATGTCGGTTGCGGGAGGCCCCCTTCGAGTGCCCTCAGGACAGGCTTCGACAGGCTCAGGGCGAACGGATTCGTGGTGCGCGTCTGCGGTGGGGGTGCCCCACGCGGCGCACCTCTGGATACCGGCTTTCGCCGGTACGACGGTGGGGGGGTTGGGGGAATGCGGGAGACGGAGACGGCCCCGCGCCACGCCCCTGCCCTGGGTTCCCGCGAAAGCGGGAACCCAGGGGGGCGGCGAACGGGGGGTGAGAAATTGACATTTTTAACTTATATGTATTACTCTTCCGGAGCTTGAAGGGGCCTAAAGTAACATAAACAACTTATAGGGCAAACGATAAGGCGTGTATAAGTCCATTTATGCATGCCTTAATTCAGGAACATATGAGCCCCGAAAGCGCACGGCAATCGCACTATGCGATGCTGCCCAAGAATTCTCGATTGTCCAAACTCTTGTGTGAAGGATATGCCTCTATGCCGCTACTACGCACCCATCTCGGCACAATCACCAACTTCTTTCCGCAGGAGGTTGCACAACACCTCGATTAGTTCAAGGAAGAGCCCTGGCAGTGGTGGGCGGAGCTTGCGCGCCTCGCCGGGACTCATCCTCATGTCGTCAGGCGACGAAGAAACGCCAGGGTGCACCGCAGTACAGGGCCCATTGTGGCGTTGCCGGAGTTGGCTGACGAACGAAGTCTCTCCCACTCGCTAGCCGTGCTACGAGGTTGCCGTGAGCGAGAGACAGGATTGCCCATTCGACACACATCGACGTCCGTGGTGCGCGACGCTTTTCCCTGCCAGCGCGCCAACGCCGGAAGGTCTCCTGGTCATTCTGCAGCACTGGAGGACCGTAGATAGATGCAGCCACGAAGACAGTTCAACACGAGTGTTGATGCCGGAAGAAGAGCCGCACCGGGGCGGACGGGACGTTTGCGCGTCCGGTCCCTCGCGGCGCGCAGCCTGATGGTCGTGCTCCTTGCGGCCCTCGGCATGCTCCTGGGCATGCCCCAGCAGGCCGAGGCTCAGACAGCAACGGATCTGTGGTCGGGCACACTGACCGTAAAGGATATGTCAGGGGATTTTGGTTGCAGCAACAGCATTACGAACAACCACTGCAGCGACCACCTGACTGACGATGACTTCAGGTATGACAGCACCGACTATGCGATCACAGGCATTGTTGTCCGGTCGAGCGGAGAGCTGGAGATCGAATTTGACACGACCCTGACAACCGCCACGAAGGCCCTGACGCTGAATGTCGGCAGCACGGCCTTCAACTTCGTGGACGCCGACACCATGGGGACCGAGAGCTTGATATGGGACAATTCCGGTCTGAGTTGGTCCGCCGGAGATACCGTCATGCTCACGCTGATGACACCCCCAATCGAGGTGGATATAAAGACCTTCGCGGAGGTTAGCGAGGACAACCAGGGCGGCCTCGACATCAAGCTGAAATCGGAGCCCGGTGCCGACGTCACCGTCAATGTGGAGAGCAGCGACACTGGAATCTTCACGGTGTCGCGGGCGTCGTTCACCTTCACTCCCATGAACTGGGACGTAGAGCAGGGACCGGACATCATCCCGGTCCAGGACGCCGACGCGGACGACGAAATGGCTACGCTGACGGTGAGCGGCGCCGATTTTGATGACATCCTGGTCGAAGTGGTGATCGTGGACGACGACGTGCTCCTGACGCTGCCGCAGTCCCCGGTGGCGCTGAACGAGGAGGAGACAACAACGTTCGTGGTGGCGCTGGCGTCGGCGCCCGTGCGGGACCGCGAAGTGTATATGAAGAGCGATGACACTGGTGCGGTGACGGTCGACCCCCTGTCGCTGGAATTCACGAGCGAGAACTGGGACACGTCCCAGACCGTGACCGTCACCGGTGTGGCGGATGACGATCCGAAAGACGAGCAGGTGACTATCACGGTCGAAGTCACCGGCGTGACGGCGGGAACGGTCACCGTCGACGTCACCGACGACGACGAACCTGGCGTGACGATTGTGCCCACGACGCTGGATGTGGTCGAGGGAGGCACCGCCACGTACACGGTCAAGCTGGACACCATCCCCACCGCCGACGTTGCCGTCGAGATAACCTCGAGCGATACGGGGAAGGCGACGGTGTTGCCGGAGACGCTGACCTTCACGACCGGGAACTGGCAGACGGCCCAGATGGTGACGGTGACGGGCGTCGAGGATGCGGACACGACGAACGACACGGTCACGCTGACCCACAGCGCGACAAGCACGGACACCGACTACCAGGGCATCATGATCGCCGGCGTGACGGTGACCGTCAATGACAACGATACCGCGCAGGTGACGGGGGTGATGATCGCGCCGGGCAACGGGCAACTGGTGGTGCAGTGGACGGCGGTGGCCAACGCCACGGGCTACGAGGTGCAGTGGAAGTCGGGCGGCCAGAGCTATAACACCGGCACCCGGCAGGCCACGATCACGTCGGGTTCGACCACGAGCCACATGATCAGCAGTCTCAGCAACGGCACCGAGTACACGGTGCGGATGAGAGCGACGCGGACCGGCGCCAACAACGGCGCGTACTCGGCGGAGGTGTTGGAGACGCCGGTGACGGCGGCGGGCGTCACGGTGTCGGAGTCGACGTTGACGGTAACGGAGGAGGACGCCACCGGGGAGAGCTACACGGTGGTCCTCGACAGCCAGCCGACGGCGAGTGTGACGGTGACGGTCGCGGGGCACGCGGGCACGGACGTCACCGCCAACCCGGCCAGCCTGACCTTCACGACGACGGACTGGGACATGTCCCAGACGGTCACGGTGACGGCGGGCAACGATGCGGACACAGCGAACGACACGGTCACGCTGACCCACAGCGCGGCGAGCGCGGACAACGACTATAACGGCATCACGATTGCCAGCGTTAGGGTGACGGTGTCCGACAACGACAGCAATCCCCCGCCGATCATCGGCGGTGGCGGTGGTGGCGGCGGTGGCTTCGGGCCCGCGCTCATCGCGCCCAAGTTCGTTGACGGCTTCCGCACATCGCGTCCGCTCTACGAGAACGCGCAGGTCGGCGACGCCGTGGGCGACCCCGTGACCGCGACGCACCCCAACGACTTCGAGGTCACCTATTCCCTGAGTGGGACCGACGCCGCCCTCTTCACCGTCGACGAGGAGACGGGGCAGATCCGGCTCGGCAAGGCGATAACGCCGGCGTTGGGGCAGACCTACACGGTCAACCTGACTGGCACGGACAGCGGGGGCACGGGCGCCATCATCATCGTGGACATTGCGGTGGCAGAGGCGCCATACCACCGCTACGACCTGAACAGGAACGGGATCATCGAGAAGAACGAGGTGCTAGAGGCGGTTGGCGACTACTTCTCGGACGTCATTGAGAAGCCCATGGTCCTGGAGGTTATCTCGCTCTACTTTGCGAGTTGACGGGGTTGAACGCATGACCTCGGCAAACAGGAGGACAAAGTGATCCGTATTTCCCTGGGAGCACTTGCGGCACTGGCAATCGCCGCCATGGTGGGCGCTGTCGCGCTGCTGACACCGACGGGCGTCGTGGAGGCGCAGACGCACAGCGCCAGCCGGACGTTCCAGCGGACGTGGGGGGCGCCCGGCAGCGAACTCCGGGTCACCATCACCGCCAGCAACTTCGGCGCCTTCGGCCAGGTGGCGGAGACGCTGCCGGAGGGCTTCAGCTTCGTCAGCGCGTCGCTGCCGGTTGCGGAAGAGGGGCAAGTCGTTCGCTTCAACCTGTTTGGCGACTCCAGCTTCACCTACGTTGTGACCGTCCCCACCGCGGAAGGGCAGTACGTCTTCTCAGGCAAAATCCTGAACCAGGACAAAGAGGAACGCGCAATCTCGGGCCACAGGCAGTTCCGCGTCGGACCGCCGCCAACCCCTGCGCCGACGTCGACGCCCACGTCGACCCCCACGGCAACGGCAACGCCGGAACCCACGGCCACGCCAACGCCTGAGCCGACGGCCACGCCGGTCCCAACGGCGACACCCTCGCCCTCGCCGACGCCTGCGCCGACCGCGACGTCGACGTCGACGCCGGTGCCGACGCCGACGGCGGAACCCACGGCGACGGCGGCGCCCACGGCCACGCCGACGGCGGCGCCCACCGCCACACCCTCGCCGACGGCAACCGCTGTGACGGTGGCGGCAACGCCTGAAGTGGAAACGGGGGGGCCCGGCTTGCTGTGGCTGCTGCCGGTTATTGTGGTCGTTGGGGCGATCCTTGGCGTGTTGTTCTATCTTCGTAGGAGGAGGTAGGTGGTGATGCCCCACCAACAGCCCCTCTGGATTCCTGCCTTCGCAGGAATGACGAGTTGGGGGTTGGGCGAGAGGGGGCCCTTCGTGTGGCATCAGGACAGGCTTCGGTTCGCCTCGGAGTGAAGGGTGCGCGCTTGTCGGGGTTCCTGCCTCCACAGGAACGACGGGGGGGCGTGGGTGCTGGCGTGAGCGGGAATGATTGTAGCGGGGGGCCCTTCGACAGGCTCAGGGCGAACGGATTCGCATAGCGCGCTTGCGGTGGGGGTTGTTGGTGGGGTGCCCCACGCGGCGCACCTCTGGATACCGGCTTTCGCCGGTACGACGGTGGGGGTTGGGGGAATGACGCGAGGGTTGTTGCTGGTGTGAGGGCGGGGCTCCCCCATCCTGACCTTCCCCCTTAGGGGGAAGGGAACGCGCCTGCGGTTGGGGGTGCGCGCTCGTCGGGGTTCCCCTGCCTTCGAAGGGGCAGGCTCTGCTTTCGCCGGTAAGACGGGGGGGTTAGTGGACGGTGACGCTTTTGGCGAGGTTGCGGGGGCGGTCTATGGGGCAGCCTTTGGCTAGGGCGCAGTAGTAGACCATGAGCTGCAGCGCGGCGGTGCTGACGATGGGCGAGAACATGGGCTCCGTGGGGGGTAGGCAGACGACGGACTGGGCGATGCTCTGCAGCTCCGCGTTGTCGCAGTCGGTGAGCGCAATGATGGGCGCGCCGCGGGTGTGGATCTCCTCGGCGGCGGTGAGCATGCGGTCGTAGGTGTCGTCGCGGGGCATGATGGCGATGACGGGGGTCTCGGGGCCGAGGAGCGCGAAGGGACCGTGTTTGAGCTCGCCGGACGCGTAGCCCTCGGCGTGCAGGTAGGCGACCTCTTTGAACTTCCAGGCCCCCTCCAGCGCGGTGGGGTAGTTGACGCCCTTGCCGATGATGAAGGCGTGCTCCGCCGCGGCGAGCCCTGCGCCGAGCCGCTCCAACTGTGGCGTCATGGCGAGGACCTGCTGGACGGCCTCCGGCAAGCGGCGCAGGCCCGCGACGAGCTTGCGCCGACGGCTATCGCTGGGCGGGAAGAGCTCGAGGCCGAGGAGGTAGAGGCCGACGATCTGCCCAAGGTAGGTCTTGGTGGAGGCGACGCTGATCTCCCGGCCGGCCCGCAGGTGGTGGGTTGCGTGGGCCACGCGGGTGATGCTGCTCTCCGTCTCGTTGGAGAGGGCGAGGGTGAAGTGGCCAGCCCGCCGCGCGTCCCGGCCGGCGTCGACGGTGTCCGCCGTCTCGCCGGACTGGGTGACGAGGACGCTCCAGGCGCCGGGGCCACGCCGCTTGGGACGCACCATCTCGGAGGCCGCGAGGGCCTGTACGCGGGTGTCGGTGAGCGACGAGACAAAGGCCTCGCCGACCATGGCGGCGTGGTGGGCGGAGCCGCAGCCGAGGAAGAAGAGCTCCTCCGGCAGCGGGCGGCGGCCGAGCTTCAGGTCGAGGTCGACGTGGCCGTCGGCGGTGATGCGGCCGGCGAGGGTGTCGCGCAGGACGCGGGGCTGCTCGTGGATCTCCTTGAGGAGGAAGTGCTCGTAGCCGCCCTTGTCGACGTCCTCGGGGCCCCAATTCACGTGATGGACGCGCCGGTGGACGAGCTCTCGGCGGTGGTAGATCTCGACGTTGTTGGCGGAGACCGTGGCGATGTCGCCGTCCTCGAGGTGGACGAAGCCGTGGGAGTGCTCGAGGACGGCGGGGACGTCGGAGCCGACCATGTTCTCGCCGTCGCCGAGGCCGACGATGATGGGGCTGCCTCGGCGGGCGGCGACGATGGTGTCCTGGCCCTCGAAGAGGATGGCGATAGCGTAGGGGCCCTGCACGCGGGCGAGGGCCTCGGCGACGCCGTCGACGGAGCCGCCGGACTCCTCGAGGAGGTGGGCGAGGACCTCGGTGTCGGTCTCGGAGCGGAAGCGGTGGCCTCGGCTACGGAGCTCCTCGCGGAGGGGGTAGTGGTTCTCGACGCTGCCGTTGTGGACGACGGCGACGCGGCCGGTGCAGTCGAGGTGGGGGTGCGCGTTGAGCTCGGAGGGAGCGCCGACGGTGGCCCAGCGGGTGTGACCGATGCCGAGCGTGCCGGGGGTCGGGGCCGTCGATGCGCGGAGGTCCTCGACGTAGCCGACGGCCTTGGCGACGCGGATGCTGCGCGAGCCAGAGCTCGCCTGGCCGTCGAGGATGGCGACGCCGCAGGAATCGTAGCCGCGGTACTCGACACGGTGGAGCGCGTTGAGGAGGACGGGCAGCGCGTCAGCGGGCCCGACGTACCCCGCGATTCCGCACACAGGCATCTCCTTGGTCTTGTTCTTCACTCCGCGCATGAAGGAAAGGCGTGGAGTAGGGGAGAAGTGGATTAGGGGGATAGTGTACACCGTGGGGCGTGGGGGCGTCATGGTGGGGGGGTGGAGGCGGGGGTGTTGGGTTGAGGAACGGCATTGGTGGTCTTTCAAGCCCGACCCGAAAGGGTATGATGTGAGCATTGAATCGAAATGCTTGCGTCAGTTGGGTGATTCACGGTGTGAATCCTTGGACATTTGAAGGGAGCAGCCTGTATGTCCAATCAGATTGAAACCTGCCGAATATGGAGTGAGGGCTACGAGGCCGTAGGCCAGAGCATTCCTGAAACTGGCGAGGTTGAAGTTATGGAGTCTGAACGGGCGGGTGGGGGATACACAATTGCCAAGGGTGCGGGCGAAAGCCTCGACCGGCTGAATGACCTTGAAAGGGCGCAGTTAACGACTTGGCTGGTCGATCAACGGTTGCAGGGAAATACCTGCCCAACTGTCGCGGTAAACGTAATCGAGTACGTGACTAGCAGGAGTCCCCTCCCGATTCATGCGAGGGCCGACAGGTTGCTAAGGTTCCTGTCTAAACAAACCTCAGTAGTTGGACAATCGGTGTCTCTGTTGAAGCACTCAGGCGACCGTGGAATGTTGTACAAGGATGCATTTGGTAGCCCAATCTATCCGGAATGGCCGACAAATCCGATTGTCCTGAGCGCGCTAGCTTGGTCGGAATCCATCACACTTGAAGAAGTCGTCTATTTGGCCCAGTATTTGGAGGAAGAAGGTTGGGTTCGGGAATCAACACGGAGAGTTCCGGGTGGGACGATTCTTCACTCATATGAGTATCAGGTTACGGTTGGCGGACATGCCCGAATTGCTGATGAGGCAGCCAGCATTGATTCTTCCAAGGCATTTGTAGCAATGTGGTTCGGCGACCCACTAACAGCTGCTTACGATGAAGGAATCGCTCCTGCCATCCGTGACTGCGGATTTGAGCCAAAGCGGATCGACCGTGATCCCAAAGTTGACAAAATCGACGATGCCATAGTCGCGGCGATTAGACAGTCACGATTTCTTGTAGCCGACTTTACACATGGCAACGATGGAGTAAGAGGGGGCGTATACTACGAAGCTGGCTTCGCGCATGGGCTTGGGATTCCCGTTATCTTCACTTGTCGTGGAGACATGATAAATGAGCTTCACTTTGACACGCGTCAATATGCACACATCGTTTGGAATAGCACCTCTGAGTTGCGAAACAGCCTACGCGACAGAATCTTGGCCCGCATTGGCAATGGTCCGTCCATCAACCAATAGATGGCTATAGAACCCACCGGGAGACACGTACTCTCAATAGATAGTAGGCAAGACACTCGATGAGCGTGGAGGATGCCGAATGACCACGACGAACGACATGGAAGACCGCTTTGAGGATGCCGAGCGGGGGTTGGAGTGGCTGGAGAAGCTGGAGGCACTGCAGGCCCGCTCGGCTTCCGACCGGGCTGCGCTCGACGTTGCGGAGTACGTGATGACGCTTCGGGCTGCGGTGACGGCGCTGGCCGGGGGGCGCTCGGCGTCGGAGCTGGGCGAGGCCGTCGGCGCGGAGACGGCGCGACTGGTGGAGGAGCTTCGGCAGGCAAGCGGCAACGATTACTGGAATACTAGGATCCGTCCCGCGCTGCTGAAGTTGGACGAGTGAGAGTGCAGGCGTAGCGGTGGGGATGTTGTTTATTGGGGGCGGGGCCGTCGAGATGGCTGGCTGGCGCCACCCCTCTGGGCTCCTGCCTTCGCAGGAACCCAGAGTTTGGGGGGCAAGCGCGGTGGGTAAAGGAGTGCGGGTCCACCCCACTCGGGCGCGGGAGGAGGCGCCGCGCCCGGCGCTCATTCAGCTTTGGAATTCCCAAGAGGGCGTACGGCGGATCGGGCCAGGACTGTGACCTCGTGGTCGCCCCGTACCATCCTGCCCCCTGGCGCGATGGCATCTCAGTACGGTTGCGCTGGCGTCGTTTCTCATTTCCTTTGAGTGGGCCGCCGGGACGTGGCGACCCACCCGTGGGAACCAGAAACGTTTAGCCTACTACGAAGACCTCGGAGTACATCCCATTTCGGAAGTGGGCGTCGGCATCAGCGTGCCCTTCGTGCCCTTCCTCATCCGTAGTCACGATGTTGCAGAGGAAGACGTACCGCCCTGGGGCAAGGTCAAACTCACCGGAAGCGGACTGGCCAACCTCAAACTCTTCAATCTCTCCGATGAACTCGGCGCCGTCCACACCCTCCTCGGGCAAGAAGCCGGGCTCTTCATGGTTGTTGTCCGCGATCTCCAGCAACTCGGCAATCGGCCTATTCGTCCGGAAAAGCACTACCTCGTGCGCGTCATCCGGCCCGCCATTGGCCGCCGTGATTTCCTTGACGCCGGCCTTAAAGACGGATGGGGTTACCGTCAGGCTCCACTCGCCCACGGCTACTGCAACTTGAGTCTCCTTCGCCTGTTCCATAGCCATTGCCGCAGCCTCGCCCGCCCCGTACCCGCGGTCGTACTCAGCCTGAAGGTCCTCGTCGCTGGCCCCGCAGGCCATAGCCGCCAAGATTAGCAGAACCGCCATAGTTAACGCGATTAGCTTTCGCAAGTCTGCCTCCCTCCTGCTTAGCGGCATAGCGGCCCGGGAGCGTCCCTCCCTCCGGGCCGCTACGCCTGCCCTGTCCGGGAACGGTGATCGCCCGAAGCCCGCTCAATGTCTCGGAGAGGCGGATTACCCTACAGGCAAAGCGTCGCCCGGAATATTACAGGCTACCGATACTTTAGTATCGAGTGAATTGTATCATATTGTAGTCTATTTATATCCATTACTATTGTCACCGTTTGCGGGAGAAGGAGTGAGGACGACGAGAGCAGCAGGCCGTGGAGGGGAGGTCCCAGGATGTGCGGGAACGGCGATAGGAAGGGGCTGGGGGAGCGAATCGTCGTGGAAGCGAGAGGGGCCTTGGGCGGGGCGAGCGTGACTTGCGTGATTCCGCCACCTCGCGAGGGGGAAGGGAACCGGGATGGCATCGGATAAGCGCCTACGGGTGATGATCGTCGATGACCACACCCTCGTGAGGGTCGGCCTGAAGCAGGTGCTGGAGCAGTCGGGGGAGTTCGAAGTGGTCGGACAGGCTGCCGACGGCGAGGAGGCGGTGAGGGTGGCCGCCGAGGTGTTGCCCGACATCATCGTCATGGACGTGATGTTGCCGAAGATGGATGGGGTGGAGGCGTGCAGGACGATCATGGCGGCCCACCCCGAGACCCGCGTGCTCATGCTGACGGCCTCGACCGAGGAGGACGCCGTTGTTGGGGCAGTGGCGGCAGGAGCCACCGGGTACCTCCAAAAGGAAACGGGCCTGGACCGGCTGCTGGCGGTCGTGCGCGGCGTGGCGCAGGGTGAGCTGCACGTGCCCGCCGACGTCGTCAGGAGGGTGTTCAGGGGGATGCGCAAGGCAGGGACGGGCGATGCCGCCCTGGACGCCGGCCTGACAACCCGGGAGCGGGAGATACTCATCGCCTTTGCGCGGGGCATGTCCTACGCCAGGATAGCGGAGGAGCGGGGCATCAGGCCGGTGACCGTTCGCAACGCCGTCTACGGCATCCAAGAGAAGCTGGACGTCTCGTCGATGCAGGAGCTGGTGCTCTGGGCCGCGCGGAACGGACTGACGGACTTCTAGGACGACGGCGGGCCCGCAATGGAGCTCGTCGAGTCTTGTGAGGTTCACACTTCTTCGTTTGTCATTTCCTTATGCCAGTCCGTACAGCCGCTTGGGGTTATCGACGAGGATCTTGTGTACCTGCTCCGGGGACAGGTCTTCTCGGGCCTCCAACTCGTACAGCGACTCGGGGTAGCTGCCATCCCAGTGCGGCCAGTCTGAAGCGTAAATCACACTTTCCTCGCCTATGATCCGCATCGTCTCCGGCAGCAACCGCTCTTCCGGTTCGCAAGACACAAAGATGTTGGGGCTCGCGACGTACTCGCTCGGCTTCTTCTTCAACAGGGGAGCTTCCTGGTAGCCGCGGAACTCAAAGTTCTCGTCCATGCGGTCCATCAAGAAGGGCACCCAGGTGCATCCCGCCTCCAGGAAGGCGATCTTCAGGTCCGGGAACTTCTCCGGCACCCCTTCGAGAACCATGTTCACCATGTGGCGCATCTGCGCGCCGGGATGTGCCAGCGTGTGGCTCTGGATGAACCGGTTGATGAGATACTCCTCAAACCCGCGGCCTCGCAGCGAACCGCCGGCATGGAGTCCTACCATCGTGCCCAATCGCTGTGCTTCCTGGTAGAGGGGGTCGAACTTCGGGTCGCCGAGGACCCAGGGGCCGTCGGTGGCGAGCATTGCGCCCACCATGTGCAGCTCGGTTACGGCGCGCTCCAGCTCCTTGACCGCCTCGTCGACGTCCTGCAGGGGCAGGAGAGCGACCGCGTGCAGGCGAGGGCTCACCTTGATGAACTCCTCCGACATGTAGTTGTTGTAGGCGCGGCAGAAGGCTACCGCAAAGTCCGGCTCCCGAATGAAACCCACGCCAAGTCCGGCGGTGGGGAAGAGCACGGTCTTGTCGAGGCCACCCTGGTCCAGGACCTCCAACCACACCTGCGCGGTGGTGTCCGTGTTTTGCTGTATCGCGCCGTTCATGCCGCGATCAAAGCTATCGCCGCCGGCAGCGAACCCCATGCGCTGGTCGTAGGGCGCCTCGATGTACCGGCGGTATGCGCCGCCATCGAAGACATGCCCGTCCGCGTCTATGTAGCCTTTGTTTGCCACCACGGTTTTTCTCCTTCCGACCCGATACCCGCCGCCGCCCCGTCGAGGACGGGGTAGCCGTAGTGTACTCCGAGTGAGTCCACTCGGTGTGATGCTGACTCGAGAATGGCTCGGCGGGTACGCGCGCCTGCCTACCCGGCTAGCATGTGTTCGGGATGTGGCCTGGGTATTGGGATGCCGCCGCGTTGTTGTACCAGCAGGTGTAGAGGGCGGAGGCTTCCTGGACTTGGCCCCACAGGGTTTGCGCCTGCCGTCCCAGCTCGTTGGATGTGGAGACGCTGCATCGCTGGGGATTCCGGTGGCCGCAGTATGCCTGGATGGCGTCCAGATACGCTTCCCATGCCGAGGAGTACGCGGCGTTTGCCGCGTTCACGTTGTCGCGCAGCTCGGCATTGGCCGTCACGGTGTTCCTGTGGAGTTCGATGAGGTAGCCGTCAACGGCCGTGTGGGGCACCCAGCAGCCGTCGGCGTCGGCGTGGGCGTCGCCCTTGGGCCAGTAGTAGTGGACGCCGTCGATGACGTGTGTGGAGACGACCCGGTGCGCTGACCTGCCGCCAACCGCGTCGCTCCAGCAGCCACGGTTGTCGAAGCTGATGATGGTTCCGACGACTATCTCCTCCGGCGAGAAGTCGGGCATCCACGTGGCCGTGTCCAGGCAGGTGAGCTTGGGTTCCATGCTTCCCGTGCAGAGGAACCCCTCGACGCGTTGCCGCTGCATGGCCAGCAAGAGCGGCTGGCGACGCTCCTCCAGCGTGGCAATCGCGCTGCGGAGGCCGCTGGCCCGGGCAGTGAGCTCTTCGACGGCGCCGACTGCCTGCACCAACTGCTGGTGCTGCGTGTACAGCGCGGTGTAGTCGGCGTCCCGCGCCTCGAACCGCTGTGTCATTTCACCGAGCCTCCATTCCACGTCTGCCTTCTCGTCCGACATAGTCGTGATTTGCGACTGCAGCTCGACCCACTCCCCTCGAAGTTGTACGTGGGCAACACCGGCGGCCTCCAGGTCGTCGGTGAGGGCGCCGTTCTTCGCCAGTTCGCTGTTCAGGTATCCTGTCAGCGCGATCATGTCTGCCTGGAGGCTGGACTTGTCTCGCTGCAGGCCAGCCTTGTCCTGCTGCAGCCGTTCGGCCGTGTCCGCCAGCGCGACGCGGTCCCGGTTGGACTCGGCGAGGGCCACACGCGTCTCCTGGAGGGTCGCGGTGGTGTCGTCGAGGGCCGTCTGCGTCGCGCGAAGGCTGGCGTTGTCGCCATCGAGCGCGAGGAACGCGAAGACGGAGCCGTAAGCCACCAGGATGGCGGCGAGGCCAGCAAGAATGATAAAGATGCGTGTGCGGAGCATGGCAACCCTCTCTCGGTTGTGTGTGGGCGGGGGCTACTGCGGAGGCCGACGTGCGGCTTCACCGGAACACCCCCACCGGGCGGACCATCGCGAACAACCCCGTCAGCCGCATGGTAGCGTGACGGGGAATCGGCGTCACGGAGGGGGAGTGGTGGGGGGTTCGGTGATGCTGCGACTGGCCTGAGCGCGCCCAGCCGTGCCACCCTTGACCTGGACGAGTACGTGGTGGGCGCCGAGACGCAGGCGTTTCGCATGGAATCGGGGTGCGCCGAGGGGGTCACTGTCGAGCTGTGGACTGGCTCGGGGAGCGGCCATGCGCCTGGCTACGGCGGGGACTTCGTGGACGCGCTGGTGGGCTGGCTGCTTTCGCAGGAGTAGGTGCTGGGTGGGGGGGCCTACCCAAGCTGCGAACGTGAGGGGCAACCTAGCGGACGGCCCTTCGACAGGCTCAGGGCGAACGGATCGGCGGAGCGCGCCTGCGGAGGGGTTGGATGCTCGGGTGACTTGGATCAGAAGCCGAGGATGTTCAGCAGCTTCCCGAAAGGTGATTTGCGGCTTGCCCTGCGCTGGGCCTTGCGCGCTTCCTTCTCATGCCTTTCGCGCGTGCTTTTCTCGGTGATTCCCCAGATTGCGTCGGCGCTCTCGTCGAGCCCCATCTTCTCCAGCTGCCTGGCAGTGCGGATCTTCCAATGGAATGGCCCTGGGAAGTGGAACATGCCTGACCTCCATGCATATGACGCGGGTATAGCTTGGGGGGTCTCGCTCATGAAGCCGAGTTGGTGCATCTTACTGCGACATGTGCTGGCGGGACAAACGGAGAGGCGGGGCGCGGGCTGGCCGCTGCTTACCCCGATCGAGTGCGGGGCATGCGCTACGATTTCCCGGCGAACGGGCGTGGGGAACGACAGTGGGGCTACGGACCCACTAGGAGATCCTTCCTTAATGACAAGGCATAGCCCAAGTATGGGATAATGGTGATAGTTGCCGAAGTCCAAGAGTAGCCGACTCTAGTCGACGGAGTGATACATGGCAGACGTAGTATTCCAAATTAAGGCGCACGGGGGGGCTCCTGTAAAAGGCGCCGCTGTGCTTGTAGCCTATCCTGACGGAAGATACCTCACTGGCCAGACACACGCAGACGGCAAATTTCAGGTGGATCTGTACCGGACTGACCAGGCAATGAAGGTGCTGGTAGCTGCCGAGGGCCACCTGCCCTATTGTCAAACCCTCTCGAAAATATCAGAGATCGTCTCCATTGGGTTAGAGCCGTCCAAGGACGACAGGAAGGCAGTCCTCTTTATCAAGAACACAGGCTACATACCAGGAATTACGGGGCGCCTCAATCCAGACAAAGATGGTTATGTATACGCCGACAACATTGCCATTAACGGGCGACTCGCAATTCCTGCCGTACATTTCAAATTAGGAGAAGCTCTCCATCTGATCGACGTGTACGGCGTTGAGACGACAATTTGGTTTCTGGCAGTTGAAGGCCAATATTCGCTAATTGAATACACGGAGCCCAAGGCTCACGCAGGGGAATGATTGTGGCTACGGCGGAGCAACACCGAGAGATAAGCACTCAATTCTTGGATCACGCTGAAGACGAATTTCGAAAGGGAGATTTGCTTCAAGCTTCCGAGAAAGCGTGGGGAGCGGTTTCCCACTATGTAAACTCCATTGCCCGTCAGCGGAGCTGGCCACTGGGGTCGCATAGACGACTTATCGAAAATGCAAATGAACTCATAAGTCGGGATCCCGCCAACGCCATCGTAAGACGGAGGCTGCTTCGTTCAATGGAGGCGCTTCATGCTAACTTCTATCAGGCGTATTTGGACGAGGACTCGGTTAGGGAAGGCATTGAGGACGCCAAGGAACTAATTAGGGCCTTGGCAGATCTTAACGAGAACACGTATTGGTAGTTGTTGACGGATAGAGCAGTCCCCCTCACCGACCCCTCTGGGTTCCTGCCTTCGCGGGAACGACGAATTGGGGTTACGGCGACGCCAGGAGCTCTTGGAGGATGCGGTCCAGGACTTCTTCGCTCATGGGGCCTATGTATTTGCGGACTATGCGGCCCTGGGGGTCTATGAAGTACTTTTCCGGGATGCCGGTGAGGCCGTAGTCGACGCCGATGACGCCGCGGGTGTCTGCGCCGGCGGGGTAGGTTGCGCCGCTTTCCTCGATGAAGCGGGCGGCCTCGTCATCGATGTCCCAGACGGCGACGCCCACGAACTCGACGCCCTGCGTGCGGTAGCGGTCGTAGGCTGCGGCTAGGGTGGGCGCCTCCTCGCGGCAGGGGGGGCACCACGACGACCAGAAGTCGACCATGACGTAGCTGCCACGGAGGTCGGAGAGGCGCAGCACGTCGCCGTCGAAGGTGGTGAGGGTGAAGTCGCGGGCGGCGGTCACGTCGACGTCGGCCTCGCCGAAGGTGCTGTTGATGGCGACGCCGGCGGGGACGCCGCCGCTGCGCGTGAGGGCGATGCCGAGCACGGTGAAGAAGGCGATGAGGGGCACGGCCACGAGCGCCATGACGATGAGGCGCTGGCGGTTTGACTGCCGGTCGGCGTCCGTTGTCATCGCGTCTCCCTCGCCATCTCAACCAGCCTAGCCCGCTGCCGCTCGTAGTCCTCCTCGGGGTCGATCTCACCTGCCTCGAATTGGGCGTCGAGACGCGCGATTTCCTCCACGAGGTAAGCGTGCGTTGGCGGGCCGGGTTTCTCGCCGTAGGTGTAGATGACGATAGGCCCGTGGGCGTTGAAGCGGCGGCGCAGCAGGATGACCCCGACCAGCACCACCAACACGAGGCCGACGGCAGCGGGCAGTACGCCTCTGCGGAAGCCGTCGCTGCGGACGGTGGTGTTGGCGCGCTCCAGCAGCGTGGGCTCGGGCAGGGCGTACAGCATGAGGGCGGCGGGCTGTCCGGGCGCGAGGGGGCCGGTCTCGAGCACCACGTATTCCGTGTCACCGATGGCGATGTCGTCAACGCTGCGCATGCCGGGGCCGGCGCTCTCCGCAACCCCCTTGACCACCATGACGCGGTAGGAGTCCGTGCCCATGGGGAAGTTGGGGGTGTACTGCTTGGTGGAGGACTCGTAGGGGACGCGGTATACGAAGAGGATGTCGTGCTCGCCGGGGGGGACGGGCATGGTGAGCGCGAAACCGCGGTCGACCTGCAGGACGTGGCCGCCGGGCAGCGACGACTCGACGTCCAGGTCCGCCGCGCCGTCGGGGAGCGAGAAGCGCACCATGCTCATGGGGCCGTCGACCAGGACGTCTGCGCGAAAGGTGCGGTCGCTGGCGTTGCGCAGCCTCGCGGCCTCCAGCACGGCGAACTGCCTACGGCTGCCGTCGGCGCCCGTGACGGCGAGGGTGTCGTCAACGAGGGAGAGGACTGAAAAGTCGCTGGTGAGCTCGTATACCGTCAGGTCGAGGGGACCGGTGAGGGGTTCGCCGAGAACGCGGTTCGTGTACTCGACGTCGAGGTAGTCCGCGCGGAGCTCGAAGCCGGGGAGGCCCTGCGGGGGGAGGTCCGTGTAGGTGAAGGAGCCGTCGAGGGCCGTGATGGTGTCGTGTTCCACGAGCTCGCCGGACGCTACCTGGTAGCTAAGGGTCACCCGCAGGCCGATGGGGGGCGCGGCGCCGGCGGTGCCGTTGCGCACCGTGCCGCTGAGCGTCGAGGGCGACTGCCCGTCAAGGCCCGTGGGTACCTGCGCCCCGACGCCCACGGGGAACGCAGCGAGTGGGCCAAGGACGGCGAGCAGCGCGAGGGCGAGGGCTCTCACGGGGCGTCGTCCTCCATGCGCTGCAGGCGGGCGCGGGCCTCCTGGACCTCGCGTTCCAGGGCCGTGTCGGGGGAGGCGGCCTCGCCGAGGAGCCGTTCCTGCTCGCGCACCAGCAGGGCGGCCTGGCGGCGGTACTCGCGCATCTGCCGCTCGTACTCCTCGGCGTCCACCTGACCCAGCTCGCGCTCGAGGTTAAGCGTCTCGAGGGCGCTGTAGAGGCCCTCGCGCTGGGTGCGGACGCCCTCGGCGTTCCAGGGCGTGAGGGGGTCGGCGTCGCGGCGCGAGCGCAGGAACGGCAGCAACACGACGGCTACGGCGATTAGGGCCAGCGCTGCTCCAATGACCAAGGCCCACACGCTATCGATCTCCCACGTTGGATTCTTGCTAGCTGACGGCTGGAACCGGGCGCATGACGGGCAGGGCGACGGCGGCCCGCTGGCGCTCCGGCCACAGGGACACGAGGGTCCCGAGCACCATGATGGGCCCCGCTATCCACAGCCACACGACGAGCGGGTTGATGTGGACACGGAAGAGGGCGCGGCCGTCGGGCGAGAACTCGCTGGCGAGCACGTACAGGTCCTCCACGGGCGTCTGCCGGATGCCCGCGCGGGTGGCGGCCATGGAGAAGCTCGGGTAGAAGGCGAAGCCGGCCTCGATCTGCTCGAGGGGCTGCTCGTCCTTGTACACCATCAATTGGGCGCGGCGCTCCACGCGGTCGGACTTCGACTGCATGGTGCTGCCGAGGAACTCGATCTCGTAGCTGCCGAGGGCCGCGCGCTCGCCGGGGGCGAGGGAGAAGTCCTCCTGCACGCTGTAGAACGACGAGCCCGTCGCGGCGAAGGCGACCAGCACGATGCCGAGGTGCGCGATGTAACCGCCGTAGCGCGGCCGGTTGGACGCGACAAGTCGGGTGAAGGCGGTGAAGTAGTTCTCGCCCCGGCCGTGGCGCACGCGCGCGCCCTTGACCCACTCGCGCAGGATGCCCGCCGCGGCGATGCCGCACACGCCGAATGCCAGCGCGGGCAGCAGCGAGCGCGCGCCCAACCCGACGGCCAACGCGGCCACGATCACCCCCACGATGATGGGGAAGCGCATGAGGCGCAAAAGCCCGCCGCCGGACGCCCTCCTCCAGGGCAGCAGCGGCCCGACTCCCATCAGCGCCACCAGCGCAAGGAATAAGGGGCCCGCGATGATATCGAAGTAGGGGCGGCCGACGGTGACGGTCACGCCCTGAAAGACGTCTGTGACCAGGGGATAGACCACGCCCCAGAGGGTCACGAGGGCGATCATCAGGAAGAGCAGGTTGTTCAGGAGGAACGCGGCCTCTCGCGACAGCCTCGACTCGAGGGGCGCGGCGCTTCGGAGGCGGTTGTAGCGCCAGAAGAAGACGGCAAACGCGCCGATGAGGTTCACGCCGAGGAAGATGAGGAACACCCACCCCATCGTCGACTGCCCGAAGGAGTGGACGGAGGGCACGGGGCCGCCGCGGTTCATGAACATGCCGTACATGGCGAGGCCCCACGCAAGGATGATGAGGACGATGTTCCACATGCGGAACATGCCTCGGCGGCGCTGCACCATGATGGAGTGGATGAAGGCCGTCAGCGGCAGCCAGGGGAGCAGCCCGGCGTTCTCGACGGGGTCCCAGGCCCAGTAGCCGCCCCAGCCAAGGATGGTGTACGCCCACCATGCGCCCAGCAGCAGGCCGATGGTGAGGGTTACCCAGACGATGAGGCCCCACGTGCGGGCGGTGTCGACCCACTCGTCGCCGGTCTGCCCGGCGAGCAGGTGGCCGATGGCGAAGGCGAAGGGGAGCCCGACGCCGATGAGGCCCGACATGAGCATGGGCGGGTGGAAGAACATGCCCGGGTGAGTCAGGAGCGGGTTGATGCCCTGGCCGTCGGGCGGCGTGACGGACAGCTCGAAGAAGGGGTTGGCCATGGTCATCATCACGGCGACGAAGAAGAGGGTAACGCCCATGAGGACGGCGGTGGTGAAGGGCAATGCCGGACGGACCTCGTCGGGGGCGAGGCGGATGGCGAGGGCGGCGGCGCCCGAGAAGATGGCGGCGAGGAAGAGGAGCGAGCCCTCGTTGCCGGCGTAGAAGGCGACCCACGTCAGCCACGGGTCCATGGCGCGGTTGCTGTGGCCGGCCACGTATCGCAGGGAGAAGTCGTGGTCGACGAAGGCGGCGATGAGCACGAGCATCGACGCGATGAGCATGAGGGGCGTCAGGTAGGCGGCGTAGCGGGCGCTGAGGACCATGTCGGGCGAGTGCCGCCACTGGCCGACCAACGAGCCGACGCCCGCGTAGGCCGCGAGGGCCACCGCGAGCAGCAGCGTTATGTTGCCAAGGTCCGCCATGGGTTAGGTGTCCTTCCCAGTGTCCGTTTGTGGGCGCCCCCTTCGAGTGCCCTCAGGACAGGCTTCGACGGGCTCAGGGCGAACGGCGGTGTCGCCGCTGGCGTTGAGCTCGCGGTCCACCTGCAGCAGGTAGGGCGCGAGGTCGGCGTCCGTGTCGCCCTCGGCGAGCGGCGGCTCCGGCGGGCGGCGGCCCATGGCCTGCGTCACCCAGAAGAGGGTCAGCAGCGCCAGGACGACGCCCACGGGGGGCGCGGCCCAGACCAGCCAGTGAAAGCCCTCGCGTGGCGGCGCGGCGAGCACCCGCTCGCCGTAGCGGTCGACGAAGAACTGCCGGATCTCCTCGTCGGTGCGGCCCTCGTCGATCTGCACCCGCACGATGGCCTGCATGTCCTTGGCCAGCTGCACCTGCGAGCGGTCGATGGTCTCGCCGGGGCATATGGGGCAGATCAGGGAATTGTCGACGGCCTGCGCGCGCCGCTCGGCCTCGGGCTGCGGCGAAACGGAAGTCGTGCAGGCCAGCAGCGCGAGGGCCGCCACGGCCAAGACCAAGAACACCGTTGCCATTCGCCGAACCGTCGTCACGTGCGTCACCGCCCTGGGCGCCCCATGCCATGCAATTCGTTCCCGGGACCCTTCGACAGGCTCAGGGCGAACGGACCGGGCTGATGGTGGCCCCACCGTCTCTCCGGGCGCGGGAACATGCCGCGCATACTGAACATCGTAGGGCATGGGCACGTTGCGGGGGAAGGCCGCGCCGAGGCTAGCGTCCCTGCAGCTCCCGGACGTAGTCGACCAACAGCCAGCGGTCCTCCGCCGAAAGCAGGTTCTTGAAGGTGGGCATGACCAGCACGCCGTTGGTCAGGATGCCGTAGATGTCGCCGTCCGACTTCTCGACGGTGGCGTCCGCGGTCAGGTCGGGCACGGGCACGTAGTTGTAGGCATCCAGGAACGCAGCAACGCGGCCGTCGCCGGCGCCCTCCATGCCGTGGCAGTGGGAGCAGTTCCAGCGGAAGAGCTCGGCGGCCGCACCGGCGCCCGGTTCGCTGCCGGCCTCGCCCTCGCGGGGGTTGGTCAGCGTCGCGTAGTCCTCGGCGTCGTAGTGGGGCTCGCGAGTCAGTGCTCGCTCGTCGCCGGCGAACTTGAAGGGCACGGCGCCGGGGGGCGAGTCGAGCCTCGGCGGCTCCTGCGGGCGGTAGGTCTGGGTGTAGTGCATCTCCGCCGCCCAGTCGATGGGGGCGTAGGTGCCGCTCTTGGCAAGGCAGCCGGAGGCGGCAATGATCAGCGCCAGCGCCGCGAGGGCCAGCAGGACATGCCGGCCTGCCGCGCCTTGCGCGGGCCGCATGGGAGCGCCGCCTCTGTGCAACAGGTCTTGCATACTACGTTCCTACCGGCTCCAGCTTCACATCGGCCGCGTTTGCCGACTTGAACAGGGCGTCGACGCGGTCCGCCTCGCCCTCCGGGGCGACGACCACCAGGCCGATGTAGCCCTCCGTGATGCGGGGGTCGTAGAGGTCGAGCTTGGCCTTGGGCAGGCGGGACTCGAAGATGACGCCGATGATGGTTGAGATGATGGCGCCCAGCATCGTGCCCTCGTAGGCGATTATGAACATGCCGGGCAGCGCCAGGATGGGCTTGCCGCCGGTCACGAGGGGGAAGGCAAGCTGCGTGCCCGCCGTCACCAGCACCGCGATGGAGAAGCCGAGCATGGCGCCCATGAGCGGCCACACGTAGAGCCGGTGGCCGGCGACCTTCTCGCCGAAGGCCCCCTCCGGGTACGGGGTGCCGGTCAGCACCTCGAAATCGTCCATGCCGTTTTCCTTCAGCATATCTGCTGCTTCAACGGCCTCATCGACCTCTTTGAACACGCCCAGGACACTTCTACCTGCCATAGCTTGCCTCGCTTGCCTACTCTTCTCTGTATGCAGCCGGGACCATTACCTTGCCCACCCGAATGTGCGTCTCCATGGCTATCCCCTCCTTGGCGTCCGCCAGGGGGATGATGGGGAAGAACTTGGAGAACGAGAGGACTCCAAAGAATACGAGACAGAAACTGCCCGCAACCAATATCAGCTCGATTGGACTGGGGTTGTACGAACCCCAGTTGAAGGTGAGCGGCTGTTTGCGCATGAGGCTCGGGATGATGATGATGAAACGCTCGAGCCACATGCCGATGTTGACCATGATGGTGGTCCAGAACATGAGGGCCACGTTCTGCCGCACTCTCCTGAAGAGCCAGAGCGGCACGGGCACAAAAAACGCCATCAGGATGAAGACGATGAACGTTGCGTTGAACGGCCACTCGAAGACCTGCAGCATGCGCAGCGATAGCTCCGGTTCCTCGTTGGGGTAGATGCCCATCAGGAACTCGACGACGAAGAAGTAGAACCACGCCGACGCGACCACGAGCATCAGGCGCGCCAACGCGTCGAAGTGGTCGTCGCGGATGTAGTTCTCCCAGCGGAACATCCACCGCAGCAGCGCCAGAATGGAGATCACGCCGGCCACGCCGGAGTGCACCGCTCCGATAACGAAGTAGGGCGCGAAGATGGTGGCGTTCCAGCCCTCGACGGCGATCTGCACGGCGAAGTCCCACGACACGATGCTGTGCACCGAGACGAACACCGGCAGGATGAGCGCCGAGAGCAGGAAGCCCGCGATGATCTGGAGCTTCCACTGCCGGGTGTTGCCGCGCCAGCCAAGGCTCATGAAGCCGTAGACCTTCTGCATCACGCCCGAGGAACGGTCGCGGAGCACCGCGAGGTCCGGGATGAGCAGCAGGATGACGAAGAGCGTCGTGCCCGTCAGGTACGTCGAGATGGCCGTCGGGTCCCAGACGAAGGGCGACCGGATGTCCGGCCAGATGCCGCGACCGAGGTCGTAGCCGGGCGGCATCGACCAGTAGATGCGCCACGGTCGGCCGGTGTGGAAGAGCGGGTGCAGGGCCGCGGTGCCCAGCGCGAAGATGGTGAGCACCTCAGCAGCGCGCGTCGCGGGGCGTCGCCACTCGGCGTTGCTCAGGCGCAGGATGGCGGAGAGCATGACGCCGGCGTGGCTGATGCCGACCCAGAACACGAAGTTGACCAGCAGGAAGCCCCACATCACCGGGCGGTTGATGCCGTACACGCCGGTGCCGTGGTTGATGGCCCACGCAAAGCCGCCGATCGCCGCGCAGATGCCGATGGCCAAGCCGCCCATGAGGAAGTAGAACCAGATGGGCGTCGCCAACACTGGCCGCAGCAGATCGCGGTTGATATCCAGTTCAGTTAGAACTGGGCGCTTTTGCATCCCTGCTTCCTAACCTTTCCTAATCCTGATCAGCATCCTGTCCTTCCCCTTTACCTTCCAACCTCTTGTTCCTGCCGCCCCTCCCGATTCCCGCCTGCGCGGGAATGACGCGGAGAGGGCTTACTCCGGCTTTGCCAGAATCTTGAGCGGCAGCCGCTTGAACGGTCGAATGACCTGCAGCAGCGAGGCTTCTCGCAGCTCCCACAGATTGAAGATGGGCACCACCTTGATCGCGAGCATGAACAGCAGCAGCGCGCCGCCCACGACGCCCACCAGCATGAGCACGTCGCCCATCGCCGGCGTCACCGCCGCGGGCACTTCCTCGAACGAGTGGCCGAACGGGTCCCCCAGCGAATAGGAGGACACGTAGATACGGATCTTGTCGAAGAAGGCGCCGATGATGATGAGGCTCCCCACGATCGTCGGCCCCAGGATGCTCTTGCGGACCGGGTTCCACATGAGGATGGCCAGCGGGGCCACAAAGTTCAGACAGATGGTGATGATGAAGATGGTCCTGTACGGGCCGAACCACATGAGCTGCAGCAGGTCCTGTTGCACCGGCGTCTTGCCGTACCAGTAGATGATGAAGCCGGACCACCAGAAGTACATCCACAGCAACGACGACGCGAGCATCAGCTTGGCCATGCTCCAGAACTGGTTGACGCCGATGTAGTCCTTGAACCCGCCGACCATGCGAATCACGAAAGAGGTCACGATGACCGTCGCGAGGGCCGACTGGATGCCGCCCAGGGCCTGCCAGGCCGGGAAGACGGTGTCGCGCATCCCGGGCACGAGGCTCTGGGCGAAGTCGAAGCTCACGACGGTGTGCGCCCACACGATGGCCGCGAAGTAGAGGGCGCCCAGCACGCCCATGCCCGCTCGCAGGGCGCGCCACTGCCGCTTGGAGCCCACCCAACCCAGGGCGAGCTTCGAGTAGAGGGCGCCGCGCAGCCCGCCGATGCGGTCCTTGGCCAGCGCGAAGTCGGGGATGTTGGAGGCCCACAAGAGCCCGAAGCCGTTGAGCACCAGGAAGCCCAGGACCAGCACCACGTAGAAGTGCGGCGCGCCGACCGGCCAGCCCTCGGCGATCGTGTTGTAGAGCAGGTGGGTGTTGCGCCCCTCGCCCGGGGGTAGGGAGATGAGCAAGGGAATCATGATGACCAGCGCCAGCAGGCCCACGACCGACCACGTCTCTGCGATGCGGGACACGTAGCGGTTCCAGTGCGACTTGGCGAACCGCGGCGCGATGGCGACCAGCGGCGCGGAAAGGCTCGTCGTCAGGATGAAGCCGAGGCCTGCGGCGAGGTAGCCCCAGCCCGAGTATTCGTCGAGGCCGCCGTTGCCCGCCTTCATGGCGAACCCCACCACGCCCAACGCCGTCAGGGCGGCCAGGACCAGCACCACCAGCAGGTATACGGGCCCGGTGCGTTCCGTCCAGCCCAGCACCTCGATGGCGGCCTGTTCCGATGACCGCTCCAGCAGGTCTACGTGGTGACCGTGTGGTCCGCCGTTATGCATGCTCCCCTTCCGATGCCGCGTAGGGGTCTATCTTCGCCAGGTACGATACGCTGGGCTCCGTGCCCAGGTGCTCCAGGATCCGGTACTGCCGGCCGTCCTCGCGCAGGTGGGCGACCTGGCTGTCGTGGTCGTTCATGTCGCCGAAGACGAGGGCGTTGGTGGGGCAGGACTGCACGCACGCCGGAACGACGTCGCCGTCCTCCACCTCGCGGTTCTCGAGCCCCGCGTCCCGCGTCGTCCGGCGGATGCGCTGGATGCAGAAGGTGCACTTCTCCATGATGCCGCGGCTGCGCACGGTGACGTCGGTGTTGAGCTGGTTGCGGAGGGTCTCCGGCCACACCGGCTCCCAGAAGTTGAAGAAGCGCACGTTCCAGGGGTCGTTGTTGGCGCAGAAGCGCGTGCCGATGCACCGGTTGTACACCTGCACGTTCAGGCCCTCGCTGTTGTGGTAGGTCGCGAAGACCGGGCACACGGACTCGCACGGTGCGTTCTCGCAGTGCTGGCAGAGCATGGGCACAAAGCGCGCCTTCACGTCAGGGAACTCGCCCTCCCAGTACCGCTCGATGCGGATCCACTGGATGGCCCGACGCTGCAGGAAGTGGTCCGGCTCATTGATGGGAATGTTGTTCTCCGACTGGCACGCGACAACACAGGCCTGACAGCCCGTGCACTTGTCGGCGTCCACCGCCATGCCCCATTTTCGTTCTACTGCCACCGGGTCCTCCTCGGTCCGCGCCGCCTGTGTGCTGCCTAGGCGCGAACGTCATTGCTCATGTGTTCCTAGTGTCCGCCTACGCCATTGCCGGACGAGATCTCGTAGACCGTGCGGTGCGGCAGTGTCACCGCGACCACCATGCCCTCGAACTTGATCACTCGCTCGCGGCGGCCCGTCTTGGCCAGCCGGACGCGCGTCGCGCCCCATGCGAACGCCCCCGTCGACTCGTCCGAGGCGGCGTCTAGGACTTCCATCACGTTGCTGCCGACGCCCTCTGCGTAACGGCCGAAGCTGCTGTGGCCCTGACCCATAGGCACGCTGACCGTGCCGGGGGCCGTCGCGGGGTTCACGTACACCTGCGCCTCGATAGACCCCTGCGGCGATTCGATGGTCACGATGTCGCCCTCGCGCATGTCCATGGCGTCGGCGTCCCTTGGGTTTATCTCGACCCAGGTGCTCCAGGCGGCGGTGGTGATGGGGTCGGGCGTGGCCTGCAGCCAGGGCAGGTGCGCGTCGGAGCCGTCGCCCATGGAGTGCGACGGGAAGGGCAGCAGGTGGAACGGGTACTCGCTCGCGGAGCCGGTGAACGCCGGGAAGGCGTCGCCCGGGGCCTGTTCGAGGTCGGGCGCCTGGGGCGCCGAGGCCTTGGCGTTGGTGTCCCACCAGCCGCCCCGCTGCAGTACGGCAACCCAGAACTCCTCAAAGTTTTCGTACTGCTGGATGGAGCCGCGGTTCTTGATCCAGAGCTCCTGCGCGACGGAGCGAACGGCTTCCTGCATGTTGGCCCACGGCATGTTGCGGGTCATGCGGCCAGCCATCTCCTCGACGAGCGTCAGGAGGACGTCGCCGAACGCGCGCCCCTCGACAAATGGCATGACCACGGGCTGCTGCATGGCGACGGCCTCGTAGCCGGGGCCCGGTTCCGGGACGTCGTCGCCCCAGGACTCCAGCGTGGCCTGATCGGGGAGGACCAGGTCCGCCTGGAGGGTCGTTTCGTCCAAGAAATTGGAGAAGCTGGCGATGAAGGGCACGTTCTCGCGCATCGAGCGGCCGAACTGCATCGAGGCTGGCGTGCCGTGGGCCGGGTCGACGCCGCGCACGAGCACCGCGTTGACCTCGCCGCGCCGCATCTCGTCGGCGAAGCGCTGGAACTCCATGAGCGGGTTGGCCGGCGCGGTGCTGACGACGTTGGGAATGGGCGCCGGCGGGTTGAAGATGACGCCGCCCTTCTTTCCAACGTTGCCCACCAGCGCGTTGAGCATGTACACGGCGGTCATGTTGTAGAGGCCGTTGGTCTGTGCCGCGGCAAGCCCCCCGCCGATGGCGACACCGGGCTGGTTCGCCGCGAAGTCATGGGCGAGGGTCTCGATGACGTCGGCCTTGACGCCAGTTAGCTCCTCGACGGTATTCATGGGCAGGGCGCGGGCGTTGATTGTCTCCTTCAGCGCGGCCATCATGTCGAGGTCGCCGTCGCCGTTTTCGAGAATGGCCTTGGCAATGGCGAGGGCCAGTACGCCTTCAGTGCCGGGGTTCACGTAGACCCACTTGTCGGCGTTGGCGGCGGTCAGGGAGAACCGGGGCTCTATCTGCACCAGCTTGCCGCGCCCGTCGGTCTCGTCGCGGAACTCGCCGTATTGCCAGTTGTAGTGGAGCGGCGCGTGCCAGTGGCTCAGGAAGTCGGCGCCGAAGGAGAGCACGTAGTGCGCGTTCTGGATGTCGAAGGATGGCAGGCGGTTCTGGCCGTACATGCGGTTGAACGCCGTGCGCACCACCGTCTGGTCGACGGCCTCGAAGGAGAAGCGCCGCGCGCCGTAGTTCTCGGCGAACCGGTCCACCACCGTGCCGAGCGCCCCGCGCAGCGGCGCCGTGATCATGGCGACCGAGTCCGGCTTGTCCATGTATTCGGAGAGCTTACCTGTGAGCTCGTTGAGGGCCTCGTCCCAGGAGATCGACTCAAACTCGCCGGAGCCGCGCTCGCCGACACGCCGCAGGGGCGTCGCGATGCGGTCGGGGTGGTAGAGCTCCTGCAGGGTGGCCTCGGCCTGCGCCGAGTGCTTGCCGCGGCTCATGGGGTAGTCGGGGTTACCCTCGATCTTCTTGGCGCGGCCCTGCATGACGCGCACCAGCACGCTCTCGACGCCGGTGTTCGGGCGGGCGAGGGTCGCATAGTAGACGTCGTCGCCGCGGACGAGGTCTTCGGGGATCATCACGGGGCTCTCCGCGATGAACTCCCGGTCCGGAATACGGCAACCGGCAAAGACCACCGCCCCCAGTAGTCCGAGGCCGGAGAACTTCAGCAATTGCCGTCGTGTTAGCGCCATACGATTCTGGTCCTCAACCGCCTAATAGTGACACGTTGTACAGTCCGTGGGCGCGTTGTTCCGCCTGTGGCAGTCCACGCAGAAGCCCATCTGCAACTGTTCGACCTGGGATACCGTGGTCATTGCGCCCACATCGCCGTGGCACACGCTGCACACGGCGGAGGGAGGCACGTTGTCCTGCTCCGTGAAGAAGCTGATGTGCGACTCGTGCACAAAGCGCACGTGGTCGGGCAGCCGGTGGACCCTTATCCACTGGATGGGCTCGCCGGTGTCCCAGGCCGCCGCCAGCTTGGCCACCTCCGCGCTCTCCGTCGCGACGATCTGGTGGCAGTTCATGCACTGCTGCAGCGGCGGGATGCTGGCCGTCGCCGACGTGCCGACCGTCCTGTGGCAGAACACGCAGTCGATGCCCGCGCGCTCGACGTGCGGCGGGTGCGGGAAGTCGATGGGCTGCTCCGGCGTCACCACGAAGACGCTGTCGATGGGCCAGAAGTAGTGGCCCAGCATCTTGCCGCTGAAAATCGCGCCCACGAAGAGGAAGCTCCCGCCCACGAGCGTCAGCATCGTGATGAGGACGAACGAGCGCATCCGCGAGCGCATGTCGCCCCCGCCGATGCGGCCGATGGACGCGCCCACGACGAGCACGCCGATAATGACGATGAGGCCGAGGATGATGGTGAAGTTGTGGCCGCCCAGGATGAAGAGGCCGCCCAGCCCAAGGAACGTGCCCGCGACAGCGATGACGGCAAGGGCGGGGAGCCAGAAAGGCATGACGCCCTGCGGCAGGGAGATGCGGCCTCCAAGGATCTGCCCGCCCCGATTCAGGTAGCCCTCGAGGGCGCGCAGGCCTGCGACGACCAGCACGGCGAGGATGATGCCGAGGCCGAGGACGATGGTGCCCGCTTCACCGGCGACAATAAACACATAGCCAAGGGCCAAGAAGAACCCGGCCACGACGACCACCGCCGCGATAGGTAAGACCATCCGTGGCATTAGGACGCCCTACCCTTTCGACAGGCTTTCAACGCGTACTCCGTAGCTATGGTGTTGATTGGATGGGGAGCTAGATCCACCATCTGCCGAAAGTCTCCCCTATGACGCCTCTTGCCCAGCCTTGAGCAATGAAGAGGACCCCCAACAGGGCTGCCACCGCGCCGAGGGCACCCAACAGCAGCATCCACTGCGTTAGCGGCCATGTCCCGTGCGCCTTGACCACCAGTTCGTGTATCTTGGCCCACGCCGGGTCACTCCTGGCAACCTCCTCGCCGCGGCTGTTCCACAGCGAGGGCAGGATGGCAAAGCGCAGCAACAACGAAGTGACAAGGGCAAAGGCCAGCATCGGGATAAGCCATAGCAAAGACACCAAGTGCCGGTACTCGATCCACTGCTGGTCGGTGATGAAATTCGGGTCCATCTGCTCCCTGCCATTTCAAACTTGTGAAGAATATCGCAACTGAACGGGGAGTGTCAACTGATTCGGGGTCTTGGAACAGCTATGAACAAGGGGGGTCCTTGGGAGGCAGCGAGGACACCGGTTGTCGTGCGGGTCATTGAGATAGGTGGCCACTTTGCGGCTCCCTCCCATGTGCGAAATTCGTCGACGAACAGCATAGGGAAGGCGCTGTTCACGGGACTAGGGGTAATGCAGCAAGGGGAGCGGGCATGCCATCCCACCCGCAGCAACGGCGGGCGTGCGGGGACGGCGGGCCGGGACGCGTGGGACCCTGACACGGGGCCGTTGCGCGAAACCGGCGCGCTCCCCTACCGTCGCTTTATGAATGACGCAGCCATGTGCCGCAACCTCGCCATCCGCCGCCACGCGAACGCGGACGTCCTCGGCGACCATGCCGCCGCTACCGTGACGCCGGACGCGCCGCCCGGGAGAGGGGATTGTTTCGCCAAGAAATATCGTCTTGTAGCGGCAACGTGTCACAACAGCTACAAGACGATACAGAAGACAATCCGGCCCCCGCCGTGGCGGGATGCCGAGCCGGACGCGCCGCCCGGAAGGGGGGATTGTTTCGCCAAGAAATATCGTCTTGTAGCGGCAATGTGTCACAACAGCTACAAAACGATACAGAAAACAATCAGGCCCCCGCTGTGGCGGGATGCCGAGCCGGACGCGCCGCCGGGAAGGGGGGATTGTTTCGCCAAGAAATATCGTCTTGTAGCGGCAATGTGTCACAACAGCTACAAAACGATACAGAAAACAATCCGGCCCCCGCCGTGGTGGGATGCTCCAGGCCGCAGATACCCCGCGCAGAAGGCCGACGGCGGTGCGCCACTCTACGCCGCAGACACCTCGTTGAGCTTGCCGGTGGCGCAGTCGTAGACGAAGCCGCGGACCTGGTCCTTGTGGGGGATGAAGGGGTTGGCCTGGATGCGAGCCATGGACTGGCGCACGTCGCCCTCAAGGTCGCCGAAGGACTCCAGGGCGAAGGAGGGACGCAGGCCGGTGTCGGTCAGGATGCCGTCCTTCACGTCATCGTCACGGAAGGTGAGCATGCCGCAGTCGGTGTGGTGGATGAGCAGGATCTCACGCGTGCCCAGCAATCGCTGCGAGATGACCAGGGAGCGGATGGCGTCGTCGGACACTACGCCGCCGGCGTTGCGGATGACGTGGGCGTCGCCCTCGCTGATGCCCAGCAGGCCGTGGACGTTCAGGCGGGCGTCCATGCAGGCGACCACGGCCAAGCCGCGGGCCGGCGGCAGGGGCAGGTCGCCCTTGTCAAAGCTGGCGGCGTATTGGGCGTTCCCCTCCAGAGCATCGTCAATGGCAGACATCGCATGCCTCCTCTATGGATCCCTCGTACGGTGCGCGGAGTGTATCGCGTGCCATAGGGCTGGGCAAGGCCGAGCGGCCTCGCGTCATGCCGTGACGGCCTCCAGGCCAAGGAGCCGTGCGGCGATCTCCCGCGCGCCGTCCATGTCGTCGGCGAAATGGTCCTCCGGGATGTGCTTCAGGGCGTTGAGGGCCCGCATCGTCATTTCGGGCTGGCCGGACAGGCCCATCACGATGCACTTCGTGTCCTCGTTCCAGGCCGCGTCGACGAGCTCCTCCACCACCAGCGCGGCGCTGTCGTCCATGTAGGCGGTGTTCGTGAAGTCGAAGATCACCACCTCGTGCTCGCTGAGGTCTGCACTGATGGTGTTGACGAGCTTGTGGGAGGAAGCCACGGTGAACGCGCCTCGCAGCGCCACCATGCCCACGCGGGCCGAGTAATCGTCGATGTCGGCGCCATAGGCCCCCCTGAAGAAGGCGCTGTCCAGGATGGGCACGGAGAGCACGCTGTCCAGCTGCAGCCGCTCGAACTGCCGGGAGGTGGCCATGCCCGCCGCGATCAGGCCGATGGCCACGGCGGTCACCAGGTCCACGAACACCGTCAGGAGCAGGGTGGTGGCCATGACCACCAGGTGTTCGCGCTGCACGTGCACAATGCGCCTGAGGAACCGCCAGTCGATGATGTCCCAGCCCACCTTCAAGAGGATGCCCGCCAAGCAGGCGTGGGGGATGACCTCCACGTACTTGGCCAAGCCCAGCACCAGCGTCAGTAGGATGCCCGCGCGGATGACGCCGGAGACCGGTGTCCTACCCCCGGCGCGGATGTTGATGACGGTGCCCATGGTTGCCCCGGCGCCGGGAAGCCCGCCCAGGAATCCCGCCGCCATGTTGCCGATGCCCTGCCCTATCAACTCCCGATTGGCCTTGTGCTGCGTCCGTGTCATCGAGTCCGCAATGAGCGACGTCAGCAGGCTGTCGATGGACCCCAGCATCGCAATGGTCAGTGCGGGCGTGATCGCCCCTGCAAAGATGCTCGGGTTCAGGTCCGGCAGCTGTGGCGTCGGCAGGCCCGTCGGCACCAAGCCTATGATGGGAACTTCGGTGAGCCACAGCACGCCCATCAAGGTGCCGACGCCCAGCGCGACCAGCGTCGGCGGCAGGATGCGCCGGAGTCGCGCGGGCCACAGGATGCCGACGGCCAGCGTTACGGCGGCGATGGCAAAGGCGCCCGTGTTGAAGTTGGCGATGCCCTCTCCCCAGCCCTTGATGGAGCCGAGGGGTCCGCCCTCCGCCACCGGCATCCCCATGAACGGCAGCGTCTGCAGCAGGATGATGATGATGCCGATGCCCGACATGAACCCGGAGATCACGGAGTATGGGGTGAAGGCGATGAACCGGCCAATGCCCACGAGGCCGAGCAGCACCTGGAAGAGCCCGGCCATGATGACAATGGTGAATGCGGCGGCGAGGTTGTCCGCGTGGAGGGTGACGACGACGGCCATCGCGACGGCCATGGGGCCGGTGGGGCCGGAGATCTGGGACCGGGTGCCGCCGAACACCGCGGCGAAGAAGCCGACGGCTATGGCGCCGTAGATGCCCGCGAGCGCCCCCAGCCCGGAAGCCTCGCCGAACGCCAACGCCACGGGTAGCCCCACCACTGCTGCGGTGATGCCCCCGAACAGGTCTCCTTTAAATGAACGAAGGTACTCCTGCATAGCCCGCCACCAACACTGCAACCCTGTCATCCCTGGGCTTTGGCAAGCTCCTGCGTCTCGCTAGACGCTGGAGAGCGGCGGTAGTGTATATCACAGGTCACTTATCCGTCAGTATCAAAAATGGGTCAATTTGGCTAGCGGAGCGGCGCAGAAGTGCTGCGCCGGAGTCGTGGGGAAACGGGGCTGGTTAGTGTAGGACGCAGGACGAGTTGGGACTGTGAGGGGAGTCGTCGAAGGCGGGGGCTACTTGCCGTGGTTGCGGAGGAACTCGTCCACAGCGCCAGGACGCGGCTCGAAGATGGAGCCTGCGCCGGGGATGCCGTCGACCTTGGGGGTGCGTCGGAAGGGGTTCACCCGAAACGGAATGGACGCGATTGCGGCGATGGCCAACGCAGCGGCGCCAAGCCCCAGGACCTGTCGGCGGTCCAAGCCGTTCTTGCGGGTGTTCTCTGCGTTGTCCACGGTCCCTCCCTTGTGCTGAACCCAAAATACTGTATCGTGAGCCGCCCACGGTGACAACCCCCGCCCTTCCGTTCGCCCTGAGCTTGTCGAAGGGTCGCATGAACGGATGGGGCGGGAGGGGGACGCTCATCTCTCCTTGCGACGGCGCTAGCCGCCGTGCAACACTCCCGCCATGAACACCCATCCCCACACCGACGTCGTCGGCAGCATGCTGCGCCCCCGCTGAGAACCTCCACCTTGCTGCGGCGGTCGTCATCGACTACGATTGCACACTCGCTCTCAAGGGGAAGACCGTCATGGATGGCGACCATATGACGACCCGCCGCAAGACCGTGTACCTGGCCAATGCCTATGGGTTCTCTGCACAGCTGCGCGCGACTGTGCTGCCGGAATTGGTGGCGGCATTGGAATCTCTGGGGCTTGAAGTATGGGAGCCCTTTCAGCGCAATAACCAGACGGCCGGGCTGGAACCGGGTTGGGCCTATCATGTCGGGCAAGCCGACGTGCGGGACGTGCGCGAGGCAGACGCCATTTTCGCTGTGGTCAACGGGGTGCCGCCGGACGAGGGTGTCATGGTGGAGCTGGGCATCGCCATTGCTCTAGGTAAGCCGACGTTTCTTTTCCGAGACGACTTTCGGCGCGCCACAGACTCCGAGCACTATCCACTCAACCTCATGCTCTTCACCGGCCTGCCCCAGCACGGTTGGGAGGGCTACTACTTCACCTCCGTTGAAGAGATTGCCTCCCCGGAGAAGATGCTGGCCCAGTGGGCTGCAGGAGCGTAAGCGTCAAGCAATGGATTCGGGCCCCGCGGCTACAAGGACACCATCCCCGTCTTCATCAACTCCGGGATGTTTGCATCGTAGCCACCCTGTCCCCACAGTTCTCCCTTCGACAGGGGGATGCGCGGCGCCATTTGCCTTGCGACGGCGCTAGCCGCCGTGCAACACTCCCGCCATGAACACCCATCCGCACACCGACGTCGTTGGCAGCATGCTGCGCCCGCGAGCGCTGCTCGAGGCCCGCGACGTCCTCGCTGCCGGGACGATGTCGCCCGCCGAATTCAAGCGCGTGGAGGACGAGGCCGTCGACGAAGCCGTGGCGGCGCAGGAGGCGGCCGGCCTCGAGGTGGTGACCGACGGCGAGATGCGCCGCACGTCGTTCCAGAGCCAGTTGACGGAGGCTGTCGACGGCTTCGCCAACGTCGGCCTCGACGCGTTCCTCTGGGGCGACTGGCACGGCGATGAGGCTGTCGGCGGCGTCAACCGACCGCGTCCCGAGGGCCTCGGCGTCATCAGCACGCTGCGGCCCCGCCGTCGTCTGTCGACGGAGGAGTTCGCGTACGTGCGAGGGCGCACGTCGCGCATCGCCAAGGTCACGCTGCCCAGCCCGAGCCTCTTCGCGAGCCTCTGGCAGGAGACGGAATCGGCGTCGGCCTACCCCACCATCGAGAGCTTCCTGGAGGACATCGCGCGCATCCTGCGGGACGAGGTCGCGGAGCTCGTGCGGCTGGGCTGCGAGTACATCCATCTCGACGCCCCCCACTACCCGCTCGCCTTGGACCCGGCATGGGCCGGCTTCTACGCCGCGAGAGGGTGGTCGGCGGAGGACTGGGTGGCCTACGGAATCGAGCTGGACAACTGGGTGATGGACGGCTGGCCCGGCGTCACGTTCGGCTTCCACCTGTGCAAGGGCAACCAGGGCAGTCGGTGGCTCACCGAGGGCGGCTACGACTCGATGGTCCACACGGTGCTGCGTCGGGTGTCGGCACAGCGGCTGCTGCTGGAGTACGACGACGAGCGATCCGGCACGTTCGAGCCCCTCCGCGGCGTCCCCGACGACAAGGTCGTCGTGCTGGGGCTGGTGACCACGAAGTCGGGCGAGCTGGAGCGGCAGGAGGACCTGCTGGCCCGCATCGACGAGGCCGCGCGCCACTTCCCTCGAGAGCAGCTGGCGCTTAGCCCGCAGTGCGGCTTCGGCACGTCGGTCGTCGGTAACAACCTCACCATCGCGGAGCAGAACGCCAAGCTGCGGCTCGTCGCGGAGACGGCGCAACTGGCATGGACATAGGTGCGATTCTACTGTTTCGGCGCTGCCCCATGTGGTACAACTGGGGCGTGATATCCGGCTACGGAGCCGAAGCGGAATGAGGAGGGAACCCAATGGCTATGTTGAACAAGGCGGTGGCAGTTTACCTCTTGCTTACGGCATTGGCGGTCGCGGTGCTCCTGATGGTGACCCCGCTCATCCACGACGGGTCAGACAGCTACCCCATCTGGGAGATCCTCAACTACTTCATGGCCGCGGGCGTAATCACGACGCTCGTCGCCAACTACATCTGCAAGCGCAAGCAGGACGCCGACGACCAGAGCGACCTCGGCAGCAGCCTGGTCTTCTACGGCGCCATCGTCCTCACGATGCTCTTCTTCTGGGAGTATTTCTGGACGCTGAACCCGGACAGCGAGACGGGCAACGCCGCGATCTCGCACACGGTCTACTTCCCGCTAGTGGACGCGCTCTACGTCGTCATCGCCCTCACGACGGGCCGCACCCTGTGGCGGGCAGCTGGGTAGTAGGGGGAGGGGCTGAGGTTGTGAGGAGGGGGTAGGTGGCTACGGGTATCGTGAAGCGAATTGTTTGCTTGGCCAACTCGAGGAAGTTTGGTGGCCGGTGTGTCGCAGGGAAGGAAATAAATCCAAATGGCACCCTAGGCGTCTGGGTGCGTCCCGTGACCAACCAAGGAAACGGCGAGGTGACCAATTGGGAATGCCAGTACCCCGATGGGACTGAACCCAAGGTCTTGGACGTGCTTGACATTCCGCTACTTGGACACGTACCCAAAGACTACCAGCGGGAAAACTGGGAATTGGACCCTACCCAACCCTGGAAGAAGGTGCGGGGAGTGACATTTGAGCAAGCGGCAAGACTTCTTGACCCCCTAGTGTCGCTTTGGGAGTCTGGGCATAGTACGTACAGAGGCTTAAACGATCGGGTTCCGCTCGAAATGGCCGTGAGCCTCTCTGATTCTTTGAGACTAATCAAAGTGAACAATTTGACTCTGAGCGTATTTGCGCCGGGAGAGGGCTTCGGAGATACCAAGAGAAGGGTGCAGGGGCGCTTTCGCCATAATGACGTTGACTACTGGATCTGGGTTACTGACGTAACGTGCGAAAAGGAATATCTGGGCAAGCCCGATGGCGAGTACTCTGTAGGTCAAGCCTATCTCACCGTTAGCTTGGGTGAGCCCCATAAGGAATATGCCTACAAGCTCATCGCCGCTGTCATCACACCTTAAGGAGGACCGTCGTGGAAGGCGTAACTCAGTTTCCCGTCTTGACTATCGGTCACTCTAACCACTCGATGGATGCCCTCTTGGCGTTGCTGAAGCAGCACGGCGTGACGGCGGTAGCCGACGTGCGCTCCGCCCCCTACAGCCGTTACATGCCGCAGTTCAACCATGACGCCCTGCAGGGTGTGCTGGAAGCTGGGGGCATCGAGTACGTCTACCTCGGCGGCGAGCTCGGAGGACGCCCGGCGGACCGCTCGTGCTACGATGAAGAAGGGCGTGTGCTGTATGAGCGGGTTGCGGAGACAGACGCTTTCGACGACGGCATCCGGTCGCTTATGCACCAAGCGGACCAGTGCTGCGTAGCCCTCATGTGCACCGAAAAGGACCCTTTGGACTGCCACCGGACGCTGCTAGTGTCCCACGCGCTGGCGTCACGCGGCGTTGCAGTGCGTCACATGCTAGCCGACGGCAGCCTAGAGGACCACGACGCCGCGATGGAACGGCTGGTGGAGGAGGACCGCAGAGAGGGAGACCCGGGGCTGTACCCCAACGGGGACATGTTCCGCTCCAAGACAGAGGTCGTCGCGGACGCACTATCTCGGCGGGCGGGCAAAGTAGCGTACCGGGGCGAGGCCTCCCCCGCCCGTAGAGGGGCGTGGGAGGTCGAGGCGTGACCCTCTACACCATCGGCTTCACGAAAAAGCCCGCGAGCGCCTTCTTCTCGCTGCTGCGCGACTCCGGCGCGCGGCGGCTTGTCGACGTGCGGCTGAACCCCGGCGGGCAGCTCTCGGGCTTTGCCAAGGGGTCCGACCTTGACTACTTCCTTCGCGAGCTGTGCGGCATGGACTACCTCCACATGCCGGAGCTGGCGCCGACGCGCACGATTCTGGACGGCCTGCGCAAAGGCCATCGCCACTGGCCCACCTACGAGCGGGAGTTCCTCGCCCTCATGGCGCAGCGGCGCGTCGAAGAGACCGTCGTGCCGGAGACGCTCGCCGACGCCGTGCTGCTGTGCAGCGAGGACTCGCCGGAGCGGTGCCATCGACGGTTGGTGGCGGAGTACCTGCAGGGGCGCTGGGGGGACGTTGAGGTGGTGCACCTGCGGTAGGAGGCGTTGGATGGTTAATCCCCGCATGACAACGGGCTAGGAATGGATGATACGCAGATATTCGTCATGCAGGCCAATCCAAACCCACCGGTGACCACCAACGATGGGAACCGCCACCGCGCGGTAGTCCCGCCCTATCCGCACGGACCAGACTGCTCCCACCTTTTTGAATTGAAGGTCTGGATAGCGTGGATTCACCAGAAGTAACGCAAAATTGCGCCTTGCTTCTTGTTGAACAGCTTCAGGAAGCCGATAGAACAGTCGCCAGAACCTACGTGAGGGCCTATGCACTAGAGATCTTGGAGCGTACCAAGATCCACATCCTCTTCCGCCTCAGCCAGGAGGAAATCCAACTTTCCCGCTGCAGAGTCTGCCTCAATCTCCCGGTCCCACGCCTCCCAGTCACGATCGGCTAGCCACTTGAGCAGTTCGGAATACTCCTCACCAGGCAAGTCGATGATGGCCTGCTTAATGTCGTCGATGCTCATAGTCATTTGCTGTCCCCCGCGATTGGCGTCAGCACTCGACAATTCTCAATGGACTCCTTAGCCCACAATACCCCGCGCCATATATCCCGTCAACGAGGCCCACCGCCTAACCCAGCGCGTCCGCCGCGCCGACGATGCGTCGGCGGTCTTGCGCGACGATGCGCACGGCGTCGTGGGGGATGGTGAGGGTGACGGCGTCGCCGGTGGCGGGGACGGCGTCACCCGGCTTCACCAGGCAGGTCAGCCTCCCCCTGTCGACCTGCACCACCAGCTCCAGTTCGCCCGATTGAAAGCGGCGGCTCTCCACCGTGCCATCCAGTAGCGTGGCAACGGACGCCCCGGCCCCTGTGTGCTCCGTCACCGGGCCCAGCGCGATGCGACGCTCGTCGATGAAGGCGAGCGCCTCCCCCGCGGGGCGGAGCTCGGAGCTCCCCTGCAGGAGGCCCGACAGCAAGCCGACGTCCGTCTGCACGTGCGTCACGCCCTCGTCCTGGCCCGCCCGCTGTGCGAACAGCACGTTGCGAATGCCCATGGACCGCGCGACCATTTCGCTGCGAGGCGCCGTGTACAGCTCCTCGGGCGTGCCGGCCTGTACCACCTCGCCGTCTTCCATGACAACCATGTAGTCGGCCATGGCGTAGGCTTCGTCGCGGTCGTGGGTCACGTAGATGGCCGTCTGTCCCAGCGCCTTCAGGATGGCGCGCACCTGCACCTGCAGCGACTCTCGCAGCGCGCGATCGAGGGCGCCGAGAGGCTCGTCCAGCATGAGCAGGCTCGGCTCCGCGGCAAGGGAGCGCGCCAGTGCCACTCGCTGTCGTTCGCCGCCGGAGAGCTCGTGCACCTTGCGCTTCTGGAAGTCCTGGAGCCCCACCAGCCGCAGCAGGGCGTTCACCCGCGCCGTCACCTGGTCCTTCGGCCGGCGCTGCATCCGCATGCCGAAGCTGACGTTGCCCGACACGTCCATGTGCGGAAAGAGCGCGAGGTCCTGGAACATGAGACCGAAGCCGCGGTTGCGGGAAGGCACCCGGTTGAGCTCGCGCCCGTCGAAGGTGATGGTGCCCTCGTCCGGCGTCTCGAGCCCGGCGATGAGGCGCAGAAGCGTCGTCTTGCCGCAGCCGCTGGGCCCCAGCAGGCAGACGATGTCGCCGCGTTCCACCGTCAGCGAAACGCGTTTCACCGCGAACCCGTCGCCGTACTGCCGGGTGACGCCGGATACCTCCAGCAACGCCATCAGAAGCCCCCCGCGCTACGATACCTAAACCGCTCGATCGCGGCAAACACGAGGGCAACCACCAGCATCAGCACCGTGCTCATTGCGAGGGCGCGGCCCAGGTTCTCCGCGCCCGGCTGCGAGATCATGCGGTAGATGGCGATGGGCATCGTGGTCGATTCCGCGCGCACCAGCAGCAGCGACGCGCCGAACTCGCCCATCGACACGGCGAAGGCAAAGGTCGCGCCCACCACCAGCGCGGGCGTCAGGATGGGCAACTCCACGTGGAAGAAGCCTCGCACCGGCGACGCCCCCATGACGGACGCGGCCTCACGGAGCTGCTGCGGCATCCCGCGCATCGCGGGCAGGACGCTGCGAATGACGAAGGGGTAGGCCACCAGCGAGTGGGCGATGACCAGGATGATCGACGTGGCGCGCAGGTCGATGGGGTCGTGGTTGAACGCCACCAGGTACCCGAAGCCCATGATGACGGCGGAGACGCCCAGCGGCATCATCAACAGGGCGTCGCCGACGCTGGCCCCGCGCCGTCCCGGGCGGCTGATGAAGTAGGCCGCCGCCGCGCCCACCGTCAGTGCGATGACCGTCGTCATCGCGGCAAAGCGCAGGGAGTTGCCGATGATGTTCGGCAGCGGCAGGTAGAAGTAGTCCCCACGCTGGTCGGAGAACAGGCTGGCGAAGTAGGTGAACGAGTAGCCGCCGCCCGTGTCCAGCGCCCGCTCCACCAGCGCCCACAGCGGCGACAGCACCACGAGCAGCAGCGCCACCATCGCGGCCACGAAGACCACGTCGCCGGTCCGCCGAGGCCGCCGCGCCGTCGCGTCCTGCGGCACCATGCTCACCGGCGTCGACACGTTCTGCTGGAAGCGGGCGTAGACCAGCAGGAAGAGGTACGTGAACACCATCTGGACGATGGCCAGCGCCGCCGCCAGCTCCAGCCGAAGCAGCTTGGCCGTCAGCTCGTAGACGGCGACCTCCAGCGTGGCGAACTGCGGGCCGCCCAGCACCAGCACGACGCCGAAGGAGGTGAAGCAGAAGGCGAAGGCCAGCGCCGCCGACGAAGCGATGGCGGGAAGCAACACCGGCAGCGTGACGTGGATGAAGGTGCGGACGCGGCCCGCCCCTAGCATCGCGGCGCTCTCCTCAAGCTGCGGTGTTACGTTGCTCCAGAAGGCGGAGACGATGCGCACGACGATGGCGTAGTTGTAGAAGGCGTGGGCCAGCAGGATGATCCACAGCGAGTTGGCCAGCTGGATGGGAGGCTCGTCCAGGCCGAAGAGCGTCATGAGCAGCGTGTTCGCCAGCCCCTCGCGGCCGAGCAGCGCGACGAACCCCATCGCGACCACGATGGTCGGCATGATGAAGGGCACCGTCGACACGGCCTTGAGCAGCGACTTGCCGGGGAAGTCGTGGCGCGCGAAGAGGTAGGCCATGGGCAGCCCTACCGCCAGCGTCAGGACCGTGGAGGCCGCGGCCTGCCAGGTCGTGAACCAGATGCGCCCGAGGTAGTAGGAGTCGCCCAGCAGCGTGCCGAACGCCGCGAGGCCCCCCTCGCCCTGCACGAACGCCCGCTCGAAGATGGCGCCCAGCGGGTAGAGGAAGAAGATCGCCAGGTAGGCAAGGGGGGCCAGCAGCGCCAGTCTTGCCGTCATGCCCGCGGGCCCCCCTCAGCCATCATTACCGAAGCACCACTCGGGTCCATGCGTCTATCCACGCCTCGCGCTTCTCCCCGATCTCCGTCGGCGAGATGTCGGCGGGCACGGCCGGCTCCTCCGCAAAGCGCCAGAAGTCCGGCAGCTCCGCGTTCCGGTTCACAGGGTACACAAACATCTTGTCCGGGAAGTCCTCCTGGAATTGCCGTTCCAGCGCAAAGTCGATGAACTTCCGCGCCAGGTTGGGGCTGTTGGCGCCCTTGAGTATGCCCATGCCCTCTATCTGCAGGAAGGTTGAGTGGTCAAACAGGATGTTGCCCGTGGGCGGCTCTTCCACGGGAGGGTCGGCGAAGAGGAACTCCGCTGCGGGGCTGGTCGCGTAGCTTACCACCAGCGGGCGGTCGCCGCCGTACACCGAGAAGTTGGTGTAGTAGGCGTCGGACCAGCCGTCCGTGACGGCCACGTCGTTGGCGCGCAGGTCGGCCCAGAAGTCGAGGTAGTCGTAGTCGTCGTCCTCGCCGAAGTACGACACGGTGGCGATGAGGAAGGCGAGGCCGGGCGACGACGTGGCCGGGTTCTCGACGACCAGCCGCCCCTTCCAGTCGGGGCCGGTCAGCTGCTCGAGGGTGGTCGGCGGGTTGAGGCCGTTCTCCTCGAGATACGCCTTGTCGTAGTTCAGGTTGACATAGCCGTAGTCGATGGGCGTCACGTAGAAGTCCGGGTCGAGGATGAGGTGGTCCGGCACGAAGGAGATGTTATCGGACTCATACTTGTCAAAGATGCCCTCGGCCAGGGCGCGGCCCAGGTAGGTGTTGTCGACGCCGTAGAAGAGGTCGGCGGAGGGATTGCCCTTCTCGAGGATGGCGCGGTTGAGGGCGAGGCCGGTGTCGCCGGCGGGCTGCAGGACGACGGTGGCGTCGTTGGCCGCCTCGAAGGCCGCGATGACGTCCTCGCCGATGTTGAAGCTGTCGTGGCTCATCACGACGAGCTCGCGGTCCTCGTCCTCCTTCTCGCCGCACGCCGCTAGCGCAAGGAGCATGAGCAGGGCCAAAGCCAAGAGTGCCAGACGAGTTGCCATAGTGCGCTCCTTCCGCCCCAGTAGTGCTTTCAGGCGTGAGCCCGGAAAACAAAATAACCGCCCCTGATTGGGCGGTTATTACGTAAGCAGAAGGGCCACATCCCTACGCTGGCATTACCCAGATCAGGTTCTCGGGGTCGTCCCAAGCAAACGGGACCTCTCAGCCTGGCCTAACCAAGCTCCCCCCGGGGCGTATTCAGTTGTTGGGGCAACAGTACAGCGGGGCGTGGGCGGTGTCAACGGGGGGGTGGGGATGGGGGAAGATCTGGCTAAAGTCCCCTCGTTCCCACGGGCTTGGGCTGAAGGCAGGCGGCTTAGTCAGACCTTAAGCGCCGGGCTGCACAGTTGGGGATTTTCCTTGTTACCTGCCAACACACTGCCAAATCACCTTTGGCGTCTAGGCAAAGGCCAACTCTCGCTGTACTCCCTCAGCAATTTCCCTTGGGAATGACACCTCGTCATTGTGCGCTGCTGGCGGAACGTGCACGACTGGCTGCCATTCAATGAACGGCAAGAAGCGCTCCCACTCCTGTAGCGCGTCGGTCTTGACCGCTTTCTTGAATTCAGGGATCTCACAACCGAGGAACTCCAGTGTTTCGGGGTCAGCGAGTATGACAAAGTGGCCCACGGTGAGAGCCATTCCCTCACGGCGATCGCCCAATGTCGCATAGAAATGGTCACGTTCCCGGTCGTACTCAATGAGAACGCCCTCACGCTCGATCATGCCGGTCAGGTCGTCATTCACCTGTAAGAATCGCGCAACCATTTCTACAATGCCGACCTTTGCGGACACCTTCAGCTTGTCAAACTGTTGCTCCATTGTCATGACTTTCACCTAATTGCCGGAATCCTTCTAATGCAGAGGACTTCGTCGTCCTTAATCTCGGGCGTGAAGTACACGCTCTTCACGTAATGGGCTCCATGGAGATCTTCTTCCTCTATAACGAGAAGCCAAAGCTTTGCCGTTTTGCCTCTACCGAATCCCATTCGATACTTAAACACTACCCCCCGCTCGTCCCGTACTGCAAAATCAGGGTCTTCTACCGTCTCCTTAACATCCTGCAGATGCCCTCTTATCTCGGGCCGCTTCTCGGTGTGGGAAATCCAGTTTGAATCGTGCAAATAACTCTGCGTACTTGTTCAGGAGTAGTCTGTGCGCCAGAGTTCTACTGCCAATAGCCATCTCCCTTCCCAAGAAACCTATATGACAAACAGACGTCAGACTGGCGTAACCCTGCTGTATCTTGCCCCCCTTTAGTCCTCCTGCAAAACAAATAGCGCCTATCTGCATCCGTGTGCACTTGATCTGCACCGGAGAAGATGGGCACTACATTACTTGAGCACTGGCAATGTATTTGCTGATAGATCGGGCAAGGGCGGCGAAGTCATTGCCCGTTCCAGCCCTCCCAAGGGTTAGTCTGTGAACTCAATTGTTGCCTAAAACTAGCGAGCCCACAAGCTGCTGTCAAGAGTTTGAGGCAGTCACTGGACCGTGGTCGCCTTGCCACGCTGCCGTGTTAGGCTGCTCTTGCCCGTGTCCAAGGGAATATCGTCCCAGCGAGGAAGGGATTCCTCCGTGGCTACTTATGGCTGTATGGGACAGGGCTCTTGGACAGGGGGTAAATCCGACCGCAAGGGGTCCCATTCCTGCACCGCCCCTATGAAGGGTTAACGCTATCGGGATTCATGCGGTTCCATCGACCTGCATGTCTCCCTCCCCCCAACACAACACCGCCCCAATCAGGTACCCTACGCTCTGCCCGGCGGCGACGACGCGGGTGAGAAAGGCCGACATGCCATTTAACCTGGCTCGGGAGCGAGCGCACCTGGCGGGGTTTGCCGTTGTGCTGCTCCTCTTTCTGGCGCTGGTGTCCGTGCTGGGGTCGGTGCTGCTGCCGCTGGGCATCAGCATCGTCATCGCCTACGTGCTGCTACCGGTGGCGCGGTGGCTCGAGCGGTGGATGCCCTGGCGGCACGACCGGCCCGGGCTGGCGCGCGGCGTGGCCGTCGGCGTCATCTACCTCGTCGCGCTGGCGGTCCTCGCGGGCGTACTCATCGCCGTCATCCCGCCGACCGTCGACCAGGGGCGGCAGTTCGCCGACGACTTCCCCGAGTTCCTCAACGACGCCCGCACCACCATCGAGGGGTGGGTTGACCAATACGCAGACGTAGTCTCCCAGGACGCCCGGGACCAGATCGAGGAAGCGCTGGCGGACGTGGGGGACATCGTCGGCAGCACTGCATGGAGCGTGGTCGAGCAGACCTTCGGCATCATCACCGGCTCCTTTGCCCTCATCCTTGCGCTGGCGACGGCCCCCGTGCTGGTCTTCTACCTGATGAAGGACTCGGGCCCCATCACGCAGTCGCTCTACGAGCCGTTTCCCACCGCACTGCGACCGCACCTGCGCAGCCTGCTGGAAATGGCGGACCGCACGCTGGGCGGATACATCCGGGGCCAGCTCACCCTCGGGGTGGTCGTCGGGACCATCGTCGCCGTGGGGCTGCTGGCGCTCGGCGTGCCCTTTGCCGTCGTGCTGGGCGTCGTCGCGGGTTTCACGGAGCTCGTGCCCATCATCGGCCCGTGGATCGGCGGGGCCGTCGGCGTCCTGGTGACCCTCGCCACCGAGCCGGACAAGCTGGTCTGGGTCATCCTGCTGTACCTGGTCATTCAGCTGCTGGAAAACACCCTGCTGGTGCCCCGCATTCAGGCCGAGACGCTCAACCTGCACCCCGTGGCCGTCATCCTGGTGATCACGATCGGCAGCCAGTTCTTCGGCCTGTGGGGCGTCATCCTCGGCCCGCCGCTCACCGCGTTGGGGCGCGACATCATCGTCTACTTCTGCCAGCAGTGGAGCGCCGCGCCGCAGACCGACGCGCCGTTGCTGGACGCCTCGGGTGTGCTTGTCTCGTTTGAGGACGCTCCCGAGGAGGGCGACGACGGCGACCAGTAGCGTGGCGCGCCGCCGTCATTCGAGCCTGTCCGCCGGTCAAACCCCTTCGATGTGGTGCGGGTAGCATCGACGTGCGGTCCGCACCTGGGTTTGTGCAAGGGGAGAGGTAGCCGTGCTCGACCTCGTAACGCTTGAAGGCCGATACGTCCGGCTTGAGCCGATGTCCATCGACGACGTGCCGGCTCTCGTGCAGGCGGCAACGCAGTCACGCGCGACGTACGACCTGACGGACGTCCCCTCCGACGAGCCTGGCATGCGGCGGTACGTGGACACGGCGTTGTCCTTGCGAGACGCCGCGAAGGCGCTCCCGTTCACGACCATTGCCCGCGCGACGGGAAACGTCGTCGGCTCGACACGGTTCGGCAACATCGAGTTCTGGAACTGGCCCGCCGGAAACCCCCACCAGCGCGGTGAGCGACTGCCGGACGTCGTGGAGATCGGCTGGACGTGGCTTTCGCCCGAAGCGCAGCGTACCGGGATCAACACCGAGGCAAAGCTGCTGATGCTGACCCATGCCTTCGAGTCCTGGCTGGTCCATCGAGTCAGCTTCCGAACGGACAGCCGCAACGAACGCTCGCGTGCGGCCATCGAGAGGCTCGGGGCACGATTCGACGGCGTGGTCAGGGCCGCTTCAATCGCCTACGACGGCGCAATCCGGGACTCGGCCATATACTCAATCCTGGATTCTGAGTGGCCACAGGTGAAGGACCGGCTCGCGGGACTGCTGCGTTCCTAGCGTCCGTTGGCCTAGGGACCAAGCCGGAATGGCGGGTACCGGTCCGTCACCAGAAGGAACATGTAGCTCTGGACCCGCGTGCCCCATCGCAGGACCCCGACGACGTAGCTGAACAGCCCGCTTGGATAACGCCCGCTAATCAGGATGGCGAACCATGCGATGATCACGGCGATCAGGGCGCCTATGCCCAAGAAGATCAGCGCTACATAGTGGGGAATCGCAAGGATCCACTTGACTAACGGCAACCACCTGTTCAGGTCGGTGGCGGCATCGGGGTAGGGGATATCGATGTGGACGGCCTGCTCTTCATCGGTGGAGGGATACTCATCCCTAAGGAGCAGGAAGTACGCCGTCACGCGACTCTCGAATTTCAGGAGAGCCACGTTCCAGTCGAACCACCACCGGGGGTACTTCTTGCGGAACAGAATGAGCAGCAGCGGCGCCACGAAGAGGGTCCCGCCTGCGAATAGGAAGGTCGTATTGGCGTCCGACGTCTGCCCCTCAATGAAGGCTACGATGATGATGATGGGGATGATAAGGATGGGGCGGAATAGGGTGGACAGACGGCTCAGGGGCCTCTCAGGATAGTCAACGGAGAACTGGACAGGGTACGCGGGGATCCGAGTTTGCTCCATTTCTACCTCCTCAACCAGCATCTTCCCTAGAGAGAGTCTTCAGGCCCGGCGTGCAGCCCGGACGAAAGAGCAACTCACAAAACCCAGTAAGGTCACTGCCTGTTGCTCAACGTGACCTGCCGACGACAATTGCACCCTGATAATTGCACCATGCCAGTTGTACCATAAAGCATGGGACATCGACAAGGTTGATTGATTTGCTCCCCAATATCTGGGCCAACCAAAATGCGCGTCTAACGGAAAGACCGAAACCGATTGGAGACGAGGACCGTCCCATAAAGAAGTCCAAGTATGACCCGTTTCAATCGCCTACGACGGCGCGATCCGCGACTCGGCCATATACTCAATCCTGGATTCGGAGTGGCCACAGGTGAAGGATCGGCTCGCGGGACCTCTGCGTTCCTTGCGTCCTTTACCGTGCAGGCGCCAGCGACGGCCAGTTCTCCACGCTGCGAGCCCGCCCTCCCCTCGGTGGTACACTGACGCCATGCCCATTCGAGTGCTCCCCCATGAGGTTGCCGCGCGCATCGCCGCCGGTGAGGTGGTCGAGCGCCCGGCGTCCGCCGTCAAGGAGCTCGTCGAGAACGCGCTGGACGCCGGCGCGACCGCCGTCCGCGTCGAGGTGACGGCGGGCGGCCTCGACGGTGTGCGCGTCGTCGATAACGGCTGCGGCATCCCCGCGGGCGACGTTGCCAGCCTCTTCCAGCGCCACGCCACCAGCAAGCTCACTGCCGCCGAGGACCTGCAGAGCATCGAGACCCTCGGCTTCCGCGGCGAGGCCCTCTACTCGCTGGCCGCCGTCGCCATGGTGTCCGTGCTCACGCGAACACCGGACTCGGACGCCGCCACCTTCGTCGAGGCTGCCAACGGCCGCATCCTGCGCCAGGAGCCGCGCGGCGGACCCGTGGGCACCACCGTCGCCGTCGAGGAGCTGTTCGACCAGGTGCCCGCGCGGAAGAAATTCCTGCGCTCGCCCCGGTCTGAGCTGAGCCGCGTCAACGCCGTCATCACCAACTATGCCCTCGCCTACCCGGACGTGCGGTTCACCCTCACCGCCGACGGCAGGACGCCCTTCACCTCGCCCGGCGGAGGTGACCTCCGCGAGGCCGCCGCTGCTGTCTACGGCCGAGAGGCGGCGCAGGCCTTCCTCGCCGTGGAGACGCCCGCGTCCAACGGCATCGGCGTGACGGGCCTGCTCAGCCCGCCGGCGTCGACGCGGGCCAACCGCAGCGGCATCACCCTCTTCGTCAACCGGCGGCCCGTGCAGAGCCGCGCCCTCACCTTCGCCGTGAGCGAGGCCTACCACGGCCTGCTCCCGTCCGACCGCTACCCCGTGGCTTTCCTGCTCATCGACGTGCCGCCCCACGACGTCGACGTGAACGTGCACCCCACGAAGGCGGAGGTGCGCTTCCGTCGAGAGGGCGATGTCTTCGCCGCCCTGCAGAAGGCCGTGCGCGAGACCGTCATCGCGGTGGCGCCGGTGCCGGAGATCGCGGCAAGCGCAGTCGCGCCCACGTCGACCGCAGCCACACCATGGACGCCGAGCGGCGGCTTCAGCCCCCTGACGACTGCGCCCCGCGAGCCGGAACCGCCGCAGACGCAGTTCGGGCTGCCCGCGATGCCCCCTCCCGTCGAGCCGTCAGCAACCGCTCCACAACCGCGCTCTGAGCAGCAGCCGGTCTCGATGTTGGACGCGCTGCCCGCCCTTCGCGTACTGGGGCAGACGCAGGAGACGTACATCGTCGCCGAGGGGCCCGACGGCCTCTACCTCATCGACCAGCACGCCGCCCACGAGTGCGTCGTCTACGAGCGGCTGCGGAACGCCGCCCAGCGCGAGGCGCCGGAGGTGCAGGGGCTGCTGGAACCCACAGCGGTCACGCTCTCGCCATCCCACGAGGAGACGGTGCACGACCATGCCGACGTGCTGGCGCAGTACGGCTGGCTGCTGGAGCCCTTCGGCGACCGGGCGTGCCTGCTGCGAGGCGTGCCCGCCGTCCTGTCGCACCGCGACCCGGCCAAGGCCTTCCTCGACATGCTGGAGGCCGCGGCAACGGCGGCGGAGTTCTCGACGTGGGAGGACCGCATCGCCGCGACGGTGGCCTGCCACGGATCCGTGCGCGCCGGCCAGTCGCTGACCCGCGAGGAGATGGTGGAGATGGTCCGCCTGCTCGAGCGCACGCAGCAACCCCACACCTGCCCCCACGGCCGCCCCACCATGCTCCACCTGAGCGCCAACAACCTGGAGCGGGAGTTTGGACGAAGGTAGGCCCCTTGGACTTTTCGTCATAAACTGGAATTAGAGAGGTGTGGTGCTTCAGTCAACTACGGGAGGAGAGCCTTGCGAACGTTGCACCGAGTCCCACCCATTTTGGTGCTGTCCTGGTTGTTGGTTCCAGCCGCGGTAGTCTTGGTCGCGGTCGTGCTGCTGGAGCCATCCACCGTGATGGCACAGGACGCCAGCACCGCCAAGTTCACCTACTTGTTCCACAGCGATGCCGAGGGGTGGACGGCAGGCTTCGCCGATCTGCCCGTTGACCACGATCAGCAGTTCTTCGAGCTCGATTCGGTTCACCGGCCGTTGCCGGACGGGCTCCACCAAAGCAGCGGCATGTTCATGCAGGGCCACAACCGCAGCGCCGACCTCTTCATGTACCTGAAGCGAGGGGTAGACGGCCTGCAGCCGAACACCACATATGACGTGTCGGTGTCTTTGGACTTGGCCACCAACGTTCAGGCCGGTCTCCTTGGCATCGGCAGTGCCCCCGGCGAAGGCGTCTCCGTCAAGGCGGGAGCGTCGACGGTTGAACCCACGGCTGCGGAGGGCGACAACCAACACCTGCGCATGAACATCGACAAGGGCAACCAGTCCCAGGGCGGCGAGGACATGGTGGTCATCGGCAACGTCGCCCACAGCGAGGTTACGGGCAGCGAGTACCGGCTCAAGACCTTGGACAACGTGGGACAGCCCCTCAGCGTCGAGACGGACGGTAACGGCCGCGTCTGGCTCATCGTGGGTACGGACTCCGGCTTCGAGGGACTTACCGCCATCTACTACGCGCACATCGCCTACACGCTGACCGGCCCCGAGCCTTCTCCTGCCACCGGCGGCGCGTCGCTCCCTGGGTGGGCGATGGCTTACGTGGTGGCAATTGGCGTGGTTGTGACCGCAATAGGCGTGGTCCTGCTGGTGCGCAGCCGGCGCAGGCGGGCCTAGGCCCTACGCCCCCTCCGGCTCAATCAGCCCGTAGTCGCCGTCGTTGCGACGGTAGAGGACGTTGTGGTCGCCGGTGGCATCGTTCATGAACAGGTAGAAGGCATGGTCCACCAGCTCCATCTGCACCACCGCCTCTTCCACGGACATAGGCTTCATGGCGAAGCGCTTGGCCCGCACCACCTTGCCAAAGGGCAACTCTTCGTCGTCGTCGTCCACCGGCGCGTCGGCTTCCGGCGCCTCAAGCTCGCGAATGCTGTTTACGTCGCCGTGGCGCTTGGCCGCCTCGCTGCGATAGGCGCGGCTCTTGAAGTGCGCCACCCTCCGGTCGAGGGTGTCGGCAAGGGCGTCGACAGCCGCCTGCACAGTCGGCGCGCGCCGCTGCCCGCGCAGCAGCGTCCCGTTGCATCGCAGCGTCACCTCCACCAGGATGCGGTCCTGCTGCGACCGGGTCTTCTCCTCCGACACCACCACGTGGGCGTCCACCGGCAGGTTCACCCGGCCCTCGATGCGCTCCAGCTTCTTGGTCAGGTAGTCACGGACGGTTGGCGAGAGGCGATGGTTCCTCGATTGAATCTGCATCTCCATCGGTGCGCCTCCTCTGCGGAATGTAGTCAGCGCGGGGCTGTGAAGCTCCGACAGCCCCCCTGCCTGGAGTCGCCCTCTGAGAGGGAACCCTCATTCTAGGTACTAAGTGCCCAGACAAGCAAGGCGGAGCAGGTGGCAGGCTGGCGGGATTCGCTAGATCTCTCTCGCAAAGGTCAGCCCCCAGACCCGGCGAACGCCTGCCTTGCGAAGGGCCGCGGCGCATGCCTGCAGCGTCGCGCCGGTGGTGGTCACGTCGTCCACGACCACGATCGACCGCCCCTGCGCATCCCGCCGAGCCTCGAAGGCCCCCGCGACGTTCGCCTGCCGCTCCTCCCTCGTCGCCGACCGCGCCTGCGAAGCCGCCCCAGCGGTGCGCGCCAGCAGCCCCGCGTCGACGGGCGTCTCGATCCACCGCCCCACCGCGCGGGCCAGCAGCTCGGCCTGATTGTAGCCGCGCTCGCGCAGCCGCGAACGGTGCAGCGGCACGGGCACGATCACGTCCGCCTCGACGCCATGCCGCTGCAGATGCTGCGCCATCGCAGCCCCCATAGGCCCAGCGAGCCCGCGAACGCCGTTGTACTTGAGCCGGTGCACGGCCTTCTGCGCCGCGCCCTTCATCTCAAACGGCGCCAGCACCAGCTGCAGCCCGATGCCCGAGGTATCCACGGCCCGCGGCGCCTCCGCAATACACCGGTCGCACAGCAGCGCCCCCCCGCCACCGCACCCCACGCACTTGCGCGGAAACAGCAAGTCAAGCGCCGCCGCGCCAATGCGCCGTATGTGGTGAAGCGTTGTCATGGCGGGGTCATCATAGCATTTGGGGCATGGGTGGGAATTGAAGTGGGTGACAACCAAGCGCTGTTCCCGCTATCTCGGGACGGGCGGTTCACGAACCGCCCCTACGCAGGCGGGAAGGGTTCTCCTCATCCAGATCCCACTGGAGTGGGTTGTTGTGAATGTACTCGCGGATCCGGTCCAAGTCCCGTTCATTGCGGATAACGTGGTCATAGTAGTCCCGCTGCCAAAGCGTTCGACCAGGAGTGCCAATAGCCGTGTTGACCCGCTTCGCAGACACGGTCTTGAACGCACCCATCAGCCCGCCCAACGGCTTTCTCCCACCGGACTTCGTAGGGGCGATTCACGAACCGCCTCTACGAGGGCCGAAGGGGTTTTCCTCATCCAACTCCCATTGGAGCGGGTTGTTGTGAATGTACTCGCGGATCCGGTCCAAGTCCCGCTCATTGGGGATAACGTGGTCATAGTAGATCCGCTGCCAAAGCGATCGACCAGGAGTGCCAATAGCCGTGTTGACCCGCTTCGCAGACACGGTCTTGAATGCACCCATCAGCCCGCCCAACGGCTTTCTCCCACCGGACTTCGTAGGGGCGATTCGCGAATCGCCCGTCCCCGACAGGGGACCCGCGAGCCAAATGACGCCGTGCAAATGGTTAGGCATGACTACAAATGCGTCCAGCTCTAAAAAGGGATATTGCGTAGGCAACCAAAGCCATGTGTCGGCCACCACCTTGCCGATGTGGCTCAGCTTCATTTCTCCCTCAACTACATCGCCCAACAACGAGTCGCGGTTGTTGGTCACAAGGGTGACGAAGTAGGCGCCGACTTGCGTGTAATCATAGGCCTGAAGGCGGGGAGAGCGGCGCCCGGGAACATCAGAGATGCTCACCCCAACTCCTTCTCCATGCGCCACACCTCGGCCGACTTCACCACCATGCGCACCAGCTTGCCGCCGACCGCCTGCGTCCGCACGTACCCCATGCGCTCGTACAGGCGGATGGCGCCCGCGTTCTCCGAGATGACGCTCAGCGCCATCCTTGGGACGCCCATGGCGCGACCCCTGGCCTCCGCCGCCTCCAGCAGCAGCGTGCCCACGCCCTTGCCGCGCGCCGACGGTGCGACGGCCAGCTGGTCGACGACGAGCACCCCCTGCTTGGGCGGGCTGTAGAAGAGGAGCATGTTGACGAGGATGAGGATGGCGCGCAGCGGCGAAAAGCGCCGGAAGAGGGTCTTGGGGCGAAAGCTGTAGAGTTCCACGCCGGGCGATTGCAGCGCCAGGATGCCCAGCAGCTCGCCGTCCGCGATGGCGGAGAGGCAGGCCGCCGGGTTGACGCGGTCGTGGAATAGCCGCACGAAGTCCTCCGCGTCCCGAAAGCCGATGCGCAGCTTCTTGGCGAAGGCGCCGTACAGCACCCGAAGCGCGTCCTCGACGTGCTCCGCCGCCAACCCCTCCGTGATGGTGACGTCGTCCGCGCCCACGAGCTCAGCAAGCCGCCCGCCGGCCCCCTATCCTATGCGCTCCGACGGCATGTTCACCCACGAGCTCATCTCGTGGGGCGACGTGACGATGGCGTCCGTCTTGCACACGTACTCCGGGCCGAGTTGGTCCATCGACGTGACGCCCAGCAGTCCCATGGCGCTGGTCATCTCGTCCTGCATGATCTCCAGCATGCGCACTACGCCCGCTGACCCGTCGGCCGAGAGGCCCCACGCCTGCAGCTTGCCGATGGCGACAGCCTTCGCGCCGAGCGCCACCGCCTTCAGCACGTCGCTCCCGCGCAGCACGCCGCCGTCCATGATGACGTCCGCCCGACCGTCCACGGCCTCGACGATCTCCTGCAGCACGTCAAGCGATCCCAGCCCGTGGTCGAGCTGCCGCCCGCCGTGGTTGGACACCCAGATGACGTCCACGCCGTGGTCGACGGCGATCAGCGCGTCCTCCACCGTCGCGATGCCCTTGAGCATGAAGGGCAGCCCCGCCAGGTCGCGGATGCGGTCGACAAGGTCCCACGTCAGGGCCGCGCCAAAGTACGGGTCGCGGGGGGCGCGCCGCGTCGGCTGCACCCAGCGCTCGACCATCACGCGCTCGCGGCGGCTGTAGTGCTGCACGTCCACCGTGACGCAGAGGGCCTTGTAGTCCGCCTCCACCACGCGGCCGATGATGTCCTCGATCCACTTCCAGTCGCCATGCACGTAGAGCTGGAACATCTTGGGGTAGTCCACGCACGACGCCGTCTCCTCCAGCGTAGGCTCCGTCACGGAGCTGAGCACGTGCATGATGCCGAACTCCGCAGCGGCCTGCGTCGCCGCCGCGCCGCCGCCGGGATCGAAGACCTGCAGCGACCCGACGGGCGCCAGCATGACCGGGATGCGCAGCTTGTGCCCCAGGAACTCCGTCGACGTGTCGATGCTCGATACGTCGCGCAGCACCCGCGGCCGGAAGGCCAGCCGGTCGAAGGCCAGACGGTTGCGCCGCAGCGTCGTCTCAGACTCGGACCCGCCAACCAGGTAGTCCCAGACGCCCTGATGCACGCGCCGCCGCGCCAGTTGGATGATCTCTTCAGTGCTTACAAAGTCCGGCATAGTCGTCCTCCTCTGCGTGTTTGGCGCCCAATCCGTTCGCCCTGAGCTTGTCGAAGGGTGCGTATCCACTTGCCCAACCCGTTCGCCCTGAGCCTGTCGAAGGGTTCGCGTTAGTGAGGCTCCACGTCCGCGCGGATCTCGATGCCCGCGCGCTCTTCCTGCAGCAGCGCCACGGAGCTCGTGTCGAGCTGCCCGCGGCCGCCCTTCGACATCTCGTCGTACTCCTTGTAGGCCAGCGGCCCGAGCTGCAGCGGCACGCCGAATTGCTCCGCCAACTCTATCGCCAGCCCCAGGTCCTTGCGGACAAGGTCCACAGTGAACGTGGGGGTGAAGTTGCCCTTGAGGAGGGCGGGTGGATACCGCCACTGCATGGACCGGGTGTTGCCCGTGCTGCGGCTCACGGCTTCGAACAGCGTGCCCGCGTCCACGCCGGCCTTCACGCCGATGGAGAAGGCCTCCGCCAGCAGCGGTTGCAGCGAGAGCGTGATGTAGTTGTTGACCAGCTTGCACACCTGCCCCGCGCCCGCCGGGCCGCAGTAGAAGGGCTTGTCGCCGATGGCGCTCAGCACCGGCAGCATCTCCTCGTAGAGCGACCTCTCGCCTCCCACGAGCAGCGCGAGCGACGCTTCTTCCGCGCCGATTGTGCCGCCGCTCACGGGGCAGTCGAGCATGCGGATGCCCATTGCCGCCAACTCCGCGTGCAGCCGTCGCGTCAGCACCGGCGAGTTCGTCGAAAGGTCCACGTACACCTGACCGGAAGAGGCCCCAGCCGCGATGCCCTCGGCGCCCATCGTCACCACCTCGACCTCCACCGGCCCCGGCAGCGACGTGAACACCACCTCGGACGCCTGCGCCACCCGCTGCGGCGTATCGCCCCAGTTCGCGCCGGCCTCGAGGAAGGGCGTGGCCGCCTCCCGGCGAATGTCGTGCACCGTCATGGAGTGGCCTGCCGCCTGCAGGTGCCGGGTCATGTGCCGCCCCATCGCGCCGAGGCCGATGAATCCTACGTCCAAGTTATCCTCCCCAAGGGTGTCTACCGCACTACCGCGGCTCGATGTCCGCGCGCATCTCGACGCCCGCGCGCTCTTCCTGCAGCAGCGCCACGGAGCCCGTGTCCATCAGGCCGCGATCGCGATTCGCCGACTCGGCGTACTCGCCCAGCGCCATCGGCCCGAACTGCACCGGCACCCCGAAGTCCTCCGCGAGCTGCATCCCCAGCGTCAGGTCCTTGCGTCCCAGGTTCACCGTGAACCCGGGCGTGAAATTGCCCTTGAACAGCCCCGTCGGGTACCGGCGCTGCATGGACGCGGTGTTGCCCGTGCTCCGGACGACCGCCTCGTACAGCGTGCCCGGGTCGACGCCCGCCTTCACGCCGATCGAGAACGCCTCCGCCAGCAGCGGCTGCAGCGATAGCGAGATGTAGTTGTTGACCAGCTTGCACACCTGCCCCGCTCCCGAGGGCCCGCAGTAGAAGGGCTTGTCGCCGATGCACTGCAGCACCGGCAGCATCTCCTCGTACAGCGCCTTGTCGCCGCCGACCAGCAGCGCGAGCGTCGCGGCCTCGGCGCCGACGGTGCCGCCGCTGACCGGGCAGTCCAGCATCCGGACGCCCCTCGACGCGAACTCGGCGTGGAGCTGACGCGTCAGCACGGGCGAGTTCGTCGACAGGTCAACGTACACCTGCCCGGCCACCGCCCCCGCGATGATGCCATCGGTTCCGATAGTCACGCTCTCGACGTCCGCCGGCCCCGGCAGCGACGTGAACACCACCTCGGCCGCCTGTGCTACCTCCTGCGGCGTGTCGCCCCAGGTCGCGCCAGCCTCCAGGAAAGGCGTGGCCGCCTCGCGCCGAATGTCGTGTACGGTCATGGTGTGGCCCGCGGTCTGCAGGTGCCGCGCCATGTGCCGCCCCATCGCTCCCAGTCCAATGAATCCTACGTCCACGTTGTCCTCCCTAGGTGTTGTTCAATTCGTATTCCAGCCACGCCCGGAAGGCGGGGCCGATGTCCGGCCGACGCAGCGCCAGCGATACCGACGCCCGCAGCATCCCCATCGGGTTTCCGGCATCGTAGCGCGTGCCGGTGAAGCGCCGCGCGTACACGGGCTGTTCGTCCAACAGCAGCGCGATGCCGTCGGTGAGCTGCAGTTCGCCGCCCGCGCCGGGTGTGACCCGCTCCATCGCGCTGAATACCTCTGGCGTCAGCACGTAGCGGCCCACGATGCCCAGGTCCGACGGCGCATCCGCCGCCGCGGGCTTCTCCACCAGCGACAGCACCCGCGTGACGTCCCCGTCGACCTCGCCCGGCTCCACGACGCCGTAGCTACTGATACGCTCCGGTGGCACCTGCTCGACGGCGATGACCGAGGCGTCGCGGGCCGACGCTGTCTCCAGCAGCTCGCCGATGGCCGGCCCCTCGCCCCCGCCGATGACGTCGTCGGGCAGCATGACCGCGAAGGGCTCGTCGCCGACGGCGTGGCGGGCCATGTAGACGGCGTGCCCCAGCCCGAGCTGTTGGTGCTGCCGCACGAAGATGAACTCCGCCTCCTCCCGCACGCGACGCATCGCCGCCGCGAGAGACGTCTCGCCGCGCCGTTCCAGCAGCTCCTCAAGCTGCGGTGCGGGATCGAAGTAGTTGGCCATGGCGTCCTTGCCCTGTGACGTCACGATGACCAGCTGAGACACCCCCGCGTCCAGCGCCTCCTCCACGATGTAGTGAAGCATCGGCCGGTCGATGAGGGGCAGCAGCTCCTTGGGCACGGCCTTGGACGTCGGCAACTGCCGGGTCCCAAGACCCGCCGCCGGAATCACCGCCTTCCGAACGTCCATGAAACGTCCTCTCGCCTGCTGAGCATCGCACGCAAAGGGCCGCAGGGATTGTACCACGCCCCCCGTGGGAGATGACTTTGCAGGCTAGCGTTCCGCAATGGATAGTGATACGTTTGATTCTGGGAAAGCAAGCGCGTGTTCCTTCAGATTTGGAGGCGTACAATGACCACCATTATCGCGCAAGTTCCGGACGAGCTGGGGCACGCCGTGGACGCCGCCGCCGCGCAACTTCATCAGAGCCGTGATGAGATAGTGCGACAAGCGCTGGAGCAGTACCTTCTCGATTTGGAGGACATCGTCAGCATGGAGGAGCGGCTTAGCGACGTGACAGACCCCACCCTCGACTGGGAAGACGTGAAGCGTGAGCTTTTCAATACGGATGAAGGGCAGGGCGGCTAAGGAACTTGCCGCTATCCCCTAAGCGCGAGGAGAGGGCATTCGCCGCGCCATTGATTCCCTCCGCGAACATCCTTACGCGGGCGCGCCACTGAATGGCCGGTTTGCGGGTTGGCGACGGCTCCGGGTGGCTGAATACCGCATCCTCTATGTTATCTATCGCGAAGAATTGCTTGTCCTGATCATCCGAGTCGCGCATCGCCGAGAGGCCTACCGCTAAGCGATATCTCTGCCTGCTCATTTGTGTGCCCCTCGCCGCTTTGCCCCATTTTGCGCCCCGCCCCCTCCGCGCCCCAACCCCCCCCCACCGTCGTGAGCCGCACGAGCGCCTTCAAACCCGGCCCGGTTTGGTCTCTCTGTGTTGGAAACCGGTACGCCGCGACTGGTACACTGGACACTGTGGGTCGCGCTGAACCTTTGAAGAGGGATGGCGGAATGAGGAGAGACACGGCGCGAGGTTTCCTGCTCGTGACGGCTCTGTGCGGCATGTTCCTGCTTGGCGGTTGTGAGAGCGGCGACCCCACCCTCGGGCCTGAGACGCAGGAGGAGATCGTCGCGCGGCTGCGCGGCAATGCGGACTCGTTCGAGTACGCTCGTGGCCCGTTCGGCGGGACCATTACCTACGCTACCGTCTCGGAGCCCCTGACCTTCAACCTTGTGCTTGCCAACGACGCGGGCTCGTCCGGCTATCTCAGCTACGTGTTCGAGGGCCTGACCGAGACCTCATGGCTGACCGACGCCATCGAGCCGGCGCTGGCCGAGTCCTGGGAGCGCTCCGAAGACGGCCTGGAATGGACGTTCCATCTGCGGCAGGACGCCACCTGGCACGACGGCGAGCCGTTCACGGCGCACGATGTGGATTTCACCTTCAACCGCATCATCTACAACGACGACATCCCCACCTCAGACCGCGAGGCCTTCATCTTCCACTATATCGACGAGGCGACTGGCGAGTGGACGGATGGCCGGATGACCGTGACCGCGCTGGACACGCATACGGTGCGGTTCGTGCTGCCCGTCTCCTACGCCCCGTTCCTCCGTTCGATGGGCTACGCAATTTACCCGCGGCACGTGCTCGAACCCTACGTCGACGCGGGCACGTTCGAGCAGGTCTGGGACATCGATTCGGACCCGTCGGAGGTCATTGGCACCGGGCCCTTCACCATCGCAAGCTACACGCCTGAGGAACAGCTCACGCTGCACCGAAACCCGGACTACTGGATGCGGAACAGCGCGGGCTACCGCCTCCCCTATCTGGATGAGGTGACGTACCTTATCGTCGAAGACTTTGACCAGGAACTGGCGCTCTTTCAGGCGGGTCGGACGGACGCCCATGGCGTGCTGGGTGAGGAGTATCCGGTGCTGAAGCCGCTCCAGGAGGAAGGCAACTTCACGATCCACCGGCGCGGTCCCGGTTTCGGCACCACGTTCCTCACGTTCAACGTGCACCCAGGCGAGAACCCGGACGGCGAGGCCTACGTGCGCCCCGAGGCACGGGCGTGGTTCGACAGCCGAGAGTTCCGGCAGGCCGTCGCGCACAGCGTGGACAAGGACGCCATCATAGAGGAGACGCTGGGCGGGCTCGGCTATCCGCAGTGGTCATCGATTAGCCCCGCTGCGGGCGACTTCCACAACGCGGACGTCCGGCGGTACGCGTACGACCTCGACGCGGCGAACAGGCTGCTCGACGACCTCGGCTGGGTCGACTCGGACGGCGACGGCGTCCGCGAGGACGGCGCGGGGGTTCCCATCGCCCTAACGCTGGTCACCAACGAGGGCAACAGTGTGCGCGAACGCGCTGCGGGCATCATCCAGCAGGGGATGCGGAGCATCGGTCTCGGCGCTGACCTCCAACTGGTTGACTTCGGCGAACTCGTTGGGCAGCTCACGGCAACCTACGACTGGGAGGCGGTCGTCATCGGCTTCACGGGTGGCTCGGACCCCTACGGCGGCATTACGTTCTGGCACAGCGATGCCGACTTCCACCTGTGGTACCCCAACCAGCCTGAACCCGCAACGGCGTGGGAGGCGGAGATCGATGACCTGTACACCGCGGCCAGCCAGGAACTCGACCACCAGGAGCGGGTGCGGCTGTATCACCGGGCGCAGGAGATAGCGGCAGAGCAGGTTCCCGTGATTTACACAGCGCTCTCAGAGCGACTGAGTGCGGTGCGCAACGTGTTCGGCAACGTCACGCCCACCCTCTACGGCCTCTGGGACGACCGCTACATCTACCGCACGGAAAACTAGCGCCCAGCCCCCCAACTTCCGTCATTCCTCCCTCCACCATCGTCATTCCTGCGAAGGCAGGAAGGTGAGTTCACATTCCAAGTGCAACACCTGATCGTCAAGGGTCTCGGCAGGCGTGCGGTAGCCGAGGCACTTGCGGGGGGTATTGTTGTACAGTTGGATGATCCGCGTAAAGGCCGCTTCGGAGAGGTCAGCCAGCCGGGTCTTGCGGGGCAGCGGGCGCCGCAGGCGGCCAGTGGCGTTCTCCACGCCTCCCTTCTGCCAGGGGGAATGGGTGTCGCAGAAGAAGGTCTGGATGCCCAGGGGGTGGAGGCGGTAGTGCCGGGCGAACTCGGTGCCGTTGTCGAAGGTGAGGGTCTGGCGCCACGCCGGGGGAAGGTCACCTAGCAGGCGCTCCAGGGTAGCAGCGGTGGCGTCGGCTCCCTTGCTCTCTTGGCGGACCGCCACCAGGAGGCGGGAGGTGCGCTCGTGGAGGGCCAGGACTACAGGCCCCGACCGGCCGAAGCTCATCAGGTCCGCCTCCCAGTGGCCAAAGGTCTCCCGCGTAGCCACCGCCAACGGTCGCTGATGGATAGGGATGCGGTGGGCGATGAAGCGGGCGGGGCTGCTGCGCCCCCGACCCCGCCAGCCCCGTTTGGTCTTGCCCTGGGGGAGGCAGCGAGACCACCGGTAGTCCTTGACCCGCGCTTGCTGCCGGTAGACGAACCGGTAGATGCTCTCGTGGCTGAGCACCCGGCGACCCGCGTCCCGGGCCAACCGCCCCGCGATCTGCTGGGGTGACCACCGCCGGGCAAACCCTGCCAGTACGCGATCTCGCAGGGCCGCGTCCCGTTCCAGCCGGGCCCCCCGCCACCGCCGGCTGCGGGCCGCCAGGTGGGCGTAGTCGGGTGCGTAGCGCCCCGCGGGCGTGCCGTTGCGCTTCAGCTCCCGAGCCACCGTCGATGGCGCGCGATCCAGAGCTGCAGCGATTTGCCGCTGCGACGCCCCTGCGGCTTGTAGGTGGGCAATCCGAAACCGCTCATATCCAGACAACTGCTTGTACTCCATGCCAACACCTTACTCTGGTGTTGCACTTCGTTTGTGAATCTAGGGAATCCAGAGGGACGGGATCGGGCAGGGCAACCCTGGTTTGACTGCAGGGTGCGGCAAGGGGCGCGGGCACCTTTTCGAGCGCGGGCGAGGAGCAAGCCGAGTCCGGATGAGTCTGATGAAAACGCACTAGCACACCCGCATGAGTTCGCCCTAGTTGGCGAGCTGTGACGGCGCTTGGTCTACAGCTGGCATGCTGCCCAGATCAAGCAAGGCAAGAGGGCACAACAATGTGCCCTCTTGCGATTCGCTGGCGTGACTCAAGATCTGAGATGGAATGCATGGGACTGGGGAAGTCGCTATGGTAGGATGTCAGAAATCTAGCAAATTGGCTGACCACGTGTCAGGAAATAGGGATGTTGCAGACCCGTGCGAAGCCGTTTTGTGCCTATCGGGATGCAGCGCGAGGGCGGCACGCCTTTCGACGAACGGCGACACATCAAGTAGCTCCAAAAGAAGAGGAGGACATGAGTCCAATGGCCGAGGTTAGGTCCGTCAATATACAAAACCTGTTGCTGAACCTTGATAACCCGCGGTATGGAACAACCGCAAACCAGAACGAGGCGCTGCGCACCATGGTCCAAAGGCAAGGGCGCAAATTGACCAAGCTTGCTGAGGACATAGTAGAAAATGGCCTTAATCCTACAGAGCTAGTAATGGTCACGCCTACGGATCAGCCTGAGCGGTATTTCGTGGTGGAAGGCAACCGCAGGGTGGCGGCAATGAAACTGCTCTCTAGTCCAGACGTGGTCGGCAGCTTGGGACTACCCAAAGCTACCGCCAAACGGTACATGGATCTCCAAGCCCAAGCGGCTGGCGTGCTGCCCGGCGAGGTTCCATGCGCCGTGGTAGAACCCGAAGATGCGACACACTGGATGGTCATAAAGCACACGGGTGAGAACGAAGGCGTGGGGGTCATTCCTTGGAGCACTCTGGCCAAGGACAGATATCGAAAGTCAAACCCGGCGCTTCAGGCGGTGGAACTCGTTGAAAAACACGGATATCTCACGAAAGAAATGAAAGCGGATCTCCCAAACATTGCCTTGACCAATGTGTCCCGCTTTCTGGGCACGCCAGATGCAAGACGGGCGATAGGCGTGGACTGGAAGGATGAAACGTTGGTGGTGGACTCAGACGAATCAGTCGGCAGACTAGCCTTGCTCGTTCAAGATGTCCTGAATCGGAAAATTAACGTGACTCGCCTAGAAAAGAAAGAGGACAGAATATCCTTTGCAAACGAACTTCTGGGGCGAGCACTACCCAAGAAAGCCTCCCAGGGCAATAGCCCAAAGTCAACACAGACCGGTACAAAGTCAAAGGTCCAACCAGCTTCTGTAAAGCGAGTAGCGCTAATCCCGAAAAACTGTAAGCTCTCCATAGCTCAGACTCGAATCGCGAAAATTTATGATGAACTCCATCGGCTGAATGTATCTCAATTTACTAATGCTGCCGCCGTTTTGTTGCGCGTGTTTGTGGAGATGAGCGTAGACGAGTATGCAAGTCAAAAGGGGATCAGCCTCAAGGACAAAAAGAATAAAGACCTTAGTCTGCGTGGCAAGCTCTTGAACGTCGCGCAGTATTTGGAAGACAACAATTTTAGAACGAAGCATCAGCTCCAGGGAATAAGAGTTGTGGCCCGGCAACAAGGACATGTCCTGTCTGTCGATAGCTGGAATGCCTATGTCCATAACCAACATTACAGTCCAGGGCCTTCAGATTTGATCAGCAACTGGGATAGCATCCAGTCATTCGTTGAGGAGCTTTGGAGGGTATGAGCTTGATTGCTAGCGTTCCCACTCACCCCTTCAGGAGTCCACTACGCTATCCGGGGGGGAAGGGCCCATTATCAAATTTCATGAAGCTCGTCGTCCAGAGGAACAAGCTCGAAGATGGTCACTATGTGGAAGTCTATGCAGGGGGAGCGGGGATTGCGTGGGCTCTACTATTTGGCGGATATGTTCAAGATGTTCATATCAACGACCTAAACGCGTCCATATATGCTTTCTGGCACTCGGTGATTGAACACACGGATGATCTATGCACGCTTATAGATTCTGTCGACGTTACGATAGAGGAGTGGTACCGCCAACGTGAAGTGCAGTTGTCCCCTTCTAAGCACACTGTTCTCGAACTTGGTTTCAGCACGTTTTTTCTTAACCGGACGAACCGATCCGGCATCCTGAAGGGGGGCGTTATTGGTGGGAAGGCACAGAAAGGCAAATGGAAACTGAACGCTAGATTTAACAAACTAGACCTGATTGCCAGGATCAGGCGCATCGCGCAGTATCGTTCTCGTGTCCATCTCTACCAGATGGATGCTGTAGATTTCATACGGGAGCAACTTCCATCTCTTCCTCAAGAAACGCTCGTCTACCTGGATCCGCCCTACTACCGGAAGGGAAAGGAGCTGTACGTAGACTACTACGGCACAGAAGATCACGCAGGCATTGCACGGTTGGTGGCTGATATCAGACAGCCCTGGATAGTGTCATATGATTTTGTTCCCGAAGTCAGTAAGCTGTACGAACCGTACCGGAGTGTCCAATATCGGGTCAGTTACAGTGCTCAAAATCAGTATTCGGGCTTTGAAGTGATGTTCTTTGGTCCTAAAGTCAAAGTTCCTAACGTGCAAGACCCCATGAAGTGTAGACAGAATCGCTAAACCGCCCAAGCCATTTATAGCGCGAGACCGAACCTCAAGGGAAAGTTCTTGATCTTGACAAGGTTGGTGGGCAGCACAGGACTTGTACCAAAGGCGCCACAGCCCATGTGTACCAGATCAAGCTGTTCAAAGTGACCCCCACTCGCGTCGCCCAGCCCCCACCACCCGCGTCATTCCTGCGTAGAGCTTGCCCCGCCCACCACCCTGACACGGCCCCATTGCTCCCACCGCTCCCCGACCGCTACCCTCCTCCCATGACGACCGACGCGCACACCGTCCGCACCGATGGCCAGGCCCGAAACGAGTCCCCCACCGGACGGGAGGGACTCGTTTCCACCATTTGCAAAAAGCCTCTCGTAGCTGAACCCCCCCACATCAGCTACGACGCGCTTCCAAAAACGAGTTTCCAACAGCTACGCGAGGCCCGAAACGAGTCCCCCACCGGACGGGAGGGACTCGTTTCCACCATTTGCAAAAATTCTCTTGTAGCTGAAACCCCCCACATCAGCTACGACGTGCTTCCAAGAACGAGTTTCCAACAGCTACGCGAGGCCCGAAACGAGTCCCCCACCGGACGGGAAGGACTCGTTTCCACCATTGGCAAGAATGCTTTCGTAGCTGAAACCCCCCACATCAGCTACGACGCGCTTCCAAAAACGAGTTTCCAACAGCTACGCGAGGCCCGAAACGAGTCCCCCACCGGACGGGAAGGACTCGTTTCCACCATTTGCAAGAATGCTTTCGTAGCTGAAACCTCCCACAGCAGCTACGACGCGCTTCCAAGAACGAGTTTCCACCAGCTACGCGAGGCCCGAAACGAGTCCCCCGGCGATTGGGAAGGACTCGTTTCCACCATTTGCAAGAATGCTTTCGTAGCTGAAACCCCCCACATCAGCTACGGTGCCCTTCCCAAAACGAGTTCCCCGCAGCTACGGCGGCCGCGAAACGAGTCCCCCGGTCCGCTGCCCTTGTCGAGACCACCGCTGCCGAGGGGGAATGGAGGTGCGCGTCCCATTTGACACCCCTACCGCGCAGCCCTACGATTGAATTGGCCGTGCTAGATGGGGAGCTGGCGGTGCCTTGTACCCGCAATCCGCCACAGCGGGGTCGAATTCCTCCCCAAGGTCTGGCCCAGCGGCCTCTGCTCGTTCAGAGCGGCGTTGAGGGCCGGGACCCGCGCGACGGACGACCGTGAACCCCGCCAGGCCCGGAAGGGAGCAACGGTAAGCGGAAACGCCGGGCGCCGCGGGGCTACCTGGCCTGAGTTGCGAAGGCGGGTACGCTGGGGGGTTCATGATCGACGGGAGGTGCACGGTCCTCCATTCATTCTTTACGCCCGCCCCAAGGCCGTGGGAGTCGCCATGAGCCTTTCCGCACAGGCCCGCGCCGCCCATCCAACCGTTCGCCCTGAGCCTGTCGAAGGGCACTCTGGGCGCGCACGGAGCAGAGAAGCCGGGCCCCCGTCGCAGACCGCCCCCGGCCGGATGCTCGGTGGCCTTGGCCTGCAGCCCCGCAAGGGCCTCGGTCAGCACTTCCTCGTCGCCCAGAGCGTGCTCGAGCGCATCGCCGACGCCGCCGACATCGCCCCCGGCGACACCGTCGTCGAAGTCGGCCCCGGCCTCGGTGCCCTGACAGAGGCCCTCGCCCGCCGAGCCAGTCGCGTAGTCGCCCTGGAGCTCGACACGGCGCTCTGCAAGGCGCTGCAGGCCCACTTCGCCGACCGCCCCCACGTCCAGGTCATGCACGCCGACGCCCTCAAAACCCCCCTCGAAAGCATCGTGCCCGCCGGTCAGCCCTATAAGATGGTGGCCAACCTCCCCTACTACGCTGCGACCGCCATCATCCGCCGCTTCCTCGAGGCCGCGCACAAGCCCACGGTCATCGTCGCCACGGTCCAGCGCGAGGTGGCGCAGGGCATGGCGGCGCCGGAGGGCAAGCGCGGCCTGCTCGGCGTCGCGACGCAGTTCTACGGCAGCCCCCGCATTGTCACCCTCGTGCGGCCCGGCTCCTTCTACCCGCCGCCCAAGGTCACGTCAGCCGTCGTCCGCATCGACGTCCACCCGTCGCCGCCCCTCGAAGTGCCGTCGGAGACCGCCTTCTTCGCGCTGGTCCGAGCCGGCTTTGCCGCCCCCCGGAAGCAGCTTCGCGGCGGCCTCAGCCACGCGCTGCGCCGCCCCGCCGTCGAGGTCGAGCAGGCGCTGGCGGCCTGCGCCATAGACCCAACGCGCCGGGCGGAGACGCTGGCGCTGGAGGAGTGGGCTGCGCTCGCCCGGACGGGATCGGAGGCCGGATGGAGCCTCTGAGCCGCCGCGCCTACGCCAAGCTCAACCTCGGCCTGGAGATTCTGGCCCGCCGCGACGACGGCTACCATGAGCTGGTCACCGTCTTCCAGACCGTCAGCCTCGCCGACGAGGTTACTGCGTCGCCCGCCGCCAGCCTGACCATTCGCTGCAAGAACCCCGCTCTCATAGGCCGCCGCAACCTGGTCTGGCAGGCGGCTGAGCTGCTGCAAGAGGGCTCCGGCTCGGAGCAGGGCGCCACCATCGGCCTCGTGAAGGCCATCCCCGTCTCAGCGGGCCTCGGCGGTGGCAGCAGCGACGCTGCCGCGGCGTTGGCGCTGCTGGACCAACTGTGGGAACTCGACTGGCCGGAGGATCGGCTGGCCGAGGCCGCGGGTCGCCTCGGCTCGGACGTCCCCTTCTTCCTGCGCGGCGGCGCATCCCTGGCGCGGGGTCGCGGCGAACTGCTGGAGCCCCTGCCTACGCCGCAGGACCAGTGGTTCCTGCTGCTGATGCCCAACATCCGCATGCCCGGCAAGACGCCCACGCTCTACCGCCGCCTCCGGCCCGCCGACTTCACCAACGGCTCCGCGACGGAGGCGCTGGCCGAGTCGCTGCGGTCCGGCGCGCCGCTGGAGGAAGCGAGCATGGTCAACACCTTCGAGCGCGCCGCCACCGAGACCTTCGAGGGGCTGGACCGCTTCCGGACCGCGCTGGAGGGTGCGGCGGGCCACCCCGCGCACCTCTCGGGCAGCGGCCCAAGCCTCTTCGCGAGGGTCGACGGCCAAGAGGCGGGCGCCGAGGCGCTGGAGTCCCTGCAAAAGCTGGGATTCAAGGCGGCGCTGGTGCGCGCCGTCGGCGACGGGGAGCAGGAGTGATGCACCCGATTATCGCCGGCATTATCAGCGGCGCCGTCATGGGCCTCGGCTTCGACATCCTCACCATCATGGCCCTCCAACGCCTGCGCGGCGATGATGCCCCGCCGTGGCTGCAAGCGGTCCTCCGCCAGACATCCTTCTTCAAGCTGGTCGCGCCCATGGCCTTCTTCACGCACGCGGCGTGGACGTTCGCCGGACTCGTCGCCGGCGCCATCTACGCTGCCTTCGACGATGGCGCAGCGAGCGGTTTGGGCAGCCCCTTCCTCTGGTTCACCCTCGTCGTGCTTGCCCTCGCCCTCGTCTACCTCCTGACGACGTTGGCGGCGGGCGGCCGCATCCGTGGGTGGATGCTCCCCTCGCCCATCCTCTTCGCCGTCACCTTCGGCTGGCTCCTCCCAAACCTCGCGGGCTAGGCGCTTGGCAGCCTCGAAAGTGGACAGTGTCCACACTCTGCCCCAAAATAGTAGCTACAGCCGCTATCTGTCAGGAATTGGACAATGTCCACGGCATTGTCCAAACTGGAATGATCAAGACTACCTTTCTTACGGAAGCACTATGCCATTGGCAAGAGGGAGCGCCTTAGGATGCTGAAGGACAGGAACTGCGGGTCGTTGCGGGCCGCCGACGCCGGGAGCCGGGTGTCGCTGGCGGGCTGGGTCGATCGCCGCCGCGACCATGGCGGCCTCATCTTCATCGACCTGCGCGACCGCAGTGGCACGGTGCAGGTCACCATCAACCCCGAGACCATCGGGTCGCCCTACGAGGACGCCGAGCGGGTTCGCGGCGAGTGGGTCCTGCGCATCGACGGCGAGGTCTCGCCGCGCCCGCCGGGCACCGTGAACGCCAACCTCGCAACCGGTGAGGTGGAAATCGCCGTTCACACCCTGCAGGTGCTCAACGCATCCTTGCCGCCGCCCTTCTACATCAACGAGGACAGCGACGTCGACGAGGTACTGCGCATGCGCTATCGCCACCTGTACCTGCGCCGCCGCCGCATGCAGCGCAACATCACCCTGCGCCATCACATCGTCAAGCACATCCGCGACTTCCTGGACGAGCGCGATTTCCTCGAGATTGAGACGCCCATTCTCATCAAGAGCACGCCGGAGGGCGCCCGCGATTACCTTGTGCCCAGCCGTGTGCACCCCGGCAACTTCTACGCGCTGCCGCAGTCACCGCAGCAGCTCAAGCAGCTCCTGATGGTGGCCGGCTTTGAGCGCTACTTCCAGATCGCGCGCTGCTTCCGCGATGAGGACCTTCGCGCCGACCGCCAGCCGGAGTTCACCCAGCTCGACCTCGAGATGAGCTTCGTGGAACGTGAGGACATCCTCGAGCTCATCGAGGAACTCTACGCGACGATGGCTGCCAAGCTGGTGCCTGAGAAGCGTGTGGAGCGACCCTTCCCCCGCATCGCCTACGCCGACGCGATGGACCGCTTCGGCAGCGACAAGCCCGACCTGCGCTTCGGCCTGGAACTGCGCGACGTGGCCGAAACCGTCCTGAAGAGCGACTTCCAGGTCTTCCGAACCGCGCTGTCCGAGGGCGGCCTGGTCAAGGGCCTCGCCGCGCCGGGCCTGGCGCCGCTCCCGCGCCGGCAGATTGACGAGCTGACTGAGCTCGCCCGCAGCCGCGGGGCGAGGGGCCTCGTCACCATCGCCCTGGACGGAGACTGGACGGACCCCGCCGACCTGCAGCCGGAGCAGGTTCGCTCGCAGGTGTCGCGATTCTTCCCCGTGGAGCTCATGCGAGAGCTTGCGGGAACGTTGGGCGCCGTCGGCGGCGACTTGATGCTGCTCGTGGGCGGCCCGAAAGCCGTCGTCTACAGCGCGCTCGGCGAGCTGCGCACCGAGGTGGCCCGCCGTTGCGAGCTTGCAGACACCGACATGCTGGCCTACGCCTTCGTCCTCGACTTCCCCCTCTTCGACTGGGACGAGGATGGGAAGCGGTGGGACTCCGTGCACCATCCCTTCACCTCGCCCAAACCTGAGGACGCGCCAATGCTGGACACGGACCCGGGAGCAGTCACTGCGCAGGCGTACGATCTCGTGTGCAACGGCTACGAAATGGGCGGCGGCAGCATCCGTATCCACACTCGGGAGATGCAGGAAACGGTCCTGGGCCTACTGGGGTTTTCCCCGGACGCCATGACGGAGCAGTTCGGGCACCTGCTGTCCGCGCTTGAGTCGGGCGCGCCGCCTCACGGGGGCATCGCCATGGGCATAGACCGCATCGCCATGCTCCTGGCCGGCGAGGAAAACCTGCGAGAGGTCATCGCCTTCCCCAAGACGCAGACGGCGTCAGACCTGCTCTTCAACGCGCCCTCGGAGGTGGAGCAGTCCCAGCTAGACGAACTGCACCTGCGCGTGACGGAGTAGGAGGTCGGGGGTGCTCAGTTGGCGCAGAACTGCAGGCTGCCCAGGTTGGAATTGGGAAAGGTCAGTGTGGCTTGTAGGCTGCCCGGTACGCACCCACTAAATTGGTTCAAGCTGATATCCAGCACTTCAATTGGGTAAGGTTGCCCAATTCCACGGGCGTAACCGTGACGTCCACCGGCTCCGGCAGAGGTCCGCAACTGCCGAAGGCCACGGCCGCGACTAATAGCGCCAGCGCAAGCGCCGCGAGGCGGCGACTGGGCGGCGAGTGCCGTTGTGGGGCTGACTCTACGCGCATTGCCGGCTCTCCTTGCCGAGGCCCGGTGCATTTGGCCCCTCAATGGGCCGATGCGGAAATGCTAATTGCAGTACGGCAGCAAGCCGACGATGAAGCCGTTTTGGTCCAATTGGCCTTGCAGGCTGCCCGGCACGCAACCACTCAACTGGTTGCCGTCTATGTTCAGATACTCCAGGTTGGTGAGATTGCCCAACTCGTGTGGAAACGCCCCGCTCAACTGGTTGCCGTATATGTTCAGATACTCCAGGTTGGTGAGATTGCCCAACTCCGGGGGTACCTCCCCGCTCAACTCGTTGGAGCTGAGGTCCAGTTGTCCCAAGTTGCCGAGCTTACCCAATTCTGGCGGAATCTCCCCGGTCAATTGATTCATACCGATCAGCAGCCATTTAAGGTTGGCGAGGTTGCCCAACTCCGGAGGAATCTCCCCGGTCAATTGGTTGAGACCGAACCACATGTGTTCCAAGTTGGTAAGCTTGCCCAGGGTTGCCGGAATCTCTCCGCTCAACCGATTGCCGGAGAAGTTCAGGCGCTCCACAGCGGCAAGGTTGCCCAACTCCGGCGGGATCTCCCCGCTTAACTGATTTCCGTTGAGGAGCAAATCCTTCAGGTTGCCGAGGTTGCCCAATTCTCGTGGAATCTTCCCGCTCAACAGGTTGCCGCCCAGGAATAGCTCTGTCAGATTGTCGAGTTGGCCCAGTTCCTTCGGAATCTCGCCGGTCAGCTAGTTGCGGTCGAGCCACAACTCCTGTAGGTTGCCGAGTTGGCCCAGTTCCTTCGGAATCTCGCCGGTCAGCTGGTTGCCGGAGAGGTACAGTTGCGTCAGGTTCGCAAGGTGGCTCAACTCTGACGGTATCTCACCGCTCAGAAGATTTTCCCCCAACTTCAACCGTTCCAGGTCGCCGAGGTCGCCCAACCCCGGCGGGATCGTCCCGCTCAACTGGTTCCCAGCTAGTCCAAGCCCAACCAAGTGGGTCAGACCACTCAGGTCCGACGGCAACTCCCCGCTCAGCCCGTTGGAGCCAAGGATAAGGTGGGTGACGGCGCAATCGTCTTCAGCAATGACGCCGTACCATCGTATGAGGGGCGCGTCGCTCAACCAGCCCTCGTTTTGCGTCCAATTGGCCCCGTCGGTTGCCTCATACAGAGCAACCAGCGCATCTCTGTTCGAAAGGCATACTGCGACCGTTGCGTCGGGATCGAGCACTAGGGTGGCGGGTGTCGCGTTGGGCGTGGCTGCCGCTGTCGGGACGACCGTGGCCGCCGGTGTGGCATTGGAGGTGGCTGTGGCCTCGGCGGGCAAGGACGTTGCCACCGGGGTGGGCACCGCAGTTGGCATTGGGGTTGGCGCAAATGTGGGTACCGTCGGTGGCACGGGCGTCGGCGCTGGCGTGGGTTCGGGTGTGGCAGAGTCAGCACTGGGCGTGGGCGCGATGTCCAATGGCTCCGGCAGAGGTCCGCAACTCCCGAGGGCCACCGCCGTGACCAGCAGCAGCGCAAGGGTGAACACCGCCTGGAATCGCCGAAGCGGAGGGTGGTGTTGTGGGGCTGAGGCTGCGCGCAAAGCCAGCTCTCCTTGCCGAGGCGTGGGCACCATGGGCCGGTCTTGTGCCAGAACGCGACCGCGGGAGAATAGCACTGACGGAGACCCCCCGTCCAACTGGCTCTCAGGTTCCCTGCATTCTCCCGGGGCGCCCCATTTGTCGTTGCTGCGCATACGAGAGCGGCGCCTTTTGCCACTTCCCCAACTGCCCACTTCCACAACAACGTGCAAAAGTCGGCCATTTTATGAACCAAATTAACTCTGAGACAAAGCTATAATCGCGACATGCCGCCCGCAATTCACACACTGCAATCCCGCCGCAGCATTTCGCCGACATTGCCCTTGCTCCTCGCATTGCTGCTGCTCTCTGCGGCGGCGTGCGGCGACCTGCTGGATCGCGTGGCGCCGCCGACGCCCGAAACCCTCGACCTCTCCCTCACCATCGCCGAGCCGTCGGACGATCTGCCGCGCTACGACCGCGACGACTGGCGCCACTGGACGGATGACGACCGCGACTGCCAGGACACGCGACAGGAGGTGCTTGTCGCGGAGAGCAGGTCGCGGGTGACCTACGTTGACGACCGGCAATGCCGCGTCGAGTCCGGTCGGTGGTGGGACCCGTACACCGGCGCCGTCCTCACGGATCCGGGCGATCTGGACGTCGACCACCTGGTGCCGCTGGCAAACGCGCACCGCTCCGGCGGCTGGGCGTGGTCGGCGGAGCGCAAGCGCCTGTTCGCGAACGACCTTGGCTACCACGCGCACCTCATTGCGGTGACCGCGTCAGCCAACAGGGCGAAGGGCGCCAGGGGGCCGGAGGAGTGGCGGCCGCCGGACCAGTCGTACTGGTGCGAGTACGCCACCGCGTGGTCTCGCGTGAAGCGGGCGTGGGATCTGACCGTTACCCACGCGGAGGCGATGGCGCTGCGAGAGATGCTTAAGACGTGCGACGGGCCGGTCAACTTCGAGGCCACAGGCGAGCTGCCCGTCGCTGTACCCGTCGCGCCTCAGCCGCCGCCGGCAGTCGGCACGTACGCGTCGTGCGACGAGGCCGAGGCCGGTGGCGAGCCGAGGGTGAAGGGCAGCCGGGGTGAGGGATGGGGGTTTCCCGCGTCGCTGTTGCCGAACAGCCGTGACGGCGACGGCGATGGCGTCGTGTGCGAGGTTGCACTCCCCCTTAGCGCGCAGCCCACAGCGATGCCGCTCCCTACCCCCACTCCAACGTTCGTGCCTTCCGCGACTCCTGCACCAGTAGGGACATACGCAACCTGCGACGAGGCCGAGGCGGAGGGAGAGGAGCGGATACAGGGGAGTATCGGCGGCGGGATGGGCTTCGCCGCGACGTTGGTCCCCGGCGTGCGGGATGGGGACGGCGACGGTATCGTGTGCGAGGTGGCAGGCCCGACGCCTGCCACCCCAACGCCAGCCCCCGCGAGCGCAGACGCTACCGCCACGCCGACGCCAGCGGCCCCATCGACCGCAGTCTCGCCCACCGTTACACCATCGCCAGTCCCTACGGCGACACCCACGACGATCCCTACTGCGACACCCACCGCAACGCCGACGGCAACGCCCACATGGACACCCACCGCGACACCAACTGCGGGTCCGCAGCAGGCAGGAGCCTACGCCTCGTGCGAGGAGGCAGAGGCCGCCGGGGAGGAGCGGGTGCAGGGGAGCATTGGGGAGAGTTGGGGGTTCCCGGCGGCGTTGGTGCCCAGCGCTCGCGACGGGGACGGCGACGGCGTGGTGTGCGAGGCGCCCCGGCCCTCGGCGTCGAGTCCTCCTTCGAGCGCGACGGCGACGCCCACCGTTGCGCCAGACCGCGATGGCACCTATGCTTCCTGCGACGCGGCCGAAGCAGCAGGTGAGGTGCGTGTGCAGGGCAGCAAGGGACCCGGCAGAGGGTTCCCTGCAGTTTTGGTGCCCGGTGCCCGTGACGGAGACGGCGATGGCGTCGTATGTGAGGAGTAGTGCGCTATGGTGAACATCCAAGACGGTAAGACGGTCACTGTGTCCGTCGGCGACGGCAGCATCGAGTATTTCTACTATGAGCTTGGCGACCCGGCGGGCGATCCTGTCGTGTTCCTGCATACGGGTGGAGCGGGCGTTTCCTCCTACCAGTGCTGGCACCTGAACCTGGACGCAGTCGCGGATGCTGGCTATCACGTCCTCGCGGTGGACGCGCCCGGCTTTGGGCGCTCGTCGCCGGGCAACGCCGTGGAGGGCTTGCTCGCCTTTCTGGATGCCCAAGGAATCGACAGGGCGCACCTGGTCGGCAACTCCGGCGGCGGCATGACGGGCACCACGTTCTCCGGACGCTACCCGGACCGCGTGCGCAGCCTGACCATCAGCGGCGGCGAGCCCCGGCTGGACACTGAGGCCACGCGGCCCATCGTCCCCACGCTGGGCGCGACGGCCCGCATGAACTTCGCCCGGGAGATGCTCGCCAAGCCGGAGCTCACCTCCGAGGACATGCTCCGCGCCAGCGGCGACTTCTTCTACGACCGCAACCACCCGGAGGTCGAGGTGGTGGCGCGGATGCGGCTGGAAACGCTCTCGGACCCGGACCTGCTGCAGCGCGTGCGTGATGACGCGATTGCGCAGATCGCCCGGGGCCGAAACGCCACGCCGGACGAGGTCTACGCAGCCATCAAGTCGCCCACCTATCTCCTCCACGGCCGGGATGAGCCCAACTTCTACAGCGAAGAAGACCAGCCCATCCTCTTCGACGCGGCCATCAAGGTGGTCGGCGCCATCAATGACTGCCGCTGCACGATTCTGCCCTTCTGCGGACACTGGCCACAGTTGGAGAAGGCGGAGGAGTACAACAAGTTGCTGCTCGGCTTCCTGGAAGACGTGTCGCGCCGGGGCTAGGGCGGCGGGGGCTTGTCCGCCTCTTCCTGAGGGGACTCCGGCGCTTCGTCTGCGGCGACATCGTCTCCGGCATCCGGGGGCGATGCTTCCGCGGACTCGGCCTCGGTTGCTTCCGCGGGTCCGCTGTCGGCGGGCGTGGCTGCCTCTGCCTCGGCGGGTTGCTCTTCCGCTTCGACAGCCTCCCCCTCTTGGCCGACCGCTTCGGCCTCGGCTGTAGGCGTCTCACCTGCGGCTTCCGAGTCTGACGGCGTGGGCTGCGGCGCCGCGCTTGGCGGCGAGGCGGGCCGCGGCTTGCGGCGGGCCAGCGCGATGCCGACGGCGACGCCCGCTATGCCCAAGGCGAAGAGCAGCAGCGCCCGAATGCGCACGACGCCGATGATGTCGTCGCTGGCATCAGTGACCGTGTCCCAAAGCTTGTCCGTCAGGAGGCGCGCCGTTTCATCGTCGCCAATCGTCGCCTCCGACCGTGCCGTCTCCAGCAGGTTGCCTGCAAACGAGCCGTAGAGTGGGCCCGTGAGGATGATGGCGAACAATGCGGCAACAGCCAACGCACCGCCGGCCCAGCCCAGCCTTGCGGGCCATGTGCGCCCTCCCAGGAAGCCGGCTGAAGCCACCAGCCCCAGCGCCAACGCCAGCGGCAGCACCAGGAGGAGCCGCAGGGCGCCAACTGCCCCGCGAGCCCGGTCAAAGGTGGCCAGCGCCTCCTCGGCGTCGGGGGAGTCCGGGTCCGCGATGACCTCGCGGAGGTCCTGCTCGGTCCAGGTCCAGCCCTCACTGAAGCCTTCCCGCAGGGTGTCCATCACCGTGGGCAGTCCCTCGTCCTGCTCCGCCAGCGCCTCACGCAAGTCTTCCTCGTCGATGGTGAGGCCTTCGCGCATTGTCTTCCGCAGGTCCAGAATCATCTCCCCGGCGTCAGTGCCCAGGGTCTTGGCGAGCAGGTCGCGCTCCGTGAAGGTGACCTCGTCCGGCGTCATCTCGTGCACGGCGTCGCCCAGCGAGGACTCAATGTCGATTTCCAGCGCCCACAGGAAGTCGCCCGTGGTGAAGCCCTCAGGCAGGCACAGGTCCACAGCCCGGTCCTGCGACAGCTCGCGCAACTGCGCGGGCGTGCACATTGGCACCCCGGCCAGGAGCTGCCCGTACTTCTCTTCAACCGTGATCGTGAGCTCCCGGATTGCGGCGTCCGTGCGCTCCACGAGGGGCACGGTCAGGCTAAATTCGTCATGCCTGCCGGAGAGGTACGGGACAAGTACGTCCATCAGCCGCAGGGTTTCAATCTGCAGCCACTCCGACGTGACAGCCGCCTCAACGGCCGCGCGGATCTCGTCGCGGAAGACCACCACGCGCAGGGGCATGACCACGTCCGCCGTGACGTGTTCGTCCAGGGCCGGCGCGATCACTTCCCGCCGTACGTAGCCTTCGAGGTCGGCATCCTCGAAGATCTTGTTCAACTCATGCTCAAGCACCGGCGTCCGCTCGGTAAAGCTGAACGTGAACGCGAAGGAGTCTCTTCTGCCGACGAGGTATTCTGCCAGCTCCTCTGCTGCCTCGGTCTGCTGCGCCCCGATGTGCTGCGGCGTCACCACACGTTCGACTGCGGCGACGGCCTCCTCCTGCGTGATCTGGATGCCGAGGGGCAGTTCACCCCTGCCGAGGCGTTCCGCAACGACCTCCGGCACCTCCTCGGCAAAGAGCGACTCATGCAGGTCTACGCGTTCCATGAGGGAGAAGGAGGCCGCCTCCGCGGCGTCGGCCCGCTCGTTGAGGTCTACGGTAAGGGTGAAGGTATCGGCCTCGTTCAGGAAATACGGCCCCGCGCTGTCGATGGCCGCCTCCACTTGCTCCTGCAGCCAGTCCGGCGGCAACGCGTCCCGGAGGCTCGCCACCACCTCGTCCGGCCCGAGGTCGACGCCGGGCGGCAGTCCCTCGTCGGACTCAATGGCATCCTCAACGGCGGCGCGGAGAAGCTCGTCGTAGAGGAAGTCGTAGACCTCCGCCTCCCGCAGCTGCTCCTTGTAGAAGTCGGACGAGAGAACCGTGCCGCAGGCGTGCGAGGACAGCAGCGCAAATGCAAGCATTGGCGCCAACAACAGCGTCAGCAGGCCCGCGAACGTCCATCGGGTTGTGATTATTCACCTCACGTGAACATGGTCCAGCATGGCATAGACGGCCTACACAGTGGAAAGCGTAATACAGGTGTAAGTCAAGCGGCATAGGGCAGTGCCCGTGTAGAATGAACGGCAGGAGGCACGGTGGAAACCGCAGATTCGCACGACACTGACAACGCACTCAGCGCCCTTGGGGCAACGGGGGCCCTGCGCGCACGTTCGCTGGAGTTGCTCGAGTTTCCGGCGGTGCTTGAGCAGCTGGCGTCCCATGCCGGCTTTGCGCCGGGCCGCCGCGAGGCGCTCGCCCTGACGCCGTCCTCTAACGCGGAGGCCGTCGCGGAGCGGCAGCGGGAGACGGCGGAGGCGCGGCTGTTCCTCGAGACGGGCGGCGTCATGGAGTTCGGCGACGCGGGCGACGTCTCGACGGAGGCGCAGCGGGCGGCCAAGGGCGGAGTGCTCACGGGGCTGGAGCTGCGCGCCGTGGCGGAGACGCTGCGAGCGGGTCGGCTGGCCCGGGGCGCTTTCCTGCGCCGTGACATGACATGCCCGGCGCTGGCGGGGCTGGCGGGGCGCATACCGGACATGGACGCAAGGGAAGCCGCCATCTCCCGCGCCATCGGCGTGGACGGGCAGGTGGGAGACGCCGCGTCCCACGCGCTGCGGGAGCTGCGGTCGCAGGGGCGCGTCGCATATGGCCGGCTGGAGGATACGCTGCAGCGACTGGTGCGGTCGGACCGCACGCGCCGGGTGCTGCAGGAGCCGCTGGTGACGGAGCGCAACGGTCGACTGGTGGTGCCCGTTCGGGTCGAGATGCGCAGCCGTATGCCGGGGCTCGTGCACGACGTGTCCGGCAGCGGCGAGACCATCTTCGTCGAGCCGCTGGCCGCGGTGTCCCTCGGCAACCAGTGGCGCGAGCTCAAGCTGGCGGAGTCCCGCGAGGAGGAGCGCCTCCTGCGGGATCTCTCGCTGTCCATTGGCGACTACGCCGACGAGGTGGAGCTGACGCAGGGGCTGCTGGCACGGCTCGACGCGGCGCTTGCCAAGGGGCGGTACGCCATCGCGCTGAGCGCCACCCCGGCGGCGACCGCGCCCGAGGGGCTGCAGGACGTGCGCCTCGTGAGCGCGAGGCACCCGCTGCTGAAGGGCAACGTGGTGCCGCTGTCGCTGGAGCTGGGGCACGTTGCGCCGGAGCACGGAGAGGATGCGCCGCGCCGGATCGTGCTGGTCACGGGGCCCAACGGCGGCGGGAAGACCGTCGCCCTCAAGACGCTCGGGCTCATGGCGCTCATGCACCAGGCGGGGCTGCAGACACCCGCGGAGCCCGGCACCGTGCTCCCCATCTTCGACGGGGTGTTCGCGGACATTGGCGACCAGCAGAGCATCGCGCAGTCGCTGTCCACGTTCACATCGCACATGACCAGCGTTAGGGGCATCCTGTTGCAGGCGACGTCGCGGTCGCTGGCGCTCATCGACGAGCTTGGGTCTAGCACCGACCCGGAGGAGGGCGCGGCCCTTGCCGAGGCGGTGCTGCACAGCCTCCTGGAGGCGGGCATCACGACGATGGCCACCACGCACCTTCGCCGCGTTGCCGCGTACGTGCAGGAGACACCGGGCATGGTGAACGCGAGCGTGGAGCTCGACCCGGAGACCTTCGCGCCGACGTACGGGCTGACCGTCGGGCTGCCGGGGCGCAGCTATGCCCTCACCATCGCGGCGAGGGTGGGGCTGCCCGGCGGTGTCGTCGACAGGGCGCAGTCGATGCTGACGCCGGAGCACCATCGCGTGGAGGAGCTGCTGGCGGAGGTGGTCGAGGAGCGGCAGGCCGCCGCGGACGTCCGGGCAGAGGGGGAAGCGGTGCTCGCCGAGGCGGAGGCGCTGCGGCGGGAGGCAGAGGCCGAGCTGGAGCGCCTGCACCAACTGCGCGTGGAGCAGATGGAGACGGCCCGCCATGACCTGCAGGCGCAGGCGGAGGAGCTGATGGGGCGGCTGCGGGCCGCCGAGCAGGTGTTGCTGCATGCGCCCCCCGAGTCACGGCCGGAGGCCATCGCGGAGGTGCAGACGGCGGTTGCGGCCGTGCAGAACGTGCGCAAGGGCCTGCGCGCGCCGCGGTGGCGGCCCAAGCGGGAGGACCGCGCCGAGTGGCTGCACAGCCTCGGCCCCGGCGACACGGTCCGGGTGCGCGGCTTCCCCGGCCCGGCGCAGGTGATGTCCGCCCCCAACGATCGCGGGATGGTTGAGGTCTCGGTGGGGGTGCTGCGGGCGCAGGTGCCGCTGGACCACGTGCTGCACCGCGATCCCGCCGCCGCACAGGCCGCGACGGCCTCGACGCGGAAGCGGTACACCCGAAAGGGCCCGGCGCTCCCCTCGGCAGAGCCAAACGTCGAGCCGACGATCGACGGCGCGTTGTCGCAACTCCCGGCGGCGCAGCTTGACCTGCGCGGGATGCGCGTCGACGAGGCGCTGGACCGCCTGCCGCCATTCCTCGACCGCGCGATGATGGACGGCCACGCCCGGGTGCGCGTCGTCCACGGCATCGGGACGGGCGCGCTGCGGGCCGCCGTGCGCGAGTGGCTGCAGGCGTCCGCGATGGTCAGCCGCTGGTCGCCGAGCGAGGGCCGCACGGCGGAAGGCTCGACGGACGTGGACCTCGCGTAGCCCGTTCGCCTCAAGCTGCCTTCCCCTTCGTTTCGGCACGTGAGCGCGTTCCGGGGTATTTGTTTGCCTCCTCGGCGTAGCTGCGCGTAATTGATTCCGGAATCACATCCGTAGCTGCTGCTTTCGTTCCCAAGTACAAAAAACGCCGGAACCAAGTTTCTGAAACTGGGCCGCACCTGTTTTGGCATGAAGGCCGTAGCTGTTGCTCTCGTTCCCAGGTACGGAACTCGACAGGCGTCGGCGACGCACCGATCGGCGCGCACAACGAGGTCGTCGGCCGGAAAAGGAGGTCTTGCATAGGGGGAGGGTAGCGGTGGGGGATGGGTGCGGGGTAGGGGGGGTGAGGGGGGGCTGGGGCCCTTCGACAAGCTCAGGGCGAACGGAATCGCGAACCGCCTAGTTCGTTCTGGGCTTGGCGAAAAGTCGCCGCCGTTTGACACTCAGCCCCGGTCACATAGACTCTCCCCTGAAAGGTAGGCCAACATGCCGGAACGCATCTACAACGTCAACCCCGATGGGGAGCTCGAGCCGATGGTGGAGCAGCCGTTTGCCCTTGAGGATGACCTACAGGCGCTGCTCGCGAAGTACCCTGAGCTGTTGGACGGAGAGCAGGTGCGCCCAGATAACCCTCGGCGGTGGATCCTCATCTCCCGCGAAATGGGCATCGCTGAGCGGTCGGAGGAGAGTCCCCGCTGGTCGCTCGACCACCTCATCGTCGACCAAGACGCCGTGCCCACGCTGGTGGAGGTCAAACGCAGCGCCAACACCGAGATTCGCCGAACAATCGTCGGCCAATTGTTGGAGTACGCCGCTCACGCATCAGAGACGTGGACCGCTGACACTATGCGTCAACGCTTTGAGGCCTCTTGCGAGGAACTCGGCAACGACCCCGCGGAGCACTTGGCGAAGCTCACGCAGACCGACGATGCAGACGTGGATGCCTTCTTTCAGGAAGTCGCCACCAACCTCGCCGCCCGCCGCATGCGTCTGCTGTTTGTGGCCGACGAGATACCGGACCCGCTCCTTCGTATCGTTGAGTTCCTCAATCAGCAGATGCCCACAATCGAAGTGCTGGCCGTCGAGATCAAGCAGTACAGTGGGACGGCTCGCCGCACCCTGGTCCCTCGCGTCATGGGCAGAATTGCAGGTACCTCCCCGAGGCCGCCGGGCGACCCCCGGCCTCCGCGATTAACCCGAGAATCATTCCTTAGCGCTTTCCCGGACGCTGCCCAAATCGACGTTGCGGCTCGCCTGCTAAAGGTGGCGGAGGATGCGGGAGCTTTTCCGTCCTGGGGATCATCAAGCGTCAGCATCCGCGTACGTTGCCCGCTGTGGGGAAACAAGCCAGTCACAGTCGCGTGGCTGACACCTCCCGGCATGACGGCGTGGAGCGGTATATGGGCCGTCACCCTGGGTGAAGCAATATCGGAATACGGCGTCACGTTGGACTCAGAGCTAAATAGCTTGCTTGAGGGTTGGGTTGGCCGGCTGGACCAAACGAGCTTTCTTTCGAGAATCCCGACCAAGGGCATACGAATTTGGGCGGCTGGTTACGTCGAGGTAGACCAGCATTTCGACGTAATTGCCGAAATGCTGGCGGCTGTTGTTCGGGAGTTGGGTGCGCCGCGGTAGCCGACTTTCATTCCCGGTGCACTACGGGCTGCCTTCCATACGCAACGCAGCGTTTAATATGGAACGTTATCTCGTCCATGCGCAACAAACGTTTAACATGGAGCCTTTTCTCTTCCATATGCAACGCAGCGTTTAGTATGGCGCACGGTCCGCCCCTACCCTACGTAGGCGATGGCCTCTATCTCTATTAGGAACTCCGGGCGGGCCAGGCGGGAGATTACCAGCAGCGTGGAGGCGGGCGGGTCTGTCTCGAAGTGGCGGAGGCGGGCGGCTCGTGTGGCGGCGATGCAGTCCTCGCTTACGACGTAGGTCGTCGTCTTGACGACGTCCTTGAAGGTTGCGCCCGCGTGGGCGAGGGCGGTCTTCATGTTCTGGTAGACCTGCTCGGCCTGCGCCTCAGCGTCGCCCTCGCCGACGACGGAGCCGTCGGGGGCCACGGAGACCTGACCCGCGATGTAGACCGTGTCGCCGGCCTTCACGACGTGGGAGTAGCCGGTGGGGGTGTGCATTCCTTCCGGGTTGGCGTGTGTCTTGGGCATGGGTCTCCTCCTGCTCATGTGTTGGGGCTGACGCTGGTATTATAGCCGTGTACCCAATTGTGCACGCTGGTCTCGACTGGAGGAACGGTGGACGTAGGCAAACTCCCGATGGAGGTACTGGCCCGGCTGCTGTCCGGCACTGCGCAGGCGGACCCGCGCGTGCTCCAGGGGCCGGGCATCGGGGCCGACGGCGCCGTCATCGACATGGGCGACCGGCTGCTCATCGCGAAGGCGGACCCGGTGACCTTTGCGACGGACCGCATCGGCTGGTACGCGGTGCAGGTGAACGCCAATGACATTGCCTGCATGGGGGGCGTACCGAAGTGGTTCCTCGCGACGGTGCTGCTGCCGGAGGGCGCGCCTGAAAAGCTGGCAGTGGATGTCCACGAGCAGATCACGGAGGCCTGCGCCGCCCTCGGCGTGACGCTGGTGGGCGGGCACACCGAGATCACCTACGGCCTTAGGCGGCCCATCGTGTCGGGGCAGATGCTGGGAGAGGCGACTCGCGACACCGTCGTCTGGCCCGGCGGCGCGCGTCCCGGCGACGCGCTCATCCTCACGCAGGGCATCGCCATCGAGGGCACGTCGGTGCTGGCGCACGAGGCCGCGGAGGCGCTGCTGGCCGGGGGCATGTCGCAGGGCGAGGTGACGGCGTCGGCGGGGCTGCTCGATGCGCCGGGCATCAGCGTGGTGCGGGCGGCGCGGGCTGCGGCGTCTGCGGGCGTTAGGGCGATGCACGATCCGACGGAGGGCGGCCTCGCGACGGGGCTCGCCGAGCTGGCAACGGCGGCCAAGGCGGGGCTGGAGGTCGACGCGGCGGCTGTGCGGGTGCTGCCGGAGACGCAGGCGGTGTGCCGCGCGCTGGGGCTCGACCCGCTGGGGCTGCTGGCCTCGGGGTCACTGCTGGCGGCGGCGTCGCCGGAGCGGGCTGAGGCCGTGCTGGCTGCATTGCGCGCCGAGGGGGTCGACGCGGCGGTGATCGGCCGGGTGACGGAGGCGTCGGCGGGACTGCGGATGCGCTCGGCGGACGGCGTGCGCGAGCTGCCGGCCTTCCCCCGCGACGAGCTGGCACGCTACATGGGCCAAGGGTCCTGATGCGTCGGCGCATTCGGCTGGGGGGATACCCGCCGCCGCTGGTGGTGTACGGCGGCCTCGCACTGGGGGTGTCGGCGGTGTCGTCCGCGGCGGTGATCATCCGGTTGGCGGACGCCCCGTCGCTCACTATCGCGGCCTACCGGCTTGTGCTGGCGAGCATCGTTGTGGTCCCGCTGGGCATGGCGCTGGAGTGGGGCGCGCTTCGGTCGCTGACGCGGCGGCAATGGGGCCTCATATTTGCGGCGGCGGTGTGCCTCGCCGCACACTTCGCATTCTGGATCACGTCGCTGGAGCACACGTCGGTCGCGAGTTCGGTGGTCATTGTCACGTCGAACCCGGTCCTGGTGGCCATCGGCGCGGCGGTGCTGCTGCGGGAGCGGACCTCAGCGCGGGCGATGGCGGGCGTCGGGTTGGCGGTGGTTGGCGGCGTGGTCATCGCGGTGGGCGACTGGGATTTGGGCGACCGGCGGCTGTACGGCGACCTGCTGGCGCTGGGGGGCGCGGTGGCGGTGGCGGGCTACTACATCGCGGGACGGAGCCTGCGCGAGCGGTTGAGCATCCTGGGGTACATCGCGCCGGTGTACGGCACGGCGGCCGTCCTGCTGACGGCGGCGGCGCTGGCGACGGGCGCGCAGCTGACGGGCTTCGACGTCGAGGTCTACGGCTGGCTTGTGCTGCTGGCGCTGCTGCCGCAGGTGGTGGGGCACTCGACGCTGAACTGGTCGCTGGGGTACCTGCCCGCGACGCTGGTGGCGACGGCGGTGATGGCCGAGCCGGTCGGGGCGAGCCTGCTGGCGTGGGCGGTGCTCGACGAGGCGCCTCCGGTGACGAGCGTCGCGGGCGGCGCGCTGGTGCTCGTGGGCGTGTTCACGACGCTCGTGGGGAGCCGGCAACGGTTGAAGCGCGAGCGATAGGGGTGCTAGAATGACGGTTGGGCCGCACCTCGCGGCCGCGCGACATTCCCCGGTAGCTCAGTGGTAGAGCGATCGGCTGTTAACCGATTGGTCGTAGGTTCGAGTCCTACCCGGGGAGCCACTTTCCTTCCCCTCACCCTCGTGGCCGACTCCCTGGCGGAGCCGGTGGGATACCGCTGGCCATGTCCTTCCAACCTGCAACCTCGGAGTACCTACCCTTTTGGGTGTACCATAGCTGTAGATACAACTGTCGGGGGCAGGTTGGGACGCCCCGGGAAGGACTCCTGTGAGTAGGCTTATGCGTCGATTCGGAGCGCTGGCGGCTGCGTCTTTGGCGGCTGTTGCCGTGGCCTGCTCGGGTATGGAGGAGCCAGCCGCGCCAGTCGAGGTCGAACCGGCGGTTTCGCCGACGCAGATTGCGCCGGTTGCGACGACTCCCGCTGCGGTTGCGACGACCGCGCCGGTTCCCACGAAGGACTACGACTCCACCAGGAACATGTTCCTGCTCTACTCGGACGGCGAGTTCGACCCCATCAACTCGCATGAGGCCGTCAGACTCGCCGTCGCCAACAACGACAAGTCGATGGTGCCGGTGATGATCGAGATGCTCCGCTTCTTCGGGACGTGGGCGCTGGTAACGGAGACCCAGGACGCCCTCACGGCGATAACGGGTCATGAGGTCAACAGCTACTCGCGCGGCTGGTTTGAGTGGATGGAGTGGCTTGGGAAGAACGCCGACGAGTACCAGCCACCTGATAGGTACGTCGAGTGGAAGATCGATCTCATGACCCCGATCTCCTACAGATTCGAGGAGTTTCTGGCTCCGGCGGCGAACGGCTCGCGGATCAACGTCTTCGAGATCGCGTGGGGCGGCGTTCGACCCGACGGCATCCCGCCCCTTGAACAGGCCCCGGTGGTTGCGGCGGACGCGCAGGACTACATGCTGCCGAGCGACCGTGTCTTCGGGGTGTCGATCAACGGAGCGCACAGGGCGTACCCGCTCCGCATCGTGAACGCGCATGAGATGGCCAACGACATACTGGGGGGTGAGCCCATAGCGCTGGCCTACTGAACGCTGTGCGGCACCGGAATCGTGTATTCCGCCAAAATCAACGGAGAGCCAACAACCTTCGGCACGTCGGGGATGCTGTACCGCAGCAACAAGGTCATGTACGACCGGCTGACCAACTCGCTCTGGAACCAGCTCTCGAGGGAGCCCGTCATCGGGCCGCTGTGGGACTCGGGGATCAAGCTCGACTTCTTCCCGGTCATGCTCACGACATGGGAAGAGTGGCTGGAGCTTCATCCCGACACCACGGTGCTGGCCCTGGACACGGGCGAGTATCACCCCAGTTTCTACGTGCCGGAGGACAACCCGGAGGCGATCTACTTCGACTACTTCAATACGCCTCAGACCATGTTCCCGGTCCCTGACCGGAACGAGTGGCTTGAAACGAAGGACATCGTGCTGGGCGTCCAACTCAACAACGGCGTCAAGGCCTACGCCTCCTCAGCGTTGCGACGGGACCTCATCGTGAACGACGTCGTTGGCGGCGAGGAGATTGTGGTGCTGGGGTCGGCCACGAGCGAGGGCGCGCGGGCCTACTACCGTGGCGGCAGGTCGTTCACGGTGGCGCCGAACGACGGCGGTCGCCCCGGCTTCCCGTCGATGGTAGCGGACGCCGACGGCGGGACGTGGCAGGTGACCGAGGGGTTTCTCGTCAACGCGGCGGACGAGTCGGAGAAGCTCGCGCGCATACCCACGCACATGTCGTTCTGGTTCGGATGGTTCCAGTTCCACCCGGACACGGAGCTTTACACCGGGCCGTAATTGCGCTTGCCTCGAAGGGGTTGGTTGCCGCTGACACACCTGTTTCGGCGCGCGGGCGTCTGCTAGCTGCTAGGGGCGATGGTCCGGGCGCAGTCACGTACGCAGATTGGGCCGTCGACGCATCGTCAGGGGGCGGGTGGAGCGAGCTTGCGTCGCCCAGCGGTCTCCTTCGCCATGAACGCCAACACCAGCGCGCTGAAGATCAGGAAACCGGCGACGCCGTTGAACGCAACCATCGGACCGAAACTCGTGTAGAGCGACGCCACCAACAGGGTGGTCACAATGCCGCCAAGGCTCATGAAGATGCTCCAAACCCCCACAACGGTCCCTCGACGGTCGGCCGGCGCCAGGTCCACCGCGTAGACCTGCGTAGACCCCTGCACCATGCCCTCGGCGACACCGTACAAGAGCATCATGGCGACGATCCCCAAGTAGTTGCCGCTGATCGCCAGCAGGACGGCTGAGGCGCCCAGGACCAGCATGCCCGGGACCAGAGAAGCCTTGCGTCCGAAGCGGTCGGACACGACGCCATTGGGAAACGCCACGATCAGCGCAATGACGCTCGCAAAGCTGATGAGGTTGCCAATCTCAAACTCGTTCAGGCCGATCTCCTCCTGGGTGTGGACCGGGACCAGCGTTTGGAAGACACCCATCTGCATCATGCTCATCCCGAAGGTGACCAGCGCCAGTGCAATGAAGGTCTTGGTCAGGAATAGCGTCGCAAACAGGTTGGGCTTCTTTTCGACTTCTGCCCCGCTTTGCTGCTGGCGTCTGCGCTCTCGCGCCTCCTCCGGCCGCGACTCGGAGATCCAGAACATGACGCCAAGGTTGATGAGCTTTGTCAACGTACTGAAGAGGAAGACGTAACGCAGCCCGAGGGTCACCGACAGCGCACCCGCGATGGCCGGACCCGCAACGAATCCGATGCGGGAGGACATCGTGCGTACCGCCATGACGCGCCCGCGGTTCTCCGGGGTGGTCACGTCGCCGACCAGGACCCCCGTGCTGGTGGTCCACATGGACACGCCCATCTGCCCAAAGAACTCCAGGATGAAGAAGGGGACGTAGCTGTCGGTGTAGAACTGGCCCAGGGTGGTGAGCCCGCGAAGGGCGGCCCCGGCAATCACCAGCGGCTTGCGGCCCCAGCGGTCGGTCAGGTAGCCGGTGAGGGGACCGGCGATGATTCGTGCGACGGAGCTGCTGCCCACGAGGAAGCTGACAAGAAAGATGTCGCCGGTGACCTTGTAGGCGAAGAGAGGGCGAGCTAGCTGAAGGGAGCCGGTGCCCAGCCCCCAGGCGAAGAACGTGACAAAGATTGGAAATGTTTTAGTGGTGAGGATGGGAGGCCCGGAGCTTTTCTCGGGTTCATTTTGCACAGCTCGCGGCTCCCATCGGTCAGATATCGGCGCCCTCGACAGAGTTCTCTTCGATTTCCGAGCGCAGACACTGTTAAGCAGGTTTGCACCTTACCATACCCGGTGGAGTTGCGGGAGGCTCGTGTCGCGCGGGTGGCCGGGAGAGGGTCGCGCGGATGTTCGAGCCGATGATGGAGGTGAAGTCCCTCGTCCCAACATCGCGAAGGCAGGGAGGCGCCTTTGCGTCGGACGGCGCTGGGCTTGGCTGAAGGTGGGAATGGTCTTGTCGTCTGTCCAGTTATGTGTTAGCTTCCAGACATATATCTTTGGCACAAACAATACGGCCGGAGTGACGAACGAGGGTCAATACAGGAGGAAGGACTAGATGCTTACACGGGAAGAGAATGAACTGTTGGTGAGGACGGGTCCAGGGACGCCGATGGGCGAGTTGTTTCGTCGGTTCTGGGTGCCGGTGATGCTGTCGGAGGAGATACCCGAACCCGACTGTACGCCTACGCGCCTGCGTGTGCTGAACGAAGACCTCATCGCCTTCCGGGACACCGACGGCAACGTGGGGATCATCGACGCCCACTGCGCGCACCGGTTTTCGCCGCTGTTCTTCGGCATGAACGAGGAGAGCGGGTTGCGGTGCCTGTACCACGGCTGGAAGTACGACTTCACCGGCCAGTGCGTAGACATTCCCTTCATCCCTGAGGGAGAGTCCTTCAAGGACAAGATCAAGCTCAAGTCCTACCCCGGGTTGGACAAGGGTGGATTCATCTGGGTATACATGGGCCCGGCAGAGTTGCAGCCGCCGTTCCCGGACTTTGACTTCGCGTCCATACCGGAGAGCCACCGGGAGAACTGGAAGATCATCTGCGAGTGCAACTGGATGCAGTCGATGGAGGGCCAGAACGACCCGAGCCACCTATTCTTCACCCACGGCTTCCGGGAAAAGACCGAAGGCGGGCCCGGTGTCCAGATGGGGCTCAACAGCGGCAGCGCCCTCTCGCGGGTGCGGCTGCCTGCGGCCGTCGTGGACACGGAGTTCGGCATCAGCTACGCCACGGTGTGGGAAAACGAACAAGAAGAGGATCAGCAGGTCAGTGTCGGCCACTTCATTATCCCGAACTTTGACCCCTCACCCTCATACAACAACCTTGGGCGGGGCAAGTTCCCCCTGGGCTACCAGCGGATGCGCGTACCCATTGACGACCTCAATTGCATGGTGCTGCGGGTCCGGTGGAACCCGTACGAGCCGTTGTTGGATGAGTTCCGGGAAGCCCACAATGCGTGGTTGGTCCCGGAGAAGCTCCCAGGGACGTACAAGCCGGTTGCCAACAAGGCCAACGATTACCTGGTCGACCGGGAGATGCAGCGGGACTACAACTACTCGGGGATCAACAACTTCCCGCTGCAGGACATCTGCCAGATCGAGGACCAGGGCGGGCCGATCATGGACCGGACGCGGGAGCGCCTGACGAGCCAGGACACGTTGAACATCCACATTCGGCACCAGCTGATCAACGCTGCCCGGGACCTGCTGGAGGGGAAGGAGCCGGCGGTGCCCCACCGGCCGGAGCTCTTCAAGGTCAGAAGCGGCAACTTCAAAGCGCCAAAGGGCAAGCCGGCGATGCAGGTCTTGCAAGAGGCGCTGAAGGACTTGATCCCAGCATAGAGAACTTAGGAAAGACCCTCGCGGCCCAGGCTGCGGGGGTCTTCTCTAGAGGTTTGGGAAGGGTGTTGTGGCCTGTCCGGTCATGTGACATCGTCCGCCTCACCGAACAAGCAGAAGGCTAAGTGACGAGAGGAAGGCTCTGATGCTAACACAGGAAGAGAATGAACTGTTGGTGAGGACGGGGCCGGGGACGCCGATGGGCAACTTGTTCCGTCGGTTCTGGCTGCCGGTGATGCTGTCGGAGGAGATACCCGAGCCCGGCTGCACGCCTGCGCGCCTGCGCGTGCTTAACGAGGACCTCATCGCCTTCCGGGACACCGACGGCAACGTGGGGATCATCGACGCCCACTGCGCGCACCGGTTCTCGCCGCTGTTCTTCGGCATGAACGAGGAGAGCGGGCTGCGATGCCTGTACCACGGCTGGAAGTACGACTTCACCGGCCAGTGCGTAGACATCCCCTTCATCCCCGAGGGGGAGTCCTTCAAGGACAAGATTAAGCTCAAGTCCTACCCCGCGTTGGACAAGGGTGGATTCATCTGGGCCTACATGGGCCCGGCAGAGCTCCAGCCGCCGTTCCCGAACTTTGACTTCGCGGCGATACCGGAGAGCCACCGGGAGAACTGGAAGATCATCTGCGAGTGCAACTGGATGCAGTCGATGGAAGGCCAGAACGACCCGAGCCACGCTTACTTCACCCACGGGTTCCGGGAAATCACCGAGGGCGGACCCGGTGTCCAGATGGGGCTCAACAATGCCGCTGTCTTCCGTCAGTTGCGATTGCCCGGGGCCGTCGTAGACACGGAGTTCGGCATCAGCTGGGCCACGGTGTGGAACAGCGACGACGAGGAAGCGCAGGTCGTCAATATCGGCCACTTCGTCCTGCCGGTTTTCGACCCCTCTCCTTCGTACAACAACCCGGGTCGGGGACGGTTGCCCTTGGGCTACCAGCGGATGCGGGTGCCGATCGACGACGTCACGTGCATGGTGCTGCGGGTCCGGTGGAACCCCGAAGAGCCCTTGGCGGAGGAGTTCCGGGAAGCCCACAACGCGTGGCTGGTGCCGGAGAAGCTCCCGGGGACGTACAAGCCGGTTGCCAACAAGGCCAACGACTACCTGGTCGACCGGGAGATGCAGCGGACCTACAACTTCTCGGGGCTCAACAACTTCCCGCTGCAGGACATCTGCCAGATCGAGGATCAGGGCGGACCGATCATGGACCGGACGCGGGAGCGGCTGACGAGCCAGGACACGCTGAACATCCACATTCGGCACCAGCTGATCAACGCCGCAAGGGACCTGATGGAGGGGAAGGAGCCGGCGGCCCCCCATCGGCCGGAACTCTTCAATGTGAGAGACGGCAACGTCAAGGCGTCCAAGGGCAAGCCAATGATGGAGGTCCTGCGGGAGGCGCTGAAGGACCTGATCCCTGCATCGTGAAGCCGGGGCCAGCGAATGTTGGCGAGATACGGGAGCGCCAACTCGCCGGCGCGCCAGAGGTGGAGGCTGGAGTGCTTGGTCGGCCAGACTCCAGCTACGTCACTATTGGGTTAACAAAGTTGACATTGGCAACCAGCAATGATATACCCTCCGCCATATAACCATAGAGGGAAGGGTATTCTCAGCGGGTGAGTCTGGAGCCAGAGAGCGAGGAATGCTTTCGCCCAGATAAGGCCGTAGCGATAGGCACCGAATCGCGCAGTATCCCCAATAAGAAAAGGGTTAAGACAGGAGGAGGGATTTCATGCTTACACGGGAAGAGAATGAACTGTTGGTGAGGACGGGTCCAGGGTCGCCGATGGGCGAGCTGTTCCGTAGGTTCTGGATGCCCGTGATGCTGTCGGAGGAGATACCGGAGCCGAACTGCACGCCTGCGCGCCTGCAAGTGCTGAACGAGGACCTCATCGCCTTCCGCGACAGCGACGGCAACGTGGGGATCATCGACGCCCACTGCGCGCACCGGTTCTCGCCGCTGTTCTTTGGCATGAACGAGGAGAGCGGGCTGCGGTGCCTGTACCACGGCTGGAAGTATGACTTCACGGGCCAGTGCATAGACATTCCCTTCATCCCCGAGGGGGAGTCCTTCAAGGACAAGATCAAGCTCAAGTCCTACCCCGCGTTGGACAAGGGCGGGTTCATCTGGGCGTACATGGGCCCGGTAGAGATGCAGCCGCCGTTCCCGGACTTTGACTTCGCGTCCATACCGGAGAGCCACCGGGAGAACTGGAAGATCATCTGCGAGTGCAACTGGTTGCAGTCGATGGAGGGCCAGAACGACCCGAGCCACGGCTACTTCACCCACGGATTCCGGGAAATTACCGAAGGCGGACCCGGTGTCCAGATGGGGCTCAACAATGGCGCCAACCTCAGGCGGGTGCGGTTACCTGGGGCCGTCGTGGACACGGAGTACGGCATCAGCTGGGCCACGGTGTTTAACGACGATGAGGAAGAGCAGATCGTCAATATCGGCCACCAGATACTGCCGAACTTTGACCCCTCACCCTCATACAACAACCCAAGGCAGGGCCGGTACCCGTTGGGCTACCAGCGGATGCGGGTGCCCATCGACGACGTCACGTGCATGGTGCTGCGGGTGCGGTGGAACCCCGAAGAGCCCCTGGCGGACGAGTTCCGGGAGGCTCACAACGCGTGGCTGGTGCCGGAGAAGATTCCGGGGACGTACAAGCCGGTTGCCAACAAGGCCAACGACTACTTGGTCGACCGGGAGATGCAGCGGAACTACAACTACGCGGGCATCAACAACTTCCCGTTGCAGGACATCTGCCAGATCGAGGATCAGGGCGGACCGATCATGGACCGGACGCGGGAGCGGCTGACGAGCCAGGACACGCTGAATATCCACATTCGGCACCAACTGATCAACGCTGCCCGGAACCTGCAGGAGGGGATTGAGCCGCCGGCGCCCCACCGGCCGGAGCTCTTCAAGGTGAGAAGCGGCAACGTCAAAGCGTCCAAGGACAAGCCAATGATGGAGGTCCTGCGGGAGGCGCTGAAGGACTTGGTCCCAGCATCGTAAAGCAGGGGAAGACCTTGTTGTTTGACTGGATTCTCTTTAACGCGTCACGCAGATAGAGTCGGGAGAGCGAGTATTGGCTAGATTCGGGAGCGTTTACCTGTCGGCCCGTCACATGCGAAGGCCGGAGCTCTCGGTCGCGAAGGAGCGGCTGGAGGCGGCGGGCCTCACGGTGACCTCCCGTTGGCTTGAAAGTATGGACCAGCCCGGTGGCATCGCGCAGGTCTCCAAGGAGGACATCGAGCAGGCGGACGTGTATGTCCTCCTTGGCGACGAGCGGGGAGACAGCGGGCATAGGCACGTCGAATTCGGCATCGCCATGGGGCTGGGCAAACCGATTATTGTGGTGGCCCCAGAGTCAGAGAACATTTGGCAACGTCTGCCCGGAGTCACGGTTGTCCCGGAATGGGAAGCTGCCTACAACATACTAGGGGAGGGATCGAAGTAATGAAACGGCGGACACTCAATGCGGTCATTGTCTTGGGATGCCTATTAACGTTCATGTTTTTGGTAGGCGCCTGCGGTGGAGATGATGAAGAGAGCAGCAGCTCGACACAGACCACCGACACGTCGACTACCACGGCGGCCGCTGTCCCGACGACAGCAGCGGCGATGGCGGACTCTGGCAGCACTGCCCCAGCGGCGGATGCCATGACGTTCCCATCTGCGGTCGCAGAGGGACAATACAATATGGAAAAGGAGTCAGGCGTGCCGCAATACGGCGGTTACCTGCAGCTTGCTGTGACGGAGGACCCGCGGTCGTTGAACTTCCTCGACAACGTCTCGGCGGGCACCGGAAGCACGTTGCAGGGAGTCTATGACCGTCTGGTCGCCTGGAAGTGGGAAGGCGGATCACCTGTCTGGAAGGAGATCGAACCCGGCATTGCGGAAAGCTGGACGGTAAGTGATGACGGGCTAACGTGGAACTTCAAGCTGCGCGACGACGTAGTATTCCATGACGGCACACCACTTACGTCGGCAGACGTCAAGGCCACCTATGACCACTTCATCACTTTCGGCGACTACCGCCCACCGGCCAGGTCCTACGTAGGGCCCTTCGTAGCGTCCGTCGATGCCCCGGACGACTACACCGTGGTGCTCCACCTCAACGCGCCTGCCGCTGTATTGCTCCAGAATCTTTCGGCGGGATGGGTGAACATTGCCTCCAAGAAGGACATAGACGCGGGCGGCATTGAATGGTTCGTCACGAACTCAAATGGCACGGGGCCATTCACGTGGGCCGCTGACAAGTGGGAGCGGGGAGTCAGTTTCGAGTTGGAACGCAACGACAATTTCTGGCAAGACGGGCTGCCGTACCTGGATGGCAAGAAGTACACGGTGATTCCATCGTCCTCGCTGCTCCGGGCAGCCTTTGAAACCCAGGCAATCGACGTCGTCAGCGGATCAGCCATCGGAAGCATTGACCAAGTAGTGGCCAATCTTGGCGACAAGGTCAGGGTAGTTACAGGCCCTGGCGGCTCGCCGACCTGGACGATGCTCAACGTGCGACATGCACCGTTCGACAACCCTGTCGTGCGACAAGCTGTCTACCTGGCGTTAGACCGACAGCAAATCAAGGATAGGGCTCTGCAAGGGGCTCCGGGGTATTTGGGCACATGGTTTGAGACGAATACCTTTGCAGGCGGCTACGGAACAGCCATAGAGGTCCTAGAGCAGGAAGACCTGGCATATAAGCCAGATAAGACCGAGGCAGTGCAACGGGCCAAGGAATTGCTGCAGGGAGCCGGGGTTGACCCCAGCGAACACGACCTGGTTGTCATGTCAAGAGGCAATTCTCCCACCTCCTCTACGTTCCTGGGCGGTCAGGTCCTAACGTCGCAGCTCCAGGAATTGGGCTTTAATGTCGAGTTCCTTCCCCTGGAATCGCTGGCTGGGGTCGAATTTCTCAACTCCGGCGATGGGTGGAATGCCACGGTTTATGGGAGCGCGCTCCCATACCCCGCGCCGGAGTCCATGTTGACCCGGTACCTATCCAGCACGGGCCAGCGAAACTACACGGGCTTGGTCGATGAGACTATCGACAACTATGCCACGCAGATCACCGGCGCTACCAACGAGGAGGACCGGCGACGGAACATCAATGAACTTGAGACCTACCTCAGGGAAGGCAAGAACGCCATGTTCTTCACCTACTTCAGCAGTGTGCAATTCCTTGAGCAAAGCTATGTTCACGCCCGTCGGTTCGTGTCTTCCTGGTATGTGCAGTACGACGAGCGGACCTGGGTGGATGACGGCTCGCCTACACGCTAAGGCGCACGTCGGGCTGTAGACAAAAGACAAACGGGATCTTGAAACGTGAAGGGGGGCGCTCATGGCTCGTCTTGAAGGAAAAGTAGCCATCGTTACCGGCGCTGGACCCAACATCGGCAGCGGCGTTGCATACGGGCTGGCAATGCATGGCGCCAAGGTGGCATGCAACGACGTCAACCCGGAAGCGGCAGAAGCAGCTGCGCAGCGCATCCGGGCTGATGGCGGCGAGGCCATGGCGCTCCCCGGCGATGTGACGGACGAAGCGGCGGTCCGCGACTATGTCCGTCACGTCGAGGACCACTGGGGAAAGATAGACATTCTGGTCAACAATGCGGCCATTCTGGGCGGACGGGGCGTTTTGGAGTTCCCCTTGGAGGACTATGAGCGCCAGTGCCGCGTCATCCTCACCGGCAACTTCCTGAACACGCGTGAGGTGGCTAAATCGATGATTGAGCGCGGAATCCGCGGCAGCATCATCTGCACCCTGTCCACTGCCGCGTGGTCGGGGACGGGGAGCATTGGCTACTGTACGGCCAAGGGCGGGGTGGTGAATTTCATTCGCTCGTGCGCTGTGGAGCTCTCCCGCTACGGCATCCGGGTTAACGGGTTCACCCCTATCGCCACGCAGCCGGACAACCCGGAGATACTGCCACAGTGGGAGGCGCGGCAGACGCAGGCCGGAAACGGTCCACGCCAACAGACCACTCCGCTCGGCCGCCAGCCCACCCCGACCGACTATGCGCCCGCCGTCGTTTTCCTTGCCTCCGACGAGTCACTGATGATTACCGGCATCGACATCAAGGTTGACGGCGGGGCCAGTGCAAAGCATTGGCGCTGGACAGCGCCGGACGTAGAGGTCAATCAACCGGTCTCCGTGTGGGGACTGTAGCTGCCTGGGCCTCTTGGATTGAGCGTCCTTGATGATTGGCAACGGGGGGCGACCAGCCCGTTTCCGTAGTGCGCTATGCGCGAAAAAGCCAACGGTTCTGCATTCCAGAACCGTCATCAGGACTGCCGGAGAGCGACTCCTGGGGCTTCCTCTCCTGGCAGGGTCCAGAGGCAAATTCGGCGGTAGAGGAAACGGTTCATGCGCGAATACGTAATCAAGCGATTGTTGCTGATGGTGCCTACCGCCATCTTGGCAACACTCATTGTCTTCAGCCTGATGAAGCTGGCGCCAGGTGACCCTGCGACCGCCATCTTGGCTGATCTCGACGTCATCAGCCAGGCGGAGCAAGCGCGCGTAGAGGAAACTATCCGCAGGCAATTGGGCTTGGACCAACCCCTTCCCATTCAGTACATACGATGGCTTGGCTCTGTGGCTCGCCTGGAATTCGGCGAGTCCATCTATCAATACCGTCCTGTCAAGGACGTCGTCTTCGAGCGGCTCCCGCGGACGATGGAGTTGGGCGCACTCATCGTACTGATAACCGCTCTATGGTCTGTGCCCGCCGGCATCTTTGCCGCGGTCCGCCATAACCAGATGGCAGACCAGGTGCTGCGGGTGCTGAGCATTTCGGGACTGAGCATCCCCAATCTTTGGCTGGGGACACTCGTCATCTTCGTCCTGGCCTGGTATTTCAATTGGATTCCCGCGCTCCGGTGGAGCCCTCTCACGGATGACCCGGTTGCGAACCTGTCCCACCTCATCTTTCCCGCGGTCATCGTCGCTTCGTCAGCCGGCGCCTCAATCATGCGAATGACGCGGAGTCAGATGCTGGAGGTATTGCGGGAGGACTATGTCCGCACAGCCCGTGCCAAGGGCCTCGGTTTCAACACTGTTCTTGTACGCCACGCCCTACGGAACGCCCTCTTGCCTGTCCTCACGCAATTTGGTGGCCTCATGGGTCTCATGGTCAGCGGAGTGGTGGTCACGGAGACGATCTTCCAGGTGCCCGGCATGGGCAGAGCAATGGTCGAGGCCATTGGCAATCGGGACTACCCCATCATCCAGGGGCTCGTGCTGATAAACATCGCCTTGATCCTGGTCGTCAATCTTGTAGTGGACCTCTTGTACTCGGTTGTTGACCCACGCGTCCGCTACTCTTAGAAGGGGGAGGAGCCTCACATGGCCATGGAAAGCGACGCGACCGCCATTCGGGTGGAGCAGGTCGTCTCCCCAGCTCGGCAGCCTCCCGGGGCAAGGAAGCTGGTCAGATGGGGCAGGAAGAACCCCGTTGGCGTCGCCGGGTTGGTCTTGATTACGGTGCTGTTGGCCATGGCGTTTCTTGCGGGCGTGGCGTCCCCCCACGAGCCCAACAGAATTTCCGGCGGGATCAATGAATCGATGAGCGCTGAGCACTACTTGGGGACGGACCTCATTGGGCAGGACATATTCAGCCGCTTGCTCCATGGTGCGCGAGTCTCCCTCAGTGTTGGTTTTTTTGCCGTGCTCATAGGGGTCACGGCGGGTCTGCTCCTGGGCCTGGTTAGCGGCTACGTGGGTGGGTTGTTTGACCTCCTTGTGCAGCGGCTCGTGGACGCAAACATCGCCATCCCCGGCATCGTGCTGGCCCTGGTAATCGTCGCGGTATTGGGGCCAAGCGTAACCAACGTGATCTTCGCACTGGCCGTCAACTTTGTCTCCACGGCTACGCGCGTCACCCGGTCGGTGGTGCTGCGGGAAAAGCAACGGGTCTATGTTGACGCGGCCAGGGCCCTTGGCGCATCCGGCACACGCGTCATGTTCCAGCATGTCTTGCCCAACTCTCTTTCGCCGTATCTGGTGCTGGTCAGCGTTTCCATCGGCAGCGCCATCATCGGCGAGGCGTCGCTAAGCTTCCTTGGGGCGGGCGTGGGCGCCACCACCGCATCCTGGGGTGGAATGTTGTCGACGGCAGCCGCCCGTCCCTTCGACGTGTCGTGGACGCTGGCGGTGGCGCCAGGGCTGTCCATCGCCCTCGCAGTGCTGGGGTTCAACCTTTTCGCTGACTCCTTGCGGGACACCTTGGACCCGCGGCTCCGGAACCGGTAACTCGACATGACCAATCGATTGTCCGACGACCACACTTGCTCCCGTGTCACTTCAGGAGCGCCGGCGGCCACCCTTCGACTCAGTCCGAATGCTGCCCGTACTCTCGGGCTAAACAAGCAACACTCAGGTGAAAGTTCATGAATCTTCTGGAAGTCCGAAACCTAGCGACGTACTTCTTCCAAGAGGACAGCACCGTGAAGGCGGTGGACGACATCAGCTTCGACCTGGAAGCGGGGGAGACGCTGGCGTTGGTGGGCGAGAGCGGGTGCGGCAAGAGCATCAGCGCGCTGTCCATCATGAAGCTCGTCCCCGACCCTCCGGGCAAGATTGTCAGCGGCGAGGTCCTCTTCAACGGCGAAGACCTGGGGGGATTCAACGAGCAGCAGATGCGGCAGGTGCGGGGCAAAGAGATCGCCATGATCTTCCAGGAGCCCATGACGTCGCTGAACCCCGTGCTCACCATCGGGCGGCAGCTCACGGAGGCCCTGGAACTGCACTTGGGGATGTCCGGTTCCGAAGCGAATGGCAGGGCCGTGGAGCTCCTGGACATGGTGGGCATTCCCGACGGCGCCCAGCGGCTCAAGAGCTACCCGCACCAGTTCAGCGGCGGCATGCGCCAGCGGGTCATGATCGCCATGGCGCTGAGCTGCAACCCGCAGCTGCTCATCGCCGACGAACCCACGACGGCGCTGGACGTCACCATTCAGGCGCAGATCCTGGAGCTCATCCAGCGGCTGTGCACGGAGCTGGGGACGGCGGTGGTCCTGATCACCCACAACCTGGGGGTGGTGGCGCGGTATGCGCGGCGGGTCAACGTCATGTACGCGGGCAAGATCATCGAGCGGGGGCTGGCCCGGGAGATCTACTACGAACCGGCGCACCCGTACACGCTGGGGCTGCTGCGGTCGGTCCCGCGTCTCGACGTGACGCGGCGCGACCGGCTGGAGGGCGTCGAGGGGCTCCCCCCGGACCTGGACATGCTGCCGAAGGGCTGCGCCTTCTACCCGCGGTGCCCGTTCCACATGGAGCGGTGCCTGGAGGAGATTCCACCCCTGGAAGCCGTCTCCGACGGCCACTTGGCGGCATGTTGGGCGAGTGAAACGGTGCATCAGGTAGCGAAGGAAGCGCGGCAGCAGCGATGACGGAGATGACGGCGCCGATGGCGGGCAACGGCCAACCGGTCGACGAGCGGGACACGATTCTGGAGGTACGCAACCTCAAGAAGTACTTCCCCATCACCGCGGGCTTCATCCTGCAGCGGCGTGTGGCGGACATCAAGGCGGTGGACGACGTCAGCTTCTTCGTCAAACGGGGCGAGACCCTGGGGCTGGTGGGGGAGAGCGGGTCCGGCAAGACCACGGTGGGCCGGAGCATCCTGCAGTTGGAGAAGCCGACGGCGGGCGAGGTGGTCTTCGAGGGCACGGACATCACCAGGGTCGGACGGGACCAGCTGCGCACCATCCGGCGGCGCATGCAGATCATCTTCCAGGACCCGTACAGCTCGCTGAACCCGCGGATGAAGGTGTTGGACATCGTCGGCGAAGCGCTGACCATTCACCGGCTGGTCAAGAACAAGCGGGAGTACCGGCTGCGAGTCGGGGAGTTGCTGCAGCAGGTCGGGCTGAACCCGGACATGGCGAACCGGTACCCGCACGAGTTCAGCGGCGGGCAGCGGCAGCGGATCGGCGTCGCGCGGGCGCTGGCGGTGGAGCCCGAGTTCATCGTGGCCGACGAGCCGGTGTCGGCGCTGGACGTCTCGATTCAGGCGCAGCTGATCAACCTGCTGAAGGACCTGCAGCAGGAGTTGGGGCTCTCGTACCTGATGATCGCCCACGACCTGGCCATCGTGCGGCACGTGTCGGACCGGATCGCGGTGATGTACCTGGGGAAGCTGATGGAAGTGGCCTCGTGGACGAACCTGTACGAGAACGCGCTGCACCCGTACACGAAGGCGCTGCTCTCGGCGGTGCCCATCCCGGACCCGGACCTCGAGTTGGAGCGTGACCGCATCATCCTGCAAGGGGGCATCCCGAGCCCGGCGAACCCGCCCTCGGGGTGCGTGTTCCACACGCGGTGCCCCATCGCCATCGACGAATGCAAGGTCACGATCCCGGAGTTGCGGGAGATTGGACAAGGCCATTGGGCCGCCTGTATCCGCGTCTAGGGGATGCCGGGCGGCGCACCATGCGCGTCTCAATTAGAGTTGAAGGAGAAGAGCTATGAGCAGGGAAGTGGACGACGTTAAGTACGACGTAGCAGTAGCAAATCGCGTGTTGGCGGAGCTGGGATTGGCCACCGGCTTCCGGGCGTCTTTGGGCCATGCCAGCTTGCGCCTGCCAACCGACCCGAGCAAGTTCATCGTCAAGGGGCGCGGCTACGAGGTGGACGCCCTCTTCAGCGTCACCCCGGACCAGATGATCGTCTGCGACCTTGAAGGCAACAAGGTGGACGGTCCTCTCGGCACCACCCAGTGCATGGAAGTCAAGATGCACTCGTGCATCTACAAGCTGTACCCGCACGTGAAGTCCGTGGTCCATATACACCCCCACTACACCATCCTGGCCACTACGCTCCGCAAGCGCCTGCGCCCCATGAACCAGGAGGGCATCCAGCTCCTGCGGAACGAGCTTCCGGTGTGGGACCACGTGAAGACCGTCCAGACCGATGATGAGGGCATGGAAGTCGCCGCGCTCTTGGGCGATGGCAAGGCCATACTGCTGCGGGGCCACGGCGCCACCACGGTTGGTAATTCGCTGGAAGAGTCGATAATGAACATGCTCCAACTGGAGGAGCAGGCCAAGATGAACTACTGGGCCTACTCCGTGGCTGGCCCCGACCACGCGTACTTGGAGGACGAACTCATCGACGAGATGACCAACCGCACGCCCGCCCACGAGCTGCCGCACTTCAAGCCCGTCATGCCTGCGGGCGGACGCGCCCCGCGAGTCGGCGGCGTTTGGGAGTACTACACGCGTTTGGTCTCCGGCGACCCGTCGGCCTGCCCCCCCATCCACCGTATCTAGGGGCTCGGCATCGGGTTGATGCGTAAGGCGCTCGAGCAGAGCGCCTTACGGTTCTTTGGCGGCGGTGACGCGGCCCTCATGTTGATTGAGAAAGTTGTTGTCTATATCACCAGGGGCGAGCTGCTGCTTGTGTTCCGTCATGTCGACGTGGACGCCGGAGTGCAGGTGCCGGCTGGCACCTTGGAGTCAGGGGAACTGCCGGAAGACGGAGTGCTCAGGGAGGCGTGGGAGGAAACGGGCCTCGCCGGGCTCACGCTCCGCGGGTCACTGGGCGCCCGTGACTGCGACATGTCCCCGTACGGGATCGCCGAATCGCACCGCCGCCACTACTTCCATCTCGAATGCAGCGGTGACGCGCCGGAGACGTGGCGCCACTTCGAATCGCATCCCGCCGGCCACCCCGGCGAGCGGATTGAGTTCGCGTTCTCTTGGGAGACGCTTCCACTCCAGGCTCTCGTACTTGCGGCGGGCCAGGGCAACCTTCTAGATGCGTTGAGAGCGTCCATGCGCGAAACGTAGGGACGCCCAAACGCTTGCAACCCGTGGTTTCTTTAGCGAGGGCTGTCGGTCGGACACCCCTGCCCTTGACACACAGCAGACCGTCACGTAGTTTCCGCGTGAGCCGCGCCCTTGGCCAAGCGCCACTGCGACTGCTGCGCGGCACATCATCATGGAGGAACATTGTGGGAAAGTTGGACGGACAGTGCGTCATCGTCTCTGGAGCCAGCCGAGGCATCGGCGAAGCCATCGCGAAGGCGCTTGCCGCGGAGGGCGGCCGCATCGTTTGCGTGGCCCGCACCCTCAGCGAGGGCAGCCATGACATGACCACCTACATGAGGGACCAGGGCCGCCCGGGCGAGGTGGAAACCCCCTTCCCCGGCTCGTTGGAGGGCACTGTGGCCGCCATTCGCGAGAGCGGGGGCGAGGCGACGGCGCTGGTCGCCGACCTGGCCGAACCCGCCGAGTGCCGCCGCGTCGTCGAGGAAGCCCGCAGCATCTACGGCCCCGTCGACGTGCTCGTCAACAACGCTGCCCTCGCCGTCTTCCTGCCCGTCGCCGAATTTCCTCTGGATAGCTGGCTTCGCAGCTTCCAGATCATCGTGCACGCGCCCTTCCTGCTGAGTCAGGCCGTGCTGGAGGACATGGTCCCCCGCAAGCACGGGGCCATCGTGAACATCTCGTCTAGCGCCGCCGCCGGCCCGGGCAGCGCGCCGTACGCGCCGCCGTCCCCCGACGCGCCTTCCGTCACCGGCTACGGCGCCGCCAAGGCCGCCCTCGAGCGTTTCACACAGGGTCTCGCGCTGGAGGTCAGGGACGACAACATTGCGGTGACGGCCCTCTCGCCCTCCATCATCGTGCCCACCGCCGGCGCGGTTTTCCACAAAGGCGTCCGCTACATCGGCGACGAGAACGGCGAGCCGCCGGAGTGGATGGCGCAGGCCGTCGTCCTCCTCGCGACAGAGCCCGCCGAGAAGATGAACGGCATGGTCACCTACAGCCAGAAGATCCTCTTGGAGCACGGCGTCCTCGAAAAGGGCGTCGGCATGGGCGTCGCCCGACCGGGCAGCGGCTACAGCCAGATATAGGGGGAGCTTCCACTTGCTGCCTGCCTGTGTACACACCCTTGGGTTCATCCCGAGGATGTGCCGCGTTGCGCCCAACGACCTTCACCAACGTTGCGGGCTCGCGCTCACTCACCCCGTCACCCTTGGCGCGGTGGCGCTGCTGTTGGCGAACGACTAGCGGCTGAAGCCCCACCTGACATTCCGACTAGACAACCCCGCAAGAATGGCGATTCTGCGTGAATGGACTTTGCCTCACCGGAGCGGGCCTACCTGCCCTAGCTGGTAGTGCGAGCCAATATGCGAGCGTCGCGGTTGGTCTGGTTGGTCGCCTGCTTGGGCTGAGACGCCGACAGTGCCGGCTGCGGATAGCTCGCGGGCGAAGCTGACCGCCATGGCGGACGCACTCTACAGGAGCGCCAAAGCAAGTATGGAGGAGAGGCCCAATACCTATTCTCCCTCCTAGCCTTGTCACTCATCTATACACGCCAAGCCCGTTTGTACATCATCGATTCTGTTTGGTGATGCTCAACTTATTTTGACCGAAACTGATGCGACTCAAAAGACTTCTCGCCCCTCAGCGACGTTCAGCAAGTCTGGAAAGGCCAAGATGGCGGCGCGACGGCCGCTGGGTTCCCGTAACTCGTGCAGCATGCCGCTTTCCCTTAGGACTCGCAGTATTCGACTTGCCGTTGCGCTTGGAATGCCGGAAAGGCGTACAAAGTCGGAAGCCTGAAAAATTGGCTTGCCAAAAACCCAGTCCAGCGCCCTGCCTCCGTACTGGGAACGGGTTTGCGCTACAATCCAATCTTTTCGGGCGTTGTAGAGTTCCAGGACCATTTGTGCTCTAGCCTGATTCATCCTTGCCTGTTTGGTTATGGCATTGAGAAAGAACAAGCACCAACCTGTCCAATCATCGTCCCGTGAGACTGCCAACAACCGGTCGTAGTATTCGTCTTGGTGATCTGACAAATATTCGCTGATGTAGAAGTGCGGATTCGACAGGAGGCCCTTGGTATACATGAAAAGGGGAACAATCAATCGGCCAGTTCTTCCGTTGCCGTCCAGGAAGGGATGGATAGCTTCAAACTCCGCGTGAAGGATTGCAAGCTGCACCAAGGAATCTGGTGATTCCTTATGTATGTAGAACTCCCAAGCGCTCATGGCAGAAGGCAGTTCCTCAACTGCACAGGGGATGAAACGGGCGTCTTCAATTGAGGATCCTTCGGGCCCAATCCACGTGCTGTTGGGCATTGTGCGATATTGACCGGGGGCTTTGTCGTGCCCACGCACACCTTGCATCAGCAACTTGTGTGCGTCCCTGATCAGTCTTTGAGAGAGAGGTATCTCGTCCAGAAGTTCGATGGCCCTGAATAGGGCAACTCGATAGTTCAGCACTTCATATGCATTGGCCGCCGCAGGGGTGCTTTGGTCTGCTGAGGCGCCTTGGGCCTCAAAGGTAAGGACCTCGGTCAGCGTTGTATTTGTTCCTTCAATCCGATTGGATAGCACAGCCTCTTGTGAGGCAAGTGGGGACAATAGGACGTTTGTGTTTGGAACCCCAAACAGGGTGCCTTGATAGGCAGCGACTGCCGCGTGAGCAGGTCCAATAAGTGGCACTAGCCTTTCCCAGTCAAGTCCTTGTGGTGGGAACTGTCCTGAATGATAGAAAACGGGGCTCATACTTGTATCTCTCTGTCGTTGGGTACAACACGGTACGATGGCGGACTTGGTCAAGGTTTGTGCATCATCTATGCAACCCTATTCATGTTATCAGTCATTATATGCATATAATGATACACAAATGTTGTAGCGTCAAGCACAAAGACTCACGGGGCCGTCATACTGACTTGTGTGGGCCGGTCGGGGCCAAGAGTCTCGAGGCGTGTCAGGGCACGGGGAGCTACGACTTGGTCACATGGCCTTCAACAACTCCTAGGCCCTGAGTACCCGTAGCGGTCCTGCGGGTTTCCTCCCCCTGCGCCCGCCGGTCAATGCTTCCCGCCCCGGCCCCTCCACGTTCGCCACCCTGACACGGCCCCCTTGCCGCGACGCTCCAGCCGTTGCTACCCTTGCGCCATGAACACCGACGCCGCTCCGAGCATGCAGCCCGCTGCCAGCGCTGTGACGCACGCCGCTCCCAGGTTGTTTCAGGAGGGCCCTACCTGGAAGCCCCAGCTCCAGATAGAGGTTGTTTCCTCCCCGCAAAAAATGCCACGACTCGACTCGACTCGAATGCAGCCCGCCGCCAGCCCGCCGACTCCGGTTTCGCCGCTCTTTCCGAAGCATGCGGGGGCCGCAACCCGGACCGGCTCGCGCCCCCCATTGGCCGGTGGGGTACAATGGTAGCGGCGGCCCCTGTTCGACCGCCGGAAGAGGTTGCAGCCTTGGTCTACGCCGACCCGCGCACGGCGGACATCCCTGCCCTGGCCGACTATGTCGCCCGGTGGCTGGACGGCCTGCGGGACTGGTGCCCCCGGTGCCAGGGGACGGGCCGCGAGGACCACAAGGACCCCTACAGCCCCCACGGGTCGTGCCCGCGCTGTATGGGCAAACTGTGGGTCTCCGTGATCGACGTGGAGCGGCTGCTGGAGGCCATCGCCCTGGTCGGCCCGCTCGAGGTCGAGTTCGGCTACCCCGCGCGCGGTACGCGGTCGTGCTTGCTGCGGCTGCACGGCGAACACCACGCCGAGGACGACTCCACCGTCGGCGCCGTCTACAGGGCTGCGGCGGCGCTGGTGAAGGCGCTGCTGGACGACGGCATCCTGAAAGAGCAGCCATTCGACGACACCGGCCACTAGCGAGAGTGCAAGATAAGGGATAGTGTTTACATATGAGTGAGTCTCAGATAGCGGTCCTGATCGACTATGAAAACGTAGGACTCGGTTCTATTCAGGGGCTGTTTGACCAGCTCTCGGACATGGGGCGCATCATCGTCAAGCGGGCCTATGCCGACTGGTCCTCCGGTGCCCGCCAGCGCGACCAGTTGCTGGAGTTGGGCATCGAGGCGGTCCACCACTTCCACGCGGCCAAGGTGGCCAAGAACTCCAGCGACATCTCCCTCTGCATCGATGCCGTTGACCTGCTCTACCGCTCCCCCGTGGACACCTTCGTCATCGTGTCCGCGGACAGCGACTTCGTGACGCTGGTGAGCAAGCTGCGCTCTGCCGGCAAGACCGTCATCGGCGCGGGCCGCCATGACGTCGTCTCGTCGACGCTGGTGCGCGCCTGCGACCGCTACATCTACCTGGGCGTGGGGCCCAAGACTGCGCCCGCCGAATCCCAGTCGATCGACGCCCTGGTGCAGCGCGCCCTCTACGCCTCCGCGGACGACGAGGGCAAGGTGGCCGGCTCCAGGCTGCACCAGACCATGATGCGCATTGACCCAAGCTTTGACTTCCGCTCCATGGGCTTCCGCACCTTCACGCAGTTCCTTGAGGCGTCGTCCGTGGTGAAGGTCTCCCGCTCCCGAGGCTCCGACGACATCAGCATCACCCTCAAGCCGACGGGCATGGCGCGTCTGCCGGGCATCGGAAGGGTGCTCGGGGGAAGGTCGCGCGGCCAGCAGGAGGCCGCAATTGCGGCACCCCCCGTGGAGCCCGCGCTGGAGGCCCTTCCCGCGCCTGTCAGGGCCCCCGTGACCCGGCGCTCCCGGCCGGTCCGGCCAGCCGCTCCCGCCGCCGTGAGGACGCCCCCTGCTCCGTCACCCGCTCCCGCCGCCGTGATGGCCGCGCCGGAACCGCCACCGCAGCTCGCTGCGCCGATGCCCGCTGCGCCGCTGCCCGCCGTCGTGAGGGCAGCCCCAGCTCCGCCAGCCGCTCCCGCCGCCGTGATGGGCGCGCCGGAGCCGCAGTCGCTCCCCGCGCCGCTCTCCAATAGCTGGGAGTCAGACATACACAGCAGGTGGTCACAGCGGGTGGACAAGGGGACGGGCGTGCTCAACGGCACCAGGGCCGCCGGCGAGGCAGCGCGCATCCTGGGCGCGCCCAAGCTGAGCTCGTCGCGCTACAAGACGCTGCAGAAGCTGTTGTCCTCCAGCTCCTACCTGGCAGCCAGGTGGGAACGCGAGGGCAACTCGTTGCGCGTGAAGCCGCCAGTCACCGCGGGCATCTTCGACGACTAGGCCCGCCTGACCCTGACGGGAGTTAGGCCCGTCGGACACCGACAGGAGTTAGGCCCGTCGGACACCGAGCGACAGCTCCATCCCCTCGATCTTGAGCGTCTCCGTGTAGTCGCCGTCGCCGGGCGCGCCCGGCGCCACCTCGACTGCCAGCGTCTCCCCGCGGACGTAGTCGCCCAGCGGGCCCTCGCCCAGCAGCGCCTGAAGCTCGTCGGCGCCCTCATACGTGATGACAATGCGGTCCGCGATGTCCAAGCCCGCGGAGCGCCGCATGTTCTGGATGCTGTGGACCAACTCTCGCGCGAGCCCCTCCTGCCTGAGCTCCGGTGTGATTGAGGTGCTGACGCCCACAAAGTAGCCGCCGTCCAGCACCCCCGCGACGCTGCCGTCCGTGGCCGGCGCAACCTCAACGTCCTCCGCCGTAAGCTCGAAGGCGCCGACGGCAGCCGGCTCGCCCGCCAGCCACCGTCCCGCGACAGACGCCTTGTCGGCTTCCTCAAAGGCCCGCCGCAAGTCCGGTAGCCGGTCCGTGTACTTTGGCCCCACAACGGAGCCATTGAGCCGCACGGAGAGCAGCCCCGCCACCTCCCCGCCGACGACGGCGCGGACGCCCTTGACGTTCAGCTCCTCCCGCACCTGGTCAGCCAGCCGCTCAAGCGCGGCGGCCTCGCCCTGCGAGCGCGTCATCACCACCGCCTCGGAGAGCGGCTGCCGCACCTTCACGCGGCTCTTGCTGCGAGCGGCGCGGCCCATGCTCACCACGCGCATCACAAGCTGCACAGCCTCCGCCAGCTCTTGGTCGACGAGGGCTTCATCCGCTTCCGGGAACGCGGTGAGGTGGACGCTGTCCGGCGCCTCCGGGTCAACGGACACGACAAGGTTCTGGTACATCTCCTCGGCCAAAAAGGGCGTCAACGGGGCCAGCAGCTTGCTCAGCGTGACCAGGCACGTGTAGAGCGTCTGGTAGGCGGAGCGCTTGTCCGTGTCATTCTCGCTCTTCCAGAAGCGGCGGCGGCTGCGTCGCACGTACCACGTCGAGAGCTCCTCCACGAAGGCCTCGATCTTGCGGCCCGCGTCCGTGGGGTTGTAGCCGTCCAGCTCCTCCGTCACGTCCGCGACGAGCTGGTTCAGCTCCGACAGCGCCCACCGGTCCAGTTCCGCCGCCGGCTCGAGCTGCCCCGCCGCCATCGGGTCGAAGCCGTCCAGCCGCGCGTAGGTGATGAAGAAGCTGTAGGTGTTCCAGAGGGTCAGCAGGAAACGGCGGACGGATTCCTCCACCAGGTCCTGCGAGAACCGCCGGGAGTTGCCTGGAGGCGCCGCCGTCAGCAGGCACCACCGCACGGCGTCGGCCCCGTGGGCGTTGATGACGGCCCACGGCTCCACGATGTTGCCCTTGGTCTTGCTCATCTTCTCGCCCTGGCCGTCCAGGATGAGGCCCAGGCAGATGACGTTCCGGTAGCTGGGCTCGTTGCGCAACAGGACTGAGAGCGCGTGCAGGCTGTAGAACCACCCGCGCGTCTGGTCAACGCCCTCGCAGATGTAGTCCGCCGGGAACCGGCCGTCGCTGAAGAGGTCCGGCGCGCCCTTGGGGAAGTGGAACTGGGCGTAGGGCATCGCGCCCGAGTCGAACCAGCAGTCCAGCACCTCCGGCGTCCGCCGCGCCTCGCCGCCGCACGCCTGGCAGGTCACCACGACGGTGTCGATGTACGGGCGGTGCAGGTCGAGGCCGTCCTCGTCCAGTGCGCCGCGCGTCTCTGGCGTCGCACGCTCACGCAGCACGTCCAGGTCGCCGATGCACTCGTCCTCGCCACAGCGCTCACACCGCCAGATGGGGATGGGCGTGCCCCAGTACCGCTCACGCGAGATGGCCCAGTCGACGTTGTTGCGCAGCCAGTCCCCGAACCGCCCCTCCTGGAAGTGCCCCGGGTACCAGTTGATCTCCTTGTTGATGGCGACCATCTCGTCCTTGTGCGCCGTCGTGCGGATGTACCATGAGGGCTTGGCGTAGTAGAGCAGCGGCGTGTCGCACCGCCAGCAGAAGGGGTAGGTGTGCAGCATCGTGCCGCCGCGATAGAGTAGCCCGCGCTGTTCCAGGTCCGCCGTGATGAGTGGGTCCGCGTCCTTCACGAATAGGCCGCCACCGGGGTACCCCTCGGCCAGCGCGCCCTGCATGTCGACCGAGTGGTAGGTGGGCAGCCCGAACGTCCGCCCGAGGTCGTAGTCCTCAGCACCGTAGGCCGGGGCCGTGTGCACGATGCCCGTGCCGTCGTCCACGCCCACGTAGTCGGCCGGCAGGACGCGGTGGTGGAAGGGCGCGCCCTCGTGCTCCGTTGCGTTGGCGAAGGGCGGAGAGTACCGCAGCCCCTGCAGATCGCTGCCCTTGAAGGAGGCCTCCTCGGTCCAACCCTCGCCCAGCACCTCCTCGACGCGTGCGCGGGCAAGCAGTAGGCGTTCCCCGCCGTCGGGCGAGCGCAGGAGGGCGTAGTCCTCGCCGGGCGCCACGGCGAGCGCCATGTTCGCCGTCAGCGTCCACGGCGTCGTCGTCCACGCCATGGCCGAGGGAACGGGCCCGTCCCAACCCGCCTCGCGCCAGCCCATGCGGCGGGCGGCGTCTGCGGCCTCGTCCTGCTCGTCGGCGAGCGGGAAGCGCACGTAGATCGACGGGTCGGGCGTGTCGTCCTTGTAGCCCAGCGACACCTCGTGCGAGCTCAGTGACGTTACGCATCGGGGGCAGTGGGGCGTCACCCGATAGCCCAGGTACACGAGTCCCCGGTCCCACAGCTCCTTGATGATCCACCATCCGGTCTGGATGTAGCCGTTGTGAAAGGTGACGTAGGGGTCGTCCAGGTCGATCCAGAAGCCCACGCGCTCCGTCAGGTCCTCCCACTCGCCCTTGTAGCGCTGGACGCTCTCCCGGCAGAGGGCGTTGAACCGGTCGATGCCGTACTCCTCGATCTCCCCCTTGGAGGTGAAGCCCAGCTCCTTCTCCACCTCCAGCTCGACCGGCAGGCCGTGGGTGTCCCAACCGCCCTTGCGGAATGGCCGGTAGCCGCGCATGGTCTTGTAGCGCGGGATGACGTCCTTGAACACCCGGGCCAGGACGTGGTGCATGCCCGGCGTGCCGTTTGTGGTGGGCGGCCCCTCGTACAACATGAAGAGGGGCTTGCCCTCCCGCTCCGACCACGTGCGGCGAAAGACGTCGCGGTCCCGCCACAGTTGGAGGGTGCGGTCCTCCAACTCAGGGAAGCTCACCTTGCTGGAAACCGGCTGAAACATACTCTGCTCCCTGCCGGGTCTGGCCCGGCGCAACAAAAAAGCCCGTCCCTGAGAAGGGACGGGTCTGTGAACCCGCGGTACCACCCTTATTTCACTACCGGCTATGGCGGCGGCGACGCTTTGTAGGACGCTATCACGCCCCTGCCCGAGGTAACGGTGGGCCTCCGGTGCGGCCTAGCAGACGAGGAGAGGCCATTCGCCTGTTCGGGGCACGGCTCGGGAGGGATATTCGCTGGGCGCCCACCTGTCCGCTTCCATCGGTCCGGACTCGCTGGCGGCGGCGACACCAGGTACTCGTCTCCGTCACTGCCTTTTAGTCATCGTAGCAGCGTGCCGAAGGGGACGTCAAGAAACCGCGGGGTTGAGGCGGACGCCCACCAGCTCCGCCGTCACCACAACCCGCTCGTCGTACTTGAACCTTGGCCACGAGCTGACGAGGGTGGCGGTGCGGCCATCGGAGTCCCAAAAATAGACGTCTTCCTGGGGCAGGATGCGGAATTCTGTGGCCTGATACAAGAAGCTCCCATCGTCGGTGTCAACTATGACGTAGACTGGCTCGCCACGACGGAGGAAATCGTGGACCTTGTGCAGGTCTCGAAAGACGGCGCCCTCCCCCTTGAGGGGGCTCTCCAGGTGTCCGAAGAGCCAAGTGTTTCCAACCTCACCCGGGTTGGTGTGGTTGGGGATGATGCCGACGTCGAACACCGGCGACTCGAACTTGAGATGGCCGTCATCGGTTGTGAATGTGCCCAGCACAATGGTCTCTGACTGCAGCCCGATGGCGGGGATCCGTACGAGGGTGGCGGGAGAGAGCCCAGACTCCGGCAGGTCCACTTCCGACACCGGAAGGTACACAGAGGTAAGTTGCTGGCCGTCCTGCTCCCCGGCCCAGAGGGGGTTCACCCAGTCCTGCGGGGACACACCCAGGCCGCCGTAGACCTCGCTGCCGTAGACCTCGCCGAGCGTGGCGGAGGATGCCGCCGGCCCCGAATCCAGCAGGGGCGCCGTGCTAGCTGGCTGTGACTGCACCGGCGCGTCGGGTGGAGGCACAACCAACTCCTGAAGGTCTTGCTGGGACGGCAGCACGGGCGCAGTGGAAATGCTCACCACCGGCTCGTAGCGTTCGTCGATGTAGGCCTGATAGCCGAAGAATCCGCCGGCAACGGCCAAGAGTATCGCGCCGCCGCCCAACAGGATGATCGCAAGACGCCTATTGTCCCGCATTCCAACGGCGCCCCGCCCCTCATGCGTTGCCAATGATGTCACCCCAAGGAGAATTCAAGCCTGTGCAATGAGCATACCACGCCCAGGGGATGCCGCATCAAGCTGGATGCCGTGGGAATCTGTCAGCAGGCGGGGGTGCGCCCGGTCTAATGCCGGACGCAAAGAATTGTCAACGAACTACTATTAGCGGGACCGTGGGACGTAGGTGGAACCGTTGCTGATTGGCTCATTTAGATAGAGGTCGCCGTTACGGATCTTGATATTGAAGCCACAATTAGGGTTGGTGCAAGCCCAAGCCTTGTAGTAAATGGGGGCCCCTTGTCCTCCGAAGTCGGACAGAGGGACTAACTCACCCGTGCCACAGCTTCTGCATTGAGGAAGATTCGTCACCACCTAACCCTCCTGAGCCCACGACTCATCCCGTATACGCCAGTCAAAGAGGCGGCTGAGCGGCAGGGAGGGGCCTGTTGGGCAACTTTGAACTACTAATTAGAGTGTATTACAAGTTTCCTAAAACATACAAGTGGGGCGAGTGTTTTCCAATGAAGGGCTGCGGGATAAGTGATATTCGTAAAAGCACACTATAGACAGACATCGCTGGCATGATAGTACCAATATACCTGTTACACAACGAATATCGTAGGAAGATTCGTATATGGTGATGAAAGTGCCGGATTGAGAAACCCTGGTCAATTGCCCAAAACCCTATGGCAGATGCTGTTGGTATTCATCATATTGAGGCAGATAAAGAACGACGAATCCTTAATAAACGTGGAGGGCGGCGGCAGGCCTGCGGCGAAAAGGCAGGGGGAGAGGCAAAGCAATTCAACTATACGACGCAGTTAAGGGTTACGGTGTGGACGGTATCGTAAAGTGGGCCGGATGGCGTGAGGGTGCTCCTGATGAGGTCAAACGCCTCCACAGCGAACGATTCCGCAGGTGGGAGGCTAATTTCTGCCAGAACGGTTCCTGCGCGTTGGCGATCGTCGGCGGAGGCGCGGTCGCGTAGACGGGCAAGGGTGAGGTGCGGGCTGAATGGCCTCTGTTCTCGCGGGAATCCCACGTTGGCGCAGGCGTCGTCTACGCGGCGTGCCAAGGCGGCGAGGGCCTCGATGTCGCCGGACACGCCTGCCCACAGGACGCGCGGGGATCGCCGGTCGGGGAACACGCCGACACCATGCAGATGGAGCGCGAATGGCACGGCGCCCTCCCCGACGGCGTCCAGAGCGTCGGTCAGGGCGGGTACGCTCGTGCGGTCGACGTTGCCAAGGAACTTCAGGGTGAGGTGCACGCCGTCGGAATCGACCAGCCGCACGCCCTTCAAATCGGCGGCGCGCAGGCCTTGAATGAGCCGGGCGATGGCATCCCGGGCCTCTGCGGGCATCGTCACCGCAACAAAGAGGCGTAGTTGTTCAGGCTGCCTTGAGCTGGTCAAGCAACTCCTTCAGGCGCATATACCACTTGGTGAGGTCCTCCAGGCTGAAGCTTGCGTTAGCCGGGCTGGGGTTGGGCGTCACGAAGACTGAGGCGTCCCCGATGCCCCACACTTGCAGTCCCAGCGCCACGCGCCCCCGGTCGCCGTCCGCGTGGCGGCGGTACTGTGACGCCGCCATGACCCCGTGGAAGCTCACGATGCGCGGCGCTGCCGCGAGCAGCCGCTCCCGCAGGTCGACCGCCCCCTCGCGGAAGTCCGCCGCCTTCAGGTCGCCGACGCCCGCCGTGGGTCGCTTCACCACGTCCGTCATGCCGATGCCGAACTCCTGCATTCGGTGGTCCGTCTCGGGCCCCAGCGGCTCCGGGGTGAGGCCCGCGGCGTTGAAGGCGCGCCAGAACCGGTTGCGCGGGTTGGCGAAGTAGCGCCCCGTCTGCGCCGAGGGTATCGACGGGTTCAGCCCAACAAGAACGATGTCCAGCCCGGGCCGCAGGTGATCGGGCAGCGTCTCCATTGGCGTCAACCGCCAAGCCCGAGCAGTTTGGCCGCGTTGCCGCCGGTGATGAGCGCCTGCTCCTCATCCGAGAGGCCGCTCTCCCGCACCTGCGCGAGCAAGCGGGCGTGCTTGATGAGGGGGAAGTCAGTGCCGAAGAGGACGCGTTCCGCGCCGACGATGCGCGTCACGCTCGCGAATATGTCGGATGTGTAGAGGAACGGCGACGCCGCAGTGTCGAAGTAGACATCGGCCAGGGCGGCCTTGACCTCCGGCATGAGCGCGTAGAAGGGGAGCCCGCCGCCCCAGTGCGCGGCGATGACCGGCTGCCCTGGGAACGACTCGATGAAGCGCATCAGCCGGTCCGGCGTGACCGTGCCCTTGCCGGGGTAGCTGTGGCCCACGGGCTCCGACGCATGCGTGAGCACCGGCATGCCCAGCCGCTTGGCCAGCGCCATCAGAGGCGCCATCACGGACGCGTCGTCGATGCTGTAGCCCTGCGTGTCCGGGTGCAGCTCCCCGACGCCCACGAGCCCCGCGGTGGCGCATCGCTCCACCTCTGCCAGGGCGTCGTCGCCCCACGCCGGGTTCACCGATCCGAAAGCAAGCAGACGCCCGCCGCTGCGGGCCGTGCACTCGATCAGGTAATCGTTGGCCTCGCGTGCAACGCCGGGGTCCGTCCACCCGATGCCCACGGCCACGGCAACGTCGACACCCGCCTCGTCCATGGCGGCCAGCAAGTCGTCGGCAGTGGCGAGAACCGCACGGGGGTCGGTGTAAAGCGCGCGAAAGGTGGCATCACGCCGCGGCAACTCCTCCCGCCGCTCGCGGAAGGAGGGGGGATACACGTGTACGTGGGAGTCGATGATCATGGAGACAACTCTACGTAGGCGGAGCGGTCAGGGCAAGCAGGTGTGGCATACCGTGCCGGCCTCTGAGTGCAGATCGAGCCGGGGAGGTTCCCCTACGCCCCGTGGCAGCGCTTGTACTTGACGCCGCTGCCGCACGGGCACGACTCGTTGCGGCCCACCTTGCGGCCCTGCGTCATCTCGCGGAAGCGGCGGTCGTCGGCGCGCTTCGACTCGCAGGCAGCGCACGTGCACTCCAGCGGGTGGTCACTGTACCAACTCGTCCGCTCCTTGCCGATGACCATTACGCCGCTCCTTCCGAACCGCTCCGCTCGCCCATGACGCGGATGACCTCCTGCAGGTCCTTGTCGCCCCGTCCGCTGAGGTTCATCACGATGACCTTGTCCGGCCCCGCCTGCGGCGCCAGCTTCGCCACGTGCGCTAACGCGTGCGACGGCTCCAGCGCCGGGATGATGCCCTCCAGCCGCGACAGCAGCGAGAACGCCGCCAGCGCCTCGTCGTCCGTCGCCGAGACGTACGTCGCCCGGCCGATGTCCTTGAGGTAGGAGTGCTCCGGCCCCACGCCGGGGTAGTCAAGGCCCGCCGACACGCTGTGGGTCTCCAACACCTGCCCTGCCTCGTCCTGCATCAGGTAGGAGTGCGACCCGTGGAGCACGCCCGGCGTGCCGCCGGACAGCGGCGCCGCATGCTGGCCCGTCTCCAACCCAAGCCCGCCGGCCTCGACGCCCACGAGGGCGACCTCCTCGTCGGGCACGAAGGGGTAGAAGAGCCCCATGGCGTTGCTGCCGCCGCCCACGCACGCGACGGCGTAGTCGGGCAGGCGGCCCTCCGCGGCGATCGCTTGCTCGCGTGCCTCACGGCCCACGATACTCTGGAAGTCGCGCACCATCATCGGGTACGGGTGCGGCCCCACGACGCTGCCCAGCAGGTAGAAGGTGGTGCGAACGTTGGCCACCCAGTCGCGCATGCACTCGTTGATGGCGTCCTTCAGGGTGCGCGAGCCGCTGTCCACCGGTTGCACCTGTGCGCCCAAAAGCTCCATCCGGTAGACGTTCGGCTGCTGCCGCCGTATGTCCTCCGTGCCCATGTACACCACGCACTCCATGCCCAGCAACGCGCAGACCGTCGCCGTGGCGACGCCGTGCTGTCCCGCGCCGGTCTCCGCAATGATCCGCTGCTTGCCCATTCGCTTGGCCAGGAGCGCCTGTCCCACCGCGTGGTTGATCTTGTGGGCGCCGGTGTGGGCCAGGTCCTCGCGCTTCAGGTAGACGCGTGCCCCGCCGAAGTGCGCCGTGAGGTTCGCGGCGAAGGTCAGCGGCGTCGGCCTGCCGACATAGTTGGCCAGCAGCCCCGCGAGCTCCGCCTGAAAGCTCGGGTCGTCGCGGGCCTCCTCGTAGCTGACCCGAAGCTCCTCCACTGCGGCCATCAGCGTCTCGGGCACAAAACGCCCGCCGTAGTCGCCGAACCGGCCCTGCGCGTTGGGCAGCCGCTCTTCATTGTTCATAGGGGCGCTCCTTGTCCGGCCGCTGCCACAAAGCGGCGTATCTTTTCGATGTCTTTGACGCCATCGGTCTCGACGCCGCTGGAGACGTCGACCCCGAACGGCCCTACCGCCTCGATAGCGGCCGCGACGTTCTCCGGCGTGAGGCCGCCCGCGAGGATGAAGCGATAGCCGAGAGCGGCCAGTTCCTTCGCGACTGACCAGTCGAACATCTCGCCCATTCCGCCGGGCTGCACCGACGACTGCCGGTCCAGCACCGCGATGTGTCCGGCATTGCTGATGGCCTGCAACCGTACTTCCACCGTCTCCACGACGGCGTATTGGTCGTCGGTATCCCCGGATGCGGCCGCGGGCACGTGCACGACCTTGAGGATGGCCGGCTCCACCTGCGCCCAGTACTCCGGCGGCTCGCTGCCGCAGAGTTGCACGAAGTCGAGCCCCACCAGTTTGGCGACGGCGTTTACGTGCTCAACGGGTTGGTCCGCGAACAGCCCCACCAGGGCGGGGATGCTGCCGTCCGGGAGCTGCACCGGCGCACTCCCGTCGGCGGGCGGTGGTGGGTCCGGAGGCGGCCATGCTGCATAGAAGGCATTCGCGCATTCTCGCGCCGCCTCAGGCGGGATGTAGCGGCGCACCGTCGGCAGGAAGTTCAAGCCCACCAGGTCCGCGCCGGCCTCCGCGGCGGCGACCATATGCTCCACGTCTCGAAGGCCGCAGATCTTCACGAGTGTCATGGCTGCCGCGCTTCCTGCGCGCTTGCTCCTTGTGCGGGCGCCTGCACACCCAGCAACTCGCGGATCTTCGCGCCGGGATCCGGCTGCGTCACGATGGCCTCGCCCACCAGCGCGGCGTGCGCCCCGAGGTCCCGCAGCCTCTCCATGTCCGCGCGGTCCCGGATGCCGCTCTCGCTCACGAGTACGGCGTTGGCGGGGGCTTTCGACGCGAAGGCGCCGGTGACGGCGAGGTCCGTCTTGAACGTCCGCAGGTCGCGGTTGTTGATGCCGATGACCGCCGCGCCAGCCTCCGCCGCTGTGGCCATCTCGGCCTCGTCGTGCACCTCCACGAGGCATTGCAGGCCCACGTCCCGCGCAGTGTCCAGCATCTCTCGCAGTTGTGCCGCCGACAGTACCGCCACGATGAGCAGCGCGGCGTCCGCGCCCGCGGCACGGGCCTCGTAAAGCTGGTAGGGATGCGTCAGGAAGTCCTTGCGCAGCGCCGGTACGACCGTGGCTGCGACGGCGTCCTTCACCTGCCGCAGGTGCTCCAGCGTCCCCTCGAAGTGGGCGTCCGTCAGGCACGAGATGGCCGCCGCGCCGCTCGCCGCGTAGGTCGACGCCAGCCACGCGGGGTCGAAGTCCGCGCGCAGCAGCCCTGCGGACGGCGACGCCTTCTTCACCTCCGCGATGAGGCGGATGTCATTGCCCCGCAGTGCCGACGCAAAGTCGACAGCGGGCGGGGCGTCGGCAATCCGGCGCTCCAGCTCGGCGAGGGGCGTCTCGGTCATCGCCCGCTCCAGCGACGCCCGCTTCGCCTCAACGATTTGGTCCAGGATGGTTGCCATACGTGCCAAGACTCCTCTGCGCTAGGCGCTCTGGCTGACCTCGGCCAGCTTCCTCAGTGTTTCCAGCGCCGCTTTGCTCGAAAGCACCCGCCGCGCCGCTGCCACGCCCTCCTTCAGGTCCGGCACCGTGCCCGCAACAAGCATGCCCGCGCCCGCGCTCAGCGCGACGGCCCGGTGCAGCGGCCCAAGCTCTCCGCCCAGCACACGCAGCATGGTCTCCGCGTTCTCCTCGGCGACGCCGCCCCTCAGGTCAGCAAGCGAGCACGGCTCCAGCGCCACGTCCTCCGGGCGAATCTCGTAGACGGTGACCGCGCCGTCCTTGGCCTCCCACACCTGCGTCGGGCCGGTCAGCGTCAACTCGTCCGCGCCGTCGGAGCCATGCACCACCATCGCCCGCGTCGTCCCGAGCCGCAGGAACGCCTCCGCCATCCGCTGTCCGAACGACGGGTCCGCGATGCCGACGACCAGCGCGCTCGCGAAGGCGGGGTTTGTCAGCGGGCCGAGTATGTTGAACACCGTGCGAATGCCGAGCTCTCGGCGTGGGCCCGCCGCGTGGCGCATGGCCGGGTGGAAGGCCGGCGCGAACATGAATCCCATGCCCGCCTCCTCGACGCACCGTGCGACCCCCTCCGGCGTCAGCTCAAGCTTGACCCCACAGGCCTCCAGCACGTCGGCGGCCCCCGCTGAACTCGACGCCGCGCGGTTGCCGTGCTTGGCCACCTTCACGCCCGAGGCCGCCAGCGTCAGGGCCGCGGCGGTGGAGAGGTTGAAGGTGTTGAGGCCGTCGCCGCCGGTGCCCACCACGTCCACGACCGGCCCCGGCACGTTGACGCGCAGGACGTTGGCCCGCATGACGCGCGCCATCCCCGCGATCTCGTCCGAGGTCTCGCCCTTCAGCCGCAGCGCCGTCACGAACGCGCCGATCTGCGCCGGCGTCGCCGTGCCCGACATGATCTCTTCCATGCAGGCAGAGGCCTCCTCGGTGGTCAGCGACCTGCCCTCAATCAGCGCGCCTATGGACTCGCGAATCATGTGCCACTCCAATGCGGGGCATCGCCCCTGTCTGGCTAGCCTAGCCTACATTGCCAGGAAGTTCCTGAGAAGGTCTTTGCCCACGGCGGTCATGATGGACTCCGGGTGGAACTGCACTCCCTCCACGGGATACTCCTTGTGCTTCAGCCCCATGATGCGCCCAGAGTCCGTCCACGCCGTCACCTCGAGGCTGTCCGGCAGGTCCTCGGGGAAGACCACAAGCGAGTGGTACCGGATCGCCTCGAAGGGCGAAGGCAGACCGGACAGCACGCCGGCGCCCGTGTGGTGAATGGCCGACGTCTTGCCGTGCACGATCTCGCCCGCGCCGCCGACCGTGCCGCCGTACACCTCGCCGATGCACTGGTGACCCAGGCACACGCCCAGCACCGGCGTCGTCGGCCCCAGCCGCTCGATTGCCTCCATGGAGACCCCCGCCTCCCTGGGCGTGCACGGCCCCGGCGACACCACCAGCTTCTCGGGCCGCATCGCTTCGATGGCGTCCACGGTGATCTGGTCGTTGCGCTCCACATGCACGTCGGCGCCCAGCTCGCATAGATACTGGTACAGGTTGTAAGTGAAGCTGTCGTAGTTGTCGATGAGCAAAATCATGACTGTTCCTCCGCCAGGTTGATGGCGCTCAGCAGCGCCCCCGCCTTCTGCAGCGTCTCCTGGAACTCCGCCTCCGGCTCGCTGTCGTACACGATGCCGCCGCCCGCCTGGATGTAGGCCACGCCGTCCTTCAGCACCATGGTGCGAATGGTGATGGCCGTGTCCATGTTGCCGGAGAAGCTGAAGTACCCGACGGCCCCGCCGTAGGCGCCGCGGGCCTCGCCCTCCAGCTCCGCGATGATCTCCATAGCTCGCACCTTCGGCGCGCCGGACAGCGTGCCCGCCGGCAGGCACGAGCGAAGTGCGTCGTAGATGGTGCGGTCGGGTCGCAGTTGCCCGTGCACCTCCGACTCCAGGTGCATGACGTGCGAGTACTTGACCACCCGCATCAGGTCATGGACCTCCACCGTGCCCGGGATGGCGACGCGGCCCACGTCGTTGCGGCCCAGGTCCACGAGCATGATGTGCTCGGCGCGTTCCTTCTCGTTGGTGCGTAGCTCCTCGGCCAGCGCCTCGTCCTCCTCCTGATTGCGTCCCCGGCGGCGGGTGCCCGCCAGTGGGAAGTTGAGCACCAGCCCGTCCTCGACGCGCACCAGCAGCTCAGGCGACGCCCCGATGATGTGGAAGTCGTCCAGCTCCAACAGGTACATGTACGGCGACGGGTTGGTGCCCCGCAGCGCACGGTAGAGGTCGAGGGGCGCGGCGTCCGTGGGCCGCTCCAGCCGCTGCGACGGCACCACCTGGATGATGTCCCCGGCGATTATGTAGTCCCGCGACCGCCGGACGATCTCGTCGTACTCCTCGTAGCTGCGGTTGGAGGTGTAGGTGCGGCGCTCGCGGCGTTCGGCGCCGTCCTCTCGGTTGCCGTTGCGCTTGGGCCGTTTGAGCGGGCGGTCGAGCCGCTTGACCAGCCGGTCGATGCGCTTGGTGGCCTTCGCGTAGGCGGCGTCGACGTTGTCGCCCCGGATGTGCGCGTGGCTCACCACCTGGATCTTCTGCCGCAGGTGGTCGAAGACCAGCAGCGTGTCGGCCAGCATGAACGTGGACTCCGGCAGGTCGAGGGGGTTGCTGGCGGGCGGGGGCACCCGCGGTTCGAAGTAGTGGACGGCGTCGTAGGCAAGGAAGCCCACGTGGCCGCCGTGAAATCGGGGCAGGCCGGGGATGGACACCACCTTGAACCGCCCCAGCGCTTGCTCAACGAGCCGCAGCGGGTCCACCTCGCCGTCCGGCTGGCCCGGCCCCGTGCGGATCACCTTCGACGGCTCCGTGCCGATGAAGCTGTAGCGCGCCAGCCGCTCCCCGCCCTCGATGCTCTCGAGCAAGAACGAGTACGGCTTCCGCGCCACCTTCATGTAGGCGGTGACCGGCGTCTCAAGGTCCGCGCTGATCTCCCGGTAGACGGGGATCAGGTTCCCTTCCTTCGCCAGCTCCCTGACCTGTTCCAACGATGGGTAGTACATACTGGTCGTCCCTTCCGACTGGGAAGTCGCGTTTGTGTTGCTTACTTGCTGCGCAGAATCAGCCCCATGCTCTGCTTGATCTCGTCCAACTTTGGCCCGGCGACGGACTCAGCGCGCTCGGCGCCGAGCTCCAGCAGCCGGTCGAGGGCGTCGACGTCCTGCATGAGCGACTCGTACCGCTCCCGGATGGGCGTGAGCGCCTCGATGACGACCTCCGCCACGCGGCCCTTGAGATCGCCGTAGCCGCGCGCATTCACGAACTCGGCCTCGACCGCCGCCTCATCCAAACCCGATATCACCTTGTAGATGCCCAGCAGATTGTTGACTCCCGCCCGTTCCGGCTCGTCAGAGAACCGGATCTCATTGCCGTTGTCGGTCACTGCGCGCTTGAACGTTCGCTCGATCTCCTTGGGGTCGTCCAGCATGCGGACCGCGTGGCCCCGTATGTGCGCATAGCTCTTCGACATCTTCACGGAGGGGTCGTTGAGCCCCATGACCCGCCCGCCGATCTCGGGTATGACGCCCGCCGGCACAACGAAGGTGTCGCCGTAGATGCGGTTGAAGCGCTGCGCGATGTCCCGCGCGAGCTCCACGTGCTGCCGCTGGTCCTCGCCGACGGGCACCTCATCGGCGTCGTAGAGCAGGATGTCGCCCGCCATGAGCACGGGGTAGTCCAGCAGCCCCGTCGACACGCTCTCCTGGTTCTCCGCCTTCGCCTTGAACTGGGTCATGCGCTCCAGCCAGCCGATGGGCGTGACGCAGTTGAGCAGCCAGCAGGCCTCCGCGTGCGCCGTCACGTGGCTCTGGACGAAGATGGTGCACTTTTCCGGGTCGAGCCCCGCGGCAAACAGCATCGCCGCCAGCGAGCGCGTCTGGTGGCGCAGCTCGTCAGGCTCCTGCGGGACAGTGAGGGCGTGCAGGTCGACGATGCAGAAGTAGTTCTCCTTCTCCTCCTGCCGGTCGACCCACCCCTTGATGGCGCCGATGTAGTTGCCGAGCTGCACGTCCCCGCTGGGCTGAATGCCGCTGAACACCCGCCGCTTGCCCTCGATGTGGCTTCGGGGCGTTGTATCCCGTATGCTCTCCTGCATTGTCATCTTCGACCCCCGCTATTCTCTCGACCCTGGTTTGCGAAACCCAATAAAAAAACCCCGCTCCCATCAAGGGGCGGGGTCACTCCGCGGTGCCACCCTTGTTTCCGCGCTCCCGAGCAACGGGAGGGCGGACACTCGAAAACGGCGCGCCTCCCGAGGGATGACGGCTTACCCGCTAGGCGTTTGATCGGCGCCCACCCGACGGAAGCGTTTGCGGGGCTCTTGCCCTGCAAGCCGGCCCATTCGTCCCCTGCGCCAGCGCCGGTTTCCACCTTCTCCGGCTCTCTGTGGCCTCGCTGGGGGAGTACTCTTCCTGCCCGCCGCCTCTATAGCGATGTTGTCAATAGTCTAGGGGCGCGCGAATCCGCCTGTCAAGGATTGGCCCCACCAGCGTCGCCCGCTCGCCCGGCGACAGCGCCTCGATGCCCCCGCTGCGAACGATTTGGCCGTCCAGAGGGCATGGTTCGCGCCATGTTGGCCCTGCATTGGCGGTATCCTCAACGGAAAACGTCGCCTCCGTGCTATACTAGCGTCTCGACAACGACCTGCGTGTCGACAACGACCTTCGTGGAGTGAAGATACGTGCCCACGGTGTTGATGGTGAGCAGGGACGGCAGGGCCGCGGAGACGCTGATGCTGGCGTTTCCTCGCGGTGAGTTCAGCACGTCCGCGACCCCTGACCCCGGCTGCCTCGACGCCCTCCCCATGGAGCAGACCCCGGACGTCGTGCTGCTGGACGCCGTGGGCTTCACCCGCACCGAGGCCGATGAGGCCGTACAGCTCTGCCGCCGTCTCCGCCTCCCCGTCATGGCGCTGGTCACGGAGCGCGAGCTGGAGGACTACGACGTCGCCCACGGCGCCGACGATTTCGCGCTGAAGCCGCCGAACCCCACGGAGCTCGCCCTTCGCGTCACCCAGCTCCTCCGCCGCCTTCGCGGCCGCGAAGGCTCTGAGACCATCCACAGCGGTGACCTCGTCATCGACCAGACGCGCTATGAGGTCACCGTCTCCGGCCACCGCGTCCTGCTCACCTTCAAGGAGTACGAGCTGCTCCGGCTGCTGGCCCAGAACCCCGGCCGCGTCTTCTCTCGAGAGGAGTTGCTCTCACGGGTCTGGGGCTACGAGTACTTCGGCGGCACCCGCACCGTGGACGTCCACGTGCGGCGGCTTCGGAGCAAGGTGCAAGACGCCAACCACACCTTCATCGAGACCGTCTGGAACGTCGGCTACCGCTTTAAGCCCGCCGCCTAGGCTGCGTGAACCCCCGCCCTCCGGTGGCGCCCCATTCGCAGGATGCGTATACTCGCCGTAACTCAACGAGCGGGGCGACATGGCCAACGAGATTCGCGACCTGCCTCTCTTCCCCCTGGGCACCGTGCTCTTCCCGGGCATGCAGTTGCCGCTGCAACTCTTCGAGCCCCGCTACCTCCAGATGTTTGGGGACATCGCACGGCAGGACTCGCGCTTCGGCGTCGTGCTGATCAAGGAGGGCGTCGAGGTGGGCGAGCCCGCCGTCCCCTTCGACATCGGCACCATCGCGCGAGTCACCCAGCATGAGAACAACCCGGACGGCCGCATCATCCTGATGTCCATCGGCCAGCAGCGCTTCCGGTCGCTGGAGGTGTTGCAGCAGCGACCCTACATGACCGCCCGCGTCGAGATCCTGCCGCCGGACCCCGCGGATTCGACGGAGGTCGGCCCCAAGGTCAAGGAGATGTTCCTCGAATACGCGCGCCTGGTGGCCGGCATGGCCAACGAGTGGGTGCGCGATGTTCCTTTCCCCGACGCCCCGTCCGACCTTGCCTATCTGGTGGCCCGCAACCTCGACGTCAACATGTCCGTGAAGCAGGGCCTCCTCGAGATGGACACCGCCGAAGAGTGCCTGCGCGCCGAGGTGGAGATCCTGGAGATGATCACAGAACACCTCCGAAGCCGCGTCCGCCGAGAGGGCCCCTCCCAGCACTTCAGCGCCAACTAGCTCGCCCCCAACCCCGTCGTAGGGGCGATTCGCGAATCGCCCGTTCCCGCTGCTGAACCTTGTTTGCTCTCACTGCGTCTCACAAGCAGAACGTTGTTTGATTAATCACTTTGAGTCAGTCAATATGAGCTAAACCCTGAACCTCTAAGCATCGCGGAGGGAAGGACCACCACCCCATGCCCAGCAGCTTCCAGCAGCGATGCCAGCTCGCGCTCACCCATCCGGTCACCCTCAGCGCGGTGGCGCTGCTGCTGGTCAACGACTGGCTCCTCAAGCCCCTCTGGCAGTCCGACTGGACCACCGGCAAGCTCAGCGACCTAGCGTGGATGGTCTTCGCCCCGCCGCTGCTGCTCTTCGTGCTCTCGCTGATGTCCCGCAACAACGCCAAGGCGACGCGTACGGCGTTCCTCGCCGCCTGCGCGAGCCAGAAGGCGAAAGAGGACCGATGAGGCCACCTGCGACGATCCCAAAGGTGCTTGAAGTTGAAGAGTTGATTGTGCGCTCCGACGACAGCGGCGCATACGTGCGTTTGGTCGGGGGCTCTGAAGGAAAGGTTGCAAAGATCGAGTGGTACACCAGTGGCGGACAAGTAGTCGAGCAGATTTTGGGCGGCAGCACGCGAGAATAGCAGATGGAGTGAGTTTTGCATTGAGGCGGAACGAATCGGCCCGTGTCCGCCCTGGGAGCCGTCCCTCGATAAGATCGCCTTTGCCGCGGGGGGTAGGTATACTGAATTTGTGTTGACAGCATACCGAATGGTCATACAATGCTTGCACAAGAATGCTTGCACAAGTTGGAAATCAGGAGGTAGGGTAGCGAGCAGTGTCCTTAGTCTCATTGCTCCACCTATGCACGACCATGTGCCCGACAATGTAAATAGCAGCAGCCTTGGATGGAGAGCACAGTCGCCCTCCATCCAAGGCTGTTAAATTCTGTGAGGGGATAGGCCATGCCAAGAAAGCTAAAGAAGTCTGTTGACGCGGCAGGTGCGGCCGTCCGAGTCATGAAGGTCCCGACGGGTGAATCGGACGAGAGGCGGGCAACATCCTTTGCAGTGAACGTCAAGTCGCCAGTGCCAAGCGGTCGGTCCCAAGGGAGCATACCCGTGGCGTGAAGGCACATGCCACATAAGGGACTACAGCACACCGCAAAGGAGACAATCATGGAAGAAGGACGTACCACACAACGCCTGGAATGGCGCTACGAGAATGCCAGCCCCTCAAACGCTCAACCCGCCCTGCGGGTGGTTCTGCATTACCAGTTTACCCGCGAGGGCAACAAGTGGGTCGGCACCTGCTTGGAACTCAGCACCAGCACCTATGCCCGAAGCAAGCGTAAGACAGAGGAAGCGTTGTACGAACTGGTCCTGGAGCATCTCAACCTCCTGGAAGAGTCTGGCGAACGCCCCCGGTTCTTCGACGAATGGGGCATTAAACTCGTTATTCCCCCGGTAGAGTCTGACCCGACGGCAGCTCGACCTGAAGCGGATAGGACGCACCAGACGGTGCTAGGCTTTGAACTTGAAATGGTCGGCATCGGTTCCTAGGGGATGGTCGCCATCAGAGGCAAAGCCCTCATCAGGCTTTTGCTTGCCGAAGAATATGTGAGAAAACGAACATCGCGACACGGGGAGTGGCTGGAGAAGCACGAGGACGGGCGCACTCGCCACACCATAGTGAAAGACAACAACGAGGTGATCAAGCAGGGCACACTGAACAATATCCTTGGCCCCCAACAAACGGGGTTGGGGATGAGGTGGCTGCGGGAGAAGCTAGGGCAGAAGTAGCACCCTGACGACCATCGCCCTCTACAAGCGCCTCGTCCGGCAGGCCGCAGCGGAGACTCCAGCCTAGTCGTAGGGGCCATTCGCGAATGGCACGTTCCGCCGAGAGGCGGAAACACCCTGACACGGCCCCATTGCCCCCACGCCACCCCGTCCGCTACCGTCACCCCATGGCAAACGCATCCACGCACATCAGTCAGGCAACCGGCGCCGCCCTGTGCATCAACGTTTTCGTTGCGGGAGCTCGCCTTGACCCGGCCGCCTCCGGTTCTGCAGGCGAAAACCGGAGGTTGTTGCAGTTGGGCGAAAAAACTCTTGGATTTCAAGCTGAAACGTGCCACGACAGCTACAAATCCATTGCAAAAACAACCTCCCGCAGCTACGGCAGCCACGGCAGCCCAGGAAACAGTGAGACCGTTGGGCCCGCCGCGACAACGAGGTGCGTCGTCCCCTACCGCGGGTCTATCGGCGTCAGCCGCACGCCGAGGGTGCGCTCGCACCAGGCGGCGGCGTTGAGGAGGCGCTCCTCTTGGAACGGCCCCGCCGCAAGCTGCACGCCGAGCGGCATGCCGTTCTCGGCGAGGCCCGTGGGGATGTTGATGGCCGGGCAGCCCAGCCACGTCCACGGCGCCTGGAAGTACGTCGGACCCGTCGTCGAGCGGTCGCTGGGCGCCGGGCCGGGTGTGCCCGGGCTCAGCAGCACGTCGTAGGCCGCGTACACGTCCGACATGGCGACCCGCAGCTCGCGCCGCGCGTTCTGCGCCACGATGTAGTCGAGCGGCGACCGCACCATCGCCTCCTCGATGCGGCGGCGGATGTTGGGGCCGTAGTCCTCGGGGTTCTGGGCGAACCACTCCCGGTGGAAGACCGACGCCTCCGTCCACACCACAGCGCCGATGTGCTCCGGGCTCCGGTCGAACAGCTCCGGCAGCCCCACCTCCTCGACGCTAGCGCCCGCCGCGGCCAGCTTCTGCGCCACGTCGTCGGTCTGACGCCGGATCTCCTCGTCGGCCCGCTCGTAGAAGAACTGCCGCACCAGCCCGATGCGGGGCGGCGCGCCCAGGCGTGTTGCCGAGGCGTGGTAGGCCCCCACCATCTGGCAGGCGCCCATCGGGTCCTTGGGGTCGTACCCGGCGATGGCGTCCAGCACGAGCGCCGCGTCCTCTACCGTGCGCACCATGATGCCCACCGTGTCCGTCGAGGCGCTGACCGGCACGAGCCCGTGCGCGCTGATGCGCCCCAGCGTCGGCTTCAGCCCGACGATGCCGTTGTAGACGGAGGGCCGCAGCGTCGACCCGACGGTCTGCGAGCCGGTCGCGACGGCGACCATGCCCGCGGCCACCGCCGCGCCCGAGCCGCTGCTCGAGCCCCCCGGCGTGTGCTCGCGGTTCCAGGGGTTGTAGGTGATGGAGGGGTCGCCATCGGCGAACTCCGTCGTGACCGTCTTGCCCAGGATGATGGCGCCCGCCTGCCGGAAGAGGGCGACGCAGTGGGCGTCGTACTCGGGCACGAAGTCGGCCATGAGCGGCGAGCCCGCCTTGGTCGGAATCCCGGCGGTGTAGAAGATGTCCTTCAGGCCGATGGGGACGCCGTGCAGTGGCCCGCGCGGCCCGGAGCGCTCAAGCTCTATCGCCGATGCCCGAGCGCCGGCGCGCGCCCCGTCCCGGTCGACGGTCACCCACGCTCGCAGCGCAGGGTCCAGGGCGTCGATGCGAGCCAGCAGCGCCTCCACCAGGTCGACGGGCGACAGGCGCCCCTCGCGAATGGCGGCGGCGGCTTGGGCGGCGGAGAGTTCGTGCGGCAACGGCTGCGTCGTCATGGCTGGTGCTCCTGATACAAGGTTTGTTGAGTCGGCGTCATGCTATCATGGCGACCAAGAGCTTGCATCGCGCAGGGGGATGGCAACATGGCCACGATGTCTCAGTCGGAAATGGTGGAGTTCCTGGCGGCGCCGCGCATCGCCCACCTGGTCACGCTGCGGCCCGACGGCTCGCCCCATGTGGCGCCCGTATGGTATGAGTACGTCGACGGCGACTTCCTGATCTGGACGAGCCGCAAGTTCCAGAAGTCCAAGAACCTCGCCGGGGACGCGCGAGCCGCCCTGTCCATCGCCAGCGAGGGCCAGCCCTATCGCTACGTCTCGGTGGAGTGCGACGTGACCGTGAGTGAGTCCGACGCTTGGGACGTGGGCTTCTCCGTGGCCTCGCGATACGAGGGAGTCGAGGGCGCCGCGGCGTTCTTGGAGGAGTACTACGTGGAAGGCCAGAGCGTTGTCCTGCGACTAACGCCGCGCCGCACCATGACCTGGAACGGTGACGACACCAGCGCCTGACGGGGCCGTCAAGCCGAAGCGTCGACCGCAACCCCAATCTCGTACGAGGCAGCGCATTGAGTCCAACCGGAGACGCCCCGGAGCCTACACCACGGCGCCGGCGGCGCTCCCGCCGGTTTGGGGCCGTGCGCGCGCTGTCCTTCCCGGACTTCCGCGTCCTGACCGCCTCCGGGATCATCGCGGGGGCCACCTACGCCGGTGAGAACATCGCGCTGGGGTGGGTCGTCCTGGAGGCCACCGACTCGCCCTTCATGGTGGGGCTAGCCATCGGCCTCCGCCACACCCCGCGACTGATCTTCGGCATCCTCATTGGCGCCGTGGCGGACCGCTTCCCGCGAAGGCCGTTGCTGGCCATTTTCGGCGTCGCCCTGACTGTCGTTGCGCTGGCCATAGCCACGCTCTTCTGGCTGGACGCTCTGGAGTTGTGGGCCCTCCTCGCCCTGAACGTGGCACTGGGGACGGGGTGGAGCGCCGTGCAGGCGCTGCGCCAGAGCATGGCCTACGACATCGTCGGCCCGAGGGACATGGTGAGCGGACTCGCTATCACCAACCTCGCCCAGCGGATCGGCGCCGTCATCGGCGGCTTGGGGGTAGGGACCGTCCTGGCGGCGACCAACCCGGCGGCCACCTATGGCGTCATCGCGGTTGCCCATGTCGTAACGGTCGTCGCGGCCCTCTTCATTGCGGCGGAGGGGCGATCGGCGCAGATCGCCAAAGAGTCCGTGCTGCGGAACGTCCTGGACTTCCTGCCGTTGCTTGGGCGCAACGGGTCTCTGGCCCTGCTGGTCTTGCTGACCGCCGCCGCCGAGATTCTGGGTTTCTCCGTGTTGTCCCTCTTGCCGAGCATCGCCCGCGACGTGCTAGGGCTGGGCGCCGACGGGTTCGGCCTGATTCAGTCCGTGGGAGCGATGGGCGGGGGCGCTACGGTGGTCCTGCTGGCGCTGGTGGGCAGCGTCCGGCACCGGGGGATGCTTTTCCTGTCCTTCCTGCTGGTGTTCGGCGCCGGCCTGGTGTTGCTGAGCCAGTCGGATACCCTGGCGATGGTGCTGGCAGTGATGCTGGTGGTGAATTCCGCCATGGCCGTAGCCGACGTTTTTTCCCAGGGTCTGATGCAGGTGGTGGTGCCCAACGAGGCGCGGGGAAGGGCCGCCGGGGCGTGGCAGATGGCCATCGGCTTTGGCCCCATCGGCAACGTTTACGTCGGGGCCGTCGCCGCCTCCGCGGGCGTCTCCGTGGCGTTGGTGGCCAACGGCGGAGCGCTCTTCGGCTTAGCGCTGCTGGCGCTCCTCATAGCCCCCCGCCTCCGCAGGATGTAGGCCACTCTAGGCGCCTCGCTAGCTGCCGATCCGGTCCTGGGGCGACAGGTGCGGCACCGTGATCCCTGTCTCCACGAAGGTGCGGGTCACGTCTTTGGCGCCGTAGACCCACAGGATCTTCATGACGCCACTGCCGGTGTTTCGGTAGCAGTGGTGCACTCCCGTGGGGGCGTAGCCCGCGTCCTGTGCCTTCAGCGGGGTCACCACCCCGTCGATCTCGCATTCGCCCTCACCCTCCAGCACCACCACCATCTCCTCGCAGTTGTGGTAGTGCATCGGGATGGCCACGCCGGGCTGGAAGACGCTGACTCCGGTGGTGATGGTCTCGGAGGGACATTCCACGCCGCACATGGGGTGGCTGATCACGCCCTCGCCGCGGCCAACCGGGGTCATCTGGTCCATTTTGAACACCGCTGGGTCCGCCATCCTTCACCTCCGACGGACGCTCCGGTAGCCGGTCGTCCTTTGCCGCGAGTATAGCCGGACGGCTTCAGGAGGCCAAGCCGATTGTGGTATTTTTCACCCTTGTATGCTATCCTCGGCCCGAAGGATGGGGTATGCTGGACGACTACTACCGCCAGTACGGATTGGTGCTCCTGCTGATGGGGGCTGCGTTCGCGGTGCCCCTCAGTATGTTCCTCTTGTCCCGCGCCGCGCAGGTCCTCCGCATTCGCCCCAACAAGCCCAGTGACGTCAAGTCAGACATCTACGAGTGCGGCATGGAGACCATCGGCGGGCGATGGGTGCAGTTCAACTTCCGCTACTACCTCTTCGCCCTGCTCTTCCTCATCTTCGACGTCACCGCCATCTTCATCTACCCGTGGGCCATCACCCTGCGTGAGCTGGGCGGCGGCGCGCTGCTGGTGATGTTCGCCTTTCTGGGGATCTTGGGCGTCGGCTGGGCCTACGCGTGGCAGAAGGGGGCGTTCGAATGGAGATAAACATCGGCGGCGGCCCACTGCGCGACACGACCTGGGCGATGGACCGGGTCGAGGGCGACGCCATCTCCGCAATGAAGGCCTCCCACACGTCGCCGTACCCCGAGCCCCTCATCGACGTGCCGGACGAGCTGCAGCGCAACGTCCTTGTCACCGCCCTCGACGAGCTCATCAACTGGGGCCGCAGGTCGACCGTGTGGCCGCTGAGCTTCGGCCTCGCGTGCTGCGCCTTCGAGATGATGGCCAGCGCCATGTCGCGCTGGGACATTGCCCGATTCGGCATGGAGGTCTTCCGCGCGACGCCACGGCAGGCCGATCTGATGATCGTCGCCGGCACCGTGACGTGGAAGATGGCGCCCGCCATCGAGCGCATCTACGAGCAGATGGCGGAGCCCAAGTGGGTCATTTCCATGGGGGCCTGCGCCACCAGCGGCGGCCCCTACTACGAGTCCTACAGTGTGACGCCCGGCGTCAACCGGGTTATCCCGGTGGACGTGTACGTGCCCGGATGCCCGCCCCGTCCCGACGCTCTCCTGTACGGGGTGATGCAGTTGCATGACAAGATCCGGCAGTACAGCATGGCGCACCACCCAGCCGGGTCCTGATGACCAGGGCGCTGTTGGGCTCGGACTTGGTGGAGCGCCTGCAGGGCGTGGCCGGAGGCGTGACCGCCTCGACGGGCGGCGAGATTCGCGTGGAGCCCGAGTCGCTGGTGGCGGTCTGCCGCTACTTGAAGGAGACGCCGGACCTCGCCATGGACTACCTCTCCTCCATCACCGGCGTCGACTACCTGGACTCCTTCGAGGTGGTCTACCACCTCACCTCGCTGACGCACAATCACAGCCTGGTCCTCAAGACCACCCTGCACGGCCGAGACGACGTCGAAGCTCCGTCGCTGACGGGTGTGTGGCAGGCGGCCGACCTGCAGGAGCGCGAGGTCTGGGACCTGATGGGGGTCCGCTTCAGCGGCCACCCCAACCTGAAGCGCATCCTCACCTGGGAGGGGTTCCCCGGGCACCCGCTGCGGAAGGACCACCTCGGCGGCTGATACAGTGAACAAACGGAGGCGCCGGTGACGCTGCCCTCAGAGCAGATAACCATAAACCTCGGCCCCCAGCACCCGAGCACCCACGGCGTGTTTCGCCTGCGGGTGACGCTGGACGGCGAGGTCATCACGGACGTCGAGCCCATCTTCGGCTACCTGCACCGGGGCACGGAGAAGCTGGCCGAGGAGCGGACGTACACGCAGATCGTCACGCTGACGGACCGGCTCGACTACACCTCCTCCATGATCAACAACCAGGCCTACGTGCTCGCCGTCGAGAAGCTGGCCGGCGTGGACGTGCCGGAGCGCGCCCTGTACCTTCGCGTGCTGACGGCGGAGCTGCAGCGCATCGCGAGCCACCTGATGGGCGTCGGCTTTTTCCTGCAGGACCTTGGCGCCTCGGGCACACCGCTCATGTACTGCTTCCGCGAGCGCGAGCGCATCCTGGACCTGTTCGAGATGCTGTGCGGCGCGCGGGTCACGGTGAGCTACATGCGGCCCGGCGGGGTGTTCCAGGAGCCGCCGCCCGAGTTCTGGCCCGCCGTGCGCCACCTGCTCGACACGACGCCGGACGCCATCGCCGAGCTGGAGCGGCTGATCTCGGAGAACGAGATCGTGTTGGCGCGGACCAAGGGCGTGGGTGTGCTGACGAAGGAGCAGGTCATCGACAACGCGGTCAGCGGCCCAAACCTGCGGGCGAGCGGCGTGGCCTGGGACCTGCGCAAGGCGGACCCCTATGACGTCTACGACCGCATGGACTTCGCCGTCCCCGTCGGTTCGAACGGCGACAGCTACGACCGCTTCCTGGTGCGCGTGATGGAGGTGCACCAGAGCATTCGCATTGCGGAGCAGTGCTTCCGAGACATGCCCGGCGGCCCGGTGCGCTCCGCGCTTCCCTTTTTCTTCCGCCCGCCGCCCGGAGACGCCTACGCCCACGTTGAGGCCTCCAAGGGCGAGCTCGGATTCTACCTGGTCAGCGACGGCGGCATTGCGCCCTACCGCTGCAAGATACGCTCGCCATCCTTCATCAACCTGACGGTGCTGGCGGAGATGCTGATCGGGTGGAAGGTGGCGGACCTGATGGTGATCTTCGGCAGTCTTGACGTGAACATGGGAGAGGTCGACCGGTAGCCCGAGCGGCTGCCATCGACGGAGTAGCGCATGGAGTCACCCATCGACAGGAACGGGCTGTTCTCCGGGCTGTACGGCTTCTTCGCGGAGCTGACGCCCGATGGATTCGGCTGGCTCGCATACCTGCTCGCTGGCGGCATCATCGTGTTTATCGTCGTGAACGGCGTGCTGATGCTGACGGCGGCGGATACCTACATGGAGCGCCGGGTGCTGGGGCGATTCCAGACGCGACTCGGCCCCAACCGCGTCGGCCCCTTTGGGTTGCTGCAGCCCCTCGCCGACGTGCTGAAGCTCATCATGAAGGAAGACCTGCGCCCCGCGATGGCCGACCGGCTGACCTTCTTCCTCGCGCCGGTGCTCATGGTGGCGGCGATCCTGCTGGCGGCGGCCGTCGTGCCCTTCGGCCCGGACACCTTCCTCGCCGACCTCAACATCGGCGTGCTCTACTTCGTGGGCATTCCCACCATCGCGACGGTGGCGATGTTCCTCGGCGGCTGGGGATCCGGAAACCGCTTCGCGCTGCTGGGCGCGGCCCGCGCCGTGGCCATGCTCATCAGCTATGAGGTGCCGATGATCGTCTCGCTGGCGGGGGTGCTGCTCTTGGCCGGCAGCATGTCACTGGTCGACGTGGTGGAGGCGCAGCAGCTCCCGTTCATCGTGCTGCAGCCGCTGGGGTTCTTCGTCTTCCTCGTCGCCGCCTCCGCCGAGATGAACCGCACACCGTTCGACCTGATGGAGGCGGAATCCGAGCTGACGGCGGGCTTCCACACCGAGTACAGCGGCATCCGATTCGCGCTCCTGCAGTTGGCGGAGTTCGGCGAGCTCGTCATCATCTCCGCCGTGCTGGCGGTGCTCTTCCTGAGCGGCTGGAAGAACCCGTTCGTCTCGCCCGATTACGCCCAGTGGCTTCCCGGGCAGATATGGTTCCTTGGGAAGCTCGTCTTCTTCCTGCTGCTGTTCACATGGATCCGCGCGACGCTGCCCCGCATGCGCGTCGACCAGGTGATGGCCTTCGCGTGGAAAGCGCTCTTCCCATTGGCTATCATCAACACGCTGGTGACGGCCCTTCTTGTCGTCGCGTGGCCCGAGCCCGAGTACGGCCAGCTATGGATCATGGCGGCGGTCAACTGGGCGGTGGCCATCGCCTGTCTCGTGCTGTTCAGCCGTGCGTTGGAGCGCCATCGCGAGCGGCCCACGGATTCGGTGCAATTGGTGGAAATCCCGGCGGAGGCAAGTTAATGCCATACGGACTGGGAATCGCAAAAGGCATGATGGTGACGCTGCGCAACCTGCTGCGCAAGCCCGTCACCGTGCAGTACCCGGAGCAGCGCGTCGCGCAGCACCACCGCTTCCGCGGCGAGGACTTTGTGTGGTACGAGGAGCGGTGCACCGGCTGCGCGAGCTGCGCCAAGTACTGCCCCCAAGGCATCATCAAGATCGTGACGGCGCCCAGCGGCGAGATGACGCAGGAGGGCGAGAAGTACAAGCTCGAGGTCTTCGACATCGAGATCGCGCGGTGCATGTTCTGCGGCCTGTGCGTGGAGGCGTGCCCCTACGACGCCCTGCACATGGGCAGCGGCTTCGAGCGGGCGCGTCCGAAGCAGTCGGACCTCGTCATAACCGTCGACGAGCTGAGGGCATCGGCCAAGCGGCCGAGCACGTGGTTCCGCCCGCAGTTGGAGGACCGCGGCTACGACCCCTTCAAGCCTGGTGACGACGTGACATGGCAGGACGCGGGCCGGGAGCGGACCGTCGCACCGACGTACGATGACATGCTGAAACGGTGGGTGCAGGGACGATGACCGTCGGCATCGCAGAATCCGGCGTCTTTACCGCCGTCTGGTGGGCGCTCGCCATCCTGACGGTGGCGTGCGCCGTGCTCGTTGTGCGCCTGCAGGACCTCGTGAAGGCCGCGATGGCCCTCATTGGGTCGTTCCTGGGCATCGCCGCGCTCTTTGTCATGCTGAACGCGGAGTTCCTTGCGATTGTGCAGGTGCTGGTGTACGCGGGGGCCGTCTCCATCCTGCTGATCTTCGGCATCATGATGGTCCGCGACACCCAGCGCGGCAGCCCCTCCAACAGCCTGGTCATCCCGGCGGCGATGCTCTCCGTGGCGCTGCTGGGCATCATCACCTTTGTCGCGCTGGACACGCGGTGGGACCTGCTGGGCGACGCCGCCCTCTCGCCAGCCGTGAGCGCGGGGGCCGAGGGTGTCTTCAGCGACAGCCCGCCCGCAATCGGCGGCCTGCTGCTGCGCGAGTTCATTCTGCCGCTGGAGGCCGCCGCGCTGCTGCTGACGGCGACGCTCGTGGGCGCGATCGCGCTGGTGAGGGGTGACCAGTGATAGGCCTGGACCACTTCCTCGTCCTCTCAGCCGTGCTGTTCAGCATCGGGTTGTACGGGGCGCTGACGCGGCGCAACGCCATCGCGGTGCTGATGTCGATTGAGCTGCTGTTCAACGCGGTGAACGTGGCCGTCGTGGCCATTGCCCGCTACACGACACCATTCGCGCTGGCCGCGGACCGGCTCGAAACGCTGCTGACGGGGCAGGTGTTCGCGCTGTTCATCGTGACGGTCGCCGCCGCGGAGGTCGCGCTGGGGCTGGCCATCGTCATCACGATGTACCGCAACCAGGGGTCTGTGGACGTGGGCGAGGCGAGCTCCATGCGGCGGTAGTGTCCTTCGACGGGCTCAGGACGAACGGAGTTGGAAGGGAAAGAGCAGACAGTCGATGTGGGTTGAGTTCAAACGGGCGCCAAGCCTGATGATGGCCGAGATGTGGAAGGACACCTTCGAGTCCGAGGGTCTGCCCAGCCACATCCTGCCGGTGGACGGCGTGCTCGCGTGGAGCGAGACCGCCGCCTTCATCGTCTACGTGCCCAAGGGCCGCGAGCACGTCGCGGAAGAGATTTTGAGGAAGCTCTAGCATGACTGAAGCCGCAGCCTGGGCCATTCTCTTCCTTCCCCTGGCTGCTTTTCTCTTGAACGGCCTCATTGTCCGGCCCTTCTTGGGCCCACAGAGCCCGCTGGCCGGCCACGTCACCATCGCCGCGGTGGGCGGGGCCTTCCTGCTGTCGCTGTGGGCGCTGCAGCAGACGGTGGCGGGCCACGGCGAGATTGGCTGGGCGTCCCACTCGTGGGTGGCCGTCGGCAGCCTGGACGTGCGCGTCGGCATCCTGATGAACCCGCTGACGGCGATCATGCTTGTCGTCGTCACCGGCGTGAGCCTCGCTGTGCAGGTGTACTCGGTAGGGTACATGCACGGCGACAAGGGCTACGTGCGCTACTACGCCTACATGGCGCTCTTCACGGCCTCTATGTTGGGGCTGGTGCTGGCCAGCAGCGTCCTGCAGATGTTCGTCTTCTGGGAGTTGGTGGGCCTCTCCTCCTACCTCCTCATCGGGTTCTGGCACCACCGGCCCTCGGCGGCGCGAGCGGCGGTCAAGGCCTTCGTGGTCACGCGACTGGGCGACCTGGGTTTCCTCATCGCCATCCTCTACCTGTTCTTCCACCAAGGCGCGTTCACCGAGGCGGGGCTCAACGCGCTGGAAGTGCGCGACGTCTACGCGGCGGTGGGCGCCGGGTTGCTCGGCTCGACGGCGTTGACGTGGCTGGCGATCGGCTTTTTCGCTGGGGCCGTGGGCAAGTCGGCGCAGTTCCCGCTGCACGTGTGGCTGCCCGACGCGATGGAGGGCCCGACGCCCGTGAGCGCCCTCATCCACGCCGCGACGATGGTCGCAGCGGGCGTCTTCCTCGTGGCGCGGATGTTCCCGCTCTTCGAGGCATCGGACGCGGCGATGAACCTTGTCGCCGTCACCGGCGGCGTCACGGCGGTGCTCGCCGCGACGATGGCCATCACCGCCAACGACATCAAGCGCGTGGTGGCCTATTCCACCATCAGCCAGCTGGGGTACATGATGCTGGCGCTAGGCGTGGGGGCCTACGGCGCGGCGATGTTCCACCTCTTCAACCACGCCTTCTTCAAGGCGCTGCTCTTCCTCGGCGCGGGCAGCGTGAACCACGCGGCGGGGACATTCGACATGCGCTTCATGGGCGGGCTGCGGCGGGTGCAGCCGTGGACGTACGCGCTCTTCCTGACGGGCGCGCTCAGCCTGGCGGGCGTCTTCCCGCTCGCAGGATTCTGGAGCAAGGACGAGATCCTGGCCGAGGCCTTCCACGACGGGAGCGGCGTCGCCCTGCTGGTCTTCCTGCTGGCGATGGCGGCAGCCTTCATGACGGCCTTCTACATCTTCCGAGCCCTCTTCCTCACTTTCCACGGGACGTTCCGCGGCGGCGTGGAGCGCAAGGCCGAGGACGCCGCCAACCCGGACACGGAGACGACGCTCGCCGCTGACGAGGCGGAGTGGGTCGCGGCGCACGACACGCACCACGCGAGGGAGTCGCCATGGAGCATGGTCGTGCCAATGGCTGCGCTTGGCGTGCTGGCGGTCGTGTCCGGCTTCGTGGTCAACGCGCCCTTCGGGCTGCCGGGGGTGTCGGCGCACTGGTTCAGCGAGTTCCTGTTCCCGCCCGGCGGACACGGCGAGGCGCCGACGTTCATCGCGTGGGTGGCCGTGCTGTCGACGCTGCTGGCGCTGGCGGGCGTCGGGCTGGCGTGGCTGGTGTATGGCTCGCGGGCCATCGCGCCGGAGCGGCTCACCTTCCGGCCCCTCTACCTGTTGACGGTGCGCAAGTACTACCTCGACGACCTGTACGAACGGTTCCTGGTCGGGAAGGTCTTCTACACCGTCGGCGCGGGGGCGCTGGAGTGGTTCGACCGGGTTGTGGTGGACGGCGTGTCCGACAACGTGGCGTGGTTCAGCCGCAACATTGGTCGCGGGCTGGGAGCCATTCAGACCGGTCAGGTGCAGGTCTACGGCTTCCTCTTTGTGTTTGGCGCGGGCGTCATCCTGCTGGTGTACCTGCTGAGGTAACGCGAGACGTGGCTATCGACGGGAACATGCTGGAAGAAAGGCGAGGGCGCATGACGATGCCCAAGGGCCGGGCGACATGCTGCTGACGGCGACGGTATTCCTGCCACTGGCCGGCGCCGCCGTGGTCCTCCTCCTTCTGGGGGACAATGCACGGCGAGTGCGCCTGTTTGCCGCCGCCGTGGGCGTGGCCGACTTCCTGCTGGCCATCCTCGTCTTCGCCCGCTACGACCGGGACGCCGGCGGCTTTCAGCTCGCGGACCGGCTGGCGTCGTGGATACCGCAGCTCGACATCCAGTACCACCTCGCCGTCGACGGGCTGAGCGCGCCGCTGGTGCTGCTGACGGGCCTGCTGGGGCTCGCGGCCATCTACAGCTCGTGGAGCATCGGCACGCGGCACCGCGAGTATATCGCGTGGCTGCTGACGCTGCAGACGGCGGTTATGGGCGTCTTCATGGCGCAGGACTTTGTCCTCTTCTTCATCTTCTGGGAGTTGGAGCTCATCCCCATGTTCTTCCTGATCTCCATATGGGGCAGCGGGCGCAAAGAGCACTCCGCCATGAAGTTCCTGCTCTTCACCTTCACCGGCAGCGCCTTCATGTTCGTGGGGCTGCTAACGGTGTACTTCTCGACGGGCACGTTCGACATGACGCAGCTCGTCAACATGGACCTGAACGACCTGCTGCTGCCGAGCCAGCTTGTGTTCGCCCTCTTCTTCATCGCCTTTGCCGTCAAGCTGCCCGTGTGGCCCGTGCATACGTGGCTGCCCGACGCCCACACCGACGCCCCGACGGCGGTGAGCGTGATGCTGGCCGGCGTGCTGCTAAAGATGGGCGGATACGGCCTCATCCGCGTCAATGTTTCCATGTTCCCCGACGTCACCGCAAGCGCGTCGACGGCCATCGCGGTGCTCGCCGTCATCAGCATCCTGTACGGGGCGTTCGTCACCTTCCGGCAGACCGACCTGAAGCGCCTCGTCGCCAACAGCAGCATCAGCCACATGGGGTTCGTGCTGCTGGGAATCTCGTCGGTGGGCGCGGCGTCGGAGCACATCTCGCCTTTGGGACTGACGGGCGCGGCGATGCAGCTGTTCAGCCACGGCGTGGTCACTGGCCTCCTCTTCGTCATGGTGGGCGTGGTGTACGACAAGGCGCACACGCGGCACATCCCGGACCTGGGCGGGCTTGCCGGGCGCATGCCCTTCGCGGCCGTGGCGTTCCTCGTGGCGGGGCTGGCGTCGCTGGGGCTGCCCGCGACGAGCGGTTTCGCCGCCGAGATCATGGTCTTCCTTGGCGCGTTCCCCGCCCACGGCGTCCTGACGGGCATCGCGACGTTCGGCGTGTTGATGGCCGCGGGCTACGTGCTGTGGACGCTGCAGCGCAGCCTCTTCGGGCCGCCCCGCGAGCGATGGGCGCACCTGACCGACGTCTCGGTGGTGGAGGCCGTCGCGCCGGCGCTGCTCATGGCGGCGATTTTCGCGGTGGGCGTGTACCCCGCGCTGCTCTCGGACGTCTTCTCGACGGGCATCAATGACCTGCTGCCGAGGTTTGCGCCATGAGCGGCCACGACCTCTATGCTCTTTCGCCCGAGCTGTGCGTTGTCGTTGGCGCGCTGCTGGTAGTGGTGGCCGGCATGCTCAATCTCCACCGTGGCGTGGTCACGGCGCTGGGGCTGGCGGGCGTCGGCGCGGCGCTGGCGTTCACCGTGCTGCTGTGGGGCGAGCTCGACGGGAGCTGGTCGCTGTCCTCCACGGTGGATGGCGACAGCGTTACGGCGTTCTACGGCGCGCTGCAACTGGACCGGTTCGCGCTCTTCTTCAAGGGCCTGGTGACCATATCGGCGGGACTGGTGCTGCTGGCCTCCCACGCCTACACGCAGCGCTTCGCGGTGCGGGGGCCGGAGTTCGTCGGGCTTATTCTCCTCTCGTCCGTCGGCATGATGCTGCTGGCGGGGGGCCGCGAGCTCATCACCCTGTACGTCGCGCTGGAGCTGTCGACGCTGCCGCTGGTGGCGCTGGCGGCCTTCTCGGGCGGGCAGCGCGCCTCCGAGGCGGGGCTGAAGTACTTGGTGCTTGGGGCGGTCGCGTCCGCCGTCCTGCTGTACGGCATGGCGCTCACCTTCGGCTACACCGGCAGCACGGTGCTCGAGACGATGGCCCTCTCGGTTGGCGACGCCGCGCTGGATGGCTCGCGGCCCTTCGGGGTGCAGGCGCTCGTGCTGGGCGTCGTGCTCATGGTGGCGGGCTTCGGCTTCAAGATCGCCGCGGTTCCCTTCCACGGCTGGATCCCCGACGTCTACGAGGGCGCGCCAACGCCTGTTACCGCCTTCCTCTCGGTCGCGAGCAAGGCTGCGGGCTTTGCCGTGCTCATGCGGGTCTTCTTCACCGCCTTCGAGCCGCTGGAGGTCGACTGGGCGCTGCTCTTCGCGGGGATTGCCGCCGCGTCGATGACCTTCGGCAACCTGGCGGCGATCTCGCAGACCAACATCAAGCGCATGCTGGCCTACAGCACCATCGCCCACGCGGGCTACCTGCTGGTGGGCCTGGCGGCCGTGGCGTCGCGGACGGCAGACGGCGTTACCATCGGACCGGAGACGGTGCTCTTCTACCTCGGAGGGTACGCCGTGACCAACCTGGCCGCCTTCTTCGCGGTCATTGCCATTGCGGACCGTACGGGCAGCGAGAGCATCCCGAGCTTCAGCGGCATGGGGCGGCGGGCGCCATGGCTTGCGGCCGCGCTGGCCGTGGCGCTGCTGTCGCTGACGGGCATCCCGCTGACGGTCGGGTTCATGGCCAAGCTCTTCGTGTTTGGCGCCGCGGTGAAGGCCGACCTAGCATGGCTCGTGGCGGTGGGCGCGCTGAACAGCGTGGTCTCCGCCTACTACTACCTTCGCGTCGTGCGGGTCATGTACCTCGGCGAGCCGTCTGCGGACGTTCCGTCTGCGGGTGAGCAGCCCGCCCGCGCCCTGCCGCTCGACCTCTCCGTGGCCGTGACTGCCCTAGCCGTCGTCGCGCTGGGCCTGTGGCCGCAGCCCCTCTTCCGCGCCGCTGAGCGCGCCGTGGAGCGGCTCTTCTAGCGTCGCCCACGGCAACGGACGGACTCTCCAAGCAGCCCTGCCGTATAATGGTCGGCAGTTACCCCCCTCAGCGACGGCGTTGCGCCGTGCCGTGGGGCAAGGAGCGAGCACATGGACGGGCCCATCGGCGTCATCTACAGCCCTTGGGTGGAAGAGGCCTCTCCCATGGCCGACGCCCTCGCCAAGGAGCTTCGCGGGGACTTTGAGCCGTGGGTGTGCTCCGTGCTGGACCTGGAGGAGCATGAGCAGCAGGCCCGCAAGTGCTCCATCTTCGTGACGGTGGGCGGCGACGGCACCATCCTGCGCGCCGTGCGGCTTGCGGCGCCGGCGGCCATCCCCATCGTGGGGGTGAACCTGGGACGCGTCGGGTACATGGCGGAGCTGTCGGCCGAGGAGGCCACCAAGCGTATCGGCTCCTACGCCCGCGGCGAGGGCTGGGTGGAGGAGCGCACCATGCTGGAGGCGCAGATCCTGCCGCCGGGGCACTCGGGTGACGGACTGCCGACCTATACGGGCCTCAACGACGCGGTGGTGAGCCGCACCAAGCCCTCGCGCATGGTGTACGTCGCGGTGCGCGTGGACGACTACCCCCTGGCCGCCTATGCCGCGGACGCGGTCATCGTGTCGACGGCCACCGGCAGCACCGGATACGCCCTTGCCGCCGGCGGCCCCATCCTCTACGCCGACGCAACGTCGCTGATCGTCCAGCCGGTCGCGCCGCAGCTTGCAGACGACGCGGCGGTCGTGCTGCACCCGGGGGCGGTGGTCGAGATCGAAGTTGAGGCGGACCTGGACGCAATGGTCAGCGTGGACGGCTTTCTGGACCTGGACATTCATCCGGGCAGCGTGATTCGCGTGCAGGAGAGCCGCCACCGGACCCGCTTTCTGCGGCAGGGGTACAAGCACCGGCTGCCGGCGGCGCTGTCCATGCGGCTGAGCTCCGTGCGGCGGCAGCGCGCCGGGGGCGGCCGCGCCGGGACGCAGGCGGAAGGAGAGACACGTGCCGGGTGAAGAGCTGATCAAGAGCGAACTGGTGTATGAAGGGCGCATCATGCAGGTGCGCCGGGACACGATCCGCGTCAACAAGGCGGACGGCTCCGTGGAGACCATCCGGGACGTGGTGAGCCCCCCCGATGCCGTGACGATCGTGCCGGTGGACGCCGACGGGAACGTGCTGCTGGTGCGGCAGTACCGCTGGGCCGCCGCCGTGTCGCTTCTGGAGGCGCCGGCGGGCATGCTGGAGGCAGGGGAGTCGCCGGAAGAGGGGGCGCGGCGAGAGACCCGCGAGGAGACGGGCCACGCCGCCGACTCGCTGGTGCACCTGGGCAGCTTCTGGATTGCCCCCGGCTACTCGACGGAGTACATGCACTGCTACCTCGCGACCGACCTTCGCCCCGACCCGCTGCCCGCCGACGAGGACGAGGACATCGAGACGGTCCCGGTGCCGTGGGACGACATCCCGCGCCTCATACGTGACGGTGACGTGCGGGACGCCAAGAGCATCGCCGCGCTGCAGATGGCGTACTTCCTGCACGGCAAGGGGTAGGGGCCACTCGCGTCCAACGCCCTCCCGACATCTCACCGCGGTTTCCACGGACTCTCCACTCTCGCCACTACACCTCACCTCGACGTGGCTACTTGCGCCGTCGCCGTTGCCTGCTGCTCGCTGGCGCGGCGGGTGCAGGGTGTCCCCGTTTGTGTGGCCGAAGGGGAGGTTCCTGCCTGCGAGGGAACGATGGTGGGGGTGTTCTGGCGGGCGAGAGCGGGAGGTTGTTTTGGCATTCGATCTGTAGCGGGCTTGGCACATGCAGCTATAAATCGAAAAACTTTTTTGCAGAAGGTAAACAACCCCTCCTGTTGCTTGACGAGCCGCCTCTGAGCGTCGATGCGGACCATGCCACTGACGATCAGGCTGGCGGTGCCGACGGCATGGGGACCCGTGCTGTTCTGGTTGCGGTGAGAGATTGCGACTTCCATGGGGAGAGGGTAGCGGAGGCGACGGCGTTGGCGCGAGGGGCTCGTGTCAGGGTGCGGGGAGGGTTGGGCGCGGGGGGCGCCCTTGGCTTTGCCGCAGCGGTTACCAAGTGTCCGTAGGGTCTGGGATGTGAGGGTGGATGAAGCTCCAAGGCGAGGGGCTGTCCGGCGGGGGGGCGTAGATTGTGAGGAGGCCTTGTCCGTCCGCGAATGCCCGCGTGGCGCAGTCTACGTAGCATTCAAGCAGTCCCGGGCAGGTAGCCAATGCTGCGCAGCCGAGCAATCTGGATGCGAAATAGAGGACGACGGCCTCTTCAAGGCTGAAGCGGTGTTGCTGCAGTCGACGGAGCGTAGGGGTCGTGGAGTCGTGCTTCGCCATGATGAGCCAGCGGTTGAGTTGTTTGATGTCGTCTGCTAGTTGGACACCGGTGCGGTGCTGCAGTAGGGAGCATAGTCTGCCCATGGGCTTGCCTCGGGTTCGTACGCCTGATGCAGCTCCTAGTTTGTGTAGGCATTCTTCAACGGATTTGATGGAGCACTCAGCGATGTCTCTGGAGAAGGCTGCTGGGTGAGTAGTGCACAGGTTCATGGGGACGTAGCGTAAAGCCCTGATGACGGTGTCCCAGTCGCCGTATCCTTTGTGATGTGCATGAGGGTAGCAATTGCCCTGTAGCCAGTGCAGGCCCGCGCCAGGGATCTGGCTGTCGAGTTCGGCCATTGTCGGGTACCAGTCTCTGAGCCAGTTGGTGCCTTCATGTACGAGGAGGTCGAGCACGCGGTCTTGGAATGCGTCGCTCGGTGCGTAACGACGCATGATGGTGAGTATGTCTGCGATGTTCATTAGGGTTAGTTTACAGCGGTGGCCCTCGTTTCGGCGACGGTTCCCACGGCACGAACATGGACTGTTGCCGCGGTGCTTACTGTACTGCCGGACCGGGCACCGGCCGCACGAGCTGGACTCCTGCTCACCGCTCTTGGTTCACAAGAGATGGTAGGCCGGAGCCTCCCACGCGACGACAGGGGGACCCTGCGGAGGAGACCACGGGGTCCGGCGCTGCATACGGCCTCAAGGCGTGTGGAAAGCTGGTCGTGCCAAGTTAACGTCATGGCGCTCGGGCAAAGGAGGCTATCATGGCGCGGGAGAGCGCTGCACATAGCCTAGGAGGCAGTTCCAAGAACCCTATGACTGCGGCCATTTGCCAGTCGAGGTTACACGGCCAAGACGAGCCTCAGTACAAGGGCTCTTGATTTCGTCAAGTCTGGTGGACCAGTTGATACTCAAACTCAGCTTTCTCATGTACGACTCATCCCAGGCGTCCTCAATGCCGTTTTCGCTATAAGGCAACTGCCCAGGAGTATCTGAGGGCGTTTGTCAAATTGCCTCGCCGGTTCCTGCCTTCGCAGGAATGACGCGGGCGGGGGTGTGGGCACGACGAGAGATGGAGACGCCCCGCCCCGCGCCCCTGCCCTGGATTCCCGCGTTCGCGGGAACGACGATGAGGGGTGTGCGGGCCGGCAAGGGCTGCTGGTGGCGGAGGTGGTCCCGCTCTCGCGGGACGGGCGCTTCGCGAAACGCCCCTACGACGGGGTGTGGGGGTGTTGGGGAAATGACGGGGGTTAGCGGTTGGGTGCCCCGCACGGCGCCCGTTCCCCCTTCGATTTCCCTCAGGGCGAACGGACGCCACCGCCCCTCTGGATTCCTGCCTTCGCAGGAATGACGCGGGCGGGGGTGTGGGCACGACGAGAGACGGAGACGCCCCGCGTCGCGCCCCTGCCCTGGATACCGGCTTCCGCCGGTATGACGGTAGCGGGGGTGTGCGGGCCCGGAAACGGCCGCCAACGTGCGGGTGTGCGTAATTGTCACGCATATTCGTATCTGGTATAGTACCGTTGCTCAGGGAAACCTGTCGGCTTTCGGCCTGTGCGCCACGCCAGTGCGCGAGGGCGGGCCGCTTTACCGCTGGAATCGCAAGGCCCCACTGCTTCGGCTGTGTCCGTGTGGGGCGAGAAGGGGTTGGGCGTTGTACTCACATGATGTGCTGGTGCTTGGCGGTGGGCTCGCCGGTATGCGCGCGGCGCTGGAGGCCGCCCGGTCCGGCGCCAATGTGGCCATGCTCTCCAAGGTCTATCCCGTCCGAAGCCACTCGAACGCGGCGCAGGGCGGCATCAACGCGGCCCTGACCGACCGCGGCGACGACTGGCACGAGCACGCCTACGACACGGTCAAGGGCAGCGACTTCCTCGGCGATCAGGACGCCATCGAGGTCATGTGCCGCGAGGCCGGGCAGGAGCTCATCAACCTGGAGCACATGGGCGTCATCTTCAATCGCGACGAGGAGGGGCGGCTCGGCACACGCGCATTTGGCGGACAGCGGCGCGCTCGCACGTTCTTCGTCGCCGACATCACGGGGCAGGCCATCCTGCATGTGATGTACGAGCAGATCCTCAAGTACAACGTTCGCGTCTACGACGAGTGGTACGCCACGACGCTCATCACGGACCACGGCCGCTGCGGCGGCGTCGTCGCGATGGAGATGCGCACGGGCGAGGTCCACGCTATCCGCGCGAAGGCCACGATCCTCGCGACGGGCGGGCTCGGGCGGGTGTTCGAGCCGTCGACGAACGCGCTAATCTGCACGGGCGACGGCATGTCGCTGGCCTACCGCGCCGGCGCGCCGCTGATGGACATGGAGATGGTGCAGTACCACCCGACAACCCTGAAGGGCTCTGGCGTGCTGCTGAGCGAGGGGGCTCGCGGCGAGGGCGCGTACCTCATCAACAGCCGCGGCGAGCGGTTCATGGAGCGCTATGCCCCCAACATGATGGAGCTGGCGTCGCGCGACGTCGTCTCCCGCGCGGAGATCACGGAGATCAACGAGGGCAACGACATCGATGGGTGCGTGCTGCTCGACTGCCGCCACCTGGGCAGGGCGAAGATCATGGAGCGGCTCATGTACATCCACGAGGTCGCGATGGACCTCGTGGGCGTCGACATCATCAAGGACCCGGTGCCGATCCGGCCGGGTGTCCACTACCAGATGGGCGGCATCAAGACGGACGTGGACGGGCGCTGCTGGGACCCGAGCGGGAAGTGGAAGGGCATCGAAGGGCTCTTCGCGGCGGGCGAGACGGCCTGCGTCAGCGTCCACGGCGGCAACCGGCTGGGCGCGAACTCGCTGCTCGACACGGTCATCTTCGGACGGCGAAGCGCCGAGGCGGCGATGGACTACGCCAGCGGCAACAACCACCTCGAATTCTCCGAGGACACCTGGGTGGGCGGCGAGAAGGCCATGATGCAGGGGTTCCTCGACAACAGCGGCGGCGACCTCGTCGCCAGGGTGCGGCTCGACATGGCCACGGCCATGGACGAGGGGCTCGGCGTCTACCGCCTGGAAGAGGGCATGCAGGAGGCCCTGGACAAGGTCCGCGGCATGAAGGACCGCTTCAAGAACGTGGTGGTCCAGGACAAGGGCAAGGCATTCAACACGAACCTTATCTTCGCGCTGGAGCTCGGGTGCATGCTCGACTGCGCGGAGGCCATCGCGGTGGGGGCGATCGATCGCAAGGAGAGCCGCGGGGCGCACAGCCGGCTGGACTACGCGGCGCGGGACGACGAGAACTGGATGAAGCACATCCTGCTGTACCAGGGGCCCGGCAATGAGGTCACAAAGGAATACGTGCCGATTGTGATCACACAGTGGCAGCCGGAGGAGAGGAAATACTAATGCAGGCAAAGGTCAGCGTCCGGCGCTTCAACCCGGATGAGGAGCAGCCCAAGTCCTACGACCAGCAGTTCGACGTTGAGGTGGAGGACCACTTCACCGTGCTCGACACGCTGATCAAGGTGCGTGAGGAGATAGACGGCTCGCTGGCGATGCGGTGCTCCTGCCGCGCTTCCATCTGCGGCTCCTGCGCGATGCGCGTCAACGGCCACGCCGTGCTGGCGTGCAAGACGCGCGTGTCGCAGCACCTCTCGGAAGACGGCGAGGTGCGCGTGGAGCCGGCGGGCAACCTGCCCGTCATCAAGGACCTGGTCGTGGACATGGAGCCCTTCTGGGACAAGCTCCGCGCCGTCGAGCCCTACCTGCAGCCCTCCATGCCGGAGCCGGAGGCAGAGTACCTGGCGTCCAACGAAGTCATGCGGCACCTCGTCGACGTGATGGGCTGCATCATGTGCGGGGCCTGCGTGTCGGACTGCACGGTGCTGGAGGTCGACCCGAACTTCCTGGGCCCGGCGGCCCTCGCCAAGGCGTACCGCTTCGTCGCGGACAGTCGCGACGAGGAGGACACGAAGCGGCTGAGCATGTACAACGCGTATGGCGGCATCTGGGACTGCACCCGGTGCGGCGAGTGCGTGGAGGTCTGCCCCAAGGGCGTCGCGCCGATGGACCGCATCATGGCGCTGCGGGAAAAGGCCATCGAATCGGGCGTCCCGCCGGGCAAGTACGACGGCGCCACCTACGGCTACCGCCACTCGGTCGCCTTCGAGGAGATCGTGTCCCATCGCGGCCGGCTGGAAGAGACGCAGCTGGTGCTGAAGACGTTGGGGATGTTCAACCTTCCCAAGCTGATCGGCATGGTGCCCGTGGCCTTCAATGCAATGGTCCGCCGCAAGATGCCGCCGCCCATAACGAAGGCGGCGCCGGGCGTGAATCAGGTCAGCCGTCTGGCGGCTCGCATAAAGGCGTTTGGCAAGGACGAGGCCGAATAGGCGCACTCCACAATCCCAAGGAGGTCATGGTGCGATACGCTTTCTTTCCCGGGTGCGTCTCTCGCGGGGGCGCTCCAGAGCTGTACCAGTCGACGATTGCCGTTGCGGGGCGGCTCGGCATTGAGCTGGAGGAGATAGAGGGTTGGTCCTGCACGGGCTCCGGTGCGCTGCAGGAGAGCAACCCGCTGCTCGGCGACACGCTGAACGCCCGCAACTTCGCGCTCGCGCAGCAGACGGGGCTGCCCATCATGACGATCTGCAGCACCTGCCAGGGCGTGATGGCGCAGGCCAAGGTGAAGCTGGAGAACGAAGAGTACCGGGCCCAGATCAACGCGCTGCTGGCGGAAGAGGGGCTGGAGTACACGGGCGGCATCCAGATCAAGCACATGCTCTGGGTCATGGTTGAGGACATCGGGCTGGAGCACATCAAATCGCTGGCCGTACGGTCGCTGGACGGCGTCTTCCTGGCGCCCTTCTACGGCTGCTACATCGTGCGGCCCTCGGCGGCGCTGGAGTACGACGAGCACCCGCAGCGCAAGGTGGCGCTGGAGCTCGTCATCGAGGCGCTCGGCGCGACGGCCGTCGACAACGAGGGCAAGACGCGCTGCTGCGGCTTCCCCATCCTCACCATCAACGAGCGCAACTCGCTGGCGATGGTCGCCAAGCACACGGCCGAGGCGCAGGACCTGGGCGCCGACGCCATGGTCACGCCCTGCCCGCTGTGCCATCTGAACCTCGACGGCTTTCAGTCCAAGGCGGCTAGGCAAGTGGGGCGTCAGATCAATGTGCCCATCCTGCACCTGCCGCAGCTCATCGGCGCGGCGCTGGGGATGGACGCGCCCACGCTGGGGCTGAACCGCCACATCGTTTCCTCGTTCGACGTAGCGCTCAAGATGGGCATCCGGGTCTAGGCCAGCGTGCATGATTGAAATTGGCATAAACCCCAACATCATCGAGGCCGGCGGGATCATTCTCAGCTGGCACGGGCTGTTCAGCGTCATCGCCGTGGGCGTCGCCATATGGCTGACTGCCAAGTACGCGCCGCGGCACGGCATTACTGCGGACGACGTGTACTCGGTGGCCGTGTGGGGCATCATCGGCGGCGTCATCGGCGCGCGGCTGCTCCACATCGTCGACAAGCTCGATTACTACACCGCCAACCCGCTCGACATCTTCGCCATCTGGACGGGCGGCATCGCCGTATGGGGCGGTGTGCTGGGCGGCCTGGCCGGCGCGTGGATCTACGCCTCGCGGGCGGGCATCGTCCGAGGCCGACTCGCTGACGTAACCGCCCCCTGGCTCCTGCTCGCCATGGCCATCGGCCGGATCGGCGACGTCATCAACGGCGAGCACCTGGCGCACCGCACCTCGCTGCCCTGGGGCTTCGAGTGGACGAACCCGGCCAGCCTGTCCTTCGGGATTGGGCCAACCCACCCGGCCGTCGTGTACGAGATGATGCTGGACCTCGCCGTGGTCGCGCTGGCGATCTGGGTGCTCCCGAAGATCCTGCGCCCGGACGGCATGGTGTTTGCAGCGTCGCTGGGGCTCTACGCCTTCGGGCGCATCTTCGTGCTCATCTTCCACGACTACGAGACGTGGCTATTCGGCATGAGCGAGGCGCAGGCGGTGTCTGTGGCCGTGGTGCTCGTTATATTGCCGCTGCTGGTGTGGAAGGGGAAGTTCGGACGCTTCGGGCGGCCCGAACCGCTGGGCCCCGTGCCGGACACGCGGCGCCCTCGCGCGGAACGGCACCGACGACGGTCGCGGTGAGGCTAGGTCAGGGGCAACGCCGGTAGCTAGTGGCTCGCTAGGGCGTGTTCATCTCGCGGACTTCGTCTGCTTGATGCACGTCAAACTCCAACTCCCCGCTGTGAAGGTCGCACACCATGCGCCAGTGCCGGATGATGTCCATGCCCAACAAAGAAGGAAGCACTATGTTGTACTGCGTCACAGGGGCAACATCGATAGGCATTTTGTAGGTCACCACTTGCGCGCCGTGAAAGAACGAAATCTCCGCTGGCTCAGTATATTCGGCCTGGTCCCCACCGATTCCCGTGACTACCCTGCCTTCAACCAGCCTGCTAAAGTCCAGTCCCATGGACAGCGAGTCTGATGGGTGTAGGGTAGTTACCGCGGAGCCAGTGTCCACAAGAAAATCGACGCTGTGGACTGCCCGCAAGCGGGGAAAATAGACTACTCCCCTGAGGAAAGGGTGTCCGGCAAGGGGCCAAGCCTTTTGAAACCAGCCGGAGGGCATCGCCTAAAGGACCAACGTCACAGGGTCGGGATTCAAGTAGCGGATAATGACGTCTTCCCTGGGCAGTCCTTGTGCGTCCAGCGTTTCCACCAAGGCTTCTAGAGACTCGGCCAATACCCACACGTCGCCTACCGCCAAGGCGAGCCACTGACGGGGGTACTTTTCGAGGTATTCAGGACATTTGTCATCAATGAGGTTGCGGCGACGCTCGTGGTCCGCCTCGCCATCAAAGAACCTTTGCAGGTCAAACGTGGTCATTGGGACACCTTCCATTTCAGCCCAAGAAGCACACTTTGCTAGCTTAGCATACTTCCGCTGCAAACCATCTGGAAATTTATTCTACCGCTTGCAATGAGCAGGGGAAAGGCGCAACCAAATTTCCCCTCAAGACTTGCCGGCGGCGCCAAAAAGAAGGGGCCGGACTGCTGCCAGTCCGGCCCCTTCTGTGTTCGCGCTGTTGGCTGCTAGGTGGCGGGCGCTGGCTCCACCGGCTCCGTCGGTTCTGCGGCCTCAAGGCTGAGGTGCGTCACGATCTCGCCGTTCTCGTCCAGATCCAGGAGGATGTTGTCGCCGGGCACGAACTTGCCGGAGAGGATCTCTTCGGAGAGCTTGTCCTCCACCTTGCTCTGGATCACACGGCGCAGCGGGCGGGCGCCCAGGTGCGGGTCGTAGCCGTCCTCAGCCAGCTTCGCCTTGGCGGCCCGCGTGACCTCGAGGTCCATCTCTTGATCCTTCACCTCGCCGCGGACCTGCTTGATCATGAGGTCGACAATCTGAATGATGTGCTCCTGCTCCAGGGCGTGGAACACCACAGAGGCATCGATGCGGTTCAGGAACTCCGGCCGGAAGAACCGCTTCACCTCTTCCATGACCTTGTCCTTCATACGCTCGTAGTCCTGCTCAAAGGCGCGTCCGTCATTCTGCTTGGACGCGAAGCCCAAGCGGGTGTCGCGCCTGATCAGGTCGGACCCCAGGTTGCTGGTCATGATGATGACCGCGTTGCGGAAGTCCACCTTGCGGCCCTTGGCGTCGGTCAGGTGGCCGTCGTCGAAGATCTGCAGAAGGATGTTGTAGACGTCCGGGTGGGCCTTCTCGATCTCGTCCAGCAGGATGACCGAGTGCGGCTTGCGGCGGATAGCCTCCGTCAGCTGGCCGCCGTCGTCGTAGCCGATGTATCCGGGAGGTGCGCCGACGAGCCGGGCGACGGTGTGCCGCTCCATGAACTCCGACATGTCCAGGCGGGTCAACGAGTCGTCGGAGCCAAAGAGGAACTCGGACAGCGCCCGTGCTAACTCGGTCTTACCCACACCTGTGGGACCGAGGAAGGTGAAGACGCCCACGGGGCGGCGCGGGTCCTTTAGGCCGGAGCGGGCGCGCCGCACGGCCTTGGAGACGGCCACAATGGCCTCATCCTGGCCGATGATGCGGTCGTGGAGGTGATGTTCCATTTGGAGCAGCCGCTCCGTCTCCTGGGTCTGCAGGCGCGTGACGGGGATGCCTGTCCACATGCCCACGACCTCAGCGATGTCGTCCGGCGTGACGCTGGGGTGCTCGTTTTCCTTGGTCTCCTGCCACTCGCCCTCCAGGCTCTCCACCTTGCCGGCGAGGTTGAGCTCGCGCTCGCGGAGCTCTGCGGCGAACTCGTACTGTTGGTCGGACAGGGCCTCTTCCTTCTCGCTGCGGACGTTCTCCAGCACCTTCATCGCTTCCTTGACGGAGAGCGGCATGGTGCTGTGGCGGATGCGCACGCGGGAAGCGGCCTCGTCGATGAGGTCGATGGCCTTGTCGGGCAGGAAGCGGTCCGGGATGAAGCGGGCCGCGAGCCTCGACGCGGCGACAAGCGCCTCGTCGGTGATGGTCAGGTTGTGGTGTTCCTCGTAACGGCTCTTCACGTGACGCAGGATCTGCGTCGTGTCTTCCTCGGACGGCTCTTCCACCAGCACGGGCTGGAAGCGACGCTCCAGCGCCGGGTCGCGCTCCACGTACTTACGGTAGTCGTCCAGGGTCGTGGCGCCGATGACGCGAATCTCACCACGGGCCAGCGACGGCTTCAGGATGTTGGCGGCGTCCACGGCGCCTTCGGCCGCGCCCGCGCCCACGAGGGTGTGCATCTCGTCGATGAAGAGGATGCAGTTGCCGGCGGTCTTGATCTCTTCCAGCACCTTCTTCAGGCGCTCCTCGAACTCGCCGCGGTACTTGGTCCCGGCGACCAGGGCGCCCATGTCCAAGGTGACGAGCCGCTTGCCGTTCAGCGTTTCCGGCACGTCATTGGCGATGATCTTCTGGGCAAGCGCCTCCACGATGGCGGTCTTGCCGACGCCGGGCTCGCCCATGAGCACGGGGTTGTTCTTGGTCCGGCGGGAGAGGATCTGCACGGCCCGCTGCAACTCCTTCTGGCGGCCCCAAACCGGGTCCAGCTTGTTGTTGCGGGACAGGGCGGTCAGATCGACGCCCAATTGGTCGAGGATTGGGGTGCGAGTCGTGGTGGCAGCGCCGCCGCGGCCCTGTTGCTGGCCAGGAGAAATGCTCTGGCTGAGCAGCCGCTGCGTTTCCGCACGGACCTTGTCCAGCGTGACGCCCAAGCTTTCGAGAACGCCCGCAGCCACGCCCTCGCCCTCGCGCATGAGGCCGATGAGCAGGTGCTCCGTGCCGATGTAGTGGTGGCTCATGCGACGGGCTTCGTCGACGGCCAACTCTATGACGCGCTTTGCCCTGGGGGTGAGGCCGATGTTCTCACCGGATACCGGCTTCTCGCCGCGGCCGATGATGAACTCCACGGCGGAGCGCACCTTGCTGAGCTCAATCCCAAGATTGCTAAGGACTCGGGCGGCGACGCCCTCCGTCTCTCGCACCAGACCCAAGAGGATATGCTCCGTGCCGATATAGTTGTGGTTGAAGCGGAGCGCCTCTTCCTGAGACAGAGAGAGAACCCTGCGGGCCCGTTCCGAGAACTTCTCAAACCTGCTAGCCATGGCGTACCCCCAAACCGGTATTGCCTGGGCTGGTCCCCCTGCAAACTGTAAAAGGGCGAACACGCTCCCTCGAAGCTTAGTACTCCTCGAGCGCTCGCCTTCTGCTGAGTGCCAAGCGGTGCCGTTCCGGATCCACGCTCAGAACCTTGAGCTCCAGGACCTCTCCTTCGTGCACTGCCTCTTTGGGATGTTCAATGTGCCTGGTGCTGAGCTCAGAAATGTGGATGAGGCCTTCAATACCCTCTTCAATCTGAGCAAATGCGCCGAAGCTTGTCAACCGTGTTATTGTCCCATTAACGATCTGGCCAGGCTGAAAGTTCTCGGTCACCCAGTCCCAAGGTTCAGGATTGAGCCGGCGAAGGCTCAGCGAGATGCGTTGCCGCTCCTGGTCCACCTTCAGCACCAAGACGCTGATCTCTTCCCCAACTTTAACGATCTGTTCCGCGTCTGTCACCGGCTGCCAGGATAGCTCCGAGGTGTGGATGAGCCCGTCGGCGCCGCCCAAGTCGACGAAGACGCCGAACTTGGAGATGCCGCTGACCTTGCCCGTGCGGGTCTCTCCCTCCACCAGTTCCTGCAACAACCGCGCCTTCTGCGCGTCTCGAGCGCTCTGCCATGCGAGCCGCTCGGAGAGGATCGCGCGCCTGCGCCGACGGTCCACCTCCAGCACCTTGTACTGCTGGGGCAGGGCTGCCGTCGCCGGACTGCCTGCCTCTGCCTGCTGACGCTGGTCTCTCGAGGCGGGCAGCAGGTGCGAGAGGGGGACGAATGCTTGCACACCCTCCACCAGCACCACGGCTCCACCGCGGTTGTGCTCGATTATGATGCCTTCCACCAGATCCCCGGACTCCATGGCCTTGTCGAGGATCACCCAGCCCTGCTCGCTTCTGGCCCGGTCGAGCGAAAGAAGGGCGGTGCCCTCATCCCCCTCGGTGCGGAGGACATAGGCGACCACTGACGAACCTATCTGGAGGGCTGCCATCGCGTCCGGCGTGAGACTTCGCGCTTCACGTGAGGGGATGATGCCTTCGGATTTGCCGCCCACGTTGACCAGAATGCCTTCCTGATCAACGCGCATGACCACGCCCTCAACTACCTCTCCACGTCGGAGGTCTTTCCAACCACCCTCCAACTCCAAGAGCTCACCCATAGTCATGGTTTCTGGGGTCTGTTCATGTGGAGACGAGACCACGGTCAATACCTGCCGCTGCTCGAGTACGAGACGCAACCATTGTAGCTTTCGCGATAGGCCATGTAAAGGTCAAACGGCCTCTCCAGGCGCTTGAACTTCGGTCTTGCTGCGTCGTTCGGCATAGTGTTCGTCCTCTGTTGGTTGAAACGCGCATTTCCGCTGTTGCGTTCCCGCAAGAATGGGAACCCGTAGGGTTGGGGGGAGAAAGGGCCAAGGTGCCTGCAGAGCCGGTCGTGGGCGGACCGCGTCGGTGGGCGGGCGCGCACTTTACAGGCCAATCAGAGCACGGGGAAGAAGATGTCGGTGCGCCACTTCGATTGGTCGGGGTCGGCGCTGGGGTCGGTGACGTAGACCTCCCAGGGCGGGCCTGTGGGTTGGAGACCCTGCGATCCGATCCACTCCATCAGCGCGACCCACGTCTGCCCCAGGGCCTCGTAGGGTCCCATGTGGGTGACTGTGGCGACGGTGCCGGAGGGGAGCTCGCTCGCCTGTACGCGGCCCGCGCCCTCGAGTGGCGAGGCCACAGGGATCCCGGCCTCGAAATCGACCGTGCCGCCGTCCATCGCGTGGTACAACGAAAAGGGCATGCCGGCGGGCTGCTGGCCGTGCTGCATGATGTGTGCGTAGACCTCGCCGAAGAGCTCGCCCAGGAGTTCGGAGAGTTTGTCGACCGGGGTCGTAACACGGATGGTCAGGATGTGCTGTGACTCGACCTGCTTCGTCTCGAAATGCTGCTGCATCGGCTCTGCCTCCCGGTATTTCGCCAGCGGCGTGTCGGTCGGGTGTTCGGCATCGTGAGTGTGCGCGGGTAAGGGCAAATCAGACAAGGAGGCCGTTCCAGGATCAGGGGGAGAAGTCAACAAGGGGGTCGGACTAGTGGAATGAGGGTTGGGTACAAAAAAGAAGCCCCCGGGCAACGGCCGATTTTCCCACCCCCTCCCGAGGGCAGTATCGTTGGCGCTGAGGCGTTTCACTTCCGTGTTCGGAATGGGAACGGGTGGTTCCACCTCGCTCTAGTCACCCGGGGAATACTTCACGTACTGCACGCGACGTCCCGCCGGGAGGGCGGGACGGTAAGAAGAACAAGCGTTAGTGAAGTGAAGGAGAAGCATCGGGCCTTGGAGTGGGGAAGGCCTCGGCCGATGAGGAACGGTCAGCTAAAGCAGTTACCTGCCTTGCACCTCCGTCCTCTAAGCAGGTGGTCTACCTGCGGCCTTACTTCCGAATTGGAATGGGAGGCCTAGTCTTGGGGGAGGTTTCGCGCTTAGATGCTTTCAGCGCTTCTCCTGGCCGGCCTTGGCTACCCGGCTGCGCCCTTGGCAGGACCACCGGCACACCAGAGGGCCGTCCCTCCCGGTCCTCTCGTACTAGGGAGGGGTCCCCGCAAGCCTCCTACGCCCACGGCAGATAGAGACCGAACTGTCTCACGACGTTCTGAACCCAACTCACGTACCCCTTTAACGGGCGAACAGCCCGACCCTTGGGACCTTCTTCAGCCCCAGGATGGGATGAGTCGACATCGAGGTGCCAAACCTTGCCGTCGATAGGAACTCTTGGGCAAGATCAGCCTGTTATCCCCGGGGTAGCTTTTATCCGTTAAGCCACGGCCCTTCCACACGGTACCGTGGGATCACTTGGCCCGGCTTTCGCCCCTGCTTGGGGTGTTTCCCTCGCAGTCAAGCCCCCTTCTGCCCATACACGCGTCGGACGATGGCCATCCGTCCTGAGGGGACCTTGGGGCGCCTCCGTTACCTTTTAGGAGGCGACCGCCCCAGTCAAACTACCCGCCTGGCAGCGTCCCTCGGTGGGTGCCGAGGTGAGGGCCAAAATCAGAGAAGGGTGGTATTTCAACAATGACTCCACTCTGGCTGGCGCCAAAGCTTCCCAGTCTCCCACCTATCCTACACATCTCGGACCCCAGTCCGGTGCCAGGGTGCAGTAAAGCTCCACGGGGTCTTTTTGTCCCGCCGCGGGTCGCCCGCATCTTCACAGGCCTTGCAATTTCACCGAGCCCTCCGCTGAGACAGCTCTCCAGTCGTTCCGCCATTCATGCGGGTCGGAACTTACCCGACAAGGGATTTCGCTACCTTAGGACCGTTAGAGTTACGGCCGCCGTTCACCGGGGCTTCAGTTCGGAGCTCTCACCCCTCCCTTTAACCTTCCGGCACTGGGCAGGCGTCAGTCTCTATACGTAGGGTTTCCCCTTAGCAGAGACCTAGGTTTTTGGTAAACAGTCGCCAGAGACGCTACGCTGCGGCCCACCGACGCTTCGAGAGCAAGTCTCTACACGCCTGCGGGCGCCCCTTATCCCAAAGTTACGGGGCTCTTTTGCCGAGTTCCTTAGCGGAGGTTCGCTCGGACGCCTTGGGGTGCTTACCCCAGCCCACCTGTGGCGGTTTGCGGTACGGGCGCCCAGACAACTCCTTACGAGGCTTTTCTTGGAGGCCTGGAATCAGAAGAATTTGCCTGGCCGTAGCCAGACATTTGGGCTCCGCCTCCGTCTCGCGCCGGGGATTTGCCTCCGGCGGTCATAGACCTACACGGGCCCACGCCCCATGTCCGATGGGGGCGCTCTCCCTATCCTTCCCCGTCCCCCCGTAGATCGACGCAGTCTGGGCGGTGCTGGAATGTTGACCAGCTGTCCATCGCCTTCGCCTTGCGGCTGTGGCTTAGGTCCCGACTTACCCTACGCCGTCTGACGTTCCGTAGGAAACCTTGGGCTTTCGGCGCCCTGGGTTTTCACCAGGGTTGGCGCTACTCATTCCGGGATTCTCACTCCCCGCCGCTCCACCCAGACTTGCCGTCTGAGCTTCAGCGCTGACGGGGACGCTCCCCTACCACTCGGTCAATAATGACCGAGTCCGCGGCTTCGGCGGTGGACTTAGCCCCGTGACATTGTCGGCGCAGAACCCCTCGACCGGTGAGCTATTACGCACTCTTTGAAGGATGGCTGCTTCTAAGCCAACCTCCCGGCTGTCTGGGGAACTCCACATCCTTGCACACTTAGTCCACACTTTGGGGCCTTAGCCGGCGGTCTGGGCTGTTGCCCTCTCGACGATGGAGCTTATCCTTCACCGTCTCACTCCCGCGCATGGTCTACCGGCATTGGGGGTTTGGTTGGGGTCGGTAAGCTCGCGCCCCCTTACCCATCCAGAGCCCTACCTCCGGCAGCCTAATCGCGAGGCTGCCCCTAAAGGCATTTCGGGGAGAACCAGCTATCTCCGAGCTCGATTGGCATTTCACCGCTACCCTCAGCTCATCCCAGATCTTTGCCCCGATCACGGGTTCGGGCTTCCAGTTCAGGTTAGTGAACCTTCACCCTGGCCAAGGGTAGGTCGCTCGGTTTCGGGTCTTTTAAAAGCGACTCTACGCCCTATTCAGACTCGGTTTCCCTACGGCTCCGAGATTGCGTTCTCTTAACCTTGCCGCTCCTAAAAACTCCCCGGATCATTCTTCAATAAGCACGCCATCACCCTTCCGAAGAAGGGCTCTGACTGTCTGTAGGCTCACGGTTTCAGGTCTTTACACTCCCCTTCCGGGGTGCTTTTCACCTTTCCCTCACGGTACTGGTTCACTATCGGTCGCTTAGAGTATTTAGCCTTGGAGGGTGGTCCCCCCAGCTTCCCGCGGGATTCCTCGTGTCCCGCGGTACTCGGGAACACTCTGGGCCGGGGTCCAGCCTTCACCTACCGGGCTTTCACCGTCTATGGCAGCCCATTCCAGGGTCTTTCGGCTGACTGAACCCCTGCGCCCTGGGACAGCTGAGACCGTCCCTAGAGTGCCCCTCAACCCCGCACAGACATAAGCTCTCAGGCCGTTAGGTCCATGCGGTTTGGGCTGAACCCCGTTCGCTCGCCGCTACTTGGGGTATCGCGGTTGCTTTCTCTTCCTCAGGGTACTGAGATGTTTCAGTTCCCCCGGTTCCCCTCTCTGGGCCCAATCCCCAGAGATGACAGGGCTTAAACACCCTGCCGGGTTTCCCCATTCGGGCATCCCGGGTTTAGCGTGCTTGACCACTCACCCGGGCATATCGTTGTCTGGCCACGCCCTTCATCGGCTCTAAGCGCCTAGGCATCCTCCGTGAGCCCTTCGCACCTTCCCCACTACAAGGCTCGATGCTGCTCCCTTTACTTGCACTACATTTGCTTGTTCTTCAGTTGGTAACGTGCGGTCTTCCGGTGGTCCAGGGTTGAGACACAAAGACGGCGCTCGGGGGGTTCCCCGGCCGCCGCCTGAGGAGTCCGCCTTGGGTTGCGTGTTATGCGCTGCCCTGCATTCCCTGTCCTTTGGAAGATTGAATCAACTATACCGCAGTCGTTTTCTCGCCGTCAAGGGCCTGTTTCTGGGGTTTTCCGACGATCCTACCCCCGCCGGTATATCTCGACCGCGGCCCCGCTCAGTACCGCACCGGGGATGGGCGGCGAGGGCTTGGTGACCCGAACACGGGCGCCGCGCACCGGTTGCTCCTCCAGGATGCGCGCCGCGATCCCCTCCGCGACGGCCTCTATCAGCCGCCGTGATTCCCCTTCGACCACTTCCTTGGTTGAGAGGTACACCGAAGCGTAGTTCACGGCCTGCGTGATGTCGTCCCGCTGCCCGGCCGCGCGCGTGTCCGTCTCCAGCTCCACGTCGACCAGGAAGCGCTGCCCCAGCCGCTGCTCCTCGTCCGTCACCCCGTGGTGGCCGTAGAACAGCATGCCGGTCAGGATGATCTTGTCGTCAGCCATCGTGTCCTCCTTTGCGGTTCTCCCCCAGTATCGCGCAGCTAGTCCGCGTCCGCCGGACTCTCACCGGCCTCCAGCAGAACAAAAAACTCCCGGTTGCCCTCGGTCCCGGTGATGGGGGAGGGGGTCACCCCGCGCAGCCGGTGTCCCTGCCCGATGGCCCACTGCACGAAGTCGCCCAGCACCGTCGCGTGCGTCCTGCCGTCGCGAACGATGCCGCCGCGACCCACGGCGCCGCGCTCCGCCTCAAACTGCGGCTTCACGAGCACCAGCATACGACCTCCGGGGCGCAGGTGAGCCGCCATCTGCGGAAGCACCAGCCGCAGCGAGATGAAGGAGACGTCCGCGACGGCCATGTCCACCGGCTCCGGCAGCGGGAACTCGTGCCGCGCGTTCACCCCTTCGTACGAATCGACGCGCGGGTCCATCAGCAGCTTGTGCGCCAGTTGCCCCCGCCCGACGTCGATGTCATAGACGCGCGCGGCCCCACGCTGCAGCAGGCAGTCCGTGAACCCGCCCGTCGACGCCCCGACGTCCAGTACGACGGCCCCCACCGGGTCGATCCCGAAGGCGTCGAGCGCGCCCGCCATCTTGTCGCCGCCGCGGCCAACGTACTGCAGCGGCGCCCGCACGTCGACGCCCGCCTCCGCCGCCACGGCCGTGCCCGGCTTGCTGACGGGCCGCCCGTCGACGGTGACGCTGCCCGCCATGAGCAGTGCCTGCGCCTTCTCTCGCGTGGGCGCCAGCCCCCGCTCCACCATCAGCACGTCGATACGTGTGCGCTTGGCCATCCGGCCCCTTCCTCGGCCCCCGCCCAGGGCGTGTTTCGCGCAGCTCCCATTCGCCATTCCGGAGAATGCTGGAATCCGGGCGACGCCTCGCCTCCAGGCAGGCTACCACCAAACGGGTCCATGCCCAACAGCGTCGCTACGCTAGGTCGCCTCAGGTCGAGCATCCCGGCCACCCAGGTCGAGAAAGGCTGCCACGAGCAGCGCGAGCGCCGCCGGCATGTAGAGGAAGCCGATGGACAATATGCCCAAGACGCAGAACCCGAGGAGCAGCGCCGCCGGACCCCCGAGCAGCACCCTGCGTGCCACCTGCCTGTCGTTGGTCAGCCGCAGCGCCAGCAACGCGATGGCCGTCAGCACGATGGGCGCCAGCAACAGCGAGACCACCCACAGGCCGTTCTGCTCGATCAGCGTCGACGTGAACCGGACGGTTTCGCCGAGGGGCTCTCCCGGCGCTGTCGCGGTTGCGGACTCGCCCTGATACACGGGCCAGAAGGCAAGCCAGAGCCCCGCCGCCCATGCCAACGCGTGGGCAACCCATGCAGCCACCGTCGCCGTGCTGATCGACCGCATTCGCCCCTCCAGACGAGCTGTGCATTGCCGCTTGGTGTTGGGCATTCGGACTGAACGAAGCCACTGGGAGACCCTCGGCGCGAAGCCACAGATGCACTGAGGGCTCGCGTGAATGACGAGCTAGGCCCTCCCCGCCGTTGACGATGCCCCACTCTACTTCCTATGATGCGGCACATGGCGCAGCATATCAAAGGGGGGACTGCCCAGTTGGGCAGCTTGCTGCGGGCCATGCGGCCCCGACAGTGGGCCAAGAACGGGATTGTCTACTTCGCCTTGGCCTTCTCCATCAACCAGCGCTGGGAGTTCGCGCAATGGCAGGAGGGGCTGGACCTCTTCGCAATCGCGACCGCCGCCTTCCTCCTCTTCTGCCTCGTCTCCAGCGCAACCTACCTGGTCAACGACCTCCTCGACGCCCCGCGCGACCGGCTGCACCCGAGCAAGCGCCACCGTCCCATCGCGGCCGGTCTGCTGTCCGCCCGAGCGGCCTCGGTGGCGGCGGCGATCATGTTCGCCGTCGGGATTGGCCTGTCGTTCCTGCTGCAGCCGTTGTTCGGCGTCGCCGTGCTGGCATACCTCGCGCTGACGCTCGCCTACTCTGCGCTGCTGAAGAAGGTGCCGCTGGTCGACATCCTTGCGCTGAGCAGCGTCTACGTGCTTCGCGCCGTGGCCGGGGCCGTCGTCATCGATGTGCCCATCTCGCCGTGGCTGTACGCCGTGACGGGCCTGGGCGCGATGATGATTGTCCTCGGCAAGCGACGCGTTGAGTTGGTGACCGCCACAGACGGCGGGGCCGAGCAGCAGCGAGCCGTCCTCGGCGCGTACAGCCTCCGCGCCCTCGACGCCCTCATCGGCGTGAGCGCGGCGGGCGTGCTCGCGGCATATGTCGCCTACACGCTGACGGCGTCCGGCCTACCGGACAACATGGCAATGGCCCTCACCGTGCCCATCGCCACCTTCGGCCTGTACCGCTACTTGCGGCTGCTCTACAAGGACGGCTCCGCTGGAGAGACGCCGGAGGAGATGTTCCTCAGCGACAGGCCCCTGCAGGCCGCCGCCGTCGTCTGGATCGCCGTCGCCCTCGCCGTCCTCTCGCTCGGGCGGTAGCCTCGACCGCCGCCGACTTTCTCTCGAAGGCGGTAGTGCGCTGCTGTTGTGCGCCGCTAGTGGCGCGCGTGAGGCCGCCCCTCACCTCCCGTAGTGACGCTTCGTACAATGGATGCTATACTCTCTCCGCTAGATGCAAATGAGTAATGCCTCTCGCACGTGCACAGTGGCGGCGTGGAGGCAGGTGCGGTGAACAATGCCAAAGCGGACATTCCAACCCAAGACCCGGTACCGCAAGAACACCCACGGTTTCAGGGTGCGTATGCGCACGCGAGAGGGACGGCTGGTGCTGAAGCGCCGCCGGCTCAAGGGTCGCGTGCACCTGACGGCGTAGGCCCCGGTCGCCGCTAGGTCGCGCTATGCGCCACGACGACGATGCTGCCGCGGCAACACCGGCTCACCAGGAAGGCCAGCTTTGACGCCGTTTTTGCGAACGGGCGCAGGTGGACTGGCCAGCACGTAACCATCAGAACATTGCACAATGGAACGGACGCGTACCGATGCGGGCTCTCCGTCAGCAAGGCCGTCGGGAACGCCGTGGTGCGCAATCGTGTTAAGCGACGGCTCCGGGAGATTATTCGCGGGGCCAACGTTCGGCCCGGCTACGACGTAGTCGTGGTGGCGCGGCCCTCGGCTGCTGCGGCCCCCTTTCAGGGGCTTCGCGCCGACCTAGCAGGACTGTTGCGGCGCGCCAGGGTATCCGGTGCGCCGGTTGAGCAAGGAGAGGACAGGTGAAGGGTCTGACCCTCGCGCTGGTCCGGTTCTACCAGACACTCGTTTCACCCGTGTTGGGTTGCCGTTGCCGCTATCTGCCATCCTGCTCCGACTATGCCTATGAAGCTATCGAGCAGCACGGGACGCTTCGCGGAGGCTGGCTGGCCCTGCGCCGGATCGCCCGCTGCACCCCTTGGGGCGGCAGCGGCTACGACCCCGTCCCGCCCCCTTCCCATGGCAGACAAGAGACACACGTTGAGATTCGATGAATGCGAGGGCCGCCGTAGCGCGCCCGGAAGAGGACATCCGTCAGTGAGGCTTGGACGTTGGTGGGCCCCGCTCATGCTCGTCGCGATGCTCGTCACGCTGAGCGCCTGCGGGATCGACAGGTTTGACGCCAAAGGGTGGGCAGGCCTGACCGTTGATGATGACGCCCTCTACGTGACCTCCGGCGAGGGCCGTGTGTTCGCCCTGAACGTCTCCGGAGACGCCGAGGGTTCCGGTGGCCGCCCCGTCCAGCTATACAGCCCCTTCCCCTCCACGAGTGAAGACCCCTTGGGCGCGGTCTATAGCACGCCCGTCCTCGGCGCCTACACAGGCGCCTCCGGTTCCGGCGCCGAGAGCCTCTTCCTGGCCACCTACCAGGACCCGGAGGAGGATGACGATTTCCCTGGAAACGTCTATGCATTGAACGCCGGCACCGGCATCCAGAATTGGTCGACCATCCTGCCCGGCCGCATTGTGGGTACGCCCGCGCTGGCCGGCAACTCGCTCGTCGTCGGCACTGACGACGGCAGCCTTCACGCCATCGCGCTGCCGGAGGACGGGTCGGCCCTGCCCGGCAGGACGTGGCCCGCCTTCGTGGCCGACGGCAAGATCTGGTCACGCCCAGCCGTGGACAACGGCACGCTGTACTTTGGCACCCTCGGCCACACCGTGTACGCCGTCAGCCTCGCAGACGGCAGGGAGCTGTGGAGCGTGTCCCTCGACGGCGCGATAGTGGGCACCCCCCTTGTGATGAACGGCACCGTATACGTCGGCGCGCTGGACCGCACCCTGTACGCGCTCAACTCCGCGAACGGCGAGGAGAAGTGGCGCTTTGAGGGCGACGGCTGGTTCTGGGCCCCGCCCGTGTTCGACGACGGCGTCATCTACGCCGCGACTCTCCGCGGGAGCCTGTACGCGTTGGACACCCTAGGCCACCAGCTCTGGACGGTCCCGGCGCAGGCCAGCGGCGCCATCGTCGCGGCCCCCCAGGTGCTCGCAAACTCCGTGGTCGTCGCGACGACGGAGAAGTTTGTGCATCAATTCAGCCTCCTCGACGGCCACGAGGAGTGGTCCATCGGCGTCGGCGATCAGGTACGCGCCGACATGGCCAGCCAGGGTGAGGTGGTCTACCTCATCGACGCGGAGGGCGTCGTGCACGCGCTCCACACCGGCCAGCGCCGCGAGCTCTGGACGTACCAGACGCAGGAGTAGAAGGACAGCACGTGGAACTGTTAGGCGACCTGTTTAGAGAGATATTGATGCGGCCAATGGCCAACTGCCTGGTGCTGTTGTACATCGGCCTCTTCAGCAATTTCGGCCTGAGCATCGTCGTCTTCACGGTGCTCATCCGGCTGGCGACTATGAACCTGACTCTCAAGCAGGTCAAGTCCACCCGCGCCATGTCCACCCTGCAGCCCAAGATGAAGGAGCTGCAGGCCAAATACAAGGGCGACCGACAGAAGCTCTCATCGGAGACCTTCAAGCTCTACAAGGAACACGGCGTGAACCCCATCGGCTGCCTGGGGCCGCTGGTCATCCAGTTCCCCATCTGGATCGGCCTCTACTGGGCCCTCATCCGTGTGCTGCCCTCGAGCCCGGAGAACCTCGTGGACCTGTCCAAACTGCTGTACGGCTGGCTGCCGGTAGTCCACAGCGCGGTGCCCGTCGACAGCACCTTCCTCTGGTTGGACCTGGCAGTGCCGGACACCCTGCCCATCATGCCGCTGCTGGTGGGCGCGTCCATGTGGGTCCAGCAGAAGATGATGACCTACCCCAGCCAGGACCCCAAGCAGGCGCAGACGCAGCAGATGATGCTGTGGATGATGCCCCTGCTCTTTGTGTTCCTGACCTTCAGCTTTCCCAGCGGGCTGGCGCTTTACTGGCTGACGTCCAACCTCATGGGCGTCGGCATTCAATACGTAACCACAGGTTGGGGTGGCCTCGGGCCATTGTTGTCGCGGTCGCAGGATGCGGGCGCGCCGGCATTGGCTGCGGCAGGTGCATCAGAAGCGTCCCAATCGACAGAGGAGCTATCGAGCAATGGAGAAGGTGGAAGCGAACGGCAAGACAGTCGAAGAGGCAATCGAGCTGGCGCTAAAGCAGCTCGACGTAAGACGCGAAGAGGCCGAAATCGAGGTTCTCAGTCACGGTAAGGCCGGCATCTTTGGCTTCGGATCGGAGCCGGCCCGAGTCCGTGCGACCCTTCTTGAGGAAGGCGGGCTCGTGCAGTCCGCAAAGGCGATTGTGGACCAGCTGCTGCGCGCCATGGGCGTCTCCGCCATTTCCACCATCTCCAAGCCGCCAGCCGACTCGCCCGACACCCAGCTCATCGAGATTACCGGCGACGACTCCGGCCTCCTCATCGGCCGCCGCGGCGAGACCCTGCGCGTCTTGCAGTTCATGATGAACCTGCTGCTCAGCCGTACCCCGGACCAGCCCGAGGGCCGCGTCATGTTGGACGTCGAGCAGTACCGCCAGCGCCGAACACAGGTGCTCAAGGGCCTCGCATTGCGCGTGGCCGACCGCGTCGCAGGCTCAGGCCGCTCCTTCACCCTCGAGCCCATGTCCCCGGCCGAGCGCCGCGCCATCCACGTCGCCCTCACGGACCACCCTCGAGTCATGACGCAGAGCGAGGGCGAGGGCGACGACCGCAAGGTGACGATCATTCCCCGCACCGGCGACGCGCTGCCTCACATCCGTCCCAACCGCGGACGCCGTCCACCACCGCGACAGCCCTAGCCCAATGGGTCCGGCGGCCACCCAGCCCGTAGCGTTGAGTGCGCCGGAAGCCCTATAATTGAATGGTTGTGTCAACATCGGGGAGTAGCGCAGCATGGTAGCGCGCTTCGTTCGGGACGAAGAGGTCCCGGGTTCAAATCCCGGCTCCCCGACCAAATGATATTTCAGGGGGTGGACTGCTATAGTTCACCCCTTTTGTTATAGTTGCGGGAGTTTGTGCAACAGGAGGCCACAGTGACCACGGAGTTCCAGGAGGGGGCCGTCCACCCCATGGTCGCGGCGGCGATGACCGTGCTTGGCGTCGACTACGAGATCGTCCCGTGCGACCCCAACTTCGCCGACACGACGGAGTTCTGCCAGAAGTACGGGTATCCCATGGACACCAGCGCCAACACGATCATCGTTGCGTCCACCCGAGGGGCAAAGGCCCACTGCGCCTGCCTCGTGCAGTCCTCAAAGCGTCTCGACGTGAACCACACGGTGAAGCGCCTCATGGGCGTTTCCCGCGCATCCTTCGCCACCGCCGGCGAGACGAAGGACCTCACGGGCATGGAGATTGGCGGCGTCACCGTCTTCGGCCTGCCCAAAGATATCCAGCTCTACGTCGACGCCGCCATGATGGACCAGCCCTACCTCATCGTCGGAGCGGGTTCCCGCACCGCGAAGGTGCGGCTCGCCCCCGCCGAGCTGACCAGGATCCCCAACTGCACCGTCATCGAGGGGCTGTCGATGGCATAGGTCGATGATATAGGAGGAACGGCGCCGCCCATCCCGTTCGCCCTGAGGCTCTCGAAGGGGAAAGGTATCGGCGGCGCGCTGCGATGACGTCCACGCCGAGGGTCTTCTACGGCTGGTACCTGGTAGGGATCGCCCTTGTGAGCGGCGCATTCCAGACCGGCGTGGGCATCTGGGGCGTCAGCGTCTTCGTCAGTCCCATGGAGGAGGACCTCGGCTGGTCCCGCGCCTCCTTCTTCCTCGCCCTCACCATCCGCACAGGGCTAACGGGCGTCCTCTCGCCTATCGTCGGCCCCTGGCGCGACACCCCCAACGGCCCGCGAATGCTCATGCTCTTCGGGTCGCTCATCCTCGGCGGTTCCCTCATCGCCCTGAGGTGGGTGGACAACATCTGGGAGTTCTACTTCTTCTTTGGCGTCCTTGGCGCTGTGGGCTCCCTTGGGGCCGGCGGCATCGTCACGCAGACCATCCTGCCCAAGTGGTTCATCCGCCGCCGCGGTCGCGCCCTCGGCATAGCCTCCATGGGCGGCGCGATGGGCCCCCTCTTCTTCCCCATCAGCATCTTCGCCATCATCTCCCTCGTCGGCTGGCGAGACGCCTGGTTCATTCTGGGTGTCCTGTCGCTTGCGCTGCTGGTGCCCCTGTCCTTCATGTTGCGCACCAACCCGGAGGACATCGGCCTCCTGCCCGACGGCGACCGCGACCCCGCGCCCGGCGCCCCCTCGACAGGCGGGCGAGCGCGTCCCAGCCGCGCCAGCGAGGTGAGCCTGACGGGGCGGCAGGCCCTCAGGTCGCCCGCCTTCTGGTTCATCATCCTCGCTTTCGCCCTGGGCGGACTTGGCCAGCAGGGGTTCCAGTCCAACTGGATCCCCTACCTGGAGGGCAAGGGATTCGCCGCTGGCACGGCAGCGTTTGCCATTACCGTCTACGGTATCTTTTCCGTCTCCGCCCGGATTCTGTGGGGCCTCCTGGCCGACCGCTTCCAGGTGCGCTACCTCATCGTCATTCAGTCGCTGCTTACGGCATCCAGCGTCCTGCTGCTCCTGTACGTCATCGGCCCCGTGATGCTCTTCGCCTTCGTCTTCTTCTTCGGGCTGACCATGGGCGGCTCCTTCCTGCTGCGCCCCCTCATCGTCGCCAACTACTTCGGCCGGATGCACATCGGCGCCATCACCGGCTACATGCGGCCCTTCCAGGCCACGACGGCGGCCCTTGGCCCCGTCGTGGTGGCCCTTGCCTACGATGCCCAGGGTTCCTATTTCTGGAGCTTCGTAGCCGTCATGATCGGCTACGCCTCCACTGCGGCTGTGATCATGCTGGCCAAGCCGCCCCGAGAGCAGTTGCAGCGCGAGACCGCGCCCCCGCAGCCTCCTGACGGTGTGTTGCGATGAGGGCCGTGCCGAGCATCTTCTACGGCTGGCGCCTTGTGGGGATTGCCCTGGTGAGCTCCGCGTTCAACGCCGGCCTTGGCATGTGGGGCATCGGCGTCTTTGCGTTTTCCATGGAGGAAGAGCTCGGCTGGTCCCGGTCGGCGCTCTTCCTCGCGCTGACCATCCGAACGGGCCTCACAGGGTTGCTCTCGCCCATCGTGGGGCCCTGGCGCGACACCCGCAACGGCCCGCGCGTGCTCATGTTGGTTGGGGCAATCATCCTGGGCGTATCCCTGATGTCCCTGAAATATGTGGAAAGCCTGTGGCAGTTCTACCTCTTCTTCGGCGTGGTGGGCGCTGCGGGCTCCCTTGGCGCGGGCGGCATGCTGACACAGACCATCCTGCCCAAGTGGTTCATCCGCCGCCGCGGGATCGCCCTCGGCATCGCCTCCACCGGCGGCGCGATGGGGCCCCTCTTCTTCCCCATCTCTATCATCGCCCTCATCTCCCTGGTGGGCTGGCGGGACGCCTGGTTCATGCTCGGCGCCATCTCGCTGGTCGTGCTCATCCCCCTGTCCCTCCTGGTGCGGACCAACCCCGAGGACATCGGTCTGCTCCCCGACGGCGACAAGGAGTCCCCGGACCCCGTGCCCGCCGGCGTAGCGGGCGCTCGGCCCAGCCGCGCCAACGAGGTGAGCCTGACGGGCCGGCAGGCCCTCAAGACCACCTCCTTCTGGCTCATCATTCTCGCCTTCGGTCTGGGCGGCCTTGGGCAGCAGGGCTTCCAGTCCAACTGGGTCCCCTACCTGGAGGGCCAGGGGTTCACCGCCGGCACAGCGGCGCTTGCCCTCACGGTCTACGGCTTCTTTTCCGTGAGTGCCCGGCTCTGGTGGGGAATCTTGGCCGACCGCCACCCGGTGCGCTACCTCCTGGTCATCCAGTCGCTCATCACTGCGTCGACTGTCCTCCTGTTGATCTACGTGATGGGGCCGCTAATGCTTTTCGCCTTCATGGTGACCTTTGGGGCGACCATGGGCGGCGGCTTCATGATGCGCCCGCTGCTCGTTGCCAACTATTTCGGCCGAGGGCACATCGGCGCCATCACCGGCTACATGCGCCCCTTTCAGGGCGTGACGACGGCCATTGGTCCCTTCATGGTCGCCCTGGTCTACGACACCTTCGGTTCCTACTTCTGGGGCTTCGTCGCCGTCATGGTTGGCTACGCGCTACTGGCGGCGGTGATCATCCTCGCGAAGCCGCCACGTGAGCAGCTCGAGCGCCAGGCCACCTCCCAGTCGACGTAGCCCGGGCGCACGGCTTCCCACGTTCACGCGGCTGTCCTACCATGGGAGCATGGACGCCAACGTCACCCCCTCATCTGGAGCCGCGCAGCCATCGCCCCGCTACCACGACCTCGATGCGCTGCGGGGCGTGGCGATGCTCCTCGGCATCGTCCTGCACGCCGCCCTGTTTCTCGTGCCGGAGGCCTGGCCCGTCGAGGACAAGAATGCCTCTGAGTCCCACCCATACGACGACATCGTCAACGTCATCCACGGCTTCCGCATGCCGGTGTTCTTCCTCCTCAGCGGCTTCTTCACAGCCATGCTCTGGCAGCGTCGGGGCCTCGGCAGCGTGCTAAAACATCGGCTGCAGCGCGTCGGGCTGCCACTGGCGGTGGGCTGCTTCACCATCGTCCCGCTGAGTTCCTGGGTGTGGATCGTCACATCCGACTACGACCTCGCGAAGGACTTCCCGTCGGGGACCCCCGTCATCGTCATGGCGGCCTTCGTCTGGCTGTTCTCGTGGCTCGAGTCCTTCCACCATCTCTGGTTCCTGTGGCACCTGCTGTGGCTGGTGGGGCTGTTCGCCCTGTCGGTCAGACTGGGCGTCACCTTCACCCATCGGTGGGCCTGGTGGGCGCTCGTGCCGCTGACGCTCCTCGCGCAGTTCACCATGCAATGGTTCGGCGCCGACGACTCCACGGGGTTGATTATTGCCCCCAACGTGCTGGCCTACTACTCCATCTTCTTCCTCTTTGGCGCATACCTGTTCCAACAAAACGTGACCGTCCCGAAGTGGTGGGCCGCCGCCGTGCCGCCGACGCTGCTCGTGTTGTACCCGCTGGCCATGTTCCTGCTTCGCTGGGCTGCGAAGGCATACGACGCCGGCGACGAGGACACGGCGGGCGCGGTCTTGGCGCTGGGGACTGTGGTGCAGGTGGCGTACACCTGGCTCATGTGCTTCGGCCTCATGGGCCTCTTCCGCTGGATCGCCGCCATCGAGCGCCCCTGGGTCCGCTACGTGTCAGACTCGACCTACTGGCTCTACCTGGTGCACCTGCCCCTGGTCGGGGTGGGACAGGGGCTGGCGGTCGACTGGGACGTCAGTGTCCACCTCAAGTTTGCGCTCATCATTGTGGTGGTCACTCTGGTGCTGCTCGCGTCGTACCACGTCGGCGTGCGGCACACGCCCATCGGCGCGTACCTCAACGGCCCCCGGCGACGCGGCAACGCTCGTCAGCAGGAGGCGTGAGGGGGTGGTGAGGCCGACTTGAACACGGCAAGCCCCTTTGCCATTCAACGTGGTTGTGCTATAACTGCTAGCAGCAATTGTTCTCAGGGCGAATTGAAGTGCGGGGCGTGATGGGTAGGCCCTGCACTCTTCGTTCTGGGGGACACATCTTGGCACCAACCCTGAGGGACATACGGCAGCGCGAGGCAATACGCGCATTCATCCGCTTGGGCGGAGTGGAGAAGAGGCACAGGGGTAAGGGCAGCCATCGATACGTGTGGATAAACGGGCGGAATGTCACCATACCTGGGGGCATTATCAGGATTGGGACATTGAAGTATATACTCAAGTGTGCGGGGGTTTCCGAGACACAATTCTTGGAAGTCGTCTAGACTGGGCAGAAGGAATTCGAAATGACTACCATCAAACCAAGCCTCGAAGGCTCCACATTCACTGCGTCCGGCTACACCGTCCTCATCCATGACACCGAGGAGGACGAGACCGGCTATTGGGCCGAGGTCCCTGAGCTTCCAGGCTGCTGCACGCAGGGTGAGACGCTGGAAGAACTCAAGGAGAACGCCGAAGACGCCATTGAGGGGTTCCTTGATATCTCAGCACAATCACTCTAATGCAGCTAGCGGCCCGCAAGCGCGGCCACTCCATAACCCCTCGTGAACGTTGAGTACGCATTCCTCTGCGACTACGCCGACCCCGGCGCCAAGCTCACTGCGGTGGGCATCGGCATCGACTCCATCTATGCGCCCAGCGTGCCCGCCCAGCACCCGCAGCTCTTCGCCGTGCTCTGCCTGCGCTTCAGCCTCAACGAGACCCGCCGCACCAAGTCCTTCGAGATGTTCCTGCAGGACGCCGACGGCCAGGACGTCATCCCGCCCATTTCGGCAACGGTTGACGTCCCGGCGCCAGCGGAGGGCATGACCTACCGGACGCACCGCATGGTGCACGGTATGTACGGGCTGAACTTCCAGAAGTTCGGCGACTATCAGGTGAGTTGGGTCATGGACGGCATGGAGGTCCAAACCGTCCACTTCCGCGTCATCGAGCGGCGCCCCGGCTAGGCGATTGCACGCCGTCCCCGCTACTGCCAGCCGCCGATCAGCGTCCCGATGAGCACGGCTGCGACCACCGGGTAACCCGCGTTGATCAGAAAGTGCTTCAGCGCCTTCGATTCGAACATGTAAGACGTGCCGAAGGCCGTCGCCACGAGCCCGACGCTCATGATCGCCCCCAGCAGCGCGCCCTCCGCCGCGTTCGCCACGCCCGCCGCCTCTGCGACGATCGCGATCGCGCAGGCGATGACCACGGAGGCGATGACCGCGACGACGTACTGCTTGATCGGGCTTCCCTGCTCCTTGATCATCTCCGCCGTCAGGTTGTTCAGCTTCATCCAGGGCTTCACGAACAGCACCGAGTACCATAGGGCGCCCAATACCATATTCAGGACTATCGCCGCCACGATCGCCAGATAGTTGATGTCGCCAAACGCTATCTCCATCGCGTGTCACTCCTTCGGTGAGCCGTTTGCCGCCCTTGCCCAGTTCCCCGCCGCTGCCCACGGTTGCCCATTCTATTGAGAGGGCGCGGAGGCTTCAACCGCCGCGCAGCCTGTTAGTAGCCTGTTATCCGGACGACTGCGCCGCAGTGTCGGGCGGCGGGGTCGGGGCCCGGAAGGTCGGCGGTCGCGCAATCAGCATAAGCGCCGCCGCGAGAAACGCCCCCAGACCCATCGCCACCAGCACGGAGTCGTAGCTGCCCGTCTTGTCGAACATCCACCCCGCGAAGAAGGGGCTGATGCCGCCGCCCAGGGCAGCCACCGGCGCGATCATCCCTCGTATCGAGCCCAGGTAGCGTCGTCCGAAGTAGTCGGCCCAGATGACGTTTTGGAACACCGGCGTCGCCCCCGCGCCGAAGCCGTAGCACGCCGCGAACACGAACAGGAACACCATGGTCTCGGCCAGCCCCAGCGTCACCACGCCGACTGCCCCCACCGACATGCACAGGGCGCACAGGAAGCGAGGCGAGAACCGCTCCGAGAGGAATCCCACCGTCGGCTTGACGATGAATGAGCACACGGAGAGCGTCACGCTGACGATGCTCGCCACGGCCAGGTCGAAGCCCTTGTCCGTGATGGCCGGCACCTGGTGAATGGTGAAGATGCCCATGGCCAGCCCCATGAACAGGAAGGAGAACATCAGCAGGTACAGCGTGGGTGTGCGGAGGGCCTGGGTCAGCGTCCAGTCCATGCGGTAGGTGCCCTCTCGAGCCGCCTGTGCGTGCCGAGCGCTCGGCTCCAGGGCTGCCTGAGCCTCGGCTGCGTCGAGCACGCCGTCGGGGTACAGGCCCATGTCCTCGGGCTGACGCCGCATCGTGAACAGTGCCATCGGTATGGTAAGTCCCCACGTCGCGAGGCCCAGCAGCACCCACGCCGACTGCCACCCGAGCGTCGTCACCAGCACGGCGTTCAGCGGCACGAAGATGATGCTGCCGATGGGGATGCCCATGGTGTAGATGCCCATGGCGCGGCCCCGCTTGCGGATGAACCACTTCGCGACGATGGGCCCCGTGAGCACGTTGCCGCCAAAGGCGAGCTGCCCCACGCTCCAGCCTATGCCGAAGAGCAGGTAGTAGTGCCAGATCTCGGTGGCCATGGAGAGGAGGATGATGCTGCCGCCCGCGATGAACCCGCCGCCCGCGAAGAGCAGCGGCGCACCCATCCTGCGGTCCACAAGCGGCCCCATGACCGGCCCCACCGTCGCCATCACTATTGCTCGTATGGTGAAGGCCCCGCCCATCGCGGCCCGCGACCAGCCCAGGTCATCGGTCATCGGCCCGACGAACACGCCGATCCCCACTCCGCCGATGCCCATCCCCACACCGGCCCCTATGAGCGACGTGGCGACTATCCACCAGCCGTGAAACACTCGCGGACGAGGAAGTGCGGCGCGTTCTTGTGTGTCCATAACGGTTGAGGCAGTGTAGCAGGGTTTGCGGCGGTTGAAACGGGCCGTTCTTCCCGGTGTGCTATACTCCGCGCGTTATGCCTGACGTATTATTGCTCTCCGACAAAGACTTCTGGCCCCTGCGCGAGGACCCCACCTACGCCGAAGGCCCCCTCGACGCCGTCGAGCGCGCCATCCGCGCCCACAACGCGGGCGTGACCCGCTTCCAGGGCATCGTCGACCGCAACCCCGGCGAGTTCGAGGGTCTCCGCGTCGCCCTGGCCGCCGGCGATGGCACGCTGACCGGCCTGCGTCTCTTCGGCAACCCGCCGCACACCCGCGCCTTCATGCTGTTCGACGGCACCACCCGCTCGATGATGGCCCTCATGGACTACGGCGTCCTCAACTCGCTCCGGGTCGGCGCCATCGCGGGCGTTGCCTCCAGGTACCTTGCGCCAAAGGGCGCGAAAGTCTTGGGGCTGCTCGGCTCTGGGTGGCAGGCCCCGCCGCAGGTGCAGTCCATGACCCGCGCCGTGCCCGGCCTCGAGCGCATTCAGGTCTACAGCCCTACCAAGGCGAACCGCGAGACCTTCGCCAACAGGATGTCGGAGGTCCACAACATTGAGGTCGTCCCGGTGGAGTCCATAGAGGCGGCCGTCGACGGCGCGGACATCGTCGACCTCTGCGCCCCCGGCCACTTCGACGTGCATGAGCCCCTGGTGGACATCGAGCAGGTGAAGCCGGGCGCGCTCGTCATCTCCATGGCGGCCAAGCAGCTCACCGAGGAGTTCGTGCAGGCCTGCCGCGTCGCCACGGTCAACTGGAACGCCCTTGTCCACGAGCCCGTGCCGCGCCCGCCCTACGACGGCCTCATCGAGAAGGGCCTCTTCTCCCGCGACGACGTCACCGAGCTCGGCCCCATCATGGACGGCCTCGCCGACCCGCGCCGGGCGCCTGACGACCGCGTCATCTACGACCTCACCGGCGGCAACGTCCACGACCTCTTCGTCGCCACCTGGGGCTACGAGTGGGCCGTCTCCCAAGGCCTCGGCTCCACATTCGCCCTAACCGGAGAATCCCTCCCCCGCTGGTAGCGCCGCACCGCCCCCGCCACCCGTCGTTCCCGCTCTCGCGGGAACCCAGGGCAGGGGCGCGGCGCGGGGCGTCTCCGTCCCCCATCGCATCCCCCACTCCCCACCGAACGCGCCCCTCCTAAACCCGTTCGCCTTGACCCTGTCGAAGGGCCCCCCACCCCGACGCACACCACCTCTCGTTCTTCCCGCACTCCCCCACGAGCGTCATTCCTGCGAAGGCAGGAATCCAGAGGGGCGCGGGCGCGGGGCGTCTCCGTCCCCCACCGCATCCCCCACACCCCACCGCACGCGCCCCTCCCAAACCCGTTCGCCCTGAGCCTGTTGGAGCCTGTTCTGAGGGCACTCGAAGGGGGCCTTCCACCTGCAGCCCCTGCATCACCCACGCCCTCGTGCGCCCCACCCCGGTCGTAGGGGCGGTTCGCGAACCGCCCGCCCGCGAGAGCGGGCCCCCACCCTGACACCAACCCCTCGCGCCAACGCATCCCACCACACCCCCCATCGTCGTTCCCGCTCTCGCGGGAACCCAGGGCAGGCGCGCGGCGCGGGGCGTCTCCGTCCCCCATCGCATCCCCCATCCCCCACCGTACGCGCCCCTCCCAAACCCGTTCGCCCTGAGCCTGTCGAAGCCTGTCCTGAGGACACTCGAAGGGGCCTCCCACCCTGACACGAGCCCCTCGCGCCAACGCCGACGCCCCTGCTACCCTCCCCCCATGGAACACGCATGCAAGGATCGGGAACAGCACATCGCCTCCACTTGCGCGCCGTGGCGCTCCTCGCCCGCGCAGTCCGTCTCGAGGACCGTACGGGTTCGGCCCCAGACAGCGGGGGGGTTGTTGCCCCTCTGCAAAAAGAATCTTGGATTTGTAGCTGACATGCGCCAAGCCAGCTATAAGTCGAATGCCAAAACAACCTCCCCACCGGTCACAGTCGCGAAACCCCGCACTTCGACATACCTCGTAGGGTCAATTCGCGATTCCGTTCGCCCTGAGCCTGCCGAAGGCCCCGTCCTGAGGGCACTCGAAGGGCCTGTCCTGAGGGCACACGAAGGGGGCCCTCCGCCACCAGCAGCCCCCGCATCACTCCTGCCTCAATCCAGTCCCGTCTCCGCAGGAACCCCACCCTTGTGCGCCGGGCGGCACACTGACACGGCCTTATTGCCCCCACTCCGGTGCCTCCGCTACCGTCTCCCCATGGCAGTCGCAATCTCGCACCGCAACCGGAACATCACGGCTCCCCATGCCGTCGGGGGAGCCCGCCTCGCCGTTGGCGGCATGGTCTGCATCGATGGTCAGAGGCGCCCCGTCAAGCAACATGAGGGGTTGTTGCCCCTCTGCAAAAAAATTCTTGGAGTTATAGCTAATCTGAGCCAAGCCAGCTACAAGTCGAATGCCAAAACAACCTCCCCCCCACCGGTCACAGTCGCGAAGTTTGAGCCAGCTTCCACGCCACACTCGGTCGGCGTCAGCCGCTTCCCACCGCCGGGAACCGTTCTGTCGGAGCAAGCGTATAAGCATGTGACGCGGTTGCTAGCGCCGCGGAGGCCTCGGGGGACCAGGGGTGTCGGTCCCGCTCCAGAAAAAGAGAGAGGTGGGGTTCCCATGAAGAAGTCATTTGCCAAGAAAATACGGCTGGCCGCGATGGCGGCCTGCGCTTCCGCACTCCTGCTCGGCGCCGTGGCCTGCGGCGGAGAGGACGACAGTCGTTCCTTCGCTGAGGACAGCGGCTCGGCCTCCACAACGGCTACCACAAGCCGAGCGCCACAGCAGCCCGCACCAGCCGCAGTCGCGCCGACAGCAAGCAGCGCCAACAGCCAGCCATCTGCGGCCTCAATGCCGGTGGCCCCATCCGGCACGACCGCCGCGGACGCCTACACTGCAACAGCGGCGGCGCCGGCAGGTCCGCAGGGATCCAGCAGCGACCGGGGCATAGCGGCATACCAGACGCTCCCGCCGTCCGCAACCAACTTCCAGGACTACCGCCAGTCCGGTTTCGAAGCCACTATAGAGGACAGCGTGTCGACCTTCAGCCTCGACACCGACCGCACGTCCTTCCAGCTCGCCCTCAACTGGGCCCGCGCGGGACACACGGTCGACCCCGACTCCGTTCGCGCCGAGGAGTGGATCAACGCCTTCAACTACGGCTACGAGCTCCCCGCCCACGAGGACAGCTTCGCCATCACCACTGACGCCATCCCCCACCCCCTCAGCGGCGGCATGCACCTGGTGCGCATCGGCTTCCAGGCGCCCGAGTTCATTGACAACACGCCCCTCAACGTGACGCTCGTCCTCGACGCCTCCGGCTCCATGAGCTCGGGCAACCGCGTCGACATCGCCCAGCAGGCCGCGGAGTCCATCCGGCGCAGCCTGAGCAGCGACGACCGCATCGCCGTCGTGCACTTCACCGATGACGTGGTCCGCAACCTCACGGTTGAACACACGGACGCCGATGACCGGGATGTCCGCAACTCGATAGACAGGCTGCGCCCCCGCGGCTCGACCAACGTGCAGGCCGGTCTCGACCTTGGCGTACGGTTGGCCGACGAGGCACGCCGTGACCGTCCCAACGCCCACAACTACGTCATCCTCATGTCCGACGGCGTCGCCAACGTCGACGCCACCGACCCCTTCGCCATCCTGGAGTCCGCCTACGACCGCGACAGCCGGAACCCCCTGCGCCTCATCACCATCGGCGTGGGCATTGAAAACTACAATGACGAGCTCCTGGAGCAGCTCGCCCAGCACGGCAACGGCTGGTACCGCTACCTGAGCGACGTCAACCAGGCGCGCGCCACCTTCAGCCGCGACAGTTGGCTCCCGCTCTCCATCCCCTTCGCCGACCAGACCCGCGCCCAGGTGCGTTGGAACCCCGCGGTCGTCGAGCACTGGCGGCTGGTGGGCTACGAGAACCGCATCACCTCCGACCAGTCCTTCACCCAGGACCGCAAGGAGTTTGCGGAGATCCCCATGGGCGCCGCCACCACCGTCTTCTACGAGGTGCAGCTCCGTTCTACCGCGCAGGTGAACCCCACGATTGCTGAACACCTCGGCGACGTGCAGCTCCGGTGGGTGACCCCCGGCAGCGGCGACTCGAACCGGCAGACGGCGACCCTGGCCTCCCGGACAAGCTACTCGAACGACGCCCAGGCCGCCGCGCTCCTCGACTTCGGCGCGCTGGTCGCCCTGGCCGCCGACCGCTACGCCAGCCTGCCCAACGTCGGCAGCAACGGCGCAGGCTACGTCCAGCGAGACCTTGCCGACCTGTACCACCGCTTGTTGACCCTTGACCAGAGCCTCGGCCACCTGAACTCGTTCCAGGACTTCGTCTTCGTGCTGGAGCGCTTGAACGGCGGCCTGCCCGGCTACCCGGAGACCGATTCGGGCTACAGCAGATAGGGTATTCCACCTCGGCGTGGGCCTCGTTGGCGGCGGGGCCCTCGCTTTTATTGGCGCCTGGAATAGTCCCATTGTGCTATCTGTTGATTGTGGATAGTGAGTACGCGTACGTACAATGGACTTATGGGAGACAGCACCAGGGCCCATGCGCCGTTCCTGCCGATGCTCCATGAAGCCATGGAGCATCCCGGCATGATGTCAGAGGAGACCCTCAACGGCCTCGCCAACTCGCTGAAGATTTCGGCTGCCTACATCCACCAGGCCGCCTCTTTCTACCACTACTCCAACCTGGGCAAGGACCATATCCTGCGAGAAGGCGCCTGCGGCGGCCCCGCCTGCTGCCTGCCCGGCGTCGGCGTAGGCCGCGGCACGCCCGGCGAGGGCATCGCCTGCCCCGGCCTCTGCGACCAGGCCCCCGCGACGTTCGCCGATGGCCGCTTCCGAGGCACTGCCGCCGACCCGTTCCTGCTCCCCCCGCCGCCCGCCACCAACGTCGACGGCGTGGAGGAGGTCCTCTTCCGCGACATTCGCACGCCCGGCCTCCGCAACCTTGACGTCTACCGCGCCAACGGCGGCTACGCTGGACTGCAGCGCCTCGTCGAGCAGGACACCGCCGCCGCCGCCCTCGAGACCCTGCGCTCCAGCGGCCTCCTTGGCCGCGGCGGCGCGGGCTTTCCCCTCGCCGCCAAGTGGCAGGCCGTCCGTGAGACCCCCGGCGACCTGAAGTACGTCGTCTGCAACGCCGACGAGGGCGAGCCCGGCACCTTCAAGGACCGTCCGCTGCTCCACCTCAACCCGCACCTGCTCATCGAGTCCATGGCAATCGCCGGCCATGTCGTCGGCGCCACGGCGGGCGTCATCTACCTCCGCTACGAGTACCCGGAGGCTTACGACGTCCTCAACGAGGCCATCGCCGAAGCGGAGGCCGCCGGCCTCATCGGCAACGGCGCCATCGGCGACGCTGGCGCCCAAGGCGGCGCGTTCAACTTCGACCTGCAGGTCGCGCGGGGCCTCGGCTCCTACGTCTGCGGCGAGGAGACGTCGCTGCTGAACTCGCTCGAGGGCCTCGTGCCCTGGCCCCGTGAGCGCCCGCCCTTCCCGACCCAGAAGGGGCTGTGGGGCCTGCCCACCGTCATCAACAACGTCGAGACCTTCTGCTCCGTGCCCGCCATCCTGGAGCGCGGCGCCGACTGGTATCGCGCCCTTGGCCGCGGCGAGAGTGCGGGCACCAAGCTCTACTCCGTCAGCGGTCGCGTGGCCATCCCCGGCCCCTACGAGCTCCCCCTCGGCGCAACGGCCCGTGAGCTCATCGAGGGCGCGGGCGGCGGCGCGATGCCGGGTCGCACCATCAAGGGCTACACCATCGGCGGCATCTCCGGCGGCCTGCTCGCTGCCGAGCACCTCGACATGCCCCTCGACTACGCCGCGCCGCGACAACACGGCTTCGGGCTCGGCTCCGGCGGCGTTGTGGTGTTCGACGACGCCTGCTGCGTGGTCGACCTGGTCCGCACCTGCATGCTCTTCTACGAGGCCGAGAGCTGCGGCAAGTGCTTCCCCTGCCGCGTCGGCACCGTCCGCCTCCGCGAGCGCCTAGACGCCCTCACCGGCCGCGCGGATCCGTCGCCCAACATGATGGACGAGTTCAACGAGATCGGCGCGGCGATGTCGGCCAACTCCGCATGCGGGCTTGGGCAGGCGGCGCCGCTCGTCTTGCACGGCCTCGTGCGATTCTTCGGCGAGGAGTTGGAAGCCCACCGGCAGGGTGTCTGCCCGGCTGGCGTCTGCCACTTTATCTAACAGAGGGTGTATCATCCTTCCCCCGGCGGCGCACAGTCGGCCAGGGAAGCGGGGAGACGGCTATGAGCGTCACGGCAACCATAGACGGGCACAAGGTCGAACTACAGGACGGCGAGACCATCCTCGAAGCCGCCCGCCGCTGCGGTGCAGAGGTCCCAACGCTTTGCTACGACTCCCGCGTCGACCCCTCCGCGAGCTGCCGCCTGTGCGTCGTGAAGGTGGACGGTCGACGGCTGCCCGTCGCGTCCTGCGCCCACGCCCTGCAGCCCGACATGAACGTCACCACCACCGACGAAGAGCTCGAGGAGAACCGCCGCACCATCCTCAAGCTTGTCCTCTCCGAAAACCCCACGGAGGAGTGCCGCTCCTGCATCGAGCGCGGCCCGTGCGAGCTCCACTCCCTCGCGGGCGACTACGGCGTCGCGACGGACTACTACGACGGCGCCATCAGCGGCCGCATCCCGGAGGACACCAACCCCTTCATCGCCCGCGACTACTCCCAGTGCATCCTCTGCTACCGCTGCACCCGCGTTTGCAACGAGCTGGAGCAGGCCCACGCCATCATCCCGGAGGGCCGTGGCTTCGGCACGAACATCGTCGCCCCCTTCCACGAGAGCCTTTTGGGCAGCAACTGCACCTTCTGCGGCCAGTGCATCCAGACGTGCCCGACCGGCGCGCTCATGGACAGGAAGATGCTCGGCAAGGCGGTGGCGGAGGACGTCACCAAGGTGCGCTCCATCTGCCCCTTCTGCGGCACCGGCTGCGGCATCGAGCTGAACGTCGCCCACGGCGAGTTCATCGGCGTGACGCCCGATTGGGACGCCCCTGCCAGCGCGGGCTCGCTCTGCGTGAAGGGCCAGTTCGGCATCGACTTCATTCGCAGCCCCGACCGCCTCAAGACGCCCCTCATCCGACGCGACGGCGTCCTGCAGCCCGCGACGTGGGACGAGGCGCTCACTCTCCTCGTCGACAAATTCCTAATCGTGAAGGCCGAGTCAGGCCCCAATGCCTTCGCCCTGTGGAGCTCCGCTCGCGCCCCCAGCGAGGGCAACTTCCTCATGCAGAAGCTGGCCCGCGCCGTCATTGGCACCAACAACATCGACAACTGCTCGCGCACCTGACACGCCCCCACGATCGCCGGTATGGCGGTCATGGTCGGGCGCGGCGCGATGACCAACTCCATCGCCGAGTTGGAGAACGCCAAGCTCATCTTCGCCACGGGCACCAACACCACGGAGACCCACCCCGTGCTCGCGCTCCGCGTCAAGCGCGCCGTCTCCAAGGGCGCCAAGCTCATCGTGGCGGACCCCCGCCGAATCGAGCTCACCACCCTAGCCCACCGCTGGATGCGCCTGCGCATCGGCACTGACATCCCCCTCTACAACGCCATGGCCCACGTCATCATCAAGGAGGGGCTCTACAACAAGGAGTACGTGGAGCGGCGCACCGAGGGCATCGAGGAGCTGGCCGAATTCGTGAAGGGCTACACCCCGCAGGTCGCGGAGAAGATCTCCGGCGTTCCCGCGCAGGACATCATCGACACCGCCCGCGAGTACGCCACCGCCGGCAACGCCGCCATCATCTACACCCTCGGCATCACCGAGCACTCCTGCGGCGTCCACAACGTGCAGTCGCTGGCCAACCTCGGGCTGCTCTGCGGCTACTTCGGCATGGAGAGCGCCGGCGTGAACCCGCTGCGGGGCCAGAACAACGTGCAGGGCGCCGGCGACGCCGGTTGCACCCCCAACTACCTCCCCGGCTACCAGCGCATCAGCAACACTGAGGCCCGCGAGGCCTGGGAGCGCGAGTGGGGCGTGCCAATCGACCCCAACCCCGGCAAGACCAAGATCTCCATCCTCGACGAGATCCTGGAGGACAAGGTCCGCGTCGTGTACATCATGGGCGAAAACACCGCCGTGTCCGACGCCAACGTGCTCAAGACCCGCGCGGCCCTCGATAGGGTCGAGTTCCTCGTCGTGCAGGACATGTTCCTGACCGACACCGCCAAGATGGCCGACGTGGTGCTTCCCGCCGCCGCCTTCGCCGAGGTGGAGGGCACCTTCTCCAACACCGAGCGCCGCGTGCAGCTCCTCAACAAGGCCGTCGAACCCCCCGGCGAGGCCCGCTCCGACTGGGAGATCTTCCTCGACATCATCAACCGCATGGGCTACCCCCTGCACTACAACAACGCCAGCGAAGTCTGGGACGAGCAGGCGCGGAATTCGCCCATCCTGGCGGGCATTAACTATGACCGCATCCGGCTGCAGGGCATCCAGTGGCCGTGCCCCACCACCGACCACCCGGGCACGCAGTACCTGCACAAGGAGGAGTTCTTCTCGGAGAAGGGCTACTTCCAGCCCGTGCCCCACGTCGACCTGGCCGAGCCGCCCGACGACGAGTACCCCCTCATCCTGACGACGGGCCGCCGCCGTGCCACGTACCACACAGGCACCCAGACCGGCCGCGTCGAGGGCTTCGAGCTTCTCGTCCCGCGAGAGGGCCTGGAGGTCCACCCGGACGACGCTGCGGCGCTCGGCATCGTGGACGGCGACCTCGTGGAAATCTCCTCGCGCCGAGGCAGCCTGCAACTGAACGTCATCATCACCGACAAGTCGCCAGAGGGCGTCGTCTTCATGACCTTCCACTTCCCGGAGGGCGTGCTCACCAACATCCTCACGACGGACGCCCACGACCCGGTCACGGAGACCGCCGAGTTCAAGGCCTGCGCCGTCAAGGTCGTCAAGGTGACGGAACCCGAGGAGATCCCCGCCGCTGGCTAACGCAAGTCTCGATGTATCAGAGGGGTTGTGTTCTCACTAGCGCAGAACACAACCCCTCTTTATTAGTGTTGCACTGGGGATATACGACATGCCCTCTCTCCATAGCCGCTACCTGCCTTGGCTGCTGGCCCTCACGGTGCTCTTCGTCCTGCGAGTGCTGGCGCAGGCCGTGCAATGGGCGGCCCCCGTCGCCTTCCTGCCGCCGTTCGACGCGTGGCAGGGCTCCGCCTTGCCGTACCCCCTGCTCCTCACGACGCAAGTCGCGGTCATCGCACTGCTGCTCCGCGTGCTCGTCCTCGTGCGAGCCGACGCCGTCCGCCCCGCGACGTGGAAGCACAGCGCCTGCTTCATCCTCGGCGGCGTGTACTTCGCCGTAATGGCCTTTCGCCTAGTCGCGGGCCTCACCTTCCTCGCCGACGTCGAGTGGTTCTCCCACACCCTGCCCGCCCTCTTCCACGTCGTCCTCACAACCTTCATCCTGCTCTTCGGCCACTACCTCTACCGAGTTGACAAGAGCGCCCGGTGACCCACCCGGCACCCTCTGCCGAAATGCGGTACCCTACACCCCGACACACCCCGGCAGAAAGGAACCCCCATGCCCTCACAAGCCGAAATCCGACGGCTCAAGCAGCAGGTGGCAGATAGCTCCCGCATCCTCGACCACCAGGGCCTCGTCGACTTCCACGGCCACGTCAGCGCCCGCATTCCCGGCACCAACAGGATGCTCATCAAACCCGTCCTGAAGGCGCACAACCAGGTCACTGCCCGAGACCTCGTGGAGGTCGACCTCGACGCCTACGCCGCGGGCACCGGCAGCCAGTGGGACCCCAGCAAGCAGAGTGGCCGCGTCATCGACGCGCCCGTGCCGCCCCGCGAGACCATGCTCCACGTCGCCATCATGCTCGCCCGCCCGGATGTCGGCTCCGTCGTCCACACGCACCAGCTCATCGCCACGTCCATCGGCGCGGGCAACGTGCCCATCAAACCCCTTTACAACCAGGCTCTTCCCTTCGCGCCGGAGACGCCCATCTTCCCGCACCCGCGGCTCATCACCTCGTGGGAGGACGGGAAGGCCGTCGCCGACTGCCTTGGCGACCGCACCGCCGCCCTCCTGCGAGGCCACGGCGTCGTGGTGGTCGGCCAGACCGTCGACCACTCTGTCAGCAACACCATCTACCTCGAACGCGCCGCCATCATGCAGGTCGTCGCCAGCATCGTCGGCACCCCCATGCCGCTCACCGACGAGTACGTAGCGGAGTTCGGCCCCGACTGGGAGCGCCGAGCCTCCCACGCCTACGAGTACTTCCGCTCCCTCGTCCCGTCCCTTCAGCCAGCCGCCCGCCGCAAGACGACCTAACCCAATCCGTTCGCCCTGAGCCTGTCGAAGGGGCGCATACAAACGGATTGGGCGCCCTACCCGTCGTTCCCGCGCAGGCGGGAACCTCGCCCTCCGCCATCGAGGCCCTTTGCAAGACCCACCACCGCCCCTTGATTCAAAACGAATGCCTGCCAAACCAAGAGACCTCGCGTTGAGGTTCGTGCTGGACCTTTAAACCCGCGCCGCCCCCAGCCCGTAGGTTCACAGTTGTATGGTATTCTCCGTTTGCTGCACACCAATCGGCTGCATGACTTGCGAAGTGGAGAAAGCATGGAAGGAAAGCACATTGTCGCATTCGGAGGAACCAGACCGGTCGGGGTCGGGATGCACCCGCTACACAACTATGTCCTGTCCCTGGCGGGCAAGGATCGGCCCAGGGTATGCTGCATTCCCACCGCCACCGGTGACTCCCCAGCCAATCTCCTCCGGTTTTACAGCAACTTTCCGGCCTCTCGCAGCGAGCCCTCCCACTTGGAGCTGTTCAGCCGCACGGTGCGAGACATCCGAGACTATCTCCTCAGCCAGGACGTCATCCTCGTATTGGGCGGCAACACAGCCAACCTGCTGGCCGTATGGCGGGCCCACGGCGTCGACCTGGCGTTGAAGGAGGCCTGGGAAGCCGGCATTGTGCTGTGCGGTGGAAGCGCAGGGTCCCTTTGCTGGTTTGAATGCGGCACCACTGACTCCTTCGACGTGAACGAGCTTAAGCCTCTGTACGACGGATTGGGATTCCTTCCAGGCTCCCACTGTCCCCACTACGATGGCGAAGAGCAGCGACGGCCCCTCTACCACAGCCTCATTTCTGAAGGGTTCCCACCCGGATATGCCATTGACGATGATGCCGCGATACACTTCACAGGGACCGAGGTGTCTGAAGTGGTCAGCGGCAGGGTTGGAGCGGCAGCCTACCGTGTCGAGCTGACAGGGGGACAGGTAGTAGAAACTCCTCTGAGTGCCCAACAGATCAAATAGTCCGACTGGGAGCGACGCGCCTCCCACGCCTACGAGTACTTTCGCTCCCTCGTCCCGTCCCTGCAGGCAAACCACCGCCGCAAGACGACCTAACCCAATCCGTTACAGGCGCGTTTCGCGAATCCGTTCGCCCTGAGCCTGTCGAAGGGCCTCCCTCCACCACCAGCCCCGCGAGGCCCGCGTACGCCTACCCCGCCTTGTCATTTCCGCGCAGGCGGGAACCTCCCCTCTTGCGCCGCCCGGGGAGGGTCGTAGGGGCGATTCGCGAATCGCCCGCCCGCCTTTGGCGGGCCCCCGCGCAGGCGAGGACCTACGAAACTGCCAGCAGTGCCCTTCCCTTGCCCCACCGCCCCTTCGTTTCAGAACGAATGTTTGACAAACTAAGAAACTATGTTCTAAACTACCTCCAGACATTCCAAACGGAGGGAAACGAAATGGCAACCATGACGGAAGCGCGCATCCAGATCAAGCTCCAGCGGCTTGAGGGATTCGAGGACCAGGTCCGCGTCAGCGTCTTGGATCAGGGCGTGGGCGTGGCCAGCGGCAAGTCGATCTGCGTCGACTCGGAGGAGGCCGCCCGCATGGTGGGCCAACTGTACAGCCGAGGCCGCGAGCGTGGCGCCCGCATCTCCCTCGAGGTCGCCACCCTCCCGACGGGCTCGGCCTTCGCGACTACGGGCAGCCTATTTGAGGCAATACCCTGACGTTGGAGACTTGCCCTCCGAGCCACGAGCGCGCCTCTAGCTGGCGTCGGGCTCAGTGAGGAACTCCAGTCGGCACCGCACGGGCCCGCTGAGGACAATGCGGTGGGGCGCTTGGGGGTGGATGGGCACGGACTCTCCTGCTGAGACCGACACTTCCTCGTTTGTGCCCATGTCAACGAAGGTGATGCTGCCCTCCATCACGTGCAACCGTCCCCAATGGCCCGGGCCCAGCGCGTGCTCCCGGAGGAGTGCGTCCGGCATATCGGCGTCCGTGAAATCGAGCGAATTGCCGCTCGGGACCAGTCCATCCGGCAAAGGGCCTCTGGTCATTACGTGACCTCCCGAACCCTACGCCGGCGTCAGCTCGACCAGCGGTGCCGTCGCCGCCCACACGTCCACGTCGACATGCGACATCCGTTCCTCGCGCTCCAGCATCAGCGCGAAGACCCGTCGGCGCTCGTCCGCGTCCGAGATCACCGCCGCCGTCGAGGGCACGTCCCGCACGATCGCCTGCTTGAGGTGCAGCGTCATTTCTGGGTGTGCGGCCATGTTGGCCAACCAGCTTCGGGGATTCCCCGGCCGACCGCTAAGGTAGAACCGGCCGTCCAGCACGTGGAGCCGTATCTCAATGCGGCGGGCCTCGCCCGACTTGCGCCCGGTGGTGGTAATGTCCACCAGCTCTCCCACAGTCAAGATCTCACGAACGTCGTCAGCCATAGTTGTTACCTCCATAGAGTCACCGGCAGCATAGAAAGCAGAGGGTATGCGCGTCAAGGGAGTATGGCGTCGTCGCCAGTCATACATCGCTTGACACAGCGCGCAAGGCCTACGCAACATGCAACCCGCCCATTCGATGGGCGGCGACAACAAATCCGGAGGATGGCATGCCAAACCCAATCGTGCACTTTGAGATCATGGGGTCAGACACCGCAAAGACGCAGGAGTTCTATTCAAGTCTCTTTGGCTGGCCGATAAGCTCTGACAACCCGGCGGGCTACGGCCTTGCGCTCACGCAGGACGAGGGCGGCCTTGGCATCAACGGCGGCATCGGCGGCGCCGACCAGGGCGGGGGCGTCCGCGTTTCCGTGTACGCCCAGGTCGACGACCCGCAAGCCTACTTGGACAAAGCTGTCGCCCTGGGCGCGACGGAGATTGTCCCCGTGACAGAAGTGCCGGGAATGCAAATCGTCATCGCCATGTTCGCTGACCCCGACGGCAACTGCATCGGCCTCGTGAAGGGCTAGCCCACGCCCACTGTAGGGGCAACCCTTGTGGTTGCCTTGGGCCCATCCGTCCGCCCCGCAAAACGCAGAGGCCCCGTCCGTAACCTGCGTCCCCGAAGGACCCAAGGCCGGATGGGGCCTCGCTGTGTGCGACTATTGAGACCTACGCCCGCTCCGCCTCGAAGGCCGTGATGGCGCCCTCGTCCTGCATCGTAAGGCCGATGTCGTCGAGGCCGTTCTGCATGCAGTGGCGACGGAACTCGTCCATGTCGAAGGAGGCGCTGAACCCATGCCCGTCCGACACTGTGCAGGTCTCCAGGTCGACGGTCACCTGGTAGCCCGGCACCTCCTTGGACTGGATCATGATGTGGTCCACGTCCTTCTCGCTAAGGCGCACGGGCAGCAGACCGTTCTGCAGGCAGTTGTTGTAGAAGATGTCGGCGAAGCTCGACGCGATGATCGCCTGGAACCCGTACTGCTGCAGCGCCCACGGCGCGTGCTCCCGCGACGACCCGCACCCGAAGTTGCGGCCCGCCACCATTACCGACGCCTCCTTGTACCCCGGGAAGTTCAGCACAAAGTCCTCGTTCGGCGACCCGTCCGCGTTGAAGCGCCAGTCGAAGAACAAGAAGTCCTCGTAGCCAGTACGCTCCACCCGCTTCAAAAACTGCTTGGGGATGATCTGGTCCGTGTCCACGTTCACACGGTCCATCGGCAACACCACACCGGTGTGCGCCGTAAATGCGTCCATTGCTGTCCTCCTCGGATGTTGGGCGGCTTCGAAATCTATCGCCGCCCCTTAGTTGTTCCACTCCCGGATGTCCACAAAGTGCCCCGCGATGGCCGCTGCTGCCGCCATCTGCGGGCTCACCAGGTGCGTGCGGCCGTCCTTGCCCTGCCGCCCCTCGAAGTTGCGGTTGGACGTCGAGGCGCAGCGCTCGTGGGGCAGGAGCTGGTCGGGGTTCATCGCAAGGCACATGGAGCAACCCGCGTTGCGCCACTCAAAGCCCGCGTCCAGGAAGATGCGGTCCAAGCCTTCCGCCTCAGCCTGCTGCTTGATCGCGTAGGAGCCCGGCACCACCATCGCGCCGACGTGGGAGCTCACTGTGCGGCCCTTCACCACCGCCGCGGCGTCTCGCAGGTCCTCGATCCGCGAGTTGGTGCATGAGCCGATGAACACGCGGTTAATCTCGATGTCAGTGATCGGGGTGTTGGGCTCCAGCCCCATGTACCGCAGCGCCCGATCCGCGCTCTCGCGGTCCGCGGGGTGGGCGAAGCTGGCCGGGTCCGGCACGCGGCTCGTGACCATCGTCACCTGCCCGGGGTTCGTGCCCCACGACACCATCGGCGACAGATCCGCCGCCTCGATGACGACCGTCGCGTCGTACACGGCGTCGGGGTCCGTTGGCAGCAGCTTCCAGCGCTCGACCGCCTCGTCGAAGGCGTCGCCCTGGGGTGCGTTCGCCCTGCCGCGGAGATAGTCGAACGTCTTCTCGTCGGGCGCGACCATGCCGGCCCTCGCGCCGCCCTCGATGGACATGTTGCACACGGTCATGCGCCCGGCCATGGAGAGGTCGCGGATGCCCTGGCCCGTGTACTCGATGACGTGGCCCGTGCCGCCGTCGATGCCGATCTGCCCGATGATGGCGAGAATGAGGTCCTTGGCCGTCACGCCGAAAGGCAGCGGGCCGTTCACGTCGACTTGCATGGTCTTTTGCTTGGCCTGCCGCAGCGTCTGCGTGGCCAGCACGTGCTCCACTTCCGACGTGCCCACGCCCAGCGCAAAGGCCCCGAACGCCCCGTGCGTCGCCGTGTGGCTGTCGCCGCAGACGATGACCTTGCCCGGCTGCGTGTACCCCTGTTCCGGCCCGATGATGTGGACGATGCCCTGCAGCGGGCTGTGAATGTCCGCGAGGGGGATGTTGAACTCCTTGGCGTCATTGGACAGGTGGTCAAGCTGCTGCACCGCGATGGGGTCCTCGATGGGCAGCGAGCGGTCCGTGGTCGGGACGTCGTGGTCCGCCGTTGCGACGGTCAGGTCCGGGCGTCGCACCCGTCGGCCGGCCATCCGCAGCCCGTCGAAGGCCTGCGGCGACGTCACCTCGTGCACCAGGTGCAGGTCGACGTACAGCAGCGCGGGCTTCCCCGGCTCCTCCGCCACTACGTGCGTGTCCCAGATCTTCTCGAACATGGTCTTTCCAGGCATAGCTGCAACCTCTTCCAACTTAGGGTGTCCAAAATGGGGCCATGCCATAATAGCATCCCACATACGCATTCGTCATGGCCCACCCGTTCGCCCTGAGCCCGTCGAAGTGCCGCTCCCGCCGACCAATCTCCCAGACACTGACACGAGCCCCTCGCGCCGAAGCCACAACCTTCGCTACCCTCTTCCATGAACAAAACACGCAAGGAGGCTGACCATGAAAGACCCATTCAAGGATCTCGAAAAGGACCTCACCCACATCCTCCGCGCTGCGGTGAATGCCCCCGCCAGGGATGGCGCTGCCAGGGATGGCGCTGCCGCTGAGGATGCCGCCGCCATTGATGGCGCTGGTACAGAGGACGCGGGCGACGCATCGCGCGCAAAGAGCGGGGGCCAGCCGGGCAACCAGAACGCCCGCAAGCACGGCTTCTACTCCAAGTCCCTCACCCCGGAGCAGCAGGAGACCATCGTGGAAGCCCGCAAGGCCGACATCCTCACCGAGGAGATCGCATTCATGCGCGTCAAGGTCCAAGCCCTCGTGGACGACCCCAACCACGACACCGACCAACTCTTCCGCGGAATATGGCTCCTTGCTCGCATCGTCCGCATTGATGACAACTTGCGGTTCGGGCCCTGATTGGGAAGACTCGTTTCCACCATGTGCAAGATCGGTCTCGTAGCTGCGACCCCCGCCCCCAGCTACAACGCGCCTCTCGTAAACGAGTGGTCGCAGCTACGAGGCCCGCGAAACGAGTCCCCCGCCGGGCGAAGTAGACTCGTTTCTACCATGTGCGAAATCGCTCTCGTAGCTGCGACCCCCGCCCCCAGCTACAACGCGCCTCTCGTAAACGAGTGGTCGCAGCTACGAGGCCCGCGAAACGAGTCCCCCGCCGGGCGAAGTAGACTCGTTTCTACCATGTGCAAGATCGGTCTCGTAGCTGCGACCCCTGCCCCCAGCTACAACGCGCCTCTCGTAAACGAGTGGTCGCAGCTACGAGACCCGCGAAACGAGTCCCCCGCCGTACGGACGGGACTCGTTTCTACCATGTGCAGAATCGCCCTCGTAGCTGCGACCCCCGCCCCCAGCTACAACGCGCCCTTCGAAAACGAGTGGTCGCAGCTACGAGGCCCGCGAAACGAGTCCCCCGCCGGGCGAAGTAGACTCGTTTCTCCCATGTGCAGAATCGCCCGCGTAGCTGAACCCGCCACCCCCAGCTACGACACGCACTTCGAAAACGAGTGCTCGCAGCTACGAGGCCCGCGAAACGAGTCCCCCGCCGGGCGAAGGGGACTCGTTTCTCCCATGTGCAGAATCGCCCTCGTAGCTGAGCCCGCCACTCCCAGCTACAACGCGCCTCTCGTAAACGAGTGGTCGCAGCTACGAGCGCGGGGAAACGAGTCTCCCTGTGGGGAAGGGTGGGGAAGTGGGCTAAGGAGGTCTGCGCGTCCGCAGTCGGGGCGCGCGACGGCGCTACATCGGCCGGATGGGTACGCCGCGCTCCGAGAGGTACGCCTTGACCTCGGCGAAGGAGTAGGTGCCGTAGTGGAAGATGCTCGCCGCCAGGGCAGCGTCGGCGTGGCCCTCCTGCAGCGCGTGCAGTATGTGCTCCGGGTTCCCCGCGCCGCCGCTCGCGACCACGGGCACCGTCACCACCTCCGACAGCTTCCGCAGCAGTTCGATGTCGTACCCCGCCCGCGTCCCGTCGGCGTCCATGCTGTTGACGACGATCTCGCCCGCTCCCAGCTCGACGGCCCGCGCCGCCCACTCGATCGCGTCGAGCCCCGACGTCTGCCCGCCGCCCACGCCGGTGCGAGTCCGCACTTCCCAGCGCACGGGGTCGGTGTCGGGGATGCGCATGGCGTCCAGCCCCAGCACGATGCACTGCGAGCCGAATTGGTCCGCTCCCGCCCGGATGAGGTCCGGGTTTTCCACGGCGGCCGTATTGATGGAGACCTTGTCCGCGCCCGCAAGGAGCATCGTGTGCATGTCCTTCACGGAGCGCAGCCCGCCGCCGACGGCAAGGGGGATGAAGACCTGCTCCGCCACCTGCGAGACCACATCCAGCATGATGGAGCGGCCTTCTGCCGATGCGGTGATGTCGTAGAAGACCAGCTCGTCGGCTCCGGCCTCGTTGTACAACGACGCCATCTCGACGGGGTCGCCGGCGTCGCGGTGGTCAAGGAAGCGGACGCCCTTCACCACGCGTCCGCGCTTCACGTCCAGGCAGGGGATGATGCGTTTCGTCAGCATATGATGTTCAGCCGCCCGTTCGCCGGGAGGCGCTCGGCCCTCCAGCCGCGGTTACTTTCGCAGAAGCACCATGAAGTAGCGGCTCGACAGGTCGCGCTTTTCGGCAAATCGGAATCCGGCCTGCTTCCCGATGTCGACCAGCTCAGCCTCCGTCAGCCGCTTGTCCAGCGCGGGGCCCTCGTCGGCATCCCACTTCGTCCACTCGATGACGGCTGCCCAGCCGCCGCGCTTGAGGGCCTTGCTGACGCGCTTCATCATCGCCGGCTTGCTCGTCTTGATGGTGGAAAGGCTCAGGGTCACCAGGGCACCATCCAGCAGGTCCGCCTCCACCACGGAGTCCTCGTCCTTGGGGTCATAGACCACCGTGTTGGAGAGGCGTGTCTGCGCCAGCTTCGCCGTCAGCTCCTCGCGGGCGGCTTCGGACTCATCCGTGGCGTAGACCTTGCCGTCAAAGGTGTGCTTTGCAATCGGGATCGTCAGCGCGCCCTTCCCGCAACGGAAGTCGCCAAGCTGCTGGTATGGCCGCAGTGGCAGTTGTGCCATGATGCGCAGGGGGTCAATCTGCTCGACCAGGGTCTGCGATGGCACGGTCAGGTCTGGCTTCTGGGTCATGGTGGTCCTTTCCATGTCGAAAGTTCCCCCGCATTCATGCGGGCTGGCGGCCGTTGGGGCCGCTCTCTCACGCTTGTGCTATGTCGGTCGATGTCCCGCCGCGGGCAAGTCCGCCACGACCCGCAGCGCCTCCCTCAGGTCGACGTCGCCCGTGTACAGCGCCTTGCCGACGATAGCCCCGCTTACGCCGAGCCCCGCCAGCCGCTCCAGGTGCCGCACGCTCGCGACGCCCCCCGCAGCGATGATTGGGGCGGATATGTTGTTCACCGCCTCCATCGTGGCCTCAAAGTTGGGTTCCGTCAGGGTGCCGTCGCGGCTGATGTCCGTGTACTCCAGGTACGTCACGCCCAACGCTATCATCTGCCGCATCAGGTCCAGCGCCCGTATGCGGGAGGGCTGCAGCCACCCTCGAAGTGCCGCCCAGCCGTCCCGAGCGTCGACGGAGACCGCAACCCGCTCAGCGCCGAATCGCTCCAGCAGCGCGCTCACAAAGTCCGGGTTCTCAACGGCGGAGGTGCCCAGCACCAGCCGGCTTACGCCATACTCCGCCAGGGTTTCGGCCTTCTCCATGTCACGGATCCCGCCGCCGACTTCCATCGGAATCGTCATCGCTGAGGCGATCGCCCGGATGGCGTCAAAGTTTGCAGGCTCGCCGGAAGCGGCGCCCTCCAGGTCGACGACGTGCAGGAGAGTTGCGCCTTCGTCCTGCCATCGCAGCGCCACGGCCACGGGGTCAGTGCCAAAGACCTCTTCCTGCGCGTAGTCACCTTGGTAAAGACGGACGCAACGGCCTCCCCGCAGGTCTATTGCCGGGATGACATCCATTATGAGACCGCCCTTGGAATGGGATGGGCTCCCACCGCCCTTTTCCGGGCGAGGTGCCTGGCGCTACGCCGATTCCAGATTGTGCTCTTCCACAAAGTAGGAGTCGGTCACACCGTCAAAGCGAATGAGGTACACCGGGTCGCCCTCGCCGTAGGTGGAGGGCATCGTGCGCTCCGGGACCTCGGTAATCACGCGGCCTCGCTGGCCAACGATCTGCTCCTGAATGCCACGGATGGTGCTGGGGACCAGTACCATGTCCCCCTTCTGAAACTTGCCCATTTTTCGTCCTCCATTTGTGCCCGTTGCTGATTTGCCAGAGGTTAACGTAAAGACTGTACTATGCGCAAGAAGTTCCCGTAGAGCCGCAGTCCCACCGGGCCGCTCTTTTCAGGGTGGAATTGGGTCGCCACGACGTTGCCCTGCGCGACGGCGCAGCAAAACTGCAGCCCGTAGTCCGTGACCGCTGCGGTCACGTCGGCGGCATCCGGGTCCGGATAGTAGCTGTGGACAAAGTAGAAGTGGCTGCTCTGCGGCACGTCCGCAAACACCGGGTGCTCCGGCTGCAGCAGTTCGACGGTGTTCCAGCCCATGTGCGGGACCTTCAGCCCCGTCGGGAACCGCCGCACGCGGCCAGGAATGACGCCGAGACACTTGGCGTCTTTCTCCTCCGTGGAGTCGAAAAGCAATTGCAGCCCAAGACACACGCCGAAGAACGGCTTTTCATCGACGATGGCCTCCCGCACCGACTCCGTGAGGTTGTGCGCCTCCAGCGCCACCATCGCAGTATCGCATGCCCCCTGCCCCGGCAGCACCAGGCCGTCCGCCGCGGCGATTTCCGCTGGGTCCGAGGTCACCAGCACATTGGCGCCCAGGCTCTCCAGCGCCTTGGAGACGCTCCGGAGGTTGCCTGCGCCATAGTTGATGAGGGCGATATTGGGCGCGCTCATGGTGCGAACTGCTCCAGAAACTCCAGGATCCTGCCCTGCACCAGCTCACTGTGCCGGCCGTAGACGAGGTCCGAGCCGTGCTCGCCACCCGTAAAGACCTCGTAGAAGCGCTGGCCGCTGGAGGCATCGTAGAGCGCCGCGCCGTCCGTCCGCGCGCTGAGGTCGTCCTCGGCCACCATGAAGAACTTGGGCTCCTCCACGTTGGCAACGTAGTCGGCCGCGGAGAGCCCGTCTATGACCGCCGGCGCCGAGAGCACGAAGATTGCCGCAACGTCGCGGTTCGCGGCCACCTTCACGGCAGCGGTGCCTCCCATGCTCGCGCCGACGAGCACCGGCTGCTCGACGCCCCGCGTCGCAAGGTAGTCCAGCGCCCCGCCGAGGTCGAGGTCGATCAGGCCGATCTCCTTGTCGCCGCTTGAAGGCGCGTAGCCTCGGAAGTTGAAGGTGAAGGCCGCGTACCCCTCGTCTGCCAGCCGCTCCGCGAAGGGCTTCCAGCTTTCCTGGTCGGACGGGCGCATGTGGGCGAGCACCACGGTGAGGTCGCCGTCGCCGTAGTGGCGGCCCCGCAGCGCGACCCCGTCCGCCGATGTGAACTCCACCTCGCCGGGCCCCAGCGGCGGCGCCTCCTCCTCGCTTGAGCAGGCGGCAAGCGCCACGATCGCCAGAACGGCAATGGCAAGCGGAAAGCCCAGGGAACGCAGTGCGAAACGCCGGGGTTGCATCGCGCGGGACCTCATACACCAACAGGGTTTGCGGGGTACGTGACAGAAATCACGACCGTACCTGACATTATAGCATTGCGCGGACTTCCCCGTTCGGGCGTTAATGGAGCGGCCAACCGTCTATGTCGGCGGTGTGTAATGCCCAAATGTGGAGTCATAGTCCCGCTGCGATTCCTGCGGCAGGTAGTTGTCCTCGATCTCGCGCACCAGCGCCGGGTTCGGGTGCACGAAGTCATGGAAGCGGACCGGCCCCCACTTGCTCGCCACCGCCGCTTGCCGTCGCTCATCCATCGCGATGGGGCCCCGCTCGCGAAAGTCGTTGAGCAGCTCCCACACCGCCTGCAGCCCCACGGAGCTCGTCAGCGCCGGAAAGATGGCCACCGCAACGCCCCACGCCTGGAGCTCCTCCAGCGTCGGGCCCGGCGGCGCGCCCCCGAAGGTGGGCATGACCGCGCCGGGGATGCGCTCCGCCGCCTCGTGCACCTCTTCCTTGTTCTGGACGTTGTTCAGCCAGATGAGGTCCACGCCGGCCTCTTCCTTGTACCGAATGCACCGCTCGACGGCGCCCTCGAAGTCGCCGCCCTCCGCGCCGATGTAGTCGCAGCGCGCGCAGATGACGAAGTCCGGGTCGAGCGCGTCCCGCGCCGCCACCGCCGCCTTGTACTTGCCCACGGCCTCTTCAACGGGGATGCACCGCTTGCCCGCAGCCGTGCCGGAGAGCTTGGGCGCCAGCTGGTCCTCCAGGTGCAGGCCGGCCGCGCCCGCTCGAATGTAGCCCTCGGTCGCGTGGTAGACGTTGACCGCGTTGCCGTAGCCCGTGTCCGAGTCCACCAGCACCGGCATCGACGACACCGCCGCGATGTTGCGCACGGCCTCCGACATCTCCTTGCGCCCGATCAGCGCGATGTCCGGCACGCCGTAGATGTGCGCGGACGTCTGCGACCCGGCCAGGAAGAACGACTCGAACCCCAGCGATTCCGCCATTCTCACAGCCAGCGGGCTGAACCCGCCCGGCATTAGGAGCAGCTTGGTGTCATTGATTGACTTTCGGAGCCTGACGCTCGCACTCTCGCTCATGGTCCACGTCTCCTGTCGTCGAATTGCGGTCCGCTCTTGCAGCCTCGTCACGAGGCACGCGCCGCCGCCCGCCTGCGTTGTAGCCGCAGTCTACTGGACGCCACTGACTCGCGCTACCGCGCGCCGCCACCACGCGCCGAAAAAGAAAAGGGCCCCGGGGTGACCGGAGCCCTCTTCGTACGATCCGAGGTTCTGGTTTAGGCGTGGACTGCCTCTGCGTACGTGGCGTTGCCCACCTGGTCCTCACCAAAGATGCCCCACTCGACCATCCACCGGTGCGTGCGCTCGAAGGTCTCCTGCGTGTACGGCTCAAAGACCAGCCGCTCGCCGATGCCCGCCTTCCGGTAGTTGAAGTACTGCTTGAACTTCTCCGGAATCTCCGTGAGGAAGTAGTGCTGGTACTTCTCCTTGGCAACGTCAATCTCCCGCTGCGCGCGCTGCAGGGCATTGAAGTATGCCCAGAGCTGCTCGTCGGTGGCGTCGCCGTTGATCAGGAAGCCGATCATGAAGCTGGTGTCCACAACCTTGCGGAAACCCTGCTGCTCCAGCACGTACGACGGCGTGCCGAAGACGTTGGCGGCCTGCACCCTGCGGTCCAGCGAGAGCTGGGCGCGGTCCACCGGGCCGCCGACAAACTGCAGGTTGATGTCTTCCTTGGACAGGAAGGGCTCCAGCGCCTGGATGGCCGAGAAGTGGCTGCCGGAGTGGTAGCCGACGGCCACGGGCACGCCCGCTAGGTCCTCGGGCTCCCGGATGTCGGACTCTGGGGAGACCCAGATGCCGGAGGGAGTCACGGAGTAGGCGTGGCCCCACATGCGGCCGGCCTGTCCGTGAGCGGCCATGTTGACGGCCCAGTGGCATGCCGAGCTGATCTCGCACGCGCGGCCGTCGGACATTCCCTCGAAAGCGCCCCGCTTCACCTCGACGGGCGCCTGGTCCGTAGAGCTGACGGTGGGCTGTGCGGAGAATTGCTGACCACGGATAAACTCGTAGTCCAGACCCTCGTCGGTAAAGTACCCCTTTTCCTCGGCTACCCACTCCTGCAGGCGGCTGTGGGGCATGATTCGAAACTTTGCCATGACAGTCCTCCCTTCACGGTAAACACAATTCGCTGGCTTAATGCGGAGTATCGCCGTCCAAATAGGCCGTTGTCAAGGCATAGATGCGCGTATACTCTATTCCAATCAGGAATATGTTGGGAGGCAAGCCGTGGATTTTCGAGAGCTTCGGACGTTCTGCGCTGTGGCGAAGCTCGGCAGCATTTCCGCTGCGGCCCGTGCGCTCGACCTGGGCCAGCCCGCGGCAACCAAGCACCTCAAGAAGCTGGAAGAAGAGGTGGGAACGGACTTGCTCCTCAGGGGCAAGCGTCCCATTCAACTCACGACTGCCGGGACGGTGCTGCTCGAGATGGCGGGGCCGCTCGTCGAGGGCATGGGCGCGCTCGAATCATTCCGGTTCGATCTGGACCAACCCAGCCCCGTCACCGTCGTCACGACGCCTGTCCTGATCGCGCAGGTGCTCCCCGGGCCCGTGCGGAGCTTCCGCCGGAAGTACCCGGAAACACTGCTGCGCCTCTGGTCCAGGGGCGAGGCCGACATCCTCGCCAAGGTCGCGTCGGGCGAGGCGGACCTCGGCATCGTCCCGACCGCCGACATCCCCGTGGGCTTCGACTTCGCGCCGCTGTTCACGATTCGCAGGGTCCTGGCCGCCCCCAAGGGCCACCCGGTGACCGATCAGCGGGAGATTTCCTACAGTACGCTGGCGCGGTGGCCGCTGGTCATGCTCAGCGCCGCCTCTCGCACTCGCAACCTGCTGGACGACGCCTTCCGCAAGCGGGGCATCAGCTACGACCTCGCCGTAGAGACCGACAGCGTGGAGGCCATCAAGCAGTACGTGGCCGGCGGCGCGGGCATCTCCGTGCTCCCCGACATCGCCATCTCCCCCGGCGACGCCGCGGAGCTCGACATCCTGCCGCTCCCCAACCTGCTGGCGGAGGAGCTAGCCGGGGTGGTGACCCTTCGAGGCAGGCCGTTGTCGCAAATAGCGCAGAGCTTCATCGAGGAGGTTGGCAGCCTGGCGGTAGCGACGACTCTAGTGGGGTAGGGTCCCGCCTTCTCATGGAATGGTGGGTGTGGCCTCCACTTGCGCCGTCTCCCCTCAACCACTTGATGTCGAACTTAAAGGTGCGATACTATACCCATGAACGGTCGTGAATTCATAAGGAAGGCAAGAAGGTATGCAAGGGCTCACGGAGTTTCATTCTTCTATGATCCCTCAGAAGGGAAGGGGAGTCATGGGCGCGTGTATATCGATGACAAAGCTACGACAGTGAAATATGGCGAAATATCTCGGCACCTACTGGCGGACATGCTGAAACAATTGGGCATTGACCCTGGGGAGTTTTAGCCTTGTTGTACGAATATCCGTGCATTCTAAAGCATTACGAAGACGGAGAGTATGTCGTCACCTTCCCGGATGTACCGGAGGCGATAACCGGCGCACGTGACTGGGCGGAGACGCTCGCGCTGGCGGAAGACGCCCTCTCTGTTGCCCTGGCTGGGTATGTTCACATGGGCTGGGACATCCCCACGCCGAGCGCGCCGTCGCCTGGCAAGATGATGGCTGCGGTGTACCCTGTCGTCGCCGCCAAGCTGGCGCTGTACACCGTCATGCGTGAGCAGGGCATCACCAAGGTCGCGTTGGGTGAGCTTCTGGGCGTCAGCGAAGCCGCTGTTCGCAAGCTCGTGAACCCGGACCACCGCTCCCACATCGGCCAGCTCCAGAAGGCGCTTAGACTGCTGGGCTGCACCATCGCAGTCGAGGTCACCGCCGCATAGCAGGGCGGCGCCCTCTCTCACCCCGCCCGCCAATGTGCAGGCGGGGTAGGAGCACCCCCCCACCCCTCGCGTCAGCGACTCCCCTGCACCTCCACGGTGACAATGTCGATGTTGTGGTACTTGCGGTGCTTGACCGACGACGCATAGTGCTGCAGCAGGCGGTATGAGACTTCCCGCTCGACGCCGATCTCCGGCTGATCGCTCAGATACGCCAACCGGTCTTCGAGGTTGTCCTCGTCTGAAGAGGTCAAGAACTCCAGTTCAAGCTTGTCGTCAGAGCGGCGCACGCTGAGGGTGAGGTTTCTACGGTCGCTGGCCTCGTGGTCGCCGTCGTGGGGCATCAGGCTCGACACCGTCTCTTCGCCCACGGCACGCAGCCTGTCGGTGGACTCCTCGTTCCATCCGGTCTGTGTTGCGTACTCCTGCAGGAACACGTCAATCTCGGGCAGAGCGGTGGGGCCCATCGCCACCTTCATGCGCTTGGCCCGGGAAGAGGTCCCTTCCATCAACATATTGAGCAGAAGGACCGTAAGTGCGCCAACGGTCATGCCGCTGCCGAGAAATGTCCCAAGCGTACCGGTAAGGAGGTCCGGGAAGATAAGATCATTCTGGATGCCCAGTCCTATCCAGAGGGAGAGTCCCACCACTGATGCCCTCTTCCCGTTCAACCCGTCACGGGTAACGGTGCTCATGCCCTGCACAAAGAGCAGAGACAGCATGAACAGCATGTAGGCCACCAGCGCGGGTCGAGGAATGGCGATGAGGAGGGCCACCAGCTTGGGAGAGAACGCGACGGCTATCAGGATGGCGCCGCCGTACAGGCCGACGCGCCGGGCTGCGACCCCCGTGAGGACGACCCGCGCCGAACTGGCCGCGCCGATATTGTTGGGCAGCGTCCCCACGAGGGCGGCCAGCAGATTGGTCAGCACGCCGAGAAAGTGCCCTCCCTGGACCATCCGAAAATCAGTGGCCCGCGGCCTGCGCCACGCTATCTGTTGAATGATGACGCTGTCGCTGGTGGAGTTGACGGCCAACGCGAGGTTCACGATGACGAACCCCGGCAGCAACGCCCAGAACGACGCGCCGAAGCTGAGGTCGAACCCGGCCCACATGACTTCGGGGATCCCGATCCAGGCCGCCTCCGCTACGTTGCTGAAGTCGTACAGACCCAGCGGGACCGCCAACGCGCCGCCCAGGAGGATCGCGATGATCGGTCCCCATTGCTGCAGCTTCGCCGAGGCAAACAGCCTCAGCGACAACAGAGCAACCAACGTGACGCCGGCGACGATGGGAGCGCTGCCCGCCGCCGCGCCCTCCGGCACGTCCGACACTCTTCCCATCACCACGGTCAGGTTCGTGGCCGCCAGCAGCATGAGGACCGTGCCGGCCACCATCGGCGTGAGGATCCGTCGCAATAGCGAGAGCCGTGAAATCAGGAAGAACTGGATAACCGCGGAAACGACGATGAGGCTGGACAGCATCGCCGGCCCGCCCTCCAGCAGCGCGCTGGTGCAGACCGCGATGAACGCAGTACCGGAGACTATGCTGAGCGCGTACCCTGACCCGAATCGCCAGATCCGGTAGATCTGCAGACTGGACCCCAGTCCACAGACGACCAACGCCGAAAAGAAGATCCATGACAGGTAGCTGTCGGACTGCCCTCCTGCCGAGGCAATGATGGATGCGGTCGCCGCCATCGCCGCCAGCCGGCCCATGACGCTCTGAAAGCCCAGGCCGACCGCCGCCAAATGGGGCGGCTGCTCGTCCGGCTGATAGAGCAGGTCAGGATTTGTCTGCGCCGTTGCCACGAGCCTCCCCCGTTTCTGCGCTCCCCACCATCTTGGCCTCCCCAACACCCCGCACAGTGTAGGCGGCTACTCCGGCATGACCCGCCGCCGCTTCTGCGGCACGCCAACCAGCGTCAGGAACATGACGCTCTTGCCCGCCGCGTGGGGCGAGAAGAACTGCGTCACCTCGTCGTCGAAGAAGGTGAGGCCTGTCGCGCCGAGGCCCATCGAGTACGCGGAGAGGTAGAGGCGTCCCGCGCGAATGCTCGCGTCAAGTTGCGCCGCCCGGTACCCCCGAGCGCCCATCGCGGCGGTCACGGCGTCGAGGTCGGTGAGGAAGTAGCAGTTGACCGCGGCGTCGTGGGCCAGCGCCTGGTTCAGCCCCAGGTGCCCCGCCATGAAGCGGTGGTCGCCGGAGTGCAGCATCTCAAGCTCGCCGCCTTCCGCGTGGTAGATGTACCCGCCCGGCGCCAGCCCATCGACGGCGTTCACGATGAGGTATAGATCGTTGACAGGAACCCCATTGAGTGAGGGCCAGTCGCCCGGCACTGGGCGCATGGCGGCGGCCAGCATCGTGCGGAGGGCGTCGGCGTCGATGGGCGCAAGCTGGAACTGCCGCGAGGACCCGCGACGGAGGATCACCCGTTCGACGGACTCTGCCCCGGCCTCCGCAGTCAGCGGATCACTCGACGTCGCTTGCGCGCCCCCCTTGAGGGCGCGCCACGCAGCAGCGCCCGCCTCGTCCAGCGACGTGGCAGCGTGCGTTGAGCGGATGAGCGGGTAGTCGATCTCCTTGGGGGAGTAGGGTAGCGTCTCTAGGTTCACCCGCTCCGGCGATTGCGTCGGCGCGACGGACGTGTTGCCGCTGCCCACGGGCACGATTGCGACGGCCGCCTCTCGGACGCCGTCCACGTCGAGGACGCGGTTGACTGCGTCGTCCGAGAAGCCCGTGACCACCTGCGCCGGCAGGCCCCGCGACGACGCGACCGACAGCGTATTCGCAAGGACGGTGCCGCAGTCCCAATAGGCGTGCCGGTACGCGCGGCTCTGGTACTTCCACGCGTTCCGCCAGAATACGCTCGTGTAGACGACGGACACCGGCGCGGATGCCACCTCAGGGTGGCCCGCCGTCGCGGCCACGAGCGCGCCGCGGTAGTCGCCGGAACGCACACGACGGAGCGCGTTGTCCTGCGCGCCGTACTGGTACACGCCAGCGGGCAGGCCCGGCAGGTCGCCGCACACGAGGTACAGCTCGATGTGGTACAGCGCGCCGGTGCAGGACGCCGCTCGAAAGGCCATGCTCCCGTTGGGCACCTTGAGCCACTTGGTGATGCCCGCCGAAAGCTTGAGCAGCGCGGCCACGTCCTCCAGCGTCGGCGCGCCGTCTCGAATGGGCGCGTCTCCCGAAATGGCCTCGAGCGCGGGCACGTCGGAGGGCGCCGACTCCTCCGGCAGCGCCACCGTCTCCGCCCGACGGTAGAGCTTGTACAGCCGCGGCAGGATGGAGAAGTCGAGCGAGATGTTTCCGGCTCGCACACTCTCCACGGAGTGGTTGGTCTTCCGGTGGTAGTCGAGGACCGATTGGACGGTGTCTTCAGCGTTCATGCAGGCCTCCGCGGCAAGGATAACACCCTCGCTGGGCTGCTGTGATGACATCTTGTGGTTGACAGCATTAAGGCCAAATGGCTACCATCGCCCCACATTCATAGCAGCGAAGAGCTGCCCTTTGAGAGGAGAAGCCCATGGCCGACGAGGCAGCAGTCAAGGAATTGGTCCGAGGCGCGTATGACATGCACATCCACAGTGAACCGGACGTGCTTCCGCGCAAGTTCAACGACATCGTTTTGGCTGAGCACGCCATAGAGGCCGGTATGGCCGGTGTGGTGCTCAAGTCCCACTACATCTGCACTGCGGACCGCGCCAGCCTCATCAACCAGATGTTCCCGCAGATCCGGGCATTCGGCGGCCTGGTGCTCAACAACTCCATGGGCGGCATGAACCCCCTCGCCGTCGATGTCGCTGGCCGGCTCGGCAACAAGGTTGTGTGGATGCCCACCGTCGACGCGGAGAACGAGGTCAAGAACATCACCGGCGAGAATGTCGACGGCAAGCCGCAGCCCTACTGGATGACCATTGCCCGGGCTATGCGCGCGAAGGGCATCGCCGGCGACCCCGTGAAGGTCGTCGTTGACGGCAAGGTGACCAGCGCGGCCATCCAGTGCATGGAAGTCATCGCCGAATACGACATGATCCTCGCGACCGGCCACATCTCGCCTGAGGAGATGCTCCCCGTGGTCAAGGCCGCCCGCGAGGCCAAGGTCAACCGCGTCGTCATCACCCACCCGGAGTTCCCGGCGACCTACCTCGACCAGGACCAGCAGAAGGCGCTTGGCAAGTATGACGTCATGTTCGAGCGGTGCTTCACCCAGCCCTACACCAAGAAGGTCGAGTGGGAGACCGTCTACGACAACATCCGCACCATCGGCCCCAACTCCACCATCCTCTCCACGGACCTCGGGCAGAGCACGGCCCCGTGGGTGGAAGAGGGCCTGGGAATGTTCATCAGCAACCTGCTGGACAACGGCTTCTCCCCTGCCGAGATCGAAACGATGTCGCACGAGAACGCCGGCCAGATCCTCGGACAGCTCGAAGCCGCCAAGGCGTAGTCGCAAACAGAGCCGGACGCAAGGAGAGGGGCTTCCCGCGTGGGAGGCCCCTCTCGTGTTTGCCTGGGGATTTCCTTGAATGGTAGCCATGGTAATTTAATCGGCAATGAACCTAAAATGAGTGGGAAATGAAATTGAACCGAAACGGATCCATCTGTTACAATTATAAATACAGATGAGACGCAATGATAGTGCAATGAACTAGAAACGAACTATACATGACAAGCCAAACTGCAAGTCGTTATGTTCTTCCTCAACAGTGGCTGCGCTACGACGTCACTGCCATCGCCGGACCACTGATTGAGGCCAAGACAGCGGCGGGCGTCCTGAGACAAATGCCCTACCTCCCGCAATGGATAGAGCAGGCACATGAGGAACAGTTGCGGCTGGAAGCTGTGGGCACCACAAGGATTGAGGGAGCCGCATTCAATCAGCAGGAGCAGGCTCAGGCTCTTGACCCGGCGGCAGAAGTTGCCAGTCTCAACCGGTCACAACGGCAACTCCGTTGTGCCAACGAAACTTATCGGTGGTTACGTGACTTGCCAACTGACGGTCCCGTCACTGACCAGTTGGTGTTGGACATCCATCGCCGAATGGTCACGGGCTGCGATGACGACCACTGCGAGCCGGGAGCGTTGCGCCGAAGTGGGTCCAACGTCACATTTGGGTTGCCGCTCTGCCGTGGAGCGGAGGGCGGTGATGAGGTTGCTGTTGCCTTTGACGCTCTATGCCAAGCCATCGGGGGGGAGTTTCGAGGCCACGATCGCATCATTCAGGCTATGGCTGCCCACTATCATATCGGCGCTATGCATCCCTTTGATGACGGCAATGGCCGAACGGCCCGCGCATTGGAGGCGTACATGCTGCGGGAGGCGGGCGTCAATGACATGGTGATGGTTAGCCTCTCCAACTACTACTACGAGAATCAAGGTGCATATCTTGCAGCTCTATACGAGTCGCGAAGGAGAGGCCACGACCTCACGCCGTTCTTGACTTTCAGCCTCCCAGCGGTGTCGGAGCGTTGCAACGCACTGGTTCAGGAGGTCACGACGCAAACAAAGCGCCTGCTGTTCCGGGAGTTTGCTCAATCATTGTTTAGTCGGCTTCGGAGCCGCAGGCGCAGGGCGCTCGCAGAGCGACAACTGCGCCTTCTTGACTTGCTATTGGACTCAGTATCTCTCCGTGTCCAAGACTTGATACATCAGTCAATGCAGCACTACACATCCTTGCAACACCCCGAAAGGGCCTTTGTGCGCGACATTATGGAATTGATAGACCTATCAGCGGTGGAGTTACGGGACGATCGGGTGGCCGTCAACTTGGACTGGCCAAGGCAGTTCTCTGAGTCGGAACTCTTGGATCGATATGAGAAAATGCCGTCGACTGCGGATGCCGGCCATCCAGCAATGCCGGAGTTGTCGCGACTGTTGGGCCGCCGCCGTTAGCTCTCTCCAAATCTTCTGTATTTCGTGGGTGTCCCCCACACCATTGAAGCGCGTCCCCAAATGCCGTATCCTTTTTTGGCTACAAGACTTTGAGGAGGTAGGTATGACCTCTAGCAACAGCACGCGAACCCTGCTCCACACCATCGACGGCCCAAACGGAAGCGCTTCCCTGTACGAGGTGGTCAGCCCCGGCCAGGCACAGCCCAGCTATGAAGTGGGCTTCGGCGGCACGACCAACTCCTTCAAGAGTATGGGCGAGGCCTACATCGAAGCCGGCGTCATGTCGGGGACGCCTACGTAGGTAGCAACGGAGCCGGGGGCGGGCCGGCCTTCGAGGCTAGCCTTGCCCCCGGGTCCGGCGCGTTGCCCTTCGTTCGGACTGCTGCTCCCGCCTCGCGAGGACTCGTCTCCGCATGTCCGCCAGCCTTCTCGTGGGGGGTGGCGGTCGCTTCGCAGCCAGGAAGAACACTGACGCCATCCCTGTCATGCTGGCCAGCACCACGAATCCCAGTTGATAGTCGCCCCTCTGGTCTGCCATCCACCCCGCAAACACCGGGCCGAACATGAATCCCAATGTGACAATGACCGAGGACAGCCCCATGATGGTCCCCAGCGACCGCCGCCCGAAATAGTCGGCCCGTATCGCGCCCATCAGTGGTCCCCGGCCGCCCCACGCCAACCCATGGAGAATGGCGAAGAAGTAGACCACGGCCAGTGACGTGGCGAACGTGATTCCCAGGAGCGCCACGCAATGCGCCACCATTCCAACCGCGCATATGAGCCGCTTGTCCAACCTGTCGCCAAGGAGCCCTCCGCCAATCTGTCCCACCATGGAGGTCATGGTCATCACCGTGACGACAAGGGCAGCGGATGCCAGCGACACCTCCAGGCGGTGCACCAGGTGCGGGATAAGGTGCACCATGATTGCGCCAACCACCAGCAAGGCGCTGCCATGGCCAAAGGAGATGAGCCAGAATGCACGCGTGCGAATCGCCTCACCTACGGTGAAGTCCCGTCCAGTCTGCACTGCCCGCGAGGTGTTGGTGGCTGCCCGCGGGTCTGGACCGCCATCTGGCCGCATGCCGTAGCGTTCGGGCCTGCCGCGAATGATCGGCATCAGCGGCAGCCCCACGGCGAGGATGATGATGGCTGAAGCGATGGCCGTGTGTCGCCATCCAAAGGAGCTCAGGGAAATGGCCACCAGTGGCACCAGCATGCCGCCGAGTCCCAGTCCCGTCGTGGAAAGCGCCAGCGCCAGTGAACGACGGCGCTGAAACCAGTTTGCTACGGCGACGATGAGCGTCAGGTACCCACTCAGGCCAAACCCAACCGACAGGACCAAAAAGGCCAGGTAAAACGTCAGGAGTGATTGGATCTGGCTGAGGAGAAGAAATCCCAGGGCAAGGACGATAATCCCGGCTGTCAGGACGAACCTTGGCCCAAACCGGTCGACAAGCAGGCCTTGCACGGGGCCGAGCAGTCCGTTCTGCAGCTGCAAGATGGAGAAGGACCACGCGAGGGCCGCGCTGCTCCAGCCGAATTCATCCTGCAGCTCCAGAAAGTAGGCGCCAAACGACTGCAGCAACAGGCCGCCCTGCAGACCTTGAATGACGATTGCCGCAGCGACAATCCACCACCCATAGAACAGGCGGTTGGCGTTCCTCTTCAGTATGTCCGGAGTGGTCAGAGCCGAAATGTTCACTCTCCTACAACGCGAAGGCAGCGTGCATAGTTCGCCCACTGGCCTTCATTCACTGACCTTGGCTGCTATTGCGAGAACACGCCCATGACCGGCAGGTCGCGGCCGGGGTGGGTTTCGGGAGCGATGAGACCGTGCCGCTAACCCTGTCGCGCGCGCCGCTGCATGACAAGCCGACGGCCGCGTGCCCAGGCGCTTTCGGGCTTCGACGGCCGCTTGGCCGCCAGGAAGAACACGGTGCCGGCGCCGGTCATCGACGCCAGGATCATGAAACCCGTCTCGTAGTCGCCCCGTACGTCCGCCATCCATCCCGCGAACACCGGCCCAAACACGTTGCCGACGGTCACGATCAGCGACGAAAACCCCATGATCGTGCCAATCGCCTTCACCCCGAAGTAGTCGGCGCGGATGGCGCCCATCAATGGACCGCGGGCGCCCCAGGCAAGCCCATGAATCACCGCGAAGAAGTAGACCACCCACAGAGACCCCGCATAGGCTATCCCCATTAGCGCCACGGTGTGGCCCAGCATGCACGCCGCCGCGATGAGCCGTTTGTCCATCCGGTCGCCCAGGATTCCGCCGCTCACCAGTCCGAAGATCTGCGCCGTGGTTATAACCGTGATCACCGCCGCCGCGGATTCCAGCGAGACGTCCAGCTTCTGCACCAGGTGCGGGATCAGGTGGACCATGAGCGCGCCCACCACAAACAACGCGCTGCCGTGCCCCATCGAGATGAACCAGAAGGCCGGCGTCCGCATCGCCTCCCGCGCCGTGAACTCGCGCTCGGGCTCGATCTCGGGCCGGGCTCGCTCTTCCTGTGACCTGTGCTCGAAACGGCGGGGGCCGTCCGGGACCATCCCGTAATTCTCCGGCCTCGATCGCATCAGCGGCGTCAGCGGCAACCCCACTACAAGGATGATGATGCCGGAGGCGAATGCAGTATCGCGCCACCCGAAGTTGATCAGCGCCAGCGCAACCAGCGGAACGAAAATCCCGCCGATGCTTGCGCCTATCTGCGAGAGGGCCAGGGCCGTTGCTCGACGGCGCCGGAACCAGGCGGAGACGGTCACAAAGAGGGTGAGGAACCCACCGAGGCCGCTGCCAATCGCGATGACGACAAATGCGAGGTAGAACTCCAACAGAGAGTCTATCCCGCTGAGCAGCATGAACCCGATCGCAAAGATGATCAGCCCGACAATCAGCACCAACCGCGGCCCAAAGCGATCGATGAGCCAACCCTGCAGCGGCCCCAGCAGGCCGCTTTCCACTCGCAGCAGGGAGAAGGACCACGAGAGCGCGGCGCTGCTCCACCCGAACTCCTGCTGCAGTCGCACGAAGTAGGCGCCAAAAGCCTGAAACAGCAGTCCGCCATGCAGGAACTGGATGCCGATCGCTGCCGAGACTATCCACCATCCAAAGAAGACTTTGCCGGTGTTCCTCCGCTCTATGTCAGGCGTTAACTGTGCCAACGTGCCCTACAATCCGTTGAAGTTTGGCGTGCGCCCCAAAACCGTAAATCCGCCGAAGGCGGGAAATCGTGCGGGGGGAGCAGTCCGCGGAAGGGTCTCTGTGTCCCAAATCTCCCTAATTGGAACGGCTCAGCATGGGTTGCCGTTCCCGGTAATGCGTAAACGCGTTTACCCGTAAACGGGGCTAAGGGGCAGTGAACCCCACTACATTCCCAGCCGCTCCCGCACGCGGCGCAGCGCCTCTGCCACCTGCGACGGCGCGGTCCCGCCCGGCACGTTGCGCGACTCCAATGCCGTGGCAACCGTCGTGCTAAGCACGTCCTCGTCAAACAGCGGCGAGAACGAGCGGTAGTCCTCCAGCGACAGGTCCTCGAAGCGGGCGCCGCGGTCCTCGGCGAAGCGCGTGAGTTGTGCGACGACGCCGTGCGCCTGCCGGAAAGGCAGTCCCTTGCGAACAAGGTAGTCGGCCAGGTCCGTCGCGAGGCTGTAGCCGCCCTCCGCGGCGCGTGCCATGCGCTCGCGGTTGAAGGCCGCGCCGCCGAGCATCCGCGTGAAGGCTGAGACCGTCGGCAAGAGGGTGTCCACCGTGTCGAACAACGCCTCTTTGTCCTCCTGCAGGTCGCGGTTGTAGGTCAGCGGCAGCCCCTTCACCAGGGTCAGCGCGGCCATCAGGTGCCCGTACACCCGCCCCGTGCGTCCGCGCGCCAGCTCCGCGAGGTCCGGGTTGCGCTTCTGCGGCATGATGCTGCTCCCGGTGGTGTCCGCGTCGGCCAACCGCAGGAAGCCAAACTCCTCCGTCGACCACAGCACGAACTCCTCCCCCATGCGCGAGAGGTGCCCCATGCACGCCGACGCCGCGTAGAGGTAGTCGAGCACAAAGTCCCGGTCTGCGACGGCGTCCATGCTGTTGGCCGTGACCCCGTCGAAACCCAACTCGCGCGCGACCGACTCCCGGTCGAGGGGGTACGGCGAACCCGCGAGCGCGCCGCTGCCGAGGGGCAACACGTTTGCGCGGGTGCCTGCCTGCCGGAACCGCTCGACGTCGCGCTCCAGCATCTCGACGTAGGCCAGCAGGTGATGGGCAAGCACCACGGGCTGCGCCCGCTGCAGGTGCGTGTAGCCCGGCATCGCCGTTGTCACGTGATCGCCCGCGACCGATGCCAACGCGCGTTGCAGGCCGCGCAGCGCCTCGACCGTCTCCTCCGTCGCGCGGCGAATGAAGAGCCGCATGTCCGTCGCCACCTGGTCGTTGCGGGACCGTGCCGTGTGCAGCTTGCCCGCCGTCTCGCCGATGAGGTCGTGCAGGCGGGCTTCCACGTTCATGTGAAGGTCTTCCAGCTCCTTCCGCCACGGGAAAAACCCGTCCTCAATCTCTTGGCGGATGGCGTCGAGGCCTGCGCAGATGCCATTGGCTTCGTCAGCGGAGATGATGCCCTGGCGGGCCAGCATCCGGGCGTGCGCCTCCGACCCCGCGATATCCTCGCGGTAGAGCCGCCGGTCGTAGTGCAGGGAGACGGTGTAGTCGAGCGATGTATACTCGTCCGCCATCACACCGGCCTCTTGGGGGCGAGGAACCGGCGGCGGTACGTCAGGATGCGCTCGTCACGCTGATTGTGCGCCCGCGTCTCGATGTACACGACGCCCCGGTCCGGTCGGGACGCCGACTCACGGACGTCCAGGACTTCGCTTTCGGCGTAGATGGTGTCACCGGCAAACACCGGGCCGTCGTGCACCACTTTCTCGTACTCGAGGTTGGCGATTGCCCGGCCCGATGTGTCGATCACGCTCATGCCGACGGCCACGCTGAGCACCAGCGGCCCCGCAACGAGGATGCGCCCGTGCTGGTGGTCCTTCATGACGTTCTCGTCAAGGTGGAGGGGGTTGTGGTTCATGGTGATGAGGCAGAAGAGGTTGTTGTCGCTCTCCGTGATGGTCTTGCCCGGCCAGTGGCGGTAGACGTCGCCCACCTGGAAGTCCTCCAGGTAGCGGCCGTAGCGGTCTTTGCCGTCGTGGATCATCGTATCGCCTGCCGTTGCTGCGTTGAGGGGACTAGCCCGCCCCGTCGCCCATCACCTTGTAGACTATGCGGTTGCGGTTCCGGCAGAAGGGCCGGATCTCCGTGGGCCAGCGTCCCGAGTCCGCCGCGGCCACCCAGGCGTCACTCGTCACCACGTCCGCGCTCTCGATCTCGTAGACGGCGAGGTACTTGGGCGAGCCCTCCAGCGCCTGGTAGCGCTTGGCGCTCAGCACGCCTGGCACCTGCAAGAGCCCCGGAACATGCTCATTGTCGTAGCAGTCGTTGAAGTCGGCTTCCTTGTCCGGGTCCACGTCCATTGCTGCGATGTACACATACTTGTCTGCCATAGCGCCCTCCAATTCGTAACTTCCGCGTAAGCGGAAACGCCATCCCTTGCGTCGCGCTTGCCCCGGAGCGTCACCCTTGCCGGGGCTGCCGCCTTGACTGCGTGCGCACCGGCAGGCCGAAGACATTGATGAACCCCACCGACGCCTGGTGGTCGAACTGGTCTGCCTCGTCGTAGGTGGCGAGGCCGTAGTCGTAGAGCGCGTGGGGCGACTGCCGCCCGACGACCGTGCAGGCGCCCTTGTGCAGCCGCACGCGGACCGTGCCGGACACAAACTGCTGGGTGCTGTCCACGTAGGCATCCAGGTCCTCACGGTGCCTGGTGAACCAGAGGCCGTTGTACACCAGGTCGGCGTACTGCTGCGCCACGAGTTCCTTGAAGCGCACCTGCTCCTTGCCCAGCGTGAGCGTCTCCAGCGACCGGTGCGCGGCGTGCAGCACGACGCCCGCCGGGGCCTCGTAGATCTCCCGTGACTTGATGCCGACCAGCCGGTTCTCCAGGTGGTCGATGCGGCCCACGCCGTGTTCGCCCGCCAGCGCGTTCAGGTGCAGCACCAGCGACTTGCCGCCCAAAGTCTCGCCGTTGATCGAGACCGGAATGCCGCGCTCGAAGGCGATTTCCAAGTACAGGGGAGCGTCCGGCGTGTCCGCCATGGAGCGGGTCCACGCGTAGATCTCCTCGGGCGGCTCGTTCCACGGGTCTTCCAGCACGCCCGCCTCGATGGAGCGGCCCCAGAGGTTCTCGTCGATGGAAAAAGGATTGTCCTTCGTGTTGGGGACGGGAACGTTGTGCTGGGCCGCGTAGACCATCTCCTCGTCGCGGCTCATGCCCCACTCGCGTGCGGGCGCGATCACCCGCAAGTCAGGCGCCAGCGCCCCGACGCTCACGTCGAAGCGCACCTGGTCGTTCCCCTTGCCGGTGCAGCCGTGCGCCACGAACTCCGCTCCCTCTTCCAACGCCACCGTGGCCAGGTACTCGGCAATGAGGGGGCGCGCAAGTGCCGTCGCCAGAGGGTATTGCGCCTCGTAGATGGCGCCGGCGCGCAGGGCGGGCCAGACAAAGCGCTCGACGAAGGCGTCCTGCCCATCGAGGACAATGGCCTTCGCCGCGCCGGTTGCCAGGGCCTTCAGCCTCACCTCTTCGAGGTCGCGGCCCTGCCCAAGCTCGGCTGTCACCGTGATGACCTCGGCGTCATAGTGCTCCTTGATCCACGGAATGGCCACCGACGTGTCCAGACCGCCGCTATATGCCAAGACCACCTTCTGCTTTGCCATCTCCCGTCCTTCAATAGTGCGATAGTGAGTCCGTTTAATGCCTACGATGCTTTGCCGACGCGCTCCACCGCATCCACGAGCGCGCGCTCGAAGCGGTCCACGGCGATGTCCACCTCGGCGTCCGAGACGTTGAGCGCAGGCATGAAGCGCACCGCAGTCGGCCGCACGGGGTTGAGCAGCAGCCCGCCCGCGTTGCTCGACGTGACGACTTCGCCTGCGATGGCTTCGTGGAACTCGACGGCCAGCAGCAGGCCCATGCCGCGCACCTCCTTGACGGTTTCCTCGTGCGCGGCCTTTACGCCTTCGAGTCCGGCCTTGAGCCGTTCTCCCATTACGCGGCCGTGCTCCACCCAGCCTTCTTCAATGACAGCGTTGACCACCGCGAAGGCTGCCGCAGACGTCAGGGCGTTCCCGCCGTAGGTGCTGCCGTGGTCGCCGGGGCGAAGCACGTCGCAGGAGTCCTTGCACATGAAGGCGCCGATGGGCACGCCGCCGCCGATGGCCTTCGCCAGCGTCATGACGTCGGGTTCCACATCGTACTGCTCGTAGCCAAAGAGGGTGCCCAGTCGGCCGATGCCCGTCTGGATCTCGTCAAGAATGAGCAGCAGGCCGTTCTCGTCACACCACTCGCGGACGGCCTTGAGGTAGCCCTCGGGGGGCAGGATGACGCCGCCCTCGCCCTGCACGGGCTCCAGCATCACGGCGCAGGTGCGCGGGGTGGTCGCATCCTTGATCGCATCGATGTCGCCGAAGGGCACGTTCACAAAGCCGGACATCAGCGGCAGGAAGTTCGCCTGATAGGTGGGGTTGCCCGTTGCAGCCAGTGCCCCCAACGTCCTGCCGTGGAAGGAGTTCTCCGCGGTGATGATCTCGACGGCGCCATTGCGGTTGTCGCGGCCGTACTTGCGCGCGAGCTTGATTGCGCCCTCGTTGGCCTCCGCGCCGCTGTTGCACAGGAAGACCTTGTCCAGGCAGCTGTTCTCCACGAGGATCTGCACCAACTTCAGCTGCGGCAGGGTGTAGAACTGGTTGGAAGTCTGGATCAGCGTCGAGGCCTGCTCGGCGATGGCCTGCACCATTACCGGCGGGCAGTGGCCCAGGCAGTTGACCGCCCAGCCGGCGGTGAAGTCCAGGTACTCCTTGCCGTCGGTGTCCCAGACCCGCGTCCCCTGGCCACGCTCGATGACCACGGGCTGACGGCGGACCGTGCCCATGTAGAACTGCTTTTCCGTCTCAATGTACTGGTTCATTACTGTTGCTCCTCCGCAAGCCGGTTCAGCTCCTCAAGTGTTCGCCTCAACTCTTCGAACGCCATGTCCAGGGAATCGATGGCGTCCGACGCGTCGCCCAGCGCTTCCTGCAGCGAACCTGCCTCTGGCGGCGGGCCGGTGTCCGCGACGGGGACCGGCCTATCCAGCGACGGAGCGGGCGTGCTTGAGCCCGTCAGCGCGTCGAGGGCCGCCTGCAGCGTCGGCCGCATGACGACCTCACCCGCGTCCGCGACAATGACCTGCTTGAGCTCCGGGAAGGCCAGGTTATCCGCCTGCAGGAACACCGGCTCCACATACAGGATGGTGTTGTCAATCGGGACCACAAGCAGGTTCCCCCGCAGGACCTGTGACCCTACCTGGCCCCACAGTGTGAATTGCTGCGAGATATCCGGGTCGTTGTCGATGCGGGCCTCGACCTGTAGCGGCCCGTCGAGCTGCTTGCCCCGCGGGAACACGAAGTTCACCAACTCCCCATACCGCTCGCCGTCGTTACGCGCCGCCAGCCACGACACCATGTTCGGGCGCTCGGCAGGCGTGAACGGCAGCAGCAGCACAAACTCTTCTTGAACGGAGTCCGGCAGCTTCATGATGAGATAGTACGGCTGCATCGTCTCCGGGGCACTAAAGAACTCCTCCTGCGGGATGCTCCACTGGTCCTCCTTGTTGAAGAAGACCGTGGTATCCGTCATGTGGTACTGCAGGTACTGCTGCGCCTGCGCCTCAAAGAGGCCCTCCGGGTAGCGGATGTGCTCCCGAAGCCCCGGATGCTGGGTGTCGATCTCGTCAATGGGCGTGAAGAGCTTGGGGAACACCTTCTGGTACGTCTGCACAAGCGGATCCGTTGGCTCAATCACGTAGAAGGTCAGGTCTCCCTGGTACGCGCTCATGACCACCTTGACGCTGTTGCGAATGTAGTTGAATTCGCCCAGATCGCCGGAGAACGGCGTCGAGTACGGGTACCGGCTTGTGACTGTGTACGCGTCCTGAATCCACTGCAACTCGCCGTTGACCACGACCACGTACGGATCACTGTCCATCACCAGGAATGGGGCGACGTCTGCCACTCGCTCCTGGATGTTCCGGTTGTACTGGATGCGGCTGCCAGGCGTGATGTTCTCGCTGATCAGCAGGTTCAGGTCCCGGAACTTCCAAGCGTAGGCAAGCCGCCGCAAGAACCCGCTCACGAGGACGCCGCCATGGCCCTGATACCGCTCGTAAACGGGAATGTCCGTCTCCGTGGGGTAGGAAAACTCCTCCACCCCGGAGTTGGCCACGACGTAGTCCCGCGTGTTTTCGCCGTAGTAGACCTCCGGGCGGGTCACCGGGATCTTGCCCGTGGGCGGCACGTCCTGCAGCACGAATACGGGCTTGCCGTCGTCCGCGAACTCAGTCACCGGCGCCGCCACCACGCCAAAGCCATGGGTGAACTGGAGCGTCCGGTTCACCCAGTTCTGGGCTTCCTGCGGCAGCCGCTCCGGAGAGAGCTCCCGCGCGCTTATCATGAGCTGCGTATATTCGCCGTCCAGCGTGTACCGGTCTACGTCGACGTCCTGGAAGTCGTAGTACAGCCGGATGAACTGGATCTGGTTCAACGTGTCAAGGAACGGACGGTGGTCCCAGAGCCGCAGATTCGAGATGATCCCTGGGTTCGTTTCGACGATATCCTTGGTCACCCGGGGATTGTCCCGTATTGGGTACGACGACTCGACGATGCGGTTCAACCCGAAGGCATCACGTGTCGCCTCGATATTCCTGCCGATGAACTGCCGCTCCCGTTCCAATTCGGAGGGGATGACCTGGAACCGCTGCACCGCGTTGGGCCAAGCGAATTGCAGAATGATGAGCGCGCCCACCCACAGCAGGCCTATGCCCACCATGAGCCGCGTGCCCTTCAGCCAGAAGGCGTTGAGCAACAGCAGCAGCCCACCCGCCGAGACAATGAAGATGAGCACAGTCAGGCCCGGGATGCGCGCGTTGACGTCCGCGTAGGTGGCGCCCACCACTGCTCCGTTGGTCGAGAACACCAAGTTGTAGATGTCGATCCAGTACCCGTAGCCAAAGGTGAAGAGTATCAGCGCGCCCAAGACCGACAGGTGCGTCCGAACGGGCGGCGTCAGGGAGAAGACGGCCCCCCGCAGGCTGAAGTGCACGAAGTACATGCCCACGCTCAGCAGCAGCGTCACGATGAACGCGCCCAGCAGCCACCCCTGCACCAGCTGGTGCAACGGCAGCGTGAAGACGAAGAACGAGACGTCCTTACCGAACTGCGGGTCCGACACGCCGAAGCTCGTGGAGTGGATGTAGCCCAGCACCACGTTCCAACCGCCGCCCGCAACGCCGCCGAAGATGAGCGCGGCAATGGCAATCACAAAGATCGAACCGGCCAGCGTAAGCGGCCGCAGCAGATCCAGCGTCTCTTCCGGAACAGGCGTAACCTGCGGCCCCTGCCCGTAACGGTACGTCATCCAAACGCTGATCGAGGCAATGATCGCGAAGAGGATCGTGCCGGTGATAAAGAGCCAGATGCGTTGGACCAGGATGGTGCGGTAGACCCCCTCAAACCCCAGGTTGCCGAACCAGAGGAAGTTGGTATACACGTCCAACAGCCAGAAGGCCAATACGAACAGCCCTATCACGAGCGCAAGGCTGCCGCCCCACAGGATCAAACTCCGCCACGGAATATCCGGCGCCCCAATCTGCCCCGGCTGACCGAAGTTTGGGAAGCCGCCGCCGAAACCGCCGCCGCCAAAATTACCTGCCATTAGCCTCTCCTCGCCTTACCCAATACGTGTGCCTTTACCCCGGCCCTCCAGGCACTCCAGGAGCGCGTGGGGCTCTCTGCCGTCCAGAATCTGTGCCATGCCCACCTTGGGGAGCGCCTTCAGGCATGCCTCAAGCTTGGGGATCATGCCCCCTGAGGCAACGCCGCTCTCGATGAGCGACTCCGCCTGCTCCGGCAGCAGCCGCGGCACCGTCCGCTTGCCTGCGTCCATCACGCCGTCGACGTCCGTCAGGTAGATGAGCCGCTCCGCCTCCAACGCCGCCGCGAGCTCACCCGCGGCCACGTCGCCGTTGATGTTGTAAAGTGTCGCGCCGGGTCCGCCGTTCAGGCCAACCGCAATCGGCGCGATGACGGGGATCCACCCCATCGCCACCATTTGCTGGACCGGCGACGCGTCAACCTTCGTAATGTCCCCCACATAGCCCAGTTCCGGGTCCAGCGTCCTGGCCTGCAAGATGCCCCCGTCGGCGCCGCTGATGCCCATCGCCTTGCCGCCGTGCGCCAGAACTGAGGCTACCAGTTGCTTGTTCACCAGCCCCGTGAGGACGGCGAGCACAATGTCGAGCGCCGCCTCATCCGTCACCCGCATGCCGCGCACGAACTGCGGCGCTGCGCCCGTCTTCTCCATCCACCGGCTGATTACCTGACCGCCCCCGTGGACAACGACGGGCGCGAGACCCTGCCGTTGCATGGCGACAACATCCTCCAGCGTGGTGTCCCCGCTCCCCAAGGTGCTGCCGCCAATCTTGATGACGATTGGCTTCTTTGTGTTGGCCGCGCTCACCGTTTCCTCTGTTGCCTCAATTGAAAGCGCCGCGCCCGGTGACCGGACGCGGCGCTCTGTTCTACGTGGTATACGCGCTGTTGAAGACGACGAATTCCTCGCTCATATTGCAGCCCCATCCGACTGCCACGCCGTCGCCGAGGTTAAGGCTTACGCGGATGCGGACCTCGTCGCCGTGCATGGACGCAACGAGCGACTCCCGCAGGTATGGCACCGGCAGCCCTGCCTCCATGATGCAGATGTCGTTCACATGGAGGGTGACCTTGCTCTCCACGACCTCAGCGCCGCTTTTGCCTACGGCCATCATGATGCGCCCCCAGTTGGGGTCGTTGCCGTGGATGGCCGTCTTTACCAGGATGGAGCTCGCGACCGAGCGGGCCGCCAGCCGCGCGTCTCCGACGCTCTCGCCGCCGTCGACCGTCACTTCGATGAGCTTGGTGGCGCCTTCGCCGTCCTTCACCATCTCCCGAGACAGGTGTATGCACACCTGCAGGAGCGCCGCGGCGAAGGCCTCGCCCTGCGGCGTCTCCTTGGCAACTGACGCGCCCGATGCGCCGTTCGCGAACAGCAGCACCGTGTCGTTGGTGCTCGTGTCGCCGTCAATGTCCACCATGTTGAACGTGGAGTCGACCACCTCGCTCAGCGTCTCCTGCAGGAAGGCTGCGTCAATCTCGGCGTCCGTGGTGAGGTAGGCAAGCATCGTGGCCATGTTCGGGTGGATCATACCGGAACCCTTACAGCAGCCTGCAACGTTCACGGTGGCGTCGCCTACGGAGAAGGAGACCGCAATCTCCTTGCTGACCGTGTCCGTGGTCATGATGGACCGGGCGAAGTCGTGCCCGCCGTCCGGCGTCAGCTCGATCTTGCCGACGGCGTTCCGGATGAGGCCCATGGGCAGCTCCACGCCGATGAGCCCAGTGCTGCTGACGGCCATGTCCTCGGCCGCCACGCCGACCACTCCCGCAGCCAGCGCTGCCATCTCCTCGGCGTCCGTCAGGCCCTGATTGCCGACAGAGCAGTTGGCACAGCCGCTGTTGACGACAACGCCGCGGGAAACGCCCCGCGCAACGTTTTTCTTGCTCACGGTTACGGAGGGAGAGACGACCTTGTTCTTGGTGTAGGTCCCAGCAGCGGCAGCAGAGGTCTCTGAGAAGAGCATTCCCAGGTCGACCTTGCCCGGTGCGTACGTGCGGATCCCGGCGTATGTCGCGCCTGCGGTGAATCCCAGCGGGGTCGTGACCGACCCGTCCGGGACAACGATTATTTCATGTGTCATTGGTATCTCCTAAGGTTGATTGTCTGTGCCAGCGCACAACGGCTAGGGCTTTTTAGGTGGAAATTCCGTTGTGGAAGCCTTTGGCAAACAACCCTATGGAGTATAGCACAAGCCCTATCTGGCTTCACCCTCAGCGGCTGCCTGCCTCCCCTACGGCGCATCTGGTCGCAAGGGGCCGTCTTCGGCAGGCGAGGCGTCGTTCGAGTGCTCGCCCACGGGGATGACCCCGTCGGCGGCAAGGGTGCTGTTCATCGCGGCGACGGCCACCTCGATCTGGGAGCGGTCGGGCCAGCGAGTGGTGAGCTTCTGAAGCGCGAGGCCGGGGAAGGCCATGAGCTGCGCCCAGGCGCGATCACTGTGAGCGCCGCTGAACCGCAGGAACTCGTAGCTAACGGCGGCGATGATCGGCACCAGCGCGATGCGGGAGACCACGGCCCAAACGATTGAAGGGCGGCCCACCAGCGTGAAGACGAGCACGGACACCAGCACCACGGTCAGCAGGAATGCCGTGCCGCAGCGCGGGTGCGCCGTCGGGAACTGCTCGATCTCCTCCGGCTCCAGCGGCCTGCCGTGCTCGTACGCATGGATGGTCATGTGTTCCGCGCCGTGGTAGGCGAAGACCCGCTTGACGTCCTTCAGGTGCCCGATGAGCCAGATGTAGCCCACCAGCAACGCCAGCCGGATGACGCCCTCCAACAAGTTGCTCACGATGGACGACTCGATGATGTTGTCGAGCGAGCGCGCGCCAAAGAGCGGCAGCAGGAAGAAGATGCCGATGCCGAAGACGAGTGCGATGGCCATTGTGATGGCCATGCTGATGCGCTCTCCCCGGCCCACCTTCGGCTGTTCGCCGTCAGGGATGGGCGGCGCGTCGGGGTCCGCCATCGCAATCTCCGCCGAGCGGTTCAGGCCGCGCATGCCCATAAGCAGCGCCTCGGCCAGCACCAGCACACCACGCACCAGGGGAATGCGGCGCAGCGCACCGCTCGTGATGGGGTTCAGCGGGAGTGGCCCCGTCCAGATGCCCCCGTCCGGCCGGCGAACGGCCATGCGCACGTTCCGCTGCCCCCGGATGAGCACTCCCTCGATCAGGGCCTGACCACCGTAGTAGAACGGCTGCGGCATCCTGTTGTCCTCCCGTTGCCTTGCCTGCGCTTGCCTAATGTTCGTCCCGCGAGTGCGGGAACCTCTTCCCCTGCGACCCCACCCAATCCGTTCGACTCAGACTCTCCTATGTCCTACTGGACTGGGACCGCCAATTGCCCTGAAAAAGAAATCGGGGTGGTTTGCACCACCCCGAGACCCGGTCTTGCGCCTATTTGAGGTTGTACCTCCGCTTGATGCGCTCGACCCGGCCCTCGGTGTCCACAATTCGCTGCTCACCCGTGAAGAACGGGTGGCATCGGTTGCAGATCTCCACGCGCAAATCCGCCTTTGTCGAGCCGGTGGTGAAGGTGTTGCCGCACACGCAGTGCACAACTGCCTCTGCGTGCCAGTTTGGATGTATTGCTGTCTTCATGCCCCTGTCTCTCCTGACCCTTACGATGCCCCACTGAAGCTAGCCCTTCGGGTAGACGCTTGCCATCTTGCGGTTCTTGATCGCCCACTCGTACTTCACTTCGCCGTCAGTCAACGCGAAGAGGGTGAAGTCGCGTCCAACCCCGACGTTCCTGCCGGGGAAGATGCGCGTGCCGCGCTGCCGAACCAGAACCGCTCCGGTGCGTACCACCTGGCCACCGTATACCTTCACGCCGAGGCGCTGCCCGTTGCTGTCTCTGCCGTTGCGGCTGGATCCGCCGCCTTTCTTGTGGGCCATTGTTCTACTCTCCGGTTATCCCTTATTTGCCGTCACCAAAGCCCGAGGGCTAAGGTGATGGTTGTTACGCCTTCTTTTCGCCTTCGGCGGCTTCTTCCGCCGGGGCTTCTTCCGCCGGGGCCTCTTCCGCCGGGGCCTCTTCCGCCGGGGCTTCTTCCGCCGGGGCTTCTACGCTTTCCTCTTCCGCCGCTTCCGGCTCCGCAGCCTCAGCATCTTCGGCTGACGTGACGGCTTCCTCTGCGGCTTCCTCCGCCGCCGGTTCCTCGGCTGACGCGGCGGGCTGTGCCGTTGCCTCCGCAAAATCAGCTTCTTCGGCTGACGCGACGGGTTCCTCTGCGACTTCCGCCGCCGCCGGTTCCTCGGCTGACGCGACGGGCTGTGCCGTGCGGCGCCTGCGTCGAGGGGCCGGGGCCGGTGTGGCTTCCTCTACCGTCTCTTCGACGACGGCCTCCGCCACCACTTCCTCGGGCTCCTCAGCGCCGCCGGTCAGGATGTGCCGGATGCGCAGCCGCGTGTAGCTCTGGCGATGGCCGTTCTTGCGACGGTAGCGCGTCTTGGCCTTGTACTTGTAGACAATGATCTTCGGGCCGCGGAACTGATCGGCGATCTCCGCCGTCACTTTGGCGCCGTCCACGGTGGGCGTCCCAACGGACACCGCATCGTCTTCGCCGACAAGCAGCACACTCGACAGGTCGATGCGCGAGCCGACTTCGTCTTCGAGCTTCTCAACGTCGATAACGTCGCCGGGCTGCACCCGGTACTGCTTCCCGCCGGTCTGGATTACTGCGTAGTTGGACACGTTGGTCAGGCCTTTCACGCGAATGTGCGACAAATAGTTATTGTAGGCAGGTGCCATTGGAGTGTCAACGGGAAGGGGGGAACGGACCTACGTTGTCGTGGGAGCGAAGTGGAGTGGCACAGTGGTCAGTTGTGCGCCGTCTGGTACTTCGACGGAATCCCAGGGGCTGGGCGTCGCTACTTCAGTCCCGTCCCGCTGCGTCTCGATTGAGTAGGCGACAAGCGCAGCCATGGCGTTTGACAGCGCCTCCTTGACCGTTTCCCCCATCGCGCCAATCCCGTCGATGTCAGGAAACACCACACCAAAGGCGCCGGGCTCGCCGTCAATGAGGGCGGGGTATGCGTTCATGCCTGCCACTCCTACCCCTGCACCGCGTCCAGCAACTCCCCAACGTTGCGAAGCCCCTCCACGCCCCACGCCGCCGCAATGGCTGCGGGGATCGCTCCCGCCGACAGCACGCCTGCCGCGCAGTCCGTGAACTTCTCCGCCAGGTCCTCCCGCGACATCGGCCACTCCGGCGTGCCACGGGACACCGAGGCCTCGCGGGTCAGCACGCTGCCGTTGGTCAGCTCCACTTCCACGCGGCTGCGGATACGCTCGAAGCCCTGCGCCTCGATGCCCTCGTCCAAGTACGGCTTCACTCGCTGCATCATGACGCGGACCTCCGGACTCCGCACAACTTCGTCGCGGAACTCGGCGATGCCCGCACGGCGCCGCAGCGCGAGGACGCCCAGCATGAACTGCATGCTGAACTTGGCCTGCAGCGCGTTTTCGGGCTCCGCATACCGGAGCGCGTTCAGCACGTTCGATGCCGTGCCAAGCCGGACCTCGCGAATGTTCGCCGGGTCGACGTCATGCTCGATGAGCAGGCCGCGCAGCGCGTCCATGGCGGGGTGCAGCAGCGACCCGCACGGGTACGGCTTTACGGATACGCCGGGGTCAAGCAGCGCCCACGGGCTGCCCAGCTTGCCGAGCACGTACTCCTCGTCGACGCCGCCGCCGGCCACCGCAAAGAAGCCCCACGGACCGTCCAGCCCTGACGGGTCTGCGCTGTAGCCCATCGACGCCAGCTTCGCCGCAACGACGCCGTTCTGTGCCGCCGCGCCCGAGTGGTACGGCTTGGTCATCGTGCCGAAGTTGCACCGCAAACCTGCGCTCTTGGACCCCGCGATGCTCAGCGCGGTCCGCGTGTGCTCGTGGTCCAGCCCCAGCAGCGACGCCGCGGCGGCCGCTGACGCGAAGACCCCCAGCGTGCCCGTGCTGTGGAAGCCCCGCTGGTAGTGCTGCGGGTTGACGGCCTCCGCCAGCTTGCACTCCACCTCCAGCCCGATACTGAAGGCGCGCACCAGATCCTTGCCGCTGGCCCCCGTCTCCTGTCCGACGGCCAGCGCCGCCGAGAGCGCGGGAACCGTCGGGTGCGTCAGCAGTCCGTAGACACGGTCCGGCGTCGAGGCAAGCTGCGTGTCGTCGAAGTCGTGGGCATGGCCGCTTACGCCTGCGGCCAGCGCGGCAAACTCCGCCGGGTAGGACACCGCGACGCCCGGCACCCGCCCCGCGCCGGTCACGCCCAGCGATCCCACGTACCGGTGGATGATCTGCGTGCACTCCTCGGGCACGCCGGCCAGCATCACTCCCAGCCCGTCCACGATGCAGCGCAGCGACTCGGCCCGGAGGGCGTCCGGGAGGTCGTCATACGTCGTCTCGACAATGAAGCGGGCGGTTTCCTGGGTGATGGCGCCGGTCAGGGTGGTCATGTGTTGGGGAACCTCCTACAGTGGTGTACCATACGGGGCGTTCAGCCAAAAGGGCGGAATATAGCATACCCCCAATTGACGTAAGGGTGGCAATGTTCACGGATTTCGAGAGCTGTCCGGTCTGTAAGGGTGCGGTGACCGTCCGCACCGTGGACGGGCAGTGGCGGCCATATTGCCTGCGGTGCCAGGTCATCCTGCAGCTTGGCCCCAAACTGGTCGCCACGGTGTTGATAGGCGACTCCTCTAGCCTCCTCATGGTGCAGCGCAGCTACGGCGAGGAGAAGGGCCGATGGGCCCTCCCCGGCGGCTACGTTGAGCAGGGCGAGGTCGTCGAGGAAGCCGCCGCCCGCGAGGCGCTCGAGGAGACCGGGCTGAAGGTGGACATCACCGGCCTCGTGGGGCTCTTCTCCGCCCCCGGCCGAGCCATCGTCGTCGCGGCCTACGGCGCGCAGGCTGTGGGAGGCGCCCTCACGACGGAGTCCTGGGAGATCGACGGCGCCGGTTACTACCCCGTCGACAACCTCCCGCCGCTGGCCTTCCCCCAGGACGACCGCATCATCGCGCAGTGGGTGGAGATGCTGGAGCGGCGGGGGTAGTTGGTTGACATGAATATACCCACGCGGTATAGTGGAACTGCAGCGGACTGAGAAGAATGGGCGTTTGTACCGGGCTTCTCAAAGTCTGCTGTTTTCATTTCTATGACCGCTTTATGGTAAGGGGAAAATATCGACTACTTGGTTCCAGGAAGAATCCCGGGGCAAGCGTCTATCGATGTGTGGAAGGAGCCTCTGAAACCATTCGTCGGTGATATCACCCTCTGTAACGGCCCTTCCTACGATGTAGACGGCAAGATCGACCAACTGGAGGATCTCTCCGTCTAGTTGCAGTTGGCCGCTGTTGACCCAAAGAGGCTTATCGAGTATCCCCCTGTTTGAAGGCATCCGGCTCTTGTCATCGATTACTTCTTCTAGCAATCGCCGAACTTCGCCATTGCGGAATATGCGCTCATGCTGATTCTGTTCGTCTGCAATGAAGAGTCCCCCTTCTTCAATTCCGAACTCTGCCTGAGCGTATCGACCCGCGTGCGCCAGCAATAGCACGTAAGCGATTGAAATGGGTGCGCTCGCCTCCGTAGGCCCAACGGTCAGACGATTCTTATCTATACCGACAAAGTAGAAGGTCGGATCGAAGGTATCAATGGCTTGGAACAGGCTGTCTATGAGTTTTAGGATGTGTTCGTAGTCTAGGTCCTCAAAGGCCGTTGGCTTGTCGGCTTTCAACCCCTGTTCAAGACGCCGAATCGCCCGTGACAAGTACTGGCCCTTGAGTTCGGCGTCCGCGGCCCTAAGCTGTCGCCATCCAGGAAGAAACTCGTCCTTTATTTCCAGAATCCGGTTGTACAGACTCCAGCGCTGACTATCTCTAATGCACATCGACCCCATTAGGAAATGGGGATATGCCTTGATTGACGCACTAGACAGCGAACTGTTCCCGTACTCATCCAAATAAAACAAAAGCATAAAATCTAGAATAAACCACTCCTGCCAGCCTCGTCACCCCCTTCCCGTTGACACCCTTGCGCCGTGCGGTATCATTGTGGCGACGCCAACCTGACGCAGGTGGCAAATGGGTTCCGGCAACCCCAAATTTGGCCGCGGGGATCAGCATGACCGCGACGGCGCCTCTCAGACTTGTGTTTCCCTCCTACGCTAGCCGCGTGTGTCCTTCTCGTCCCGCTGCCTGTGCAACGGGACGAGAGACATGACCACCGACTCACTTCTTGGCAACGTCGGCTTCATCGGCGCGGGCGCATTGGGCACCACACTGGCGCAGGCGATGCACCGGTGCGGCTACCGTGTCCGCGCCGTCGCCAGCCGAGCGGCCGCTTCCGCCGAGCGCCTCGCCGCCGCGATTCCCGGCTGCGAGGCGGCCTCGCCGCAGGAGGTGGCGGACCGGTGCGACACCGTCTTCCTCACCGTCCCGGACGATGCCATCGGCGACGTCGCTGCGTCCTTGCGATGGCGCGACGGGCAGTCGGTTGTCCACTGCTCCGGGGCGCTCTCCCTCGACGTGCTGTCGGCGGCGTCCGATGCCGGCGCTCTAGCCGGCGCGATGCACCCGCTGCAGACCTTCACGGCCGGCGTCGACCCGACCGTGGCCTTCCAGGGGGTTGCCTGCGCCGTCGAGGCCCCGGCGCCGTTGCGTGGGGCGTTGGACGAGCTTGCGGAGCGGCTTGGCGGGTGGCCGATTTCGCTGTCCTCCGAGGACCGGGCGCTCTATCACGCCAGCGCCATCGCCGCGTGCGGCCTCATCGCCACGCTGCTGAAGCTGGCCGGCGACCTCTGGAGCGGCATTCCCGGGCTGGAGGAGCAGGGGATGCGAGCCCTGCTTCCCCTTACCCGCAGCACGGTCAACAACATCGAGCGGCAGGGTTTGCCGGCAGCGCTGACCGGCCCCGCGGCCCGCGGCGACGTCGGCGTCGTGCAGATGCACCTCGACGCCCTGTCGGAGCGGGCGCCTGGCTTCTTGCCGTTGTACGCAGCCCTGTCGCTGGCGTCGCTTCCCATCGCCCGGGAGAAGGGGACGCTCGCCGGACCGCAGGAAGCGCTGCTGCGCGAGCTGCTGTCGGCATTCACTGCCACTGCCACTGCCAACACTCAACACGAGGGAGCGCCATGCGTGTAACGACGCTCGAGGTGCAGCGTTTCAAGTCGCGAGGGGAGCGGTTCCCCGTGCTGACCGCCTACGACTACCCCACCGCCAAGCTGGTGGAGGAGGCGGGTGTGCCAGTCATCCTCGTCGGCGACAGCCTGGGTCAGGTGGTGCTGGGCTACAGCTCCACCATCCCCGTGACCATGGAGGTGATGCTGCACCACACGGCGGCGGTGGTGCGCGGCACCGAGCGCGCGCTGGTCACCGCTGACATGCCCTTTCTCTCCTACAACCTCAGCATTGAGCAGGCGCTCCAGAATGCTGGACGCTTCCTGCAGGAGGCGGGCGCGCAGTCGGTGAAGCTGGAGGGCGGCGTTCGGGTCGCAGAGACGGTGCATCGCATCACCGAGGCGGGCATTCCGGTCATGGGCCACGTCGGACTCACGCCGCAGTCGGTGAACCAGCTCGGCGGGTACCGCGTGCAGGGCAAAGGCGAGGCGGAGGCGGAGGCCGTGTTGCAGGACGCCCTTGCGCTGCAGCAGGCCGGCGCGTTCAGCGTCGTCCTGGAGCTGGTGCCCGACGAGGTGGCGAGCGCCATTACGGAGCGGCTGACCATTCCCACCATCGGCATCGGGGCGGGGCCGCACTGCGACGGACAGGTGCAGGTCATCCACGACTTGCTGGGCTACAACACCGGCTACATCCCCAAGCATGCCAAGCGGTACGCGGACCTGGGCGAAGTGATCCGCGGCGCGGTGGCCCAGTATGCCGACGACGTCAGGGCGGGCGAGTTCCGCCCCGGCGGGAGCTAGCTCGCCATGCAGGTCTGCGCCACCATCGCCGAGGCCCGCGAGGCGCTGCAGGGCGTCGAGCGGCCGCTGGGCGCGGTGCTCACCATGGGCGCCCTGCACGCCGGCCATCTGGCGCTGGTGCGGCGCGCTAAGGCCGAGTGCAAGACCGTCGCGGCCACCATCTACGTCAACCCGACGCAGTTCGGGGATCCCAAAGACCTCGACGCCTACCCCCGCGCTGTGCAGGACGACCTGCGGGTCCTCCAACGCGAGGGCGTCGACGTGGTCTTTGCCCCCTCTGACGCGGAGATGTACCCCGAGGGCTTCGGCAATTGGGTGGAGCCGGGCGAGATCGCCGCGAGGTTGGAGGGCGAGCACCGTCCCGGCCACTTCCGCGGTGTCTGCACCGTCGTGCTCAAGCTCTTCAACATCCTTGGGGCGGACCGCAGCTACTTTGGGCAGAAGGACGCACAGCAGGCGCTCGTGATCCGCAAGATGACCGCCGACCTGGGCCTTCCCGTGGAGATCGTCACCGTGACCACAGTCAGAGAGCGCGATGGCCTCGCGATGTCGAGCCGCAACGGCAACCTCAGCCGCGAGGAGCGCAAGGCCGCGCGCGTCCTGTCCCGCGCCCTCACCGTCGCCCTGGAGATGGCGGCGGACGGCGAGCGGGACGCTGCAGCTATGCGCGACGCCATGCGAGAGTGCATCGCGGAGGAGGCGCTGGCTAACGTCGACTACGTCAGCATCGCCGACGCGGAGTCGCTCGTGGAGCTGGATGCGCTGGATGGGGCTGCGCTCGCGTCGCTGGCCGTCCGGTTCGGGCAGACGCGGCTCATCGACAACGTCACGCTGCTGGGGTAGGACGTCGCGCCGTCCCTCCCAACGCCCTCCCAATGCCCTTCTCGTCGCTCTTGCGGAGGGAGACACTTGCGAGGCTGCCTCCAACCGGATGGCGGCGGCGCGGGCTTTCGGGGCGGCAGTGCAGTGGCGTGGTCGCACGATGGCTTCATGTCCCTTCAGGCTGCCTTCCCCGTGGCCTTGGCAGGGGAGAGGCCACCGAAAAAGTAGGTTCTTGCGTCGTCGTCGCTGGGGAGGTTGTTTCTTGGGGTGGTCGTAGCTGAGGTATTCGTTCCCATATGCAAAACTTGGTTCCAGGATTTGCGCCCGTGCGAAACAACCTCCTGTTGCTGCGTGCCGCAGCCGGCCGGGCCACGGACGTGACGGGCGAAGGCAACGAACCAATTGGTGCGTATGGCGAGGTTGTTGGCCCAGAACCGGAATAGGAGGTCATTCATAAGGGGAGGGTAGCGGCAGGCGCCGCGTGCGGGCAACAGGCCCGTGTCAGGGTGCGGGAAGTGAAGGTTCACGCTCTCGCGGGGGAGGCGCTGGCTAACGTCGACTACGTCAGCATCGCGGACGCGGAGTCGCTCGTGGAGCTGGACACGCTGGAGGGCGCTGCTCTTGCGTTGGTGGCCGTCCGATTCGGGCAGACGCGCCTCATCGACAACGTCACGCTGCTGTCGTAACTCCCCCCACCGTCGCTCTCGCGAAGGCGGGAACCCCGACAAGCCGCAAGTGCTCGCCCTCACCTTCAAGACCCTGACACGAGCCCCTCGCGCCGAAGCCAACAACCCCGCTAACCTTCCCTCATGAAGAACGACAACGCGTCCCCAAACCAACACGACGGCAACGCACGGAGGGAAAAGCGAATGCGTGGCGGCCAGCCAGGCAACCAGAACGCCCGCAAGCGCCGGATTTACGACAAGGCCCTCACGCCGGAGCAGCGCTCTGCGCTCAGGGCAGCCCGGCGCGCTGGCTGTCTCCCCGACGAGATAAATGTCACGCGCATTAGGCTCGCCGCCCTGTTGACCGAGCCCCACGCCGATTTCGATCACGTCTTGCGCTCCGCACGTCAACTCATGCACTTGCTGCAGATTGAGGGTCGGCTGCGCGCGATCGGCGGAAGATGGGGTTGATTCGCCAGATAAAACGGTTTTGTAGCTGGGATGAGTCACAGTCGCTACAAAACGATTCAGGGACAATCCTCCATCTGCTGCGGAGGCGGGAAAAGATTGCGTAGGGGCCTTCGAGGGCCTCGGGGTGATCGGAATCGCGAATCGACCCTAGGAAGCCTGCGGCGGGGGCGGCTCGTCGCTCTCAGGCTCCTCAGCAGCCTCGCTCTCCCCCCGCGCCTTCCTGCGGAAGTGCTGCACCACCGGCGAGAGCACAGGGACGCCCACCCGGTATTTGCCGACGGCCAGGAAGTAGAGCCACTGCACCAGACCGTGGAGCCCGCGAGACTTGGGGTTGAAGGTTACCGTCCAGCGGGTCCCGCCCCTCACTGTCTCAAAGACGTCCTCCCGGTCCGACCATGATGACTCGATAGCCTCCATGGTGCGATGAACCGGATAGGTGAAGGCACTTAGCCACATCGTGTCATCGTCATCGTCGGTATCGTGGGTGAGCACGGCGCCGTCGACTTCTTCCACAAACTCGCCATACTTCTGCACGAAGAGGATGCGGTCAATAGGCCCCGCCGGGCCCATGGCGGTCACGTGCTCGTAGACCTCCTCGATGGGAGCGGGGACCGTGCAATGGAAGCTGAGTTTCACGGTGGGCTGCCCTCGGCCTAGGCGTCCGGGAAGCGGGCCTGCACGCCGGCGAGGGCTTCCAGCGCCTTGATGTACGCCTGCGTCCCCTCCTCGCCGTGGCCCTGCCCCTCGACGGCGCGGTACATGTGGTGCACCAGCGGCGTGGTGAACAGCGGCAGGTTCATCTGCTGGGCGGATTCCATGATGAGCCGCAGGTCCTTCTGTTGCAGGCGCACCATGAAGCCGGGTGCGAAGTCGTCCTTGAGGAGGCGCGCGCCCAGGTTCTCGAGCTGCCACGAGTTGGCCGCGCCGCCGGTGACCGCGGAGAACACCGCCTGCAGGTCAGCGCCCGCCGCCGCGCCGAAGAGCAGCCCCTCGGACACCGCCGCCATGGTGCCGGCGACGATGACCTGGTTCACCAGCTTGGTCACCTGCCCCATGCCGAGTTCGCCGCAGTAGGTGATGCGGGTGCCCATTGCCTCCAGCACGGGCCGCACGCCCTCGAAAACCTCGCGGTCGCCGCCGAGCATGATGGAGAGGGCGGCGTTCTGCGCGCCAAGCACGCCGCCGCTGACGGGCGCGTCCAGCATCGGCACGCCTCGCTCGGCCAGCGCTGCGCCGACGGTGCGGGTGACCTCCGGCGAGATGGTGCTCATGTCGATGACCACCGTACCCGCCGCTGCGCCGTGGATGACGCCGCCTTCGCCCAGAATTACCGCCTCCACGTCAGGCGAGTCGGTGACCATCGTGATCACGACCTCCGCGCCCGCGGCTGCGTCCTGTGGCGACGATGCCGCCTCGCCGCCGTCCGCGACAAAGGCGTCCACCTTGGACGTCGTGCGGTTCCAGGCTCGGACGGTGTGGCCCGCCTTCACCAGATGCCGGCTCATTGGGGCGCCCATCAGCCCCAGTCCAATGAATCCCACGCGCATGGCCTTGCTCCTCAATCCAGCTTGCCTGCAGATGCCTCTACGGGAGACCCCCTTCGACGGGGCTCAGGGCGAACGGACTCCTGTGGCTTTCGATGAACCCCCTTCGACGGGGCTCAGGACAGGCTTCGACAGGCTCAGGGCGAACGGACTCCCGTGGCTGTGGACGTGCTTACGCCCCGGCCTTCTCGCGCTCCCGGCAACTCTCGATGTACTGTCGAGCCCCCTGGGCCAAGAAGGCGGGCGTACCCGTCGCCAGGTACTGGTAGCCCACGTTGCGCCAGTGCTCGTAGGCGTCGGCGTCGCGGGCGATGGTGCCTGCCCACTTCCCTGCGGCGACGGCGGCCTTACCCACGTGCTCGATGGCCTCCATGACCGCGGGGTGCGTCGGCTGACCGGGGTAGCCCATCGAGATGGACAGGTCCGTCGGGCCGATGAAGACCAGGTCGACGCCCTCTGTCGCAACGATCTCCGCCGCCGCCTCAACGGCCTGCGTCGTCTCGATCTGCACGCACAGAATCAGCTCTTCATTGGCCAGCTTCACGTAGTCGCCCAGCGGCATGCCGATGCCGTAGCCCGCGGCTCGGACGCCGGCCAGCCCGCGCTTGCCCACCGGCGGGTAGCGCACGGCGTCGACGGTGGCCCGCGCCTCAGCGGCGGAGTTCACCTGCGGGATCTGCGCGCCCATGACGCCGGTGTCGAGATAGCGAAGGATGTTCTGCGGCAGATTCAGCGCGATGCGGCACATGGTGGAGATGCCGACGGACTCCGCCGCCCGCACCTGGTGCTCGCACGACTCGAGGTCGGACACACCGTGCTCCGCGTCGATGATGACAAAGTCCATGCCCAGGAAGCCGAGAATCTCCACGGCGTCGGCGGAAGGGATGGAGTTGAACGCGCCGATGACGCCCTCGCCGTTGCGAAGCTTTGCCTTGAGGGTGTTGGTCCCAATCATGCCTGGTCCTCCGTTCGAGTGTGGAATCGGCGGCACGCGCCGACGCAAGCGACAGGCGGGCCGGAGACACTGTACCGGAGGGGGTGTGCCGGGGCAAGGGTTGTGGGTGGGTGGGTGGGAGGGGTTGGAGGTTGGGGCTAGGCCGCGCGGCTGCCCAACCGGCCGCGCAGGGCGGCGAGGTCTCGCTGCAGCGACGCCTCGGTCTTCAGGCGCTCCGCGATCTTGCCGACGGCCTGGAACACCGTGCTGTGGTCGCGGCCGCCGAGGGCCCTGCCGATCTCCGTCAGCGCCAGTCCCATGTCCTCTCGCATGACGTACATGGCAAGATGGCGCGCGTACGAGACGGTCCGCTCGCGCTTGGGGCCCTTCAGGGCCGCCGCCGTCGTGGCGAACAGCCGCGCCGCCTGTTCGATCACGCCGTCCGCCGTGTGCACGACCGGCTCGGAGCGCGTTTCCAGACCGCCAAGCGCCTGCTCCACGAGGTCCATGGTCACGGGCCGCCCCGTCATCTCGGCGTATGCTGATATGCGGTTCAGGCATCCCTCAAGCTCGCGGACGCTGTGGCTTGCTCGCCGTCCCAGCGACTCCATCACCTCAGCGGGCACATCGACATCGAGCGACGCCGCTTTGGCCCGCAGGATCGCCAGACGCGTCTCGAGGTCCGGCGGCTGAATGTCGGCGATGAGCCCCCACTCGAAGCGCGACCGGAGGCGGTCGTCCAACGGCTTCAGCGCGCGGGGGGGACGGTCGCTCGCCAGCACCACCTGCCGGCCCGAATGGTGAAGCTCGTTGAAGATGTGGAACAGCCCCTCCTGGGTCTGCTCCTTGCCGCTGAGGAACTGCACGTCGTCCATCAGCAACACGTCGGGGCGGCGATAGCGCTCGCGGAAGTCGGCGGCTTTGCCCTCTCGGATGGAGGTCACGAACTCCGTCACGAAGCGATCGCTGCTGACGTAGAGCGCCTGCAGCCCGCGCTCGCGCGCCCGGTGGCCGACGGCGTGCAGCAGGTGCGTCTTTCCCAGCCCCGGCGGCGAGTAGAGGAAGACGGGGTTGTACTTCTCGCCCGGGAACTCCGCTGCCGCCTTCGCCGCCGCGACTGCGAGCTCGTTGGACGCGCCGACGGTGAACCGGCCGAAGACGTAGCGTGGGTCGAGCGGAAGCTGCGCTGCGCCAGGCCCGACGACCCTCGGCGCTGGCAACGGTTCGGCTGCCTCGACGTCGTCGGCGCCCGTGGCGCCGGCCGCCCGCGAGGCTGGCATCGCGTTCGACGCTTGCACCTCGAAGCGCACGTCCATCGGAGTGCGCGACACGCGCTCGAGGGCCCGCTGCACCACGCCCTTCATGCGCTTGCCGAGGTACTCGGCGGCGAAGGCGCTCGGCGCGGCGACCACGAGGCAGTCGTCGGCTATGGCGATACCCACGGTTTGCTTGAGGAAGGTATCATAGCTTGGCCGGGCCACCTGCACCTGCAGGTCGCCGAGCACAGCTTCCCATAGCTTTCGGGGTTCCCTGGAGCTCACGCTAGTCGTCTCCCCGGCGAGCACTCGACCGTTGGCACAGGCCGAATGCACGAATACGACAGATGGGTTGGTCTATCGAATGTACCAGTCAGACGGAGTTCCGTTCTAGGATAATGTTTCACGGTTTTTGCCGGTTTTGACGGCATGCGTGTGTTCTAGCCGTAGGTGCGGCGCTGTTCTGCACCTGTCCAAAACATATATTTGGTAGCAAGAAGTCTGTAATTGTTGAATACACAAATCAACAATATAGGACAAAATAGAGAGAATCTGTAGGCAAGCGAAAGGCAATAGTGCGTATTGGTAGACACATTCAAGCTAGGATGATATTGGCGACCGGAGCGTTGCCTCTGGCCTTGGATGGCGCATCCCTTGGCCCCAAAAATGCGTTTTGGTGGAAATTACCGTGCGAATAATCTTCCTCGGGACGCCAGGTTACGCCGTGCCGGTGTTGTCAACCCTCTTCGGCGCAGGTTATGAGGTTGTGTCGGTCGTCACGCAACCTGACCGGCCTGCAGGGCGCGGACGGGGCTTGTCCTCGCCGCCGACGGCGCTCTGGGCGCGCGAGCACGGCATCCCCGTGCTGCAGCCCGCGTCGGTGCGTACGCCGGAGATTGCCGAGCAGCTCGCCGCGCTCGCGCCGGACGCGATGGTTGTCGCGTCCTACGGCCGCATCCTGCCGTCGGCGCTGCTGACGATGGCGCCCCACGGCTGCCTGAACGTGCACCCCTCGCTGCTGCCCCGCCACCGCGGGCCCTCGCCCGTCGCCGAGGCCATCCTGCAGGGCGACGCCGTCACCGGGGTCAGCATCATGCTGCTGGACGAGGGCACCGACACCGGCCCCGTCGTGGCGCAGGAGGAGCACCCCATCGCGGACGACGACACCGCCGGGTCGCTTACGGTGCGGCTGTTCGAACGCGGCGGTGAGCTGCTGGCGAGCATCCTGCCGGCGTGGGCGGATGGTCGCATCGACGCGGCGCCGCAGGACGAGAGGCTCGCCACCTACAGCCGAAAGCTCGAGAAGGCGGACGGGGCGCTCGACTTCACCCGCTCGGCCATGGACCTCCACAACCAGGTGCGGGCGATGGACCCGTGGCCCGGCGCGTTCACGACGTGGCACGGTGCAACGCTCAAGGCGCTGCGCTCGGTTGCGCTGCCTGCGGGTGCGGAGGGTCGGGATGTGCCGGTGGGCACGGTTGTCGCGCTGGCGGGTGCGTTAACGCCGCTGGGCGTCGTCACGGGCGAGGGCATTTTGGGCATCATGGAGTTGCAGCTTGAGGGGCGGCGCGCCGTCGATGCAGCGTCGTTTGTGCGAGGGCACGCGGACTTCATCGGCGCGCGGTTACCGAGCTAGTGGGCTGCCCGTTCGTCCTGAGGGAAATCGAAGGACAAGCGCGCGCTAGAGCCCCGGCATTGCCAGCGTCTTGCCGTTGCCGCGCGTCTCGATCGTTAGCAGCGCGTCCTTGCGGTGCAGGCCGCCGCCGTAGCCCACGAGCTTGCCGCTCGCGCCGATGACGCGGTGGCACGGCACGATGATCGAGACGGGGTTGCTGCCGTTGGCACTCCCGACGGCGCGGCTCGCGGTGGGCATCCCGATGCCGGCGGCCACCTCGCCGTAGGAGCGCGTCTCGCCGTAGGGGATGGTCGTCAGCTCCTGCCACACGCGGCGCTGGAAGGGCGTCCCCCGCATGTCCAGCGGCACGTCGAAGTCCGTCAGCTCGCCCGCGAAGTAGGCGTCGAGCTGGGCGGCGGCCGTCGCGTTGTAGGCGCCGCCCTCCTCGAATCGCGCGCCCTGCCGCTCCCACTTGCCAAGGTCGGGGAAGGACTGCTCCTCCGGCTTCACGCACGCAAGGCCCTCGTCGGAGCACGCCAGAATGTAGACCCCCAGCGGGCTCTCGTAACGGTGGAGGTAGAGGGTTTCGACATTGGTCGTCATGGGGCCTCCGTTTGCGCTTGGCTCCAGCCAGCGTAGCATGCTCGCGCCCTGTCGTGCACCTTCCAAGCCTCGCAAAACTCCGGCTTGACGCCAACGCAGGCGGGGCGCGTTTTGCGGTTTTGCGGTATGATAGGGGCGACTTCAAACCCGTTGTGTATTCGCACGAAAGCGCCGCAAAGGAGGCTGAACATGGACCTCGCCAAACTTGCCGCCACCGCCAAGGCCCTCGTCGCGCCCGGCAAGGGCATCCTCGCCGCCGACGAAAGCTCGGGCACGATCAAGCGCCGATTCGACTCGATCAACGCCGAGAGCACTGATGAGAACCGCCGCGACTACCGGGAGATGCTCTTCCGCACCATCGGCGTCGACGCCTACATCAGCGGCGTCATCCTCTACGACGAGACCATCCGCCAGCCCGGAGCCGACGGCACCCAGCTGGTGCAGGTGCTCTCCGGTCGCGGCATCATCCCCGGCATCAAGGTCGACAAGGGCACGCAGCCGGTGTCCTTCTCCCCCAACGAGCTGGTGACGGAGGGCCTCGACGGCCTTGCCCCTCGACTGGCCGAGTACCGCGAGTTGGGCGCGCGCTTCGCCAAGTGGCGCGCCGTCATCAACGTCGGCCCGGGCATCCCGACTGCCCGCTGCATCGAGGTCAACGCCCATGCGCTGGCCCGCTACGCAGCCCTGAGCCAGGCCGCCGACCTGGTGCCCATCGTCGAGCCTGAGGTCCTCATGGACGGCACCCACGACATCGACGCGTGCTACGCCGCCACCAAGGCGACGCTGCTGGAGACCTTCGCGCAACTCGATCGGCAGGGCGTGGAGCTCGAGGGGATGCTGCTCAAGCCCAACATGGTCCTCTCCGGCGCATCCGCCTCCAACCGCGCGCCATCCGAGGTCGTCGCGGAGATGACGGTCGACTGCTTAAAGCGGACGATCCCCGCGATGATGCCGGGCATCGTCTTCCTCTCGGGCGGCCAGAGCGACGACGAGGCGACGGTCAACCTGAACGCCATCAACGTCTACGCCGCCAAGGTGGGCGCACCGTGGACCATCAGCTACTCCTTTGGCCGAGGGCTGCAGAGCGCGCCGCTGAAGGCGTGGGCCGGCCGGCCGGAGAACGTCGGCGCGGCGCAGGCAGCCTTCCACCACCGCGCGCAGCTCACCAGCGCGGCGCAGCAGGGCAAGTACACCGCCGCCATGGAGGGCCAACCCGCCGCCGTGTAGGGGAAAGTCTACGGACGCAAAGGAAGCGGGCCGCCATGTGCGGCCCGCTTCTCTTTTTAGCAATCTCAGGTTGCGCTGACTCCCTGTATTTCGGCTTTCACCGCAATGACGAGCGCCGCCCTAGTCATGGAACCGCACCTTGTCCAGCCGCGAGAAGTCGTGGATGGAGTCTATCCAGCGGACGGTGCCGGAGCGGGAGCGCATCACGAGCGATTGCGTTTGCGCGCCGCCGTCGCCGAACCGCACGCCCTTGAGCAGGTCGCCGGTGCTGGCGCCCGTCGCCGCGAAGAAGACGTCCTCGCCGCCCACAAGGTCGTAGGTGTCGTAGATCTTTTCGAGGTCCACGCCGTCGGCGATTGCCTGCGCGCGCTCGGCCTCGTCGCGGGGCCACGCCTTGCAGAGGATCCTGCCGCCGATGCACCGGATGGCCGCCGCCGTCAGCACCGCCTCCGGCGACCCGCCGATGCCCAGCAGCATGTCGACGCCGGAGCCCGGGAGCGCCGCCTGGATGCCCGCGACGATGTCGCCGTCCGAGATCATCTTGACGTGCGCGCCCGACGCGCGGACCTCCGCCAGGATCTCCGCGTGTCGAGGTCGGTCCAGCATCACCACCGTCAGGTCGTGGACGCTGACCCCCTTGACCTTCGACACGCTGAGGAGGTTGTCGGTCACGCCGGCGTCGATGTCGATGGCGTCGATGGCGTCGGGGCCTACGGCGATCTTGTTCATGTAGAAGACGTTGCCGGGCACGTTCATCGTGCCGCGAGCCGAGAGGGCCACCACGGCGATGGCCCCCGGCAGGCCCTTGGATAGCAGCGTCGTCCCGTCGATCGGGTCGACGGCGATGTCCACCTCCGGCGGCGTCCCGCTGCCGATGCGCTCGCCGTTGTAGAGCATCGGCGCCTCGTCCTTCTCGCCCTCGCCGATGACCACGACACCGTCCATGGAGACGTAGCCGAGGGTGTAGCGCATGGCGTCGACAGCGGCCTGGTCCACCAGCTCCTTGTCGCCCATGCCCATGTGGCGAACGGCGGCCATGGCGGCGGCCTCGGTGACCCGGGCCAGCTCCATGGCCAGGTTGCGCTCGATCGGTTGACGGGGACGCTGGGTTGCCATAGCACACCTCCGGTTGAATGGGGCAGGGAGATTATACCATTGCGACCCGCCAACAGCCCGGTACGACCTGAGGGAAATTGAAGCCTGTCCTGCGCATGCCGAAGGGGGCGAACGGTCGGTTCTGCGTCCTACCTACCCCTAGGCCTACGAGCCACCCCCTACGCCGGCTCGGCCAGGAACACGGGTATCTGCCGCGATGTCCTTGTCTGGTACTCCTCGTAGGGCGGGTAGGCTTCTACGGCGAGCGCCCATAGCCGCGACCGTTCGGCGTCGTCATCGACTTCGCGGACGCGCATGGTGTAGACCTCGGCCATGTCGCGGATCTCGACGTCGCTGTTTGCGCGGAGGTTGTAGACCCACACCGGGTGCTTCGGGGCGCCGCCCCTCGAGCCTACGAGCACGTAGTTGTCGCCGTCCTTGACGCGCATGAGCGGGGTCTTGCGAATGCCGCCGGTCTTGTTTCCGACGTTCGTGACGATGATGACCGGCATGCCGGTGTCCCGCAGCGTCGTGCCTTCTTTGCCGTTAGTGCGCTCATAGAGCTCCACCTGTTCGCGCACCCAGTCCGCGGGTGAAGGTATGTACTGTGTCATGGCTTTCTCCTTCAGCTTATTCTCAGACATGTTCAATGGTTGAGGCGGCGAGGGCAAGAGCGGGGGCGGGCGGTTTTCGAATCGCCCCTACGGTGAACTTTCGCGGGCCTCCCGCGCCTGCTGCTGCAGAGTGTAGAGTTTGTTCAGCGCCTCCAACGGCGTCATCTCCGTGATGTCGAGCCCCAGCACCGCGTCGCGCAGGCCGTCGTCCGGCGGGGGCAGCAGCGAGAGCTGCGCGGAGGGGGTCGTCGAAGTGCGCGCTCGGCCGCCGCGACGGGGGACGTCGTTCGCCTCCAGCTCCGCCAGAAGCTCGCGGGCGCGGTTCACCAGCGGCTGCGGCAGCCCCGCGAGCCGGGCCACGTGGACGCCGTAGCTGCGGTCCGCGCCGCCCGGCACGATGCGGTGCAGGAACGTTACCTGCCCGTCGGCCTCGACGGCGGAGACGTTGTAGTTCACGACGTTGGGAAGGTAGTCGGCGAGGGCAATAAGCTCGTGGTAGTGGGTGGCAAACAGGGTCTTGCACCCCAGCCGCGGGTGGCTGTGCAGGTACTCGGCGACGGCGCGGGCGATGGCCAACCCGTCGTAGGTGCTCGTGCCCCGGCCGATCTCGTCCAGCACAACAAGCGACTGCGCCGTCGCGTGGTGCAGGATGGCCGCTGTCTCCACCATCTCGACCATGAACGTCGACTGCCCCGTCGCCAGGTCGTCCTGCAGCCCGACGCGCGTGAAGATGCGGTCGACGATGCCCATGCGCGCCGCGTCGGCCGGCACAAAGCTGCCCACCTGCGACATCAACACGATGAGCGCCACCTGCCGGATGTACGTCGACTTGCCCGCCATGTTGGGCCCCGTCAGCACCATCAGCGACGCCCCCGGCTGCCCGAGCGCGGTGTCGTTGGGCACGAAGGCGCCCGCGCCCACGACGTGCTCGACCACCGGGTGACGGCCCGCCGAGATCTCCAGCACGCCGTCCTCCGCGAACTCCGGGCGGACGTAGCCGTTGCGTGAGGCCGCCTCCGCGAGGCCGCGGAAGAGGTCCACCTGCGCCACCGCCGTCGCCGTCTGCAGGATGCGAGCCGCCTCGTTCGCCACCTGCCTGCACACCTGCCGGAAGATGGCGCTCTCCAGCTCCTCCAGCCGCTCCTCCGCGTTCAGGATCAGCGCCTCGAACTCCTTCAGCTCCGGCGTGATGTAGCGCTCGGCGTTCACCAGCGTCTGCCGCCGGATGTACTCCTCCGGCACCCGCGCCAGGTGCGAGTTGGACACTTCCAGGTAGTAGCCGAAGACCCTGTTGTAGCCGACCTTCAGCGACCCGATGCCCGACCGCTCGCGCTCCTGCCGCTCGAGCCCGGCGATGTACTCCTTGGCGTCTCGCGACGCCGTTCGCAGGTTGTCCAGCTCCTCCGAGAAGCCCGGCCGCACGACGCCCCCGTGGCCGCTCATCGCCGACGCGTCGTCGTTCACGGCCTGCGCGATGACGGCCACGACGTCCTCGCAGGGGTGCATGTCGCCGCGCAGCCAGCCGACGGAAGCGTCGCCCTCCGCCAGCAGGTCGACCATGGCGGGAATCGCCTCGAGGCTTCGGCGCAGCGACACGACCTCGCGGGGCGTCGCGTTGCCCGCGGTCACGCGGTTGACCAGCCGCTCGAGGTCGCTCATGCCGCCGAGCAGCGCCGCGGTGTTCTCGCGCCGGATGCTGCTCGCGTTGAACCACGCCACCGCGTCCAACCGGCGCTCAAGCTCCTCGCGGTCCAGCAGCGGCTGTCCCAGCCAGCGCCGCAGCAGGCGACCGCCCATCGGCGTCTTCGTGTAGTCGAGCACGTCCAGCAGCGCCGTCCCGCCTCCGAACCGCCCCGCGCGGAAGAGCTCCAGGTTCCGGCGCGTCTGGTAGTCCAGCACCATGTACCGTTCCGGCGAGTACGTGCGCAGCGCCGTGATCTGCCCCACGTTGCCCTTCTGCGTGTCCTGCAGGTAGGCGAGCAACGCGCCCGCAGCCCGTACCGCCAGCGGTTGGCCCTCGCACCCGTAGGCCTCCAGCGAGGTGACGCCGAAGTGCTCCAGCAGCGTGCGCCGCGCCGTCGCGAGGCGGAAGTTGGCGTCGCGCGACAGCGTCACGGCGGGACCGCCGTCGTCGCCCGCCGGGGGCTTCAGCGCGCCGAGGATGCTCGCGGCGTCCAGCTCCTCAGGGACCAGCAGCTCCGCGGGGCCGAGGCGCTCCAACTCCAGCGGCAGCGTCAGCAGCGGCACCTGCGCCGTCGCGAACTCGGCCGTCGTGATGTCGGCGTAGGCCAGCCCCGCGAGGTCCCCCTGCAGCGCCACAGCGGCGATGAAGTTGTTGGCCCGCTCGTCCAGCAGACCCGGCTCGACGACCGTCCCCGGCGTGACGATGCGCACGACGTCGCGCTCGACGAGCCCGGCGCCGGCCGCGGGGTCGCTGACCTGCTCGCAGATGGCCACCTTGTAGCCGCGACGGATGAGCCTCGCGAGGTAGCCCTCCAGCGAGTGCGCGGGTACGCCGGCCATGGGCACCCGCTGTCCCTTGCCCATGTCGCGGCCCGTAAGCACGATGTCGAGCTCCGCCGCCGCCGTGCGCGCGTCCTCGTCGAAGGTCTCGTAGAAGTCGCCGAGCCGGAAGAGGACGATGGCGTCGGGGTGGCGGGCCTTCACCTCGAGATATTGCCGACGGAGGGGGGACACGGCGGGCGCAGCGGGACTGTCGCCGTTGACGGCGTCTTTAGCCTTACTACTGCGCTGCTTGCTTGGTGAACGCGCCATATACGCCCAGCATCGTCCTTTGGAGGGGATTGCCTGCATGATACCCCGTGGCGGTGAGGGATTCTACGCGGAAGGCCGGTGGGTTGCCGCATCCTTACTGCTGCGCCCCGCCCCTCTCGAGCTCCCGCAGGTAGGCGCGGTCCGCATCCGTGAGGTCCGCGCTCGCGAGCAGGTCCGGGCGGCGAAGGTACGTGCGGAGCAGCGCCTGCCGCCGACGCCACCGCGCGACGGCCGCGTGGTCGCCGGAGAGGAGGATGTCGGGCACGGCCATGCCCCGGTACTCCGCCGGGCGCGTGTACTGCGGCCCCTCCAGCAGTCCCTCGGAGAAGGACTCGTCGATCGCCGAGGTGTCGTCGCCGAGCACGCCGGGCAGCAGGCGCACCACCGCGTCGATGATAGCCATCGCCGGGATCTCGCCGCCGGTGAGGACGTAGTCGCCGATGGAGATGACGTCGGTCGCCAGCGCGTCCTCGGCGCGGGCGTCAATGCCCTCGTAGCGCCCGCAGATGAAGACCAACGCGGGGTGCTCGGCCAGCTCCTGCGCCAGGGCCTGCGTGAACGGCCTCCCCTGCGGCGAGAGCAGGATGAAGGGCGCGGCGTCCGCCACCGCCTGCCCGCGGCGTGCGGCGAGATCCGTCTTCACGGCCTCCGCCGCGAGGAAGAGCGGCTCGGGCTTCATCACCATGCCGGGCCCGCCGCCGAAGGGCGAGTCGTCGACGACGTGGTGGCGGTCGTGAGCGTGGTCGCGGATGTTGTGGAGGGATATCGACACGATCCCGCGCTCACACGCGCGACCCAGAATGCTCTGGTCCAGCGGGCCGGCGAACATGCCGGGGAAGAGGGTCAGGATGGAGATGTCCATGAAACTCCGATTTTGCCGCGTTCAAAAGCGGGGGTTTTCGTCGCTTGGCAGGGCTGCAGGCCATTCCGGCGCCAAAACGGCGCGCTATGGGCGTCCGCACATACGATTGTGCCGTGCGGCGACGCTTCTGTCAGCCCGGTGAGGCTACAGAGACCCCGTCGGGTGCTGCTGCGTCGGGCCCTCCATGGTCTGCAGGGCGTGCGGCAGCAGCGGCAGCAGGATGTCGAGGCACTGCTGGACACCGCGAGGGCTGCCGGGGAGGTTGACGATGAGACACCCCCCTCGCGTGCCGGACACCCCGCGGCTCAGGTAGGAGAGCGTGGTGAACTCCGAGGTCTTGTACCGCATGATCTCCGAGAGGCCGGGGGCCAGCCGCTCGACCACTGCCCGGGTAGCCTCCGGTGTCACGTCTCGAGGGCCGAAGCCCGTGCCGCCCGTCGTCAGGATGACGTTGACCTGCTCCGACCACCGCGTCAGCCGGTCGACGATGGTGTCGTAGTCGTCGGGCACCACCTCGCGGATTGTGACATCGAATCCGGCGGCCGTAGCCATCTCCAGGGCGGACTGCCCGCTTGTGTCGTCACGTTGCCCCTGTGATCCGGCGTCACTTGTAGTTAGAATAGCTACAGTGTACAAGGGTTGTCCCTCCATCCTGAGACGGTTGTGACTATCATAGCACAGGGCCCGCCCAGACCGAGTTTGGCGGTCTGGGCCGTTCGACATACAGCCGTGTGACAAAGGTTGATCGGTATCATCAAGATTAGGTAAATGTTAAGACTTGATACGGGTTCAGAGCTCGCGTTCAATGTTGGGTCCATTATTCGGGAGGCCATGAAGCATAGTATTTGTAGCTAAGCCTAGACTAGAGGCGACATAGGGCAGAGTCTTGAAACATTTCCTAAACAAGTTTCAAAAAGGGGTTGACAAGCATGACGACTAGGTATTTAATGGCCTCAACGCCCGGAGGCTAGGGTAATTCGTAGTTGGGACATTAAAAAGTGACGCCACAAAACGCTGGGGCCCAGCCAGTGCATACGCCAGTCCTTGTCAAAGAGGTTTTGGACGCGCTGGGGATGGTTCCAGGAGGCGCGTATATCGATTGCACGGTGGGCGAGGGTGGACACACTGAAGCCATCCTCAATGCCGCACCGGACTGCGTTGTCATCGGGTTGGACCGCGACCCGACCGCCCTGGCGACCGCAAGTGAGCGGTTGGCAGGCTTCGGAGAGCGAGTCCGTTTGGTAAACGCGTCTTATACAACGCTTGCAGAGCAGGGCCAGTTCCTCGGGGGCCGCCCGGTGACGGGGGTGCTCCTGGACCTGGGACTCTCCAGCATGCAGGTGGAGGACGGCGAGCGGGGATTCAGCTTTCTCCGCGACGGCCCCCTCGACATGCGTTTTGGGCCCGATGAGAAGTTCACCGCCGATGACGTGGTCAACCACTTTGCGGAGCGGGACCTCGTCCGGATCATCCACGAGTTTGGGGAGGAGCCCCGCGCACGCCGAGTCGCCAGGGCCATCGTCCAGCGGCGCCCGATCCGGGGCACCGCGCAACTGGCCCAGGTGGTGGAGGGAGTGCTGGGACGGCGGGGACGCATTCACCCGGCCACCCGCACATTCCAGGGTATCCGCATCGAGGTCAACCAGGAGTTGGAGGCCATGAAGACAGTCCTTTCGGCGGCGGCGGAGACGCTGCAGGCCGGAGGCAGGTTGGTGGTCATCAGCTACCACTCATTAGAGGACCGGCTGGTCAAGACAACGCTTCGGGAGTCCACCGTGTTTAGGGTTCTGACAAAGAAGCCAATTGCCCCCTCCCAAGAGGAGGTCGCGTTCAACCCGCGAAGTCGGAGCGCCCATATGCGGGCGGCCGAACGGTTGGATGGAGGCACAGCCTCCAAGTAGATGAGAACCGGTGGTACAGGGGTGCTGGCCCCCTCCTTTTAGGCACCCCTCAACAGTAGCCTGGCCACGCGGACGGCAATTGCCTGCCCTTGTTCAACCGTCCTCCCCTCGGCCAGTGCCCCTGTGCTTCTGGTAACTGGTCTGGACAACTGAGACCGAATCCTCAGCCGCCCCGATACGGGCAGGACTGAGACACATGAGCCACCGTTTCCGCAACGCGCTGCGGGATCGGAGAAAGGGACACGATATGGCAAAGGACGTCACCTTCGCAGTAATCGACGTGGGCACATCCAAGGTGCTCACCCTCATCGGTCGCCGCAACGACCATGGCGGCGCCGAGGTGCTGGGCGCTGGCCTGGCCCCCTCTGGAGGCATCCACAAGGGCGTCGTCGTCGACGCCGGTGCGGCCGCCGAGAGCATCCGCGAGTCCCTCGCTGACGCACGGGACGCAGCGGGAGTCCCCGCAACCTCCGCATTCATCACCGTCTCCGGAGGTCACGTGGAGACCCACGCCTGCTGGGGCACCCTGCATTCCTTGGGTCAGGACGCGGCCATAACCGCCGCCGAGTTGGGCCGCGCCGTGGCTGCCGCCTCCCCCAACGACCTGTCCCCACGGAAGCAGATCATCCACAAGCTACCGCGCACCTACTCCATTGATGGGCTGAAGGGAGTGCGCAACCCCGTCGGCATGCACGCTCTCCGCATAGATGTGGAGACGCTGTGCGTCACCGCTGAGTCCGCCTCCGTCCGGGCCCTCATTGGCGCCGTCGAGAGCGCTCGTGTCCGCGTCGAGGGGGTCGTCGCCGTCCCCGTCGCCCTCGCCGAGGCCGTCCTCAGCCAGGATGAGCGCGAGCGCGGCGTGGCGCTGATGGACATCGGCGGAGGCGTCACCACAGTCGCCGTGTACCGCCATGGCACGCTCTGGAATGCGGGCGCACTGCCGCTGGGAGGCAACCAGTTCACCACGGACCTCTCCCTCGCGCTGAACGTTGCTCCAGCGACCGCTGAAGAACTGAAGATACGCTTCGGCCAGGCTGCGCTGGATGTCATGGGCGACGAGTCGGTCGAACTGGAGTCGGAGGCCGACCGACGCCTCATCCGCGTCGAGCGCCGCACCCTGGCCCGCTACCTCCATGAACGCGGTGGCGAGCTCTTTCGGCTGGCCGACCGGAAGCTGAACGAATTTGGCTACCCCAACCTGCCTCCGTGCGGCATTGTGCTGACCGGCGGCGGGTCCGCCCTGCGCGGCATCGAACGCGTCGCTCGTCAGCAGCTCGGTTCCCCCGTGCGGTTTGGATTCCCCGAGGACCCGGGCCTGCCCCACGACCTGCGCGACCCCGCCTTCTCTGCCGGCGTCGGCGCCCTCTACTGGGCCTCACGGCAGCCGCGTTCGACGGAGGCTGTGCGGCACCAGGAAAAGAAAGTGAAGTACAACTCCAGCTACGCTCAGGAGAACGCCGGACCCCTGAGCCGGCTCAAGGGCCGAATGAGCAAGGCAGCCCACTAGGCGGCCGCCGGCAAAGCGAAACAGGAAGGAGTACCCCAATGCCAGAGTACCCGTTCCAGCACATCGATTTTGCTTCCAACAACGCGCCATTGATCAAGGTGATCGGCGCGGGCGGCGGCGGTTCCAACGCGGTCAACCGCATGTTCCGCACGCCCATCCCCGGCGTTGACTACGTCGTGGTCAACACCGACTCCCAGGCCCTCCAGCGGTGCGACGTGCCGATGCGCGTACAGGTCGGCGAGCGCCTCACCCGTGGGCTGGGCGTGGGCGGCGACCCTGAGATCGGTCGCCTCGCCGCGGAAGAGAGTCGGGAACAACTGACGGAGATCATCAAGGGCGCGGACATGGTCTTTGTCGCCGCCGGCATGGGCGGCGGGACCGGCACCGGCTCCGCCCCCGTCGTCGCTGAGATCGCCCGCGAGTCCGGCGCGCTCACTGTCGCCGTCGTCACGAAGCCCTTCGGCTTCGAGGGCGCACACCGGCGGCGCCATGCCGAAGAGGGCATCCAGCGCCTGCGCGAAAAGGTCGACTCCATCCTCGTCATACCGAACGACCGCCTCAGCGCCATCAGCGGCGAGGAGGTCACGATCTCCAACGCCTTCTCCATGGCCGACGACGTCCTGCTTCAGGCCGTGCAGTCCATCGCGGAGCTGGTGACCGTCCCCGGCGAGATCAACCTCGACTTTGCAGACGTGAAGACCGTCATGTCCCATGCCGGGCCCTCCTGGCTTGGCATCGGCACCGGCTCCGGCGAGCGCCGCGCGCTCATCGCCGCTCGCGCAGCCGTGTCCTGCCCCCTACTGGAGGTCTCCATCGAGGGCGCCAAGGGCGTCCTGTTCAACATCACCGGCGGCGCCGACCTCACCCTGAGCGAGGTCCAGATCGCCGCAGACGCCATCAGCGAAGTCGTCGACCCCGACGCCAACATCTTCTTCGGCATGGCCACGGACCCGAAGATGGTTGACGAGGTCCGTCTCACCATCATCGCCACGGGTTTCCCAACCCCGGACGTCCTGGTGCCCAGCTACTCCGACGCCATGCCCGGCACGGAGGACCAGGGCTTTGATATTGATTTACCGCCGTTCTTGCGGAACTCCCCCTCCTTAGCTCGAAATCGGGTAACAACCCGGTCCAACGGGCTATAACCTCCACCCCCCTCACTGCGCCCGATATTTCGGGCCCCTCCCTCGCCACCGGGCCGCCCTGCCAGCAGGGCGGCCCGCTTACGTCCGGCCCACCTCGCTCCGCCGCCAAGCGCGACTCTGGAATCGCCGACTCTACCAACCCGCACCGTTTCTGCCTAGCAGTCCACAGCTAGCCGGGTTAACATGGAGAGGCAAGGCACGCGCACGCCGATGTAAATCGACGTGCGCGGCTAATTCGACCAATGGCCCGCTGCGCCCGACCCTCCACTACCCCCGCGCCGCCGGCCGCATGAGGAGCGTTTCATGCCTGACGGCAACCTGGACACCCTCTGCATCAACACTCTGCGCCTGCTCGCGGCCGACGCCGTGCAGCAGGCGGGCAACGGTCACCCCGGTGGCCCCATGGGTCAGGCCGCCATGGCCTACACCCTCTGGGACCGTTTCCTCAAACACAATCCGACTGACCCGAGTTGGCACGACCGCGACCGCTTTGTGCTCTCCGCCGGTCACGCATCCATGCTCCTGTATGGCCTGCTCCACCTCACCGGCTACGACCTCCCCCTAGACGAGATCAAGCGCCTGCGCCAGTGGGGCAGCATCACCCCCGGCCACCCGGAGCGCGGCCTTACTCCCGGCGTCGAGGTCACGACCGGCCCTCTCGGGCAGGGCTTTGCCCACGCCGTTGGCCTCGCCATCGGAGAGCAGTGGCTCGCCAGTCACTACAACCGCCCCGGCCACACCGTCGTCGACCACAACACCTACGTCGTCGCATCCGACGGCGACCTGATGGAGGGCGTCTCCGCCGAAGCCGCATCCCTTGCCGGCCACCTTGGTCTCGGCAAGCTCATCGTCATGTACGACGACAACGACATCTCCATCGAGGGCCCCACGGACCTCGCCTTCACCGAGGACGTGCCCGCACGCTTCCGCGCCTACGGCTGGCACGTCGTCGAAGTCGACGAGGGCATGGAGCCCGACCCAGTGCACACCGCCCTGCGTGAGGCCCTTGCCGTCACCGACCGCCCGAGCATGGTCGTCTGCCGCACCGTCATCGGCTACGGCAGCCCCAACAAGTCCGGCACCGCTGCCGCCCACGGCGCGGCCCTCGGCGCCGAAGAGGTCACGTTGACCAAGGAGGCCCTCGGCTGGACCTACGAGGAGCCCTTCGCGACGCCCGCGGAGGCCCTCGACCACTACCGGCAGGCGGTGCCGCGCGGCCAGGAGGCCCAGCGCCAGTGGCAGGAGCGCTTCTCCGCGTACCGCGAGGCCTACCCCGAGCTTGCCGCCGAGCTTGAGGGCGCGTGGGACGGCGTCCTCCCCGAGGGTTGGAGCAACGACGCCGATGCCCTCTTCAACCCCGGCGACAAGCCCATCTCGACGCGCGAAGCCTCCGGCCGGACGCTGAACGCCCTCGTCGAGTACGTCCACGGTCTCGTGGGCGGCTCCGCGGACCTCGCGCCCTCCAACAACACCCGCCAGCGCGAGGGCGGCGACTTCTCCGCGTCGGAGCGCACCGCCAACAACCTGCACTTCGGTGTGCGGGAGCACGCGATGGGCGGCGTCGCCAACGGCATGGCGATCCACGGCGGGCTCGTGCCGTACACGGGCACCTTCCTCACGTTCTCGGACTACATGCGGCCGCCGATGCGACTTGCCGCCCTCATGGGCATACGCGTGGTCTACGTCTTCACGCACGACTCCATTGGCCTGGGCGAGGACGGCCCCACGCACCAGCCAATCGAGCACCTTGCCGCCCTTCGCGCCGTGCCCAACCTGACGGTGGTGCGCCCCGCCGACGCCACGGAGACCGTCGAGGCGTGGAAGTCCGCCATCGAGCGCAGGGACGGCCCCACCCTCCTGGTCTTCAGCCGGCAGAACCTCCCGGTGCTCGACCGTTCCGAGCTTGCGCCCGCGTCGGAGACGCATCGCGGCGGCTATGTGCTGTGGGAGAGCGCTCCGTCGCCCGACGTCATCCTCATCGGCACCGGCGCGGAGGTGCATGTAGCGCTGGACGCCGGACGCCTGCTGCAGGAGCAGGGCGTGGCGGTCCGCGTGGTGTCGCTTCCCTCGTGGGAGATGTTCGACGCGCAGCCGCGGGACTACCGCGACAGCGTCCTGCCGCCGAGCGTCACGGCGCGGGTCACGGTCGAGGCTGCGTCTTCCTTCGGGTGGGAGCGGTACGCCGGCGCGTACGGGCGAATCGTCGGCATAGACCACTACGGCGCGTCGGCGCCCGGCGGCGAGGTCCTCCGGCGGTTCGGGTTCACTGCGGAACGCGTGGCCGCCGAGGCGACGTCGCTGTTGCAGCAGGAGGCGCGCGCATGAGCAGGCGCGTCGCCATAGCCGCCGACCACGGCGGGTTTCCGCTCAAATCCGAGCTCGCCGCATGGCTTCAGTCGCAGGGGCACGAGGTCGTGGACCTCGGTGCCTACGAGCTCGACCCGTTCGACGACTACCCGGACTTCGCCGACATAGCGGCGCAGGCCATCGTGTCAGGCGAAGCTGAACGCGCCATCGTGCTGTGCGGCAGTGGGGTCGGCGCATCAATCGCAGCAAACAAGGTCCCCGGCGTGCGCGCCGCCGTCGCCCACGACGTCTACTCGGCCCACCAGGGCGTGGAGCATGACGACATGAACGTCCTCTGCATCGGCGCGAGAGTCGTCGGCATAGAGATCGCCAAGGAGCTGGCGGCGGCCTTCCTCTCAGCGGAGTTACTGGAGGGAGAAAAGTACCACCGCCGGTTGAACAAGGTTGCCGCCATGGAGGAGCGCGCGGTGCTCCAGGCAGCAGAGCGCGCCATCGGAGGTGAACGTGGCTAAGCAACTCAGGGACACCCAGAAGCAGGGACAGTCCATCTGGTACGACAACGTCAGCCGGGGGCTGCTCACCAGCGGCGAGATGGCCGCGTTGGTGGAGAGCGGCATCACCGGCTTGACCTCCAACCCGACCATCTTCGAGAAGGCCATCTCCGGCAGCAACGACTACGACGAGGCGCTCTTGGCGCTGGCCCTAGCCGGCAGCACGGCCACCGAGGCCTTCGAGAGCATGGCGATGGAGGACATCCGCGCCGTCGCCGACCTGCTGCGGCCCGTCTACGACGCCACGGACGGCGCCGACGGTTTCGCGTCGCTGGAGGTCAGCCCAACCCTGGCCCATGACACCGAGCGCACCGTCGCGGAGGCCCATCGGCTCTTCGCGGCCTTGGACCGGCCCAATGTCATGGTGAAGGTCCCCGGCACGCCAGAGGGCGTCCCCGCCGTCGAGCGGCTCATCGGCGAGGGCGTCAACATCAACGTTACCCTCCTCTTCCACCGCGACGCCTACACCAAGGTGCGCGAGGCCTACACCGCGGGGCTGGAGCGATTCGCGGCTAACGGCGGCGACCTGCGGCGCGTGGCCTCCGTCGCCTCCTTCTTCGTCAGCCGCGTTGACGCCGCCGTGGATGGGATACTGGAGCCACGGGTGAAGGCAGGCGAGGAAGAGCTGGCAGACCTGCTGGGCAAGGCGGCCATTGCCAACGCCGCCCTCGCCTACCGCGACTTCCAGGAGACAGCCGCCGCAGAGCGCTTTGCGGCGCTGCGGGCCAAGGGCGCGCGGGTGCAGCGACCCCTGTGGGCCAGCACCGGCACCAAGAACCCCGCCTACAGCGACGTCCTCTACATCGAGTCCCTCATCGCCCCAGACACCGTCAACACCATGCCGCCTGCCACCCTCGACAACTTCCTCGACCACGGCGAAGTCGCGCCCACGCTGGAGCCCTTCATCCCGGAGGCCGAGCGGGCGCTGGACGCGCTGGAGGCTGCGGGCGTCAGCATGGCCGAGGTCACGGACAAGCTCCTTGCCGATGGCGTCAAGTCCTTCGCCGATTCCTTCATGACGCTGCTGGCCAACGTGGAGGAGAAGAAGGCCGCGCTGCTGGCGGACCACTACGCCGCCGCTTCGGCATTGGGCGGCGGTCAAGCGGCTGCGGACGACGCGCTGGCTGCCCTGATTGAGCAGGACGCCATTCGCCGCATCTGGGACATCGACCATACGCTGTGGAAGCCGGACCCCACGGAGCTCAGCAACCGGCTCGGCTGGCTTACCCTGCCGGCCGAAATGCGCGAGCAGGCCGCAGACCTGCAGACGTTCGCGGACGAAGTCCAGGCCATGGGCATCCGCGACGTCGTCCTGCTGGGCATGGGCGGCAGCAGCCTCGGAGCGGAGGCGCTGCGTAGCGTCTTCGGCGAGGCGACGGGCCGGCCGCGGCTCACGGTGCTCGACACCACCGTCCCCGACTGGATCCACGCCGCGCGCAACGCCATCGACGTGCGCCACACCCTCTTCCTTGTCTCCTCCAAGTCCGGCGGCACCCTGGAGACCCTCACCGGCTACCGCTACTTCCGCAAGCTAGCGGACGACGCCCTCGGTGAGGAGGCTGCCAGCCATTTCGTCGCCATCACCGACGAAGGCAGCGGGCTGGAGCGCCTCGCCTCAGACGAGGGCTTCCTGCGCACCTTCCTCAACCCGGAGACCATCGGCGGGCGCTACTCCGTCCTCTCCTTCTTCGGCCTCGTGCCCGCCGCCCTGACCGGCATAGACGTCGCGGCGCTGCTCGACCGCGCGGCCCGCATGCAGGAGGCCTGCGCCCCGAGCGTTCCGGCGGTGAAGCACCCCGGCCTGTTGCTCGGCGCATCTATCGGCGCGCTGGCCAAGGCTGGCCGCGACAAGCTCACCTTCGTCACCACGCCTACCCTCAGCAGCGTCGGCCTCTGGGCGGAGCAGCTCATTGCGGAGAGCCTCGGCAAGGAGGGCCTGGGCATCGTCCCCATCGCCAACGAGCCGCTCCTTGGCCCCGCCCACTACGGCGATGACCGCGTCTTCGCCTACCTCCGCCTCGACGGGGACGACGCGCAGGCCTCGGACGACGCCGTCGCCGCGCTCGAGGCTGCCGGCCACCCCGTCCTGCGTTTCACCCTCCGCGACCGCGCGGACCTCGCCGCAGAGTTCTACCGCTGGGAGTTCGCGACGGCCGTCGCGGGCGCGGTGCTCGGCGTGAACCCCTTCGACCAGCCAAACGTGCAGACCGCCAAGGACAAGACCGCCGAGGTGTTGTCCGCCTACGAGCGGGACGGCGCGCTGCCGGAGACGCCTTCGACGCTCTCCGTGGAGGAACTGCTGGCGCAGGCCGCCCCCGGCGATTACCTCTGCATCATGGCCTACGTCCACCAGACACCGGAGGTCGATGCCGCCCTCGCCTCGCTGCGCCAGCGTGTGATGCAACGCCACGCCATCGCGACGACGTCCGGCTACGGGCCGCGCTTCCTCCACTCGACGGGGCAGTTGCACAAGGGCGGCCCCGCCAGCGGACTGTTCCTGCAGATCACGACGGACCACCCCAATGACATCGACGTGCCTGGGCAGAGCTACAGCTTCGGCACGTTGGCCGATGCCCAGGCCCTCGGCGACCTGCAGGCCCTGCAGGCGGCTGGCCTCCGCGTGGCGCGCATTCGCCTCACCGGCGACGTTGCCGGGGAGCTGTCAGCCCTGTAAGCTGCAGTCCCCGAAAGGAGCGAGCCATGGAACTTGGGATGATTGGCCTGGGGCGCATGGGCGCCAACATGGTCCTCCGACTCCTGCGTGGAGGCCACCGCGTCGTCGCTTATGACGTGCGCCCGGACGCCGTGCATGAGGTCGAAGCGCAGGGCGCCGTCGGTGCGAGCTCCCTCAACGAGTTGGCTTCGCAACTCACTCCGCCGCGCGCCGCGTGGGTGATGACCCCCGCCGGCGAGGTCACGGAACGCACCATCGCCGCCGTCTGCGGCGCCCTCTCTCCCGGCGACATCGTAATCGACGGCGGCAACGCCAACTACAAGGACAGCATGCGCCGCGCCGCCACGCTCAAGCAACAGGGTATCCACTTCCTCGACGCCGGCACCAGCGGCGGGATCTGGGGCCTCACCGAGGGCTACAGCCTCATGGTGGGCGGCGAGAAGGAAGCCTTTGACCGCGTCGAGCCCATTTTCCAGACGCTAGCGCCCGGCCCCGACCGCGGCTACGGTCACGTCGGCCCCGCCGGCGCTGGCCACTTCACCAAGATGGTCCACAACGGCATCGAGTACGGCATGATGCAGGCCTACGCCGAGGGCTTTGAGCTCCTGAAGGCCAAGGAGGAGTTCTCCCTCGACCTCGCGCAGATCGCCGAGCTTTGGCGCTACGGCAGCGTCGTTCGCTCCTGGCTCCTCGACCTCACAGCCGAGGCCCTCCATGGCGATCCCGATATGTCGAGCCTCCAGGCCTACGTGGAAGACTCCGGCGAGGGCCGCTGGACCGTCGAGGAGTCTGTCGACCTGGCAGTGCCCACTCCCGTCATCACCCTGGCGCTGCAGATGCGTTTCCGCTCGCGCCAGGACGATGCCTTCGGCGCGAAGCTACTCGCCGCCATGCGCAACCAGTTCGGCGGCCACGCGGTCCGGAAGGCCGAGTAATGCCCCCCGAGTCCATCACCATCGTCATCATGGGCGCGACGGGCGACCTTGCCCGACGCAAGCTCATCCCCGCCCTCTTCGAGCTGCGCTGCAACGGCGGCTGCCCTCGAGAGATCAACCTCGTCGGCTTCTCCCGCACACCGCTCACGCATGAGGGCTTCCGGCAGATGGTGTGGGAGAGCGTGCGTGAGTTCGGCTCCCTCGCCGTCCGCACGGACGAGTGGGAGGACTTCGCACAGCACCTCCACTACGTCACCGGCAGCCTCGACAGCCTGGAGGACTTGGAGCTGCTGACGGAATTGCTGGTTGAATTCGAGCGCGGCTTTGACGGCGTCGCCAACCGGCTCTACTACCTCTCGATATCGCCCACCCTCTACGAGGTCACGCTTCGCAACATGGGCGCCAGCGGCATGACGGACGAGGGCAACGGCTGGCGGCGCGTTGTCATCGAAAAGCCCTTCGGCCGCGACCTCGCCACCGCCCAGGCGCTCAACCGCACCGTCCACTCCCTCTTTCGAGAGGAGCAGGTCTACCGCATCGACCACTACTTGGGTAAGGAGACCGTGCAGAACCTCCTGGTCTTCCGGTTCGGCAACATCCTCTTCGAGCCCCTCTGGAACAGCCACTACGTCGACAACGTGCAGATCACCGTCGCAGAGGAGCTCTCCGTGGGCGACCGCGCGGGCTACTACGACACCTCCGGCGTCGTGCGGGACATGGTGCAGAACCACCTCCTGCAGATCCTTACCATCATCGCGATGGAGCCGCCCAGCGGCGCCGACTCCGACTCCCTGCGCGACCGCAAGGTCGACGTCCTGAAGGCCATCCGCCGTTGGTCGCCGGAGGAGGCCGTCGCCAATGCCGTCGCCGCCCAGTACGACGGCTACCTGAACGAGCCGGACGTGCCTACTGGCTCCCGCACGCCCACCTACACGGCCATGCGGCTCTTCGTCGAGACGTGGCGGTGGCACGGCGTCCCCTTCTACCTGCGCTCCGGCAAGTCGATGGCGGGCAAGGTGTCGGAGGTCGTCGTGCAATTCCGCCGCCCGCCCTCCGTCATCTCCGGCCCCGACGCAGAGGTCTCCGGCAGCCCGAACCTGCTCGCCCTGTGCCTCCAGCCTGACGAGGGCGCCCACCTCCGCTTCGAGGTCAAGGTGCCCGGTCAGGGCCTCGAGATGCGCTCCGAGCACATGCAGTTCCAGTACGAGTGGGCTTTCGGACAGCAGGCCATCCCCGACGCCTACGAGCGCCTCCTGCAGGACGCCATCAACGGCGACCCGGCCCTCTTCATCCGCAGCGACCACATCGAGGAGGCATGGCGCATCGTCGACCCGCTGCTGGAGGCGTGGGAGTCCCCCAACGCGCCGCAACCGCAGCGCTACGCCCCCGGCGCATGGGGCCCCGCCGCCGCCGACCGCCTCCTGGCGGAGTTGGGCCACGAGTGGATCTCCGTCTGCGGGCAAGGCTATGGCCCCACGCCCTGAGCTCCACGTCTACGCGACCCCGCAGTTGGCCGTGGAAGCCCTCGCCCAGGCGGTTCGCGACCTATCGGCGGACAGCGTTGCGGCCCGAGGCCGGTTCACCATCGCGTTGTCCGGCGGTTCCACGCCTGCTGCCCTCTACCGGCTGCTCGCTTCGCCGCCGCTTGCCGACGACATCGACTGGTCGCGCTGGCACGTCTTCTGGGGCGACGAGCGCTGCGTGCCACCGGACCACCCCGACAGCAACTTCGGCATGGCACGCCGCACCCTCCTCGACCACGTCCCCATCCCGCCGTCGCAGGTGCACCGCATGGTGGGAGAAGACCCGCCGGAGCAGGCCGCCGACGCCTACGCCGTCGCCCTCGCCGACGCTCTCGTGCCCGATGGCCGGCTGGACCTCGCGCTCCTCGGCATCGGCGACGACGGCCACACCGCCTCCCTCTTCCCCGGCGCCGCGGCGCTGGAAGAGCGTGAACGACTCGTAGCCGCCAACTGGGTCCCCCACCTGGACGCCTACCGCATCACCCTCACCCTGCCGGCGCTTAACCGCGCCCGCCAGGTCGCCGTCCTCGCCACCGGCGCGGACAAGGCGAACGCCGTCCAGCGTACCCTCGCGCCCCGTCCCGGCGACGCCACCCCGCCCATCGCGCTAGTCGACCCTGCCGACAGCCGCGCAGTCTGGTATCTCACCCAGGACGCCGCCGCGGACCTGCCAATCTCGCCCCCCGTTCGCCCTGAGCCAGTCGAAGGGCCTGAGCGGGCAGACCAGGCTTAGGCGCGGCGTATGGACATGGCGGAAGTCCTCTCCCTGTGGTGGGTCTACCCCGCAGCCCTCTGCATCGCCACGCTCGCCATATCCACTGGCATTAGTGGCGCGCTGTTCTTTGTGCCCTTCTTCCTTCTGGTGGTGGGTGTGTCACCCGCCGAGGCCATCGGCGGCGGGTTGATGACGATGATCTTCGGCACGGCCTCCGGCGCCTTCAGCTACGTTCGACAGGGCGTGGTCGACTTCACCATCGTGAAATCGCTGCTGTTGGTGACCGTGCCATTCGCCATGGCAGGCGCCGTCGTGTCGCTGATGATCGACCCCGATGCCCTGCGAGTCCTCTTCGGCGTGTTGCTCTTTGCCCTGGCCGCCTTCCTTGTCTGGTCGAACCTCCGCCGCGCCCGCGAAAAGGCCGCTCGCCCTGTGCCTGTCGAAATGCAGCTCTCGTTCCACCCCGACGACACCGTCATCCACGCCCACGACGGCCGCGAGTACCGCTACATTCGCCCGGGGCGCACTGTGAGCCAGGCGTTGGGCGCCGCGGGCGCGCTGGTGCAGGGCTTCATGGGCGCTGGCCTCCCAGAGGCCACCACCACGCAGCTCATACTGCGAGGCCCCGTGCCCCCGCGCGTCGCCGTCGGCACGTCCGTCACCACGCTGACGGTCACCGTGTTTTTCGCGGCGCTCATCCACGCCCTCGGCGGCGAGCCCCCCTGGCACGTAGTCATCTGGTCGTGCCCCGGCGCGCTCACCGGCGCGCAGTTTGGCGCAAGGCTGCAGGCCAAGCTGCCGCCCAACGTCTCGGAGCGAGTCCTCGCCGTCGTCTTCGCCACGGTGGGCGTGCTGGTCATCGCGCTTCGGGACGTGGGGTAGGGGCCCCATCCCTCTAACCCCTCTGCTATAATCAGCCCAACTCCACACGCCTAACCATGGAGGCCCCATGCCCGCCTTCGCTGACAAGCTCCTTGCCGCCGCCGAGCGCAACCGCAGCCTGCTCTGCGTGGGGCTGGACCCCGACCCCGCGCGGATGCCCGTCGCCGACGTCGCCGAGTTCAACCGCGCCATCATCGAGGCCACCTCGGACCTGGTCTGCGCCTACAAGCCCAACATGGCCTTCTACGAGGCGTTCGGCATTCCCGGCCTCGAGGCCCTTCGGGCGACCTTGGACGCCATCCCCGACTGGATTCCCGTCATCAGCGACGCCAAGCGCGGTGACCTCGACAACTCCTCCGCCGGCTACGCAAAGGCGTTGTTCGACGTGTGGGACTTTGACGCCGCAACCTTCCACCCCTACATGGGCCGGGACTCCCTCGCGCCCTTCCTCGCCCGCGCCGACCGCGGCATTCTTGTCCTCTGCCGCACCTCCAACCCCAGCGCCCGCGAGTTCCAGGACCTCCTCGTCTCCCCCATGACCGGCGGCGACACCCGCCCCATGTACGAGCATGTCGCGATGACCGCCGTCAAGTGGAACGACAACGGCAACGTCGGCCTCGTCGTCGGCGCCACCTACCCCGACGAGCTCGAGCGCGTCCGCGACATCTGCCCCGACATGCCCATCCTCATCCCCGGTGTCGGCACGCAGGAGGGATCGCTGGAGCGCTCCGTCGCCGTGGGTGTCGACGAGCACGGCCGCAACGCAATCGTGAACGCCTCCCGCGGCGTCATCTACGCAGGCGACGACCCCGCCACCTACCAGCAAGCCGCTCGCGACGCCGCCTCGCATCTCCGCGACAGCATCAACCGCGTCCTCGACGACCGCGGCCTGGGTTGGACCGCGTAAAGGGTGGGACGATGCCGCCGATCCTTGACCTGCACATGGGAGACCTGCTCACCCTAAAGAAGAAGCACCCCTGCGGCGGCTACAAGTGGGAAGTGGTGCGCGTGGGCATGGACATCGGCATCGTCTGTCAGACATGCAACCGCAGGGTCATGCTGCCCAGAAGCGAGTTGGAGCGGCGCGTAAAACGCTTGGAGAGGGTTTAGCAGAGGGGGGAACTGGAGCGGAAGCACTGGTAAAGACCAGGCTGATGCCAAGCGGTGGTTTGAGGCTCTCTTGTATCTACCTAGAGACTTCGTAGATGAAAACCCCAACGTTTACAATCGTTGCGAAAGTGACAATAGCCGTTAGGATGGTGATAACCCACGTCAGCCGTACAATCTGTTTTGTCTGGCGATCCTGTTGCCGCCTGTTGAGAATGCCCAAATAGTAATCTGGGAAGAATTCCGTCGTCTTTGCACCCCTGTCAAAGATTTCAATTATCGCGTCGTCGGATAGCTTCTGTAACTGTTGATATGACTCAGACATTAGAGGGGCCTCCTGTTTCTTTTGGGCGGTTGCCATCAGGCATGGTACATCAGCGGAGACTCAATTATGTCTCGGCTGATGGCAGGTGAATAGAAGAAGAAGCACCCCTGTGGCGGCTACAAGTGGGAAGTGGTGCGCGTGGGCATGGACATCGGCATCGTCTGCCAGACGTGTAACCGTCGAGTCATGCTGCCCAGGAGCGAGCTGAAACGGCGCGTGAAACGGCTGGAGCGGGTCTAGTAGAGGGAAAACTGGAGCGGAAGAGGGGATTCGAACCCCCGACCTCCTCCTTGGCAAGGAGGCGTTCTACCACTGAACTACTTCCGCTTGCGCAGGCAATTATTATAGGAAGCGCACCGCCCACCGGTCAACCACGCCGGGGTGTCGTCCTGCTTGCGAAGCATGCCCCGTACCCCGATACGGGAGCGGGTTGGGATGGGGGTGTCCCCTGACCACGCACCCTGACACCAGCCCCTTGTGCCAAAGCCGGCGAACCCGCTACTCTCCAACCGTGCAACACGCAATCAAGAACCTGAAACCGGGCATCGCCGCCACGCCGCGCGCCCCTTTCCCCTCACCCGCATGGTCCGCATCGACGGCCGAGGGCGCCATGACCCCTGGGACGGACCCGGAGGTTGTTTCCCCCAGCGCGAAAAATAATCGTCTTGTATCTGCAATGTGCCAAACCAGCTACAAAACGATCACTGGAAACAACCTCCCTCCGGCTACGGCTTGGCCGGAAAACAACCTCCGCCGTTCCACTTGTTTCTGCAACGTGCCAAACCAGCCACAGAACAAGCGCGCGCCGGCGTGATTCGCTACTACCCCACCACGCGGCTCGGCATTGCCTCACCGCTGCACGCCGCGATGGCGTTCTCGACTGCCATCATCGCCATCCGCCGCCGCGTCGCGTGGCTCGCGCTGCCGATGTGCGGCGTCACCACCACGTTCAACAGCGACAGCAGCGGATGGTCGGCGGGAATCGGCTCCGGCGCCGTCACGTCCAGCCCCGCTCCCGCAATCCGGCCCTCCCGCAGCGCCTCAACCAACGCTTGCGTGTCCACCACGTCCCCGCGAGAGGTGTTGATCAAGAACGCCGTCGACCGCATGCACGCCAGCTCCTCCGCGCCGATGAGGTTGTGCGTCGTCGGCGTCAGCGGCACGTGCAGCGACACGAAGTCAGACTGCGCCAGCAGCTCCTTCAGGTCCGGCACAAACTCCGCCGCCAGCGCAGCTTCCGCTTCAGTCCGCCGGTTGTTCGCCGTGTACCGGATGCGCATGTCGAACCCGCGTGCCCGACGCGCCACCGCGCTCCCGATGGCCCCCATGCCGACGATCCCCAGCGACGCCCCGTACACGTCCGTCCCCAGCCACAGCTCGGGGTGCCACAGTCCCCAGTTGCCTGCGCGGGTGTCGGCGTCCGAGGCCACGACTAAGCGGGCCGTAGCCAGCATCAGCGCGAAGGCCATGTCCGCAGTCGTCTCCTCCAGCACGTTCGGCGTATTCGACACCAGCACGCCGCGGCCCATGCAGGTCGTAACGTCGACGTTGTTGTAGCCCACCGCCATGTTGGCGATAACCTTGAGCGTCGGCGCGGCGTTCAACAGCGCTGCGTCCACTCGGTCCGACACCATCGTCACAATGGCGACGCATCCGGCGGCACGCTCGGAAAGCTTGTCCGGCGGTGGCGGCGCATAGTCCTCCCACACGTCCACTTCGGCAAAGGCCTCCCGAAGCCTCGCGAGCGCATCCGTCGAAATCTCCCTCGTCACAAACACCCGGCCGTCGATCATGTACGCCTCCGCAAAGGTGTCCGCTTCCATTGTAGACCCAGCCCGCTGCCGCCCAAAAATGTGAACGGGCGGCGGGCGCTGATATAGACCAATCCTATGTCAACGCGCATGTTCATAGATGCAGAGAACCAGTCCCATACCTGAGCGCTTACTCTGCTAAAGGCCCCGCGGACGCTCTTGCCCTTGCCGCATAGCTGGGCGTTAGGTACCATGACGGCATTCTGCACCAGTTGGGATGCTGCGCCCTACAGCGGCAACCCAAGGGTGAGCGGGCACAGACCCGCAGCCCAACACCGCCGGGGAGGAATCCAGCTATGGCCGCCAACAATCCGAGCATCGCCTACAGCATCACCGTCCGCGCTCAGTACCCCAACCGTGCCGGGATGCTCGGCGTCATCACTTCCGCCATCGGCGAGGTTCAGGGCGACATCGGCGCCATCGACACCGTCAGCTCCAGCCGAAGCAGCATGGTTCGCGACATCACCGTCAACGCCCGCAACGTCGCCCACGGCGAGGAGATCACGAGCAGCGTCCGGCGCATCACCGGCGTCCGGGTCCTTAGCGTCTCGGACCCCGTCTTCCTGCGTCACCTTGGCGGCAAGATAGAGGTCAACAGCCGCGCTCCCGTCACCACTCGCAATGACATGTCCATCGTCTACACCCCGGGCGTGGGCCGGGTCAGCATGGCCATCCACCATGACCCCAACGCCCTGTGGACGCTCACCGGCAAGGGCAACACCGTCGCCGTCGTCACCGATGGCACTGCGGTCCTCGGATTGGGCGACATCGGCCCCGGCGGCGCGTTGCCCGTCATGGAGGGCAAGGCCGTCCTATTCAAGGAGCTAGCAGGTGTCGACGCCTATCCCATCTGCCTCGACACCAAGGACCCGGACGAGATCGTCAGCATCGTTAAGGCCATCAGCCCGGGCTTTGGCGGCATCAACCTTGAGGACATCTCCGCGCCCCGCTGTTTCTACGTCGAGGAGCGCCTCAAGGACGAGTTGGACATCCCCATCTTCCACGACGACCAGCACGGCACCGCTGTCGTGGTGCTGGCGGGCCTCATCAACGCCCTCAAGATTTCCGGCAAACAGATGCAGGACATCAAGGTGGCGGTCAACGGCGTGGGGGCCAGCGGCATCGCGTGCGCCAAGATCCTCATGACCGCCGGCTGCTTCAACATCATCGGCTGCGACACCCAGGGCATCGTCTACCGCGGCCGCGACAATCGTGGCAACAAGGCCAAGGACGACTTCGCCGAGATCAGCAACCCCGACAACATCGAGGGCGACCTGGCCAAGGCGCTGCAGGGCGCCGACGTCTTCCTGGGCCTCTCCGCCCCCAACACCGTGACGGCGAACATGGTGCGGGAAATGAACGACGAACCCATCGTCTTTGCCATGGCCAACCCGGACCCGGAGATCTGGCCGGAGGAGGCCCAGGGCATCGCGCGCGTCATGGCCACGGGCCGCTCTGACTACCCAAACCAGATCAACAACGCCCTCTGCTTCCCCGGCATCTTCCGCGGCGCCCTCGACGTCCGCGCCCGCGAGATCAATGAGGAGATGAAGCTGGCAGCGGCCCAAGCCATCGCCGCCGGCGTCCCAAACAGCGACCTGAACGAGGACTTCATCATCCCCAGCATCTTCGACAAGAACGTCGTCCGCCGCGTCGCCCGAGAGGTTGCCGCCGCCGCACAGCGCACAGGCGTCGCCCGTCGCTCCCGCCGCCGCATCACCTCCTACTCCCCCCGCCGCCGCGACGTGTAGGGCCAGCTCGACTCGAAGCTGCCTACTCCCGAGCGTCCAGCCGAGTCACGCGCCCCGGCCAGTCGAGTATCCGCTGGTCGGCCGTCATCAGTTTGTGTCCGCCAAGGGCAGTTGCAACGATAATCCTGTCTGCAGGGTCCCCATGCATTTCCGATAGCAACCCCGCTCTGACTGCCGTAGCGCCGTCAAGAGGGATTTCGATAACCCCTTCTTCCAATTGACGCAGCCTCCAAGTCGAAACGCTTTCGGGAAGTCGAATGCGCCCCTTTAGGGCCAGCATTGCCACTTCCCAAAAGGAGATTGCGGAAACGGCTATTTCATCTAGCTGCCACACTTCCTCAATCAAATTTCGCGCCTCAGGGCCAAGCCGTGAGTCCCCCAACCTCAGCCACAAGAGGACCTGTGTATCCAGCAGCATTACAGTGGCTCAATCCAGTTCTTGCCGGTCTCGGCGTCCCACTCCTCATCTAATGGCGACACGATATCGCCAAGGATTTCGATACGCCCGCGGTCGATGCCGAAGAGAGTCTTAGGCTTCTGCCGGAGCGGCATAAGCTTCGCCACCGGCTTCCCGAATTTCGTGATGACGATTTCCTCGCCGCTCTCCGCCACTTCGTCCATGAGCTGCAGGCATTTTGCCTTGAACTCTGACGCCTTGATGGTCCGAGTTGAACCCGTTTCGTTGTTTGTCGTCATCGCCCTATCCTGCTCACATATTTCATTGAATAATACCATAGTCATGACCATGGTCACAAATCCTGAACCCCCACCGCCGTGACCTGTGGCTCCCCCCTACCGCGGCAGCGTCTTCGCCTTCCGCGTGATGCCCCTGCGGTGCTCGATCGCGTCCGGCATCGCCTTCGTCACCACGCGCCAGAACGCCTTCGAGTGGTTTCCCACGAGCAGGTGCGCCAGTTCATGCACGACGATGTACTCGATCTCGTACGGCTGCAGCATCATGCACCGCCAACTGAAGCGCAAAACTCCGCTCCTTGAGCAGCTCCCCCATTGCGACCGCGCGCTGCTGATGCGCACCTCAGGCTTGGCCTTGGGCGCCACCAGTGGAAGCCACTCCGCGACTTCCTCGGTGAACCACTTTTCCGCCCGCGCCGAGTACCACCGTGCCAGCGCGTTCCGCACACGTTGCGGCCGGGTCTCGTCGTCAATGCCTTCGGGGACCGTCACGTGGAAGTGGTGAAGAACGAGGTTATCCGGTGCATCGTCAGTCGCGCCGCAGAAATGGTCGTGGAGGCTGACTTCGACGGTCTTGGTTGTCCCCGCCTGCACCACGAGCGGCCGGGTGTAGCCCAGGTAGGGTACGGTGTCCCCGTGGCCGAAGGGCGTCACCTGAGCGCGCACCGGGGGGTTGGTCAGCTTGTCGAGCACCCACTGCGACTTGCTTTCAACAAACGAGCGGATATCGCGCTTCGACGTGCGCTTCGGCGCCAGCACCTCGACCGCGCCGCGGAGCACCCGCAGCGTGATCGTCCGCTTCCGCCGCGCGCTCCGCACGACGCTGTACTCGATGGTGGCGCTGCCGCTGGTGACGCTGTCCTGCTCTGGTTTGGGGGGCATAGGGGCTCAGCCTCCGGTGCCAAGGGGTGGTGGATATGGCGTTAGTGTAGGGTGAGGCGCTGGAGCAAGAAAGTGTTTCCAGTGGGGCTCTGCGGGCACTTTGCAGAGTTAGCGCCGGGAGCACGTGGGCTAATGGTGGGTGGCTTCGCCAACGCGGCTGCTAAGCGCATGGACGCCGGAGCAAGGGCTACCCAGCGCGAGCTGGTGACGGAACCTCAAGTTCTATCCAGTCAAAGACATCGGGCAGGTCCGGGTGGTCGGCTTCGTCCCCGTCTGATAGTGCGTCGTATTCCGCCTGCCAGTGCGGGGGCATAGGCTCGTTGTGGACGGCTACCGCTTCATCAAGAGTCATGTATCGCTCTGGGAACGGGTCGCCGTATTCCGCCATGAGCTCAATGTGGCCTTCGATGGCTTCCTTGATGTTGACCTGTATGTCTTCCCACGTCTTCCCCGTGCTGACGCACCCCGGAAAGTCCGGGACATACGCGCAATAGTTGTTGGGCGTTTGCTGATACACCACGACGCAACGCACCTTCATCAAGCCCCCTACCGCAGCGTCACGTTCGGGACCGTCTCGTCCGAGCCGATGATGTAGTTGCGCAGGATGCGGTTGAACGTCTCCGGCCGCTCCGCCATGGGGAGGTGGCCGGCCCCGTCGATCACCGCCAACTGCGAGTTGGGCATGCGCTCCCGCAGCGCCTCCGCCTGCGACAGCGGCGCGATGCCGTCGGCGGCGCCCCACACGAGCAGCGTGTCCGCCGTCAGCGCCTCCGCCGCCTTGGTCAGTTCCGCGTCGCCGATGGCCCCTCCAGTCTGGCTCAGCAGCGTCCCGCGCCCCTTCGACTGCCGCATGAACTCCGGCCCCTGCCGCACGTTCTCCCACGCCGCGCCGAAGCCCGTCGGGTCCGCCGTCGCGATGACCCCCAGCCGCGCAAACACCCCCGTCGCGAAGGCCTCGTCGTCCAGTGCGGCCAAATCAACCGGCGGCGTGTCCTCCCGCGCCAGCCCCAGCGCGTCGACGAGCACCAACCGTCGGAACCGCTCCGGCTGCTGCACCGCGAGCTGCAGCGCCAGCCACCCGCCGACGCAGTGGCCCACCAGCGTCGCCTCCCCGATGCCCGCGTCGTCCAGGAACGCGCCAATCAGCCGGGTATAGTCCTCGAGGCTGCCGATGCCCTCCGGCGGTTCGCCCTCTGCCCAGCCCGGCAGTTGCGGCGCCCAGATGTCCGTGACGGTGCCCATGGCCATGTGGTAGCTCTCCCACCGTCCCGAGGGCCCCATGCCGTGCAGGTAGACCACCGGCGCGTACTGCTCCAGCCGTCCGCCGCGCAGGTAGGCCACGTCCACGCCGTCAACCTGCGCCGTATGCCTTTTGTAAACCGCGCCATCCGCTGCGCCCATGTTTGTACCCTACCTCAGAGTGATTTTGACGCCTTGTGCCACCTCCCCCCCTAGGGGGGCAGTCTGGATGGGGGTCCCCTACGCCGATTCGGTCCACCAGATCTTCACGCAATCGATGTGGAAGTCCGAGCCCGCCGCCGTCGGATCCGGCGCTGGCCCGCCCTCCGGCACGGACACCTCGACGCGCACGAGGTAGTCCTCGCCCGACTCAACCCGCCGCTGCGCCGATAGCGAGGCGCCCGGGTCCTCCTGGTTCGCTATCGCGCTGAACTCCCCGTACTCCCCCGCGAAGATCGCTTGCCGCTCCGAGCCCGACTTGTAAAAGCTCTCTACCAGCACCTGCGCCGTGTCCGGTATTGCGCCGCCGTCCGCTGCCGCCATGTGCAGCCGAAGCCCGCTTCCCCGGTGCTCCGTCGTCGGCCCGACGAAGATGAACAGGAACGGGTTGCCGTCGGGCCCCGGTTCGGGCACAGCCAACTCCCAGCCGCCCACGGCCATGCCGTCGCGGGTTTCCTGGATGAGCCGCGTGATCTCCGGCGAGTCCTGGTCGAGCACGTGGTTCGCGCCGTCGTAGAGGGGCAGCGGCATGAGATCGCCTCCCAGGCCGGCACGCCATGTGCATTGTCCGCCGGCCGATGATGGTTTGGTTTAGCTGGCGTTGACCCCCGCCAATTGGGGCATCACATAGTCCGCAAACAGCTTCTTGGACTTCATGACGTGCTCGTGCTTCAGCTTGCCGCACCGGAACATCCCCAGGAAGTGGCCGTAGCCCGCCGTCTCCATGTCGTTGCGAAGCCACTCCGCCACGTAGTCCGGGTCGCCGCACACGATGTACCCCGACTCCCGCAGCTTCTCGAACGGCGTCCCCGGCGCCGGCATCTCCGCGCCCCGCGAGCGCTTCCGGTAGTCGAAACTGCGGTCCGTCTGCACGCCCGGCAGCGGCGCCGGCATCGGCACCGGTCGACTGAACGCCGTCAGCCGCCGCACGTACATCACCGCCTCGCGGCACTCCTCGATCGCCTGCTCGTTCGTCTCTGCCACGTGCAGGTACCGAGATCCGATGCAGTACTCCGGCGTGGCCTCCCATCCGAACTGCTCCCGAGCCACGTCCTTGTAGTATTCGAAGGCGTCCTGAAAGACCGCCGTCGGGTTCCACACCCGCGCGATGGGGATGTGCCGCTCCGCCGCGAACTCGATGGTCTCCGCCGACCCCGCGGGCATCCAGATCGGCAGCGGGTTCTGGATCGGCTTCGGCCACACCGAGACCGCCCGAAGGTTGTAGAACTTCCCCTCGTAGTCGAACAGCTCTTCCGACAGGCACCGCTTCACGATGTCGTACGACTCCGCGAAGCGCTCCCGGCTCGTGAACGGGTCCACGTTGTACGAGATCAGCTCCTGCGGCACGCCCCGCACGATGCCGCCGATGAACCGCCCGCCCGACAGGCAGTCGAGCTGCGCGAACTCCTCCGCCGTGTGCACCGGGTGGCGCAGCGGCAGCACGTGCCCCATCACGCCCACCTTCATCCGCTCCGTCTTCGCGATGAGCGCCGCCGCCAGCGGCGTGCTCGAGGGGTTCAGGCTGAAGTACGTGAAGTGGTGCTCGTTGACGAACACCCCCTCAAACCCCAGCTCCTCGCAATAGATGAACTCCTCCAGGTGCTCCCGGTAGGTCTCCGCCACAAGGCCGGGGTCGCAGAAGCGGTTGGTCTGCAGGGTTTCCGGGCCAACCTCATCGGGTATCCCGGGATACGTGAACTCGTCGAAATTGTAGAACTTCATGGGGGTGGTGACTCCTCTCAATTGTGACGCCGGGTGCAAACTACGCAGTGATACCACGTCCACCACGGTCAATGCAACCTCGCACCTTCGCCACAAAGCTGCCGTCATCCCCGAAATCGCCCATCGCGACCGACCCCTTCGCCGACGGCACGCCCCCCTCTCGAGACCATGTAGTAGTAGCGCCAACTAACTACTCTGAAGTGGGAGGCGTCAGAAGACCGTTGCACCTTGACGCAAATGAGGCGCGACAGCCCGCGCTACCGCGCCTCATCGAATGCTCTCGGAAGCGCTACGCGTCCTGTGCAAGGCGAAGGCCGGTAAACTGCCAGCGAGCGGATGGTGGGAAGAAGTTGCGGTACGTGGCGCGGATGTGGGATGCAGGTGTGGCGCAGGAGCCGCCCCGCAACACCATCTGGCCGGACATGAACTTGCCGTTGTACTCGCCGATGGCGCCGGGGGCCGCGCGGAAGCCGGGGTACGGCAAATAGGCGCTCTGCGTCCACTCCCATACGTCGCCGAAGGCCTGCGTCATGCTGCCGGACGCGTCCGGGGCCGGCGTCGGATGGAAGGCGCGCGACTCCGCGAAGTTGCCATGGGTGGGCAGCGAGGAAGCCGCCACCTCCCATTCCGCCTCCGTGGGAAGGCGCGCGCCGGCCCAGCGGGCGAAGGCGTCCGCCTCGTAGTGGCTCACGTGGCAAACGGGCTCGGCGAGGTCGACGGGGCGCATGCCATGCAGGGTGAACTGCCACCACGCTCCGTCGCGTTCCACCCAGTAGAGGGGCGCGCACCAGCCCTGCTCTTGGACGGTGCGCCAGCCGTCGGAGAGCCAGAGGTCGGAGCGTTGGTACGCGCCGTCCCCCATGAATTCGAGGTATTCCCCGGTGGTGACCAGGCGCGAGGCGATCCTGGCGTCCTGTAGCAGCGTCTGATGCCGCGGTCCCTCGCTGTCGAAACTGAAGCCTCCCCCCTCGTGGCCTACGGTGTACAAGCCGCCGGGGATGCTCACCCACCGCAACTCGGGCACGATGCTTGGCGACGACGGGGGCGCTGGCGTGTACACCGGCTCCAGCGGGTTGTGGGAGAGCATGTGCTTCAGGTCCGTTATGAGCAATTCCTGATGCTGCTGCTCATGGTTGAAGCCGAGGACCAGGGTCTCTTCAAGGCGCGCCACCTGCTCCCGCGTGGCGGTCTCGATGTAGTCCAGCAGCGCGTGGTCCACGTGGGAGCGGTACTGGTACACCTCGCTGACGGAGGGGCGGGAGAGAAGGCCGCGTTCCGGCCGGGGATATTGCGCCCCCACGGCGTTGTAGTAGGAGTTGAAGAGGAACTCGTACAGCGGGTGGTAGGGCTGGTAGTCCGGGACGAAGGGCTTGAGGACAAAGGTCTCGAAGAACCAAGTGGTGTGCGCAAGGTGCCAGCGTACGGGGCTCGCGTCCGGCATGGACTGGATGACGTAGTCCTCCGTCGCCAGGGGGCTGCAGAGCTGCTCCGTCCACTGGCGCACCCGCCGGTAGCGCTCCGCCAGCGAGGGCAAGGGTGTTGTGAGGCCCGCTTCCGTTGTTGCCTCTATCATCACTCCTCCTTGGGCCCAGCGCGTAGTGCGCTAGGACGCCGACGCCAGGGCGAGGCCAAAGTACTCCTGTTCATCCGTGTACCACGCCTCAATCGCCATGCCCGACGATTCCAGGAGCCTAGCGGCGAGTTCCCGGGTGAACTTGTGGGAGTTTTCCGTCCAAATGGACTCGCCCTCCGCGAAGTCCACGGTCAGGTCGAGGTCTGCAATGCGGACGGAGTTCGCGCGCTTGGCATGAAGGCGTATTTCGATGCGAGCGGCGTCCGGGTTGTAGTGGGCGCCATGGCGAAAGTCCTCTTGGTCAAAGTCCGCATGGAGGGCGTTGTTGATTACGCTCAGGATGTTGCGGCTGAAGGCGGCGGTGACGCCGGCAGCGTCGTTGTAGGCGGCCTCCAGCACCGACACGTCCTTCACCAGGTCAACCCCCAGCAGCAGGGAGTCTCCGGGGACCAACAGCATTTGAATCTCCGCCAGCATGGCGCACTGCTCCGACTGCTCAAGGTTGCCCAGGGTGCTGCCCAGGAATAGCACGAGCCGTCGACCAATCGCTGGCGGGACCATACCCAGGTGCCGTTCGAAGTCGCCGATGACGCCGTGCAGCTCCAGGCCGCGGTAGCGTTCCAGCAATTCGTCGCCCGCGGACCGAACGATGGACTCGCTCACGTCGAAGGCCACGTATCGCCCGGGGGTGTCCACGTTTGGGCGGGCGTCCAGTAAGGTGCGGACCTTGGTGGATGCACCGGAGCCCAGCTCCAGCAGCTCGTGGGGCGCGGCGCGATGGAGTATATCCGCCCCCTGCGCACAGAGGATGGCGAGCTCGGTACGGGTGGGGTAGTACTCCGGCAGCTCCGTAATCTGCTCGAAGATGAGGGAACCGGTAGCATCGTAAAGGTACTTGGGGAATAGGTATTTCTGGGGCGCAGTGAGGCCTCGGCGGACATCCTCTCCGATGGTGTCGAGGACCCCGCGCCCGTCAAGATGCACGTCGAGAGTGAACTCCGTCATGGCTGCCTCCGATGCTCATCCGTGCTGATTGCACGTCCAAATAATGGTTGCACCGGACCGCAGGACCACGTTCGGATGCACCGCATTAAAGAGTAGAATCCCATCTCTAATGAGTCAAGCGCACGTCCACCCTAGCCAGGTACCATTGCACCAGCATGCGAGGGACACCACGTAGACGGAGTCGAAACCGCCCTCCGCGCAGGTAATTGCCTTGAACGCGCCACGTGAACGTCGGCGACTTTCCATCTTCCTGCCGCTATGGTTGTGCCAATCAAGTCTTGAGCGAAGGGGTCCATCTGTGGCAGCGATGCTGTTCCCATGTGCTCCGGGTAGTTGCGTGCAACCGCGGAGGCTGCTCGGATATCGATTCGGACAAAGCGGCCAGGCCACGTTAGCTCTGCGACAATGACCTGCCCCGTTCGCCCTGAGCCTGTCGAAGGGCGTCCACACTCGGCGTGCTACAATCACCCAACAGATCCGAGACGCAACGCACCTGGAGCAAGCGAAAAATGCCCGTAGACGCCGTATCCCTTGAGGTCTTCAAGAACCTCCTCGCCTCCGTCGCCGAGGAGATGGGCGTCGCCCTCGGCCGCACCGGCTTCTCCCCGAACATCAAGGAGCGCAAGGACTACTCCTGCGCCCTCTTTGACCCAAACGGCCACATGGTCGCGCAGGCCTCCCACATCCCCATCCACCTCGGCGCCATGCCCGCTTCCGTCGCCGCCGCCCTCGAGGGCTTCCAGTTCGACCCCGGCGACATCATCGCCCTCAACGACCCCTACCTCGGCGGCACCCACCTCAACGACGTCACCCTCGTCGCCCCCGTCTTCGCCCCCGTTCGTCCTGAGGGAAATCGAAGGATGAACGTTCGCCCTGAGCCTGTCGAAGGGCCTCCCCGTGCCACAAATCGAAGGACAAACGCCCCCCGCCGCGAGGCCCTCGTCGGCTTCGTCGCCAACCGCGCACACCACGCCGACATCGGCGGCATGACCCCCGGCTCCCTCCCCCGCTCGACCGAGCTCTTCCAGGAGGGCTTCATCATCCCGCCGCTGAAGCTCGTCCGCGCCGGCGACGTCAACCAGGAGGTCGTCGCCCTCTTCTGCCGCAACTCCCGCACGCCCGACGAGCGCCGCGGCGACCTTGCCGCCCAGATCGCCGCTTGTCGCACCGGCGAGCGCCGCCTCCAGGAGATGGTCGACCGCTACGGCTGGTCCGTCGTCTACGAGCACGAGGCCGCCCTCCTCGACTACTCCGAGCGCCTCACCCGCGCCGCCATCAGCGCCCTGCCCGACGGCGACTACTCCTTCAGCGACGTCATGGACGACGACGGCCTCACCGACGAGCCGGTCCCCATCGCCGTCACCGTCTCCGTCCGCGGCGACGCCATGACCCTCGACTTCTCCGAGACGGCGGCCCAGCGACGCGGCTGCATCAACGCGCCCCTTGCCGTCACGCTGTCCGCCGCCCTCTACGTCCTCCGCTGCGTCGTCGGCGAGGCCGCGCCCGCCAACCAGGGCATCCTGCGTCCCGTCACCGTCGTCGCCCCCGAGGGCAGCTTGGTGAACCCGCGACCGCCCGCCGCCGTCGCCGCCGGCAACGTCGAGACCTCCCAGCGCATCACCGACGTCCTCCTCGGCGCCCTCGCAAAGGCCCTCCCGGACGTGATTCCCGCCGCCAGCCAGGGCACCATGAACAACGTCCTCGTCGGCGGGCATGAGGACGGCGCGAACAGGGGATTCGCCTACTACGAGACCATCGCGGGCGGCATGGGCGCCCGCCCCGGCGCCGATGGCCTTTCCGCCGTCCACACCCATATGACCAACACCATGAACACACCCATCGAGGCCCTCGAGCTCTACCACCCCATGCGCGTCCGCAGCTACCGCGTCCGCCGCGGCTCCGGCGGCGATGGCCGCTACACCGGCGGCGACGGCGTCGTCCGCGACACCGAGTTCCTCGCCCCCGCCGTCGTCACCGTCCTCGCCGACCGCCGTCGCTCCGCCCCCTACGGCCTCCAGGGCGGCGCCGACGCCACCCCCGGCGAGACCGTCCTCCTCAAGCACGGCGTAGAGGAGGTCCACCTCCCACCCAAGGTCACCCTCGACGTAGCCCCCGGCGACGTCCTAAGCATCCGCACCCCCGGCGGTGGCGGCTGGGGCCAGCCCGCCTCGTAGTCCCTTCCCCCTCGGGGGGAAGGTTAGGATGGGGGAGCCTCCCCCCGTTCGCCGTGAACCTGTCGAAGGGCGCCTCCCCACCCGCGTCATTCCTGCGAAGGCAGGAATCCAGAGGTGCGGGGTGTGGGGTATCCCTTGGGGCTCATATATCTGTGTAACCTAGAGGAGTATCTAGAGTGATGCGAGAATCAGAAGGGAGGGAAGTAATGGCGAGGGTGCCATATCATTATCTTCCTCGGTGTTCACGGCTATATGGGATGTCAATGGAAGAGGGTGCAAATCCTCTCGCTTTGTGTTGGGAACATTCTTTGGCTTCACGATTCAGGAATCATGGGATTGAAGTAGATCATCATCCAAGGCTTTGGGGTAAGACGCCTGACCTGAAGGTTGGTGACTCGACCATTGTTGAGTGTGCGTTGCTTCAGTTAAAGGTGGAATTTCAGAACCTCATGAATACGACTGGCGGATATGGGCATGGAGGTTCAGTAGAAGAGTCTGGAAAGCGACTCTATGAGGTTGTATCAGTCAAGGTCGTGACGTATGGGTCTCTATGTGAGAGGGACGGCTTAGCTTACGTGATTGCATTGTGCAATCAGTCGGAGGAGTGGCATGAGGCTGCAGATGTTCTCTATGGAGATTCGTCATTCTATGTGATTGTTTCCAAGTCTTCTAAAGAGGTTGTCAAGAGTGGAACAAAGAGTCTCATTGTAGAGAAATATGGTCCAACTGCTCCAGCGTTTTCCGGTTCGTCACTTTCCGCCGTCTTAGAATGGCAGCACCGGCGGGCCATTTTATGGGTGAATCCTCACGCGACTATTCCGGTTGACGAGTCTATTTTCCCATTTGCCTTGAAAGTTCATGCGGGGGATCCCTACCCAAATTTGATGAATGCACCGGTCATTCAAGATAGGCATAGTGATGATATGAGTCTGGATTGGGAGTGTGCTATGCACTCTGAGTGCCAAGATCATCGGCGAAGGTGTGAGTTGCTAAAGTTACCGCCACATAAGGCGGAGGTAAAGGAGGCATATGAGGAGCATAAGCGGGTATTGCGACAACCTTTTATACCTCCAGATCCGTGGAGTCGCTAGAGTCTAGTACATCTTGGGTATGACGTTTAACTGCCCTTAGATTGCCCTTCCTAGGGGGCTTACACACGTATATAGGCCCCTATCCCTTCCCCCCTCAGGGGGGAAGGGATAGGATGGGGGAGCGTCCCAAACGTTCGCACGAGCCTGTCGACCCCCAACCCCCCGCCCCTCGCTTGGTGTAGAATTATCCGGCATTCCGGCATTCCGGCATTCCGGCATTCCGGCATTCCGGCATTCCCGCATTCCGGCTGCCCGCCCCGCGTCCTTCCGGGCAGAACACCACTGGAGGCCTCCATGGCTGAATCGATGACCGGCAAGCAGGCGCTGCTTGAAATGCTCAAGGCCGAGGGTGTCGAGTACATCTTTGGCAACCCTGGCACCAGCGAGGCGCCCATCATCGACCTGCTTGGCGACTACCCGGAGATTCGCTACTTCCTGACCCTCCAGGAAAGCGTCGCCATGGGCATGGCCGAGTCCTACGCCCGTGCTACCGGTCGCGCCTCCTTCGTCAGCCTCCACGTCGACAGCGGGCTCGCCAACGGCATCGCCCTCATGCTCGACGCCCTCAACACCGGCACACCCATGGTCGTCACCTCCGCCAACTACGATGTCCGCAAGGTGAATGAGTCCATGACCGATTTGGCCCAGCTCGTCCGGCCGGTCACCAAGTGGGCCGTCGAGCTCTCCCACCCCGGCCAGGTTCCCAGCGCTCTCCGCCGCGCCTTCAACGAGGCCAACAGTCATCCGAAGGGGCCCGTCTACGTCGGACTCGCCTCCAACGCCCTCGAGGGCATCGCCGAGATGAACATCGTGCCCTCCCGGCCCGCCTTCGACGCCACGCGCCCCAGCGCGGAGGGCATCGCTCGCGCCGCCTCCCTGCTGCTCGACGCCGCCCGCCCCATCATGTTGGTGGGCGACCGCCTCTCCGACGATGACGGCAACGCACAGGCGGTGGAGTTGGCGGAGCTCATGGGCCTTCCGGTCTACCAGGCCCGGGGCGCAGAGGTGGCATTCCCCACCGCCCATCCCCAGTTCCTCGGCAACCTCTCCCTGCGCGTCGCCGCCTCGCGCGCTGCCGTGCAGTCCGCTGACCTCGTCCTGGCCGTGGGCGCCGACCCCTTCGAGGAGCTCTTCTACTGGGGCGACGTCATCCTGCCCCCCGAAGCCAGCCTCGTGCACATCGACCCCGTCCCCGGACGCATCGGCCGCTCCGAGCCCACCGGCGTTGGCATCGTCGCCCACTGCGGTCTCGCCCTCGCCGAGTTGACCGCGCTCGTGAAGGAGCGGTTGTCTCCCGCCGGCCTGCCCGCCATCGAGCAACGCCGCCGCGCCGTCGTCGCTGAGGCCCGCAGCAACCGCGCGGCCTTCGAGGAGTCCGTCGCCGAGCGGTGGGACCACCGTCCCATGAGCCCGGCCCGCATGATGTCCGAGCTTGCCGCCGCCCTCCCCCGCGACGCCGTCGTCGTCGACGACGCCATCAGCAACCGCGGCCCCCTGCGACACTACTTCCACGCCGCCCGTCGCGGCGACATCCGCGCTGTCCGCGGGCAGTCCATCGGCGGCGGCATCGGCGCGACCATGGGCGCCCAGGTCGCCTACCCCGGCCGCCCCGTCTTCGGCATCATCGGCGACGGCAGTGCCATGATGACGGTTCAGGGGCTCTGGACCGCCGCCAACGACAACATCCCCTGCGTCTTCGTCATCCTCAACAACGGCATGTACCGCGTCCTCAAGGTCAACTTCAACGTCTACCAGGGCGAGATCCTCGGCTTGCCGGAGACCTCAGGGGGACGGTTGCCCTACTCCGATTTCGCCGCCCCCTTCGACATGGCATCTATCGCCAACAGCATGGGCGTCCACGGCGAGCGCATCACTGAGCCCTCCCAGATCAAGCCCGCCATCGACCGCGCCGTCGCCTCCGGCAGACCGGCCCTTTTGGACGTGATCATAGACGGCTCCTTGTAGTACACGATTGCCGCCGGCGTCCTAAGTATCCGCACCCCCGGCGGCGGCTGGGGCAAGCCTGTCTAAGGTCGCGTCATTCCTGCGGAGGCAGGAATCCAGAGGTGTGGGGATGAGGGGGTACTCGAAAGGATGATGCGCGAATCGCCCAACGTACCGTAAAGGCGGGGCGCGTCCGTTCGGCATGAGGGGCAGCGGAGGAACGTGTGTAGGGGCGATTCGCGAATCGCCCGCCTGCCTTTGGCAGGCCCCCTGCCAGACGACGGGAATCTTAACTAACCGGCCACCCGCGACAACAATCCCGGACACCACACAACACAAAGGAGACACCACCATGCGCACCAACACCACCAAAGCCAAGCTCAACGAAGGCAACGTCGTCTTCGGCGGCATCGTCACCCGCTACGCTCCCGACATGGTCGAGATCCTCGGCGCCCTCGGCTACGACTTCGTCATGATCGACTGCGAGCACGGCCCAGCCACCCTCGACCAGGTCGAGCACATGGTCCGCGCCGCCGAGTCCTTCGGCATCACCCCCATCGCCCGCATTCCCGACCACTCGGAGCAGACCATCCTCCGCTACCTCGACCGTGGCCTCCAGGGCATCATCGTGCCCCACGTCAACACCGGCGCAGAGGCCGCCGCCGTCGCTCGCGCCGCCCGCTACGCCCCCGAGGGCTACCGCGGCGTCGCCGGTGGCCGCGCCCACAACTACGGCATCGGTGTCTCCATGAGCGAGGCGACGGCCTGGATCAACTCCCAGTTGCTCGTCATCCCCATGGTCGAGGACATCGAAGCCGTCAACAACCTCGACGATATCCTGCAGGTCACCGGCGCCGACGTCCTCCACGTCGCGCCCTCCGACCTCGGCCAGAGCCTCGGCAACCCCGGCGCCGCCGAGGTCCGCCGCGTCATGAGCGAGGTCATCCCCCGCATCCGCGCCGGCGGGGTGCACGTAGGCGTAGGCGGCAACAGCCCCAACAACACCGCCGGCGTAGCCGAATTCATCCAACAGGGCGCCAACTTCGTAACCATCTCCGCCTGGGCCCTCCTCCGCATAGGCGCAGAAGACTTCCTAAAAAACGTAAACGCGAAACTCTAGGCGCCGCCGCCCCACGATTGCTGCAACGCAAACCCCAAGCCCCGTTCGCCCTGAGCCTGTCGAAGGGCCTGCCCTACCCGCGTCATTCCTACGGAGGCAGGAATCCAGAGGGGCGGGGATGAGGGGGTGCGTAGTGGCGTCTCCCGAATCGACCGCCTCCGGTCCAAGACCCCAGCAGTGGCAACTCTCCAGTAGTCCCATTTGGCCAAAAAGAACCCACAGAGTCCTAGCGACACAGCCTGTGGCCTTGCTACCCTATCTTTTGAGTCTGCAAGTCATCCGACGAGAGGTAGTCCTTGTGGCCAGCGTCAAATGTCCTCGTTGCAATTCATTTACCCCTAACGAACCCGTGTCACTCAGGGACGGAAACAGCCTTGCGGTAAGTGACATGTCCATAGTGCAATGTATGGCCTGTTCGGGATTTTTCGTTGCGGAAAGGAGGCGCCCAGTTTGGCCTCTCACCTGCCCACCAGCGCCCGCTGGTGTCCCGGAAAAGGTAAGGGAAGCATACGAGAACGCTCGTATCGCGCACGCCGCAGGTGCCAATCTAGCGGCTCTTATGGCCGGTCGCATCGCGCTTGAACGATTCTTAGGTGACAAGCAAGCGAAGAGTTACAAAGAGCTGGCGGAGAAGCAGATCATCACCCCTGCCATTTTCGCAGCAGTCGATCAACTACGCCTCTGGGCCAACATTTCGGGGCATGATGACATCGACGTTGACACCTTTGACGCTAAAGAAGTCGAAGACATTTTGGATTACCTTGGCACGGCCCTCGAGCAAGCGTACACGCATCAAGCACGGGTCGACGGATTCGTCCAAAGAACTAAAGAACTGAGAGAGAAACCTGATTCGGCATAGTGGACTCCGCCTAGTACGACCCTCATTGGCTTGCCACTCTCCTGAAGTGGGCATCCGGTTAGAAGTCCGACGCCGGGGATCACTCTTGCATTGGTTCCTGTAAAGAGGGCCAATTGGAGAACAAAGATATGAATAGAGCAGAACGACGTCGCCAAGACAAAGGTACGCCGAAGCCACATCAGGATGAGGGCACGCCCAAGCCAACTTTGGAATGGAAGACCATATTTGACGCAAAGCCCATGGCCGAAGGCATGCCTCCCCACTTTCTGCTGTATCTGCTAAACGAAAAGGACGTGTTTGGTCGCCACGGCAAACTATTGACAGCAGCGCTTTGGCTTCAAAGCCAGATGGTAGCACTAATCTGCTTTCACGAGAGTCCTGAATTGAAGGAAAGTGCTGCGAGAGACAACGGTAAGCAATTCCCATCCGACCTATCCCGAGCCGCAACCCTCAAGTTGGAGCAACTATCCTCAGAGAGTTTAAGAGGAGTGTTCCTGGAGTGCTTTGATGATGAGATGACGCAAGAACTAAAGGATGACCTTGCTAGGGTGACTTTCGCCCGCGACGCCCTAGCACATGGATACTTGTCACTGTTCCGACAGATTATGGGCCGGGAGGACATCGCGTGGTCACCACGTCCTTCCAGTAAACGTGAAGGGACGCTTGACGCAGTCTTAGGGCCACGCCATGGGCATACGTTTCTTGCTATGAGCCTGTCAGACTCTGCCTTTGAGGAAGAGATTGCTCGGATATGTCGCGTTATGGACTTTATAGCATCCCAGCTCAAGCAGTGGGACATTCCTTATGCTGTATTTGCCTGACCCTATAGGGAGGGTTGGCAGGGTAAAGCGACAGGTATGCAGTTTTGTTGGTCGCCCACTTTCATTCCTTCCCCTCCAGATGAAAGGCTAGAATCCACCCCCCCACCTAATGCACCTCGTACCCCCCCGCCACGTTCAGCGCCTGCCCCGTGACGTAGTCCGATTCCTCCGACGCCAGGAACGCCACCACCCGCGCGATGTCCGCTGCCACGGCCAGCCGTCCCAGCGGGATCGTCGCCGACCGCTCCCGCACCATGAACGCCCGGTGCTCCATCGCACTCTGCCCCTCGGGCGCCGTCGCCGCCGCGATGTAGTCCACCCGCTCCGTGTCCACCAGCCCCGGACAGATCGCGTTCACCGTGATCCCGTACTGCGCCAACTCCAGCGCCAGGCTCTGCGTGATCCCAATCACCGCAAACTTGCTCGCGCAGTACGCCGCGTACGTCGCCGTCCCCGTCTTGCCCGCGCGCGATGACATCGTGATGATCCGGCCGCCCCCGCCGCGCGCAATCATGTGCCGAGCCGCCGCCTGGCACACCAGCCACGTCCCCCGCACGTTCACCCGCTGCACCAGGTCGAAGTCCTCGTCCGACACGTCGACCATCACCTTCCGATCGCCCCCGGGCCGCGAGCCTGCGTTCGATACGACGATGTCAATCTTCCCGAACTCCGCCACCGCCTCCGCGAACATCGCCCCCACCTGCGCCGTGTCCGACACGTCCGCGATGATCGCCTTCGACCGCCGCCCCATCTCCTCGATCTCCTCGACCACCGACGACACCCCGCGCCAAGGGCGGTCCGGGTACGGAATAGCCGTGAAGTCATTCACGATCACATCCGCCCCCTCCCGCGCCAGCCGAGTCGCAATCCCCCGGCCCATCCCATTCTCCCCGCCAGCCCCAGTAACCAAAGCCACCTTACCCTCAAGTCCGTACATCTCATCCCTCTCACCAAAGTTTCGTAATACCAACCCACCCACCGTCGGAACACCCCAAACGCCAAAATTCGTACGGCCCCCTCGCAACTCCGTTCGCCCTGAGCCTGTCGAAGGGCCCCCCGCGACCAGCAGCGCCAACCGACCCACACCCCCCCACCGTCGTTCCCACCCCACCGTCGTTCCCGCGCAGGCGGGAACCTCACCTTCCTCAACCAACAAGCTCAACAAACCCGCCCCACCCCACCGACATACCGGCGAAAGCCGGTATCCAGAGGGGCGCCGGGCCGGGCAACCCCATCACAGCCCACCATCGTGGAACCCCGCACCCCCCAACACCCGTTCGCCCTGAGCCTGTCGAAGCCTGTCGTGAGGACACTCGAAGGGGGCCTCCCGCGACCACCGGCACTTGCCGTCCCGCCCCACCCCATTGTCGTTCCCGCCCCATCCCGTCGTTCCCGCGCAGGCGGGAACCTCACCTTCCTCTACCAACACCCTCAACGAACCCACCCAACCTCACCGTCATTCCCGCGAAGGCACGAACCCAGAGAGGTGGCGCGATGTTCCCCGTTCACCCTGAGCCTGTCAAAGCCTGTCCTGAGGACACTCGAAGGGGGTCCCCCGCACGCGCCGTTCCCACGCCGCCGTCACCCCCACCCCCAGCACGGCGCGCCACCCTGACACGGCCCTCTTGCCCCATCGCTCCGAAGAACGCTACCGTCTCCCCATGGTAGTCGCAAACTCCCACCGCAACCACGACATCACGGCCCCCCACACCGTCGTGTGCGCCGTCCTATACGTCCGTGGCATGGTCCACAGCGATGGCCAGAGGCGGCGCGTCAAGCAACAGGAGGGGTGGGGGCCCGTTTTGCAACAAAAGATTGGAGTTGTAGCTGAAATGTGCCACGCCAGCTACGATTCGACTACCGAAACGAGTCCTCGTTCCCATGAAACCAGCAACCCCACCCCGTGCGCGTCGGCGCACCCTGACACGGCCCTCTTGCCCCATCGCTCCGAAGAACGCTACCGTCTCCCCATGGTAGTCGCAAACCCCCACCGCAACCACAACATCACGGCTTCCCACACCGTCGTGAGCGCCGTCCTAATCGTTGGTGGCATGGTCCACAGCGATGGCCAATGGCAGCACGTCAAGCAACAGGAGGGGTTGTTTTCTCTCTGTAAAAAAATTCTTGGATTTGTAGCTAAAGTGTGCCACGCCAGCTACAAATCGAATGCCAAAACAACCTGCCGCAGCCGCTCGGCCCGCACTCCCCCAACCGTCGCTCCCGCGAAAGCGGGAATCCAGGGCAGAGGCGAGGCCCAGGGGCGTCTCCGCTCCCCAATCCCTCGGCCCGACGAGGGATCCCTACGCCGCAAACGCGTCCAGCGCCTCCAAGTCCCACGCCAGCCCCAGCCCCGGCTTGTCGGTCAGGATGATCTCCCCGTTCTCGATGGCCGGGACCTCCTGGAACAGCGCCGCGCTCCACGGCATGTTCTCCACGGTCAGCCCGTTCGGGATCGCCACCATCGTGTGCGCCATGATCTCCGGCGCCAGGTGGCTCACCACCGGCAGATTGAACGCCTCCGCCATGTGCGCCGCCTTCATCCACTGCGTGATGCCCCCGGCCCGCAGCAGGTCGATCATCACGATGTCGATGCTCCGGTGCTCCAGCATGTGCCGGAACGGCGCAAGCCCGTAGTGGTACTCCCCCGCCGCGATGGGCGTCGTCAGCGCGTCCGCGATCCGCGCCAGCCCCGGGTAGTCGTGGTGGTCCGTCGGGTCCTCCAGCCAGTAGAGCCCGTACTCCTCCAGCCGCCGCCCGATGCTGATCGACTGATTGACGTCCCACCCCTGGTTGATGTCCACCATGATGTCGACCCCGTCGCCCACGGCCTCCCGCATCACGCGCGCGCGCTCCACCTCTGCCGCCGGCGTCTTCTCGCCACCAATGCGAAACTTCATCGACCGATACCCCTCATCCACGAGCCGCGCGGCCGTCGTCGCAAGCGCTTCCAGGTCGTAGGTGCGCCACAGGAACCCGCTCGCGTAGGCGGGCATCCGGTCCCGATAGCCGCCCAGCAGCTTGTGGACGGGCTGCCCCAGCGCCTTCCCCTTGATGTCCCACAGCGCGACGTCCACCGCCGCCGATGCCCGCGTGACCATCCCCTCCGGCGAGCCGCCGCCCACCGCGCGCAGCCGCTTGCCAATGGCCTCGATGTACGCTGGGTCGCTGCCAATCGACAGCTCCGCCATGGCGTTGACGCACTCGTGGAGGGATTTGAGGATGACGTCGCTGACGAAGCCCGCGTACCCGATCCCCTCGATGCCGTCGTCGGTGCGCAGGGTCAGCGCGACAAAGGGCGCAACGTTCGCCCCCCCAACGGGCGGCCCCGGCTCGCGAGGGACAACCACAGCCCTGGTCTCGTAGCTAACAATCTTCATAGGCCCTCCATGAGTGCAGCATGACCTTGGAACGCGCACAGGGTACGCGAGAAACAGTCCCCTGCGAAACCCCAAACCTGACACGAGGTCCTTGCCCCAAAGCGACACCACTCGTTACCCTCACCCCATGCCGACTGAAGCAACATCCCGCAACAAGACGCACCCACACCGTTCTGCGCATCGCGGAAACGGAACGGATTCGCACGCCCATACAGCAAAAATTCCCATCCGGAACGCGTCTCGCGGGACAGGGATTGTTTCGCCATTTTTGGAACAATGTGATTTGCGTATCTGGCCGCCCATGTATCGACTACTGCCGCCGGATGGGATATCCATACTCCCAGCCACGCGCCGCCGTCGAGGGGAAAGAGGTTCGACGGATTCTTGGAAGGAAGGATCTGGGGTGCACACGGAAACAGGCCCGCCGTGGAGGTGAAGCGAGGGCAGTCGCGATGCTGACGACTTACAGCTCCCCAAGCCCTTGGGGCGGCCGCTCGGAGACCGGTTTCCCGAGGATCTCGATGGCGAGCATCGCCTGCCGCAGCGAGTCCTTGTTCAGCACCTTGGCCGCCCTGGAGCGGCGCCCTCGCTGCGTCGCGATGGGCGCGACCGGTCGCCGCTGCGGCCCCTCAGAGAAGGAGGTTGGCCGCAGCGTCTCCATCAACGTGGCTTCAAGCTGTGTGCGCTGAGTTTCATAGCCGGGCACTTCCAGCGAGCGCCCCTCCAGCGAGGGTCCTTCCAGGGACTGCGGGCCTACCTGGTAGGCGTCGCGAGTCGTGGACTCTCTGCGCCGCTCAGCAGGCGGAGGCGGAGGAGCCTCCATCGGTGGCGCGGATTGAGCAACGTCTTCGCCGCGCTCCATCGATTCACGCACCTGTTGAATGCGCTCCTGCGCCCGCCGTCGAAGTTCTTCAAGTCTATTGTTGGCCATATCCGGTCCGCTCCTGCCGCCGAGTCCTTAAGGCTGGGTGCCTTCTTCCGGCTGGTCGCCCAGGCTCTCGCGCATGGCAGTGTCCGCCTGGACGTTCCGCATGCGGTAGTAGTCCATGATGCCGAGGTTGCCCGCTCGGAAAGCTTCCGCCATGGCTCTAGGCACCTCTGCCTCGGCCTCCACCACAAGGGCGCGCATTTCCTGGGTGCGGGCCACCATCTCCTGCTCCTGCGCGACGGCCATGGCGCGCCGCTGCTCAGCTCGCGCCTGTGCGATCTGCTTGTCCGCCTCTGCCTGGTCGATCTGCAGCTGCGCGCCGATGTTGCGCCCCACGTCCACGTCGGCGATGTCGATGGAGAGGATCTCGAAGGCGGTCCCGGCGTCCAATCCGCCGGAGAGCACCTTGCGCGAGATCTGGTCTGGGTTCTCCAGCACGGCCTTGTGCGCGTCCGCGGAGCCGATTGCCGAGACGGTGCCCTCGCCGACACGGGCCAGGATGGTCTCTTCACCCGCGCCACCGACCAGGCGGTCGAGGTTGGCGCGCACGGTGACCCGCGCCACCGCGATGAGCTGGATGCCGTCCTTGGCTACAGCGGACACCCGCGGCGTGTTGATCACGCGGGGGTTGACGCTCGTCTGCACCGCCTGCAGCACGTCGCGGCCCGCCAGGTCGATGGCGGTGGCGCGCTGCCATGTCAGGTCGATGTTGGCCTTGTCGGCGGAGATCATGGCGGATACCACGCGGCCCACGTTGCCGCCTGCCAGGTAGTGGGCTTCCATCTCGTTGATGTCGAGGTCAATCCCCGCCTTGGTAATGGAGATGAGCGGCTCGACGATGGCGTTCGGGCTGACCTTCCGCAGCTTCATCCCGATGAGGCTCAGCAGGCTGACCGGCACACCCGCAAAGATGGCGCTCAACCACAACCCGACCGGGATGAAGATGAGGATGAGTCCCAGTGTGAGGACAATGGGAAGTATGAGAAGGAGTAGGATTACGATTCGCCCGATCCATGCCATGGTTACATCTCCTATGGTGTCTATTCTTGCGGTGGTGAGCTGTCCGCGCTGGAGGGAGTTCCGGGGGTCACGGACCGGACGACGCGCCGGTACTCATCGTCGGCAATGACCACGATGGGAGTCCCCGCGTCGATGAAGCCTCCTTCTGATACCACGTCCACACGCTGGGTGTCAATCTGAGCGACGCCCGCCGGGTGCAGCACCGTGAGCGCCACGCCCTGCTTTCCGAGCAGCGAAACGTAGTCGTGGTGAGCAGATTCGGCTACCTGCGCGCCGCTCTCGCCGAATCGGTTCAGGAACCCGGAGCCGCGCGGCAGCGATGTCTGCAACGCCAGCCCTCCCATGCCGCGCCGGTTGGGCAGCACCGTGAGGATGACGGCGGCGCCAAAGACCACCGTCACCAGCGAAGAGAGCAGCACAAGGCCCGCCCGCACAAAGTCGCCGGTGGTCGCGCCCTGGCCAATGAGCGATATGTACAGCCCGGCGATGAACGCAAGTAGCCCAAGGCCGCCCGCCACGCCAAATCCCGGGATCAGCGCGATCTCCACGGCGATGAGCACCAACCCTATCACCACCAGCGCGACGCCCTCCCATCCCGAGAGCTCAGCCAGGAAGCCGCCCCAGAAGAAGAGCGCCAGCAGGGTGATCCCCGCGATGCCGGGAACGCCGAAACCCGGCGAGGTCAGCTCCGCCAGCAGCCCAAGGAACCCAAGCGAGATGAGCAGCGACGACACGATGGGGTTGGTGAGGAACCGCACCAGCCGCTCGGCGAGGCTGTAGTCCACGCGTATGAGCTCCGCCCCGGCTAGCCCCTCGGCTTCGAGCACCTCCTCGATGCTGGTCGCCTCGCCATCCGCGTAGCCCCATTGGATGGCCTCGCTCGTGGTCATGGTGAGGAGCTTGCCCTCCTCCACCAGGCCGTCGATGGCCACGCTGTTGTCCACCATTGCCTCCGCAATGCGTGGGTCCCGGTCGCGGACCTCGGCGACGGCGCGGAAGTCGCTCCGGACGGCGGACACCACCTTCTCCGAGGCGCTTTCTCCCTCTTGGTCGACGGGCGTGGCCGCGCCCATGACGCCGCCCTCGTCCATGTAGATCTTGTTGGCGGAGATGGCGATGAGGGCGCCCGCAGAGAACGCCTCGCGGTTGACGTAGGCGATGAGCGGGACCTCAGCGTCGAGGAGGGCGTCCTTGATGGAGAGCGCGGCGTCCAGCCGGCCGCCGGGGGTGTTGATGTCGAGGAGGACCGCTTGCGCACGCTCCTCCGTCGCCGTGCTGAGTGTGCGCTTGACGTAGGGCGTCATGCCCAGGTCGATGACGCCGTTGATGGTGGCGATGTAGACGGGGCCGCCGCTGTCCTGCCCCAACACCGACGGGGCAAACAGCCCGAGCATGCCAATGACGAGGAGTATGGCGCTAAACGCGCGCCGCGCAGTGTGCAGTGCTGGCATACGAGGCGTCCCCTTTGCTTCCTGACGGAGCGCCGCCAAAGTCCCCGTGTCCCATCCTACTATAGGTCAAGTATACTTCAGCGCCTTCGGGAAGGCATTGCGCAAGGCCCGGAGCCGGGTCATTTGATTGACGCAGATATGGCCCGCTGCTACCATTGCTTGGCTATTGACAGATGCAATGTCGAGTTGTGCGCGAAGTTGGGCCGGTGCGCCGGTAATAGGGGAGTTCAGCCTTGGCTTTCGCAAGCGCATTGAAGTGCCGGGAATGTGGCCGTGAGTACCCCACGGACCCGCTAAACGTCTGCGAGTTCTGCTTCGGCCCGCTTGAGGTGGCCTACGACTACGAGGCAATCGCCCGGGTCATCAGCAGGGAGCGCATCCAGAGCGGCCCGCTGACCATGTGGCGCTACCAGGACCTGCTGCCGGTGGACGCCGAAAAGGCCGTTGACCTGCAGACGGGCTTCACCCCGCTGATGAAGGTGCCAAACCTCGGCCGGCTGCTCGGCCTCGACCACCTGTACATCAAGAACGACGCCGTTAATCCCACGAATTCCTTCAAGGACCGCGTGGTCTCCGTGGCGTCCACCAAGGCGCTGGAGTACGAGTTCAAGACGCTGGCCTGCGCCTCCACCGGGAACCTCGCCGGCAGCGTCGCCGCCCACGCCGCCCGCGCCGGCATGTCCTCCTACATCTTTATCCCCGCCGACCTGGAAAGAGGCAAGGTGGTGGGGGCTGCCATCTACGGTCCGACGCTCGTAGCCATCAACGGCAGCTACGACGATGTCAACCGCCTCTGCAGTGAGTTGGCCGACACCTATCCATGGGCCTTCGTGAACATCAACATGCGCCCCTACTACGCCGAGGGCAGCAAGACCCTGGGCTACGAGGTCGCTGAGCAGCTCGGTTGGCAGGCGCCCGCCCACTGCATCGTGCCGTCGGCTTCCGGGTCGATGTTCACCAAGATCTGGAAGGGCTTCCACGAGTTTGAGGACTTGGGGCTCATCCCTAAGGTGCGCACACACATGCACATGACCCAGGCTGAGGGCTGCGCGCCCATTGCCGAGGCCTACGAAGCGGGAATGACCCGCGTGCGCCCGGTCAAGCCGAACACCATAGCCAAGTCGCTGGCCATCGGCAACCCGGCTGACGGCTACTATTCCCTCAAGACCATCCAGGAGTCTGACGGCGACGCCACCATCGTGCCGGAGGATGAGGTGGTCACCGGCATCCAGATGCTGGCGGAGAACGAGGGCATCTTCACGGAGACCGCTGGTGGGGTCGTCATTTCCGGCTTGAAGCGTCTGGTGGAACGCGGTGTCATCAAGCGCGACGAGGTGACGGTGGCCTACATCACCGGCAACGGGCTCAAGACCCTGGAAGCGGTGGAGGACACGGTGCGGTCCGTCACCATAGACCCCAACACGGCATCGTTTGAATCTGAAGTGCTGCACATCTAAACCGGACGGGTTGGTGAAGCCGCAATGGCAAAGCTCAGAGTGCGATTTTCCTTCACGCCGGAGTTGATCCAGGAGCCCGTCATCTGGCAACTTGGGCAGAAGTTTCCGATTGTGACCAACATCCGCCGTGCGGACGTGCGCGAAGCCTTCGGTTGGGCCGTCTTGGAGCTTGAGGGCGAAGAGGAGCAGATCAACCAGGGCATCGAGTGGGTGCGTTCCACGGGCATCGAGGTGATGTTGGTCACGGGAGACGTGATCGAGTAGCGGTGCTCCCAAGGGCTAGCAAATTGACGGTGCGTCGTCGGCGAGTTCCGCGGCGCCCGAGAATCAGGGTACTGCAAGAGGAGGACGGCAAATGGGCGTCACAGTGAGGATTCCGGCGCCGCTTCGGCGCGTGACCAATGACCAGGACCGCGTGGAAGTGGAGGCGGACAACCTGGCCGACATGGTGGACGCCATGGAGGAGAAGTTCCCCGGCATCAAGGAGCGCCTGATTGACGAGACCGGCAGCCTCCGCCATTTCGTGAACATCTACGTGAACGGCGAGGACGTCCAGTTCCTCCAGGGCCTGGAGACGGAAATCAAGGCCTCGGACGAGGTCAGCATCGTGCCGGCGGTGGCCGGCGGGTAGGGATGCGCCCCGTTGGCGTTTCGCCGCTATCGGCCCACGCACGACGCGTCAAGCCCAGGCCTCAGCGCCTGATTCCATTGCATAGGAGTTCTGACCTCCGCTCCCTTGTCTTCATGCAAATGTGAGACCCATCCGTCTATATCATGCTACGAACCACCCCCAATTGAGCCCCTTCCCCGCCTTAGCGATACGCGCTATGCTGCTGGCGCACCCTTGACCGGAACCGCCTAGGAGGGCGACATGGCGAAGTTGGCTATTTCTGCAGACTCCCATATCGTGGAGCCGCGCGACGTCTTTGCGGGACTGGCGGAGCGCTTCGGCGATCGGGCGCCGCGCATCGTGCGGGACGAGGGGGTGGGCGATTTCGTCGAGATTCCGGCCATCGGCGCGCGCCTCAACGCGACCATCGGCGGCGTCGGGAGGCTGGGCATCGCCGGCATGAGCCTGGACGACCCGGAGACCCACCGCATCATCGCCCAGGGCTATGACGGCCTGCGCCCCGCACTGAAGGACCCCGTGGAGCGCATGAAGGAGATGGACGCCGACGGCGTTTGGGGAGAGGTCCTCTTCCCCAGCGTGTTCATGCGGCTCTTTGGGACGCAGGACGCCGAGGTACTGGGCGCAGCCTTCCAGAACTACAACGACTGGCTGTGGGACTTCTGCAACACCGTGCCGGACCGGTTGCGAGGCCTGGCGCTGCTGGTGATGCACGACCCTGTCGCCGCCCACCGGGAGCTGGAGCGCGCCATCGCGAAGGGGTACATGGGCGTCTGCATCCCGTGCGCCGCACCAAACGGCACTCGCTACTCCGACGCGGTCTACGACCCCATCTGGGCAACGGCGCAGGAGGCCGGCATAACCGTCAACCTGCACATCTTCACCGACGGTCACGGCGCAGTAACGGGCCTGGCCGGTGCCGACCTCATCCAGGCCTACTCCAGCGCGCAGACTGTGATCCAGTTCTCGCTGTCGGACCTCATCGCGGGCGGTGTGGCCCACCGCTTCCCGGACCTCAAGTTTGTGGCGGCGGAGTTCAACACCGGATGGGTTGCCAACTGGCTTGAGCGCATGGACCACTCGGTCTACCGCAGCCGCCGATCGGTGCCGGAGTACCTGGACTTGAAGCCGAGTGAGTACTGGCGGCGGCAGTTCTACGCCACCTTCGAGGACGACAGGCCCGGCATGCTCACCCGCGAGGCCATCGGCGTGGAAACCCTCATGTGGGGCTGCGACTTCCCCCACCACGACTCCGTCTGGCCGAATTCCCAGGAGGCGCTGGATATGGTCTTCGAGGGCATGACCGACGACGTGCGACGCATCACGACGTTGGACAACGTCTCCAAGCTCTATGGGTTGTCGGTCCCCGAATGATCCACCGGATCGTCATTCTGGCGCTGATCTTCGTCATCGTGCCCGGTCTGGCGCTGTTGTGGGCCTATTTCGCATTGCGCTCACTTTGACTACGGTGACGCCGTCAAACTTGCTTGGCGATTGTAGCTGCCCCTATAATGGCGGTCAGGCCAATTGGTCATAGTGGAAGGAGATTACAATGGCGCCAACACCGCTAGCCTATTTCCGCGGAGAGTTCATGCCCGCGTCAGAGGCCAAGGTTGGCGTCATGACCCACGCTCTCCACTACGGCACTGCGGCCTTTGAGGGCATTCGCTGCAACTGGAACGAGGAGGAGGAGAAGCTCCTCATCTTCCGCCCCCTCGATCACTACAAGCGGCTGGTGAACGGCGCAAAGATGCTCCGTATGCAGCTTCCCATGACGCCGGAAGAGCTCGTGAAACTCACCGTCGAATTGGTTGAGCGGTCGGGCTACCGCGAAGACATGTACATTCGACCGCTGGCCTTCAAGAGCGCCGAGCGCGTGGCCAACCTGAAGCTGCACGAGCTTGAAGACGGCCTCACCATCATCGCCGTCCCGTTTGGACAGTACATCGACGTGCAGGTGGCGCGCTGTGTTACGGCCAGCTGGCGGCGCATCGACGAAACGATGATGCCCCCGCGCGTGAAGCTCAGCGCCAGCTATGTCAACAGCATCCTTGCCAAGACCGACGCAGTCCTTGCCGGCTTCGATGAGGCCATCCTGCTCAACTTCGACGGCAAGGTTGCCGAGGGCAGCGGAGAGAACCTCTTCGTCGTGCAGGACGGCGCTTTAGTCACCCCGCCGCTGACGGCGAACATTTTGCCCGGCATCACGCGCAACTGCATCATGCAGATTGCGCGCGAAGAGCTTGGCATCGCGACCGTTGAGCGCCCCATCGGCCGTGCGGAGCTCTACCTGGCCGACGAGGTCTTCCTCACCGGCACAGCCGCCCACGTCACCCCCATGGGCGAGCTGGACCACCGGCCGATTGCGGACGGGAAGGTGGGTCCCATTACAAAGGCGCTGCAGGACATCTACTTCAAGGCCATCCGGGGACAGATGCCCAGGTACCGTCACTGGTGCGTGGAGGCGGTCCCCGCGCCCATGGCAAAGGTGTAGCTGCCCTCGTTGGAGGCCCGAACGCCGCATCGGAGCGCCGACTTTGGATGACCTCTCCCGAGACTACGTCATCTGGGTCTTCCTCGCCGCCACGGGCGCAATCCAGATAGCATCCGCCCATGCAGGGCTGACCAAGCTGCTCTTCGTTCGCGCAATGCCTTGGGCGTATGCCCTTGGCGCCCTCCTGATAGTTGCCGGCTTCGTGTGGTTCTTCCGCGAAGGGGCCCGCCACATTCCCGACACCGCGAGCGGCATTAACGGCAACGAGCAGGCTGCCCGCTTCACCCTCACCAGTCTTGCGGCCGGCGCCTTTACGATGCTGGCCTCGTCTCTGCTGAATCGAGGGAGCGAAGAAGCGTCGCCCGGCGGCGCAGAGGGCTTCGAGGCGCTTAGAAGCCACACGTATCTGCACGCGCTGTCCGCCAGCCTGAAGACGCTCTGGAGCGAGGGACGCCGGTGGACGCGGCGATAGTCCGGTGGCTGAACGGCGGGGTCGGGGCGGTGCCCCTGTTCGACGACGTCGTTCGCATCGTCGTTGGCGACTACTTTTGCCCCGTGGTGCTCTCTCTTCTGGTGCTTGGGGCATGGTTCGGCGCAAGAACGGCTCCATCGCGCATGGTGCAGCAGAAGGCGTGCCTTGCGGCGTTGCTCGCCATGGCGTTCGGGAATTGGGCGGTTGAAATCCTGGACGAGCTCATTTCCCGCGACCGCCCCTTTGTCCACGAAAGCCTGCAGCTACTCTTCTACAGCCCCAGCGATCCGTCCTTCCCATCGAACCCGGCGGTCGTGGGTACGGCCCTTGCGGCAGGGCTGTGGACGGCGAACAGGCGGCTGGGGTACGTCGCTTTTGCTGTGGCGGCGGCGTGGGCGTTGTCCCGAGTCTACGCTGGGGTTGCATATCCCACGGACGTACTGGGCGGCGTGGTCATCGCCCTCGCAATAGCGGCCGTCATTGTGTGGACGGTGCGGCGCATTGAGCCCGCCCCGACGCTGGTGATTCGGCTAGCGCAGCGCTTTCACCTGGCGTAGCGCCGCACGGCAGCGTATTGGCGCGGCTAGGATACGGCGATGTCGGTCTCTAGTGACGGAATGAGGACGGCGTAGCGTCGGGCCAGTGTGCCAAGGAAGGCGCGCATTGCAGGGCTGTAGACGCGGCCCCGACGGACCATGACGGAGGTGGGGAGCGCCACTTGATGCCCTTCCTGAATGCGGGCAAGCGCCAAGGAGCCGGTTTCGACCTCTCGTGTAATGCCGTGCACGGGCAGGAATGAGATGCCCAACCCTCGCTCAATCATCCGCTTGGTCGCCTCAATGCTGTCCAACACCATACCGACGTTCGGGATGATGCCGGCCTCCCGGCACACGCGGTCAATGAGCTGGAAGTACGATGATTCGCGGTCGTACAGGATCAGCGGCTCCTTGGCCACGTCGTAGATGCTAACTTCACCTCGAGCGGCGAAGGGGTGCTGGGGGTGGACGATGAGCGCCAATTCCTCGTCGTACAGGTTGGTTGCGATGACGTCCGGATGCCGGAGGGTCCGAGAGAGTCCCACCTGCACCTCTTCATCGGCCACCATCTTGAGCACCTCTGAGGACCTGCCGGTGCGAATGTGCACTTCAATGCCTGGATACTCGGTGCGGAACTGGGCCAGAATATCCGGCAACACGTACGCGCCGATGGCCCGGGCCGTGCCCACGAGCAGGGTGCCGCTGGTGACTTCCTGCAGGGCGTTGAGGGCGGACCTCCCCTGATCAAGGGTTTCCAGGGCCCGTTGTGCGTAGGGAAGGAAGGACTTCCCAGCTTCCGTGAGGCGGACGCCACGCCCCATTCGATGGAAGAGCGTGACCTTCAGCTCCGTCTCAAGGGCCTGAATGCGCGCGCTCAACGATGGCTGGGTGAGGATGAGTGACTGCGCTGCCCGCACAAAGCTCCCGCGCTCTGCGGCCGCCAGGAATCCTTTCAATTGAGCTATTTCCAATTGTTCCCTCCCTGCTGACAGGCTTCATTATTGCGGCGGGCAATAGAATTTATCTTTCAATAATTATACGTCTCGTCAGCTTGTAAGGGAAGTTGTCGTATAGGTAAGAATGGGCCTCGCTTTATAGCGAAATGCACATTTCCTCACCCTCTGTAACTGACGCTGTCTATAGCACAGTACGGTGGGAAGGCGCAGCGGTGAAGCAACACATGGAGGACGGGCTCGCTGGAGCGCAATGCGGCGTGCGAGCCGCTGCCTGAGGGCAGGCCGAGCGCGCGACACACGCTCGCCCACGACGCCGTATCCGATGTGGACAGTCCCCAATCGCGCAAGCGGCGGGCCATGGTCTGGAGCTCCCGCAGCACGAGTAGCGCGTCGTCGTATTCCCCCTGTGTTTGGGCCAGCCGTTCGGCGAGAACTGCTGCGCCCGCCGCATCGCCCTCGGGACGGGAGGCGGCTGCGTACGTCGACTGCAGGGACACCATCGCCGATTCGAGCTCGCCGAGCTGTCGCTCTTGGGCCTCAATGCGCCTATGAAGTCCTTTGGGCGGAGCGTTGTCTGCCATCGTCTGCTCTCCTCGCATTTGGGGTACGGTAGCACAACAGCGCGGCGGCGATGGGCACATTGACATACGGCGGCCCGCAATGGCACCATCCCGTCATTCTGCAGTCGCGCCCTACCGCGCGAGAAAGCGACTGTCCCATGGCCAAGAACGGCTTCTCCGTGATGGACTCCGACATGCACATTGTCGAGCCCAATAATCTGTTTGAGCGGTACCTCGACGCCCCCTACAAGCACCAGGCCCCCAAGATCACCCGCGTCCGGGGCCAGCGCGTCGGCATATTCCTCTTCGAGGGTCACGCATTTCCGACTGTCGACGTGGACCAACCTGTCCGCAACGTTGGTATGGCCGCACGGGCCGACGCCGCATCAAAGCCCATGCGCGACAAGGGGTACACCGGCGAGTCCCAACTCGATGCAATGGAAATGGAGGGCATAGACATCGCCATCATGTTCCCGACGGTGGCGCTCTACATCCCCAACGGCATGGACGACGTGGATCCAGGCCTTTCGGCTGCCGTGTGCCGCGCCTACAACAACTGGCTCTACGACTTCTGCCAGGCGGACCCTGCACGCATGAAGGTGTGCGCCATGCTTCCCCAGCACGATGGAGGGGAGGCGGTCAAGGAAGCCGAACGGGCCGTTAAGGAGCTGGGCGCGGTGGGTGTCTACATGCGCCCCAACTTCGTCAACGGTAGGACGCTCCACAGTGGCTACTACCACCCGCTATGGAGCACGCTGCAGGAGCTCGACGTGCCGGTGGGCTTCCACGAGGGCACAGGTTCGGTCTACCACCAGGACGGCTCGGAGTTCGGCGACAACAGGCTGATGCGACACGCCTGTTCGCACCCCATCGGCATGATGAAGGCGGTGATGAGCATGGTCTGCGGCGGTGTCTTCGAGCTTTTCCCCGGGCTGCGCGCCGCGTACCTCGAGGCCAACGCAGGCTGGGTCCCCTTCTGGCTCGCGCGGATGGACCGCGACTACGAGCTCTACGGCGAGTGGGACGCTCGTATCCTCACCCGCAAGCCCAGCGACTACTTCCGCAGCAACTGCTACGTGGGCACCGAGGCCGATGAGACCGAGCTCAAGTACACGCTCGACGCCTTTGGGGACGCCAACGTCGTCTTCTCCACCGACTACCCCCACCACGACTCGGAGTTCCCCTACGCAACACAGGAGTTCCTGAAGATGCCAGACGTGTCCAGCGAGAGCAAGAAGCGCATCCTCTGGGACAATTGCTCGCGGCTGTACAACATTGGCTAGAGAATGCCGGACCTGCAGGGCCATTAGGCTCTGGGTCTGGTACCATGTTCTGGTCAAGGGCGGCCCGTAAACGCCCAACGCAAGGAGGCGAGATGGCACAGCAAGCGCTCCTCAGGCCGGAGGCGGTCATTGAGGAGTTCAAGAAGAACGGCGTGACCCACGTGGTCTACCTGCCGGACAGCGAGACCAATTGGATGTACCAGCTCATGGAGGCAGACCCCACATTGGACCTCATCCCAGTTTCCAGGGAAGGCGAGAGCATCGCGATTGCGGCAGGGATCATCGCCGGGGGCAAGAAGCCCGTGGTGCTCATCCAGAACACCGGCATGCTTGAGTCCGGCGACTCCATCCGCGGCATCGCGCTGGACTGCCAGATGCCTGTCGTGATGCTCGTCGGCTACCGTGGCTGGACGCGCCACGGATTGACGCCCGACTCTGCCGCGCGCTTCACTGAGCCGACGCTGCGCGCCTGGAATGTGCCCTACTACCTGGTTGAGCATGATGGCGATGCCGACCGCATTTCCGCGGCGTTCGCAGACGCGGCGCGCACTAGCGGTCCGGTGGTGGTCCTGGTCGGCGACGAGTACCACGGTTTCAATCGATAGCAAAGCGAGGAACAACCATGATTAACCAGGTAGACCTGATGGCGGTGGTCGAGAAGCACCGCGACAACGGCGTCGTTGTGCCGACGATGACCGGCAGCCGGGGTTGGAACGAGGTCAGCAGCAACAAGGACCGGGACATCCCCCTGGGCGGCGCGATGGGCAAGGCATCATCCTTTGCGCTGGGCGTAGCGCTGGCCCAGCCGGACCTCAAGGTCTTTGTCTTTGACGGCGACGGGTCCCTGCTCATGAACTTGGGCACGCTGGTCACCGTGGCGGAGAAGGCGCCCAAGAACTTCTACCACTTCGTGCTGGAGAACGGCGTCTACGCGGTCACCGGTGGTCAGCCCATTCCCGGCGTCGGCAAACTCTCGTTTGCCGGCATGGCCAGGGAAGCGGGCTACGCCAGCGCCTATGAGTTCGACGATCTTGAAGAGTTCGCGTCCCGTGCCGACGAGGTGCTGGAAGCGGAGGGGCCGGTCTTCATCTGCGTCAAGACCGTGCCAGAGGTGCAGAATGAGCCCATCGGCCTTCGTCCGCCCTCCGGCGTCAAGCCCACGCGCGTGGCCATCAAGGACCTGATGACCAGCCTGGGAGTGTAGGACGTCGGGACGTGCGATAGGAGTTCTGCATGGCCGGATCAGACCTGAAGGCCAACATCATCCCGGGCATGCGGTATCGTGATGCCCCGGCTGCAATTGAGTGGCTGTGCGACGTCCTGGGGTTTGAGCGACACCTCGTCGTCCCCAACGAGGACGGCACGATAGCCCACGCGCAGCTCGTTCTCGATAACGGCATGATAATGCTCGGCTCAGCCCACGACGACGACTTTGGCGACATTGTCGGTTCGCCTGCGCCGGAAGCTTCTCTGACGCAAAGCGCGTACATTGTGGTGCAGGATGTGCGCTCTCTCTACGAACGAGTCCAGGCCGCCGGCGCCAACATCGTCATGGAGTTCACAGAGCAGCACTACGGAGGAAGTCTCTTCGCGGTCCGCGACCCCGAGGGACAGCTCTGGAACATCGGAAGCTACGACCCGTGGGCGGAGATGGAAGCCCCGGGTTAGTCGATGTCCAGCTCGAACGCCCGGTGGAGGGCTCGCACGGCATCGGCCGCTTGGCCGCCAGACACGATGCAAGTGATGCGGATCTCCGACGTTGTGATCATCTCGATGTTCACGCCCGCGTCGGATAGCGCACGGAACATCGTGGAGGCGTAGCCCGGCGAGTTCTGCATGCCGGTGCCAACGACGCTCACCTTCGCCAGCGCCTCGTCATGGGTTACGCCACGAGCGCCGATCGCCTCCGCCACGGGCCTCACCAGCGGGAGCGTCTTCTCGACGTCCGTGCGCGTCACCGTGAAGGAGAGGTCCGTCAGGTTTTCCACGCTGGTGTTCTGCACGATGGTGTCGACGCTGACGCCGGCCTGCGCCAGCGGCTCGAAGAAGGCCGCCGCGATGCCGGGACGGTCCGGCACCCCCAGCACTGTCACCTTCGCGACGTTTGTGTCACACGCCACACCGCGCACCTTGCTGCGGACCTCCATGCCTGCCTCCCGGTGAATGAGGGTGCCCGGCGCCTCGCTGAACGTCGAGGCCACCAGAATCGGAATGTCATAGAGCTCGCCCAGCTCAATGGAGCGGGGCTGCATCTTGGCGCCGCTGGCCGCCAGCTCCAGCATCTCCTCGTAGTCAATCTCAACCAGCTTGCGCGCCTCGGGCACGATACGCGGATCGGCGGTGTAGATGCCCTCGACGTCCGTGTAGATCTCGCACCGCTCCGCGCCGAGCGCGGCTGCCAGCGCCACGGCCGTTGTGTCCGAACCGCCGCGGCCCAACGTGGTGACCTCCTGCTCCTCGGTCACTCCCTGGAATCCGCAGACCACGGCGACGCGGCCGGCGTCCAGCTCCGCCAGGATGCGGTCCGGCGCGACGTCAGCAATGCGCGCCTTTCCGTGCAGCGCCTCTGTCTGGATGCCCGCCTGCAGGCCCGTGAGGCTCACCGCAGGGCAGTCCATGTCGTTGAGCGCCATCGCCACCAGCGCGCAGGATACGATTTCACCTGTCGATAGCAGCAGGTCTACCTCGCGCTCCACCGGCGAAGCGGCGACGCTGTGCGACAGCGCCAAAAGCTCGTCTGTTGAGTCGCCCATGGCCGAGCAGACCACCACGACGCCGGAGTTCGATGCCCTCGCTGCCGCAATGCGCCGCGCGACGCCCCGAATCTTCTCGGAGTCAGCCAGGGAACTCCCCCCATACTTTTGTACTATGACCGCCATACGTGATTCTTCTCCGGCTTGTGTGTTGCCGTGTGCATTTCGCCCGTGCGCGGGAATCTCTCGATCATGCTACCCGGTGGCCACCACGTGTGCGCCCTGCGGACTCACTTTCGTTACCTTCAGGTCCCCCGGCACCCCGGCTTTGTCCGCCATGTCCGCCATCTCGTACCCGACAGTCATCTCGCGGTCGACGGTCAACGCCAGGATTGTCGAGCCCGCGCCTGACAGGAACGCCCCAGCCGCGCCGGCCTCCAGCGCCGCTCGAATGATGCGCGCCATGGCTGGGAAGAGCACGCCGCGCGCTGGCTGATGCAGCCGGTCCTGGGTCGCGGTGCGCAGCAGTGAGATGTCGCCGCTGGAGAGGGCGTTAACCAGGAGCGCGGCGCGGCCCATATTGAACACAGCGTCGCCGCGGCTGACGGTCGGACCAAGGAGCCCCCGCGCCTGCTGCGTCGGCATCTGCTGCGACGGGATGTACAACACCGCCCACAGGTCTCGGGCCAGCGCCACCGGCGAGGTCACCAGTCGCTCGCCGTCCTGTACCACGATTTGGCACCCGCCGAGCAGCGCAGGGGTGACGTTGTCCGGATGTCCCTCTATTTCGACGGCCAGCGCCAGCACCTCATCCGGGGAAAGCGGGTTCTCACAGAGGGCGTTGGCCGCAACCAACCCGCTGACCGCCGCGGCGGAGCTGCTGCCGAGCCCCCGGCCCAGCGGCACCTGGTTGTCGCAAGTGAGAGACAACTGTGGCACTGGCTTCCCTAGCGCTTCAAAGAGGGCTGCGGCAGCTCGAAATACGAGATTGTCGCGGCCAGTGCTCAGTGCACCCTCGCCCTCGCCGGTGATCGTGACGCCCGAGCCGCCAGTCTCCAACCGCACCGTGTTCCAGATGTCGAGAGCCATGCCCAGGCAGTCGAACCCTGGACCGAGGTTTGCCGTTGTGGCGGGCACGCGCACTTCCGCGTATGACAACACGAGACTGTTTCCTCCGTTAGTGTCTGACGATCTCCGACTCGCCCACAAAGCCGAGACGCGGCCAAAGGGCAGGGGCAACTACTTTCGGCGCTTGGCGAGCTCTGCCCACACGTCGCGAGGGGAGACGTCAGCGGCGGCAAGCAGCGTCAGCGTGTGGTAGAGCAGGTCTGCAACTTCTCCGGTCAGCGCCGCTCGCTCGCCTTGCACCGCCGCGATGGCGGACTCGCCGGCCTCCTCTATCACCTTCTGCGCCACGCGGCCCACGCCCTCCTGAAGCAGCTTTGCCGTGTAGCTTTCGGGAGTCGGGTTCGCCTGCCTGTCCTTAATGACCGCGAAGAGCTCCTCCAACACGCCAACGCCCGCGTCGCTCTCGGCGTATGTCGGTTCGGCGTCCAGTTCTTCGAAGAAGCAGGAGACCGCGCCCGTGTGACACGCGGGCCCTACCGGGTCCACCTTCATGAGCAGCGTATCGCCGTCGCAGTCCACGTGCATCGACTTCACCCGCAGGAAGTTGCCTGACTCCTCACCCTTGTGCCAGAGCGCCTGCCGGCTGCGGCTGTAGAACCACGCGTCGCCGTCCCGCAGCGTGTGCGCAAGAGACTCTGCCGACATGTAGGCCAGCATGAGCACCTGCCCTGTCTCATGGTGCTGCGCGATGGTTGGGATGAGGCCGTTCTCGTTGCGCTTCAGCGGCATGGTCATGGCGCTTCCTCCTTACCCTCCCACCGGCTCACCGGCGACGATGGGGAGCAGGTCCTCCAGGGTCGTCATCTCGTACGTGGGCGCTACTCGCCCGTTCATTGGCGCTCCGTAGCGATTGATCCAGGCGCTGGGCATCCCAACGTTGTGGCTGCCGTAGATGTCTTCCAACAGGGTGTCGCCCACCATCAGTGTCTCCCCCGGCGACGTCCTCAGGCGCTCGAGCATTTGTGTGAAGATGTCCGGGTGCGGCTTGTACAACCGCGCCTCCTCCGACGAAAGCACCTCGGCGAAGGTGTCCGAAAGCCCGTGGCGTTCGATGACCGGGTAGAGGAAGGCGTCGTCTGCGTTGGAGAGCACCGCAATGGGCGCCATTTCACGCAGTCGCTCCAACACGCCCAACGTCTCCGGGAAGACAGGACGCGTACTCAGGTCCTGGAGAAAGTACGTGACCGCGGCGTCCGCATCCCCCGCGATGCGGAGTGCGGCAAAGGCGCCCAGGAAGGAGTCGTGCCACACCTCCTGATACGTCTGGAACGGGTCCTGGGCAGTCATCGTCTCAACGTCGATTCTGTTTCGACGGAAGTCCAACTCAGATATTGCCCACGCGTCATAGAGATTGTTTGGGTCTGTCTCCAAGCCTTGGTCCTTGCAAATGCGCGCGAAACAGTCCCGCCAAAGGTCTCTCGTGTTCAAGAACAACGTGTCGAAGGCATCGAACACCACTACCTGGATTGCCATATCTGCTCCCGCTTGAATGTGGGCTCAATCCATTGTACCCCGGAAGGCGCGATGCGGGCAGCACTGCAGTTGGTGCTATCGGGCAGGCAAGGAAAGAACGAGAGAGCAATGGTGAGGGGCCCCGGCATCAGGCGCCGGGGCCCTTTGAGTTCCCGAGACGATGCGGGAGTTGCCCCGCTACTTCACGGCCTTGATGTGGGGGATGTGGGTGAAGGTGCCGGTGACGTTGCTGGGAAATACCCAGTCAGCCACTACATTCGGGTCGACAGTAGCCTCTGCGGGCAACCAGAAGAGGTTGAGGTTAGCGTGGCTGCTGTAGACTGCCTCTCCCCACTCCTTCCAGGCCTTCGCCTGTTCCTCCAAGTCCAGGATGCCTCGGACCTTGCTGCCAAGGACGTTGATCTCAGGCGAGGTGTAGTTGTTGCTGGTCGCCCGGTATGCCCAGTTGTAGATCCGCTGGGCTACGAACGGGTAGGAGGAGGTACCGACGATGTCCGCGTCGTTGTAGACCTCAAACCCTCGCTCTGCCGAACGGAACCGGGTTGGGTCGTACGCCTCCAGGGTGACCTTCACTCCCACTTCAGTCCAGTAGTTCACGATGACATCCACGACGTCGGCGGCGCCCGCGTAGGCGGTTAGCTCCTCTGAGTAGGTGGTGATTTCAAAAGGATTGTTCTCTGAATACCCCGCCTCCCGCAACAGCTCCCGCGCCTCCGCAGGGTCGTAGCCGTACTCCGTTGAGTATCGCTGCTCCCAGCTGGGGTCCCAGCCCAGGGTGTTCTCGTTCAGATGAGTGTGGTACATGGAGAAGGCCCTGTTGTTGAAGAAAGCCTCGTTCAGCTCGTCCTTGTTGACTGCCTTGTTCAGGGCCTTCCGTACCCGTCCGTCCAGGAGGCGGCTGTCCGGGTAGAGGTATTGGGCGTCTGCGGCGCGGCTGCCGTCCACCATGTAGCAGCAGTTGAAACTCATGAAGGTTCGCAGGCCCTTGACCTTGCCTGCAATGTTCTTCATGCCCCTATCGGCTGCCTGCACTTTGAGGTCCTCTGGGAGGGCCGCAATGTGGATTTCGCCGGCAAAGAGGGCTGCTTGACGGGTGGAGTTCTCATTGATGATGCGCCATTCAAACTCCGGGAAGTCGGTGTTCAACTGCCAGTGGTCCCAGGGGACGCTCTTGAACCTGATGTTCTGGGCTTGTGAGCGGCCGTTGAATTGGTAAGGCCCGGTCCCCGCAATAGCCTCGCCCTCAAAGTCCGGGCGGAACTGGGGGTCACCGCCTGCAAGCGAGTCAAAATGGTCTTTGCTCTGGATTTCCATGCCACCCGCGGACATTTGCGAGATGATCCAAAAGAGCTCCGCTTCCGGGCTGGTCAGGTGCCACAGGACTTCATGGTCATTGATGATCTCGATGTGGTCCGTGGCTGAACGAAAGAGCGTGGTGTTGCCGTGGTCCGCGTCTTCGCGAGTCACCTGCTCCCACGTGTGGACTACGTCCTGGGCAGTGAATTCGCCCTGGTCCTTATGGAAAGGCACGCCCTCTCGCAATTGGAAACGGATTTTGTCGCCGCCCTCAATGGACCACCCGGTGGCCAGCATGGGCACGAACTGTCCCTTGTCCGGCGTGATGTCCACGAGGAATTCATACATGGGCCTCAACGAGATGAAACCGGCGATGCCGCCGCCACCCAAGGGTGGGGAGGTAGTCTCTTGGGACATATTGATGCCAAACACGACCCTTTCGACCTTGGGGCCCATGGCCATAGCGTCTCCGCTGCCGCTTGACGAGTTGTCGGAAGCAGGGGTCGACGCCGTGGCGGCTGGGACAGCTGTTGACGAGGTCACTGGAACGGACACCACTGCCGCGATGGGAGTGGGTGCAGCGGCGGCCTCTTGCGCTTGCGCCGGCTCCGACTGCGCCACCGGCTCGGCCGGAGCGGCGTCCCCGGAGGCGTCGTCACTGCCTCCGCAGGCGGCCATCGTAAGCAGCGCTGCACTAAGGGCCGCAAACAGCAGGAACAGCCGAGTCGTGCACAGAACAGAAACGTTCATTACTACTCCCCCTTAGGCAATGCCATATATAGGTTGAACGAATAGAGAGATTGTTGTATCGCTGACGATAATTGTCAAGTACGCTCCGAACTCTGCCTGTATCACGTACTAAATAAACTCATTTCGGTAACTTATCTGCGAATTTGTTCACAAGTGCAGCGATAAAGGTGGGTGGGGGAGGGCGGCTGAGGGGAGGGCTGCGAGTGACGTCTACCGCGGGAACGGCGCGAGGTCGCTGCGTGGGGTAGAATACGGAGCGCATTCCAACCTAGGGGGCTTCAATGAAGATTGCCGTATGCATCAAGCAGATCCCGATCATCGCCCGCGTCCGGTTTGACCCCGAGACCCGCACCATCGTGCGGGAGGGCGTGCCGCTCGAGGTCAATTCATACGACCTTCTGGCCGTGTCCGCCGCCGTCAAGCTGGTCGAGGAGCACGGCGGCGAGGTGACTGCGCTTACGATGGGCCCTCCGCAATCGCGGGACGCGTTGGTGCAGTGCCTGGCGCTTGGTGCCGACCGGGCCGTGCTGCTGACGGACCGCGCCTTTGCCGGTGCAGACACCCTCGCGACGGCCCGCGCCCTGGCCCTTGCGCTGGCCCGTGGGGAGTACGACCTTATCCTCTGCGGTAAGCACAGCCTGGACGCCGAGACTGGCCAGGTTGGGCCCGAGGTGGCGGAGATGCTTTCCATCCCGCAGGTCACGAGCGTGAGCGGCCTGAGCTTCGACGCGGCCCGCAACGTCATCTCTGCGCGGCGGGAGACGGACGACGGGATGCAGACTGTAGAGTCCCCCCTGCCGGTATTGCTCGCCTGTGGCGACGGCATCGCGGAGGAAATGTGGCCCGGACCGGAGCAGTTGGAGGCAGCCAAGGAGAAGCCCATTGAAGAGGTGACTGCGGCGGACCTGTCGCAGGACACGTCCATCTTTGGATTCGCTGGCTCACCCACGTGGGTGGACGCCATCGAGAGTTTCGAGAGCACGCGCCAACCGGAGGTCTTCGACGACGAGGACGTTCAGGTCAACGTGCGACGGCTCGTGGAGGAGCTGGAAGGGCGTGGACTCTTCCGAGGCTGGGGCGAGGCTACCAATGGCGAAGCCGCAGGGCAGGCCCGTTTCCCCAAGAACCCCTTCGATGCCATCTGGGTGATTGCGGAGCAGGATGCTGAAGGCGCATTGCGGCCCGTGACCTACGAGCTGCTCGGGGTCGCCGGCAAGCTGGCGGCGCAATCTGATCGAGCCGTGGCGGCGGTGCTGATTGGCCACGATGTGGAGCGGCATGTCCCGGAAATGGCGGCCCATGGTGCGGACCTGGTCTTTGTGGCAGACCATCCTGGGCTGGCCCAGTACGCCACGCTGCCCTACACGCGCGTGCTGGCGGACGCCGTAGCGGGCAAGCGGCCCTATGCGCTGCTGCTTCCTGCGACAGTGAATGGCCGCGACCTGGCTGCCCGGCTGGCCGCAAGGCTAGGCCTTGGCCTGACTGGCGACTGCATTGACTTGGCCATCAACAGCGAAGGTCAGTTGGTACAGTACAAGCCTGCCTTCGGTGGCAACATCGTTTCGCCCATCCTGTCACGCACGACGCCGCAGATGGCGACCGTGCGGCCCGGCATGCTGGCCCGTGCGACGCGGGACGACTCGCGAACGGCGGTGACGGACGAGCTTGATGTGCCGGCGGCCGCGCTGGAGGACCCGGTTACCGTGGTGTCATCAGAGAACGAAGTCGGCGGCGAGGGCGCCCGCCTCTATGACGCTGACGTTGTGGTGAGCATTGGAATGGGTGTCGGCACACCCGACAACTACGGCCCGGTCCACGAGCTGGCGGAGACGCTGGACGCGGCGGTGGCCGCCACACGGGAGGTGACGGACCGGGGCTGGGTGTCGAAGCAGCAGCAAGTAGGCATCACCGGCAAGGCCATTGCGCCGAAGCTGTACGTTGCGGTTGGCGTCAGCGGCAACCTCAACCACATGGTGGGCGTGCTGAGAGCGGGGACGGTCGTGGCCATTAACACGCGCGCCCGCGCCTTCATCTTCCGCTCCTGCGACTACGGCATCGTCGGCGATTGGGCCGAGGTGGTGCCCGCTCTCACGGTGGCGCTGCGAGAGGCCAAGTCGCGGGCCGGGGCGTAGGCATGGCAAGGGAGATCAAGGTCGGGTTGCACGTGCCGGTGGCGTCTGACGGCCCGCTGCCCTCGGCGGCTCAATATACTGACTTTTTCCGGCATGCGGAGCGGCTGGGCTTCCATGGCTTGTGGACGGAGGACCGTCTCTTCCACGGCGCCAACTTGCTGGAGCCGCTGACGCTCCTCACCCTGGCGGCGGGCGCGACTGAGCGCATCATGCTCGGTACGGCCGTGTTGCTGCTTTCGATGCGCAATGCCTCGTCGCTGGCGCGTCAGCTCTCCACGTTGGACCACTTCTCCGGCGGTCGCGTGTTGTTGGGGGTGTCCGTAGGCGGCCGTCCCAACGAATTTCCGGGGCTGGGAATGCAGCTTTCTGAACGCGTGCCCCGCTTGCGAGAGAACATCCTCCTGCTGAAGGCGCTGCTTCGTGGCGAGCCGGTCACCTACGACGGGCGGTTCTACACGCTGGAGGAGGCTGTGGTGCGACCCGCGGCGATTCGCGATGGCGGCATCCCGTTGTACATGGGCGGCCGCGCCGACGCAGTGCTGCGGCGCGCTGCGGAGTTGACGGAGGGTTGGATCGGCGGTGCATTCTCGCCGCCGGACGAGTTCCGCGCGTGCTGGCAGCAGGTGCTGGAGCACGCGCGGAAATTGGGCCGCGACCCGGAACAGTTGGAAGCAGGGAAGCTGGTCTACGTGGCGGTTGACGACGACCGTGGCCGGGCGCTTGCGTCGCTAACCCCTTTCCTTCAGGCGTATTACGGCCCAGAGAGGGACCCCTCGGCGTTTACTGTGTACGGGCCCCCGGAGGAAGTGGCGGCTGAGTTGCAAGAATTTGTAAACGCAGGAGTGACCACGTTCATGTTGGGCGTGCCGTCATTGGACGTGGGCCATTTGGAGCGGATAGCGTCGGACGTTGTGCCGAGGTTGCGGGCGCCGGAGTAGTGGCTACGCCGCCCGCGGCAAGTCCACGGTGTCGCCTGCCGAGGTGAGGAGCACGGGTTGCTTTTTACCCTGTATCACTTCCGCGTCTACAAGGCAGCGGTTTATCCCTTCCAGAGACGGCAGTTCGTACATGACGTCCAGCAGCGTGCGCTCGATGATGGTGCGAAGGCCGCGTGCGCCGGTCTTGTGCGTCATCGCCTCCTCTGCGGCGGCCTCCAGCGCGTCTCGCTGGAAGACTAGTTCCACGTTGTCCAACGAGAAGAGGTGCTGGTACTGCTTGATCACTGCGTTCTTGGGCTCTGTGAGAACCTGTATGAGGTCTTCCTTGGAAAGCGGGTCAAGGGTTACAACGACAGGGAAGCGGCCAACAAGCTCCGGGATGAAGCCGTACTGCAGCAAGTCATCGCTGTTGACTCGCTGCAGGATGTTCTCAAGTTCCCCGGTTTCCGACTGGTTGCGACCATCGCGGACAAGGCCGATGCTGCGGCGGTCCTTCAAGATGCGCCTTTCCACGACCTGCTCCAGACCGTCGAAGGCGCCGCCGCACACGAAGAGGATATTGTCCGTCTTGAACTGGAGGAACTCCTGGTGTGGGTGCTTGCGGCCGCCATTCGGGGGGATGGCCGCCTGGGTGCCCTCGATTATCTTGAGGAGGCTCTGTTGCACGCCCTCGCCGGAGACGTCCCGGGTGATGGAAGGATTCGGGCTCTTGCGGGCAATCTTGTCAATTTCGTCAATGTAGAGGATGCCGTGTTCGGCGCGGCTCAAGTCCCAATCGGCCGCCTGGATGAGGCGCAGCAGAATGTGCTCGACGTCCTCGCCGACGTAGCCAGCCTCGGTTAGGGATGTCGCGTCCGCTATGGCGGACGGTACGTCGAGGATCTTGGCGAGGGTCTGGGCGAGGAGGGTCTTGCCGCTGCCGGTGGGGCCGATGAGGAGGATGTTGCTCTTCTGAATCTCCACACTGCTGAAACTGTCCGCTGAGTTCCAGATGCGCTTGTAATGGTTATAGACGGCCACGCTGAGGACCTTCTTGGCATGCTCCTGCCCAATAACGTACTCGTCCAATTTGTCGTAAATGAGCTTCGGCGGGAGAAACTCGGCGCGGCGAGAGGCCTGCTCCGCTTCCGGCGTCTCCGACTCCGTGGCCGCGTCCGCTGCAGCGTAGTCGCCCATGATCTGCTGGCAAAGGGCAACGCACTCGTCGCAGATAAAGACCCGGCCTGGGCCTGCCACCAGCCGCTTCACCTGCCCCTGCGCCTTACCGCAGAAGGAGCAAGTGTAGTCGTTTCCGCCCTTTACCTTGCTGGCCATGCCTCAGCGTCTCCTAGCTGCTCACTGCCGCAGGCACTTGCTTCGCCAAGACTTCGTCTATCAGGCCGTAGTCCACCGCCTCGTCCGCTGTGAGCCAAAAGTCACGGTCCGAGTCTCGGGCTACCTGCTCGTAGGGCTTGCCCGTCTGCGCCGAAATTATCTGGCGGAGCTTGTCCTGCACCCGAAGGATCTCCCTTGCCGCAATCTCGATGTCCGTGGCCTGACCCTGCGCGCCGCCCAAGGGTTGGTGCATGTGGATGGTGGAGTTTGCCAGGCCGTAGCGCTTGCCCTTGGCGCCGGAGCAGAGGAGGATGGTGCCCATGCTGGCGGCCAAGCCCACGCAGATGGTGGACACGTCGGGTGCAACCAGGTTCATGGTGTCTAGGATGGCCATTCCGGAAGTGACCTGGCCGCCCGGCGAGTTGATGTACAGGCTGACGTCCTTCTCCGGGTCCTCCCGCTCCAGGTAGAGAAGCTGCGCAACGATGAGGTTGGCAACCTGGTCTCCCACGGGAGTGCCGAGGAAGATGATGCGCTCCCGGAGGAGCAGGGAGTAGATGTCAAAGGACCGCTCGCCTCTGGAGCCGCTCTCAATGACCATGGGGATGATGTTCTGCGGCGGCGGGCCCATCAGCTTTCCTGCCGCGCTGATCAACTCCGCCTCGCTGTGTACGTTCCTGCGTGCCATGGACGTTCCTCCTGCGTACTCTTGACTATGTCTCACCCAGGCAGGCCATCCGTCTAGGTGGCCTGCTCCGTGGATTCCTCTGCTGGTTCTTCGCTCGTCTCGGCGGCGTCTGCCGGCTCACTCTCGGCTTCGTCCGAAGGCTGCTCGGCTACGGGCTCGCCCTTTGCGATGTCAACGAGCCGCTGCACTGTGATACGTGAGCGGATGGAGCGGGCGACAGAGTCGCGGTTCTCCTGACTCATGAAGAGTTGGCGCACCTGCTCGCCCTGTTCACCGGCGCGGACCGCCATTTCCTCGATCTCCACGTCGACGTCCTCGTCGGTCGGGTCAATGCCCTCGTTCTCGGCCACCTGGGTAAGAAGGTAGGACCGGCGGAGCTGCTCGTCAACGGTGACGCGAGTCTCCTCCCGCAGCTCCTCCTCGGATTTCTTGGTTACCTCCACGTACTCTTCAAGGGAAATGGAGCGGCCAATGCGCTGGCCGATAGTGTCCTGGATCTCCTGCAGGTGGCTGTCTATGCCGCGCTCCACCATGATGGGAGGCAGTTCCACAGAGCCGACGACGAGCAACTCCGCCATCACGGCGTCCTGGTAGGTGTGCTCGTCCTCATGGTCCATCTCCCCCTGCAATTCCTCGCGGATGTGGTCCTTGAGGGCGTCGAGGGAGTCGTAACCGTCGTCCACGCCCTTGGCGAACTCATCGTCCAACTCCGGCAGGACCTGGGCCTTTATCTCCTTGGCTGTCACCGTGAATGTGCACATCTTCCCGGCCAGGTTTTCATTGAAGTACTCGTCCGGGAAGGGGAGTTCGAAGTCTCGGGTCTCGCCGGAGGCGATCCCGGTCAGGGCGTCGCCGAAGCCCTCGATCGGGGCTTCCGGGTCGAGAACGAAGGCGGCGTCATCCTGCTCCACAATCGTCTCACCGTCTACCACGCCCTTGAATTCCATGGTGAGGTCGTCGCCCATCTCCGCGGTCCGCTCGACGGGCTCCCACACGGCCTCCTTGCGGCGCGCCTCTTCGAGAGCCTCGTCCACCTGTTCGTCGGTGACCGTTGGCGTTACCCAGGGGATCCGCACAGAGAGATAGTTGCCGGTTTCGACCAGCGGCGTGAGGGGCACGATGGCCTTTATGGTGACCGGGTCATGCTCGACGACCTCTACGTCCGGTTGAGCGCCCGCCTCGATGCCCTCTTGTTCGATGGCCTGGGCGGTGACCTCCGGCACCATGAAGTCGAACGCTTCATGGAGGAGAGATTCCCGTCCAACCATCCGCTCAACAACGCGCCGGGGCGCCTTGCCGGGACGGAATCCGGGCACCTTGAGCTTCTGGACAACGCGTTGGTACGCGCGTTGGAGGTAGCTGTCTAAATCCGCCTCTTCCATCTCAATATTGAGCACAGTTTGGCGGACGGCTTCTTCTTCACGGGTTATCTTCAATGGCAGCCTCGTGTGAGGGTTATTTCAATTATAGCATAGGGTATAGCGTAGGGCGCGGGAAGGGGTACCCAGGCCCCGTTGAACGGCGGCGTGACACCAGTCTAACCCAGAAAGATGGAAAGGTCGGCGTGCGGGAAGAGCACCTCCAGCTCACCGGCCATCTCGTCCTCTACCGCTACGGCATAGGAGGCGCGGCCTGCGTCGTCCGGCGTGTGGGCGCAGGGTCGGCCCGCCTGCGTCTGTGGGCAGAGGTGGTTGCCCGTCTGCCCGTCCCAAAACGCGACAAACTTGAAGGGGTAGTAGAGCGTCTCCGCGATGACACGTAGGTCGCCGATGATTTCCGTTCCCCGGTACTGCGAAGGACCCTCAAGCCTAACGGCAATGCGCGCGAGGGTGTCGGCGCGGGTACCGGATGGGTTCGGGCTGGCCATGTTTCTGCTACCCCCTGCTCCGAAGAGCGGTCCAGAGTCCAGCGGCGAAGACGACCGCCCCTCCAATCATGGCGATCCAACCCACGAGGTTCAGCAGCCACTCCGCTACGGGCGAGATGAGAAACAGGCCGAAGGCAAACACCACGATCCCGAGGACAATCCTGCTGCTGGAGCTGAGTGTGGCGCGGTGGAACCTGTATCGCGGATCGTACATGGCGAAAGTCCGTCCTTCCGCGGCCAAGCTTCTTGCGGAGGAGCATGGAAGAGACTGCATGTGGACTGGCTGCAAAAACCCAGTGTAGGAAGGGCCTCAGTCAGTGTCAACGCGCGGGATTCTGCCATCCCCTATCAATAACTGGACAAGGCCGGTACAATATGAAACGGTTGAAAAGCCCTTTTTATGGCTTTGGCGGCGCTTGTCAACTAGGGTTGTCCAAGTATGGCGTTAGTCTGAGGTGTGCAGATGGAAGAATCCCGGTTTTCGTACACCCCCTTTGCGTCGCAGGGGTTCTATCAGGTGGTCAACCGCCAGCTGGTGGACATGGTGGACTTCCACCCCGGGCAGAAGATCGTTGACCTAGCCTGCGGCACGGGCGCCGTGACCCGGCTCATTGCCGACCGTATCAAGGGCGCGCGGGACAGCGTCGTAATCGCAATTGACATGTCTGCGTCGGCCATTAAAGAGGCGATGGCACAATTGGGCACCGCACGCGACGTGGCGTTGGAATTCATCCACAGCCGCGCCGAGCACCTGTCCACCATCGTCAACTACAGGGTGGACGGCGTAGTGTTCTGCAACGGCATCCATATGGTGCCCGACAAGCAAACGCTGGTTGCGGAGGTTGCAGCCACTCTCCGGCCCGGCGGCACCTTTGCCTTCAATACCACCTTTTTCCAGGGCAGTGTCCCTCAGGAGTCCGAACAGTTCTACCGCCGATGGATGTCGAAGTCCCTCCGTGCACTCAAGTCCAAGCACAACATGTTCCCCAAGCACGAGAAGGTGGCTGCCCGTCTTCAGCTAACCGCCGACGAATACGAGGCCCTGTTGTTGCGCAACGGCTTCTCGGTGGCCCGCACCCATCTTTGCCCCGCTCCGATGGACTTGGCCGGCTTCCTCGCCATCAGCCAGTACGAAGCGTTCATTGAGGGCGCGATGCCTGGCGTGCCGCTGGAGTACGGCTCAGAGGCCCTGCAGACAGGCGCCCGTCAGGCTTTTGAAGAGTTGGGCTTGGAGAACGTCCCCCGCAACTGGCTGACGGTGATCGCGACCCGGAAGTAGCGGCCGCCAATCTAGGAAATTAGAAAGGGCCCCTCTTGAAGGGGCCCTTTCTTGTTGGCTTGTCCGAACACCCACCTACCCCGCCGGCTTCTCCAGGTAGTCTTGATGGCGCTGGATCGTGTACTGCAGCCCTCCGCCGTGCAGCGCCTCCAGCGCAGTGCGCGCCGTGTCCAGCGACGTGAAGCACGGGATGCGCCGCTCGACGGCGGCCCGGCGGATGTAGAAGCCGTCGCGCATGGGCTGCTCCTGCCCACCGGAGAGGGTGTTCACCACGGCGTCCACCATCCCCTGCTGCACCACGTCCACCACGTTGGGGCTGCCCTCCATAACCTTGGAGACCTCCACCACGTTCGTCACGCCGACGCTGCGAATGAGCCGCGCCGTGCCTTCCGTGGCGTAGAGGGTGTGTCCGGCCGCCGCCAGCGAGATGATGAGGCTCTTGGCCTCGTCTTTGTCCTTGTCGGAGATGCTGAGCAGGACGGGGCACGCTGGCTGCAGGGCCATGTTTGACGCGATAAGCGCCTTGGCCATCGCGGCGGAGTAGGTGTAGTCGACGCCCATGACCTCGCCGGTCGACTTCATCTCCGGTCCAAGGTGGGTGTCAACGCCGGCGAGCTTGGACATCGAAAAAACCGGCGCCTTGACCGCCACCAGCGACTGCCGAGGCCAGAGACCCGTTTCGTATCCCAACTCCTTCAGCGTGCGGCCCAACATGACCTTGGTGGCAAGCTGGACCATCGGGACGCCCGTCACTTTGCTGATGAATGGAATGGTGCGGCTGGCGCGCGGGTTCACCTCCAGCACGTAGACGTCGGCGGCGTGGGTCCCGCGAGGGTCGCCGGGGCTTCGGTAGTGGCCGCCGCCCATGACGACGAACTGGATGTTCATCAGACCTTTGACTCCCAACCCTCTCGCAATGCGCACCGTGTAATCGACAAGGACGTCCACCTCTTCAGGGGTCATGGTGAGGCCCGGGTAGATGGCCATGGAGTCGCCGCTGTGGACCCCTGCGCGCTCCACGTGCTCCATGACGCCGGGGATAACGACGGTCTCGCCGTCGCACACGGCATCAACCTCGCACTCCTTGCCCTCCAGGTACTGGTCGACGAGGATGGGCTTGTCCGGGCTTGCCTCGACGCCGGCGGCGAAGTAGGCGCCCAGCTCCGCCGGCGTCTGGACGATCTGCATTGCGCGTCCGCCTAGCACGTAACTCGGGCGCACCAGCACTGGGTAGCCGATCGTCTCGGCCACCTGCAGCGCCTCTTCAACGGTGGTGATGGCGGCGCCCGGCGGCTGGGGCACGCCGATGCCCACCATGAACTCCTCAAACCGCCGCCGGTCCGACGCGATGTCTATGGCCTCCGCCGTGGAGCCGAGGATTGGGAGCCCGACTTGGTCAAGCGACTGCGATAGGTTGATGGCGGTCTGCCCACCGAACTGCACCACGGACGGGGGCAGGCTGCCGTCCGGGCCTTCCTCGTTTTCGATGACGTCGCGGACGCTTTCCTCGTCCAGCGGCTCGAAATAAAGGCGCTGGCTGGTGTCGAAGTCGGTTGAGACGGTCTCCGGGTTGGAGTTGACCATGATGCTCTGGATCCCCTCCTCCTGGAGCGCCCAGGCGGCGTGGACGGAGCAGTAGTCGAACTCGATGCCCTGGCCGATGCGGATGGGCCCGCTGCCTATGACGACAGCGCGCTTGCCGAGAAGGGGCAGGGCCTCGTTCTCCTCCTCGTACGTGCTGTAGTAGTAGGGGGTGATGGCTTCAAACTCCGCGGCACAGGTGTCCACCATCTTGTAGACGGGCCTTATGCCCATGGACTGCCGCAGGGCGCGGACGCGCTCCGGCAGCCCCTCCGCGATGCCGAAGGCCGCAATCTGCCGGTCGGAAAAGCCGAGGCGCTTGGCGTCCCAAAGCAGCTCCCACGTGGGCTGCGTGGCCTCCAACAGTCGCCGCTCCATGGCGACGATGCGCTCCATCGCACGCAGGAACCACCCGTCGACATGGGTATGCGCGAGGAGATCGTCAGGCAACGCGCCCCGACGCAACGCCGCCATTAGCGCCCAGATACGAAGGTCTGTTGCCGGGAAAAGGGGCAGCTCACGCCAGTCGCTCAGGTCGCGCCACTCCTGGGCCTCCCAGAGCATGGACTGCCCGCTGATCTCCAATGACCGGACAGCCTTCGAGAAGGCCGCCTCAAAGGAGCGGTCGATGGCCATGACCTCGCCGGTGGCCTTCATCTGCGTGTTGATGCCGCGATCGCCGGTGGGAAACTTGTCGAAGGGCCAGCGGGGAATCTTGACGACGCAATAGTCCAGCGCCGGCTCGAAGGCGGCAACGGTCTTCTGGGTGACTGCGTTCGGGATCTCGTCGAGCCTGCGGCCTACGGCAATCTTCGCCGCGACCCTAGCAATCGGGTAGCCCGTAGCCTTCGACGCCAGCGCGGATGACCGGCTGACGCGAGGGTTCACCTCTATGACGTAGTAGTCCATGTTGTCCCTGGGCCGTGCGGCCTCCGGAAGCGCCGCGGCCACCAGCGGGTGCGGGGCCAGGGCCAACTGCACGTTGCACCCGCCCTCTATGCCCAGGGCGCGGATGATCTTGAGGCTCGCGCTGCGTAGAAGCTGGTACTCCTTGTCGTTAAGCGTCTGCGACGGCGCCACGACGATGCTATCGCCGGTGTGCACGCCCATGGGGTCAAAGTTCTCCATGTTGCAGACGGTGATGCAGGTGTCATTGGCGTCCCGCATCACCTCGTACTCGATCTCCTTCCAGCCCTCCAGCGAGCGCTCCAGCAGCACCTGGTTGATGGGGCTGGCAGAGATCCCCGCACGTACGGACTCCTCGAACTCCTTCTCCGTGCGGACCACGCCGCCGCCGGTGCCTCCGAGGGTGTAGGCGGGCCGGATCACCAGGGGCAGCCCGAGCTGCGACTTGACCTCGTAGGCCTCCTCGATGGTGGTGACGGTCGAGCTGGGGGGCGCCGGCTCACCGATGTCCAACAACAAATGACGGAAGAGCTCCCGGTCCTCGGCGCGGCGAATAGCCTCCAGCGGCGTGCCCAGCAGTCGGACGTTGTACTTCTCCAAAATGCCCCGGTCGGCCAGTTGTACAGCGAGGTTGAGGCCCGTCTGGCCGCCCAGCGTCGGCAGAATGCCGTCGGGGCGTTCCCGCGCAATGATGCGCTCCAGCACCTCGGGCGTCAGCGGTTCGATGTGGACGATGTCCGCGATGCCCTCGTCAGTCATGATGGTTGCCGGGTTTGAGTTGACGAGGACGGTTGTGACACCCTCCTCGCGCAACGCCTTGCACGCCTGGGCGCCCGCATAGTCAAATTCGGCGGCCTGCCCAATGACGATGGGCCCGCTGCCGATGACCATGACCTTCTGTGGCTTTTCCGTCATCCGACCCTGTCCTTCCATTTCGATGTGACTCGCCGTCCCAGCGCGATGTGTAAGCTGCCGGCTATGTGCGCCCGTCCCACACCATTCGCATGAATGCGTCGAAGAGGTACTCGTTGTCGCGCGGCCCCGGAGAGGCCTCCGAGTGGTACTGAATCGTGATGATTGGGGCCGAGCGGTGCCGAAGCCCCTCCACCGTGCCGTCGTTCAGGCTGAGGTGGGTGATTTCAAGGTCTGCGGGCAGGCCGTCGGCATCGACTGCGTAGCCGTGGTTCTGCGCAGTGATGTGGACGTGTCCCGTGTGGAGCTCCTTGACCGGATGGTTCGCGCCCCGGTGGCCGAACTTCAGCTTGTACGTCTTGCCGCCCAACGCCCGCGCCAATACCTGGTGCCCTAGGCAGATGCCCATGATGGGCGTCTTGCCGATGAGCGCCCGCGCCGTGTCGACGCCGTAGTCGAGGTGCACCGGGTCCCCGGGCCCCGGCGACAGCAGAACGCCGTTCGGCTGCAGCCCCAGGATTTCCTCCGCGGAAGCGCCCGGCGGCGCGGCGATGACCTCGCAGCCGTGGCGTTCCAGGATGCGCAGGATGTTGTACTTCACCCCGTAGTCCGTGACGACTATGCGCTTGCGGTCGCCACGCTCCTGACCGTTGAATGCTGTTCCGCCCCCCTCCCAGGCGTAGAGAGCGTTCGTTGACACCCGTCCGACGAAGTCCGTGGTCTCATAGCGGGGTCCGCGCTGCAGCTGTGCCAGCGCTTCATCCGGCGAGACATCGACGGCCACGGCGCCCATCATCACGCCGCTTACCCGCAGTCGACGCGTCAGCGCCCGAGTGTCGATTCCGCTGACGCCTGGTATGCCCTCCGAGAGCAGGTACTCATGCAGGGTGATGTCGCTGAGAGCGTGGCTGGGCGTCAAGGAATGTCCCCGCACGACGTACCCTGCCGCTTGGATGCGCCGCGACTCCACGTCGCCCGAGTTGATGCCGTAGTTGCCCTGCAGCGGGTACGTTGGCACAACGATCTGCCCGGCGAAGGAGGGGTCCGTGAGCATCTCCTGGTAGCCGGTCATAGCGGTCGTGAAGACAACTTCACCGTAGACTGTGACGCTCGCGCCGAAGGACTCGCCCCGGTAGATCGTGCCGTCCTCCAGCACCACGAAAGCGGGTGTGGTCATTGCCGGCCCTCCGCCCCGCGTAAGACGCTACTTGCCATTGGCCTCTCCCTTGGCGTCGCCCTGCGCGTCGTGCACCAGGCGGCCGCCGACGATTGTCTTGATGACCCGTCCCTGAAGCGTGATCCCATCCAGCGGGGTGTTGCGCCCCTTTGACGCGAAGGTGGTTGTGTCTACCGCCCATTCGGCGTCGGGGTCCAGCACCGTCACGTCGCCTGCCGCCCCCGGCTGCAGCGTCCCGAGTACGGGCAGTCCCGAGGCCTCCGCCGCCTCTGCGGTGTCCGCGCCCAGCACGCGCGCAGGACCGGCGGTCAGGCGCTCGATCAACGTTGGCAGTTCGATGTCCCCCCGCTCCACCAGCGAGTACACCAACCCGAACGCCGTCTCCAGCCCAGAGATGCCGAATGCAGCCTCCTGCATCGTGCACGCCTTGTCCGTCGACGTGTGTGGCGCGTGGTCGGTTGCGATGGCGTCGATAGTGCCGTCCTTCAGCCCCTCGATGAGGGCGATAGTGTCGTCCTCCGTGCGCAGGGGTGGGTTGACCTTGGCTCGTGTGTCGTAGGCGGTGCGAGTCAGCGGCCCGTAGGGGTCCGGCGTGGTCAGTTCGCCGGAGCCGCCCTCGATGCCTCCCAACGCCCATTCCTCCGTCAGCAGCAGGTGGTGGGGTGTCACCTCCGCGGTGACCTTTGCCTTGCCCGCAGCCTTGGCCTGCCGCAGCAGCGCCATGGTCCCTTCCGTGCTGATGTGGGCCAGGTGCAGCTTGCCGCCGGTGAGCGCCGCAAGCTCGATGTCCCGGGCCACCATGGTCTCCTCCGCGGCCGCCGGCTGTCCGGGCAGACCCAGCCGGCTGGCAACCCATCCCTCGTGCAGGACGCCGTCCTTGGCCAGCGACGGCTCCTCGCAATGGTTGATGACGGGCAGGTCGGTCGTCGTGCTGTAGGTCAGGGCGTTGCGCATGAGCGTCGCGTCGGCGACGGGCGAGCCGTCGTCGCTGAAGCCGATAGCGCCCGCCTCGGCCATCTCCCCCATGTCTGCGAGGGCCTTGCCGGCGCGGCCCCGGGTGACGCACCCGATGGGCAGCACTCGGGCCAACCCCGCCTGCTCAGCGGCCTCGCGGACGTGGCGAATGACGGCGGCGTTGTCCATGGGCGGGTCGGTGTTGGGCATGGCGCAGACGGTGGTGAAGCCGCCCCGCACGGCGGCGAGGGCGCCAGTGGCCACAGTCTCCTTGTCCTCGTACCCCGGCTCGCGCAGGTGGACGTGCAGGTCGATGAACCCCGGCGTGACCACGAGCCCTGAAGCGTCGACGACCGTGCAGTCCTCGGGCGCCCGCCCCCCTGTCCCTGTCGACACGACCACCCCGTCCACGATGAGCACGTCGCCGATGGCGTCCAACCCCTGCGCTGGATCGATGATGCGGCCGCCCTTGACCAGGATTGCGTTAGTCATGGTCTCCTCCGTGGGGCGCGGCGAGCATAAGCAGCAGCGCCATGCGGACGGCGAGGCCGTTTGTGACCTGCTCCTCCACCGCCGAGGCTGCGCCGTGGGCTACGTCCGGGCTGATCTCCACTCCTTCGTTCATGGGGCCGGGGTGCATGACGATCGCCTCCGGGCAGTTTCGCGACAACCTTGCCTGGTCCACCTGCCAAAGGCGGGCATACTCGCGCAAGCTGGGCAGCAGGCCCGCCGCCTGCCGCTCTTTCTGGAGTCGAAGGGGCATGACGACGTCGGCCCCGCTCATTGCCCGGTCGATGTCCGTTTCAACCTCCACGTCGGCGAAGGGATGGCCTTCGTCCGCGCGGCGGCGTTTCAGCAAGTCCCACGGCATGAGTGTGGGCGGCCCGCATAGCACGGGCTTTGCGCCCATCTTGCAGAGTCCCCACAGGTCAGAGCGCGCGACTCGGCTATGCGAAATGTCTCCGACGATCACCACCCGCTTCCCCTCGAGGCCTCCCAGGCGCTCCTTGATGGTGAAGAGGTCGAGCAATGCTTGCGTGGGGTGTGCGTGAGCGCCGTCGCCCGCGTTGATGACGACTGTGCGCTCCAACTTGCTTGCGGCCAGGTATGGCGCCCCCGAGTGGCTGTGCCGCATCACCAGCACGTCAGCCGCCGCCGCCTGCAGGGTGAGCACCGTATCCACCAGCGACTCGCCCTTCTCCGTGCTGCTGCCGCCGGAGGAGAGGTTGATGACGTCTGCGGAGAGGAGTTTGCCCGCGGTCTCGAATGATACGCGAGTACGTGTGCTGGGCTCACTGAAGAGGGTGACGATTGTGCGGCCCCGCAACGTTGGAGCCTTCTTCACATCGCGCCCCAGCATGGCCTTCATAGCCTGCGCCGACTGGAGCACGGTGGCGATTTCCTCCCGTGAGACCGCGTCCAAGTCCAGCAGGTGGCGGTGGTGCCACACGGCCGGCGGCGGTGTCTCGTGGAGCGGTGCCGACGCCGCTGTCGCGTACTGTTCGCGAGGGGTTTGCGTGCTGGTCATGGCCTACCTCCCCGCACTCAAAGGCGCGTCTTCACGCCTCAGAATGACGACCTCGTCCACGCCGTCCGTTTCCACAAGGCGGACGCGGATGTCCTCGGAAAGCGCGCTGGGGATGTTCTTCCCAACATAATCGGCACGGATTGGCAGGTCACGGTGCCCCCGGTCAATGAGAGCGGCCAGTTGCACCTTGTGGGGGCGCCCCAGTTCCATGATGGCCTCCAGGGCGGCGCGCACCGTGCGCCCGGTGAAGAGCACGTCGTCCACGAGCACGACGCGGCGGTCGGTGACCGAGACGGGGAGGTCGGTGGCCTGCAGGGGCAGCAGGCCGCGCAGGTGGACATCGTCGCGATAGAGGGTGGCGTCCAGCGAACCGACGGGAACATGCTCGCCCTCAATGCCGTCGATCAGCTCCGCCAGCCGATGGGCCAACGGGACGCCGCGCGTGCGCACTCCCGCCAGCACCAGTTCCCTAGCGCCGCCGTTGCGCTCGACGATTTCGTGCGCGATGCGGTTGAGCGCGCGGCGGACCTGCTCCGCGGACATGATGGACTTTTCCCCGGACTCCTGCATTCTTCACCCTTTACGAGGCTTTGCAGACCGTGTGAAGTGGGCAAGAAAAAACCCTTGCCCAGAGCGGCAAGGGTCTCCGAAGCCATGCGTCCGGGGTGTACAGATTGCACACCAACGCTACGGAGTGGAACGCCTTGCCAGCCTCACGGGGCTGCCCTTAAAGGCTCCCTCCCAATCAGGAGGGGACCACCCAACTTTGACGCTACTAGCGTAGCACCGTGACCATCGAGCGGGCAAGGCTCAGAATAAGCGCTTCTCGCCCAATTTCTGTGGAAGGCGCTCCTTCAACACTTCAAGGGGAACGGCCAAAAGGCTCTTGCAGGTCGCGACAGTTGTAGTTTAAGCGGCGCGTTTCCCGTTGGCCTGTAGAGTGCTGAATGGTATCATGGTCAGAACCATGACGATGCAGCAACGCCCTACGCTCATTACGGTAATCGGCGGCAGCAACGCCGCTCCCCCAGCATTGGAAGACGCGTATCAGGTCGGGCTCGAGTTGGCCCGGCGCGGCGCCGTCGTCGTTTGCGGCGGGCTGACCGGCGTCATGGAGGCCGTCTGCAAGGGCGCGAAAGCCGGCGGCGGCACAACGATCGGCATCCTGCCGGGGCACATTCCCGACGACGCCAACTCGTACGTCGATTACCCCATCGCCACGGGCATGGGCTACATGCGCAACGCCATCGTCGCGAAGGCCGGACGGGCGGTCATCGCCATTGACGGCTCGTACGGGACGCTCTCGGAGATTGGCCATGCATTGGGCGAGGGGGCTTCTGTGATTGGCCTGCACACGTGGCATATGAACGTGGATGGGGTGGAGGACACCGCCATTATCCGGGCGGACTCACCCATCGACGCGGTTGAGAAGGCGTTGGCCGTGGCGGCATCCGGGCAGGCGACAGCATGACGGCGTCGATTGTGGATGTTCGCGCCCGCGAGATCCTCGACTCGCGAGGCAATCCCACGGTCGAGGTTGACGTGCGTCTGTCAGACGGCGCATTCGGTCGCGCAGCGGTGCCTTCGGGCGCCAGCACCGGCCAGTATGAGGCCGTCGAGCTGCGCGATGGTGACGCTTCCCGCTTCGGCGGCGTGGGCGTTCGCACGGCCGTGGAGAACGTGAACCGGCGGCTGGCTCTGGCGGTGTCGGGCCTCTCCGCCCACGACCAGGCGACCGTGGACCACCGGCTCCTCGACGCCGATGGAACCCCCGACAAGTCGGCCATGGGCGCAAATGCAGTGCTTGGCGTATCGCTGGCCGTTGCCCATGCAGCCGCGGCCTCCAGTGGCGTTCCCCTGTACCGGCACCTGGGCGCAGGCGTCACGCTGCCGGTGCCCATGCTCAACATCCTCAACGGCGGCAAGCACGCGCAGGACTCCACCGACATCCAGGAGTTCATGGTCGCTCCGGCGGGCATCGAAAACTTCTCCGACGCGCTCCGGGCCGGCGCCGAGGTGTACCAGGCGCTGAAGCGACTGCTCCGCTCCGGCGGCCACGGCACCAACGTCGGCGACGAGGGCGGTTTCGCGCCGTCGTCGCTGACCAACCGGCAGGCGCTGGAAGTTGTGCACGAGGCCATTTCCGCGGCAGGCTATCGCCCCGGCGTCGACATCTTCCTGGCGCTGGACCCCGCGGCGACCGAGTTCTACCACGATGGCAAATACGTCCTGACGCGAGAGGGCACGTCGCTCAGCTCCGAGGAGATGGTGGCCTTCTGGGAAGGCCTGTGCGCAGACTTTCCCATCATCAGCCTTGAGGACGGCATGGCGGAGGATGACTGGGAGGGCTGGAGCGCCCTGACGGCCAGGCTCGGCTCGAAGGTGCAGCTCGTGGGTGATGACCTGTTCACTACCAACACCCAGCGCATTCAGCGCGGCATCGACACCCGCGCGGCGAACTCCGTGCTCATCAAGCTGAACCAGATCGGCACGCTGACGGAGACTCTCGCGGCGGTGAACATGTCGGCGGCCGCGGGATGGACCAACGTCATCAGCCACCGCTCCGGCGAGACCGAGGACACAACCATCGCAGACCTCGCCGTCGCGCTGGACGCCGGGCAGATCAAGACGGGAGCGCCGGCGCGGTCGGAGCGGGTGGCCAAGTACAACCGCCTGCTGCGCATAGAAGAGGAGTTGGGCGCTGAAGCCCGCTACGGCGGCATGAGCGCCTTCAAGGCCCAGGCGGGATCGTAATTCAAGCAAGATAGACGGAGGGAGAGCATGGCCACCAAGATTGGAATCAACGGGTTCGGCCGGATTGGTCGGCAGGTGTTCAAGGCGATTCTGGAACGACACCCGTCCGACCTGGAAGTCGTTGCGGTGAACGACCTCGCGGACAGCAACACGAACGCCCACCTGCTCAAGTACGACACCAACTACGGCCGCTTCCCCGGCACCGTCGTGGTCAGCGACGGCAATCTCGTGGTCAATGAGCGGGCCGTCCGCGTCTTCTCCGAGCGAGACCCAGCCCAGATCCCATGGGGCGAGGTCGGCGTCGAGATAGTGATCGAGTCCACCGGCATTTTCACCCAGGCCGAGAGGGCCGCTGCCCACATCCACGACACCGTCCGTAAGGTCGTCATCTCCGCCCCGGCCACCGGCGAGGACATGACGATAGTCCTAGGCGTGAACGAGGACAAGTACGACCCCTCTCAGCACAACGTGCTCTCGAACGCGTCCTGCACCACCAACTGCGTCGCGCCGATGGCCAAGGTGCTGCACGAGGCGTTCGGCATCGAGAAGGCGCTGATGTCCACCGTGCATGCCTACACCAACGACCAGCGCACCCTGGACGTCGTCCACTCGGACCTGCGTCGAGCGCGCGCGGCGGCGGAGAACATCATCCCAACAACGACCGGCGCGGCACGCGCAGTCGGGATCGTGCTGCCGGAGCTGAACGGCAAGATTCACGGTCTGGCCTACCGAGTCCCAGTACCAACCGGTTCGATAATCGACCTCACCGCCACGCTGGACATCGATGCCACCGCGGAGGAGATCAACGCCGCGTTCAGGGCGGCGGCGGAGGGCCCGCTGCTGGGGATCCTGCAGGTCTGTGATGAGCCCCTCGTGAGCAGCGACTTCAAGGAGGACCCGCACTCCTGCAGCATCGACTCCGGCATCACCATGTCGCTCGGCGGCAACATGGTGAAGGTCATGGGCTGGTACGACAACGAGTGGGGTTACTCTTGCCGAACGGCGGACCTGTGCGCATTCCTGGCGGCCAAGGGGCTGTAGCAAAGACGATGCCCAGGAGGGGCCGTCGGGCTCGATCTGTCGTGGCGGCGAGCTATGGCGGAAACTGAGGGAGAACTGCGCTCTGGAGGCGCCGGGCAGGCATGGCACGCGCTGCTGCCCTGGGCCGAGAGGCTGGCGTTGCCGCTGGTATTGGCGCTAGCGCTTGTCCTGCGCCTGTACGGCATCGACTGGGATGGTGGCGGCCTCTACCACCCTGACGAGCGCGCCATTCTGACCCACACCTACGATCTCGGCCTTCCCGCGTTGAGCAACCTCGGCATCCTGTTCAACGCGGACGAGAGTCCGTTGAATCCTCGGTGGTTCCCCTACGGTACGCTCCCCATCTACGCACTGAAGGCGCTGCAACTGGCGATCTCGCCTCTCACTAACCTCGACATAGTGGAGCTGAGCCGCGTGGGCCGCGTCCTGTCGGCGTTGGCGGACACCGCGACAGTGGCTGTGGTGTACAAACTGGGGCTGCTGCTCTTCAACCGCCGCGTCGGGCTGCTGGCCGCCGGGCTGGTAGCGATGGCCGTTCTGCACATTCAGTTGAGCCATTTCTTCGCCGCCGAGACCTTTCAGACACTGTTCACTACCACGAGCCTCTACTTCATGGTGCAGGTCGTCCGGCGAGGCCGCCTGCGCGACTCCCTGTGGGCCGGTGTCTTCGTTGGCCTCGCGATGGCCACCAAGGTGAGCTCGGCGCCGATTCTGCTGCCGCTGGCCCTTGCGCACATCTTCGCCGCATGGCGGCAGGCGCCGGTGTACACCGTGCCCTTCGACGTTCCTGCCGCGTGGTGGCGGCAGGCGATTGCGCTAGCGTCGGCCTTCGGCCTGGCGGCCGCTGCATTCATCGTGACGGAGCCGTACGCCCTACTGGACTCGGGCCGGTACCTCGCCGCCGTCATGGAGCAGAGCGAAGTGGTCCGCCGCATCCGCGACTACCCGTACACGCGGCAGTACGTGGACACCATCCCCGTCGTGTACCAGGCTTGGCACCTCACGCTGTTTGGCCTCGGCCCGCTGCTGGGCCTCGTGGCGCTGGGAGGGCTGGTCTGGGCCGGCGTCAAAGTCCTGTGGCGAGGCGGCGCCGAGCTGACACTGCTGCTGGCCTTCCTCGTCCCCCTCCTCGTCATCACGGCTTCGCTGGAGGTGAAGTTCCTCCGCTACCTGCTGCCCGCGACACCGCTCGCGGTCCTGTTGGGCGCGGCGATGCTGTTTGGCGGAGTGGACTGGGTCCGGGAGCGTGCGCCGTCGCTCGCGAGGTGGGCCACAGCGGGCATCGTCGTAGCCACCGCGGCGACGGCCCTCTATGCGATGAGCTTCGCGGCGATGTACGCCGTGCCGCACCCCGCGAACCAGGCTGCGGCGTGGCTCAAGGCCAACGCGCCGGAGGGTGCGGTGATGCTCAAGGAGCATTGGGAAGAGGGGCTTCGCGGACTGGAGATCTACCAGCACCGCGAGTTGCCCATGTACAACGCGGACACATCCGAGAAGGTTGCGCAGGTCGCGACCGACCTGGCGGAGGCGGACTACCTCCACTTCTACAGCAGCCGCCTCTTCGGCACGATCCCTCGACTGCCTGAGGACTACCCCATCCCATACAACATGACGCGCGCCTTCTACCCGCTCCTCTTCTCCGGTGAGCTTGGCTACGAGCTCGTGCACGTCGAGCAAAAGTACCCCTCGCTGCTGGGCGTAAGCCTCGTCAACGACGTCTTCGGCCGTCCTGGGCTGACGCCGCCCGAGGGCATCGACGCCTTCTCCCCCGGCGGCTTCCGCGTGCACATGGGCTTCGCCGACGAGAGCTTCAGCGTCTACGACCACCCGCAGGTGCTGGTATTCGAGAACACGGGGCGGCGCAACGTCGCCCAGCTGCTGGGGATTCTCGGCCCCGCCGCGAGGCAAGATGGCCCCCAGTTCGACCCCATGCTCATGCCCGCCGACGAGTGGGAACGGCAGCAGGCAGGCGGTACCTTGCGCGACATCACGCCGCCCGACGGCCTCGGCGCACGGTGGCCGCTGCCCGTGTGGCTGCTTGCCGTCTACGCTGGCACGCTTGTGACGTTGCCGCTGGGGCTCGTGGTCTTCCGCGCACTACCCGACCGGGGCTACCTGCTGTCGCGACCGCTGGGACTGCTCGTGTTGACGTACATCCCCTGGCTGCTTGCAAGCCTAGGCTGGATAGGGTTCGGGCGAACGAGCATCGCTCTTGGTTTCCTGCTGCTTGCCGCCCTTTCCGGCTGGTTGGCCTACCGCTCTCGCGATAGCCTGCTGCGCTTTGTGCGGCGGCGATGGCGCCTGCTCTTGGCGGAGGAGGCCCTCTTCCTCATCGCGTTCCTGGCATTCGTGCTGGTGCGCGCCGCCAACCCGGACCTGTGGCACCCCTACCTTGGCGGCGAGAAGCCCATGGACTTCGCCTACCTGAACGCGGTCCTCCGTTCCACCACCATGCCGCCGCTGGACCCGTGGTTTGCTGGCGGCGCCCTGAACTACTACTACTACGGTCAGTTCATGGTGGCGACGCTGATCCGCGTGACGGGTATTCCGTCGGCAGTGGCCTACAACTTGGCTGTGCCCCTCTTCTTCGCGCTCACCGCAGGCGCGGCGTTCTCCCTGGGCTACAACATAACCGAAGGCGCCCGCCGGTGGCTCCGAAGCGCGATTCGACCCCCCCGGTGGAGCGCGATCGCCGCGGGCGCGGCAGCCGTTGCGATGACCGTCGTTCTGGGCAACCTGCACGGCGGCGGACAGCTCTTGCGCGGCGCCGTCTCCAACTTCGACTTCTGGGCGCCCACGCGCATGATGCCCCCGGACCCGCCCGGCTTCGAGATCACGGAGTTCCCCTTCTTCACCTTCCTCTTTGCGGACCTCCACGCGCACCTCATGGCGATGCCCCTTGCGCTGTTGGCCGTCGGCCTGTGCCTCAACACCGTGCTGCTTTCGCGTCGCGGCGTCGCGCCTTGGCGATTCGCGCTGTCGTTCGCATTGCTGGCGCTAACCGCCGGCGCCATGGCGATCACGAACACGTGGGACTTCCCCACGTACGTAGGCCTCGGCGCAGTCAGCATTGCTCTGGGGCAGTGGCTCGCGACTCGACGGCTGAGCCGGGCGCTGGCCTATCGAACTGCGGGGCTGCTGCTGCTGTTCGGCATGTTGGCCTTGGCTTTCTGGCTACCGTTTCACCTGCGTTTGGAGAACGGCTTCCCCGGGCTCGGCGTCGCCCCGGTGACGACGCCTTTGGGCCAGTACCTCGCAATACACGGGCTGTTCATCTACGTGCTGTTAACCCTGCTGGCAGTCGAGGCCTTGCCGCGCATCTGGCGCTGGGCGTCAACGCGCGAAGGCCCTTGGCAATTGGTGCTGGGCTTTGTGGTCGGTGTTCTTGTGTCACTCGTCCTTGCATTGATTACTTTCGGCCTCGGTGTAGTGGGGTTGCTGACCGTCGCTCTCCTGGCCTTGTTGGTCCTGCTGCTTGGGTGGGTGTTCCTCCGACGCTGGCGTTGGGGTGGCACACCAGTCTGGGCCAAGGGCGCCGCGCCATTCAATCTGCTGCCCTTGGGACTCTTGGCGCTGGCCCTCGCCATCGGCGTGGGAGTGGACCTCGTCGTCATGAAGGGCGACATCGACCGGCAGAACACCGTGTTCAAGCTCTACCTGCAGGCGTGGTTGTTCTTTGCGCTCGCCGGGTCGTATGCCCTGTGGCATTTGGGCTTCGTGCGCGGCTGGTTCACCCGCCTTCGACTGCTCCCGGGCCTCTGGACGGCGGGCCTCATCCTGCTTGTGGCCGCTTCCGCCGTCTACCCGGTATTGGGCACCGGAGCGCGGTTGGACAACAGGTTCGCGACGACACCATTGACGCTGGACGGCACGGCCTACATGGAGAACGCCGTCTACTTCGACCAGACCGAGACGCAACTGAAGTGGGACCTGGACGCCATCGATTGGCTGCGGGACAACCTCGAGGGGACGCCCGTTGTGCTCGACGGCAGGACGCCGCTGTATCGATGGGGTAGCCGCGTCTCCGTCTACACCGGCCTGCCGACGGTCTTGGGTTGGGACTGGCACCAGCGGCAGCAACGGTGCGGCGTCGACCCGTGCCCCGCCGTCTACGAACGCGAAGCGGACGTCATCAGGATCTACGCCGGACTGGTCGAGAGCGACACGTTGGACCTGCTGCGGCAGTATGACGTCGACTACGTGTACGTCGGGCAAACGGAGCGGCAATACTATCCGGAGGAGGGGCTGGCCAAGTTCGAGGCAATGGTCGAGGATGGTGCGTTGGCCGTGGCCTACCGGAACCAGGAAGTGACGGTATACCGCGTCGTGACGGAGGGCTAGGCGGTCGGCTCGATAAAGCGGGGGTAGGAGCCGAAGACCTTGAATTGCGATGTCCGAATCCGCACGGCCTCTAGGGCTTCTATCATGATTGCGTCCTGACGGTGGCCGATCAGGTCAACTAGGAAGATGTACCGGCCCATCTCCCGCTTGGCTGGCCGCGACTCGATCTTGGTCATACTGATATTTCGCCGGGCAAATTCGCCGATGACGTTGTAGAGCAGTCCCGGCGTGTCCCCGACCAGGGGGCCCTTGTCCTCGTCGAAGTCGAAGCAGATGGACGTCTTGTCGTCGCCCGTCGGCTCGTGGTCCTCCATGGCCAGTACGACGAATCGCGTGGTGTTCCCGGCTTCGTCCTGGATGTCCTCCTCCAGCACGTGCGCGCCGTAGAGGTTGCCGGCCCGCCTCGACGCGATGGCCGCCGCGGGCACGTCGCTCGCCTGCATCTGCTCGACCGACCCTGCCGTCGAGAGGGCGGCCACTGGCCGTGCATTGGGGAGCGTTTCCTCCAGGAAGTGGCGGCATTGCCCCAACGCCTGCGGGTGGCTATAGACAATCTCAATGCTCGATGCCAGCGTTCCCGGCTTGACCAGCAGGCAGTGGCGGATGGGGACCAGCACCTCCTGGCGAATCAACAGCATGGACTCGCGGATGAGCAGGTCAAGGGTTTCGTTGACGGCGCCCTCTAGGCTGTTCTCGATGGGGGTGACGCCCTCGTCGGCATCCCCGGAGCGCACGGCCTCGGCGGTCGCCGAGATGGTCGGGCACGGGTAGCGCTCCGCCGCGGGGTCGTAGCGTTCGGTAGCGTCCTCGGTGTAGGTGCCCGGCGGGCCCAGGTACGCGACTCGCTTGGGCATCATTGCCTCCTGGCGCTCAGGACTTCCAGGAGGGCTTCCGCCTGGTCAGCCACTGTTATCGCGACGATTTCGTCGTGCAGTTCGAACAGCGTGTTGTCGTTGAGTGTCTTCATGTGCCCTGCTAGGTCCACGACTGCAACCACGTAGGTGTCCGGGGGAAGCTGTATGTCACCGAGCCGCTTGCCGATAACCGGTGAGCCCTGATGCACCTCAATGGTAGCTGCTTCCCGGTTGCCCTGCACGGGCAGCACGTGGGCCCGCGTGTGTGCGGGCAGCTCCTCTTCGATGGCGCCCAGCATCAGTTGCGTGCTGCTGACGACCACGTCTATCCCCAGGATCTGGAACAATCGCTCGTCCTCCGGGCTGTTGATCAGCGTCACCGTCTTCGGCACGTTGAACTTGTGCTTTGCCAGTTGGCACGCCGCGAGATTGTCCTCGTCCGCGCCCGTCGTGGCGATGAAGATGTCCGCTCGCGCGACCCCCGCCGCCATCTGGACGATCGACTCTGAGCCGTCTCCCTTGATGGCGACGTTGCCGAAATGCGCAACAAGCTCCTCAACCCGCTTGCCGTCCTGCTCAATGATGAAGACCTCGTGACCCGCATTGAAGAGAGCACGCGCCAAGTAGAAGCCCACTCTGCCGCCGCCAACCATTACGATGTACATGGCTTAGGGAAACACCGCCTCCAGAATGAGGGCGGACGTGATCTTCGTCGGGCTTATCGCGGCCAGTCCCAGCTTGTTGTACATGTCCTGCCGATCCACGTCTCCCACCCGGCATACCACCTGCGGCACATTGAAGATGTGCTTGGCCCGCTGCGCGGCCATGGCGTTGCGGTTGTCGCGGTTGGAGACGGCGACGAAGACGTCGGTTTCCAGGATGCCCGCGTCTATGAGCTCCTCCTCCAGAATGCCGTCGCACACGATGGTGGCGCCTTCGGTTTCACGGAGTTCCTTGGGAAGGCTGAGGAAGCTCTCCGGGAAGGTGTCGAGGACGGTGACGCGGTGCCCATCCTTCCAGAGGGAGATGGCGACTTGTGTGCCTATGCGGCCGCATCCCATCACAATGACGTTCATTGGTGGCCTTCAGGAATCATCCCCACTGTCTTATGAGCGGACGTGTCAGGGTTGGCGGGCATGGGTTCCCGAATGATGAGGACGGGACAGGTCGAGTGCTCAAGGATGTAGGCGGCGTCGCTCTGTGGTGTCAGCCCCTCCTGCTTCTTGCGGTACGGCAGCCCCAGCAGGATGGCGTCTACGTGCTCTTCCTGCGCCTCCTTGACGATGGCGGGGCCGGAGTCCCTGGCCTGCAGGAGGTCCGCTTCCACCTTCACCTTGCGGGACTTGACGTAGGCCTCGCCCTCTCGGAGCACCGCCTCGCTCCGTGCGACGGCGGCGGGCAACTCGGCATCCACGGCATACTCGCGGGGGACTTCAATCACAGATAGGAGGCAAACACACCCGTGCTCTTGCCTTACAAGGCTACAGGCAAACTCCAACGCATGTTCATCAACTCGCTGCCCATTGATTGGGAGTAGCAGCCGCTTTATGTGCATCTGGAGGGTATTCTCGCTATAGGATTTTGCCTATTTGTCAGCTTTCAGCCCAAAAATCGATTATGGACTTTGGTCAACGGTTGCGCAAGAGGACAGCTAGAGTTTTCACAATAGTCCATTTCTGCCAGGATGGAGCGCTACCTGCCGCTCACCCTTGTCATGCTCGCAACCCCGGACTCATTCAATCGGTCCAGCATTTCCTCCCTGCTGGCTAGGACTAGGGTATCGTCGGCAAGGATGCGCTCGTCCTCGGACGGCAGCAGGATGACTTCCTGACCGCGCCGGATGGCCAGCACCGCGAGACCATATTTGTCCCTCGCGCCGGTCAATCCCATCTCCTTCAGCGTACGGTTCATGCTCTGGGCCGAGGCCCGCACCTTGCTGATGACAAAGTTCGGGGCCACCTCCATGTAGTCTTGGACCTCAGGGTGGAAGAGGTTGCGCGCCACATGCTGTCCCGTCTCCTGCTCCGGGTGTACGACGACGTCCGCGCCGACACGCTCCAGCGTTTGGCCGTGTAGCTGAGTGCGCGCCCGCGCGACGATGTAGGGGATGCCCATGCTCTTGAGAAGCACGGTGGCCATGATGCTGGCCTCGACGTTCGAGCCGATGGCCACCACCGCCATATCGAAGTTGGGTACGCCCAGCTCCCGGAGCACATTCTCCTGGGTGGCGTCGGCGCGGACGGAGTAGGTGACGCGGCCCATGGCCTCCTGCACCAACGATTCGTCCGTTTCCAGCGTCAGAACATCGTGGCCCATCTGGTAGAGGGTATAGGCCACGCTGGACCCGAACCTGCCAAGCCCGATGACAACGATTTGTCTGTTTGCCATACCTACCTCTAGCCTATTCTAACCCGCTCCGTAGGGAACCGATAGAGCGGCTTTCTGCCCTCGTGTTGCACCAGCGCGAGCCCCAGCGCCAAGGGCCCGATGCGCCCGACCACCATCGTTACGATGATCAGCAGTTGCCCTAGGATGTCCAGTTCCGGCGTAATGCCGGTGCTGAGCCCCACCGTGCCCACGGCGGAGAACGCCTCGAAGAGAAGGTCAATGAAGGGCAATCCCCCGCTCTCCGTACCCGTCAGAATGAACGCCACCACAAAGACGAGCAGGAGCCCCAACGACACCACGGTGATTGCCCGGTGTACCTGGAACGGCGAGATCTCTCGACCGAACGCCCTCACGTGATCGAGCCCGCGGATGGAGGACATGATCGTCGCGACAACGACGCCGAGCGTGTTGAGCCGTATTCCGCCCCCGGCGGAGGCCGACGCCGTGCCGATGAACATGAGCCCCATGATGAAGAAGATCGTCGCCGGGTTGAGAACGCCGGTGTCGATTGTGCTGAACCCCGCTGCCCGCGCCGTGATCGACTCGAAGGTCGCATGAACGATTTTGTGTCCTATGGAGAGGGGGCCAAGGGTTTCCGGCCGGTTGTACTCAAACCCCAGCACCACGAGGGCCCCAAGGATCCACAGCACCACGCTGGCAACAACGATGATCTTGGTGTCCAGGCTGAACCGGGAGAACCGCCGTACCCGCACGAACTCCGACATGACGGCGAAGCTCAACCCTCCGACCATGATGAGGACTGCCATGACGCCCAGTGTGAAGAAGTCGTCCCGGAAGGCGCTCAGGCTCTGCGAGTCGTGCAGCGTGGTGAAGCCCGCGTTGTTGAAGCCGCTGACGGCCTGGAAAACGCCCAGCCACGCGGCCTCCAGCAGGCTGACGTCCAGGCTTCCCCGGAACCGGATCGTTAGCAGCACGCCGCCCACGAGCTGCAACACCAGCGCCGTCACCATGAGGTTGCGTATGGCTCGCAGGATCCCGCCGATGCGGGTGTCGACCAAGCCCTCGCGGAATGCCATGCGTTGCGGCAGCGTGATGCGCTGGCCCAGGAGGATGTAGATGAACCCGGCCATCGTCATCCAGCCCAACCCACCAACAAGGATGAGCACCCAGATGATCGCCTGCCCCGCATAGCTCCAGTGTGTCGACGTGTCCACCACCACCAACCCCGTGACTGTTGCGGCGGAGGTTGCGGTGAACAGCGCGACCATGGGTGAGGTCCAGTCGCCATCGGTGCTGGCGAAGGGGAAGAGCAGCAGCACAGTGCCGACGGCTATGAGCAGCGCCAAGCCGCCGATCAGCGTGAATGGAGAGTTGATGGGTCGGATACGGGGGGCGCGAAGCGGAATGTGGATAGTGGTAGGGCGGGTTTCCTGGGGTCTAGGACGCCGGACAACCTGATCGCCGGGCTTCGGCTGCCAGCCGCGCTGCACGCATTGCCCCCTGTGGCCCCATTTCTCGCGTAGGGGCCCGCCTATCGATTGTGGACTCCCCTTTGCGCCATTGCAAGGTCGCAAATTGTGGAGCCCTGCCCTTGACTGTCGGCGGCGGCGGGCTAAGGTAAGTGTGGCTAGGTGAGTGTTGGAGGACCGCATGGAACGCAGACTGCTGGTCGCCACGGGTAATCCGGGTAAGGTGCTGGAGCTCGCCGAGCTGCTCCGCGGCGTGCCCTTCACCCTCGTCTCCCTGCGTGACCTCGGCCTGCCGACCGAGCTCGAGGAGCCCGCCGACACCTTTGAGGGCAACGCCGTCATCAAGGCCGAGACCTACGCCCGCATGAGCGGTCTCCTGACCATGGCCGATGACTCCGGCCTTGAGGTTGACGCCCTCGACGGCGCTCCCGGCGTCCACTCGAAGCGATTCGCCGGCGACGACGCCTCGGACGACGACCGGACGGCGCTCGTGCTTCAACGCCTCGGCCAGACGCCGTGGGAACGCCGAACGGCGCGCTATCGCTGCGTACTCGCGCTTGCCGCGCCCGGCGAGGCCACGGTCACCTGTGAGGGCGTGTGTTCTGGTATCATTGAGTATGGACCCCGAGGCAATGGTGGCTTTGGCTATGACCCCGTCTTCTATCTGTCCGAGTACGGAAAGACGGTGGCGGAGCTCTCCCTCGAGGAGAAGAACCGGGTAAGCCACCGCGCGAGAGCGGCCGTTAAGGCCGCGGCGCTGCTGAAGGAGTTCGCCGCCCGAGAGCCGTCGTCAGGCGGGGCGGCGTAGGAGCAATCCCTTGCCGTTGGACACGCTGAACAGGCCTCTCAAAGACCTCCGGATCTCCGTAACGGACCGGTGCAACTTCCGGTGCCCCTACTGCATGCCCGCGGAAGTCTTTGGCGAGCGCTACAAGTTCCTGTCCAAGGCGCAGGTGCTCAGCTTTGAAGAGATCACACGGTTGGCGTCAATCTTCGTGGGGATGGGCGTCAGCAAGCTTCGCATCACGGGCGGCGAGCCGCTGGTGCGTGCTGACCTCGAAAAGCTCATCGCCATGCTGGCCGGCATCTCAGGCGTGCAGGATATGGCGATGACCACCAACGGTTACCTCCTGTCTCGCCACGCGCAGCCGCTCAGGGACGCTGGCCTCTCCCGAGTGACGGTGAGCCTGGACTCCCTCGACCCGGAGATTTTCGGCCACCTCAACGGCCTAGGCCACAGCGTCGACCGAGTGCTGGAAGGCATTCAGTCCGCTGCCGACGCCGGACTGACGCCCATCAAGATCAACTGCGTCGTCGTGCGTGGCGTCAACGACCACACCCTCGTCGACTTGGCGCGGTGGTGCAAGGAGCGAGGCTACATCGCCCGCTTCATCGAGTTCATGGACGTCGGCAACCTCAACGACTGGGACGAGTCGCAGGTCGTGCCTGCCAAGGAGATTCTCGAGCGCATCAGCGCGGAGCTTCCCCTCCAGCCCGCCAGCCCCAACTACACCGGCGAGGTAGCCCAGCGCTGGCGCTACACAGACGGTGACGGCGAAATCGGCGTCATCGCCTCAGTCTCTGCCCCATTCTGCGGCGATTGCTCGAGGGCCCGTCTCTCCACCGACGGCAAGCTCTACACGTGCCTCTTCGGCACCGAGGGCACCGACCTCATGGGCCCCATGCGCGACGGCGCCACCGACGCCGAGCTCACCGCCATCATCGAGGGCCTCTGGAACAACCGGGAGGACCGCTACTCGGAGCTTCGCGCCTCCCTACGGCGAGCCCTCCGCGCCGCCCCCAACTACGGCTCGCCCCGCAAGGTCGAGATGTACAAGATCGGTGGATAGGGGAGGCAAACGATGTTTAATTGGTTTTTTAAGAGCGAAAAGGAAAATAGGGATATTCCAGAGAAAAGAGGGTTCACGTATAATCCGCCGCCGCCAAACCTATCGCCGCCCCAGCCTCCCGCCGTTACCCCAAAGCGGCCTGCCAAGTAATGCAACGCGTCATAAGGTAGGGTGATGAACATTGCTGACCTGCCCCTGGCGCTGTCGCTCCTCTTGCCCGGGTTTGTTCTCCTTCACTTGGTGTTCTTGGTATCAAGAATCCGCCGCATCTCCGCTTTCTATGCCACAACGTGGAGCGTCCTGATCAGTCTGTTGCTCTTCACCATTGTCTACAAGTTGTACACAGTCTTCGTTGCTCCCCCCGAACCCAATTCCTCTTGGCCAACCTTGAGCATTGCGCTTTCAGAACCAAGCCAAATACCCGGCGGTGTTTGGATAGGGCTTTACCTTAGCGCAGTTGTCCTTGGATTGGTGTTTGGGCATGTGGAGCGTCTAAAGATTCCAGCCCTGGGCCTGATGAAGGTTGGCATTGACTTACGAAAGCATGGGGACATTTGGGATCGCTCGTTCTCAGAACAACGCTACACCGGTGTCCGTATCTTCCTTAAGAATGGCGAACTATTGGCAGGGTGGCCAAAGTACTATTCTGATGATCGGTCCGATCCTGGACCGGAAGTTTACCTTTCTCCTGCGTATTCCTGGGACTTTGAGGAAGCAGAATGGCTTAGTCTCAGAGACATCGACGGCGTGCTGATACATGGCTCTGAGATCAGCCGCATAGAATTCTTGCCAGAGGAGCCGGAGCGCCAGGCCAACGCGGCAGCGTGACGTTCCAAGGAAACACACCCGGGCCCTTAATCATTGATGAGGAGCCCCTGAACACGAGACACGCCACTGGATAGAACCAGGAGTAGGAGCCACGCATGACACTAGAACCCCACACCCAGGACCCCGCCCCCAACACCGACGCGCCCCTCACGCACCTTGACGACGCCGGCCACGCCCGCATGGTCGACGTCAGCGCCAAGTCCGCGACCCGTCGCGAGGCGACCGCCGTCGGCGCCGTCGTCATGCAGCCCGAGACGCTCGCGCTCATCGTCGCCGGCGAGCTTGAGAAGGGCGACGCCCTCGCGACGGCCCGCATCGCAGGCATCATGGCCGCCAAGCAGACGCCGTCGCTCATCCCCCTCTGCCACCCCATCCCCCTGACCCGCGTCGCCGTCGACCTCTCGCCCGACGAGGCCGCCTCTGCCGTGAACATCACCGCCACCGTCGCCACCACGGCGCAGACCGGCGTGGAGATGGAGGCCATGACCGCGGTCTGCGTCGCCGCCCTCACCGTCTACGACATGTGCAAGGCAGTCGACCGGGCCATCCGCTTCGAGGGCGTGCGGTTGGTGCGCAAGAGCGGCGGCCAGAGCGGCGATATCGTGCTGGAGTAGCCTAACCCTCGAATTGCGCCAGCAGCGCCTCGATCTCTTCCATGTGCACCGCGTAGAAGATGCCCACGATGCGCCGTCCCGTCTCGTCGGTTTCCACCACGCCCTTGCTCATGCCAACGACGCGCCCCGCTGTGTCCAGCACAGGCCCGCCGCTGTCGCCCGGGTCGACGGCAGCGTCTATTCGCAGCCTGCGCCCGCCCTGCTCCCCGAAGCTCACGATCTGGGAGAGCACGCCTCGCTTGATCGCTGCCCCGCCAACCGTCCCGTCCTCCTGCACGCCGACACCCGAGTAGCCCAGCACCAACAGCGTCTCACCCAGGTTGTCAGCGGTAACAACCCGCATTTCCAGCGGCTCCAGCGTAGTGGTGGCCGTGTTGTATGAAATGAATGCCACGTCGATGACGGCGTCCGTGAACAACACTTCTGCGCGGAAGGGCGGCAGGAAGGCGTGGCGCACGGTCACCGCGTCCTGCCCGTTGACCACGTGTTGGTTCGTGACAATGAGCCCATCTCGAACGACCCACCCCGTGCCGATGCTATCCGGCGTCTCGATGTACACCACGGACCCCACGACCTGCTGGTACAGCGCGGATGCGTCGGGCCCCTCGTCAGGGATGACGGCCAGCGGTGTCGCGGTTGGCAGCGGCGTTGGGAAGGTGACCGGAGTCGCGGTTGGCAGCGGCGTCGGGAACGCGAGGGGCGTAGGCGTCGGCAGCGGAGTCGGCAAGACGATGGCCGTCGCTGTCGGCAGCGGCGTGGGGAAGGTCACGGGCGTCGCCGTCGGCAGCGGAGTGGGCAGCGCGATGGGCGTTGGCGCCGGCAACGGTGTCGGGAAGGTGATGGGCGTTGCCGTTGGTAGCGCCAAGGGAGCGGGCAAGCCGGCGACCGCTGTCGCGATCTTTGCCGTCGTGGTCGCGTCGATCTCCTCGGCCGAGGGCCCGCACCCCGCCACGACGACGAGCGCCGCGAGCATGATAAGGACCCGGGCGGGCCCAGCCAATATCACGCCTGCGACCCCGGCGCGGGCTGCCCCGGCGAAGGTTGCGCAAGTTGCGCGCAAGACGCCGCTGCGAGCTCCACCTCCGAGTTCAGGCAAAGCGGCCCGGTCGCGCGGCCATCCGCATCGACGATGCCCCGGCCCTCGACCCGCAGCCGCCCCTCCGCGAGCGCCTTCAGCGTCTCCAGCAGCAGCGGCCGCTCTCGCTTGACGCCTTCTTGACGGATGGCCTGAAAGAGCGGGGTTTCCTCGCCATGCGTCGCCTGCAACTCCGACACGGACGACGCTTCCGCCTGCGCCCACAGTCCCTCAAGTCCCGCGCCGCGAATGGGGAAGGTGACGTAGGTGACCACCGGCCCTCTGTCCAGGTCCTCCGTCGCGAGGTGCGTAAAGGCGCCGGATTCCTCCGCCCGCGACTCTATGAGCTGCCAGATGACCTGCTGCCACGTGCCCACGGGCCCGTCGGGCGACGCTGGATGCAGGTTCAACGCTAGCCTGCTTGCCACCATGGCCGGGCCGAAGATCAGCCCGTAGCCCGCCGTCACGTTGAAGTCCGCGGAGTGCCCGTCGAGCAGCGCAAGCGTCGCGTCGTCGTAGGCCTCGCGCACGTCGGCAAAGCGGTTCGCGCCCCGTTCTCGACGGAAGCGCTGCGACGAAAGCGCGATTGCCGGGATGCCGTGGGAGCGCACCAACGCCATGTACGCGTCGCTGCCCGAGTGCTCTCCCGCCTCACGATTGCAGAAGACGAAGGAGATTTCCGCGGCGAGTTCCCCCCGGTCGATGGCGTCCTTGACGCAGGTGAAGAGTCCCCGTGACCCTTCACCTCTGCCGGTGCTGAACCACCCGAGACGCAGCATGACCCCCCCTTGCGGCGACGCTGTTTGATGCAGCGCTAGTTTGCCAGAACGATGCATCGAAAGGAAGGGAATTTGCTATCATCGAGGCGCTGGAACTGCTGAACGTAAGGGGGAGATATGCAAAACCGAGGAACAGCGGACGTAGTAATCGTGGGTGGGGGCATCGCCGGGTGCGCCGCCGCCTACTACCTGACCACCATGGGCGTGAGGCCCATCGTCGTCGAGCGGGAGGAGGTGGCGGGCGCCGCCTCCGGCTTCGCGCAGGGCGGCCTCTACATCATGTCGGGCCCCGGCATGGACGGCCCCTTCTTCCCCTTGGTAAAGGAGAGCCTGCGCCTGCACCGAGAGCTCTATCCCGTCCTGACCGAGGCAACCGGCCTCGACAGCCGCCTCGCCGAGAAGGACATCCTGACGGTCGCCCTGGAGCCCGACGACCTCGAAACCCTGCGCCAGCTCCGCGCGACGCAGGAGTCCAACGGTTTCACGGTCGATTGGCTCGACGACCGGCAGGTGCGTGAGCTTGAGCCCGGCATCGGGCCGGGAGTCCTTGGCGGCATGCTGACGAGGCACACGTGGCTGCTGGACAGCGACACGCTGACGAAGTCGCTGATGCTCGCCGCCGAGACCCAGGGCGCCGAGCTTCGTATCGGCGACGTGCGCGGTCTTCAGTGGGACGGCGACCGCGTCACCGGCGTCGAGCTTGCCGACGGCGACATCTCCTGCGCCAACGTCGTCCTGGCGATGGGCCCCTGGTCAGCCTTCCTCCACGAGTGGCTGGGCGTCACCGTCCCCGTCCGTCCCCTGAAGGGCGAGATCCTTCGCATTCGGACAAACACAATGCCGGCGCAGGCGCACATCGGCTGGCAGCACAGCTACTTGGTGAGAAAGCCCAGCGGCCTGCTGTGGACCGGCACCACGGAGGACGAGGTGGGTTTCGACCGCCAGCCGTCCGCATCCGCCGCCGAGCGCATCATGGAGGGTGCCAGGCGCGTCTTCCCCGCCATCGCCGAGGGCCACGTCGAGCTCCACACCGCCTGCCTGCGACCCGTCACTCCCGACAGCGCCCCCATCATCGGCCCCGTCCCCGGCAAACAGGGCGTCTACTTCGCGACGGGCGGCGGCCGCAAGGGCATCCTCGCGGGCCCCGCAATCGGCATGGCAACTGCGGACCTCATCGTCAACGGCCGCACGGAACTGCCCATCGGTCCCCTGGGCCTGGAGCGCTTCCTCTAGCGGAGTTGTCCGGCGGCGCACGCTAGGAAGCATTGCGAGCCCGGCTCAGCGCAGTGTGCGGCGCCCGTTGCGGGAGCGCGTGCTGATGTCCGGGCTTTCGCCCGCGACGGGTTCGCCGGTCCGCTCATTGTCTCTCGAATTCTTGAGCTGGTGAAGAATGGCACGGTCCAACAACACCACGAGACTGCTCGGGCGGAGCGTCGAGAGCCGCATGCTCGTGCTCGTGGCCGCGGTAGCAGGCCACGCCATGAACCATATCTTCCTTTCAGGTTCCCTGCTGATCCTGCCGGAGCTCAAGGCCGCGCTCGGCATCAGCAACACCAGCGTCGGCCTCATCGCCGCCACGCGAGACATCTTCAGCGGTCTGATCAGCTTTCCCGCCGGATTCGTCGCGGACCGGTTTCCCGGCAGATTGGCCGGCATTCTTGGCGTCTCCGTTGTAGGCCTCGGCGTGTGCATGTTTCTGGTCGGCGTGTCCACCACCTTTTGGATGGCCCTGGTCTCGATAACGCTTCTCGGTATGGTCATTGTCCTCTGGCACCCGCCGGCCCTCGCCACCGTTTCCGGCCACTACCCGGACAGGCGCGGCTTCGCCATCGGGATGCACGGCATGGGCGGCAGCATAGGCGAGGCCGTAGGGCCCGCGCTCCTCGGCTTCCTCTTGGGCCTAATGCTGTGGCGAACGGTGCTGCAGTTCAGCATCATTCCCGCACTGCTGATGGGCATAGGCGTCTACCTGCTCGTGCGGGCCGCACCGTCACTTTCCAACGAGGCGACTACGAGGCGGTACTTCGCGGCTGTGAGAGCCGTGCTGCGGAACCCCCGCTTGTTGCTGGTCCTTGGCACCGCGGCGTGCTTCAGCGGCACGCAGATAGCCATCACGAGCTTCCTCCCCATCTACGCTCGCGAGGACCTCGGCCTGTCCGCCACGGCCACCGGCGCGATGCTGTCCTTCCTGCAGATTGCGGGCATCGGCTCCCAACCGGTCCTCGGTTACCTCTCCGACCGGGTGGGCCGCCGGTTGGTGCTGGCGCTCGGCCTGCTTGGCCTGACGATGGGCTCGCTGGCGCTCTATGTTGCCGGAGAGGGGTTGGCCTTCTACCTCGCCGTCGGTCTGACGGGCCTCTTCCTGTTCCCGATGATGGCCATCATCCTCGCCTTGGGGATGGACATTGTCGGGAGTGCCGTTCAGGGCGCCACTGCGTCCATCATCTTCGGCGTGGGCATCGTTCTCGCTGCTGTCTCCCCGTGGATTGCCGGCCGCGTCGCCGACACCTACGGCGTGGATGCCGTCTTCCTGTACACGGCCGCCCCGGCGAGCCTCGCCTTCCTCTTCACCGTGCTCGGCGGACGGCTGCGCGCCACCCACCCCGCGTAGCTCGGCAGAGGCGGCGACTTCCGGGCCGCGACACTCCCCGCTTCAATTGACGCACACCCACGCATACAGGTATATTTGCAGGTGCGCCTCGAGGCTCTCCCGAACGTGCCCCGATGGCGCCGATCTGCCGCGTGTCCCGGCTCCAAACTCGATTCTAGGTGAACGATGGCCCAGACGACCGCCGCTCCCCGGCCCCTTGCCGTCCCGGTAGACAACCGAATGCTCGTGCTCATCGCGGTGGTGGCGGGCCACGCCGTCAAGCACGTCTTCAACGCCGGCTCCATGCTCATCCTGCCGGAGCTCAAGGCCTCTCTCGGGCTGACCAACACCAGCGTCGGCCTGCTCACGACCACCCGGAGCGTCTTTGGCGGGCTGATAAACCTGCCGGCGGGCTTCATATCCGACAGGTACTCCGGCAAGTGGGCCGCGGTGCTCGCCCTTACGCTCATCTGCGTGGGCATATCGATGTTCCTGGTCGGCATGTCGACCACCTTCTTGATGGCAGTGATCTCCATGACGCTGCTCAGCATGGCCATCACCTTCTGGCACCCGCCGGCCCTCGCCGCCCTCTCCGTCCGCTACCCCGACAAGCGCGGGTTCGCCGTCGCGATGCACGGCACCGGCGGAAGCATCGGCGAGGCTGTGGGCCCCATCCTGACGGGCTTCCTCATCGGCTTCCTGGCGTGGCGAACCGTGCTGGAGCTGGCCCTCATCCCCGCCGTCCTCATGGGCATCGGCATCTACCTCCTGCTGAAGTCCATCCCGTCCATGTCCGAGGAAACGACGACAAAGGGCTACTTCGGCGGCGTCAGGGCGGCCATGGGCAACACGCGATTGCTGATGGTGCTTGCGACGACTGCCTGCTTCAGCGGCGCGCAGATCGGCATCATGAGCTTCCTGCCCATCTACGCCCGCGAGGACCTGCAGATGTCCACCGCCGCCACGGGCGCGCTCGTGTCGCTGCTGCAGGTGGCCGGCATCGGGTCGCAGCCGGTCCTCGGCCACTTCTCCGACATGTTCGGGCGCCGCGTCGTGCTGGCCATCGGCTTCGCGGGCCTCACAATGGGGGCGCTGGGGCTGTTCACTGCCGGCAGCGGCCCCGCCTTCTTCGTGGCGGTGGCATTCACCGGCCTCTTCCTCTTCCCCATGATGTCCATCCTGCTCGCTGCGGCCATGGACGTGGTGGGCGGCGGCGTGCAGGGCACGACGGTCTCCTTCGTATTCGGCGTGTCCATCGTCCTCGCAGCCATGTCAGGGTGGATCTCCGGCCGCGTGGCCGACGCCTTTGGCGTGGAGTACGTCTTCCTGTACGCGGCGGTCCCGGCTGCGGTCGCCTTTCTGCTCACGGTCTTGGGCTCTCGGATCAAGGGCAACACCCGCGCAATAGCCGCCGAAGCTTAGCGATGACCCAGCCTCACGACGAGCCCCAGCCCGCAGCCAGCGCGAGGCCCACACCGGCCAGCGTCGACGTGAGCGACGACGCCATCACCATCGTCTGGAAGGACGGCCACCGGAGCGTCTACCCCCACCGCTACCTGCGACTGCGCTGCCACTGTGCCACCTGCGTCGGCGAAGGAATGGGCAGGCACTCGATAGACCCCGCCATGGTCCCCGAGGACGTAGTCGCGCTCGAGTACATGCCAGTGGGCCGCTACGCCCTCCAGTTCCTCTGGAGCGACGCCCACTACACCGGCATCTACCCCTTCGACGCCCTCCGAGAGTCCTGCCCCTGCACGGATTGCGCTGCTACTACCGCATAGCGAGCCACCCCGCCTTCCCCGCATCCCACATCGCCAGCGGCTCGCTGTCTCAGTCGTTCATTGCTGACTATGTCTCAAAGCCAAATTAGGAGGGCCCGCAGTGGCAGAAGAGCGCCTTGGCACGGGTTCAGGCACGAAGGGCAATCTCCCTCAGTCCCCAATCGGCGGGACGTGGGATGCCGAAGCCTACAACACCAACTTTGCGTTCGTCTGGGAGTTCGCCACGGACCTATTGTCAGTGCTCAAGCCCGTGCAGGGTGAGAAGATTCTGGACATCGGTTGCGGCACCGGTCAGTTGACGTCGGCCATTGCGGAAGCGGGTAGCGCGGTAACGGGCATTGACAGCGATGAGGCCATGGTGAACCTCGCTCGACAGAACTTCCCCGGTGTCGGTTTTGAAGTGATGGATGCCCGGGAAATTACCTACGACAACAACTTCGACGCCATATTCTCCAACGCTTCCCTGCACTGGATGCGCCCCCCAACGCCCGTAGTCGCAGGCATGAGTCGAGCCCTGAAGCCCGGAGGCAGACTCGTTGCCGAGCTAGGCGGGCAAGGCAACATTAGGACGATCGTAAACGCCATCCGCAGGTGCATCACCGATGCAGGCTACGGTACCCCAACCCCGCGAAGCCCGTGGTACTTCCCCGACATCCCTTCGTACACGGGCTTGTTGAAACGGCATGGCCTGAATACCACCATGGCCACTCTGTTCCCGCGACCCACCCCCCTGTCCGGAGGCCCCGAGGGCATGGCACGTTGGCTCGACATGTTCGCCGGCACCTTCTTTGAGAAAGTCCCGACTCAAGCACGCCCAAAGATCGTCAATGCGATCGTGGAAGAGCTGCAGCCCCGCCTCTACCACGGAGATCAGTGGGTGGCAGACTACGTCCGACTGCGCATCATTGCGACCAAAACCCTATAGCCCGCCGAGGCTACGCTATCACATGCAGCCCATTGGGCACCGAGCATTGCTCGTTCCCTTGGCTTGACCCAAACCCCCGTCGCATTCCCGTACTCCCCCACCCCACCGTAGGGGCGCTTCGCGAAGCGCCCGTCCCGCCAGAGCGGGACCCCCACCGCCACCTGAGCCCCCGCCCCCCCCCACCCCACCCATCGTCGTTCCCGCGGAAGCGGGAATCCAGGGCAGGGGCGCGGCACAGGGGCGTCACCGGGCGGCGCACCCCCATTACAAACCCATTAGGCGCCATTCGCGATTCCGACCACCCTGAGGCTCTCGAAGCCTGTCCTGAGGGCACACGAAGGGGCCCGTCCCGCTGCCACGGGAACTCCCCCCTCCGCCGCCAGCGGCACGCCACCACAAGTGCCGACCTAACTCACCCATGCTATGCTTGTGCATCCTCTGCCGGGAGCGGGCCGCGTGCTCATGTCAAAGCGTTTCATGGGGGTGTTGCTGTTTGGGCAAGGTGTGCTGCTGGCACTCCTACTATCAGCCTGTTCTTCGCAATTCGTAGGCGACTGCTTCAACGGGACGTTCGCCGCAGACCCGCTGCACTGCTACGTGTTTGAACAGACCTATGCGAACGGCAAGCTTGATATCGAGGCCATTTACCAGGAAGGCGGCGGCCTGTTCGTCTATTTGACGCAAAGCGCGCCGGTGGGACAGGACATCTACGACTTCATGAACCGGAAGGCACAAGAAGAGGCGCGCCGGACCGGGGAACATCCGTGCCTGCTGGAGGTGAAAGGGTGCGGTAACGGGGTGTTGATTCACCTTATCGACATCATCCTACCCCCTTCGGAAGTCTATGAGATCATTCTTCTGAGTCCCGGTGGTGCTGAGGCGCGGCTCTCCAAACCGGGGTGGCCGGCATTTCGCAAGCTGTGGCCTGTTGAGGAGGAAGGAGCCACCGGGGCAAGCGGGAGCTCGGGAACACTAGACACGTCGGAGGTTGACACGACGAACTTTCCGCCCTTGGACTGCAGGACCCAAGCCTACACTAAGGTGTACTCAGGTTGCCTCACGTGGGCAGACAACCCTGGACTCGGCATAGCGGGATTCAACCACAACGGGCTGGGCTACTATCAAGTTAAGGTGCGACCGGGCCACGAAGAAGCTGATGCAGAGGCCGCCAAGGCCGCGTTGCACCGACAGTACCCAGCCTACGACGACGGCCAAATTGTGGTCATCCCGGTGAAGTACGACTATGAAGAGCTATGGCGGTGGACAACACTTCTCGACCGATTCGCCTACACATCTGGCAATACTCTGGGCATCACCGCGGCGGAGATGGGTGAGAATTGGGCGGTTGTTCGTGGCCGTGACTCGGTGTTCCTAGTGCCGCAGAACCTAAGGCTCTTCGAGATTGACGGCAAGGCGGACGACCGCACGACGATCAACATCTGGACGCTAAAGCTAGACCGGACAGTGGCCGCGCTGCCCCAGTTGCTATCGCAGCTGAACATTCCCGCTGATGCTGTGGGGGTGGTTTCCAGGGTGGACCGGACTCCCAAAGGGCGGGCAACGACGAATGCTGCCAACGAGTAATCTGAACAGGGTGGCATTGGGACGGCAGTAGTCGCCGAGACGGTCACAATCCAGTAGTTAAGCTGTGGTTGGGTACCGGCAATGGGGGAAGTAGACATCGTCCTCCCCGCGCAAGCAGGAACCCAGAGGCGCGCCGGGCGGGGCACCCCCCAAAGAATGGCCACCCCCACCCTGCCATCACCCCATTGCCCCCACGCCGCACCGCCCGCTACCCTCCCCGCATGCAAGCCGCTATCAACCGCAGCAATCAGGACGTAGCCAACGTCGACCGCGTCTTGGGCGCCATCGCGCCATCCAACCGCCCGCCCCGCATCGATGACGGCGCGCCGTTCGGCTCCCCAACAGCAGGGATTTGTTTCAACACCGCGGAGCGTTCTCGGATTAGATTTGTAGCTACAATGCGTCACGGCAGCTATGAATCCCATCATTTTTCAAAAAATCCGCAGCTACGGCGGCCCCAGATCCCGCAGCTACGGCGGCCCCAGAAAATAATGCCCCAGTTGGCGCAGTTCCACACCCGCAGCATGGCGGAATGCGGCAGCCCCGACCTTGTGTGAAAGGCGGTTCAGCGGTCCCGGAGGCGGCCATGCGCATTGGCCGGACGCGCCCACCTTCACCCCTCCCCGGCAACGCCGGTGAAGAAAGCGAGCGCCCTTGGGAACAACGGGTAAGCAGAAGCCCTTACAGGGCCCAGCCTGCGTCGCGCCCCAGCATCCCCAGCAGCTTGGTCTGCGTGTCGGCGTCCTCCGACACCTCAACCTCGGTCCCGAAGGCCGGCGCAGGCATCTGCCCCTTCCGCGGCAGCACCAGCGCGTAGGACGCATCCACCAGTTCCGAGGGCAGCGTCGCGTCCTGCCCGGTGGCCTTGGCCAGGTCCCAGCAGTGGATGAGCACGTCCGTGAACATCATCGAGGCAAATCCCGCGCCCGGCATGGGCCCGCGAGCGAAGTTGACCTCCTGCTCCATGGCCCCCGGCTTGGAGACCGCCTCCTTTGCCGCCCCCGTCGCCGCGTCGAAGGCCGCCAGTGGGTCGCCGCCCTCAGGGATGCTCTCGCTGCTTCCCCCGGCCTCCTCCCACGTCTTCCCCGCGAACAGCGAGGTGATCATCGACGAGCCCCCCACCACGTGGTTGACCACGTCTCTGGCCTTCCACTCGGTGCAGGGCGATTGCGCGTCCCACCCGTCGCCGCTGACGTTCGCGGCCAGCGCGCGCATCGCGTCGATAGCCTGTGACAGGAGCGCCCCGCGCTCTTCCATAGGCGGTGTTGCGTCGGTCGTCATGTGTCCCCCAATTAACAAGATGGCCCCAGTTTAGTCGATAATCTCGCGCCGTGGCGTCTGGCGGCGGTGCGCTCTGCAGTGGTACATTGCCCCCGCAACTTGGGAGCGCGCGATTGGCACAGAACCCGGAGGGCGGCCCGGGCCCGCGGAGCATCGACAGGTGGATGCCCTTGGCCCTGGTTCTCCTCTTCATGCTGGCCCTTGCGGGCGGCATCGCGTTGCTGGTGCAGCGAGAAGCGGGGAGCGGCGTGGAGGTGGCGCTGCCGGTGGCCACGTCGACGCCCACCCTGCAGGCGTACATTGCTGGAGCGGTTGACCGCCCCGGCGTCTACGCGTTTTCCGACGGCGATCGCCTCGTCGACTTGCTGCGAATAGCTGGCGAGCCCATCAAGGATGCCGACACATCCGGCCTCAACTTGGCGCTCCGCCTCCGCGACGAGGGCCACTACTACGTTCCGGCCATAGGTGAGACGCCGCCTGTGACGTCTCTCAGCGGCGCATCCATAGCTGGTGACGTCATCGACCTGAACGCGGCAACGGCACAGGACCTCGAGACGCTGCCGGGCATCGGCGAGGTGAAGGCGCAGGCCATCGTCGAGCACCGGGAGTCCGTGGGCCCCTTCGCCACCGTCGAGGAAGTGCTGGGTGTAGCAGGCATCGGCCCCGCCACGCTGAGTGGCATCAAGGACCGCGTAACCGTCCGCTAGGCGGGCAACAAGAGGGGGAAAACATGCCGGAAGTGGAGCTCATTCTGACCGGGTTCACCTCGCACACGGACCAGGGCCGCCTTGGCTTCTGTACCGTCGGCCTTATCCGCGGCGACAAGACCATCATCGTCGACACCGCGCACCACGGCCGGCGCATGATGCTAGTCCAGGCGCTCGCCGACCGCGGCATGTCGCCCAACGACATCGACATGGTGGTGCTCACCCACGCCCACTGGGACCACGTCCAGAACGTCGACATCTTCAAGAACGCGCAGGTGGCCGTGGGTGCGGACGAGCTGGAGTACGCCAAGGACCCGCACCCCATGGACTGGGCGACGTCGGGCTACTTCCTCGACATGCTCAACCGCCGCGACGTGCTGGCGGTCGCCGATGGCCAGGAGCTGGCCCCTGGCGTGCGCATCCTCGGGACGCCCGGTCACTCGAAGGGCCACGTCTCCGTCGTCGCGGAGACCCCGGCGGGCGCGGTCGCGCTGACCGGCGACGCCCTCACCGCCGCCGACTGCGTCGAGACCGGCAAGCCCTTCCTGGTCTTCTGGGACGAGGAGTCGGCGGCACAGAGCGTTCGGAGGCTCCTCGAGAACGCCACCATCTTCTACCCCGGCCACGACCGCCCCTTCCGCCTCCACGATGACGGCACGATCGAGTACTTGGGCGGCGACAAGGACTTCCGCATCTTCCAGTACTTGGGGCACGGCAACGGCGAGGTCGTCGTGACCATCTCCGGCGAGCCAGTGCGGTCCACGCACGTCGTCCGATAGCCGCGCCGCATGACGCTGACGGCGCTCGCCGCCGCGTGGGTGGTCGGCCTCCTCCTCGGCCAGCAGGCCGCGCTGCCGCTGGAGGCCCTCGTCCTGTGGAGCATCGCCGGCGCGGCTCTCTGGTCGGCCGTTGCCCTGCATGCAGGGAGGCGAGGGCTCGTTGCAGTGGGGTGCGCCGCTGCCCTGCTCCTCCCAGCGGGAGCCTGGTGGGGCGACCGGGCATCGCAGCAGGCCGTCGACGAGGCGCTCTCGCCGCTCTTCGTGGAGGAGCAGGCTACCCTGCGCGGCGTAGTCCTCACCGACCCGGAGCGCGACGCCACCGCGTACCGCTTCCAGCTTGGCGAGCTGCAGCGTGAGACCGCCGGCGATTGGCAGCCGGTTATCGGGCGCGTTCAGGTCACCGCGCAGCCCAGCGCAGACATGGCGCTCGAACGCGCCGCGCCCCACGTCCGCTACGGCGACCGCCTGACTCTGACCGGCGGCATCGAGTCTCCGCCCGTCTTTGACAACTTTGACTACCGAGAGTACCTCGCTCGGCAGGGCGTCGGCGCGGTGGCGCGCTTCCCCGTATTGACGTTGGAAGGCGAGGGAGCAGGGAGCCCGCTCTTGCGCCGTGTCTTCGCGGTGCGAGCAACGCTCTCAGCGAGCCTGCAGCGCAGCCTGCCCGAACCGGCGTCCGCGCTGGCCCGCTCGCTGCTGCTGGGCCAGCGTCGCGGCCTGCCCGACGAGGTCCGGCAGGACTTCATCGAGACCGGCACGAGCCACCTGCTCGCCATCTCCGGCCTGCACGTCGCCATCCTGCTGGGGGCCGCGCTCGCGCTTGGACGACTGCTCTTCGGCGGCGCGCGTTGGGCGTTGCTGCTGGCGCTCGTGGCGGTGTGGGCCTACGCGATGGTCAGCGGCATGTCGCCGTCGGTCACCCGAGCCGCACTCATGGGCAGCGTCTTCCTGCTTGGCCGCGCCTTGGGCCGCGAGGGCGCGAGCCTGCCCGCGCTTGCCGCGGCCGCCGCCCTGATGACCGCGCTGGACCCAAGGCTGCTGGGCAACGTCTCCTTCCAACTGAGCTTCACGGCGGTACTAGGGCTGCTGTTGCTGGCCCCGCCGATTGAGGCCCGCCTGGCGCGAGTAGCGTCGAGGGTTACCGGCGGTGAAGGCGCTTCTGCCGCCCTCGGGCGCGCCACAGCGTCGGCGTCGGCGGCGGGCATCGCTGCGACCCTGGGAACGCTGCCGCTGGTTGCCATGGTCTTTGAGCGAGTCTCCTATGTGGGCATCCCGGTCACGCTATTGGCGCTGCCCGCACTCCCGTTGGCGCTGGCCGCATCAGGCGCGTCCGCTGTGGCAGGCGCGGTCTGGACTCCCTTGGGCATCGCAACGGGGTGGTTGGCGTGGGGGCCGCTGTCCTACTTGCTGGCGATGGTTGGCGGCGCGGCAAGGCTGCCCGGCGGCCTGCTGGAGCTAGGCGGAGTGACGCCGATCATGGTGTGGGGCTACTACGCCCTCCTGGCGGGCGCAGCCTACGGCCTCCGACGCTGGCAGGACGACGACGGCGCGCAAGCTCCCGTCGGCCCGAGTGGCCTACGACCGGGCAGCGGGCGCTTCCGATTGGCGGCGCTCGCCTTGTTGCTGGCGTCCGCCGTCGTGTGGACGGCGGCATTCACGACGCCGGATGGGCGGCTCACCGTAACGTTCCTCGACGTCGGACAGGGCGACGCTATCTTCATCCAGACGCCATCAGGGAAGCAGTTGCTCATCGACGGCGGGCCGGACCCGGAGGCGCTGCAGCGGGAGATGGGACGCGTGATGCCCTTCTGGGACCGAAGCCTGGACCTCATCATCCTGACGCACCCGGATGCCGACCACCTGAATGGCCTGGTTTCCGTGTTGGAGCGCTACGCGGTGTCGCTGGTGGCGGAGACAAGCGTCGAGTCTGAGTCTGCGCAGTACGCCTCGTGGCGGCAGTTGGCGGGCCGTGTTGGGACCGAGAGAGTGGAAGCCTTCGCGGGGTACGAGCTCCGCACCGGCGACGGCGTCGTCATAAGCGTGCTGAACCCTCCGGCAGACGTGCCCGAGTGGACGCCGGACCTGCGAAACAACAGCGGCGTGACGCTCCGGGTCAGCTACGGTGACGTGTCCTTCCTGCTGCCCGCTGACATCCATCGCTATACAGAGGAGGTGCTGGTGGCGTCCGGTGCGCCCCTAGCGGCAACGGTGCTCAAGGCGGCGCACCACGGCTCCGCGACGTCATCCTCGCAAGCGTTCCTGAACGTCGTGCAGCCGGAGGTCGTCGTGGTCAGCGCTGGCCTCGACAACAAGTTCGGGCATCCCGCGCCCGAGGTGGTCGAGCGGCTGAATGCCGCAGTGGGCGTTGGCAACGTCTACGTGACTGCAGAGCGCGGAAGTGTGCGGTTCAACACCGACGGCGAACGCCTGTGGCGCGAGACCCAGCGGTGATGGCTAGGCCAAGATGACCGGAGGGATGCCAATGTCGCCCCCGTCGATGGTGAATGCCGGCAACAGGATGTCATCCTCGCCGCTTACGAGCGTTTCCGGCCCCCGTATGCGCTGCCGGTCCCTCCCGCGCACCGCTGCCCAGAGCGCAAGCACGACCTCTTCGCCTGGCGCCCCCGCCCACTCGAATGCCCCAAAGCCCTCGAAGAGGCGCACGTCGCGGGCCAGCGTGGCACGAGACACCAGGCGGAGCAGCGTCATTGCGCTCAGAAGCGGTACGGCCCCGGTCCGAAAATGCCACGCCCGCACCTGGTTGCGCCCCTTGAAGAACCTGTGCTCGATGCTCCTCGGGATTGGGTTGAGGCCCTTGTCGAACGCCGCAGAGAGCGGTGCCTCGATGAGCAGGTTGAGGGGTTGGCCGGCCTTGCCCGCTGCCTCTATGACGAGGTTGGCCGCCCCTCCGAACGTAGACTCATGGAGGTCGCCGCCGGGCCGGTAGACACAGCACGTAGCGCCCGATTCTGTGAGACCGGCATCCGCTTCCGAGATGCTCAGGTCGACGATGATCCAGTCGCCGGAGTTGGGGCTGACGTCATCCACGGTCCCCGCGTAAATGCTGAAAGCCGAAGTCATGTTCTCCTCCGTCGCCATCTGGTGTTGCTTGTCTCTACCCCGTCACCCAGCAGGCGGCGGTGTGGCCGGGGGCCCGCTCTGTCATGGCTGGCGTCTCGACGCGGCACTGGTCGATGGCGTAGGCGCAGCGGGGGTGGAAGGCGCAGCCGGTGGGGAGGTTCGCGAGGTCTGGCGGCGTCCCTTCGATGGTGGAGAGCTTCGTGCCACGGCCCTGGTTGAGGCGCGGCACGGACTGCAGCAGGCCCCTGGTGTACGGGTGCTGCGGGTCGCTGAAGAGGTCCTCCGCCGTGCCGCTCTCGACGATCTTGCCCGCGTACATGACGTTGACGCGGCTGGCGTAGCGGGCGATGACGCCGAGGTTGTGGGTGATGATGAGGACAGCCGTCCCCATCTCCGCCGAAAGGCGCTGCAGCAGTTCCAGGATCTGCGCCTGAATCGTGACGTCGAGGGCGGTGGTGGGCTCGTCGGCGATGACGAGCTTGGGGTTGCAACTGAGGGCCATGGCAATCATCACGCGCTGGCGCATGCCGCCGCTGAACTGGTGAGGGTAGGTCTTCAGCCGGTCTGCGGCGTCGGGAATGCCGACCATGTGCAGGAGTTCGGCGGCGCGTGAGTCGGCCTCGCGCTTGGGCAGTCGCAGGTGGACTTCCAGCGCCTCCGTGATCTGCCGTCCGACAGTAAGCACGGGGTTGAGCGAGGACATGGGCTCCTGGAAGACCATGGCGATGTCGTTGCCCCGCACCTCGCGCATGTCGGCGTTGCTAAGCGACAGCAGGTCGCGACCCTCGAACTCGACGGAGCCGCCGACAATGCGGCCGGGCGGGTCCTGCACGAGGCGGAGCAGCGAGAGGGCGCTGACGCTCTTACCGCAGCCGCTTTCGCCGACGAGGCCGACGGTCTCGCCCTCCTGTATGTCGTAGCTGATGCCGTCGACGGCCTTCACCACGCCCTCCTGGGTGGTGAAGTATGTCCGTAGGTCGTTGACGGCAAGCAGCGTGGACACCTCGATCACTCCCCTTTCGGATTAGCGAACATGCAAGAAGCCATCAGCAACCGCAACCCGCTGGGTAGGTGACTTTCTCGCGGGCGCGCCGGGTGACACCGCGCGCGCCTTGCAGTATCATACCGCAACCGTGCGGGGCGCCGCTTGGCGCTCCGGTTAGTGGATAGAGGAGAGTGCCACTATGTTGAGCGACGCTGACAACGAATACATGTGTCGAATCGGGGCGGGCACGCCCATGGGTGAATACGTCCGACGGTTCTGGCTGCCCTTCCTCCTACCTGAGGAGCTGCCGGAGCCGGACTGCCCCCCGGTCCGCACCACGCTGCTGGGCGAGGAGCTGGTCGCGTTCAAGGACTCGAACGGCGAAATTGGGGTGGTCGACAACTACTGCCCGCACCGCCGCGCCAGCCTCTTCTTCGGCCGGAACGAGGAAGCCGGGCTCCGCTGTGTCTACCACGGCTGGAAGTACGACGTGAACGGTGATTGCGTCGACATGCCGTCGGAGCCCGCTGAGTCCAACTTCAAGGACAAGGTCAAGATCAAGGCCTACCCCGCCCGCGAATACGGCGGCCTGATCTGGTGCTACATGGGCCCGGCCGAGCACATGCCGGAGTTGCCGCGAATTGACTGGGCGGAGTTGCCTGACAGCCACCGCGTTATTTCCAAGCGTGTGCAGGAAAGCAATTGGGTGCAGTCCGTGGAGGGCGGCATCGACTCGAGCCACATCTCCTTCCTCCACAGCGGCGTCACGCCCTTCCTGCGCGACAACCCGGACAAGCGAACAGCCCGTCGCGGTGGCCAGCCGCTGGGCTTCACGACGACGGACACGTCGCCCCGGTTCGTGGTGGACGAGACGGACTACGGCCTTCTGATATCCGCCCGCCGCGAAGCCGACCAGAACCGTTACTACTTCCGCATCACCCAGTTGCTCATGCCCTTCTTCCAGATGATCCCCGGCGCCATTGAGCCCGGCCACCAGGTTGGCGGACACGCCTGGGTGCCGCTGGACGACTACCACTGCTGGAACTTCAGCATCTCCTGGAACCCCTATCGTCCCTTCACGGAGGAGGAGGTCAAGGAGCACTGGAGCGGCCACGGCCTCCACGCGCTGACGGACCACAAGTACCGGCCGCTGAGCAACAGCAGCAACGACTACAACATCGACCGGGAAGAGCAGCGCTACCGCACCTTCACGGGCATCAAGGGCATCGGCGAGCAGGACATGGGGACGCAGGAGTCCATGGGCGCCCTCACGTGGCGCGCCGGCGAGCACCTCGGCTCCAGCGACAGCGCGATCATCGCCTACCGCCGCCGGCTGCTGACGGAGTGCCGCAACCTGCAGGAGGGCGTTGAGTCCTACGCCGCAACGCACCCGGAGTGCTACAAGGTGCGCTCCGCCTCAGTGCTCGTCAGCCGCGACGAGGACTACCGCGTGGCCGCCGCCGACCGGCTGGCCGCCCGGATCTAGGAACATCGGACACAACCGTCCCGCCCGTTCGCCCTGAGCCTGTCGAAGAGCGAGCGAGCGGGACGTGTGTACTCAAGGGGTGCACAAAGAGTGAGAACGGAGGACCAAGATGGCTGACAAGTCTATGGCAGCAGTACTGGTGGAGCCACGGAAGTTTGAGATCCGTGAGTTCGACCTGCCCGAGATTCCCGCCGACGGCGGGCTCCTGCGCGTCGAGCGCTGCGGCATCTGCGGCAGCGACGTCCACGGCTACGACCGGATGGGTGAGGGCGTGCGCATCATGGGCCACGAGAACCTGGGCTGGGTGGCCAAGATCGGGCTGGAGGCCTCAAAGCGCTGGGGCGTGAAGGAAGGCGACCGCGTGGCCCTTGAGGAGTACGTCCCCTGCGGCGCCTGCGAGTTGTGCCGCACTGGGTACCCACGCTTCTGCCCCCAGACCAGCTCCTTCGGTCACACCGGCGAGAATCCGCGCCTTTGGTATGGCTCCACACCCATCAACGTGGAGCCCGCTCTCTGGGGCGGCTACAGCCAGTACATGTACATGCACCCGGGTGCCATGGTGCACAAGGTCCCGGACCACGTCGACGCCTCGGAGGCGGCCTTCTTCCTCCCCTTCGGCAATGGGTACGAGTGGGCCGTCGAGTACGGCGGCGCCTCCATCGGCAAGACTGTCGTCGTGCAAGGACCGGGCCAGCAGGGGTTGGCGGCGGTCATCGCAGCGCGGGAGGCCGGAGCGTCGATGATCATCGTCAGCGGCATGGGCCGTGACGAGCACCGCCTGGAGATCGCACGGCGTATGGGCGCGGACTACACGGTGGACGTGGAGGCCGAGGACCTGGTGGAACGCGTGATGCACTACACCGGCGGCCACGGCGCCGACGTGGTGGTGAACGTCACCGGCGGCGGCCGCGAGACCGTGAAGGAGGGCATTGACATGGCCGCGTTCAACGCCGTGGTCTGCCTGCCCGCGGCCGGCAACGAGACTATCTCCGTGGGTGGCACGGGTCGCAAGAACCTCACCATGAAGTGGTGCCACGGCCACTCCTACACCTCGGTGGAGCGGGCCATCAACACCATCGCCTCCGGGCGCTACCCCATCAAGGAGATCGTCACGCACCACTTCGGCCTCAAGGACCTCACGTACGCCATCGACTCCGTGGGCGGCATTGGTGCGGCGGGGGCCATTCACGTGAGCATAGACCCGTGGATGGAGACGTAACCAACACCTCTGAATGACAGAAAGGGCCCCGCTCCTGCATGGGAGCGGGGCCCTTCGCTTTGCACTCCGTATGGCGTGCGCGGCGGCGTGCCGCTACCCTCTTGTGTTCGCCTCTGCGGGGGCGCCGCGGCGGAAGGGGTTCAACCCGCGCTGCTCCCACACCAGCAACAGCTGGCTCGCGATGCCTATCGAGCTGTAGGTCCCCACGACGACGCCGATGAGCAGCGTGAAGAGCAGGCTCTGGATGGTGCCTCCGCCCATGAGCAGCAACGCGATGATCACGGTGAGGGTCGTGATGCTGGTGGTCAGGGAGCGGCCAAGGGTCTCCATGATGCTGACGTTGATGGTTGTGGCGAAGTCGCGGGAGACGCGCCGTGACGTGTTCTCCCGGATGCGGTCGAACACCACGATGGTGTCGTGAACGCTATAGCCCACCACCGTTAGGATGCCCGTGATGAACATGGCGTTGACCTCCAGGTCAATCACCTTGCCGAGGATGGAGAAGAGGCCCAGCGTGATGAGCACGTCATGAATGCCGGCGATGATGGCGGCGGCCCCGAGCCGCAGGGAGTTCGGCATGAGGCGGAAGGCAAAGGAGATGTAGAGCATGATAAATATGGAGGCCACGCCAATGGCGATGCCGGCGTTGCGAATGGTCTCCTTGGCCACGACTTCAGAGACGGCGGAGAGCTCGGAGGTCTCAATGGCGCCAAACTCCTGTTCAAGGAGCGTCTCAATCATTTCGCGCTCGGAGACGTCGGCCTGGGTCACTGGGCTTTGGAGCGTGCGGGTCCGGATGAGGATGCCTGTGTCGCCGACGCGCTGCACGACGGCCTGCGCGTGGTCCAGCTCCGCCATTATCTCGCGTACGCGGGACTCATCCACCGCTCCCGCAAAGGTGATGGAGAGGGCGGAGCCTCCCTCGAACTCGATGCCGACCTGGAACCGCGGGGGAATGGACATGCTGATGATGCCCGCCAGAATGATGATGGCGGAGACCATGAAGAACCATTTGCGCTTACCTGCAAAGTCCATAGCCTACCCTCTCCCTCCTTGGGCCTGGGACCTTCGGCCAGGACCCGCAGTCGACGTCCTGCCCGGGACCGGCGAGAAAAGGTCGGTGTACCGGGCCAGGGGCGTCACTGCCATAATTCGCAGAAGTGTTTGGCTGATGATGACGGCGGTGAACATGCTGGTCGCGACGCCAATGAAGAGCGTCACGGCGAAACCGGTGACCGCGCTTGCGCCGAATCGGGAACCGAACCAGAAGAGGATGACGCAGGTGATCATGGTCGCGACGTTGCTGTTGAGGATGGCGGGCCACGCTCGGTTGAAGCCCGTGCTGATGGCGCCAAGCAGCGCCCTGCCGGTTCGGAGCTCCTCTTTAGTGCGCTCCGATATGAGGATGTTGGCGTCGACCGCCACACCGATGGACAGGATGAAGCCCGCGATTCCCGAGAGGGTCAGCGTCACGGGCACCATTTTGACTAGGAACATGACGAGGATGATGTAGCAAATGAGGGCCAGGCTCGCCGTCACCCCCGGGAGCCGGTAGTAGAGCGCCATGAAGAGCACCACGAGGCCGAAGCCGATCATGCCCGCCACGAGGCTCCGGTCCAGCGCTTCCTCGCCGAGTGTGGCGTCGACGTTCTGCTCTGAGATTACGGCGATGGGTGTGTCGAGGCGGCCCTCCTCCAGTTGGATGGAAATGGTGCTTACGCGCTCGAAGGTGAAGTCCGGGCCCTCGATGAAGGCCTGGCCGCCGAGGATGGGCTGCCGGGCGGAGGGCGCGAGGATCTCCACATCGTCAAGGAAGATGGCTGTGCGGTTGTTGGTGTTGGCGATTCGCGCGGTTGACTCGCCGAAGAGGCGCGCACCCTCAGAGTTGAACTCTAGGTTAACGATGGGTTTCCCGCTGGTCGGGTGGGTGCTGGCGTAGGCGCGGGAGAGGAGCTCACCCGTCAGGCCAATGTCTTGGTCGGAGAATTCCGTGCAAGCGGCGTCAGGGCAAATGCGTTCCTTGAACTCCAGCTTGCCTGTCGAACCGATGAGGCGCTTCGCCTCCTCGACGTCTTCCACACCGGGCAGCTGGATGAGGATGCGGTTGTCGCCGAGCCGCTGAATGCTCGGTTCCGTCACGCCGAAGGCGTTGGTACGGCGCTCGATCTTCTCCTGGACGCCCGCCATCTGGGACGCGGTGACGCCTTCCTCGACGGCTTCGTAGATGAGCTGGACGCCACCCTGCAGGTCCAGCCCGAGGGTCAGGCCGAGGGGGCCATCGTCTTCGCCGCGGGTAAAGTTGAAGCTGAAGATGTCTATGGAGTAGTGCTGGACCGCAAGGCCCCAGGCCGCCAGCGCGACAAGGAGGACAATGAAGACCAGCCTGCGAACGTCCCTGTTAACCATGACCCGCCTCCACGCTGGCGGGGGCTCTTCCCAATACTTGACTCACCAGGGTCACCGCCTCTGCTCGAGTTTTGACCTCGCCCGCGGCGCCGGACTCCTGCACCATCTCTAGGAGGGGGCGCAGTTCCGGGCCGGAGGGTAGATTGAACAGCGTCATCAGGTCGTGGCCGGTCAGTAGCCGCTCCCGGCGCTGAGGGGCCTTTTGGGCTCGTCCCTCGTCCAGAGTGAACTGCATGCGCGCACAGTGCTGCGCCCAGTCTTCCAGGTCGAGCTCCGGGCCGCGTGCTGCCAGGTAGTCGGCCATGCACAGGTAGAGTGTATCGACCGCCACGTCCTTCAGGTCGCGATAGTAGCGATAGATGGCGCGGGCCGTGGGCACCTCGCCGCGCTGTGCTAGTTGGCTGGGCCGCAGGTGCTGCTCGACCATCACGGCGACAGCCTCGCGGGCCTTGCCGCTGGTGCGTAGGCGGCGCAACACATTGTGCGTCGTCGTCGCGCCCTTGACCGGGTGGCCCAGAAAGCGCACGCGGCCGTTGGGTTGCACGGACTTGGTCTCCGGCTTGGCGACGTCGTGCAGGAGGCAGGCGAGCTTGAGGAACGTGGCCCGCGTATGGCCGTCGGCGTACTCCTCCGCGAAGTAGTCGTCCGCCCAATCGGGCCACGGGACGTACCGGCCGGCTGGGTCAGTGGCGCGGAAGTCGGCGTCGAGCACACGTTCCGCGAAGTCAACGCAGTGGAGCGTGTGGTAGAAGACGTCCCAGTGATGCTCCACGGGCTGTGTCACACCGCGAGCGGGCGCGAGCTCCGGCAGCACGACATCCAACAGGCCGAGCTCGTCCAGCATCTCCAGGGATCTGCCCACATGCGGGAGCGACAGGATGGTCAGCAGCTCTTCGCGGACGCGTTCTGCCGAGACGTTAGCCAGCAGTGGGGCATGGTCGCGGACTTCCTGCTCTGTGTCCGCGTCCACGGCAAAACCCGTTTGGGTCGCGATGCGCACGGCGCGCAGCAGTCGCAGGGGGTCCTCTGCAAGGACGCCGGGCGACGTCTGGCGAACGAGCCCGGCGCGCAGATCGTCTACGCCGCCGGTGGGGTCGACGAGCGGCCACTCGGAAACCGCCCCGGCCGTGTCGGCGAGCGTCACGGCGATGGCATCCACGGTGAAGTCGCGCATGCGCAGGTCGTCGTTGATGGTGCCCTGCAAGGTGGAGACGTCGACGCGCCACATGGTGGGGCCGAAGGGAATGCCGGCGACGCGGTGGATGCCGCGCTCAGGATCGAGAGGGACGGAGGTCCCGCCCAGTTCCTGGGCAATCCCTTGCGCCAGCGCCTCGGCGTTGTCGGGCACGGCAAGGTCGACGTCATGGGTGGCCCGGCCCAGCAGCGCGTCACGAACGTAGCCGCCCAGGAGGTACGCCTGTACTCCTGCGGAGGCGCAATGCGCACGTAGATGCGACAGAAGGTCCAATGAAGTCCTTTCCTGACCGGGTTCCAAGGTTATTTCTCTGACGATGGGCCGTCGTCCGGCGCGTTGTCGGCGTCGTCTTCCGGCTCATCGGTGTGTTCACGTTCGTACTGAGGCGGTGGCCCCTCCGACAGCTTCCAGATGGCATCCTTGGCCACCATGTGCTCCAGGTAGAGATGGCCGTTCAGGTGACCAATCTCGTGCTCCAGTGCCTGTGCCAGCAGGCTATCCTTTGCGGTAAGCCGGTGCTTGCGGCCCTGCAGGTCCTGGTAGCGGACCTTCACCTTCTGAGACCGGCTCACTAGCCCCTGGTACCCGGATACGCTGAGGCAGCCCTCATACAGGCGACGCTCACCTTCCTGTGATACGAGCTCCGGGTTCACGAGCACGCGGACGGCTTCCTCCTCCGGGATCTCTATCACGCAGAGCATGAGCGGAACGCCGATCTGATTGGCTGCGAGACCGACGCCATTGGCCACCCGCATGGCCTCTATCATTTCCTCGACCAGCGGCGGCAGCGTCGCGTCGAAGCTATTGACCTTGAGGGTCTTGCGCGTCAGCACGGGCTCCGGGAACTGGCAGATGGGTCGAACGTCCAAGCCTGCCCTCACGAATGTTGTCTAGATTACAACTCATCCATTATATGGACGGCCATAGCCACAGTAAAGGCGCGCAGGTTGCCGCGAGCCCCCCTGTTGCTTGATAGGTGCCCTGGCATGACGGGCAGCCTTGACTTTGCCTAGGGCTGCTGCAACACTTAGCCGACTCACCACACCCCCTCGAAAGTCAGATTCACCGCAAGAGTGTAGAGGTAACCACGCACTATGCCTCCACTGCTGGAAGTTCGCAATCTGCACACCCACTATCTCACCCGTATGGGCACGGTGAGGGCCGTTAACGGGGTGAGCTTCACGCTGGAGGAAGGCCAGGTTCTTGGCCTGGTGGGCGAGAGCGGCTCCGGCAAGAGCACGTTGGCGCTGTCGCTGGTGCGGCTGATGCCCTTCCCGGGTGAGGTCGTCGGCGGCCAGGTGCTGCTGAACGGCAGAGACCTGATGCAGATGACCGAGGTTGAGTTGCAGCAGGTCCGGGGCAAGGAGATCGGCATTGTGCTGCAGGACGCCAACGCCGCCCTGAACCCGACGCTGCGCATAGACAACCAGATGGTGGAAGCCCTGGAAGGGCATTTTGCGATGGGTCGCAAGCAGGCGGAGAAGCTGGCTGTTGACCTGCTGCGAGACATGGGGTTGCCGGACGCCCAGGAGATGATGAAGCGGTACCCCTATCAGGTCAGCGGCGGTCAGGCGCAGCGGATCATGCTGGCGATGGCCCTGGCGCTCAACCCCAAGATCATTGTCGCGGATGAGCCCACGGCGAACCTGGACGTCACAATCCAGGCGGAGATTCTGGCGAGGCTGCGTCGATTGCAGCGGCAGAACGGTACGGCCATCCTCTACATTACGCATGACTTGGCCGTGGTGAGCCGCGTGGCTGACGACATCGCGGTTATCTACGCGGGCTCCGTCATGGAGCGGGCGAAGGCACGGGAGATCTTCGAACGCCCGACGAATCCATACACCCACGCGTTGCTGCAGAGCCTGCCGCGCATCGACGTGAAGCAGCAGACGCTGAAGTCAATTCCCGGGCAGCCGCCGGACATGATGGACCTTCCTGACGAATGCCCCTTCCTCGCGCGCTGCCACAAGGCGCTGGTGACGTGCCGCGTCAACCCAAAGCCAAGGCTTGTCGAGATGTACGATGACCACTTCGTCGCCTGCTTCAACCCCATGGACCCGGAAGGGGACTTGCGCCCGTAGGTACTAGCCTGAGTCCAATGAAAACGGGGCCCCGGTAAGGGCCCCGTTTTCATTGCCGGAGACATCCAGCGCTTAAGCGGCAGGTGTACCTATTTCGAGACGCCGGGCCTTCTTTTCCTCGGCCTTGGGCAGGGTGACGGAGAGGACGCCGTGCTCGTAATGCGTGATGGCGTCGTCGACGTTAACGGACTCCGGGAGCCGAACGGACCGCTGAAAGGCGCCTGCGCGGCGCTCACGAATGATGAAGCGCTCGTCCTTGGTGTCCTCGGCGAACTCTGTCTTGCCGTGAATGGTGAGAACGTTGTCCTCGATGGTGACCTCTAGGTCCTCTGGCTTGATGCCGGGGACGGACGCGGTGACCACGACGCCGTCGTCCCGCTCGAGCACGTCGAGGGGAAGCTGCCAGCGGCCTGCGTCGTCGGCGAAGCTGCCGAAGCCGGGGAGCCCGCGGTTGCGCTGGAATCGGCGGATCTCACGGAAGGGATCATAGTTCAGCATGTACATGGTGTACCTCCTTGAATTTAGCGCTCCATGACGCGTGTTTGCTTGTTGGTCGCCACCCCGTCATCAGTGAGGGACAGGGCTGCGTTCATCGCCTACAGTAGCGGTATTATTTATTATCAACAGGTTACTTGAAAAGATTTATAAATATATTGACATAAACTGTGTCAAGGTTTATTGTCGCTATAGGAGAGATACATATGGCAGCCGACTACTACAAGGTCCTGGGCATCGACCGGAAGGCTGGCGAAAAGGAAGTGCGTACGGCCTTCCGGAAGCTCGCTCGCAAATACCATCCCGACGTGAACCACGGGCAGGCGGACGCCTCGGAACGCTTCAAGGAGATAAATGAAGCGCACGAAGTGCTGTCCAACCCCGAGTCGCGCCGCCTGTACGACCGCTACGGCGAGAACTGGCGCGACGCGCAGCGGGGCGGTGGGCAGTTCCAGAGCGGCCGTCGGTGGCAAACGCAGACCGTTGACCCAGAGGCATACCAGGAGTTTTTCGGTGGTCGCTCCGGAGGCTTCTTCGATTCCTTCTTCCGGGAATCGCGGGGCAATCGACGTCAAGGGCCACAGCAGCCCAGCGTACTCGAGCAGCCCGTGGAAATCACTCTGGAAGAGGCATTCCATGGCACTACTCGGGCCCTCCAGGTTACGGGCCAGTCGGCATGCGCCAACTGCGATGGCTTGGGCATCACCAACAACATGACATGCCAGGTGTGCCTGGGACAGGGATACTCCTACCAGCCGGTCCGCGGCGAGGTCTCCATCCCGGCGGGCGTCGATACCGGTTCGCGGGTGCGCGTATCGCCCGGCGGACAGCAGGTGGTCCTTGTCGTCACCGTGCAACCGCATGCCCGCTTCGAGCGCAAGGGCGACGATCTCTCGACGGAGGTCTCCGTGCCCCTGTACGACGCAGTTCTCGGCGCGGAAGCGGTGGTGCCGACAGTCACCGGACAGGTGGCGCTGAAGTTGCCGCCGGAGTCGCAGAACGGGCGGGTCTTCCGGTTAGGGCGCCAGGGCATGCCCAAAATCGGCTCGCCCTCAGAGCGGGGCAACCTCTTTGTGACGATAAGGGCGGAGCTGCCGGCGGGCCTCTCCGACGAAGAGCGAGACCTGTTCTTGCGGCTCAAGGAACTTCGCAATGAGACGGGAGGCGGATGATGACGACGAGAGGACAGCCGGGCTGGGACGAACCCTGCTACGTGATCAGCGTCGTGTCCCGCATGGTGGGCGTTACGGCCCAGACCCTTCGCTACTTCGAGCGCATCGAGCTGGTGGAGCCGTCACGGTCCGGTGGCAACATCCGGCTGTACTCGCCCCGGGACATCGAGCGGCTTCGCCGGATCAAGACGCTGGTGCACGACATGGGCGTCAACGCGGCAGGGGTCGAGGTCATTCTGCGGCTGACGAATCGGATTGACCAGTTGGAGGGACAGGTTGAGCTCCTCCGTAACGAGCTCGACCGGTTGGCCGATGGCGGAAGCGCCGAAGGAGAGGCACAGATGGTCGAGGGCACGGTGCAAGAGAGCTGATTGACGTCCTGAAGGCGCTCCCCCGCTCGAGTTGACACCGGTATCGGGGCAACAGCGACGGGAGAGGCAGAGGATTCGAGATTCAGGGCGGACACGAGTGGTCGCCCGTTCTTGGAGGCAACAACATGGCAATGAAACCTGGGAGCTTTACAGATTCCGCGAGGGAGGCCATCGCCTACTCGCAAGAGCTGGTGCGGCAGTACCGGCACCCTCAGTGGGACGTGGAGCACGTCCTGCTGGCGCTGCTGGAGCAGCAGGACGGCGTGCCCGCGCAGACCCTTCGCGAGTTGGGCGTCGACCCGGCGGCGTTGCGTGCCGACGTGGCCGCGGCGCTGGAACGGTCACCCAAGCTCGAATACCAGCCCCACCAGATTTACGACACGCCCCGCATTCAGCGTGTGCTGCACGACGCGAGGATGGAGGCGGAGCGCCTGAAGGACGACTTCATCGGCACGGAGCACCTGCTTATTGCCGTCAGCCGGGAGCGGACGGGTGACTCCGCCGAGGCGCTACGGGCGCGGCAGGTGGACACGGAGAGGATCTACCAGGCGCTGAGCAAGGTCCGCGGCGCGCAGCGGGTCACGGACCCCAACGCCGTGAGCCGGTACAGGTCGCTGGAGAAGTACAGCCGCGACCTGACGCAACTGGCGCGGGAGGGCCGCCTGGACCCCGTCGTGGCGCGAGAAGGTGTGGTGCGGCAGGCCATCCAGACGCTGTCGCGGCGCACCAAGAACAACCCGGTGCTGCTGGGCGAGGCCGGCGTAGGCAAGACCGCCGTCGTCGAGGGACTGGCGCAGGCCATCGCGGCTGGCGGCGTGCCCGACGCCATCAAGCACAAGCGCGTCCTGTGGCTGGACATGCCCGGGCTCGTCGCCGGGTCCAAGTTCCGCGGCGAGTTCGAGGAGCGCCTGAAGGCCGTCATGGACGAGGTGCTGGCCGCGAAGGGGGAGATCATCCTCTTCATCGACGAGATCCACACCGTCGTCGGGGCGGGTGGCGCCGAGGGGGCCATCGACGCGTCGAACATGATGAAGCCCGCCCTCGCGCGCGGCGAACTGCAGGTCATCGGCGCGACGACCCCGGACGAGTACCGCCGGTACATCGAGAAGGACTCGGCGTTGGAGCGGCGGTTCCACCCCGTGTGGGTGGAGGAACCGTCAGCGGAGGACGCGGTCCTGATGGTCGAAGCGCTGCGGCCGCGGTACGAGGCCCACCACGGCGTCACCATCGACGACAGCGCGGTGAACGCGGCCGTGCGGCTCAGCAGGCGCTACGTGACGGAGCGGCGCCTCCCCGACAAGGCTGTCGACCTGATTGACGAGGCGGCGGCCAAACTGAGGTTGCAGGTGTCCAGCATGCCGGACGAAATCAAGGAGCTACAGCGTCGCGCCGCCGAGCTGGAGGACCTGGAAGAGGCAGCCGCCAATCGCGCCGACTACCAGCGGGCATCGGAGCTGCGCGCCGAGCGCGTGCAGGTGGAGCACGAGGCCATCACCCAGCGCGACGCGTGGCTGGCCAACGAGAAGCTGGACATGGTGGTGAGCGAGGACGACATCGCGGAGCTGATTGCCGTGTGGACGGGTGTGCCCGTCAGCCGGTTGCTGCAGACAGAGACTGAGCGGCTGCTGCACATGGAGGACACCCTGCACGCACGCGTTATCGGCCAGGACGAGGCGGTCACGGTCGTCTCGGAGGCGATAAGGCGCGCTCGGGCGGGGCTCAAGTACCCCAAGCGGCCCATCGGCGCGTTCATGTTCCTGGGCCCGACGGGCGTCGGCAAGACGGAGCTCGCCCGGACGCTGGCGCAATTCCTCTTCGACGACGAAGAGTCGCTCATCCGCATCGACATGTCGGAGTACATGGAACACCACACAATCTCACGGCTCATCGGTTCGCCGCCGGGGTACATAGGGTACGACGAAGGCGGACAACTGACGGAGCTTGTCCGCCGCCGGCCGTTCCGCGTCGTGCTCTTCGACGAGATTGAAAAGGCGCACCCGCAGGTGTTCAACATGCTGCTTCAGGTGCTGGAGGACGGACGGCTCACGGACGGCCACGGCAACGCGGTCGACTTTCGCAACACAGTCATCATCATGACCAGCAACCTTGGCACCGGCGACATCGGCCGCCGCGCCGGCATTGGCTTCCGGCGCGGCGAGTCGGGGTATGAGGCGCAGCATGAACGCGTGCGCGCAACCATCGAGGATGCACTGAAGCGCACATTCCGTCCGGAGTTCCTGAACCGGCTCGATGAGACCGTAATCTTCGACGCGTTGACCCGCGACGACCTCCACCGCATCGTCGAACTGATGGCGGAGGCCGTGCAGTCACGGCTGGAGGAGCAGGCAATCAACCTCGAAGTGTCGGACGCCGCGAAGGACTGGCTGGTCAAGGAGGGGTATGACCCGGTGTTCGGCGCCCGGCCGCTGCGGAGAGCCGTGCAGCGCCACATAGAGAACCCCCTCGCCAACCGCATCCTCTCCGGCGAGTTCTCGCACGGCGACACGGTCCACGTGGATGTGGACACCGATGGCGTGGCGCTCTCCTTCACGGTCGCCTCCGCAAGAGAGGCGGTAGCCGCGTAAGATCGACGCGATTCACGACCGACGGGGGGAGAGGGCAGCATACAAGCCCTCTCCCCCTCGCGCTGTCTTGCCGCGACGCCCTCCTCGCAGGTATCCTTGCCCCGCCGATGCAGTGTGCAGCGGCCGATTCATGCCCAGCGGACCGGGGAGGTGCAGCCATGCCAGACCTGCCGTCGCAAAACGATGTTCTCCAGTATTTCGCGTCCCTCAGCAACTGGGGCCGCTGGGGCAAGGACGACCAGTTGGGCACCATGAACCACATCACGCCTGAGACGCGCCGCCGCGCCGTCTCGCTGGTACAGGAGGGCGTGACGGTGTCCTGCTCGCGACCGCTGAGCAACGCGCCGGGCCCCGACGTCCTGGCGCAGCCGGTGCACTTCATGATCGAGTCGGGCGAGGGCTACGCCCACGATGAGAAGGCGGGTCCCGAGCGGCCTGCTCAGACGTCGTCGGACTTCATCGGCGTCGCCTTCCACGGCCACACGGTCACCCACGTCGACAGCCTCTCCCACTTCTTCTTCGACGGCAAAATGTACAACGGCAAGCCCTCCAACTTGGTCTCCACCCGCTACGGAGCAACGTGGGAGTCGATAGAGGTGCTGCAGGGCGGCATACTCGCCCGAGGCGTGCTGCTGGACATTCCCCGGCTGCGCCGCGTGCCGTGGTTGAACCCCGGCGAGGGTGTGATGCGAGAGGACCTTGAGGCGGCGGAGGCAGCGCAGGGCGTGCGCGTGGAGCCCGGCGACGTGCTCCTCGTGCGAACGGGGCAGTTGCGCCGCCGAGCGGAGTTGGGGCCGTGGAATATCGCGGCTCATGGCGGCACCGGCACCCACGCCAACTGCCTGCCCTTCTACCACGAGCGGTCCATCGCCATGCTCGGCTCCGACACGGGCAACAGCCTGCAACACCCTGGTTTCGACCAGTTGACCAACCCCGTGCACCAGGTGGGCATCGTTGGCATGGGACTATGGATCCTCGACAACGCGGACCTCGACGCGCTGACCGAGGAGTGCCAGGAGCGCGGCCGGTGGGAGTTCATGCTGACCATCAACCCGCTGCGCATCGAGGGCGGCACGGGCTCGCCGGCCAACCCGGTGGCGGTGTTTTAGTCAGGCCGGGGCCCAATACGAGACCCAGCATCTAACGCAAGGGAGCAGACATGACGCGACTGTCACCGGGCCAATCGGTGGTTGAGGCATTGCGGGCCGAGGGCATCTCTTACGTTTTCGGCATCGTCGGCGGGACGTTCCTGGAGGTCCTTGACGCCCTGTACGACGCCGAGGACATCAAGTTCGTGAGCGTCCGGCACGAGCAGGGCGCGGCCTTCATGGCCGACGGCTTCGCACGGGCATCCGGTCAGCCCGCCGTATGCCTCGTGACCAACGGCCCCGGCGCGACGAACCTCGTTTCCGGCGTCTACGCGGCGTACACGGGTCACTCGCCGGTCATCTCCATTTCGGGTGCACCGTCCCGGGACGTCGTCTACAGGGATGCCTTCCAGGAGACCGACCACGTTTCGCTCTTCCGCCCGGTGACCAAGCAAGCGCTCTCCGTCAACGCCGCCGACCGCATCCCGGAGCTCTTCCGGCACGCCTTCCGCACGGCGATGACGGGCAAGAAGGGCCCGGTCTTCATCGACATACCACGCGACCTGCTTGACGGTACCCCTATCGAGCACCCAAAAGCGCTCCCGCCTTCGTACCGTGTGCACCAACGACTGCCCGCCGACCCGGTGTTGGTTCAGCAGGCCGCGGCGCTGCTGGCGTCGGCCGAGCGGCCGGTCGTCATCGCGGGCGGCGGCGTAACGCAGAGCGGGGCGTCGCAGACGGTGGTCGATCTGGCGGAGCTGCTCTCGTCGCCGGTGATTACGAGCTATGGCCGCAACGACGCCGTCCCCAACGGTCACCCGCTCTACGTCGGGCCCCTGGGCCGCGCCGGTGCTGCCGAGGCCGGGCAGATTTGCGCCCGCGCCGACGTCATCCTGGCTGCGGGCACGCGCCTCTCCAACTTTACGACCTTCTACGACAATCGCTACATCAGCGCCGACGCGAAGATCATCCAGATCGAGATCGACGAGCGAGAGCTTGGGCGCAACTATCCGGTGGCCGTGGGTATCCAGGCCGACGCCGGAGCCGCGTTGGAGAGCATCATCGAGGCGCTCCAGTCGCAGGCTGGGCAACCCGAGCGCGGCGCATGGGCGGCGGAGGGCATGGCACTGCGAGCCCAGCGCCGCAGCAGGCTCGACGATGAAGCTACGTGGACGGGAACTCCCCTGAAGCCGCAGCGGGTCTACGGGGAGCTGCGCAAGGTGCTGCCGGAGGACGCCATCATGGTGCTGGACGCGGGCGCGTGCCCTGCCTTCGGCTACGACAGGCTGGATTTTCACCGGCCCGGCACGTTCATCACACCGCTGGACTTCGGAGGGCTGGGTTTCGCCTTCCCCGAGGCGCTTGGCGCGAAGCTCGGCAGGCCGGACGCCCCGGTTGTCGCGATACACGGCGACGGCGGCTTCCTCTTCAACGTGCAGGAGTTGGAGACGGCCGTGCGCGAGGGCATCGCAGCCGTGACCATCGTGATGAACAACAATCTGTGGGGTTCGGAGGCCGCCTACCAGCAGGCGCTCTACCCCGGGCGAGAAATCGGGGCACGCGTGACGAACCCGCGCTTCGACAAGTTGGCGGAGATCTTCGGCGCGCGCGGCTACTACGTCGAACGCGCCGAAGACGTGGGCGACGCGCTGACGGACGCGCTCGCTTCCGGCCAGCCCGCCATCATCGAGATCCCCGTCGACCCCAACGAGTTGCCACGTCCCGCGAGGCTGGTGGAGTCCGGGCGGTAGGGCGTGTCTCTAATCCATCGGCAAGGAAAGAGGGCGTCGGCTGGCGCCCTCTTTTGTGCCCGTTCTGTTGTGGCGCGATGCCTGTTATCTCGGGCCGCAATCCGTGTCCGCCAACTCCGTGCAGTTGACTGTCGTGTGCACCTTGCCGAATTCATGTTGGTGGCGGTCTGCTTACCATGTCTAAAGCTCACTCTCTACTGTCGAAAAACTGCCACCCGTTGTCATATGCAAGCCACTTGACGCGCCACACGTACTTGATCCCCCCTTTGTCCAACGAGACCAGCTTGCATAGGTACTTGTCCTCTTGTTTGAGGGAAATTGGTGAGGGACCACCGGAATTGATAAAGTCCAACGCCCGAAGCATTTCCGTATCTCTAGGGCCCCCAACTTGAATCGTCCAATAGTCCAAGCCTCCCTGAAAGCCCACACTAGAGAGATTGTGAAGCTCGACCCTATACGTCAGGGAGCCGCTGAAGTAGGCGTCGTTGGCAGCCTGTATTTCTGCTTCGGCATTCCGGCGTTCCTCTTCCGCGTCCCGGCCATGTATACGCATCCAATCGCTCAGGGACAACCGGTCCAATGGGTTGGTCCTTTGCAAATCAGCCTGTAGCAATACGGGGTCCACCACCATGATGTCGGCTCGGCACCTATGCAACCAGGTCTGCATTCCACCACACCGTAAACAAGCTCTCGAATAAAGTGTCACGGATTCCTCCAAACAGAGAGAGGGCGCCCCACGAGGCGCCCTCTCTATCTGGTTCTCGTCGTGTCCTGTTACCGCTTCGGGCCACGGTCCGTGTCCGCCAACTCTGGGCGGTCAATGAAGGCCTTGCGCAGGTCTCGCGTCGCCTCGAACCATCCCTGCCCCTTCGGCAAGATCGTGCCGCCGGAGCGCTCCTCGTACAGCTCGGGGTGGTCGACGGTCGCCGGGTCGATGCCCTCTTGCAGGTTGATGGCGGCGGTCATGATGCGGCGGCGTGTCTTGATGACCATCGAGTCGCTGGAGCCCAGGTGCTCCTTGGTGCGGTCCGCAATGGCGCCCATCTGCTCCGTTACCGACTGGTCTTGGATGTGGATGCCGCTGATGCCGGTGAAGATCTTGTTGGTGCGCTGGGCCTCGCGGTCAATGCCGTAGTCATTCTCCGCTCTGGCGGCCAACCGCCAGCGGCCAAGGAAGCCGGAGGACTGTGGCAGGTACTCGGGCAGCAGGCTGGATCCGGGGACCTGCTGGCCACCCCTGCCGTTGCCGATGCCCCTCGCGAAGGGGTTGGGGCCGCAGATGTTCCAGAACATCGTGTGCTCGTCGTCGATGGGCACCCACGCCCGGACGAGGATCTGCCAACCCAGCACGCTGGTCGGGATCATGGTGTAGAAGGGCAGCAGAAAGTGGGCGATGCGCCAGTAAATGGAGTCGTCCTCCGCGGGCCGCCAGGCGCCGTAGGAAGTGCCGTACTCCGTGTCGACGACGTCGTAGCCCCGCGGCGAGCGGTCTTTGACGGTGTAGTAGTCGAAGGAGCCGGGGTTCAGCTTGTCGGCGGTCACGCTGCCAAGGTGCAGGAACCCCAGGTGGGATGTGTCGATGTCGCCCTCAAGGGCCTGAACAAAGTTGCAGTCGCGCATGGCAGTCCAGACAGTCTGCTCGACGGTGTCGGGCAGCATGTTGGGCTCGATGTTCGGCAGGGGCGGAAGCTCCGCGCGGGGGCCCATGTAGGTCCAAATGATGCCGTTGCGCTCATGGCACGGGTACGACTTGATCTTGACCTTGTCCTTGAAGTTGGACTCGGCGGGCTCCGATGGCATGTCGACACAATCGCCGTTCACGTCGAACTTCCAGCCGTGGTAAACGCAGCGCAGCCCGGACTCCTCGTTTCGACCGAAGAAGAGGCTGGCGCGGCGGTGAGGACAGTTGTTGTCGATGAGGCCGACATCGCCGTTCGTGTCACGGAAGGCGACGAGGTCCTCGCTCAGCAGGCGAACGCGGACGGGGGCGCTGTCCGGGTCGGGCAGCTCGCGGGACATGAGTGCGGGAATCCAGTGCTGGCGAATCATATCGCCTGTAGGCGTCCCTGGCCCCACCCGGCACATGAGTTCGTTGTCTCTGGCGGATAGCATAGTCTTCTCCCCTTTCTGTGGATACAGAGGTTAGGGGGAGTGTAGTATTCCGCAGATTCCGCGTCAATCCACGAGAGATGCGGACGATGTCCGAATGCGGCTATGATGAGCAGGAGGCAACAGCGGGCGACACAGTATGAGATCAATGCTTAGGAGGTCTGGAGGGAATCGAGCAGGTTTGCCGGGCAACGTGGGCGCCGAATGACCCGTTAGTTCGGGTTGTCCAGCCGGTGGCTCATGTCGGCGAGGAAGCTCTGAATGTCCGCAGGCAGGTCCTGCATCTGCTCTTCCGTGGCGGACTGTTCCTCGGTCGAGTTGGGGTGCCGCGAGTCGTAGTAGGACTCCAGCCGCTTGACCAGCTCCTGTGCGGCCGGGTTGTTGCTGATCTCGGAATCGAGCTCTGAGTACTGTTTGCGGCCGGCCTCGGTTTGGGGGAGGTCTGCGGGCAAATTGTAAACCGTGGATAGGATCTCCAGCAGCCGCGCGGTGCCGGCGTAGTCGTGCTCAAGCTGCGCATATTGGGGGAGCCGCACCATAAAGCTGACGTCCTCAACGCCAATCTTCGGCAGCTCCTGTGAGAGCAGGTTCATGATGGATGTGGGGCCTTCGTAATTGCTGCGGCGGCGGGAGACGAGTCCGCGCAAACCGGTCATGGGCTCGCCGTTGAGGGTGCCCGAGACCTGCAGCGGGCGGGTGTGCGGGGCAGCGTCGTACATCGCGCCGATACGGCTGTACCGCTTGACGTGCAGGGCCTTCAGCACCTCTAGGATGGAGGCAATGTAGTCCTCTGCGTTATTGTGGGGCTCGCGCACCTGCATGACGATGATGGGCGGGTCCGTGTGGCCGGTCAGTTGACTGACGCGGGTGTTGGGAACGCGCTGGATGCGTTGACCCCCGCGAAATCGCGTCGTTGGACGGTAGCGGGTAAAGTCGAAGAAGGCGCCCGGCTTTTCGAGCTTCCCCAGCTCCTGGGAGCCGAAGTAGCGCTCGAGGCGGCGCAGCGTAAGGGTACCCACACTGCCGGCGTCGAGCCAGGGATAGAGCATGGCAATGACGTGCGGCTCTTCAAAGTGAGGAATGGGTTCCGTAAACTCAAAAGCGCCAATCTTCATGTAGTGCATGGTGCCAGAAGATGGGCGTTATTGCAACTCCCCCGCAGCTAAGGAGCAAACTGCATTGCCTTGGCGCCGCCCGCAGCGCGATAATGAGTGTGGATTGACCGGTGTGACCATACGATTCAATCGACATGCTCCTGACCGGTTCGAAGCACACTTCGTTTCCAACTAGGCCCCCGGAAGATGACTGGTCACGACCTCTGGGCCTCTAACCCGAACCCCATTTGGAACGTTCCCATGTGTAGCTCGTCTATCCCGTGGAGTGGTTTGCCCTTCAAGGCAATGGTTCCGGCATCAAAATCTACTGACGGAGCAATATGGTGAAGGCGTGGAACATGAAGCTCGCCCTGCTTGTAATGGTTGTGGCGCTGTTTGGCGCGCTGCTGATGACGGCCTGTACGGACGAACCGGAACCCGAACCGACCGCCGCGGAGCCGACGCCCGTCCCTACAGCGGCGCCAACCGCCGTGCCCACCGCAGAGCCGACGCAGGTCCCTGCGACGCCGACTCCCGCTCCTGCTCCGCGGCCAGCCCCAACGCCAACCCCCGTCGTGAGGGTCATCCCGACACCGGCGCCGCCGCCTCCCGCGACGCCCACGCCGGCCCCGGTGGAGGTCGAGGCCGCGCTGGCCGAGTTCAGCAGTGACCTATTCGACTTTTCCTTTGAGTACCCCGAGGGCTGGCAGCTTTCGGAAGCGGACCGCCGGATAACCGTCACGGTCCCTGGCAAGTCGGTGGAGGTGGCCGTCAACATCCACATCTTGACGACGCCCCAGAGCGTACAGGAATACACGGAACTGGTATTGGAAACTCTTCAGGAGGAGTACCCGGAGTTCCTTGTACGCGTGACGGCCGGAAGGCAGGTCGGGGAGGTGCCCGGTCTGATCAATCGGGCTCAGTCCACGGCTGAAGACGGGACCGAGACAATCTTCAAGGTCTACACCGCCGCCATTGGCAGGGTTGGCGTCTCCTTCATCCTGAGTGGGGTCGAAGAGGACGTTGCCGAAGTGGAGCAGCAGTTCGACGCCCTGGCGGACAGCTCCCGGTTCCCCAGCGGCTCCCTTGAAGTCCCTGAAACCACCATAAACAAGCAGGCCATGGGCACCGGGGTGTCTTCATCGCCGCTGAACATCAGTGGCGAGAGCACCGTCTTCGAGCGCGAAAACGGGGAGTTGTACGCCGTTGTCGACTTTGAGAACTTGCCCGTGGACAGGACTGTCGAGTTTCTCTGGGTAAAGGTGGACCGGTTCGCCAGGGTGGAGGGCGTTTTGAGTCCCACCGCCGCGGAGTCGGACGGCGACCTGCATTGGTCGACGTATGCGCCTTCCGACGGACTGGAGCTGGGCTTTTACATAGTCGCCGTTTTGGTGGACGAGTCCTTCGTCGCGTTCCTTTCCTACACAGTGATTATTGAGGAGGGCGCGGAGTTTGAGGACGCAGAAACCTATGAAGACTGGGCCGCCTTCTTGCTCTATTACGTCAACGACCTGGACAGGGCCATTTACGCCGCCACAAAGTCCATCGAGCTGGACCCGGATGAAGCACAGCCCTACATTTGGCGCGCCGAGGCATACCAGCAACAGTGCAAGATTAGGCCCGCCATTGCGGACCACTCCCAGGCCGTCAAGCTGCTGCCCGACAACCCGGTCACCGTAGCTACCAGGGGTGGTGCCTATTGGCGCGCATTTGACTATGACCGGGCGCTTGATGACTTCACCCGTGCTTTGGAGCTGGTTGCGGCGCTGCCACGGGACACAGAGCGGCAGATAAACCGCGCAAACCTCCTGGAAGGCATCTACCACAACACCCGCTCTCTGATCTACACAAACAAGGGCCAAATTGGTGAAGCCCTTGACGACGTTGCACGCGCCTTGGAGTTGGATCCGGACTCGGCTCACTACCTGGATTCGCGCGCGTACGCCTATCTTAAGGGCGGGCGGGTTGCCGAGGCCAAAGAGGACTACGTCGCCGCCATAAATCAGGGCTTGGAAGGCACCTACACGTTCCTGGGGCTGGGACTGACGCAGGCTGCCCTTGGCGAACGGGAGGAGGCCCGCGCCAACTTGGAGCGCGGCTTGGCCCTCTTCGAGGATGACCCGGGCAAGGACTGCCCCGACCCGCAGCTTGGTGACCTTATTGCCCAGGCGAACAGCATCCTGGAAACGCTTCCGGCATAGACTCGGTTGCGGCGCGGGCTGAATGCGAGCATTCGTCGCCCAGCCCGCGCCGCCGCCGCTGCATCCGAAGTCAACATGTCGCAGGTTTGGCCGATTACGATTTCCGCCGTAGTTGATGGCTTGTGTTGCCCTTGACACTGACAACCCCAGTTATATACTTCCACTATTCGCAACGGGAGCAGCAGAGGCTTACGTTCCCTGAATCTCCTTAAATTTTCCCATTACTTCCTTCCGAGGGACGAAGCCCAGAGGCTCCGCCGACGTGCCGTCTAGGGTGTGGCACGACAACGAGTGGGGAGGCAAGTATGTCCCGACACCTGTTATGGAAACACCTGTTCTTGGTGTTTGCGGCCCTGACCGCGGCGGGCATGCTTGTCGCCTGCGGCAGCGGCGATGATGATGCCAGCGGAACGACCGCCGAGCCGGTTGCCGCGGTGCCTACCCCAGCCCCCGTGCAGTTCCCTGACGCCAACCTCACGTCACCGGCGACTCCCGCCCCCGCCGCCTCCAACACGGCCCCGTCCAGTTCATCGGACGCCATGATGGACAAGGAAGGACCTAAGACTACCCGCGTGGTGTTGGGCCTGATTCCCGCACGAGCCTTGAGCAACTCGCTGCGAAACCTTGGCTCAACCTCGGCATTCCAACTCAAGCCCATGTATGAATACCTGATGGACACTCACCCGGAGACGCGCGCGCTCATCCCGGGCCTGGCTAAGAGCTGGGAGGTTGAGCCAAACGGCGCCGGCTTGCGCTTCTTCTTGGAGGAGGGTGTCGCCTTCCACGACACTGACGGCAATGAAGCCGGCGTCATGACCGCCGACGATGTGGCATGGACACGCGAGGACATTGTAGCCGAGGATTCAACCAACAGCATTCGCGGCCTCATGCGCGCCGCCGAAGTGGAAATCGTCAACGATCACGAGATCGTATTCCGTTGGGAAAAGCCGGACGCTGACGCCCTGGACTTTATCGGCAACCAGGTTGGCGGCATGGAAATAAACAGCCGCGCAGACGCCGACACGTTGGATGTAGGTGTCCTGAAAGACCGGCCCATCAACGGCACCGGCCCCTACACCTTTGTCTCCCGGGCGCAGGAACAGGACGTCGTGTACCGGAAGCTCCCGTCGCCCCACTGGCGCCTTGACGCCGACTTTGAAGAAGTCCAGGTCCGCTGGATCCCGGAAAGCTCCACGCGGCTGGCGGCCCTGCTGGCTCGTGAGGTTCATATCACCAACGTTCCTTTTGAACAGGAGCCCACTGCCCTGAACGATGGCATGAAGATCGTCACCGGCAAGGTCAACACCATGCGCACCTACTTCGGGATGCAGGGCGCTTACCTCAATGACCCCAGCGACCCCAACTCCGGGTACAAGTTCCCGGACACGCCTCTGCTGAACAAGAACGTCCGTGGTGCCCTCAACCGGGCAATCGACCGCGACGCGCTGAACGAGGCCTTCTTCTTCAGCTTGGGACAGAAGATGCACGCCATCCACGTGGCAGAGACCCACGGTGCCTACAACGAGCGGTGGAAGAACGAGTTCGAAGACAGGTACGGATACAACCCCACCGCAGCCCGGAACATGCTGCGGGAAGCCGGCTATGACAGCAACAACCCCGTCGAGACCAACCTGTTCGTCCTGGGTGTCACCCAGTACTCCGGCAGCGAGGACGTCATCGAGTCCGTCGCCCAGATGTGGAGCGACATAGGCGTGAAGGTCAACCTCCTGACGTGGGACAACGCCCAACGCTCGGCCCGGTCCCGTGCGCTGGAGCTCAACAACCACATCACCCTGAGCGTGCTTATCGCGCCGCCGATCTTGGCCCTGCGCCTCAATCACCACACCTCACCTCCACGCGGAGGCGGTGTGGAGGACTGGGTTGTGGAGGAGGTCTTCGAGAAGGCCCGCCGTTCCCTGGACCTGAACGTCCAGAACCAGTGGATGCAGGAGGCAACCAACCGCATCTACGACGAGTACATGTCAATTCCGCTCTTCTGGGTGCCCGTCCACGCAACGGTCGACCCAGAGGTGGTGGACGACTGGGTATTCCCCGGCACCGTGTCCGGCACCTGGACCCACTTCTGGAACATCCGAGGGACCCGGTAGCGCCGGCTCTCTGCCGAACGCAGAATGGTCCGTTGAAGCCCCCGGCCACTTGGCCGGGGGCTTCACCTCTTCGAATGCTCTCGCTCCCGTCTGGCGCTCTCGCGATAGCTCGTAACCTTGACAGCCAGCTACGACGTTATATACTTCCAGCATCCATAAAGGGAGCGGCAAGGGTCAAGGTTCCCTGGCATACCTTAACGGCGTACCTCTTGCCTTGGGAATCTGCCGGAGTGGCTCTCTGCTTGTGCCGCGAATAAAGCGGCACAACGAGAGAGAGGGAAGAGAATGTCACAAAGCTTACTTTGGAGACGCCTGTTCCTTGTGTTCGCGGCACTGATGGTGGTAGGCCTTTTGGCCGCCTGCGGAAGCGGCGATGATGAGGACGGAGGAACGACGTCGGAACCCGTCGCGTCCGTGCCTACGCCCGCCCCGGTGCAGTTCCCAGACGCCAACCTCACTTCGCCCGCGACCCCATCCCCGGCGTCCGACCCAGCCCCGTCCTCGTCAAGCGGCGCCATGATGGACAAGGAGGGACCCAAGACCACCCGCGTGGTGCTGGGCCTGGTCCCCCCGTCGGCCCTGACGAATGCCCCCCGCTACATGGGCTCCACCTCCGCATTCCAGCTAAAGCCCATGTATGAGTACCTGATGGACACCCACCCTGAGACCCGAGCGCTCATTCCCGGCCTCGCCAAGAGCTGGACCGTGGAGCCGAACGGCGCTGGCCTCCGCTTCTTCCTGGAAGAGGGCGTCGCCTTCCACGACGTTGACGGCAACGACGCTGGCGTGATGGTCGCTGACGACATCGCCTGGACCCGTGAAGAACTTATTCACGAGTCCTCCACCAGCAGCATACGCTCCCTGATGCGCAACGCCGAGCTGGAGATTGTCAGCGACCACGAGGTCGTCTTCCGGTGGGAGAAGCCGGATGCTGACGCCCTGGACTTCATCGCCAACCAGGTGGGCGGCATGGAGATCAGCAGCCGCGCCGACTACGATGCCTACCCCGAGGACGACAAGAACAACCGGATAGCGCGCCCCATCAACGGCACCGGCCCGTACACCTTCGTCTCCCGGGCCCAGGACCAGAACGTCATCTACAAGAAGCTGCCCAGCCCCCACTGGCGGCTGGACGCCGACTTCGAAGAAGTGGAGTTGCGCTGGTTGTCGGAGAACTCCACCCGCTTGGCCGCGCTGCTTTCGGGAGAGGTCCACATCACCAACATTCCCTTTGACCAGGAACCGGCCGCCATTGGTAGGGGAATGAAGATCATTACCGGCAAGGTCAACACCCTGCGCACCTTCTTCCAGATGCAGGGCGTCTACTTGAACGACCCCGCGGACGCCGGCGCCGGCTATAAGTTCCCGGACACGCCCCTCCTGGAAAAGAACGTCCGGGCGGCCCTCAACCGGGCCATCAACCGCGACGCCCTGAATGAGGCTTTCTTCTTCAACCTGGGGCAGAAGATGCATGCCATCCACGTGGCTGAGTCGCACGGCGCGTTCAACCAGCGATGGAAGGACGAGTTTGACGAGAAGTACGGCTACGACCCCGCCGCTGCCCGCAGCCTGCTGCGGGAGGCCGGCTACGACAGCAACAACCCCGTCGAAACCAACATGTTCATCCTTGAGATGACACAGTACTCCGGCGGGCCGGACGTCATCGAGTCGGTGTCCCAGATGTGGTCCGACGTGGGCGTCAAGGTCAACCTGCTAACCGTCGACCGCGCACAGCGTCTCAACCGGGGCCGTGCCCTTGATTACGACAACCACGTCACGCTGGGCGTGCTGATCGCGCCGCCTATCCTGGCCCTGCGCCTCGGCCACCACACGTCGCCCCCGCGCGGCGGCGGCGCTGAGGACTTCGTTGTCGAAGAGGTCTTCGAGAAGGCCCGAAGGTCGCTGGACCTGACCGTGCAGAACCAGTTCATCCAGACGGCCACAAACCGCATCTACGATGAGTACCTGTCCATGCCGCTCTTCTGGGTCCCCGTCCACGCGACGGTCAACCCGGACGTGGTGGACGACTGGATCTTCCCCGGCACCGTGTCCGGCTCTTGGACGCACTTCTGGAATATCAGAGGTACCCGCTAACAGCGAGCTTCGCATCCAACGCGACGAGTAAAGACAGCCCCCCGGCCCACTCAGGGTCGGGGGGCTTCTCTGTGCGACCCCGAACTCCCCCCGCCACGACAATGCCGGCGCCGTAGCAGCCACGAAGGAATCGCCCGGCGCACTCGGCCCCACCAGCACCGTCGTTCCGACCACTGCCGCACCGCAAGAGCCTTGCGCCCGAAGTCCCTCGCATCGCCCGACCCTGCCATGCGGCCCTTCCGCGAGTAGGCCATCGCGTAGTCCATTCCCTCAACGGCGGTGGGATGGGAACGGGCTGAGGCAGCTGTTGGATGCCAGGCAAGGACGCCGCATGTGGGCGATTCCCTATCAGCTAGGGGTTGCCCTGTTTGCCGAGGTTCACACTTGGTGGACCGGACCCACTGACAATTGCTGGATCCATCTGCTGTCCCGAGGCCGCGCCATCGTGAGGACACGCTGGCGCACGGTGTTGGCAATGGACGGCGTTACGTCGGGCTGAAGGCATGGGCGTGGAGAAAGCTCGTGCTGCCTTCCGTCCCTACCGCGGGAGGACGCGAGCCGCGTGTGTAACGTTTGGTGAGACCTCCGATGGCAGTGCCCTGCTCGTCGTGCAACGCACCCCGCCGCGCGCTCCTCGCCCTCCGCCATCGTGCACCCCTGCGTCCATGGACACCGTGAGGGCGAGTACCGATAGCCTGCACTCACGCCCTACGGGCCCCAGCTCATCCGACCCCTCCCACACCTACCGTAGCGAGCGCATGCCCCAAGCGAAGGGGGCGCCTCCGCCAGGGAAGCGCCCCCTCGATTGCCTATTGGCCAGCCCGGCCGTTGGCGGCTATGAGCTACTGGGCTGCACTGATTAATTCCAGGTGGGTCCAGAGACCCGTCACGGAGCCGGGGAAGTTGTAGCCGCTTACAAAATTGGGGTTATAAACGGCCTCTGGCGGCAGCCAGAGCATCGGGATGTCCATGTGGTTCTGGAACTGCAGCTCACCCAGTTCCATGAGCAACGTGTTCTGACGTACCGGGTCGACGGTTATGCGGACCTCGCTGTAAAGTTCGTCGACGGCCGGAAGCTCCATACCGCTGCCTCTAGGCGCGTGGCCGGAGGAGTAGACCCGGAATCCCATCAGCAGGTGGGAACTGGTGCCCGCGAAGCGCAGGTCGTTGCTCAGCTCGAAGCCACGGCGCTGAGCGGAGAACGCGGCCGCGTCCATACTGATGAGGTTAGTCTTGACGCCAATGTCGCGGAATTGACCCGCCACGCCTTCAATGACGTCCGGACCGCCGGTGACCCGGATCTCTTGCAGGTGCATGTTGATCTCGTAAGGGTTGTTGGGGCCGTAGCCCGCTTCGGCCAGCAGTTCAATGGCGCGCTGCGGGTTGTACCCGTACTTTTCCGGGTAGCGCTGCTCCCAGGATGGGTCCCAGCCGGGACGCGTGGGGTGGAAGTGGTTGATATGCATCAGCTCGGCCTTGCCGTTGAAGAAGGCACTGTTTATTTCGTCACGGTTCACGGCGTGGCTCAGGGCTTGCCGCACGCGGATGTCGTGGAATGGGGAATCCGGGTATCGGAAGGCTGCGTCCAATGGTGGGAGACTGCCCCGGGTTTCAACGGTGCTGGGGGTGCGGAACACACCCAGGAAGCTGAAGAAGGCCCGCTGCCCTGCGGCGTTCCCCTTGGCGATGGCCATTCCATCCGAGACCGCCTGCTGGATCTGGTCCTCCGGCAGGTTCGTGATGTGGATCTCGTCGGTTAGGAGGGAGGCCAGACGCGTGGATGCTTCACTCAGCCACCGCAACTCCAGCTCCGGGAAGTCCGGTGTGAATCGCCAGTGCGGCTCGGAAATGCGCTCGAAGCGAATGTACTCGCCCTCGCGCCGTTCCATGAACTCGTAGGGGCCGGTGCCCGGAAGGGGCTCGTCCTGGAGCGTTGGCGAATGACCAAGGTCGTCATAGGCGTCCTTGCTTATCACCAGGATGCTCTGCTCCTGACGGGAAATGACCCAGAGCAGGCCCGCGTCGGGCGCCTTGACATCCAACACCAGTTCGTGGTCGTTGATGATCTCGACGCTGTTCAGGGCCGAGCGCATGTAGCCGCTGTTGCCGTGGCCGGCCTCCGGGTGGGCGAGCTCTTCGAAGGTGAGCTTGACGTCCTTGGCTGTCATTTCACCCCAGCCATCATGGAACTGGACGCCTTCCTGGAGCTTGAACCGGATGTTCTTTCCGTCCGGCTCCACGGACCATTCCGTGGCGAGCTCCCGCGTCCACGCGCCGGTCACAGGGTCCATGCCGATGAGGTATTCGTACATCGGGTTGAGCTGGATGTTGTTTGGCGGGCCCTGCCGCATGGGATTGCTGTATTCCTCGCTGACAGGCGACATGCCAAAGATCACGCGGTCGATTTTGGCCTCCACCGCCGGCATTGCGGGAGCAGCGGTCGGCTGCACGATGGGCGCTGCTGACGCGCCCTCAAGGACCGGCGCCGCGGGCATGGCGTCGGCCGGCTCAGTCACAGCCGCCGGGGCCGCCGGGGCCGCTGGCGCGTCCGGAGCTGCGGCCGCCTCGTCGTCACTGCCCCCGCACGCGCCGGCAAACACAGCGACGCACAGGGAGAGGGAGAGGAACAGAAAGAGCTTATTGAGTCGTAGTCCGCTTTGCATTGAGTCCTCCTCGCATTTGTGCTGGTATCGGACAGGCCAGCGGCCGGAAACCCGGACGCACCCTTGTGCGCGTATTCTTCAACTGTACTGCGAACGTCTCTCTAAGCTACGGCGGACATGTGGCCGTGCTTAACCTCGCGCACTCTATTCCCACCGACAGCGTATGTCAATACAAAATCGACTTTTTTAGTATGCGAAAAGCGATTGCAGCCCATTGGCAAACGGCCCACTGCTAGCCCCGACCGCCACGCACCCCCTGCCGAGTCGCACAATCCGTCCATCATAGACATGCCCCAAACCCCGCGTGCGCGTACGGGCACGGCCCCCTGCAAAGCAGCCCGTAGCGAGGCCCTTTGTGTGGCGTTCAACGCACATCCTGGCTTATTCCATTCAAGACCCCGTGCTGTATAGTAGCCCTACATTGTAGGCCTACTCCGCTTGCTGAAAGGCGATCGATCCGTGCTGGAGCTCCTGGTGAGGCGGTTTCCCCTGCTGACGGCGCTGGTGCACCGGGACTTCCGGTTGTATTGGAGTGGCCACGGGATTGCGGTGTCCGGTCAGCAGATGGCCATGGTCACCCAGATGTGGCTCATCTTCGACCTCACGGGCTCCGCCTTCCAGCTCGGCCTCCTTGGCCTTTCCCGGGCGATACCCGGCATGGCGATGAACCTCCTCGGCGGGGTCCTCGCCGACAAGCTCGACCAGCGCAAGCTCCTCATCGGCTCGACAACCCTGACGGCAGTGCTCTTCGCCACGTTGGCCACGCTGACGATGACCGGCAGGTTGGAAGTCTGGCACGTGCTGGCAGTCGTCTTCGGCACGGGCGCCTGCGAGGCCTTCATGCAGCCTTCCCGCCAGTCGATCTTCCCCCACCTCATAGACCGCCGAAACCTGATGAGCGCCGTCGGGTTGAACTCCATGATTCACCCCGGCACCCGCATGTTCGGCCCCATCATCGCCGGCGTGCTCATCGACACCGTTGGCATGGGCCACGAGGGCGCGGCCGTGACGCTCTTCGTCGTGTCCGCTCTGTACCTCGTGTTCACCATCGCGCTGACGCAGGTCCACGTGCCCCCGATCCGGCGCGCGGCGGCGGGCGGCGGGCTGGAAACCTTGTCGCAGGGCATCAAGTACGTAGGCAACGACCGCATTTTCCTGCTCCTCATCCTGACCAGCTTCTCCAACGCCTTCTTCGGCGGGGCCCACATGACGCTTCTGCCGGTCTTCGCCGACAAGCTCCTGGGCGAGGCAACTGGCGTGTCGCTGGCGGTCCTGGCATCCGCTGGCGGCGTCGGCGGCCTGACGGGCGCCATCGTGGGCGGCTCGCTCGGTCGCCTGCGCCGCCGAGGCTGGCTCCTGGTCGGCGCCGCGTCGACATACGGCGTTACCTTGATCCTCTTCGCGCTGTCGCCCTTTTACTGGCTCCTGGTGGGACTCGAGTGGATGGCCTCCGCCAGCAACCAGATGTTCAACGTCACCTCTCAGAGCACGCTGCACGGCCTGGTGCCCGATGAGTACCGCGGGCGCGTCATGGGCCTCTGGAGCATGACCCACTCGGTGGCGCAGCCCATGGGCGGTCTGCAGATGGGCGGCGTAGCGTCGCAACTCGGCGCGACTGCGTCCGTCATCATCAGCGCGAGCTTCCTCCTCGGCTGCGTCGCGCTGGGCATCGGGCGGGACGGCCGAGTGCGCAACCTGACCAGCGCGCAGGTCATCGCCGATTCGGAACTGCAAGCAAAACGCGGCACCGAAGTCGGGGGCTAGCGCTCGCCGTTTCGTGTACAATCGCGGCAAGCACGCTGCATCGGCCTTGGGCGTCGATTGCGTGTCCCAGTCGGCAATGCCCAGAAGGAGGCGCTTCAGCATGGCGATTCAACGAGGACTTCGATACGACCCATCGGCGGTGTACCCCGTCGCCGAGCAAGATGTCGAGTACCTGAACGTAAACGGAGACGTGCGGTACGTGCGCGTCTACCAGCCCGAGGGGCCCGGCCCCTTCCCGGTGTTGGTCAGCGTCCACGGCGGCGCATGGAGCGGCGGCGACCACTCCAACAACGCCGTCACCAGCGGCCCCATCGCGTCGAGCGGTGTGGTTGTGATGACCATTGGCCTGCGCACGGCGCCCGAGTTCCCCTACCCCGCGCAGGTGCAGGACGCCCACCTCGCCATCCGCTGGGCGAAGGCTCACGCCGCCGAGTTCAGCGGCGACGCAGGCGCGGTCGGCGCCATCGGCTACTCGAGCGGCGGCCACACGATGCCCCTCGCTGCCATGCGCCCGGACGACGAGCGCTACGCAGCGCTGCCCCTCGAGGGATCCGAAGGCGTGGACGCCAAGCCGGACTTCTTCATCGCGTGCTGGCCCGTCATCGACTCCCACGCCCGTTACGTGGTCGCCAAGGAAATGGGCAGCGAGCGCTTGGTAACCAACTCCGAGGGCTACTTCCTGACTGAGGACGCCATGCACGAGGGCAACCCGCAGGAGTTGCTGGACCGCGGCGAAAAGGTGGCGATGCCCCCTGCGCTCGTCATCCACGGCACCGCCGACGAGAACGTGCCCGTGGAGCACGCCGAGCGCTTCGTGGCCTCCTACGCGGCCGCGGGCGGAAGCGTTCAGTTCGAGAAGTTCGAGGGCGAGCCCCACGGTTTCGCCAACGAGCCCGGCCCGGCCACAGACCGCATGGTGGATCTTGTGAAGCAGTACATCGCCGAGCGCGTAAACGCCCTGCAGGCCGCGGCGTCGTAAGAGACCCCGTTCGCCCTGAGCCTTAAGAGGTCCCGTTCGCCCTGAGCCTTAAGAGACCCCGTTCGCCCTGAGCCTGTCGAAGGGTAGGCAGTCTCGCCGCAACATCTGAAACCCTAAGGAGACGCAGCATGGAGCAACGGAAGCTGGGTTCAACCGACCTGATGCCGTCGGTAATTGGTCTGGGCGGCTATCCCTTTGGGCCGCCCCTGTGCGACCAGGAGATGACCACGCGTGTGCTCGACCACGCGCGCGAGCTTGGGGTCAACTACATCGATACCGCGGACATGTACGCCGGCGGCCACAGTGAGGAGCAGATCGGCGTCGCCATCGAGGGCCACCGTGACGACTTCATCCTCGCGACGAAGTTCAACCTCTCCAACCTCGGCGACGAGTCTCCCCGCGATCGCATCATGCGCAAGATCGACGAGAGCCTGACCAAGCTGCGCACCGACCACGTCGACCTGTACCAGATTCACCACGTGAACCCGGACGTTGCCCCTGAGGACATCCTCGGCCCGCTGAACGAGCTGGTGCAGGCGGGCAAGGTGCGCTACGTGGGCAACTGCAACTACGCATCGTGGCGGCAGATGGAAGCGCTTCAGACCGCGAAGGACAACGACCTGTCGCCCTTCGTGTCGACGCAGAACCACTACAACATGCTGTACCGCCATGTGGAGCCGGAGATCCTGCCCTTCTGCCGGAAGTTCGACACGGCCTTCATCCCCTACTTCCCTCTGGCCGGCGGCTTCCTCACCGGCACCTACCGCCCCGGGCAGCCCCCTCCCGCTGGCACGCGCGCCCAGTTGGTGCCGACCGGCATGACCGCAAACGTCCGCAACGAGCGCACCGAGCACATGCTGCTGCGTCTCGAGGCGTTCGCGCAGGAGCACGGGCACACCATCACGGAGCTTGCGTTGTCTTGGCTGCTATCCCACCCGGAGATTCCGGTCATCATCAACGGCGCCGAGAGCCCGGAGCACATCGCGGCCAACGTGAAGGCGGCGGAGTGGGTGCTGACGCCGGAGGAGCGGGCCGAAGTGGACGCCATGACATCCTGGTGGGACGGCTCCAACGCGGCCGTCGACACCACGGGCGGCGCCCCCCGGGCAGGCACGGGACAACGGTAGCTTACCTGTTCATAACGACATCGGGGTTTGCGCAGGGTGGATGAGGCGGTGGCGAATCAGGGTTCTAAGTATGCTTAACGTGGGAGTCAACTTTGAGGGCAAGTTTTCGCTTGAAGACTGGCCGGTTCGCCGTATTGGCCCTAGTGCTGTGCCTGACGGTTTTGACGCTGTCGGGCGCATGCGCGGGCGCTCCGGCAGCCTCAAGCCCTGCTGCCGCCTCTCCGAGTAACCCTGCGACCGACGCCCTCCCACCGGACATTGGCCACGCTCTGTCCACAACGTCCCTGCCCGCGACGCAAACGTCCGTCGTCAACGCCGTAAGTTCCGACTCCCAGGCGGAAAACTCGGCCATGGCGAATGGCCTCTCCCCCAGCGTGACGGAGGTTGTCGCGACCTCCCTCGCCAATGCGGTGCTGGTGCGTTTCAGCGAGGTCGTCCACATGCGCGGCGACGTGTGGCTGGAGACCTCCGAGGGCGCCACCGACAACGCGCAACGCGCCGGCTCCCACACCCTCGTCTTCCCCGCCGGTGACCTGACCGGCGCCGTTGATGTGCGCTCCATCGCATTCGGCGACGGAGCGGGCCTGCGCGACATCACCGGCAATGACGCGGAGACTACCTTCACGTCGACGAGTTGGACCATCGGGAGAAACACCCCCAGCGTCGCCGACAGCACAGATACCGCCGTCCCCACCATCGAGGGCATCACCGCCGAGGGCAACCGGTGGGTGGTCACGTTCACCAAGCCCGTCTACGTGCTCGGCTCCGTCTGCCTGCAAACCAGCCTGGAATGCGAGAAGACCATCGACCCGCCAACGCCCACGGCCCTCAGCAGGCACGTCCTCTTCGAGGATGCCCCGGACCCCACGTCCCTCAACACGCGAGTGACCGTGGACTCCCTGGAGTATGTGGGCACCCGTCACCCCATTCGCGGGGCCGATTCGGAAGAGGCCGACATGTCGTTTGAGCAACTGGTGTGGCGGGGTTTTCCCAGGCCGATCACCCCCACGCTCTCCGACTGCGTCTACGATGCCGGCAACGACTCCGCCGTCACCGCCGAGCAGCTTGAGGCCATCGTCGCCCTCGACACGGATGCGCTCACCGACGCCCAGCGGTACGAGTGGTACAAGTACTTTGACCGCCTTGGCCCCGACCTCATGGACTCCTGTGTGACCGCATGGTCGGAGGCCTTGGACGGGGACAACGCGGAGAAACGGAACATCGGACGCTACAGCGAGTCCTGTCTCTTCAACCTCCGTGCCAGCATCTACGACTCCGAAATCGGCGCCTTCGCCGCATGGAAGGAAGCCGCCGACTTGCTGGACGTCCCCTTCCTCGACCTAACCCTCTCGGAACGCTCCGTCCTCCGCAACCAGATAGGGGAAGTCGCCGGCTGCCGGGAATACTACCCCCAACTCTTCAGCGCCCGCTGGATCCCCCTCCCCGAAGAGTAGGCCCAGCTACAACGCCGCCCTCTCCCCCCGTCGCATTCCCGACCCCCACCCCGTCGCACGCGCACACTGCAATTCCGTTCGCCCTGAGCCTGTCGAAGGGCCCCCCCCACCAACCCCCGTCGCATCCCCGACTCCCCCACCCTGCCGTAGGGGCGCTCCATGAAATCCGTTCGCCCTGAGCCTGTCGAAGGGCCCCCACCACCAACCCCCGTCGCATCCCCGACTCCCCCACACCCCGTCGTAGGGGCGCTTCGCGAAGCGCCCGTCCCGCCGCAGCGGGACTCTCACCCCTACGCCACCAGCAGCCCCCGCCGACCCGCCCACCCACATCGTCGTTCCCGCGAAAGCGGGAATCCAGGGCCGGGGCGCGGCGAGGGGCGTCTCCCTCCCCCATCGCATCCCCCACTCCCCGTCGCACGCCCACACCGCGAGTCCGTTCGCCCTGAGCCTGTCGAAGGGCCCCCCACCACCAACCCGCGCCGCATCCCCGACCCCCACCCCGTCGAAGGCGCGCCTCGCAATTCCGTTCGCCCTGAGCCTGTCGAAGGGCCCTCAACCACCAGCTGCCGCCACAGGCCCGCACTCCCCCACGCGCGTCATTCCTGCGAAGGCAGGAATCCAGAGGGGCGCGGCACGAGGCGTCTCCGTCCCCCATCGCATCCCCCCCACCCCGTCGCACGCGCGCACCGCAATTCCGTTCGCCCTGAGCCTGTCTAAGCCTGTCCTGAGGGCACTCGAAGGGGGTCTCCCCCCACCAGCCCTCACCCTACGCAACCTCGCACGCCCACCGCGAGGTTCCCGCAACGCAGCACCCTGACACGGCCCCATTGCCCCCACTCCGCTGCCCCCGCTACCCTCTCCCCATGGCACTCACAATCTTTCACCGCAACCGGAACAGCACGGGTCCCCGCGCCGTCGGGGCATCTAGCCTGATCGTTGGTGGCATGGTCCGCATAGAGGCTCAGAGGGGGCTCGTCAAGCAACAAGAGGGGTTGTTTGCCCTCTGCAAAAAAATTCTTGGAGTTGTAGCTGCAACGTGCCAGTTCAGCTATAGATCCATTGCCAAAACAACCTGCCGCAGCCGCTCGGCCCACCTTCTCGCGAAAGCGGGAATCCAGGGTACAGCGCCGCGCGGCGCACACCCGTCCCTCAGTCTCTTCCCCACGCCCCACCCTGACACGAACCCCTTGCCCCCATTCCCCCGCCCCCGCTACCCTCGCTCCATGCAAGACGCATTCATCGACGACCACCTACGGTTCGGCCCCCGAAAGCCGGAGGTTGTTTCGCACGGGCGCAAAAACTGGCACGAAAAATGTGTAGCTGGAACGAATCCACCAGCTACGACGACCCGGACGAAACAACCTCCTGCGCGCCCATCCCGCTACCGGCGCGAGGCGGCCCCGCTACGAGCGGAAAACTGGCAGACCTCCGCCACGAGGTACTCCAGCGCCATCCGCTCACCCATCGCGCCCGTCTTGATGGCCACGTCCGTCTCGAGCAGCCCGCGGTGCAGGTATTGCAACGCCTGTGGCGAGAATCGCCGCGCCATCTCCAGCGTCTTCCGCAGCGGGTACGCCGACGCAATCCCCAGCCGGGCGCCCAGCTCGTTCTGCGGCACCTGCTGCGCCAGCAGTTCCTTGGCCAGCACCATCAGCCGCACCTGCCGCGCCAGCATCGCCAGCAGGTACGTGACGGTGGAGTCGCCCTCCAGCAGTCGCGTCAGGCTCCGCATCGCCCCCGCGCGGTTCCCCTCCAGCACCCCGTCGACCATCACAAAGACGCTGACCTCTCGCGCCGAGACCACCAGCTCCTCCACGTCCTCGACGGTCACGGCCCGTCCGGTGGCGTACAGGGTGAGCTTCTCCACCTCGGTCGAGAGCGCCCAGAGGTCGGGCCCCACAAGGTCCACGAGCAGCTGCACCGCCTGTGTCGTCATGCTGCCGCCGCACGCCATGACCCGCGTCTGCACCCACCCGCGAAGGTCGTTTGAGTTGAGGGGCGCAAACTCCCGCACCTCTGCCACGGCGCTCAGATCCCGTAGCAGGGGATGGTTGGGCCGCAACTGCCCTTCGACGAAGATGAGGTCCGTAGTGGGCGGCATTGCGTCCCGCAGTGTGGCGATGCGCTCCCCCCACTCGACTGCGCGTTGACCGCCGCCTCGACCGCGACCGCCGCGTCCCTCGCCCGCCAGCGAGGCCAGCAGCCCCTCGATGACGACCAACCGCCGCTCCGCCAGGAAGGGCATCGCTTGGCACATCGCGGCGAGGGTCGCCGGGTCCGCCTCGGCGGCGCTCAACGTGGTGGTGTTGGCGTCCCGCACGTCCACCATTCCCACGGCCTCGCGCAGGCTGTCGAGGAACCCGCGGAGCGAGTAGGTGTCCTGGCCGTGCAGCAGGTATATCACGAAGTTTTGGCCTCCTGGCGGCAGGTCATGGGAACGCCGCCGCATCCAAGCTATAATGGGTGTGTGCTGAGTATGAAGAAACGTCCCTGCATTGCCAAGGACGCACCACACCCACTTCTGGACGAGTTGCTATGGACCTCCTGATTCTCGGCTTTTCGCAGAGCGGAAAGACGTCCCTGTTCAACGCACTGACCCACCGTCAGGCTGCGCCGGGCGGACGGTCCGGCGGCAGCGTGGGCGTCGCGAAGGTGCCGGACGCGCGCCTTGCCCCGCTGACAGAGATGTTCAAGCCCCAGCGTGTCGTGCCCGCTGAGATCCAGTACATCGACACCCCCGCGATGGGCAGCGGACGCAAGCGAGGCGGCGGCGTCAGCGGCGAGCTACTGAACCTGATGCAGCAAGCCGACGCCTTCGTCCACGTCGTCCGCGCATTTGACACCCCCGAGGACATCGCCTCCGGCGCGCAGTCGCCCGAGGACATCGTCGTCGCCATGGATCTGGAGCTGGCCTTTGTCGACCTTGGCATCTTGGAGCGTCGCTTGGATCGGCTGAACGCGTCGCTCAAGGGCGCCCGCGCCATCGACCGCGCCGCCATTGAGCATGAAGCCACCATGCTGGAGCGGGTGCGAATCGGCCTGGAGCAGGAGATCCCCGTCTACCAGCAGGACATCCCGCCGGAGGACCGCACGACGCTCGCCAACTTCAACCTCACCACGGCCAAACCGATAATGGTGGTGCTGAACGTCTCCGAAGATGCCGTCGGCGACGTAACCGCCCTTGAGGCCGAATGGCATGAGCGGCTCTCGCAGGGCAACCGCGAGGTGGTCGCGCTGTGCGCCAACCTCGAGGAGGAGCTGGCGCAGCTGCCGGATGACGAGGAATCGGAGTTCCGCGCCTCCCTCGGCGCGGGCGAGCCGGGCCGCGACCGGGTCGCTGAGGCGTCATACGCCCTGCTCGGTCTGGTGTCCTTCCTCACCGTGGGCCCGGACGAGGTCCGCGCGTGGACCATCGCTCGGCAGACCCCGGCGCAACGTGCCGCGGGCAAGGTGCACTCCGACATCGAGCGGGGCTTCATCCGCGCAGAGGTGGTCACCTACGACCACCTGATGGCGGCGGGTGGTCTGCCCGCGGCCCGCAAAGCAGGCAACCTGCGCGCCGAGGGCAAGACCTATCCCGTTCAGGACGGCGACATCATCAACTTCCTCTTCAGCGTGTAGGTGGCTTGCAGCCGATGAACGCGCAGCCTTTCGCAAAGCCGGACGTCAGTGAGGCCGCTCTGAGCCTGACCCGCGGCATCGCCCTGTACGTCCACATCCCCTTCTGCGAGACCAAGTGCCCCTACTGCGACTTCAACACCTACGCCGGCATCAACCACCTGCTCCCGCCCTATCTCTCGGCGCTGGAGCGAGAGATTCGCATTTGGGGAGAAGCGCTGGCACACCCCACGGTGAACACGGTCTTCCTGGGCGGCGGCACACCGTCCATGCTCTCGCCAGCCCAAATGACGGGCCTGCTCTCGACGATAGTCGATGCCTTCCCCATAGCATCTGGCGCAGAAGTCACCGCGGAGGTCAACCCAGACGACGCCTCCATCGAGCGCCTTGCCGCGTTCCGGCACGCTGGCATCAACCGCATCAGCCTCGGCGTGCAGTCCCTGGACGACGCCGAGCTGCGCATGTTGGGTCGGCGTCACGGGGCGGCGGAGGCGCTGGCAGCGTTGGCGGCGATTCAAGTGGCTGGATTCGACAACTTCAGCGCAGACCTGATGTACGGTCTGCCCCACCAGGGCATGGAGACATGGCAGCGGAACGTCGAGGGCGTCATCGGCGCGGGGCCCCAGCACATCTCGGCGTACGCGCTGACGCTGGAGGAGGGAACGCCCTTCCACAAGCAGGCCGCCGACGGGTTGCTCCCAGAGCAGGACTCGGACTTGACCGCGGACATGTACCAGTGGGCAGACGAGGCGTTCGCCGGAGCGGGCCTCGACAACTACGAGATCTCCAATTGGGCGCGGCCCGGCATGGAGAGCCTCCACAACATCACCTATTGGCGGAATATCCCGTACTTGGGCGTCGGCCCGGGCGCTCACTCGTTCTTGGGCGGCTACCGGTTCGCAAACATGAAATCGCCCGTCGGCTACATGACCCGCGTTCGCGCGTGGGACGCCGCGCCCGGCGGCATCGAGGGCCTCCTCCGCGAGGCGCCCGGCCCCGTGGCCGACATCGATCCCATGGACGCGCGCACGGAGATGGCGGACAGCGTGATCCTGGGGCTGCGGCTGGTCGAGGGTGTGTCCGAGCGCGCGTTCCGAGGCCGCTACGGCGTGGGCCTGCACGACGTCTACGGCGCGGTGATCGCGGAGAACGTGGCGCTGGGACTGTTGCGCGTCACCGGCGAGGGTGCTGACGTGTTGCTACAGCTCACAGAGCGAGGAAGGCTGTTGGCCAACGAGGCCTTTGTGCGCTTCCTCTCCGCCTAGTCAACGGCTGCCCCATCCGTTCGCCCTGGGGCTCTCGAAGGGTGTAACGAACGGATTGAGCCGCAGCTACTCCGACGCGAGGCTCTGGCTGGCGGCCGCCACCCCGGCGCCCGAGGCCACCTCGTACCCGAACTGCGGCAACAACGCCTCCAGCGACGACAGCAGGATGAGCACGTTGCTGGACGTGGACGACTCGCCCATGAGGCCGATGCGCCACATCTTGCCCGCGAATTCGCCCAACCCGCCGCCGATCTCGATGTTGTACTCGGTAAGCAGGCGGCGCCGCAGGCCGGGGTCGTCGACGCCCTCCGGCACGTGGACTGACGTGAGTTGGTAGGTGCAGTATTCCTCGGGGACCAGCATCTCCATGCCCAGGGCGGTAAGACCGGCACGCAGTGCGCGACCGTTGCGGCGGTGGCGGGCAATGCGGTTGTCCAGACCCTCCTGAAGCACCAGCCGCAGCGCCTCGCGCAGGGCGTAGATCATGCTCATGGGCGCCGTGTGGTGGTACACGCGGGTACCGCCGGCCCAGTACTGGAGCAGCAACCCCAGGTCCAGGTACCAGCTGCGGCACTTCACCGTCCGTCCCTTGATGGCCTCGAGACCCCTCGCGCTGACGGCCACGGGAGACATCCCGGGAGGCGCGCCCAGGCACTTCTGCGTCGCGCTGTAGGCGAAGTCGATGTCAATGTCGTCGAAGTCCACGCGGGAGCCGCCGAGCGAGGTCACCGCGTCGACGAGGAAAAGCGCGTCGTGGTCGTGGGCCAGCTTGCTGAGGTCGCCCAGCGGCTGCAGCACGCCGGTCGAGGTCTCGGCGTGGACGGTGGCCAGCAGCTTCACCTTCGACTGCTGCTTGAGCACGGCTTCGACCGCGTCGGGGTCGGCCGGCTTGCCCCACTGCACCGGTACCGAAACGACCTCGGCCCCTTGGCGCGAAGCGATCTCCGAGAGCCGCAGCCCAAAAAAGCCATTCTCGACGACGACGGCCACGTCGCCCGGCTCTAGGAGGTTGGCGAGAGCCGCCTCCATGCCCGCGGAGCCGGTGCCGGAGACAGGGAGGGTGAAGGCTTCCTCCGTGCCGAAGACCTCACGCAACATCTGCGCGACGCCGTCCATGATCTTGATGAACTCGGGGTCCAGGTAGCCAAGTATGGGCGCTGACATAGCGCGAAGGACGCGCGGATCGACGTCGCTAGGCCCCGGACCCAGGAGGGTTCGGCGCGGCGGATTGAGCTCCTCTACCGGTCCGGGGGTCATTGCACACCTCAACAAGGGTAAGTCTTGGGAAATGCATCACAAGCTTGCCAAGGGTACCAACCCCGCCAAGCAGCGTCAATGCGCCGTTGCTGAAAGTGAGAAATGCAGAAGGCGAAGTGTATGTGCGCCAGGTACATTGCATTGGGCCATGGCGCAGATCATGAAGCGTGGCGCGAACGGAGGTTGGCCTCCTTGCGAACACGCCCGCCGACTCGTTGCGAGGCGCGTCTCACGGCCAGCATCACGGGGCGACGACGCGGGTCGTGGTTGCCGTGACCACGGCGATCCGCCAACCATGCCCGTTGCAGTCAGCAAACTCGGGGTCGCAAAGTCGGGACACTCGACGCCATGCCGGCTGGTGGAGAGTTTCCGAGTTGTGGTGGGCCATTGGAACGAAGGGACGGGTTCCCAGCGTTATAGCGGATACGGGCGCCCTCGGCGGCTTGCCCAGCCAATAACTTCGAGGGGAGTACACTGGGGAGGAAAGTCTATGTACTACTGATGGTTTCAGCGGTTGGTGTCTATATACTACGATGGTGTTAGTGGTTGGTAGCGTTCAGTAGGAGCAACAGACATGAAGAGGGGCACCTACAGGACAGGACACGTCCTTTTCGCGGTAATTGTGCTGTGTACAGCAGTCTTCTTCGCGGCCTGCGCGGCGGCCGACTCCGGTGCTGCGCCTGAGTCTCCCGACGCGCAGCCCTCAATACCGGAAGCGCAGGCGGACCAATTCTCGGACGCACCCCCCGCGTCCTCGGTAATCACCCCCGGCGCTGAGGCCGAGGACAAGCCCACCGACCCGGTTCCCGCGGCGTCAACGGAAATCGTCGATGCACAGGCTGAGGCAACTCCGAAGGGGACCCAAGGGCAAGGGGGCTCCAGTAACACGGAATACGCGTGGAAGGATGGCGACCGCACCCTGACCGTCACCCTGCAGCCCGACCTCGTTGTTGACGAGGATGACTCTGACACCTCGAAGTCGGACGGCGGGGTTGCAGCGTCTGGGGGCGCCATAGTCAAGTCTGCGGATGGACAGGGTCAGAAGAGCGGACAGCCGGTCTTCAAGTCCCAGTCCGGTGCGCTGATGACCTTGCCAGGCGGCGTCTTGCTTGTCCTCGACGCCGATTGGACCGCAACCGAGGTCAACGCATTTTTCGCCACCAACAGCATAAAGCTAGACCAGGTATCCGAGTTGGATTTCGTCGACAACGGGTACTTCGTAGAGACGGACCCGGGCTATCCCTCGCTGAACTTGGCCAACAAACTGGCGTCGCAGGATGGCGTCATCATCTCGAGCCCGAACTGGTGGACAGAAGTCACGACAAAGTGAGGGACTGCCCAGTCGGAATCATGGCCTTGGGGTGACCAGCCGTATGGCGCCGGTGCAACGAATGGCGAGGATTCTGTCGACCCTGGCGGGGGTCTTGCTGTTCACCATTGCTTTGGCCTTGGGGAATGCCGCCGCGCAGACCGGGACGCCCGCCGCGCCGGTAGTCGATACGGTCAGCGCCGGCGACACGGCCCTGACCGCCGCATGGAGTGAGCCCTCGGACACAGGCTCGTCGAACATTACGGCCTACGACCTTCGCTACATCCTCACCAGCGCAGACGAGTCAGTCGACGCCAACTGGACGCCCCTGGACGACGTATGGAGCGGCGCCGGTGAACTCAGGCATACAGTCACCGGCCTCGACAACGGTGTGCAGTACGACGTTCAGGTCCGCGCCGTAAACTCCCGCGGAGACGGCGCATGGTCGGCCACCGTGACCGGCACACCCGCTGACCATGGCAACAGCCGGGGCTCAGCGACACAGATCACGCTGCAAACGCCGACGCTCGGATACATTTCCTCCGCCAGCGACGATGACTACTTCCAGTTCACCCTCGCCGATGACACGGGCATCTTCATCTTCACGACTAGCTACCAGTCCGGTCATCTACCTACCACCGGTGAGCTCCAGGGCAGCGGAGGAAGCGTCGTCAAGTCGGATGAAGATGACCCTGAATTCAGACAGCACGGCGATCAACTGCTCATTTGGGACACCCTTACCGCAGGGACCTACAACGTCAAGGTCGAGGCGCCCGAAGCGGGGGCATACACCCTTCACACGCAGCCCGTGCCGGACAGCACCAGCGTGGACGACGCAGTGGGTCTCAGCCTTGGAGGGCAAGCCAGCGGCATCCTGGACCCGGCCTCCGGCGATGAGGACTTATTCCGGCTGGAGCTCTCCGCTTCTACGGACGTGATGCTCCGAGTGACGCGAGCGGGTAAGGATTTCGACCCGGTGGGCACGCTGTTGGACGACGAAGGGGAAGTCGTCGCCGGCCATGATGACAGCTTCCTCGATGGAGACAGGTCGGAGCACTTCATCATCCGGGAGCGGTTGTCGGCCGGCGTCTACTACCTGAAGGTGAGCGGTGCCCCAGCCGTGACGTTTGACGTTTGACGTTTGCCGGGGTTATACACCGTATGGAGCAAGACTGTGGGTGAACTGCAACAAGACGAAGAGCAAGGACGCCGCTACGGGCTCCAGCCCGTATTCCGTCTCCGCGGAAGTTGTCCCAGCGCAGGGAAGTTCATTCTCCTCCGCCACTCCTCTCACCTTGGGGGAGGGCGCCCTCACCGGTGGACGCGTTGACTCGGCCAACGAAACGGATTACTTCAGCGTCACCGTGGACAAGCCCACGCACGTTGCCCTTCAGGTGGTGAGTGACGAGATCGAGACAAAAGGCGCGTTCTTCGGCACAGACCGCAGAGAGGTTGAGAGCTACATCTCCGACACGGACTATTTGCCCGGTGCACTGGGCTTCGTACTCCATGCCGAACTCGAAGTCGGCACAAGCTTCATCCGGGTAGGCGGCGAATCAAGGGCTACAGTCGGAACATACGCCATTAGGGCGATGGTGAACGCGGAGTACAGCGATTTCCTATCCACCTGCGCGGACATCACCACAGACTATGACGATCCCCTCTACGGTTGCCAGTGGCACCTGAACAACACCGGCCAGGACACCGGGGCAGGCGTGGGAACCTCCGGCGAGGACATCAACGTCGAGGAGGTCTGGGACGGCGGCAACCTTGGCGAGGGAATCAACATAGCAATTGTCGACGACAGCCTGTTCCCAGAGCACGAGGACCTGAAAGACAACGTCGACGCCAGCAAGAACCGCGACTACACGTATCGTGACAACGTCTTTGAGCGGCACTTCTTCCACGGGACGTACATGGCGGGGCTCATTGCCGCACGGGATAACAACCTTGGATTACGAGGAGTGGCGCCCCGGGCCACAATCTACAACTACAACTTTATTCGCAGTTCCTCCTACTTCAACATGCTGGATGCCATGACGCGCAACATGGACGTTACGGCCGTTTCCAATAACAGTTGGGGGTTCGTTAATGGACCGGGCTTGGACCATTCCCCAGGTATTTGGCAGCGGGCAATAGAGTCAGGGATTTCCGACGGTTTTGACGAGAAGGGGGTGTTCTACGTCTTTTCCGGAGGCAACGGCGCCCCCGATGGCGACTATTCCAACCTCAGCGGCCTCGCCAATTACTACGCGGTCACCGCAGCCTGCGCCGTGGACGACCGGGGGCAGCATGCGTCGTTCTCGGAAGAGGGGCCCAATCTGTGGGTCTGCGCACCATCAGGTGATCGGTCCCAAGATCGGCAGGGAACACCCGGAACTACCAACTATGACCGCTACACACGCGCCTACGGCGGTACATCCATCTCCACCGCCCTCGTTAGCGGCGTGGCGGCGCTGGTACGCAAGGCCAACCCGGCGTTGACGTGGCGAGACGTGAAGCTGGTGCTGGCAGCGTCGGCACGCAAGAACGACGCCAGTGACTCCGGCTGGGCATCGGGCGCGATCAAGTACGGCTCAACCTCGGAGCGATACGACTTCAACCACAAGTATGGATTCGGCGTCGTGGATGCCAAGGCTGCGGTGGACCTGGCGGCGTCGTGGACAAACTTGCCCCAAATGGGGCAAGCGATCGGAGGGTCGGCCGTTGACCTCGACCTTGCGATTGCGGACGGCGGCGCCGCCAGCAACACCATCACAATGGGCGGTCAGTTGGGTTTCATCGAGTATGTTGAGGCCCATCTCAGATTCACGCATCCGTCGTTTCGAGACTTGCGGGTGGAGCTGGTGTCGCCGTCGGGTACAACGTCAGTGCTCAGCGTGCCACATGACTCGGATGACAAGTACCCGCTGAATGGCGAGTTCCGCTTCGGCGCCGCAGCCCACCTTGGGGAGAGCGCCTCCGGGATCTGGACGCTTTCGGTCACCGACAGCGTCACCGGCAATGCGGGCACCCTGAAGTCCTGGCGGCTCAAGATCTACGGCCATGCCACATCCTCGTCGGTTCCGTCCATCGCTTCGATCACACCGGGCAACGCGTCCCTGACCCTGGGTTGGACCGCCCTCGACGACAGCGAAGTCACTGCCTACGACGTGCGTCATATCACCAGCGCGGCAACGGACAAGGCGGACGCCAACTGGACGGTTGTGGACAACGCCGTGACCACAACGTCAGGAGCGCTGACGTATACCATTTCCAGCTTGACCAACGGCACGTCGTACGACGTGCAGGTGCGGGCTGTTCGGGGCAGTGACGACGGGTCGTGGTCCGACACCGTCGTCGGCGCCCCTTCCGCCGGGACCGCGGCTGTCCCCACCATCGATAGCGTGCGATCGGAGGACACGGCCCTCAATGTGTCCTGGAGCGCCCCCACGACTCCGCCGGCAACGACAACGGCCTACGACGTCCGCCACATTCTTAGTAGTGCTGGCGACAAGGCTGACGGTAACTGGACGGTCACGGACGACGCGTGGACGTCCGGGACGCTGACGTTCACCATTACGGGTCTGGTCAACGGGGTGGGATATGACGTGCAGGTACGAGCCGTCAGTGCCAACGGCGACGGTGCATGGTCAACGACGGCCATTGGACAGCCTGCCGACTTCGGGAGCACGCTCGAAACCGCCGGTACGCTGCCGCTCGATTCACCCGTGCAGGGCGAAATCAACTTCGCTGGTGACACTGACGTCTTGAAGTTGGACTTATCTTCGGCAAAGGAAGTCTTGTTCTACACAACAGGGGACACCGATACCGTGGGCTACCTGCTTGACGACATGGGCGAAACCATAAGAGCAAACGATGACTACTTTTTTGGCCAAGGCAATTTGAATTTCTTCATAGGAAGCTCCCTGGACGCCGGAGTCTACTACCTGAGGGTAGCCGGGTGGAGCGATACGACAGGCAGTTACGTCCTTTGGGCGGAAGAGGCAGATGATTCGACGAGTACCTCCGACGCAATAGCGCTGCAACTCGGAGGGTCAGCCCAGGGCCACATTGACGACGACATGGACGAAGACTATTTCAAGCTGCGGTTGACGGCCGAGACTGATGTAGTGTTTCACAGCAGCGGGCCAACGGACACCATCGGCCGGTTGGACAACAGCGGTGGCGTCAAGCTGGCCGAGAACGACGATGGCTATCTTCCAATTGGTAGTCTCAACTTCCTGGTCCGCCAGACCCTGAGTGCCGGCGTCTATTACCTCCGGGTTCGAGGGTATGGTAGTAGGATTGGGCCATACCATGTCCACGCAGAGGCCATTACCGAGCCTGGGAGTACCACAACAGATGCAAATGCACTGACCTTTGGTGTAGCCGCGGGAGGAAGGATAGACCCTGCGGGGGACACCGATTACTTCTCCTTTACGCTGGCGGAACCAACCAACATTTGGGTGCGCGCCGTTGGCGAGCCTGTCGGAACCGATCCTCTTCCTGTGGCGGGAGAGCTTCTGGACGCGGACTCAACCACGCTGCATACGTATCAGGCATCAGACTTTAACGACGCCATTGGCTTCAGCGGAACGAACAGCCTGGCGGCCGGCACTTACTTCATCAAGGTCACCGGAACCACCGACATGTCAACGGCGGTCTACACCATTATGGCCGTGGAGGACCCATACCGAGACCGGCTCACGGACCGCTGTTCCGGCGACATTGTCGGCCTTTCAGATCCTCTTTCGGGGTGCCAATGGCATCTGAACAACGTTGGTCAATTGGGTGACTCCACCGGTCACGACCTGAACGTTACGAGCGTCTGGGCCGACTACACGGGAGAGGGTATCAGAGTAGCAATCGTGGATGACGGTATGGACTTCGAACACGAGGACCTGGCCGACAACGTCGATGCCGCCTCCAACTACTCCTTCGTTGATGGCGAGACCGTTCGGGACCAGTACCCCTGGCACGGCACATCGGTTTCCGGAATCATCGCCGCCCGGGACAACACCGTCGGAGTACGAGGCGTCGCCCCGCGAGCCACCATCTACAGTTACAATCTGTTGTCCGGTGAAGAAACGGACATGAATGAAGCTCAGGCCATGTCCCAGAATGCGGCGGATACTGCCATTATGAACAACAGCTGGGGCCCCGGGGATTCTGGCGTGCCGTCGACTTCTCCAGAAATCTGGAAGACAGCCATCGAAAGCGCCATCACCACCGGCTATGGCGGCAAGGGTGTGTTCTACGTTTGGGCTGCGGGCAACGGCGGCTCTGACGACAACTCCAACCTGGATGAATACGCCAATTTCTATGGGGTTACCGCCGCTTGTGCGGTCAACTATGACGGTGAACGGTCCGGCTACTCTGAGCAGGGCGCAAACCTGTGGGTATGCGGCCCCTCAAACGACAGTTTCTTTTCATTTCAACCTGGCATAACCACGACAGCCGTGGAAGACAGGTACACAACCTACTTCGGCGGCACGAGCGCCGCAGCGCCTATGGTTTCGGGTGTTGCCGCACTCATCCGGGACGCAAACGATGCGCTGACGTGGCGCGACATCAAGCTTATCCTCGCTGCGAGTGCCCGCAAGGTGGACGCCAACGACGACGGGTGGACAGAAGGCGCCCTCAAGTACGGGTCTACGTCAGAGCGCTACTTCTTCAACTACGAGTACGGTTTCGGGCTGGTGGATGCCCAGGCAGCCGTGGACCTGGCAGAAAGTTGGACCAACCTGCCGGCCTTCCGCCAGATCTCAGTGTCCTCAAGCGCTCTTAACCTATCCATTCCGGACTACTCAGGCGGGGACTATTCGGCCGCAGTGACGGACAGCCTCACAGTGGGACCGCACGTGAACTTTGTCGAATACGTTCACGTCGACATAGACATTGACCACGACGCCATCAGGGACCTGCACATTGAGCTCGTTTCTCCCAGCGGCGTTGTTTCCGTCCTTTCTCCATCACTGGAAGGTTTTAGTTATGCGTACGCGCTTGGAGAGAGCTGGTCCGGACAGTTTAATTTCGGCTCTGCCAAGCATTTGGGCGAGAACGGCGCCGGAGTGTGGACGTTACGGATAACAGACCGCATATCGGCCGACACCGGCACCCTTAAGTCGTGGAGCATCACCGTTTACGGACACGGCGACGGCCCGGGCTTCCTCGACATCGACACGGTGACGGATGGCGTCCGGAGCGCGACCATCGAGTGGAAGGCGCCCGAAATCACCGGTAGCTCCTCCATCACCTCCTACGACCTGCGCTACCGGAAAGACGAGTTGGACCCGCATTGGACAGTGGTTGAGAACATCTGGACATCGGGGACGCTGAGCTACACCCTCACCGGGCTTGAGGGCGGCGCCAAGTACGATATCCAAATTCGCGCGAAGAGTGGCATTCGCGCCGGCCCGTGGTCCCAGCCGGAGGTTGTTGAGCCGACGCTGACGACTCCCACCGCGCCGTCGATTACAGCGATCGCGCCCGGCGACCGCACCCTCGGCGTCACGTGGACGCCGCCCCCTGAGGCAGTGGGTGACGAAATCACCTCGTACGACCTGCGCTACATCCTGACCAGCGCGGACGAGACGGTGGACGCCAATTGGACGGTGCGCACCCGCGTGTGGACGTCGGGGCCGTTGCGCCACGCTCAGGGCGGCCTCACCAACGGCTCGGGCTACGACGTACAAGTGCGCGCGGTAAACACCGAGGGCGATGGCGCATGGTCGAGTACGTCTACCGGCACGCCGGCGGACCACGTGAACGTGCGCCTGCAGTGGGCCAGCTCGGCCACGACAGTCAACGAGTCCTCGGGAACAGTGACGCTTCAGGCAGAGATGGTAACCACGCAGAACGGCACCCTTCCAAGCGGGTTTTCCGTAGATGTGGACATAGGCGCGTCTGGGGTTCCTGTGAGCCCCGCCGACTACACACTACAGACGACGTCGCTCACATTCACCACAAGTGACTTCGCGCAGGTCGCCGGCAGTAATCCCGCACGGTACAGCGCGACCAGCGATGTCGTCGTCGCCATCGTGAGTGACACGGTCAAAGAGAGCGACGAAACGGTGACGCTCACCCTGGCATACGACGCGCCGTCGCTACCCCACCTGCAGGGCAACAACGCCAGCCTGGCCGTCACCATTGCTGACGATGACCACGGCCCCGTGACCATCTCCTGGGAGCAGTCGTCGGTAATCGTCGATGAGAACGCGGGAACGGCGACGTTGCGCGCCGTCGTCACCACCTCGGGCAGCGAAGCCCCCAGTGCGGACTTCATTCTCGAGGCGACGGTGTCGTCTACCGACGGCAGCGCCACCAAGAGCGTCGATTTCTCCCCGTTGTCGAAGTCGTTGGTGTTTACGGCAAATGATTTCCGACGGACAACGGTCGACGGGCAGACACGCTATCGCGCCGTGAAGGACGTTGCCCTGCCCATCATGGATGACGGCGACGACGAGGAGGACGAGGACCTCACGGTGGTGCTGTCGTTCGTGAATCCCACGCTGCCGCATCTTCAGGGCTCCTCGGCAACCGCCAAAGTGACCATCAAGGACAACGATTTCGTTCCCGTCACCATCAGTTGGGATCAGTCGAGCTACAGTGTCGACGAACACGGGAGCACGATCACGCTGCAGGCCCGGGCCACAACCGCGGTGGACAAGATGCCGGAGTCGGGCTACACCGTCGACCTGTCGGCGGCGACAGCCGATGATACCGCCACTCAGGGCGTGGACTACCGGAGGCTGACCAGTAACTTCAGCTTCCGCCAAAACGACTTCTCCCGTACGGATGTGGGCGGCCAGTTCCGCTTCCAGGCCGTGAGGGACATCAGCATTACCATCACTGACGACACCGTTGATGAGCCGGACGAAGACTTCACCGTCACCCTGGCATACCGGGGGACGCTGCAGGCCCACTGGACGGGCGGTAGCGACGAGGCAACCGTCACAATCATCGACAACGAGCTGCCGCAGGTGATGCTGGGTTGGGATGAGACGGCATTCGCGGTCACAGAGCCAACGTCACCCGGCGGCACGACAACGGTGACGCTCACCGCTGTCGCAATCACCGTCGCAAACCAGCGGCCGGAGGCCGGATTCACCTTGGACTACACCGTCGCGACGGCCGATGTGACCGCATCTCAGGCTGATGACTATCAAGAGGTATCGCTCTCAGAGTCCATACCGCGAAGCGATTTCACCAGCGTTGCCGTGGACGGGCAGAACCGCTGGCGCGAGACGCGCACCTACACGGTGCTCATTGAAGACGACACTGTAGACGAGCCCAACGAGACCTTCACCGTGACCCTGGCGTTCGACGACCCCAGCGCGCCCTACCTGATTCCGGGCGACATGACCGCGACGATTACCATTGAGGACAACGACCACGTGGCCGTGACCCTCGGCTGGCAGCAGACTGTGCGGACTGTCGCGGAGCCCGCCACCAGCGGCGGGACGACTACCGTGATGCTGCGGGCAATGGCTGTCACAGCAACAAACAAAAAACCCGAGACTGGGTTCGTCCTGGACTTCACGGTGGACAGCGCCAACGGGACCGCCCGGGATCCGGCTGACTACGAGGGGGTGTCGAGCACCGAGTCCTTCGTGCCGAGCGACTTCTCGCGGCAGACCATCGGCGGCCAGCGTCGGTTCGTGGCGTCCCGGGACTTCACGGTAACCATAGCCGACGACGTCGATGACGAGCCGAATGAGACGTTCACCGTTACGCTGCTGCTCTCGAACCCGAGCCTCCCCCACCTCAGCGAGGGTGACACCGTCGCAACGGTCACCATCACCGACAACGACCACGTGCCCGTCGAACTGAGCTGGGAGCAATCGTCGTTCACCGTGGATGAGGACGAGGGCACAGTGACGCTGACCGCGGAGGTTACGACAACGGTCGACAAGATGCCGGAGACCGGGTTCGTGGCCGCCGTATCGGTGGAGACCGTTGACGACAGCGCAACCGGGGGCGCCGACTACACGCGCCTGTCGACGTCGTACAGCTTCCGGCGGAACGCATTCAGCAGAGTCGATACCGGCGGCGGCGTGTATCGCTACGTGGCGACGCGGGACTTCAGCGTCACCATCCGTGAAGACACAGCGGATGAGGAAGCGGAGCAATTCGACGTTGTCCTGGCATACGCCAACCCGTCCCTGCCGCATCTCACGGGGGGCAGCGCCGAGGCAGTGATCGGGATCAGCGACAATGACCATGTGCCCGTCACGTTGAGCTGGACAGAGACGGCGCTGACAGTGGAGGAGCCGACGAGTACCGGCACAACCACGCCGGCAACCCTGACCGCCACGGCTGTCACTGCAACAAACAAGCGCCCGGAAAGCGGCTTCACCTTTGACTTCACTGTGGCCACGGCCAACGGCACCGCGAGGCAGCCCGGTGACTATGAACAGCTGTCAACGACGAAAACCTTTGCCCGCAACGACTTCTCGAGTACCACAGTGGATGGCCAATCCCGCTGGGTGGCCACGCGCGATTTCACCGTAGAAGTACAGCACGACACCGTCAACGAACCGGTCGAAAGATTCCGTGTACGGTTGGCCTTCGTGGGTCCCAGCCAACCGTACCTCCTGCAGGGCGACATGACGGCGACCGTGACCACCACGGACGATATCGCGTCGCTCGCGGACCTTCGGACCACGGTGAGCAGCAACAGGAGCATAGCCGCCCCGGGCGACGAGGTCACGTACAGTTGGACGCTGAGCAACAGCGGGCCCGCCTCAACGACGAACACAGTCCTCACCGGAACACTGGACGCGGGCGTGACCTTCGTCTCCGCCACTGTTTCCACGCCGACTGGCAGCCAGTGCAGGCGTTCTGGTGTCACGGTCACATGCTCGCTCGGGACGGTAAACCTCAGCGACACGGCCAGTGGAACGATTGTCGTAGAGGTTTCCAACAACGCCTCTGCGGACTTGGCCTTTACCGCTACCGCGGAGGGTGACCAACTCGACCGCACGCCGGCCGACAACGATGACTCGGTGACGACGGAGCTCGATGCTCCTCCACAGCGAATCTCGAACTTGGGGGCGACCGGCAAGGGCGGACACATCGACCTGACGTGGAGCGCCCCCAGCGACAACGGCAGCCCCATTACCTCATATGAACTGGAGAGGAAGGCCGGCAGTGACGACTACATCCGCCTTCCCGCGCCTGACCCCAAGGCCCTGTCCTATCGCGACGAGGACGTTGTGGAAGACACGGAATACACCTACCAGTTGCGGGCGATAAACGAGGATGGCGAGGCGGAATGGTCCAATGATCCCAGTAGCAGCTTGAGGGCCGTGCCGCCACCGCCGCCTCCCATCACCGGCGGTGGCGGCGGCGGAGGGTTCGGCCCCGCGCCGGTCGCGCCCAAGTTCGCCGACGGCTTCCGCACGGCGCTCAGCGTAGCGGCCAACGCGAGGTCCGATGGCCCCGTCGGCGAGCCCGTGACGGCCACGCACCCCGATGACCTGGAACTCACGTATTCGCTGAGCGGGACGGATGCGGCCCTCTTCACCGTGGACGAAGAGACGGGCCAGATTCGTGTCAGGGAGGGGACCGTGCTCGCCACCGATCGCACCTACACCATGAACCTCACGGCCACAGACAGCGCCGGCTTTGGCGCCATCATCATCGTGACAATCGAGGTGACCGAGGCATCCTTCAGCCAGTACGACTTGAACAACAACAACAAGATAGAGCGAGACGAGGTCGTCGCGGCCATAAGCGACTACTTCGCCGGCGACATTTCAAAGGATGAGGTCATAGAGCTCGTCAAGCTATACTTTGCCGGGTAGTCCCACGAGGCGGCGGTCCACCCAACGGCCAGCGTGGTTGCTTCGAACACCCGCGCAAAGCGGCAGAAACCTTGATTGACACCCAAAGGGTCAGGCCCCTATCATCCAAACCGACGTTTACATACGATCACAGCCCGTTCAGGTGCCCTTGTAGGGAGAATAGGGAAGGCGGTGCAAATCCGCCGCGGTAGCGCCACTGTAAGCGGGAAACGGGGCCGGCGCCCACTGTCGCCGATGCGATGGGAAGGGGCCGGCGCAAACAACCCACCTGCGAGCCAGGAGACCTGCCTGAACGGGAGGTGACCACTCTCCGCACCAGAGAGGGTCCCTCATGCGCGCGGCGCATGGCCGCATCCGTTCGATGCGCCGACCTCCAGCGGAGAGCTGCTGGAGGTCATTTTTGTTTCGGGCGGCAAGGCATTCCACGCTCCAGGGCTATCGCCAGGCCGGTGTAAACGCGCGCCTCGCGATGGGCGGCGCCGTGCTCGGCCTGCTTATCCTCCTCGGCGCGCTGGTCTCCCTCAGCCTTGGGCCCGTCCACATCCCCATCAGCCACGTCGCGTCCATCGTCCTGGCGTTCGTCGGCTTCGACGCCGGCGAGTTCACCCGCACCGAGCAGCTCGTCATCGAGCAGATCCGCTTGCCGCGCATCGTCGTTGGCGCATCGGTAGGGATGGCGTTGGGGGTGGCGGGGGCCACCATGCAGGGCCTCTTTCGCAACCCGATGGCCGATCCCGGCATCATCGGCGTGTCGACGGGCGGCGCTGTTGGCGCCGTGGTCGCCATCGCGACAGGCGCGACGGGCCTGTTCTTCCTCGCGCTGCCGACATTCGCCTTCGTCGGCGCTCTGGTCGCGACGTTCCTCGTGTACGGCATCGCGGCTGTTGGCGGCCACTTCTCCATGGCGACGCTGCTGCTCGCAGGCGTGGCCGTCAACGCATTCCTCGGGGCCATCGTCTCCGCCATCATCATCCTCTTGCCCGACAACGGGGCGCTGCGAGAGATCCTCTTCTGGCTTGCCGGCGGTCTCGACTCCCGCTCCTGGGAGCACGTGCGCATTTCGGCGCCGCTCATCCTCGGCGCCGCCGCCGTGATCATCCTGATGTCCCGCGACCTCAACCTGCTGATGCTCGGCGACGACGAGGCGCGCTCGATGGGCGTCCGCGTGGGCAGAGCACGTACGACGCTGCTAGCCGTGGCCGCCTTGGTGACGGGCGCCGCCGTTGCGGTCAGCGGCACCATCGCCTTCGTCGGTCTGGTGACCCCGCACGTTCTCCGGCTCGTGATGGGCCCGGACCACCGCGTGCTCATCCCCCTGAGCGCGGTGGGTGGCGCCCTCTTCGTCATCCTCGCCGACACCGTCGCCCGAACGGTCATCCAACCCGCGGAGTTTCGCGTCGGCGTGCTGACGGCATTCGTCGGCGCCCCGTTCTTCATCCTGCTGCTCATCAAGAACAAGCGGCAGGCCTATTCACTCTAAGCAGCAGTCATCGAGGGGAGGCACAATGCTCATCCGCCCGCTCCGTTACCTCATCATCCCGCTCATCCTGCTTCTCGCGGCAGCCCTCCCCGCCTGCGAGTCCGGCGACACGGCGACTGCCCCGGCGACCGCGCCTGCCCCGCAGCCCACGATGGTCGTCGCGCCGCCGCCAACACCCGGCCCGTCGTTGGTGGGCGTACCCGGCATCGTCGACCCCGCAAACATGGGTTGGCCGCGCCAGGTCGAGGGCCTGAACGGCGTCATCACCATCCCGTCCAAACCGCAGCGCATCATCACCGCTTCCATCGGCCACGACGAAATGACCCTGGCGTTGGTCCCCAACGAGCGGTTGGTCGCGGTGGGCGGCGTCTCCAAGGACGAGACCTATTCCAACGTGTCAGGGTGGGTGCAGGACAAGCCCGAAGTCACCCGCGACCCCGAGACGATCATCGCCCAGGCCCCCGACGTCGTGGTTACCAGCCCCTTCTTCACTGCGGACGGCGTCGAGGCGCTCACCCGTGTGGGCATTCCCGTCGTCCAGACGGAGCTGCAGCACGACCCCGAGGCGCGCATCAACAGCATCCTCTTCATGGGCTACATCTTCGGCGAGGAGGAGCGCGCCTTCGAGTTCGCGGCGGAAGTGCGCGAGCGCTTCGACGCACTCGTGTCGGTGACCGGCCCGGCAACCCCGAAGCCGCGAGTCCTCGCCATCACGCAATATTCGGACAATCTGTGGGTCGCGGGCGGCAACTCCACGGAGGGCGGCGTGATCGTTGCCGCCGGCGGCATCAACGCCGCCGAGGACGCGGGCATTGTGAGCAATCAGACCACCAGCCTCGAGGGTGTCATCGCAATGTCCCCGGAAGTCATCGTCATCCCGCAGCCGGTCTCGTTCGGCGCCGAGGAGTTTCGTGATAGCCTGCTCGCCAACGAGGCCCTCGCCGAGGTTCCCGCCATCAAGAACGGCCGTGTCTACGTGGTCGAGAGCAAGCGCTTCACCACGCTCTCATACTGGAACATCCGTGGCGCCGAGGATCTGGCCCGCCTGCTCTGGCCCGACGCCTTCCCCAACCCACCCGCGACCACATTCAGCTTGGCGGAGTAAGCAATGATGGAAAACGGCAGGCCACCGGCAATTGGCGCGCAGGGAGTCTTCTTTCAGATTGAGGCCAAAACGCTGCTAGACCGCGCAGACCTGCATGCGGCCCACGGGCAGATGGTGGGGCTGATTGGCCCCAACGGCGCGGGCAAGTCCACTTTTCTTCGAGCCGTTTCCGGCGTGCTTCGCGTGCAAAGCGGGAACATCCACCTCGACGGCGCCGACCTCCGGTCCCTGACCTCGAAGGAAGTCGCCGCGGGGCTCGCCATCGTGCCCCAGATCGTGCCCTACACCCACGGATTCACCGCGATGGAGCTCGTCCTCATGGGCAGGTACCCGCACCTCGGACGCTTCCAGATCGAGGGCCAGGGCGACGAGCGCATCGCCCGCGACGCCATGCGCCAAACGGAGACCGAGCAGTTCGCGGAGCGCACCCTCGACACCCTCTCCGGAGGCGAACGTCAGCGAGTCATAGTCTCCCGAGCCCTCGCCCAGCAGCCGCGCATCCTGCTCCTCGACGAACCAACCGCCAACCTGGACGTCCTGCACCAGCTAAAAGTCCTCGGCCTGGTGCGACAGCTAGTCGACGACGGCCTGACCTCCGTGGCCGCCATCCACGACCTCAACATGGCAGCCCGCTTCTGCGACCGCCTAGTCCTCCTGCAAGAAGGCCGAGTCCTCGCAGAAGGCACTCCAGAAGAAGTCCTAACGCCCAAGCTGATCGCACAAGCCTTCGGCGTAAAAGCCGCCGTCTACCAAGACCCCAACACCGGATCCCACGCCATCAGCCTAATCGGTCCTACGGATGGGAATGGAGCGACCGGTGGCCTCGGTGTGGCAGGGGCTCGGCTCCAAGGCTCGCCCTGAGCTTGTCGTAGGGTGCATGGTCAACTAGTGAGTCAATTCGGGGCGATTACCTCTTACCTAGGCCCGTGCCACGCGGCAGTGGCTGAACCACTGTTGATCTCATCAATGGTTCCGAGGCTGGTGGCCCACTTCTCTTGTGGAATGTCCTTATGAGTTCTTGGCCGACAGGGACGTCGAAAAGCTGCGTCAAGAGCAATTCGATATAGACATGTTTCGTGGCCTTGCTCGGCATCCTGATATCAAGAACTTGCGCAAGTTGTCGAATAGCCTCCACCGTTAAGGAAGATAAGCGATACTCCGCTTCTGACCTGCTTAGGTCCGGGAGTTCTTGTGCAAGAATTACTAGGCCATCCTGCGAGTGCTTCCCATGATCTAGCTTGAGTGGGCCGTCGACGACCCCACCCGTCCGAGGTTTCTGCCGAAAGCCTGAGAGTTCGAACGGAGGAACCATACGTAGCGCACGAGCCGCATCTTCCAATGCATCAGCCAAATCGTGTGATGTCTTGATACCATGTGTCTTCATTAGCCTACTCCGATGTCTGCACTACCTTATCGAAGAACTCTTCTGCCACCTTCAGCAATTGGCCAACATACTGCTGGTCGCCGGAGTTCGGAGAAAACGTTATTGGTCCTGTATAAGATGCCTCGGCTACTCGAACAGATTCAGCCACGAAATTGTCGAACGTCACGTTCGGGTATGTGCGCCGAACTTGCGCCATCCAATTTTGCTGGGCGATGGTCCCACCAGTCACATATTTAATCCTGTTGAAAATAATGCCGCGCATAACGGGACCTGATATGGGAGATGCTCCAAACCTGACGAGATTCCTGTTAACCTGATCCATCATTTTTCCGATTTGAGTTTCTATTAGGCCAATTCCTCTCACCGAAAAGTACTCTGGCAAGCATACGACTACATAGGAATCACTGAGCATGAGAGCATTCTGTGTTACCAAATTAAGGTTCGGTGGGCAGTCAATCACGACGAAATCGTATTCCCGTTCGTCGATTACTGGCGCGAGACGATCCTTGATGATCATTTTCGCCTCGGAGGACTGCGCCCCCCATTTGGCGGCGAGGTCAAGGTCTACAGGCAATAGGTCGAGATGGGAGGGTAGAAGGTCGATGCAGCCATATAGACCTTCCATTATTGTGCTGGCAACGTCGAAGGGTTGCTCGTTAATGGCAGTTTGGAAGATGTCTTTGAGCGAACCTTGATCTCTGGCCCAATCCTCCCAGTTTTTCTCAGTGACTAGATAGAAGGAGGCATTGGTTTGGGGATCAAGATCTACAACCAAAACCTTAAAACCGTGTTTCTTCGCAAGTGTCGCAGCAGTTTCAACAGCTATTGTAGTCTTGCCTACTCCACCCTTGTAATTGATGAAGCTCGCTATGCGTGTCATGCTTCTCTCCAAACGGAGTCTTATGCAATTGCTAGAACGCGGAGATTGTACCATAAAGGGGATGATATCGATGGTTATTGCGATCCTCGCGAATGACTCGTGGGAGAGTAGGCACAGCTGGCCATACGGCCTTTGTTAAGTTAAGGGCTTGCCTACACCTCCATCGGAACCGAAACACAGGGGTTCTGGCTTGTGTCAAATGTGGCTGCCGAAGGGCCGTTCCGTGCCAGCGGGACACCCACCTCTCCGTCACCAGCAGCACTTGCCGTCCCGCGCCATCGGCCCCCAACCACCCTGACACGAGCCCCTCGCGCCCACCCCATCCCCCCCGCTACCCTACCCCCATGCAACCCGCAAACAAGGCCCTCAACCAGCACACCCCCACGCCGTGGCGCTCCTCGTCGTGGCGTGCCACGCTCGCACGGTCCGCATCGACGACCGTCTGCGGTTCGGCCCCTAACAGCCGAGGGGTTGTTTCTCACGGGCGCAAAAATTGGGACAAAGATTTCATAGCTAAAACAAATATGCCAGCTACGCCAGCCCGACGAAACAACCTCCGGGTGCTCCAGCGCCCGCAGCGCCGGCGAGCCACTAGGAAATGCGGCGTCTCATGTGGGGATGTAGTGAGAGGGAAAGCACAGATTGCAAGGGAGTCCTGCCTGAAAGAGCCCAAGCCAATGGCCCGGTCAAACCTGCAAACGGGAGCGCAATGCGGAGGTTCTGGACTGTGTCAAATGTGGCTGCCGAGCCTGGATTCGAACCAGGGTTACGTGGTCCAGAGCCACGCGTGCTACCGCTGCACCACTCGGCAAATGGGGTATCTTCAGTGTATCGCCGCCCGCAGAGGGGGGTCAAGGAGCGGCGCCTGTGCGACCCACTCCCGCACCCGCCCCGGCGTGCGCAGCACCACGACGTCGGCGTCCCCAGCGTGCTCGGCAATCACCCTGTTGACGCTCCTCTGGTGGGCGCGCCAGTGCGAGATGCACCACAGCAGGATGGAGTCGCGGCTCAGGAACCCCTTGCGAAACGTCTCCCGGTTCGAGCCCCACATCAGCTCCCAGGTGAACGATCGATGAAGCGTACGCCACAACAGCCGCCAGAACACCAGGGGGAACGGCAGCCGCAGCCAGAGCACCGTGTCGGCTCGGGCCACCACAAGGTCGCCGACGACACTGGCGTAGTTGCCCGAGCACACCCACCCGCCGGGCCGAGCGTCCAGCCAACCCTCCACGTCGGCGCGGAACTGCTCGCGCGGCTGGGCCTGCCACCCCGGCCTCCAGTGCACGACGTCCAGGTCCATGTGCGGCACGCCCAGCCGTCGCGCCACCTCAGCGCCAAGGCTGGTCTTGCCGGATCCCGTGGGGCCGTAGATAGCGATGCGCCGCCCGGCGAAGGGCGACTCGCCGCTCATGCCCATACGACCTGCAGCGACGAGCCGGTGTCGTCCTTGCTGACGTCGATGCGAACGGGGAAGGCCTCCTTCATGTCCTCGATGTGCGTTACGACAAGGATGAGGTCGAACTCGTCTTGGATGATTTGAATGGCCTCCACCAGTCGCTCACGGCCGCTGGGGTCCTGTGTGCCGAACCCCTCGTCAATGAAGAGCGTGCGCAGGGGCGCCCCCGCGCGCGAGGCCAGCAGTTTGGCAAGGGCAACCCGCAGGGCGAAGTCAATGCGAAAGGCCTCGCCGCCGCTGAACAGCTCGTAACTGCGGGTGCCCAGCTCGTCGGCGATGCGAATCTCCAGCGTCTCCGAGAAATCGCCGCGCCGGTTCTGCCGCTGCGTCTCCAGCGAAAGCGTCATGCGGTGGTCCGTGAGCCGCGCCAGAAGGTCGTTGGCCTGCGCCTCCAGTTCCGGCAGGGCGGCCTCGATCAGCAGCGCCTGAATGCCGCTCCGGCCGAAGGCGTCCACCAGCACGCCGTAGGAAGACTTAGCGGCCTGCAGTTCGACCTGAGACTGCTGCAGCGCGGCCAAGTCCGCCTCTCGGGCCGCTAGCTGCTCGAGTTGCAGCGAGTGCAGCCGCTCCTCACCCTGCAGCTCCGCGACGCGGGCCTCCAGCGCTCGCCGCTCGCCGCCCTTGGCGTCCAGCTCCCCGCGAAGTGCCGGCGCGTCCTCCAACTGCCTGGCGATGTCGGCCAACCGGCGCTGTGCCTCCTGCGCCTCGCCCCGCCGCGCCGCCGCCAGCGACGTGAACTCCGCGAGGGCTGCCTGCTCCTGCGGCAACCGCTCCTCAGCATCCCGCAGGTCCCGAGCCAGTTCCGTGTAGGCCTCCAAGGCGCCCGCCGCTTCTCGCACCTCAGCGTGCATCGCAGGGTCATACCCCAACTGCCCCCGCCGCACCCCCAAGTCCGAGAGCGACTCCCGCTCCTCTCGTGCAAAGTCCTCGTCCTCCAAGCGGCGCACTAGCGCATCCAACCCGGGCGTCAGCGACGCTAGCTCCGCCGATGCAGCAACGCCCTCTTCCACCTCACGCTCCAGCGCGGCCTTCTTGGCGGCGAGGCCGCGCTGCGCCTGCTCCAGCGCCGCTTCGGCCTCCGCGAGGGCGCCCTCCATGTGAGCACGCTTGGGGGTCAGCGCCGCCAGCTGTCGCCCGTTCTCGTCGAACTGGGCCCGCCGCTCCCTCCCCTGTCGCTCCCGTTCCTGCCGAAGGTGAGCAAGCCCGTCCGCGCCGAGGGGCGTGCCGCACAGAGGGCAATGGGTCTCCCCCGCTCGCAGCATCCGGTAGCCGCCACGCAGCTCCGCCAGTTCGGCATCCAACCGCTGGTTCTCGACCTCCAGCCGCTCGACAGCCCGCACCGCTCCATCAAGCTCCGCCCGCTGCGCCAGCACGCCCTCTCGCTGCCGCACAATGCCGTCCTCACCCTTCGCGCTGTCCTCAAGCGCTGTCTGCGCCGCCCGACCGCGCTCTGCCCTCGGGCGCAGCTCACGCTCCGTGCGGTCCCGCAGCCTGTCCGCCTCCGAGGCCAGCCGGTCCGCCTCCTGTGCGATTCCATAATCCAACTCCATGGCACGTCGCTCCAGGGACGCGTCCTGCTGTTGGGCCTCACCCAACGCAGCAAGTCGCTGTTGCGTCGCGACCAGCCTTCCCGCCCCGTCGAGTATCTCGCCGCGCCGCTCCAGCACGTTGCTGTACCGAGCCGCCCGGTCCCGCGCCTGCTCGGCCTGTACCTCGAGACGTTCCGCCTCTGCAGCGCGCTGAGCGGACGTGTCCCGCAGCCTGTCCGCTTCCTCCTGCACCCGCTCCAGCGAGGCCACACTAGCTTCCAGCGCCGCCTCCTCTGCCCGTGCGACGCTCAGGAGTGGCGCCAGCCCTTCCAGCATCCGCCGCGCGTCATCCAGCGACTGCTGGACTCCCGGTCTATTGGTCAACTCCCGCTCTGCGGCGTCGCGGTCCAGCTGATTCCGAAGCAACTGCGCGTCGTACTCACGGACACGTTCCTTGGCCCGGTCTTGCAGCCTTTCGTACAGCGAGAGGCCGAGGATGTCGGCGAGCGTCTCCTTGCGCTGAGCGGGCTTGCTGGTGGTGAAGCGGTCCGCCTCGCCCTGCAGCAGGAACGCGCTGTTCACGAAGGTGTCGTAGCTCATGCGGAGCAGGCGCTGCACCTGCGCCTCCGTTTCGGCGACGGAGCCCTCCGTCAGCGACCGATAGCCGTCGCCCGTAGCGGCCTGCAGGTCCACCATGCGAGCGGCGCCCCGGCGTCCGCCGCCCTTCGAGTGCTTGCGCACCATCCGGTACGTGGCCTCTCCCGCCGCAAACGTGAGGGACACTTCCATATCGGCCTGGCCCTGATACACGAGCTCATCGGGCGACGCGCCGGCCGTGCCATAGCGGCGCCCCCGGGCCCAACCCCAAAGCGCCCACGTAACCGCGTCGAGCAGCGCCGACTTGCCGTTGCCGTTGTCGCCGGAGAGGCAACCGACGTGGATGCCGCGCAGGTCGAGCTCCGTGTCGCCCTGATAGCTGAGGAAGTTGTACAGACGCAGGTGCAGTGGGACCATGGTGCCCGAGGCCTCCGGTTGGTGGTAGGCGAATCGTAGCACAGCGCGGGCACGGAGAGTGTGGGGGAAAGCTCCATGAAACCCGGTTTGCCGCGTATGCTTTGCCCCCCTACAATAAACGAGGAGGTCACCCATGTTTGACGCGCTTGGCGAAAAGCTCACCGCTGTGTTTCAACGGTTGGGGGGCAAGGGCAGGCTCACCGAAAAGGATATTGACGAGGCGCTGAAAGAGGTGCGTGTTGCGCTCTTGGAGGCGGACGTCAACTTCCGCGTCGCCCGGGAGTTTATCGCCAAGGTGAAGGCGCGCTGCCTCGACACCGACATGCTGCAGGGGCTCAACCCGGGTCAGCAGGTGGTCAAGGTGGTCAACGAGGAGCTGACGGCCATCCTGAGCGCAGGCGATCACCGGCTCCACCACGGCACGTCGGCGACTGCGACGCTCATGCTCGTGGGCCTCCAGGGGTCCGGCAAGACGACCACCGCCGCCAAGCTCGCGACGCACCTCGCCGCTGGCGGGCGTGGCAAGCCGATGCTCGTCGCCGCCGACCTGCGCCGTCCCGCCGCTGTCGAACAACTCGCCGCGCTCGGCAGGCAGCTCGATTTGCCCGTCTACCAGGAACCCCCGTCTTCCTCCACGGCGGTGCGCGCTGCCAGGAACGGCGCGGCGGAGGCGGCGCGTCAGAACAGCCCCTGGGCCATCATCGACACCGGCGGGCGCCTGCAGATTGACGACGAGCTCATGGCGGAGCTGGCCGAGATCAAGAAGGCCGTGAACCCGGAGGAAGTCGTCCTCGTGGTCGACGCCATGACAGGCCAGGAGGCGGTCAACGCCGCAGCCGCATTCCATGAACGCGTGGGCCTGACCGGACTGATTCTGACCAAGATGGACGGCGACGCACGCGGTGGAGCGGCGCTCTCCATCAGCGCCGTGACCGGGGTTCCCGTGAAGTTCATGGGCGTGGGCGAGAAGACGGACGCCTTGGAGCCCTTCTACCCGGACCGGCTCGCCTCCCGCATCCTCGGCATGGGCGACATGCTCACCCTCATCGAGAAGGCGCAGGAGGTTGTGGACATCCAGCAGGCCGAGGAGATGGAGCGCAAGCTCCGCAAGGCCACCTTTGACCTGCAGGACTTCCTGGATCAGCTTCGCGCGGTGCAGAAGATGGGTCCGTTGGGGCAGGTGTTGGAGATGGTGCCCGGCATGAAGGGTCGCCTCAAGGCAGAGGATGTCGACGAAGGCCACCTCAGCAGCGTCGAGGCCATCGTGCTGTCCATGACTCCCCGGGAGCGGCGGGACCCGAACGTGTTGAACGCCTCCCGGCGTCGCCGCATCGCTGTGGGCAGCGGCACCAGCGTGCAAGAGGTAAACCAGTTGCTGAACCAGTTCCGGCAGATGCAAAAAATGATGAAGCAATTTTCCGGAGGCAAGACCAAGCGCATCGGGGCCCTGCAGCAACTCATGCGTCAATAGTCTCGACGTTCATTGCCCGCTTCATTGTAGCCAGTGGGCCGCGCTGCTATACTGAAGCCACAGTCGGGGCGTGGCGCAGACCGGTAGCGCACCTGCATGGGGTGCAGGGGGTCGTTGGTTCAAATCCAATCGCCCCGACCAACTCGCAAATGAAGGCGTTGCTACAAGGTGGCAGCGCCTTTTCTCATTTCGAAGCCCTCCCCGTAAGACCCCTAAAAACGACTGGCCTCCACTTCATGCCTTCTACTCGTCCAGTTATACAGCGCGCAGGATATTGACTTTGGGACGGTATTGGAGCATCGTGCACACTGGCGAGGTTTATCCTCGATAACCTGTGGTGCGCTATGCCGCGTCAAATGCGGCATGTGTAGCTGCGGTCGAGGGATATGCTCACAACGTCTTGAGAAGCAAAGACATCTGGCAGGAGGAAGGGCAATGCTCACGAGGGAAGAAAACGAACAAGTAACGAAAGTTGGCGCCGACACGCCCATGGGCGAGGCCCTGAGGCGCTACTGGCTCCCCGCGATGCTCCACTCTGAGTTGCCGGAGCCGGACTGTACGCCGATCCGACTTCGCCTGCTCGGCGAGGATCTGGTGGCGTTCCGCGACACCAATGGCGACATCGGTGTTCTGGACGAGAACTGCCCCCACCGGCTCGCCTCGCTGTGGCTAGGCCGCAACGAGGAGGCGGGGCTCCGTTGCGTTTACCACGGCTGGAAGTACGACGTCCACGGCAACTGCGTAGAGCAGATGAATGAGCCAGTGGCCTTCAAGGACAAGATCAAGGTCAAGGCCTACCCCGCCGTCGAGATGGGCGACGTCATCTGGGTCTACATGGGGCCCGCCGAGAAGAAGCCCCCGCTGCCCAACTTTGAGTACACCCGGGTGCCCGAAACCCACCGTGGCGTGACCAAAGTCGTCCAGGAGTGCAACTGGCTGCAGGCCCTCGAGGGCGGCATCGATTCGTCCCACGCGCCCATCCTGCACCGTCAACTCCGGGAGGGCGCCAGCGCTGAGGGCATCCAGCCCTCAACACCGTTCGTCCGCGGCGGCGCGCCCACGCTGGAGGTGGACGTCACCGACTACGGCTACCGCTACACCGGCATTCGCCCACTGGACGAGGACGAGCAGTATGTCCGTGGCTACCATTTCATCATGCCCTTCACCCAGCTCCGGCCGCAGCAGGTGGGCCGCGCCGGCGCGCCGGACCGAACAATGGTTGCTGGCCACCACTGGGTTCCCATCGACGACCACAATGTGATGGTCTGGAACTTCCACTACAACTTCGGCGAGGAGGCTATGTCGGAGAAGGAGCGGACCATGGAAGGCTCCGCCAACGGCTGGCCCAACGTCGACCAGGCCACTTTCCGCGCCAAGGGCAATACCCGCAATGGCTGGCTGATTGACCGTGCCATCCAGAAGACAGAGACCTTCACGGGCATCACCGGGATTAACGCGCAGGACCGGGCTGTGCAGGAGAGCATGGGCCCTATCGTCGACCGGTCTCGCGAGCACCTGGGCCCGGCAGACTCCGCTGTCATCGCGATGCGCAAGTTGGTCATGGAAGCGACCCGCAACGTGGGTGAGGGCGAGGACCCGCGAGGCGCTCAGACGACGTCCTACTACAACATCCGCGCCATCGAGAAGGTGTTCGACGCCAAGCGGCCGTGGCGCGAGGTGCTGCTGCCCGAGATGTACCCAGAGGACGTTCCGACTGCAGGCTAGCCAACACAATGGAGGAGAGCGCTCATGCTGAGTCATCAGGACAATGAGCTGATCACGCAGACGGGCCCGGGTACGCCTATGGGCGAGTACCTGAGACGCTACTGGGTCCCGGCGCTGCTGTCGCGGGAAATCGCGGAACCGGACAGCCCACCCGTGCGCGTGAAGATCATGTCCGAGGAGTTGGTGGCCTTTCGCGACACCAACGGTGACGTGGGCCTCCTCGACAACTACTGCCCGCACCGGCGCGCGAGCCTCTTCTTTGGTCGCAACGAGGAGTCTGGCATCCGGTGCGTGTACCACGGCTGGAAGTACGACGTTAACGGTGACTGTGTCGACATGCCGTCCGAACCTGCGGAGAGCAACTTCAGGGACAAGGTCAAGATCAAGTCCTACCCGGCACGTGACTGGGGCGGCTTCATTTGGGCCTACATGGGCCCAGCAGAACTACAGCCGGAGCTGCCGGAGGTGGGATTCGCGCTGGTGCCGGATAACCAGCGCAGGGTGTCCCGCCGGGTACAGGAGAACAACTTCGTGCAGGGCGTTGAGGGCGGGATCGACTCGAGCCACATCTCCTACCTCCATTTTGGCCTCCCGCCGGTCCGCCGCGACGACCCCGCAAACGTGAGCCTCTCCAACAAGGACGGCGCGCCGCATTTCACGGTGAAAGCTACGGACTACGGCTTTGTTTACGGCGCCAATCGTGAGGCTGAAGAGGACAAGTACTATTGGCGGCTCACGCCCTTCATGTTGCCGTTCTTCACCATTATCCCCGGCGGGACGGGCAACCCCGATGAGCGCACATACAGCGGCCACGGCTGGATCCCCCAGGACGACGAGAACTGCTGGATGTTCACTTACACCTGGAACGCCAGCAGGCCGCTGCGGGAGGACGAGGGCCACAGCGCAAGCTTCCTGGAGTTGGAGCCGCGAACCATGCGGTCCGTGGTGAACAAGGACAATGACTACGGCATAGACCGCGAGGCGCAGCGCTCGAAGACCTTCACCGGCATCAAGGACATCTCCGTGCAGGACGCCAGCATCCAGGAGAGCATGGGTCCGATCTGTGACAGGACCAAGGAGCACCTGGGAACAACGGACGCGGCGGTCATAGCCATGCGGCGCGTGTACCTCAAGGCGTGCCGCGACCTGATGGAGGGCGTCGAGCCCTTCGTGCCACGGGACGGCGCCACCTTCCGCCTTCGCTCCGTCGCCGAGGTCCTGGACAAGAGCATTACCTTTGAGGAAACCGTTGAGAGGGTCATGGTCGGCGCGTAGCCGCATTGGCAAGGACTAGGGGTAGCAGTAGCAAAGGAAAGGGATGGAGCAATGCTGAGCAAAGAACAGAACGAACTGTTGACTAGGGTTGGTCCCGGCACGATGATGGGTGACCTCATGCGGCAGTACTGGATGCCGGCCATGACGACGGAGGAGCTGTCCGAGCCGGACTGCGAGCCCGTTCGCCTCAAGCTGCTGGGCGAGGAACTCATAGCCTTCCGCGATTCCACCGGCCAGGTGGGCATCCTCGCCAACTCATGCCCCCACCGAGGCGCGTCACTCTTCTTCGGCAGGAATGAGGAGTCCGGGCTCCGCTGCATCTACCACGGCTGGAAGTTCGACGTCAACGGCAACTGCATTGATATGCCTTCGGAGCCGCCGGAGAGCAAGTTTATCGACAAGGTAAGGGCCACCACCTACCGCACCCAGGAACGGGGCGGCTTCATCTGGGTCTACATGGGGACGCTCGAGACGCCCCCGGAGCTGCCCTCGCTGATAGCCAACTTGCAGCCGGAAGGCGCCTACACCATCGGCGCCTACTACACAGAGTGCAACTGGATGCAGTCGCTGGAGGGGGACTACGACACCAGCCACGTCAGCTTCCTGCACGCCGGCGCCCGCAAACCCGAGGAGATCGAGGAGCCGGACGTCACCTTTGAGAAGTATGCGCTGAAGACCCGTTGGGCGCGGCACTTTGTTACCGACACGGAGTTCGGTTGCACCTCTGGCAACAACCGCCCGGCTGAGGAGGACTCCACTTACTGGCGCATCGCCCACTTCCTCTTCCCCTTTTACGCCATGATTCCGGGCAGCTTCCGGGAGAAGTCCTTCATCGCCGTGGTGCCCATGGATGACGAGAACTCCATGCGATGGCACGTGAGCTGTCGCGACCGCACCGAGCCGGTTCGGCCCGGCTTCGGCGGGCCAATGGTAGTCGACGGACTCCCGACCTCCTTCCACCGCGACGCCTCGCGCAACGGCACCGGCTGGTACGACCGCTTCAAGATCGCTGGCACCGCTCGCAACGACTACCTCATCGACAGGGAAGCGCAGCGCGCAAGGGTCGGCGGCCTCGGGTTCAGCGGCATCCCCGGCCGCGGCCAGGACAACGGCATGACGGAGAGCATGGGCGTCATCTACAAGCGCAACCAGGAGCACTTGGGCGTGACGGACTCTGGCATCATCCGGATGCGGCGTCTGCTGGCCAAGGCGGCCATCGCCCTGCGCGAGGACGGCTCGCCGCCGCCAGGGCTGGACCGCCCGGAGCTGTACAAGGTGCAGTCCATCTCCACACTGCTGCCCAACGGCGTCAACGGCATAGAGGCCACAAGGGACCACCAGTACGCGCATTTGGCAGAGGAACAGCTGGCAGAGGGCTAGCCGAAACACAGGGCGCGCTCCTGAGTTAGGGCGCGCCCTGTCGTGTTATGGCTTTCGGTAACACAAACCCAAGACATGGAGAACTGCAGATGCCTGAGGAAACTAAGATAGAGGTCATCGCCGGCCCCAATGGCGAGGCGGAGCTCTATGAGTTGTATGAGGCCAACCAGCCGCTCCGGTACACTATTCGCTTCAAGGGAGTGCAATCAAGGACGTTTATGACCCTGGGAGAGGCGTACTTGGAGTCCGGTAGGCTGGCTGGCGTCAAGACATAGCTGGCACACATTTGGCAGGCCCAGGGATAGTGGGGAAACGCAAAAGGAGAATCACGGGAATAATGAAGGCAAGTCAAAGCTTCGGGACACTGGCCCTCGTGCTGGCCCTAGTCTTGGCGCTCGGCATGCTGGCGGCGTGCGGCAGCGACGACGACGCGAGCACCGATTCCACGTCGACCACTACTGAGCCTTCGACCACCACTGAGACGTCCGCCACCACTGAGGCGTCCACAACCACTGCAGCGTCCACCGACACCTCGACGGGCACGACGGCGGCGCCTGCGCCTACTGCGGCCCCGGTGGCTGACGCGATGCCGGACAACGCGATGATGGAACCCGTGGTAGATATGCTTGTCATCGGCGCCATCGCGCCCGGGTTGATTTCCAACAACGCCGGTCGCGGCCTGTCGCCGCAGGCGCAGATCCAGCTCGTGCCCATGTATGAGTACCTCATCGGCACAGACGCCGAAACCGGCGCCCTCATCCCGCAACTTGCTGAGTCCTGGGGCCTCGAGCCGAACGGGCAGGACTTCCGCGTCAAGCTTAGGGAGAACATCCCGTTCCACAACGACCTTGGCACGGTCTCGTACCGCGACGTAGCCTTCACCGTCGCCGAGTTTGGCGCGGAGGACTCCACGCACCCCCACTCCCGCAATTACCGCACCGTCGAGATCGAGTCCGTCTCCGAGCTCGAATTCATCTGGAAGCTCCCACGCCCGCTCGCTGAGCAGGAGCGGCGGATGTCGGAGCACATCGGCGGCATGGAGATGATGAGCGTCGCTGACTATGAGTTGCTCGGAGAAGAGATCGTCGTCTCTCGTCCGCTGGCGGGGACCGCGGGCTACCAGTTCGAGAGCCGCGAGCAGGAAAGCTACATCCGCTTCGACCGCGCCCCCGGTGAGCACTGGCGCCACACCCCGGACTTCGCCGCTCTGGAGTACCGGTGGATGAACGAGGAGTCGACGCGCCTCGCCGCCATCCTCACGGAAGAGATCCACATCACCCAGCTTGGCGCCGACTCGACGGAGCAGGCCGAGGACGACGGCCTCCGTGTCGAGACCGGGCTGCTCCCCGGTCAGCGCATCTTCGGCGCGTTCAAGGGCGGCTACCTCGACACCACCTATTCGCGCTATGAGGCGCAGGGCACGCCCTGTGGCTACGCCCACTGCGACTCTCCTTGGCTGGACCCCCGTGTGCGCAAGGCCATGAGCAAGGCTGTCGACAAGGACGCCCTTAACGACGCATTCTTCCGCGGCGCCGGCCACAACATGGTCATGCAGGGCATCCCGGAGGACAGTCCGGCCTTCAACCCGGAGTGGCTCGCCGCCTACCCGGCAGAGTACGGTTTCGACCCGGATGCGGCGCGAAGCCTGCTCGCTGATGCCGGCTACGGCTCCAACAACCCGCTTGAAATCAATGTGCAGGTGATCCCGGTGGCCGGCTACCCGCAGGCGCCGGACGTTATGGAGGCGATGGCCGGCTACTGGAACGACGTCGGCATCTCCACCAACATCGACCAGACACCCGGGTCCACGCTGCGTTCGACCCAGCAGGCGCTGGAGTTCAAGAACTATATTGGGCTCTTTAGCGGCGCGCCCATTAACATCCAGAGCTTCCGCGTCCACAACAGCAACATCACTCCCCGCGGCGGCGGCTTCGAGTACAAGGAAATCTCCGACCTCATCCACCAGGTGCAGGCCACCATGGGCGAGGACGCACAGAACGTGATCCTGCGTCAGATCGGCGACATCGCGTTCCCGGCCCATGTCGCCGTTAACCTCTTCTACATCCCGCCGCAGATCATACTGAACCCGGACGTCGTCGAGAGTTGGCGCTGGCCCGGCAACGTCGCGGGTCTGTGGAGCCACTTTGACCTTATAAGGGCTGTAAAAAAGTAGCGGCCATACACTGCAATATCGAATCTGGTCGTCAATGGAATGTGTCCACCGGCCAATCGTTGATAAGGAAACGCAAGGAGGAGGTCTAGGTTGAAGAATTCGAGTCGGGCAATGCTCATAGTGCGCCCCTTGGCCGTGCTTCTCGTACTGGCATTGGCGCTGGCGATGCTGGCGGCCTGTGGCGGCGACGACGACAGCAGTGGCGACACTGCCACTTCATCGACGACGACTACCACATCCTCGTCAACGACGGCAGCGACGACCTCCACCGACACCGGCAGCACCACCGCGATGCCTGAGGCGACGGCGGCACCGGACGCCATGCCCACGGACCATGGCGCAATGATGATGCCCAAGGTCGAACGGGTTGTCATCGGCGCACAGACCCCTAGCCTTCTCTCCAACAACATCGGCCGTGGCTTGGGCCCGCAGTCGCAGATCCAGTTGGCGGCGATGTACGAGTACCTCATCGGCACGGACGCCGAGACGGGCGCACTCATTCCGCAGTTGGCCACCGAGTGGTCTGTGGAGCCCAACGGCGTGGACTTCCGCATTAAGATCCGCGAGGGCATCCCCTTCCACAACAACGCCGGCACCGTTAGCTGGCGCGACGTCGAGCGCACGGTCATGGAGCTGGGCGCGGACGACTCGGAGCACACCCACGCCCGCAACTACCGCACGGTCACCATTGAGCCGGTCAGTGAATTGGAGTTCATTTGGAAGCTCCCCGGACCGCTGGCGGAGCAAGTGCGGCGGCTCTCTGAGCAGGTGGGCGGCATGGAGGTCATGAGCGCCAGCGATTACGAGACCAACGGCCCGCCCCAGATGACCACGGCGCCCACCGCGGGTACCGGGGGCTACGAGTTCGACAGCCGTAGGCAGACCGTAGGCATCGTCTTCAAGCGCGTGGAGTACGACCACTGGCGCCACAACCCGGACTTTGCCGAGTTGGAGATCCGGTGGATGAATGAGGAGTCCACCCGCTTGGCGGCGCTCCTCACAGACGAGATCCACGTCACCCAGCTGGGCGCGGACAGCACTGAGCTGGCGTCCGGCGACGGCATGTTGGTGGAGACGGGCACCCTCCCCGGCGCCCGCATCTTCGGCGCCTTCCAGGGCGGCTACTTGGACATCACGGACCGCAACTACGAGGCCCAGGGCACGACCTGTCAGTACGTCCACTGCGACTCGCCCTTCCTCGACCCGCTGGTCCGCAAGGCTATGAACAAGGCAGTCGACAAGGACGTCTTGAACACGGCCTTCTTCCGCGACGCGGCCCAGACAATGTTCATCCAGGCCATACCGGTCACCAGCGCGGCTTTCAACCCCGCGTGGGAGGCGGCCTACGAGGCGGAGTACGGCTACGACCCCGCGGCGGCCCGCGCTCTGCTGGCGCAGGCCGGCTACAGTCCGAACAACCCCCTGGAAATCAACGTGAACATGAGCATCGTCGCAGCGTACCCCCAGGCCCAGGACGTGAAGGAGTCCATGGCGGGCATGTGGAACGACGTTGGCATCAAGACAAACCTGGAAACCGTCGACTCGGCAGTGCAGCGGCCGCGCTCCAGGGCGTTGGAGTTGGAGAACTGGGTCGGACTCACCGCCACCGCGTCATTCGACGTCCAGAGCTGGCGGGTGCACCACGCGTCCATTTCCCCCAGGGGCGGCGGGTTTGAGCTACTGGAAATCCGTGACCTCATCACGGAGCTCCAGCAGACCATGGACACCACGGCCCAGGACCAGTTGCTGCGGCAGATTGGTGATATCGCGCACCCGCTGCACGTTGCCGTCAACCTCTTCTGGGTGCCGCCGCAAATCGTGCTGAACCCGGAGTTCGTGGAGAGCTGGAAGTGGCCGGGCAACGTCTCCGGTCTCTGGAGCCACTTCGCTCTCATCCGGGCGGCCAAGGGGTAACACATTGTTTCGCCAAGAAGCGGAAAGTCGTGTAGGATAGGGCCACTTGGCCCCAAAAGGAGAGCGAAAATGCTGACACGGCAAGACAACGAACTCATCACCCGAACGGGCCCCGGCACGCCGATGGGGGAGTACCTCCGGCGCTTCTGGATTCCCGCACTGCTTTCCCGCGAGATTCCGGAACCCGACTGCCCACCCGTCCGCGTAAAGGTCATGTCCGAGGAGTTGGTGGCATTCCGCGACACCAACGGCGACGTGGGTCTGCTGGACAACTACTGTCCGCATCGCCGCGCCAGCCTCTTCTTCGGCCGGAACGAGGAATCCGGGCTCCGCTGCGTCTACCACGGCTGGAAGTACGACGTGAACGGTGATTGCGTCGACATGCCGTCTGAGCCCGCCGAGAGCAACTTCAAGGACAAGGTCAAGATTAAGTCGTACCCCGCGGCGGACTGGGGCGGCTACATCTGGGTCTACATGGGCCCCGCCGAGTTGAAGCCGGAGTTGCCGGAGGTTGGCTGGGCAATGGTGCCGGACGACCACCGCGTGGTCTCCCGCCGCCTGCAGGAGAACAACTACGTTCAGGGTATCGAGGGTGGCATCGACTCCAGCCACGTCTCCTTCCTGCACTCGGGGCTGACACCGTACCAGCGAGAAAACCCTGATGCGCCGCGCCGTAACAACGGCGGCGGTCAGCCGACGGCCATGATCGGCGACACTTCTCCGCGCTTCATCGTCAAGGACACGGAATACGGGTTCGTCTACGGCGCCCAGCGGGACTCCGGTGACAGCGAGTTCTACTGGCGTATCACGCCTTTCATGATGCCCTTCTTCACCATCATACCGGGCAGCTTGGGCGACGCGGATGAGCGCACCTACAGCGGCCACGGCTGGGTGCCCATGGACGACGACAACTGTTGGATGTTCACCTACAGCTGGAACGCCAGCCGCCCGCTGCGCCCGGGAGAGAACCACCCCGCCAGCGACCTGGAGCTCGACCCCCGCACCATGCGTGCCACGATTAACAGGGAAAACGACTATGGCATTGACCGCGACATGCAGAAGCACTTCAACTTCACCGGCATTGAGAACGGCTCCGTCCAGGACGCCGGCATCCAGGAAAGCATGGGCGCCATCTGCGACCGCACCAAGGAGCACTTGGGCACCTCAGACTCTGCCATCATCAACCTGCGCAGGGTCTTCCTCCGCGGCGCACGCGAGCTCCTGGAGGGTTCAGAGCCCTTCGTCCCCCGGGATGGCTCCGTGTACCGCCTGCGTTCCGTCTCCCTGATACAGGACCGCGAAATCTCATTCGATGAGACGGTGCCCAGGGTCAAGAATCCAGGGCAAGAGGCGCTTGCATAGTCCCTTCAGAGGGGTATCGATCTCGTAATCACTAAGCAGCAGGCCGTTCGTCCAGCGGGCAACTGAGGGACGAGCGGCCTGCGCTGCGTCTGCCGCAACGCCATCGAGTGGGTGAAGCGCGCCCCCAACCCCATGCCCGGCCCCAGTGAACTCGAGATCCGCCCAACGTTCGAGGCGGCCGACTTCGGCGCCGAGTTTACCCCGACGCTGCAGGAGCAAGAGGAACGCCTACGCAACCGCCTGGAAGGCCGCTAGCCGCCCCCGCGTACGTCTTCCTTCCGGCAACTGTGCGCAGAGACTTCTCGACCCCGCCATGAGCCGCTGGCGCATGCGTACCCCCGCCAGTATCCTTCCCCTATGTCAACCACAACCGCGCCCCTGTCCCGCACTGCCGACCGGCGCTGGAAACCCGCCGGGAAAGCCTTGTCTCCGGCAACAGGGTTTGCAGACTGGCCCAAAAGGGCTTCGATTCGGGCCCTAAAGGCGCACGTTTGGGCCCGAGAGGGGCTCGCTTTGGGCAAGACGAGTCGTATCTGCTGAGGCGGATTTTGTAGGGGACTCGTCTCCCCGCAGAGAAATCTTCGTTTTTCCTGTGGCGGACGCAGCGAGATCGGCCCGCCGCCGAATTGGACGGACGCGACCAAAGGGCGTAGCATTGCCGCCATCGTGAGAGGGGCGCCTCACTACCGCATGAACATCAACGCCATTGCAGAAAAGTTCGCCGTCATTCAAGCCCTCCAGCACCGGGACTTCCGCTTCTACTGGACGGGCAACTTCATGTCGGTCATTGGCCAGCAGATGGCGGTCACCGTGCAGGCGTGGCTCATATTCGAGCTCACAGGGTCGGCGCTGCAGCTCGGCCTGCTTGGCCTGGCGCGAGCGGCGCCTGCGGTCGTGCTGGGGCTCGCCGGCGGCATCGTGGCGGACAAGGTGAGTCAACGGAAGCTCCTTGTCGTCACCATCGCAATTGTGGGCGTCATCTGGACCATCTTCGCCTCGCTCACGTACTCCGGGAACATTCAGGTATGGCAGGTCCTCGCCTTGGTGTTCGCTGTTGGCGCGGTCCAATCCTTCCAGCAGGCGTCGCGGCAAGCCATCTTCCCGAGCCTTATCGACCACCGCCACATGTCCAGTGCCGTGGGCTTGAACTCCGCAATCCACCCCGGCGCGCGAATCTTCGCGCCCGTGGTGGCCGGCTACCTAATCGACTACCTGGGCGTCCCGATGGAGGGGGCTGGTGTCGCGTTGTACATGGTGGCCATGGGCAGCTTCCTCTACTGCATCATGGTGTTCCTCACCCGGCCACGAGACATCCAGCGGGCGCAGGGCGCAAACGGATTCCAGGACCTCAAGGACGGCCTTAAGTACGTCCGCAACAACCGCATCTTCTTTCTCATCATTGGAACAAGCTTGACCAGCGCCTTTTTCGCCGGGTCCCACATCATTCTGGTGCCCGTGTTTGCCGACAAGCTCTTCGGCGAGGCGTCGGGCTCGGCCATCGGCTACATCTTCGCTGCTGGCGGCGTTGGCGGACTCTCGGGCGCCTTGCTCGGCGGCTCCCTCGGCGGCATTCGCAGCAAGGGCGCAGTGCTGGCCGGCAGCGCCCTTTCCTTTGGCGCGGCAGTCATCGCCTTCGCCCTTGCCCCGTGGTACGCGCTGCTGTTGGCCATGGAATTCCTGTCGGCGGCGGCCAACGAGATATTCACGGTGGTGGGGCAGAGCATCCTTCACTCAGAGGTCCCCAACGAGTACCGGGGCCGGGTCATGGGCATCTGGGGCATGACGTACACCCTCGCGCAACCCATGGGGTCCATGCAGGTGGGTTTCTTGGCGAACGCCATCACCGCGCCCCTTGCCGTGGCGATCAGTGGTGGTGTCGCGTGCGCCATCGTCCTCCTCGGCGTCACTCGCGACCCGCAGGTCCGCGCGATTGGTAAGGAGAGTAGGGTAGTAGAGAGCCAGCCATAGAGGCGCGTTCAGCCAAGGCGACGCCCCTCAACCTGTTCAGAGTCGGATATCCACTATCTCGCTCCCAGGTCTTGACCCCATACACTGCATTGGGTAGCATCGCTGTACTGAGAACGCATTCAGCCGGGGTGTCTCTGTCGACTGCTTGGCTGCACGGCGAAACTGCTTGGAGGTGGTGACACATGGCTACACAGGAACGACTGGCAGCAGCGGGCGCCTACACGAAGGCGCTGTCAACAGGAGACCGGGCAGCGGCGGCCGAGGCCGCGCCACACCTGGCCCAGGACATCGTGGTGCATGTTGGCAATCGCACCTTTGAAGGCTACGACGTGGCCTTGGAGCGCATCACCGGCATCTGGCCCCAGACCCCGGTCTACCGCAAGGGCGAGTGGGCTGCGCCTGCGGAAGAGAACGGCAACGTCGTCGTGCACGGCACGATGGCGCCCGTCGGGGCCGGCCCGTCAAAGGTCAACCTCACCTTCGCCTTCAACGACGAGGACAAGATCAACCGCGTTGACGTCGAGAACATCGTCGGCACGGAACTGTTCGAGGTCAGCGAGCTCCCGGCATTCGTATGCGAAGCGGTGAACACCGCCCTTTTCAACGACACGCCCCTCTCCGTGAGCTATGTGGATGGGGACGGCAAGCCGAAGCTCTCCCTTCGCGGCAGCGTCCGCGCCTACGGCGCACAGGCGCTGAGCATCTGGGCACGAAAGGAGTCCGGTCTGGCCGACGCCATCAAGAGCAACCCCAACATGTCGCTGCTCTTCCGTGACAACCCGACGCGCTCGACGCTGATCTTCACTGGGCAGGCCCGCATCGAAGAGGACGACAGCCTGCGCAAGCAGATATTCGACGAGACGCCGGAAGTGGAGCGGAACCACGAGTCCTGGACCTCCGGCGCAGCGGTCATCATCGAGTTGGACACTGCGGACGGCGCGACACCGGTTGGCCGAGTGCGCTTCCGCCGCTAGTTTCTTCGCAACCATGAGAAGCCGCCCTGTTTGGCAATCCGCCGCAGGGCGGCTTTGATTTCGCCCAACTCACAAGCGAGCATCGGAGGAGATGATGAAGACACCCGCCGCCATCTACGTGGAAGCTGGCAAGCCCATGGTCATTGACGACATTGACCTGCCCGACCCGGGGCCAACCCACGTCGTAGTGAAGCAGTACGCCACGGGCGTCTGCCACTCTCAGCTCCACGAGCTTGACCGCCCGAACGCGGCCGTTCCCTTGGTGTTGGGGCATGAGGCCACCGGTGTTGTCACAGCAGTCGGAAGTGACGTCACGTACGTTCGCGAGGGCGACAACGTCATGGTGACGTGGGTGCCGCGGGGCGCGTCTCCCAACGTGCTTCCCCCGACGCCGGCTGCCATCACCTACCGCGGGACGCCTCTCAACGTCGGTGCCCCGGTGGCGACCGGGGTGTTCACATGGGCGGAGTCGATCGAGGTGGACCAGCAGATGGTGGTGAAGCTCGATCCTGGTGTCGCAACGGATGTGACGTCAGTCATCGGCTGCGCGGTGATGACCGGCTGCGGCGCGGCTGTCAACGCGGCGATGGTGCGGCCAAACTCGGCGTGCGCCATCATCGGCGCTGGCGGCGTTGGCCTGAGCATCATTCAGGGGTGCGCCAACGCCGGGGCCTACCCCATCATTGCCGTGGACCTGACGGCGGAGAAGCTCGCCTTCGCGAGGCAATTCGGCGCGACCCATGGCGTCCTCGCCTCCGAGGGCGATGCCGTGGCTGAGGTGGCCGCCTTGACGGGGGGCGGCGCCGACTTTGCCTTCGACGCCATCGGACTCGGGGTGACCATTGAGCAGGCTTTGCTCATGACGCGGCCCCGGCGGCTCGGGGAGCGCGAGGGCGGTACGGCAGTTCTGGTCGGTGTTCCGCACGGTGAGGCGCCAAACATTCCCCCCTTCCACCTCTTCCGGGGCAACGTCTACCGGGGCGCGCCGGGCGGGTGCAGTGTCCCTGATCGGGACTTTCCCATGCTTGTCCGCTGGTTCCAGGAGGGGAAGCTCCCGCTGGACCTCATGGTGACGCAGCGGTACAAGCTCGAGCAGATAAACGAGGCGTGCGAGGCGCTTCGCAACGGGGAGATCGCGGGCCGGTCCATCGTCGAGTTCTAGGAGCAGCGCACCCTTTACCCGCGCAGCGCCACCTTGAGCGCGTGGATGTGCTCCGGGCCCGTGCCGCAGCACCCGCCGACGATGCTGATGCCCATCTCAGCGAGATCGGCAAAGCGCGGCGCCATGTAGTCCGGCGTTTCCGGGTACACAATGCTGGCGTCCTTGATGGACGGGATGCCCGCGTTGGAGTGGACTATGGTGTAGGCGCTGGACGCGCTGCGTATCTCCTTCGCCACAGCTACCATATCGTCAATGCCGTTCCCGCAGTTGGCCCCAACCACATCCGCGCCGGCCTGCTGCAGCGACTCCATGGCCTCAGCCGGCGTCAAGCCCATGATGGTGACGAAGCCCCTTGGCCCGCGGTCAAAGACCATGCTGGCCATCACCGGCAGGTCTGTGTGCTCCTTGGCCGCCTCGATAGCGATGACGGCCTCCAGCGTTACTCGCAGCGTCTCGAAGAGCAGAGCGTCAACGCCGCCGTCCGCGAGGGCCTTGACTTGCTCCACGTATGCGGCGCGCATCTCATCCGGGTGCACACGGCCGAGGGGCAGAGGGAACTCACCGAGGGGCCCCACGGAGCCGACAACGTATCGCCCCGGTCCAGCCTCCGACTTGGCGAGGAGCGCCGCCCGCGTATTGAACTCGGTCACTTGGTCGCCCAGCCCGTACTTGGACAGGCTGTAGCGGTTCCCGCCAAAGGTGTTGGTCAGCACCATCTCGGCGCCGGCGTCAAAGTAGGCGGAGGCCATGCCACGGACGGCGTCGCCGTTGGTGACGTTGAACTCCTCCGCGCACTGCCATGAGTCAAGGCCATGGTCCCGCAGGTAGGTCCACGTGGCGCCGTCGGACACCATCACACGCCCCGTCGCGAGGCGTTCCATGAGCGTGGACAAACCGGCTTGTGCCGCCATTACACCACCTCCGCAGGGGTCCTTGACACCAGGAAGGACTCATCCGTGAACCAGAGGCCGTTGTACTTTTGCAGCACTGACTGCGTAACGTCCAGGTAATCCCCGCGGGTCATGGCGTCGCGAAGGCGATCGTCGTCCGTCTGCGCTACGTAGGTGGCCGCGTTCCATGCCGCCAGCAGCGCCGACGTGCCGATGTTGCTCTCGACCTCTTCCGGCTGCAGTTGTAGCTCGTAACGGAACTCCGCGCGGGAGTCTGGGTAGGTGAGAAACCGCAGATCCGGGTTGGATTCGCCGAGCTGAGCGCGGAGTTCGCGGAGCAGGTCAAAGCGAGGGGTGCGGAAGGGGTCCTCGTCCGGCCACAGCGTGCGGATGATCTCCATGCCAGGGTCCTTACCCGTCGACTGCACCACCACCATGTTGCCGCCGGGCGCGAGGGTGCGGGCCAGCGGCGCCAGCACGGTCTTCACCTTGGCGGCCGCCGGTTGCGTGGCGCGGAACGGTTGGGCGGCAAGGATCAGGTCGTACAGGAGGCCGTCTTCCCCGCGGCGGGGAACGACAGGCCCCACCGGCCACTCCTGGTCCTTCCGGTATATGACGATGACCGATGGCGCGGCGTAGACCGGGTTGCCTGTACGCTCGCTGGGCTTGGTGGCCCACCACTCCCGCACGAGGGGGAGGAGGTCGCGGATCTGCTCGTCGAACTCGTAGGCCGTGTTGCCTTCGAAGGCGATTTCCAGCCAGTTCAAGCGCGCCTGCTTCTCCTCCGTCGCAGGCCACAGGTAGGGCGCCTCCGTGTAGAGCATGTTGGTGACGGCGAGCACCGTCTGCGGGTGTTCGCTCAGCCGGTCGCCCATGCGCTCCAGGCCGATGCGAACGTCCTCGTGGCTGATCTCCTTGCCGACGACGAGGAAGGGCACGGTGGGGTAGCGTTGGTGCAGGTGGCGCATCAGGCGCGTGAGGACGGTTGCGTCGCCCATGCCCGCGTCGAAAACGCGCAGGGCCGGCGGCGCCGGCTGCAGGTAGCGTATGTCCATGGCCACGCGATGGGCGATGAGCTGCTTCTCGTTGCAGGTGGACACGAACTGCAGGTACTTCTCCCGGTTGTCGAAGAACCGGAGTGACTGTGCCTCTTGCTGCCTCTCGGTCATCGAGCTTCCTCCGGCCCGGCCTCTAAAGGCCCGCTTCCTCCAACACCTGCGGCAGCCGCGATTCCCACCCGGCGGCGATGAGGTGAACGCCCTGGCTCAGTCCCTGCAGCCCACGAATGGTGCGGGCGGCAATCTCCACGCTCGCCTTGGACCTGTCCTCGGCGGTGGTGGCCTTCTCCATGTCGTTGATGATGGCCTCAGGCACCGTGATGCCGGGCACCTTTTCATTCAGGAACCGTGCCATGTCGGCGGACTTGAGCATGATGATGCTTGGGAGCATCGGCACGCCCATACCGGCGGTGGCCTCTGCGTAGCGCTCGTAGTCCGCGGGGTCGTAGACGGCCTGCGTCTGGAAGAACTGGGCGCCGGCCTCAATCTTCAGCTTCACCCGGCTGATTTCGAAATCGAGGTCGTCGGCGCCCGGGTTGGCGACGGCGCCGGCAAAGAACTCAGGCGTGCCTCGAAGGGGATTGTCGTGGATATCGTGTCCCTCCGTCAGCGCCCTGACGGCGGCCAGCAGCGCGACGGCGTCGAAGTCGAAGACCGGCTTGGCCTCCGGGTGGTCGCCGACCGTCGGCGGGTCGCCGCCCATGCAGACGATGTTGCCGATGCCCAGCGCGGAAGCGCCCAGCAGGTCGGCCTGCAGCGCAATTCGGTTGCGGTCGCGGCAGGTGAGCTGCAGGATGCTCTCCACGCCGCGGTCGAGCAGCAACTTGGCGGCGGCAAGGGGCACCATGGCCATCTTGGCGGTGTAGGAGTCTGTGAGGTTGAAGGCGTTCACCCTGCCCTTGAGCAGGTCCGCCTTCTCATACAGGGAGTCGAGGTTGGTGCCCTTGGGCGGGCTCAGCTCCGCGGTGACCGCAAATGTACCGCTGGCCAGTGTTTCCCTAAGATTGCTCATGTGCTCCCCCTCGTTTAGCATGACTCTGCTCGATGACGGGCCTGCACCACGGCCACGAGGGCATTCTAACATACGTTGAAATGATAATCGCTATCACTTACTGTTGTAATTCAGAATAATACAAACGCGACTATCATGGTACAAGCCGCCCATCGCGTCAAGGGTCGATTTAGGGCAATCCTGAACGTATTCCCGGCCCACGATTGGGCTTAGCGCACCAGGGCGTGGTCGCCGCCACAGACGGAGGAGATGCATGAAGCCAATAGCAGAGATCGCCGAGAGTCTTGGACTGGACACGGCAGCCCTGATACCCCAGGGACACTACAAGGCGAAGATCCCCCTGGAAGCCATTCGTGAGGACGGCAAACGGGGCAAACTGATCGTGGTGACGGGCATCACCCCCACACCGGCGGGCGAGGGCAAGACCACCACGACGGTGGGGCTCACTCAGAGCCTGGGCCGCCTGGGAAAGAGCGTCGTAGCTACGCTGCGGGAGCCCTCGCTGGGGCCGATCTTCGGCATCAAGGGCGGCGGCACCGGCGGCGGCCTCTCAATGGTGGAGCCGCAGGACGAGGTGAACATCCACTTTACCGGCGACGCCCACGCAGTCGGCTCCGCTCACAACCTGCTGGCAGCCCTGACGGATAACGTCGCCCAACGCGGCCAGATCCCAGGCTTCCGGCCGGAGCGCATCACCTGGCGGCGCGTGACTGACGTCGAGGACCGGGCGCTGCGGAGCATCGTCGCTGGTCTGGGCGGTTCCGCGAACGCCCCCATCAGGGAGACGGGCTTCGACATTGTCACAGCCTCCGAGATCATGGCGATCCTGGCGCTCGCCCGCGACCTGGACAACCTGCGCGAGCGGCTCAGCCGGATCGTCGTTGGGTACACCGACCAGAACGTGCCGGTCACGGCAACCGACGTCAACGCCGTCGGGTCGCTCATGTCGCTCCTGCGCCATGCCATCCTGCCGAACCTGGTGCAGACGACGGAAGGGCAACCGGTCATCGTGCACGCCGGACCCTTCGGCAACATCGCGCACGGGTGCAGCTCGGTCGTCGGCGACCGTCTCGCGCTGGGCTACGCGGACTACGTGCTCTCCGAGGCGGGCTTCGGCGCGGACCTCGGTTTCGAGAAGTTCATGCACATCAAGGCGCGGTTCAACGGCCTTGAGCCGAGCGCCGCCGTGCTGGTGGCGACCGTCCGCGCCGTGAAGTACCACGGCGGCGTGGCCGTCCGCGAGCTTGAGACGCCGGACGAGGACGCCGTGCGCCGGGGCATGGAGAACCTGACGCACCTCATCGGCGTGGTGCGCGCGACGGGACTGCCGGTGGTGGTCGCGGTCAACCACTTCCCCACCGACACGCAGGCGGAGATGGACATCGTGAAGCGCGGGTGCGAGGAGGCCGGGGCCTTCGCCGCGGTGGAGAGCCGCGTCTTTGCCGACGGTGGCGCGGGCGGCATGGAACTGGCCGAGGCCCTCATCCAGGCCACAGAGGGCCCGCAGCCGGAGATCAGCTACTTCTACCCCGAGGACGCCTCCATCCAGGACAAGGTGCTCGCGCTGGCGCACACGGTCTACAACGCCGACGACGTGAGCTGGACCGCGGCCTCGTTGCGGACGCTGCGAGGGTTCGAGGCCAACGGCTGGGGCAGCCTGCCGGTGTGCATGGCCAAGACCAACGCCTCCATCTCGCACCAGGCGTCGCTGCGCGGGCGTCCGTCCGGCTACACCTTCGAGGTCAACGACGTGCGGGCCTCCGTGGGCGCGGGATTCATCTACCCCGTCGCGGGAAACATCGTCACCATGCCGGGACTGCCGGGGTCGCCGCGGGCGCTGGACGTCGACGCGAAGGGCAACATCCTGGACCTGTAAAACTGCCGGTCAGCGGCATTGGGTCTGAGGAAAATCTACGGCGATATTTGCAGATTTCAGCTATGAAACTGAATTGTTTTCAAAAATAGCGAAACAATCCTCATCCGTTAAGGGCCGAACTGGATATAGTCATTTATGCGGACCATGCGAGAGAGCATTCCCAAGGCGCGCAAGAAGAGGTCCGGATCCGTGGTTGGGTCAGCCAAGAGAGTTTCGAGCTTCATACGCAGGACCACGATCTCCTTATCCAGAAACTTGGCATCCTCAGCGTAATAGAGGGACTCTCGCTGCTCAGGGGTCAAGACCCTTGAGTAGAGGCCGTGCTTGAGGGCGTTCTGGTTGCCCAGAGGGGCGCCCGGGCCCCTCTTCGGTAAGCCGCTGGGTTGGGCAGGGGATGCATCATGCGGACTGCCGGCGGCGGGGTCATGGATGGCGCCGGCATGCAAAACAGCGTCGACGGCGGAGTCGCCGTCTCCGGCAGCGCCGTCTCCGGCCGCGCCGTCTCCGGCCGCGACTTCCGTTCCATCGGCATCAATGGCGACTCTCTCAAAGGCCGACTCCTTCCGGCCGTCGCCACCTGCGGCGACGATGTGCATGAGGCTGGTGAGGTCCTTCTCCAGGTCCTTGAATGGGTCTCCCATGATTGCCCTCCTTGTTATGGTATTCATGGAAGAGGGTAGCGGGGTCATTGGCTTCTGCGCGAGGGGCTCGTGTCAGGGTCTTCGATAGCACTTTACGGCTCTTCGAGAAGCTCAGAGCGAACGGATGGCGGTTCGCGTTCACTCAGGACGGGCGCTTCGAGAGCCTCAGGACATGCCCTGAGTGAACGGAAGGTATCCAGACTCTACGGGGGGTGCACGATGGCGGAACTGCGGCACAAGCGGTTGGGCGAGGCGGTCGACACGACGGCGCCGGACGGCTCCGAGGTGCGCTTCTTGCTTCGCGGCGATCGGGGCGAACTGAACCACTTTACGCTTCCGCCCGGCGCGACGTCCGCTGCCGTGGGGCACCACACCATCGAGGAGATCTGGTACTTCCTGAGCGGGCAGGGCGAGATGTGGCGCAGCGACGGGGCTTCGGAGGAGACGCTGGCCGTCGGGCCGGGGGTCTGCCTCGACATCCCCACGGGCGTGCGCTTTCAGTTCCGCAACACCGGCTCGGAGCCGCTCACCTTCCTCATCGCGACGATGCCGCCCTGGCCCGGCGCCGACGAGGCGTACGCCGTCGAGGGCAAGTGGCCGGTGGAGGGCACGAGCGCGTAAGTACGTGTGCATCGCGCCTTCTTGAGGGTGTTTCTCCAGGCGCCGGAAGGCTCCATCCGCCTACGCCATCGAACTTTCTGTTAGTATCAAATGAGCATCGTGTCCGGGGGGCCTTCTGAGAATCTTCTCCAGCCGCTCCATGTTTGCATCGTTCAAGCAACCGGGCTTCAAGCCCTTCTACTTGCACAGCGCCTTCGCCGCCGTCGACATGAACGTCCGCATGGCTGTCCATGGCTGGATGGTGCTGGAGCTCTCCAACGACTCCGAGTTCTGGGTAGGCATCTACGCGCTTGTGCTCGGCGCGGGACAGCTTATGTTCTCCTCCTTCTCGGGCACCCTGGCCGACCGCTTCCAGCGTCGCAACGTGCTGCTGGTGGAGGGCATCGGCGGGACGACGCTGGCGGCGTTGATCGCCGTTACCGTCTACCTGGACGTCATGCAGCTATGGATGGCGATTGCGCTGGCATTCCCTGTGGGGTGCCTTCGCGCCACGCGGTTCACCGCCACCAACCGGATGGTCTATGACCTCGTGGGGCCGGAGAAGCTGGTGAATGGCGTCTCGCTCTGGCGAATCGCCAACACGCCGGTCATGATCTTCGGCGGCATCCTGGCCGGGGCAATGATTGACTGGGCCGGGATCTGGGCTGCATACACGCTAATCGCCGGAAGCCTGCTCTTCTCGCTGCCCTTCCTGTTGTTCATTCGGGTCAAGGGCTCCATCGAGGAGGGCGGCGGGCAGCTCATCCGGCAGACGCTGGACGGCTTGAAATACGCTTCCTCCAACGCCGCCCTGCGAACGTTGTTCACCGTGAGCATCGTCATGGAATTCCTCGGCTTCTCCTTCCTGATTATGGTGCCGGTGATGGCCAAGAACGTGCTGGAGGTCAGTGGCCTGGGGCTGGGCTTCCTTCAGGCGGGCGTCGGCGGCGGCATGTTTGTGGGGACGCTTATCATGGCCGCGGTCGGCGACGGGCCCAGAAAGCAGCGCATCATCTTCATCAATGCCTTGGGCGCGGGCGTTGCGCTCATCGGCTTCGCCTATTCTCCAAACCTCGCAGTAGCCGTCGTCCTGGCGGGTGTGGTCATGGGCCTCCTCAACGCCTACGACCTCACCCTGGGTGCGCTGATTCAGCTCGTCGCGCCGCCCAACATGCGGGGCCGGGCCGTCAGCCTGCACAGCCTCGCCATCTCCTTCACCGCAGTGGGCGGCTTCGTTATTGGGGGTGTGGGCAGCGTCGTCACCGTTCCGACGATGCTGGCCGCGGCGGGCGTGGGCATCGTCGTCAACACGCTGCTGCGGCGACGGGGCATCCTGGGCATCCGGGAGTTCAGCCACCAGGCCGACCTTGTGGACACCCCCTTCGACGAACGCGACAATACGCTCGCGGGGTAGCGGCGCGTTGGGTGGCAATTTCCGCTATCGCCCCACTCACTATGCCCTTCGACAGGCTCAGGGCGAACGGACAACATCGGCAGCCCCGCTGCCGCCAGGAGGTAAACATGACCGACCAGAATGCGGCCACCGTCCCGAACTTCGTCACCATCCTATTGGACTACGCCAACGGCTCGCTCAAGCGCGCCGTCGACGGCCTGACGGACGAGCAGGTCTACCACCAGCCCACGGAGGACACCAACAACATCGCGTGGCTGGCGTGGCACATGAACCGCTGGAAAGACTGGCAGGGCTCGCTTGTCAGCGGCGAGGAGCAGGTGTGGATCCGCGACGACTGGTGCGATCGCTTTGGCATTCCCGCTGAGCGCACGGGCATCGGCGACACGACGGAGCAGGTCGCCGAGTTCCGCCCGCCGCTGGACCTCCTGTGGGGCTACACCGAGGCCGCGCACACGACATTCATCGAGCGGGTCAACGCCCTCTCGACGGAGCAACTCGAGGAGATGGTGCACTACATGCCCGGTCGCGGCGAGCCGAGGCCCAAGTGGCGCTCCATCCTCGGTGTCTGCTCAGACGCCATGAAGCACACCGGCCAGATCGAGTACCTGCGGGGCCTCATCACCGGCAAGGGGTGGTTTGGGGCGTAGGGGTTGAATCCCTCCGCAGTCCGGGTATCATTGCCCTAGTCCTACGGGAGAACATATCGGGAGGAAGCTATGACTACGGTGTCCAAGGTCTGGACGGAAAAGTACGCAGACATGAGCCACGGCAAGACCCGCTACTGGGAGGCTGGTGAGGGCTACCCCACCATCCTCATCCACGGCGCGGGCTGGCTCAGCGGCTGCGAGAGTTGGGCGCTGGCCATGGGGCCGCTGTCCCAGAACCTGCGCGTCATGGCAATCGACTGCCTCAACTGGGGCCTCGGCGACATCTTCAACCAGGAGATGTCCTTCGCCTACCTGGTCGACCACGTCCGCGAGTTCATGGACGTGCTGGGCATCGACAAGGCCAACTTCGTCGGCCACTCCATGGGCGGCTGGATCGTCACGCTGCTGTCCTACGAGAGCCCCGACCGTGTCAACAAGGTCGTGAACGTCGCCGGCGGGGGCACCGCCACTCGCCCGCTCCAGAACATGGTCGACTTCAAGGTCCCCACACCTGAGGCGATCCGCGAGAATATGGCGCGCCGCTACCCCGAGGGCACCGTTGACCCCGAGGAGATGGCCGAGACCTTCATCAAGAAGATCGACCTACCCGGCCACGGTGAGGCGTTCGCCAAGGTGATGAAGCACATGACCGACCCCATGACGCGCCCTCGCTACAACACCCTGCGTCGAATGCCCCACATCAAGGTGCCGACGCTGGTCATCTGGGGCCGCAACGACCAGACCAACGCCCTCGAGATGGGTGAGGCCACTGCCGCCAACATCCCCGGCTCGGAATTCGTGATACTTGAGTGCGGTCACGGCGTGCCCACGGAGAAACCCGAGGAGTTCAACAAGCTCGTGGCGGACTTCTTCGCCAGCTAGTCTGCAACACCGAAGCGGCACACGCCGCAACATCGCATCCTTGCGAGAATGGTCCGGCGGCAGCGACGGCCACGCCCCAAGTGGTGGGCCGTCGCTGCCGCCGACATCTGCACAACGGAGGTAGCGTCCCATGGAAGTCGGGTACTTCACCATGCCCATGCACCCGCCGGGGTCCGACCTGACCAAGACCCTGGAGGACGACCTGCAGCAGATAGTCGCGCTGGACAAGCTCGGGTACAAAGAGGCATGGATCGGCGAGCACTTCACCACGGCGTGGGAGAACATCCCCGCGCCGGACCTCTTCATCGCGCAGGCGCTGCCGCTGACGCAGAACATCATCCTTGGCACCGGCGTCACGTGCATGCCCAACCACAACCCCTTCGTCGTCGCCCACCGGGTCGCGCAGTTGGACCACATGGCCAAGGGGCGCTTTCACTGGGGCGTCGGGTCCGGCGGCTTCCCCGGCGACTTCGAGGTCTTCGGGTACGTTCCCGCTACGGGCGACCATCGGATCATGACGCAGGCAGCCATCGACCTCGTGCTGCAGATATGGGACGACCCCAAGCCGGGCCTGTACGAGTCCAAATACTGGAGCTTCACTATCCCGGAGCCCCAGGACGACATCGCCCTGCGCTTCCACATCAAGCCGTACCAGCAGCCGCATCCGCCCATCGGCGTGGCCGGTGTGTCGGAGAAGTCGGATACACTGACGCTCGCGGGGGCGCGGGGGTGGCTGCCCATGAGCATTAACCTGGCGCATCAGCGCATCCTGAAGACCCACTGGAACGCGGTGGAAGACGGCGCCGCGAGCACAGGACGCACCGCGGACCGCTCCACGTGGCGCATCGCCCGCGAGGTCTACGTGGGGGAGACAACCAAGGAAGCGCGACGCGACGCCATCGACGGCGTCCTCGCACGGGACTTCACGCAGTACTTCCGCCGGCTGCTCCCCAAGGTGCGCGGCCTCGGCGGGCTCAAGAGCGACCCGGACATGCCGGACAGCGAGATCACCGCGGAGTACATGGCGGACAACGTCTGGATCGTCGGCAGCCCCGACGAGGTCGCCGAGAAACTCAGTGACCTTAACGAGACCGTGGGCGGCTTCGGCGTCCTGCTCGCCATGGGCCACGAGTGGCAGCCGGAGGAGAAGTGGAACCGCTCCATGGACCTCCTCGCGAATGAGGTGTTGCCCAAGGTGAACGCGTAGGGCCAAGCCGACATCAAGTCGCTGGGATGCCCTTTCCCCTTCGCCGCGCCTTCGCGGGCATGACGGCGCTGGCTTGGTTTCCTTCGTGACAACCACGGCCCGTTGTCGTATGCTTTTCGCACTCTTTTCGGGCACTAAACAAAGGAGAAGCTCATGGTTTTAGACACGCAGCGACCTGAAGGCGCAATGACTGGGGAGAGGTACATCAAGAGCCTCCAAGACGGGCGCGAGGTATTCTTGGACGGCAAGCAGATTGGCGACGTCACCACCCACCCGGCCTTCGCACCCATGATCAAGGAGCTGGCCCGGATATACGACCTGCAGCATACGGATGAATACCGGGACCTGATGACCTACGAGTCGCCGGACACGGGCAACCGCGTGAGCCTCTCGTGGATGGTCCCGGAATCGCTGGAACAGACGCGGGCGAAGCGGCGCAACAGCGAGGTCTGGAACGAGCAGCTCTGGGGGCAGCTCGGCAGGGGCCCGGACATTTTGGCCCCCTACATCCTGATGCTCTACAACCGCCGGGACGCGTTGGGGCAGGTCAAGAACCCCAACTGCGACTTCATGGAAAACATCATCAACTATACGCACCTCTGCCGGGAAAACGACCTCTTCCTGACCCATGCACTAGGCGACCCGCAGGTCGACCGGAGCCTGCAGCCGCAGAACGAACGGCGCACCGTCCCGGAAGAGGACTTGGCACTGCACGTGGTGGAGGAGACCAAGGAGGGCATCATTGTCACGGGCGGGAAGCAGCTTTCGACAGCCGCCCACATGACGAATGAGACCTACGTTTCCCTGTCGGCAACGTTCGCGCGTCGAGCGGACCCGAAATTCTACATGGCATTTTCGATCCCGAGCGGTACGCCTGGGCTGAAGACGCTGGTACGGGAGCCCGTCGGGATGTGGCACGGCACCTACGGCCACCCCTTCCTGGCCCTTGACGAGCAGGATGCGATGCTCTTTTTCGATAACGTGCTGGTGCCGTGGGACCGGGTGTTCATGCTCTACGAGCCGCCGCCCACGGGCCTTGGGCCCGGACTTGGCGGAGGGCTGAACCTGCTCGGCTGGTCCAACATGACGCGGGTCCACTACCGCATGAGGCTCATGACGGCCGTCACGACGATGATCGCGAAGGCCATTGGCGTATACGACTTTCGCGAGGTGGGCGCCAAGCTGGGTGAGATGGTCTCTTACTGCGAGCTCTGGCGCTACGCCATGGCAGGAGTGGAGGAGACCACGTACATCAAGGACGGCGCACAGCCCACGGGAAGCGCGGCAGCATTGCAGAACTGGTTTGCGTTCACGTCCCAGCGGATGGTGCAGCTGATGCGGGAGGTCTCCGGCTCCGGCATGATCATGCAGCCCAGCGAGGCGGACCTGGCCAACCCTGAGATCCGCAAGTACCTGGACTTGTACATGCGCGGCAAGGATGTCGACGTGGAGTACAAGTCGCGGCTCTATCGCATCGCCCATGACCTGGCCGCCTCGTCCTTCGGCATGCGGCAGGACATCTACGAGTACTGGCATGCCGGCGACCCCACGCGCAACCGCGTGAACATGCTGCGGGCGTACGATCAGAGCGACATGATCGAGCGCATCGAGGACTTGATCTCGAGGCCGCTGCCCCACGGTGAGCAGCTCTAGGGGGAACCATGAAGCGAAGCACTGACCGCATTCTGACGACGCACACGGGCAGCCTGCCGCGTCCCATGGACCTCGCCGAGCTGCTGCTGAACAAGGACGCCGGCCAGCCCGTCGACCCTGACGAGCTGGCCGCCGCAGTGCAGGCCGCTGTTGCGGAGACCGTCCGAAAGCAGGTGGAGTCCGGCGTCGACGTGGTCAGTGACGGCGAGCAGGGCAAGATCGGCTACTCCACCTATGTCAAGGACCGCCTCACCGGCTTCGAAGGCCAGGCGTCGGTCTCCATGCGGGCAGACTGGGCGGACTTCCCCTCGGCCAACCCTCCGCTGGCCGCCCGCGTGAGCCGCCCCTCGTGCAACGGCCCTGTGGCGTGGAAAGACCCGGAGGCCGTCGAGGCTGACCTGTCGACCTTCCGTGCGGCGCTGGAAGCCCATCCCGCTGAGGATGCCTTCATCACCGCCGCCTCGCCCGGGGTCATCGCCCACTTCCTCGCAAACGAATACTACGCCACACGAGAGGAGTACCTCGCCACGCTGGCTGACGTCATGAAGCAGGAGTTCGAGGCCATCAACGAGGCGGGATTCCTGTTGCAGCTCGACTGCCCGGACCTGGCCATGGGACGGCACATGCGCTTCCCGGACCTCAGCACGGAGGAGTTCCTCAAGGTCGCTGAGGGCAACATCGAGGCCCTCAACCACGCCATCAGCGAAATCCCCGCCGACCGCGTACGGCTGCACCTGTGCTGGGGCAACTACGAGGGCCCACATCACCGCGACATCCCCCTCCGCGACATCCTGCCGGTGGTGCTGAAGGCCAAAGTGGGCGCCATCTCCATGGAGGGCGCCAACCCCCGCCACGCCCACGAGTGGGCGGTCTTCAAGGACTACCCGCTGCCCGACGACATGGTCGTCATCCCCGGCGTCATAGACTCCACAACCAACTTCATCGAGCACCCGGAGCTTGTGGCGCAGCGGATCGTCGCGTATGCCGAGGTGGTGGGCAAAGAGCGGGTCATCGCGAGTTCCGACTGCGGCTTCGGCACCTTTGCCAGCACCTCGCCCAACGTGCAGCCGGGCATCGTCTGGGCCAAGCTGGCATCCCTCGCGGAGGGCGCGCGGCTGGCGTCGGAGCAGCTCTGGTAGCGGGAACCGGGTCGGGCATTTCGGCGTCTATACAGGATATGCGACTAAAAGGCAGACCCGCCCATAAGCGCTTTGGCATGGTTTCGGCTATGATTTGGCCTTAATCACACGTTAACTTGTTGACAGTTGACGGCCGGGCCTAAAGAATAGTCGTTAGCAATTGCTTGGGGGAGAAGGAGAACAGAAATAATGGTTGACAGTTATATCTCGAAGAGACTTCTGCTGATTGTGGCGCTGTTCATTGCCGCCATGATGATGGTAGCGGCGTGCGGTGGCGATGACGACGACGATGATGCCGCCTCCTCCAGTGGAGACGCATCGACCAGCACATCCAGCGCTACCACCAGCACCAGCACCGATACCACTACCAGCACATCCAGCGCTACCACCAGCACCAGCGCCGATACCACTACCAGCTCTTCCAGCACGACCGCTGCAGCGGCGCCCACGGCAGCACCCGCTATGACCACGGAAGCGCCGGCGGCCATGATGGAGCCGGTGGAGGACCGCGTGGTCACTGCCTTTGAGGCTCCGTCGTCTGAGGGCAATGAGACCCGACACATTGGTCAGACCACTGTGTGGCAGCTCAAGCCCATGTATGAGTACCTACTCGACTCCCACCCGATCTCGGACGAGTTGATTGCCGGCCTCGCGACGGACTGGGCTGTCGAGGAAGGTCCGCAGGTCCGCTTCACGCTGCGTGAGGGCATCCAGTTCCACGACGACTGGGGTGAGTTCACCTCCGCCGACGTCGTCAAAACACTGACGAACCACCAGCGTGAGGGCGGCCTCCACGGTGAGCTCGTCTACTTCCAGACAGTTACCCCCGAGGCCGTAGTCGTCAGTGACTACGAGGTCATCATCAAGCTGGCCCGCAACGACAGCAACTTCTTTGCCCAGTTCTCGAGGCTGCAGGGCGGCTTTGAGATTATCTCCAAGGCCCACCTAGAGGCCGAGGGCGACCCGGTGGTCATCGGGGAGGACGCCCCGATCGCCGGCACCGGCTCCTACCAGTACCTGGAGCGCGAGCAGGCTCTGAACATCGTCTTTGAGCGGACGCCTGACCACTGGCGCTTCAAGCCCGACTTCCCGGAGTTGGAGATCAAGTTCATCAATGAGGCGTCCACGCGGTTGGCGGCGCTCTTTACCGGTGAGGTCCACCTCACCAACCTGCCGGAGGACAACCTGCAGCAGGCTGTGGCCGACGGCTATGGCGTCGTTCGGGGCAACGTGACTGCCCTCCGAGCCTTTGCCCAGTTCCGCGGCCAATACGAGAACGAGGCCTCCGCCAAGGGCAACAGCTACATGGACACCGGCAGCCCCTTCTTGGACGTCCGCGTACGGCAGGCGCTGAACCGGGCCATCAACCGGACCGAGATTAATGACGCCTACTTTGGCGGCAAGGGCGTGGTGATGCAGGTTAACCACCTGAACCCCGGCCGCCCCGGCTGGAACCAGCGCTGGGTTGACGAATTCGAGTCGAAGTACGGCTTCGACCCGGCCGCCGCCACGGCCCTGTTGGCTGAGGCCGGCTACGACTCCAGCAACCCGCTGGAGATCGATGTAAACGTGGCGCCTCTCTCCCGGTACGCGGGCGCTGACGACATCATCGAGATCATGGCCGGGTACTGGCGCGACAACGGCGTGACGGTCAACCAGTACACCCAGGACACCGCCACCCGGCGTGCACGCGGCCGTGCCTTTGAGTACACGCGGGAAATCGCCATGGGCGGCACCAGTTCCAACATCACCATCGGCCCGAAGGTCTACAACACCTCCTTCCCGCCCCGGGGCGGCGGTGTGGAGATCCTTGAGAGCAGCAAGATCATGGGCGAGTTCATCCAGACCCTTGATCCGGTGAAGGCCGATGCTCTGGCACGTCAGATGGGTGACATCTTCTTCGACGAGTTCATCTCCATCCCGCTCTTCTGGTTGCCTGCGGAGGCAGTCATCAACAAGGAAGTCATCGCGGGCTGGGTCTGGCCGGGGTCCATCACCGGCACCTGGACCCACTTGGAGAACATAGAGGCTGTAAAGAAGTAGCTTCTAACCGGCGCTGGCAGAGGCCCCGTCCCAAGCTGCTTGGGGCGGGGCCTCTCTTGTGTCGGCGAAGGGCCTCGGCCTGCGGCTCCGCGCCCGTCCTGCTATAGTGGCGCTGGCCGGGCGAGACGCGTTGTAGTCCGCTTGGCAGGCTCCGCCGGCCAGAAGTGCAACTCACAGGGAAAGGTTGGGCTCCGAGAAATGAAAATAGGCGTCTCTTCCTTTATGACCGACTATTCCATCGACGTCGTAACGCTGGCCACGCGGGCGGAGGAGCTGGGGTTTGACTCGCTGTGGGTGCCGGAGCACGCCATCATCCCGGTGGAGCGCACGCAGAAGGTGCCGGCGGGCAGCACGGACGAGGAGCTGCCGAAGAAGTATTTCGACGTGGTGGACCCCTTTGTGACGCTGGCGGCCGCGGCTGCCGTGACGACCACCCTCAAGCTCGCGACGGGCGTCACGTTGCTTCCGGAGCGTAACCCGCTGCTGCTCGCCAAGGAGTCCGCCACCCTCGACGTCATATCCGGCGGGCGGTTCATCATGGGCATCGGCGCCGGGTGGATCAAGGAGGAGACCGAGATCATGGGCGGCAACTTCGAGCGCCGCTGGGCGCAGTGCCGCGAGTCTGTGCTGGCTATGAAACAGCTCTGGACCACGGTGATGAGCGAGTTCCACGGCGAGTTCTATGACTTCCCGCAGGTCTTCTCATTCCCGAGACCGGTCCAGCGTCCCCACCCGCCCGTCATCCTCGGCGGGGGCGCCAGGAACGTGTTCAAGCGCGTCGTCGAGTACGGCGACGGGTGGCTGCCCCTGCGGACCCGCCCCGACTTGGTTGCCGACGGCCGCGAGCAGCTCAACCGCCTCGCGGAGGCCGCCGGCCGCGACCCGAAGTCGCTGGAGATCACGTGCTACCAGGTCCCGCCGGACCCCGACCATATTCGGCAACTCGAGGAAGCGGGCGCGGACCGGGTCGTCATCCAGGTGGACACCGCCGGCCGCGACGAGGCGCTGGCGCAGCTCGAAAGCCACGCGCGGGCGCTGCTGTAGCCCCCCAGCCCTCCGATTACCCTTCGACAGGCTCAGGGCGAACGGAAGGCGGCCCCGCCGTTGTCCCAAAAGCATGAGCCCCCCGGCGAAGATTCGCCGGGGGGCTCTGACGTGTATCGAGTGTGTCGAGGCGGCCTAGAGCGTCCAGACGTCGGCGTACTCGGGGCGTGGGAAGGGCTCGCCGTTGGGCACGCGCATCATGTCGCAGTAGAGCTCCAGCGAGTTGCCGTCAGGGTCCTCGAAGTAGAAGGAGCGCGTGCCACTGCCGCCGATGTTGCGTGGGTCGCCCTCCGCGCCGTGAACCAGCGGCCCGCTCAAAATCTCGACGCCCTTCTTCTTCAGGTCGTACAGAGCTTTCAGCCACTCGTCTCTCGAATCGACCTCCATGGCGATGTGCTGCAGCGCGTTGTAGCCGATGCGCCGGTTGTCGGACTCAGGCTGGTCAGGGTGCGTGAACAGGACAATGTCATGGTGCATCTCGCCGAAGCGCATGAACGCCATGTCGCCGGTCTCTCCCCTGGGCCATCGCCCCGTCAGTGTGAGGCCAAGGATGCCGGTGTAAAAGTCAATGGAACGGTCCATGTCCGTGACCTGCACGCCGATGTGTCCAACCCGACTGATGGTGAACCCGCCCATGGTGACCTCCTTCCCACTTTGAAGCTATTTCGCTTGATTTAGCGCATCATGGCACCAGCGTAGGGGGCCGTCAAGAACGCAAGGAGGCGGGCATGGGGGTGATGGCGTCGCCCGGCGAAACCACACCCTCCTGGACGACGGCGGCATACCATCCGCGTCGATTGAAGAGCGAGTTGCCCTCCATGCGGGTCAGTGTGCGGATGAACGACGGCCCCTTCTCCTCGCCGATGAAGGGCAGCGCCGCCAGATTCATGCAAGCCAGGCACGGCTCCGCGATCTCGATGACTGCCTCACCCACCTGGTACCGCGCGCCGATGACAAAATCGTCGTAGGGGATGCCCTGGGAGGTGATGTTCTCGCCCATGTCGCCGGGTTGCACGGGCCAGCCCTCGGCGTTGAGCTCGTGCAGGGTTTCCAGTGGCATGAGCATGACGGCGCGGGCGGGATCGCTGGCCTTGGCGTAGGTGCGGAAGCGGTTGTAGTCGCCGTCCAGCCCGTGCACGGTGACGCGAACGGCGTCCGCGGGGACCTTGGGGAGACCGTGCTGTCCCGGCGTCTCCGGCTTGCGGTTGACCTGCACAACGATGCCGCTCATGCCGACCTCCTCATTCTCGCGCCGAGGCGTCGAGCCCGCCTTCGCCGCTCCGCCAGTGAACCTACGGGCCTGATGGCCCACGCCAGCGGAAACGCGGCGGCAGATGTCGCGATGAACGCAATCATCGCAACGTCATACTCTTGGTTACGGTCGAAGACCCAGCCCATGAAAACCGGCCCTATGGTACCAGACGCAAGGGCGGTTGCCTGCAACATGCCGGACAGCGAACCCAGCGCCCGCGTGCCGAATAACTGTGCCAGCAGCACCGGCCGCACCGACACCATCGCGCCGAAGGAGACGCCGTACAAAACCGTAAAGGGCACGGACGCCCACAATGACGTTGTGCCGTAGAGCGAGAGATACAGCCAGGAGAGGGCCTGCATCACCACCATAAGTGCAAGCACGTACCGTATTTCCAGCAGGTCCGCAAGTGAACCGGCCCCGATGCGCCCCACACCGCTCACGAGGAAGACCAGCGTTACGGTGACTGCGGCCTCGGCCGTGGAGAACCCTTTGCTCTCGAACAAGGGTACCTGGTGCACCTGTAGGGCGCTTGTGCCAAAGAACATTGCGCCAAAAAGGAGCGAGACGATCCAGAAGGAACGGGACCGAAGCGCCTCGCCGGCGCTTGCTCCTTGATCGTCGTCTGGCACTGCATTCCGGTCATGCCGCGCGCGCCGGTCAGCCTCGATGTCCCCCTGCGTTAGCGTGCCTTCGCGTGGTCGCCGCGGCAGGTCGCCATCGGGCAGGACGCCGTAGGCCTGCGGCGATCCCCGGATGACCAGGGCAAGCGGGACGATGATGAAGATCAGGGCCACGCCCGTCCCTCTGAGCGTCCATCGCCAGCCAACTTCTTCGACGAGCAGCGCCAGCACGAACAGCACGGCGCCAGTCAGGATGGGCCCCGACATGCCGATCCCCAACGCCGTTCCCCGCAGCCGACGGAACCACCGCGCGATGACCACCGTCCAGCCAATGGCGTGCGAGGTCCCGCTGGCCCCCAGGGACGCGACAAGGAAGAAGACGTAGAAGCTAAAGATGGAGAAGGTGTAGGAAATCATGATCATGCCGAGCCCCAGCACAAACCCGCCGGTCATGATGACGGGCTTGGGGCCGATTCGGTCGACGATGAAGCCCAAGAAGGGCGCAAAGGCGCCGGTCTCGACCTGCCGGAGGGAGAAAGCGCCGGAGAGCGCCGCCCGCGACCATCCGAACTCTCGCAGAATGGGAAGGAAAAAGACCTGGAATCCCTGCCAGTAGGCGCCGGAGGTGAAGACGTTGCACGTGAAGCTGGCGGCGACGATGTACCAGCCGTAGAAAATTCTGGGATGCTGTTGCGTATCCGGTGCGGTGCGCATCCGCCGCCTTTCTGGAGTCGTTTGGGAGACCTTGCCGGGCGAGGCGGTCGGGCCATCCAGTCCAACGGGAGAGGGTTGAGCCAAAGGCACAGGGTACGGGCGGCCCAGTTGCGCTGTCAACGACGGCCCCCTACGGGAGGTTCCCTTAGACCGCCCCGCGTATATTTGCTATTCCCTACCTGTTGCTTTGACACTCGTCGAGAGCGGAGGGGCGGCCATTTTGCTTGTGCAACTCTTCACATGGTGTTGAGAATTGGCTAGAATGCTATTTGACCCTCTGTGCCCTTGAGTGAGGGAGTGCGCCCAGTCCACGGTGGAACACAAAGGAGCTTGATGAAGGTAGGCGTCCCCAAGGAAGTCCGGCCTAATGAGCGGCGCGTCGCACTGGTGCCGGAGTCGGTTGCCAAGTTGATTGCGGCTGGGTTGGAAGTCATTGTGCAAGAAGGCGCAGGCATGGGCGCCCACCACGCGGACGCCGCGTACCAGAACGCCGGGGCTTCGCTTGTCGCCGACGCCGCTGCGCTCTACGAGGCGGCCGACACCATCGTCAAGGTGCAGCGGCCCACGTTTGGGGACGAGGCGGACACGACAGAAGTCTCCATGCTCCGGCCGGACGTCGTACTCATCAGCATTCTGCAGCAGTTGTACTACCCGGAGCTGGCGCAGGACCTGGCGAACCGCGGGGTCATCAGCTTCAGCATGGACGCCGTGCCCCGGATCGCGCGGGCGCAGTCGATGGATGCGCTCAGCTCCATGAGCTCCATTGCCGGGTACAAGGCCGCCATCATGGCCGCCGAGGCGCTGGGCATCTACCTCCCCATGATGGTGACGGCTGCGGGCACGACGCCGCCGGCCAAGGGCCTCGTGCTGGGCGCGGGCGTCGCAGGCCTGCAGGCCATCGCGACGTCGCGGCGCTTGGGCGCGGTCGTCTCCGCATTCGACGTACGGCCCGCCGTCAAGGAGCAGGTGGAGAGCCTTGGCGCGACGTTCATTCAGGAGGCTGTCCACACGGAGGAGATTGAGGACGAGGGCGGCTACGCCAAGCAGCTCAACCAGGAAGCGCAGCACTTGGAGCAGGACCTCATCCACCGCTTCGCCCGCGAGGCAGACTTCATCATCACCACAGCCGCCATTCCCGGCAGAGAGGCCCCCATCCTCGTCACCAGGGAGATGGTGAATGACATGCGCGCAGGCTCCGTTATCGTCGACCTGGCGGCGGAGACCGGCGGCAACTGCGAGCTGACCAAGCCGGGCGAGACGGTCGTCGAGAACGGCGTCACCATTCTGGGCCCCCTTGACGTGCCCTCCTCCGTCCCGGTCCACTCAAGCCAGATGTACTCACGCAACATGATGACGCTGGTGCAGCACCTCGTCCGCGACGGCGAGCTCACGCTCGATTGGGAGGACGCCATCACCAAGGACTGCTGCATCACCTATGGCGGCCAGGTTGTCCACGGACCAACGCAGGCGTTGTTGCCGCAGGGGTAAGAAAAGGCGGAGGCGTAAGGAAGGATCATGGCAGAGGCTGCAATCGTCGGGCTACCGCTGGTTATCGGGTTGTACATCTTTGTACTCGCCATCTTTGTGGGCTTTGAGTTGATTACGAAAGTGCCGCCGACGTTGCACACGCCGCTCATGTCCGGCGCCAACGCCATCTCCGGCATCACGATCATCGGCGCGATGGTCGTCGTCGGGCCGCGGGACGCGAACCTGGCGGTGGCGTTGGGATTCGCGGCGCTGGTGCTGGCGACCATCAACGTGGTCGGCGGCTTCATGGTCACGGACCGCATGCTTCAGATGTTCCGGCGCAGGCCCGGCCAGGGGGCGTAATGGAGCTATTTGAAGGCATCAACCTCTTCATCCAATACGTCTACCTGTTTTCCGCAGTGCTCTTCATCCTCGGCATCAAGCTGCTGGGTTCGCCGGCGACGGCGCGGCGCGGCAACTTCCTCGCCGCTCTGGGCATGTTCATCGCCATCGTTGCAACGCTGGTGAACGAAGAAGTCCTGAACTACGAGATGATCGCTGCGGGCGTCGCCATTGGCGCAATCATCGGGGCCGTGTTGTCCCGCACCATCAAGATGACGGCGATGCCGCAAATGGTGGCCATCTTCAACGGCGTTGGCGGCGGCGCGTCGGCGCTCATCGCCGTCTCGGAGTTCGTGCGCATCACGAACGAGAGCGCGTCGGTCCCCTTCCACGTGGAGCTCACCATCATGCTGGGCGTCCTCATTGGCTTCGTCACCCTCACTGGTAGCCTCATCGCCTTCGGCAAGCTGCAGGACCTGATGACGACGCGCCCCATCACCTACCCGCTGCAGAACATCGTCAGTGGGCTCATGTTCCTGGCCATCATCGGCATGATCGTCTACCTGGTCGCCTTCGACTTCAACGAGTACGTCTTCTACGCCCTGGTTGCCACGAGCCTCATCCTGGGCATCCAGCTCGTTATCCCTATCGGCGGCGCCGACATGCCGGTGGTCATCTCGCTGCTGAACTCCTACTCCGGCGTGGCGGCGGCCGCGGCGGGGTTCGCGCTGGGCAACCTCGCGCTCATCGTCAGCGGCGCGCTTGTGGGCGCGGCGGGACTCATCCTCACAAACATCATGACCAAGGCCATGAACCGCTCGCTGGCCAACGTGGTCTTCGGGGCGTTCGGGGCCGTGAAGTCGGGCGGGCCGGTTGCCGTGGAGACGCGCACGGCGCGCTCCGTCGGCGCGGAGGACGCCGCCGTCATGCTGGCCTACGCCCGCTCCGTCATCTTCGTGCCCGGCTACGGCCTCGCCGTCGCGCAGGCGCAGCACCAGGTCCGTGAGCTGGCGGACCTGCTGGAGGGCAAGGGCGTCCGCGTCAAGTACGCCATCCACCCCGTGGCGGGCCGCATGCCCGGCCACATGAACGTGCTCCTTGCCGAGGCCAACGTCCCCTACGACGAGCTCTACGACCTCGACTCGATCAACGACGACTTCCGCACCACCGACGTCGCCGTGGTCATCGGCGCCAACGACGTCACGAACCCCGCGGCCCGCGACCAGCCCGACAGCCCCGTCTACGGCATGCCCATCCTCAACGTCGACCAGGCGCACCACGTCATCGTCCTGAAGCGCAGCATGAGCCCCGGCTTCGCGGGCATCGACAACGACCTGTTCTTCAAGGACAACACGCGCATGCTCTTCGGCGACGCCCGCCGCTCCGTGACCTCCCTCGTCACCGAGGTCAAGGCGCTGTAGGGGCAGCTGCAACCGTGTCTGTTGACACGTCTATTCGGCCCGCCGTACACTACGAATAGATTGTTGACCACTTTGGTCTAGTAACGCCTTTAAAGGGGTCTTACCTATGGTGACGCCCAACGCTTTTGCCCAGGCTGAGTACAAGTACGGCTTCGTCACGGACATCGAGGAGGAGACCGCTCCCCGCGGCCTCACGGAAGACACCATCCGCTGGATCTCCGCCAAGAAGCAGGAGCCGGAGTTCATGCTGGAGTGGCGGCTCCGGGCCTTCCGACACTTTCTCACCCTGGTCGAGAAAGAGCAGTTGCCCAAGTGGGCCAACGTCCACTACCCCGCCATCAACTTCGCGGATGGCGTCTACTACGCCGCTCCCAAGAAGGACCAGCCCACCAGCCTGGAGGACGTCGACAAGGAGCTGCTGGCCACTTACGAGAAGCTGGGCATCCCCCTGCAGGAGCAGAAGCGGCTCGCAGGTGTCGCGGTGGACGCCGTGTTCGACAGCGTGTCGGTCGCGACGACCTTCAAGGAGACCCTCGGCAAGCAGGGCATCATCTTCGGGTCGTTCAACGAGGCCGTGCAGAATCACCCGGAGCTTGTGAAGAAGTACCTGGGCTCCGTCGTTCCCTATACCGACAACTTCTACGCCGCCCTCAACTCTGCCGTCTTCTCCGACGGCTCCTTCTGCTACATCCCAAAGGGCGTGCGATGTCCGCTGGAGCTCTCCACTTACTTCCGCATCAACGCCGCCGAGGCGGGCCAGTTCGAGCGGACGCTGATCGTCGCGGAGGAGGGCTCCTACGTCAGCTACCTGGAGGGATGCAGCGCGCCCATGCGCGACACCAACCAGCTCCACGCCGCCGTGGTCGAGTTGGTCGCCATGGACAACGCCGAGATCAAGTACTCCACCATCCAGAACTGGTACCCGGGCGACGAGAACGGCGTCGGCGGCATATACAACTTCGTGACCAAGCGCGGCAAGTGCGCGGGCGCCAACTCGAAGATCTCGTGGACCCAGGTCGAGACCGGCTCGGCCATCACCTGGAAGTACCCCAGCGTCCTGCTGCAGGGCGACAACTCCATCGGCGAGTTCTACTCCGTCGCGCTCACCCGCGGCTACCAGCAGGCCGACACGGGCACCAAGATGGTGCACCTGGGCAAGAACACCCGCAGCAAGATCATCTCCAAGGGCATCTCCGCGGGCCACGGCAGCAACACCTATCGCGGCCTCGTGAAGGTAATGCCCCGGGCCGCCAACGCCCGCAACTTCACCCAGTGCGACTCCCTCCTCATCGGCGATCAGTGCGGCGCACACACGACGCCCTACGTGGAGGTGCAAAACAGCACCGCCCACTTGGAGCACGAGGCCTTCACCTCCAAGGTGAGCGAGGAGCAGCTCTTCTACTGCCAGCAGCGCGGCATGTCGTCGGAGGACGCCAACTCCCTCATCATCAACGGCTTCTGCAAAGAGGTCTTCCAGCAGCTTCCCTTCGAGTTCGCCATTGAGGCGACTCGCCTGTTGGAGGTCAGCCTCGAGGGGTCGGTGGGTTAGCGGGCACTCGTTTTCACAAAAAGGGGAACGAGACGAAACGATTCGAATCCAATACTAAAGACCGGTAGAGTGACATGCTGGAAATTCGCAATCTAACCGCCTCCATCGGAGGCAACACAGTCCTGAAGGGCATCAACCTTTCGGTGCAAAAGGGCGAGGTGCACGCCATCATGGGGCCCAACGGCTCCGGCAAGAGCACCCTCTCCAACGTCCTCGCGGGCCATCCGCAGTACATCGTGGAGTCCGGCGAGGCGCTGCTGGACGGCCTCGACCTGCTGGGCATGCCCGCGGAGGAGCGTTCCCGCGCGGGCGTCTTCCTCTGCTTCCAGCACCCCATCGAGATTGCCGGCGTGCGTATGGACCAGTTCATGCGGGCCGGCTACAACGCCATTCACAAGAGCAAGGGTCTGGAGGAGCTGGACCCGATCCAGTTCGACAGACTGCTGCAGCAGAAGGCCGGTATCGTCAACATGGAGCCGTCCATGCTGAAGCGCAACGTCAACTACGGCTTCTCCGGCGGCGAAAAGAAGCGCAACGAGATCCTCCAGATGGCGATGCTGGAACCCCGGCTCTCCATCCTCGACGAGCCGGACTCCGGCCTCGACGTGGACTCGCTGCGGCTGGTCGCCGACGGCATCAATAAGCTGCGGAGCCCGGAGCGGGCGGTCATCCTCATCACGCACTACCAGCGCATTCTGAACCTCGTGGTCCCGGACGTGGTGAACGTGCTGATGAACGGCCGCATAGTGCGCACGGGCGGCATGGAGCTGGCTGAGGAGATTGAGGCCACAGGTTACGAGGGACAGGACGAGGTCCTGCAGGCGCAGAGCTAGTCAAGGGAGACTGAAAAGGGCATGACGCAGCAGACCATAGCGCTGGAGCGAAAGTACGTTGAGGCGTGGCACGCCTCCATCGCGCCGGCGTCGTCCAACATTCCCGCCGAGTTGCACGCGCTGCGGCAGTCGGCCATCGCGAAGTTCGAGCAGGTGGGGTTCCCCACCGCCCGCCGCGGCAACGAGGCGTGGAAGTACACCGACATCGGCCCCATCGCCCGCGCCGCCTTCGACGACCTGGCGCCTGCACCTCCGGTCCGCGTGGCTACGGAGGCGCTCGACCAGCACATCATGGGCGGGTCCGTGTGGAACCGCATGGTGTTTGTGGACGGCCATTGGGTGCCCAGCCTCACGTCGATGCCCTCGCTGCCGCCGCAGGTGACGGTGACGAGCCTCGCCAGGGCGATGGCGCTTCACCCACACCTGGTTCGGGAGCATCTCGGCCGCTACGCGCCGTACGACGAGGGCGGGTTCACCGCGCTCAACACGGCATTCCTGCGGGACGGCGCGGTCGTCATCGTGCCCCACGACGTCGAGGTTGAGGAGCCCATTCACTTCATCTACCTGACCTCTTCGGAGGGCCACTCGTCCGTGACGCAGCCCCGGACTCTGGTATCGCTGGGGAGAAACGCCAAGGCTACGGTGATCGAGAGCTACGGCGGCCTGAATGACACGCTTTCCCTCACGAACGCCGTTTCCGAGTACATCCTCGCCGAGGGCGCACAACTGCACACGTTCCGGCTGCAGCAGCAGGCGTCGCCCGCTTACCACGTCGGGTCGACGCAGGTGCGATTGGCGCGGGACAGCCGTTTCACCGCGGGCTCATTCGACTTCGGCGGGTCAATCGCCCGGCACACGCTGAGCGTCGAGCTCGAGGGCGAGGGAAGTGAGTGCTTGCTCTACGGCCTGTACATGACCAACCACGGCCAGCACGTCGACAACCAGGTGCTGGTCAACCACATCGCGCCGCACACCACCAGCGAGCAGGTCTACAAAGGTGTGCTGAATGGGCGCTCTCGCGGGGTCTTCCACGGCAGCATCACCGTGCAGCAGACCGCGCAGAAGACCAACGCCAAGCAGTCCGACAAGAACCTGCTGCTCTCCGACGAGGCAGAGGTGGACACCAAGCCCGCCCTCTGGATCTACGCCGACGACGTGCGCTGCGGCCACGGCGCGGCCTGCGGCAAGCTCGATGACGGCGCCCTCTTCTACTTGCGGAGCCGCGGCATCGACGAGGCCACGGCGCGCCGAATGCTCGTCCACGGCTTCGCCAATGAAGTGCTGGACTACGTCGACTTGACGCCGCTGCGCGTTCATCTAGAGCAACTCATTACCTCCACACTCCGTGCATCGGAGCGCCACGCATGACCTCGCTGCCTTTTGACGTCGAGGCAGTCCGAAGGGACTTTCCCATCCTCAGCAGAGAGGTTGGCGGCAAACCGCTGGTGTACCTCGACAGCGCCGCAACTAGCCAGAAGCCTCAGGTGGTCATCGATGCGCTGGTGGACTACTACACCGGCATGAACGCCAACATCCACCGCGGCGTCCACACCCTCAGCCAGGAGGCCACCGAGGCCTACGAGGGCGCGCGCACCAAGGTGCGCCACTTCATCAACGCCGCTGAGGAGCCGGAGATCGTGTTCACGCGGGGGACCACGGAGGGCATCAACCTGGTGGCGCAAACCCTTGGGGTGCAACGCGTCGGCCAGGGCAGCGAGGTCATCATCTCCAACATGGAGCACCACTCCAACGTCGTGCCGTGGCAGATCCTGTGCGAGCAGCGTGGCGCGCGCCTTCGCGTCGTGCCCATCAACGATGACGGCGAGCTGCTCATGGACGAGTATGAGCGGCTGTTGGGGCCCCAGACTGCCCTGGTGTCCATAACGCATATCAGCAATGCTCTGGGCACCATCAACCCCGTAAAGGACATCGTGGCGATGGCCCACAGCCATGGCGTGCCCGTGCTCTTGGACGGAGCGCAGGCGGCGCCGCACACGCCCGTCGACGTGCGTGACCTTGATTGCGATTTCTACGCGTTCTCCGGGCACAAGCTCTTCGGCCCCACGGGAATCGGTGTCCTCTACGGCAAGCGCGAATGGCTGGAGTCGATGCCCCCCTATCAGGGCGGCGGCGAACAGATCAAGTCGGTAACCTACGAGAAGACCATCTACAACGACCTGCCCTACAAGTTTGAGGCGGGCACCCCCCACATCGCCGGCGTCATCGGCCTTGGGGCAGCTATTGACTACGTGAACGGCATCGGCATGGAACGCGCCGCCGCCTACGAGCATGAGCTGCTGGAGTATGGCACGGAGCAACTGCAGGCAATCGATGGACTGCGGCTCCTTGGCACGGCACGGCAGAAGGCCGCAGTGCTCTCCTTCCTGCTGGACGACATCCACCCGCATGACATCGGCACGGTGCTGGACACGCAGGGCATCGCCATCCGCACCGGCCACCACTGCGCACAGCCGCTGATGCAGCGCTTCCAGATACCCGCCACCGCTCGGGCATCCTTCGCCTTCTACAACACCAAGTCCGAGATTGACGCGTTGGTCGAGGGCATCCATAGGACATTTGAGGTGTTTAGCTAGTGAGCGATCTTGTCGAGCTCTACCAGGAACTGGTGCTGGACCACAACAACAGGCCGCGCAACAAGCGGGTCATGGAGGACGCCAGCAACACCGCGGATGGCTACAACCCCCTCTGCGGCGACCAGGTCTCCGTCTTCCTCAAGGTGGAGGAAGGCGTTATTGCCGACGTGTCCTTCCAAGGCGTGGGTTGCGCCATTTCCCAGTCGTCGGCGTCGATGATGACGCAGAACGTGAAGGGCAAGCCTGTCGAGGAGGCGGAGGCGCTGTTTGAGATGTTCCACACCATGGTCACCCGCGACCCGAGCGCGGACTTCGATGGCAGCAGCCTCGGCGAGTTGGAGGCGTTGGCCGGCGTCTGCGCCTTCCCGAATCGCATCAAGTGCGCCAGTCTGGCTTGGCACACGATGGCGGCATCGTTGGACACCAAGAACGCAGAGCACGTGACTACTGAATAGACGGGGCTTCTGGCATAGCATCCGCAGCAAGGAGAGGGCAATGCACATTCCAATCAAGGTGGACTACGCGGTTCGGGCCCTCGTCGCGCTTGCCCAGCAGCGAGGCAAGGGGCCGGTGCACGCAACGCAGATCGCCAAGTCAATGGCCATGCCGGAGCCGTACCTCAACCACATTTTGCACACCCTCAGCAAGAACGGCTTCACCACCACGCTGAGAGGCCCGCTCGGCGGCCACATGCTGGCAAAGGAGCCGGAGCAGATCAACCTCAGTATGGTCATGTCCGCTCTTGACGAGTCCAGCTCGTTGGTCAATTGCCTGGACGACCAGAACGCGTGCACACTCTCCGACGCCTGCGCCCAACGAAGCGTCTGGCAGACAGTCGAGGACGCGGTTAACGCCATTCTGGAAGCGACCACCATCGCGGATCTCTCGATCCCCGTGGCGCACGTTGCCGTCGACGCGCCCAAGCGCATGGTGCGGCAGCCGTAGACTCGGCGCAGGTCTCACACAGAAACAGGCACAAGCCGTTCGTTGGCCCATAGGGGCGCTAAAGCGAGCGGCTTGGTTTTTGGGCAGCGCCGTAGCGGCCGCTACCCCGCGGCAACCTCAACGTTGTACGTCTTCGCGATGGCCTGCGCCATTTCCAGCCCCGGCTGTGGCGACCACCCCGCGGATGGCTTCCCGGTCTCGAGGGAGCGCTCTCGCGCCAGGGCAGCTTCGGCGTGGGCGCGGCACACCCACACGATCCAGCCCTCACCGCGCGCGGGCGCCAGCACCACCGTCTCCTCGAAGGGGAGCAGCACGGGCTTGGATGGCGACCCGCACCAGGTGCAGTGGCCGTAGGCGACGTCGATGGGGTAGGCGAATTGGCTGCGATAGCCGGTCTGGTGCTCGATGACCGTGCCCCACAATGCCACACGCCCCACGATGCCCATGGCGTGCGTGACCGTGCTGGGCGCCTCCCGGTAGGCGTAGATGCCGCACTTGTTGCCGCCGCTGGGGCAGGAGTCGCACTCACAGGCGGGGGGGCGCATCTCGCGGTAGCCGCAGCGGGCCTCCATTGGGCGCAAGGGCTGCCACTCGCCGAGGTTGGGTGCGGCGGCGACGCTGTGCAGCGACAGCCCCTCGGAGGACAGCCACACTCGCCACGTTCGCCATGCCGTCACGTAGCCCAGCCGGGTCTCTGTGAGGGATGCGTCAAGCATGCAAGCTGACTCTTCTGCTCAACGCGCTCTAGGACCCAGACAGAATGGCGTCCATCCTGTCCACGAACTGAGAGACGTGCCCCAACCGTACTGCGACTTCGTGTCCGTCGAGGTAGCCGTCGTAGAAGTTGATGTGCAGGTCATTGGCGAAGGCAAACAGGAAACGGATTCCTTCATCCTGGCGCTCGTCTGCAATCATACCTACGGCTTTGAACAAATGGGAGTGTCCCTTGTGGTCCCAACCCCGGGCATCCGCCAATGCCTTCACAATTTGTGACGCCGCTCCCCACCCCTTCTCTGATGCCTGCCGCAAGTCGTCCTTTGCCAGTTCCTCCGTTGCCTGGGTCAAGAAGATCCTGCTCTGCTGCTGATGTGACGGGTGGTCCATCCCTTCGCTCTCCTGTGTTGGGTTCCTCCTCCACCCATCGTCCACTTGTGCTTCAGGGGACATTATCGCACCGGCGTCGGCACTCTTGTTGGGGCCGGCGTTGTTGCGGGGGGCGCGGTGGGGGCGGCCCGGCGCGCGGGCACGGGGGTCTCCAGCGGCCAGTATTCCACTTTGCGCTTGGGCACTCCTATGGCTCCCATGGCGGTCTCCCGTGGACCCGGATACCCGGCTAGAGCATGACGAAGAACAGCACAAACAGCGCGATGCCCAACAGGACGGCCCCCACGATGGCGATCTCCAGCGTGTTGAGGGCATGAAGGTGCCCGCCAAGGCCTCGCTCCCGGTGCCCCGGCTGCTGCAGCATGTTGCGCTCTATGTGGCTCCGGTTGAACGGATCATGGTTTGGGAGGTGCGGTGCTCCAAAGCCCATGCCTTCCCCCTCTCTCGGCGCTAGACCGGCGCTTCCACTGCGCCGGACACGCCCACCTTGTTGCGGAACTGCGGCATGACGTCCCTGGCAAAGCGCTCCATGGACTTCATGACTTCCTTGTGTTCCAGCCGTCCTATTGCGAATACGCAGTTGAGGTACGTGATGCCCGTGTTGTCGAGGATGCGTTGCACCTTGCGTTCCACGGTCTCCGCGTCGCCGAAGAGGATCCACTCGTCGTACATCAGGTCAGGCGCCGGCTCGTTGGGCTGCGGCATCTCGATGGCGAGGCCCTTCTCGACGCGCTGGGTGTTGGCGCGGAGGGCGCCCGCTGAGCGCAGGTGCCACAGGGCGTTCGGCGTCTGCGCCCGCGCTAGGGCATCGTTCTCCGCAACGTGCACCTGGGACTGGATCACGAACTCCTGCGGCCAGCCGAGGCCGGACTCGTTGACGGCGTCGCGGAAGACCTGCCAGCTCTGCAGCACGCGGTCGGAGGGGGCGCTTGAGCCGCCGGTGATGCACTTGTAGCCGCGCTTCACGGCGTCGGCGATGCTCACGGGCGACTGCGCCGCTATCCACAGCGGCGGGTGCGGCTCCTGGAGGGGCTTCGGAAAGACCGTTGTGGGCGGAATCTGGTAGTACTTCCCGTCGTGGCTGAAGTCCTCCTGACTCCACGCCGCAAGCATGACCTCCAACGCCTCGTCAAACATGGCGCGGTTCTCGCTTAGCTCCAGCCCCAGGCGCTCGAACTCGTAGCGCTGGTAGCCGCGGCCGAAGCCCACGTCGAGGCGGCCTTCGGTCAGGTGGTCGGCGAGCGCGATGTCCTCCGCCAGTCGCAGCGGATGGTAGAGGGGGAGCACCACCACGGCGGTGCCGATGCGCACTCGCTTAGTGTTCTCCGCCACCTTGACCGCGAAAGTCAGGGGGTTGGGGCCGTAGCCGTAGCTGGAGAAGTGGTGCTCCGCGAGCCAGACCGCGTCGAAGCCGAGCTCGTCCGCGAGCCGGGCTTGCTCAAGCGCGTTGGCGTACACCTCTGCGGGCGCCCGCTTGTCCGGGGAGTGCAGCAGTAGAAAAACGCCAAACCTCATGGTCCTCCTGGGCCGCCGATTAGCCTCTTGCCGAGACGCGGGTACAGGATAGTCCGCAAGTGGCCGCGCCGCAAACTCGGAAGGGCCCCTATGGTGTAGGAGCCCTTCCGTCAATGCCTGTGGGGTGGAGCTACTGCACCGCCGAAAGGCCGGGGTGCTTTACGAAGGCCTTGCGCAGCTCCGTGGTGCCCTCGAGCCAATCTGTCTCCTTGGGCAGGATCACGCCGCCGGACCGGATGGCGTAGAGCTCCGGGTGGTCGACGGGCACCGGATCGACGCCTTCCTGCAGCTCGCGGGCCGCCTTCATGAGGCGCTGGCGGGTCTTGATGACCATGGTGTCGCTGGTGCCAAGGTGCTCCTTGGTGCGGTCCACCACGGCGCCCATCGCCTCCGTCACCACCTGGTCCTGCAGGTAGATGCCGTCTATGCCCGTAAAGTTCTGGTTGGTCTTCTGGGCCACGCGGTCAATCCCGTAGTCGTTGTCCTTGTTCTGGGCGAGAGTCCAGCGGTCGTACCAGCCGGTGCCGTTGGGCAGGAAGTTCATCGCGCCCTTCTTGCCCTCTATGTTGACGCCCTGGCGGGGGTTGCCGGCGCCGCCCTGGCCGCCGCCCTGCCGGGTGCTGGGCATAATCATGCTCCAGTACATGGTGTGCTCATCATCAATGGGCACCCAAGCCCGAGCCAAGACCTGCACACCCAAGATGCCGGTGGGAATCATGGACCAGAAGGGCAGCAGGAAGTGCGCGAACCGCCAGTAGTAGTGCCCCTCCTTGGCGTCCCGATAGGCCGCGTAGGTGGTGCCGTAGTCCGTGTCAATCGCCTTGTACCGAGGGCTGCGGATGTTCACGGTGTAGTAGTCGAAGGAGCCGGGGACGGCGCCCTCCGGGTCCACGGCGCCCAGGTGCAGGAAGCCGAGGTGGGAGGTGTCGAGGTCGCCCTCAAGGGCCTGCACAAAGTTGCAGCTACGCATCACGCTAGAGACGGACCACTCGCCCTCCGGCATCATGTTGGCTTCCAGGTCCGGCAGTGGCGGGGCCTCATTGCGGGGGCCCATGTAGGTCCAAATGACGCCGCCGCGATCCCGGCACGGGTAGGACTTGATCTTGACCTTGTCCTTGAAGTTGCTCTCGGTGGGCTCTGAGGGCATGTCGACGCATTCGCCGTTCACGTCGTACTTCCAGCCGTGGTAGACACAGCGGAGGCCGGACTCCTCATTCCGGCCAAAGAAGAGGCTGGCACGGCGGTGAGGGCAGTAATTGTCGAGGAGGCCGACGTCGCCGTTGGTGTCGCGGAATGCCACGAGCTCTTCGCCCAGCAGCTTGACGCGCACGGGCGGGCAGTCGGGCTCAGGCAACTCGATGGACTGGACAGCGGGGATCCAGAACTGCCGCATGAGATCGCCCATCAGCGTTCCGGGACCAACCTGGGTCAGCAGTGCATTGTCATGGGCCGTCAGCATTTGCACCCTCCAATGTTCTGTTCACTGAGATACCGGTTCAATCTACGCCGCGCCGTTGCCAGTGTCAACACGCGCGGCGTGCGCGTAAGGCTTGGGCGCGCGGGAGGGTAAGGCGCGTAGGGGCGATCTTGCTGAGGTCGCACCCACTGAGGGGGTGAAGGGAGGTTGTTTCCTCCGGGGCCGTAGCTGCTAGCGAGGTTGATTTGCCATTCGATCTGTAGCTGCTGTGGCACGTATCAGCTACAAATCCAAAAAAGTTTTTGCCGGTGGGCAACAACCCCTCCTTTTGCTTGCGGGACGGCGTCCGGTCGTTGACGCGGGCCACCATTGGGAAAAGGCAAGGGGAGGCGGCCTCGCGCAGGGCGGAGGCGGCGAGGTCATGGCTGTGGCGGTTGGTTGCGTCGTCCATGGGGGAGGGGTAGCGATGGGGGGAGTGTTGGGGCAATGAGGCCGTGTCAGGGTGTTGGCGCCCCGATCCTAGCCTTGCACCGCTCGCGGGGGGGTGAAGGGAGGTTGTTTCCTCCGGGGCCGTAGCTGCTAGCGAGGTTGATTTGCCATTCGATCTGTAGCTGCTGTGGCACGTATCAGCTACAAATCCAAAAAAGTTTTTGCCGGTGGGCAACAACCCCTCCTTTTGCTTGCCGGACGGCGTGCGGTTGTGGACGCGGGCCGTTGCGACGGGGCAAGGGGTGGCGGCCTCGCGCAGGGCGGAGGCGGCGAGGTCATGGCTGTGGGGGTGGATTGCGTCTTCCATGGGGGAAGGGTAGCGATGAGGGGAGTGGTGGGGCAATGAGTCCGTGTCAGGGTGTGGGCGGGAGACGGGACAAGGGAGGCGGGATTGGTGGTAGAATCACGGCGCAATACGAGGCCGTGCCATAACCCTGTTATGGCTTGGCGGAAGGGTGGCTCGATATGGCGGACAACGACAGGGAAGAACTGCAGGGTCTGCTTGCCCACTCGGGCTTCACGCTGGAGGGGGACGAGCTTGAGGACATCCTGCGGGTCTTTCGCGTGAACAAGGAGCGGCTGCGGCGCCTGCACGAGGCGGACCTGGACGACGAAGAGGTTGCCGGGGCGTTCTCGCCGATGTGGAAGGAGGCGTAGCCATGGCGCAGATGACGCGTGACGAGCTGTGCTTCATGACCATCGGCGAGGCGAGCGGGCTGCTGCGAGACCGCAAACTCTCGCCGGTCGAACTGACGCAGGCGTACCTCGACCGGATCGAGGCGCTGGACGGCCGCGTGCGGTCGTACGTGACGCTGCTGCCGGAGTCCGCGCTGCAGGAAGCGCGCACGGCGGAGGACGAGATCGTTCGGGGTGCGTATCGGGGCGCAATGCACGGCGTGCCCGTCGCCTACAAGGACCTGTATGACACAGAGGGCGTCCGCACGACGGGGCAATCGAAGGTGCTGGAGCACCGGGTGCCGGCTGAGGACTGCACGGCGATCGTGCGGCTGCGCGAGGCGGGGGCGGTCAATCTGGGCAAGCTGGCCATGCACGAGTTTGCGTTGGGCGGCCCCAAGACGAGCCTGTTTGACCAGGCCTGCAACCCGTGGAACCTTGACCACGTGACGGGGGGCTCCAGCAGCGGGTCGGGCGCGGCGACGGCCGCGGGACTCGCGATGGGGACGCTGGGGTCGGACACGGGGGGCTCGATCCGCGGCCCGGCTGCGCACTGCGGCATCGTCGGGCTGAAGCCGACCTACGGGCGCGTGAGCCGCTACGGGGTGCTGCCGCTGAGCTGGTCGCTGGACCACTGCGGGCCGATGACGTGGACGGTGGAGGATGCGGCGCACATGCTGCAGGCCATCGCGGGACACGACCCCAAGGACCCGACGTCGAGCCGCGAGCCGGTGCCGGACTACGCAGCCGCGCTGGGCGGCGACCTGAGCGGGTTGACCGTCGGCGTGCCGCGGCACTACTTCTTCAGCGAGGAGGCCAACCTCGACCCGGAGGTGGCGGAGGCCGTCAACCGCGCGATTGAGGCCCTCGGGGAGCTGGGGGCGACGGTCAGGGACATCGAAATACCGAGCCTGGCCCATGCCACCATCGCCAACAACGTCATCATGATAAGCGAGGCGCATGCCTACCACCGGAAGAACCTGCTCTCGCAGCCGGAGAACTTCGGCGACATCGTTCGGACGCGGTTCATCTACGGCGCGGCGTACACGGCCGCCGATTACGTGCAGGCGCAGCGGGCGCGCAGCCGGCTCCGCCGGGAGTTCGCGGCGGCGTTGGGGGGCGTCGACCTGATCGCAGCAACCGTCATGCCAAAGCCTGCGGCGGCGCTGAAGGACTTCGACCCGCTGGGCATGATGTTGTCGCCCAGCCTGATGGCGCCGTTCAACCAGACGGGGCTGCCTTCGATGTCGGTGCCGGTGGGCTTCTCGTCGGACGGACTTCCCATCGGCATGCAGCTCGCCGCCGCGCCATTTCGAGAAGAGACGGTGCTGAAGGCGGGCTACGCCTACCAACAGCACGCACGCTGGCACGACCGCCGGCCGGAGCTTTAGGTACGCCGAACCCCCTTCGACAGGCTCAGGGCGAACGGGGGGGCGGGCAACCACGAGGGTTGCCCCTACGGGCGAGCGGAGGCAATTTCGCTAAGGGCGAACGATCGACGAAACACACGAGGAGGAACCATGAAGGGAATCCAGGTTTTTGGCCCGAAGCACTTGCGAATGGTGGATGTGCCCATGCCGGAGCGAGAGAGCGGGCAGCTGCTCATCCGCAGCGAGGTCCTCTCCATCTGCGGCAGCGACATGCGTTCGTTCCGGTACGCGTTTCCGGAGGAGCAGTACCCTCTCGCGCCATGCATGCCGTGCCATGAGTGCGTTGGCATCGTGGAGGAGAGCGACTCGGCGGAGGTGCCGGCCGGGACGCGGGTCATCGCGCTGAACATCGGGCGCGGCGGGCGCGGCGGGAACTACGGCATGGGCGCGGAGTACGTGCTCTCAGCGCCGGACCTGGTGATCCCGCTGCCGGAAGACGCCGACCCGTTCACCTACATGATGTGCCAGCCCGTCGGGACGGTGCTGTACGCGGCCAAGCGGCTGCCCAACGTCATCGGGCAGACGGTCGTCGTGCTGGGGCAGGGCGTCATCGGGCTGACCTTCACCCGCCTTGCCGCGCAGATGGGCGCCGGGCGGGTCGTCGCGGTCGACCACCACGACTACCGGCTGGCGAAGTCGCGAATGCTGGGCGCGACGCACACGGTCAACTCCTACAACGAGGACCCCATCGAGGTGGTACGCGAGCTGACGAACGGCGTGGGCGCGGACGTGGTCATCGAGGCGGCCGGGCAGATCGAGACGGTGGAAATGATCAAGGGGCTGGTGAAGATGTTCGGCACCATTGCGCTGTTCGGGTTGCCGGAGGAGCCGAAGGTGGAGATTGACTACGTGGGGCTCATGCGTCGGCAGGCCATCATCATCCCCAACGTGAGCGCCTCGACCAACGACCCGACGGGCTGCATCAAGGAGACGGTTGACCTGGTCAACCAGGGAATGCTCGACGTGTCGTGGCTGGTGACGCACCGGCTGCCATTCTCGGAGGCGCCAAGGGCGTACGAGATGTACGAGGGCTACGAGGACGAGATCATCAAGGTGGTGATGGACGCCAGCGCGTAGGGGAGGCCTGTCGGAGCGCTAGGGTTGGATGTTGACATCCTTGGATGCTTCTACTAGCTTTGCTTGATGCGGGCTGTGTTTTTCAACGACAGGGTGCAAGACGAAGCTGAGTCCCGCTCAATTTCCCTGGAGGTCATCCAGTACTGCCTGGACAACTCAGACCAAGTCTATGCATACCGGGAATTCGAGGTCCACTGTATACACTTGGATGATGGGCAGACGTTGAAGGTGACCTTGCGCGGCGGTTACACCGTGAGGGCCTATATCGTCTGATAGGGTCAGGCAGAGGTGAGGATATGTTCAAGCCAAAGAGCGTCAACTACGACTCGGAGCGGGATGCTCTGTATGTTGTGATTGGTGAGGGGACTATCAGCCACAGCTTTGAGCTTACCCCGGAAATCGTGTTGGACTTGGACAAGGATGAGAACGTGGTTGGGATAGACATTATGCCGTTCTCGGCCATCTTCCCCACCTTTCCGGCTACGCTTCAGCCGATGCGGCAAGAGTGGGTGCCGGCGTAGTCTGCGGGGCCGGTAAGGCTGCCGGGCTTGGTTCTAAGGCATGAAGCGGAGGGTGAGATTCCCGCCTGACGACCGTACGGGCGATTCCCGAATCGCCCGTACGGTATGAGCGGGGGCAAATGGGGCCTGGTTTGTAGAAGGCAAGGTTCCCGCTGGCGTGGGTACGACGGGAAAGCAAGGAAGGGGCCGGAGATTCCGGCCCCTTCCTCTTTGTGCCAGTGTTCGCGGTGGCGCTAGGGCTATTTGTCGTTGCCTGCGCGCAGCCAGTTGATGTAGTCGACGACGGCGGACTGCAGGGTGAACTGGGGCTCGTAGCCGACGTCGGCCTTGATCTGCGTCAGGTCGCCGTAGGGGTCCTTGCGAGCGGAGGGGCCGCTGCCCGGCTGCAGCACGAGTTGCGCGTCGGGGATGACTTCCTTGATGGAGTCCACAAGCTCCTGGTTGGGCGCGCCGCGGCCGCTGCTGATGTTGTAGGTCTTGTGCGGCAGAGACTCGGCGTTGTGCACCATGCTGATGCCGTTGCCGCAGTCCTTCACGTAGCAGAAGTCGGCCAGGTCGTCGGAGAAGGGCACGCCGCCACGGCCGGCCGCGAGGTTGGGGTCAACGCCGTTGACAGCCGCGTGCACCAGCCGGCTCGGGAGGTTGGCCATCGAGTGGTAGAGCGGGCCCCAGATGCCGCCGATGCGGAGGTTGATGACCTCGATGTTGGAGCGGACGCCGATATGGCCGCCGACGATCTCAAAGGTCTTCTTGTAGGTCTCCGTCGGGTTGCCGGTGGCGTAGATGGGGAGGGGGATGTCCTCCTTGAACGGGCCCTCGGCGACGCTGGAGTAGATGGCGATGGAGCTGGCCAGCGAGACGCGGGAGACGCCCCACTGCACACCGGCCTCCATCACGTTCATCAGGCCGGTCAGGTTCACGCGCATGTCGCCGATGGCGTCGAAGGCGCCGAGGCCGGTGACGGCCAGGTGGCAGATGCTGGTGATGTCGTGCTTCTCGCCCAGGGCGAGGAGGGCCTCGCGGTCCGTCACGTCGACCTTCTCGACCTGAACGCGGCCGCCGAACTCTTCCTTGATGAAGTCAGGCTCGCGCCAGGTCTGGTAGTAGGTGATGACCACGTCCTCACCCGCGTCGAGCATTGCTCGGGCCGTGTGCAGGCCAATGAACCCCATGCCGCCGGTAATCAGAATCATTGTTGTCCTCCAGTTGATTTGCGCCGCCGGCGGGAGCCATGCCCACACGACGCCCTCAGTAGCAGGCGCTTCGGGCGGTAGCATAGCTAGGCGAGCTTCGCGTTGTCAACCGGAACGGGGGTTATAGGAGAAGGGCGTCAGTGGGTACAAGCTTGCGTTTGACCGGGTCAACTGCAAGCGATGCCCCCTCAAGCGTCGTGGCGCCCATCAAAGGCCCTGAGCTTTCCTCGCCAAAGACGACCAACGCCACCGCCCTGAAGCCGTCGACAACAACCCGCATCTCACCGACATCCCTGACCTCAGTGACGCCGTTGGCGAGAATGAACTCAAGTTGCCGAGTCGGAACAATGCCTACCTCATGCAGGATGCTTGCGGGCACCTGGCTATGGGTTGCGCCGGTGTCCACCGTAGCCATAACCTCGCGGGGCCCCTCGCCGGTCAGCGTGGAAATGGTCATTGGCCAGGAAAAGACGCCCAAAGCAAGGCCTCCTGAACACTAGCTAGAGCAACCTTACCATATATTATGCCGCCGCAGCGGGGCCACTTGCCGCCGCCTGCCTCCGCCCCCACGTGGGGCAACGCGAGCTGGGCGGCGGTGTGCTGTCAACCGGAATGGGGGGTGTTGGGCGTCCGTCACGTGAGGTAGGCGTCGACAGGGAACAAGGTCTGGTTGACCGGATCAACGGCCAACCGCAGGATTTCCAGCGTGACCATTCCGATGAGGGGTGTTGCGTCCTCCGGGCCGAATACTACGGGAATCACTCCTGACACGCCATCTATCCTTGCGCGCATTCCACCCAGCGGCAAGGTAATACGACCTCCATTGGCGAGCCGAAAGTTGGCCTCAGATTCGGGGACCACGCCCATATCCTGCAAGATGCTGGCGGGCAGCAGGCTGTAACTAGCCCCGGTATCAATCAGGCCCTCGAATTCACGGGTGGATTCACCGTCCAAGGTGGAAATTGTCATCGGGCGCGTGAACATACCCAAAACGGGCCACCTTTATGGACATTCACATGGAGTATAGCACGAAAAGGCCATCAGGATTGGCGTTTTCAACCGGAACGCGGGGGGGCGGGCCGCATCGACGGGAGAAAACCGTGGGTGGGAAAGAGCCGCTCCGTGGTGGGGTCGGCCTTGAGCTGGAGCGTCGACAGGGCGACCCTGCCTAGCAGCGGGGCGGCGTCGTCGGGGCCGAAGACGACGGGCGTCGTTCCGGACGAGCCCTCGACGGTGAGGTGCACGTCGCCGATGTCCATGAGGTCGCGGCGGCCGTCGGGCATGGTGTAGTGGGCCTGCCTGCTGGGCGCCACGCCTAGCTCGCGCATCAACCTTGCGGGCAGCATGGAGAAGGCGTTGTCGATGTTCACGGTGGCTTTGAGGTCGCGCTGCTCATGGAGGTCGGCGGAGGAGACCGTGATGCGACAGGTGAAGGTGGACATGGGCTTATGCCTCCCGCTCGGACTTGGGGTGGTAGCGGTGTTCGCCCTGCAACGTTTCCTCGACGCCGAGGGCTACGAGCACGCGGTCGACGACAAAGTTGACAACATCGTCGACGGTCTGCGGGCGCAGGTAGAAGGGCGGCTCGGGCGGCAGGACGACGGCGCCGAGCTGGCTGACCCGCAGCATGTTCTCAAGGTGGCCGGAGTGCAGGGGGGTCTCGCGAGGGGTCACGACCAGGGTGCGGCGCTCCTTCAGGCAGACGTCGGCGGCGCGGAGGAGGAGGTTGTCGGCGCGGCCGTGGGCGATGGCGGAGAGGCTGTTCATGCTGCACGGGACTATGGCCATGCCCCTCGTGGGGTAGGAGCCGCTCGCGATGGGGGCGCGAAGGTCGCCGATGGCGTACTCGGTGAAGTAGGGGGACTCCTCCCAGCCGGCGACCGTCGCGGCGTAGCTCCGGTCCATCTCCTCGGCCCACACGAGCCGCCCGCCGGACGAGCACACGAGCGCGACGTCGGTCTCGCGGCGCAGGAGCGCGTCGACGAGGCGGTTGGCGAGGACGGAACCGCTGGCGCCGGTGACGCCCACCACGATGGGGCCTCGCTCGTGCGGCATCACACCACGACCACGGCGATGAAGGTGAAGACGAGCACGGCAAGGCTGATGGCGGCGTTGACCTGCGAGAAGACGAAACGCAGCTTGGACATGTCGTGGGGCTTGAGGGCGATGTGCTCGTACACCAGCAGCACGGCGACGATGCCCCATCCCACGAAGTAGGGCCACGCCAGCTCCAGCCATAGCCCCAGCGCCAGCAGGGAGGCGGCGGTGAGCGTGTGCATGATGCGGGACACCCAGAAGGCGGCGGGTACGCCAAATCTCGCGGGGAGGGCGTTTATGCCGTGGGCGCGGTCGAAGTCAATGTCGCCTACGGTGTTGAAGATGTCGAAGCCGCTGGCAAACGTCATGACGACCGCGTAGAGGAGCACCGTCTCCCACGAGAGCGAGCCGGTGACCGCCACCCAGCCACCCGCGGGCGCGATGGCCAGCGTCATGCCCAGGGTGAAGTGCGTCAGCCAAGAGAACCGCTTCACCGTCGAGTAGCCCACCACGAAGAGGGCGCCCACCGGCGAGAGCGCAAACGCCAGCGGGTTGAGCTGCCACGCGGCGACGAAGTACAGCGCGAGCCCCACGACGGCCAGCGCGGAGAGCTCCCACGGCCGCAGGAGGCCGCGAGGCAGGTGGCGGTCGGCGGTGCGGGGGTTGAGGGCGTCGACGTTGCGGTCAAAGACGCGGTTGACGGCCATGCCCGCGTTGCGCGCGCCCACCATCGCGAGCGTCACCCACAGGAACGGCTCGAGCTCCGGCAGGCCGTCGGCGGCCAGCAGCATGCCGATGAATGCGAACGGCAGCGCGAAGAGGCTCTGCTCAAACTTCACCGCTGACAGGATGTAGTCCAGCTTCCGCAGAGGGCCAATGTTGTTGTGCGCTATGTCTTGCATCAATCCTGCAATTGCCGTTCTGGGCTGCTTTTGTGATCTACCGGGCTCACCCTTCGACAAGCTCAGGGCGAACGGGGGGCCAGGGCAACCACGAGGGTTGCCCCTACCAGCCAGCCCCCCGGTTTCCTCAATATACAAGGGCGAACGGAGTCCGAGGGCACTCTCGTCTTCAATTATATGCCGTACTGAGACCACTTGCCGTCGACGAGCGCCTTGACCTCGTCGCTCATGACTATGTCTTCCGGCCACGGGCGATCGCGGCCGTCGAGCGGGCCCTTGGCCGTCGCGTCGATGCCCACCTTGCTGCCGACTCGCGGGGTTTTGGAGGCGTGGTCGAGGTCGTCGACGGGGCCGCTGGCGAAGAAGATGTCCTCCGACGGGTCCAGGTTCGCCGTGACGCGCCACGCCACCTCGGAGACGTCCTGCACGTTGACGTCGGCGTCGACGATGACGATGGTCTTGGCCAGCGCGAGCAGACCGAGGCCCCACATGCCGTGGGCAACCTTCTGCGCCTGCCCCCGGTACGACTTCTTGATGGACACTATGATCAGGTTGTGGAAGATGCCCTCCGCCGGCATGTTGATGTCCACCAACTCCGGCAGCACCATCTGAATGGCCGGGAGGAAGAGCCGCTCCGTTGCCTTGCCGAAGAAGTAGTCCTCAGTTGGCGGGCGCCCCACCATGGTTGTGGGGTAGATGGGGTCGCGGCGGCGGGTCATGGCCGTGACGTGGAAGACCGGGTAGTCCTCGGCGGGGGAGTAGTAGCCGGTGTGGTCGCCGAAGGGTCCCTCGGGGCGGCTCTCCGACGGGTCGACGTAGCCCTCCAGCACGATCTCCGCGTGGGCCGGCACCTCAAGGTCGACGGTGCGGCACTTCACCAGCTCGATGCCCTCCCCGCGGATGAAGCCAGCCAGCAGGTACTCGTCGAGGTCGGGCGGCAGCGGCGCCGAGCCCGCCCAGATCGTCGCGGGATCGCCGCCGAGAGCCACCGCGACCTCCAGGCGCTCCATGCCCTTGTCCTGCGCCAGCCGCTGGTGGTGCGCGCCGATCTTGTGGGTCTGCCAGTGCATGCCGGTGGTGTTGCGGTCGTACACCTGCATGCGGTAGATGCCGATGTTGCGGACGCCGGTGACCGGGTCTCGGCTGACGACGAGGGGCAGCGTGATGAAGGGCCCGGCGTCGCCCGGCCAGCAGGTGAGAGCCGGCAGCGTCGACAGGTCGACGTCATCGCCGGAGAGGAACACCTCCTGGCATGGGGCGTTCCGCACGGTCTTCGGCTGGTACGATGCGATGTGCGCGAGCTGCCCCAGCGCCCTCAGCTTGGCGAAGAGTCCCTGGTGCGGTTCCTTGACCATCCCCAGCAGGCTGCGGGTGCGCTCCGTAAGCTCGTCGAGCCGCTCGACGCCCAGCGCCGACGCCACACGCGGGATGGTCCCGAAGGCGTTGATGAGGAGCGGCATGTCATACCCCTCAACGTTCTCGAAGAGCAGGGCGGGGCCGCCGGACTTCACCATGCGGTCGGTGATCTCCGTGATCTCGAGGTGGGCGCTGACGGGCGTCGACACGCGGCGCAGGTCGCCACGCGCCTCCAGGAAGGCGATGTACTCGCGAAGGTCACGGAACTTGCGGGACACGGGCACCCCCGGCGAAAGAGTGGCTCGGCTGGCCCATTGTCAGTACGGGCGGTGAGGGGTGTCAAGGATGGGGGGATGAGGGACGCGCACAGGGCTGTATTGGGTGGGTATCCGGCACGGGCCAGGATCAGGGGACAACCGTGTACTCCACCTGTGCAATCTTGTGCCCATCTGCGTAAAGGTAGACATAGTAGCGGCCGGTCGCCCATTTCCCTGCGGACGGACCCACCCAGAAATAGTAAGTGGCGCCAATGTATACCGCCTCCGCGGTGATGGGCCGCGTCCGCCGGGAGAACTGGAACCCATCCTCGTAGTACTCGGCGACTTCAACGTCCAAGCTTTCCATGAGGCTGTAGACTGTGTAGGAGACCTTCAGGGCAAGCAGGACTTTTCCAGTGGCCGTTGCGGCGGAAAACTCGGTTGCTGGCTGGTCTTTGACGCCAATCGCTACGGTGGCTTGGTTAACGTGGCCTTTGAAGCTGGGCAGGCTAGGGTCGACCGGACTGGTGTCGAGCCGGGACAGGTCGTATGGAACAGAGCCGTCATACCAGCGCCCGATGACGTCGTCCACGAGAGCATCGCCAGCGCCAAACGCTTGCCGGACATGCTCGATGTTGACGCTCGCCCCTTCGAGTCCGTCCGCCACGTCTTCGTCCTGCGACGCCATGTAGAGGTCGAGGAATCCCGCCTGGAAAGCCTCTTCGCCAATGGTCTGGTAAAGGTCCACGAAGAGGCGCTCTCCCAGGGCGTAGTTGCAGGTGAACTCGTCACCTCCTTGGGCCGGGTCTAGTGCTTCAAGGTCAGAGATAGTCCGTGTAAAGGGACAGGGGAAGTTTGTGGTGCCGACAGGGCTGCCTACTCGGCGCTCCTCGCTGATAGACGTCATGAAATCGGATGCCCCCTCGTCTACCCAATCTGCGTTGCCTCTCCAATAGTAGTGGGCTACCTCGTGCGCTATGATGCTGCCTGCAAAGTTGGATTCATGGCTATTGTCGTCAACGTCATACTTCGGCCGAACGGCAATGTGGGTCCCGAAATTTGTACCGGCGGCGTTTGACGACACTGCGTCCTCATAGAGGAGACCGACGTAATTGGTTGGTAGCGGTGCTTGCATAAGCGATTCGGCACTTCGCACAGAATGTTCGAGCAGGTCGATTGATCGTTGCGCGCCCGATTGCGAACGGATGATGATCATCACAACTTCTCCTGCCAGGGGCAGTGTAATCGTGCGCTGCTCCAGATGCGTATTGGCTGGGTCAAGGAGAACAGGGAAGAGATCCCGGTTGTATCGTGCCACTCCATAAAGGGTAGCCACTACGGGAGCGAAGTCGTCCGTTATGCCGGTTTGCAGCGCGGGATGCGCAATAACACTTTTGAGTAGCTCCGGCTCTATCCGCGCAAGCCGCCAAAGTGACTGGATGGCTTCAACGTCGGGAGGTTCAAGAGTTGTCAAAAAGGGCATTTGAACAATTTGCTGAGCTGCTTCTCCGTTCAGATTGGCCAAATTAGATACATAGTCGAGTGCTTCAACTTCATTATTCTCAATGTCGTCCGCTATCCACGCCAAAGCCACCAAGGAACTGGCTACATCCGGTTGGTCGTTGGCAATGTAAGAAAGCTGCTCGATAGCGCCGACTTCCAACTCACTTGTGCCGTCTTGCACCCAACCCAACACGACGACGGACTCTGCAACGTCCGCATCGTGGTAGGCAATGTAAGAAAGCTGCTCAATAGCACCAACTTCCAACTTACTCACGCCGTCTTGCACCCAGCCCATAGCCACGATGGACGCAGCAACACCGCTTTCGCCCATGTTGAGCACCCAGTTGCGCATCCAGTAGATCGCCTGAAACTCCTGTTCCTCTATGTCGTCCGTCACCCACTCTAAGGCCGCCACAGATTTGGCCATATCCGGATTTTGATGGGAGATATAAGACAACTGCTCAATGATCTTGACTTCGACCTCATCCAAACCGTCTCTCACCCAGTCGAGCGCGACAACAGAAGCGGCAACCTCTTCATTCCCCATGTTGCGCACCCAGTCGATGCCCTGGAAATCAAGCTCGTCAATGCCGTCCTCTACCCAACCAAGCGAGACGAGGGAGGCAGCTACGGGCGGAAATTTATTTGCCAAGTATGAGATCTGTTCAATGGCGTCGACTTCTTGGGCGGAGACACTGTCTTGAAGCCAACGGAGTGCAATCACGGATGTGGCAACGTCTGCGTCTTCAAAGTTGCTGACCGAATCGAGCGCCTGGGCCTCCACCTCGTCGACGCCATCTTGCATCCAGTCCAGCGCGACAATGGAAGACGCCAGATCCAGGCTATCGACTGCGATGTACAGCAGCTCCTCAATGGCCTGCGTCTCGATGGCGTCCAGACCATCCTGGACCCATGCGAGGCTATTGATGGCAGCCGCCAACTCGGGCGCTTCTCTCTCGAGCCAGCGGCCGTTGGCTAGTGCCGACAGGGGGCTTGGTGGAAGCTCGGGGGTTGCCGTGGGGGGCGGCGTCGGGATGGACGTTGCGGTTGGTTCGGGAGTGGGGACGGGAGTCGCCGTCGGAGGGGGCGTCGACGTTGGCAAGAGTACAACGGTTGCTATCGGCGCCGGTTCTGCGGCCGCTGTTGGCACTTCGGCTGGCAGCCCGGCCGTGGGGGGTTCCTCTGTCGTTGTACACGCGGGGGAGAGGGCGACGAGCGTTACCGCGATGAGCACGAACACCGCCGCTATAGGACTGCCCCTGACCGAGAGTCTTCGCGTGTGCACGTCTCCACCCCATTGGCTATTGCGCGCCGAGCGATGCTGCCTTCGGGCGCGTGATGCCGGATTGTAGCACACGCCCCCGGGCTTCCTTGACATCGCGCGTCTGCTCCTCTAGCTTGCCTTGCAGCACAATTTGAAGCATCGCGGGAGGATGGCATGGCTGAGATGACGGGCGGGCAGGCGTTGGCGAAGTCGCTGTACCGGGAGGGCGTGCGCGTCATTTTCGGGCTTCCCGGCGCGCAACTCTACTACGCCACCGACGCCCTCTTCGACGAGCCCGGCATTCGCTGGATCAGCACGCGCAACGAGCAGGCGACGACGTTCATGGCCGACGGCTATGCCCGCGCCGGCGGCGGCATCGGGACGGCGATGGTCGTGCCGGGGCCCGGTGTGCTGAACGCGACCTCCGGACTGTCGACGGCCTACTCGGCGTCGTCGCCGGTGCTGCTGGTGGCGGGGCAGATCCCGCGCGACCTCATCGGCGTGAATCGAGGGATGCTGCACGAGATCGACGACCAGCTTGAGGCGGTGAAGTCGGTGACGAAGTGGGCGGCCCGCGTCGTGAACGCCGGCGATGTTCCCTCGGCGGTGCACGAGGCTTTCCGGCAGCTAAACACCGGCCGGCCGCGTCCCGTCGAGATCGAGATTCCGCCGGACACGCTGGCCGAGGCGCTCGATGTCGACCTGCTGGAGCCCGCCATTCACCCACGCACCGAGCCGGCATCGGACCAGATTGCGGAGGCGGCGCGGCTGATCGCGGAAAACGACGGCAAGGTCGTCATCTGGGCGGGCGGCGGCGCAGACTCGGAGGCGGCGTCGGTTGCGCTGACGCGGCTTGCGGAGTACCTGCAGGCCCCGGTTCTCACCACGGGAGAGGGCAAGGGCGCCATCTCGGACCGGCACTACCTCTCGCTGGGGTCGCCGAGGGGGCGTGAAGAGGCAATGCAGAGGCTGGTCGCCGAGCGGCCCGTCGTGCTGGCGGTGGGCACGCGCATGGCGACGGCGAACCTGCCGGAGGGGCATCGCGTCGTGCAGATCGACGTCGACCCGGAGGAGATTGGGCGCAACTACAAGGACAGCACCATGCCCGTGCTCGGAGACGCCACCCTGTCGCTGGAGCGGTTGCACGGCGCGGTGTCGGGGCTGGTCGGGCCGAGTGAGAGCCGTCAGGCGGAGTTCGAGGCGTTCCGTGCGGAGCGCTACGACCCCGCGAACCTCATGGAACCACAGGCGTCATTCATGCGCGCCATCCGCAACGCCATCCCTGACGACGGCATCTTCATCTCGGGCATGACTCAGATCGGGTACTTCAGCCGCGCCTACTACCCGGTGTACAAGCCGGGCACGTACATCACGTCGTCGTACTCGGGGAACCTGGGGTTTGCCTTCCCGACGGCGCTCGGGGCCAAGGTGGCGCGGCCGGACACGCCCGTGCTCTGCGTCTCCGGCGACGGCGGCTTCATGTACAACGTGCAGGAGCTGGCCACCGCGGTGCAGTACGGGATCAACCTGGTGACCGTCGTGTTCAACGACAACGCGTACGGCAACGTGCTGCGGGAGCAGGTGCGGCGGTTCAACGATCACCCCTACGGCGCGAACCTGCACAACCCCGACTTCGTGAAGATGGCCGAGTCCTTCGGCGCGAGGGGCCTTCGGGTGCACGACGCCGACGCGCTGGAGGCCGCCATCCGCGAGGCCTTTGACGTGGACGCGCCCACGCTCATCGAGGTGCCGGTGGGCATGATGGAGTCGTCCTTCTAGGGGACGACCGAGGCGCCGAGGGTGTTGGGGGCCTGCTTCATTTCACTCGTAACGATGCCGCCAGGAATGTGGGAAACGAGTCTCCTACAAAACTGCCCTCTGCAGATACGACTCGTCTTGTCCAAGTCGAGTGGGTTTCCTATCTGTTGCGGGCCGCATCAGGGGCATTTTTCTGCTCTCTTTGTGCCGACTGGCTGGCTGTGCGCGTCGGTGGGCGGCAGTGGGGCGAGCCGGCGCGTGGTGCATGGGGCGAGGGTAACGCAGCGGATGGCGCTCGCGCCAGGGGGTGGTGTCAGGGTGGAGCTGGGGGGCGGTGCTTGGCGAACGCCGCCGTTACTTACTCCGTCGAGGCTTGCTGCCAGCGGATTGCTGAAAAACAGATCTCGCCAAATTGGCAATCACAGAGTGGTTGGCTACCAAGCGCTGAATAGTCGAGCGCTCATGCTCATCCAATCCGTCGTACGACCCGGGCGACACTGCCAAAGCCCCCCATCCCTTCTGCATCAATTCTCTTATCACTGTTACGCTGTAATCGTCAGACTTCGTCGAGGACTCTGCAACTTCAGCCAGGCGCTCGATATCTTCTGCCACTTCCTCCGCCTGATTCGCAAGGTAAAATACAGCCATCTTGTAGCAGTCACCTTGCGTTGGAAACACGCTGAGAGCCGTATGCCTTCCGTAGAATGCACCGCCTGCGAACCCTAACTTTGAACGAAACTCCAAAACTCGTGACGATACGAGATCGGTATTTAGGATTCCGGTGGTCTCTTTGGCGTGCCAAGTTCTCCCCAGCAACTTTGCAGTTGGATCTAACGTCTCTAACGTTAATTGTATTTTCTGCCTCTCCCTGCGCCATATTTGTTTATTGCGATACCATATATCGAAACGCATGCGACTAGGTTTGTTCATGACACGTGGGTCCCATTTGCGCATTAACGATAAAGCTTGACGGCACTGGTCAACCTGAAAGATTTTAAGGCGGTATGCAGACAATAGGCGTGCAATCGGATCATCGAAATCAGGTTCCTCTACATCGATCGGCTGAAATCTATTGTCGTGCGCGTATAGCTGGCAAGCAAACCGGCCTATGCAAGCATCATCGGGAGACACGCGGAAAGGCTGGAATGTGGCTGGGTTAAGCAGCTCTACAGGGTGTTCCTCATCGCTGGCTAGAAACAAATTAGTCCACTGGCTAACTCCCCATTCAAACTGAAGAACCCTACCGTCCGGATCTTTCAACTTACTCAAGACCCTCGCGTTTGAGATTATGTGCCGTCTTTCACTTACTGGCTCACTGCAATACTCTCCCTCATCGTTCACTACAAAGAGACAACTGCCTTTGTTATGGGCGACATCACCTCTAAGGGGATGCAGTGCATCCCCCATGGGTTGTTTTACCTGTACAGGCACGACAAAACCATCTGGGATGTCCCTATTCATTCCTCATGCCTCCATGCGCTGCATGACGCCGTAGCCAATAAAGCGCTGACTAGCTTCCATAGTAACTGCAAGAATGTTTGTGCTACAAGTGGCTCCACCACCGGTTTGCCGTCCTTGTCCACGCTCTTGCTGGCGATAGAAGGCTCACTGATGGATTAGTGGCGGTTGGCGGTTGGGGCTGGCTCAGGTAGACTGAGGGCATTGGCGGCTGGCGCCTTTGGGAGGTAGCTTGCGGATTCTTTTGGTGAATGGGCCGAATATCAATATGCTGGGGCGTCGGGACCCCTCGTTGTATGGGACTACTACGCTTGCGGAGATTGAGGCTGCTGCTGCTGCTCGTGGGGTTGAGTTGGGGGCGGAGGTCGCTTGCTTTCAGTCGAACCACGAGGGCGCGATCATCGATTTTCTGCAGGCCGAGGGCTCGGGGTCCGACGGCATCGTGCTGAACGGCGGGGCGCTGTCCCACTACGGGCTTTCTCTGCGGGACGCGCTGGTGGACACGGGCCTGCCGGTCGTGGAGGTGCACCTGTCGAACATACACGCGCGGGAGCGATGGCGCAGTCGCTCGGTGACGGCGGAAGTCGCAAAGGGATCGATAGCCGGGCTGGGATGGCGCGGATACCTCTATGCGGTAGACTACCTGGTAGAAATGCTCAAAGAGGAAGGTGGCGGATGAAGACACGGCTGGAGCGACTGCGGGACAAGTTTGACGCCCTGGAATTGGACGCCTTTTTCGTTTCATCCCCGGAGAACCGCCGCTACCTGTCCGGCTTTGCGGGCTCGGCGGGGTACCTGCTCATCAGCCGGGACGCCGCCGTGTTGGCCACGGACTTTCGCTACACGGAGCAGGCGGAGCTGCAGGCGCCGGACTTCCGCGTCGACCGCATCAGCGGCGGGTTGGGATGGCTGCCGGAGCTCTTCAAGGAGCTGGGCGTTAGGCGCGTCGGCTTCGAAAGCGGGCACATGACCGTTGCCCTGCACACCGCGATCATCACCGCGCTCAAGGAAGACGAGGCCGCCAGCGAAGTCAGCCTCATCGCCACGGCGCAGTTCATCGACCCGCTGCGGGCCATCAAGGAGCCGGAGGAGCTGGCGCTGCTGACGCGGGCGATGGAGATCGCCGACCACGCCTTCGCCGTCGTTGCGCCGACCATCGAGGTTGGCGACACCGAGGAGTCGGTTGCGTGGCGGCTGGAGCTTGCCATGCGAGAGGCTGGGGCTGAAGCAGTGGCCTTCGAGACGATCATCGCGGCGGGGCCAAACGCCGCCAAGCCGCACCACCACCCCACGGAGCGGCGCATTGCCGCGGGCGAGCCGGTCGTCATGGACTTCGGGGCACGGTACCTGGGCTACAACAGCGACATGACCCGGACAATCTGCCTGGGCGAGCCCGACGAGATGTTCCGCATCGTCTACGACACCGTGTTGAACGCGCAGATGACCGCGTCGGTCACCGTCGACCCGACGATGAACTCGGGCGAGGCTGACGGGATCGCGCGGGACATCATCGACAAGGCGGGGTACGGCGAGCGGTTCGGGCACAGCCTCGGCCACGGCATCGGCCTGGCGGTGCACGAGTACCCGCGAGTCAGCCCGCGCTGCGACGACCCGCTGGTCGACGGAACGGTCTTCACCATCGAACCGGGCATCTACATCCCCGGCTGGGGCGGTGTTCGAATCGAAGACACCGTGGTCATGGAGAACGGCAAGGTCCGCTCGCTGACCACGTCCCACAAGCACGAGAACCCCAAGCACGGATAGGGCCAAGCCGCGCTGCAGCGGGCGCCGGGGAGTACGGCGCAGGCCCGCGGCGGCGCGAGGAGCAGGAGCAGCACATGGCGGACACGGTGAACTACAACGAAATCCGCAGGGGCCTCAACGTTGAATTGGACGGCGACGCCTACCAGATCGTGGACTTCAAGCACGTCTACATGCAGCAGCGCGCGCCCACGCTTACGCTCAAGGTGCGGCAGCTCCGCTCCGGCAAGGTGTTCGAGCGCAACCTGCCAGGCAGCCAGCGGCTCACCGTTGCCGAGGTGGAGCAGACCGAGGCGCAGTACCTCTACAATGACGGCGATTCCTACGTCTTCATGGACACCGAGACGTTTGACCAGTTCCCCCTCACGCCGGACCAGATCGGCGACCAGTCCAGGTTCCTGAAAGAGGGCGAGAGCATCACCATCGTCGCCTTCAAGGGCGAGCCGGTCAGCATCGAGCTTGCGACCACGGTCGACCTCGAGGTGATCGACACGCCGCCGGCGTTCAAGGGCGACACGGCGTCGTCCGGGCGCAAGCCGGCCACGCTGGCGACGGGGGCGCAGGTGAAGGTGCCGATGCACGTCACCGTCGGGCAGGTCGTCAAGGTCGACACCCGCACGGGCGAGTACCTGTCGCTGGTGAACTAGCGCCGTGGCTCTCGACAGGGGACCGCACGGAGACCAGACCAAGTACGCAGAAGGGGCGCCGAACTGATTGGCGCCCCTCACGCTTTCCGGGAGCAGACAATGGCCGTCTACACCGTCTCGCAGGTCACGCGCTACATCAAGGAGTCCCTGGAACGGGACGCCCTGCTGGCCGACCTGTGGGTGAGCGGCGAGGCCTCGAACGTCGTCCGATCAGCAGCCGGCCACACCTACTTCTCGCTCAAAGAGGCCAACACCGTCCTGCGCTGCGTCATGTTCCGCAACGGCAGCGGGGGAGAGCACCTGGCCAACGGCGCAGCCGTCTCGGCGCACGGGCGCATTTCGGTGTACGAGGCTCGGGGTGACCTGCAGTGCATCGTCGACCTAGCGCGCCCCGAAGGCATGGGTGAGCGCTACCTGGAGCTGGAGCGGCTCATTGTCAGGCTGCAGAGCGAGGGGCTATTCGAGCCGAGCCGCAAACGCCCGCTGCCCGAATTCCCGCAGCGCATCGGGGTGATCACCTCGCCCACCGGCGCGGTCTGGCACGACATCCAAACGGTGGTCGAGCGACGCTACCCGCTGACGGAGCTGGTGCTCGCCCCGTGCCTCGTGCAGGGCGACACCGCCGCGCCGTCGATCATCGAGGCCTTCGAGGTCATCAACGCCGAGCCGGGGATCGACGCCGTCATCCTGGCGCGCGGCGGCGGCTCCACGGAGGACCTGTGGACCTTCAACGAGGAGACCGTGGCGCGGGCCGTCTACGGCAGCCGCCCGCCGGTCATCAGCGCCGTGGGGCACGAGACCAACACCACGGTCGCGGACATGGTGGCTGACGTGCGCGCGCCCACGCCCTCGGCCGCGGCGGAGCTCGCCGTGCCCGACTCCCGCATCCTGGCGGCGCGGGTGACGCAGAACGGGCAAGCCCTCTACCAGGGCGTTCTGCAAGAGATCGCCATGCGCACTGCGCGGGTGCGCGACTGCGCCGCCATCATCGATCGGCGTGTGCCGGACATCGCCTCACGCCGTCAGCACGTGGACGACCTGCTGCAGGGGCTCGTCATGCGGCTGGAGAACGGGCTTGCCCTGCACCGGCAGCGCGTGTCGGGGTTGGACCAGCGGCTTGTCGCGCTGGACCCCGCGGGCGTGCTGCGACGGGGCTACGCCGTCGTCAGCCGCGACGACACCGGCGAAACGCTGCTCGACGCGGCGCAGGTCGCGCCGGGCGACGCGGTGCGGGTGCGGCTCCACGAGGGCGGTTTTGCCGCGCGCGTGGAGGGGGATGGGGGGAGTTCCTAGCACGGGCTATGGGTCGTTGCTCCACTGTGGCGCTGTCTTCAGAAATCTCCCCGTAGACTATCTGGACACCCGTGTGTGAAAGTCGTAACATATGGCTGAAATGCTGCACTTCGACTGGAGAGCGGGCATGGCATCCCGCACTATTGTGACTCTCTTGGCCCTCGTGGTGGGGGCCGTCGTATTGTTGGCAGCCTGCCAGAACCCGGGGCCAACCATGGTCGCGCAGCCCGAACCCCTTTCGCCGCTGGGCATCATCGTCCCCATCACGGGTGGAGAGAATGGCCATGGAGCGGCTCCCCCCGAGGGCGTTCCCGCCGCGTTCGTGACCACGTGCGGCATCTGCCACACGGTTGCGGACGCCGGCACGACGGGAACCATCGGGCCGGAGCTCAGCCACATCGGCACCGTGGCGTCCACACGCACGGGCCTCAGCGCCGAAGAGTACATCCGGCAGTCCATCGAGGAACCCGGCGCGTTCATCGCTCCCGAGTACACGCCGCTCATGACCGCGAACCTGAAGGACGTGCTCGGCGGCGACTTCGAGGACGTGGTCGCCTACCTGCTCACCCTCGAGTAGCTGCGCGCTGTCTGGACGCCGGTTTGTGAAAGTTGTAACATAGTGTTGAACTGGTGCACCTGGACTGGAGAGCAGGCATGCTCCTCCGCGCAACGCTATTGCTTCTTGCCCTGACGATGGGTTTAGCCGTTTTGTTGGCGGCTTGCAAGAACCCTGGACCAACCGTCGTTCTGCCACCCGATTCGCTGCCGCCTCTACCCACAATCGTTTGCATTGATTGCGAACCCCCTCGCCCACTCCCCGAGGGCGTTCCCGCCGCGTTCGTGACTACGTGCGGCATCTGCCACACGGTCGCGGACGCCGGCACGACGGGTACCATCGGGCCGGAGCTCAGCAACATCGGCACCGTGGCGGCCACACGCACGGGCCTCAGCGCCGAGGAGTACATCCGGCAGTCCATCGAGGAACCCGGCGCGTTCATCGCCCCCGAGTACACGCCGCTCATGACCGCGGGGCTCAAGGACGTGCTCGGCGGCGACTTCGAGGACGTTGTCGCGTACCTCCTCACCCTCGAGTAGGTTCTCGGGGCTTCCCTCCGTCTGTCTCCAAGCCTGTGTGTGCTACACTTGCTCTGTATCTGTATGTCGGCTGCATGATTGTCCATCAGCAAGGGCCGGGAGCGGGGAAGATGACGTCCAAGAAGAACGGTGGAGAGCCCGAGGAGCAGCTGACGTTCGAGGCGGCTTACCAGCGGCTGGAGCAGACGGTGCAGGCGCTGGAGTCCGGCGGGCTGACGCTGGACGAGGCCACCAATCTCTACGCAGAGGGCGCCCGACTGGCCCGCGTCTGCAACGAGCTGCTCAGCTCCGCCGAACTGCGCATCACCCGGCTGCAGACCTCGCTGGGGGAGCAGATGCGCTTCATCCAGGACGCCCCGGGGCTCCAGGAAGAGGAAGAAGAGTACGAGGCGTAGGCCCCCGCCGTTTACCCCCTTCGATTTCCCTCAGGGCGAACGGCGGGGATGGCGTAGGCCCCTGCTGGAAACGGCCGGACGCCTCGGGCTGAGAGGGGACCACATCCATGCGCGGTGATTTTCACATGCACACCTACTACTCGCGGGACTGCGCCACGTCGCCTGAGGCGCTCGTCGCGCGAGCTCTGCGCATGGGGCTGGGGTGCATCGCGGTCACGGACCACAACACCATTCGAGGCGGGCAGGCGGTCGCAAAGATCGCGCCATTCCCGGTCATCGTCGCATCGGAGGTCAAGAGCACGCACGGCGAGATCACGGGGTTGTTCCTGACGGAGGAAGTGCCGCGGGGGTTGTCGCCGATGGAGACCGTGGAGCGAATCAAGGCGCAGGGCGGGCTCGTCTCGATCCCGCACCCCTACGACACGGTGCGCACGAGCGTGCTCTCCGACGACGCGATGGTCGAGGTGCTGCCCCACGCCGACATCATTGAGGCGTTCAACGCGCGCAACGTCTTCCGGGGCGCGGAAGAGCGCGCGCGGGCCGCCGCCGCCGAACACGGGCTCGCGGTCACCGCCGTCAGCGACTCGCATCATCCGTGGGAGATGGGGTGCACGTACACGGAGATGCCGGAGTTCGACGGGACGCCGCTCGGGTTCCTCGCCGCCCTCCGAGAGGCGACGCTGCATCCAAGCCCGCCGCCCTGGTGGGCACAGCCCCTCATCCACGGCGTGTCGACCTACAACAAGGTTGCCAACCGCCTGCACATCAAGCCCCGCCCGCGGGAGTAACCTGCGGGAGTAAGTCTCTCGGCCCTTCGACAGGCTCAGGGCGAACGGGGGGAGACTAGTCCCACGTCACGACGTACTTGCCCGCTGCGCCCGCCTCGAAGTCTGCGAAGGCTTCGGCGACCTGGTCCAGCGTGAACGTCCTTGTAATCATGTCGCGCAGGAGAATGCCCCGGTCGACTACGTAGTGCCCCAACTCCTCCAAGACCACCGTGCTGAACGTCCACGAGCCCATGAGCGTCACCTGTCGGTGGATGATGTCGTTGGTGGCGTCGAAGGTGACGGTGCCGCCCTCGCCGACGAGGCAGCTTCGGCCCCACACGCGCGTCGAGCGGACGGTCTGGGCGCGCACCTCCGCGACGCCCGTGGCGTCGAGGGTGGCGTCGGCGCCTCGGCCGTGGGTCGCAGACCGGATGACTTCGATGGGGTCGACCTCGTTGGGGTCGATGGTCTCCGACGCGCCGAGCTTCAGCGCGAGGGCGCGGCGCTCGGGGATCGGGTCGACGGCGATGACGTAGGAACCGCTGGCCGCGCCGAACAGCGTGGCGCTCAGCCCGACGGGCCCCTGCCCAAACACGGCGAAGGTGTCTCGGCCGGAGACGCCGAGCCGCCTGAGGGCCTGGTAGGCGGTGCCGGTGCCGCAGGAACACGCCGCTCCCTCTGCATAGCTGAGGCCGTCGGGCATGGGGACGCACATGTGGTCCTCGACCAACTGGTATTCAGCCATGGCGCCGTGGGCCTGGGAGCCGTACAGCGTCATGCCGTTGGGGCAGAGCTGCGCCCAGCCGGAGAGGCAGTGCTCACAGCGCCCGCAGCCGCTGTAGTGGTGGACCATGACGCGGTCGCCGACGCGAACGTTGCGCGCCTCAGGGCCTAGCTCGACGACCTCACCGCAGGGCTCGTGGCCGCCAATTACGCTGGCCCGCTGGCCGAGGCCTTCCAGCGTCGAGCGGTAGGGACGGAGGTCGCTGCCGCAGAGGCCCGCTGCCTTCATCTTCAAGATCACCTGGCGGCCGGTGGGGCCGGAAGGCGCGGAAACATCCCGCAGCGCGACCTGCTTGTCGCCGAGGAAGAACATGCCCTGCATGGCGGGCCTCCTTTTGGATGTTGGGGCCATTATAGGGCCTCGCCCGCATCCTCGCGCAGGCCTAGTCCCATGTCACGACGTACTTGCCCGCCGCGCCGGCCTCGAATCGGACGAAGGCGTCGTCCACTTGGTCGAGGGTGAAGCGACCCGTGATCAGCTCGCGGAGAGGCAGTCCCCGGTCCACGACGTAGCGGCCGAGCTCCTCCAGCACGAGGGTGCTGAACGTCCGCGAACCCATGAGGGTGAGCTGCCGTCGGATGATGTCGGTGGTGACGTCGAAGGTGACGGTGCCGCCCTCACCGACGAAACAGCTTTGGCCCCAGTCGCGCACGGAGCGCACGGCAGCGAGGCGGACGTCGGCGATGCCGGTGGCGTCGAGCGTGGCGTCGGCGCCGCGTCCGTGGGTTGCGGCCCTGATGACCTCGATGGGGTCGGCGTCGGTCGGGTCGACGGTCTGGGCCGCGCCGAGCTTCGCCGCCAGGGCGCGCCGTTCCGCGATCGGGTCGACGGCGATTACGTACGCGCCGCTGGCCGCGCCGAACATCGTCGCGCTGAGGCCGACCGGGCCCTGGCCGAAGACGGCAAGGGTCTCCCTGCCGGTGACCGAGAGCCGCTTGAGGGCCTGGTACGCCGTCCCCGTGCCGCAGGCGCAGGCCGCGCCCTCTTCATAGCTGAGGCCGTCCGGCATGGGGACGCACATGTAGTCCTCCACGAGCTGGTAATCGGCGAAGCCCCCGTGGGCCTGAGCGCCGTAGATCACCTCGCCGCGGGTGCACATGTGCCACCAGCCGGTGAGGCATTGGGCGCACGTGCCGCAGCCGCTGTAGTGGTAGACCATGACGCGGTCGCCGACGCGGACGTTGCGCGCTTCGGGGCCGAGCTCGACGACGTCGCCGCAGGGCTCGTGCCCGCCGATGACGTGCGCCCGCGTGCCCAGGTCTCCGGGCACAGCGCGGTAGGGGGTGAGGTCGCTGCCACAGAGGCCGGACGCCCGCATCTTGACCACGACCTGTCGACCGCTGGGGCCGGAGGGTGTTGGGAACGCTCGAAGCGCCACCTGCTTGTTGCCAAGGAAGAGCATTCCCTGCATGGGGCCTCCCGCGTGGATGTGTGGCGGCATTATAGGCCTCCTTACCCCGTGCGCCTACGGAAACGCCATGTTGCGCTCGCCACCCACTTTGCCGCCGCCATCGCGCCATTGCGCCGACGCCCCTTGCCCGACTACCGTGCTCCCACGCACACCGCCGAATGCTTGTTGGATAGACTGTTCTGGCGAACGAAATTCGCGTTTACCCAAGAGACTTTCTTGAAACGAGATGACTCCGTATAGGGAAACGGCGTGCATAGCTACAGAGTCGTTTTCCAGAACGAGTCCCTCCGCGTACGTGCGACTCCAGAATCGACTAGCGGTTCCAACGCCATCGATGACCCAATCTGATCCAATGCCCTTGCTCTGTACCAAAATAATTGATAAAATTATTACCATGAGTACGCAAAGGAATTCCGCAGAAAAGATCATCCATCGGTTTGGCGGGCAGACCGCCCTCGCGCACCTCATCGGCAAGCGGCAGAGCACCGTGCAGCATTGGGCCAAGACGGGACGCGTGCCGGCCCACTGGCACGATACCCTCATGACGCTGGCCCGCAGCCGGGGCATTGCGCTGGAGCCAAAGGACTTCATGCAGTCCAACGCGCCCGACATCGCGCCGGCGAGCGGCCGCCTCGGCATCCTGTTGGTGGGGCTCGGCGCCGTGTCATCCACCCTTATCGCCGGTGTGGAGCACGTGCGGCGCGGCATGGGCCAGCCCATCGGTTCCATCACCCAGATGGGCACCGTTCGTGTGGGCAAGCGGACTGACGGCACTTCGCCCTTGGTGAAGGAACTGGTGCCGCTGGCAGAATTGGACCAGCTCGTCTTCGGCGCCTGGGACCCCATCTCCGACAACGCCTACGAGGCGGCGCTCAAGGCCGGCGTGCTGAACCAGCACGAGGACATCGAGCCCATTGCCGACTTCCTGAAGGGCATCGAACCCATGCCCGCAGCTTTCGACATCGACTACGTCAAGCGCATCTCCGGCGACAATGTGAAGACTGTCGCCACCAAGCTCGACCTCGTCGAGGCTATCCGCGAAGACGTCCGCAACTTCAAGAAGGCCAACCGCTGCGACCGCCTCGTCATGATCTACGCCGCCTCCACCGAGAAGTTCATCACCGAGTCGGAGGTCCACGAGGACATCGAGCACTTCCTTGGCGGCCTGCAGGAGAACGACGAGCTCATCGCCCCGTCGATGCTCTACGCCTACGCCGCCATGCTGGAGGGCGTGCCCTTCGTCAACGGCAGCCCGAGCCTCACGGTGGACGTGCCCGTCATCGAGCGGTTGGCCGTCGAAAAGGGTGTGCCCATCGTCGGCAAGGACTTCAAAACGGGGCAGACGCTGGTCAAGACGGTGCTGGGCCCGATGCTGAAGGCGCGTATGCTGGGCCTGGACGGCTGGTTCTCCACCAACATCCTCGGCAACCGCGACGGCGAGGTGCTGGACGAGCCGGAGAACTTCCGCACGAAGGAGGAGTCGAAGCTGGGTGTGCTCGAGTACATCCTGCAGCCGGAGCTCTACCCCGAGCTCTACGGCGACGCCTACCATAAGGTGCGCATCAACTATTACCCGCCCCGCGGCGACAACAAGGAGGGGTGGGACAACATCGACATCTTTGGGTGGCTGGGCCGCAAGATGCAGATCAAGGTGAACTTCCTGTGCTCCGACTCCATTCTGGCGGCGCCGCTGGTGCTGGACCTGGCGCTCTTCATGGACCTGGCCAAGCGGGCCGGCCTGAGCGGCATCCAGGAGTGGCTCTCCTTCTACTTCAAGAGCCCCCACCACGCCCGCAACCTGTACCCGGAGCACGACCTCTTCATCCAGCAGACCAAGATGAAGAACACGCTGCGCTGGATGGCCGGCGAGGACCAGATCACACACCTCGGCATGGACTACTACGTCGAGGCGTGACGGGGGGCGAGCCGCTGCAACACGGCTGGCCCTTGACCGCATGCCCAACCTGCAACATGCTACTTACAGGCACATCTGCGTGGGGGCTACATATGCACACCAGCAAAAGGTACACGGTCACCCTGCCGTTAGACTTGGTGGACGGCGTCGAAGAAGTCGCGGAACGCGACCGCCTGCCCGTGAGCGCCTTCTTGCGGGAGGCCATCCGTTGCTATGTGCACGAACGCGAAATGGACTACCTCCGCAAGTATGGCAGCGAGGAGGCCAAGCGGCTCGGCATCAAGAAATCGGACATTCCCCGGCTGGTGGAAGAAGTGCGTGCTGAGATGGCGGCAGAGGCTGCTGCAGCCGAGGCCAAAGCCTCTAGCGCATGAGGGTAACGCTGGACACCAACGTCATAATTTCGGGCGTTCAGTACCGTGGCAATGAGCGAAGGATGCTTGAGCTAGCCGATAAGGGGCGGTTTTAGTTGGTGCTTTCGCCCTTCATTCTCGATGAAGTCCAACGCGTCCTAGCGCGCAAATTTCACCGGGATGAGCACGGCATAGCGAATGACATCACAGATTTGCGCCGCATCGCCACCATCATTGACCCCGTACCGCAGGCTATCGCCGTCCCCGGCGGCCACGCCGACAACCGCATCCTTGACTGCGTGGCGGCCGCCGAGGCGGACTTCCTCGTCACCGGCGACCGCCGTCACCTGCTGCCCCTTGGGAAATATGAGGGCGTCAAGATCGTCACGGCCGCGGAGTTCCTGTCCGCGCTGCAACTGTAGACGCTCCCCGCAATGTGTGGCGTCACTTGGATGTCACAGGCTGCGCAGCCATGCCTCCGTGACGTCCCACACCTCTTTGCGGTGGTTGGTGTAGGAGTGGTCGGCGCCGTCGACGTAGGAGAACGTGAAGTTCTCCACGTCATCGTGGAGCCGCTGCATCTCCTCCGGCAGGCCCCAGAACGGGAACTGCTCCATCGGCTCCGCGGTGCCGATGACACAGAACAACGGCACGGTCACGTCCGGGATGCGGGTCACCACGTCGTACTGCTCCGCCGGCCCGTACTTGTCGATGTACGTGCCCGCGCTGACCAGCAGCGGCACAGGGAACTCCACCTGGATGAGCTGCTCCGAGTCGCCCTTCTCCACGTAGGACATCGCTAGGGCGCAGGTCTCGGAGAAGCGCTTGCCCGCCTCCTCCTCGTGGCCCCACGTCTCGACGCTGGAGTAGGCGCTGTAGCTGAACCGTGGCGGGGAGCCGGCGACGACGCACGTGACGCGCGGGTCGTGCTCAACGGCGGCGTGGTAGATCGACTTCACCGCGCCGAGGCTGTGGCCCCAAACGCCGATGCGCTCGTAGCCCTGCGCTTCCGCAAAGTCGATCCACGCCGCCCAGTCCTGGCGGCAATCGTCGATGATCTCGTACGCCGCGCCGAACCTGGTGCGCACCCCGTCGCGAAGGGCGTTGCTGACGGCGTCGTGGCCGCGATTGTTCACGCGTATGGTGGCACAGCCGTTCTCCAGCAGCTTGGGCGCAAAGCTCTCGAAGGGGCTGGAGCCGTAGAAATTGCCGCCGACGCCGTGGTGGAGGACCATCACGTCGACGGGCAGGCCGTTGCCCGCCGAGGGCTCCGGCGTTCGCCACATGCCGTCAAGCCGGACGCCGTCCCTGGCTCGAACACTCACAATCTCGCCGCTCATGCCGCTGCCCTCCTTCACCGCTGTGGGCGCATGATAGCACCTCGTCATGGCGGTGTGCCCAGTAGCGACAATGCGCCCCACCCCGAGGCCCGTTGACACTGCCGCCCGCGTTGCCCACACTTGCTGCTATCCCATTGCCATGAAGGGGTCTTGCTATGAAATTCGGCCTGTTCTATGAGTGGCCCAACCCGGAGGTCCGAGACTGGAAGACCCTCTTTGAGGAGGGGATGGAGCAGATTCAATACTCGGAGGAGATGGGCTTCGACTACGTTCTCGTCGCGGAGCACCACTTCTCGAACTACGGCAACTCGCCGGCGCCGCTGCTGCAGGCCATGGCCATCGCCGAGCGGACCAAGCGCCTTCAGATCGCCACCGCCGTCCTCGTGCTGCCCATCTGGAACCCCCTGCGGCTCGCCGAGGAGGTGGCGGTGCTCGACAACCTCAGCGGCGGGCGCTTCATCTGCGGCATCGGGCGAGGCTACCAGCCCCACGAGATGTCGCGCTTCGACATCGACCTGCCGGACTCGCGGCAGATCTTCCTCGAGTCGCTGGACGTGATGGTTAAGGCTTGGACGCAGGACGAGTCCTTCACCTACGACGGCGAGTTCGTAAAGGTCAACCACCCTACGACCGTCTGGCCGAAGCCGCTGCAGAAGCCGCACCCCAAGCTGTGGGTGGCCGGCACCAGCGTCGAGACCATGCAGTTGGCGGCCAAGTGGGACATGATGCCCATTACCACCGGCCTGCTGGGCGCGAGCGGCGTGCGGTCCCACCTGACCTCGCTGGTGCACGCGCTGAAGGCGGAGGGCAGGGACTATCACCGGCCGGACTTGGGTCTGCAGTCCATGACGCACGTGGCGCCGACAATGGCGGAGGCGCTGGAGGAGTTGCACCACGCCCGCTGGCAGATACGCGCAGGACGCGCGCTGAACCGGCTGGAAGTCACCGACGGCCGTGTGGCCTCGGGCCCCTTCCCGGGAGAGCTGGACGAGACGCAACTGCAGGAAACGCTTTTCTTCGGCGACCCGGACGCAATCATCGCGAAATTCCAGAAGGCGGCTGAGTTCGGTGTCACCAACGTCAGCAACTGGATGATGTTTGGGAACATTACCCACGAAAAGGTGATGCGCTCCATCAAGCTGATGGGGGAGCACGTCATCCCGGCGCTCAAGGACGTCGAGCCGCCGATGTCGCTGTACGACGAGCTCGTCGACCTGCCGCCGGTCACCTCGGCGGAGCTGCAGGCTGCCCGCTTCCGAGGCCCCGCGCCGTCGGACGTGACATAAGGGGCGTTAGAGGGACCCCTGAATGCAAGGTAGCGATTGCCTCGCGTCGTAGCTGCCAATGGCGTTGGTCGGATGCAGGAATCAGCCGACTTCCGGGTGGGCGCTCCACGTTTCGAAGGGTTGGGTGGTTGCCGGTAGCGTGATGGCGGCCATCTCACCGGGAGCGAGGTCCGTCGGAGTCGTCGGGCCTAGCTCGGTGCCGTTGGAGAGGTGCACCTCGACCCTGACCCGCCGCAGCGTGGCTCCGGTGGTGTTCTCCACGGTGCCCGTGAAGGCGTTGGCCGCCGAGTCGTAGGACAGCTTCAGTCGAGCGCCGGCCCGGACCTCGTCGAAGGTGTCGTTCAACCCAAACTGCGTGCCTGACTCTTCACCGTCGCCATCGGACTCGCCTTCACCCTCGCCGTCGTGCTCGCCCGACTCCCCGCTGCCGCCGTGTTCGCCGGCCGACTCGCCGCCTTCGTGTTCGCCTGACTCCGATTCGCCGCCGATGCAGCCCGGGAGGCTGAGCGCCAGGATGATGCCGGTCGACACAAGGATAGTGATGAGGTGTCTCAAAGGGATGCTCCTGTCAGTGTTGGTTAGAGCGCCAAATGACCCGTGACTACGGCAGCCGGCGGACGTTGGGCGTCTTCAGGAAGAAGTACAACGTCATCACTGCCAGCAGCGCCGCGCCGCCGCCGATGGCCCACTGCACACCGATGTGCCCGGCCAGGATGGCGATGAGGAAAATGCCGAAGTTGGTTACGCCGAACTCCATCATGTAGACGCTCATCACCCGGCCCCGGTGTGCGTCGTCAGCGTTGGCTTGCACCAGCGCGTTGCTCAGCGCCATGCGGCCGGCCTGCCCCAGACCCAGCGGGATCACCAGCGCCAGGGACAGGAAGTACCAGGGCGAGATTGCGAATGCCAACAGCGCAATGGCCGTCACCATCAGGCTTGCCAGGAACATCACGCCGCGCGTGCCCGGCGGCAGCGCCGCGATGAACAGCGAACCCGCCAGCGCGCCGATCCCCGAGACCGTCATGATCAGTCCCAACCGGAAACTGGACTGGGTAAACAGGTCCGGGACCGATTCCAGCAGCCCGCCGATCAGCGGCAACCGCGTCACCCACATAAGCGACTCCGCCTGCACCGTGATGATGTCCTTGGTGAAGATGGGCAGCAGCATCATGTAGGGCATCGAGAGCACCACTGCTATGAGCGTCACTACCAGCAGCCCCGGCAACACCGGGCTGTCCTTGATGTACCGCAGACCCTCCTTGACGTTGTCGAGCGCATTCATTCCCGCCAGCGACGTCGTTCCCGAGATGGGGAGCGACAACGCAAAGACCGTCGCGACGATGTACAACACCGTCATGACGTAGTACACCGACTCGATGCCGATTACCGCGATCATCAACCCCGCGATGCCCGGCGCGGTCAGTCGGTTCAGGTTCATGCCCGCCGTGTTGAGGGCGACGGCGTTGGTCAGCCCCTTTTCTCCGACCAACTCCGGAATGACCGCCTGCCGGGAGGGCATCATCAGGGCCATGATCATGCCCTGTATCACGGACGCAACGATAAGGAGCTGCCAGTTGATAAGGTTTGTGGTAATGAGGGCCGCGACTCCCAAGGCCAGCACGGCTGAAGCTATCTGTCCGGCAATGAGCACGTACTTCTTCTGTACACGGTCCGCAATGACGCCGCCGTAGAGGGACAACAAGAGCATGGGAAGGCCGTTGGCAAGGCTCACGAGGCCGAGAAGCGCCGCGGAGCCCGTCAACTCATACATGAACCAGGAGCGGGCCACCATCTGCATGTTCATGGCGCCCATCTGGCCCATCATCGCGGCCATGAACAGGCGGAAGTGCGGGTTGCTGAGGGAGGCGAACATCCGCCCGGTGATGGCGGCACGGCCACGCTCAACGTGGTCGACGTAGTGGTGCGGGTTGTCATCGCCGCGGCGGCCTCCCGACCCGGAAGACTCCACGGCGACGCGCGTCTGGGGGTCCTCTTCGGGATCCCCGTCGCGTTCTGCTATGGAATCTCTGTCGTCAGGTGCGCTCATGCCACAAGGCCACTGCAAACTGTCATCGGGGAGCGACAGAGCCTGCGGCCACTAGCCTCCAGTACGGCTTGGGTCACCATAATATCACATTGCGGGCCAGAAATCGGGAATGGGGCAAAAAGCTACGCAATGATGGAGCGAAAGACGTCGAGCGCGCGCTGCTGCTGCTCCGGCGTCAACCGCTCGCCCGTGACCCGCAGGGTGCCGGTGGGCAGTTGCAGTGTCATACTCAGGCTTCCGGTCATGCCCTCTTTCGGCGCGGAGAAAAGGGCAAAGTTGCCGATGACGTACTCATCCCACATGCGCTGCTGCTGCTCGGAGGCCTGCGACCGCGTGCTCGCCAGCAGCATGTCGGTCTGCACGCGTACGCCGAGTGTGTAGTGCAGGGTCATGTCGGGACCGGAGAGCATGCCCATCCACACCCCGTCCATGTGCGAGGGAGCGCCGGACCGCCAGCCCTCCGGCAACGCGACCCAGAATAGGTCGCTCCGGACGTTGCCTGAGAATCCCCAGACCTTACTGAAGGACGGTTCCTCGGCGGGCGCCTTGCCGGCGGACGCGTTCTGCGTCGTGCCGGAGGGCGCTCGCGGGACGGAGTCCGACATGGCCGCGGATTCCGACATCGCGGCTGCCGGGGCCATCTCGGCCGATTCGGGCGCAAGGGCAGGCGTCGGTGTGGACGGTTGCGCGGGGGCGGCTGCCATCGAGGACGCGGCAGCGGTCGTCATCGGCGAGTCGGACGCCGCGGACTCTTCTTGCGTGACGCCGGGGCCGCCGGAACCGTCGAAGCCGAAGATCGCCCCGTACATGACGGCGCCCACGACCGCAACCGCGAGGGCCGCCGCAGCGCCGGCGTACACCCTTCCCGCGCCCTGCAGCGAGGCGCCAGCGAACACCCTGCGCCACCACGGCGCCGGTTTCTGCGGCCCGAGTCGCGCGGAGACGTTCGCCCACAGGTCCGCGGGCGCACGCACTTCCGCCCTCTCGGACGCGAAGTAGTCCTGCAACTGACGCTCTATGTCGTCCCGGTCCATTTCATCAACCAACGTGCGTTTCCTTTACGAATGCCCTACGAGCTTGCCTAAGAGTACTCTTCCACGAGCACATCCCGCAGACGGTTCAAGGCCCGAGAGAGTCGCGACTTCACCGTCCCCTCGCGCACTCCCAACGCCGCCGCGGTCTCCGAGACGGACAACTCCGAGAAAAACCGCAACGCCACCACCTGTCGCTGCTCCTCCGGCAGCGTCGCCATCGCGCCCTGGATGCGCTCGCGCTCCAGCGTCGAAATGGCCGCCGCCGCCGGGTCCTGCGTCTCGTCGGCGACGTTGACCGGCGAGTCAGGGTCGTCGAGGGTCGCGGCGTCGATCTCGTGGCGTCGCCCGATGCTGATGCCCCGGTTGGTCAGGATCTTGACCAGCCATGCCTTGAGCGATCCCCCCTGGAACGAGTTGATGCCGCGCCACGCCAGCACCAGCGCGTCCTGGGTCAGTTCCTGCGCGCGGGCGTGGTTGCGGGTCAACTGGTACGCGGTCCCGTACATCAAGTTCCCATACCGCTCAACGACGTAGCGAAAGGCCTCCTTGTCCCCCGCCTGACAGCGCTGGACTGCTTGGGCCTCCTCCAAACGGGAGGCGTCCATGGCGAGGTCTGGGTGCGTCACAAGCTAAGACGCCTCCTACGGCGAATCGGTTCCCATAGCGGTCTACTGACGCGAAGGTCTACGCATCCTTGCACACGAAACCCATATGGGACAATACCCCTGGAGGCCGCACCCGTACGGTGCAAGGGGGTGAGAAGATAGACAAACGCCCGGAGACACTTGACAAGTTTCGTGTAGTGTGTAGTATATAGTACACATGACATACGGAAGCTACATAAGGGAAGCTCGAGAGCGCCGGTACGGAGACGACAAAGCATTCTCCGTGCGCAAGGTGGCACAGCGTATCGGTGTGGAACCGGCATACCTGAGCAAGATTGAGCGCGACCTGGTGCCGCCGCCCTCCGAGGCCGCAACGCGCCGGCTCGCCGAGGAGCTGTCGGAGGACCCGGACCTCTTGCTTGCCATGTCGGGGAAGGTGTCGGGCGACCTGCAGCGCATCATATTAAGCCGGCCGCTGCTGTTCGCAGACCTCATCCGGCAGCTCAGGGACGCGCCGGACCACGCCATCCTCCGCATCGCCCGGGAAGTGCGCGACGGCGCCTGGTAACGAGCCAAAACAACGCGAGGTGAAGCCATGATCGAACTTCGAGACGACCAACTGGTATTCCGCTTTCCAGAGGTGCACAGCCGCGCAGCGCTATCCATCGACTTCCAGCGTACGCTGCGTATTCCCGATGACGGGACTGCCCATTTCCTGCCGCCGGGCCTCGGGCAATTTCCGCTGCACCACGTGGACGACTACCGCGAAACGACGCCGGCCGAGTGGGCCGCCCACGGCGGTGTCTTCTTCCCCATGCACCAGGCGGAGGCGACATGGCTCTCCTTCGATGGCGGCTATCCGATGGCGGTGAAGGTCGGCGCGGGCAAGATCAACGCCGTGACCGGCCGCCAGTGGCGGAACAAGCTCGCCAAGTTGCAGGACTACCTGGTGGCGCCCGACCAGCCGTGGCTCGACGGCTTCAACGTCCGCAAGGGGATGATCAGGCAGTTCGTCGCCATGCCCCTTGGCGAGGGGTACACCGCGGAGGAGCAGCTGACCGGCGAGGCGAAGCACGGGGGGATCCAACTAGCTGTCTACCCCATGAAGGCGGCGGTGTACGAGGAGCTGCAGCGCAGGAAGCCGAGGATCCACGAAGGGGGGATAAACTTCGCGATGGCGCCGCCGTCATCAGAAATGGGGCTCGCGCCCGGCGGGCTCATGCGGCAGGAGATCTACGAGGACGACTACGGCATCGACGCGTGGGAGACCGAGGCCTACTCCCGCTGCTTCGTGCACATCCTCAACAGCGTTGCCTTCTTCAACGTGACGGGGCAGTCGCCCCCGCAGCGGCCGCCGACGGCAAAGAAGTACACCGACGCCGGCCTCCCCTGGTTCGACTACTTTGACGCGGAACTTACGGCGCTGGAAGGGGCGAAGGAGCTGGCAAAGCTCGAGAGCGTTGGGGCCAAACAAGGACGCGGCGGCGGTCGTCCCACGCCGCTCGATCTGCCGGTGCGCGAGGCGTTGGTCCGCAAGATAGGCCGCTACGAAGTGCGGGAGGGCGCTTTCGCGATGCTCCCCACATGCGGGTAGCGCGCCCTCGTTCCCCTACTCTCCCGCCTCCGACGTGGGGTTCAGCTTCCACTTGGGTGGGAGCAGGTAGCTGCTCAGTTGGGATGGGTCTGCGCCGCCCCCTGCCGCGCCGAGCTGTTCGAGCAGGGCGGCGGGGTCGGTGACCGGGAGCTGGCACGCGTAGTTCTGGCAAACGTATGCCGTCGGGCGGCCGCCCACGAGGCCGCGGCCTTCCAGCAGCGCTAGCTCGTCCGAGATGGGATCGTCCTCCGACGCCATGCCCGCCACGACCTTGTTGGGGATGAAGCGGCTGTGGACTGCCTCCAGGAGGGCCTTGGTAGCCGCGTCGTCGCGCTCTCCCACGACGACAACCTCCTTGGGCGTCGAGAGCGCGTAGTCCATGGCGCAGAGCCAGTGCCCGTAGCCGATGGCCTGGGTGGTCACCGAGGTCCGCATCGAACGCAGCGCGACCCCCGCGACCTCCGCGTATCGCGGAACGCCGGTCAGCGTGCCGAGGCGCAACAGTGCCAGCGCCGCCGCCGAGGCCCCGCTGGGAATCGCGTTGTCATAGAAGTCCTGCGGCCGCAACAGAAGTTCCTCGTGGTCAATGCCGGTGCTGTAGAAGCCGGCGACGTCCTGGTCCCAGAACAGCTCCAGCATCGACTCGGCCAGCGATTGCGCCTCCCACAGCCAGCGCGGTGTGAACGTAGCCTCGTACAGCGACAGAAGGCCGTCGACCAGAAAGGCGTAGTCCTCCAGGTAGCCCTTCAGTTTCACCTCACCGTCGCGGTAGGTGCGCAACAGGCGACCATCCGCGTCCCGCATGTTCGTCAGCAGGAAGTCCACGTTGGCCTCCGCCGCTTCCAGGTAGTCGGCCCTGTCGAAGACCGCGGCGGCTTCCGACAGGCTGCCGAGCATCAGGGCGTTCCAGCCGGTCAACGACTTCTCGTCGCGGAAGGGCCAAACGCGATGCTCCCGAGCGGCGAGTAGCGTCGCCTTGGCGGGCGCGAGCTCCGTCAGGAGCTGCTCCTCCGTGACGCCCCGCTCGATTGCTGCCTTGGACAACTCCTGTGGCAGGAAGAGGATGTTCGCGCCCTCAAAGTTGCCCCCGTCCGTCACACCATAGACGCTGCAGAAACGCTCGCCGGCTTCATTGCCGAGGCGCTCCAGGATCTCCGCGCGGCTCCAGATGTAGAAGAGCCCCTCCTCGCCCTCGCTGTCGGCGTCGAGGGCGGTGTAGAAGCCGCCCGCCGCGTCGCGCATGTCGCGCAGGATGAAGTCGATGGTCTCCTCCGCCACGCGACGGTACTCGGGCCGACCCATCGCCTGGTACGCGTGTACGTAGAGGCGCACCAGCAGGGCGTTGTCGTAGAGCATCTTCTCGAAGTGGGGCACCAGCCACGTGCGTTCCGTGGAATAGCGGTGGAAGCCGCCGCCGAGGTGGTCGTAGATGCCGCCGCGCATCATGCGGTCCAACGTCAGGTCGACCATCACCTGCGCCGTCGGCTCCCCGCTGCGCTCGCCGAAGCGCAACAGGAACTCGTGCACCATGGGCTGCGGGAACTTGATGCTCGTCCCGAACCCGCCCCACTCGGTGTCGATGTGCGGCGCCAACCGCTTGAACGCGACATCGAGCACCGCGGGCGTCAGCTCCTCGTCGTCGCCCGTGATGGCCGCGCTCTGCCGCAGGTGCTCCACGATCTGCTCGGCGGACGCGACAACCTCGTTGCGGCGTTGCTGGTATGCGTTGGCCGTCGCCTCCAGCACACGGCGGAAGCTCGGGAGGCCGCCCCGGTCCTGCGGCGGGTAGTATGTGCCGCCGTAGAAGGGCTTCAGGTCCGGCGTCAGGAAGACGCTCATGGGCCAGCCGCCGGCGCCGCTGACCGCCACCACGGCCTGCATGTAGATGGCGTCCAGGTCGGGGCGCTCCTCGCGGTCCACCTTGATGCAGACAAAGAGGCGGTTCATTACCGCCGCGATCTCCGGGTCCTCAAAGGACTCCCGTTCCATGACGTGGCACCAGTGGCATGAGGAGTAGCCGATGCTCAGGAAGATGGGACGGTCCTCGTGGGCGGCAAGCTCAAGGGCCTCCGGTCCCCACGAGTACCAGTCGACGGGGTTGTTTGCGTGCTGCTGCAGGTAGGGGCTCGTCTCGAGGGCCAGTCGGTTGGGCATATGTCCTCCTGCCGCCCATTCTAGCAGAGCACAGAGCGCACGTACGCCCGGCCTGAGTCGAGGGGCACGGCGCGAAGGCAACAGGGGCGCCCTCTGTAGGAAGTGGGGGTCGCGATCGACGTCAGCCGTCACCGGTAGTGGCGCGCCGTCTCCGAGGCATACGTGCTTCCCATGGTGTCGGCGTGCTCCCGCACCCACTCGCGCAGCGACGCCGTGCCGAGGGGTGGGTCGTCGGACACCAGAAGGCTGGCCGTCAACCCCTTCACCTCGTCGCGGGTGAGCACCGTGTCGCGCAGCGCCAACCCCAACCCTCGCGACATCCCCAGCGCCATGCCCGCAGGGAGCTTGAGCAGCCGGGGCCGCTTGCCGACGGCGCCCGCGATGAGGCGCACCAGCCCCACGTAGCTGTAACGCTCGGGCCCGACGGCGTCCATGACGGCGCAGTCTTCTCCCCTGGCGGCCTCAACGGCCAGCAGCGCGAGGTCGTCGACGTAGATGGGCTGCAGTTCATACGCGCCGTCGCCCGGGATGGGGATGATGGGGAACCGCCGCACGGACCAGGCGATGTTGTTGAGGAGGATGTCCTCCACCCCAAAGTTGACGGTAGGCCGCAGGATGGCATAGGAGAGGCCGGAAGCGGCGATGGCCTCCTCCACCAGCCCCTTGCCGCGGAAGTAGGGCAGCGGGGAGTCCCGCGACGCCTTGGTGATGCTGATGTGCACGATGCGCCGAACGCCTGCGTCCGCCGCCGCGGCGATGAGCGCCCTCGAATTCTCCACGGCCCGCTCAAAGGTGACTGCGCCGCGGGAATAGCGTATCCAGTAGGTGTTAAACAGGGTGTCGGCGCCGTGGAGCGCCTTGGTCAGGGCGTCAGTGTTGGCAAAGTCCAGCGGGAACACTTCTACCTGCGAGGTGAGAGGGTCGTCAGCGCGTGGGTGGCCCGTGAGCGTCCTGACCGAGTGGCCCTCGGCCAGCAGCCGCCGTGTGATGTACTTGCCCGTGTAGCTGAAGGCCCCGGTGACGACGTGCGTTGCCATCGTTTCATCTCATTCCATCGTTCGCCCCAATCTTGTCGACCGACGCCCCCCGTCAACGGTAGTGGCGCGCCACCTCCGAGGCGTACTTGCGCCCGAGCGACGACGCGTTCTCGAGCGCCCACTCCCGCAGCGGCGTGTGCCCTCGCGGCGGGTCGTTCGAGACGAGCAGCCCGCCCATGAGCGCGGCGAGCTCGTCCTTCGTCATGATGACGTCGCGCAGTAGCACGCCCAGCATCGACGACGAAGCCAGGAACAGCCTCGGCGGCAGCGGCGTCACAAAGGCGCGGCGCCCGACGGCTTGGCCCACGATGTGAATCAACTCCGCCGTGGTGCAGCGGTCCGGACCGGCGGCGTCCACCGTCACGTTGTCGACCTCGCGCCCGGCCTCCACCGCGATCTCCGCGACGTCGTCGACGTACACCGGCTGAAACGCAAAGTGACCGCCGGCGGCCGCCGCCATGACGGGCATTCGGCGAAGCGTCCACGCGATGTTGTTGATTAGCACGTCCTCCAGCCCAAACACCAGCGTGGGCCGCACGATGCCGTAGCTCAGGCCGGAGGCGCGGATGGCTTCCTCCACCAGACCCTTGCCGCGAAAGTACCCCAGCGACGACGTCGAAGACGCGTTGGTCACGCTGATGTGCACGATGCGCCGTACGCCCGCCGTCACCGCCGCGCCGATGAGCGCTCGCGAGTTCTCCACGGCCCGCTCGAAGGTCAACTCGCCTCGGGCAAAGCGGATCCAGTAGGTGTTGTACAGCGTGTCAGCCCCGCGCATGGCGTCGGCGAGGGTTTCGGGGTTGCGGAAGTCGAGCGGGAATGCCTCGATCTGCGGGGCGAGGGGGTCGTCGGGTCGAGGACGCCCCGTGAGCGTCCGCAGCGTGTGCCCCTCGGCGAGGAGCCGCCGGGCGATGTACTTGCCGGTGTAGCTGAACGCCCCGGTGACCACGTGTGTTGCTATGGCTCCACCTCCTTGGCCCCGCACTTCCATTGTCCGACGGCAAATGAGGGGGGCGCAAGGAAAGCGGGCGCTCGGCGTGGCCGGACGCGGCCCTACGGGGTGTCCACTACGGGCGGGTCCAGCACCACGTAGTTCTTGTCCGCAGTGCGCTCGGCTACGGGAAGCACCTGCACGACCACACGCGAGAGACCTACCACCTCGCCATTCGCGTCGAAGCTGTAGTTCTGGCCGATTGCACCGCTCCAGGTGAGGCCGTACAGGCAATCGCGGAAGCCGTCCGCGTCCTGGTCGTCGCCGGTCTGCCGCAGACACTCTGCGGTGATGTAGACATCGTCGTAGGTGGAGCCCAGGTGCCAGGGAAGCGAGACGTAGTCGTAGCGTTCCCTGAACGCGGCAATAACCTCCTGGCCCTTCCGGTTGCCAGGATGAATGTCCGCCGCGATGGCCTTCATGCCGGTGGCCGCCTCGCCCGCGATTTGAAGGGCCGTTGCGCCCAACGAGACCGTCTCGGCGTAGATGGGGCCGTCGAATCCCAACTCCCGCGCCTGCTTGATGATTGCGCCCGCGGCAAACTCCGACTGCGGCGCCAGGTGGACCGCGTCCGGCGAGGCTGCCAGCGCCTTGCTCAGCAGTGAGCGGAAGTCCGTTATATCCGACGAGAACCGCTCGGCCGCGACAACCTGCCCGCCGTGCAGCTCGAATCGACTGACCGTGCTGCTGCGAGTGCCCTCAGCGTAGTCCGTGGCCTCCGTGATGGTGGCAAGCCGACGGACGCCGTCGACCCACAACTGGTCGCCTGTGAGGGTACCGACCTCAACGTCGCTTATCTGCGTTCGGAAGATGTAATCCCCTGCGTTGGCGATGTCCGCGTTGCTGGCCATGCCGGAGAAGAGGACGACGCCGTCCTCCTCGGCCAGGGGCGCCGCGCCCAGCATGGCCCCGCTGCACGACGGGCCCAGAATGATCTTGACGCCGTCCGAAGATGTCAGCTTTCTGTAGGCCGACACCGCTCCCTGGGCGCTGCACATGGAGTCCTCAACAACAAGTTCCAGAGGCCTGCCATTGATGCCTCCCGCAGCGTTGATCTCATCCAGGGCCATCTGCTTGGCGTGGTTGGCCACATTCCCGTAGGACTCGCCGGGGCCCGTCAGCGATTCCATCACCCCGATGCGAAAGGGCGCTTGCTCTTCCGTCCCGCCGCCACATGCCATCGCGAGAACGAGGGCCAGCGCCGCCGCTACAAGGGCAAGGGCGCGCACTCCAAGAGAGCGAACGCTCTGGAGATCGGTTGGGACAGTCCTTGCTCTGACAGAATCATTGTTCATGGCTTGATTGTATCCAATCTGCTCTTGACTGCGGTTCGGCGCCTACTTGTCGGCCTGATCGTCCAGCCGCTCCTGCAGCCGCCGGAGCGCCGTTTGGGTCTCGCGCATCTCCCGCAGCAGGTCTTCCATCGTGGTCGGCTGCTGCAGGGCTCGAAGGGCGTCGGACTTGGCCTCGTCCAGGCTGTTGACGATGATGGCGATGAACATGTTGATGACCACAAACGTGCCCATGATGATGAAGCTGACGAAGTATATCCACGCCCAGGGATAGGCCTCCATGGCAATGTCCATGACGTCCACCCAGCCTTCAAGCGTGACGATGTTGAACAGCGTCAGCACGGAGATTCCCAGGCTGCGCCAGTGCTGCGGGTCATGCTCGTGAAAGAGGTGGTAGCCCATGATGGCGTAGATGTAGACGACGATGCTCATGAGCACCATGACGTGCCCGACGCTGGGGATGGCGCGAACCAGCGCCGCCACGATGACTCGAAGTTCCTTGACGGTGGTGATGAGCCGCACGACCCGCAGCAGCCGGGCCAGCCGCGAGATCATGGCGAACTCGCCCGTTGCAGGAATGAGCGAGAAGACGATCACCGCAAAGTCGAAGATGTTCCAGCCCGAGCCGAAGTAGCGATGCGACCGCGGCGCCAGCGCCAGCAGCTTCATCACCGCCTCGACGATGAAGATGCCCAGCGCAACCTGATTGCCCAGGTGCAGCAGGTGCCCGTAGTCGCGCTCGATGCTCGGCGACGTGCCCAACCCAAGCAGGACGGCGTTCGCAAGGATGACCCCGATGATGAAGAACTCGAATGCCCGCGAGTCGACGATCCTGCTGAGCGGGGCCGTCACCCGCTCCAGGCCGTTTGGCTCGCCAAGGTCCCCATTCTGTTGAGTCGCGTCCACGGTGTTGCCCCTTGATAGTCTTGCCGGGCCTTGCCCGCAGCCACCATTCTACTTGGTGGCGGTTACTCGACCGCCTCGCCCCGGTGGCGTTGGTCCTTTGGTATCGTCTGCCCCCGCTCGACGCCCCTTAGCATGCGCTCATACTCGGAGGTGAACTCCGCGCCGATGATTAGGGTCAGTGCGGAGACGTAGGTCCAGACCATCAGCACCACTACGGTACCCAGCGATCCATACACCATTTCGAAATCCGCGAAGGTGTCGATGTAGTAGATGAAAAAGCCCTTGCCGACCTCGAAGGCGATGGCCGCAAGGAGCGCGCCGGGCCAGATGTACCGCCAGTGCGTCACCGTGTTCGGCACGAACTTGTAGATCATGAAGAAGATGGCCAGGCTGAAGAGGAAGGGAAGCAGTCTCGCGACGGACCTCACCGTGTCCTGCTCGAGGACTTGCATCATTCCGCCATTCTGGCCCGCAAAGTCGTCGACGAACTGCAGGAGCGTCGTGGTGGAAACGGAGAGCATGAAGAGCAGGCCAACGCTGAAGGCCATCGCGATGTGGCGCACCTTGTCGATGTAGAAGGGCCGGTCCTGGTGCACGTCCCAGGCGCGGTTCACGGCCTTGCTGATCGCTCCAAAGATGGCGCTCGCCGACCAGAACATGCCGAGCACGCTGACGAGCCCGATGGCGCTCCGCACGCCGCCCGTCGCCTCCAGGTTCTGCCGGAATGCCTCATCCGAGCCGGGTAGGTACGTCCGCAGGAATTCGAGCAGCGCGCTCTCCACGGTTTCCGAGGGCAGCAGCGGGCTGAATACGGCGAGAATGCCAATCGTCAGCGGAAACAGCGAGAGTATGGAGTAGTACGCAACGCCCGCGGCCATGTGCGTGGCGTCATCATGCTTCATCTCCTGTACCGTGCGGTACACCAGCATGATCGGGGGAAACTTGAGGCACAGCGCCATGAAGAACGCGAGGATACGCGACATCTACCTTTGCACCTGCATTTGAAATATGTCCTCCTCCGCCGGTTTGCGAAGGAGTGAGTTGAGGCGTTGCCCCTAAGCGCCCCGCCAGAGCCGGCACCCCAGCACGCCCAATACGAGCGGCAGTGCCGTGTCGACGACCGCCCAGATCACCAATGCCTGATGGTTGCCGTCCAGGAAGTCCGCACCGCCTGCGAGCTGCGAGAACCAGCTGTGCAGGAATAGGACGGTGACCGCCGCGACGGCGAAGAATGTGACGTTGGCCTCCAGGTACGCTCGCGATACGCCGTCGCCCGGCTGCTGCGCATCGACGCCCCGCTTGCCGAGGTACGCGAACAGCAGCCCCAGCGCCAGCGCAATGAGCATCAGGATGTCTATCACGCTCCAAACGCCCGGCACGTCGATTGAGTCAACAAGAAGTGGATTGACGATAAAGAACACGGCGACGGCAATCGCCACGAGCACCAAATAGGCCCCGACCGGCTTCCGTATCGCGTCCATCACTGCCTCCCCGGCGTCTCACGCCCTTCCGCGAACCCTCTCACCACCCATTCCACGATAGCAGCATGGCGGCGAGCGCGACAAGGCTGTCTTCCTCGCGACGAACCAATCCCGGCCCTTCGCAGAGCAAGGAGAGTGGATGCGAGGGGCCCCTACGTGTCGACCGCCCCGTGCCCGCCCGCGATGACGCCGTCGCGCATGGTGAGGACGCGGCTGCACGCCTCGCTGACACGGGTGTCGTGCGTGACCAGCACGATCGTCTGGCTGCGCTCGCGGTTGAACCAGTGCAGCAGCGCTATAACCTCTTCCGTATTCTCGGAGTCGAGGTTGCCTGTAGGCTCGTCCGCCAGCAGCAAGTCCGGTCTCGTCACGAGCGCCCGGGCGATGGCCGCGCGTTGCTGCTGTCCGCCGGATAGCTCCATGGGCCGGTGCTCCGCCCAGTCCTCGAGGCCCACCAGCTTGAGTGCGTCCATTGCCGCCGCCCGCGCCTCTCGCCGTGGCCGCCCCGTGTACTCGGCCGGGAGCGCGACGTTCTCCACCGTCGTCAGCGTCGTTACAAGGTTGTACGCCTGAAACACGAAGCCCATCCGCTCCGCCCGCATCCGCGTGCGCTCCCGGTCGGCAAGCGCCGTCACGTCCGTGCCGTCGATCACGAGACTCGGCGGCGGCGTTGCGGCAAAGTCCGGCGAGTGCAGTAGTCCCAGGATGTGCATCAGCGTGCTCTTGCCGCACCCAGACGGCCCCATGATGCCCACCATTTCGCCCGCCTCGACGGACACGTCTACGCCCCGCAGCGCGCGCACGTGGTTGTTCCGGCTCAGCCGGTAGGTCTTGTGGAGATTGCGCGCTTCCAAGAATGCCATCGTTCGCTCCTACCCGTACCGCAGTGCTTCGACGGGGTCAAGGCGGGCGGCGTTCCACGCTGGCAACATCCCAGCGAGCGCACCCAACACAGTCGAGAACGCTACGCCTAGCGCGCCGATCCACGGCGTAAGCAGGAAAAGGATGGTGCCGGAGGTCTGGCCGGCCTCGTTGGCGAAATAGACGACGAGCCCCGCCAGGCCGAGCCCTACCAGCCCGCCGATGAAGCCCATGAGCGCGGCCTCCCAGACGAGTTCCCGCATGATGAGGCCCCGGCTTGCCCCGATGGCCCGCTTGACGCCTATCTCGCGCGTGCGCTCGGCCACGCTCATGGTCATCGTGTTTATGACGGACAACCCGCCCACCACGATGCTAATGAGTGCAACGCTCAGGATGATGGCGTTGAAGATGGCCAGCGTCGAACCGAATAGGTCGTCGAAGTCATCACCGGAGACGGCGCGGAGATGGGGTAAGGTCGTCACAATGGCCTGACCGACGTCGCGGACGCCGGAGCCCTCCTCCGGGTAGACGATCACCATGGACGTAAGGACAGGAACGTCCTCGCCGAACTCCGCCGAGACCACCGGGTCTTGCGCAAGGTACTCCTGCCCGGCGGCCCATGGGATGACCGCGGTGGTGTCGAAGAACATCAGCGTCGGCTCGATGACGCCGATGACCTCGAACTCCATGCCGCGAATGTCGAAGGGGTCGCCCGGGGCCACGTCGAACTTCCTCGCGAGGTCCGCGCCAAGCACCACAACGTGCCGGCCTTCGTCTTCAAGCGTGGTCTCCCGTCCATGGGCGGTTTCCCAACGGAATGTCTCATAGCCTTGATCAAAACCCGCAGTGAACGCCACGACGAAGTCCGGCGGGCCGAATCCGGAACCGGTGTTTTCGGGGTCGAGGAGGAACTGCACCCTTGGCGCCGCGACTGCTACGGCGGGGACTTGGCCAATCTGGTCAACAATGCCGACCGGCATCGGCACGTAGCCAAAACCGAAGGCGGGGTTGGTCGCGTCGCTGACGATTATCTTGTCGTCGAAGTAGGTTGAGCCGCCGTCGACGAGGGTGGTCAGCTTGTTGGCCATGGCGCTCATGACTATGAGCGTCCAAATGCCCACGGTAATGCCGAGGACGGTAAGCGCGGTTCGGAGCTTTCGCCGCATCAGACTACGAAGCAACGAGTGTGCCCTCCAGAATCCTGTGGCTGGGGAGTGAGAGTAATTGAAATTGTTGAAGGCGTTTTTTGGCCGGTGGGTAACGTAAAGAGAACGCTATATTCAGTGTAACACCGCAATTGCAGCCATGAATACGGGCCGCGAGTGTTGAAGAGGCTCGTTGATGCGGCAAGAGGTGCATGGCAATACTGCTTACAGGTGATTGCATTAACGCCAACGGCCTTCGTAAACTCGATGAGTGGAGGTGATTTGCAGATGATGAAGACGAGGACGGGGATGCTGTTGGTGGCGCTCGCCGGGCTGCTGGCGCTGCTTCTGTTGCCGGCGTGCGGGGAGGAGAAGGTGCTCACCCTGCAATACTGGCAGGCGGCGACGCTCCCTAGCTCCTACCTGGCCAGCGGCTACAAGGACACGGACGCCGCTGCGCTAACGCTGGAACCCCTCGCCAACTACGACCCCAATGGCAATCTAACGCCGAAGCTGGCCGTCGAGATCCCCACGGTCGAGAACGGCGGCGTGGCGGCGGACCTCACGTCCATCACCTGGTCGCTGCATGACGACGTCAAGTGGTCGGACGGCAGCGACCTCACCGCACAGGACGTTGTGTTCACCTGGCGCTACTGCACGGATGAGGAGACCGGCTGCACCGCAGAGGATGCCTTCGCGGGCATACGCTCCGTGGAGGCGGTGGACGACCGCAGGGTCCGCATCCGGTTCGAGGGACCCACGCCGTATCCCTACAACGCCTTTGTGGGCGCCGGCGCACCCGTTATCAGCGAGGCGCAGTTCCGCGACTGTGTCGGCGCGGCTGCACGGGACTGCGACGAACAGAACAACGCACCCTTTGGCTCTGGCCCGTATCGCATCGTCGAGTTCCTCCCCAACGAAAGCGTCGAGTACGAGCGCAACCCCTACTACTGGGGAGAGGAACCCTACTTCGACCGCGTCGTCATTCTCGGCGGCGGTGACGCAGAGTCGGCGGCGCGCGCTGTGCTGGACACGGAGGAGATCGACTACGGCTGGAACTTACAGATTGCGCCTGAGACGCTGGCGTCGCTGGAGGCCCTGGGTCGGGGCACGGTGGTCGCGGCCTTCGCCGGCGAGACCGAGCGGCTGGTGCTCAACCAGACAAACCCGGACCCGGCGCTCGGGGACAACAGCTCCGAATACCTCGACGGCGCCAACCCCCATCCGTTCCTATCCTCCCTCGCCATTCGACAGGCCATGTCGATGGCAATCGACCGGACACGGATCGCTGAGGGGCTCTACGGGTTCGCCGGCCGGTCCACATGCAATCTGGTCGCGGCGCCGCCACGATACACGTCCTCAGCCAACGACGCATGCCTGTCGCACGACATCGACGGCGCCAGGCGGCTGCTCGACGACAACGGCGTCGTCGACACGGACGGCGACGGCGTGCGCGAACACAACGGCGTCCCGCTGCGCATCACGTACCAGACAACCGAGAACCCCATACGGCAGGAGACTCAGGTGCTCATACAAGGGTGGTGGAAGGAAATCGGCATAGACGCCACCCTTGTCCAGCAGGATGCCAGCGTGTTCTTTGGCGGCGACCCTGCGGTAGAGGATGCCTCGTACCGACGCTTCCTCGCGGACGTGCAGATGTACACCACCGGCACCGGCATAGACCCCGCGTTGTCCTTGGTGAGCCTCGGCTGCGAGCACATTCAGTCGCATGAGAACAACTGGGCAGACGGCAACAACTCCCGCGGATGCAATCCGGCCTTTGACGCGAAGCTGGAGAGGCTGGAAGGGCTCAGCATCGGCGCGGAGCGCGAAGCCCTGATTAAGGAGCTGAACGACATCTACGTGCAGCACTACTTCGAGATCTTCCTGGTCGATCGCGGGCTCGTTTCGGCGCACGCCAACACCCTGCAGGGCGTCCGCATGAACGCCTGGGACAGCGAGCTCTGGAACGTCGCGGAGTGGCGGCGGTAGCCATCGCCGCTCGGCTCGGAAGTTCATGCCCGACGAGGAGCAGCAGGTTGGCGACGGCCCGGTTCGGCACATTTGAAGACCTGCTGGAAATGGCCTCCGAGCCGTTGCGGCCCGTCGCCGTCGAGCTACGCGAGGCTATCCTGCGACTCCACCCCGAGGTCAGCGAGGTGGTCCGGTTGGGCGAGCGCGCCGCAACCTACGGCATCGGCGCCAAGAAGAACACTGAGGGCTACGCCTACATCATGCCCCACGCGAAATGGATCAACCTGGGCTTCTTTCGCGGCGCGGGCTTGCCGGACCCGGACGGGCTGTTGGAGGGCGCCGGGGCTGCCATGCGGCACGTGAAGATTCGCAGCCTGGAGGAGGCCCGTCGGCCGGAGCTACTCACCTTGCTGACAGCCGCCCTCGCCGAGCGGCGGGCCGCCCTGAGCGGCTAGGCCGACGCCCCGTCGTTCCCTCGAAGCGCCACGGTCGCTTGCCTTTCGCGCGTACCTTGTCCCGCCCTTACTTGCGACGCATTAGCGCCAAGAGCCACACGATCACAATTGCTTCCAAGCCCGCCAGGGCGACCACAACCCAGATCCAACCGGGGACTACTATCTCCGGTTCCGGCGGCTCCGGCACTGGCGTCGCAGTCGGCGTCGGCGTGGGTGTTGGCGAGGGTGTAGGCGTGGCGGTCGGCGCCGGTGTGGGTGTCGGCGTAGGCGATGGAGTAGCGGTCGGCGTCGGCGTTGGTGTGGGCAAAGGGGTTGGCGTTGCAGTTGGGACCGGCGTGGGTGTAGGCGTCGGCGTAGGTGTGGCCGTCGGCTCCGGCGTCGGAGTAGGCGTTGGTGTCGGCGTGGGCGTAATAGCTAATGTCGTCGGTATGGGCGCCGGCGTGGGCGGTGGGCCTACGCGCACCCGTGTGTGGCCGGTCACTGCCCGAGCGTTGCGGTCGCTGTTCTGGAGAAGCCCCGAGAAGACGTACTCCCCCTCCGCGGTGGGCGCCTTGACGATGTAGTAGAGGCTGGTGACGCCAAAGAGGTTAAACCGGATGGTCTGACCCTCTACGTCAACCTCGGTTGCCGCGAGGCTGGAGCGCACGTACGTGAAGCCTGCGGGCAGCGTTTCCGCAACCTGACCAAAGGGCCCGTAATTCCGGACGGAGACGTCCACCCGAAACTCAGCTCCGGGCGCGACCCAATTGGCCCGAAACGACCGGCTGGCGTTTTGCGACTGTGCATCCACGGTGCTCGGCTGTGCCAACAGCGCCATGGCGCTCACGGCTAGCGCGACGGCTATCGCCGGAATCATGTCCAGGGTTATACGGAACAATGCACCCTCCGCTAGCTTGCAAAGTAAAGGCGGATGAGCCGAATGACCTCATCCTTCCCAATGATCGACTTGAAATAGTCCGATATTGAGGCGACCACCTCGCCCCGTTCGATCTGCCCGTTGTCGTCCAGGTCGTATGGGCCGAAGTCGATGTCCGTGACCTTGATGTTGACGGCGATCAACGCCCCGAACCCGGCTGTGTCGGTGGCCGTGACGTTGACAGTATACGTCTTCCGATCACTTTCAAAGTCCAGAACTGTGCCTTCTCTGACACGGATCTGCCCCGTCTCCACGTCGATGGCGAACAGCGCGCCGTCGGCCCCGCTCAACGTGTACTCGAGAGCGAGGTCGTCCGGGTGCGTCGCGATAACCGGCTCGCCGACAGCCTCTCCCGCCGGAGTATTCTCCGCGACGTCCCGCGTGGCCCGGAACCCGTCGAGGAAGCGGGGCGCCACCGGAGCAGGCCCAAAGCCGCCGCCGCCGGTGGAGGTCGTCGTGGATGTCGTGGGCGTGGGAGGAGGAGGAGGAGGAGGAGGAGGCGGAGGAGGCGGTGGTGGAGGAGGCGGCGGCGTAACCACTCCGCCCTCCGCTACGTCAAAGGTGTACTCAGCCAATGGCGCTACGCCGTCGGTCTCGTGTATCACCCGAACTGTGGCATTTCCCGACTTGCACACGGCCAGGTGGACCCCTTGATCGATGGCACGCCGCCAGTTCACGACGGTGTCGTTTTGCCTTTCTGCACAGCGCTCAGCAACGGTGATTCCCGGCGCTACTTCGCCGTGCGAAGTAAAGAGATAGTCGACGTTGCCAAAAGCCCAGAAGCCCAAGTGATCTTTGGTGTACTTGGTGACATCGGCGCGGACGTGGAACTTGTGCCATTCGCCGTGGACGGTCATGCCTTGGGTAGCAGGGTCCGGGTCCAGCCAGGCAACCGAGTCGGCATTGGGGGGCGTGGAGGTCGGGACGCCGGCTTCCAGATACCTGCTCATCGAGAATTGTGTGGTGGCTGTCGCCAGTTCAACCTTGCCGCCCTGCACATTTGGATCAGCCTTCGAAAGAGTGAGCGTGAGGTTGTAGTAGGCGTAAACGCCGAGACCGCATTCCTTGAAGACGCTCATGGTAATGGTCTCAGTGGCGCTATCAACTTCTATGCTTAGATCTGAGTTGATGCTGTCCCCAAGGCAATCGTCCGCAATGGGAAAACCCACCCGGCCGAACTGCGTAGCGTCCGCTCTGAATGTGACCGACGAGTACTCGGTCGGGTCCAGCCCCCGAAGGGTCACCGTGCCAGTGATGGCGGTGTTCTGGGGCACGCTGTTGTGGGGAGTCAGTTCGATGGCGATGGATGGCGCGGACTGGGACTGCGCGAGCGTGGCAACAGCGGTTAACGCGCCTGTCATGAGAGCGAGAATGAGGACTGCCGCACCAAGCTGAGCTACCAGCCGACCTGCCGGGGTCCACCCCACATTCACCCTCCGCCGCTCTCATCTGTGTTGGGTTCTGGTCAACTATCGGGAGGTGGAGCCTCCCTTGAGAAAACGAAAAGTCGGTCGCCCAGTGGCACACATGCAGGAGCAAGAGTTGATGGGGACACGACACAACTATGCTAGCCGGGGTGGCAGCATCGTATCTAGGAGAGATTGGGGCAAAACTGGAGGGTTTAGGCCAGTGTGCCCTACCCCTGCGACTGAAGCAGCGCGACGCCTATCGCCCCCGGCCCGACGTGCACGCCGAGCGCCGGCCCGAACCTCGCGATGTACGGCCTAGCCCCCGAGGGCAGAATCGCGACGAAGTGGTCCGCGAACGCCTGCGCCGCGTCTGGAGTCGTACTGTGAATGATGGCCAGCGAGTCGGCGGGCCCCATGGACTGCGCCGTCTCCTTCAGCTTCGCCAGCGCCTTCGCGAAGGTCCGCGCCTTGCCCAGTTCGTGCACTTCGCCGTCCCGGACGACGATCATCGGCTTGATCTGCAGGATGGACCCCATCATCGCCTGCGCCTTGCCGATGCGGCCGCCCTTCTGCAGGTACTCCAGCGTTTCCAGCAGCGCCATGCAGTGCGACCGCCCGGCCGCGCTGCGAGCGACCGCCGCCACCTCGTCCACGCTCGCGCCGGCGTTGGCCGCCGCCGCCGCCGCGATGGCCACCAGGCCCTCGCCCATGGAGGCCTGCGCCGTGTCGATGACCTCCACCGGGCACTGTGCCGTGGTCAGTTCCCTCGCTTGGACCGCGGAGTTGTAGGTGCCGCTGAGTTTCGCCGCAACGTGGATGGACACGATGCCGTCGGCGCCCTCGCCGAGCTGGTCATAGACTTCCTTGAATTCGCCGGGAGAGGCCTGCGAGGTCTTGGGGAGCTCCTTGCTGGAAGCCAGCATCGAGAAGAAGGAGTCCGGGGTAATCGTCACGTTGTCCTTGTAGGTCTCGGTGCCGAAGTGCACGTTTTGGGCGACCACGGTGATGCCTAGCTGCTCGATTACGTCTGCCGGTAGGTCTGACGTGCTGTCGGTTACAATTCTGACTGCCATGCCGCCTCCTCGCCCCTCCACCAGGGGACTGCTACACCCGTATTAAGCGGCATTCTATCTTTCAGTGGGTGGCGTCACAAGCGCAGGTAGGTTTGTGGAAGGCGCGGCACGAGGCGGGCTTTGGTTCGAATGTCTTGGTCGTCACCGGGACATGTTGAGAGTGCGCTGCAGGTTCGCAAGATAGTCGCTGAAGGCGCGAAGGCCTTCTCGTGTAGTCTCCACCCACGTGCGCGGCTTGGCGTCGACAAACTCCTTGGTGGTCATGATGTACCCGGCGTCCTCCAGCTTGCGCAGGTGGATGGTGAGGTTTCCGCCGGTCAGCCCCAGGGTCTGCTGGATAAAGCCGTAGGACACCCGCTCCGAATTGGACTGCGACATGAGCAATGTCATGATGCGCAGTCGCGTGGACTGGTGGATGGTCTCGTTGAGGACGATCGGCCCCTCGCTCATGCAACATCGCTCTTGCGGGTCCACCACCATGCCGCGGCCACGACCGCAAGAATAATGGCAGCCGACACGACCGGGGCGGCGTTGCTGGCAAGGTGGACAGGCCCGTAGTAGGAAGCCGCGATGCCCAACCCCACCAATGCGATCGCCGGGTGGTGCATGATCCCGAAGAGTATGTACGCGAGCGCGATGGTCCCGACGCCGACGCCCACTACGGCGACGTAGTCGACATCGCCAGTCCACATGGCCGATGCGGCGGGAATCACAAACGCGGCAGCCACGGCTGTCATCCAGTAGGCGAACACCTTCAACCCCGCCGTCGTGGCGGAAGGCCCGACTGCGTTGCGTTTGCTCGCGCGGTACCCGATGAGACAGCTCCCCACCATGCCAATGGCGCCCAGAGTGCTCCACAACGGGCCTGGGAACCACGGGTAGTCCGACGCGAATACGGGCGCCCATGTTTCCACTGCGTATTGGGAGAGGTTTGCTCCGGCGATGATGGCGCCCCACATGATCATGATCGTGGTCCATCCCGCCATGTACATGGAGCTACGAGACCTGTCGAGGGTCGCTTGAATCGAGTTCCACCCCTGCTCTGGAGTGATGCCTTGGCCTTCGCTCTCCTGCGACTGCATTTCGCCCTCCTGCTCCGTGATATAAAGTAGTTTGTATCACAAACTAAAACTTGTCAAGGCCCAATAGTCGGTACCCGCATCAGACACGAGAGGCATCACCGGGCTCGCCGCAATCGCGCGTGAGCGGTGGCATTGACTGGCTGGCAGCGCCTGTGAGTTTTGGAGCGTGCGGCTTGCCCCCAGCTCTCCACGTCGGGTGTAGACTGGCACCGTAGGCGAGGATTCCCGGGAGCCTCGGAGCATACCGTCAGACACTACCCGACATCCGTGAATGACAAGGAGAAAGACGATGCCAACTCGAACTCCCACCATCGACTCCCAGGTACATTCCTATGAGCGCAACAGTCCCGAGCGCCCATGGGCCGGGACCCTGCAGGGTCCCGCGGAGGTGACGGGCGACGACATGGTGGCGGCAATGGACGCCGTCGGGGTTGACGGCGCTGTGTTGGTCTCGCCGTTCTCCATGTATCGCTACGACCCCAGCTACGCGCTCGAGGTGTACGCGAAGCATCCTGGCAGGTTCGGCCTGATCAAGCCCTTCGATCCGGGTTCGGAAGCGGTCTTTGGCGAGGTTGCCGCGTGGGCCGCCACGCCTGGCGTCGTTGGGGCCCGCATCATGCTGACGCGCGAGCCATTCGAAGCGGACGACGCGGGTCTCGGTCGCATTCTCTTAGCCTGCGCTCATGCCGGCCTTCCGGTGAACATCATGGGTACGGGCAAACTGCCTCTCGTAAGTGAGCTTGCTCGCCGTCATCCGGAGACCCGGATAGTGGTTGATCACGTCGGCCTGCCCCAGCCCAACGAGCCGCCTGCGCCCCCGGAGCCCTTTGCGGATATCGCCAACGTGCTCTCGCTCGCCGCATTCGACAACGTGGCCATCAAGATTTCCGGCGCCTGCACCCTCGCCCGTGAGCCCTTTCCATACCCCGACATCTGGGAGCCGCTGCGCAGGATTTTCGACGCGTTCGGCTTTGAGCGGTGCATGTGGGGAACCGACTGGACCCGGACGGTGAATGTCTTGTCCTACGAACAGGGGGTTGAGGCGTTCCGCGTAACCGACCAGCTCTCGGATTCAGAGCGGTCCGCGCTCATGGGCGGCGCCCTGATGAAGATTTACAACTGGTCGCCAGCGATGGGTGAGTAGCGCGGCAACAGGGCAAAGACCGACGGGAAGATAGCTTGCCGTGGCCTCGCGCCACCCGTGCGGGCAGGGCATGGCCAAGAGGGTGCGATGTGTGTGCGGGGAATGGTGGTGGGCCTAAGTGTACTGTACTACGAACTTTTCGCTGGGAGATCTCGACATAGGGAACCAGTCCGGGCTAGCCCTGCACAAAGGCCCGCCAGCACCTCCGGCAGAGGGGCTTGGCCATACTAGTGTCGTGCTCCTCCCCGCATAGGTGGCAGTAGTTCTCTTCGTAGTCAGGATCCTGGAAGCGGTTCCAACTCTTGTAGTCCTTGGCGCAGAGCGGCTTCTCCGGGTTGAGCGGCATCCCTACGCCGCAGCGAATGCAGTGGCCGGTCGCGCTGGCCGCCGCGGTTTTGGGCGCGCTCCGGGGAGGCGGCACGGGCTTTGCAGCGGCTTTCGCGGGCGCAGGCTTTGGAGCGGCGCGTGCAGTTTGCTGTGCGAGGTGCGCCTCGCTACGGCCAGCTAACCTGTGTGCGTACTCCACCAATGCTTCACGATCGGGACCGTCGAAACGGGCACAAATTTCCTTCGAATTGATGGCGGAACTCTCCAGGAGGTTCATCGAGGTGACGAGCGCTGTCGTCTCATTCATGTACAACTTCGAATGGAGCCGTTCGACAGCTCGGGCGGTTACGCCCTCCTTTTCGAGCCACTTAATGTCACTAAGGTTCTCACCTTTGCGATAAATGAGATAAACAGCCACGCCTCTCTCTCGCGCGTCGTGGAGGTCGTCCTTGAGGTTTATCCAAAAGTTGTTGTACGGGGAGACAAGTATGATCTCTTCCCGTGCCTCTCGAATAAGTCGGCGCACCGCCGGTTCGACATCCCCATCGAAGAAGAACCGCGGCTTAGCCGACCCGAACAATGCATCCAGAACCACTACTGTCAATCTCCCTTAGCCGAGTTTTATCAAGTTTGGGGGTTTTAACCTCTGACCCCTGCGATGTCAACGCAGTGCTCTAGGCCTCTGAACTAACCGACCAAGCAACGAGGTGTTCATTTAGTCTAGGTGCGTAACCCAAGGGGGGTCAAGGCGTCCAAGGCCGGTCAGCGGGTAAGGATGGAGAGGAGGGCCGTGAGGGTGGGCAGGGCCAACACTGTGGAGACCACCACTGCGCCTGTCGTCACGGCAGGGCGGGCGTTGAACTCGGTCGAGATGACGATGACGACAACGGCGGTGGGCGCAGAGGCCGTGACCAGGAGCGCGTTGCGAGTGATCTCGTCCACGCCGAGGAGGACGAGCAGGCCGTAGGGGCAACCACAAGGGTTGCCCTCCCCCCTCCCTACCCCCGTCGAGGCCAGCGCGTCCAGCTAGCTCCTGGTACGCAGGTACGAGAAGATGGCAAGGATCACGCCCAGGACAAGAACGACCGGGATGAACCACAGGATGCCAGGCGGCCCATCTCCAGCTACTACCACCACGACCGTCGCCGTCGGCGCAGGTGTTGCGGTGGGCTCCACCACGATGATGACATGCGGCGTCGCCGTGGGCGTGGGCGCCGGCGTGGGTGTCGGTTCCGGCGTGGCCGTGGGCTCCGGTGTCGACGTAGCGGTCGGCTCTGGCGTGGCCGTGGGCTCCGGCGTTGGCGTGTCCTCGGGTTCCGGCGTTGGCGTGTCCTCGGGCTCCGGCGTTGGCGTGTCCTCGGGCTCCGGCGTTGGCGTGTCCTCGGGTTCCGGCGTCGACGTTGCTGGCACCGGGGTCGGCGGCGGGCCCACGCGGAACAGCGTGTGGCCGGTGACGCTGCGTTCCTCGCGGTCGACGTTCCTGACGATGCCGTTAAAGGCGTACTGCCCTTCCCTGGTGGGGACGGTTACAACGTAGTTGAAGCTGGCGTCGCCAAACAGGTTGAAGCGAATGACTTGTGCCTCTTGCTCAATCTGGTTGGCGGGAAGCGTCGTGCTGACGTAGGTGAAGCCGTCCGGCAGCGTCTCCACCACCTGGCCGATGAAGCCGTAGTCGCTGGCGTTAATGGTGACCGTGAGCTCGCCGCCGGGTGCGGCCCAGTCTTGCTGGAATGTCCGGGTGGCGCTGTGCGACTGCGCCTCCACCGCACCGGGCTGCGCCAACAGCGCTAGGGCGCCCACCATGGCGGCGATTGCCAGGGCCGCAAGTGCTCCAAGGGAAGTCCGGATCAATTCGTCCTCCTGTTTGACGGCGTGATGCCCCAGCCCGCGCTACTCAGCAAAGTAGCGCGCGACGAGCGCCAGCACCTCGTCCCTTTCAATAAGCTCCGCGAAGTAGTCGGCAACCGCCTTCAGGACCTCGTCCTTGTCGATTATGCCGTCGCGGTTCAGGTCGTAGGGGTCACCGACGCCCTCCGCCACCTCAATGACCACGATGATGATGGCGCCCGTGCCCGTGCTGTCCGTAGCCGTCAGGTTAACAGTGTACGTCTGCCCCAACGCCAGTGTAACCGACAGACCCAGCCGGATTTGTCCCGTTTCCTCATCGACGGTGAAGAGCGAGGCGTTCGCCCCGCTCAGCGAGTATGTGACGTCGTCGTCGTTGGGGTGCGTCGCGGCCACAGGGTCGCCGACGGCGGCGCCCTCCCGCGCGGTCACGTCAAGCAAGCGTGACGTGCGGAAGCCGTCCACGAATTTCGGCGCTGTGAGAGTGGGGCCGAAGCCGCCGCCACCACCGCCGACGCCGGTGATGACACGTTGGGCAACCTGCGTGACCGTGATGGTCACCTGAATGGTGTCGTCTACTTCGTTGGGCAAATGGGTGTAATTGCTGCTGAATCCGTCACGCACTTGCACCGTTACGATTTTCTCGTTCGTCCCCTGCGGTTCGTAGTCGAGGACATCCTTCGTCCGCAGTTGGCCTGTGCCCGGGTCAATGCTGAAGAGTCTCGCATCGCTGCCGGTGATGGAGTAGGTGAGGATGTCGCCCGGATCGTCATCCGTCGCCCGCACCGGCGAGCCGATGGACCGACCCGCCGCCGTCCCCTGGCCGACGTTGCGCGTGTACGTAGTGTCCGTAAACTCCGGTTCGTTGTTCTGCGGGGGGCTGGCATCACCGATTTGCCCGGCCAGCACAGCCGAAGCCATCTTCCCGCTGCCCAGCCGGTCAGTGTAAGAAATTGTTGCCCGCAGGTACATATCAACGTCTTCAGCTTGCGCCGTGTAGGCACTTGAGCTTGAACTCGATGTCGCGCCCGGAATGTCTTGCCAACTTGACCTGTTCGAGGATCGCTGCCATTGCCATGTCCTGCCACTAACACTTCCGTCGCCATCGGCCAGCGAGGCCGTAAACCGCGTTCCTTCCCACCCGCGCAGCGGCGAGAGGGTCACGACGCCATCTTCCTCCACGTCCGTCATGGTGACGGTCACGGACAGCGACCCTGTCAGCCCGCCGTCGTCTGCCGCCATCACGGACACCGTGTAGCTCGTGCGCTGCTCGAAGCTGGGCGGCGTCAGGAAGTACAGCTGGCCCCGGTCCGAGATCCAGAAGACGTTGCCGCTGACCGTCCACGTGAGCGTGTCCCGCTCCGGGTCCGTGCCGGTGTAGCTCGCTACCGCCGAGCTCTTGTTCTCCTCGAAGGAGGCGGTCTCGACGCCCGTGACCATAGGCGCCTCGTTGACGTTCGTCACCGTGACCGTCACGCTCTGCCTGTCGTCGATCGCCATGTCGGGGTCGTCGAGCGGGTCCGCTCGGTCGCTGACTTCCACCGTGATGCGGTAGCTCCGCTTGCCCTCGTAGTCCAGGGTGTCCAGAGTCACGCTTGACGCTAGGCTTAGCTGTCCCGTGTTCTGGCCGATCTCGAAGGTTGCCGCGTCCGTCCCGCTCAGCGAGTAGTAGAGCGTGTCATTGTTGAAGTCCGTGGCTGTGACGGGGTCCCCGAACGACCGCCCTCCCGTCTCGTCCTCCGCCACCTCGCGCTGCCCGGTCTCCGTCGACGGGAACACCGGCGCCGAGTTCACCGGCGGCGCGTCCCCCACCCGCGGCGACACCTTTTCGGCCATCTTGCCAGAATCCTCGCCGTCCGTGTACGACGCCCTAGCGCGTATGTAGTTGCCCTCGTCCTCCTCCAGCGTCGGTGTGAAGGTGGCGCTCGTCGCCCCCTGGATGTCCGCCCAGTCGGTCCTCCCGTTCGGCGAGCGGGCCCACTGCCACATGACGACGCCGCTAGGTATGTCGTCGTCCGCGAGCGTCGCCATCACCGGCACGCGAGCCCGGATCGTCCCCGTGTCCGAGCTCAGCGTCACCGTCCCCTGCTCCTCCACGTTCTCGATCGTGATCGTCACGTCCTGCATGTCGTCGATGCTCATCGACGGCTGCCCCAGCCCGTCCAGCCCGTCGTGCACCTCGACGGTCACGCTGTAGCTCGGCTTCGTCTCGAAGTCGAGGGGCTCCTTCGTCCGCAACTGCCCCGTCGTCGTCACGATGCTGAACGTCGCCGCGTCCGTCCCGCTCAGCGAGTACGTCAGCCTGTCGTCATCCATGTCCTCCGCCGCCACCGCGTCGCCGACGCTCTCGCCCGCCTGCGTGTTCTCCTCCACCGTCCGAGCGCCGTCCTCCGTCGAGGGGAACGTCGGCCGTTGGTTCTCCCCGAAAACCCGCTCCGTCGTGATCGCCACCGCGCTCTTCCCGTCCCCGCGACGGTCCGTGTACGTGACCCTCGCCCGCAGGAAGAAGTCCGCATCCGCCAGCGTTGTCGTGTAGCTGGGCAACGTCGCTCCCGAGATGTTCGTCCACCCGTCCCGCCCGTTCTCCGACCGCGACCACTGCCATCTCTTCATTGTGACGTCGCCGTCCCCGTCCGCGAGGGTCGCCCGCAGCTCCGTCCCCACCGCCGGCTCCGTCGGGGACAGCGTCACAACCCCCCTCTCCTCCACGTCATCGACGGTGATGGCAAGGATAGTGGTGACGTCCACCACGGGAACATCTTCGACGTTGTCGTCGGCGTCCATGCCGTCATGCAGGGTAACGGTCAAGAGGACGAATCCTGTTATCGTCTCAAAGTCCAGCACTTGGGTAAGTCGTATTTGTCCCGTGGACGCGTTGATTTCAAAGTGATCGGAATACTGCGATGTCTGGATACCGAATGTGAGCGTGTCGGCGGGGTCGCGGTCAGTGGCCCGCATCGGATCGCCGACGTTCCTGGCGTCGCCGCCCTCTTCGATACGGTTGGGGCCTCCCCCGGTGAACCGGGGCGGCGCATTGGCGATGGGGTCCACTGTCACCGCCATTGTCGGTTGTTCGCTCTCCGCCGACTTGCCCGTTCCTCTGCGGTCTGTGTAGGGATTCACAACGGCGCGCAACTGCAACCCCGTGTGGTCCTCAGTCACCGTCACGGAAAAACTCTCCGAGACATTGTTGGTCAAATCAATCTGCTGCCACGATCCCCCACTTGCGCGAGTCTGTATGTTCCAGTTGAACCCATTCGCCGAACCCTCAGTAAATATGCCGCCGTCCGGGTCTGTTAGCGTGAAGATCACGCTATCCCCCACCCCGGGGTTCAGGTTGTCCACCGTGATGGTGCCCTTCTCCTCCAAGTCCGCAACGGTCACCGTGACGTCGACGCTCACGTTGCGGCGCGGTGCATCGCTCAGGACGTCCGTCGCGACGACCGTGAACGTGTAGACGTTGCCGTTGATGTCCGTTCCGTCGCTTTGCGAGCCCGTTGGCATCTCGTAGTTGGGCGTGGCTGCGAAGGTGACCCCGCCGCCGGTGTCGATGCTGAAATCACCCGCGTCCGTGCCCGTCAGCGACCACGTCACCCCGCCTTCCTCGTCGCGTGCGACGTAGTTCGCCACGTCGATTGTGGCGTTCTCGTTGTACGTGATGGCCAAGTCGGGAGTCCCAGTGAACTCCGGCACCTCGTTGACGTCATCAATACGGATAAAGACCTCGTGTGTCGCCGTATTGGTGCCGTCGAATGCGTTCACGGTGAACACGTATCCCTGACCCAATCCTTCGGTTGAAGAACCCCTCGGGTCCTCAAAGTTTGGCACGATATTCCAGCGGGCGATGGCGCTCTCGTCAGCGTTGGCCGTCATGACAAAATCGGGGTCCTCTGCGATGACGAAGTCAACCGCGTCGAGCCCGGTGATGCTCCAAATGATGTCCTGCCCCTCCTCGTCCCGGACCTCAAACCGGTACCAATAGTCTCGGTTTGCCTCTGTGGCCGGGATGGAAGACAGTTCAGCCGCCGTCCTCTCCGAGTCGTACTCAATCTCGTCAACGTCCCGACCGGTACTTAGTGACCTGAACTCGGGCGTCTCATCGACGTCCGTCACGGTCACGGTGACGGGGTATTCCCTGGAGTTTTGAACCCCAGTCGTGTCTCTCGCTATTAAAGTGACCTCGTACACATTGTCGGTGTCTGCGTCGTCCGGGACCTCGAAGTTGGGCCGGATCCGGAAGAAGAGGGCACCCTCTCCCATGGTGACACCCGTCGAAATCGTGAAGTCACCCCCGTCAGTGCCGCTCACCGCCCAGACGATGCCGGTCCCGTCTTCTTCATCGCGAGCGATAAAGGTGTCCACGTTCAGGTCCAAAGCTTCATGTACGTAGTCGTACTCGATCTCAGCAAAGGTCTGCGTCTCGTTCATGGAGGTGACCTCCGGCGTCTCGTCCACGTTCGTGACGGTCACGGTCACGTTGAATGTCCCGACGCCGCCCGCGCCGTCATTTGCCTCCACGACAATCACGTAGTCGTTGCCCGAACCCATGTCAACGGGGACCTCGAAGTTGGGCTCAATGCTGAAAGACAGGACGCCGCTCGAGCTGTTAATGCTGAAGTGCGTCTCGTCTGTGCCGCTGAGGTCCCAGGTAATCGTGTCGGCTGGGTTCAGGTCTTCGTCCGTGTATGTGTAGGTGCCGATGGTGAGGTCCGGCATACCGACGACATCAAACTCAATCTCCGCAAAGCTCGGCGCAGCGCCCCCGCTGATCACCGGCGTCTCGTTCACGTCATTCACGGTCACGACGACTTCCCGCGTGTCCTGGAGTGGCGTAGACCCGTTGTCCCTCACCCTCACCGTCACGTCGTACACGTTGTTGCCGCCGGTGTCGGCCGGGACCTCGTAGTTGGGCACGTTTTTGAAATAGAGGTTAGCCGTACCGTTCACGGTCGATGTGATGGTGAAGTCGCCCGCGTCGTTGCCCTGCAGGTCCCACGACATCGTCCCCGTAGACGACACGTCCGGGTCCGTCGCCACGTAGGTCGCGATGATCTCCGTAGTTGGCGTGTTCTCGTCCTTGCTGATGGCAGCCGGGCCGCTCGTGATTTCCGGCGTCTCGTTGACGTCAGTCACCGTGACCCTGAGCGTGTGCACGTCATTCATCATTGGATTGCCGTTGTCGGTGGCCTTCACCGTCACGACGTAAACGTTGTTCCCGTTCATGTCACCAGTGTCGGTCGGCATCTCAAAGTCTGGCGCATTGCTGAACGTGAGCACACCACCCGACGAGATTTCGAACTTCCCGCTGTCTGCGCCCTGAACTGACCACGAAAACACAGTATCCGCGTCCACGTCAGTCGCCGCATACGTATGGACGGCGGTCGAGTTCTCAGGCCTGTTCAAAGCGGTGGGAGGCGACGTCAGCATCGGCGCCTCATTCACGTTCGTCAGGTTGATGGTCACAGCGATCGTGTCGTCGATAGTGGTGTCAGGGTCGCCGGCGACGTCCTTGCTGTCGCGCACGTTTAAGGTCACGCTGAAGCTGTTGTTGCTCGTGTCCTCAAAGTTGAAGATCTGGGTGCTCCCGGTCGTCTTGGTCATTATCTGGCCGTTCGAGTCGACTTCAAATTTCCCCGCATCCGTACCGGCCAGCGAGTAGGTCAGCGTGTCGCCGCCGTCGCCGTCTGTGGCCGTAATCGTGCCCCCGACGACGTTCACGCTCAAGCCGCTATTCTCCGGCAACGTGCGCGTAGCCGTCATCGAGCTGAACGTCGGCTCGGAGTTGCTGGCGCCTATGGGCCCCCTCGAATCGCTGGTTGCGAACTTGCCCGCGCCTTCCGCGTCTGCGTAGCCCACCCTGACCTTCAGCCATTTCCCAACGTCCGCAGCCACCGGCACATAGGTCACCGATGTCGCATTGACGGTAATGTTTGAGAATATTCCTCCTGACGTGTCCCCCCGCTGCCACTGGTACGTCTTGCTGCTGCTGATTTCCCCGTCCGGGTCCGTCACCGACGCCGTCAGCGTCGACCCTCCCGACAGGTCGCCCGTGAACGACGCCGTCCCTTCATCGTCCGCATTCGTGACCACGACGGTGACGGCGTGGCTGTCATCGACGGTGCTGCCATTGGAGTCGCGCACGTTCACCGTCACGAGGTAAGAGTTGTCCATGTTGGAGTCCGTCGGCGACTCATAGTTCGGCCTGCTGATGAACTTGAGCATGCCGTCGTCGTCGATGGTGAAGTCGTCCGCGTCGTCGCCTGTCTTCGACCACGTCAGCGTGTCCGATTCCGGGTCGTCCGCCAAGTACGTTGCCACGAGCGCACGTGTTTCCTCTGCTTTGGTGATGGTGGTGTGTGAGGTCCCCTTAGTCGTGATCACCGGCGGCTCATTGACGTCAGTGACCGTGATGACGACGTCAATGTCGTCATCGATGCTGCCGCCAATGTCGCGCACGTTCACCGTCACTTCGTAGACGTTGTCCATGCCGTTGTCCGTCGGCGCCTCAAAGTTGGGCACGCTGCTGAACTTGAGCACGCCGCCCTCGATGGTGAAGGCGCCCATGTCGCCGCTATGGCCAGACAACGACCACGTCAGCGAGTCCATCTCCGGGTCGTCCGCCTCGTACGTTGCCAGTATCTCCGAAGTCGCCGTGCCCTCAGGCTTGCTGATGGTCTCGTAGGTGCTCCCCATAGTCGTGATCACCGGCGGCTCGTTGACGTCCGTGACCTCGACATTAATTGCAAGGGTGTGGCTCAAAACGGGACTGCCATTGTCCATTACCTTGATAGTCACCGTGTAGGTGTCGTTGCCGTTGGAACTGTTCATGGCATCAAAGTCCGGCGCGGCTTTGAACGAGAGGACGCCGCCAGTCGTAATCTGGAATAGCGCTCCGTCGCCGCTGTTTTCCACCGACCACGTATGCATGTCTCCCACGTCCACGTCCGTAAACGTGTAGGTGTCGACAGCCGTGGTGTTCTCGGGCACCATGACATTGTCGTCGCCGCCGATCATCGGCGCCTCGTTGACGTCCGTGACGTTGATGGTCACCAGGATGGTGTCATCTATGGCGCTGTCAGTAACGCCGGCGGCGTTCAACCTGTCGCTCACATAAACAGGCACCACGTAAAATGTCGTGAGCTCGTAGTTCAGGGCGTCCATGGTCTGAAACTGGCCGGTGTTAGAGCCAATGGCAAAAGTAGAATCGCCGCTGGGCAGTGAGTAGTACAGCATGGCGCTGTCGCTGTCCGTGGCTGTAACCGCGTCACCGAACTGCGTCGCATTCGCCGTGTTCTCCGCCACGCTGCGGGTGGCGGTGTCGTTCGAGAACGCGGGCTGGTTGTTGTCCCCACCGGTGTTGTTGGTCACAGCCCGGGCTGTCAGCGCCGCTGCGTCGTTGCCTGCCACGTCCTCCAGCTTGTTGCCCGTCGACGGCACCGTGTAGGTCACCGTCACCGTTTCTCCGCTGGCCGCCCCGGTCGAAAGCGTCAGTGTGACCTTGGCCCCGCTCACGGCGAAGCTACTCGGCGCGACCCCCGTAGCGCTGGCAACCACCACCGAGTAAGCGGACGCCGCCGGAACGGAGTCCATCTTCAGCGCCTCGCTGTAGATCAGCTTCAGGGACGTCCCGTCCACATTCGCCGCGAGTAGTGTCGGGGGTGTCATGTCCGGGGTCTGCGCCCGCACCGGAGCGGGGAGCAGCAGCAGCGCCGCCAGCAGGCCCAGGGCTGCGATGGAAATCAGAACGCGCAGGTAACCTACTGGATGCGTGGCAAGCATACTTCAGGCTCTCCTCAATGGCGTTTGGGGAACGCTTGGGAGGCCTCGGGACGCTTCACACAGCCGCACCCCCACCCCATTTCCCCATACTGGCTTTTCACTGCTGGATAGGATTCCAGCTAAATAACACATCCATAGTACATGAATGTGTCAATATCAAACAACAATGGAGTAAGAGCGCTGATAAATACGTACTAGATTACAGCGAAGTATTGCACCTCCGTCAGCCCATTTCCGACCAAAAAAACGAGACACCCAAAAAGACCCAACTGCGACCGCCCCGCACCCCCCCTCGACTGCGCCAAAACCACCAACCAACCATCACCCAAAAACCAACCAACCACCCCGCTCCCCCCGCACCCCCCCTCCCCGCGCACCCCCCTCCCCCCGCACCCCGCGCACCCCCCATCGCACGCGAGCCTCCCAAATCCGTTCGCCCTGAGCCTGTCGAAGGGCCCCCGCGCACCCCCCATCGCACGCGACGCCTCCCAAATCCGTTCGCCCTGAGCCTGTCGAAGGGCCCCCACCCCCAACCCCAGCAGCACTCGCCGTCCCCGACACCCCCAATCGTCGTTCCCGCGCACCCCCACTCGCGTCATTCCTGCGAAGGCAGGAACCCAGAGGTGCGCGGCGCGGGGCGTCTCCGTCCCCCATTCCCAACCACCACCCCCCACCCGCCCACCAATACCGTCGTTCCCGCGAAAGCGGGAACCCAGGGCAGGTGCGCGGCGCGGGGCGTCCCCACCCCCCCCCGCCAGCGCACCCCCACCCTGACACGAGCCCCTTTCCCCAACCCCAACCCCCGCGCTACCCTCCCCCCATGGAACAGCACACAGCCTCCACTCTCGCGCCGAAGCGCCCCTCGCCCGCAGGGTCCGCATCGACGACCACATGCGCTTCGGCGCCTGATTCCCGGAGGTTGTTTGTATTCGGCGAAAATTTTGGAGTTGTAGCTAATCTTGACCACGCCAGCTATAAATCGAATCCCAAAACAACCTCCCCTCCCCCCTCCCCTCCAGAGCAGCCAGGAACCCAGAGCCGCGGCGCGCCTCCAAAACCCCGTTCGCCCTGAGCCCGTCGAAGGGGGGCGGGGATCCCTTCCCCCTCAGGGGGAAGGTTAGGATGGGGGAGCCCCCCACCCGCACCCCCACCCTGACACGAGCCCCTAGCGCCAACCCCAACCCCCGCGCTACCCTCCCCCCATGGAACAGCACACAGCCTCCACTCACGCGCCGATGCGCCCCTCGACCGCAGGGTCCGCATCGACGACCACATGCGCTTCGGCGCCTGATTCCCGGAGGTTGTTTGTTTCGGCGAAAATTTTGGCTTTGTAGCTAATCTTGACCACGCCAGCTACAAATCGAATGCCAAAACAACCTCCCCTCCCCCCTCCCCTCCAGAGCAGCCAGGAACCCAGAGCCGCGCCGCGACAGCTAACCGTTCCCTGAGCCTGTCGTAACCGTTCGCCCTGAGCCTGTCGAAGGGCCTGTCCTGAGGCTCTCGAAGGGCCCCCACCCTAACGCCCGCAAGCCACCCGCCGACGCCGGATATGCTATGGTATGACCGTCCTACGAGGTCCAGCCCCATGACCAACGCAGACCCGTAGGACGCCACCACCGCACATCGCCCCCCGGGGAGGCAGGCCAGTGAAGCTCGGCAACCCGATCCGCATCGCAGAAGGCGTCTTCCAGCTCAGAGCCCTCGGCGCCAGGGTCACCGTCCTCACCGCCAACGGTGAGGCCCTCACCGCCAACGGCGAGGCGCTCCTCATCGACGCTGGCATGAGGGGCAGCTCCCCGCTCATCCTAGGCGGCCTGGAGGCCATGGGCCTCACCATCGACGCCGTCAAGGCCCTCATCATCACCCACCGCCACCCAGACCACGCCGCCGGCGCCGCAGAGCTCATCGCCGGCAGAGACATCCCCGTCATGGCCCACCCGCTGGAGGCTGGCATCATCTCCGGCTGGGAGGATCACCCCAGTCCCTTCCAGAACAGGCTCATGGCGCACCTCGCCCGCCCCGTCATCGACAGGCTGAACGGCACCCCCACCAACGTCGACGTAGCGCTGGAGGACGGCGACGTCATCCCCTTCGCCTTCCCCGTCCACGTCGTGCACCTCCCCGGCCACACCAGCGGCAGCATCGCGCTCCACCTCCCGCACCAGAAGGTGGTCATCATCGGCGACGCCCTCCAGTACAAGCTCACCTGGAAGCTCAGCCCCCCCGCCGTCGACGTCACGGAAGACCCCAAGCAGGCGATGGAGTCGCTGCAAAGGCTCCTGCTCCTGGACTTCGAGGCCATTTGCTTCAGCCACTACCCCCCGATGCGCACCGGGGGGCACGCCGCCCTCAGCCTAATGCTGCGGCAACGCGCCGCCTGACCCATTGCGCCAGTACGGCCACAGACAGGAGACGGAAATGCAGCGGGCAGACCCCACAAGTGCCTCGGCAGGTGGCACCGTCGTCGAGTTCCTCAGGAGTAGCGTCGACGCCTTCGGCCCCCACGATGCCATCCTGTTCAAGCCCGGGTTCCGGTACCTGCGCTGGTCCTACGACCGTCTGTGGGCCGAGTCGGGACAGGTGGCGTCTCTCCTGCAAAGCCGGGGACTGACCAAGGGCGACCAGGTCGTCATCTGGGGGCCGAACTCGCCGCAGTGGGTGCTCATCTTCTTCGGCTGCCTCCGAGCGGGCGTCGTCGTCGTGCCCCTGGACCTGCGCAGCGCGCCGGACTACGTCGAGCGCGTCATCTCCAGAATCACACCCAAGCTGGCCTTCACGTCGCGCTTCACCCCCAAGAACGGCCTGGACCTTGGCCTGCCGGAGATCACCTTCGAGGAGCTGGAGCTCGCCATCCGCGACCTCCCGGCCCCGACCCCGGTGGAGCTTGCCCCCGACGACCTCGTCGAGATCATGTTCACCTCCGGCACCACCGGCGACCCCAAGGGCGTGATGCTGACCCATCGCAACCTCACCGCCAACATCGAGGGCATCTCCCAGTACATCACCTGCGACACCTCCAGCCGGCTCCTCTCCATTCTGCCTCTGAGCCACATGTACGAGCAGATGGGCGGCCTGCTGATGGCGTTGGGCTTCGGCGCCAGCGTCACCTACCCCACCAGCAGGCAGCCCACCGTGCTCGCCCGCACCATGCGAGAGCGCCGCATCACGACCTTGCTCCTGGTCCCGCAAGGCCTCGAGTTGCTCATGAACGGCATCGAGCGGGAGGTAAGACGGCAGGGCAAGGCGAAGCTGTGGAGCAAGCTCTTGGGCGTGGCCGCGAAGACGCCCTTCCGCCTCAGGCGGCGCCTCTTCGGGCGAGTTCACAAGCAGTTCGGCGGCAAGCTCGACTTCATCGTCTCCGGCGGCGCCGCGTTGGACCCGGAGCTTGGCAAGAAGTGGGAGCTGCTCGGTGTGAAGATCGTGCAGGGCTACGGCGCCACGGAGGCATCGCCCGTGATCAGCAACCACACCCTCAAGGAGCGCAGGCCTGACTCCGTGGGACGCCCGCTCCCCAACGTCGAGGTGCGCATCAGCGAGGACGGCGAGATCCTGGTCCGCGGCGACAACGTAACGCCCGGCTACTGGAACGCGCCGGAGCAGACGGCCGCGGCGTTGCAGGAGGGCTGGTACCACACCGGCGACCTGGGATACTTCGGCGACGAGGGTTTCCTGCACATCCGGGGCCGCGTGAAGGACATGATCGTGCTGCCCAGCGGTCAGAACGTCTACCCCGACGACATCCAGGCCGTGCTCAACCGGCACCCGGACGTCACCGACTCGGCCGTGGTGGGGCTGCCGAGGGGCAGCGCGGTCGAGGTGCACGCGGCCCTCATCCTCAGCAACGGAACCGACCCCGAGGCAATCGTCGCGTGGGCCAACGCACAGCTTGCCGAACAGCAGAGAGTCAGGGGCTTCACCGTCTGGCCCGGCGAAGACTTCCCGCGCACCCACACGCTCAAAGTGCGGAAACCTCTGGTCATAGATATGCTCCAGGGCAACGCCGCCCCCGTCGAGGCGCCTGCTGGCCGAGTCGCGGCTTCCGGCGGCGGGCAGGGCGTTCGCGGCATCCGGGACATCATCGCCGAGGTGGCCGGGCTAGACGCCTCGAATGTGACGCCGGAGATGACCCTGGGCGACGACCTCAACCTCGACTCCTTGGGGAGGGTCGAGCTGCTGTCCGCCATCGAGGCCGACCTTGGCGCGTACTTGGACGAGAGCCAGGTTGGCCCTGACACCACCGTCCGACGGTTGGAGCGAATCCTGGAGGAGGGCGCGGGCAACCCGCCCGTCACCAAGTTCCCGGCGTGGGGCATGTCCTGGTGGTGCCGCATGACGCGAGGGGCCATCCAGCGGCTGGTGGTGTTCCCGCTCATGAAGCTGCCGTACGGCCTGAAGGTCACCGGGCGAGAGAAGCTGCAGGGCATCAGGGGTCCCGTCCTGTTCGCATCGAACCACAGCCTCGGCCTGGACAACCCGCTGATCATCAAGGCGGTCCCCCCGGCGTGGCGTCGGCGTCTGGCAATCGCCGGAGCCGCCGTCCTGTGGCGAAACCCTGTCTTCTGGGTCATTAACCCGCTTCTGGGCAACGGCTTTCCCATCGCCCAAGGCGGAGCGATCCGGCCCAGTCTGGAAAATATCGGCAAGATCCTGGACAACGGCTGGTCAGTGCTGATTTACCCTGAGGGAGAACTGACTGTTGGAGGCCCCATCAAGCCCTTCATGAACGGCACGGGCATGGTCGCGGTGGAAGGCCGGCTGCCTGTCGTCCCCGTCAAGCTCCACATCAACCGGCTCGGCGCCCCCGTGCGGTTCCCGCTGCTCAGGCGCGGCTCCGTGGAGGTCCGCTTCGGCGAGCCGTTGACCTTCTCGCCGACGACCCCCTACCAGGAAGCCACAAACGCCATAGAGCAAGCGGTCAACTCGTTGTAGAGCCGAGTCTCACGGAATGCGAGCAGCCTGCAGTCGCTTCATCCAATGGCAGCATAGACGCGGGTTGCAGGAGAAATGGTGGGCGGCACAGGACTCGAACCTATGACCTCTTCCGTGTGAAGGAAGCGCTCTAACCAGCTGAGCTAGCCGCCCCAAATTGCGGTGTGGTGGCAAGGATAGGATTCGAACCTATGACCTAGCGCTTATGAAGCGCCCGCTCTGCCGCTGAGCTACCTTGCCACGTCGCCCACGGAAATCGCCGCCGGCGTTGCCGTTGGGTGTCTATTCAATATAGCTTTTGCCCTCTTTGGGTGTCAACGAGACACCGGCGCCGATGGCTCCCCTGCCGCTCCTCTCCGGTTGAGGCACTCGCCTTGTCCGGGCCCTTGGCTCTGGGGTACGATGGACGGTGAATTGTCGATACATTTCGACATCTGCAAGGCGAACCAGAGGTGCAGCGCATGCCGGCCCATTCCCCTAGCTCTCAGATCTCCCCCGAACTCCTGGAACTGCGCCACCGCATCCGTCACTCGGCCAGCCACATCATGGCAGATGCTGTGCTCCAGCTGTTCCCGGAGGCCAAGTACGCCATCGGCCCACCCACAGACGAGGGCTTCTACTACGACTTCGACGTCTCGCGCCCCTTCACGCCCGAGGACCTCGAGCAGGTCGAGGCGCTCATGCGCGAGCGCATCGGCGAGGACGTGCCCTTCGTGCGCACCGAGGTCAGTCGGCTGGAGGCGAAGGCCGCCTTCTCTGACCAGCCGTTCAAGCAGGAGATCATCGACGGGATCCCGGACGGTGAGTCCATCTATACCCTGCAACACGGCCCTTTCACCGACCTGTGCGGCGGCATCCACGTGGAGCGGTCCAGGCAGGTGGCGGCGTTCAAACTGCTCTCAGTGGCCGGCGCATATTGGCGCGGCGACGAGCATAAGCCGATGCTCCAGCGCATCTACGGCACGGCGTGGGAGTCGCAGGAAGCCCTCGACGCCTACCTCACGATGCTGGAGGAGGCGGAACGGCGCGACCATCGCCGGCTGGGTCGGGAGCTTGACCTCTTCCTCTTTGACCCCATCGCGCCGGCCAGCCCCTTCTTCCTGCCAAAGGGCGCAGTTATCTATGGCCAGTTGCTGAACTACGTGCGCGGGCTGTATCAGCGCTACGGTTACCAGGAGGTCATCACGCCGGAAATCTACTCCACGGACCTGTGGAAACGCTCCGGTCACTACGACAACTACTTGGAAAACATGTTCCTCATTCAGAGTGGGGAACGCGAGTTCGGTGTGAAGCCCATGAACTGCCCCGCGCACGCGCTCATGTACGCGGCACAGTTGCACTCCTACCGCGACCTGCCGCTGAGGCTCGCTGACTTTGGGCGGCTGCACCGTTACGAGCTTTCCGGCGCGACCCATGGACTCACCCGCGTCCGCACTTTCTCCCAGGACGATGCCCACATCTTCTGCACGCCCGAGCAGATCCTGCCGGAGGTGCAAGCCTTCATCACCATGCTGATGGAGTCATACCGCACCTTCGGGTTTGAGGAACCCAAGGTCATGATGTCGCTGCGTCCGGAGAAGCGCGTCGGGACTGAGGAGATGTGGGACCGCGCGGAGGCAGCCTTGGTGGACGTTCTCGATCAGAGTGGCCTCGACTATGAGCTTAAACCGGGTGAGGGCGCGTTCTACGGGCCGAAGATCGACTTCTTCGTCCCCGACGCCATCGGCCGCGAGTGGCAGCTCGGAACGATCCAGCTGGACTTCTCCCTGCCGGAGCGTTTCGACTTGGAGTACATCGCTGAGGACGGCTCGCAGCAGCGGCCCGTAGTGCTCCACCGCGCGATGCTGGGCTCCGTCGACCGCTTCTTCGGTGTCCTCATCGAGCACTATGGCGGCGCGTTCCCCTTGTGGCTCGCGCCAGTACAGGCCGTCGTCATTCCCATCGCGGACCGGCATTTGCCCTACGCTGAGAGCGTCGCGGCACGGCTCAAGGCGGAGGGGCTGCGCGCCGAGGTGAATGCCAAGTCTGAGCGCATGAACGCCAAGATCCGCCAAGCTCAACTGCAGAAGGTCCCCTACATGCTAGTTGTCGGCGACCGTGAAGGCGAAGCCAACGCCGCTGCCGTCCGGCTGCGCGACGGCTCGGACCTCGGCCCCGTCCCGCTGGACGAGATCGCGGCGCGCATGGCGAGTGAAGTCGCCGCATTCTCGTAACCGCACCGGCCGTTTTGGAAGGAGAGTCTGGTCACACCATGTTGGACAAGCTATCAGCCATGGAGCACCGTTATCACGCCGTCGGCGAGGAGATGACCCAGCCGTCGGTGCTGGGCGATTACACCAAGCTGCAGGAGCTTGGGCGTGAGCGCGCGGGGCTGGAGAAAGTCGTTTCTCTCTCGGCTCGGTACCGCCAGGTGCTGCGTGAGTCGGAAGATGCCCGCACCCTTCTCGCCGAGGAGGTAGACCCGGAGATGCGTGAGTTGGCGAAGGAGGACCTGGCATCCCTGGAGGCCGAAGGCACAAGCCTGGAGGCCGACATTCAGGTGGCCCTTACGCCTGCGGACCCGGACGACGACCGAAACGTCATCGTCGAGGTGCGAGCCGGCACCGGCGGCGAGGAAGCGGCCCTCTTCGCCGCGGAACTGGTGCGTCTGTACACGCGGTTCGCGCAGCGGACCAACCGTAAAGCGTCCGTCCTGAGCGTTAACGACACGGGCATCGGCGGCATCAAGGAAGCCTCGGTGGAAATCAAGGGAAAGGACGCCTACAGCCGACTGAAGTTCGAGAGCGGCGTGCATCGCGTGCAGCGGGTGCCGGTGACAGAGACCAGCGGCCGGATCCACACCTCTACGGCCACGGTGGCAGTGCTGCCCGAAGCTGAGGAAGTGGACATCCAGATCAACACCGATGACCTCCGCATCGACACTTACCGCGCGGGAGGCCACGGTGGCCAGAATGTGCAAAAGCTGGAAACGGCCATCCGGATTACTCACCTGCCCACGGGTCTGGTGGTCACCTGCCAGGACGAGCGTTCCCAGGGGCAGAACAAGCTCAAGGCAATGACCGTGCTCCGGTCGCGTCTCTATGAGATGGAGCGCCGCCGCAAGGAGGAGGCCCTCTCCTCGGAGCGTCGCTTGCAGGTGGGCACCGGCGAGCGTTCGGAGAAGGTTCGTACGTACAACTACCCGCAGAATCGCGTGACCGACCACCGTATTAACTACAGTTCTCATAACTTGGAGGGCTTCCTCGACGGCGACATTGACGAGATGATCGACGCATTGTCCAAAGATGAGCGGGAACAACGGCTGGAAGCCGCACTGGCATCCTCATGACACCAGTGACGCTGGAAGACCTGGACCCCAACGACAAGGAAAGCAACCGCTGGTATTACACGGGGAAGTCGGTTGCCGAGGTGGTGCAAGCCACTCGCGAATTACTGCAACCGCAGCTTGAGGAAGCGCCTCTGGAGGCCGAGCTGCTGGTGCGGTACGCTACCGGCTTGGACCGAGCTGGAATCTTCGCCCGTTCAAGAGAAGCTCTAACACCTGCCGAATACCATGAGTTGCGCCGTCTCACGTTCCGCCGCCTCCGCCGGGAGCCCCTGCCCTACATTCTGGGTAAGTGGGAGTTCTTTGGATTGGACTTCCTTGTGAACCCGGCAGTGATGATTCCCCGGCCGGAGACGGAGACGCTGGTCGAGGAGGCGATCGCATGGTATGAGCGGCGCCGGTCTCAGGACGGACGTATGCTCACCATCGCCGACGTGGGCACGGGCAGCGGGTGCGTCGCCATCTCCCTTGCCTCGAAGCTGCCGGAGGCCAACGTCATCGCGCTGGATATCTCCCGCGACGCCCTCAAGGTGGCGGCGGCAAACGCCGAGATACACGGCGTTGCCGACCGTCTCCAGCTGCTGGAGAGTGACTTACTGACCGCTGTTTCCGGGACGCTTGACCTCATCGTGGCGAACCTGCCCTACATCCCGGACGCCGACGTGCCGTCGCTGCAGCCGGAGGTGTCGCAGCATGAGCCGCGCATTGCCCTCGGGGGTGGCCCCGACGGGCTCTCGCTCATTCGGCTGCTGCTGGCGCAGGCGCAACCCGTGCTCTCCCCTCAGGGCGCCATCATGCTGGAGATCAACCCGCCGCAGAGTGCCGGCTTACCCCGTGAGGCGCAGGACGCTTTCCCCGCCGCCGATGTTAGGGTCGTTCAAGACCTGGCGGGCCGTGACCGAATTGTGGTGATAGACCTCTCCGGGCGGCGCGCTGCGTGATCGTCCTCAACGTCTTCCTGGACATCGTCATGCCCGTAGTGTTGGTGATTCTCTGCGGCATGGCGCTCTGTCACTTCAAGAAGACCTCCATCGAGCCCATCAGCCAGGCAGCGCTCTACCTGTTCAGCCCCGCGCTTGTGTTGCTAGGCATGGCGAACACGGATTTGCCATTGGAAAGCATGGCGAAGATCGTGGCGTTTGGGGTGCTCCTTACGGCGATCATGTACGTCATCGCGAGGGTGACCGGCATCGCTTTGCGGTTGGACAGCAGCGCCCAAAGCAGCGTACTGCTGGCGGTCCTGGTGATGAACGCCGGCAACCTCTCGCTGCCCATAGTGTCGCTCGCCTTCGGAGACGCGGGCTTGGACCGAGCGCTGGTCCTCTTTGCCGTCATCGCACTGGCGGCAGCTACTCTGGGCGTCTTCATCGCAGCGAGAGGGCAGCACGGAGCTGGAGCGGCGCTGAAGGCCATGTTGCAGCAGCCCATCGGCTATGCGGCTGTAGGTGGGCTTGCACTAAACCTGCTTCATGTTGGGCTTCCGTCTCTTATGCTCAATGCAACACAGCTCTTGGCCAACGCGGCCTTCCCCGCGATGCTGTTGGTGTTGGGAGGCAACCTGATGAAACACCGGGGTATTGCTGAGTGGCGCACGGTTGCTGTGGCGGTCGTCTTGCGGCTCTGGGTTGGGCTGGCCGTCGGATATGGCCTGCTCCTTCTTTTGGGCGTGGATGAACTCACCCGCAACGCGCTGTTGGTCACTGCCTCCGCCCCAACGGCCGTTGTCGTCATTGTGCTGTCCACGGAATTCAACGCGCGGCCCGCCGTTGCGACAGGAGCCGTGGTCGTCTCGACGGTGCTGAGCTTACCGACGTTGACAGCGCTTCTCTCCGTCCTCACAGGCTAAGAACGCCACCGACGCCTTGACCCACTTGGGACGTACACCTAGACTAAATGTATACCCCTTTGCTTGGGCGGTTAGCTCAGAGGCCTAGAGCACTGCGTTGACATCGCAGGGGTCAGAGGTTCAAATCCTCTACCGCCCACCATCAATGCTCACCCCACTTGGCCCTCGGTCAACAACGATATTCGTGGGGCGGGATGTTCCTGCACGAGGGCCCTGAAGGAGTAATCGGGTGTGCCGTCGCCCTCACACTGAGTAAGCTTCCTCGCTGTGGTGCAATACCGAGAACATTCCCATACGGTTTGACTTCGGGCCCATCGGTCCATCCAAGTGTTGGCTGTTGCCCCTCCCTACGAGCGTGGCATAGGTGTGGGTAGCGGGCAAGTATGTGTCATACCAATCTACGAAACACCGTGAGGTGCCACGAAATAGTCGTCGAAATGTCGGACGGATTAGGTTATATCATCAATAAAGTACAAATCGACCAGGGCGTTTTATGGATATGTGCCTACTATAGCAATATTGTGTTATAGACCCATTGAAACATGAATGTTAGGATTGTCCCAATTCTAATCGACCATTCATAATGAATCGAATAGACCAGCCCAATTGCAGGGATGTTACCAGACCTGACACAGCGGTAGCTCGTCTGATCGCCTGCTGGGAGGTTCGCGCGGATGACTGCAGAGGCGCTCTTAACTGCCTTGGGTTCTGCTCCCTTCGGCGCATATGCCATATCGGTGGATCAGAGCATTGTGTTCTGGAACAAAGCGGCAGAGCGAATCCTAGGCTACTCCTCCCAAGACGTACTGGGTCTCCGGTGTTTTGAGGTCGTGTCTAGTGTTTCGACGAAGGGCATCACGCCGGAGTGCCTAGGAGGATGCCCTTCCATACGTTACTTGCGCTCCGGCCTGGTCCCGTCTCCAGCCCGACTGAGCATACTTTGCGCGTCGGGTGAGCGGAAATGGCTCAACGTGACGCCGATGGTAGCCGCAGGCGCCCACAATGACGGTCCCCTGCTCCTCTACCTCTTTGATGACCCGGATGGCAGCGCCGTTGGCGTGTCAGGAGGAACAGTCACACCGCAATGGGCTAGCGGTGAAGCGGGCCTTGCCGCCGATCAGTCCACCGTTGCCGGGAGTCATGCGTCGCCATCGGCCTTGAGCCGGCGGGAGGCCCAGGTACTGCAGCTGGTGGCCTTGGGCCGTGACACCCCCCGGATAGCCGCAGACTTGCGCATAAGTAGGCACACGGTCCGGAACCACATCCGTAATTTGCGGCAGAAGCTCAACGCGTCCACAAAGCTGGAAGCTGTCCTCACCGCCATGCGCACGGGCATTCTGGAACAGAAATAGGGTACCTCGATCGCGGAATCCTTGACAGTGGGTCCTATGCGCTCAATGAGCTGCCGCTCTAACGGCTCCTACTCCGGAAGCGGCTCCATTCGTCCTGGCGAGGGTGTCCTTCCAACGCTCACCCTCCGGCCGGATGTCGATGCGGTATAATGTCCTTGGCACTGCCCCACCAACGTCAACCGCCGTCGAACTATGGGTAGTGGAGGGGCGAATCGCCGTATCGAAAGGCAGCAAAACCAAACGGAGGATGAACCTATGGCAGCGGTCCGAGAGGCTCACGTAACCTGGTCCGGCAACCTGAGTGAGGGCAACGGCACGATCAATGAAGTGACCAGCAGTTCAGTGAATGGCCTGCCCGTCACCTGGGCGTCCCGTACGGAGGGGCCTGAGGGCAAGACCAGCCCTGAGGAGTTGGTGGCGGCGGCCCACGCCAGCTGCTACGCCATGGCATTTTCCCACATGCTCAACCTCAACGGCACTCCACCCACCAAGCTTGAGGTCAGCGCCGCCGTCACCTTCGACCGCGTGGATGCTGGTTTCAAGGTGATCTCCAGCGCCCTAAAGGTCAGCGGGCAGGTGGAGGGCATTGAGGCCGCAGCCTTCCAGGAGACGGCCGAGGCCGCCAAGGACGGCTGTCCCATCTCCCAGGCGCTCAAGGGCAACGTGGAACTGAGCGTCGAGGCGACGTTGGAGTAGCGTCACCCCATGACACAGAACGCAGACGAGCGGGTCATCCGTTGCTTCGGTGGAACGGATGACCCGCTCATGATGCGATACCACGACGAGGAATGGGGAGTCCCTCTCCACGACGACCGCAAGCTCCTCGAGTTTCTTCTTCTTGACGGCGCGCAGGCAGGCCTCTCTTGGCGCACAATTCTGCACAAACGCGAGGCCTATCGCGCCGCTTTCGACGGCTTCGACGCCACCAGAATCGCCGCGTATACGGACGCCGAACGGCAGCGGCTCCTCGTAAACCCCGGTATCGTCCGCAACCGCCGCAAGATCGACGCTTTTATCACCAACACCCAGTGTTTTCTGGAAGTGCAGGCGGAGTTCGGCACGTTCGACGCCTATATCTGGGGCTTCACCGGTCACCGGACCCTGCGCAGGCCCGGCGTGCTGTCGTGGGAGAACACGCCGGCTCGCTCCCCCGAATCAGACGAGATGGCGAAGGACCTGAAGAGGCGGGGGTTCAAGTTCGCAGGGACGGTGATTTGCTACGCCTTCATGCAGGCTGCGGGAATGGTCAATGATCACATTACGGGCTGCATCCGGGAGCCGAGAATAGCGTAGCTAGGCCACTGCTAAATCTGTCAGCGGCGCGAGGTCGCAATGTGTGGAGAGTAGCTCTCCGAACCTGCGGGCCTTGTGGGTACTGTGGACATCTGCTCTCTCGCCGATGGAGTGCAGTGCGTCCATCGTCTCAAGAGTGGGTTGCCCGACCAGCAGCATGGGAACCTGGTACAGCCCGGCATGATGGACAATGTACTGCACGGGCGACCGGCCCTCCGTCAATACCAGGCAAACCGTCGACGTCTCCAACGCGGCCATCTGCAGGTCCGGCCGGTCTCCCCGAACGATGACCGCCTTCTGCTCACGATGGCCAAAGACGTAGACGCCGGCGTCCAGGAAGAGCCCTCCCAACATAAAGTGCTCAACTAGCGCGTCCATAGCGCCCGCGGGGTCCTCAAGATCGTCGTAGTTAATGCACTCCGCCCCGAGGTGTTCCGCCACAGCCTGTACTGTAGGCGCCAGCATGCGCCGGTCTTCTGGTATGAAGCCGAGCACGGGAACGCCTTGCTCCTGAAATGCCAGCGTTGCCGCCTTCTGCGCATGATGTGAAGCGTGGACTGGCACGTGATTGATGATAGCGCCCATCAGCCTGCCACCGAACACGTCGGCCACTTGCGCGGTTTCTGCCGAGTCGGGGCTGCTCACCAGCAGCACCCGCGCGTCCAGCGCCCCCGCGATGGCGGCGTCTGCGAGAAGCTGGTCGCCAGCGGTCCGTGCACCGCTGATGCCCTCGACTAAGACGAGACCGTCGGGAAGTGTCTGACTCGCGAGACTTGATATCGCCCCCGAGAGGTCTTCGCTCGAAGCAAGAGCGATGGGCCATGCAGATGGAGGCGTGGCATTGGGTTGCATCAAGCGGTGGAATGCGGTGTCCGAGTCAGGGGAACGGAACGAGGCTGCCTTGGCGAGGGTAACGTTGCCGCCCAAGAGCGATGCAAGGCCGGTGGCGGTGGCGGTGACGCCAATTCCGGGTCCGTCGCCTGCGATGTAGACGGTTGGCACGTGCCCTCCGTTGTCGAGCCGCGTCGCCTGCGGCATGTATGCCCGCCCACGGCGATATCCCGTGGGCGGGCATCTTCACCAATTGACTTAGGTCTGGGTAGCCGCCATGTTAGTCGTCGTGAAAGGCGGCGTCCACCGGGTCCATGGCCATAAGGGCAGTGAATTCCTCCAGCTCGATTTCGTGCTGCACGTCGTCCAAGGCCATCCGCGCAGCCAGGGCGCGTGCCTCTTCCTCTTCGGCCACTATACCAAGTCGCTCCCGGCCCTCTTCCGTCAAGTCCATGCGCGCCGGGATAAGGCGGCCGATGATCACGTTCTCCTTGAGGCCGGTAAGGTGGTCGACGGAGCCGGAGATAGCAGCCTCGGTGAGTACGCGCGTGGTCTCTTGGAAAGAGGCCGCCGCAAGGAAGCTCTCCGTGCCCAGCGATGCTCGGGTAATGCCGAGAAGCATGGGCGTGGCCCGGGCGGGCTCGCCGCCCTCCGCCAGTACGCGGCGGTTCGCCTCGTCAAAGATAGCACGGTCAACCGGCTCCCCTGGCAGCAGTTCGGTGTCACCCTGGTGGTCGACGCGAACCTTGCGCATCATCTGCCGGATGACAATCTCAATGTGCTTGTCGTGCATGCTCACGCCTTGGAAGCGGTAGACCTTTTGCACTTCTTCGATGATGTAGTCATGAACGGCGTCCCGGCCCTGTATGAGCAGAATGTCGTGGGGGTTCTTCTGTCCCGCGGTCAACTCCTGGCCGGCCTTAACCGGGTCGCCGGTCCTGACCACGACATGGGCAGTCAAGGGCGCGAGGTAGGTGCGCTCCTCCTGTTCCTCCCATGCTACTGTCACCTTGCCATCGCTAACAGAGACGGTACCGGGCATCCGCGCAACTACGGGCAAGATCTCCTCGCCCTCCGCTGCGTTGCCATCGCCGTTGGGCTGCGCTAACTGAGAGCCAGACTCCACGACGTCGCCCGTCTGCACGACGACGGTGTAACTCTCCTCTACGGGGTATTCCTCCCTGTACTCCTCTGTGCTGACGATGCGGATGTGCTTGCCTTCCGGTGAGTCGATGACCTCCGCAGTGCCGTCAATCTGGGACAGGATTGCGTGGTTCTTGGGCACACGTGCTTCAAACAGTTCTTCCACCCGTGGGATTCCGCTCGTGATGTCCACGCCGGCGATGCCGCCTGTGTGGAACGTGCGCATCGTCAACTGCGTGCCAGGCTCGCCAATGCTCTGTGCGGCGATGATGCCAGCTGCGTCGCCGAGGTTAACTAACTTGCCGGTGGCGGGCATGACGCCGTAGCACATGCGGCAGATGCCGCGGGCGGCCTCACATGCCAGTGGTGATCGAACATAGGCCTCGGTGACGCCGGCCTCCCACAAGTCCTTGGCCATTTCCGCGCTTAAGATCGCGTCCCGGTCTGCCAACACCTCGCCCGTATTGGGATCGGCGATTGGCGAGCACACGACGCGGCCCACTAGCCGCTCGGCGAAGCTGGCAATGGAGTTGCTGCGTTCCTTCTCATAGTCGTGGCGGACCCAGATGCCGGACATGGTCTCGCAGTCTTCGGAGAGGACGATGACGTCCTGCGCAACATCGATCATTCGACGCGTCAGGTAGCCGCTGTCGGCGGTTCGCAGCGCCGTGTCGGCCAGACCCTTTCGCGCGCCGTGCGTGGAGATGAAATACTCCAGCACGCTGAGGCCCTCGCGGAAGCTCGATTTCACTGGCAGCGGGATCAGGAATCCCTTGGGGTCAGACATGAGGCCCCGCATGCCCGCCATTTGCTTGATCTGGCTGATGTTTCCCTTCGCGCCTGAGACCGCCATGAGGTAGACCCCGCCGTAGGAGGGCAGCGCCTCCTCGATGAGGTGGGTCACCTTATCACTGGCGTCCGTCCAGATGCGGATGGTCTGGTCGTAGCGCTCCCGCTCCGTGATCAGACCCATTTGGAACTGCTCTTCCAGCTGCTGGATCTGCCCCTCGGCGGTGGCCAGCACCTCGGACTTCTGTTCCGGCACTTCAAGGTCGGAAATTCCAATGGTGATGCCGGAGACGGTGGCATAATGGAAACCGGCGTTCTTGATGTTGTCCAGCATGTCGGCCGTTTCTTCGTTGCCCAACAGCCGATAGGCATCAGAGACGAGGCCCTTGAGGGCGCCCTTGTCCATGATCTTGTTCCAATTTACCGGGTCCTCGGCAATGGAGCCCGGCAGCAGATCACGGAAGATCAGCCGACCAACAGTTGTCTCCAGCCAGGACGCCCCGTGACCATTGCTTGCCTGCAGGATCTGGACAGGGGCCTGGATGTTTACTAGGCCCATTTGGTACGCCATCAGCGCCTCTTCACCGGAGGAGAACCGTTTGCCGGCTCCGGCGACGTTGGCGTTTTCCATGGTCAGGTAGTAGCAACCCAGCACGATGTCCAGGGTTGGGGCCACCACCGGCTCGCCGGAGGCGGGCGAGAGCATGTTGTAAATGCTCAGCATGACCCGCCGGGCTTCCTGGACCGCCCGCCGGGAGAGCGGGACATGTATGGCCATCTGGTCGCCGTCAAAGTCCGCGTTGAATGCCGTGCACACCAATGGGTGCAGCTGCGGTGCGCTACCCTCTATCAGTACAGGCATAAAGGCCTGAATGCCAAGCCGGTGCAGCGTGGGCGCGCGGTTCATTAGTACGGGCCGGTCCTTGATGACCTCCTCCAGCACGTCCCAGACCTCGGGGCGGACACGCTCTACGGCGCGCTTGGCGCTCTTGATGTTGTGCGCCAGCCCCTCAACTACTAGACGGTGCATGACGAAGGGCTTGAATAGCTCCAGCGCCATCCGCTTCGGCAGCCCGCACTGGTACAACTGCAGCGTGGGACCCACGACGATTACAGAGCGCCCCGAGTAGTCGACCCGCTTGCCCAGCAGGTTCTGGCGGAACCGCCCCTGCTTGCCCCGTAGCAAGTCAGACAGTGACTTGAGGCGATGGTTGTGGCTTCCCGATATGGCCCGACCGCGCCGCCCGTTGTCGATAAGGGCGTCCACGGCTTCCTGGAGCATCCGCTTCTCATTGCGGATGATGATCTCCGGCGCCTCCAATTCCAACAACCTCTTGAGCCGGTTGTTGCGGTTGATGACGCGGCGGTACAGGTCGTTCAAGTCGCTGGTGGCGAAACGGCCGCCATCGAGCTGCACCATGGGGCGCAGATCGGGCGGAAGCACGGGCAGCGCAGTGAGGACCATCCACTCGGGGTGGTTGCCGCTCTTGCGGAAGGCTTCTACCAAGCGCAGCCGCTTTACGGCCTTCTTGCGCCGCTGACCGGACGTAGAACGCATCTCATTTGTGAGGGTCTCTCGTTCTTTGTCAAGATCAATGTTCTTCAGGATGGCAAGGATAGCCTCCGCGCCCATGCCGGACTTGAAGAGGTGCGAATACTTGTCTGAGAGTTCACGCTGGCGAGCTTCCAGCAACAGCTTCATTGGCTGCAGCTCATTCAGGTCGTCCAGCTGCGACTGAGTCTCGTCGTCCAGCATCTCGCGCTGGTCAAAGTGAGTCTTGTCGAGGATGGCCTCTTGCTCGGAAAGCCACAGATCCACCGTCTCCGTTGCCTTGGCCTTCTGTGACGCCAACGCGGCAATCTCTGCGTCAATCGCTTCTCGCTCGGCCTCTAGAGCTACCCGCTGTTCCGCGAGCTCGGTACGAAGAGCCGCCGCTGCCTCACTGTCGTCCGACGCCTCTGGAAGTGCGGCCTCTTGCTCGGTGAGTGCGGCTTCGCGGGCCGAGATGTCCGCGTCCCGCTCGGCTAGCGCCGCGTCCTGCTCGGCGAAGGGGGCCAGCGCCTCGGCCTTGTCATTCCCGGCCTGCTCACGCACTTGCCGTATCTTTTCCTGGTGGCGCTCCTCCAGAAGTTGGAGACCCTGCTCCAGTTGCTCCTCCAACTCCTGAATGGAAAGGTTGCGTCCCGCGATGTCAACCTCAATGATGATGTACTGGGCGAAGTAGAGAACGCGCTCCAAGTTTCGAGGGGAGAGGTCCAGCAACAGCCCGAGTCGGCTGGGGATTCCCTTGGAGAACCAAATATGGGCAACTGGCGCGGCGAGCTCAATGTTGCCCATGCGCTCACGGCGCACCTTTGCGCGCGTGACCTCCACACCGCAACGCTCGCACTTGATGCCTTTGAAGCGAATCTTCTTGTACTTGCCGCAGGCGCACTCCCAGTCCTTGGTTGGGCCGAAAATACGCTCGCAGAAAAGGCCGTCCCGCTCTGGGCGCAGGGTGCGGTAGTTGATGGTCTCAGGTTTGGTCACTTCGCCGTAGGACCAAGCCCGGATTTGCTCCGGGGATGCCAAGGAAATCCGAATGGCGTTGAATTCCGTACCGCTCTGAGCCATTCGCTCACTCTCCCTTCACTGTTGCGTCCAAGTTGGAAGCGGGGCGCTCCAAAAAGGCGTTCGCTCCGCTAGGCGTTCTGGTTCTCTGGCTCGCTGTCGTCCCAGACCTCCGGCTCGCTGACCTCGACCGGGTCCACCGGGTCGATGGCCGGCGCCTGAAGCTCCGCAACAATCGCCGCGATATCGGCGTCGTCGATCTCGTCGCTCAACACGTCTCCCAATGGTGGGTGGGCTAGCGGTTCGTCCAAGTCGAGGCCACCGTCCTCGTCGCTTAGCAACTCCATCGACAGGCCAAGCGCCTGCATCTCCTTCAAGAGCACCTGGAACGATTCGGGGATACCGGGGTGGATGACGTCCTCGCCCTTGACGATGGCCTCGTAGGTCTTCTGGCGGCCCACCACATCGTCAGACTTGACGGTAAGCATCTCCTGGAGGTTGTACGCGAAGCTGTAGGCCTCCAGCGCCCAGACCTCCATCTCACCGAAACGCTGGCCGCCGAACTGCGCCTTGCCGCCGAGGGGCTGCTGCGTGATGAGGGAGTATGGGCCGGTGGAGCGGGCGTGGATCTTGTCCTCCACCAGGTGAATGAGTTTCATCATGTAGATGTAGCCGACGGTGACCGGCTGCGCAAATTGCTCGCCAGTGCGGCCGTCGCGCAACAGCATCTTACCCAAGATGGGGGGCGCTAAGTTCTCTTCCCGATTGAGACGCTGTGCCTCTCGTTGCATCTCGGGGTAGTCCAAGTTTGAGGCGTCGATGCTCGCATTGTCCTTTAGCCACAGTTCCAGGCAAGCCTTACGGGCCTCTCCGTTAACCTTGTCGTTGAAGAGGCGGTCCGGGTCGTAGCCACGGCTGCGGATCGACTCGTACACATGGTCCCACATGATTTCCGGTGTTTCCGGGTCGTGCCAGTCGACACCCCCGGAGGTCTGGATAAGCCACACGCGGCCCAATCCGTCCTCGATTGCCGTGTCCGTCGCGCCGTCAAACACAGGGCTGACGGCGCGAAATCCCAAGAAGTTTGCAACCCACCCCAAGTGCGTCTCCAAGACCTGTCCCAAGTTCATGCGGGAGGGCACGCCGATGGGGTTCAGAATGATCTGCGCGGGCGTGCCGTTGTCCAGGTAGGGCATATCCTCAACGGGAAGTACACGGGAGATGACGCCCTTGTTGCCGTGGCGCCCCGCCATCTTGTCGCCCACCGTGAGCTTTCGCGTCTGGGCGATCCACACACGGACCATGCGGTTTACGCCGGGTGAGAGCTCCTCCCTGCTGTTGCGGTCGGAGACGCGGACGTCGATGACTTTGCCACGTTCGCCGTGGGGCACCCGGAGAGACGTGTCTTTCACGTCCCGTGCCTTTTCACCAAAGATCGCCCGCAGCAACTTCTCTTCCGCTGTCAGTTCCGTCTCGCCCTTCGGCGTGATCTTGCCGACGAGGATGTCTCCGGGGCTAACCTCTGCGCCGACGCGGATAACGCCCTCTTCGTCGAGGTCGCGGAGCGCCTCCTCACCGACGTTGGGGATGTCGCGGGTGATGTCCTCATCGCCCAGCTTGGTCTGCCGTGCCTCGCACTCATACTTCTCGATGTGGATGGAAGTAAATTTGTCGTCTTGGACTAGGGCCTCGCTGATGATGATGGCGTCCTCAAAGTTGTAGCCTTCCCAGCTCATGAATGCCACCAGTACGTTGTGGCCGAGCGCCAGGTCGCCCTGGTCCGTGGACGAGGAGTCCGCCAGCGGGTCCCCGACACGGACGCGCTGGCCCATCGTCACAACGGGGCGCTGGTTGACGCACGTGCTCTGGTTGCTGCGAAGGAACTTTACCAACGGATAGATGACATCGTTGCCGTCATTGTCGCGGACGATTACCTCGTTGCCGCTGACGCCGGTTACAACGCCCTCCGTATTGGAGAGCACCACCTGCCCGCTGTCCAGGGCCACGCGCCGCTCCATGCCGGTGCCCACCAGCGGGGCCTCCGGCTTTAGCAGGGGCACTGCCTGCCGCTGCATATTGGATCCCATGAGCGCCCGGTTTGCGTCGTCATGCTCCAGGAAGGGGATGAGAGATGTGGAGACGCTAACAATCTGCATGGGGGAGACGTCCATCAAGTCCAGTACCTCGATGGGCTGAATGACGGGTAAGGCGTTGGTCCGCGTCTCCACCTTGTCCGGAATGAACTGTCCCTTGTTGTCTATCGGGATGTTCGCCTGTGCGATGACGTGGGTTTCCTCGTCGTCCGCGGGCATGAGCTTGATGTCCTCCGGCCGCATGGTGACGAATGGGCGTACCTGTACCTCCCGCTCGGACTCCTGTTGCAGCTGTTCCCACTGCTTCTTTGTCAGGAACTTGCCGGTCTTGGCAAAGACCTTGCCGTTGGAGTCGTAAAGGTTTTCCCACAACGTTCTCCCGATCAGGTCCGGGCTCGAAGAGTGCAGGTGCTTGAACACCGCACGATAGGGTGTCTCAATGAAGCCGAACTCGTTGATGTGGCCGTATGTGGCCAGGGAACCCAGCAAGCCGATGTTCGGCCCCTCCGGCGTCTCAATGGGGCAAATGCGCCCGTAGTGAGAGTTGTGGACGTCGCGCACTTCGAAGCCTGCACGCTCCCGGGACAGGCCGCCGGGGCCCAACGCTGAGAGCCGCCGCTTGTGTGTCAGCTCCGCCAGCGGGTTGGTCTGGTCCATGAATTGGGAGAGCTGGGAGCCGCCGAAGAACTCACGTACTGCCGCCACCACGGGCCGAATGTTCACCAGCGCCGCCGGCGTCACGTTTTCCGGCTCGATGATGGTCATTCGTTCCTTGATGACGCGCTCCATGCGCAGGATACCGACCCGCAGCTGGTTCTGGATTAGCTCGCCTACGGCGCGAACGCGGCGGCTGCCGAGGTGGTCAATGTCGTCCGCACGGCCCTGCGCGTTGGAGATGCGCACCATTTCCTTGATGACGGCCACCAGGTCTTCCCGCGACAGCACACGCTGCTGCCGGTCAGCGAGAAGGCCCAGTCGGCGGTTGAGCTTGTAACGGCCCACCTTGCCTAGGTCATACCGGCGCGGATTGAAGAACAGGCTGTCTAGCAGGTTGTTGGCGTTCTCCAAGTTGGCGGGTTCTCCGGGTCGAAGCCGCCGGTAGAATTCTAGCCGCGCGAGGGCGATGGTTGCGGCGCCCGTGCGGTCGAAGCTGTCCGAGCCGCGGATGGACTCCCAAAGGGGGTGCAATTCCTCCTCGCGGAAGCCTTCGGTGCGGTCAGTGTCGATGGGGTCCTTTGCCAGTGTGGACGCGATGTAGGGGTGGTCCGGGTTCGTGTCCACATCGGCGAAGAGTTCGTGCATCGCTGCATCCGTGACGTAACCGAGGGCGCGCAGCAAGGTGGTCACGTTGGCCTTGCGCTTACGGTCCACCTTCACGGAAAGCAGGTCTCGCGCGCCGGTCTCAAATTCGAGCCATGCTCCGCGGTAGGGGATGATTTTGGTGGAACAGATTCCCCGGCCCGTGGACGGGTCGGTATCGACAGTAAAGTAGGCGCCCGGAGACCTCACCAGTTGGCTCACCACCACGCGCTCGGCGCCGTTAATGATGAAGGTGCCGTGAGGCGTCATAATGGGAATGTCGCCGAAGAAGATCTCCTGCTCCTTGATCTCCCCTGTTTCCTTGACCGTCAACTGTGCGGTCACGTAGAGGGGAGCGCAATATGTGATCTCCTTCTCACGGCAAAGCTTCATGTCATACTTTGGTTCCCGGAAAGCGTGGTCCAGAAACATCAAGTCGAACCGGTTGCCGGTGAAATCGTCGATTGGAGAGACTTCTTTGAGCAGCTCTGCTATGCCTTCAGTCTTGAACCAGTTGAATGAATCTATCTGGGTCTGAATCAGATTTGGGACGTCCACTACCCTAGGAATGTTGGCAAAAGACTTGGAAGCGGTGGGGGTTGTTTGGCGGGACGGTGTGGCTAAGGTCATGCAGCCGGCGCTCCTTCATGCGAATCTGACGAGGCTTGGGGACTGGACGACAATGGGCCCTGCTATGGGACAGAATGGAGACAGGCTTTGAGGGCGGAACCTTGAGTCTTGTAGCTTCCCAACATTAACAAAGGCATAGCTCTACAGGTAACATAGCATATTGATGATTCAATACTATGTCAAGGGGTTGTGCCGCGAGTTATTCGAATTAGGGTTTACAACGCCTAGAGCGGGTGGTAGACTAGCCGCCTGAATGGGCCCGTTCGGCTGGACGCGGGGCGGGCTACTGGAGAACCCTGCGAAGCCGCATCGGGCAACGGGCTGCCCAAGCCCGTCCGACGGTCGCCGGGAGGAGAGATACGTGGCCCTTCGGATTATTGGCGGTAACGCCAAAGGCCGTGCATTGTCGTCCCCGACTGGACTGCGTACTCGACCTACGTCCAACATGGTCCGCTCCGCTATTTTCTCCATGCTTGAACCGCACCTTGACGGCGCACGCGTTCTCGACCTCTTTTCTGGCACCGGTGCATTGGGCGTCGAGGCACTCAGCCGCGGCGCAGAATGGGTCGATTTCCTTGAGCGCGATGCGCGGCAATGCGCCGCCATCAACGGAACGTTGCATGCCCTTGACTACGCTGACTGCGGCCGTGTGCACAGAACACAGGCGGAGCGCGCCCCGGAGTTGCTGGACGGTCCCTACCAGGTCATCCTCATGGACCCGCCCTATTCCTACAAGAAACTTGCCACGCTGCTGGCGCGCCTCGGCGAGTCGGGGCTGACCGCCGACGGCAGCGTCATCGCCGTGGAGCACTCACGCCACCAGGACCTGCCATTGGAGATTGACGGCCTGCGATGCATAAAGCAGCGTCGTTACGGCGAGACCATGGTAACCCTGTACCAACGTGGAGAAGCCCAATGACTATCGCGCTCTATCCCGGCACGTTTGACCCAATCACCAATGGCCACCTGGACGTTGTCAAGCGGGCTTCGGCGCTCTTCGAAAAGGTCATCGTGGCTGTTTACGCTGGTTCGCTTAAGTCCGTGATGTTCACGACGGAGGAGCGCATCGCCCTGTGTCAAAAGGCGGTGGACGGCATCCCGAACGTGGAGGCGGTCACCTTCAGCGGGCTCGTCGTTTCCTTCGCCGAATCCATCAACGCGTCGGTAATGCTTCGTGGCCTTCGGGCGGGCGCGGACTTTGACCACGAGTTCGACATGGCGCTGATGAACAAGACCCTCGCCCCAAACATCGAGACCGTATTCCTGATGGCCAACATTGAATGGCAGTTCCTCAGTTCGTCGAGGATTAAAGAGGTAGCCGCGCTTGGCGCAGACGTCTCTGGCCTTGTCACACAGGACGTGGTAGAGGCGCTGAGGGCCAAGCTGAATAATAAGGCCTAGAAGGGCCAGTAGATAAAGGAGGCGCAATGGACATGTTGAACCTGGTAGACAAGCTGGAATCTATGGCTACGGCAAGTGGCAAGTTCCCCGGCACGCGCAAGATCATGATTGAACAGGATAAGCTCCTTGAGTTGGTTGACCAGTTGCGACTGGGCATCCCCCGGGACATCGTGGAGGCCGAGGAGTTGATGGCGCGCCGGGAAGCCATCATCAACCAATCACTGCTGGATGCACGACGCATCAAGACCTCCGCCGAAGAAGAGGGCCGCAACAAGCTCCATGACAGTGAGATCGTTTCCCAGGCCCACAAGAAGGCGGAGGCGATGGTCGCTGAGGCCCAGGAGCATGCGGACGGCATCGTCATGGACGCGCAGAAGAAGGCGCACCGCCTGATGCAGGACGCTCAGTCATTTGCTGACCAGCGATTCGAAGAGGCCAATCAGTACGCCCACGAGACGCTGTACCACCTGGAAATGCATCTTTCCACGGTGCTCAACAGTGTCCGCCGGGGCCTGGATAGCCTCGAGGACAGCACCACCAAGGCAGCGTAGCGCCTCCCGGCGGGGCCTCAGGCTACGGGGCCCCGCCGACATGGCGCCCAAGCTTGATTGTCGAGGGGGATGGCGTGTGCCACCCCATTGCAATTGGTGCGCCCGCTCCGGTGGGCCAGTTGGGGTTGCCTATTGACAAGCTCTGATGTTCGTGTACGATTGTCGTCGTATGAGCATAACGTTGTCCTATCTGTACGGCTATTACTTTACCGGCACATACTGCGGCCGGGGAGAAGCCGTGTAACGCCCACGACAGCGTAACCCGTTGACTCTTCCCCCGCCGAGCAGAAGCCGGCGGTTTTTTTGTTGGCCCGTGCTCAGACAAGCAGGCGTCGCGGACGCATTGAACCCAAGTGAAGGACGTGGAGAGATGCAGCAGCATACTAAAGTAGAAGACCTCAATGTAGTCGGCACGGCGCCATTGATAAGCCCCAACGACCTGGACGTTCAGGTTCCCATCACAGAGGAAATCGCTGAACACGTTGTTCGGGGCCGCGCCCAGATAGAGGCTATCCTGAACGGCACGGACCAGCGCCTTCTGGTCATCGCTGGCCCCTGCTCGATTCACGACGAGACCGCTGCGCTGGAATACGCCGGACGGCTGGCCGCGCTCGCTGAGAAGCTCAGCGACAAGATCTTCATAGTCATGCGCGTCTACTTCGAGAAGCCTCGCACAACGGTCGGATGGAAGGGCTTCATCTACGACCCTGGTATGGATGACAGTTTTGACATCAATGCGGGCATCACTCGCGCCCGTTCGCTGCTCTTGAAGCTGAATGAGATTGGCATCTACGCCGCGACAGAGTTCTTGGACCCGGTGGTGCCGCAGTACCTTGCGGAGTTCATAACCTGGGCCTGCATCGGTGCGCGCACTGTCGAGAGCCAAACGCACCGGCAGATGGCCAGCGGCCTCAGCATGCCCGTCGGCTTCAAGAACTCTACGGAGGGCGCAATCCAGCCCGCGGTCGACGCCATGGTTTCGGCCCGCTCGCCCCACGCCTTTCTGGGAATCGACCACGATGGCCGGACGTGCATCGTGCACACGAAGGGTAACCTTCTGGGCCACCTGGTATTGCGTGGCGGCAACGCCGGCGCCAACTTTGGAGCTGATGGCGTCAGCTCCGCGCACCAACGCATGGAGGCCGCCGGCGTGCCGACGGGGATTTTGGTGGACTGCAGCCACGGCAACTCCAACAAGGACTATGCCAAACAGGCCCTCGCATTCCAGGACGCTATTGGCCAACGGATGGCTGGCGAGGCGGACATCATGGGCTGCATGCTGGAGAGCCACCTGAACCCCGGCAACCAGAAGGTGACCGGCGACCTTTCCGCCCTGAAGTACGGCGTTTCCATCACCGATGCCTGCATCGGCTGGGAAGAGACGGTGGAGCTGTTGACGTGGGCGCACGGGCAGGTTGGCGCGTAATCCGAAGATATCGGCGCGCCGCTGTATAATGGCCCCATCACCTATGGTTGAGGGGGCGCCATGAACGGCGATCAGCAAGCGACACTCGGCGTAAAAGATTCACCGCTCCTGGTGCTCCTTGATGGCCATGCGATGGTTCATCGGGCCTTCCACGCCATCCAGAATCCGCTCACCCTGCGTCGCACGGGTGAGGAAGTTCGCGGCGTCTACGGCTTCACCCAGATGCTCCTGCGCGCCGTCGAAACGCTGCGCCCCACGCACCTCATCCTGACGTTTGACTACCCCACGCCGACGTTCCGACATGACCTCTTCGAGGACTACAAGGCGCAGCGGCCCAGCATGCCCCAGGAGCTAAGAAACCAGTTCCCCCACATTCGCCGGCTCATGGAGGCTCTGCGCGTCCCCATAATGGAGATGGACCGCTATGAGGCAGACGACCTCCTCGGCACGCTTTCCTCGCAGGCCGCGGACCAGGGCCTCGACACCGTCATCATTACCGGCGACACGGACACGCTCCAGCTTGTCGGCCCGCGCGTGCGCGTACTGTTGCAGTACTCTACGCAGAAGCAAACTCTCTACGGTGAAACAGAGGTGCGGGAACGCTACGGTGGGTTAACTCCCAACCAGGTCATTGACTTCAAGGCCATTTGCGGCGACACATCCGACAACATCCCAGGCATTCCCAGCGTGGGCCCCAAGACGGCTTCCAAGCTATTGTTGGAGTTCGGCGACCTTCCGGGAATCTATGACCACCTTGATCAGCTCCCTGTTAAGCAGGCTGCACTCTTTCAGGAGCACCGCGAGCGCGTGTTCCGAGGGCAGACCTTGGTGACCATTGTGCGGGACGCGCCGGTCAATCTTGACGTAGAGGCTGCACAATGGGGCGACTACAACCGCGCCGAAGTGGTTGAGGTGCTCAAGGACCTGGAGTTCTTCAGCACCATCAACCGCCTGCCGCCAGGGAAGCTTGACGGCCTGGTGGACTCTTCGTCCTCCTCTGACTCCCCTGCCGTACCTGAAATGGAGGCCGACTACACCACCGTCCGGGACACCGAGTCGCTGGGGGAGTTGGTGCGCGCGCTGACAGAGTCGCAGGGCTTCGCCTTCGACACGGAGACTGCGCCGGACGGCCTCGATGTGAAGGGTGTCCAACCCATGCGATCCAGCCTCGTCGGCCTCTCCTTCGCAACGGAGACAGGCCGTGCGTGGTACGTTCCAGTCGGGCACACGGAGGCTGGGCAGATGTCCCAAGCACAGGTGCTGGACACTTTGCGTCCCGTCCTGGAGGACCCATCTCTTCCGAAGGCCGCTCACAACGGCAACTATGACCTCACCGTGTTGGCGCACCATGGCGTGCGCGTGCAGGGCTTCGCCTTCGATACTATGCTGGCGGCCCACCTCCTGGGGCACAAAGCCATCGGCCTCAAGAACATGTCTTTGGACATGCTTGGCATTGAGATGACGCCAATCAGCGCCCTCATCGGCTCCGGCCGGACCCAGACCACCATGGACCGCGTCGCCGTAGACAAGGCCGCCCCCTACGCCTGCGCCGATGCCGACATGACCTTCCGCCTGTGGGTCATGCTGGACGAGCGTCTGCGCGAGCTGGGGATGTTCGAGTATTTCACCGGCATCGAGGTGGCGCTGCTGCCAATTGTGGTGGACATGCAGGTTAAAGGCATCGCACTTAACTCGGACATGATGCACCAGATGGCCGACGCCCTCGGTCAGCGGGTCGCGCAGCTAGAGGTCGACGCCTATGAATCGCTGGGGCACCGCTTCAACTTGGGCTCTCCCAAGCAGCTTGGTGAGATTCTCTTTGACGAACTCAAGCTTGGCGAGCTAACGGAAATTGGCAAGCCCAAGAAGACCAAGACGGGCGGCTACTCGACGGACGCCGCCGCTCTGGAGGCGCTGCGCGGCGCACACCCCTTGGTGGACACGGTGCTGGAGCACCGGCAGCTCACGAAGCTCAAATCCACCTACGTCGACGCCCTGCCCTCGCTCATCAACCCCAAGACGGGGCGGTTGCACACAAGCTACAACCAGGCGGGCTCCGTTACCGGCCGCTTTTCCTCCAACGATCCCAACCTGCAGAACATCCCTATCCGCACGGAGCTGGGGAGGCAGATTCGCGTCGCCTTCCTGCCGGGGCAGGAGGGCTGGCTGCTCCTGGCCGCCGACTACTCGCAGATCGAGCTACGGGTGTTGGCGCACCTGTCGCAGGACCCAGGGCTGCTGGAGGCCTTCCGCGAAGACCAGGACGTGCACGCCGCAACCGCCGCCCAGGTCTACAACGTCGGCCTTGACCAGGTGACGCCGGACATGCGGCGCATCGCCAAGGTGCTGAACTTCGGCATCATCTACGGCCTCAGCGCCTTCGGGATCGCGCAGCAGACGGAGCTGACCATGGAGGAGGGCCGCAGTTTCATCGATAGTTACTTGGGCCGCTACCCCATGGTCAAGCAATACATAGAGGACACCAAGCAGATGGCCCGCGACAGTGGCTACGTGGAGACGCTGCTGGGCCGACGCCGCTACATGCCGGAAATCGCATCCAGCAACCCTGCCATTCGTCAGGCCTCGGAGCGCGAGGCCATCAACATGCCCGTGCAAGGCACCGCCGCAGAGGCGCTCAAGCTCGCGATGCTGGGCGTCGCGCGGGAGATGGTCGACCGACGCCTCCGCAGCAACCTCCTCCTCCAGGTCCACGACGAGCTTATCTTCGAGACGCCGCCGGACGAGATAGAGGAGCTGAAGTCCTTAGTGGTAGACGTCATGCCGAGGGCCATGGAGTGGGCGCCCAAGCCAGTCGAATTCGCCGTCCCCCTCAAGGTCGCGACAAAGTCCGGCGCGAACTGGGGGGAACTGGAGTAACGGGGGCTGCCCTGCAGCACCTCTAGACTTCCCTTACACTTCGCCGGTCGCCCACGCCTTAATCAGGTGGTGCGCGATGGCGATGGGGCCGGGCAGCGCCAGGTTCTCGTTGGTGCCGGCTAGAGCGCTGGCGACATCCTTGCGACTGAACCACCGCACGTCGGACATCTCGCCGGGATCCATGTGGATGTCCGTCGACGCGGCCTCCGCGTGGCAGCCGATCATCAGCGTCGATGGGAATGGCCACGGTTGCGACGAGTGGTACCGGACGTTTTTCACCCGGATGCCCGCCTCTTCCATGATCTCTCGCGCCACGGCCTCCTCAATGGCCTCGGCCTGGTCCATGAACCCTGCCAGCGCCGAGTAGCGGTTCATCGCCTGCAGCCGCCCACGAGACTGACCCAGAAGGCAGCGGTCGCCGTCGGAGACGACGGTGATGACCACTGGGTCCGTGCGCGGGAAGTGCTGTGTGTTGCAGTTGGGGCAGAGGCGCATATGGCCCCCGCGACGCATCTCCGTCGGCTGGCCGCAGACAGAGCAGTAGCCGTGCCGGTTATGCCAGTTCACCTGCGCCCGCGCTTGCGCCACGATGCCGGAGTCCGCAAGGCTGATGAGGTCCGTAACGGCGCGCGTGTCCTCAAAGGCCCAGGCAACGTCAGCCCGTAGCGCATCCGAGGCACCCTTGGTGGCAGTGATGTCCACAGTGAAGTGGGCGGCGCCGTCGCGCAGGCCCAGGAAGATGCCGCTAACCTCGATGCCCAGCCGCCGCATGTCGTCCAGCCCAATCCAACCGAGTTCGTGCTCCTCCGTATTGGCGACCAGCACCGTGTTCTCCCACAGGGGCAGGAACCGGGTTGCGGGGTCGCCCGCGGCGTCTCGCAGCCAGTCCTCGTCGCGGCGCTCCTGGTCGCCGCGGTCCAGCGGGTTGCCGGCGTAGATGTGGGTCATGGCTGAGAGCTTGTTGGACATTGCGCCTTCCTTTGTGCCAGGTGGATGAGGGTCTGGCGGGGAGTGCGCCCGCCGGGGCCAGTATACACTGCGCCAATTAGCCTCTGACCTCCGGCGGCATGAGGTTTAGTTTGAAACAGGTGGCGGGGGACCGCTCTAAAGCAATCCCCCGCCACCTGTTTAGTCAATGTTCTCGCGGTGCGCCTTACTGGAGGAGGCGCCCTACTTCACCGTGATGTCTTCCCAGACCACCGGGTCGTCCTTGAAGTAGACGTCCCGGGGCAGCACCGCGCCGCCGGAGCGCACCTTGTAGACTTCCGGGTGGCTGGCCGCGTAAGGCTCGATGCCCTCCGACAGCTCCCGCGCGCCCTGGATAAGGCGCCGCCGCATGCGGATGATGGCCGTGTCCGTGGTGCCCAGGTGTTCCTCAGTGCGGTTCACAATCGTGCCCATGCTGTCCGTCATCGCCGAGTCCTGGGCGCGGCCCATTCGGTCGGGGATGCCGCTGAAGGTCTCCGTCTTCTGCGCCGTCCGGTCAATCATGTAGTGGTTGCTCTTGTTCGCGAGACCCTTGTAGGTGCCGGGAACCATCCCCTCCTTGGGGGCCTCGGTCCAGACCTCGGACAGCGGCCCGTAGGGGTTCCAGCGGCACAGGAAGAACCAGCAATTCTCGTCGTCGATGGGGACGATGAGACCGGATCGAGCCGAGCCGTGAGGCTCCCGGGGGATCATGGTGACCCACGGGAAGAGCCAGCGGGAGATGCGCCAATAGGAGGAGTCCGCCTCCGCGTTGCGCTTGGCGCCGATGAGGATTCCGCTGTCTGTGTCTTCCACATGGAAGCGGGCCGGGCGGTCGTTGTACGAGTAGCGCCCGCCCGCGGTCGTCGCTGTGGCAGCCTTCTCCGCGGAGTCCAGGCGGCTGTGCAGGATGGAGGCGTGCACTGTGTCAATCTCACCCTCGATGACCTGCACAAAGTTGGACTCGTACCATACCTTCCGGGCCTGGCGCTGGTCTTCCGCTATCGTGAGGTACTCCAGCTCCGGCATGGGGGGCTCCAGCTCCGGCGGTCCCATGTAGGCCCACACAAACCCGCCGGCCTCGCGGGTGGGGTAGGCGCCGACGCGGACCTTGCCGGCGAAGTTGCTGTCCGCCGGCTCCGACATCATGTCTACGCACTGGCCATCCACGTCAAACTTCCAGCCGTGGTAGGCGCAGCGTAGGCCCTCCTCCTCGTTCCGGCCGTAGAAGAGGCTGGCGTGGCGGTGCGGGCAAAACTCCTTCAGCACGCCCACTTTGCCGCTGGTTGTGCGAAAGGCCACCAGCTCCTCTCCGTAGATCTTGGTCTGCACCGGCGCGCAGTCCGGCTCCGGCAGCTCCTCAGAGAGCAGCACCGGCGTCCAGAACCGGCGGCAAAACTCACCCATGGGTGTTCCTTGGTCCGTTCGACACATCAACTCGTTTTCATCCCTGGTCAGCATGACGGCTATTTCTCCTTCCTCTTTGATTCGATTCGTTTGGTCCCGTTCCCTTCTTGGGGAAACGAGTAGGTCCAGGCAAAGTCTCAGTGCCTCAACCACCGCGGGCACGGCGACGCCCCCAGTATACTGCGCGGCGGGGGAATGACCACCCCTGGTGGTGTCACCCGCCGCCGCGCATCATTTACCTGATTCGGCGTACCTCACCGGAGGCCGCGCCCTACTTGACGGTAATGTCTTCCCAGACCACAGGGTCGTCCTTGAAGTAGACCTCGCGGGGCAGCAGCGCGCCGCCGGAGCGGACCTTGAACACCTCTGGGTGGCTCGCTGCGTAGGGCTCAATGCCCTCCGCCAAGTCGCGGGCGCCCATGATCAGCCGGCGCCTCATGCGAATGATGGCGGTGTCCGTGGTGCCCAGGTGCTCCTCAGTCCGGTCCACAATTTTGCCCATGCTGTCCGTCATGGCGGCGTCCTGGGCGCGACCCATGCTGTTGGGGATGCCGCTGAAGGTCTCCGTCTTCTGGGCCTGCCGGTCGATCAGGTAGTGGTTGGTGGAGTTGGCCTTGCCCAGCCACGTTCCCGGGACCATGCCGTCCCGCGGCGCCTCGTTCCAAGCGCCTTCCAAGGGGCCGTAGGGGTTCCAGCGGCAGAGGTAGAACCAGCAGGTCTCGTCGTCAATAGGGACGAGGAGGCCCGATCGGCACGGGCCGTGGGGCTCCCGGGGAATCATGGAGATCCAGGGGAAGAGCCAGCGCGAGATGCGCCAATAGGAGGAGTCCTCCTCCGCGTTGCGCTTGGCGCCGATGAGGATGCCGCCGTCCGTGTCCTCCACGTGGAAACGGGCTTGCCGGTCATTGTACGAATAGCGACCGGCCAGCGTCGTTGCGGTGGCAGCCTTTGCCGGGGAGTCCAAGCGGCTGTGCAGGATGGAGGCGTGCACGGTGTCAATCTCGCCCTCGATGACCTGCACGAAGTTGGACTCGTAGAGCACCTTGCTGGTGTTCCGCTGGTTGGCAGGAACACTCAGGTACTCCAGGTCTGGCATGGGGGGCTCCAGCTCCGGCGGTCCCATGTAGGCCCACACAAACCCGCCGGCCTCGCGGGCGGGATAGGCGCCGACGCGGACCTTGCCGGCGAAGTTGCTGTCCGCCGGCTCCGACATCATGTCTACGCACTGGCCATCCACGTCAAACTTCCAGCCGTGGTAGGCGCAGCGTAGGCCCTCCTCCTCGTTCCGGCCGTAGAAGAGGCTGGCGTGGCGGTGCGGGCAGAACTCCTTCAGCACGCCCACCTTGCCGCTGGTGGTGCGGAAGGCCACCATCTCCTCGCCGTAGATCTTCGTCTGCATCGGAGCGCAGTCCGGCTCCGGCAGCTCTTCAGAGAGCAGCACCGGCGTCCAGAATCGCCTGCAGAACTCCCCCATGGGCGTCCCCTTGTCCGTTTGGCACAGGATATTGTTCTCTTCCCTAGTCAGCATAACGAAGCCTCCTTTCCCATTGCCTTATCCGAGTGAAGTTCCTACCCCTTGCCAATGGCGGGCGCCCACTCGTTGGTTCCGCCCAGCGGGAGCCCAGCGATCGGGACGCCGGCGTCTGAGTTTCTTGCCTTCTCTGTTGCCGTCTTCCAGTCCTGGCCCGGGGCCAGAATGATGGAGGCAGACCGGACCCGGTACAGCGATTCGTCGTCGACTACCGCGGGCAAAGAGCCGTCTTCCATGTACTGCCTTGCCGCCGCCATCAGTTGCTTACGCACGAAAATTATCATGCGGTCGCTGGTGCCCAAGTGCTCCTTCCGGCGGTCGTAGATGGCCCCCATGGTCTCCGTCATCGCTCGGTCCTGCAGGTTGCCGGCGAAGGGAATGCCGGACTTGTTGAGCGTCTTCTGGATGTCGTAGTCCAACAGGAAGTCGTTGGTCTTGTTGGCCGCGGTGTGGTACCGCGTCCGTGGGTCCGGGGTCTCCTCGACGTAGCCGCCTGACAGTACGAAGGGGTTCAGCGCTCGCTGACGCTCCTCCTCGGTAACGGGCCCGTCCAGCTTGCCTCGCATGCTGATTAGCATGTGATACTCGTCGTCGATGGGCACCCAAGCCCTAGCAGACACGCCGTTCGGAGTTCCAGCCGCAATCATGGTGAAGTACGGGTAGACGTACTGGGTGATGCGGTGGTAGATGTCTGCGCTGTCCGGCTTGAACTGTCGCTGTGCGGAGTACACTACGCCGTACGGTGTGCCTACCACTTCCAGTCGTGGGGCGAGATCGTGCGTCCATCCGCCCATCATCAAGCCCGCCGGGCCCTTCTGCTCCGCCCGTAACCTGCCGTGGATGAAGAAAACGTGGGAAGAGTCGAGGTCGCCCTCGAGGCCCTGCACCCAGTTGCACTCCTCAACCATGATGTGGGGCGGGAACACGTTTTCGGCGGGAAGGGTGTTGATCTCGAATGCGGGGAAAGCTGGCGGCGTCTCCCGCGGACCCATGTAGGTCCACAGCATGCCGTTGACGTCGCGGACCGGGTATGCCGTGGGCCGCACCTTGTCCTTGAAGTTGCTCTCTGTCGGCTCATTTGGCATCTCGATGCAGGCGCCGGTGACGTCATACTTCCAGCCGTGGTAGTTGCACGCCAAGCCGCCGTTCTCGTTCCGCCCAAAGAAGAGCGATGCGCCTCGATGCGGGCAGTTTTCGGCCAGAAGGCCCACGTCGCCGTTGGAGTCGCGGAAGGCGACGAGGTCTTCGCCAAGCAGCCGAACACGCTTCAATGGGCCGTCCACTTCAACGTCAGTGGAGGGCATAAAGGGGTGCCAGAACTGTCTCAGGAGCTCGCCCATTGGCGTACCCGCGCCAACTCTAGTCAACAGTGCATTGTCTTCCGCCGTGAGCATGCCTTTTCCTCCTCTTTTGTTGCTTTCACCAGTTCTAGCCTGTGAAAGTCAGTCCATCCGTCGATGAGGGAGTACCTCGGGGTTCACAACGTGCTCCGGTATCTCACCACGTCCGAAGGCAACGACCTTGTCAATCTTATCTGTCCAAATGACCATCTTCAGCCGTTCGGCCTGCTCCATGATGTTGCGCGTCAAGCGGTCCTTCCCGGCGACGAAGACCTCGGCGTCCTTCAGGTACTCCATGAGTTCACCTTCTGTGAAGGGCGCCCTGCTGTAGTCGGTAGGCTGCCGGAGAATGTGCACATCGTGGTCAGCCGCGTACAGAGGGCCGAGCGGCTCCAAGCTGCTGGGGCGGCTTATCACAACCTTCAATGTGCCGACCTCTTCTGTAAGTGTCCGCCGATGTGACCTAGCTACCGACGATGTTCAACAGCGCCTGACGCTTCTCCACCTGCACCGCGTGCAGCGCCCGCTGGATGGCGGCCGGCACCTCTGCCGGATCCTCAACACGCTCGCCGTAGCCGCCGGACGCCTGGCAGATCATCTCGTAGTTGAAACTCTGGGACAGGGTGGTTATTGCCCAAGTGTCCGTCTGGGCAGCATAGCCGTTCGGGTTCATGTTCCGGGCGGAACTCTTTACGGCGTTCCAGATGCCGTTGTTCCACACGATGTACAACACCGGCAGGTCCTGCGCCTGCGAAACAATGTGCCCGGCAGTACCGGACCCAAATATGTAAGAGCCGTCGCCGACGCAGCAAATGACCGTCTTGTCGGGGGCCGCCAACTTCGCGCCCAAAGAAGCGCCTACGGCCCAGCCCAAGCTCCCGGCCGGCGAAATGCCGTACGCTGTCCCAGGCGAGTTGAAGGCGATCTGCGTCAGGTCAATGCCGAGCTCAGAGAGCAGGATAGTGTTGTCGTTCAGTTGCTTGCCAAGCTCCCGGCTGAAGTACGCCTTGTTGATGGGCGTTTCGCCGCTGCCGGTCTCGGCCCTGGCCGCAGTGGCCTCCGCCCGCTTGGTGCGCGCTTCCGCCCACTTGGCCGTGCGCTCCTTCACCGCTTCACCGTCAACGCCGATGCGCAGTACCGCCTGGTTCAGCGCCGCAAGCGTGTGCTTCGGGCTACCGGCAAGGTTGATGTCAGACCTGTACCCGCGGATGGGGTAGCGGGCGAACAACGGGTCCTCGCCAATGTGGATAACCGTCGCGTCCTCGAGGGGGCCCGTGCGCTTGGGCGTCCAAGGCGCGTCCACTTCCATTACGATGACGCAGTCGGAATCTGCCAGTGCGCTCGGTACGTCTCCGCCGGCGTGCAGCGGGTGGCCCTGAGGGAAGTTCACGAAAGACATGCCGGACTCAAACACCGGCATACCCAGAGTCTCTGCCAACGCCACCAGGGGCGCCACGGCCTCGGGGTCCCTACCGGATGCTCGGGTAATCAGCATCGGGCTCTTGGCGGACGCCATGATCTTCGCGGCCTGCTCAATGAACTCCGGGGCCGGCACGCGGTCTGTTACCGGGGCCATGCGGGGCTTGTCCCCGTAGGAAAACTCTTCAATGCGCCTTCCCAGCACCTCTCGAGGCAGGGTCAGGTAAACGGGGCCGGCGGGTTCGGACTGGGTCAGCGCCAGCGCTCGATCCACCACACCCTCGACATCTGAGTCTGAGCGAAGCTCGTAGTCCCACTTCACCCATTCCCGGACCATGGAGCCCTGATCGAAGGACTCCTGCGCCCAGTGGATGCCGCCATCGCGGGAGCCGCTCAGATCGCCTTCAGTGAGGGGCGTTCGACCGGCGGTGAAAAGCATTGGTGTGTTGGAGCGATTGGCGTTGATGATGCCGCTGGTGGCGTTCGCAGTGCCCGGAATGGTGTGCACCATGACCACCTGCGGCCTGCCCGTCACCATCGTGTAGCCGTGGGCCATCGCGACGGCCGTGATCTCGTGGGGAACGGGGATGGGCTTCGGGAGCATCTGCTCCTGTGTAAAGCGCTTGGCGTAGGCCTCGACGATGGGTGCGAAGTCCGTTCCCCCATTACCGAAGAAGTAGTCCACACCCCTTGCTGCCAGAAGCTCCAGATAGGCCTCTGCGACAGTTTCAACTTGGACAGTCTTGGCCATTATAATCCTCCAAAATCCACATTATCAGCCTATCCGACATAGGTGTCGCTATGCTATCCCCACCACCTACAACTGTCAACATGCGTGCGAGGCGGGTGCGCGACTCAACGCAGCTGTAGCTTGACACTCGTATGGCGGGGCGTATGCTAAGCACTTGAGAAATGGGGGCGCCGTAGTCCCCAGTCTTGATGCCCACGGTAGCTTAGTCATCGGAAAGGCAAGAGGAGGCAGTCATGGTAACGGAAACGACAAAACCACATGGAGCGCATACCGCTGAAACGTTCAAGGAAAGCCTGCGCGACGGACGTGAGGTGTGGCTGGACGGCGAAAAAATTCAGGATGTCACGACGCACCCGTCTTTGGCCCCCACCATCGACGAGCTGGCGCGCATTTACGACCTGCAGCACACCGATGAGTACCGGGACCAGATGACCTTCGTCTCTCCCGAAAGCGGCGTACGGTGCAGCCTTTCCTACCTCCTGCCGCGCAGCGCCGAGGACCTGCGCAAGAAGCGGCGCAACAGTGAAATCTGGAACGAGCAGGCGTGGGGGCAGTTCGGCCGTGGACCGGACCTGCTGCCCCAGTTCGTGCTTGGTCTTTACAACAACCGCGAGGCGCTGAGCGCCGTCAAGAATCCCCACTGTGACTTTGGCGAGAATGTGGTCAATTACCACCGGTACTGCCAGGAGAACGACATCTTTCTTACTCACGCGCTGGGTGACCCTCAGGTCGATAGAAGCCTGCAACCCCAGAACGAAACGCGGCAGGTCAAGGAGGAAGATCTCTCTCTGCACGTGGTGGAGGAGACCAACGAGGGCATCATCGTCTCAGGCGGCAAGCAGCTTTCCACCGCAGCCCAAATGAGCAACGACACCTACGTCTCTCTCTCCGCAACCTTCGTTCGCCGCGCCGACCCGCGGTTCATTCAGGCGTTCTCCATCCCCTCGGGCACCAAGGGCCTGAAGACCTTCTGCCGGGAGCCTGTCTCCCTCTACCCGGGCCACTTTGGCCATCCCTTTGGCGTCAAGTACGATGAGCAGGACTGTATGCTCTTCTTCGACAACGTGCTGGTGCCCTGGGACCGTGTCTTCATGCTGTACGACGCCTCAGCGATGGTGCAGAGGCTCGCCGGCGGCGCCAACTTCATGGGTTGGAGCAACTACGTCCGCATCCACGAGCGCATGAAGACAATGGCCGCTGTCGCATCCATGATTGCGGAGGCCATCGGCGTAAACGAGTTTCGTGAGGTGGCCGCCAAGCTCGGCGAGATGATCATGTTCACGGAGATGTGGCGCCACGCCATGAACGGCCTGGAACATGGCGCCTACATGACGCAGGGCGGCCTCATGTCGATTGGCCGGGGTACGGGGATGAACCTGTTCTTCGCCCAGTTTTCCCAGCGCATGGTTGAGCTGCTCCGGCAAATCGGCGGCTCCGGCATCCTTATGCAGCCCAGCGAGCGCGACCTTGCCAATCCGGAGATTCGGCCATACCTCGACCGCTACATGCGCGGCAAGGATGTGGGCGTGGAGTACAAGTCCCGTCTCTTCCGGCTCGCCAACGACCTTGCGGCTTCCTCTTTCGCCATGCGCCAGGAAGTGTACGAGTACTGGCATGGCGGCGACCCCAACCGCAACCGAGTCAACCTCTACCGCGGCTTTGACCAGAGCGAGATCATGGACCGCATTCGTGAAATGGTCGCCGAACCGCTTCCTTACACCGGCTAGAGCAGACTTACAAGTCAAGCGCAAAGAGCCCCGCCCTTCTTGGGCGGGGCTCTTTGCTTACCCGTTGTCACCTGACGATTCTACGGGGGCAATGCGAATCAAGGAGGGAAGCCGCGCAGGGAGCTATACCTCTCGCAAGAACTGCTGGATTTCCTCCAACACGGCAACAAGGCCGTCATGTGTGAGGCGGCCCGTGTACGTGTTGTGTGGACTGGGGTGATAGGAGCCGAATAGTGTCGGAAAACCCGGGCCAAGGACGTAGCGGACGCCGTGGCCGAAGACGACGCCGCGGGGCCGGGGCAGCCCCATCGCGCGGGCCGCCCGCAAATACGCGTCGAAGCCGAGCTTGCCGAGCCCCAACACCGCTTTCACGTTGGGCATCAGCCGCAACTCTTCGACGAGGTAGGGGAGGCAGCGCGCCTGCTCCTCAGTAGTCGGCTGGTTGGCTGGCGGCGCGCACTTCACCGCAGAGGTGATGCAGGCGTTGATGAGCGTGAGGCCGTCGTCGCGGTGCTGGGAGGTGGGCTGACTCGCGAATCCGCCGGCGTATAGGGCAGCAGCCAGGAAATCTGCGGATGGGTCGCCGGTGAACATGCGGCCCGTCCGGTTGCCGCCGTGGGCCGCAGGCGCCAGCCCCACCATGCACACTTCGGCATCCGGTGATCCGAAGGTGGGCACTGGCCGCGCCCAGTAGTCCCACTCGCGGTAGCGGCGCACTTTCTCGACGCCTGCGCGTTCACGGTGCTCAACCAAGCGAGGGCATGCCCGGCAAGAGGTCACTCGTTGCATCAGCTCGCGGTGGGCTGCTGATGTTGTCGCCATAGCTGAGAATTGGCCTGCCTACATGACTGAGCAGGTCAGCGTGGTGGTCACTCCTCGCAATGACCGAATATTGGCGCGAAGCGTCCCCGCCAAGTCCTCGGGGGTATCGGCTTCCAAGTCCACGATGAAGTCGAAGGGACCAAAGACTTCATAGATCACCGCCCCGCGGATGGCGCGCAGTCGCTCCCCAATCCTCAGGGTCTCCGTGGGCTCAGTGTTGACCATGATGAACGCCTTGGCCATGGTCACCTCCTTATATACGAGTCTGAATAGGTCTACGCTTACTGCTAGTGTACAACAAGGGGTTGGCTAGCGGCGTGGTCTTGACTATACTGGCGAGACTATGCCGATTTATGAGTTTCGCTGCAAGGGCTGCAACGCCCGGGTGTCCATTTTCTTCCGCTCAATGACCCTCGATGCAACAGGTACCTGTGAGCGCTGCGGAAGCGAGGACTTGGTGCGCCTCTTTTCCAGCTTCAGGGTCATGCGGCCGTCCTTTGACGTCGGCCAGTTCAACAAGAAGGAACTGCTGGACGGCGTCAACTACACTGACCCACACTCCATGGCCAACATGTTCAAGCGCATGCAGGAGACCTTCCAGGACGAGCCCAACGAGCACATGGACGAGATGGTCCAGCGTCTTGAGCACGGCGAGGCCGTCGAGAAGGCCATGGACCTCAACATGGGCACCAACTACAAGGGCGACTCCCACGGTCACGACCACAGCCACGGCGGCGGCTCGGAGGAGTAGCCCGCCAACACCAAACCCAATCCAGACAAAGGAAGAGAGGGCCGCAATTGCGGCCCTCTCTCTTTGCCCTGTTCGGCTGTGACTTAGCCGGCGACGTTGGCGAAGGCCGGGAAGACCTTCAGGGGGTTGGTGTGGATGATGTTGGTCACGTCCTCTTCCGTCAGCGTTCCCGAGTCAAGGTAGTACTGCAAGACGGGCAGCAGGTCGTCGGAGGTCCGGCCAACATTGATGTTGGACTTGTGGTCGCCGTCCTGCCGGACGTTCTGACCGGAGCCGGGGGCCTCGGTGCCGAAGGCCGTGTTGGCGGAGCCCCACTGGCGGATGGACAGCGCGAGGTAGTCGATGTCGTACAGGCAGGTGTCGAAGAAGAGGTTGTTGCCTTCCCAGTCGCCGCGGTGGCGGGAGGAGTCGATGAACCGGTCCAGCGCGCCGCCGCCGTGGGCGATGCAGATGCGCAGGCCGGGGAACTGGCCAAAGAGCGCCTTGCTGTCATAGCAAAGGATCCGGGAGGTCAGGAAAGTCTCAACCACGAAGCCCACCTGGTAGTTGCCGGGGATGTGGGCAATGCGCGGGTCCAGGCAGTTGGTGCCGTGGACGAACACGGGCACGTCGTTGTCCTGGCAAACCTGGTACACAGGGCCCCAGTACTTGGTTTCGTTCATGCCGGGGGAGTTGTGGCGGCCGTCCGGGTCCGGGCTCAGGTACGTGCCGACGAAGCCCCGCTCCTTGATGTTGTACTCAAACTCCGGGACGCAGTTGCTCAGGTCCGGCGCTTCCGAAATCTGGGGAAGCATGGTTGTGGACAGGAAGCGGTCCGGGAAGTTCTGGGTCTGGATGTGAATCGTGTCGTTGGTGAACTCACACCAGCGCTGGAGCAGGTGCCGGGGCATCCAGCCCATCATGCGGAAGGGCCGGGGGCCAATGGCCTGGACGTCGATGTTGCGGTCGTCCATGTAGTCCACGTGGTACTTGTTGCGCTCGAGCATCAGCTCGTCGCTGAGGTTGCCGGGCCGGTTGGGCATGCTGCCGTCGCCGCGGGCGCGCAGAGGACTCGCCCCTACGTGGCCGGAGGCGAACCCCGTGTCGATCCAGCTGACCGTGCCGGGCGGGCCGGAGATATGGCCATGGACATCCAAGACCTTAGTGCCGTTGAACATGAATTCCTCCTTCTGTACTCGCACCTCTAGCGACCGATGCAAGTTGCTGAGGCACATACTACCACAATCGTCAAACGCGTGGCGGTGCACACTGGAGCGCCGCCGGGGCAGCCTTTAACGCCTCCTTTCCACCGTCGGTCGGGGACGAATCACCGCCAATCAGGCGTTGCTCGCATCCATTCAACGTACTCCGCGATAGCGGGGCCGATCGTGTATTTCGGTTCGTAGCCGACTTCTTCTCGAATACGCGCGTTGTCCATAAACGGGTCGGGCCGGGCGCTTGGGCTCTTGCCGGGCTGCAGTTCGAAGTTCACGCCAGGCGCTGCCGCCGAGATCGCCTCCGCGACGGCCTGGTTGCTGGTGCCCATGCCGCTGCCGATGTTGTACGTGGTGTGGCTCAGCGAGTCCGCCATCGCCAACAGTTGGACTCCCTTGGACACGTCCTTTACGTACGTCCAGTCGGTGGAATCGTCGGAGAAGGGCACGCCCCCGCGGCCGTAGTCCGGTGGGTTGCCGGTCACCGCCGAGCGGGTCATGCGGCTGGGCAGGTTGAACCCACTGTAGTACAGCGGACCATAGATGCTGCCGATGCGCATGAATACTACGCTGACGCCCGTCTGGTTGGCATACAGAGAACCCAGCGTCTCAAAACTCTTCTTGTAGGCCTCGGTCGCATTGGTGGTGGCGACGGGCAGCGGGGCGTCTTCCAAGAACGGCCCCTGCTTCAAGCCCAAGTACACGGACTGGGAGCTTGCAACCAGGACGCGCTCCACGCCGCTCACGCGCGCGGCCTCAAAGACGTTGATCAGACCCAGCATATTCGTGCGGTACTCGTCGCCAGGAGAGAGCGAACCCAGCCGCGGGGCGACCATGTGCGCGATGCGGGTGACGCCGTACTTGTTGATGGCCTCAACGATGTGCAGCGGGTTGGTGACGTCTACGGTGGCGATGTGGACGCGTTTGCCGATCTCGTCCTTGAACAGGTCCGGCTCGCGGCGGGAGCTATGGACGCCGAGGACCACGTCTTCGCCCGCGTCCAATGCGTGGCGGGTCGTGTGCATCCCAATGAAGCCCATCCCGCCAATAATCAGTAACATGTATACCCCCTAAAATTGACGACGGCAGCACGGCATGGGTGCAAGACACCCATACCTGCCCGTCGACGGCGGTAGGATATGCAGGGGAGGAGGGGGTGTCAACCCTCGCGGAAGCTATGGGCCTCTGTGTGCTTCCTCCCTCTCGATGGCGGAGGGGCGAGCCCTTCGAGAACCTCAGGACAGGCCCTTCGAGAACCTCAGGACAGGCCCTTCGAGAGAACCTCAGGACAGGCCCTTCGAGAACCTCAGGGCAGGCCCTTCGAGCGCCTTAGGACGGGTCCCTTCAAGCGCCTCAGGGTAATCGGATTCGCGAATTGCCCCTACGCGGAATATCGGAGTGCAGGGCGTCGCGGCCGGGGCCGGTGGGGAGGTTGTTTTTGCAATGGATTTGTAGCTGGCTTGGCGCATTTCAGCTATAAATCCAAGAATTTTTTAGCAGAGGCTAAACAACCCCCTTGTTGCTTGGCGAGCGTCCTTTGAGCATCGCTGTGGACCATGCCACCAACGACTAGGTTGGCGCCCCCGACGGTGTGGGGATCCGTGATGTTCTGGTTGCGGTGAGAGATTGCGACTTCCATGGGGAGAAGGTAGCGGAGGAACCGGAGTGGGGGCAATGAGGCCGTGTCAGTATGTCGCCCGCGCACAATCGCCCGCGCAAGGGGTGAGGTTCCCGCTGCTGCGGGGCGGCCCCCTTCGAGTGCCCTCAGGGCAGGCCCTTCGAGTGCCCTCAGGACAGGCCCTTCGGCAGGCTAAGGTCGAGTGGAGTGGGTCGGGCGGGGCGTCTCCTTGACACTGACATCCCTCGCCGATAGATTCACTCCAACTACAGCACACTGTCGATTTACAGTGCGCAACCCCCGCCGCTCCAGTTCGTGGCGGGCTCTGAAAGGGAGGGCGACATGGCCCCGACGGCACAGCGCATCTGCTCGCTTCTGCCAAGCGCGACCGAGATAGTCTACGCCCTCGGGTTGGGGGATCGACTGGTCGCGGTCACGCACGAGTGCGACTTCCCCGCTGAAGCCTCGTCGCGCACCGCGGTCACCAGCGCCGACTTCAACCCGGCAAGCATGTCGAACAGAGACATCCACAATCACGTGACGAAAAACGTCCACAACGGCAGCAGCATCTACACTCTCGACCGGACGCTGCTGGAGCAGCTCAACCCGGACCTCATCCTGACGCAGGAGCTGTGCGACGTTTGCGCCGTCTCCTACGACACCGTGCAGGACGCCGTCCGACACCTCAATGGTGAAAACACCGTGCTCTCGCTTGAGCCGACGTCCCTCGCTGCCATCCTGGACACCATCGCGCAGGTGGGCGGGGCCACGGGGGCCGAGTCGGCGGCGGCGCGGGTAATCGAAGAGTTGCGCGCCCGCACTATGGTGGTGGAAGAGCGGGCCAAGACCGCGACAGAGCGTCCTCGAGTATTCACCATGGAGTGGATGGACCCGCCCTTTGCCGGCGGGCACTGGGTGCCGGAAATGGTGCGGCTTGCAGGCGGCAATCCCGGGCTGGTTCCTGAGGGAGTGCCGTCCAGGGAGGTCACATGGGAGCAGATCGCCGCCTTCGACCCGGAAGTCATCGTCGTGATGCCGTGCGGCTATCACCTGGACGCGCTTGAGCTCGAGTTCCGCATGACACCCTTCCCCGCGGCCTGGGGCGAATTGACGGCCGTGCGTCGTGGTCAAGTCTTCGCCGTGGATGCGACTGCCTACTTCAGCCGACCTGGCCCACGCGCAATCGACGGGCTTGAAGTCATGGCGGAGATACTCCATCCGGAGCTTTTCGCCCGTAGCAAACCTTTCGACGCGTGGCGCCCCTTGGAGCTTCGGGACTGCGAGCAATAGCGTTGCCAACGTCTATGCCATATGCCCAGACTCTAGCCCACGTTGCTTTAAATGCGGAAGCGAACGAAAGATAAGGAAATGAATAGATTCACAAGGTGGCATCGCATATTCGTCGGCGTACTTCTGATCGCTGTGGGCATCGGTTTCTTCCTGGATAGCTTCATCGACTACGACTTCGATTGGGGCGACTGGTGGCCCGCAATCCTCATCGCTCTGGGCGTCATGAACGTTGCTTCTTCACGTTGGGTTGGCGTCCTGTTGATTGTCGTGGGCGCGGCCTTTCTCGTCGACACCCTGGACATTGTTGAGCTAGACATCGGCGACTACTTTTGGCCGTTGATGCTGGTGGTTGCGGGGCTCTTTGTCATATTTGGCAGTCGGGCGCGGTGGCGGCAAAGGGGAAGGGGATCGTCCGACGACAAGTCCTCGTCGGACGACCTGGACGTGTCTTGTGTCTTTGGTGGGATTGACCACCGGGTTACCAGCCAGCAATTCAAGGGTGGAAAGGTGTCGGCAACCTTTGGCACGGCCAAAATAGACCTCCGGAGGGCCACCTTGGCCAACGGTGAATCTACCCTGCAAGTAGAGACCATATTTGGGAGCGCCGAGATCTATGTGCCGGATGACTGGATGGTCAATGTGCAGACTGCCTGCACTTTCGGAAGCGTGGACCTAAGAAGAGCGCAGCCCTTTGCGCCTACGGCAACCCTCACCCTCGCCGGCTCATGCACATTTGGCGGGATCACCATCCGCGACTGAAAGACCGGCATGCGTTCAATGCCAATCGTCGCATGCCCCCTGGACCCCTGACGTGCCCTTCAGCCTTGCGACTGCGGGCGATGGCGGACACTCTCGTACGATGTCCCTTTGGCGCCGCGGCGCCTGCCATCCACGTCGCCGTGTGTGCCGGCGCGAGGGAACCCTGGGAAACCGGGAATTGGCGCTGCTGCTGTGCTTTCGAAGGCATTTTCCATGATGCGGGAACCATTCCTTGCGTGCGTGCGTCTTTACCTAGCGAAGGCAGCCTCCTGACCTAGCGAAGGCAGCCTCCTGCGCCGGTGTGCACAATGGAGCTGGGTCGAAATCGCGCGGCGTATTCTGGAATGGAGACTATTCGAGGGCTGGGGGAATTGACAAACCTACGCCGTTACCATAGCTTTAGCAGATTAGTGCAATGTGTGTCTTTGGCGAGTCAGCAAGGAGGACGCGGATATGGTCACGTATTTGAGAGGCAGAGGTGACCGGAACCTTGGAAGCCTGGTGGACTTTGAGAACGGCGTGGTCAACCGGGAGGTCTACGTCAACGAGGACATCTACTCGCAGGAGCTGGAGCAGATCTACGGCAGGGCGTGGCTCCTCGTTGGGCACGAGAGTCAGGTGGAGAACCCTGGCGACTTCGTCCTCGGCCGCATGGGCGAGGAGGAGGTCATCCTTACCCGCGACCGTAAGGGCAAGATTCACGTCTTCCTGAACACCTGTCGGCACCGCGGCATGAAGGTCTGCCGCTACGACGACGGCAACGCCCTGGTATTCACTTGCCCCTTCCACGCCTGGACCTACGACACCGACGGGCGGTTGGTGGGTGTGCCGCACCACCGGGACGCATACTTTGAAGAGTTGGACAAGAGTCAGTGGGGCTTGGCGGAAGTGGCGCAGATGTGCAACTACTACGGCTCCATCTGGGCAACCTGGGACCCCAAGGCGCCGTCCTTTGAGGACTACCTTGGCCCCTTTCAGCAGACCGTGCGCTGGGCCTTCCAGGCCTCCGACGGAACGGACGGTGGTGTAGAGCTCTTCAAGCCCGCGCAGCGATGGCGCCTGCCCTCGAACTGGAAGTTTGGCGCGTTCAGCTTCGCAGGCGACAGCGCACACGCCGCGATGACCCACCTTTCGGTTAACGCAGCGGCCATCGGCCCGCAGGGCGAGGTCGAGGGCGGCGGACGGCACCCGCTGGCGGCGCCCTTCCCTTCGAAGCGCGGCTACATGTCAAGTAGGGAACTCGGGCACGTCGGCCAGTTGGCTATCTACGAGCAGCCCGGCGTTGCCGACTACCGGGACACGTGGCTCCTCGACCCCGGCGTCGACGACTACTGGCGGGAGACTCGGGAAATCAAGAAGCAGCGGTTTGCCAACGATTTCCTTCACATGCAGAGTGACGGCCAGTTCCACATCTGGCCCAACGCCACCATGTCCGACTGGCGAATCCTCATGTGGCACCCCCACGGTGTTGGCATGACGGAGAGCTGGCGCCAGTATCAGGTAGACAAGAACGCCCCCAAGCTCGTCAAGGACGCCAAGCGACGCTACGTGATGCGCTATTGTGGGCCAGCCGGCATCACCGAGTCCGACGACATGGAGAACTGGAACTACGCTCACCCGGCGAGTCTCGGCATGGTGGCCCAGCGCTTCCCGTACAACTTCCAGTTGGGCCTGCACCACAACCACGAGGATGAGCGAATCCCTGGCGTCACCATCGGCGACCGAGGTCCGTCGGAGGAGAACCAGCGCGCACGTCTTCGCCGCTGGGTGGAGTTCATGGAAGCAGGCAGCTGGGACGACATCTTCCCCGTCAAGCGGAACGGAAAGTCCAATGGCAAGGCACACGGGGGCAACGGCATCAACCCGACGTGGTAAGGGTGAAGTAACACCGCATCGGAGGACGGCCCATGACACAAGGGGGCGGAGCAGACAAGGCGGAACGCAAGCGAGTAAACACTCCGGACGGCATGTTCATTCGTGACATGCCGGTGGGCACGAAGCTGGAATTGAAGACCGGTGATCTGGTTGAGATTTCCCTCAATGCCAAGGACGGAGGTTGGCTTCTCGCTCGCTACCTGGAGAGCGAGACCGAACCGGACCGCATTGGCACGGAGGAGTGGATTTTCTTCGCCGAAGTTGCCGCTGAGTTAGAGGAATAAGAAACCCTGCACTGGAGGAGAGACCCGTGACTGTCCAGAGCACAGACACCACATGGGAGCGGATGCTCCTGGAGCGGGAAATTGAGCGGTTCCTGTACGACGAGGCGGCTCTGTTGGACGAGAGGCACTTCAGCGAGTGGGGCGACCTGCTAGCTGAGGACATCCACTACCACATGCCCATCCGCCGCAACGTGAAATTCGGTGAACAGGACCGGGAAAACACCAGCTCCGAATCTGAGATCTCCTGGTTTGACGAGGGCAAGCGGACCCTGATGGGCCGTGTGCGGCAGATGAACACCGGTGTTCACTGGCCGGAGGAGCCCTTCTCCCGAGTACGCCACATCATCACAAACGTGCGCGTCCTTGCCGTAGATGGCGACGAAGTCGAGGTCAGCAGCAACTTCTTCGTCTGGTCGAACCGCCTCCGAGACGAGGTGGTCATGTTCATAGGAGCCCGGCACGACATTCTTCGCCGGGACAGCGAGACCGGTTGGAAGATCGCCAAGCGCCTTATCCTGCTGGACCAGAACGTCCTCTTGGCTAAGGTGTTTTCCACGTTCTTTTAGACAATAAGTTTGAAAGCCGGGGGTGCAGTGCCCTCCGGCGCTCGGGCGCATAGCCGCCCTGAAATGTTGGAAGGGAGCCTGGTATGGACCTGAGCGCGGAATGGCGGACCAGGGGCGCCAAGAACGACGCTATTCTGGTTCTGGATGCTGAGGGCTCAATTCGCGAGGCGATTGTTGCCGATGACGCCATTCTGTCGCGTTTTCTGACGGAACAGTTGGCTGACCTCGACAGCTGGCGCGGTCAAACGCTCGTCGAGGGCGCGAATCGCGAGCCGGAGGCGTGGGGTGAGCTTGTAATCTCCCGTGCCGGCTCTGGGGAAGTCATCGAGGCCGACCCAGAACTCTTCTGGCAGGGCATCTATCTCTGGTTCCGCTCCCACGGCGTCGATTACGATACGCCGATGCAGCGCAGCAACTCGCTTATCGAGGACTAGTCGTTCGCATAGGGAAGAACTTTGCGCACAATTGTGATCCCGGTGGGAGCGCGATTTCGCAGCCCCGCCACAACGTGAGGAAATAGGTCATGTTTGAGAGGAGGAGTCCAATGTCTGGCAGACTGAGGCATGGCTACATCTTTGTGGCGTTGCTGGTGGCGCTGGCGATGCTGGTAGCCGCCTGCTCCGGCGGCGACGACGGGGATGGCGACAGCGGTGGAAGCGCCGCAACCACAACAACGACCACGACCACAACAGCGGCCGCTCCCAGCGACGCGTCCACCAGTGGCGACACGATGGCCAAGGACGACGGGATGATGATGGATGGCCCCAAGCCCGTCTACGGTGGCAAGGTCACGTTTGCGTCGTCCCGGGACGTCCGGTCGGGTTTTGACCCGCACGGTACCAGAGGCGGCCAGAGTCAGCACCAGAACACCAACAGCTGGTGGTACAACAACCTCATGTCCCGCTCCTACGGCGTGGACGTGGCGGGCGGCACCCGTGAGTCCTTCCCGGACCTCGCAGAGTCTTGGGAGGTCTCCAATGGTGGTCTCACCTACACCTTCAAGCTCCAAGAGGGCGTGAAGTTCCACAACCGCGCGCCGGTGAACGGACGAGAGTTGACCTCGGCCGACGTGAAGTGGAGCTATGAGCGGTTCCTCAAGGGGCCGGACTCTTACCTGTTCCAGTTGGCGGACATCGAGGACGTCCAGGCGCCGGACAAGTACACCGTGGTCTTCAACTTGCACGAGCCGGTGGCCTCTTTCATGATTCACATTGGTGAACCGTTGGGCTATGTTGTTCCCCAAGAGGCGGCTTCCTCGCCGCCACAGAGCCCCGCTCTCGTAGGCGTGCTCGATGAGGAGTTTCTCTCCACTCAAGAGGGCATAATCGGCTCCGGCCCCTGGATGTTTGAAACATGGGAGAAGGACAAGCGCATGACGGCGGTCCGCAACCCCGACTACTTCAAGGCGGACGCCCACGGCAACCAGCTCCCCTTCCTTGACAGTATTGAGTACGTGGTCATCCCGGACGCCCAGGCCCGGAGCGCGGCATTTATTTCGGGCGACATTGACACCTTCGGCCCGCCCTCTGGAAGCACTGCGGACTTCAAGAAGCGGAACCCGGACGCCAACTTCACCCAGGACGTGCCCAGCACGGCCCCTACCCTGAACTTCCGACTGGACCGGACCACTGCCTTCAATGACATCCGCGTGCGTCGCGCCATTGCCATGGGCTTTGAGCAGCAGGCCATCATGGACTTGCTCTTAGGCTCGTTAACGGAGCCCACTTACGGAGGCGTTCCGGCCCTGGTGTTCCCCGAGTACGGGATCACCCCCGCTGAGTTGGGCGAGGCTGCCCAGTGGTGGCAGTACAACCCCCAGGCTGCAACGCAACTGCTGGCGGAAGCCGGTTACGGCCCCAACAACCCCTTGGAGATCACCTACCAGTTCAGCAGCTGCTGCAAGAGCACCTACTACCCGGAACTTGTTGCGGACATGATGAGCGATATCAACGTGAAGATGACCCTCACGGAAGTCGATCACTCCATTCACCTGAAGACGAGCAACATTGGCATGGGCGACTACGACATTGCCCACTCCCGGCTGAAGGCTGCTGAGGTCGACGACCTGCTGGTCAGCTTGCTGCCCGGCAACAGCAAGAACAACAGCCACATCGACGACGCGCTTCTAACAGAGATGATCAAGGCCCAGCGGTTGACCCAGGACCCGACACAGCGGTTCAGCCAGATACGGCAGATCCAGCGCTACCTGGCCGACCAGGTCTACCTCATTCGTATCCCGGACCGGTTCACGGACTTCTTCTGGCAGTCGAGGATAACGAACTTCCGTCCCCACGTGGGCAACACGGAAGGCCGCGACTGGGAGATCGCCTGGATCGAAGAGGGATAACCTAGAAGCCTAGGAGTCTTAAGGAGGATGCTTGGCGGCCCGTCACGGGCCGCCAAGCATCCTCCATTGAATACACGCCATGAGAACGTACGCTATCCAACGGGTCCTGCTGCTTATACCAACGCTGTTGGTTCTGAGCTTTGTTTCCTTTGCCCTCATTCGCTTTATACCGGGTGACGCCGCACTGCTCATGACGGAGGAACTGGGCTACGCTCCGAACTTGGAGGCATTGCAGGAACGCCTGGGCCTCACGGCGCCCATCCACGAGCAGTACTTCAAATGGGTTGGGGGCATGTTCAGGGGCGACTTTGGCCGCTCCCTGTGGGACGGCAGCCCGGCGGTTGATGAACTGGTGCGACGGCTGCCGGTAACGTTGGAATTGGCCTTCTTCTCCCTGTTCCTCAGCGCTATTGTCGCTATCCCTATCGGGGTTTATTCCGCCGTGCGGCAGGATACAAAGAGTGACTACATCGTCCGCAGCACTGTGGTGCTCGCTGACGCCGTTCCCCACTTCTGGCTTGCCACCCTGATCCTGGTGCTTCCGGCCGTCTACATTGGCTGGTCGCCTCCCGTGGGCTGGCATTCCCTGACCGAGGACCCCTTCAAGCACCTGCTGCTTCTGCTGCTGCCCGCAGCCATCATCTCCGTCAGCTCGGCGGCATCCCTGGTGCGCATCACCCGGACCATGATGTTGGAAGTGCTCCGGCAGGAATACATCCGTACGGCCTGGTCCAAGGGGCTGTCAGAGCGGTCCATCATGTACCGGCACGCCCTCAAGAACGCCCTGATCCCTGTGATAACCGTCTTCGGCCTGCGTGTCCCCAACGCCTTGAACGGGTCCGTGGTCATGGAGGCCGTCTTCGGCATTCCCGGACTGGGCCGATGGACCATAGACGCCATCAACTTCCGCGACTACCCGCAGCTGCAAGTCGCCTTGTTGTTCACCGCCATCACCGTGCTGGTAGCGAACCTGATCGTCGACTTGGCCTACGGTTGGCTTGACCCCAGAGTGCGGTACAAATAATGCATACAGAGAGCTTGACTCATGGCAGATGAGATCATCCTTCGCCCAACCGAGGCCCAAAAGCAGGCGCTCCCCGTCCGCTGGGTTCTGGGTGTGCTCTCCTTTGTAATGACCATGGTGCGGTACAAGCCGTTGGGCGCAGCTGGCCTCGTCATTATCGTGATCCTTATGTTCACGGCCGTCTTCGCCGACGCCATCGCCCCGTACGGCTATAACGACACAGACCGTCACGAGCAATTCAAACCACCCAGCTTCAATCATCTCATCGGCGCCGACCATCTGGGCCGCGACCTCTTTAGTCGCATCGTTCACGGCTCGCGCATCTCCGTCTCCATTGGATTCGGATCGGTGGCCGGCGCAATGTGCATTGCCATTTCTCTGGGGCTGTTGACCGGCTACTACGGTGGTTGGTTGGATAAGATAATTCAGCGCATTGTGGACGGCTGGATGACGTTCCCCGGCATCGTAATTGCCTTGGCTATGGTGGCCATAGCCGGGCCTGGCCTGTGGCAACTCATCATCATCCTGGGGTTGCTATTTGGCATTAGAGGTTCGCGTGTGATCCGTGGTCAGGTGCTGTCCGTCATGGCGAGGCCGCACATTGAAGTTGCGCGCTCCGTTGGTGTTGGTGACCTACGGCTCATGCTTGTCCACCTGTTCCCCAATGTGCTACCGCTGGTCATCATCCTCGCGACCATTGAGATTCCCTTGGCCATCACCATTGAGGCTTCCCTGAGCTTCCTGGGGTTTGGCATCCCGCCGCCGGCGCCGTCCTGGGGTCGAATGCTCTCTGCAGAGGCGCGGCAGCACATGCTCATGGCGCCATGGCTGGGTATTGCGCCCGGACTCGCGCTGAGCCTCACAATCTTCGGCTGGAACATGTTCGGCGACGCGCTGCGTGACTTGTTGGACCCGGCGTTGCGCGGCAGCTTGGGCGAACGCTAGGGGAGAAATATGCAGTATAACGAGTTGGGCGCGACGGGAGTCCAGGTTTCCGCTATTGCCTTTGGCTGCGGGCCTACGGCCGGAATGATTGTGAAGGGAACACCGGAAGAACGGCGTCGCGGCGTCTCCCGCGCGATGGAGCTCGGCGTCAACCTGTTCGACACTGCGTCAATCTATGGCGCAGGCGCGTCCGAGACCCACCTTGGCGAAACGCTTCAGGAACTGAAGGCGCGTCCGGTCATTGGCAGCAAGGTGGCACTGGAGTTGCCCGACCTGGACGACGTGAAGGGAAACACGATCCAGTCGGTGGAGGACAGCCTCAAGCGGCTGCAGGTGGAGACTATTGACCTGATCCAGCTGCATAATCGGATGGGCATGGAACGGGCAGAGCGTTCCGATATGGGCGTTGGCGCGCAGCTCACTGTTGACGACGTCCTCGCTCCGGGCGGCGTGCTTGATGCCTTTCAGGTGCTGCAGCAGCAGGGCAAGGTGCGCTACTTTGGGTTCACCGCGTACGGCGGCTTGCTGTCATGCGTCTATCAACTCATTGACAGCGGGCAATTTCACAGCATCAACGGTCTCTACAACGTGATCAACCCATCGGCGGTGCGGCCGGCCGCGGACGTAGACCGAGACTTTGGCCAGGTGTTCGACCGCTCCGCCAAGCAGGGCATGGGCGTCATCGTCATACGCGTCCTCGCGGCTGGCCTTCTCGCCGGCGCGGGCGCCGACCCTACCGCGGCGCGCGTCCGGGACGTCTTGGCCGCCCACGGCATCGCTCCGGTCGAAGGTGCGGTCCGATACGTGATCAGCAACCCCATCGTCGCCACGTCCGTTATCGGCTTCTCGGAAGTGGCCCACATTGAAGAGGCTTGCGCCGCTGAGGAGAAGGGCCCGTTGCCGGATGACGTGTTGGCGGAGCTTGAAGCGGTGGTGCCGGCCGCATGACCAACCTTGAGGAACGCACGGACCATCTGCTGTCCGTGGAAGGCCTGAAGACACACTTCTTCTCTCGGAGCGGTGTGGTGAAGGCTGTGGATGGCATTACCTACGACGTGCGGGAGGGCGAGACCCTGGCCATCGTTGGCGAGAGCGGTTGCGGCAAGAGCGTCGGCGCCCTCTCCATCATGCGCTTGGTGTCCAGCCCGCCTGGCCGCATCGTTGATGGTCGCGTGGTGTTCGACGGAGAAGACCTCCTTGCCATAAGCGAATCTTCCATGCGGCGCATCCGGGGCAATCGCATCGCAATGATCTTCCAGGAGCCGATGACGTCGCTGAACCCGGTGTTGACCATTGGCCGCCAGATTACTGAGTCATTGGAACTTCATCTGAAGATGGAGGGCGCACAGGCGCGGCGCAGGGCCGTGGAGCTTCTGGAGATGGTGGGCATCCCGGATGCCCCCAGCCGACTGAAGCAGTACGCGCACCAGTTCAGCGGGGGCATGCGTCAGCGTGTGATGATTGCCATGGCCATGAGTTGTAACCCCAAGTTGCTGATAGCGGACGAGCCCACAACGGCGCTGGACGTGACCATCCAGGCGCAGATCCTTGAGCTCATCAAGGACTTAAGCTCCCAACTGGGCACCGCCGTAATTATCATCACTCATAACCTGGGTGTAGTGGCCCGCTACGCAGACCGGGTAAACGTCATGTACGCCGGCAAGATCATCGAGCGGGGCACCGCAATCGACATCTATGAGAACCCCCATCACCCGTACACCCGGGGCCTGCTGGAATCTGTGCCGCGGCTCGACGAAAGCCGCAGGCAGCGTCTCGAGTCGATCGATGGGAGCCCGCCCGACCTGATGAACATCCCGACCGGCTGCGCCTTTCGGCCCCGCTGCAAGGTCGCTATAGATCGGTGCGCGGAGGAAACGCCTCCCCTCATGCCCGTTGCTGACGGCCACACTGCTGCCTGCTGGGTGACGGCGGGAGCGGCCTCGGAGGTCGGCGCATGACGCAAATGCAAGAGCGTGCCCCCTCGCCGGAGCAGGAAGTGCAGCCGTTGCTTGAGGTGAAAGACCTCAAGATGCATTTCCCGGTCACGTCCGGCGTGATTCTCCAACGCAAGGTTGGCGCGATTAAGGCAGTGGACGGCGTCAGCTTTTCTATCCGGCCCGGCCAGACCCTTGGCCTGGTGGGTGAGAGCGGCTCCGGCAAGACCACGGTCGGCCGCTGCATCATTCAGCTGAACCAGGCCACCTCCGGCGAGGTCTGGCTGGACGACATCGACCTTTGCAAGGCAAACGGCAAGCAGCTGCGGGCGATGCGCCGCCGTATGCAAATGGTGTTCCAGGACCCCTACTCCAGCCTAAATCCCCGTATGAACATCGGCGCCATCGTCGGTGAGCCGATGATGGTCCACAACATCGTGTCGGGCAAACGGGAGTTGCGGGAGCAGGTTAGCGAACTGCTCCACGTCGTCGGGCTTAACTCTTCGATGGCGGACCGCTATCCGCACGAGTTCAGCGGTGGCCAGCGCCAGCGCATCGGCATCGCCCGTGCCATTGCCGTCCACCCCGACTTCATAGTCGCTGACGAGCCGGTTTCTGCATTGGACGTCTCCATTCAGGCCCAACTCATCAACCTCCTCGAGGACATCCAAGAGCAGTTCAACCTGACCTTCCTATTCATCGCTCACGACCTCTCCGTGGTGCGGCACATGTCGGAGAACGTGGCCGTCATGTACCTGGGCAAGATGATGGAGATTGCCGACCGCTACGCGCTGTACGAGGACCCGCTTCACCCCTACACCCGCGCGCTGCTCTCCGCTGTGCCCGTACCCAACCCGCGGGTCGAGGCGCAGCGGGAGCGCATTGTGTTGCAGGGCACCATTCCCAGCCCCATGAACGCCCCTTCCGGTTGCGTTTTCCACACCCGGTGCCCCATGGCGATAGACGATTGCAAGGTTGTAACGCCGCCTCTCAAGGAGTATGCTCCTGGTCATTGGGCGGCTTGTATCAGAGTGTAACGTTTCACGAGCAAGGTCAGCCCCACCGGGGCTTGGAACAGGCATGGAGGTACGGTATGGCAACCAGGACCGACGGCCACCAAGAGGCCCTACAGCCCGGCGAATTCATCGAGGAGCTTGAGGGCATCCGGGCCGAGTGGCGCGAGCGATTCCCCTTTCGCATCCGCGAGATCATGAGCCAGGATGAGTTCCCGCGCCTCGCTGCAGTGAAGCGGCGTGCGCACATGGGCGGCGACATCAATCACCGTTTCGAGGGCGAGCGCTACTTGAGCGCGACGGACAAAGCCAGCCGCCGCTTTCAACTTCGCAAGCTGGTGGACGAGGGCGGCCAGGAGACTGTTGGCGGGCCACAGGTCAGCCACCCCATGCTTTCCCGCTGGGAGTCCTATGCTTACGGCGTCACCCCAGAGGAGGTCGACTCCCTGGAAAAGGGCGACTGCGACCCTGGGGAGATGGTCCGCCGTGGGTGGTGGATCAGCCTAATGCGCGAAAGCCATTTCGGTGTCGCCATCGGCAGCGGCATGGTCATGGAGGGCGAGAACAAGATCCAGTCCGACAAGCTCCTCGAAGCCATCGAACGTGACCGGCAGCGCTTCATCGAGTGGGGCGTCGAGGACCCGAAACGCGCATTGGAGAATCGCCACGAGCACGCCGGCATCGACATTGACCACGCCGACTTCAATGAAGCAGTGGCGCGTAGCTTCGTGAACACACCGGAGCTCCAGGAGGACTTGCGCAAGGCCTATATCTTGCGCCTCCAGATGACCTCCGGTGGCTAACTGCAACTTACGGAACAGCGTCCCCATCCGTTGGCCCTTATCGGATTGAGGGGTCCAAGGGATGGGGACGAGCTATGGAAGAGGAGGACGTTATGGGCGCGCAACCACCGCTCGGCCCGGAAGAGCTCTCCGCCTCGCCGCTCTCGGGCGACAATTTCCTGGCGCTGCTGGACGAGCAATTCCAGGCAAAATGCGCCGCCCCGCCTCCCTTCCTGCAGGCGCTGTACGACGGGCAGCTGACGGAGGAACACCTGCAGTTGTGGGTCAAGGACCAGTACCCCTACTGGGATGAGGGACTGGTCTACAGCACCGGCGCAATCTTCATCAAGACCAACGACGAGCCGACGCGTACTCACATGCTCCGGCGTATCGTGGACATCGAGGGTGAGGACGTGGTGGGCGACCTCTCCGGCTCCGATACCCCCTCGTGGGAGGAGCTGTGGCTGCGCTTCGGCACAGGTGTCGGCCTTTCTGCCGGCGAGGCCCCCGACTGGAAGCCCTTCACCCGCACCTACTTCGCCATCCAGACACTACGTACGTATTCGCGCTACTGGGACTGGACGTGGTTGGATGGCGTAGCCTCCTTCTACGCGTCGGACCTCTATGGCAGGGTGTTCTTGGACCGCGCCTACCAGGCCCTCCGCGACCACTACCACCTGCCGGAAGAGGCCTTGGAGTTCTTCCGCGTCTACCTTGGCGACGTCGATTCCCACATCCCCTGGGAGCGGGAGGCACTCGCCTACTGGTGCTGCACGACGGAGCGCCAGATCATGGCAGCCCGCGCCTTCCGCGAGCGCTTGGACATCGAGCAGCAGCTTCTCGTTGGCCTGGAGCAGACCTGTCTGCGCGGTGAGCCCGCCTTCCAGGAGCCGTAGGCTGTCGGTCGCCTGCCCCATTTCCCCCACTTCCGGCCCAACCCGGTGGGGCCTCAGCGTTTTGCTCGTACGACTGAACTTGCCTACCGGTTTGGCCGTTTCCGGCGCCTCACCACAACGTGGGGTCAGAGGGCTTGCGGTAGCTGCGGCGGACTCGATTTTATTCGATTTGTAGCTGGTGTGGCATTTTGCAGATACAAATCGAAAATTATTCTCTGGGACGACGATCCAGCTTGAGGCCGGTCAAAGGGTGAGCGGACGTAACTCCGGGCCATATGGGCTACAAACAATTCAGTGCGCACGATAAAACCGCATTCCGTGTTGATGTCCTTCGATTCTGTTTCCATGAGGTGAGGCTACAGGGCGTCCCAGCGCGCGGGCAAGGGGATGGTGTCAGGGTGCGGCGCGGTAGCGGGACGATACGCTCCATAGCCAAACACGCCCGCGTCGGCTAGGATGCGGTGTGCCAGATCTGTCGCCCAAACCTGCACGAAAGAGGAGCGCCATGAACCCGACCGAGCGACGACAACGGTACCGCAGCTACCTTGCGCGGGAGCAGTGCATACAGCCCGCCTCCATCTTTGACCCCATCTCCTCCCGACTGGCGACGTCGCTGGGCTTCGAGATTGGCATGTTTGCTGGTTCCGTTGCATCAGGCGTCGTGCTGGGGGCGCCGGACATCACGGTCATCACCCTCAGCGAGTTCGTCGACCAGGCTCGCCGCATCACCCGCGCCAGCGACATCAGCCTCATGGTCGACTCTGACCACGGCTACGGCAACGCGATGAACGTCATGCGCACGGTGTCCGAGCTGGAGGGCGCCGAGGTCTGCGCCATGTCCATTGAGGACACCGTGCTGCCCACACCCTTCGGGGAAAAGCAGGGGGCGTCCGTAGTCTCGCTGGAGGAGGCCGTGGGCAAAATGAAGGCTGCCGTCGCCGGCAAGCGGGACCTGGAGACCGTAGTCATAGGCCGCTGCGCCGCCATGTCCGTGGAGGGCATTGACAGCGTTGTGGCCCGTGCCAAGGCCTATGAGGATGCCGGTGTCGACTCACTCTTCATCACCGGCCTATCCACCAAGTCCCACGTCGAGGCAGTAGAAGCCGTCACGGAGTTGCCCCTGATGCTTGGCTCGGCGCCTGCGGAGCTGCAGGACGCCGAGTGGCTTGCGGCACACCGCGTCCGCATCGCCCTGAAGGGGCACCTGCCCTTCCAGACGATGGTGCAGGGCATCTATGAGGCGCTCAAGCACCACGCAGACGGCGGCGAGCCCGCAGGCCTCAGCCATCGCGTCCCAAGCGCGGACGTTCTGGCGCAGGCCCTCGCCAACGCGGACTACGATGCCTGGCAGAAGGACTTCCTGCAGTAGTCACTGCCGCAGGCTTGCCCAAGCGTCGTCGCACTCCGTGTCTGTGCCGAGGGGATGGAGGAAGGCCGTCTCGTCGACGCGCAGCCGCACCATAACGACGTCTATGACTGCTCGCGCGGGTGTAAGTCGCGGCTCCGCGTGTCCCACGATGCCTCGCCGCTGCAGCGCTCGCTCGCCCAGCCACCCATCCACCAGCGCGAATCGCTCGCAGCAATGGTCGTCCGTCATACTGGGCATGACTAGGTCCCGCCGTCGCCCAGCGTCGCTCGCGGCGCTTCAATCAGCCCCTGCGGCCCACGATCCATCGGTCCGACCTTCGAGAAGGCCGTGTGGACCTGCAACACTTGCCCGGGGCGCACGCCCAGCACCCGGAGTTGGTCGGCAACGGCGTCGACGCTGAGGAGCTGCCTGGGCATAGGGGCAGCGAGCGTTTATGCCGGGTCGCCTACGGTGGACTGCAGCTCGTACTCCTGGAGGAGGCCGGTGATGTCGCTCCACACGGAGTCCTCCACCTCGATGCCCTCAGCCAGGAGCCGCCCTTCCATGTTCTTCTCCGCCTCGCCTGGATAGAGGATACCGGAGCTGTCCGCCGCCAGCGGTGACGTCTTGATGAATGCGATGAAGTCGGACACCTGCTGCTTGAACCACTCCAGGTCCGCAAAGGCGTCAATGCGCCACGCGGCGATGAAGCTGCCGTCGTTGTGCTTCCCCTCCGGGTCCAGCCCAAAGCCCAGGGTCGTCAGGATGCCGGAGAAGACCTCGCCCATGAAGCTCAGACCGTAGCCCTTGTAGCCCAGGTCTCCGCCGACTGGGAGCAGCGCGCCGCCCTCGTTGTAGGCGTTGGGGTCGGTCGTGGCATTGCCGTCCTTGTCGATGATCCAGCCCAGCGGAATCTCCAGATTGCGGCGCCGGTACACCGCCAGCTTTCCCGCCGCCACGGCGCTGCTCGCCATGTCGATGAAGACGGGGCTGTCCTCGTTCGACGGCACGCAGATGCAGACGGGGTTGGTGCCAAGCCGCCGCCCGCGACCGCCGAAGGGCGCCACAGCCTTGGGGCCGCGCCCGGAGTCCGTGAACATGATGGCGGCCAAGCCCTGCTCCGCGCACATGGCCGCATAGGGCGTCAGCCGGCCGATGTGGCTCTGGCGGTAGATGGTGACCGCGGCGATGTTCTGCTCCAGCGCCTTCTCAATCAGCATCCCCGTTGCCCGCTTGGTGACGGCAAAACCGAAGCCCCAGTTGCCGTTGATCATCGCGGTGGTGCGGGTCTCCTTCTCCACGACGAAGGGCGCGTCCGGCACGATGTGACCCGCCTTGATGCGGTCGACGTACACGGGCACCTGCCCAACGCCATGGGAGTCGTGCCCCGCGAGGTTGGAGCTAATCAGGCCGTCGGCCACGTCTTGGGCTGCCTGGTCAGGCGTGCCCGCGGCCTTGAAGATCTCATAGGTGACCTTGCGCAGGTAGTCGTGCGTGAAGGTGGGCATGGCAGACCTCGTTCGGTTCAGAGTGGGAGCAGTGTATGCCGCGTCAAAGGCCGCTGGCAAGCTACTCGATTACTTATGCTCCAACGCCTCCGGGTTGATAAGGTTGGTGGGCTCTCCCGCCAGGAACGCCTTGATGTTGGACAACGCGCTTTGGTAGAAGGACTGGTAGCCCTCCTCCGTTACAAAGCCGATGTGCGGTGTAAGCAGTGTGTTGGGAAGCGTCAAGAAGGGGTGGTCACTGGGCAGCGGCTCCTCATCGAAGACATCCAGGCCCGCGCCGCCGATCCTTCCCTCGCGGAGGGCGTCCACGAGGGCGGCCTCGTCGACGATGGGGCCGCGGGAGGTGTTGATGAGGAAGGCGTTGGGCTGCATCATCGCGAGGTCGGCGGCGGTGACGAGGCCTCGGCTTTCGGCCGACAACGGAATGTGGATGCTTATCACGTAGGACGTTGAGAAGAACTCTTCCCGGCTCACACGCTCAGCGCCGCTCTCCGCGGCGCGTTCGTCGGTTTGCCATGGGCTCCATGCAATCAGCCGCATGTTGAAGGCTTGGCCCACCTGCGCCACTCGCCGACCCAGGCGCCCCAGGCCGATGATGCCCATCGTCCTGCCCGCCAGGGTCGGGCTGAGGGAGGTCTGCCACAGCCCGTCTCGAGTTTCGCGGTCCTCCTCCCGCAGGCGCTTGGTCAAGCCGAGGATCAGCGCCCACGTCAGCTCCTCGACGCTGCCGCCGGCGGACCCACCGGTCCGGGTCAGCATGACGCCGCGTTCCGTGGCGTGGGGAATGTCGATGCTGTTCTGGTAGCCGCCGCCTGTACCGGAGAGCATGCGCAGGTTTGGCAGGGCGTCCAGAAGTGCTGCGTCAAATACTGTCCGTTCACGCATGAGCTGGATGATGTCGTAATCCCGGAGCCGTTCCACCAGGGCGTCCATGTCCGTGATGTGGTCCTGGTAGAAGTCGACGTGGGAGCCATCCGGAAGGGAATTCCAGTCCGCGAGGGTACTCGCAACGTTCTGATAGTCGTCAATGACGGCGATGCGTACCACAGAAACCTCCTGGTGCGTTGGGGTTGCCTGGAGAAGTGTACCCGTTGCGAGTCGGGGTTGCAGCATGCGGCCTAACTTCGCGCTCGCAACTCCTGGGGAAGCAGGCTGCCGTAAATGAAGTCGTGGGTGGGCGTGGGCACTCCGGCCTCACGGCCTAGCCGCACGACAGCGCCGTTCTGCGCCTCCAACTCGGAGGGGCGGCCCTCCTGGATGTCGCGCTGCATGGAGGCCTCGCCGCCCTCCGGCTGGCGGTCGATGGCAGTCATGCCGGTGGCGACCGCCGTGTCCGGCAGGGTGACGCCCATCGACCTTGCGACTTGGCAGGTCTCGGTCATGGCGTGTTCCAACATTGCGCGCGTCAGGGACATCGAGCGGGTGACGCCTACAGGGGAACGGGTGACTGCGCCGACGCCGCCCCACGCGCAGATGAAGAGAAACTTGGCCCACAGCGCGGCATGAATGTCGGGGGGCGTTTCCGCCTTCAGCCCCGCGGCGGCGAGCGCTGCGCGCACCGCCTCAACGCGTTCGCTGGGGCGGTTGTCGAGCTCGGCGATTCCGACGTAGTCATCGCCGCCGTTGTGCAGGATGTGCCCGGGCCCCCCGATGAGGGCGACCACGCGGCAGAGGCCGCCGACCACGTGCTCCGGCCCCAGGCCTTCGATGAGCTGCAGTGCGGCCTCGACGCCGTTCTGGAGCGGTACGACGCACGTGTCGGGGCCAATGAGGGGCCGAATCGACGAGGCGATCTCGGGCACCTGCCACGCCTTGACCGCTACGAGGACAGCGTCGACGGGGCCGATTTCGCTTGGGGTGTCGGTGGCTTTGGCGTCCGGGACTGTGAAGTCTCCCTGGACGCTGCTGACGCTGAGGCCGTTGGCGCGGATGGCCTCGAGGTGGGCGCCACGGGCGACGAACGTCACGTCCTCGCCGGCGCGGGCCAAGCGGCCGCCGAAATAGCCGCCGACGCCTCCAGTCCCGTATACAGCAAATCGCATGATGGCTAGCTCTCCCGTTCCAGAAGTTCCGCGACCTTAATTCTAATCTGGTCGCGGATCCTCCGCACGGTCTCGATGGGCTGGCCCGCTGGGTCGTCGAGGCCCCAGTCCTCCGCGGGCAGGAAGGTGGCGGGGCTGGCCTCGTCGATGGCGCAGCCCATGGTGATGATCAGGTCCGCCTCGTTGGCCATCTCCTGTGTCAGTATCTTTGGTGCGTTGTCGCTGACGTCATTGCCGACCTCTTGCATCGCTTCGGCGACAACAGGGTTGACGCGCTCGGTGGGAATGGTGCCGGCGGACGTTGCCAGAAGCGAGTCGTCGCCTGTGGTGTTCAGAAATGCCTCCGCCATCTGGCTTCGGCCGGCGTTGTGGACACAGACGAAGAGCACCTTTTTCACTGCTCCTCCGAAGCCTGCATGGTGTTGTCCTCTCGCAGCCAGGCATAGGTGAAGGCGGCGACCGCCGCTCCGATGATAGGCCCGACCCAGTAGGCCCAGTGGGCGGTCCAGTTGCCGCTGACCAGCGCGGGGCCGAAGGAGCGGGCGGGGTTCATGGACGCGCCGCTGATGGGCCCACCGAATGTGGCCTCCAGCGCCACCGTCGCGCCGATGGCCAGGGCCGCCGCGGTGCCGACGGCGCGCACGTCCGTGGCCATCGCCATGATAACGAACATCAGGAAGAATGTGAGCAGCGCCTCGAAGGCGGCAACCACCCAGACCTCGGCGCCGGGGAGCGTCGCGCCCATGTCGGCGACGTTGCCGAAGAGGCCGCGCAGGACGAGGCAGGCGGCGGTGGCGCCGAGGAGCTGCGAGCCCCAGTAGAGGGGCGCGAGCTTCCACGGGAAGTGCCGCGCAAGGGCGAAACCGAGGGTCACGGCGGGGTTGATGTGCGCGCCGGAGATGTGGCCCGTCGCGAAGATCATGGCGGCGACGGTCAGGCCAAAGACGAGCCCGATGCCGACGTTGGTGGTGGCGCCGCCGGAGATCTCGTTGATCATGACGGCGCCTGCGCCGGCAAAGAGGAGGCCAAACGTGCCAATGAACTCGGCAACGCACCGTCGCGGCAGGGATGGTGATCGCTGGGCCATGACTATTGGTGCTTTTTGAGGTTTCTGCTGCTCATGCCCCGCAGTCTACCGCATGGCTTGGGCCACTGTCGTCGCAAGTATTGTTAGCGCTTTGTTTACGCGTCTCACATACGTGGCGCTGGGCCACGTGAAGAGGCGCCCCAGGTTGGAGGCGCCTCTTGTTTGCCGTGTGCTTGGGGGCGGCTAGACGACACCCTCTGCCACCAGCGCTGCTTCCAGTTGGGTCCGGTCGAAGCCCAGCACCTTGTGCTCGCCGATGAGCGTGACCGGTGTGCTGCGGTGGCCCATGTCGATGACGGCCTGGCGCGCCTCCAAGTCCTGGGATATGTTCCGCACCGTGTATTCGATGCCCTTCTGTGAAAGGTACCCTTTCACCATCTCACAGGAGCCTCAGTTGTTCGATGAGAAAACCGTGATTGCTACTTCGCTCATTGCTTTGTCCACCTTTCAGTGATTAAGACCAGTTTGCCCCACGTTGCCTGCTACGTCCACTGGGCGAAGGCCATCGCGCAGCCGGTGCCCGCGGGCGACCGGTAGCAGGGAACGTAGTCGAAGAGCTCCATGTCCAGGTGCTCCGCCGCGCCCGCCAGCGACATCCAGTTCCGCGCCTCGGAGTTGCCGGAGTTCAGGCGCTCGCGGGGCAGCTGCTGCAGCTTGACGATGCTCTTCTCCTGCAGGCCCTCCAGCGTCCACGTGTCGAGCTCCTCGTCGACGACGAAGTGGCTCAGGCCGCCGGACGCCAGCACCGCCACGCGCTCCTTGCCCGGAAACGCCTCGATGGCGCTGCGGACCGCGCGACCGATCTCGTAGCACCGCTTGGGCGTGGGCTGGTTCGGCGGGTAGTAGGTGTTGACCATGATGGGCACCGTGGGGATCTGCAAGTCCGGTATGATACGGTGTTGTACGTAGGCGAAGGCGTGGCCGATGCCGCCGCGGGACCGACCGCCGCGGTCCGGGTCCAGGAAGCGGGAGCTGCCGACGTCGTATTCTGCCTCGGTGAGGTACTCGATGAGGTGCTTGCCCAGTGCGCCGTGGGTGGGGAGCACGTTGTCCTCCGGCGGGTAGCCGATGAGCGGCTGGTAGCCGGTGGCGGCGGTGTAGGACTCGCCCTGGCCGAGGACCTTAACCTCGTTGCCCCAGTAGATGCTGAAGGCCGGCATGTTGTCGTCGGTCAGATACTCCTGCTGGTCGTCGCCGAACATGACGAGGATGTCTATCTTCGCCTTCTCCAAGGCCTCGGCGACCTTGGCGATGCCCCTCTGGTTGCGCTCGTGGCGAACCATCTGCAGTTCAGGGTCCAGCTCCTTGGCGATGCGATTGACGTCGGTCCGCGCCAGGAGGTCCTCGTAGTTGGACACGATGCCGTCCGTCCCGATGAGCGCGGGGTTGCGCTGGTCGTTGGCGCCGGCGCGCGATGCCCACGCCTCCGGCAGCATGCTCAACTGCGGGCTGTGTGACGAACCCAAACCAATGACTACCTCTGCCATGATTGCCTCCTCCGGATTGCCGCGTGCCGCGGCGGTATCGCCCTCGATGGCGAGCTAAAGTTTCGCGACCGTTCGGTCCCCTTCCATCTCCAGGAGTTTGATGAAATCGCCTTCGGGTGATTCGGTGTCGAGCGCGCGGACATGGAAGACCTCAGGGTGGCTTGCCGCGTAGGGCTCCACCCCCTCTTGCAGGTTACGCACCGCGTTCAACAGGATGCGCCGCGCCGCAATGATGGCGGTGTCGCTGGTGCCGAGGTGCTCCTTGGTGCGGTCGGAGACGCCTCCCATGCTGTCCGTCATCGCGAAGTCCTGGTGCCTGCCGAAGGGGATGCCGGTGTAGTTCTGCTTGCGCTGCATCTCCCGGTCGATGAGGTAGTCATTCTCCGGGGCGCGCCTGCTGCGGTAGGTGTCGATGGTGTCGCCATCGGGGAGCTTGTACTTGACGCGCTGCAGCTCCATCGAATCGATGGCGCGGGCGCGCTCTGCAGGCGTGAGGGGGCGCTCGCCGTTGTAGCTGTACTGGAAGGTGATGATGTGCTCATCGTCGATGGGCACCCAACCGCGGCCGCCCCGGGGCCACGCCGGTCCGGGGATGAGGCTGAACATGGGCAGCATCCACTGGGTCACGCGCCAGTAGTAGTTTCCCTGCTCCGGGCCTCGCCGCGAACCGTAGGTGAAGCCGTAGTCCGTCTCCTTGACTGTCAGCTGCGGCGACCCGAATTTGTAGGAGAGCACCGAGTTCCGGTCGGCGTTCTGGTCTCCGGTGCGCATGTCCGTGTGGTAGTCAATGCTGAGGTCAAAGACGCTGTGCAGGAAGGAGACGTGGCTGGAGTCTATCTCGCCCTCCGTGCACTGCATGTAGTTGGAGTGCTGAATGAACCGCGTCACCATGCGGTGGTCGTCCGGGACGCGGGCCCACTCGAAGGCGGGAAGCTCCGGTTGGAGCTCCGACGGGCCCATGTAGATCCACACACAGCTCCCGTACTCCCGAGCCGGATACGCCTTGATCTTGACCTTCTCCTTGAAGTTGCTCTCGGCGGGCTCTGATGGCATGTCTACGCAGTCGCCGTTCACGTCGAACTTCCAGCCGTGGTACACGCAGCGCAGCCCGCATTCCTCGTTTCGGCCAAAGAAGAGGCTGGCGCGCCGGTGGGAGCAGTAGTTGTCGAGGACACCCACCTTGCCTTCCGTGTCCCGGAACGCCACGAGTTGCTCACCCATGATCTTGATGCGCACGGGAGGGCAGTCCGGCTCCGGCAGCTCCTCGGCGAGCAGCGCGGGCATCCAGAAGCGGCGGAAGAGTTCGCCCATGGGCGTGCCCGGCCCCGTCCGCGTGAGCAGCTCATTGTCCTCTCGGGTCAGCATGGCGTCCTCCTGTTTACCAAAGACCCAATGCCTGCCGAAGCCCTCGCTTCAATTGGCAGGCATGGTCTAGTCGATGCGTCCTCTAGCGTTGGACCAGTCTTGGGCGGCAGCGCCCTACGCCTTGGCGCGTGCCTCTTCTGAGAATATGTCCATGAACTTCTTGAAGTCGCCTTCCGGGCTGACGACGTCGAGTGAGCGGACGCCGTACTTGTCGCCCTGGTGCGCGATGGCGGGCTCGATGCCCTCCTGCAGGTCCTGCGCCATCTTGAGCAGTGCGCGCCGCCCGGCGATGGTGGCCTGGTCCGCCGTGCCAAGGTGCTCGCGCGAGCGGTCCACAATGCGGCCCATGCCCTCCTGCAGCCCGCGGTCCTGCTCGTTCACGCCCCAGATGCCCGTGAAGTTGACCGTCTTCTGCATGTCCCGGTCGATGAGGAAGTCGTTGGTCTTGTTGGCGACGCCCATGTTGTGGTCGATGATGGTGCCGTCGGCCAACTGGTAGCGTGCCCGCTCCACGCGCGGAGGGAATGCGCGGCCCGACTCGATCATCGCGATCTGCTCTTCATTCAGCGGGGCGTCGGCACTGTAGTTGTAGCCGAAGACGGTGGTATTCTCGTCGTCGATGGGCACCCATGCGCGCCCGCCGCGGGGCCACTGCGCCCCGGCGATCAAGCTGTACATGGGGAGGAGCCACTGGGTGACGCGCCAGTAGAAATCGCCTTCGCCCGTGTTGCGGCGCGCTCCGTAGACAAAGCCGTAGTCCGTCTGGTGCAGCGTGAGGATGGGCGCGCCGTCGACGATGGAGAAATTGCGCTGGGCATTGCGTCGCTGCGGCGCCTGGCTCTGGTCCATCCAGCGGTGCAGGAAGGAGATGTGGGACGTGTCGATCTCGCCCTCCATGCCCTGGGCATAGTTGGTGGTCTGCAGCCACCGCGCCAGATGGCGGTGCGAGTCCGGGACGCGCGCCCACTCAAACTGGGGCAGTTCGGGCTTCAGTTCGGAAGGTCCCATGTAGACCCAGATCAGGCCGCCCCACTCCTTCGCGGGGTAGGACTTGATCTTCACCTTGTCGCGGAAGTTGCTCTCCGGCGGCTCGTTGGCCATCTCCACGCAGACGCCGTTCACGTCGTACTTCCAGCCGTGGTAGACGCAGCGCAACCCGCTCTCCTCGTTGCGTCCAAAGAAGAGGGGCGCCAGCTTGTGCGGGCAGAGGGCGTCGAGGATGCCAACCTTGCCCTCGGTGTCGCGAAAGGCCACGAGGTCCTCGTGCATGATGCGGAGGCGCACAGGCGGGCAGTCGGGCTCCGGCAGCTCGTTTGGGATGAGCGCCGGGAGCCAGAAACGACGGAAAAGCTCGCCCATAGGCGTGCCGGGCCCGGTCTGGGTCAGGAGTTGGTTCTCTACCATGGAAAGCATTCCGTAGCCTCCTCTGTTGTTGTGTGTGCCCTTTCGAAGTCCTACACAGTGGCCCGCATTATATACCGTAGAGGACCTTGGGGTTATCCGAGAGAATCTTGCGCATCGACTCCTCGCTGATGCCCTCCATGCCCTTGAAGATGGAGATGGCGTCAACCTCGCTTGAGGGGTCGAAGTGGCCGTAGTCCGTGCCGATGAGGATGTTGTCGTCACCGGCGCACTGCAGGATGTAGGGGATGTCGTCGTCGGTCTGGCAGGTTACGTAGATGTTGTACTCCTTCAACACGTTGTCCGGGAACTTGCGAGCCGCGCCCTGGTAGCGGTTCTTGGACTCCGTGATGATCCACGGCACCCAGCCGGCCGACGCCTCGATGAAGCCCCATCGGAGCTCCGGGAAGCGCTCCGGTATCTTGCTCATGATGAGCGCGTGGCAGGACGCCACCGTCGGGATGCGGAAGATGCCGAATGCGGAGCCGGGGTCCTCCGGCGTGCGCAGGATGTTGACGATGCTTGGGTTGGCGTTGGCGATGTGCACCGCGACGGACATGTCCAACCGGACGGCCTCTTCATAAATGGGGTAGAAGTAGGGGTCAAGGATGGTGCGGGTGCCCTCAATGGGACGCATGTTCACGGCGACGGCGCCGTTCTCCTTGGCGGTCTGCATCTCTTCCAGCGCCGCGTCCAAGCTCATGTACGGCGGCACACACGACCAGCGCAGCCGCCCGCCACTCTGCCGCCAGATGTCGCCCAACCAGCGGTTCCAGCCTCGGCAGATGGCGCGCTCGACCTCGGGGCGCTCCGCGACTTGCTCAATCCACAGGGTGTGGTGAAGCACCTGGACATCGATGCCCAAGCGGTCCATGTCCTGTAGGCGAAGACCAACGTCGTCGAGCTCGCGGGCGGCCTGCGGCGTGGTGATATTGCGCCCTCGCTGCGAGCGCGCCTCCATCTGGATCTCGGTCAGCGTCGGGAAGCGGAAGCCGCGGATCTCGCCGTCGATGACCCAGTGCTGGCGCGTTGGTTCTTCCGGCGACTGCACCAACTGGGGGCGGAACTTGGCGTCCTTCGGGTCCATGAAGTCCCACGTGCGTTCTGTCTCCACCACATGGGCGTCGGAGTCGATTACCAGGTAGCCTACCTGCGTCGTCACATCGTCCCCCTTTCAATTGGGAGAGTGCTTGCTCCGCCTAGATCCCGTACAGCACCTTGGGGTTGTCCGACAGGATCTTGCGCATGGCAGTTTCGCTGATGCCGCCCATCTCCTTGAAGACGGAGATGGCGTCCACCTCACTGGACGGGTCAAAGTGGCCGTAGTCCGTTCCGATGACGATGTTGTCGTCCCCGGCGCACTCCAGGATGTAGGGGATGTCGTCGTCTGTCTGGCAGGTGACGTAGATGTTGTATTCCTTCAGGACGTTGTCCGGGAACGGGCGGCCCGCGCCGTTGTAGCGGTTCTTGGCCTCGGTGATGATCCACGGCACCCACCCGGCGGAGGCCTCGATGAAGCCCCAGCGCAGTTCAGGGAACTTCTCTGGAATCGCACTCATGATGAGCGCGTGGCAGGAAGCGACCGTCGGGATGCGGAACAGCCCGAATGCGGTGCCGGGGTCGTAGGGCGAGCGGAGCACGTCGACGATGCCCGGGTTGGCGTTGGCGATGTGCACGACGATCGCCATGTCCAGCCGCACAGCCTCCTTGAGGATGGGGTAGAAGTAGGGGTCGATCATCGTGCGGTTGCCCTCGATGGGGCGCATGGTGACGGCGACGGCACCGTGTTCCTTGGACCACTGCATCTCCTCGACTGCGGCGTCCAGGCTCATCCACGGCGGCACGCAGGACCAGCGGAGGCGGCCCTGACCCTGCTGCCAGATGTCGCCCAGCCAGCGGTTCCAACTGTGGCACATGGCCCGCTCTATGTCCGGGCGCTCCGTGACCTGCTCGATCCACAGGGTGTTGTGCAGGATCTGAACGTCAATGCCGAGGCGGTCCATGTCCTGCAGGCGCAGATCGACGTCGTCCATCTCCCGCGCTGCCTGCGGCGTGACGATGTTCTTGCCGGACTTCCTGGAGCGCTCTTCGAGCTCCATCTCCGAAAGGCTCTGCGGCTGCAGGCCCCGGATCTTGCCGTCGACTTGCCAGTAGCGCTTGGGCGGCATGTCCTGCGAGAAGAGGAGGTTGGGGCGGAGCTGCGCCTCGGAGGCGTCTATGTACTCCCACGTGCGAGGGGTCTCCACTACGTGGGCGTCTGAGTCGATTACCTGGTAACCGTTCGAAGGCATGGCGTTTCCTTCCGGCCGCGCATTTGGGGGCGGCCTACCACATGCTCGTTCCGCCGTTGACGGTGAGGTTCTGCCCCGTGATGTAGTCACTGTCCTCGCTGGCGAGGAAGACCATCGTGCCCGTCAGGTCGTCAGGCACCTCGCGGCGACCGAGGAGGTTTCCGGAGTTGGGGGTCACCTGCGGGGAGTCCTCGTCGCGGGCGATGACGGCGCCGCTGGCGGTGCCGCCGGGGGCGAGGGTGTTCACGCGGATGCCGAACTGCCCCAACTCGCGGGCGAGAGCGCGGGTCAGACCGGTAACGGCCGCCTTGCTGCTAACATACGCCGGCGTGCCGCTACCGCCCCAGTGCCAGATGCCGGAGCCGATGTTGATGATCTTGCCGTACTCCTGCTCCATCATCTGCGGGACGACCGCGCGGCAGCACAGAAAGATGCCCTTCACGTTGACGTTCATCACGCGGTCCCATTCCTCCATGTCCGTGTTGAGGATGGAGCGCGAGTGCAGGCCGTCAAAGATGCCGGCGTTGTTGACGATGGCGTCGATGCGGCCGAACTTCTCGATGGTTTGGCGGGCCATTTCCAGGGTGTCCTCTTCCTTGGAGACGTCGGTGTTCAGCGCGAGCACCTCTGCGCCGGCCTCGATGCACATCTCGGCGGTTGTACCGCAATCGCGGATGTCGCAGACGACGACCTTTGCGCCCTCTTGGGCGGCGCGCACGGCGTACGCCTGCCCGATGTGGTGGGCGGCCCCCGTTACGATGACAACCTTGTCTTGCAAGCGCATGTCGCCCTCTCCTTCACAGCTAATGGGTCCTGCGGGGTCAAGCGCATTGTACTCGTGGTGTGCCGATGTCTCAACCGTGCGCGTGGGCGCGTGTGCGGCGCCCTTCGACAAGCTCTGGGCGAACGGGCTGGGCGAAGGTCTAGTACATCCCTGCACCGCCGTTGACGGTGAGCATCTGGCCCGTGATGTAGTCGCTGTCATCGGAAGCCAGGAAGACCATTGTGCCGGTGAGGTCCTCCGGCACCTCCCTGCGGCCGAGGACGTTGGCGGAGTTGGGGACGACCTGCGGGGAGTGTTCGTCGCGGGTGACGACGGCGCCGCTGGCAGTGCCGCCCGGCGCGAGGGTGTTGACCTTGATGTTGTCCGCACCCAACTCGCGAGCCAGCGCCCGCGTCAGACCCGTGACAGCAGCCTTCGACGCCACGTAGTGGGGTATGCCCGAGCCACCGAAGAGCCAGATGGAGGAGCCGATGTTGATGATCTTGCCGCCGCCCTGTTGGCGCATGTAGGGAACGACGGCCCGACTACAGAGGAAGATGCCCTTCACGTTGACGTCCATGACCCTGTCCCACTCCGCCAAGTCGACTTCGAGCATAGAGCGGGCGGTTAGGCCGTCGTAGATGCCGGCGTTGTTGACGATGCAGTCGATGCGGCCAAAGCGCTCAACCGCCTGGCGGGCCATTTCCAGCGTGTCGTCCTCCTTGGAGACATCGGTGTGCAACGCGAGCACCTCGGCGCCGGCCTCGATGCACAGCTCGGCGGTGTTGCCGCAATCGCGGATGTCGCAGATAACGAGCTTGGCGCCCTCCTGCGCGGCGCGGACCGCGTACGACTGGCCAATGTGATGGGCAGCTCCCGTGATGATGATCACCTTGTCCTTCAAACGCATGTCACACTCACCTTCGAAGCGAACGGCCTTCGCGAGTTTGCGCGCATTGTACTCATCTCAAGCCATCGGCTCAAACGTGCACGCTCATACGGAGTGTGAAGAAATGGGAGGGAGAATGCTGTCCAAGCCAGCGGTCGGCGGGGGGCTGACGCGGACCGCCGGCCCGAGGAGTCTCGTGGGCCGGCGGTCGCAGTCAGTCGAGGTTAGAGCAAGTCGAGACCGAGGGTGAGCCAGTAGAAGACGATGTATGCGCCTGCCAGGATCATGATGGCGGCGCTCACCGGCTGAATGTACGGCAGCGCCTTGCGCAGACCGCCCACCATGGCGCCCTTGAACACCGCCATGCCGAGCGTCAGCACGAGGATGACGGTGCCCATGCCGAGGCCGTAAATGATGAACTGACCCAAGGCGGACAGGAAGCTTGTAGTGGTGCCGAAACCTACAACGGCGATGAAGATTGGCAGAGTGCAGCTCAACGATGCGGTGCCATAGCTCAGCCCGAAGAGGAAGTAGCCGCGAAGGTTTGTCTTGCGGGCATCGCCCATGTGCGATGCGGCGCGGCTGAATGCCCCGATGTTGAGCTTCCCGCCAAGCAACACCCACGCGCCCGCAAAGGTGAGCACCACCCCGATGATCAGTCCAAGCCAGGGGATGACAGACCGGATGGTGGTGAGTCCTGCGGAAAGCACTATGCCCACTGTGCCAAAGAGCAGCAGCACACCGGAAGTGACTAGGAGGCCAACAATGATTGCCTGGCGGACCCTGCTGGTCGTGGAGGCTACGCCACCCGCTGCGTCCGCTGCGCCAAGGTAGAGGCCGAGGTAGGCGGGCAGCATGGCGAAGCCGCACGGGTTCACCGTCGAGACCATCCCGGCCGCGTAAGTGAAGCCGAAGATGCCGATGTTGTCCAACTTGTCTCCGGACATGCCGGACAGGCCTTCGATAAAACCGTTAACCCCGCCCGTTGCCTCGGCGCCGGAGCCGGAGAGGAATGCGCCAATCGCTGCAACGGACACCGCCGCGCCGCCGACCAGCATCGGCAGCAGGACACCCCGGAACCATGGAGCCCGGTACCATTCCGTCTGGGTCGTTGCGTCCATCGTATTTCCTCCAATCCCTGCCTTCATTATATGACGACGTAATGCAAGCTTGAAGCGTGTCAAACAAAGATCTATGGGCAAAGGTGCGCCGGCCGACATGCGCCGACTTTTGCCGTGAACGCCACTCGATAGTAAACTCGGAAGGTATGGCCGCTACAAATCCGAATACCTCAGTCACCACGAGCCCTCCCGCAGGCTTCGTCGCTACATGGCTGCCGCTTGGGCTGGCGGCGATGTGCACGCTGGTGTTCACCATGGACGGCTCGATGAACATCATCGCGCTGCCGTCCATCGCATCCGAATTCCACACTTCCCCGGCCGGCGCCGTGTGGGTGGCCGTCGTCCTGCAGTTCATGATCCTTGGGCTGGCGCTGCCCGTCGGCTCGCTGTCCGCAGGGTTTGGTCGGCGGCGGCTGTTTGCGATTGGCTTGGGCGTATTCCTCGTCGGGTTGGCGGTCTCTTACTTCTCGCCGAACCTGCCCGCGCTGATTGCGGGACGAGCCGTGCAGGGGCTCGGGTGCGCGCTCTTCCTCTCGACGCGCAACGCGATCGGCATGGGCGGCTTTCCGCAGCATCGGCGCGGTATGGCATTGGGCGTCATCATCGCCGCCGTGGGCATCGGCGCCGGGGCGGGCCCTCTGCTGGGCGGCCAACTCATCGACGCATTTGGCTAGCGCTCCATCTACATCGCCGCGGCGCCCCTTGCGCTGACGACGACCCTGCTGGCCGTTGTCTTCCTGCGGCGCGAGCAGCGTCAGCCGCTAGCGAACTTCGACTTTCTTGGCGCGGGGCTTGTCTTTGTGGGGTTGGCCTCGCTGGTGGTCGCGCTGAACCGCACGGCGGACTGGGGCGTTACCTCGCTCGGCGTCGTTGGGCTGGCGGTCACCGGGGTCGTCACGATGGCGCTCTTTGCGTGGCAGCAACTTCGGGCGGCGACGCCGGTGCTTGACCTGGCGATCTTCAAGAGCCCCGCCGTCGTGGTGACCAGCCTCAGCCTGGTGCTGCAGGTCATGGGACAGGGCGCGGCGACGCTGGTGTTGCCCTTCTTCATGGTGCATGCGTTGAAGCTGAGCGCGACGGTCTCCGGAATCCTCTTCGCGATTGCCCCGGCCTGCATGTTCGCGAGCAGCACGGTGGCCGGACGCCTTTCCGACCGCATCGGCGCGGGGCCGGTCATGGTTGTGGGCATGATCGGCCAGGTGGCAGGCGCACTGGTGCTGGTAACGCTGAACGAAACTTCGGCGCCGTACCTGATCGGCGTGGCGCTGGCGCTCATGGGCGCCGGTTCCGGGTTCCTGCAGACCTCGGCGGGCGCCGCGCAGATGAACGCCGTGCCCTCCGCGCACATCGGCATGGCGTCGGCGCTGTTCATCGGGCTGATCATGCTGGCGGCGACTGTCGGCGGGACGCTGGGCGGCATCCTGATGAGCACGGGCGACATCGAGTCCGTTGGCGCCGCGCAGGTTGCCGCAGCCTACCACCGCGTTGCGTGGACCGGCATGGTCATACTGTTGATTGGCCTGGCCAGCTCGGTGTACTACTGGGTCGGCATCCGGCGCACCCCTCGCACGACGGGCGTGGCGGCGGCGGGCTAGCCGCGTCCCCCGACAGTCCCTTCGATTACCCTCGGAAAGGACGGGGGACGTTACAGCGACTCCACCATGTCTCGCAGGCGCTCTATCGCCTTCTGGATGTTCTCGATTGAGTTGGCGTAGGACAGCCGCACATAGCCGTCGCCATAGCCACCGAAAGCGCTGCCCGAAAGCACGGCGACTCCCGCCTCTTGGAGCGCCTTCGTTTCGAACTCGCCGCTGGTGAGGCCCGTCTCGGCGATGCGGGGGAATGCGTAGAAGGCGCCCTCCGGCATGGGGCAGGTAACGCCAGGGATGCTCCGCAGCCCCTCCACCACGACGTCCCGACGCTTCAGGAACTCCTCGCGCATGGCGCTGACGGTGTCCTGCGGGCCCTCGAGGGCGGCGATCATCGCCATCTGGGAGAAGGCGTTGGCGCAGGATACGCTGTTCACCGCGAGTTTCGTCACGCCATCGACGAGGGGCTGTGGGAAGACGCCGTAGCCGAGCCGCCAGCCCGTCATGGCGTAGCTCTTCGACAGGCCGTCGAGGATGATGGTGCGCTCCTGCATTCCGGGCATCGCGGCGATGCTGACGTGCGAGCCGGTGTACAGCAGGTCCTTGTAGACCTCGTCCGAGAGCACGTAGGCGTCGGAGCGGTCGCGCACGATCTCCGTGATGGCCGCGATCTCCTCGGGCGAGAGCACAGAGCCGCACGGATTGTGGGGCGAGTTCAGAATGACGAGGCGCGTGTTCTCGTTCACCAGCGACGCGAACTCGTCAAGGTCGGGGTGATAGTCGATCTCACCGCGCAGGGGCATGGGGACGGGCTTGGCGCCGCAGAAGTTCACCATGGAGGCGTAGATGGGGAAGCCGGGGTCCGGGTAGATGATCTCGGCGCCGGGCTCCGCGAGCGCCAGCAGGGTGAAGAACATGATGGGCTTGGCGCCGGGGGTGATGATGACCTGCTGCCACTCGTACACGAGGCCGCGGCGCTCGCCGGCGTTGCGGGCGACGGCCTGCCGGACCTCCGTGATGCCCGCGGTGGGGACGTAGTGCGTGAAGCCGGCGTTCAGCGCCGCGATGGCGGCTGCCTTGATGTGGGGCGCCGTCTCGAAGTCGGGCTCGCCGATCTCGAGGTGGACGACGTCGACGCCCTGGGCCTCAAGGGCCTTTGCCCTCGCCAGGACCTCAAATGCCGACTCCGTTCCCAACCGGCCCATGCGTTCCGCGAGTTCCATGCTGCGTCCCCCGTCGATATCAGTTGTGGAATGTGAGAACCCTACATATCTAGGGTACAGGGAGATGGCGGGCGCGTGCCAGTGACCCCAAGGCAGCGTCTATCGCTTGGGCGTGCTGGCATCACTCGCTAGTAGCTACCACGATGGGGTTGCTACGTGAGCTTCGACAGCACATCCGCTAGGGTGGCGTCGGCGGGGAGGTAGCCGTCCCACTCGGTGACGCCCCCGGAGCCGTCGGGCAGGTTCATGACGAACTGGATGGGGGCGCCTTCAGGAGGGACCATCAGCACCAGCTCCTCGCCGGACTCGCCGTCCCAGTCGACTTCGACGCTTCCGTCGACCACCGGCGCTACCAACGGCTCCCCGATCCGATCGCCGTACATGCGGCCAGCGAGGAGAAGCAGGCATGCCGTGGCCTCAATGGCCGCCGGGGGGATGGGAAGGCTTTCGTCGTCGCGCCAGCCAAAGCCGAGCTTGGCGAAGAGGGCGAGGCGTTCGGCGGCGTCAGCGTTGACCTCGCGCAGGGCGTCGAGGGGGTTGTCTGCGTTCAGGTCCGCCGTGAGAGCAGGGTCTCCCAGTGGTCCGAAGAGCTTCTCAAGGTCGGCGGGATTCACCGAGGCCCCGCTAGCCGGAGATGCGGGCGCAGAGGCGCAGGGCGTTCTCGCCGAGGATCTTGCGCTTGGCGGTGTCGCTGATGCCCTCCCACTCGACGACCTGGTTGACGGCCTCGGGCCACGCCGTGTCGCCGTGGGGCCAGTCGGAGGCGAAGAGCAGCACGTCCTCGCCGACGCGGTTGACGACGTAGTCGAGCGTCGACTCCCAGGTGTCGATGCCGTGGAAATACTGGCCGCTCTTGCGGACGATGTCGCTGGGCATCTGCCTGAGTAGCGGCACGTGACCGGGCGACATGATGTAGTGGGCGTCGAAGCGGTCCAGCACGGACGGGACCCAGCCCGCCGCCGTCTCCACCACTGCGACTCGGAGCCGGGAGAAGCGGCTCAGGACGCCGCCACCCACCAGCGCGCCCATCGAGGCCATGCCGGCCCAGGGATTGGAGAGCCCATGCTGCAGGAACCACGTGCCCTGCAGGTCGAAGGTGCCGGGCTGGTAGGGCGGTCGCGCCGTGCCGCCGTGGATGAGGATGGGCAGGTCAAGGTCCTGCGCCACCTGGTAGATGGGCATGAGCGTCGGGTCGTCGAGGAGCATGTTGTCCGGGCCGTTTGGCGGCATGTAGATGCCGACCATGGTCTTGTCCTCGGCCCAGCGGTGGATCTCCTCGCAGGCCTCGCGAGGGTCGCGCATGCTGGCGACGACCGTCCACTTCAGCCGGTCCGGGGCCTGTGCGCAGAAGTCGTGGACCCAGCGGTGGTAGGCGCGGTAGAGGGCGCTCTCGAAGCCGATGTCGTAGAGGGCGCAGTAGCTGGACACGTGGGTGGGGAAGATGACGTCGATGTCGACGAAGGAGTCGTCCATGCCCTGCAGGCGGGCCTTGTAGTCCCAGCTGACCGACTGGTCGATGGCGCGGAGGTCGCCGCGCTCCGGACGGCCGAAGTTCCGCCGGCCGCCGGTGTGCTGCAGGATGAACTCGCGCCCGGTGAGCCCGAATCCGTCCCGCTCGCCCATGGGGTTGTCGGACACGATGGGGGCCACGACGGCGTACCGGCTGGACGCAATGGCGGCGCCGACGCCCTTCTCGGCGTTGGTGTCCAACGCCAACTTTAGGCGCGCGAACTTCTCGCGGTAGTCGGCGTCAATGTAATCGCCGTATATCTTGGCGGGCTCTTCCCGCACGTGGGAGTCCATGTCGACGACGGTCCAGCCATTCCAGGCCATAGCGCACCTTCCGATTCGCAAGCGGTTTCTTCGATGATGCACATTGTAGCACGGGGGCATGACCATGCCCGCCAAAGGCGCACCCTTTCGAGAACCTCAGGACAGGCTTCGACACGCTCAGGGCGACCCTTCGACGGGCTCAGGGCGACCCTTCGACACGCTCAGGGCGACCCTTCGACGGGCTCAGGGCGAACGGAGGCAGAGGGCGAGGGATTGAGTTGAGTTCCGGCGTGATTTTCTTGGAAGCGATTGCAATCCAGGAACGCTGAAACCAGCTTGGGTTGAATGTGCGTACGGGACATGGCAAATGGCAGCCGGCCGTAGCTGGAGCCCGTTTGTGTTGTATTGAGCCGCAGTGAGTTGCGGGAGGCAACTCGTAGGGAAAACGGGTTGTTTTGCATTAGGCCGTGGCGGTCTATTCTGCGGGCTTCGGTCATGGCGTGCCTGCTACTGTGGCTCATGCGGCAAGCGTACAGTCGCACGGGTCACAAGCACAATGCGCTGATGTCAGGGTCGCCGATGGCGGGGCGCTAGATAATGCTGACGTACTCCCGATGCCCCGTGCCCTTGCGCAGGTGGGAGACATCGACACCCTGCTGCTGCATGAGCTGGCGGTGACCGTCAAGCGCGGCCTCGTTCTCCCACTCCTCGTGGAGGATGAAGTGGTCCGGGCGCTCCACGCTGCGGTAGAACTCGAAGTTGATGCACCCGGGCTCCTGTCGAATGCCTGGGCAACGGCCCGCGTAGCTCTCGGCGAGCTCGTCACCGCGGCCCTCGACGGCTTCCATGAAGATGTTCATCCAAATGGCCATTGTGTGCCTCCTGTCGATTTGCGCCTAGGGTAGCACAACGTCCGGCACGGAGTTTGGTTGCGAACTGGCGGCCCGGCCAGTGGCCCGTGCACGCAGGCGATCGATTGCGAGACCCGAAGTCGTTGATTGCACTTCACTGGTCGGCCCTCAATAATCCAAACATGCCAGACGGTCCTCTCAAAGACCCCGAGACGAACGGCGCCTCTTTGACGCCATATGGGGAATCGCCCCGTGGCCGAAAAGAGAGCGCCTTCGCGAACTGGGTGGCTGCGCATGAGGTTGCGCTTCGCTGGGGCATCTGGGTGGTTGTCGGTGCGTCGATAGCGATCGGCACGTTCATGTGGACTACGGGTCGACTGGACGTGCAGAGCGTTGGGTACGCGGGTGCATTCGCAGTCAACCTGGCTGCTTCGGCGTCGATCTTCATTCCGGTGCCGGGCCTCGCTGTTATATGCGGAGCGTCTGCCGGGGGAGCCGATCTCAATCCTGTCCTGCTTGGGTTGGCTGGAGCCATTGGGGCCACAATCGGAGAGCTCAGCGGCTACCTGGCGGGGTATACCGGCAAGGTGTTTGTCCGGAGGTCGAAGCGATACGCTCGTATCAGTCATTGGGTGGACAGGAACGGGTTCCTGCCGCTGTTTGTGCTGGCAGCCATTCCCAACCCCTTCTTCGATCTTGTGGGAATAGCCGCAGGGTCCCTTGGGTACTCAATCAGGCGGTTCTTGCTATTCGTGCTGGCTGGAGAGACCGTCAAGTTCGTTGCGATCGTGTACGCCTGCCGAATCGGTGTTGACTGGATCGTGGGGCTCCTTTAACAAACAACTGCCCCACCGGGCGATCGCTTTCCGGGCGATGGCCGGTGGGGCAGCTTGATGCTTCGCTATGGGCGAGGCGTTCTCCTAAAATGCAAAGTTGATAAAGAAGTCGAAGAAGGCCAAATCGCACACGACCTCGTAGGTCACCCTTGGGCCCTTGCGGTTCACGTCCGCGTCGCTGCAATCGCTCGGAAAGTCGTCGTCCTCGAGGGCGTCCTTGGCGTCATCCTCCGCGTCTTCTGCGTCTTCATCCTCCTCATACAGAGCAATCTGGACGTACGTCATTTCATCCGAGCTCTTCTTTTGAAGAGCGCTCGCCGTGAGGCAATCTCTGCCGCAGTCCGTGACGACAACCAGCACGCCGCTTGGGATTTCGGGGACGATGTGCTCTACCTGGTGGTGCAAGGAGGAAGACTCGCGCGAAATCTGGCGGAGGACATCCTCCATGGTCTCCTCATTCTCTGCTATCAGCACCCTGTCACCGTCGAGGAAGGCGAGGGCTTCCCAGGGCTTGGAAGTGTCTATCCAGACCTCCACGTCCTCGATCTCGTCCTCGTCGTAGTCGAGGTCGTCCAATTCGTCCCGCAGGTCGACGAGGTCTTCGAGGCCGACCAAAAGGAAGACACTGTAGCCATCCGTTTCTGAAAAGACAACCTCTGTGAGGTCTTCCAACTCAATGCCAAAGGCGTCCACGAAGCCTGCGTTTCCCCACTCGCCTTCAGCGCCTATCTGCAGGGGCCGGAGGTCGTCGTCATCGAAGAGGGCAGCGACGTCAATGTAAACCACGCCCTCGGCGTCGCGAGGGAGGAGGCGCATCATGTCCCCGATGGCGCCAGAGCCGCCACCGCCACCGCAGGCGGGGAACACGAGGAGGAAGAGCGTTAGGGAAATGGCCAGAGCCAAGGTCGAGTGGAGCCGCCTTCGTCGATGAAGAGGCTGGCTGGCGTTGGCGTGACTGCTCATCATATCCATCTCCACTGCGTTGCCGCCAATCGGCGAATCTCGGCGAACATATGACTGTTGTCAACGGGAAACTGCTGCTTTTGTGCTAGTTCGTTTGGACTAACGGCGAACTCAGTTTCATTGTATACACGCTGTCAAACCGACATTCGGGCGACTCTCGCACACGATATGCGGCAAATGCTGCCTCGGCGGTTGACAAGCAGGGATAGCGGTGCTGTCATGGGCGAAATCCCGAAGTCAAGAGCCCTACATATGGAGGCGAGTATGCCGTGGATCAAGATCATCCGCCCGGAGGAGGCGGAGGGAGAGCTGAAGGAGGTCTACCGCAAGCTCGCCGCGCAGCGGGCCGGCGAGGCTATCAACCAAGCGCGGGAGGCCACGACCAGCCCGCCCGCCACGCCGCCGATGCTGCACAGCCTGAACCCCAAGGCGATGTGGCACACGGCGGAGCTCATGTGGGAGGTCATGCGGGGCGAGTCGCGCCTCAGCACGGCGCAGCGGGAGATGATTGCCACGGTGACCTCCGCGACGCTCAACTGCCGCTTCTGAACCGTTGCCCACGCAGAGTTTCTGCGACAGGAAGGCGGCGACGACCTGATCACCGAGCAGGTGAAGGACGACTGGCGCAAGGCGGACCTTTCGGAAGCCGAGATGGCGATGTTGGAGTGGGTGGAGAAGCTGACCCTCGCGCCCAGCATGATGACGGAGCAGGACTTCCAGCGCCTGAAGGACGCCGGCTGGAGCGACCGGGACATCCTCGACATCGCCCATGTGTGCGCGTACTTCAACTTCCGCGTCCGCATGGTCGACGGGCTCGGCCTCGAGTTGGGCGACTGGCAGCTCGAGCGGGCGGCGGCCGGCGCGGAGCGGGCTTCGGCGCTGGCGGCAGAGCGCGGCGTCGCCATGCCCGCCGACCCGTGGGGCGTAAGACAGGGCGCGGGGTAGCCTGACGCACGTTCTCGAATCGAATTGACGGCGCGTATGGCAAATGAAACAATTGCTGGCAACGCTATAGAACTAGGGGAGGCAAGGCATGACTACGCAGGCAGACCTGAAGAAGGTGCGCGTTTCAATGATGAACGCCGTCCACGACCTTGCGGTGCTGGTGGCCCGCGACGAGGGGTTGTTCAATGAGCAGGGGCTGGACGTCGAGATCGTGACGACGCCGGGCACAGCGCAGGTGGGCGCGGACCGCCAGGCCATGCGCGAGGTGATCTTCGATCGCACGATGGAGTCGCTCTACAACACCGGCGACGTCGACCAGTTCCGCATGTGCGAGTGGGGCATCATGAAGCGTACCGTGGAGGCTGAGGAAGCCGGGCAGCGGTCGTCCAAGATTGTGGCGCTGGGCCCCGCCATGTCCACCTTCGCGATCATCACTCGACCCAACAGCGACTACTACGAGCCGGAGCAGTTCAAGGACGTGCCCGTCGCCGTCAGCCCGTACAACGGCTCGCACTTCACCACGTTGAAGCTGTTGGAGGGCTTTGTGCCCAAGGACCAGATCAAGATCACCAACGCCGGAACGATGGAGGAGCGCCTGACTGCCATCGGCCGGGGCGACGTGGCAGCGGGGTCGTTCATGGAGCCGTGGATCAGCGTGGCGCAGAAGCAGGGCTTCCGCATCATCATGGAGAGCCACTCCACTCGCAGCGAGGCGGCTGGCGACGAGCTTGATGGCCCGACGCTGGCCGCGATGTTCCGCGCGCAGGCCGTCGCCGCCGAGATGATCAACGCGCATCCCGAGAAGTACGAGCACTACTTCCTTGCCGAGGCGAAGGGCCTGTTGGAGCCCGGCGAGCTCATGGCCTGGCGGCTGGTGTACGGGCCGCCCGTCCCCTACACTCGGCAGCGGTTTGAGGACACCTACAACTGGATGCTGAGCTACCCGGACTTGGTCACGCCCGGCGCGACCTACGACAGCACGGTCGATAACCGCGCTTGGGAATAGTCACTGAAGAGGCCAAAACGCACATCGCCGGTCGTTTCAGGCTGGCGATGTGTTGCGTTAAGCTATGGGAGTTGTTGCAAAGCACGAGCTATGGGGAGGGACCAATGGCCGACTTTGAGGCAGTCTTGAAGGTGTCTGATCTGGGGCCGGGCGAGGTTGCGAAGGTGCAGTACGGCGTCGCCGACATCCTTGTGGGCAACGTCGGCGGCAGCTTCTTCGCGGTGGGAAGCACCTGCCCCCACGCGGAGATGCCCATTGTGGAAGAGCGCTCCGAGTTGGAGGGTGAGACCGTGGAGTGCGAGTGGCACGGCAGCCTGTTCAACATCACCACCGGCGGCGTCGAGGGCGGCCCAGCGGTCCTCCCGGTGCAAAAGTTCGCCGTGAAGGTCGAGGGCGACGACATTCTCGTCGGCCCGGCCGAGTAGGCGTTGACCGCACCGGCGGAAGGGGTACAGGCGCCCGAACGGCTCTACGCGCTGGTCCATGGCCGCGTGCAGGGCGTTTACTTCCGGGCATTTGTCCAGCGGCACGCCCAAGTGTTGGGCGTGTCCGGCTGGGCGCGCAACCTGCCGGATGGCGGCAGCGTCGAGGTGGTGGCGGAAGGCCCGAGGAAAACCCTGGACGAGCTGCTGGTCCACCTGCATCGAGGGCCACCTGAGGCACGCGTCGACGCGGTGGAGGCGAGTTGGATGTCGGCGACGGGGCTTGAAGGACCCTTTGGTGTGCGCTAGCCTCACACCCTGGGCCAGTGCGCTCAAACCCTCAACCCTACCCCTCAAGGAGAAAGCATGAAATCGCCAATTCAACTTAAAGTTGAGGTCTCGCAGACCTACGCGGACCGGCTTCGCGAGGCGATCGAGGGAGACGCGGACTGCTGTGGCGGTGACGCCGAGTCGCTTGCCGCCTACCCGGCGGAGGTTTTGGAGAAGCTGCCCGGCAGCGTCGTGACCTTCGGGTGCGGCAATCCCGTCGCGCTGGCCGGCATGCGGCCCGGCGAGACAGTGCTCGACCTGGGCAGCGGCGCGGGACTCGACTGCTTCCTCGCCGCGCAGCAGGTGGGCCCGGAGGGCGCGGTCATCGGCGTGGACTTCACGCAGGACATGATCGACAAGGCGACGGAGAATGCGGGGAAGCTGGGCCTCGGCAACGTGACGTTCAAGCACGGGGACATCGAGGCGCTGCCGCTGGGGGACGCCACTGTCGACGTCGTCATGTCCAACTGCGTCATCAACCTGACGCCGGACAAGGATGCGGTCTTCCGCGACGCCTATCGAGTCCTGCGCCACGGCGGTCGGTTCGTGGTGTCCGACATCGTACTCACGCGTCCGGCCACGGAGGCCGAAATGGCAGACATGGCGTTGCTGACAGGCTGCATCTCCGGTTCACTACCCGACTCGGAGTACGCGGAAGCGGTGAGTCGCGCGGGCTTTCAGGATGTGACTGTGGTGGCCGCACCGCAGGCGGACGAGATGGCGGAAGGGCAGTTCTGGTTCAGCGCAACCATCTCCGGCTACAAGGCGTAGGGAGAGCAATGACTACGGTAACGGTTCGGTCCAAGGGCGAGGCAACCTACTCGGTGGAAACGGCTTACGGCGACTTTGCCGCGCACGAAGCGCCGCCCACCGGCGACGGCGCGGCCCCCGACCCCCACAGCCTGCTTCTGGCGGCGCTGGGAAGCTGAACCGCCGCCACCCTTCGGCTGTACGCCGAACGAAAGGGCTGGCCGCTGGGCGACGTATCGGTTGAGGTCTCCATGGATCACGCCGGCGGCGTGTCGACGGTGGGGAGCGTGGTACGAAAGCGCGTCCACGTGACCGGCGACCTCGACGAAGAACAGCGGGAACGCCTCCACCGCATCGGCGACCGGTGTCCCGTGCAGCGTATGCTGGAGGGCGGCCTGCAGGTTGACTCGGCGCTGGTCGCGGGTTAGGAGTCGGCTACTACCGGCAATGCGAAGGGGCGGCCACGTTGGGGCCGCCCCTCTCTTGTTCCAACGGTAACTCTCGCCTTTAGCTGGTAACCGCTCCCAGAGACGCTGTGCCTACGAGCTTGGCGTACTTGGCCATGACGCCCCGCTCGTAAGGGATGGGGCGCGGCTGCCACGCGGCGCGGCGCCGGGCCATTTCTTCGTCCGAGATCTCCACGCTCAGGTCGCGGCTCTCCACGTCGAGGTGGATGATGTCGCCTTCCTGCACCAGCGCGATGGCGCCGCCCACAGCCGCCTCGGGGGCGACGTGGCCGATCATCGGGCCGTGGGTCGCGCCCGAGAAGCGCCCGTCGGTGAGGAGCAGGACGTTGTCGCCGAGGCCCGCGCCGATGATGGCGCCGGTGACGGCGAGCATTTCCTGCATGCCGGGGCCGCCCTTGGGGCCCTCGTAGCGGATGACGACGACATCGCCGGGATTGATCTCGCCGCGGGTCACTGCCTCGAAGGTGGCGCGTTCGCCGTCGTACACGCGAGCCGGGCCGCGGTGTTGCTGGTGCTTGGTGCCGGACACCTTCATCACGGACCCCTCGGGCGAGAGGTTGCCGCGCAGGATGACCAAGCCGCCGGTGGGAGTGCGCGGGGCTGAGATGGGGTGGACCACGTCGCCGTCAGCGGCGGGGATGTCGAGGTCGTCAAGGTTCTCGGCAACCGTCTTGCCGGTGACCGTCATCACGTTGGGGTGAAGCAGGCCGGCATTCAGCAGCTCCCGCATGACCACGGGCACGCCGCCCACCTTGTCGAGGTCGGACATGACGTAGCGGCCGGCCGGGCGTAGGTCCGTGAGGTAGGGCGTGATTCGGCTGAGACGGTCGAAGTCGTCGATCTTCAGGTCCACATTCGCCTCGTGCGCTATGGCCAGCAGGTGCAGCACAGCATTGGTGGAGCCTCCCATGGCCAACACCACCATGATGGCGTTCTCGAAGGCCTCCATGGTCATGATGTCGCGGGGCATGATGCCGCGTTCAAGCATGCCCTGGACCGCGGCGGCGGCCTGGTGCGCGATGCCCTCACTCTTGGGGTCGACGGCGGGCACAGAGGCCGCGCCGGGGATGGACATGCCCAAGGCCTCGATGGCGGAGGACATGGTGTTGGCGGTGAACATGCCCGCGCAGGCGCCCTCGCCCGGGCAGGCGATGCGCTCCATGGCGAAGAGCTCGTCCAACGTGAGGTTGCCCTTGGAGTGGGATCCCACGGCCTCAAACATGTCCTGAATGTTGATGTCCTTTCCGAGGTAGTTGCCCGGCAGGATGGCGCCGCCGTAGACGAAGACCGAGGGGATGTTGAGGCGGGCCATCGCCATGAGCGAGCCAGGCATGTTCTTGTCGCATGCGGCGACGGCGACGAGGCCGTCCATGCTCTCTCCGAAACACACCGTCTCAATGGAGTCCGCGATGACCTCCCGGCTGACGAGGGAAGCCTTCATGCCCTCGGTGCCCATGGAGATGCCGTCGCTGACGGTGATGGTGCCGAAGAGGAAGGGGAAGCCGTTGGCGCGACGCACGCCCTCTTTGACGGCCTGGGCGACGCGGTCAAGATGCACATTGCAGGGCGTGACGTCACTGGCGAGGTTGGCGACGGCAATGAAGGCGCGGTCCATGTCGTCGTCGTTCATTCCCACGGCGCGCAGCATCGACCGAGCGGGCGCACGGTGGGGGCCGTCGGTGACGATGCGGCTCTTGTGCTTCACGTCGTGTTTGGTTGTGGTCATTCCTTCACTCCTCCAGATGGACGCCATGCCCGCAGGTCGATGGCGGCGGATTCCGTTGGGGCAAGTTTGCACCATTGGCGACGCGGTATGCAAGGGCGGACAAAGGCCCGGCACGTTAGGCACGGGCGTACGGCACGAGCCTGTCGCGACCTGAGAACAGGTCCTACGACAGGCTCGAACCAGAACGGACCGGGCCTCGAAATCTCTAAAGGATTCCAGTGGCGGGCGGGTCCTCGACAAAGAAGACCGTCAGGGTCGTGTCCTTCAGCAGAGGGCCGATGGTCCCATCGTTGAATCCGATGAGTTGGATGGCGTGGCTGCCGGCGGGCAGCGTAAAGGCCTTGGCGAACGAGACGGGAACATTCCATTGGCGCAGAATCCGGCTCACCTGCACCTGCCGTGCATCGTCAGGTTCCTCCAGCTCTGTGTTGAGCGCAAGGGTGAAGTCGTGGTTGCACTCCTGGCCGATGGGGCAGCTGAAGGAGGCGGTGGTGCTGACGATCGCAAAGACTGTGCCGGAATTCTCCAACGTAATGGGGTTGGACAGGATGCTGACCCAGTTGTTGCGGCTGACCGTCAGGTCGTAGTCGATGCCGCTGAGGTTGGCCGTGGGCGCGACAATAGTGATGTTGCCATTCTCGCCGGGCGGGCCCTGGATGCCTTGCGATCCCGTCGGTCCAGTAATGCCCCGGGTGCCGGGAAGCCCGCGCGGGCCTGCGCCGCCCTGTGCGCCGAGGGGCCCCTGCAGACCCTGTTCGCCTTTGAGGCCGGGGGCGCCAGGGGCGCCTGAGGTGCCGTCGCGCGCGTCGTTGCCGGGGTCACCCTTGGGGCCCTGCGCTCCCGCGGGGCCGGGCGGGCCCTGGACCTCGGACAGGCGGTTGGTCAGGGCCTCGTTGACCATGTTGATGAGCTCGGCGTCGGTGGGTGCGCGTCCGTCTTTGCCGGCGGGACCCTCTTCACCTACAGGGCCCTGGCAGGCCAGCAAAATCGTGGTCGCAAACAGCATGGAGATGAAAAGCAAAGTCTTCCGCATCTAACTACCTCCCGGACTGAACGCCTCGTGGGCGTCGTCCTAGCAGTAACTGACGCATCGCTGGAGGTTGGGCCCAGCGTTGCGCGGGCGTCACAAAGTGACACGTTGGTATTCTAGCACCTTCGTCCAGAGAAGGGTTAGGGGGCGTATTTGAGCAGTCTGTATATTGTTCGTTACCGCTCCCGTATACTGTGGGCGTTGTTATCCGGGACTCATCCAGCAATTAAGGTACGCCCTTGACGACACCCAGCCCCGAGCAAACACCCAGGCTCCCATGGCAGGCGCGCCTGCCTATCTTCTTTGGCTGGGTGATTGTGGCCGTGGTGTTTTTGCGCGCCTTCACCACTGCGGGCGCCATCTGGTCGACGGCGGTCCTCTCCGTGCCGATGCAGGCGGATCTGGGCTGGAGCCAGTCCGCCATCTTCTTTGGCATCACACTGCGTACACTCGGTGCGGCTGTCGGAGGTTTCTTCCTTGGCCGCTTCCTCGACTCGCGGCGGGGCGCGCCAATCTTGGCCGTCGGGAGCGCCTTTGTGTCCGGCTTCGGCATCATGGCAGTGTCCTTCGTCACCGAGGTGTGGCAGTTCTGGATCATCTTCGGTCTGTTCAGCGGCCTGCTCGGCGCGGGGCCGGGCGCGTTGATGCAAGCCGCCATAGTGCCCAAGTGGTTCGTGCGGAAGCGGGGACGCGCAACAGCGTTGGCGTCGATGGGCACGGGCCTGGCGGCGTTTCTGCTGCCCTTCACCGTGGCCAACGTGGTGGAGGCGGTGGACTGGCGGAACACCTACCTGCTGCTGGGTGGCATGACCCTGGTGTTCGCGGTGTTGCCTGCGTTTCTTATCAGGACGCGCCCGGAGGACGTGGGGCTGCGGACGGACGGCGACAAGGAAGGGTCGGAGGCAGCGGCGCGGGCGCGAGCGGCGGACCAGAGCCTGACGGCCGGAGAGGCCTTCCGAACGACGACGCTGTGGCTGCTTGTGGGCGCCGTATTCTTCGCCAGCTTCTCCCCCACCGCCTTCCCCGCCAATCTGACGCCTACGTTCAGCTCTCACGGATTTGACCTTCGAACAGCGGGTCTCGCCTTCAGCGCCTATGGGTTCACAAGCTTCTTCGGCCGCTTCTTCTGGGGCTGGCTTGCAGACCGCATACACATTCGCAAAACCCTCCTCATCGTCTGCGCATGGAACGGTCTGACCGTGCCACTGCTGCTGCTTTTGCCGGGCACCAGCGTGCTGGCCGCCGGCGCGATTGCCGGCTTCGGCATCGGCGCCTGGGTGGGCCTCAACCAGGTGGTCTGGGCCACCTACTTCGGCCGCGCCAATCTCGGCGCCATTGCCGGCCGGGTGCGACCCCTCATCACCCTGTCCGGCGGCACTGGGCCGTTCCTTGTAGCGGCGATGGCCGACTTCTTTGGCGGCTTTGGTGTCGGCATCATCGTCATGGCGCTGAGCTGGTGGGTGGCATCCCTGTTCCTCTTCATCGTCCGCCCCGTCCGACGCCTGGCGCCCCCTGACGCGACGGGGACCACGCCGACGCGGCCCACCACAGCGGTAAATCCGAACTCGGGAGGGTAGAACTATGACAACGAACGACGCCAGGTTGCGTATTGGGTTCATTGGGCTTGGTATGGCGGGCTCCGGTATGGTCCGAAGCATGTCTACACATCCGGACGTGAGCATTGCGGCGGCCGCGGACCGGTTCGCCGCCCCTCGCGAGGCCTTCGCGCGGGACTTCGAGGCGGAGGTGTACGAGGACGCGGAGGCGCTTTGCGAGAGCCCCAACGTCGACTTTGTGTACATTGCGACGCCGCACCAATTCCACAGGGAGCACGTCATCATGGCGGCGGAGCACGGCAAGCATGTCATCGTCGAGAAGCCGCTGGCGCTGACACTCGAGGACTGCGACGCCATCATCGAGGCGGTGGACCGCACGGGAATCAAGATGATCGTCGGGCACACGCACAGCTACGACCCTAACATCCGTGTCATGCGTGAAATGATCGCCAGTGGTGAGTTGGGCAAGCTGGGCATGATTAACACCTGGAACTACACCAACTTCCTGTACCGGCCCCGCAGGCCGGAGGAGCTGGACACGTCGCTGGGAGGGGGAATCCTCTTCAACCAGGTGCCCCACCAGGTGGACAGCGTGCGGCTCCTGGGTGGCGGCCGGGTCAAGAGCGTACGCGCCACCACCGGCATTTGGGACCCGGCGCGTCCCACGGAGGGCAGCCACCTGACGTTCCTGCAGTTCGAGGACGGCGCGGCGGCATCGATTGTGTATAGCGGCTACGACCACTTCAGCACGGACGAGTTCAACGGCTGGGTTGGAGAGGGCGGCCAAACGCGCCCGCCGGGTGGGCACGGCCAGGCCCGCCGCTCGCTGCAGGGCGTGGACAGCAAGGAGGAGACGGAGCTGCGGACGTCGGTCTACGCCTACAAGGGCTTGGGTGACCGGAACGCCGCTGCGACTGAAAACCAGCCGCGCTTCGGCGTGATGGTAGTGAGCTGTGAGGGCGGCGATATGCGACCCACCGCCGACGGCATCGCCATCTACACCGCCGAGGGCATGAGGGAGGTCCCCATCGCACCGGGCCGTGGCGTGCCGGGTCGCGGTGACGTGCTCGACGAGCTTTACAACGCCGTCGTCAACGGCGCGCCACTTGTGCACGACGCCCGCTGGGGCAAGGCGACCGTGGAGGTATGCCTGGCGATCCTGGAGTCGTCGCGGACGCGGCAGGAGGTTATCCTGTCGCACCAGGTTGCGGTGCCTGCGGGACAATAGTCCCGTGGGACTGTAATCCCGTGGGACAGTAGACGAGTCGAAAGGCGGTCGGGCCGGTGGCGGGTCGGTCGCGGAACAAGACCATAGGAGGAACCTGAAATGAAGATAGCGGTGATAGGCGCAGGAGCCATCGGCGGGACGCTGGGCGGGCACATGACGCGCGGCGGCGAGGATGTGACGATCTTCGACCCGTGGCAGGAGCACGTCGACACGATGCAGCGCGACGGCCTCTTCCTCGACGGGGTGCAGGGCGAGCATCGGGTGCAGGTGGACGCCCGCCACGTCCGCGAACTGGCCGGCGCCTCCGATAAGTACGACCTCATCATTGTCGCGGTGAAATCCTACGACACGCCGTGGGCAATCGATCTCATGCTCCCGCACCTGGCGGAGGGCGGGTTCTTTGTGAGCCCGCAGAACAGCATCAATGAGGAGCAAATCGCGCCGCTGGTGGGTGCGAACCGGATGATGGGGTGCGTCAGCACCATATCGGCGTGGCTGATGGAGCCCGGTCACGTGCGCCAGACCGGCTCGATGAGCCAGGCGCTCAAGGGGAACATCTCGTTCACCGTCGGCGAGCTGGACGGCCGGGACACGGAGCGGGCGCAGATGGTGCGCGCAATCTGGGACCACGCCGGCGCGACGACCGTCACGGACAACCTGTGGGGCGAGCGATGGTCCAAGTTGGCCATCAACTGCATGGCGAACCCGTCCGCCGGAATGACCGGCCTCACGAGCCATGAGGTGCGGGCCAACCCGGAGTCGCGGCGCATGATGCTCAAGTTCGGCGCGGAGGCCATCCGCGTGGGCCGGACGCTCGGTCACTCCATCCCCTCGCCGATGAAGGGGTTCAGTCTCGATGACATCGAGGCGGCGGCATGGGAGGGAAACGCGGAGTTGGAGGCGACGTTCTCCGGCCCGCCGCCCGCAGTGGCCGGCTACCCGTCGCTGTACCAGGACGTGATGAAGGGGCGCAAGACGGAAATCGACTACCTGAACGGCCTGGTGCTCCGCAAGGGCGCGGAGATAGGTGTGCCGGTCCCCTACAGCGCGGCCGCCGTTACGGTGATAAAGGGCGTTGAGTCCGGCGAGTTCACCGTCGGCATGGAGAACGTCGCACGGGTGGAGCGCATCGCGGGAACGGGATAGCGGCGTTCCAACCCGTTAACCCTGAGCCTGTCGAAGGGCCGCCCGAACAGGTGGGACGCGGGGCTGCGGGCCGGGAAGCTAAAAGAGACTGACACCAAAGAGAAACTTAAGGAGCAAACTACATGGACTTGGAGTTGCAGGGCAAAAGAGCCATCGTCACGGGCGGCAGCCGGGGCATCGGCAAGCAGATTGCACGGATGCTGGGGATGGAGGGCGCGGACGTCGCCATCGCCGCACGGGACATGGAGCGACTGACGGCAACTGCGGCGGAGTTGGCGGCTGAAACGGGCCGCCGTGTGCTGCCCTACACCGTCGACACGGGGGACGACGCCTCGGTACGCGAAATGGTGCAGAAGGCCGCGGCAGACCTGGGCGGCGTCGACATCCTGGTGAACGGCGCGGCAATGCCCGGGGGTTTCGCGCCGCCGCCCAAGCTGGCGGACATCACCGTCGAGGCCTTCTGGGACGACATGAACGTGAAGGTGATGGGCTACATTCGCTGCGCGCGAGAGGCGGCGCCCTACATGATCGCGAATGGCTGGGGCCGCATCATCAGCCTGAGCGGCATGGCGGCGCGGCAGAGCGGCACCACCATCGGCAGCATGCGGAACGTCTCTGTGGTGGCCATGACCAAGAACCTGGCCGACGAGCTTGGCGAGCACGGCATCAACGTGACAGTGGTGCACCCGGGCGGCACTCGCACCGAGCGCACCTCGCCGGAGGCCGAGGAGCGATTGTCGGGCAACACCATTCGGCGCACCGTCGACGCGCTGGACGTCGCTAACGTCGTCGTCTTCCTCGCGTCGCCGAAGGCAGTCGCCATCACCGGCGACGTCATCGCTGCCGGCGGCGGTGTGGGCCGGGCGATTCACTACTAGGCAATGACGCTACTAGTCCATAGGGGGCTGTCGCGCTTTATAGTGATTTCACTGCAATCATTGTACGATTGAAGCCACACTGGTGTCGGAGGAGCAGCAATGGCCAGCATGACGATTCGCAACCTTGATGAGAACGTGAAGCAGCGGCTGCGCCTCCGGGCAGTGGAGCATGGGCATTCTATGGAGCAGGAGGCGCGGGAAATCCTCTGCCAAGCGGTGAACGGCGCGGCGTCGCACGGAGATTCAGCCCAAGGGGAAAGCACGGCCGCCATCCTGCACGAGCTCCTCAAGCCCTTCCGCGACGTTGAATTAGACATCATGCCGCGTTACGGGCAGCGGGAAGTGCATTTCGACTAGAGGTGAGGATGCTCATTCTCGACACCAACATATTCTCCGAGTTCATGAAAGAACACCCAAACGAGGCAGTTTATCTTGGTTGGCCAGACTCTCGTTCAATGATCTCTATACGACGACAATTACCGTGGCCGAGGTTCGCCTGGGCATTGCGATGCTCCCAATGGGCAGGAAGCGGATGACGTTGGAGCAGACCGCCGACAGGCTATTTGGAGACCGGTTCGCCGGGCGAATCCTCTCCTTTGATATTCCAGCTGCGGAGGCGTACGGCAACATAGTTGTTGACCGGCGCCGCTCCGGACGATCGTTCACCATCAAAGACTGCATGATCGCCGCCGTCGCCAAAGCCGCGGGCGCTCCTGTTGCCACGCGCAATGTGTCGGACTTCATTGACTGTGGCGTGGACGTCATCAACCCTTGGGCGGCCGCGTAAGCCTGGCGCCGCCCCGTTGCGGAGCGCATCCATGAACCAGACGCGTGAGGGAGACCTGCTCTGGACTCCCTCGGAAGAGCGGAAGTCGCAGGCCAACATCACCCGCTACATGGCGTGGCTCCGCGACACACGCGGCCTGCACTTCGCGTCGTACGAGGACCTCTGGCGCTGGTCTGTTGAAGACCTCGAGGGCTTCTGGGGCAGCGTCTGGGACTACTTCAGCGTCAAGTCGCACAAGCCCTACGAGCGTGTGCTGGCCGACCGGAGCATGCCGGGCGCGCAGTGGTTCCCCGGCGCTGAGATAAACTACGCCGAGCATGCCCTAGCCCGGCGTGACCGGCATATCGCGCTGGTCTACCGCCACGAGGACGGCAGCGGCGGCGAGATGCGCTATGACGAACTCTACCGCACTGTGGCGTCCGTCGCGGCCGGGTTGCGGCGGCTTGGCCTCAAGCGCGGCGACCGGGTGGCGGCCTACCTGCCCAACATTCCGGAAGCCGTCATCGCGCTCCTGGCGACGGCCAGCATAGGTGCGATATGGTCGTCGTGCTCCCCGGACTTTGGTGAGCGCAGCGTGGTCGACCGCTTTCGTCAGATCGAACCCACTGTGCTGATAACGGTCGACGGGTACCGGTATGGCGGCCGGGACTTCGACCGCGGGGCGGTCTCAGAGGAGATTCGCCGCAACCTGCCAGGGCTGAAGGCAACGATCGTCGTCGAGAACCTTGGAGGCCGCCCACTGCTGGAGGAGGCCGTGCGGTGGGAGGATCTGCTCGGCGAGGACGAGCCCCTCGTATTCGAGCCTGTGCCATTTGGCCACCCTCTCTGGGTCCTGTACTCCTCAGGCACCACTGGGCTGCCCAAGGCCGTCGTGCAGAGCCACGGCGGCATATTGTTGGAGCACCTGAAGACGCTGACCTTTCACTTTGACCTTTCGGAGGAGGATCGGTTTTTCTGGTTCAGCACCACGGGCTGGATGATGTGGAACGTGCTGGTGGGCGGGTTGCTGATTGGCGCGACCTGCGTGCTCTACGACGGCAGCCCCGGCTACCCGGATATGGACGTGCTTTGGCGGTTGGCGCAGGACACCGGCATTACCTACTTTGGCACAAGCGCCCCCTACATTTCAGCATGCATGAAGGCAGGCGTGGAGCCGGGACGAGACTTCGATCTGGGTGCGTTGCGAGGCATCGGCTCGACTGCGTCGCCCCTGCCGCCGGAGTCCTTTGGCTGGGTGTATGAGCACGTGAAGCGGGACGTGGTGCTCGGCTCGGCCAGCGGCGGGACCGATATCTGCACAGCGCAGGCAGGGCCCTGTCCCTTGCTTCCCGTCCACGCGGGTGAGCTGCAGTGCCGCATGTTGGGCGTTGCGCTCGAGTCGTATGACGAAGCGGGAAACCCAGGGGTCGGGCGCGTGGGCGAGCTCGTCGTCACGGCGCCGATGCCCTCCATGCCCATCTTCTTGTGGGGGGACGCCGACGGCAGCAAGCACCAGGAGAGCTACTTCGCCATGTACCCCGGCATCTGGCGGCACGGCGATTGGGTGAAGGTGACGGAGCGCGGAAGCTGTGTCATTTACGGTCGGTCCGACTCGACGTTGAACCGCGGCGGCGTACGCATGGGCACCAGCGAATTCTACAGCGTCGTCGAGGAGTTCCCCGATGTTGCAGACAGTCTGGTGGTCGACACGAGCGCCCTTGGCGCCGAGGGGCAACTGCTGCTCTTCCTTGTGATGCGAGAAGGCATCTCGCTGGACGACGCGCTGGCCTCGCAGTTGAGGGAGCGAATCAGGGCGGCGCTGTCGCCACGGCACGTGCCGAATCAGATCTTCGCCGCGCCGGCGGTGCCAAGGACGCTGAACGGCAAGAAGGTGGAAGTGCCCGTAAAGCGCGTCCTGCAGGGGGAATCGCCTGAGGACGTTTCGTCCTCGGCGTCCATGGCCAATCCGGAAGCAATGGCTTACTTCGTGGGACTCGCCGGTGAATTGGGGTCGGAGTCGCCGGTGAGGCGTCGAAGGGACGTCAGCAGTGCATAAGGAACGCCTTTTTCAGCGCATTGACGCGGCATGGCAGGAGCTACAGGACGCCATAGCAGGGCTCTCTGAAGAGAGCATGCTGGCCCCCGGCGCCATTGGAGAATGGTCGGTACGCGACCTGTTGGGCCACGTGACCACGTGGGAAGAGGAGGCGCTCAAGGCGTTGCCCATCATCGTGGAGGGCGGCAAGCTCCCGCGATACGCCAGCCAGGGCGGCATCGACGCGTTCAATGCCCGCCAACAGGAGGCCAAGCGACACCTCAGTCTGCAGTGGCTCCTGCAGGAGATGAACGCCGCGCACCAGCGGCTTCTGGCCCTCGTCGACAGGGCGCCGGAGTCGGCCTATGCGACGGAGGGGCGCTTCCTGCGGCGGCTGAGGCTGGACGCCATCAGCCACTGGCGCGGCCACGCCCAGGACGTGCGCCGATGGAGGGCGTCTCAGGGCACCTAGCCACGCCGCCGTTTCCCGGTGGTTCGGTTGCGTGAACGTGGTACACTTGTCGCATGGAACAAGACATGCCGGTTCACAGCGCGCCTCACGACCGTTCATTCTTCCAGATGATCAACTTCTACATTGCTATTGGTGTGGTCATCTTTGGGATCTATACGGGAGAAGTCTTCCTCGCGTCGCTGGGTCTCATCGTTGGCCTGGTCTACTGGTTCACCACGCCGCGGTATTACCACGTCATGTCTGACCAATTGGTTGTGATGTACGGCCAGCCACGGGTGCTCGCCGTTCCCTTTGAGACCATCTTTGACGTCAATATTGTCCGAGTCCCGTTGTCTTCCGGAATCTTTGTCCGACGGGCCAACAAGGCCGGCGTTATCATCCGACCGAAGGACATGGAGGGCTTCGTCGACCAGCTATGGACGGCGCTGAGCGACGCCGGGGCACCCGCAATTCAGAACATGCTGGCCCAACGGGAAGCTGCGGCAGCCGAGTCTGCCGCGGCAGCCGAGTCATTTGCCGAACCGGATGATGAGCCGTCGCCGGAGGGATCCCTTCCCCCGGACGAGGACTTGCGCGCGACCGACAACGGTCCCGAGGCCGAAGGTCCTCCCTCCCGGCGCTAACTCTGAGGGCCCGGCTGCAAGGAGGATTTCGTGGCAGACACTGTCAACATCGGATTGCGTATCCCATCGATTCACCCTTCAGACATCGACGCCCTGCGCAGCTTTGTGCTCGAGGCGGAGGCGTTGGGCTACCATTCCATCTGGGTGGGCGACCATGTCTTCTACCGCGTCGACGTTGTGGACCCGCTGACGATGCTGACATGGGTGGCCGCACAGACCACCCGCGTCCGGCTTGGCACCGCGGTCATGCTCACGGCCTACCGAAACCCCGTGTTGCTGGCCAAAGCGGCCTCCTCTCTCGACTTTCTCTCCGGCGGACGACTGACGCTGGGCGTGTCGATCGGCGGGACTGAGGCGGAGTACAACAGCCTCGGCGTGGCTATGGACAAGCGCGTGACGCACCTGCGGGAGAACGTCGCGATCATGCGAAAGCTCTGGGCGGAGGAGGACGTCGAGTACGAGGGCAATTTCCACCGTGTCGAAGGCGGGACGATGTCGCCGCGGCCAGCGCAGAAGCCGGGCGTTCCCCTGTGGTTCGGCGGCAACAGCGAGGTGATGCAGCGGCGCTTGGCGGGCATTGCGGACGGCTGGGTTGGGCCCGGCGGCGCGCCGGCCGACAACTTCGTCGCGGGCGTCAAGCGCGTCCGGGAGTTCGCCGGGGAGCAGGGCAGGGACCCGGACTCGCTGGGCTTCGGCAAGCTCATCAACGTTAGCATTGACCCGAGTCGGGAGCGTGCCTTCGATCTGGCTCGGGCCCACTGGAACACCTACTACGGCCCCAATTTCAACGTCGAGCGCTCCGCCATCTGCGGTGAGCCGGACGCGGTGGGCGCGGCCCTTCGAGAGTTCGGCGAAGCGGAGACCCCTGAGGTGACGCTGATCTTGGAGCCGTCCAATCTCGACCTGGACCAGCTCCGCCTGCTGGCGGAGACGATGGGCGTCACGAGCGCGTGAGAGGAGCATGACCATGGACGAGGGACTCGTTGGGATTGTTGAGGCGGGTGAGCCCCTGCGCTTGGCCACGGGGTTCGAGTTCACGGAGGGGCCGCTGTGGGTGCCCGAAGGCTACTGGCTCTTCGTCGACATCCGCACCAGCCGCATCTACAAGCTCGTGCCGGGCGGCGAGCCGGAGGTGGTCCGCGAGAACAGCGACCAGTCCAACGGCATGACCCACGATATGCGGGGCCGCATCCTTGTCTGCGAGATGGAGAGCCGCCAGCTAAACCGCTGGGAGAGCGACGGCTCCTTCACGGCCATGGCCACCCATTGGGACGGCAAGCGGTTGAACCGGCCCAACGACGTCATCGTCGCGTCCAACGGCGACATCTACTTCACGGACCCCGGTCTGCGGATGGAGCCGCCTGAGAAGGAGCAGTCCATCAACGGCATCTACCGCATCGGCACCGACGGCGACCTGCAGCCGGTCATCACCGACTTTGAGTCCCCCAACGGCATCGCGCTCTCGCCGGACGAGGGCACGATGTACGTGGCCAACTCGCGGCCGGACATGCTCATCTGCGCCTACGACCGACAGGCGGACGGCTCCGTCACCAACGGCCGAGTCTTCGCGGACCTGAAGCTTGAGGGACCGGAGGGCGTGCCAGACGGCATGAAGGTGGACACCGAGGGGCGCGTCTTCTCCACGGGTCCCGGCGGTTGCTGGGTCTTCAGCCCGACCGGCGAGCACCTCGGCACCATCGTGCTGCCGGAGGTGCCGGCCAACTGCGGCTTTGGCGGCGATGACTACCGTACGCTCTTCTTCACCGCTCGGACTTCCGTGTACTCGGTGCGGGTTACAACGCCTGGCGTGAGGCCGCCCGGAACGCCGTAGCGGCGCACCGTCCTACGCGATGTCGGAGCGGTAACGCCAAAGGCCGCGCCACGCGAGGCCCACCGACAGGATGAGGGCGGCCCCCACTGCGCCGCCCACTACCAGCGCGCCTCCTGGGCCAATTGCTTGCGCCACAAAGCCCGCTTCTGTTGCGCCGATGGCGTTGCCGCTTTGCGCGAAGAGCCGCGTGAAGGCTGTCGCGCGGCCCCGGTAGGCATCGGGTGAGAGTAGCTGGGTCAGCGTCTGCCGCAGCACCAGGCTGATCGAGTCGGTGTACCCCAGGATGATACCCGCGGCGAACCCCATCCAGAACCACTGCGACAGCCCCAGGAACGCCAGACCCAATGCGTAGCACATCGTTACGATGAGGAAGAGCGCGCCCTTTCGCCGGACCTCACCCACCAGCAGCATGGTGATGAACCCCAACACTGCGCCTATGGCCGGCGCCGAGAAGAGCAGCCCCAGCCCCGCAGGGCCGACGTGGAAGACGTCGCTGGCGAGGATGGTCAACAACGGACGGAAGTAGCCGACGGAGGAGAGGCCGAAGTCGGTGATGTACAGTCCGAACAGGATGCGCCGCGACCATATGAACCGCATTCCGTCGAAGACCATGCCCAGGGAAACGCGGCCTCTTCCACCTTCGGGCTTGCCGGACGTTCGGATGAAGGCGGGCATGATTGCCGCCGGTATGAGGAAGAAGGCGTTGATGATGTAGGTTGTGCCACCACCCAGGGTCTCAAACATAAGGCCGCCGAGCAGCGGGCCGAAGAAGAAGGTGACCTGTTGCAGGCTGCCGTTCAGCGTCACCGCGTTCATCAGGTGCGTCGGGGGCACGAGCTTGGGCACGAGGGAGTTGCGGGCAGGCCCCTGCGCGACGTTTATAAGGGCGGTGACGCTGGTGAACCCGAAGATGTGCCAGACCTCCAAGTTGTCGGTCAGGAGCAGGGCGCCAATGGCGAGTGGTGGAATCATGCTGAAGGCGTTCACGGCCATCAGCATCTTGCGCCGGTCAAAGACGTCTGCCAGCGCGCCGGCAAAGAGGCCCAGGGTCAGAGCGGGGATCACCTGGAAGATGCCGGTAAAGCCGACGAGCAGCGCGGACTCGGAGAGGTCATAGACCAGGTAGAGGTTGAAGGCCTGCCGCATCTGGTTGGCGGAACCGGAGAAGATGCCGCCTATGAACAGCAGACGATAGTCGCGGAACGCCAGGGAGGCGAGGGGATGGACCCTCGCGCTAAGGCGTATCGGGACTTGGTCACCTCCGGGCTGCTGGGCCATACTCCCCCAACGCCCGGTGGTCTCCGGACGGAATCAGGCTAGAGGTCGAGGGTTTCAAGGAGCTCGTCGACGGTCATTCCGTGGTGTTTCGAGATGTTCTTGAGCAATGACTCAAGGCTCTTCAGGCCAATAGGAAAGTGACGTGGAATGGTCTCCTGGTAGACCCCGTCCCGTTGCGTTGCTACCCGGATGTGCGAGCCGCGTTGCCGCACTACCTCGTAGTCCAGGCGGCGCTGGAGGGCGCGAACCAACTGTGGGCCGTCTACGTCACGGGGGAGCTTCACACCGCAACCACATCGTCCCGCACGAAGTGGAGGCGCACGAAATAGGGGCAGTCTTCAGGATTGTCAAAATGGCAGTCGATAGCCTCCATGACGTTGTAACGCAGTTCCTTCTTGGTTTGGCCTTCAGTGACGATGCCGAATCCTATGGCGCTGGCCGAATAGCCGCCGTCGAATATGTCCTCACAGACCTCAAAGACAATCTCGGAGCTTGGTTGGGTTTCCATGCCGGTGTCCATCGTTCGGGGCCTCCTCAATCAGGCAGAATTCACGGTTGCGGCGGCGGTTCAAACGGGAGGACCTCATCTCGCACGAAGTGGAGGCGGGCGATGCGCGGTCGGTCGGGGCTGTCGCCAAAGTGGCGGTGGACCGCGTCCCTCACCTGCTCCCGCAGCTCCCGCTCGGTTGCGCCCTGGGCGACGATGTTGTGGCCGACGGCATGCGCGACGTAGCATCCGTCGACCTCATCCTCGGTGACCTGGAAGAAGATCTCCAAACTGAGCCGGGTCTCCATAGGGCCTCCTCAAGAGTGCGGGGCATGGTCGATTATACACGAGAGCCTCTACAGTCTTGCAGGGGCGCATGTCACCCGACTCTCCCTCACTCCATGAGCATGTCGCCGGCTGCGTAGAGGAAGCGGACGAGCGTGGGCTGCGGCATGCTGTCGTCGAAGTAGTCGTCCACGGCGTCCAGGGCGTTGATGCGGAGCTCCTGCATGCTGTTGCCCGTTGCGATTATGGCAAAGCCCCGCGCGTTGGCCACGTAGTTGCCTTTGCGGGGGTCTACGCTGATCTCAAAGATGAGATCCGGCCCTGCTTCGGACTCCATGCGTCCCTCTGTTCTTTCAGGTTGCAGCCAGTGGGGTGTCGCGCTGTGCAGTATACCGCATCGGCTGATGGCCCTTCGACAGGCTCAGGGCGAACGGGTATGCAGCGCACAGGGCGAACGGGTATGCAGCGGGAAGGGCGAACGGGTATGCAGCGCAAAGGGCTCGCGTTGACCTGTTTTGGCGGCCCACCTATACTCGGCGGGGCGCCGCGGCGAGTGTCGCCGTCGGTCGCACAAACCTCTTCTGGAAGGAACCCTCACATGGATGCAGAACTGCGCACGCAGGTAGTCGTCGTGGGCGCTGGCAACGCCGGGCTCTCCGCGGCGGTGGCGGCCCGGCAACGCGGCGCCGAGGTCGTCGTGCTGGAGAAGGCCCCGAAGGAGCACCGCGGCGGCAACAGCGCCCTGACCGTCCACATGCTCTTCGCGTACGACGGCGTGGAGGAGGTGAAGCCGCTGGTGGGCGACCTGCCGCCGGACGTCATTCGGCAGATGGAGGAGCGGGTCACGCGCTACACCAAGGACATGTACTACGACAATATCATGCGCGTGACCGAGGGCAAGAGCGAACCCGAGCTAGCCACGATCCTGGTGGAGCGTTCCACCGACACGGTGCAGTGGATGCGGGGTTTGGGCCACCTGTGGGCGCCGACCTTCGACAACCCCGTGTCGGCCAACGTCGTCTCGTGGGAGGGCGGGGGCCACGGGATGTCGACGCGGTGGTTCGAGGCGTTCGACCGGGTCGGCGGCACGGTGATGTACGACACGCAGGCCGTGGACCTGCTGCAGGACGACCAAGGGCGCGTCATCGGCGTGCGGGCGCTTGGGCTGGACGGCTTCATGAACATCTACGCCGGGGCCGTCATCATGGCGGCGGGCAGTTTTGAGTCCAACGCCGAGATGCGGGCGCGGTACCTGGGGCCGCTGTGGGACACGATCAAGCTGCGCGGCACGCCCTTCAACACGGGCGAAGGGCTGCAGATGGCGATGAACATCGGGGCGCTGCCGAACGGGAGCTGGTCCAGCTGCCACGCGTCGCCGCAGGACGCCGAGCGGCCGGCCTTCGACTACCCCGGCTACAACAAGACGGGCGACTTCTGGAGCCGCTACTCCTACCCCTTCTCGGTCATGGTGAACGTGTACGGCAAGCGGTTCGTCGACGAGGGCGAGACTTGGCGCGGGCTTACGTACGCGAAGATGGGGCGGGCCATCCTGGCGCAGCCTCGAGGGGCGGCGTTCCAGGTGTTCGATCAGAAGCACCGGCAGCTCGACGTCATCCGCGGGTACGAGAAGGCGACGGGCTTCGCCGCGAACACGCTGGAAGAGCTGGCCGGGAAGATGGGCATCCTGGACATTCCCACCTTCATGCAGACGGTCCGCGACTACAACGGGGCCACGCAGCCGGGCGAGTTCGGGGCGTTCCGCCTCGACGGGCTTGGCGCGCCGGGGCTGGAGCCGCCTCGGAGCAACTGGGCGCTGCCGCTGGACACGCCGCCGTACGAGGGCTTCCCGGTGGTGTGCGGCATGACCTTCTGCTTCGGCGGGTTGAAGACGTCCACCAACTGCGAGGTCACCCACACGATGGACCGGCCCATCCCCGGGCTGTACGCCGTCGGGGAGATGCTGGGCGGGCTGTGGCACTGGAACTACCCGTCGGGCGGGGGCATGATGGCCGGTGCGGTCTACGGGCGCATCGCGGGGACGCACGCGGCGACCAGCGTGGTGGGGTAGGGGGTCGGCCCTCACCGCGAGTTGGGCCGGGAGCGCCCATGGCCCCGTCGAAAAATGCCCTCTGTTCCGTAGCCGCCGTGGCAATTGTTTTGAAGTGGTTCCGTAGGGGCCGTGACCGATCGCAGCTACAAATCCATTTTTTCTGGCGAAACAATCCCCGCACCTGCCGGGCGAGCCGAGCGTTGCCTGTGGCACGGGAGCTTCGCGCGAAAAATGCCCTCTGTTCCGTAGCCGCTATGGCAATTGTTTTGTAATGGTTCCGTAGGGGCCGTGACACATCGCAGCTACAAATCCATTTTTTCTGGCGAAACAATCCCCGCACCTGCCGGGCGAGCCGAGCGTTGCCTGTGGCACGGAAACTACGCGCAACGAATACCTCGATGTGCGCGCTGACGTCGATGGGCTGGTAGGCGTCGTTGGTCTGTGCTTCCATGCGGGGATGGTATCGGGGCCTGCGACGTTGGGGCAAGGAGCTCGTGTCAGGGTGCGTTCCCGCTCTCGCGGGTCGGCCCTTCGAGAGCCTCAGGGTGGTCGGATTCGCGAATCGCCCTACGCCGGGGTGCGGCAGGACGGTGGCGCAGGACATGCCGGCCACGAACACGGCGATGCGCGCGCTGACGTCGATGGGCTGGTAGGCGTCGTTGGTCTGTGCTTCCATGCGGGGATGGTATCGGGGTCTGCAACGTTGGGGCAAGGAGCTCGTGTCAGGGTGCTGTGCGGCGGGAGGGATGAGGGTGTGCGGGGTGATGCGGGGGTTGCTGGTGGCGAAGGGCCCCCTTCGAGTGCCCTCAGGACAGGCCCTTCGAGTGCCCTCAGGACAGGCTTCGACAGGCTCAGGGCGAACGGACTGGGGAAGAGCCCCTACGACGGGGGAAGGGGATGCGAAGGGGGAGGAGACGCGCCGCGCCCCTCTGGATACCGGCTTTCGCCGGTATGACGATGTGGGGGAGTGCGGGCCGGCGAGTGCGGCAGGTTGTTTTGGCATTCGATTTGTAGCTGGCTTGGCGCATTTTAGCTATAAATCCAAAAAGTTTTTTGCAGAGAGGCAACAACCCCCCTGATACAGGCCGAGCCCCCTCTGACCATCGATGCGGACCAAGCCACCAACGGTCAGGATGGCGACCGCGACGGCATGGGGACCCGTGCGGTTCTGGTTGCGGTGAGAGGTTGCGACTTCCATGGGGAGACGGTAGCGGAGGGTGAGGGGTGCGGGCAAGGAGGCCGTGTCAGGGTGCTGTGCGGCGGTGGGGGCGAGGGTTCCTGGCTGCGGCGGAAATGATGCGGGAGGGAGGCCCTTCGACAGGCTCAGGGCGAACGGTTCGCGAATCGCCCGTGCGACGGGGAGTAGGGGATGCGAAGGGGGAGGTGACGCGCCGCCCGGCGCCCCTTTGGATACCGGCTTTCGCCGGTATGACGATGTGGGGTGTGCGGGCGGGCGGGTGTTGGTGGTGATGGAGGGGTGGGGGTCCCACTGCGGCGGGACGGGCGATTCGCGAATCGCCCCTACGGTGTGGTAGGGCAGGGGTTGCCCCGCCCGGCGCCCCTCTGGATACCGGCTTTGGCCGGTATGACGATGTGGGGTGTGTGGGCCGGCGAGTGTTGGTGGTGATGGAGGGGTGAGGGTCCCGCTGCGGCGGGACGGGCGATTCGCGAATCGCCCCTACGACGGGGTGTGGGGCACTCGGCGATGCGACCGGTTTGGCGGTGAGGTTGCCCCGCCCGGCGCCCGTTCCCCCTTCGATTTCCCTCAGGGCGAACGGCCGCCGCCCCTCTGGGTTGCTGCCTGCGCGGGAACGACGCGTGCGGGAGGCCCCCTTCGAGTGCCCTCAGGACAGGCTTCGACAGGCTCAGGGCGAACGGGCGTGTGCCCCTCTGGGTACCTAATTCGCGGCGGCGATGGCTTCCATGGTGTCGCGGAGGGCGGTTTCACGGTCTTCGCCTACTATGACTGGGTGGGCCATTAGCTCTCCGAAGCCGTGGGAGAGCCATTGGCGCAGGCCGCCCTGGACGGCTTCACGGTCTCCCCAGACTACTGTGCCGTCGATCATGGCGTCGCTCCATGTGCCCTCGGCGGCCTCCGGGAAGCCGGCGTCGGTGAACATGCGGACGTAGAAGGGGGCTCGCGGGTAGTTGGAGAGCTGCGCCCGGACGGCGTCACGGACGGCGTCGCGGTCGTCGCTGAGGCAGACGGGGACGTGCGCGATGAGCGGCGGCGTCTCGTGGCCCGCGCGCTCGGCGCCTCGCTGCATCGCGGGCAGGGCGGAGTCGCGAAGGTAGGCAGCGGGGCACACCCACGAGAGGGCGGGGATGCCGCGGGCGCCGCAAAACTCGTAGGAGGCTGAGCGCAGGGCGGACGCCATGAGCGGGACGTCGAGGGCGGTTGGGGTGCGTGTGTGGGCCGTATAGAACTCGCCGTCCACGTCGACCTGGCCTTCGGTCAACAGGGCGGAGACGATGTCGAGGTACTCGCCGAGGCGGGTCAGGGGCTTGTTGAAGCTGAACCCAAAGGTGTTCTCCATGGTGGTCTGGTGGCTGGGGCCGATGCCAAGACGGAAGCGGCCCGGCGCGAGTTGCGACACGGCGATGGCCTGCTGCGCCATGATGATGGGGTGGCGGGGCATGTTGGGCACGATGGCGGTGCCCATGAGGACGCTTCCGGTCTGCGCGCCCGCAGCGGCGAATGTGGCCATGGGGTCCGCGCCGCCCGCTCCGCCGATGGTCATCCAAACGGCGGGGACGCCCGCGTCCTCGGCCTGCTTGATGCGCGCTAGGGCTGCCGCTGCGCTGGGTTCCTGCACTACCATTCCGATCATGGTTGTTTCCTTTCGGGGCACGGTTACTTGGCTTCCACGAGGGGCATGCCGTGGTGGGCGCGGACCTCGTTGATCATCTGGAGCACGCGGTCACGGTAGGGCGCGTACGTCAACTCGAACTCTGTCAGCAGGCGGCTGTTGTCGACGAGGTAGTTGTCGGAGTTCTCCAGACCGCCCTCATCGTCGAAGGTGATCTCGGCGTCCGGGATGAACTCCCGCACGATGTCGGCAATGTCGCCGATGCTGATGGGGGTGCCGCCGCTGTTGTAGACCTCGTGCTGGCTGGAGTCGGCGAGGGTGACGCGGGTGAAGATCTCCGCGAGCTCGTCGACGTGCAGGGGCAGGCGCCTTATCGACTTGTAGGGGAAGTTGACGGGCAGGCCCTCGGCCGGAAGAGTGATGCAGTTGACGTGGTCGGTGGAGCCGCGGACCTTGTCGTAGCCGGTGACGTTCGACGGCCGGATTCCGGTGATGCTCATGCCGTAGATGCGGTTGTACTGGGAGGCCTGGTACTCGTTGAACATCTTGTGCTTGGCGTACTGGCGGCTGCCGTGCATGGCGTCGTCCTCGTTGGTCATGCGGTCGCCGAAGTTGGACTGCAGGCCGCTGACCGCGATGGAGCTGGCGTAGGTGACGCGATTGACGCCGCAGAGCCGCGCCGCCTCGAAGCAGTTGTCCATGCCGAGGATGTTGATGCCGAGCGAGAAGTGGGGGGTGTCCTCGCCGGAGCCGAGCAGGTAGGCGAGGTTCATGATGCGGTCCGGCTTGGCGTCCATGACCGCCTTGATCACGTCCTCAAAGCTGGTAATGTTCCCCGACGTGACCCGGACGGCGTCGCCGTACGCGGAGTAGTCCGCCGATGCCGGGTTGAGGTCCATGACGACGACCTGCTCGCCCGCCTGCACCAGCTTGGGGATGGTGCGCCTGCCGATGAAGCCGGTCCCGCCGAATACCAAGGTGGTCATGCACCCTCCTTTTGTGTTTTGTCTTGTATTCCAGTCCCGTTTTCCCTTCGATTTCCCTCAGGGCGAACGGGACTGGACTAGCCGGCCTCAACCAGCGGCATGCCGTGATGCTCGCGCACCTCGTTAATCATCTGCAGCACGCGGTCGCGGTAGGGCGCGTAGGCCAGCTCGAACTCGCCCATGAGGCGGCTGTTGTCGATGAGGTAGTTGGGGGAGTCCTCGAGGCCGCCGTCGCTTTCGAAGGAGATGTCGGCGTCGGGGATGAACTCCCGCACGAGGTCCGCAAGGTCGGCGAGGCTGATGGGGGTGCCGCCGGTGTTGTAGACCGTGTGCTTCGGGGCCTCGGCCAGGGTGATGCGGGTGAAGGTCTCGGCGATGTCGTCGACGTGGAGGGGTATCTGCATCATGCCGCTCTGGGGGAAGCTGACGGGCAGGCCCTGGGCGGGGAGGGTCACCATGCGCACGTGGGCCATGGAGCCGCGCTCCTTGTCGTAGCCGGTGACCATGGGCGGGCGGATTCCGATGATGTTCATGCCGTACGCGCGATTGAACTGCGCCGCCTGGAACTCGTTGTAGCGCTTGTTCATGGCGTAGATGTTGCTGCCGTATGCGGGGTCGTCCTCGGTGAGGGCGCGGTCGCCGAAGTGGCGCTGGAGGCCGCTCACCGCGAAGGAGCTGGCGTATACGACGCGATTGACGCCGCACAGGCGCGCGGCCTCGAAGCAGTTGTCCATGCCGAGCAGGTCGAGGCGGAAGGAGAAGTGCGGGGTGTTCTCGCCGCCGCCGATCATGTAGGCGAGGTTGATGATGCGGTCGGGCTGGGCGTCCATGACCGCCTTGACGACGTCCTCGAAGTTGGTGACGTCGCCGCCGAGGACGCGGACGGTGTCGCCGAAGGCGGAGTAGTCAGCCGTGGCGGGGTTGATGTCCATGACGACGACCCGCTCACCGGCCTCGACGAGTCGCGGGACGGTGCGCCGGCCAATGAAGCCCGTGCCGCCGAACACCAGCGTGGTCATGGTCTGTACCTCCGAAAGCGCGCGGGGCCCAGTGCGCACAAGGCTCACGGACTTGCGCGCTCGGGCCGTTGGGCGCCTCGCTTGCAGGGTAGTGGCTACGCGGCCAGCAGCGCCGCCAAATCGCTCCGGGTGGTGCGGCCCGCCACTGCCAAGGCCTGCATTCGCGCGGCGCGGTCCTCGCGCAGGGCTTCGTTCACCGAGAGACCGACCGGCGCGCTGTCCCAGACGAACTTGGCCGTCACGGGGTCGTAGCGGCACAGGAGCCTGCTGCGGGGCTCGCCGCGGTCTACGCCGTCGACCTCCCAGACGCTGGACACCCAGCGGACGGGGTTGTCCGGCCAACCGCGAACGCCCAGGAACACCAACATGCCGATGCTTGCGAGCTGGTTGTCCGTGATGGGCCCATGGGAGTGCAGCTCGGCGAAGGTATCCTCCGGGGTGTCGGCGTGGAGGGTGCCGGCGATGGAAAAGCCGCGGTCCGCCGTGTCGAAGACCTGCACGACCTGCTCGCCTCGCAGGTACGAGGGCGTGTGGTCGCTGAACTCGGGCACGACGAGGTAACCGCCGTCGGGTGACGCCGCGAGGGCGTCCATCTGTGCGGCGGCGCCCGTCAGGTCGTGGCGCGGGACGTCGGACGGGAGGAAGTCGAGGATGGCCTCCGTCGTCGTGCTTTTGCCGGCTTGTCGCGGCCCGGCGGCAACGATGAACGACCGACGGTCGTCCATGGCGGCCCACAGCACGGAGGCCATCTCCGCGCTCATGCTCCCGTTTTGCACCAGTTCAAGGACGTTCAACGCGCCGGGCATGGTCCTCTCCTCCAAGCGTAATCGGTCAAATGCAGGGTTTAAAAGTCGACGATCACGCCGCGCCCGGGCAGGCCTCGCTCGAGGTCATCGTAGGCGTCGTTGATCTGGTCCAGGGAGTAGTGCTTGCCCTCGAACGTGTCGAGGTCAATCTTGCCGTTGAGGTACAGGTCCACCATGGTGTCGAAGTCCACCCGGGGCCGAGCCGTGCCGTAGTAGCTGCCCTTGATGGTCTTCTCGAACCGGACCAATTCGCCGGCGTTGATGACGGGGTCCTGGCCAATGGGCGCAATGCCGACCACGACGGTGGTCCCGCCGCGCCGTGCGGCCTTGTAGGCCGTCTCAACGGTCTCCGCGCCGCCGTAGGCCTCGAAGGTGTACTCGGCGCCCAGGCCGCCGGTCAGCTCCTTGATGGCTGCCACGGGGTCGCCGTTGTTGGGGTTGACGAAGTGGGTCGCGCCAAAACGGCCGGCGAACTCCAGGCGGCCGTCGTCCGTGTCCACGGCGATGATCTTGGTGGCGCCGCTCAGCCGCGCGCCCTGCAGGATGTTCAGCCCGACGCCGCCGCAGCCGACGACAGCCACGCTGCTGCCCGCGGGGACCTTGGCGCCATAGATCGCGCTGCCCACTCCAGTGGTGACGCAGCAGCCGATGTAGGCCGCCTGCGGGAAGGGAAAGTCGTCAGGAACCTTGATGCAGCCGCTCTCGGGAACCACGGCTTCCTGCGCAAAGCAGGCGACCTTGCCCATGTGGTGGATGCGTGTGTCGCCCTGGTGCAGCCGGGTCGTGCCGTCAAACATGTTGGCGCCGGTGGTGAAGTGGGCGTCGCAGAGGTTTGCGCGCCCGGTGAGGCAGTGCTTGCAGCGGCCGCAGTTGGGGACAAAGGCGAGGATGACCCGGTCGCCGACGTTCAGGGTCGTCACGCCCTCGCCAAGCTCGATGACGGTGCCGGCGCCCTCGTGGCCGAGGACGGCGGGGGTCGCGATGACACCCTCGTTCTTCATGTAGTGCAGGTCGCTGCGGCAGATGCCCGCCGCGCCGATCTTGACCCGGACCTCGCCCACCTTGGGCGGGTCAAGCTCCACGTCTTCAATGGTCAGGGGCTTGCCGAGTTCCCATAGCACAGCCGCCTTCATGCTCCAACTCCTTCACATAGGTTGAGACTTGTGAGTGCGATACGTGTGGCAAGCTTGCCCGATGCTCAATGCTCCGTCAAGGGGTGAAGGTCCGGTCAGCCTTGCCGCTCGGAGAGTGGTGTGCCACAATCCAGAAAACATTCACCGGAGGTATACCTTGACGACATTGGCATCAAGAGAAGAGCTTATCAGCAGGCGGGACCCGCAGCACACGGTGACGGTCGAGCCCTGCGCCAAGTGGGTGCGCGTCATGCACAACGGCGAGTTCATCGCGGACAGCCGGCGGGCGCTGCTGCTGTTCGAGACGCGGCACACGCCCGTGTACTACTTCCCGCGCGAGGACGTGCGAATGGACGTGATGACGCCTACGGACCTCGTGACGCAGTGCCCGTACAAGGGCGACGCGGAGTACTACACGCTCAACGTGGGCGGGGCCCCGGTCGAAAACGTCATGTGGGCCTACACGGCGCCCTTCGACGTTTGCCCCGATATCTCCAACTACATCGCCTTCTACTGGAACAAGGTGGACCACTGGTTTGAGGAGGACGAGGAGATCTTCGTCCACGCCCGCGACCCGCACAAGCGCGTCGACTGCCTGCCGAGCACGCGGCACGTGCGCGTCGAGCAGAGCGGCGTGACGCTGGCCGAGAGCACCCGCCCGACGCTGCTCTTCGAGACCGGCCTGCCGGTGCGCTACTACCTGCCGGTGACGGACGTGCGCGTGGGCCTGCTGGCCAAGAGCGACAAGGCCACCCGTTGCCCGTACAAGGGCGTGGCGGGCTACTACTCCGTGGAGGGCGTCGAGGACGGCGAGGACCTGGCGTGGTACTACCAGCTGCCAACGTCCGAGAGTGTCAAGATCGCCAACCTGGTGTGCTTCTTCAACGAGCGCGTCGACGTGTACGTGGACGGCGAGCTGCAGGAGCGGCCCGCGACGCGGTGGTCTCGGCGGTAGGGCTGGCTGCGGGCGCCTCCCGTAACAAGAGGCATGGGCCACGAAGCAGAGGCAGCCTGTAGCGGTTGCCTCTGCTTTGCATTTGTGGCGGGTGGACTGACTGGTGGGGCGGACATGCGTTGCTGAGTGCCAGCAATGACTGTACACTTGATACAATCAGCATTTCCCCTTGGAGTACATGGAGATGGGAACCAAAAGAACGCGATTGACCCTGGAATTAACCGCCGAGGTGTACGAACGACTAAAGGCTGCTGCTGCGAGTAAGGGCGTTAGCTTGGGGCAGTACTGCCGCGCGGCCATCGACAGGGAACTCGCCAAGGACGAACCTGACGGCGCACTGCGGCCCCGAATGACGATAGAGGAAGTGATTGCCTGGCAGAAGAAGACGTATGGAGATCAGATCCTGCCCGGCAGCAGCGTTGACCTCATCCATGAGGCGCGTGAAGAGCGCGACCGACAGATGGACACCTGGTAGTGGCCGGCTTCGTCGTCGTGGACGCCAGCCTAGCGGTTAGGTGGCGTGTTGCGTGGAGTGCATAGCAATGGAAGCGAAGAAAAAGCGCCTTACCCTGCAATTAGCCCCCGATGTGCAAGAACGGCTGCAGGCCGCTGCCGCGCGTAAGGGCGTCAGCTTGGGGCAGTACTGCCGTGCGGCCATTGACAAGGAACTTGCCAAGGATGATGTCGATGGCCAGCCCCCTCCTCGCATGTCGATTGATGACCTGATTGCCCGACAGAAGAGGATTTACGGCGATCGGGTGCTCCCCGGCAGTAGCGTCGACCTCATTCATGAGGCTCGTGAAGAGCGTGACCGTCAGTTGGATGGCGGGTAGTGGCCGGTTTCGTGGTGGTGGATGCCAGCGTGGCGGTCAAGTGGCTGGCTGTCGAGGAATACACCAGAGAGGCTAATGCTCTTGCCCATCATTGGATAACGGAAGATATCCAGATGGTGGCTCCCTATCACATGCGGGTGGAAGTGGCCAACGCCCTTTACAAGCGTATGGTTCGTGGTGAACACACCATTGAAACGGTGGTGAACGGCGTAGAGAGTCTGCTTGCCATAGATATTGAGTTCATGGACGTCAGCGACCTGCACATTCGCGCCGTGCATCTGGCTAGCGAACTCCGGCAGGGCGCGGTGTACGATGCGCATTACCTTGCGCTCGCGGAGTCGTTGGAGTGCGAGCTGTGGACCGCCGACCAGCGGTTCCAGCGCGCCGCGAGCGCCGCAGGTCGCGACGTCCGCTGGGTTGGCGAGTCCGTCACCCCCGACGTGGTGTAACACGCCGGGCCTCATCACCTTGCGGTCTCCCATCCCCATCCCGTAGCGACGCCAGCTCCGTGGCGGTCAGCTCGGCGGCCTTCCCCGGCGCCAGGTTGCCGAGGAGAAGCGTGTGGATGCGGACGCGTTCCAGCGTTTGCGACGGGTTCCCCAGCGTGATCAGCATCCGGCGCACTTGCCGTTTGCGCCCTTCCTGCAACGTGACGCTGTACCACAGCCCAGGCCGTTGCCGCACTCGCGCCACTTTTGCGGGTGCGGTGCGCTGTCCATCCAGCAGGACACCCTCGGAAAGAGCAGTGATGTCGGCGGCCGTCAGTGGCGACCGGAGCAGGGCGTGGTACTCCTTTTCGTAGCCATAGCTGGGGTGCATGAGGCGGTACGCAAGATCGCCGTCGTTGGTCATCAGCACGAGACCCGTCGAGTCTACGTCGAGCCGCCCGACGGGGAATAGGCGCAGGTGGCGGAAGGCTGGCGGGACCAAGCCGGTGACGGTGGCGCGGCCCCGGGCGTCGTGTACGGCCGAGAGGACGCCGGGGGGTTTGTGCACCTTCAGGTAGACGTGACGCTCCGTGGCGCCCACGCGGTGGCCGTCGGCGATTAGGCTGTCTACGGCAAGGTCGACTTCCATCGTCGCATTGGTGATGACCTCGCCGTTGACGGTCACCTTGCCCTGCACGATGAGTTGGAAGCAGGCGCGGCGCGGACCTACGCCCGTGCTGGTAAGCGCTCGAATCAGCGGCGGCACAGCTTGGGTAACCCTAGTCCGGGGAGGCCCAGGCGTCGTAGTCGCCGAAGCCGTTTTCCTCGTTCCACGTCATGGCGTCGACGGCCTCGCCCGTGAAGGTGGAGGAGTCCTGCTGCGCGAGGAACACTGCCGCGGGCGCGGTGTGGTCTGGCCGCACCGGGGCCTGCCGGCGGACGCGTCCCATCTTAGCCTGCTCTCGCGTCTGTTCCTCGTAGCCAGTGCTGCGTGTGCCACCTGGGATGAGGGAGTTGACTGCGATGTTGTAGTCCTTCAACTCCCCTGACAGCGACTGGGTGAAGTTGTGCAGCGCGGCCTTCACTGCGCCGTACGGTTGGTTGCCCGGCCGGCCGATGATGCCCGAGCCGGAGTAGACGTTGATGATGCTGCCGCTCTTGTTCTCCAGCATGGGTCGCACGAAGCGGCGAACGGCCTTTACGATGCCCAGAACGCTGGCTTCGAAGGCGTACTGCCACTGCTCGTCCGTAGAATCCAGCACGTTGAGCACCGCCGATGGGTGCACGTCCCGCATGCGCATGGAGGCGTTGTTGAGGAGGACGTCCACTGTGCCGAAGCGGTCCATCGTCGCCTGGTACGCCGCGTCGAGGTCGGCGTCACTGGTGATGTTGCCCGTGATGACAAGCGCCTCCTCGAAGCCACTGAGCTCCTCGGAGAAGTCGTCGACGTCCTCCCACGATTGGTCGAGGGCGGCGACCTTGCAGCCCTCTCGCAGGAACCACCGCACGTACTCGCGGCCCATGCCTCGTGCGGCCCCGGTTATCACAACTACTTTGCCGGTCAGCGCCATGACTTTCCTCCCATTGCTGAATGACACCACAGGAATTGGCGCAAGTGTACCCCCGACACCGGTTTCGGTCTAGGCGGCGGGTCCGGTCGACCGCGGGGGCGAGCTTGCCCTTGCAGGCGGCCATCGCGTTCCGCACAATGAAAGACGATGTATGGGCCCTCGACTTAGTAGGGCAATCCGGAGCGCCTAGGCGGGACGCATGGCGGACACACAACAGAAGGCAATCGCGACGGTCGAGCGGCCGCTGTCCGCGTCTGTCGTCATTCCCGGCTCCAAGAGCATCTCGAATCGAGTGCTGCTGCTGAGCGCGCTCGCCGAGGGCGTCTCGACGTTGACCAACCTGCAGATCAGCGACGACACCCTCGTGTTCGTGCGGGCACTGCAGTCGCTGGGGTTCGGCGTCGAGGAGGGCGGCGACGCCACCTGCGCGGTCACGGGCGCCGCGGGCGGTCCGCCCAACGACAGCGCGTCGGTATGGTGCGGCAGCGCGGGGACGGCGGCGCGCTTCCTGCTGGCCTCTGTGGCTGCCGGTCACGGGCAGTTCCACTTCGACTCCACCGCGCAGATGAAGCGCCGGCCCATGCACACGCTCATCGCGGCGCTGCAGGCGCAGGGCGTCGGCATCGCGACGGCGACGGGCACGTTTCCGCTCGACATGGCGACCAGCGGGCTGTCCGGCGGCCCGGCGCAGATGGACGCCCGCGAAAGCAGCCAGTTCACGTCGGCGTTCCTGATGGCGGCGCCGCTGTGCCATGCGCCACTGGAGTTGGAGGCCGACGTCCGCATCAGCCGCCCGTACATCGACATGACGACGCGGCTGATGGAGCAATTCGGCGTTGCGGTCGAGCGGCCGCGCCACGACCTCTTCCTCGTCGGCAACGGCAGGGCGTATCAGGCACACGACTGCGCCATCGAGCCCGACGCCTCCACGGCGTCGTACTTCGCGGCTGCTGCGGCGGTCGTGGGCGGGCGCGTCACCATCGAGCACCTGCCGCTCGAGGGCTCGCTGCAGGGCGACACGCAGTTCCTGCGGGTGCTCGAGGAGATGGGGTGCCGCCTGACGCAAGAGGGCGGCGGCACCACGGTTGAGGGCACGGGCGGACTGCGGGGCGTGACCGTGGATATGGGCGACTTCTCGGACACGATGATGACGCTGGCGTGCGTGGCGCCGTTCGCGGACTCACCCACCACCATCACCAACATCGCGCACGTCCGGGGCAAGGAGTCCGACCGGGTGCACAGCGTCGCGGCGGGGTTGGAGTCGATGGGGGTGCGCGTGTCCGAGACGGAGAGCTCCGTCACGATCTACCCGGCGAAGCCCCACGGCGCCACCATCGACACCTTCGGCGACCACCGCATCGCGATGGCCTTCTCCGTCATGGGCCTCGTCACCCCCGGCGTCGTCATTGACGACTACACCTGCGTGGACAAGACCTGCCCGGAGTTCTTCGACCTGCTGGAAGACATGGTGGCGCAGGGGTAGGGGCGCGTTCACTACGAGGTGACAGTCTGGCCGCCGGGCGTGGTCGGCGCATTTGTTAGAATCGAGGACGCGTACGATGACAGTTTGGGTGGTCCGATCCGGGAGAGAGGGTGAATATGAGGAGACATGTCTTTCTCAGGGTCTGGCGGTCATAGACTTTGATCTCGGGCAGAGCGCTGCCGATTTCGACAGCAGGGAGGCACTCAGGGAACATGTACGGAGCATGAAGGCGGCGGATCAATTGTGGAACTTCATGCGCGTAATTCGTATTGACGATATGATTGTCCTGCCCCGCAAGCGTCCCAGGGTCGTCAACGTTGGCAGGGTAATTGGCGAATACGAGTACAGGGAAGACTTGGAAGCCCCTCACGTGCGCTCCGTGGAATGGAACCAGCGGGATATTCCGCGCTCCTACTTTGACCAGGACCTACTGAATTCGATGGGTGGACTGGCGACAGTCTTCCAAATACGTGCGAACGACGCCGAGGCGCGCATAAGCAGCATAATGGCTGGTTACCTAAGTCCCGACGCACGCGATGATGCTGGGACGGCCTCTCCAGTCAGCGAAATCACGGAACCCAGAACAGACTTGGAAGAAGCAATCAATGACCGGATTGTTGAACGCATCCGGGAGAGATTTCCAGGCACCCAAATGGAGACACTCGTAGCTGAGATTCTGCGAGCATCGGGCTATCGTGCCCTGGTGACACGGCAAGGGCCGGACGGTGGGATAGACGTCCTTGCGGGGCAGGGCGATATGGGTTTTGACCATCCGCGAATCTGCGTTCAGGTGAAGTCAGGCCGCTCCTCCGTCGACCTCCCAGACTACAATCGACTCCTCGGTAACATCAGGTCGTTTGGCGCCGATTACGGCCTGCTGGTCAGCCTCGGCGATTTTACGCGACCCGTCCGAAACGAAAATGAACGCTCTTTCTTCCAGATTCGGTTGTGGGGAGCCGATGACTTGGTGGAAAAGTTGCTGGAGACCTATGACAGGCTGCCGGATTACATTCAAAGCGAAATACCTCTCAGAACGCGTAGGGTCCTGAGAGAAACGGAGTGACGGTCGAGCGGACGTGGATTAAGTCCTCGCCATCACCTCTTCCGCAAAACGGTCCAGCGACGCCAGCGTTTCCTCGTGCGTGGTGCCCGGGAACCTGAGGATGAGGTCTGTGACGCCTGCGGCCTCGAACTCGCGGATGTCCTCGGCCACCTGCTCTGGGGTGCCGGTGAAGCACTGCCGGCTGCCGTCCGGGGCGGTCGACGCTTCGGCGGTGTTCAGCCACGGCGAGTTGTAGGCGAGGCCAACGTCAGCCGGGTCGCGTCCCGCCTCCGTGGCGTTCTCCTGCACTCGCGCGAACGCCTCTTTCACCTGCGCCAGCGTGCCCATGGGGTAGGTGGGGTTGTTGCCGATGGGGTACCACTTGTCGGCGAGACGGCCGGCGCGTCGCAGGGCCGCGGGGCTCTCGCCGCCCATCCATATCGGCGGATGGGGCTTCTGCACCGGCTTGGGCTCGAAGTAGAGATTGGTGAAGCTGCAGAACTCGCCGTCAAAGGTGGGCGACTCGCTGGTCCACAGCTCCTTGAAGGCGCGAATGTACTCGGCGGTGACGGCGCCGCGTCGGTCGAAGTCGGGCGCGCCGATTGCCTCGAACTCCTCCCGCAGCCAGCCCGCGCCGCAGCCCACGATGAGGCGGCCGCCGGACAGGATGTCGATGGTCGCGAGCACCTTTGCCGTCAGCACCGGCGGTCGGTGCGGGACAACCATGACGGAGGTGAGCAGACGCAGCGACGTGGTGCTGGCGGCCAGGAAGGCGTGCACCGTCAGCATCTCCATGACCTCCGCGTTGAAGCGGATTGAACCGTCCGGGGTGTACGGGTATGGCGAGCTGGCGTCGCGCGGCATGACGATGTGGTCGCTCACCGTCACGATACCGAAGCCCAAAGCCTCAGCGTGCTTGACGAGCCTGGTCAGGGCTTCGGGCGCCGCCTGTTCGCCCCTGGTGGGTGCGCTAAAGCCGATGTTCAAGGGCGTCCTCCTCGAGGGTGTGCCGCATTCCTAGCCCGCCGCCGTTTGCGCCGAGCGGTCTCGTCGAATCTGGGCGTAGTCCTCTCGACGCCAGCGGTAGGGCAGGTGCACGACGGTGCCCGGCTCCGTCGCCGTCTCCAGCACGCTCAGGGCGTCCTCCAGCAGCACGCGACTCTGGTCGGCGTTGCCGGGCTCGCCCATGGGCCTGCCGAAGGGGAAGCGGACGCGGCAGACGCGAGGCGGCTGCATCACCTCGGCAAGGCCGCTGTTCATCATCACCAGGACCGTTGAGATTCCCTCCGCCTCCAGGGCGCGCGCTATCAGTCCACTGGACCGATTGCAGATGGGTCAGGTAGCGGTGATGACGGCGGCGTCGACACCGTCGGCCTTGAGCAGCCGCGCGACTTCCGGCGCGGTCTCGGCCGCGAGCAGGTCGGGGCGCATGATGAAGCCCATGAACGAGTAGTAGGTGTCGGCGAGGCTGCCGATGTGGCCCTCGGCGTGCAGTTCAGCGGCCCGGTCGATGGGGAAGACGCAGTTGCGGTCCTCGCGAGGGCCGGAGAGGTCGTAGTGGAGGTGGGCCACATCCATCTCGTCCGTCGCCGACGTGCGCGGGATGGCGCGGAAGGACCAGTCGCCGAGGTTCTCGGGGCCGTCGGTCTCGTAGGGCTGCTGGCTCTTGAGGTAGAAGCCGCCGGTCGTCACGAGGGCGACCTTGGCCTCGCGAATGGGCACGCGCAGGGGCGTCCAGGGGGTCGCATCGAGTTCGATTGGGGATTGCGCTCGACCCGCGACGATGGCCATGCCCTTCTCTTCCCACGCCTCGAGGTAGTCGAAAAGGGCCTCGCCGCTCTTGGCTTCCCGAGCTTGCACAGCCTGGTTGAAGAGGCCCTTCAGGAACTCGGCCTGCTCCTCCTGTGACATGAGCTGACCGATGTACCGCACGCGGTTGAAGCCCGCGTCTCGTGTGACGGCCAACACTTCCTTCAGCAGTTCTTCAGCTTCCATACGGACCTCCAATAGTCGGCTTTGGCGGGCACAATGCTAGCCGACGGTGTGGGCGAGCGCAACGCTGGACGCTCCCCTGCAGCTTTGGTACGCTGCCTCTCGGCCAATACGAATACGGAGGACGTGCAATGACACAGGCACAGCCCGCGGGCTACCAGCAGCTCCTGGAAGAGAACGCGCCGGACCTAGCGGCGATGGTCGGCGGCGCCCGCGCTTCAATCACCGAGGCCGGTGCGCTGCCCGCGCATGTGAAGACGCTCATGATGATGATGAGCGTTTACGGCCCTCCAGGTACAAAGGTGCTCAGCTACGGCCTAGCTACGGCGTCCATAGTGCGGGCGCAATTGCGGGTGTGTAGCGGGTAAAAGGAAAGGCCCCGGCAATGGTGTGTCAGCACCGCCGGGGCCGGGAAGGAACAAAGCAAGTGTATGGTACCGCAGAAGTCACACACACGCAAGACAACCTCAGCACTAACGCAGAAGTCCGCACGGACCAACTCCAAGTTCGCCTCTACGCCATTGGACACCATCGGCCCCTTGCCCTTATCCAGCAGCACGGCGCCGCCGTCGTGGGGCAAGCACTGGCAGAGCTGGCCGACAAAGCCGACGTGCGCAGTCAAGCCGCGTGGCTTGAGTGGCGTTGCCGGTCGCTGACGAAAGCGGCGCTCATGACGACGGTCACGCCGGAGCCCGAACACGTAGAGCGTGAGGAGCCCCGCAGTGACAACAGCCCACGGTCGAGCTGGCCAACGGCAAGCAGCCTCGTGAAGCCAAGGTCCACCACCTCGTCCTCGACCACCACCACCACCACGCCGGAGATGGATGGTGCGGCATGACGATGCAACCCGTCGCTGCCCGGTTCTGGCCCAAGGTTGCCATCGCGGGACCGCGTGAATGCTGGCACTGGACGGCGGCGCGCCAACGGCAAGGCTATGGCGTGTTCAAGTTTGACGGCCATGTTGCGCCGGCGCATCGGGTGTCATGGATACTCGCCAACTGGCAGCATCCCGCCCGCACGATGGACGTCATGCACCTATGCGGCGTCAAGAGTTGCGTCAACCCCGCCCACCTTCGCCTTGGGACACGCTCGGAAAACATGAGGATGTTTGCGCGGGAAGGGGTGTAGCCATGATGGAAGTGATTGAAGCCGGCGGGCTGCTGTTGGTCACGTCGGCGTCGAGGCCGGGGAGCTGGTACCGCGTCGACCTTACCCGCGGCGAGTGCCAGTGCAAGGCATGGGTGTTCCATCCCTCGCGGCTGTGCAAGCATCTGAGACGGGCCAGCGAATGGGCAAGAGCAAGGGCGGCGATCACGGCCGCATTGGAAGGGGTGACGGCATGAGACATTGGCACGTTGAAGTAAGCAACCGGGAAGGCGTACGGGCAGACTGGCGGCCCTTGCCCGAAAAGCATGAACACCCGTTCGATGCTGCGCTTGCAGCCGGACGGTTGACCAACCCGGCCCGCGATGGACGATTCAGCCGCGTCGCAAGATGCGAGCTCCAATGCGAGGGGGTGAGTGATGGACCTACGTAGACGACAGCAGGACACCCTCGCGCTATGCGCCTTGTGCGGCGTCCTCTGCAGGGCGGGTCGGTACTTGAAAATGGCCGGTGTCCGCTTGGGGGAGTATGACGCCGATGGTGTGGCGACGTGTGACCCTTGCTACAATGGCAAGCCAAGGCCTGCGAGCCCGCAGGAAGCAACGATTGCGGCCGTATTGAAAGGAGTAGCAGCATGACACCGGAGCTCCACATCGATGAAGTGTTCCCACCCGGCAGCGAGCAGCGCCAACGCCTCGAAGACATGGGGGAGCGGCTGTTGGCGATCTACATGGTCGACCACGGCATGACGCATGAGCAGGCCAGCGCGGAAGTCCGGCGTGCAATCGTTCAGGCGGCCGCAGAGCCAGTCGCGGGAGAGGACGTGGGAGAGGACGTGGGAGACATTGATGATGGAGCTGCATGAGCTCGCAAGAGACTACGTTGTGGGGTTTTTCGCATACTTGTACCCGCATGCTCCCATGGACTCCCAGCCCCCCGCTGAGATATTTAGAAAAGCGCAGTATCAGGCCATAAGGTGGGCCGACGAGCATCCCGGTGCATCGCTACTAGAGGCACAGATTGCGGGGGCCGCCGCCGCTCAGAGACTTCCACCGAATACCAAGGATTAGCTATCATGGCGGCATGGCTTGCCAGTACATCGGCCCACAGAGCGGGAAGACGTGCGGCCGCATCGCTGACGAAAGTGGGTACTGCTGGGAGCACGACCGCCCTCGACAAAAGCGGTCCACTAAGGCAAAGGTTCCCCCTACGCCGCGCGCTGACCACACCACCCTCTGCCGGTGTGCGTCGTGCCATGAGGCCCGCGAGCGCCGGGATGCTGAGGCAACGCTACGGCGGCGGTTTATCCGTGTGCTAGACTAGGCGCAGGCGGCGTCGTTTACCGCTTAGAGGCTCCCACGTCTTGATCCAGAGCGTGGGGGCCTCGCCTTGTCCTCCAAGACCGAGTTGAACTCCTCGTCGGAGAAGCCGAAGATGACCTATGACACGGCTGAGGGCTGGCAAGGGCCTCTGTGGGCCACGCAGGTGCCTTCTGTGCGGGGCTGCGCGGGGGCGCCAGCCGCTGCACACGAGCAGGGCAGTGATATACTCCCTTGAGCATTTTTGCATGAGGAGGGGCAGAGTTATGCCAAAGGAGGATGAGTCCCGTCTTGATATAGGATATGCACACGTACCCCTGAAGGTGCAAATACTACCAGAGAGACTGCTCGGGGGGCTGGTGCTGGTATTAGAGTCCAAGGACCTCGGTCGGACTCAGTGGGCACTAACACCGGAACTCGCCCGTCAGATGATTGATATGATGCGGAAGGCCCTTGATACGGTCTCATAAAGCCGCTCCTCTCTCTGCTCGTCGGCTGTGATTGCCGTCGGGGGCCGTCAGCTACGGCGGGGGCGTTTCGGGGGCGTTTCAGGGGCGTCGGCCTTGCTTTCCGGCCGGAGGAGTAATGCGGCCTCGCGGGCTCGTCGAAGGCCCTCAGCCACTCCCACCATGTACGCCTCTAGCGTGTCGCCGGTGTAATCTTTGCCGTTCATCGAATCCATCCCTTCCTAGGGCTGCCCGTCAAAGGCGTTGCCCTGCGTGGTAATGTCCATGACGCCGAACTCAGGCAGCCTCGTTAGGCCGTGAATGTCGAAGGCGCGCTCCCGGCCTACAACGGTGTCGACGATGCGCATGAGCTCGTCAACGTCGTCACGATGGCGAATGCGGTAGCTGTTGCGGTAGACCGTGATCTCGCGGTTGCTTCCATCGTTGAAGGTTTCCGTTACGCCGATGACACGCCGGTTTGCCCACACCCGGCCAACGTCAACCCACGTCACCACCTCGCCGCCCAAGGCGTCACGCTGAACGTCTTGACGCTGAATGAGGATGCGCCGGTCGAGGCGTCCAATGACGGCCACCTAGAGCACCAGCAGCCGGTAGGGCTCAAGGAGTGCGAGGCTGAGGCCGTTGGGTCCGTACTGCCCCGGCGGGCCGCCCTGTGTCCAGTCTTGGCGTGATTCGTACCATCCGCCCACCATGACGTAGAGGGCCTGCCGCAAGCCGTCCGGAACATCGGTTGACGCAGGCCCGTAGCCCGCCGTCACCTGGACCGCCACCGGGTAACGGACGCCGCCCCTTGGCGATGGCCAACTCTTGCCGGGGAGCAATTCCAGGATGGGCCGGCGGGCGGTCGCGCCCCGGAAGGAACGCAGGCGGTAGTCAGTGGGCGGCGCGGTCACGTCGCCCGCGTCGGTCTCCGCGGTGACGCTCACGATGGCGCTCACCGGCGCGAGGGGCAGGGTTATGGAGCTGGTCAACTCGTAGGCGTCCATGAGCACGTCAACCGTGCGGTCAATGAGCGCCCGCCCGGTGTGCGACTCGATTGCCGTCGTCGCCGCGTGAATCAGGCCAACGATGTAGGTGTCTTCCTCGGCGGCTGCGTCGTCGATGCGCAGGTGCGCCTTGACCTCGTCGAGGGTCGCCGGTGTCACTGTGGGCGCGGTGACGATGCTGATAACTGCCATTAGTCCAACCCCACGACTGCGGCCGCCTCGCGTTCGTCCATGCCGGCATTCACCAGCACGCCGTAGGCCCTGGCCTTGGCCGCAATGTCCGCAGCCGCAAGAGCTGCAAAGCTGAGTTTGAAGTCCGGAACTCCCAACACCCGCCCTATCTCCGCTGAGGCGACGGCGGCGACGGGGTTGATAGTGGCGGCAACGAACCGCCGGTAACTCTCCCTGCTGTTGGCCGCGCTCGCGCCCGTTGCAAGGTCCGGGGGAACGCCATAGCAGGCCAAAACGTCATGGGCGATGTTCTGCCGCAGGGTAACGAGGGCTTCCGGCGGGGTTGGGCCGTACCTTTCGGGCTTCTCAAGCTTGCCGAGGCCCGGAACCAAGACCATGCCGCCCTTGGCATTGGCGAGCTTCCCCTTCAATTCCGTCGCCGTGTCGAGTGGGGTGTTGGTGGGAATCAGGAAGTAGGAGCCATGCGGCTGATTCAAGTCGTCAGCTAAGGTTGCTTCCATCGCTGAGGCGAGCCGTGCGAGGCTCGCGGACGAGTCCAGCGGTGGACGGCCTTTGTAGGGGGTCGAAGCCTCTGCGTTGATTCTCACGTGCGCCACCTGGGAGGCGGTCGCGACGATGGGCCTTGAAGAACTCGGGCCGATGAGCTGGAGGGTGTAGAGCCAAGTCGCAGGAGATGTACCTCCCGCAATCGTCCACGTCGACGCAGGCAGGAACGTGCCGTTGTCGAGGAGGAGAACAGCTTCGCCCTTCCTGGCCAACTCGGAGCCAAGCATCCCAAGCAACATCGGGGTTAACGATGCAGTCCGCGCGTTCGCCGGAGCGGGCTCACCGGAGGCAAAGGAACGGGTCCACAACTGGACGGCGGCACGATAGGCTCCGACGCCACTCAGGTCTGGATCGCCGTGCTGCGCTCGTGCGAGTATCGCCTCGACAACGACGTCTGTTGCGTTCTGTGCCTGGGCGCGAACGTCGACCGCCCGCGCCCAGGGCCACAGTTTAGGCATGTTGGGTGCCTTGCTTGTAGAAGCCGTCCGCCCGCAGGAGCTGCACCTGGTGCAGGAGCACGGCGGTGACGACGATTTGGCCGGCCTTGGCCTGGGTCACCTCGTCGGCAATCAGGGTTGTCCCGGCCCAGACCGGAGCAACGTAGTCCATCGCGGTGCCCAGGCGCACCAGAGCGTTCTGCCGGTTGGACGCCACCGGGGGCACGTGCGCACTGACTCTCACGCCGGATGTGATGGCGTTGAGCCGGTCGATGGCGCTGATCTCGCCGTTGGTGCGGTAGGCCGTTCCCGCGTGTGCGAAGCTCGGGGAACCCATGACCACCCGAAGGTCGCCCAGGTCGCCGGCGAAACGACCGTCCACCCGGCCATAGCCAAGGTTGCTGACGTAGTTGTCATAGGTCGTGATGGAGTTGACGTTGTGGTTGGCGAGCACCGTACCAGTGAGCAGGCCCTTCGTGCCCTGCAAAATCTCACTGTCGAGCTTCACCATCATGGCCTCCGACAAGGCGGCCCTCAGTGCCTCACCCATGCTCGCGAAGGCATTCGCATCCTCCCTCGAGTAGAAGAACGACGCCTGGATCCGCGCAGGGGAGAGCTTGTCCGCGGAGAATGCGCCGGTGGTCTCGCTCTGCATCGCGTTCTCTGCGGGAGTCCCGGGGGCGGGGTCGGAGGTCAAGACCGGGAAGACCTGCTCACCCTCCGGCACGATTGGGGAAGGGATGCTCAAGAACTCAGCGACGGAGCGGTTGAAGACGTAGGGCACGATCTGGCTCTGGTTCACGTCGACAACGGTGGGAGCCGGGGTTACTGCGTTGCGGACCATCAGCATCGTCGTCGGGATCTGGTTGCTCTCCAGGTGCAGCTCGCGCTGGAGCTCTGCCATCGCGCCGGTCGGCTGACGGTGGTTCACCACACTGTCGAAGAGGCTGCCGACATCGGCCCGGTTCTGGACGTTGGCGTACTCGCGGGTCTGGGAGTCGTTGACCACGGGCTGCATTGCCCGCAGGAAGGCGATCTCTTCGCTACGTGCCTGGAGCTGCGCCATCCGCTCGGCGGCCGTGCCGGTCAGGGTCTTTGACGCCATGATGTTGTAGCCGTTGCCGTCGCCAATCTCGGCGTAGATGGCCTGGAACTCGGCGACCTTGGTCTCTAGTTGGCCCATGACTTGTTTCTCCTTTCCAATGAAAAACGCTGGTTGTCAGGCGTCGTCGCCGACGCCGGGAACCTCAGACGTTCTGCCGTCCCAGGTCCCGACGCTGGCTGCCGAACTGCCCGCGCACCAGCGTTGTTGCGACTAGGCCCCGTTCTGCCAGGGCCGCCCCGTTCTGCCAGAGCTGTCACTGAGGGAATTGTACCTACGCGTAAGGGTTATGGTCAATGGTGTGAATTATGAATTACAGATTACGAACTGCGCAGATACAGGGAACTGCGGACGTTCTCAGCTACGAAACCCTACCTGCTGAATAAAGGGTTTTTCATTAAAACGCGGGGCCATGTGATATATGCCCAACTCCGACGTTCTTTTTTGTGTGTATGCGCTGACAGGGGTCCCCATACGGCCTAGACATGACGACGCCGCCCCGGCCTCTCACGCGTGGACTGAACTCATCCTTGTCGGCCTCGTCTTCCCGGGGGGTGTATGGATGGATGGCATGCAGGGTCTTCTCTTCCATCCATCCATCCACCTTGGGAGCACCAAGGTGGGGACCACCGCCCGCGCGCGCGTGGGGGTACTTGCCGCTTCCTCGCGCGAGGCCGCCGACGAACCGGGCCGAGGCGTCGCCGCGAGCTCATGGGTTGACAGGCCGTGTTATCATTGAACGATAACCAATAGAAGGGAGTAGGCCGATGCCAAAGACCGGATACGAGAGGCTGAAGATGCACCGCCACAAGAGAAGCCGCGAGCGCGTCCAGCAGTTGCTAGCGTCAATGGACGTCAAGGTGGTGGTCACTGACGATGGCGTCCTACAGGGTGTCAACGTCTTCATGCCTCAAGAGACGCGGGAGATGTTGGCTGAGTACGCGGCCAGCACAGGAACGACAGCGCAGGCGCTCCTGCAAGAGCACGTAGAGGCGAGTCTTGCCGTGATCACCAAGCGGGCGGGCAAGTAGCACTCAGCACACACGGAGGGGAATCATGGCACGGACAGCAACGGGAACAATCAGGAAGCGCAAGGCCGGGGTATACGAGCTGGCCGTCACGTTGACCGGTGTACACCTGGCAGCGGCGAAGCTGAGCGGCCTACACAAGCTGGCAGACGACGCCGCCGGCCTAGAGGAACGAATCCAGCGCCGCCACTATGAGACGGTCTACGGTTCGCGGCAAGACGCGCAGCGCCGCCTAGTGGAATTGCAGCACCAAGAGGACACCGGCACCATGCCGACGGGCAAGGTCAAACTGGCTGCATGGCTTGACTACTGGCTGCGCGAGTTTGTGGTACCCACGCGCCGCCCTCGCACGGTGGACGACTACCGGCGTCAAGTGCGCCTCTACCTAGCCCCGCACTTGGGACACCTGGAAATCGGCCAGCTTGCCCGTCACCACGTCCGGGAGTTTCAGAACCGCATGGCGCAGCAGTTGGGAACGTCCAGCGTCGCCAAGCTGAGGCAGATACTTGGGCAAGCGGTCAAGGAAGCCAATGCCGAGGGGCTGATACCCACCAACCCCGTCGCGTTGACCGCACACCCCGGCCATGCCAAGCCAAGCGGGAAGGCCGCGAGCATGGACCACGTCCAACACATCATCGCCGACAGCGCCGCCAAGGGTGACAGGTTCGCCGTGCTCTACCAACTGCTGGCCGGAACGGGGTTGCGCATCGGGGAAGCCTTGGCGCTGGACTGGCACCACGTCGACCTACGCGGGCGCCGCGTTGTGGTGGAGTACACCACCACAGCAACCGCCGACGGGCTGACGCTCGGACCGCCCAAGAGCACCAACAGCTACCGGGAAGTACCCATAAGCGGAGCCCTTGTGGACGCGCTGATTGACCATCGCGTGAAGCAAGACGCCATGCGCGACAGCATGGGGGAGCGGTACCGGGATCGCGGCCTTGTATTCCCCAAGATGCGGGAAGGGCAAGCGGGCGGGCTGCTGGCCAACCGTCAAGTGCAGAAGGCCCTCGCGGTCTACGGAACGCATCCCCACGCGCTGAGGCACTTCTTTGGGACGCAGCTATTCGAGGCCGGTTTCACCTTGCCGCGAGTGTCGAAGCTCATGGGACACGCCAACATCGGCATTACGGCCAGCATCTACATTCACCCCGGCCCGGACGGTGACCGTGAAGCCATCGACGCGCTGGCCGCTCGCATGGACGCGAATAGCGGGTTTGTAGCGGGTGACGCCGTTGACGCCCTGCTGTCAAACGCGGGAATCAGTGAAGGCGCATAAGATGATTATCTGCGACTCCCTGCTCAACCACGAGCAAGGCGTGACCAACCTGGCCAATCGAGCACGGGGAATGGGTGCGTCGGAAGAGGAGATCGCCGAGGCATTGGGTGTCGCCTACCTCATGGGCGGGCTGCCGGCCATCGTCGCGGGGAGCAACGCATACCGCAACATCCAGCGGTAGGGGAAGAGGGCGGCTAGAGCAAGTAAGCGACGCCCGGGACCAGCCGCTCGCCCTTTGTGTCGACGACGAGGTTGAGCTCTTGCATCGTCACCGCGCCCAAGAGCGGCAGGGCCTCGTCCGAGCCGAACACGACGGGGGTCACGGCGTCGCGACCGTTCACGGCGACGCGGGCCTCGCCAATGACCTCTTCATGGCGGGTGCCGTCGGCGAGCATGAAGCCATCACTGCGCTTGGGCTGGATGCCCAACTCGTTGAGCAACCGTGCGGGGATCACGGAGTAGCTGGCCCCAGAATCGACGATGGCCTCCGTCCGGCGGGAGTCGGGGCCGGTGACGGGGGACACTGTTATTGTGCAGTGGAAGACGCCCATTTGCATACGCTCCTCAAGTGCCCTTAGTGTAGCATAATCTCCGTAGTGGATTTCGCCCTTGCCGCAATATCCAACGGCAGGGGGCGGCCGGCAATTGGAGGAATCTGTGGAAGTCATTATTGGGGTCATTGTCGGCATCGCGATTGGCGTTGCGATAGCGTGGGTTGCGCTGGAGGCGCGGAACAGGGGCCGCATCGCCGAGCAGGACGCCGGCCACCGCGAGACCATCGCCGGCTTGCAAGGGCAACTCGCTGAGGCCAAGACCGGCGAGAAGCTGCTGGAGACCGCCAAGGAGCAGCTCAGCGAGGCTTTTCAGGCGACGGCATCCCGAGCTTTGACCAGCAACAATGAAGCCTTTTTGCAACTGGCCAACGAGAATTTGGGAAAGACGCTCGAAAAGGCGTCGGGTGAATTCAAGGAGCGACACGAGCAATTCAGCGCTCTGGTCAAACCTCTGTCAGAGAACTACGAGAAGCTAAACCCCACCATTGAGTCTCTGACGAGGCAGAGCAGCGTTCTGGCTTCGGAGACCGGGAGGCTCTCCAATGCCCTGACCAACAACCGCCAGATCGGCAGTTGGGGTGAGATCCAGCTTCGACGCGTTGTTGAGCTGGCAGGCATGGTGGACCACTGCGATTTCTCCGAGCAGACTGCCGTGGAGGGTACGCTGGAGCGGCCCGACCTGACCGTCCACCTGCCGGAGCAACGGGCCGTGGTGGTGGACGCAAAGGCATCGACGGCGGCATACATGGAGGCACAGCAGGCGGAGGACGAGGGAACGGCGGACCGAGCGATGCTCCGGCACGCGACAGCCCTGCGAACGCAGGTGGACGGCCTTGCGGGCAAGCGGTACGGCGAGAAGGTCGAGGGTTCGCTGGACTTTGTGGTCATGTTCGTCCCCGGTGACCAGTTCCTCGCGGCGGCCTTGCGGGCCAATCCGACACTCATCGAGTACGCCATGCAGAAGAGAGTAGCCATCGCGACTCCGGCATCGCTCATCTCTCTGCTGTGGGCTGTGGCGAGTGGCTGGGAGCGGCATCGCATCGCGCAGAACGCGGAGGCCATTCGGCAAGCAGGCATGGAGATGCACCGCCGGATGGGGACCTTCATCGACCACTACCAGAGTGTTGGCAGGCGGCTGGAGCAAGTCGTGGACGCCTTCAACCGCTCGGTCAGTTCATACGACTCTCGGGTCGTGCCGCAGGGAAGGCGGTTCGCCCAACTGGTCACCGGCAACGACGAGGATTTTCAGGACGTGTCTGCCATTGAAAAGGCGGTCAACGAGGTGAAGAACGCGGAGAGCTCAACGCCGAGCCTTCCGGATGGTGGCTAGTAGCGAAGCCTTCCGCCCGGGACCAGTCGCTCGCCTTTGGTATCGACGGCCAGGTTGAGCTCCTGCAGTGTGACTGCGCCGAGCAGCGCCAGCGAGTCGTCGATGCCGAAGACCACCGGTGTCGTAGTCTCCCGCCCGTCGACGTTGACCCACGCTAAACCTATGTCACACTCGATAGTGCGACCGTCAGCCGTCTCATACTCGTCCTTGCGCAGAGGAACGACTCCAAGCCTGCGCAAGGCGTCGGCGGGAATGATGGAGTAGCTGGCACCCGTATCGACCACCGCGTCCACTGTTTCCCAATGCGTGTGGTCGATGTCTGAAACGGTGATTTGAGAAGTGAAGAGGCCCAATAGTCACGCTCCTTTATGGGTAGGCACTATAGCAGGAGTGTGTTAATTGGGCAACCTTTCCCGCCCCAATATGACTACCCCACCGTGCCGTAGACGTGCTCCGGCGTGACGATGACGATGACCCGGCGATCCTCCACCATGACGCGGTCGTACTCGTCCCAGTTGGGGTGGTCCTTGCCGGCGGCAGCGCGAAAGACGTCGCGAAAGGCCACTCGAAGCTCCTCCGCCGGCGTGTTGTCCTGCGACAGCACCGTCGCGTTGCCCTCCAGCACCAGGAACGGCCGCCAGTCGGCGTGCGACACCAGCAGCGAGCAGCGCGGGTCGCGGGCGAGGTTGCGGTGCTTGGCGCGATCGGCCGTCGTCGTGAAGGCAGCGCCGCCCCCGTAGAGGCCGCTCGTCACGATGCTCAGTTGCGCCGCCCCGTTGCGCCGGAAGGTGGTGCAGACGGCGTTGTGGTTTGTTTCGAGAAAATCTTTCTGCGTGGCCGTGAGTTCCATGGCGTCCTCCGATGCTGCTGTTAGATTTCCCGTCCTGGCTCAATCTCTGGACCCTTGAAATCTGGCCTTGTGTTGCGGTTGTTGGCGTGCTTTGCCAGCGCCGCTTCGTCGCCCAAGCGCCACTCACGGAGCTTGTACTCGCCGATGGGGATTTCCATTGCAGAGGAGTCTAGCAGAAACCGGCGAAGTGGCAGTGTCGTTCGACGTAGAGAGAGCCGCAATCGGCGGGGGAGCCCTGTGGCAGAAGCGGCGACGGCAGAGGGTGCGGGCGTTCGTTGACATGCCCCTCGGTGGGCGCATAGCATAGCGCAACTTGGCAGCGGCGCGTTCGCTGCTGTGCCCAAATATACGCCGGAGGGTTGAACAATGGCTGAAATTTTCGGGGAAAACGGCTTTTTCTACGAGTACGTCGAGGGGTGGGGGCAGCAGTTGCCCGACGGCATGACCTTCGTCGAGTGCCCCGGCGTCGCGGTGGACTCGAATGACACGGTGTACGTACTGACGCGCGGCGAGCACCCCATCATCGTCTTTGACAAGGACGGCACCTACCAGCGCACCTTCGGCGAGGGGTGGTTCAGCAAGACCCGCACCCACGGCCTCTACTGCGCCCACGACGACACGCTGTTGGTCGCGGACGACGGCATCCACACCATCCAGAAATTTGGGACGGACGGCACCCGGCTGATGGAGATCGGCGAGCGGGACCACCCGTCACCCAAGTGGGGCGGCGAGCCCTTCAACCGGCCTACCTCCGCCGCCATCCGGCCCAGCAATGGCGACATCTACATCTCCGACGGCTACGGCAACGCGCGCATCCACGTCTACACCGGCGATGGCCAGTACAAGTTCTCGTGGGGCAGCTCCGGCATCGACGCGGGGCAGTTCATCCGCCCGCACAACATCGCCATCGACGAGCACGACCGGGTGTACGTCGTCGACCGGGAGCCGCACCGCGTGCAGGTCTTCGACGCAGAAGGCAACTTCGTCACGATGTGGAATAACATCCACCGCCCGGACTCGATGATGCTGTGGCAGGACCACATCTACATCGGCGAGCTCAACGGCATCGCGGGCGTGGACGACGCGCCGGGCCTCGGCCACCGCGTCGGCATCTACGACCTCGACGGCAAGCTCGTGTGCCGCTTCGGCAGCCCGGAGGAGGGCAGCGGCCCCGGCCAGTTCGTCGCGCCCCACGGCATCACCGTGGACTCGGAGGGCAGCGTCTACGTGGCGGAGGTCAGCTACACCATCAGAGGCAGCCACATGACCCCGCCGCAGGAACTGCGGAGTATCAGCAAGTACACGCGGGTGTGGGACAAGGCGTAAGGTGGAGAGATTGACGCTGCCCAACGACAGTGAAGGTCTCTCAAAGGAAGAGCAACAGCTCCAAGAACTAATCCTTGACCCGCAACTGGAACAGTTAGAGGACATGCTCGCGGAGTTCAACCTGTTCCGAGTGTTGGGTATCACGCGGGACGAGCTTTCTCATTCGGCCTTCTTGGCATGGCTGCTGAACCCTCGTCAGACCCATGGTCTTGGGGATTACGTCCTACGGCGCTTCTTAATCGAGGCTGCGGCTGAAGCCCGTAGCCGCGGGATGAGCACAATTTCTCCAGTCGACGTGGATGCATGGAGATTCTTGGATGTAGAAGTTGCCACAGAGCGGCACAACATAGATATCCTATTGATCGGTAGGAATGATGGGTTCGTTTGTGTTATTGAGAACAAGATAGGCGCGAGCGAGCAGCCTAACCAGCTAGAGAAATACCTTAAGACTGTGAAGTCCGTATACCCAAAGCTAACACCTCTTCCAGTATTCTTGACTCCTAGGGGCACTAGCCCGGAAAAACCCTCTGATGGGCTAAGTTGGATTCCTTTTGGCTATGCAAGAATAGCGAACTTAGTTCAACGCATTCTCAACTCCAGAGGCTCAACGATCGGTCCTAATGTGAGGAGCTTTGTTGAGCAGTATGAGACTGTCTTGCGGAGACATGTAATGGGAAGTGCTGACAACATTGAAGATCTGGCCTACAGACTCTACGAGAAGCATCGTGCGGCCTTCAACTTTATTGATGGCGTAAAATCAGCTCCTGGCTTGCTTGAATTGGACGTACTGGATGAATGGGTTACGGAGTGTGCAGACGCACTCGTCTCCTCTGTTCACAATGACTATGGGAAAATCTCTATCCGGCGTTTCTCTTCAACCCACCTAGATCCGATAGTGGAATTACATGGCGCTGGGGCATGGCGTGGCACTGACCTTCTGGTGCTGTTTGAATTACTTCACGACAAGAAGGGAAGGAATCTCCGTGCTGATCTCGTTGTTGGCCCTGGCGATGCGACTGTTCGAGAACGAGTATTCACTGTCGCCAAGAAGGTTGGCCAACCCTTCGGAAAGTTCAAGCCGACTGCGAAACATCCCTACATACATGTTGCAAAGAAGCATATCCTGACCCCTAGAACCTATCACCCATTTGACCAAGAGAAGACCAAGGAAGCTGCCAAGAAGGGGATCGTTGATTGGTATGGGACGGATTACCCAGTTTTGGTCAACGCCATCCGCGCAGAGTTCGGCCTGCCCCCCGTTTCGCAGCCATGACCACCAACCGTCCCTATGACGTCATCGTGATCGGCATGGGCGCGATGGGCTCCGCGACGGTGTATGAGCTTGCGAGCCGCAGCCTCCGCGTGCTGGGCCTGGAGCGTTTCGACATCCCCCACGACCGCGGCTCGTACCACGGGGTCAGCCGCATCATCCGGCTCGCCTACTCCGAGCACCCGTCGTACGTGCCCCTGCTCCGCCGCGCCTACGAGCGTTGGCGTGAACTGGAGTCGGCGGCTGGCGAGAAGCTTCTACACATAACCGGCTCCGTGGACACGGGCAGGCCCGAGGGCCCGGTGTTCAGCGGCTCCTTGGCGTCCTGCATCGAGCACGACCTGCCGCACGAGACCCTCAGCAGCGTGGAGATTGCTCGACGTTTTCCCGGCTGCCGGTTTCCGGCGGAGTGGATGTCCGTGTACCAGCCGGATGGCGGGTTCCTCATGTCGGAACGGTGCATTGTCGCACACGTGACCGTCGCGTTGGAGCGCGGCGCCGACGTCCGGGCCCGCGAAGCGGTGCTGGAGTGGGACGCCTCCGGCGGTACGGTGCGCGTCCAGACCACCCGTGGCTCGTACGAGGCGGGTGCGCTGGTCATTACCTCCGGCGCGTGGGCGGGGCCGCTCGTGCCGTCGCTGGACCACCTGCTGGCGCCTGAGCGTCAGGTCCTCGGCTGGTTCCAGCCGCTGCGCCCGGAGCTTTTCGCGCCGAGCGCCTTCCCCGTCGTCATCGGCGAATTCGAGGAGGGGAAATACTACGCGTCGCCCGTCTTTGGCGTGCCGGGGTTCAAGATCGGCAAGTTCCACCACCTCAACGAAGCGACGACAGCCGAGGATCTCGACAGGGAGTGCCGCGACGAGGACGAGGCGGTGCTGCGGCAGGCCGTCGCCCGCTACTTTCCCGACGCCAACGGCCCCGCGATGTCCCTGCGGGCGTGCATGTTCACCAACACCCCCGACGAGCACTTTCTCATTGACGCACTGCCAGGAGCGCCCAACGTCTACCTTGCGGCGGGGTTCTCAGGCCACGGGTTCAAGTTCTCAAGCGTCGTCGGCGAGATCCTGGCGGACCTGTCCACCCGCGGGGAGACCGGCCACGACATCTCGCTGTTCCGCCTGGACCGGTTTGAGGTGGATGAGACTGGACCCTCGTAATCCGAAGGTTCACCCTAACGGTAGATGTGCAGCCGAGATGAGGGATCTGCCGACCGAGGATCCTGGGCGCTTTGGGCGTTGTCGCGAAGCCACTGCATGAAGACCTGCCGGGCGGCAACGTCCTCTATCCGGCAGTATTCAGCTAGGAACTCCTGCACTAGCTCGGCTACCGTTGTGCCGGCTTCAGCGGCACGAACGTTGACGAGACGGTAAGTTTCGTCGTCTATAGATACGGTGATTTTCTTCATGCTCAACTACTCAAAGGGATTGCCAATACTTAGGTTAAGCTGTTCCCGCCTTCAGAGCAACGAATTGGCCCTTCGACAGGCTCCTTCGTCAAGCTCAGAACGGAGTCAGGGCGAACGGCTGGCTACCCCCTAGTTCATCAGCACGCCGCCGTCCACGTTGATGGTCTGGCCCGTGATGTTGTAGCCGCCGGCCCCCGCGAGGAAGACCACCAGCCTCGCGACGTCCTCCGGCGCGATGATGCGCCCCAGCGGGACGCCCGCCAGTCCGGCGATCGTGTGCTCCTCGAAGGTCTGGCCCATGGCCGCGGCTCGCTGTCGCCGCACTCCGGCGAACATTTCCGTCTCCGCGCCGCCCGGGCAGATGGCGTTGACGTTGATGTCGTGCTGGGCCAGAGCGCTTGCCGCCTGGTACGTGAAGGCGATGACCGCGCCCTTGCTTGCGGCGTAGGCGGCGTTGGACGCCCGGCCGCCCTTGCCCACGACGGAGCCCATGTTGACGATCCGCCCGCCCCGGCCCCGCGCCACCATCTCCTTGGCCACCCGCTGCAGGGTGAAGAACGACCCCTTGGCGTTCACGCCCATAATCGAGTCCCAATCGCTCTCGGGGACCTCCAGCAGCGGCGCGTAACGGGTGATGCCGGCGTTGTTCATGAGGATGTCGATGCCGCCGAAGGCGTCGACTGCGGCGGTGACCATCGAGTCGATGGAGTCGATGTCGCGCACGTCGGCCTCTATGGCGATGGCCTCGCCGCCACGGTCGCGGATGCCCTTCGCGACGGCCTCGACCCCATCGAGGTTGACGTCGCTCACGGCGAGCCGCGCGCCCTCCTCGGCAGCCATCTCGGCGATGGCCCGCCCCAAGCCACGAGCGGCGCCTGTCACCAGCATGGCCTTGCCTTCGAGTTGCATGTCGTATTCCCCTTGCTGTCAGGTGTGCGGCATCGGGAGCGTCGCAGCCCAAGAACCGCGTTGGGTCGGGATCGGCCCGCTAGTTCATCAGCACGCCCGCGTCGACGTTGATGGTCTGGCCGGTGATGTTGTAGCCGCCGGGACCCATGAGGAAGACCACCATCCTGGCGACGTCATCAGGCGGGATCATCCGGCCCAAGGGGATGCTGTCCAGCCCCTCGATGGTGTTTTCCTCGTAGGACTGCCCCGCTGCCTCGGCGCGTTGGCGGCGAACGCCCTGCGACATGTCGGTGTCGATGGGCCCAGGGCAGACGGCGTTCACGTTGATGTTGTAGCGCGCCAGATTGTCGGCGGCCTGGTAGGTGAAGGCGATGACCGCGCCCTTGCTGGACGCGTACGCAGCGTTCGACGTGCCCCGAAAGCCCTTCCCGGCGATTGATGCCATGTTGATGATGCGCCCGCCCTGGCCGCGAGCCACCATCTCCTTGGCCACCCGCTGCAGCGTGAAAAAGGACCCCTTGGCGTTGACGCGCATGAACGCGTCCCAGTCGCTTTCCGTGACCTCGAGGAAAGGCGCGTAGCGAGTGATGCCCGCGTTGTTCACGAGGATGTCGATGCCCCCGAACGCCTCGATGGCCGTGTCGACCATGGCGTCGATGGACGCGAGGTCGCCCACGTCAGCCTCGATGGCGATGGCCTCGCCGCCGCGGTCGCGGATGCCCTTCGCAACGGCCTCGGCGCCGTCGATGTTGAGGTCGGCCACGGCAACGCGAGCGCCCTCCTCGGCGGCCTGTTCGGCGGTGGCGCGCCCCATGCCTTGGGCTGCCCCGGTCACCAGCAGGGCCTTCCCTTCCAGTTGCATATCGTTCCTCCCAGGTTGCTAGGTGTGCCGCGTTACCATACCATGCCGTCCGCCGGACATGGGAGGAAGCGGCGTCGGCGGGAGGGTCGGTTGCAGCTGGGTGCGCGGATATTTGTGGACGGCAACAACGTCATGGGATCGCGGCCCGATCGCTGGTGGCTCGACCGGCGCGGAGCGGCCCGGCGGCTGCTCGAGCAGGTGGCCGAGTTAGCGCGGGCCGACAGCGCCAAGTGGACGGTGGTGTTCGACGACCGCCCGCCGAAGCACAGCGCGGCGTCGCCCCCCGTCGAGGGCGTGACCGTCGAGTATCCGGAGCGCCGGGGCAGGAACGGCGCCGACAACCACATCGTCCGGCTGCTGGCGCTGCTGCCTCAGGGCTCGGATGTTCTGCTCTACACGTCGGACCGAAACCTGCGGGAGCGGGCGGCAGCCACGGGCGCGAGGGTGGAGGGCGCCCGCGCGCTGCTGAGTCGGCTGGAGGACCTGCAGCAGCCTCGGGACGGCGCAATAGGGGAGGCGACGTTGACCACACGGCCCAAGATATCGGTTCGACCCGCGACCCCGGACGACGTCCCGCAGCTCATGGCGTTCATCCGAGGCATTGCCGAGTTCGAACACTTGACGCACCAGTTGGAGGCGACGGAGGAGGGCCTGCGCGCGACGCTGTTCGGCGACTCGCCAGCCGTGGAGGCGCTGCTGGGCTTCGTCGACGATGCGCCCGCGGGCTACGCCGTCTACTTCCACACCTACTCGACCTTTCTGGGCCGACGCGGCCTGTACCTGGAGGACATCTACGTATGGCCTGAGCATCGACGGCAGGGGTTGGGCGCGATGCTGATGCGCCGGGTGGCGGCCATCGCGGTGGAGCGCGGCTGCGGCAGGTTCGAGTGGGCGGCGCTGGACTGGAACACCGACGCGCACCGCTTCTACGAGGGTCTGGGAGCGGAGATGCTCTCGCAGTGGCGGCTCTTTCGCATGACGGGAGAGCCCCTGCGCCGCCTGGCGAAGGGCGAGGGAGGGCAAGGCTAGCGATGGCGAGGTCTAGTTGGTACAGGGATCATCCACGCCATTGCACCTGCTACTGGTGCAATGAGGGACGGCAGCGGGGGCGGCGCGTTGGGGGTTGGCACAATCCCTTTCGGCGCAGGCGAAGAGAGACCCCGACAACGCCTTTGCCCGACTGGATGCTGGAGGGGCTGGAGTCGCCGCCGGCGGAAGAGTCTGACGGCGTGTCAACAGACCCCAGGCCGTCACAGCCCCGGTCGAGCCAAGGCAAAGGCGGCATAGGGAGGCTACTCGTGTGGGCGGTGGTCATAACGCTAGCCGCTGCGGGGGGATGGCTCGCGGCGGTGCAATTCGGCGCGGGGCCTGGGGGCTAAGAACGCGAACGATGGCGCGGACTGAGTTCAACTATAGGTTGTAAGTATGCAGCGGTTTGACCATCGCCCGGGGGGTGACTTGGTCTGGTGCAGAACCTGCGGGCAACAGTTTACCCGCACGCAGTACCGGGTCCACGGCCATAATCCCAATCAGTCGCAATGCGGCGACGCACAATGCAGCCGTGCGGCGGTGGGTTACGTCATGGGCGCGGACCTCACCCACTACAACAATCGCGGCGCGGCTTTGCTCTGCGGCCCCCACTTGCTGGAGCGCAGACGCAAAGGGTCGGAAATATACATCGTCGATGGCTCGCGCTGTCGCCAGTGCGGAGGCACCGGGGAAGTTCAGACGCGGGCCGAGAGCGTCGGCAGCGCGTCTGTCCGGTGGCTGCCCTGCCCCCACTGTCAGGGTTCCGGGTACGACCCGGACCCGCCGGGCCAAGCGCCCGCAAGCCCTCCGCAGCGCCCCGCGCCTCCCCGGGTGGACCCCACAGTAGCGGAGACGCTCGGCGACCTTGAGCGGCGTTACGAAGCCCCACGAGAACCGCGGCCTGCGCCGCCCACACCGTCAAAACAACCCCCAGTGGAGTCGCCCCCGCAACGCGTCGAACAGCAAGAGCCAGTACAGCGGCCCCCGCCGCCGAGGCAGGCGCAACAGCCGCCAAGGGAGACGCGTCCGCAACCCAGCCAACAAGGGGCGCCACCTCCGCCTGCCGCACCCCCGCCACCTCCGCCTGCTGCACCCCCGCCACGGGAATTGCAGGACCCAGAACGGCGTCCGCCGACGAGTGCATCCCGGCAGCAGGGCCATGGCTCCTCAGGCGGGGAAGGTATCGGCCGACTTGTGGTTTGGCTGGTATTGATTGCCTTGTCCGGGGTAGGGGGATATGTCGCCTCCAACGATGATCTGCGCGGGCGCATCGCTGGGGCGTTCGGTGGTGAGGGCGACGCGCAGGCGGTGGTCGTATCCATACCGCCCCCGGTGCCGCCGACGCCGCTACCGACGCCTGTTCCCGTCGTCGCTGCGCCGACGCCAATGCCTACGCCCGCCACCGTGGTCGCTGTCGCCCCACCACCGCCCCCGACTGCCACGCCGTTGCCTACCCCCGTGCCAACGCAAGTCCCGGTGCCGACGCTGGTGCCGACAGCCACGCCGATCCGGGAGGAGCTTCTCGCATCGCTGCGTCTCCAGGCAGTCGGCCTCATCAACGAGGCCCGTGCGGCCAGTGGCCTGGAAATGGTCGAACTGGTCTCGAATGATTCCGGCGCGTCGGCCGCACAATCGCATGCCGACGACATGATGAAGCACAACTACCTGGGTTACTGGTGGCTCAACGGCGAAAAAGCGTACATGGTCTACGCGGCGAACGGCGGCGATAGCTACGTCGAAGAAAACGCTTACGACATTGGTCTTACCGACAGTAAGTGGAACGCCCTGGGATGCAGTTCTCCCTCGCCGCCCGAAGAGTGCAACGTCCCGTTGCCGGAGCAGGCGATCGAGCAGATGCACACGGAGATTATGGACGGCGCCGCCGACAACGGCAGCATGCGCGAGAACATCGTGGGGGCGGGCCACCGAAAGGTGAGCATCGGCGTGGCGTGGAACGGGCGGCGGGTCGTTTTGGTGCAGCACTTTGAAGGCGGGGATGTTGTCGTGCATGACAGGTCTTTGCAGTTGAGGGACGGCCGCCGCAATCTCAATGTTACGCTCAGAAAGGTAGGTGAGGGTGTCGCCATCCACGGCGTCGTCCACATTTACCGTGACCCGTATCCGGAACCTTTGTCGTCAGCGAGAGTCGACGCGCTCGACCGCTACTGCATTGGCGGGGGCGCGACGTCTTCGTGCCCTGCTCCGGTCGCTCGAGTTCTCCCACCCGGCTCACAGTCGGCTGACCACCCTCTCGACGTGGTTATCGCGAGGGAATGGAATGAAACAGACAAGACGTTCAACTTTTCCGTGGACCTTGGCCTGCTCGCGCAGTCTCCGGGCGTCTACACAGTGGTCTTCTTTCGCGACACGGGGGAGGAGACGCCAACCGAGAAGCTGGTGGCGCTGCCGGCAGTCGAGGTCAGGTTACGACCACCACGGACTTAGGGCGCTTCGGTCAGTCGGCAAGACGTTGAAGGAGGGCGACGCAGAGGAATGGCACGGCAAGGCTGGCACAACGACCACTCAAGCGGCGGCGGCCTTGGTCGCTACCTGCTCTTGCTGTTCCTTATGGCGCTGGCTGCTGCGGGCGGCTGGGTCCTCGGCGATGACGAGTTTCTTGGGCGCGCAGGGGCGCGGGGGGAGAATCCGAGCGCATCAGCGGCGCCCGCCTCCCCCGTGCAGCCGGCAGCGGTTCCTACGTTTCCCGCCTCGGATGCGGTAGTGGTCGCTGCGCCTACAGCTACGCCGTCTCTCTCAGCTATAACGCCACTAAGTGTCACGCCGGACTCCGCGCCCGTTCCAACTGCAACTGCGCGTCCGAGACCTACGCCTGTCCCTCCGACGGCAACCCCGCTGCCGCCTACGCCTACACCGACACCTACGTATATACCACCGCACTTGCGGCATTTGGAATATAAGGAGTACATGCTGAAGCTCATAAACATTGAGCGGGCCCGCGCTGGTGCGGGCGCAGTCACACTGGGCGACAATGACGCCGCGCAGCTGCATGCGGAATCCAGTTTGGAGAACTGTGTCAGTTCCCACTGGGGCGTGAATGGTCTGAAACCCTATATGCGATATAGCTTGGCAGGTGGGTATCAGTCCAACGGAGAGAATGGTAGGGGGCTAGACTATTGCGTCACTGCAAGAGATTGGGTCCAGAGCCTCGACAGCCTTGAGCGTGAGGTTGCAGATGCCATGCAGGGATGGATGGGCAGCCCCGGCCATCGGCGCAATATCCTTGAGCCAACACACCTGAAGGTGAACATAGGGCTGGCTTGGGATCGGTACAACATTTCCGCCGTCCAGCATTTCGAAGGGGACTACGTTGCCTACAACGCGCTACCAACCATTGAGAACGGTCGACTATCGCTGCGGGGGACGCTGAAGAACGGCGCGGGAATTCTTGGGCGATACGACTTTGGCGTGCAAGTCGACTATGACCCTCCGCCTCATACGCTAACCAGAGGCCAGCTTTCACGCACCTACTGCTACAACAATGGAGACTTGGTGGCATCTCTTCGTCCACCTCCAGGCGGCAATGCATACTACACCACACATGAGTTCACCCAGGCATTCGAACCATGCCCAAACCCCTACCATGTGCCCCCAGATGCACCGGGTCCCCGCTCGGCGGATGAGGCCCATCGCCACTGGCAGGAAGCCTACGATGCTAGTCAGTCGCGCCCTTCGGTCATGAGAACCATCCCCTGGATAACTGCACAGAGCTGGCGCGTTAGCGGCGATTCATTTGATGTCGTCGCTGACATCGGCAACATCACTAGGCAGTACGGCGCAGGCGTGTACACGGTGACTGTCTGGGCGAGGCTCATGGGAGATGACGAGGTGGTGTCGGAATATTCCATCTTCCACGGAATCACACCGCCAGACGGGTACACCGGCTGACGGGTCAGCCCCCCGTCACCGCCGCTCCACCCGCCCCGGAGACCGGCTGAGCCACACCAGCAGCGCGGTCAGCAGCCAAAAGACCAGCACCATGAGGAAGGCCGCGCTGTAGTCGCCGCGCCAGGTGTGCAGGAGCTCCAGCCCCAGCGGGGCAATGCCCGCCGCGAGGTTCATCGGCATCCACATGAGGCCCCGGATGGCCCCGATGTTCTCGCGGCCAAAGTACGTCGGGACCAGGATGGCCTGCAGTTGGAAGAAGGCCCCCATCGTCAAGCCCTGCGCCACCGCCCACACTACCAGCATTGCCGGGCTCTGGATGAGCAGGATGATGACGACCCCCATCGCCGACAACACCATCTGCACGGCGAAGAGGGGCCGCACCGAGTACCGCGACGCGAGGAACCCCCACACGAACCGCGACGTCACGGAGAAGATGCCGAATATGAAGACGCCGAAGGCCGCCGTGGCCGCGTCGAAGCCAATCTCGCGGAAGTAGGGGATCCAGTGCGACTGGTAGCCGGGGAAGCCGAACATGCCCACAAAGGCGGCTATCGTCAGGAGCCAGAAGGCCTGCGTGCGGAGCGCCTGCCTCGCCGTGAGGCCGGTGGCGTAGCTCACGGGTCGAGCGGGTCCTCGCGTGGGCGGTGGGGCCTCGTCGCCGTCGGGCAGCAGGCCCAAGTCCTCTGGCCGTGATCGCACAATAAACGTCAGCGGGAGCATGAACACGAAGATGCTCAGCCCGGACCACAGCCACGCGTCGCGCCAGCCGAACCACGCGATGAGCGCCGTCAGCACGACGGGGAAGGCCAGCACACCGGCGGGCGGACCGACTTGGAACCAGGTCATAGCGGCGGCGCGGCGGCGGACGAACCACTTGATCGCGATGGCTTCAAGGACGACGGGGCTCGCCAGCGCCATGCCTCCGGCCCCGACGATGCCGTACCAGAAGACGAAGTCAAAGGGGGTGTTCGCCCACTTCACCATGATGAAAGACAGCGCCATGAGCACGGCGCCCAGCGGCATGATGACGCGCGGGGCCCATCGATGGTCCGCCAGCGGGCCAAGCATCGCGCCGACAATCCCGCCTGCCATCATCCGCAGCGACAGCGCACCAAAGATGATGGTGGAGCTCCATCCCAGTTCGTCCTGCATGGGGACGAGGAATACGCCGGCCGCGAAGGAGGCGCCGCCCACGGCGTAGAAGCCCTGCACCGACGCGAGTGCGACTTGCCACCAACCGAAAAAGACGCGAGGGGCGGTCGTGGTCGCAGGGGTTGTCATGGTCCTCCCAGGGTGGTGTTGCGTCGGATACCGGCCCGAGTGTAACAGATGCTCCGGCGCACCCCTGACACGGGCTCCTTGCCGTCGCCTGCTGCGCCTCGATACCGTTGTCTCACAGCGCGACGAAGCGCTCGTTGGCGGCGACAAGGAGGGCGGCGTGCAACAGTCCCGCATCGGTGTCCAGGCAGAGCAGTCGAGAGGCGGATGGCAGAAAAACTTTCGCGAAACAAAACAACTCGTACGTGGGCGTCGGTCGCACAGCTACGGATTGATTCGGAAACAATTGTCGTCACAGCTAGGAATTGTTCTCAAACAAATGCGCGGTCCAGCTACGGATTGTTCTCAAACAATTCCCCGGTCCAGCTACGGAGGCGCGATTGTACTCGCAAACAATCTGTTGGGATGCACCCGACCTGCGCCGCGAGTGCCGCTACGTGATGGTCTCAGCCTGCCGCAGGCGCAGGTACTCCAGGAACTTGGTTTCCAGGATCGGGTCGGACTGGAAGGCGCCTCGCCGAGCAGTGGTTATCGTGGTGCTGGTACGCTGCTGCACGCCTCGCTGGATCATGCAGTAGTGGACGGCCTCCGCCACCACTATGACGCCCAGCGGGCTCAGGCTGTCGTCGATGGCGCGGGCGATCTGCTGCGTCATGCGCTCTTGCACCTGCAGCCGCCGCGCGAAGACCTCCACCACGCGGGAGAGCTTGGAGAGGCCCGTGATGACGCGGCTGTTCGGGTTCGGAATGTACGCAAGGTGCACCACGCCTCGGAAGGGGGCGATGTGGTGCTCGCAGGTGGACGTGAACTGGATGTGTTCCTGGATGATCATGTCGTCGGACCCGATGGGGAAATCGTCCTCGTCCAACTGAAATATCACCTTCAGGTGGTCTTGGGGGGTCTCCTCGGCGCCCTGCGTGTAGGTCAACAGGGCGTCCGCCCAACGCTCCGGCGTGCGGCGCAGCCCCTCGCGCTCCGGGTCCTCGCCCAACAGCTCCAGCACCTGGCGCAGCAGCGGCTTCAGTTGGTCGATGCGGTCCTGTCGTTCCATCCGGCTCTTATTCCTTTACGTACGCTGTCTTGTCTTCTACGCCTGCTTCGACAAAGGCCTCGCGGCGTTCGCGGCACTTGTTGCAGTTGCCGCAGTGTTTGCCGCCCGACGGCGCGATGCACGTGAGGCTGAGCTCCAGCGGTAGGTGGGAATGGGTGCGGATGAGTTGCGACTTGCTGCCTCCCCGGTACGGGGCCTCCACGAGGATCCGGTGTCCCAAACCCTGCGACAACACCGACGCGAAGCTCTCGAAGAAGGCGGGCGTGGCGTCCGAAAAGGGGTTGCCGCCCAGCGTTCCTATGGAGATGCGCGACACGCCGTGGATGCTGCACCACACAGCGGTCAAGCCCAGCAACAACACGTTGCGGCCCGGCAGATAGACCGCGCCGTCCGGGGCGTCGTAGCTGGGAACATCCTGACCGGTCACGCTCCAGTGGCGGCCGTAGATCTGCCGGACCGGCACGCTCAGCGTCGTCACCGGCTTGACGTTGGGGTTGCCCAGCGCCCTCACGAACGCGATGAGCGCCGCATGCTCGGCGTCCTCCCATGCGAGGCCCTTCCGAACGTAGATTGGCGTGACCATGGCGTCCTCGGCCATGTCCGCAATGAGAATACAGCTATCTAGGCCGCCGCTAGCCAGGGTTGCTACTTCGTCCAGCTCCTAATCCTCCCGGTATGTTGCGTAGCTCGATGGGGTCTCCCACAGGCGGACCTCCGACAGCGGAAGTCCGTTGTCGTGTGCCTGCCTGTAGATGTGCTTGGCGATGTTCTCCGCCGTGGGGTTAACGTCGAGAAGATAGAGGGGCTCGCCCAGCTCCGTGAGCGCGGGAATGACGGGGTCGTCCGTCCTGAGAAGCATCTTGTGGTCCAGGTTCTCGTCGACCCACCCCTTGACGATGTCTCGTACCTCCGAGAAGTCGCGCACCATCCCGAGGCTGTCGAGGACATCGGACTCAATGTCGACTTCCAGCAGTCCGTTGTGGCCGTGGAGTTGCTTGCACTTCCCATCGTACTCCAGCAGGCGGTGCCCGTAGCAGAAGTCGATGGTCTTCGTGATCTTGTGCTGCGCCATGGCGCCTCCTATGCCTGAGGCCCGGGTCCCGCCAAGTGCCTGCCCGCGTCGACGCGGATGGTCTCGCCGGTGATGGTCTCGCTCTTGAGCAGGGTGATGAGCAATTCCGCGATCTCGTCGGCGGAGGACTCGCGTTGCAGGGGCGCCTTGGCGATGATGTCGTTCCGCCACTCGTCCTCAGTTATCTCGGACGGGCGCATGGTGGGCCCCGGTGCTAGGGCGTTGACCAGGATGCCATGGGGCGCCAACTCCGCGGCGAAGGCCCGCGTCATGAACTGCACCGCCGCCTTTGCCGTGAGATAGGGAAGGTACTCACGATAGGGAGTCTCGCCGGCGGCCCAGTCGCCAAAGAGGACGATGTGGCCGCGCGTTGGTCCGTGATTGAGGGTCATGGCGCGTGCGGCGTGCACCGCCAGCAGGTAGCTGCCCTTGGCCGTACCCATCGCATGGTCCCAGGCGACCGAGTCCAACAACGGCAGCGGCACGCGAGGATAGTCGGACGCGAGGTTTACCACGAAGCTGAGGTTACCCAGGGTTGAGAGGGACCGGTCCACCATGTCCTGCACCTGCCCCTCGTGGCTCAGGTCGCCCTGCACGGTGATGGCCATGGCGCCCGAGCCCGTAAGGGAGTCGCGCAGGCTCTCAGCCTCCGACGCGGAACTGCGGTAGCCGATGGCGAGGTTGATGCCTTCCTGCGCCATGCGCCGCGCCAGCACCGCGCCGACACGACGCGCGCCCACGATGAGGGCGCCTTTACCCTGTAGGGTGATCAATGGGCATGCTCCAAGCGGGGAGAGGGAGTGGTGTGTCGTTTGGATTGTAGCATACCCTGGAACTTGCAGTGTGCCCGTCCTCGTTGATACCGTTGCGACGGGCGGCCGGCGCCGCCTACCCCACCGCCGTTCCCGCGAACCGGAGAAGAGATGGCCGACCTTCCTTCCCCGTCCTACATGGAGTTCTTTGGTGACGACTACCTGGGCGCGTACCGGGAGACCATCTCCCCGGAGAACGCCGTCGTGGAGTCCGCCTTCGTGCACCGAGTGCTGCAACTGAGGCGTGACGTCGAGGTGCTCGACCTGTGCTGCGGCCATGGGCGGCACGCCGTCATCCTCGCGCTGACGGGGCTGCGGATGACGGGGCTCGACCTCAGCGAGGCCTACCTCGAGCGTGCAGCGGCTATCGCGGCGTCGGCCGGCGTCGACCTGCCGCTGGTGCGCAGCGACATGCGCGAGCTGCCATTCGAGGCCCGCTTCGACGCGGTCATCAACATCTTCACGTCCTTTGGCTACCTGAACTCGGACGAGGAGGACCAGAAAGTCCTGCACCAGGTGGCGAAGGCGTTGAAGCCCGGCGGCCAGTTCCTCATCGACCTGATTAACCGCGAATGGGTGGTCTCCAACTATGTGCGGGAAGAGCGCAAGGTGGTCCCCAACGGCACGGTGTACGAGGAGCGGCGTGAGATCGACCTGCTGCACAGCCGCATCAACAACAGCTTCACCGTGACGTCGCCGGACGGGACGGCGCATCACACCGACGGGCTCACCATCCGGCTCTACTCGCTCACGGAGTTGGTGCGCAAACTTGAAGCCGCCGGGCTGGTCTATCGAACGGTCTACGGCGGCTACGAATTGGAACGTTACGGCGTCGAATCTCGTCGTATGATTGTAGTGGCTGACAAGCCGCTGTGACGGGCGCCGCACAGGGCCCGTCGGCGGGCCGCGGCCAAGCGCGAAAGGTACGATTCCGCGGCCCTTCCTCATTTGACATGTAGTATGCGCTGGTATTAAATTTACATATTGTTATGCCTACAATCATTCGCATCATTGGCCTAGTCCTCAAGAAATACAAGCGCCGTCTCGCCTTGGGCTACGTCTCCGTGTTTGGCGCTGCCCTGGTGGCCTTGGCCGTCCCGCGCCTCCTCGGCCAGAGCGTCGACAGCGTGTTGCGGTCCGGCGAAGAAGACGTCGACGCCCTGTGGATGCTGGCTTTCGCGCTTCTTGCGGCCGGCGTCGCACGGGGACTGTTCGCCTTTGGACAAACGTACTTTGCGGAGTCCACGTCGCAGAAGGTGTCGTATGACATCCGCAACTCCTTCTACAACAAGCTGCAACACCTGAGCTTTGCCTTCCACGACAGACAGAACACGGGCGACCTGATGTCGCGCGCAACTGCCGATGTCGAAGGCGTTCGCATGTTCGTGAACATGGGCGCCGTTCGGTTTGCCTTCGTGGTGGCAATGATCATCGGCATCGCAGTGGCCATGGTCTTGACGGACGTCACCCTGGCGATCGTGAGCCTCGCCTTCGTGCCGCCCCTTAGCTGGCGCGCCATGGCCACGAGCCAGGGACTCCGGCGACGGTGGATGGAGGTCCAACGTCTGACGGGCGAGATGGTCACCACCATGCAGGAGAACCTCTCCGGCATGCGTGTGGTCAAGGCATTCTCAGCGGAGAAGTATGAGCAGGAGAAGTTCGAGTTCCGCGCTGAATTGGTCCGTGAAGCAACCTATGAGGCGCAGCGGATCTGGGCCAGAAACTTCAGCGTTATGAACTTCTTCTTCCTGGGCGCGCTGGCGGCCATCCTCTACGTGGGCGGCAACCAGGTGATTGAGGGGCGGGTTGTGGACGAGTTCACCGGCCAGGTTGAGTATACCGGTCTGACACCCGGTGACTTGACAGCATTTTTCTTCTACATGGGCCTGATGACCATGCCCGTCCGGATGATGGGGTGGATGGTCAACAGCTTCTCCCGAGCCATTTCCTCCGGCCAGCGGCTCTTCCAGATCCTCGACTGGGAGTCGCCTGTGTCCGAGAGCCCGGACGCCTACGAGTTGGCCCGCGTCAAGGGCACGATCGAGTTCAAGGACGTTTCGCTGACCTATGACGATGAGAGCCCGGCGCTGCAGGACATCAACGTGTCCATCTCCCCGGGTGAAGTGGTTGCGCTCGTGGGCATGCCCGGCAGCGGCAAAACCACCTTTGCCCACCTGATCCCGCGCTTCTACGACCCTTCCGAAGGCGTCATAACCGTCGACGGCGTTGACATCCGGGACGTTACGCTGGAATCGCTGAGGCGCAACGTGGGCATCGTTCAGCAGGACGTGTTCATCCATACGATGACTATCGCAGAGAACATCGCTTACGGAAGGGGCGAAGCCTCCGAGGAGGACATTCGCGAGGTGGCGTCCGTCGCGCAGTTGCACGAGTTCATTTCGGGTCTCCCCGACCAATATGACACCATCGTGGGCGAGCGCGGCGGAGGCCTGTCCGGCGGGCAGAAGCAGCGCCTCTCCATCGCTCGAACCATCTTGATGAACCCGCCCGTGCTTATCCTGGACGACTCCACTTCCAGCGTCGACGCGCACACGGAGCACCTCGTGCAGGAGGGGCTGGAGGAGATCATGAGCGGTCGCACCACCATCGTGGTGACCAACCGGCTCAGCGCCATTCGCAACGCCGACATCATCCTGGTGTTCAAGAACGGCGGCATCGTTCAGCGCGGCACCCACGAGGAGCTGCTTACCAGGGGCGGCGAGTACCTGAGCCTGTATGAGTCGCAGCTAAAGCCCCTGGAAGAGGCGACGCTGCAGGAAATCAAGGTGGCTGGTGATTTGGAGGTTTCGGATTGACAACCCGGGTTAGCGGTTACGGGCATTTGGGGCGTTCCGCCCTTGACGACGTCCTCATGGGCAACCTGTACGACCATGGCGTGGTTATGCGCCTGGTGAAGTACGCGCTGCCCTACCGCTCCTGGGTGGTGGCGGCCTTCATCGGCATGGCCGGACACATCATCACCATGGTGCTCCAGCCCCTCATCATCGGATGGGCCATCAACCAATTCGTCGACGGCGTCACCGGGCAGGAGGCCACTTGGGGTAGCCTCGAGCTTGCCGCTGTCCTCTTTATCATCAACGTGCTGTTGAATATGGGATTCAACTTCATGCAATACATCGCGCTCGCCCGCGTCACCGTCAATGTCCTGCACGACCTCCGGACCGAGATGTTCAATCACCTGCAGAACCAGGCAACTTCTTTCTACGACAGGAACGAGGTTGGCCGCATCATGTCGCGAATCCAGAACGATGTCTTCCAGCTTCAAGAATTCATGGACGTTGGCATCACCACCATCGGCGACATCATGATGCTGGTGTTCATCGCAGGCACCTTGATCTACCTGGACCCGTTGCTGGGCGTCGTCACGCTGTCAGTAATTCCCTTCTTGGGCGTCATCCTTATCTATTGGCAGAAGAAGTCCCGGCCCACATTCCTTGGTGTGCGCGTGGCCATCTCCGCGGTGAACGGCAACCTGCAGGAGAACGTTTCCGGGGTGCGGGTGACCCAGAGCACAAACCGGCAGGACAAAAACCTCAGCAACTTCAACACGTTGAACCAGACACACCTCAATCGGGCCGTCAGGGCATCCTTCCTCTCGGCCTCGCTTATGCCGGTGGTGGAGACGCTGACCGTGGTGTCGATGGGGCTCGTGGTGGTGGTCGGTGGCATCCGGGTGTTCGAGGGCGCGCTCGAGGTGGGCTTCCTCGTCGCCTTCCTCATCTTCGTGCAGCGCTTCTTTGAGCCTATACGGACGCTGACGCTGCAATACACCATGTTCCAGCGGGCCATGGCTTCCGGCGCGCGCATCTTCGAGCTCCTGGACATCAAGCCGGAGATGAATGACAGGCCAGACGCCGCCACGCTGCCCACCATCAGGGGTGAGGTGGTCTTTGAAGACGTATGCTTCGGCTACACGCCGGACGAACAAGTGCTCCACAACGTCAACCTGACCATTCAAGCCGGGCAGAACGTCGCGCTGGTGGGGCTGACCGGCGCAGGCAAGACGAGTCTGGTTGCACTGATGCACCGCTTCTACGACGTGACAAGCGGCTCCATCCGCGTCGACGGGCATGACATACGTGACGTCACACGCGAGAGCCTTGCGGGGCAGATGAGCATGGTGCTGCAGGAGCCGTACCTCTACTCCATGAGCATCGAGGGCAACATCCGCTACGCCCACAAGGAGGCGACCTCCGAGCAGGTGGAGGCCGCCGCCCGGGCTGTCGGAGCGCACGAGTTCATCATGGAGCTGGAGCACGGCTACGACACCATGCTGCAGCAGCGTGGCAACAACCTCAGCATGGGCCAGCGGCAGCTCATCAGCTTCGCGAGGGCGGTTGTGGCGGACCCCCGCATCATCGTCCTGGACGAGGCCACCGCCAACATCGACTCCCGCACGGAGAAGATTATCCAGGAGAGCCTCAAGGCGGTGCTGAGGGGCCGCACGTCCGTCGTCATCGCCCACCGGTTGTCCACCATCACCAGCGCCGACGTCATCGTCGTGCTGGACCACGGCCACATCGTGGAGATGGGCAACCATCAGGAACTGCTCCAGAAGGGCGAGCTGTACGCGGCGCTGTACGCCATGAACTTCGGCGAGCCGATCACTGCGCACGCCAGCGGCTCTGACGATGGTATCTCGCTGCTGGGCAGGCCTTCCCTCTAGCGCCCGGCCTCCGAGGGGCGCATAATCGAGGCGCCAAGCGAGTATCGCGTTCCGTTCGTGTTAGCGGATTGGCTTCCCGGACACGGGAAGCGGCAGGCAAAGGAGGCGCCATGAGCACTCAGCAGACAGACCCCCGGCCGCCCGTCTGGATTGGGCACGTCAGGATGAACACCAACGCCCTTGCGGAGTCCATCGCCGCCATGCTGGAAATCGGCATGCGTCCCATCGTGCAGGGCGATGCTATGGCGGTGCTGGAAATGCGGGGCGGCACCCACATCGTGCTTCGACAGGATGAGGGCGCAGAGCCCGCCGACGCCGAGTTTGACCTGATGGTGGAGGACGTAGACGCTACGCACGCCGAGTATTCGGCCAAGGGGCTCACCGTCTCGGAAATCCAACGGGGCCGCATCCACGACTCCTTCACGTTCACGGAGCCCGGCGGCAACCGCATCACCGTCAACTCCACGCACGTCTCGGACCAGCCGGTCTAGCGCCCACCCGTCGACACGGCAACGCTCGCCCGCATCCGAGGCATGCCTGCCATGCCCCCTTCCCCAATGGAGGGGGGCTTTGTATGCTCTGGGCAAATCACGAAGGGGGACTCCATGACAAAACTGTTGGTGATCCACGGCTTGGGCATGAACATGCGGGGAAAGGTGGACGTCGAGACCTTTGGCCCCATGACGTTGCCGGAGTACGACCAGAAGATAGGCGAGTACGCAGGGGAGCTAGGCGTTGAGGTGCGGTGCTTCCACTCCAACATCGAGGGAGAGATCGCGAACGCCCTATACGATGCTCACGGCGACGGCACCGACGCCATTCTGATAAACCCCGCTGGGTTCACTCGAGACGCCACGGTCCTGGTGTCGGCGATGCGGCAGGTGCGGATCCCGGCCGTCGAGGTGCACATGACCAACCCCACCGCGAGGGGCGGCAACTCCGTCGTCCTGCCCGCATGCAAGAGCAGCGTCTACGGCTTCGGCATTCTCGGCTATTACCTCGCGATGAAGGGCGTCCTGGAGACATACGGCCTGTAGACGCGCCGTTGCCACTACGGCAGTCAACTTTGCATCAGGGAGCGGCAATGATCATTAAGTTCAGCGAAACAAAGACAGACACCCAGGGCGAACGGCCCCTGGTACTCAAGCGCATCATCAACCAGAGCCACACTGACCGCATCAGCCTCACCTGGGTGTCGCTGTACGGGCGGCACGAGAAGGTCGTCAACGACATCAGCGACCGCGTCTACTACATCGTCGACGGCGAGGCCGACTTTGACGTGAACGGAGAAACGGGCAGCGTCACCGGCGGCGATGTCGTCCTCATCCCAAAGGGCGTCCCCTACGTCTTCGAGGGACACATGACCTACGTCGTCATGAACAGCCCCGGCTATTTGCCGGACTCGGACCGCGTGGTGGACTAAGGGGCGAGGGCGCTGAGGCGGAGGTCTTAACTGCGGCTGTGCATAGCTGATTTTGACCAAATATAGCAAAGTTAGCGAGTTTATAAAACTCTTGTAATTTTCCTAACTTTGCTATAATCTCAATTCATGGACCCTATTCGAAACCCATATGCTCCCGGCGCGGGAACGCCTCCGCCGGAGTTAGCTGGACGTCAAGAGGTCTTGGAGAGTGCCCGCATCGCGATTGAACGCGCCAGGCTGGGCCGGCCAACCAAGAGCCTGCTTTTGGTTGGCCTACGCGGCGTAGGCAAGACGGTGCTGCTGGACCGCATTCGGGAAGACGCTGAAGTCCGTGGCATCTACGCCCTTCGTGTTGAGGCGCCGGAGAATCGCTCTCTGCCATCTATCTTGGCCCCGCAACTGCGCACCGAGCTGCTGCGGCTCTCTACCAAGGAAAGGGCCAAGGACCTAGCCCAAAGAGCGCTGCGGGGGTTGTCCGGCTTCGCTAGGGCCCTCAAGGTCAAATACCAAGACATTGAAGTTAGCCTCGACTTGGACCCCGAGCCGGGACTTGCAGACAACGGAGACTTGGAGAGTGACCTCCAGGACTTGCTAGAGGCTGTTGGCGCTGCGGCCAAGGCAGACCAGAGCTCTCTGGCGATCTTCGCGGACGAGCTCCAGTATGTGAAGGAAGAGGAACTTGCGGCGCTTATCACCGCGCTGCACCGTGCTGCACAAAGGCGGCTACCTGTCGTCATGGTCGGGGCCGGCCTGCCGCAGTTGCGAGGGCGCATGGGCAAGGCCAAGTCCTACGCTGAGCGACTCTTCGAGTTTCCGGAAATAGGGGTCCTCTCGCCAGAGGACGCCAGGATGGCCATTTCCAAGCCCGCGTTGCAAGAGGGTGTTGACATCGAGGAAGCTGCCCTGGATTTGGTTATTGCGAAGACACGATGTTACCCCTACTTTCTGCAAGAGTGGGGTAAGCGGTTGTGGGATGTTGCTGAGTCGTCTCCCATAACCGCAAGCAACGTTGACGTTGCCTCCGTTCAGGCAATTGCCGGCCTGGATGAGAGCTTCTTTATGGTCAGGTTTGACAGGCTCACGCCAGCGGAGAAGCGGTACCTCCGTGCCATGGCCCAATTGGGTGAAGGGCCGCACCGGTCAGGTGACATCGCGCAGGTATTGGGCCGGCCGGTGAATTCCTTGGCTCCCACTCGTGGTCAGCTTATCAACAAGGGTATGGTGTGGAGCCCAAGTCACGGCGACACAGCCTTCACCGTACCCATGTTTGACCAGTTCATGCAGCGCATCATGCCCGACGATTCATGGCGTTAGCCCCGTGGCGCCGAGAGCCTTGGGGCAACGGCGTCCTCATCCCCGCTTCTCCAACTCCCACACGATGACGATGGGCAGCCCCTTCACCGCTGCCTCCGGCAGACCGGTCATGTGCTCGCCGACGCCCAGCGTGGCGACTTCCACGTCGCCCCACTGCGGCTCCACGTATCGGACGACGTCCAAGCCCTGAGTGCTGGTGCTCAATCCAGTGATTGCGGAGAATCGCAACTCCCTGCAGTCCAAGAATGAAGTCGCCCAATCTGCTGTGCTCGGCCATGACCCGTGTCTCCAGTCGGCGATGACGCCGGTTCCGCATGATGCGCGGGGGCTAAGGGCATTGTAGCGCGAACGTTGTTACGCAGATGGGGGAACTCTGGTAAAGTCACGGGCACGGAAGCTAGCCGTATGCCGGTCGACGCCAGGCGCCGCACCGGCCGACGGGGCTTCCCTTTCGCGAATGCAAGGAGCATCCACTGAAGCGTCCAAAGATCTTCTACGGCTGGATCATGGTGTTGGTAGCCGCCACTGGCGGTGTTTTCACCCTGGGCACCGGATTGTGGAGCCTGGGCGCCTTCGTCATCCCCATGGAGGAGGAGCTGGGTTGGAACCGCACCACGCTCTTCGCAGGTATGACGATACGCGCCCTTGCCGCAGGTGCGATGGCCCCCTTCGTTGGCCCGATTTTCGACACCAGAAGGGGCCCCAGGATCCTCACCATCTGCTCGGCTGTTATCCTGGGAGTGTCGCTCATTGGGATTCGATGGGTGGACGAGGTCTGGCAATACTACGTTCTCTTTGGGGGCGTGGGAGCGCTCGCCAACGTGACCAGCGGAATCGTTCTTATTGAAGCTGTTGTCCCCAAGTGGTTCATCCGCCAGCGGGGCAGGGCCGTCGCGGCTGCCAGCATGGGAGGAGTGCTGGGCCCAATCTTTCCGCTGGCCATCCAGTGGGCAATCTCGGCCTATGGTTGGCGCGATGCCTGGGTTGCAATGGGGCTGGTCTCAATGGTCATCTTGCTTCCGCTGGGGTTTCTGGTCCGCACGCAGCCTGAGGACATGGGGCTCCGTCCGGACGGCGACTCCCCGGGCGATGTGCGGCCCTCTAACCGGGGCGGGCGCGCCGTTGTCCCGGCCGTGGACTTGAGTCGCCGTCAAGCGCTGAGAACCGGGTCCTTTTGGATCCTGATCCTGACCTTCAGCATTACCAGCCTGGGAGTGCAGGGATTTATCTCCAACTGGCTCCCGTATTTTCAGGACATCGGCTTCACCGCCACCACCGGCGCCTTCGCCCTGACGGTCTTTGGCATCTTCGTCCTTCCGGCGCGGTTCGGCTGGGGCTACCTTGCGGACATCTTCTCCGTGCGCCACCTGTTGTTGGTCCAGCACATATTGACGGCGCTGGTCGTGCTGTTGCTGCTGAACATCGGGAACTACGCGATGTTGATGACCTTCGCCGTGCTCATGGGGCTGGCGTACGGAGGCTACGTCCCGCTCCAGCGGCTCATCTACCCAATCTACTATGGCCGAGCGCACCTGGGAGCCATCCGGGGCGCGATGCGTCCGGCCATCACCCTGGCCTCTGCGGCGGGCCCCCTGGTCATTGCTGGAATCTATGACATCCAGGGCTCCTACGCCCTGGCATTCTGGATGGTGATGGGCACGTGGTTCGTTGCCGGCCTCATGTTCCTGCTTGTGAGGCCCCCCCGGCGGCAGCCCGCGCCGAATGTCAGCCCAACGGAGTAATCGGACACGAGTCGAAGCCTACCCCGACGACCTGCCCCCCTACCGCGACTGAAGCCGTGGAGGCTTGGCGAGCAGGATGACGGCGCCCGTCACGGCAAAGCCGATCATGACAATGACGAAGCTCCAGTAGTACGAGCCGTGCAGGTCGTAGACGGCCGCGACGAACACCGGCCCGATTGCGCCCGTGAAGCCATTGAACGGCCGCATCAGGCTCGAGATGGCGCCCAGATGGTTCCTGCCAAAGTAGTTGGCGACGATCAGCGGACGGAGGATGAAGGAGCCCCCCATCGTCACGCCGAAGAGAATCATGAATGCGAACAGCATCGGCATGCCGACAACGTAGATGAGGAGGAGGACGCTGGATGCGGTCAGGAATGATTGCACCACGATGAGCTTTCGCACCGGGAAGCGGTCGCCGAGCATGCCCCAGAGTGGCCGGACGCTCACGGTGCAGATACCGTACACCGTGATGGCCAGGGCGCCGATGCCCGTCCTGAAGCCGACGTCCTGGAGGTACGGGATCCAGTTAACCTGGAACCCGCGCATGCCGAGACCACCCAGGGCATAGGCGAGGATAATGAGCCAGAAGGCCGGGCTGCGAATGGCCTCGGCGCGGGTGAGGCTGCGCTCGTCCTGCGCCGTAGGGCGGGCCTGCTGTCGAGACGGCTCCTCGGCGGTGGGGGTCAGCTCGCCGTCGGGCAACAACCCCATGTCCTCGGGGCGCGTCCGTACGAGGAATGACAACGGCACCAGGACGGCGATGACAAAAACGCCCATAATGACCCACGTATCGCGCCACCCAACGACGCTCATGATGGTGTGCAGCGTCAGCGGCGCAAACAACGGACCCATGCCGCCGCCCATGACCGCGATGCCCAGGGCCTTGCCTCGCTTGCGCACAAACCACTTGGGGAGGATGGCCTGCGTTAGCGCCTCGCCAATGCCCAGGCTGCCGATGGCCGCCAGCACGCCATAGAGCAGGTAGTATTCCCACAGGCTGTCCACCCATTTGAGCGAAATCAGGGATACGCCTATGAGGATGGCGCCCGCAAGCATCAGCACCCGGGGGCCGCGCGTAGTGTCGCGCCACGGGCCGACGAGGGGAGACAGGAAGCTAGCTACGGCCGTGTAGATGGTCAGGGCCCCGAAGAAGGCTGTGCGGGACCACTCGAGCTCTTCCGTCATGGGCTTTGCGAAGACTGTGAGGGCCCACGTGCCAACGCCGGTGTTGAAGCCGCCGGTGACGACGGCCACCCCCACCAGGACCCACCCGTAGTAGAACTTCCGCTCTGAACGCACTCAACCCTACCGTTTCGCGATTGCTACAGTTTTGGTCGATAGCCGGAACCTTACCACCACAATGCCGGAGGCGACAGCATCCAACGACTAATCGTCGCGCAGTCGGCCCCTTCTGCTTTGGGAACGTTGCGAAGGCGGCGTCGGCAAGGAAGCCTGTGGGGCCAACCGGGCGACTGAGAGCATGTGGCGGTGTGCCAAGAATGCCGTGAAGACCTGGTCACACTATCAGCAACCTTACTGGGTATTGCGGCGCCCTATTTCTCTTCGTAATGCCCTCCTTTTTTACTCATCAAGAGTTGTCATAGGGAAAGTAATTTGGTAGTCTGATAGTCTTGGTGAATAGTCTGTAATACTGCGCTCAAATCGATTGAGAATCAGCAACGAGACCTTATCGTCGGTGAAGCCACCCTTGTAGTGAGCAGTGGCGGTGTCCTGACCAAATAGAGAGGGCAGGCGTACCGAATTCGCAATGAATCATGTGTCGGCATAATCGGCTGAAGTGCCTTGTGGCTGGGATTGCCCTATTTGCGCTGGTCGCTGGAGCGGCATACTCGGCCCCTTCCATATCGGGACAGACTACTGTCCCTGATACGCCTGCCGGTCTAGCTGGAATGTTGCAGGCCGACGAATCGGTCGAGTTGGATTGGGAAGACTCGTCCAACGCAGCCTCATACCAGGTTGCCTACCGCCACGCTCATGCTTCAGCGTGGGTGGATCTCCCTGCCGCAGGCGCCATCTTGACGGTTACCGGTTCCGGGGCAGCTGTCAGCGGCCTGCCGTATCCGTTGAACTACTACTTCCGTGTGCGTGCGGCCAACGCAGTTGGGACATCGGATTGGTCGGCTGAATCACTGGTAACCCCCGCACCCATCGTTGGCGCAGACGGGTGCGTGATAGCGGCCCCGCCCGGTCACCTGTCGCAGTACGACAAACACTGCTCCGCCGGAGGGATAGCCATCGTCGGGTCCGACGAAGTGTCCGACTTCGCCATCAAGCTGGCGTGGAACCACATCATGAACATACTGTCGGCCCACCCTGGGGTCCACGCCAGGATGGCTCAAGCAAAGGTGAATCACGTCTTGAAGGCCGCCGGCACATACGGCTTATATAACTCCTACAACAACGTGGATCGACAAGCTCGGTCGAATGAGGAAAACCTCCTCTGCTACCCGGATGAACCCCACAGGAGTTACGAGCTCTACGACGTCTTCAACCACGAGTTCGGCCATGCGCTGCATAGACGAGGGCTAACCTCTAGTGAGTTCAATGAGGTGCGGAGTGCCTATAACGCCGCCATTGGGGACGGGCTTTGGGGCAGCGGATACAGCAGCGCCAGCGCCGCGGAGTACTTTGCGGAGGCCGTGGAATTCTACTTTTCCCCAAGGACAACAGGCACAAGGGAAAACCGGCAATCGCTAGCGGAATATGACCCGCGCCTGTACAGAATTCTGCTCAAGCACCTGCCCGCCAATGATTGGAAAGCCAGCTGCCCGGCCGCCGGTGACGCCCCGCCTCCACCACCGGCGCCCCCTGCGCCAATCAACTTGCAGTCCAGCAATGTAACTGAAACTTCCCTCACTCTCACGTGGGACGTTCCTGCTGCCGAGGCCGCAAATGTCAACCTGTTCTGGGTGGAATTGTCCCCTGACTCGAACGATTCGTGGGGCAAAGTCCGCGAAACCGGCGCGGACGTGACTACTGCAACGTTCACAGATCTGTCCTCCGGGGAGAATTACGGTTACCGTGTCACTGCATTCAACGGCTACCGGAGGACTGCTGGGGATGCCCTGTCCGTGGAAACGTTGTCGCCGCTGCCTCCACCGCCGCCTGCGCCACCCGAGCCCATCAACTTGCAGGCCATCAACGTGTCCAAGACTTCCTTGACGCTTACGTGGGAGGTCCCGGCTGATGAAGCCGCCTACGTTGACCTGTTCTGGGTGGAGAAGGCCCAGGAGCCAGACTCCGTGTGGGTCAAGGTACTGGAGACTAAAGGCTCCGTGACCACGGCAACTATCACTGGCCTGTCGCCTGGGAACAGTTACACATACCGTGTCACTGCGTTCAATGGCTACCTGATGGCCTTCGGGGATGGTCTATTGGTGGAAACCTTGCCCAGTGAAATCGCAACACCCCCACCACCACGGCCGCTGCCGCCCAGCACCGGCGGAGGGCTCGGCTTTGGCCCGGCTCCGGTGGCGCCAAAGTTCCAAGACGGCTTCCGAACCACCAGGTCCGTCGCGGAGAACGCGCGGCCAGGCGACCCTGTCGGTGACCGAGTGGCGGCCACCCACCAGGACGACCTCGATATCACGTACTCGCTCAGCGGGACGGATGCCGCACAGTTCACCGTGGATGAAGAGAAAGGTCAAATTCGCATCAGGGAAGGCGCAAAGCTCGACTATGACACGGGGCAGAGCTACACGGTGAATCTCACTGCCACTGATAGCGCCGGCTTTGGGGCCATCATCATCGTGATAATTGAGGTGACGGAGGCCACGCTGAGCCCATATGACCGGAACGGCAATGGCGGAATAGATCGCGAAGAGGTCATCGCGGCCATAGGGGACTATTTTGATGGGCTCATCACCAAGGATGAGGTGATAGCCGTAATAAAGCTCTACTTCGGGGCTTGACGCCGTAGCGGAGCCAAGGCGATGCAACCCCAGGGTGAAAATTCCGTCGCCCATGAAGTCTGGGGCAGTCGTTAGGCTGGAAATGCCTCGCCAGTTGTCAACGGGCATCGAGGGCGTTGGCGCTTCCATAGTTGACCTGCACCTGATATTGTTTCAGTTTTGTTATGCCGCTTGCATTAGCGCCTTTTTTCACGAATAATGGGCCTCTAGCGCTCGGCGCGTACGCGGGCGTTGACCGACTATTGTTTGGCGTGTAAAATCTCAGTTTCTACGGAATGGCACGGGATTCCGAGGCCAGGGAACAGATGCGACGCCGCATTCGTCCACTACGGGGCGATTCTTCCACATGTTGAGCATCGGCCTCGCCATTTTCGGAAAGGGGTCTCATGGCAAGGGAACAGGACATCAGCCGCCGCCAACGCAGCTACTTGCAGCACTTGGAGGCCGCCCAGCGAGATGCCGCTGAGCGTGGGCTGTACTCCCCTGCCCATGAGCACGACTCCTGTGGCGTGGGCATGGTGGCCAACATCCGTGGCGCCCGTTCCCACACGATCATCCAGCAGGGCATTGAGGTGCTCATCAGCCTTGAGCATCGCGGCGCCGAGTGCTGCGACCCGGACACCGGCGACGGTTCCGGCATCCTTTTCCAGGTGCCGGACGTCTTCTTCCAGCGCCATTCCCACTCCCTGGGAATTGCGCTGCCGAAGGAGGGCGAGTACGGCGTTGGCATGGTCTTCCTGCCCCAGGACGCGCACCAGCGGGCGGAGTGTGAGTCCGTCATCCGTGAGACAGTCGAGGCCGAGGGCCAGGCTTTCCTCGGCTGGCGGGACGTGCCCGTCGACGACTCGACCATTGGGTGGCTCGCCCGCAGCCGGCAACCGGTCATTCGGCAGTTCTTCGTAGGCCGCGCCGCCAACATCCCTGACTCGGCGGCCTTCGAGCGGAAGTTGTACGTCATTCGCCGCCTCATCGAGATGACGTGTTTTGAACGCAAGCTCGGCGATGGCGAAAACTTCTACGTGTGCAGCCTTTCCTGCAACCGCATCGTCTACAAGGGGTTGATGAAAGCTTCCCAGATGTCGGAGTTCTACCTCGACATGCAGGAGCCGGAGGTGGCAAGCGCCTTCGCGATGGTGCACTCGCGGTTCAGCACGAACACCCTCGGCGCGTGGCCGCTGGCGCACCCCTACCGCATGATCTGCCACAACGGTGAGATCAACACGCTGCGCGGCAACATCAACTTCATGCACGCCCGCTCAGCCTTCTTTGAATCGCCGTTGTTCGGCAGTGACATGGAGAAGCTGAAGCCCATCATCGGCGACGGCCAGAGCGACACCGCCAGCCTCGACAACGCGCTGGAGCTGTTGAGCAGCACCGGCCGCTGGTTGCCCCACGCGATGCTCATGCTCATCCCGGAGGCTTGGGGCGACCACATCGCCATGCCCCAGGAGAAGCGCGACTTCTACGAGTACCACGCCTGCCTCATGGAGCCGTGGGACGGCCCCGCCATGGTCGCCTTCACCGACGGTCACAGCATTGGCGCCATCCTCGACCGGAACGGACTGCGGCCCATGCGCTACCTGGTCACCAACGACGACCTGCTGGTCATGGCTTCGGAGACGGGAGTGCTGAGCGTGCCGCCGCACCAGGTGCGGTTCAAGTCCAGGCTGCAGCCTGGCAACATGTTCTACATAGACTTCGACCAGGGCCGCATCATCGAGGACGCGGAGATCAAGCACACCTTGGCCACGCGGCAGCCGTATGGTGAGTGGCTCAAGGAGAACGTCGTCGACCTGGAAAACCTGCCCGAGCCTGGCAACGTCCACGGCAGCGATTTCGACACGCTTGTCGAGCGGCAGCGCGCCTTCGGGTACACCACGGAAGAACTCGGCCTCCTGATGCAGCCCATGGGTGAGACCGGCGCTGAACCGGTGGGCTCCATGGGCAACGACGCAGCCCTCGCAATCCTGTCGGACCGCCCGCAGCCGCTGTTCAACTACTTCAAGCAGCTCTTCGCGCAGGTCACCAACCCGCCGTTGGATGCCATTCGGGAGGAGTTGGTCACCTCTGTCGTGACCTTCATCGGCTCGGAACGGAACCTCTTTGAGGAGACGCCCCTCCACTGTCGGCAGCTCCGCATTCAGGAGCCCATCCTCACCAATGCGGAGTTGGAGAAGATCCGCGAAGCGGACCAACCGGGCATCAAGTCCACCACCATCTCCACCGTGTTCCGCGCCGACGGCAGCGATGGCGGACTCCTGGAAGCCATTGAACGCATCCGTCGGCAGGCGTCCAGGGACATTGCAGACGGGTGCACCATCCTCATTCTGAGCGACCGCGGTGTCGACCGGGATCACGCGCCCATCCCCAGCCTGCTGGCCGTATCTGCTGTGCACCACCACCTCATCCGCGAGGGCACTCGGGTCAAGGTTGGCCTTGTGCTGGAGACTGGTGAACCACGGGAGACGCACCACTTCGCCTCGCTCATCGGCTACGGCGCCGGGGCCATCAACCCATACCTCGCGTTGGAGACCATCGCCGGGCTGGTCGAGGAGGGCCGCATCGAGGGCCTGTCCGTCGAGAAGGCGCAGTACAACTACACCAAGGCGGTGCACAAGGGCGTCATCAAGGTGATGTCCAAGATGGGCATCTCCACGGTCCAGAGCTACCGGGGCGCGCAGGTGTTTGAGGCCATCGGCCTGAGCAAGGAGCTGGTGGACGAGTACTTCACCTGGACGTCCTCACGCATTGGTGGACTGACCCTGGAATCGCTGGAGGAAGAAGTGGTGCGGCGGCACAGGCTCGCCTACCCGGAGCGCAAGCCTATGGGCGTCCTCGACCTGGAGAACCCCGGCGTCTACTACTGGCGGCGCAACGGCGAGGAGCACATGTGGAACCCGGACTCCATCGCCAAACTGCAGCACGCCACTAGCCTGAATTCCCGCAGGATGTACGAGGAGTTCGCGGTGATGTCCAACGAGGAGGAGTCGCATCGCAAGACGCTACGGGGCTTGCTGACGCTCAAGCCCGCAGAGGGCGGCCCCATTCCGTTGGACGAAGTTGAGCCGGTTACCGAGATACTGAAGCGGTTCGCCACCGGCGGCATTTCCCTGGGCTCGATAAGCCGGGAGGCGCACGAGGCGCTGGCGATCGCCATGAACCGCGTGGGCGGACGCAGCAACACCGGCGAGGGCGGCGAAGACTCGACGCGATACGTGCTGGACGCCAACGGCGACTCGCGCAACAGCGCCATCAAGCAGGTGGCGTCAGGGCGCTTTGGCGTGACGACGGAGTACCTGGTCAACGCAAAAGACCTGCAGATCAAGATCGCGCAGGGCGCCAAGCCCGGCGAGGGCGGTCAGTTGCCCGGCTACAAGGTGAGCGACTACATTGGCGCGATACGGCACACCACGCCCGGCGTGGAGCTGATCTCGCCGCCACCGCACCACGACATCTACTCGATCGAAGACATCGCGCAGCTCATTCATGACCTGAAGACCGCGAACCAGGATGCCCGCATCCACGTCAAGCTCGTCGCCGAGGTGGGCGTCGGCACAGTGGCCGCAGGCGTGGCCAAGGCCAAGGCAGACGTCGTGCTCATCAGCGGCGACAGCGGCGGAACGGGCGCATCGCCGGAGTCGTCCATTAAGCACGCGGGCGTCGCGTGGGAGCTGGGTCTTGCGGAAACGCAGCAGGTGCTGGTCGCCAACGACCTTCGCAGCCGCATCGTGGTGCAGACCGATGGGCAGATCAAGACGGGCCGCGACGTCGCCATAGCGGCGTTGCTCGGCGCGGACGAGTTCGGTATCGCTACAGCGGCGCTCATCACCCTCGGTTGCATCTACCTGCGCAAGTGCCACCTGAACCTCTGCTCCGTCGGCATCGCCACGCAGGACGAGGAGCTGCGCAAGAACTTCGCGGGAGACCCGCAACACGTCGTCAACTACTTCACCTTCATGGCGGAAGACCTGCGCGAGAACATGGCCGAGATGGGATTCCGCACCGTTAACGAGATGATCGGCCGCACGGACCGGCTTGACTGGAGCGGAGCCGAGAACCACTGGAAGGCCAAGGGTCTGGACTTGGGCGCAGTCCTGCACCGCGCCGAGACCATCCCGACGATGGGCCCGGGCTCCGGCACGTTCCAGAGCGAATTGCAGGACCACAAGCTGGAGACGTCGATTGACCACGAGTTCATTCGGCTGGCGGAGCCCGCGATAATGCGGCGCGAGCCCGTGGAGATCGTGCTGCCCGTCAGCAACAGCGACCGTGCAGTCGGCGCTATGCTCTCCGGCCACATGACCAAGGTATACGGCAGCGAGGGGCTTCCGCGGGACACCATCTCAATCAGGCTGACGGGGTCTGCGGGGCAGAGCTTCGGCGCGTTCCTTTCGAGGGGCATCACCCTGTACCTGGAAGGCGACTCCAACGACTACCTTGGCAAGGGTCTTTGCGACGGGCGCATCGTGGTGGTGCCGCCCGCCGCTTCAACGTTTACGCCAGAGGAGAACGTCATCGTCGGCAACGTGCTGCTCTACGGCGCCACCGGCGGCGACATCTACGTGCGCGGCGTCGCAGGCGAGCGGTTCGCCGTTCGCAACAGCGGCGCCAACGCCGTCGTCGAGGGCATTGGCGACCACGGCTGCGAGTACATGACCGGCGGACGCGTGGTCGTGCTCGGCCCCACGGGGCGCAACTTCGGCGCCGGCATGAGCGGCGGCATCGCCTATGTGCTCGACGAGAAGGGCGACTTCGCAAGCCACTGCAACATGGACATGGTCGAACTCGGCCCCGTGCAGGAAGAGTCGGACCTGACGACGGTGCGGCTCTTGGTCGAAGCGCAGGCGCAGCTGACGGGCAGCAGCCGGGCGCGCATGGTGCTGGACACGTGGGACACCGTGATTGAGCGCTTTGTCCGGGTCATGCCGATCGCCTACAAGGCTGTACTGGAGCACGAGCGGCAGCAGTCCGCGCCCTCCGACGCGGTGGCGCATGGGTAAGCCGACCGGCTTTACGGAGTTCAACCGGCAGGACCCACCCCGCGAGCCTACCACCGAGCGGGTCAAGCACTACCGGGAGATCTACCTCCCCTGGGCGGAGGAGCAGAGCCGCACGCAGGGTGCGCGCTGCATGAACTGCGCCATTCCCTTCTGCCACAACGGGTGCCCCCTCGGCAACCTGATACCGGACTGGAACGACCTGGTCTACCGGGGACGGTGGCGTGAGGCGCTGGAGGCGCTCCACTCCACCAACAACTTCCCGGAGTTCACTGGCCGCATCTGCCCGGCGCCCTGCGAGGCCGCGTGCACCCTTGCCATCAACAACGACCCTGTGACCATTGAGTACATCGAGAAGGCCATTGCCGACCGCGCGTGGGAGGAGGGCTGGATCACGCCCCGGCCTCCCGAACGGCGCACGGGCAAGAAAGTGGCGGTGGTGGGCTCTGGCCCCGCGGGCATGGCGGCGGCGGCGCAGCTCAACCACGCCGGCCACCTTGTCACGCTTTATGAGCGCAGCGAGGTAATCGGCGGGCTGCTGCGTCTCGGCATCCCGGACTTCAAGCTGGAAAAGCACGTTGTGCAGCGGCGCGTTGACCAGATGGCGGAGGAGGGTGTCACCTTCGTCACGAACGCGCACGTGGGCGTCAACATTCCCGCTGCGGACCTGCTCCAGGAGTTCGATGCCATCGTATTGACGGGCGGCTCGACCGTTGCTCGCGACCTGCCCGTCCCGGGCCGGGAGCTCGATGGCATCCACTTGGCGATGGACTACCTCACCATGCAGAACCGTGCCAACACAGGTGTGGAGTACTCCGACGAAGAATTCATCACTGCGAGCGGCAAGCACGTCGTCATATTGGGCGGCGGAGACACCGGCGCCGACTGCCTGGGCACCGCGCATCGGCAGGGGGCCGCGTCCGTGAACCAGTTCGAGCTGCTGCCGCAGCCCCCGGACGACCGAGCGCCCAACAACCCGTGGCCCCAGTGGCCCCTCATCATGCGCTCTTCCGGCGCTCACGATGAGGGCGGGGCGCGCGACTACAGCATCCAGACCAAGGCCTTCTCCGGCAGCAACGGCAAGGTGGAGCGCCTCCACGCCGTGCGCCTCGAGTGGGGCCCGCCTGACGCATCCGGCCGCCCAACCATGACGGAGGTCCCCGGGTCCGAGTTCGAGGTGGAGACGGCGCTGGTGCTCTTCGCGCTGGGCTTCCTTTACCCGGAGCCTGACACGATGCTGACGCAGCTGGGCGTCGAGTTGGACGGTCGCGGAAACGTCGCCACGAACCGCGACCGCATGACCAGCGTTCCCGGCGTCTTCGCGGCGGGCGACATGCACCGAGGCCAGTCGCTGGTGGTGTGGGCGCTCGCGGAGGGGCGTCAGGCGGCCCACGGCGTCGACAAGTACCTAATGGGCGCCACCGAGCTCCCCGCCCCGCTCGCCGTGTAGCCGCCCTTCATGAGCCCTGTGGGCAATCGAAGGGCCGGCTCTCTCCGGCCGAAGCCTGCCCCGTCCATCGCCCACCCCTTTGAGTCGCGCCTTGGCCTGCGGTATGATGCACGGCATGAACGCCAATACCCAATACGCCGAGGTCAACGGCACGCGCATCGCCTACGAACGTGGCGGAAGCGGCCACCCCTTGCTGCTGATCCACGGCTACCCCGAAACCCGGCGCATGTGGCGCACGGTTGCGAATGAGATGACCTCCCGATTCGACGTGGTCTCGATGGACCTGCGCGGCTACGGTGACTCTGACCGGCCCGAGGACGAAAGCGGCTACGACAAGCGCTCCATGGGCGAGGACGCCCTCGCGTTGGCGCGGAGCCTCGGATGGGACCGCTTCCTCCTCGCCGGGCACGACCGCGGCGGGCGCGCCGCCCGGAGGCTGGCGGCGGACCACCCGGAGGCCGTCGTCGGCGCGTCGCTGCTGGACATCCTCCCACTTGAGTACATCTTCAGCCAGGGCAGGGACGGATACGCGCGCCGCTATTGGCACTGGTACTTCTTCCTGCAGCGCGGCCTGCCTGAGCGCCTCATAAAGGTGGACCCTGCGGGGTTCATCAACCAGTTGTTCTCCAGGCAGGGCAACGTGCTCGACCCGGAGAACGTCGCCCACTACACCGAGGCCTTTTCGCGGCCCGGCAGCGTCGAGTCCACGCTGGCCGACTACCGTACGGCCTTCGAGGTGGACCGGCCTCGCTGGACAGAAGAGGTCGCGTCGGGACGCAAGATCGCGGTGCCGCTGCAGGTCCTCTGGGGGGAACTGGGAAACCTGAACGACGAGCCGGTTTTGGATCTCTGGCGCAATGTCGCGGAGGACGTGCGCGGTACGGTGGTGATCGGCTCCGGTCACTACATTCCGGAGGAGCAGCCAAACGACGTCATCCGCCTGCTGAACGAGTTTGCGGACGAGCTCGGGTTACCCTGAGTCCGTCGCAATCGAGAGCCTTGCCGCGCAAGAGCAGACCTGCAGACCGGGCGCGGCGGGAAGGAGGGTGTATGGACCACCCAGATTTTGACCGGGCAGACCTGCCGGAACTGGCCAACTACCTTGCCATGTGGCTCCTGGGCATGCGCGACTGGTGTTCCAATTGCCACGGCCGCGGAAACGTGGCCGACGTCATGGCCCCCCCAAATTCCGCCAAAACGGTCCGATGCGACAAGTGCGAGGGCCGCCGCTGGATGGGCGCCATCGACTTGGAGCGGCTGCTGGTGGCCCTCACCCACCACCGCAGGAAGCTCGCGTTGAACGTGACCTACAGCCCCCACGGCTACGTCATGTGGGCGGCGGAGGACGCCGACGGCGGTGAGTCCGTGCAGGAGAACGACCCTCTGCATGCGGCGTATCGTCTCGGCGCAAAGGTCATCGCCAAGCTGGAGGCGGCGGGAACGCTAACGCGCGCGCACCCGTCGGACTACATTGACCACTAACGGCGGGGGAGCGTCCTACACGCGTGCGTGCGTTCGTTAGCGTAACAGCAGACAACACGCTGTGAGCCTACGAAACCCAACGCTCCCTTCCCGTTCCACACCCACGACGTAAAGTGATTGACGCGAATTCGCTCGACTGCTGCGGATCAGCCTCGCCGCGCCCTCGCTAGTCAGGACGGCCGAAGGCCTTCTACGCTCCGAATCCTCGATTCTCCCTGTCCTGAACCCTCCCCTTGTCCTTCTACCCGGTGCTTCCTGGCTCTGGCAATGTGACGGAGGTCACACATGTCGACGTGCACTACTGCGGAAGTGTTGTGAAAACAATCTCAATTATTGCGAATTATTGACAAACATGGCGGTCTTGTGTAGCGTCTCCCAAGACCTTCGGCTGTATCGGGCTCCTATACGTTTGCATTGGGCACACCAGAGGGGAGGATCCTATGACTAGGCGTCACCACCTGAATCTTCTACCGTTCCTCATTTTCATGCTGGCCGCTGCATTAGTCTTCTCGGCGTGCGGAGGAGACGACGAGCCCGCCGCAGCCCCGACTGGCGATGGCGCTGTGACGCAGCCTGACACCACCACCGTTGCGCCCACCGCCATGCCCGACACCACCACCACGATGACGGAACCCGCGCCGGTCGAGGCTATGGGTGAGCCCGTGGCGAAACGGCTGATCATATCCACGGCAGCTCCGAGCACCGAGACCAACAACCCCTGGCGCTATGAAAGCCCCCGGGGCCCGTGGTTCTTCTCGGCGACGCATGAGTCGCTGATCGGCGCCGACGCGGACACGGGCGAGCACGTCCCGCAGCTGGCAGAGTCATGGAGTGTCGAGCCCGACGGGGTATCCGTGCGCTTCCAGTTGCGCAAAGGCGTCCGGTTCCACGGCGACAACGGTGAGTTCACCGCGGCGGACGTGGTGGCCATGTTGAAGAACCACACTGAAGAAGACTCTCGGCACACCCACAGGAGCCAGTACCGGGCCGTCACCCCGGAGGTGGTCAGTGACCACGAGATCGTCTACCGCATATCCAAGAGCAATCCGGAGATTTTGAACAACACCTCCTCATGGAACGTCATCTCCGGGGAGCCCTACAGTTCCAAGGACATGGAGGCGCTGGGAGGCGACCCCGACCTGACCCAACGACCCCCGGCGGGCACCGGGGCCTACCAGTTCGTAGAGCGTACCCAGGGAGTTGACTTCATAGTGGAACGGGTGCCCTACGAGCACTGGCGCTTCCAACCGGACTGGGAGGAGGTGGAGGTCCGGTTCTCCAGTGAGGCCTCCACCCGGCTGGCGTCCCTGCTGACAGAGGAGATCCACGTGACCGTGCTGCCCCTGGACCTGCAGAACCAGGCTGAAGATGCGGGCATGGCGGTGGCCACGGGGCAGGTGCTCACCCGTGAGCGGTCCGGTATGTACACGGGGCCGCTGATTGACCAGAACTATGCAAACTACGAGGCGCAGAACACCCCCTGTGGGTACGTGCACTGCGACGAGCCTCTACTGGACGTTCGGGTGCGGCGCGCCCTGAGCAAGTCCCTTGACCGCGACGCCCTCAACGCGGCGTTCTTCGGCGGCAAAGGTATTGAGGTCCACAACCCGCACTTCGTTCCCACTAGGTCGTACTGGAACCCTGAGTGGGACCAGAAATTCGATGAGGAGTACGGGTACGACCCGGTAGCGGCCATGGCCTTGCTGGCAGATGCCGGTTATGGTCCCGACAACCCTCTAGAGTTGCAGGTTGACGTAACAGGCTCCAGCGGCCTTCCCGAGAAGCAGGACGTCATGGAAGCGATGGCTGGGTACTTCCAGGACATCGGTGTTAAATCCGAGCTCGACTCTCGGGGGCCCGACGTCACAAGAGCCATTGCCAGAGGCTTTGGACTCTCAAGTCGGATCACATACATGGGCAGCAACATCGTTGACCTCCAGGCCTTTCGGGTCCACCACTGTTCATGCGAATCACCGCGCGGCGGCTTCGAGCTGAAGGAGATGGACGAGACCATCGCATACCACCGGTCAGTGATCGACACCAAGACGGTCTTCGAGCGCATGAGCGAGACCGGCGACATAACCTTCGGCTTGCACATCGCGCTCCCCATCGTGTGGAAGCCCGAGGAGCTCTTGTTCAACCCCAATGTTGTGGCATCCTATGAGTGGTCCGGCGTCCCCTTGGGGACCGTCAGCCACTACGAGCGCTTCCTGGCTGTCCGGAAGTAGCCTCCCAACCATGACGCGGTAGAAGAGGGGGCCTCCCAACGGCGGGAGGCCCCCTCTTCTCGTCCCTACCACTCCCCGCCCCCTGCCGCCCATGCACGGGACGCTGGAATGGCTCTTGTCAGCCGTTCGGCATGCCGGATTTGAGGTGACTCCGTCATTGGCCACTGCGTTACGAATTTCACAACTATCCTAAATTGATTCCGTTGGATACCTGCTACATTGGCTCAAAATACTGCGACTCATTGACAAGAACGGCGCTATCGTGTAGCGTTCCGTGAAAGCATCAGGCCTATGAGCTTGTTTTTTGTCCACACGGGGTGTGCAAGAGGAAGGGAGAATGCCATGACAAGGCGTAACTACCTCAACCTGCTCCCACTTCTCATCTTCATCCTGACTGCTGCGTTGGTATTCGCGGCGTGCGGCGGAGATGGCGAAGGCGCCGCAGCTCCGACTGGCGATGCTGGAGTTACACAGCCTGACTCCGGCAGCGTTGCGCCCACTGCCATGCCGGACACCACCACCACGATTACGGAACCCGCGCCGGTTGAGGCTATGGGTGAGCCCGTGGTAAGACGGCTGATCATATCTACCGCGGCCCCGACCACTGAGTCCAGCAACCCCTGGCGCTACGAAAGCCCCCGCGGCCCGTGGTTCTTCGCGTCCACCCACGAGTCGCTTGTCGGCGCCGACGCGGACACGGGCGAACACGTCCCCCAGCTGGCCGAGTCGTGGACCATCGAGCCCGACGGCCAATCTGTACGCTGGCAACTGCGCCAGGACATCCAGTTCCACGGCGACAACGGCGTCTTCACTTCCGCCGACCTCGTGGGGATGCTTGAAAACGCCACCGCAGAGGATTCCACGCACAGCCACCGGACGCAGTACCGCGCCATCACCCCTGAGGTGATCAGCGACTACGAGATTGTCTACCGAATTGACAGGAGCAACCCGGAGATCCTGAACAACACGTCGTCCTGGAACGTCATCTCGGGCGAGCCGTACAGCTCCAAGGACATGGCGGCCCTCGGCGGCAACCCTGACCTCACCCAGCGGCCTCCGGCGGGCACGGGCGCCTACCAATTCCTGGAGCGCGCCCAGGGCGTCAACTTCATTGTCGAACGAGTGCCGTACGAGCACTGGCGCTACCAGCCCGACTGGGAGGAAATCGAGTTCCGTTTCAGCAATGAGGCCTCAACCCGGCTGGCTTCTCTGCTGACGGAAGAGATTCACGTGACCGTGCTGCCCCTGGACCTGCAGAACCAGGCGGAGGACGGCGGTATGGCAGTCGCCACCGGACAGGTGCTCACTCGCGAGCGGTCCGGCATGTATACGGGGCCGTTGATTGACAAGAGCTATTCTAGCTATGAGGCGCAGGGCACCTCATGCGGGTACGTGCACTGCGACACCCCCTTTCTGGACGTCCGCGTCCGCAGAGCCCTCAGCAAGTCGATCGACCGGGCCGCCATGAACGAGGCCTTCTTCGGCGGCAAGGGCATTGAAGTCCACAACCCGCACTTCGTTCCCACCAGGTCGTACTGGAACCCCGAGTGGGACGCGAGATTCGACGAGGAGTACGGGTACGACCCAGCGGCGGCCACGGCATTGCTGGCCGAGGCCGGCTACGGCCCCAACAACCCCCTGACGTTCCTGGTGGACGTCACGGGCTCCCAGGGCCTTCCTGAGAAGCAGGACGTCATGGAGGCGATGGCCGGGTACTTCCAGGACATCGGCATCAAAGCCGAGCTGGATGTGCGTGCGTCCGACATCACCAGGGCCATCAGGAGAGGCTTTGGACATTTTGCACGAATGACATACATGGGCAGCAACATCGTTGACCTCCAGGCCTTCCGCGTCTCCCACTGCTCCTGCGAATCGCCGCGCGGCGGCTTTGAGCTTAAGGAGCTGGACGCATCCGTGGCGTACCACCGGTCGGTAATTGACACGGAAACAGTCTTCAGCCGACTGCGCGAGACCGGCAACCTCACCTTCGACTTGCACATCGCGCTGCCCATCGTGTGGAGGCCGGAGCAGCTACTGTACAACCCCAACGTGGTGGCGTCCTACGAGTGGTCCGGCGTCCCCCTGGGCACCGTCAGCCACTTTGAGCGCTTCATTGCGGTCCGGAAGTAGTGTCCAAACCATGACCGTGTAGAGAGGGGGCCTCCCGCCAGTGGGAGGCCCCCTCTCTAGTCCCTGCGCACTCCCCGCCCCCTGCCGCCCATGCACGGGACGCCGGAATGGCTCTTGTCAGCCGCTCGACATGCCGGGTTTGAGGTGCCTCCGTCATTGGCCACTACGTTACGAATTTCCCAACCATCCTAAATTGGTTCCATTGGATACTTGCTATGTTGACTCAACACACTGCGACTCATTGACAAGAACGGCGCTATTGTGTAGCGTCTCACAAAGGTATTCACCTGTAGGCTCTTGCTTCATTGGCAGAGAGAGTCCACATACAGAGGAGAGGATGCAATGACAAGGCGAAATCACCTAAACCTTCTCCCGTTTCTCGTCTTCATGTTGGCTGCTGCGTTGGTCTTCGCCGCCTGTGGCGAGGACGAAAACGGAGGTGCGGCCCAGCCGGACACCGGGTCTACGGCGGCCGTATCGCCCACCGCCATGGCGGATACAACCACTACGGAGCCCGAGCCGGTCGAAGCCATGGGTGAGCCCGTGGTGAATCGGCTGATTATATCCACCGCGGCCCCGACCACCGAGTCAAGCAACCCCTGGCGCTACGAAAGCCCCCGCGGCCCGTGGTTCTTCGCGTCCACCCACGAGTCGCTTGTCGGCGCCGACGCCGACACGGGCGAACACATCCCTCAGTTGGCCGAGTCGTGGACCATCGAGCCCGACGGCCAATCTGTACGCTGGCAACTGCGCCAGGACATCCAGTTCCACGGCGACAACGGCGTCTTCACTTCCGCCGACCTCGTGGGGATGCTTGAAAACGCCACCGCAGAGGATTCCACGCACAGCCACCGGACGCAGTACCGCGCCATCACCCCTGAGGTGATCAGCGACTACGAGATTGTCTACCGCATATCCAAGAGCAATCCGGAGATTCTGAACAACACGTCGTCCTGGAACGTCATCTCGGGCGAGCCGTACAGCTCCAAGGACTTGGCGGCCCTCGGCGGCAACCCTGACCTCACCCAGCGGCCTCCGGCGGGCACGGGCGCCTACCAGTTCCTGGAGCGCGCCCAAGGCGTCAACTTCATTGTCGAACGAGTGCCGTACGAGCACTGGCGCTACCAGCCCGACTGGGAGGAAATCGAGTTCCGTTTCAGCAATGAGGCCTCCACGCGATTGGCTTCCCTGCTGACGGAAGAGATTCACGTGACTGTACTGCCGCTGGACCTGCAGCAGCAGGCGGAGAATGCCGGTATGGGCGTCGCCACCGGGCAGGTGCTCACGCGAGAGCGGTCAGGAATGTTCCAAGGACCGATCATCGACAAGAGCTATTCAAACTACGAAGCGCAGGGAACTGCCTGCGGCTACGCCCACTGTGACGACGCTCTTCTGGACGTCCGCGTCCGCAAGGCCCTCGCCAAGGCGATCGACCGCGCCGCCATGAACGACGCCTTTTTCGGCGGCAGGGGCGTCGAGGTCCACAACCCGCACTTCGTGCCCACCAGGTCCTACTGGAACCCGGAGTGGGACCGGCGCTTCGATGAGGAATACGGCTACAATCCGGAAGCTGCCATGGCCCTGCTGGCAGAGGCCGGCTACGGTCCCAACAACCCCCTGCAACTGCAGGTCGACGTAACGGGTTCCAGCGGACTTCCTGAGAAGCAGGACGTCATGGAAGCAATGGCCGGGTATTTTAACGACGTTGGCATCATGACCGAGCTTGACGTTCGCGATCCCACCGTCACCAGGGCCGCTTCCCGGAGCTTCGACTTTGGCCAACGGATCATCTACATGACCAGTAACATCGTTGACCTCCAGGCATTCCGTGTCCACCACTGTTCATGCGAATCGCCCCGCAGCGGCTTTGAGCTGAAGGAGATGGACGAGACGATTGCTTACCACCGGGAAGTGATAGAAACCGAAGAGGTCTTCCGGCGCATGCGCGAGACCGGCGACATAACCTTCGACTTGCACATCGCGATCCCCATTGTGTGGAGGCCGGAGCAGCTACTGTACAACCCCAACGTGGTGGCATCTTACGAGTGGTCGGGCGTTCCCTTGGGCACCGTCAGCCACTTTGAGCGCTTCATAGCGGTCCGGAAGTAGTGTCCAACCCATGACCGGGTAGAGAAGGGGGCCTCCCACCGGCGGGAGGCCCCCTTTCTTGTCGACTCAAGCGACTCGTCGCGCAAATTGCGGGCGGGCCGCTCTACTTGTGCCGCTGAAAACCGGTGGCAGGGAGTCGGCGCGAAATCGGTGCACCAGGTCGGGAACCGATCGTTAAGAGACGGCGTTATGAAATGAAAGCATTGTGAAAGGAGGCTCAAGTATTGACAAGGCCATAGCTGTAGTGTAGCGTTTTTCGGGTTGAGGACGGCAGACCTGTGTCGTATGCCGTCAAGACCGTCCGCATGGACAAGACATTATGAGGGGGGTATCCACATGAGGCCTTTCTACCGTGGCGGGTTTGCCACACTTGTGTTGTTGCTGAGCATGCTGTTGGTTTTCGCAGCTTGCGGCGGCGACGACGACGCGTCCACCGACTCCGGTGGCGACGCGGCTACAGCGCCGTCTGAACCGGTCGTTGCTGCGCCCACCGCCATGCCCGACACCACCACCACGATGACGGAGCCAGCGCCGGTCGTCGAGGCTATGGGTGAGCCCGTGGCGAAACGGCTGATCATATCCACGGCAGCCCCGAGCACCGAGACCAACAACCCCTGGCGCTATGAAAGCCCCCGGGGCCCGTGGTTCTTCTCGGCGACGCATGAGTCGCTGATCGGCGCCGACGCGGATACGGGCGAGCACGTACCGCAGCTAGCCGAGTCGTGGTCTATCGAGCCCGACGGCCAATCTGTGCGCTTCCAGTTGCGCCAGGGCGTCCGGTTCCACGGCGACAACGGTGAATTCACCGCGGCGGACGTGGTGGCCATGTTGAAGAACCACACTGAAGAAGACTCTCGGCACACCCACAGGAGCCAGTACCGGGCCGTCACCCCGGAGGTGGTCAGTGACCACGAGATCGTCTACCGCATATCCAAGAGCAATCCAGAGATTTTGAACAACACCTCCTCATGGAACGTCATCTCCGGGGAGCCCTACAGTTCCAAGGACATGGAGGCGCTGGGAGGCGACCCCGACCTGACCCAACGACCCCCGGCGGGCACCGGGGCCTACCAGTTCGTAGAGCGTACCCAGGGCGTCGACTTCATCGTCGAGCGGGTGGACTACGAGCACTGGCGCTTCCAACCGGACTGGGAGGAGGTGGAGGTCCGGTTCTCCAGTGAGGCCTCCACCCGGCTGGCGTCCCTGCTGACAGAGGAGATCCACGTGACCGTGCTGCCCCTGGACCTGCAGAACCAGGCTGAAGATGCGGGCATGGCGGTGGCCACGGGGCAGGTGCTCACCCGTGAGCGGTCCGGTATGTACACGGGGCCGCTGATTGACCAGAACTATGCAAACTACGAGGCGCAGAACACCCCCTGTGGGTACGTGCACTGCGACGAGCCTCTACTGGACGTTCGGGTGCGGCGCGCCCTGAGCAAGTCCCTTGACCGCGACGCCCTCAACGCGGCGTTCTTCGGCGGCAAAGGTATTGAGGTCCACAACCCGCACTTCGTTCCCACTAGGTCGTACTGGAACCCTGAGTGGGACCAGAAATTTGATGAGGAGTACGGGTACGACCCGGTAGCGGCCATGGCCTTGCTGGCAGAAGCCGGTTATGGTCCCGACAACCCTCTAGAGTTGCAGGTTGACGTAACAGGCTCCAGCGGCCTTCCCGAGAAGCAGGACGTCATGGAAGCGATGGCTGGGTACTTCCAGGACATCGGTGTTAAATCCGAGCTCGACTCTCGGGGGCCCGACGTCACAAGAGCCATTGCCAGAGGCTTTGGACTCTCAAGTCGGATCACATACATGGGCAGCAACATCGTTGACCTCCAGGCCTTTCGGGTCCACCACTGTTCATGCGAATCACCGCGCGGCGGCTTCGAACTGAAGGAGATGGACGAGACCATCGCATACCACCGGTCAGTGATCGACACCAAGACGGTCTTCGAGCGCATGAGCGAGACCGGCGACATAACCTTCGGCTTGCACATCGCGCTCCCCATCGTGTGGAAGCCCGAGGAGCTCTTGTTCAACCCCAATGTTGTGGCATCCTATGAGTGGTCCGGCGTCCCCTTGGGGACCGTCAGCCACTACGAGCGCTTCCTGGCTGTCCGGAAGTAGTTCCTAGCGGTACTGACTGAAGGCTGAACTGAGCCCCCGGCCCAACTTGGGCCGGGGGCTCACTTTGTGTCCGGGTGGCGGGGCCCCGTTGCAGGCGCTGCACCTCCGCGCTCACTCACTCTCCGGCTCGGCTCCGGGCGAACGGGTGCACCACCTCCCCATACCTGCGTTGTGAGTAGCCTTGAGGTGAGGAGGGTGCTCCGCCCCCCTCCTGGTTCCGGCCTGGGCGGGAACGACGGGTTGGGTGGCGGGAACAGGAGGGGCTAGGGTGCGTCCGGCGTCGTTGTGGGGACATAGGGCTTGAAGAAGCTGTGCAGGAACGAGTGGGTATGCGCCCACGCGTGGGCGCGCTTGAGGCCCGCCGTCGGGATGAGCTCGCCCGCGTTCGTAATCTTGACGGCCTGGTGCCGCGGCCCCGGCGTCAGCGGCGCGACGGCAGGAAACTCCACCTCGCACCCGAGGCCGTTGAGGTAGCTCTTCAGCCCGTCGTAGCCCTTGGTCGACATGTTGGGCGCGACGTAGATGAAGAACTCGCTGGCGCCCTCCACCTCGTCGAAGTGCTCGCCGCCGTTGCCGCCCATGCGTTGGCGTCGCGCTTTCCTGTCGAATCCGGGGCCTCTGGCGTCGAGAGTCACGTGGCCTCCTTGTTGTCGCGACTGTATCGATTCTATCGCCTCGCCGATGCCCGTTCAAGGACGCGGCGCAGGCGCTAGGAGTTTGGGGCGAGCCGTTTGCGCATCATGATGTGCTCGATGCCCGCCTCCTCGAAGGGCTCTCCCTCCTCGGCGTACCCGTGCGCGAGGTAGAACGCCGACACGTACCGCTGCGCGTGCAGCGTGGCATCCAATGCGCCCTCCGCTGCGGCCTGAGCCTCGAGGAAGCGCAAGACTTGCCCACCGATGCCCTGTCGCCGCACGTCCACTCGCACCGCCATGCGGCCCACGCGGGCTTCGCCACCCTCGAGCATCACCATGCGGCCCGTCCCGACTGCCGAGCCGTCCATGTACGCGATCGCCTGGCTAGCCGTTTCGTCGAGTTCGTCACTTTCCAACTCCGGCGGTACGCCCTGCTCCTCCACGAACACCTGCCAACGCAGGGCGTGGAGCGCCTGCAGGTCTTCCGCTGATAGGGCGCGCCGAACTGTGACTTCCGGCACCGTTGGCCTCCGTTGGTTGCTGCGGCCATCGTAGCCGAGGCAGGCCGCTTCGAGCAACGCCGCCCGCGTGGGGCAACGCCGTCCGCTGGCCCACGAATCGCGGGTGGACTATCATGGGCGCTGCGTCAGGCACGAAAGGGAGTGGACATGAAGATCCGGCTGGGGTTCGGCATCGGCGCATGGCCCTTCGGCGAGCGGACCGCCGCGCGCTTCTTCGACTTCGTCGACCGCTGCGAGGAATGGGGCGTCGACTCCCTCTGGTTCAGCGATCGCATCGTTGGGCCGGGCGCCACGCTGGAGCCGGTCGTCACCATGGCGGCGCTGAGCGGACGCAAAGGTATGATGAAGTTCGGCACCAACGCGCTGATCATGTCCGTCCGACACCCCGTGCTCATGGCGAAGGAGCTGGCCACGCTGGATTTCCTCTCCGAGGGGCGCCTGCTGTTGGTCGCGGGCCTCGGCGGTGAGGACCCGTTGGAGTACGAGGCCTGCGGCGTGACCAAGCCGGAGCGCGCCCGCCGCACCGACGAGGCGCTGGAGGCCATGCGCCTGCTCTGGACACAGGACAAGGCGACCTTTCAGGGCCGCTACTTCCGCTTCACCGACGTCAGCGTGACGCCGAAGCCGGTGCAGCAGCCGGGCCCCCCTGTGTGGATCGGCGGGCGCAGCGACGCGGCCATGCGCCGCACGGGACGCCTCGGCGACGGCTGGCTGCCCTCGGCCATCACGCCGCAGGAATGCGCCGCGGGCATCGACGCCATCAACGCCTACGCCGCCGAGGCTGGCCGCACTGTCGAAGACGACCATTTTGGGGTGTCCATCACGTGTGCCGTTGCCGACTCGCCTGAGGAGGCGCGGGAGTTGACCGCGTCGGCGCTCCCCCGCCGCCGAGAGGACGCGCCGCTGGATGCGTACTCGGCCATGGGCACGCCCGAGCAGATCATCGCGAAGCTCATGGAGTACGTGGACGCGGGCATCACCAAGTTCGTACTGCGTCCGCCGGGCCCGCCCGACGTGTGGCGTCGGCAGGCGGAGCTCCTCGCCCGCGAGGTCATCGCGCCCATGCAGACGCCCTTCTCAGAGACTGAGGTGCGCGAGCGCCTTGGTGCGCGATAGAGGACGGCCATCGCCCCTGCGCCCTCAGTCCTCTATCTGCACGCGCAGCCGCTTGTTGATGCGGCCCTTGCTCTCGTGTCCCACGATGCGGATGCGGCCCACGTCGCGCGTGTTGCCCAAATGCGTGCCGCCGTCGGCCTGCAGGTCGAGGCCCTCGATTTCCACCACTCGCACTTCCTGGATGCCGGGCGGCAGCAGGTTGATCTTCGTGCGAATCAGGTCCGGGATGGCCATCGCCTCGTCGCGCGGGAGAATGCGAGTGCTGATGGGCCGACCCGCGTCGACCTCCCTGTTGACGAGCTCCTCCACTTCTTCCGCGAAGCCGGCCGTCATGTGCTCAAACTCGAAGTCCATCCGCGCGGCCAGTGGCTGCATGTCCCCGCCGGTCACCTGCGCCCCGAAGTCGCGCCAGATCACGCCGCACAGCACGTGCAGCGCCGTGTGCGTCCGCATGAGTTGGTGCCGCCGCTCCCAGTCGATGACCCCCGTCACCACGTCGCCGACGGCGGGCGCGCCGCCCTCGAGTTGGTGCACCACGGCGCCGTCCTTGCGGCCCACCTTGGTCACCGTCCACGTCTGCTCGCCAGCCGCCAGCGTCCCCACGTCGTTGGGCTGGCCGCCGCCTCCCGGGTAGAACGCGGTGCGGTCCAACACCACGCCGTCCTCCCGGACCTCGGTGACCGTCGCCTCAAAGGTCTGGATGTAGCTGTCCTGGTGGTAAAGCGCCTCCGTCACGGGCCCCTCCGCTACGCCTGGCCGTCCATGTGGCGGCCGTATTTGTCGTCCAACCTCACGATGTCGTCCTCGCCTAGGTAGTCGCCGTGCTGCACCTCGATGATCTCCAGCGGTTCGCTGCCCAGGTTCTCCATCCGGTGTACTGTGCCCGCGGGGATGTCGACCGACCCGCCCACAGTCAGCGTGAGTGCTTCTTCGCCTCGAGTCACCGTGGCCACGCCCCCTACGACGACCCATCGCTCGGCGCGGTGCTGGTGCCATTGCAGCGAGATTGCCGCGCCGGGGTGCACCATGAGCCGCTTCACCTGGAAGCCCGGCCCGCTGTCCACGACCGTGAATGTGCCCCAAGGGCGATGTACGTGCGGATATGATTCCTGCTCCGTGCGACCCGCCTGTCCCAGCGATTCCACCACCTGCCTGACCTCCTGTACCCGATCGCGCCTCGCCACGAGAACCGCGTCCGCTGTCTCCACCACGACGATATCCTCCAATCCAATGCCCGCCAACAACCGCCGTCGCGACACCAGGAGAGAGTTCTTGGTGTCCCGCAGGAAGACGTCGCCCTGCGTGCTGTTGCCGTCGGCGTCCCTGCTGCCCATCGCCCATACTGCCGACCACGCGCCCACGTCCGACCAGCCGACGTCCAACGGGATCACAGCGTACGATGGCTGGCCCGGCGATGCCCCGCCCACGCCTTCCATCACCGCGTAGTCAATCGACTCCCTGGGGCATGAAGCCCAATGGGTGCCGTCAGGCCGAACGAAGGAGTCGGTGCGCTGGGCGCCGGCCATCGCCTGAGCACAGGCGGCGGCGATGTCCGGCCGGCTGCGCTCGAGTTCTACCAGCCACATCGTCGCGGGCATGAGGAACATGCCGCTGTTCCAGAGGTACTCGCCGGTGTCGAGAAACGCCTGCGCGGTCTCGGCATCCGGCTTCTCGACGAATTGCACCAGATCCAAAGCCACCGTTCCGTTGTTTGATGCGCCCGTCCTGATGTATCCGAATCCAGTCTCCGGCGCGTTCGGGGTTATCCCGAAGGTCACCAGGCAGTCTCGCTGTGCCACGTCGGCCCCCGCCACGACTGCCGTCCGGAAGCCGGCAACGTCCGCGATGGCGTGGTCGGCGGGCATCGCGAGCAGCAGCGGCGGGTCGTCGGGCGAGGTGTGCAGCGCTTCATGCGCGGCCAGGGCCAGCGCAGGGGCCGTGTTGCGACCCTCCGTCTCCAGCACCACCGCGGATGGCTCTATTCCCGCTTCTCGAAGCTGGTCCAGCACGAGAAATCGGTGAGACTCGTTGCACACGACGATGGGTGCCGCGCACCCGTCGAGGCCGACAAGCCGCATGGCGGTTTCCTGCAGCAGGGAGCGCTCGCCGATGAGTGGGAGGAATTGCTTCGGCATGTCCTGGCGGGACAGCGGCCAGAGTCGGCTGCCCGAACCGCCGGCAAGAATCACGGGCTGAAGGCGCATCCGCTCCTCCTGACGAGCTGGGCAACGGGTTTCATAGCCGTATCAGTATACAGAATTGGCGGAGTCGGTGTAATTGCAACTGTCCTGCAGGGCTGGCGAACGGGCGACGCGTCTGGTGGCGACCGATTCGCAACGCCCCGACCCTGACATGGCGCCCTTGCCCTCGCGCTCGACCCCGCCCTAAGCTTTCCAGAAGCGGACACCGGCGAGACCCCGCCGCAGTCCACCGACCAAGGCCAACCAACTCGTTACCAACGACATAGTGATGGGCCCGCCGCCGCATGACAAAATGCTGCCAACAGCGCTGGTAAAGATGCCCGGTTGCGGACTCGTTTCCTCAATAAGAGTTTTCCTTACGACGAGAATCCGTAGCTGAAAGCGAAATGCTTAGCTACGAGCCCGTCTAGGAAAACGAGAAACGAGTCCCCGGCCAGCTCGGCAAGCGCGCAAAGAGCCGAGTGTCGGACTCGTTTCCCCAAAGAGGTTTCCTCGTCCAACGAGAATCCGTAGCTGAAAGCGAAATGCTTAGCTATGAGCCCGTCTAGGAAAACGAGAAACGAGCCCCCGGCCAGCCCGGCAAGCGCGCAAAGAACCGAGTCCCGGACTCGTTTCCCCAAAGAGGTTTCTTCGTCCAACGAGAATCCGTAGCTGAAAACGAATCGCTCAGCTACGGACGCTCTTGGGGAAACGAGAAACGAGCCCCCGGCCAGCCGGGCAAGCGCGCAAAGAACCGAGTGCCGGACTCGTTTCCCCCAAAAGGGTTTCTTCGCACAACGAGAATCCGTAGCTGAAAACGAATTGCTTAGCTATGAGCCCGTTCGGGGAAACGAGAAACGAGCCCCCGGCCAGCCCGGCAAGCGCGCAAAGGACCGAGTCCCGGACTCGTTTCCCCCAAAAGGGTTTCTTCGTCCAACGAGAATCCGTAGCTGAAAACGAATTACTTAGCTATGAGCCCGTTCGGGGAAACGAGAAACGAGTCCCCGGCGAGCGCCGCAGAAGGAGTGGTCAGCATGAACAGGAAGGCGCGATGTGCCCTACTCCAGCGTCGCCACCGCCATCGCGCCGACGGCTACCGTGGGGAGGCTGTCGCAGATGACGCGCCACGAGGCCCCGCGGTCGTCGCTGGCGTAGATGACGCCCTGGTCCGTGCCCGCGAAGACGCGGTTGGCGACCGTTGGGTCCCACTGCAGCGCCACCACCATGTTCTCGTCGGCGCCAAGGCCCTCCAGCCGGGCCCACGTGCTCCCGCCGTCGGTCGAGCGGACGGCCTGCGCCTCCTTGCGGCGTGCGCTGCTCGCGACGCCGGCGACCACCAGGTTGTGATCGTCCGGCGACGGCACAATCGGTATGTTGTGGTGGCGCTCCAGCCCCTCGCCGATGTCCAGCCAGGTGTCGCCGCCGTCGTCGCTGCGGTAGGGGCCGTGGGCCGTGGCCGCGTAGACGGTGCTCGGCAGAGACGGGCTCGCGATGAGCTTGTGGACGTCCGGGTGCGCGCCCTGCAGGTGCTCCCACGTGTCGCCGCCGTCTCGGGACCGCAGAATGCCGCCCACCTCGATGCCCGCGTAGACCACGTCGGGATCAGCCGGCGACAGGCACAGCGCACGGACGTGGGCATGGCGGCCCTCCCAGTGGAATGACCACTCGTCCGACCCCGGCACCGCGCGGAAGGCCGCGCACTCCTCCCACGACTCCCCGCCGTCCGAGGTGCGGTAGACGGTGGCGGGCTCGCTGCCGACGTACACGCGGTCCGGGTTCGAGGGGTGCACGGTGACGCTGTGGGCGTGGTCGGTCGGGTAGGCCGAGAGCTGCCGCCACGTAAGCCCGCCGTCGTCGCTGCGGTGTACGCCAGCCTCGTAGGCGACCAGGTACGCGCGCTGCGGGTCCGAGGGCGCCACGGCCACCTTTGCCGCCGCATGCTCCAACGGCGAGACCGGCCCCTGCGTCCACTCGACACCGCCGTTGCTGGAAAGGGTGGTCACGCCGTCATGCATGCCTATGAGGATTCTCGTCGTCGCCATTGCTCATTCTCCTATTCCGTTAGCTGCGCCCATTATACGGAAGCCCGGTTCCCCCGCCACCTAGTGCGTCTCAAATATCTCCTGGTACTCCGCTACCTTGGCGACCAGCGCAGCCCGCTCCTCAGCTGTCGGGTTGCGTGGGTCCGCGGCGCGAGGGAGCCGCCCCAGCTTCAGCATCGCCGCGATGAGCAGCAGCCGCGCCTTGTTCGCGTCCAGGTTGCTCCCCTCGATGAAGGCGTCGTTGGGGTTGCTTGGCACGCGGCCTCCCGGGTCCGCGCGTCCCACCTTGACCACAGGCATGCCGCTGTACGCCGCGAGCGTCAGCGCCGCAATCTGCCCCTCGGTGCCGAATCCGTACGGCGATGCCCCCTCCAGCACGAAGCCGTGCAGCCTGCAGGCCGCCGTGTCGTCGCTCCCCCGCTCCGCGAGCCCCTGCTCCACGCGAGCGAGGATGTCCACCTCGGTGTCCGCCGATCCCTCAACGTCCGCCTGCATGTACGCGCCGTACTTGACGATGTGTACCTTGGGCACGACGTGCCCCAGCAGCGCCCCGTCCGCGTCCTTGATGTCGATGCCGGTTGGCGAGGCGTCGCCAGCGGCGTCCAGGAACTCCAGCCGCTGCGGTAGGGCGGTCAGCCGGACGGAGGACGTCGATGTGTGACGGTAGTTGGGCCGGTACCATACGGTGACCGGCGGCCCCACGGTGCCCAGTATCCCGCCGTGACCCCCGGTGGCCTTGTAGTTGCCGGGCCTGTCGTCGGCCTTCTTGAACTCGCGGCTGGCAAAGAGCTGCTCGTCCAGCACGCCGACCGAGCCCACGCCATTCCCCTGTCCCGAGAGGATGTAGTCGACGGCGTCCACCAGGTTCCGGTCGCCGTCGTTGGCGAGCTGCCCGTGCGGCCGCTGCGACGCCGCCCCAGCGATGGGCAGGTCCGTGTCGATAAGCAGCCCCAGCCAGTAGATGGTCTCCTCGACCGTCGGACTGCCCTCCATCCAAAGGCCGCCGACGTACTCGCCGCTGGCCAGCGCCGCCTGCACCATGTTGGCAGCCTTTGCGAGGCCTGCGCTCGTTGGGAACTTGCTATATTGCGGCCCGCCGCTGGCGAAGAAGTCTACGCCGGGGACCTCGCCTTGCAGGGTGTAGCCGCCCGGGGGCAGCACCCGGATGAAGTCATACTCGGCGCGATTGTCGAGGGCGTTGCCCACGCCGCCGTCGCCGCGCCCGCTGATTGTGCGGTCAATGTCGGCGAAGACCCGCGACGCGTCCGGGTAGTGGTGCTGCCGCCCGTCCTCGCCGGGCCCCGTGCCAAAGGGCGCGCCGTTCGGCGAGCCGTCGTCGCGGCGGGCCATGTACGGCAGCAGGTAGGGCCCGTCCTCAGGGCGCAGCTCGACCTCGTAGTAGTCCCGGCCGTCGTCACGGTACAGGCCCTTGGCGTCCTCCTCCAGCGGGTGCGCGGTGTACTTCCTGATGCGCACCACGACGGGCTCGTGGAGGAGCTGCCCGACGAGGTGGTCGAAGCGGCCGGGCAGCAGCAACTCGCCGGGCAGCCGCGCCTTGTTGCTCGTGACCAGCGGCGGCGAGTTGGTCACGGTGGCGCGCGGGCCGGAGAAGACGGCAATCTTGGGCTTGGGCATAGTGACCTCCCGGAATGCAGGGTTTGGTGTTGGCGCTGGCGTTGGCGCTATGGTACTCGTGAAGCTATGCCTCCGAAAGTCCGGGCGCGTTGTATCATTGTGCAAACGCCCTTCCACAAAGGAGGTCCCATGACCACCCACGAACACAGCCACCCGACCGGAGGCCACCACGATTGGCACTCACAGGAGTACGTCGACCACTGGATCGACCACGACGTGACTCGCGACGTCGAGCGCCGCCCCGTCCTGCGCGACATGATGCAGCACGCGCCCTTCCCGGCAGACGCAGCCGTTGAGGTGCTGGATATCGGAGCGGGCTACGGCATCGTGTCCGAGGAGGCGCTGAAGGCATTCCCCAACGCGCGTGTCACCCTGCTCGACTACTCAGCGCCGATGCTGGAGCGCGCGCGGCAGCGGCTCACCGCCTACGCCGACCGCACGGCCTTCGTGACGGCCGACCTAAGCACGCCCGCTTGGACCGACGGCCTCCGCAACCGGTTTGACGTGGCCATATCCGGCCTCGCTCTCCACAACCTCGCGAACGAGCGGCACTTCCAGGACATGTACAAGGAGACCTTCAGCGTCCTCCGAGCCGGTGGCGCATTCCTCGACTATGACCTCGTCAGCTTCACCGGCGGCCTAGCCCAGCACCTGCAATGGCTGCTCGACGCCGGCTTTGGCACCGCCACGAGCCCGTGGAACGACGGCGCCCCCGTGGTCCTCGTCGCGACGATGCTCAAGAGCTAGCCGCTGTACGTCTCCTCCCGCAGCGAGTTGCTCTGCGTCTCAAGGTACTCGGCGATCGACATGTTGGGTTTGTGGTCGGCCTTGATCGCGTTGGCGCCCGCCGCGCCGTCGGCGAGCAGGTCCACGACGGTGAGCGCCATCGCCTTGGCCGCGTTCAACACGGCGTTGTCCCAGTCCTCGATGAGATAGTCGATGCCGTGACCGGACCCAACAGCCCCGCTGACATAGGGGTGGATCGTCGGCATGACCTGCCCAACGTCGCCCATGTCCGTCGAGCCTGTGCGGTGTCCTGCCCGGCCTACGTTGTCCTCACCGACCAGCAGGGCGGCGTTGGCGCTGTACATCGACATCATCCCGTCGTCGTTACGCATGGGCATGTAGCCGGGCAGCGTCGTGATTTCCACCGTCGCGCCTATGGCCATGGCGGCGGCCCGCAAGGCCCGGTCCACCTTCATGTCTGCGTCGGCGATGGCCGCAAGGTTGTTGCCCCGCACAAAAGTCTCCATGCGCACGTCGGCGGGCACGGAGTTCACGGACGCCCCGCCGCGCGTGATGATGGGGTGCACGCGCACGGTGTCCTTGTCCTGGAAGGTTTCCCGCTGGGCGTGGATGGCGGAAAGCGCCAGCATGGCGGCATTGAGCGCGTTCACTCCCATGTGTGGCGCGCCGCCGGCGTGTGCGGCTCGGCCCTGGTACTGGATGAACTTGGCAATCATCCCGTTGTTGGTGGACGACAGTGCCAGCTTGCCCTCGTTCGGCGTGCTGGAGGTGTGCGTCATCATCGCGAGGTCGATGTCGTCGAACTCGCCGAGGCGCAGGAACTCCGCCTTGCCCGCCAGGAGCCCCAGCTTCCCCTGCTGCCGCAACTCGTTGCGGTACTCGATCTCGATGTACTCCTCAGCGGGCACAGCGATGAGCGACACCCGCCCGCTCAGCGCGTCGAGCACCCCCGCCGCCTGCAACCCCATCCCGACGCCGAGCATCATCGCGATCTGCGCGTGGTGTCCACAGGCGTGCGCCGCCCCCGTCGACGGGTCGGCGTGGGGATGGCCCGGCACAAGCAGCGAGTCCAGCTCGCCCAGCACCGCCACCGTCGGCCCGGGCCCGGCGCCGCCATCGAGTTGTCCCTTGACGCCCGTGATGGCAATGCCCGTGCGCCGTTGCACGCCCATCTCGCCCATCACGCGGTCGACGACGGCTGCGGTCTTGGTCTCGCGGAAGCCGGGCTCGGGGTGCTCCAGGATCGTCTTCGCGACGCGCACCAGCTCCTCGCCCCGGCGGTCAATCTCCTCGGCAACGCTGCGCTTCAGGTCTTCACGGGTCGGCATGGCTGCCCCCTGTCTCGGTTTGGGTGATGCTATGGCGGCAGCGGCGGCCGGTCAAGCATCGACAGTGGCAGAAGTAGCGTAAGGGCGCGTGGTATACTGGGCCCACATTTCCTCTATGCTCATGTGCGCAGTTCGCACATCATTGCGGAAGAAGCAACTACCAGGAGGCGAGCAATGGCAACGGATACCGGGCGCAAACTCTACAACGTTGGCGGTGTCATGCTGAAGCAGCCCTTCAAGATCAGGCGGCTGGGCCACTTCGGCTTCAACGTTCACAACATGGAAGAGTGTGTGGTCTTCTACCGGGACCTCCTTGGCTTCAAGGTCTCCGACGAGAACGACTTCAAGGCGAACCCCAGCCCACAGGTACAGGAGTGGCTGAAGGACGTCGAGAATGGCAAGGGCTACTTCATGCGCTATGGCGCTGACCATCACGCTTTCGTGCTGTTCAACGCCAAGGTGATGAACGCCATGGCTGCGGGCCGCGCCGCCGCATCCGGCAACTCGACCGAGGGCATGACCGGCGCTCACGGCATCAACATCAACCAGATTACCTGGCAGACCGGCGCTCTCTCCGAGGTCATCGGCGCTTACCACTATTTCAACGAGCGTGAAGTCCCCATCATGCGGGTAGGCCGCGACATGCCCGGCAGCAACTGGCATGTCTACTGCTACGACCCCGACGGCCACGTTAACGAGCTCTACTACGGGATCGAGCAGGAGGGCTGGAACGGCCACAGCAAGCCTCGCGACATGTACTACCGCGGCTTCCGAGAGGAGCCCGGCCTGCCGCAGATGTCCGAGGAGGACGAGGTCGACGAGGCCATCGCCAAGAGTATCGACATCCAGTCCGGCTACCGAAGCAAGGAGATGCTGCCGCAGAAGTACGAGGTCGGCGGCGTGATGATTGCCAGGCCGTTCAAGATCACGAAGATCGGGCCGGTCAACCTCTTCGTCAAGAACGTGGGCGCATCGATTGAGATGTACACGGAGGACATGGGCTTCACCGTCACGGAGGAAGTCGAGTACAAGGGCCGGCGCGTCGCCTTCCTGCGCAATGGCGCCGAGCACCACACGCTGGGGCTGTTCCCGGAGGAACTGCGCGGCGAGCTGGGCTGGCCGGACGTCTCCACCTGCATGTCGTTCGGCATCGAGGTCGGCAGCTACCAGCAGCTCAAGGAAGCCGTCACCTTCCTGAAGGAGAATGGCGTGCGCTTCCTGGACCTGTCGTCGGAGCTGCACCCTGGCATCGACTACGCCGCCTACGCCCTCGACCCGGAGGGCAACGGCATCATGCTGTACTACTACATGGAGCAGTTGGGCTGGGAGGGAAAGCCGCGCCCGGCGGAGCTGCGCAGAGCCCTCGGCGCAGAGGCGTCGACGCACCAGGTCGAGGACTGGCCGGAGGCGCTGGAGCCCCTGTCTGACACCTACGTTGACCAGGTCTTCCAGGGGCCGATTGGATAATTCGACTAGCTTGCCGCCCGCAGGGTCGATTGAATGGCCGTGCGGGCGGTCTGTGTCTGTGCAATCGAGGGAGAAACGCCATGTGGTACCTGACATTCTCGCGCCCTGTCGCGCCTCGCGAGCAGATAACCCCGCATTTGCAGGAGCATCTGGACTGGCAGCGCCGGATGCACGAAAGCGGCGGCGTGCTGTTCTCGGGTCCTTCCGGCGACCGTTCCATGGGCATCATCCTGGTTCGTGCAGGCTCGCTGGACGAGGCCAAGCAGGTGCTCGACTCGGAGCCGTTCCACGCCCTCGGTCTCCGCACCTACGAGATCATTGAGTGGGACGTGCACCAGGGCATGGGCCTCGGCGGGTTCACTGGCGAGAGCCTCGCGTTGCTGGCCAGGGAAAAGGAAGCCTCGGCTTAGCCCGACCCGGGCCAATCCCAAACACAAAGGAGCAAGCCATGCGGACTATCGACACCCACGCCCACATTGTGCCGGAAGAGGTGATGGACCTTCTGCCGGAGCCATTTGGGGGTTTCAATATGGTGGGCAACATCACGGACATCGGGGTGCGGCTGGCGGACATGGACGCACACGGCGTGCAGGTGCAGGCGCTCTCGGCGTGGCTGGGGCTGCTGAGCAAAGGAACCGAGGCGGCGCAGCGTTTCAACGACGCCCTGGCGCGGGTGGTGGAGGCGAACCCCGACCGGTTCGTCGGGCTGGCTATCGCGCCGATGGGCGAGCCGGAAAAAGCGCCGGCGGAGATTGATCGCGCCGTCAGGGAGCTGGGCATGGTCGGCGTCGGCATCGCCTCCAACATCAACGGGGTAAATCTGGACGCCAAGGAGTTCGGCCCATTCTGGGCCAAGGTGCAGGAGCTGGACGTGCCGGTCTTCATCCACCCGGCCAACGTCCTGGGGCCGGATCGGCTGGAGAGCTGGTTCCTCAATAACATCATCGGCAACGTCACGGACACGGCCGTCGCGGCGGGGAGCATCATCTTCGGCGGCGTCTTCCAGGAGTTCCCCAACCTCAAGATCTATCTGGCCCACGGCGGCGGCAGCTGCCCGTACATTCGCGGGCGGTGGGACCACGCCTGGCGGACGGGCCTGACGGGATCGTCCATCGCTGGCCTGCCTAGCGAGTACATGAAAAAATTCTACTTTGATGCGCTGACGCACTCCCAGCAGACGCTGCACTACCTGATTGACTCCTTTGGCCACGATAAGGTGATGCTGGGCACGGACTATCCCTTTGGCATGGGGGACTATGCGCAGGTGGAGTTCATCAACGAGCCGGACTACCTGACGGACGAACAGAAGGCAGACATGCTCGGTGAGACGGCGGCCAAGTTGTTCAAGATCTAGGCTTAACGCGAAAAGCGTGGTCTGGCGTTGGCTCAAGGGCTACACCGGGCATAAATTCCGGGGCAGGACACATGAACGGCGACATCTTGTCCGTAGCGCTCTTTGCTATAGCTGCCTACCTGTTGGGCAGTATATCGCCGTCCTATCTCCTTGCGCGGTTCGTCAAGGGTGTGGACATCCGCAAGGTCGGTACGTTGAATGCGGGAACGCTCAACGCTTTCAACGCGCTCGGCAAACGCGGCGGCGTGTTCGTGTTCCTCTTCGACCTTGGCAAGGGAGCTCTCGCTGTCGTTGTGCCGAGGTTGCTCGAAGCGCCAGAGCTGGCCGTGTACTTCGCCGCCGCCGCTGTTGTAATGGGGCACAACTGGCCCGTGTGGTTGAGGTTTGTGGGCGGCAAGGGCGTTGCCACGACCGTCGGCGTTGCGCTGGGGCTGGTCCCGCTGCTCGCCGTGGCTTCCCTCGTTCCGGCAATCCTGCTGCTGGTGACCCTCAGGAAGGGGGCCATCTTCGGTATGGGCGCCGGGTTCGTCTTGCTGATGGCGCTCACGTTCCTTACTGGCGAGCCCATTGGGGTCATCGTCGCAATCGTCGCAGTCTCCGCCCTCGTGGCCGTCGCGCAGTTCACTCGGCCGAGGTGGGCAAGGGTGGAAGACGCCCCGCCGGACGCTGCGGAGGCCACGTAGCGCCTCTTCACCATGTCAGACCTTGCTTGACAATGCGGGAGCGCGTCCGTACTCTCAGCTACAAATCGTAGTGCTTGGATCACTGCAAAGACCATGATGGAGGAGTGATGCTCACCAGGGAAGAAAACGAGCTGCTAACGAGGGTTGGGCCTGGGACGCCCATGGGCAACCTGATTAGGGAATACTGGATTCCCGCGCTACCGTCGAATGAGTTTCCCACACCGGACTCGCCCGCCAAGCGGATGCGACTGCTCGGCGAGAACCTCGTGATGTTCCGCGACAGCGACGGAAATGTGGGGTGTTTCCCCGAGTCCTGCCCCCACCGCGGCGCGAGTCTCTACTTTGGCCGCTCCGAAGAAGGCGGGCTCCGCTGCATCTACCACGGTTGGAAGTATGACGTGAATGGCAACTGCCTGGAGATGCCATCGGAGCCGGAGACCAGCAACTACAGGGACAAGGTGCATATCCGCAACTACCCATGCAACGACGTGAACCACATGATTTGGGTGTACATGGGTTCGCGGGAAACGCCGCCGCCATTTCCCGCCTTCGACGTGAACCTCATTCCCGAGGAAAACGCGTTCCCACCCGTCATCATGATGGAGGAGGCCAACTGGTTCCAGAACCTTGAGGGCGACACCGACTCCGTCCACCTCGACTGGCTGCACGCCCGCCTCCGAGCTGACGTTGGGCCCATCGGCCGCGGCCACATCCGGGGCACCTTCAGCCCGATGAAGAACCCCTTTGTGCAGGCAAAGCCCGCCGAGTACGGCGCCTTCTACACCGCTAGGCGGCGGGTCGGCGACACAGACCGGTACTGGCACCGCATCAACCAGTACATATTCCCGATCTTCACCATGGTGGGCGGCGACGCCAACTCGGCGCACCTCCGTGCCCACGTGCCGGTCGACGACACGCACTCGATGCTCATCTCATTGGGCGGCTACCGTAACCGCCCTATGACGGAGGAGGAGCGCAACAGCCGCACTTACCAGGATCCGTTCTACGCCGCCGGCGGCTATGTCGAGCGCACCAGCAACCCGCTCACCTACTTCCACACCGTCGCCAACAAGGACACCGACTACTGGCGCGATATGGAAGTCGAGAAGACCGAGATGATGAGCGGCGTACCCTTCGTAATGAACCTGCAGGACCGGGCGATGACGGAGCTCATGGCCAACCCCGCGGGTGAGCCGATCTACGACCGCACTCGCGAACACTTGGGCACCACAGACGGCATGTGCATTATTGTGCGACGGCAGCTGATCCGTGCGACCAACGCCCATATGGAGGACGGCTCGGTCCCGCCCAACGTGGACAACGCCGAACTCAACCACGTGCGCCACGCCTGCGTGGGCCTGCCCGTCGACGGTGACTGGGTCTCGGCCAGCGAGGCGCAACGCTACGCGCACGAGGAGCACGCCTGCCTCTGCGGATACGTTCTAAGCATGTCTGATGGCGCAGACCCCAACAACATGCCGGCTGAGGTGCTTGGGCTGGCGTAGCTAATCACCCTGAGAATGCGGAGGCGGTGCAAGCTCATGCTTGCACCGCCTCTTCTCTCTATTGCCTACTTGCTGACCTACAGGGTGCCCTTTACAGGTCCGCGGTTATCTCCTTCTGCACTTCCGGGTCCTCGTCGAACATAACGTCGCGGGGGAGGACTGCGCTGCTGGAACGCTGTCGGTAGTACTCCGGGTGGTGCGCCTGCTCCGGCTCGATGCCCTCCTGCAGTTCCGTCGCCCCCTTGATGAGGCGCCGGCGCATGGCGATGATGGCGGAGTCGCTGGTGCCGAGGTGTTCCAGCGGGCGGTCCACCACGGAACCCATCGTCTCGATCATCGCCGCGTCCTCGACACGACCCGTGCCCCTGGGCAAGCCCGCGTACGTCTTGGTGCGCTGCATCTCCCGGTCGATGAGGTAGTCGTTCCCAAGGTTCGCCTTGGCGCGCCACGTGCCGGGGATGAGGTTGCGGCAAGAGGCAATCTCGCGCCGGTCCGCTTCCAGCATCGGGCGCTTGGGGTGCCAGTGGCTCAGGTAGACCCAGGTGGTGTCGTCGTCTCTAGGCACCCACATGCGACAGCGGACGTAGGAGTTTTGCCCTAGTCCAGGCTCTCTGGGCGTCATTGTGTAGAAGGGGTGGAGCCATTGGGAGATGCGCCAGTAGTAGCTGTCGTTCTCCGCGGGGCGGCGCGCGCCGATGAGCAGGCCGTATTCCTTGTCGCGGACGAAGAAGTTGGCCCAACGCTCGTTGTACATGTAGCGGCTGCCGCTGGTGGTGGCGCTGGGCGCGACGGCCTGGGCGTCCAGGTTGCTGTGGAGGAAGGAGGCGTGGACGGTGTCTATCTCGCCCTCCACCGACTGCACAAAGTTGCACTCATAGATGAACTTGGCGAAGCCCCTGTTCTCCTCCGGCACGTGCATCCACTCGAAGTCCGGCATCTGCGGCGTCTTGTCCGGAGGTCCCATGTAGGTCCACACGAAGCCCGAGCGCTCCTGACACGGGTACGACTTAGTCTTCACCTTATCCTTGAAGTTGCTCTCGGCGGGTTCCGACGGCATGTCGACACAGTCGCCGTTCACGTCGAACTTCCAGCCGTGGTAAACGCAGCGCAGACCGCTTTCCTCGTTGCGGCCGAAGAAGAGGCTGGCGCGGCGGTGGGGGCAGTAGTTGTCGACTAGCCCCACGCGGCCGTTGGTGTCGCGAAAGGCGACGAGGTCCTCGCCCATGAGCCGCACTCGAATGGGAGGGCAGTCGGCCTCCGGCAACTCCTCTGACATCAGGGCGGGGGACCAGAAGCGCCGCAGGTACTCGCCCATGGGGGTGCCGGGGCCCACGCGGCACATCAACTCGTTCTCTTCACGGGACAGCATGGCGTCCTCCCTTGCTCATTTGCCTGAGGCTAGTCCGCAAGCAGGCGAACGTCAAGGGTGGGAGGAAGTCGCAACCTAGCTGGTGAAGAAGTCCAGGACGTTGCCGAGGCCCTTGGACTTGGCGCGGTAGATCTCCGTGTATCCGCAGTTCAAGCAGCAAAGGGCGGTGAACTTCTTGTTCTGGATGTCGAAGAATCGTGAGAACTTGCCGGTGGCCCGTATCTCGTCGGTCTCAAACTGGTCGTGGCCGCACTTGGCGCAGGAGAAGGCGTTTCGCGTTGCCATTGTCTTGCTCCTTCCGTTCGACCCCAAGAGGGGTGCCTCTATTCTAGGCTACCTGAGCGGAAGTCACGCTGCAAGCTGACAGTTTGAAGATGCTTGAAGGCAGCAGCTTTCGCGAAGAGGGGCGCTTAGGCGTAGAGGGGAAGCGTGCCGCGCTCGAGGCCGTCGCCCACACTGTTGAGGAGCGTGTCCATCATCTCGATGTCCCACTCCGTCACAAAGGTGATGGCCGTGCCGTCGGCCTCCATGCGGGCCGTCCTTCCGATGCGGTGGACGTATTCTTCCATGTTCTGGGGCATGTCATAGTTGATGACGTGGGAGACCTCGGGAATGTCCAGCCCGCGCGCCGCCACGTTGGTGGCTGCCAGCACCTTCAGCTTGCCTTCCTTGAAGGAGCGCATCACGCCGCTGCGTTGCGGCTGCGTCATGCCGCCGTGGATGCCGGCCACCGTAATGTCGTGCCGCTGCAACGACCGAACAAGATGGTCGACGCCCGCCTGGGTCCGCAGAAAGAGCAGCGCCTTGCCGCCATTGAGGTCCTGGCGAAGGAGGCTCGCGAGGCCGCGCACCTTGTCCTTGTCCCAGACCTCATAGTAGACCTGCTGCACCTTGGGGGCTGTTTGGATCTCATTGCCTATGAGCATCCAAGACGGCTCGCGCAAGTGGCGTTGGACAATGCCGCGTACGGCTGCGTGCATAGTCGCGGAGAAGAGCGACGTCTGCCGTTCGCGGGGCGTGTGGCGGAGGATGCGCTCGATGTCAGGCAGGAAACCGATGTCCAGCATCTGGTCGGCCTCATCAAGCACGACGGTTCGGACGTCCGACAAAGTCAACGTGCGCCTCCGCAGGTGGTCCAGCAACCGCCCTGGCGTGCCGACCACGATGTGGGCGCCCGCATTCAGTGCATTGATCTGGGTGTTGATGGCCTGCCCGCCGTAGCACACGACCACGCGCACTTTCTTGAATTGTCCAAGCCGGTGAAGCTCGTCACGGACCTGCACGGCCAATTCCCGCGTCGGTGTGAGCACCAAGGCTTGAACGCCCTTGGTACCCATGTTCACCCTTTCCACCAGCGGTATGCCGAAGGCGGCGGTCTTGCCTGTGCCTGTCATCGCCTGCGCAACAACGTCTTTGCCGGCGGCCATCACGGGGATGCACTGCTCTTGAATGGGCGTTGGGCTTTGGTATCCCATGACGTGAAGAGCTTGGGCGACTTCGCGGCTGACGGACATGGGGCCGAAGGAGGCGGGGACGTCCGGGGCAGGAGCTTGGCGGGTTAAGGGCGCCTTAGGGGAACGTCGGCGTCGGGGCATGGGCTCCGCCCCGTCCTGAGGAGCTTCAGTGTTTAAATGGTCGACGTGGACGGGAGGCTCGGCAACGGCGGCAACGACGGAAGCAGCGGGCGGGGGGTCCTGCGACAACTCAGCGTGTTTTGGCTTGCGGCGCCACCAGAAGAGAAATCGGCGGGACTTATGCTCAACCTGCTCGGGAGCGCGGGCGGTATCAGAAGTCTTAGAAGCTATGACATCATCCTTACTTTGTAACTGTCTTCCATTGTGCTATCAGATGCGGGATTGGTCAACACCCCTGTTCCCATGCCAATCCCTTCCCGTAGTACAATTCTCCCGTCCGCATTCGCGGGCAAACTTCGCGGGCAAACCCGGACTTGAGAGAGGGACTACCTATGGGCGCTACTGAGACCCTGGCCCGCTTCATCCTGAACACGCCGGCAGAGGCCATTCCCGCCCCCATCCTGCACGAGGGCAAGCGCTGTATCATCAACTACATGGCCGTCGCCCTGTACGCCTCGGCGGACCCGTCCATGGCAATACTCACGGGGCTGTTTGAGGAAGAGGGTGGCGCCGCCATCGCCTCCCTTATCGGAGCGGGGACGCGCACGAACCTGCAGAACGCCGCATTGGCCAACGGCTACCTCGCACACCTTGAGGACTACGACGACACCCACTTCCCGACGGTCATCCACCCTTCTGCACCGACGATCCCGGCAGCGTTTGCCGTTGCCGAGCGCGAGGGCGCGACAGGTCTCGACGTCCTCGCTGCGACGGTGATCGGCATCGAGGCCTGCTGTCGCGTGGGACTGTCCGTCTACCCAAACCACTACAATGCCGGGTGGCACATCACCGGCACCTGCGGGGTGTTTGGCGCTGCCGGGGCTGCGGGACGATTGCTAGGCCTCGACGAGTCGCAGATGACCCAGGCGCTGGGCATCGCTGGGACGCAGGCGGCTGGCGTGCGCGAGGTCTTCGGCTCCATGTCGAAGCCATTCCATGCGGGCCGCTCGGCGCAGAGCGGCGTCCTCGCCGTCCTTCTGGCGCGCCGGGGGTTCACATCTACCCGCGAGATCCTGGAGGGTCGACGAGGCTTCGCCGCCGTCCTCTCCACCGCCTCTGATATGGAGCAGATCACCGACGCTCTCGGCGAGCGGTGGGAGCTCCCCAACAACGGCCTGAAGCCCTATTCCTGCGGCGTGGTGAGCCACCCGCTCATCGACGCCATGATCACGTTGCGCAACACCCACGGTGTGGCGGCGGACGACGTGGAGTCGGTGTCGGCGCGCGTGCACCCGCTGGTGCTGGAGCTTATGGACCGACCCAACCCCCGCGTGGGGCTTGAGGGCAAGTTCTCCCACCAACACTCGATGGCCGTGGGGCTCATCGACGGAGGGGCGTTTCCGGAGCAGTACACAGACGAGCGGGTGTTGGACCCGGCGGTTGCCGCGTTGCGGGACAAGATTCGCGCCACAGTCGACGCCTCCGTGGCGGAGGACGCCGCCGAGGTGACGGTAACCCTTCGTGACGGACGCTCCATAACGGAGAGCGTCGCGCATGCAACAGGTGCGCCGGAGAACCCCATGACTGATGCGCAACTGGAGCAAAAGTTCCGCACACTGGCCCACCGCGTCCTCTCGCAGTCCCAAGCGGACGAGTTGCTGGCAGCACTCTGGGTCCTGGACACCGCCGATGACGTTACCGGAGTGATGGCGCTGACGCAGGGGTAGGGGCTGGGGAGAGCAGGGCGGGAATCCAGAGGCTGCGCCGCGTTCTCCCTGACCGTTAACTGCGGATTGTAACTATTCCCCTCAAGTGAGGTGACACACTCACGCGCCCGCGCTACAATGCGGCATCGTCGGCGCGGGGCGACGGCTAAGCGGAGGTGAAACATGCTGTCCTTAGAAGAAAACGAACTTCTTTCTCGAGTAGGCCCTGGAACGCCCATGGGCGAGCTCATGCGGCGGTTCTGGCAGCCCATCCTGCTCTCGGAGGAGGTCCCGGAGGTGGACGGCGCGCCGGTGCGCGTGCGTTTGCTCGGTGAGGACCTCGTCGCCTTCCGCAACTCCGACGGCAATGTCGGGATGATCGACGCCAACTGTCCCCACCGCCGTGCCAGCCTCTACTTCGGGCGGAACGAGGAGAGCGGCCTGCGGTGCGTCTACCACGGGTGGAAGTACGACATTGAAGGAAACTGCGTCGACATGCCTTCGGAGCCCGCCGAGAGCAACTTCAAGGACAAGGTGAAGATCAGGGCCTACCCCACGGTGGAGGCCGGCGACTGCATCTTTGTCTACATGGGCCCGCCTGAAGTACAGCCGCCCTTCCCGCACCTGGAGTGGGCGCGGGTGCCCTCCGCCAACCGCTTGGTCATGCGTTGGATCCAGGACTCCAACTACATGCAGACCATCGAGGGCGACTTGGACACCTCCCACGTCTCCTTCCTGCACCGCTGGTTTGACCCGAAGGACCGGCCCCGAAACGTCGGGCGGCGTATCAAGAACGGCAAGGACATGACCGTCATCGACGGCTCGCCGAAGCTCATTGTGCAGGAGACGGACTACGGCTTCATCTACGGCTCCCGCCGGGACATTGGGGACGGTGAGTACTACTGGCGCTGCACCCAGTACATCCTGCCCGTGTACAACCTCATTCCCAGTCCCGTATTCCCGACGACCGGTCACGCGTGGGTGCCGATTGACGACGACCACACGTCCGTCTTCTCCTTCACCTACGATCCCTACGAGCCCATCCCCGAGGATCAACTGGAGCAGCGACGGGCGACGACGCTGCAGTTGGAACGAGTGCTCCACCGCGCCATGGACGGCCAGATCATCGATGGCTGGCACGACGTACGCACCCTGGCCAACGACTTCCTGATCGACCGGGATATGCAGAAGACCTTCAACTTCACGGGCATCCCTCTGGGGCGCTCGCAGGACGAGGCGATGACGGACAGCATGGGCCGCATCGTCGACCGGACGCAGGAGCACCTGGGCACCAGCGACACCGCGATCATCTTCGCGCGGCGACAATTGCTGCGCATGGCACGGGAGCTACAGGAGGGCGTGGAGCCCGCCGCAGTACAGGACGCCGCCGCCTTCAACGTCCGGGCAGTCGACGTGGTGAACACCACAGCCGACTTCAAGGAGCTCATGGCAAAGGATGGCGAATTGGCCAAGGGTACCGCATAACGGCAGAGGCTCAACAACTTCGCATGAAGAGAGGCCGCCCACACCGGGCGGCCTCTTGGCGTCTTGGGGGCGGCACTATGCATGCTAGTCAGTTAGAAGTGCCTAGCCCGTCTCCGAGGCTTCGAATATCCAGCAAGACTGCCCGTGTCAATCTATCTTGGGAATCTGGTCATTCCATCTTTCCTCGGTTGCAATGGTTGCGGGAGACAACTAGAGTCACGGCTACCGCCACGGGGCTTGCTGGGCTCGTTCACATTACTGCTCATGTGTGGAAACTGAAACCCTGTTTGCCCTTGGGGACCCGTCCAAAGGAGGGGCTGTGCGATAGATTGGCACTAGGGAGCGGTTGGCCTATGGATTGCTTACATTGTTGGCGCTGGCAGCGTCGCTTCCGCTCTACCCCTTTGCTTGGCACACGTTCTTGCATATCGCCGGTGCGGTGGTCTTCCTTGGCAACATCATCGTGACGGCAGCATGGATGGTGCTGGGGGAGCGGACAAAGCATGTTGAAGTCATTCACTTCTCAGCCAAGGCAGTTATTCGCGCTGACTTGCTCTTCACCCTGCCTGGTGTGCTGTTGATTCTGATGAACGGATTCGCCATGGTGTTTGCCCGATGGGGAGGGTGGGGGGCCTTTGAACAGATCACCTGGATCTCGGTTGCTCTGGCGCTTTTCACCGCTTCCGGCGCCATATGGGTGGGAATGCTGATTCCCGTGCAGGACCGCATGGCTGTGTTCTCTGACCCATCGGAATACCCGGAGTCTCCTCCAGACGAGTTCTTCTCCGCACTCCGGAGGTGGTACATCTGGGGAGGGCTGGCGATTGCGTTGCCGCTTTGCTCTCTCTACTTGATGGTGAACAAGCCGACATTCGGATAGGGACTGCGAGAAGGGGCGCGACGCATTCAACGATACGTACCGCTCACGGGAGTGTCAGCCGCACATTGCGAATAGAGTCTACGGGGAAAGAGGATCTTAACCAAAGGGAGAGACCTCTTCGAGGAAGGGCTCGGTGGCGACCCGGAGGGGATTCGAACCCCCGATCTCCGCCGTGACAGGGCGGTATGTTAGGCCGCTACACCACCGGGCCGGGTCGTGCTTTCATGGTAGCTGGCGGAGGCGAAGGGTGTCAAGGAGCGTTAACTGGGGCGCACGGCCCCGGGCTAGAACGATCAGCCCAGGCCGTGGTAGCCAATCACCACCTCGCCGTCAACAACCATGACCGGCGTGATGGCCTCGCCGTTTGAGAGCTGCAGCAGCTCTTCCGTGGCTCCCGCGACCTCGTCGATGTCGATCTGACGGTACTGTGTCCCGTTGTCGTCCATCTCGGACATAGCGGCGTCCGAGTAGCTGCAGTCTTTGCGGGTATAGATCAACACTGTCGCCGTCTGCGCCACGTGCCACCTCGTATGATGTGGGATTCTCCAAAACATGATACTCGCGGCCGTCAAGCACACGGGTAAGTCGAGATAATCCGGGCGCGCTGCCCCAAATTACCTTGCATTACGCTGGAGAAGACCGAGTGAGGGTCATTCAGCAAACCTAACAATGCCAGTTTGGTTATCGCATGGCCCACACAAGAAGTTCTAAAGCACGCCATGTGATATTCCACAGCAGTCATCGGCGATAATCAATAAATCTATCAAGATATAATTGGTAAAGACTCTCAAGGAAAATCGAAGAGTCAACACTAGATTACTTGACAACGGGCACTGGGATTGCTACGATTCTAGTACCCCATAGCGGAAGTGGGCGAAACGTTTCCCAGAGAGGTGGCGGCTCCGATGATGAACGCAGTGCCATACGTCCTTTCCTCCATGGCTGATGACCTTCTCCGCGCCACCCGCAAGTTGGAGCAGGCCACCAACGAATCGTGGGCCACTGACTGGGGGCAGTTCGGGTTGAGGTGTCCTCACAGCATTGTGGTGAACCACCTGTTTGCGCTGAATAGCTCTGTTGAGTCCATTCGGCAGCACGTAAAGGTCCAGCATTCCCTTGCACACCGCTAATTGAAGCGGTAGGATGCCCATGACCTCGGCAGATTTGCCTGTTTCTTCGGGTAATCTATGTCTGTCGGCGCTTGCTGAATGTATGGTTGAAGATCGCAATGTAGGCAAATATTCTGTTAGCGTGGCGTCAACTCTGACAGAAGTGTCAGAGCACAGGCTGCGTGCGTTTGAGACTGCGGGCTTGCTGGAACCTCAGCGAACGCAGGGCGGTACACGCCTGTATTCCGATGCAGACCTGAACCTCATCCGTACTATCGCTGAGTTGTCGGAGAAGGGCATCAACTACGCCGGCATCCGTGAGGTTCTGGAGATCACCCTCTCGACGGAGGTTGAAGACTCCGACGCAGAAGAAGAGACAGACGGGAACGCTGCGGAGCAGGGCTAAGAACTGCGAAGAGATGACAAGAGGGGCGCGGAAGTTTCTTCCGCGCCCCTCTTCCTTTGCCTCACAAACAGGATCGACAGGTCTACATGTCCATCCGCTTTTCCCCGGAAAGATATGCCTCTGGTTCCTTGGAGAAGGCTACCCTGCACCCGGGTCCGCAAAAATAGTACGTAACCCCGTTGTGCTCGTGGGTGCCGCCCGGTGGCTTCTTGGTGTCCACCTGCATTTTGCAGACGGGATCCTCGGCCTTGGCGCTCCCGAACAACCCAAGAAATCCTGGACTCATATCACACTCCCAATCTTGGACAATGCCGCGCTCAGCGTACCTCTGCCAATCCTCGGCGCGACCCCCTAGCGAGGCGGCCTGAACCCGTTGAGTCGAAGCGAGTTGGCCACGACCGTTACCGAACTGATGGCCATGGCTGCCGCGGCCAGCATAGGGTTCAGAAAACCCCTGTCTCCAAAGGCGAACTCCAAGTATGACGGAACGTAGCCAATGACGGAGTCAAACAGCAGGTAGAAGGCGCCGGCCGCGATGGGTATGAGCATCAGGTTGTAGAAGAATGCCCAAAAGAGGTTTTGCCGAATGACCCTTACTGTGGCGGAGCTCAGCGCGAAGGCGGTCAGGAGCCCCCGAAGGTCGCCACGAAGGAGCGTGATCTGCGCCGACTCGATGGCCACGTCCGTGCCGTTGCCCATGGCGATGCCGACGTCCGCCTGCGCCAGAGCGGGGGCGTCGTTGATGCCGTCACCCACCATGGCGACGATCTTTTTCTCGTATTGCAGCTGCCGAATCTTGAGCGCCTTTTCGTCAGGGTGCACACCTGCGATTACCTGCACGATACCGAGCCGGCGGGCGATGGCCTCAGCCGTACGTTTGTTGTCGCCGCTGAGCATGATGGGCTCCATGCCCATCCGGCGAAGCCGGGATACTACCTCATACGCCTCCGGCTTCACCGTGTCCTGCACGCTCATGATCCCCGAAAGGCTGTCGCCGATCGCGACGAAGATGGGCGTCTTGCCGTTGGCCGCCATGGCGCCTGCCCTTGACGCCACCGAGGTAGCGTCAACGCCGAGGGATGCCATCAGGCGACCGTTGCCCACGGCGACCCGCCGCCTGCCGACCGCCCCGATGACGCCCTCGCCGGGGATGTACTCAAACTCTGTGACATTCTCAAGCTTCAGCCCGCGCTCCTCCGCTGCCTCAACCAACGCCCTGGCCAATGGGTGCTCAGACGTACGTTCAACGGAGGCGGCAAGCCGCAGAGTCTCGCTTTCACCGACGCCGAAAGCCATGAGGTCGACCAGGACCGGCCTGCCGAAGGTGAGGGTGCCTGTCTTATCGAGCACCACAGTATTGGCGGCATGGGCCCGTTCCAGTCCCTCTGCTGTGCGAATGAGTACGCCGTGCGCCGCACCGACGCCGGTGCCAACGACAATGGCCGTTGGTGTGGCAAGGCCGAGAGCGCAAGGGCATGCCACGATGAGCACGGCCACAAAGGTCATCAAGGCGTAGGAGAGGGACGGCGCCGGCCCAAGCGCGTACCACAGGATGAATGCCGCAAAGGCTATGGTAAGGACAGCCGGTACAAAGTAGGACGCCACCACGTCCACAGTGCGCTGCACGGGCGCCTTGGATATCTGCGCCTCTTCCACCATGCGAATGACGTTGGCGAGCAGGGTTTCCGCCCCCACCTTGTGCGCTCGAAAGGTGAATGTGCCGATGCCGTTGATGGTCGCGCCGTACACCGAGTCACCGGGGCCCTTCTCAATGGGGAGGCTCTCGCCAGTGAGCATCGACTCGTCGACTGCGGAGATGCCACTGAGGACAATGCCGTCGACCGGGATGCGTTCGCCGGGGAGCACCTGTACTACGTCTCCGACGAAGACCTCCTCGATGGGCACGTCGATGGCCTCGTCGTTTTGCACCACACGAGCTGTTCGGACTTGCAGGTCAAGCAGACGGTTGATGGCCTCGGAGGTGCGTCGTCTGCTCGATGCTTCCAGGAACCTTCCCACTAGTATGAGTGCGACAATGATCGCCGCTGTGTCGAAGAAGAGCGTTGTGGGCATTTCGCGCGCGATAAAGTAGTCGGGATAGAGCACGATAGCCACGCTATAGAGGTAGGCGGCGCCGACCCCAATGGATATAAGGGTGAACATGTTGGCGGTCTTGAAGCGCAACACTCCCAGGCCATTCACAAAGAACCCGCCGCCGGCCCATACGACGACTAGAGTTGCCAATCCCCAGAGGACGTACTTGGATTGCAAGAAGGCTGGAGCCCACGTGAAGACGGATTCCAGGCTGCCGATGAGGACCAGGGCGCCAAGAACTAACGCGACGATGGCCTTGGTTCGAAGGGACCTGACCTCCCTTGCGCGAGCACGTCGGCGGTCTCGCTCACCTGTGGCCGACTCGGCGGCGACGCCCTCCATGCGATAGCCGGCGTCCTCGACCGCCTCCTTGAGCGCGTCGAGGGACACCATACCGGCGATGAAGTCGACGGACGCCTTCTCTGCAGCCAAGTTCACCCTGGCCTCGCGCACGCCCTGGATGCCGTTAAGGGCATGCTCTACGTGCGTGACACAGGAACCGCAGGTCATCCCGCCAATGCTCAGGTTGGTGGTCTCAACGGGAATGGTGTACCCCGCGGAAGCCACAGCTGAACTTAGGTCCTGTTGGGACAGGGGATGGCGCGGAAAGACGTCGAGCACCGCCGCCGAAGTGATAAGGTCCAGGTGGACACTGGCAACACCCGGCACTGCACGCAGCGCGTCTTCGAGTTCGGCTGCGCCATCGCCGGCCGAAAGCCCGGCGATGGGAAGCGTGACGCGGTCAATCACTGTGCTACTCATCGCTACTCTCTTTGTTGCCCAAGTCGGCGAAGGAGCCGCTGGACCTATTCCTCTGTGGACGTGTAACTGGGTCAAGGTGCCAATGCCCCGAACTCAACGTACAGGATACGCCCCGCCATTGGGAGACGTAAAGGGAACCAGTATGGTCTGGTGATCGAACATAGCGGCCATCTCGATGTCTAGATCGCACCTGGCTTGCATTCCTGACAACTTGGGGTCTATCACAGATTGTGGCGGCACTGGAGGCGCCAATGCATACAGCTGCGAAGAATCAATGGCACACGGCGCGTCCTGACTCCGGCTCATGTAGAATAGGTAACCATGCCGCTGGATACTACGCTTATTCTCGTTGCACTCATAATCATGTTTGCCTCCGCCATCAAGATCACCTTTGGCATAGGCTTTGCACTCATTGGCACGCCACTGCTCCTGTTGATAATGGAGCCAGACCGGGTGGTGGGTTTCATCGCGCCACTGATCTTGCTGCAGGACTTGATTATCCTAAGCCAAACGTGGCGCTATGTGCCGTGGCGTCATGCCGCGCTGCTTGCCGTCGCGGCTAGTGTGGTGGCGCCATTTGCCGCCCAGTTGCAGACGGTATTGGACCCGCGCACACTGCAAATTACGATTTCGTCCATCATCATTGTTGTGGGACTCGCGCTATTGGCGGGTGTACGGTTGAACATTCGCCGTGAGTCCGTGGCGATGGTTGCCGGTGGCTGTGTGAGTGGTCTGCTCTTTCCCCTGTCCGGCATTTCCGGTCCACCGGTGGCGCTCCTTCTGGTGAACCAGCGATGGCCCGTCCAAACGATGCGCGCCGTGCTTGCCGCCTATTTGGTGGTGCTGGAAATGGTGACCCTTGTCACCTTCGCGATCTCGGGGGTGGTGAACGCCGAATCCCTCCTGGCCGATCTCTTCATGTTGCCGGGGCTGGGCCTATCCATCGTGATAGCGGCAATCGCCCTTCGCAAGTTGAATCCGGCGCACTATCGCCGTGCTGTCACGCTCATAGTCGTGTGTGCGTCCCTGCTGGGCATGTTGAATCTGATATTGAGTTGACGAACAACCCGCTGTTCGCCGAGTTTTCCGTAGCGCGTGGTACACTGAGATTGCAGCGCTTGTAATGTCCGCGGTCGACCGTGTCCGCGAGAATCGTCCTGCACCCTCAGGAGGCACGTTAGTGAGTCCTCGCCGTCGAAAGCCCAGTTCTCGGGAACTTCCGTTCTTGGTGCGCCGTGACGTGGTGGTATTTCCACGGGTCATGGGGCAGGTCATGGTGTTCCGGCCTCAATTTCAGCGCGCCGTCGACGAGGCGTTGGCCGGCGACAGGCAGATCGTCGTGGTGGGCCGACGCAATCGCGAGGACAGGGACTTCACCCCAGACGACCTGTGCAAAGTCGGCACGATGGCCACCGTCAATCGCGTCATGCGTCTTCCCGATGGCTCGGCCAGCGTGGTTTTGGAGGGCTTCAAGCGGGTCGCAATCCAAGAGGTATCCGAGACGGAGCCCTACTACCGGGGAGTTGTGCTGCCGTTGGAGGACAAGACGGCGGAGTCGCTGGAAGCCGAAGCCTCGCGCCGAGCGGTGCTGGAGTTGCTGAGCGAGGCCATCAAGACATCGCACAACCTGAGCGAAGAGGACTATATCGCTGCTCTCAACGCCTCCAACAACGGCGAGGTGGCGGACCAGGTTACCAACTCGCTGCAGCTTCCCGTCGAGGAGGCGCAGGCCGTGTTGGAGATGCTCGACTCGGGGGAACGGCTGGAGCACGTACACCGGCTGCTGGCTCGAGAGCTGGAGGTGCTGCGGCTACAGAGCAAGATGCAGTCGGCAGTGCAGGAAGAGGTGGAGAAGACCCACCGGGAGCACATCCTGCGGGAGCACCTTCGCATGATTCAGGAGCAGCTCAAGGACGTGGACCCGACACATAAGGAGGCCCACGACCTGCGCTCGCGAATCGAGCTTGCCGGTATGCCGGACACGGTGGAGGCGAGGGCGCTGGAAGAACTGGAGCGTCTCTCCATGATCCCCAGCATGTCTCCGGAGTCTTCCGTGCTGCGCAACTACCTCGACTGGATGGTTAGTTTGCCTTGGGCCAAATCGACGGAGGACAACCTGGACACCGTCCACGCCGCCGAGATTTTGGACAAGAACCACTACGGCCTGAATAAGGTGAAGGAGCGGCTGCTCGAGTACATGGCCGTCCGCAAACTGTCCGCGGGCAAGTTGCGGTCGCCGGTGCTCTGCCTCGTGGGGCCGCCCGGCGTCGGCAAGACATCGCTGGGACGCTCCATCGCAGAAGCGCTGGGCCGCGTTTTCGTGCGGGTAAGCCTTGGCGGGGTCCGTGACGAGGCGGAGGTGCGCGGCCACCGGCGCACGTATGTTGGGGCGCTGCCGGGTCGGATTGTACAAGCCATGAAGCAGGCGGGCGTGGTCAATCCCGTCTTCATGTTGGACGAGCTGGACAAGATGGGCTCTGACTTTCGCGGCGACCCATCGTCGGGGCTGCTGGAGGTTTTGGACCCGGAGCAGAACCACGCCTTCAGCGACCACTACCTAGAGATTCCCTACGACCTCTCGAAGGTGCTCTTCATCGCCACGGCGAACGTGCTTGACCCCGTCATCCCGGCTCTCCGAGACCGGTTGGAGGTCTTGGAGTTGCCGGGGTACATAGAGGACGAGAAGATCAACATCGCCCAGCGCTTTCTCGCGCCGAAGCAGGCAGAGGAAAACGGCCTGGGCGCAAGGCGGCTGCCCTGGGGCGAGGAGCCACTGCTGCAACTCATCCGCGGCTACACGCACGAGGCCGGGGTGCGGAACCTGGAGCGGGAAATCGGCGGCGTCTACCGCAAGGTGGCGAAGACCGTGGCCGACGGGGGACGGCCTCCGAGGCGCATAACCATGACCTACCTGTCCAAGGCCATTGGCCCGCCGAGGTACACATGGGGCTCCGCCGAAGAGCGGGACGAGGTCGGCGTTGCGACTGGTGTCGCGCGCACCGCCGTCGGAGGCGACGTGCTTTCTGTGGAGGTCAGCGTCGTCGATGGGAAGGGCGACCTGACACTGACCGGTTCACTCGGCGACGTCATGAAGGAGTCGGCGCAGGCTGCCCTGAGCTACGCACGCGCGCGCTCTGACAGCTTTAAGCTGCCTCCAAAGGTCTTTGAGGAACACAACATCCATATCCACGTTCCTTCAGGCGCGGTGCCGAAGGACGGTCCCTCCGCCGGCGTCACGTTGGCGACCGCGCTGGTGTCCGCCCTTGGACGGCGACCCGTCCGCAGGGACGTCGCCATGACGGGCGAGGTCACCCTGCGCGGCCGCGTGCTTGAGGTGGGCGGCATCAAGGAGAAGGTGCTGGCGGCGCATCGTGCAGGCATCAAGACCTTCGTGCTGCCGAAGCAGAACAACCGGGACCTGGAGGATGTGCCGTTGCAAGTGCGGCAGACCCTGACCTTCGTGCCTGTGGAAAACATGGACGAGGTGTTGGCTGTCGCCTTGTTGCCTGCGCGTCCGGAGGCCTAGGTTGCGGCCCTATTGACAATCTGAGAGAATCTTCAAGGTAACGGTCGGCCAATTGAACGGGAACCGGCCGGAGAGAGGTGCAACGTGTTTGGGTTATTCCGAGGCGGGTTCGGCCTGCCGGAAATCGTTCTCGTTCTCTTCATTGTGCTGCTGCTGTTCGGCGCGACACGGTTGCCGCAGCTCGCGAAGTCCATGGGCTCGGCCATCAAGGAGTTCCGCAAGGCCGCCGGCCCCGCCATGGAGGACGGCTCTGCCAGTTCGACTACGACGCGACGCACCAGGTCAAAGAAGGCGTAACCTAGTTCTTGAGACTTGTCGAGGGCCCCGCTCATTGAGCGGGGCCCTCTTGTTTGCGCCGTGTCCTCGCCAGCTTGGGTCTTACTCTATGGACACCAGGTAGTGGTAGTGCGGCTGCCCACCGTAGACTACCTCAACCTCGATGCCGTCTGCCACACTCGAGAGCGCGTCTGCGGCTATGAGGGCGTCGCCGTGGGTGGTGTCGCCGCCCCAGTAGAGGGTTACAAGCGAGCCCTCCTCCGGTTCGGCGGCGCGCACCAACGCCACTAGGGCGTCCTCTACAGTGGCCGTGGATGCGGCCAGCTTTCCTCGCAGCAGCGCCATCACCTCGCCCGCGTGAACCTCTGTGCCGTCTATGAGGGCGTCTCGGACGGCGGTCACGACCTCGCCGTCCACCACGGCCTCCGCTCCCTCCGACATCGCTTCGGCGTTGCCGTCGAGGTCCCCGGCGGGGGAGAAGGCGAGCATCGCCGCGATGCCCTGCGGCAACGACGTCGTCGGTGCGACGCGGGCCGGGATCGGAGAGAGGTCGGCCGCCTGCCGCGCCGAGGCCACGATGTTCTTGTTGTTGGGCAGGACCACCGCCGACTCCGCGTTCAATGAACGGATGCCCTCCAGCAACTCCTCCGTGCTGGGGTTCATGGTCTGGCCGCCGGAGACGATGACCTCAACCCCAAGGCTGCGGAAGACGTCTTCAAGGCCGTCGCCGCGCACCACTGCCACGACGCCGACGGCCGCGGGAGGGCCGTCGGTGCGGGCGGCACGGAAGTCCTGGTGCTGGTTGTCCATGCTTTCAATCTTGATCTGGTCGACGTTGCCCCTGGAGCGGCCAAGCTCCAGCAGCGTGTCTGGCTCCAGCGTGTGTGCATGCACCCGTACCGTGCGCGTGTCGCCGATGACGACTGTGGAGTTGGCCATGGTGTCGATAGTGGCGCGCAAGGCCTCCGGGTCGAGGGCCTCGCCGGTGATGATGAACTGTGTGCAGTAGCCGAAGACTTCCTCCTCCACAGCCTGCAGGAAGTCGTCGGAAACGCGGCCCAGGCCCTCTACGTCTTCCATGCGGATGGACGTGGGGTCCTCGCCGCGGAGAGCAAGCAGACCGCCTTCGAGCAAGACCGCGAAGCCCTGTCCGCCCGCGTCCACCACGCCGGCGTCGCGCAGCACTTTAAGCAGCTCGGGTGTATCGAGGACTGCCTCCTTGCAGGCGGCGAGTCCCGCCTCCAGCAGCGCGAAGGCGCTCTCGGCGCCCGCAGCGGCATCCTGCATGGCTTCGCCGGTCCGCCGCATGACGGTGAGCATGGTGCCCTCGACGGGGTTGCTGACGGCGCGGTAGGTGGCGGCGCCGCCCTGCGCGAAGGCCTCTGCGAGCTGCGCGCCGTCGGCTCGCTCCAGCCCCTCGACAGCTTGCGCCAGCCCCCGAATGAACTGCGAGAGGATGACACCGCTGTTGCCGCGGGCGCCCATCAGCGCGCCGTGTGCGGCTGCCTTCGCGGTGTCGGTGAGGGAGCCGCCGTCGGCCTGCTGCGCTGCGTCCACGACGGTCTTGAGGGTGAGCAGCATGTTGGTGCCGGTGTCGCCGTCTGGCACGGGGAAGACGTTGAGGGCGTTGACGGCTTCCAGGTTGGTCTCAAGCGCCTCTACGCCGCCCGAAAGCAGCGTAAGCAGGCCGGTTGCGTCCAGGTGTATTGGGGATTGTCGCTCCACGGCCCCGTGCCTCCTGCCTTGGTGGCTGTCATCTTGCCGCCCTACGGAAGCTATGCTAGACTGGCTGAAATTGTATTCACACGGCCAGAGGCCGTCAAAGGGCGAACAATGGCAAGTTGTCAGATTTGTGGCAAGGTTGGTGGCAGCGGCCACAACGTCAGCCACTCCAAGCGACGAACCAACACCCGGTGGCTCCCCAATGTTCACCGGGCAACCATGGTGGTCAACGGCCTGCGCGTGCGGGTGAAGGCATGTACGCGATGTATACGCAGCCAGTACAAGCCCGCGCGCCAGAAGTAGCCTTGACCAGCCGCACTCCCCTGATTGCCCATCAGTCGAGGTGTGCCATGTCCGCGTCACCTACCCGGCATGGATGCTTCCTCGCAACCGGGTCATCGCCTCCGCGACGCTCTCCCTATTGTTGAAGATGGCGGACCCGGCGACGAGCACTCTCGCGCCGTTCTTCACCACTTCTTCCGCCGTCTCAGCATTGATGCCGCCATCCACCTCAAGCTCTGTCTCCAGTGAGCGCTCGTCCAGCATGGCGCGTACCCTGCGCACCTTGGGCACAACGGACGAGATGAAGCGCTGACCGCCGAAGCCTGGGTTCACGGTCATCACCAACACCAGGTCAAGGTCGTCGAGGATCTCCTCCAAAGCGCTGGCGGGCGTTGAGGGATTCAGGGCAACACCTGGCCGGGCGCCCGACTCCTTGATGAGGTGGACAGTCCGGTGCAAGTGCGCGCAGGCCTCAGCATGCACGGTGAGGATGGACGCGCCGGCCTTCGCGAAATCCGGGATGAGCTGGTCCGGCGAGTCCACCATCAGGTGCACGTCCAGCGGCAACTCGGTCCGGGAGCGCAGGGCGTCCACCAGCATGGGGCCAAAGGTCAGGTTAGAGACAAAGTGACCGTCCATGACGTCGACGTGGATGTAGTCGGCGCCGGCAGCCTCAGCCTCGGCCACCTGAGCGCCGAACGCAGCCGCGTCCGCGGAGAGGATGGACGGCGACACCTTAATACGTGAAGTCTCCGGCATGGTGTTCTCCTGCTGTTGGCACAGTTTCTCAGTAGGGGCAGGCTTATGATATAGCATAAAGTGCCCCTGCTTTCCATCTTGTCTCAAGAAGGGAGATAACAAGGGCATGAACCCCGTCGCATTGGCCGTCCTGACCGGCCTTTTTCTTGCCCTTGCATCCCTCTACATCCGATGGGGACTGGAGCGCGGGACTGCCGGCGCCGCCGTGTTGGTGGTGAACTTCGTCAGCGCGGTCCTCGCCTGGCCGATGTTCTTCCTGCTCTCATCCTGGTCCGAAGTCTCTAACTGGGCGGTGGTGACGTTCATTGCTGCTGGGTTTACCGGTCTCTTCCTTGGCCGGCTGCTGCTCTTCGCCGGCATGAAGAAGGTGGGGCTCTCCGTATCCACGCCCCTCTACAATATCCAAGCGCCCCTCTCGGTAATGGGCGGCGCATTTCTGTTCAGCGAGGCGCTAACGCCGCTCATCGGCTTCGGGACGGCCACGGCCGTGGGGGGCGTGAGCCTGCTGTGCCTGAGCAGACTTGGCCCCAGAGCTGACAATCGAATACGTCTCAAAGACCTGACCCTTCCCCTGGGTTCCGGCGCCTGCGTTGCAGCATCGCAGTTGCTCCGGAAGTGGGGGTTGGAGATAACCCCCGACATCTACTTTGGACTGGCGATTATGGCCTCGACGTCGTTCCTGTGCTCCCTCGCCACGGTGGTGATCTGGAAACAGCCGATATCCGTTCCCAGGGGCCGTCCCCTCAACATGTTTGTGATGGCCGGGGTGATGACCAACATTGCCCATCTCACTGGCCTGGCGGCGATATTGGGGGGAGACCTGGTGGTTGTTATCCCCCTTCAGAACACGGAGATGATCTTTGCGTTGCTGCTATCCGTTCTATTCCTCCGGGGGCTGGAACGGGTGACACTTGCCGTGGTGACTGGGGCGGCGCTGGTGATGGCTGGGGCCGTGATGGTGAACTTCTAGCCAGTGTTCAACCATTTGAGAGGGGCCTTGCCAGTTTTCGGCAAGGCCCCTCCTGTTGCGCTTACTTGGGTTGAGGCTACGCAGCGGCCAGATGCTTCCCGAAGAATTCCACCGTGCGCGGCCAGGCGTCGTCGGCGGCTTCCTTGTTGTAGCTGCCGCGGCCGTCGCAGAAGAAGCCGTGGCCGGCGCCCTTGTAGACGTGGAACTCGACGTCCTTGCCCGCGTCTTTGAGCGCCTTTTCAACGCGCTCCACGTGGGCGACGGGAATGCCGGCGTCGTCCTCACCCCAGAAGCCGATGACCGGGCAGGCGACGTTGCCGGCGTTGTCGAGGCCGTTGGGCGCGCCCTCGGGGGCGTCGTCGCGGGGGACGATGCCGCCGCCGTAGTAGATGGCCGCGGCGGAGATGCCGGGGACCGCGTGCGATGCCAAGTACACCACGCCACCGCCGAAGCAGTAGCCCACGATGCCGACAGACGAGTTGGCGCGGGCGTCGCTCTGCAGGTGAGCTACCAGCGCGTTTAGGTCAGCGGTGATGCCGTCGGGGGTGGTGGTGGCTCGCAGACGGAAGGCCTCCTCGCGGTTGTCGTAGGCCACCTTAAGGCCTGCGCCCTCGCGGTAGAACAGGTCGGGGGCTACGGCGTAGTAGCCCTCGGCGGCGAACCGGCTGGCGACATCCTTGATGTGGTCGTCGACGCCAAAGACCTCCTGGATCACGATGACCGCCGGGTGGGGGCCGTCGCCCTCCGGCAGGTAGGCATATCCGGTCATTGTGCCGTCCGGAGTGGAGATTGCGAGTTCCTCAGAAACAGTAGGCATAGATCCTCCTCTAAATCTTGGGTATGCCCGTATTGTACCGAACCTGCGGCTGTCCGCAACCGTGTTCTTGTTGACGCAACGTTGGCGGCCGCGTGCTCATCATTGCAGCCCCCGAAGGGGAGGCCTCAGCGTGGCCCCCGATCCCCGATGGCGAAATGGCGGGTTCGGGGCGTCGGGGGGAAGCTCGATTTTCTGCAAATGGTGGAAACGAGTGTATCTGAGAGCGGGACTCGTTTCAGAGAAGGGTGAGAGCGAGGGCAATCTCCGACGGCGGAATGGCGGGATCGGGGCGTCGCGGGGAAACTCGATTTTCTGCGAATGGTGGAAACGAGTGTATCTGGGAGCGGGACTCGTTTCCGTGAAGGGTGATGGCGAGGGCAATCTCCGACCGCGGAATGGCGGGATCGGGGCGTCGCGGGGAAACTCGATTTTCTGCAAATGGTGGAAACGAGTGTATCTGGGAGGGGGACTCGTTTCAGAGAAGGGTGAGAGCGAGGGCAATCTCCGACGGCGGAATGGCGGGATCGGGGCGTCGCGGGGAAGCTCGATTTTCAGCAAATGGTGGAAACGAGTGTATCTGGGAGCGGGACTCGTTTCAGAGAAGGGAGAGAGCGAGGGCAATCTCCGACGGCGGAATGGCGGGTTCGGGGCGTCGCGGGAAACTCGTTCTCCTGTAAATAGTGGAAACGAGTGTATCTGGGAGCGGGAGTCGTATCCGTGAAGGGTGAGGGCGCGTCCGATATTGGCCGTGCTGATAGGCGACTGCGAAGGCTTCATGAGCGGGGCGGCTGCGGTTTCCATGATGGGAAGGTAGCGTGGAGCGGAGCACCGGGGCAAGGGGGCCGTGTCAGGGCAGTTCCCGACTGTGTCGAGCAAGATGCGCGCTCAGGCGGGGAGAGCCCTTCAAGGACCTCAGAGTGACCGGAGCCGCGAAGCGCACTCCGATCACTTGGAGCCCGTCGAAGGGCGACACCCGCGCTTGCAAATTCGGCCGCTACAGGTCGAAGCTAACCACCACCGCCGCGTTGACGATGACTGTGGCGTCGTCGCCTGCCTCGTTGGGTATCTCGAGACCGCCCTCGACGACCGTGATTGTGTTGTTGTTGCCGTGGGGCAGCGCCTCGAGCACCGCCGCGCCATCGACGGCGTCCGGCTGCGGCGCGCCGATGGTGACCTCAACGATCATGTCGTCCACGCCCTTGCCGAGGTGACGCGCTGCGCCGAAGCTGTTGTGCCAGATAGCCTCACGCACGGCGCGCTGAGCCGCCTTCGTGTAGTCGCGCCCGTGCAGGTCCACGCCCATTCCCATTTCCAGGAGAAATCGCTTCTTGGCCATGGCGGCACACCCCCTCGCTTTCAGATGATTGGCGCACGTATCATAGCGAACCACAACCGGTGAAGCTACTGGGGGCAGTCGACAGGAGGGTGTCATGCATTGGTGCAGGTTTCTTGAGGATGGCCAGGCGGTATACGGAGTCGTTGACGGCGACGTGGTGCGCATCGCGACGGACAGCCCCTTCGCTGGGGGCGAGCCGGGCGAGGAATCGAGGCCGCTGGCCGAGGTGAAGCTGCTGCTGCCGTGTGTGCCACCCACCTTCTACGCGGCGGGGGCAAACTATCGCGCACACCTCGCATGGGCGGCGGATGCGCTGGGCGGAAGCGGCAATGCGCCGCCTCGGGCCGACATCGGCTACCGCGCCAACAACGGCTTGGTGGCCCAAGACGAGGCCATTGTCATTCCACGCGACGCCTCCGGCCCCGTGCAGGTCGAGGGGGAACTGGTGGCGGTTATCGCAAAAACGGTGAAGGGGCTGACGCGCGAGAACGCGTTGGACTGCGTGCTCGGCTACACCATCGGCAACGACGTCAGCGAGCGCACGTGGCAGCGCGGCGACCGGACGCTGTGGCGCGCCAAGAACACGGACACCTTCAACCCCATGGGCCCGTGGATCACGCCGGGGCTGGACCCGGAGGCGCTGGAGGTGGTCACGCGCATCAACGGCGTGGAGGCGTCGCGGTACTACACCAAGGACATGATCTTCTCGCTGGTGGACTTCCTGGTGGAGACCACCAAGTACGTTACGCTCTTCGCGGGCGACGTCATGTGGATGGGCTGCGACGGCGCAACGCCGGACATCGCGCCCGGCGACGTCGTGGAGATAGAGATCCCCGGCATTGGGGTGCTACGCAACCCCGTCGAGGGGGAGTAGGCGTAGGGCGAGCGGATGGGTTTCAAGAGTGGCGGCTGGGCGACACGCTTGTAGGCCCCGTCACCCCGCGAAGTACAGCTTGATGAGATTGATGACATCGTTCTTCGTGATGAGGCTGTCAAAGTAGTCCCTGATGGCCGCAATGACCTCATCGCGCTCGATGGTGTAATTGCCGTTGAGGTCGTACGGGCTGAAGGCGGCTTCCGTCACCACGATCACCACGATGACGATGGCCCCGAAGCCGGCGCTGTCCGTGGCGGTCAGGTTGACGGTGTAGGTGGTCCCGATGGCCAGATCCACGCCGTCCCTGACGCTGATCTGTCCGGTCTCTTTGTCGACGGTGAAGAGCGACGCGTCAGTCCCGCTCAGGGAGTAGGTGACCTCCAGATCATCGGGATGCGTGGCCGACACCGGTTCGCCGACGGCATCGCCCGGCCGCGCGTTCTCCGCGACGGCACGCGTCGTGCGGAAGCTGTCAATGAAGCTGGGAGCGACAGGCGCGGGACCGAACCCGCCGCCACCGCCACCCGTAACTGTAGGGGGAGTCGGGGGTTCCGGTGAAGGCACCGGTGTTGGCGGTGTACGCCGGGACGTCATGCCGTTCACCTTTTGCCAAGGTTGGGGAAGCAGCAGCGGATGCGCCAGCACCCCCGCATTGTCCCCGGCATCATTGATAGTGCCCCCATTCAGCGAAAGCTGGTCTGCCGCAATGCTCACCCCGTCGGTGTCGGCGTCGTCTTGCGCTACCGTGTAGGCGAATAGCAGCGAATTGCCCGTCCTGTGCTGATAGCGCGCCGTTCGGTCGTGGTTGCCCACCTTCAGCAGCAACTGGGGCGTGCCCGTGACCCTCACCGGCTCGTCGAACGTCACCGTCACCTCGATGGTCTCGCCCTCCGCGTAGGTCGCGTTCGCGTCCGGGTTTGAGGCGAGCGCCACCCCGGTCACCGTCGGGGCCGTTGTGTCCGGCGTGTCGTTCAGTACCGAATGGCCGCTGAGTCCGACCGCGTCGTTGCCGGCCAAGTCCCGGAGCCGGCCTGAACTTGGCGCCGTGTACGACACCGTGAGCTCCGACTCTCCGTGACGGACCGGCGGGTTGAGGGTCATCGCCACATCGCTCCCGGATACCGCGACGTTGGAGACGGTGCGCGCCACATCGCCGCCGGCCACCGTATACGCGCTGGCCAACGGCGCCGGGGACTCGCGCAGCGCCTCACTGTAGGTCAGAGTCAGGGCGTCGCCGTCCACCGCTGCGCTCAGCATCAGGGGCCTGACCCCATCCACCTTGTGGCCCGTGACGTTGCCCGACCCCGTGCTAACCCCGTCGGTGTCGAGGTCACCCTCGGCCACGGTGTAGCGAAACACCAGTGACGTCGTCCCCGAACCGCTGATGTAACCGGCCAGCTTCGGCGTCGCGCCGATGGTGAGGCTGATCTGCGGCGTGCCGTCCGTAGTGTCCACCGTCGTGTTCTCAGCGAACGTCACCGTTAGGTCGATGACATCCCCCATCACGTATGTGTCGTCCGGCCTCGGGTCGGAGGTGATCGTCACCGCGCCGGACGTCGTATCGAAGAAGGTCACCGGCTCGCCAACCGCTGTCCCAAAGCCAAGGTAGCGTATGCGACCCGGTTCCTCGCTTTGAGGCACGGGCGGCGCCCCGGTCAACGTGGCCGTCGCGCCTGCGAGGGAAGTCATTTCGATCTCGTCGCTAGCCGTGCGGCCAGTCGGGACCGTAACGGTGAGCATGTCTACCGTCGGGGTCCCCCCGGTCACGCTCAGCGTGGTGTCCATGGGGAAGGGAGCGCCCTGTGGGACGGTGACCACCAGCTTGTTCGTGCCGGGCACCAGCTGCGGGGTCATCGTGAATGTGAAGGGCGCGCCTGGATTCTGGTCCAGCCACAACACCGTCATGCTGGTGAGACTAGAGAACAAGCCGGGAGGCAACTCGTGCAGTCGGTTCACCGACAAATCCAGGAGGTTCAGGTTGGTGACGTCCGAGAAAACGTCTCCTGGCAGCGTGTGCAATTCGTTGCCCGACAGATCCAAGGTCTCCGTCACGTCGAGATCCGCGAACAGCCCGGGCGGCAGCGTGCGCAACCGGTTGTTCTCCAGTCCCAGGAATCTCAAGGTGAGGCCGACAAACACGCCGGCAGGCAGGGTGCGCAGGTCGTTTTCCTCCATATCCAAGTACAGCAGTTCGCTGAGGCCCGCAAATACCCCGGCCGGCAGCGTGAGTAGCTCGTTGTTCCACAGGTCGAGGTCGACCAGGCTGTCGAGACCCGCGAACACTCCGTTTGGCAGCGTGCGCAATTGGTTGCGGCGCAAGTCGAGAATCGTCAATTCCGAGAGGCCGTCGAAGTCGCCCGCCTGCAGCGAGTGAATGCCACGGTTGCGGAGGCTCAGGCGTCCGGTAATCGCGGCGAGGTGGGCGTCGGTAACGTCGGCGCAACCTGCGACGGTGGGATGGACATCGTCAACGAGATCGACAAGCGCAACCCGCACCGCCTCGGTACGGTTGCAGATTCCGCCGACCTGGGCGTTCACGGCGGCGTGGGTCGCGACGGGCGGGGAAAGCAGCACTGCAAGCGCTCCGGCAAGGCACAGCGCCGCCACCACGGCGGTTAAGGGAGTAGCAAACTTGAGTAGGTGATTCACGATAATGCCATGTGTGTGTCAGCAAGTATACATCATTTAAGTGGCGCCTCATGACAAGGATTGGGCTGCGACGGCGCCTCGGCTGACATCGCGGCGGGCGGCGTGATGGAGGCAGAGATTCCCTGCATTGGGGTGCTGCGCAACGCCGTCGAGGGGGAGTGACGTGCGGACTCGTCACCGCGAACCGCTCCTTCACTCCTTAGGTCTCGCCCCTTTCGCCTGAAGAGAGGGCAATGCTGAGGTGGCAATGGCGGCGGCGCTGTCATGACGAATTTCGTCATCCGCTCATAACTAAACGAGAATCCGGACGTTTTTGTATTTAGAAGGAAATGTTCAGGAGGAACCGCTTAGCACCAGGAAACAAAGGGGGCTCCGTTGGCCCCCTGAAATAAAGGGTAGGGAGGATACGATGACCACACTCAATGGCAACCACAAGCTGGCGAAGATCCGCCCGGTGTTGGCTCTTGCGGCGCTCGGGTGCGCTGCCGCGGCAGTGTTGACGGTTCGAGCTCGACTCAATCGCAAGGACTGGCTGGACTAGCCTCAGCGCCGAGATGCCCATCCTCTCTACACTGGCGTTCGCGGTTCGGCGCGGGCGCCAGTGTGTTTTCAGTACACCTCGCTATTTGCCCAAGCGTGAGGGTCACAGTGCCGGACAAGGTGGGGAGGCCGCGCTGGGGGCTTGTGAGCGGGCACTGGGCGCTGGAGGTTGTCTCCGCAAGCGCTCGTGCGGGGCGGCTCTCGCTGTAGGGGAATCGAAAGGCTACCTCGCCCAACAGGGGTGAGCGTAGGGCAAAAGCCGTGGGAGCATGCGGGTTGTCTCTATTTCTTCGCCTCGATGCGATTGGTCTAAATGAGTTATCTTGCAATTAAGAGGAGTCCATGCGGACAATAAATGTAAGGCGGTCTCTGAAGAATCCTTCAAGAGAGGAGGCCAACGCACAAGGGACGCGGGAGTTGCGGAACGATGCCCGCGCTGATGAGCAGCCTAGCGGCCCGACGAAGAGAGCGATGGGACCAGTTAGGAGGTAGATATGAGTAAGAGGATTCTTCTGGCATTTGTCATAGTGTTGACTCTGGCCGCTTTTGTCGCGTGCGGGGGCGACGAGGAGACGGTTGCGGAGCCAGAGGCCGTCGAGGTGACGGAACCTGCAATTGAGCCTGCCGCCGCCGATGCGATGACTACGGAACCGGACATGAGCGACTCGACTGACGCCGTGATGGCCGGTGGCATGGCCCTTGCCGACGACTGCGTCGCCGGGGGCGGCCTGACCGACGCTGATTCGATCATTGCCTGCAACCTGGAGGCAATGCAGCGGTACACGAGCTATTCTTTCGAGGGGGAATTCGACCTCTTCGCAGCTTTCCCGATTGAAGGCGCCCCAGCTATGGCGCCTCTCATGCAACTCAGCGGCGCCGTCGTCCAGCCGGACAAGACCAGCTTTACCCTGAAGCTGGGTCCCGAGGGCGAGACGGTGGAGACCAGGGGAATCCTCATAGGCGGGGACTTCTACGGTCAGGACCCGGAATCGCAACTTTGGTTCAAGGGCACGCCTCCCGAGGGCGGCCAGTCCCTGGCGCCCCTACAGCTGGCAGGCATGCTGTACCTGCCCCAGGACATTCCCACCAGCCTTGAGGAAGTCATTGACCTTGACGACGGCGGGAAGGGGTACGTGCTCGTGTCTGAGCAGGCAGGCCTTGGCGGCGAGGCAGCGATGCTGGGCTTGTCTGACGGCGGGTTGACGCGCGTCGTAGGCGCGGACGACTTTCTGACGAGGGAAATCCGTGTCGCGATCGAAGGACCGGACGGGCAGAGCCGCGACCTGTTCACCATTCGCTACCACGGCTTTGGCGACGAGCTTAGCATCGAGGCCCCCGAGTCCTTCGTGGATCTGCCGCCCGGTGCAATGTCCAGCGGCGTACAGGAGCCAGCAACCGTTGTGGGACTCACCCGCAACGCCGATGGGAACGTTGAGGTCAGGTTCAGCAAGCCCGTCATCGCCGAGGGGGAGATCATCCTCTACGTGCTTGAGCCCTCCACCGGCGGGTGGGAACTGCCGCTCTTGAGCGGAAGCGGCACGGACACCCTCGTGTTTGACGCGGCGGCGGAGGGCAACCCGACCCTCGTAGCCGGGGAGCATGAGATTGCCTTCATCGGCTTCGGCGGGAACGCGCAAATCGTCGACGCCGACGGTGCGCGTGCAAACGACCTTTTCGATACGTGGAAGTACGAGTAGGCAAGGATCCGTCATCGAAACAGAGGGCTGCCGGGACTAGCGGAAGTGCGTCCCGGCAGCCCCCCTCTTACCCTGCCTGTATAGGCTGGATAGGCTGGCCAAACTGTACAGCAGCAAGCTTAATGGTGAAGCGTCTACGCCTCCGCCAGCCCCATGACCATGTCGCGCAGGGTGAGGATGCCCTGCGGGTTGCCGGCGTCGTCGACGACGAGGGTGCGGGAGATGCCGAAGTGTACCAGCAGGCGCGCCGCGTACCGGGCCTGCATCCTGGGCCGCACCGTCAGCACCGGCTTGGACATAATCTCGTAGACGTTCACCCGATCGGGTGCGCGGTTGGTGGAGATGACTTCCCGGGCGATGTCCGTGACCGTCACCACGCCCAGCTCATCGTCGCCGTGGCGCCGATCGACCACGAGGGAGCTGACGCCATGCTGCTTCATGGCGGACATGGCTTCCGCCACAGTCGCGAGTCCATCGATGGTCTGGACGCCGGACACCATGAGGTCCGAAACCCTTACAATTCTCTTCTCGCTCATAGCGCGCTTTCCAACTCCTCTTTCAGGGTGGGCAACTGCGTGGTCAGGCCAACTGCGTCTTCGATCGAGAGCTGAAACGCGACGCCCGCGCCGCGCTCCGACTCCATATGGCCCGCGTCGCGGATGCGCTCCAGGATGTCGCGGGCCCTCGTCTCGGCCACCAGGAACAGGAGGACGTCCCGGCTGGCGGCCAAGTCCAGGCCGAAGAAGCTCTTCTCCGGCCTTAGGCCCTCGCCGCGCACCGAGCTAATGGTGGTGGCGCCGGTGGCTCCGCCAGCTCTCGCCGCGTCGATGACAACCTTGGTCTTTTCGTCACTGACAAGCGCAACAATGAGGGACAGCTTCATGACTTAACCTCCCTGAAATCTTTCCTTCTGCGCCAGCGGTCCACCCACCCCGCGATGATGGCATAGCCTAGCACTGACATGATGGGAAAAACACTGGCGAATGCAATGAGTCCAAACCCGTCGATGAGGGGACTTCGACCGGGCACACTGGACGCCAAGCCGAGACCCAACGCCGTGACCACAGGAACGGTGACCGTCGACGTCGTGACGCCGCCGCTGTCGTAGGCCAGCGGCACGATGGTGCGGTTGCTGGCGTACGTCTGCAAGATGACGATGACGTACGCGACAACGATGTACCAGGGCAACGGTGTGCCCGTGACGATGCGGAAGCAACCAAGCGACACGCCCGCCGAGACGCCGATGGCGACGGCAATGCGCAGCCCCAACGCGTTGACCGAGCCGCCGGAGACCTCCTCCGCCTTAAGCGCCACAGCAATGAGCGCCGGTTCCGCCACGGTCGTCGCGAAACCGATGGCCGCCGCGAAGATGTAGATGAGCCAGTAGTCCTCCCAGTGGACGATACCTGCCAGCGCGTTCGCGCCGATGGTCTCGGCGCTGGTGAGCTGCCGTGCCATGGTTTCGCCGATGGGGAAGAGGGCCTCTTCCAGCCCGATGAGGAAGAGCGCAAGCCCAAACAGCACCATGACGGACCCGGCCAAAATGGCCCGCAGGTTCGGGAGCCTGCGCCGAAGCACCGCCACCTGGAAGAAGACGAGGATGATGACGATCGGCGTCACGTCGCGCAGAGTTGACAGGGTTGTGCTCACCATTACGTCGAGGAAGTTTTCCATCACGTCACCATGCCGTAGGCCAGCACGCAGATCATGGGCGTCAGGCTGGCAAAGGCGATGAGGCCGAAGCCGTCAAGCATCGGGTTGCGCCCGCGGATGGTGGACGCGAGCCCCACTCCAAGGGCGGTGATGAGCGGTACGGTGATGGTGCTGGTCGTGACGCCGCCCGAGTCGTACGCCACCCCAACGATCTCCTCGGGCGCGAAGATGGTCATTGCCATGACCAGGGCGTACCCGCCAATGATGAAGCGGTGGATGGGCCACCCCTTCACGATGCGCAGCACCCCCAGGACGATTGCCAGGCCGACGGCAACGGCCACCACCATGCGCAGCTCAAGGGCGTAGCCTTCGCGGGCGGCCTGGCTGCCGCGGATGAAGCCGGCCTCCGCGGCGACGTCCGCCGCCTCAGCCGCTACCGCGATGAGCGCCGGCTCGGCAACGGTTGTGCCGAAGCCGAGGCAAAAGGCCATCGCCAACAGCGCGAAGACGCTGCCCTTGCGGGCCATGCCTTCGGCCAGCGCCTCGCCCAGCGGAAAGAGCCCGCTCTCCAGTCCCTGGATGAATAGCGCCAGGCCGAGGACCACGGCCACAAGGCCGACGGCGACACTTACGAGGTCCGGGAAGGGTTGCCGCAGGACGACGATCTGGAAGAAGGCAATGACGGCGAAGATGGGCGCGAGGTCGCGCAGCGAGCCGAGTGTCTGCCTGGACATCGCGACCACAAATCGGGGCACACCACGCTCCTTGGCATGACTGCATTGGGGAATGTCTCGCGGAGCTCCGCGAGGCTACACCATACGAAGCCGTGCAGGACGGGTCAAGGGTGAAACTCCCGGCCGCGTGAGCCTACGCCAGCCGCCGCATCGTTGGCGAAAAGGCCAGCACTATCGCTGAGATCACGATGAAGGTCAGCGCAAGGATGGCCAGACCTGCGGGCGCGCCCCAGTAATCGGCGATCAGTGTCAGGGGCAGCACGCCGATGGGCATCAGCCCCCACATGAGCCCCTGAATGCTCATCACACGCCCCCGGAAGCTGGGGTCCACGTACTCCAGCGTGAGGGAAGCCTGCAGCGTCATCCTCGCCGACTGGATGAGGCCCACCAGCGCCAACACGATCAGCGCCAGCCAAAATATCGGCGCGTACTCCGCAATCACGGAGAACCCGATCAATATCACGCCAGACACGATAGCCGAGAGCACCAACAGCCGTCCTCGGTGTCTGGCGCGCTTCATGCCCGCCACCATAATTGCGCCGAACATGCTGCCCAGCCCCATGATTGCGAGCATGAAGCCCAGTCCCGCTTCTTCCACCCCAAAGTTGTCTCGAGCAAACAGCGGCATCACAAAGCGGATCGGCGCCATCATCATCACCTGCACAATGCCCATGCTGAGCAGCAGCATGATGACGATGTCGCGGCGGATGTACTGGTAGCCAAGGACGATGTCGCCGATGGGACTGCGGCCGGACGGCCCGCCCTCCGGGTAGTGCTTCTTCATCATCGAAGTGAACAGCATGGCTACAAAGAAGAACGACGCAATCGCGACATACAACATGCCCATGCCGAGCCATCCGGCCAGGGGCCCGGCGAGGGCCGGCGCCGTCATGGTGGTAACGCTCATGACGAGGGCGCTCAGAGCGGCTGCGTTCATGATGAGGTGCCGCGGCACGACCTGCGGCACCACCGCCTGCCGTGCCGGCATCATGAAGGGCATGATGCAACCCTGGGCAAATGCGGCAATGGCGAGGTGGACCCAATGGATGGAGCCGGTAAAGATGAGCGTGGCAACGCTCAGGGCAATGACGACAAAGAGCAACTGGCTGACCTGGATGATGCTTCGCTTTTCCCACCGGTCGACGAAGACGCCGCCGAACAGACTGAGCCCAAGGCCGGGCACGCCGTTGGCCGCAGTCACGACGCCGAGCAGCTTGGGGTCGCCCGTGAGGTCGTAGACATAGAACCCTTGTGCAAAGGCCATCATCTGCATAGCGCCCATCGCCAGCAGCGAGCCGATCCAGAGGTAGCGGAACTCCGCAATCCCCAGCGAGCGGAACGTGCGCTGGAGCCACGGCCCGGTCTGTTCGGGCTGCGCTCCGGGCGGGCCTCCCCACGGCGGTCGACCGCCGGGCGGAGCGTCGGCGAGCTGGGGCTCAGCGGCTTCCGCGGGTTGCGCCGCCTCTTCTGGGGGTAATGTCGGCCTTGTGGTCATGGGCTCCAATCGTTTGCGGGTTGCCATACCGAGAGGCCCCACCTCGTTTGGGCGGGGCCTCTCGGCGAAATATCTTGGCCGGCCTAGGCGCTCACCGTCTCCAGGACGGGACGGCGGGAGGTCATGCGGTGTTCCTTCAGCTCTTTCACCGCCTCGTTGATCGGGAAATCGGAGGCATAGAACTTGCGCACCGTCCGAGCCTTGTAGGCGTCGGGCTTTGACGGCTCAGACGGCTCCTCGCCTTCCATCAGCTTGCGGGCAGTGCGAATGAGGCGCTGCCGCACGCGGATGATTCCCTCGTCGGAGCGGAGCAGGTGCTCCTGTGTCCTGTCGGCGATGGGGCCCCACTGGTCCTCAATCATTGCGATGTCCTGCAGCGGGAAGTTCCTGATGCCCGTGAAGGAGTGGTTCCTTTGGGCAATCCGGTCAACCATGTAGTCGTTTTCCTGGTTCTCCGCCGGGTGGAACGTGCCGGGGACGAGCTTCGGGTGGGTGTAGTTGCCGTACTTGTACTCGGCCAGCTCATAGTCGGGGATGGGGTCATAGCTCCAGCGGAGGCGGAAGAACATGCTGCTCTTGTCGTCGATGGGAACGCGCATGTTGCTTGAGAAGATGCCGGGGCCGGCGATGCCCGCGGTGCAGAAGATGGGCATCATCCAGTGGCCCAGACTCAGGAGCTGGCCGCGCTCCGTGTTGCCGCGGGAGACGAATTCGATGCCGCCGTCCGTGTCCTCGACGTCGACGTAGATCTGCCGCGGGTCCTGGAAGGTGTTTCCTATCTGGCTCACCTGCAGCGCACGGTTCGAGGCGTTGTTGTCCAGGGTCGAGTGCAGGTAGACGGCGTGGCTGGTGTCGTAGTCGCCCTCCATGCCCTGCAGGTAATTGCAGCGAAGGATGAACTTCATCAGATACCGGTTCTCCGCAGGTACGTCCAGCCAGTCGAAGGCGGGCATGGGTGGCTGCTTGTCCTTGGGGCCCATGTAGGCCCAGATGAGGCCAGCCCGCTCGACGGCGGGGTAGGACTTGATGCTCACCTTGTCCTTGTAGGTCTCGCCCTCCGGGCTGTTGGGCAGGTCGACGCAGTTGCCGTTCACGTCGAACTTCCAGCCGTGGTAGACGCAGCGCAGACCGCACTCCTCGTTGCGGCCGAAGAACAGGGGCGCGCCGCGGTGCGGGCAGTAGGAGTCGACGATGCCGACGTTGCCCTCGGTGTCCTTGAAAGCGATGAGCTTCTCATTCAAGACGTGCAGCCTCACCGGCGTGCCGTCGGCGTTGGGGACCTCATCCGCCAACATCACGGGCAACCAGAAGCGCCGGAACAGCTCGCCCATGGGCGTGCCGGGCCCGACTTGCGTGATCAGTTCATTGTCTTCCCTGGTGAGCATCCTCCGTCCTCCTAGAGAGTCTCAGCCCTAGCGCGAGCACGTTCGCACATGTAGGCCTAAGCATCATGGAAAGCATAGCAATATGCGAAAGCGTTGGCAACGGAGATGGGTATGGAGGTCCGATGCACGCTCAGCTTGTAGAAGCGTCTGCTCGGCCACCCTCGATCACACCACCTGCGTGTACATGTCCACGAGTGCGACGCGGCCCTCTTCCACGACGGCCTTGATCGCGCGCTGGAACGCTGGTTTGAGGTCTTCTGACCGCTCGATGGGGCCCTCCGCCCACGCGCCGAAGGAGCGGGCTAGCGCCGCGAAGTCCACCGACGGGTCGTCGATGTCGATGCCGATGGTGCGGCGCTCCATTGGGCGCCCGCGGACCTGCGCCATGGAGCCTTGGTGGCCCAGGTCGTTGCCGTAGGTGCGGTTGTTGTACATAACGATGAGCATCGGGATGCGGTGGTGCACCGCCGTCCAGATGGCCGCGGGCGTGAAGAGCATGTCGCCGTCCGACTGGATGTTGATGGTGAGCCTGCCCTTGTCGCGGTTGGCCAGCGCCACGCCGATAGCGTGCCCAAGGCCCTCGCCGAGGCCGCCCCCGCCGCGGGCGCTCACGTCCTGATACGGGTGCTGGATGTCCCAAAGCCGCTGCACCCAGCCGCGCAGGTCGCCGTTGCCGACGACCCAGTCGTAGTCCCGCACAGCCTCCCAAAGCTGCTGCGCGATGGAGGAGAGCGCAAGGGGTTGGTCGCCCGCCTGCGCCTGCGCCGTCGCCTGGTTCTTGGCCTGGGCGGCATCGTGCAGCTTGGCGATTCGCTCTCGTCGTGCCGCGATGGCCTCGCTGCTGCCCGCGGCGTCGTCCAACTGCCGCTGCACAAGATCGGCGAGCGCGGGCGTCGCCAACGCCGTGTCCGCCGCGACGGAGAGGGCCGTCGGGTACAGGCTGCCGTGGTCGTCCGCCCAGCTCTTCACCTGCAGCTGCCGTAGCGAAACGTCGATGAGCATCGCGTCGGGGCGAAGGATGTCCTCCGTCTTGCGCGTGGCGCGGTCCAGCCGCGTTAGCTCCTGCTGCAGGTCGTACACGTCGAGGGCCAGCACCACGTCGGCCTCGGCCAGCAGCTCTTCCTTGGACTCGGTCGCGTAGAGAGGGTGGTGTGTCGGGAAGTTGAAGAAGTCTCCGCCGTTGATCACCGGCAGCGCGAGGCTCTCCGCCAGTCGCATTAGCCCCTGCACGGCCTCGCTGGAGCGGCCGAGGAAGTTCGCGAGCACGACGGGGTTCTCGGCCGCCATGAGCGCGCTCGCCACACGGTCCAGCGCCGCGGGGTCGGCCTGCATCCGCGTTGGCGCGGGGTAGCGCGAGATGTCCGGCATCTGGAACGGCTCCGTGAGCTTCTTCTCTTGCACGTCGGCGTCGAAGCAAACGTAGACGGGGCCCTGTGGCTCGGAGATGACCAGATTGTAGGCGCGGATGAGCGACTCGACGGAGGCCTCGACGCTGGAGGGCTGGTCGTCCCATTTCACGAAGTTGCGGACCGCCTCGCCCTGCACGTTCGCGGTGTGTATCCAGTCTATCCACGGACGACGGTGGTTGGCGTCGAGCGGGCCCGTCGCGCCGAGAACCAGCACGCCGGAGCGCCCCATCCACGCGTTGAACATCGCCATCGACGCGTGCAGCAGCCCAACGATGTCGTGCACAAAGGCGGCCATGGGCTTGCCCGACGCGCGCCCGTACCCCTGCGCGATTGCGACCGCGATCTCCTCGTGGTTGCAGAGGATGAACTCTGGCCCCGCGTTGCCCACGTGGTTGACCACGGAGTCATGGATGCCTCGGAAGGTGGCGCCGGGGTTCATGGAAATGTACTCGATGCCAAGGGCGCGAATCGCGTCAACGATGACGTCGGAGCCGTACTCGGTGGGCGCAAAGCCGTCTTGTCGAGGGTCTGCCGTCATGGGGGCCTCCTAAGTTGCTAAGTGGTTGCCGCGTGCTCGGGGAGCGGGTCGTCGAAGGTGAAGGGGACGTCCTCATCACCTCGGCCCGCCAGGAAGAGCTCTCGGGCCTTGGGGAACTCGAAGTAGACCTCCAGCGTGTTGCCGTCGGGGTCGTGGAAGTAGAGGCTGCGCTGGCTGACGTGGTCCATCATGCGATGCACGTTCACGCCGTCCCCGACGAGGCTGTCGTACGACTCGCGCAACGCCTCGTAGCTGCCGACCTTGAACGCGATGTGCAGCACTCCGACGCCGTCCTGCTGGCCGACGGGCGGCGTCGCGTTCGCAGGGTCGCCCACGGCCGATAGGTCGATGGTGTGGCCGTCGCCGGGGAGGCTCAGGAAGACGCCGCCGTGCTCCGGGTCCTGCTCCATCATCTGGAATCCCAGGACTTCCGTGTAGAACTTCTTGGATCGCTCAACGTCGCGCACCTTGATGAGGCAGTGGCCAATCCGCTCCAGTTTGACGGGCATGGTGTCCTCCTTGAACTACCGAAATGCGGGAATCACCTTCTCGCAGAAGAGCCGCAAGGAGCGCTCAATATGTTCGGGAGGGATGAGCTCGCCGGCGTTGAATTCGGCGACGACCTCCGTGAGGTGCAGCGCTTCTTTGAGCTTGCCTAGTTGTTCGACGACCATCTCGGGCGTGCCGACGGCGATCTTTTCCCGCTGCACGTCCTCCCACGTCATCGAGGCGATGCTGGCTGCGCGCTCACCCCGCATCTCCGCTGCCGTTCCAGCGCCGGCCTGCTCATCCTCCACCAGCCGCCGCTGAAGCCTGCGAAACTGCCGCATAAAGCTCTCCTCCGGCTCGGTGATCGCGGCTTCGCGGTCCTCGGCCACGTACACGGGGATGCGCAGCGAGACGTCCATTGGGGCTTCGTGGCCGGCTTCCTTGTATGCCTTCTTGTAGCTGGCCACCTGCTCGGTCACCCCGGGCAGGGCCACCGTCCGCAGGCCAATAAGGAGGGGATAGCCCATTTTCCCGTTCGCCGGGAAGGTCTCGTTGGTGGTCGCAGCGATCCGAATGGGTGGGTGCGGCGACTGCACGGGCTTGGGGACTACGCAAACATTCTCGTAGCTGTAGTACTCGCCGCTGTAGCTGAACCGCTCGTTCGTCCATGCCATCGTGATGACGTCCAGGGCCTCGCGAAAGCGGTCGCGGCTCTCCGAGTAGGGGATGCCGTATCCTTGATACGCCGCCTGAAACCCGCTGCGTCCCACGCCGAACTCGAACCGCCCGCCACTGACGTGGTCGAGTGTGGCCCCTTCTTCCGCAACGCGGAGGGGGTTCGACAGCGGCAGCACGAGGACGGAGGTGCCGACCGTGATGCGCTTTGTGCGACCCGCGATGGCCGCGCCCACCATGAGCGGTGACGAGATGACGCGGTTGGGCGTGAAGTGAAACTCCGCGAGGCAGATGGTGTCGAGGCCAAGGGCTTCTGCCAGGTCTACGTGAGCAAAGGCATGGGCGTAGGCATCCGCCGGATCGCCGCCGTCCGGCATGGAAAACTCCACGAAGGAACCGAATCTCATAGTGCCCCCAATTCAGGGTCCGGCTGTGATTTTGTCGCATCATATCCGTATGGCTTGGGGGCGGCAAGGGTTGCGACGCCGTGGTGGTATACTGGCGCGAATTCTATACGCTCTGACCGAAGCTCGATGAGCCCCACCTCGACTGAGGAGTTGTGTTATGGCAGTCACCTCGTTCCCCGAAGCTCCCTTCGAATTCGCGATGTTCGACTGGATCGAGAACTCGGGAAGGCCCGTCGCCGACATCGTTGAGCACAAGATGCGTCTTGTGGAGATGGCGGACCGTGGCGGCTTCTACGCCTGGCACACGGCGCAGCACCAGGGGACGCCGCTTTCCATTAACATCTCGCCGTCCATCATGCTGGCCGCCGCCATCCAGCGCACTAAGGACCTGCACGTCGGCGCGCTCACCTTTTGCCTGCCCTGGTATGACCCCTACCGCTTCTACAACGAGATCTGCATGCTGGACCAGATGAGCCGCGGGCGCGTCGAGCTGGGCGTCGGCAGAGGGATATCGCTCATCGAGTCGGCGGTGTACGGCATTGACGACGTGGAGGAGTCCCGAGGCCGCTACCGGGAGACGCTGGACATCTTCTTCAACGCCTGCGGGCAGAGCACCCTCGAGCACGAGGGCGAGCACTTCAACTACCACGACGTCGAGCTGCACACCGAGCCGTACCAGAAGCCCTATCCGCCGCTCTGGTTCCCCAGCAGCAGCCCGGACATCGTCGACTTCGTTGCGAGGCACGGGTACAACACGGCGATACCGGGCGCCCCGGAGAACGTCCGCCCGATGCTGGAGATGTACCGCGAGATATGGATGGAGCACCAGGACGACGAGGGCCGCCACAACGCCCACGTCGCTGCGCCGCGATTGGGCCGCAACCAGCACGTCTTCGTCGCCGAAACCGACGCTGAGGCGGAGGTAATTGCCCCACCTGCGATGGCGACGTGGGCGGGGCACATCAGTCACCTCTCCCGGAAGCACAGCGCCTCCCTCACGGCCGCGCCGCAGCCGGACCGCAGCACTCGGGTGGTCATCGCCGGCTCGCCCACGACGGTGGCTGAGCGCCTGGTTGAGGCCATACGGGTCTCCACCATCAACTATTGCATCCTCGTGTTCTCCTACGGCGACCTGGCGCCAGAGCACGCCGAGCGCTCGCTGGAGCTCTTCATTTCGGACGTGATGCCCATCGTGCGGAGGGAGCTTGGCGTGAACGGCGCGGCCTCTACTAGCGGGTAGCCACCACAGCGGCGAGGGGGCATTTGTACAAGTCGCTACGGGTATTGTTTTGCCGAGCAGGGTGGTGCGAAACGATAGTGTCCCGGCTCAATTTGTATGGTTCGCGGCAGTGCTATGTTGATATACTCCACGCAACCCGTTGCACCTTCGGTCGGAAGAAATCGTCCTTTCTTCGCGGGGTGCGGACGGAAAACGCCCAGGGTCGCCTTTCAGTCGGCCAAGTGGCGAAGTGGAGGCAGCCGTGCCGTTGATGAGTGGGGGGTGAAGCCCTTACACAGTCGCTAGTGCGCGAGGGCGTCGAGGTCGTATTCGGAATCCCCGGCATTCACATGTCCGGCAGCGTCGTCGCAATGCGGGACGAGCCGGGCATCCGGCACATCACCACACGGCATGAGAACGGCGCCGCGCATATGGCCTACGGCTACGCCCGGGCGTCGGGGAAGCCCGGCGTGGCGATGGTCGTCCCGGGCGCGGGCGTCTACAATGCCGCCTCCGGTTTCGCGCATCGTGCCCAGCCCTGACGACCTTCGGCGTGCGGCCGACGTCATCGCCAAGTCGCGTTTGCCGCTGATCTACGCCGGTGGCGGCATCATGCAGTCGGGCGCGGAGGATGTCCTCAAGGAACTTGCGGAAACGACGAACATCCCCGTCGTCACGTCGAGCGGCGGCAAGGGAGCGCTCCCGGACAACCACCCCCTGACCTACGGGTCCTGCCTCAGCCCGGCAGCGGGAACGCAGGAGTTGAACCAGCTCTTTGACGTCATGCAGTCCGCCGATGTCATGATCGGCGTCGGAGCACGCTTTTCGATCGGAAATCCCGCGGGAGAGTCGTGCACGCTGATCAACATTAACATCGACGACAGAGATCTCACGAGAGTACAGGCCAACACCCTGCCCCTCCACGGCGACGCGAAGGCAACTCTCGAGGCGTTGCTTCCCTACCTCAAAGAGGCGGGCGCTGGAGAGCGTTCCTCCCCCGCCGAGGCCGTCGAGGCAGCCCGCCGCCTCATCGCCTACTACGACATCCAGCAGCAGGAGCCGCAGTATGCGATTCTGGAGACCATCAAGCAGAGCATCCTAGAGGAGACCATCACGGTTTGGGACGTCACCCAGTTCGGCTACTACTCTCGTACGCACTACCAGGTGAACCAACCGGGCACCTACATAGACTCTGGCTTCTCGTTCAATCTCGGGCACGCATTCCCCACAGCCCTGGGCGCCAAGGTTGCAAGGCCTAACACCCCTGTGGTCTGCTTCATCGGTGATGGCGGCTTCATGTTCAACGCGTCCGAACTCTCCACGGCGGTCAAGTACGGCATCAACACCGTTACCGTGGTGTTCAGGGACGACTCCTACGGCAATGTTGCCCGGGACCTTGAGGACTTCTTTGGGGGGTCCTACGAGACCGACCTACACAACCCTGACTTGGCCAAGTTCGCAGAGTCTTTTGGCGCCGTTGGCCTCCGGGCGGAAGACCCCTTGGACCTTGCGACTCTGCTGCCGGAGGCCCTGAAACGCCAGGCCCCGGTGATCATCGACGTCCCGATCCGGAATCTCGAACTGCCGCGTGCCAAGTTCTTGACCCCACTGCCCAAGATCCCGTGGACGCAACCGCAGGAAGGTATGATAGCGTCCTGACGCCCAGGCAACTCCAGTAGTAGGCAAGCCCGCTATTTGATGGCGCTCCGTCGAGTTGACGGCCATGGCTGGGGTGCGGAAAACTCCACACCGCCTCTGCTTGACGCCGCCAAGGGCGTTTGCATACCCTAAGGCATCGGGAAACCGAATAATTCCTATCAGGAGGGGACTGTATGCTGACAACCCATGACAACGAGATGCTGACGCGAGTCGGGCCGGGGACACCGATGGGTTCCTTCATCCGCGAGTTCTGGATGCCCTTCCTGCCCTCCCGCGACCTGCCGGAGCGCGACGGCCCCCTGAAGCGCGTCCGCCTGCTCGGCGAGGACCTCGTCGCCTTCCGCGACTCCAACGGCGACGTCGGCCTGCTCGCCGAGAACTGCCCGCACCGTGGCGCGTCGCTCTTCTTCGGCCGCAACGAGAACGCCGGCCTCGCCTGCAACTACCACGGCTGGAAGTACGACGTCACCGGCGCCTGCCTCGAGATGCCCAACGAGCCCGAGGAGAGCAACTTCAAGGACAAGGTCCGCGCCACGGCCTACCCCGTCGTCGAAGTGAACAAGGCCCTGTGGACCTACATGGGCCCGCGCGAGACGCCCCCACCCTTTCCGAAGTTTGAGGTCACTACAATTCCCCACGACCAGTCGTACGAGCCCCACGTTATGACTGAGGAGTGTAACTGGATGCAGGGGTTGGAGGGCGACCTCGACTCCTCCCACGTGTACTTCATCCACGGCCGCCTCAAAGAGGACGCACCAGCCGCGCCGGGCCAGCTCCGCGGCGTCTGGACCAACGACCGCGCGCCCAAGCTGGACATCGTGCCCACGTCCTACGGCGTCTACTACACAGCCCTCCGTCACATCAACGACAAGGGCGACATTCACCACCGGGTCAACCAATACCTCTACCCCTTCTTCAGCATGATCACCATTGACTCCACCGTGAACCTCCGGGCATGGGTGCCCATCGACGACGACTACCACATGCTGTTCATGATGAGCGGCAAGGCGGACGACTCCAAGTCATCTGACCTTGAGGCATTCCTGGTTGACAGTTTCAAGAGCGCGGGCGGGTACATTCCGGAGACCCCGGACCCTCGAACGCGCTACATGTCCTACGCCAACAAGAGCAACGACTATCTCCTCGACTATGAGGTCCAGAAGAAGTACATGATGTCCGGCGTTCCCTTCTTGGTGAACCTGCAGGACCGCGCGATGACGGAGACGATGGGCGCCATCTACGACCGTCGCCGGGAACACCTGGGCACCAGCGACCGGATGATCATCCAGGTCCGCAAGCAGCTGCTGGCGGGCGCCCGTGGGCACATGGAGGACGGCGCCGTGCCTGCGAGCGTCGACGACCCCAAGCTGGTGCGCGTCCGCCCCGTCGGGGCCATCCTGAACGAGAGCGTCGACTGGAAGGAAGCCACCAAAACCGTCCGCAACGTAGACGGCGGCGAGCCGGTGGCGTACGTCCCGTTCTTTGAGTAGGGAGCTAACGTACGCGATTGAGGGGGCCGCGCTGTTCCAGTGGTTGGTCACGGGGTCACAGGTTAAAGCTAAGCCACAAAGCACACACCTTACAACAGGTGTGTGGGTGTTGGTGCTATGAGTAACGAACCGACCCTCGACTTCCGATTGCTGGAAGTCGAGATGCAAGTGTCAGTAATTAAGGAGTATTTCAAGATCATTGAGACAGGATTTGCTGAAGGAGAGTTGGCCGCTCGGCGAAAACGCGATGAAGGGCTAAAGGCATTAACTCTGCATGACGACTATGAATATGAAGCCCAAATGCTCAACCATGAGTATGATTATCGCGTTGAGATTCTGTTGCCTCGGATCTATTATGACTCATTCATATTTGCGATTTACGCAGTCTATGAATCGGTGGTCAGGGAGATTCATGGCCTCTTGCAAAAACACCTGAACCAAGATAACTGCCTGAATACGAGGCAGGACGATTTCTTAAGGCGTGCTAGGCAATGTTTTGAAACCCATCTCCAGTTTGGACTACTGCACAGGGAAGAACACTTCACACGGCTTCAGGCCCTCAGAACCATTCGAAACATAATCGCACACTGGAGTGGTCGGGTTGATTTGGCTTCCAAGAGTCAACAAGAAGTGGTTTGGAATGAAGGCCTAGGAGATTTTATTGGTCTCATACTGGTAAAGCGCGGTTTCGTGGAAGAGATGTTTGGTGTTGTGACGGAAGAGCTAGAAGCTTTGATAGCAAGATATAAGGAGAGTGTCCCGTGAGTAGCAGTGTTATTGAGGCCCAGTGTAGAAATTACTATGACTCCTATGTCTTTGGCAGTGCCTTGGGTAATGTGTTGCTAGACATTAACATTGGGCCGGATGTCGATGTTGCCGAAGTGGTAAAGAACATGTTGGGTTTGGCCGACAAAAGAACTGACGACACTGACGTAGAAACATTTAGACAGGAAGTGAGGTCCCTCCATCTCGAACTGTATGGACTGGCGTGGTTCCGTAAGATTGAGAACCACGAGCATAGCCTACATCAGGCCATATTTTCTAGAGCTTATTTGGTTGAATCCGGCCTAACTAGCCTCTGGGAGTTGATGACTGAGTACAATCGGGTCTTGGCAATGTCTACAAACCTAGACCGTCGGGGTGAACGATTGCCCCAATCAGAGGTCGCTCGGTCCAATATGGAGAGGATGGAGTTTTACCAACATTGGACCGACATTGTCTGTGATGATCCAGAAAACCCTACTGACGAGGAAAGAGCCACGACGAATTGCGTAGCCCGATTGGGGAATAGGATGGGGGTTGACCTAAAGAGACATGACGGGCTTGCCGGAAGAATGCTGTCAGCTAAAGTGCTTGACAGGTTAGGATGGGTCGATAGGGCAAACCAAGATGCCTTAGGGATACTCCACCACACAGTACAATTACTCTACGATGACTGTGAGACCAACTTAAAAACACTAAAACTTTAGAATTTGAAGCGAGCAGTTGAACCTATCAGTGTGATTTCTGTTCCTCTATGGAAATTGCTCGCACATTGGTTGGGGAGAGTACTATGCATTTGGATGTTAGCATTGCCCTCGCTCGTTTAGTGGGACATGAAAGGCCCAACTTGCACATCTACTGGGGTTCCTGGCTCGCTAAGCTGGCCCGCCTACAGCCCCGCCTCCTTGATGCTTTCCGGCGTTACGGTGCTCGGCAGCCGATAGCCTCGGAACACCCAGTAGCCCACGAATGCGATGGCGCCCGCCACCGGCCCCAGCAGGCGAATGCCAAGCGGGTCATCCGCCGTCTCGCCAAGCAGCAGGATGAGCGATAGGAGCAGCGCCGAGAAGGACGAGCCGATCTTCTCGAAGAGGTTCTGACTCGCGAAGAACATCCCCTCGCGGCGCATGCCGGTGCGGATCGCGTCGTAGTCCGTGATGTCGGCGGTGATGGCGCGCGGCATGAGGTTGACGCCGCCCATGGGCAGCCCGACAAGAAACGCGATCACGATCCCCTGCGCAAGAATGGGGACTCCCGGCACAAGGCCCACGAAGTACATGAACGGCAGGATCACGGCTGTGCCCAGCAGGCATAACGAGTAGACCCATCTCTTGCCCTTGATGTGGCTCAACTTCCACATCGCGAAGACCGCCACCATCATCCCCACCAGCGCCGTGCCTGTCAGTACGGACGTCATGCTGCCTTCGTTCTCCGCGCCGAGGATTGCCTTGACGAAGAAGGGCATCCAGCCGAGGGTCATCGTCGTCGAAAGCTGGTACAGGACGAAGGTGGGCAGGAAGTACAGGAACTGCTTGTTGGCGAGCGTTGCGAGGAACGCGCCCTTCAACGGCATGTCCGCGGGCGGCGTGTCGCGCGGCGCGTGCCGCCAGATCCCAGCCACTCCCAAGAACCGGAAGCCAAGCCCGAGCGCGCCCACCATCACGCCCATCACCTGGAACCCCCAGGTGTCCTGTACGACGCCGCTCACCACCAGCCCGAGCACTGCGCCCAGCACGCCGAAGTAGAACTGCCACGCGACGATGCTCATCCGGTCGCGGTGGCCCTTTGCGACCTCCGGCAGCAGCGACTCGTACGGGCCGATGGACATCGAATTGCTGAGGAAGAAGAGCTCCAGGATGACGAAGACCCAGATCGCGTTGACGAAGCTGGCGCCCTCCGCCGGCGTGTGCCAGAGCAGCATGAAGAAGATGGCGTAGAAAGGTGTCGAGATGACCACGAAGGGCAGCCGCCGTCCCCAGCGGCTCTTGGTCCGGTCGCTCCACCAGCCAATGATGGGGTCGTCCAGCGCCTCGATGAACCGCCCAGCCGTCAGGAGCGCCGCGACGAATACCCGCGCATCAACGTCGATGGGGCCAAGCGCGATGCCCGGCACCGCGTCGGAAGCGCCCTCGGTGCGTGGCGGCGCCAGGAAGAACAGCAGCCACAGGTTGCGAGCCTGCGCCACCGCCTGCCCTCCGATCATATCGGAGGTGTACAGCAGCTTGTTCAGCATTGGCAGGGGTGAGGTCATGTGATTAGTGGCTCCTTCGCTACCTCCAACTCGGCGGGCGGATGAGGACGTAGCCATCGGGCTTGGCCACGTTTTCCGGGAATTGGCTATCACTTAACGACTTGCGGCCTATGGTGAAGGCGGCAGTGGCTGCATTCTTCAGACTCAGGGAACTGCGTCCCGGTGGGAAGGCCACTACAACGCGTTTGGACAGATACCGAGTCAGCACTTCAGAGATAGGGCCCGTGAGATCGCTATCGGCCGAAATTACAATTGCAGTGTCAAAGGCGTTATCTTGAGCGTCTGCTAGTAGGGATACAGCAATGTTGACGTCTGTCATTTTCTCCTCATAGCCTTGCCATGTGGCGTGGCAAAAGTGACAGGTGACAGTCTTTGGGAGGAAGTATCCGAATTGGATGATCAGGTTTGGCAATGTGGCCAGTGCCTCAAGGTATGCGTTCTGCCGCCCCTTCTTTCCTGGATCCGTCGGAGTGTGGGAAATCCTTGCGGCAAAGTACCTGACTCCAGCTAGCGATTGGCTGGGACGGAGCAAATTGCCACATAGCTGATTCAGGTCAAGCCAATAGTAGCGTTGCCACCTCTTCGACTTCATCCCGTAGTACAGATTGAAGCCATCAACATAGACCATTACCCTTTCGACTGGTAAAATCATGTACCGTCCAATTCGCTATGATTCTCGTAACCGCAACACAACTCGTTTGTCCAAGACGTCAACTTGACGAAGACTCGCATCCTTGTGATAATATGTCTTAACCACCCCAGCGATAGCATCGCTGGGCCGACGCCTCCCTCCGGGGAGGCGTTTCTTTTGCACTGGTTCTCCTACGCAGCCTGACCGCTTTCCCCGCCTACTTCCGCCAGAGATGCCAGCCCACCGTGCCCGTGAAGACGATGTACAGGGCGTTGATGGCGACCCAGTAGTTGAGTCGGGTCTGGCTCTGCTCTCCTGCGGCTTTGGTCAGGTCATCGAACCAGTTCCAGAAGAAGAGGACTGCCAGCACGGCGGCAGCATAGAAGGCAGTGTAGGCACAGATGTGGGCCAGTGTGCTGTCGTCCGAGCCGACGCTACGCTTGTACGAGAATGTGTACGCCAGCGTGACGACGATCCCTACGGCCATAATCACGTCCAGCACCTCCCAGATCGTGCCTACGTCCCACGAGCCCGGGTAGAACGGGCTGAGCCAGAAGTGGACCAGCACGGCCAGCGCACCGAGCATTAGGAACACGGCCACCGGCTTTCGAAGCGCTTCCATGTCGACTCCCTCCGCGTTGCATTGAGCAAGGCGCCTTGCCTTGACGCCGCAATGGAAGCATAGGCCCTCCGCGAGAGTCAATGCGGAAAACGCTTGACTTGTGCTGACACGGCCTGTCAGTTCGGCGACAATGGCGCGGCTATGGGAATCTCTCGCCTGCTTGAAGTCCTGCTTGTCGCCCTGAAGCTGGGCCTGACGTCCTTTGGCGGGCCCGTCGCGCACATCGGTTACTTCCGCGACGAGTACGTGGCGCGGCGGCAATGGCTCTCCGAGGAGCGCTTCGCCGAGCTCGTTGCGCTTTGCCAGTTCCTGCCCGGACCGGCCAGCAGCCAGCTGGGCATCGCGATAGGGACGGGCCGGGCCGGATACCTCGGAGGCTTTCTCGCGTGGCTGGGCTTCACGCTGCCGTCCGCTGCGGCGTTGGCCGCCTTCGCCTATGGCGTCCACGAGTTCGGCAGCGACGCCGGCGGCTGGCTCGACGGCCTCAAGATCGCCGCCGTGGCCGTGGTCGCATTCGCCCTGTGGGGAATGGGCAAGACTCTGACGCCAGACCGGACACGCATCACCATCGCCGTCGTTGCCGCCGTGGCGCTTCTCCTGACCAGCGGAGTATTGGCGCAACTCCTGGTCATCGCCGGTGGCGCGGCACTGGGGCTCTTCCTCCTGAGACCCGGTGACGCGCAGGGAGACGGTGACGTTGGGCGTCGGACGGGAGCGCGCATAGGAGCATTGGCGCTGGTGGTGTTCGCTGTCGTGCTGCTGGCGCTGCCATTCGCGTCGCGGGCCGTGGACAGCCAACCCCTGGCCGTCGCCGACAGTTTCTATCGCTCAGGGTCGTTGGTCTTTGGCGGCGGGCACGTGGTGCTGCCGCTGCTGGAGGCGGAGACTGTCCCGACGGACTGGGTGACCAAAGACGAGTTTTTGGCGGGCTATGGCGCGGCGCAGGCTGTGCCGGGGCCGCTCTTTACCTTCTCCGCCTATTTGGGAACGGTCATGGGGGTGCTGGACCCGTGGTGGTTGGGTGGGCTGTTGGCGTTGGCTGCCATCTTCCTGCCGTCGTTCCTGCTGGTCTGGGGCATTTTGCCTTTCTGGGAGCGCCTGCGCGGCTTTACCTCCGTGCGACGAAGCCTGATGGGCGTCAACGCCGCCGTGGTCGGCATACTCGTCGCCGCGCTCTACGACCCGGTCTGGACGAGCGCCATCGATGGGCCGGAGGACTTTGCGCTGGGCGCCGTCGCCTTCGTGCTGCTCGCATTCTGGAAGACTCCGCCGTGGCTTGTGGTGGTCCTCGCCGCCGCGGGAGGGTCGCTGCTCGCGGCGCTGTAAACGGCCCTCGTTGCGGTGGGTGTTCGCCGTGTCGGGATGAGACGAACGCTCACTGCCCGCGTTAACGAGACATTCCTTGACCCCCCTTCTTTGGCGGGTCTACGCTAGAAGTATGAAAAGACTCATGGTTCCCATAAAGATCGTCGCCGTCATCTATGGCCTTCTTGCCGCCTTGCTGGCATTGGTCGGCTCCTTCGCTGACGGCGAGGAAGTTTGGGCCCGATTGCTCGTCACTCTGCTGCAACCGTTGAGCGCCGTCGGTCTCCTGGCCGCAGCGTTCGTCAAAACGCTCGGCAAACTGGCCATCGTGGCAATTGCCGCGCTTCTGTTGGCGACCGCCTTGGCAGACGGCTACTTCGCCCTGGCCATTGCAAACGGGTCAATCAAGGGAGACTGGCAGTTGCCCGCCGTGCTGGCAGTGGTCCCTGTTCTGGGCTTCTTGTACGCGGTTAGCTTGCTGAAAGCGGACACGCCCCAGGCAGTCGAGGGTTAAGCGCTCCATAAAAGGCCAATGCGGAAAGGCGATTGGAGGGCGGTATGAGCAGACAGGCCTTCATCAATCTGGCGGTACAGAACGTTGACAGGACCCGGGAGTTCTTTGAGAAGTTGGGGTTCGAGTTTGAACCCTCTTTCAGCAACGCGGGCTGCGCGTGTTTGGTCCTGACGGACAGCACGTACGTCATGCTGCTGGCCGAGGGGTTTTTCCAGGCGTTTACGACGAAGGACATCCTGGACACGGGCGACTACACCGAGGTCGTCATCGCGGTGTCCGCCGACAGCCGCGAGGGAGTCGATGCGACGCTGAAAGCGGCAGTCGAGGCGGGCGGGACGCTGGCGCGGGAGGCACGCGACTCCGGCCACATGTACGGCGGAGCCTTCGAGGACCTGGACCGCCACCTTTGGGAGATCTATCACATGGCCGAGGCGTCGCCGTAGGCTTGGTCCTATTCCGGTTGCCGGGATTGTCGGTTGACGCCCGTTCGCCTTGACACCCTCTTGCGGCTGATGTTCAATCGCCCCATACGGGACGAAGGAGGCTGTCATGCCTTTCGCAAAGGTGAACGGAATCGACCTCTACTATGAGTCCACCGGGACCGGTCCGCCGGTTGTGCTTGCCCACGGTGTCGGCGGAAATCACGCCATCTGGTGGAAGCAGGTGAAGTACTTCTCCCAGTGGTACCAGGTCATAAACTTCGACCACCGGGGCTTCGGCCTGACCCGCGATGTCGAAGGCGGGCCGGGCCGCGCGGCGTTCGTGGACGACCTCGAGGCGCTGCTGGACCACTTGGAGATCGAGAAGGCGACGCTGGTGGCGCAGTCGATGGGCGGCCGCACGTGCCTGGGCTTTTCGGTCAAGCGCCCAGAGCGTGTGCAGGCGTTGGTGATGGCGGCCACCACGGGTTTCTTCGAGGCGACAGGCGCCCTCGCCGCTCGTCAGGAGGTTGTCCGCAAGGCGACCGAAGCCCTCGTTCAGGCCGAACGCGTCCTCTCCCCCAGCTTCCGGCAGCGGGACGCCGCCGGCACCGAGCTCTACCTCAAGATCAGCGGCTTCAATCCCTCGACGCAGGCGCGGCTTGCCGGCGCCACCATGTCCCAGGTCTCCGGCCCCAGCGTCGCCGACATCACCGAGGCCGACTTGGCCCGCGTGACCATGCCCGTTCGCTTCATCGGCGGCGAGGACGACGTGCTGCAGCCGCCTGACGTGCTGGAGATGACCTGCGGGCTGTTCCCCAACGCCTCGATCATCAAGGTTCCCCAGTGCGGGCACTCCATGTACTTTGAAATGCCGGACGTCTTCAACTTCCTGGTGCACCGCTTCCTGAAGGACTGCGGCATAGGCAACGGGGAATAGTTCGGGCAATGAAGAACGTTGACCTGATCGCCCGTTCGCTGGAGTCGGCGGGGGTCAAGTGGGTGTTTGGTGTGCCCAGCGGGCCGGTGCTTCCCCTCATCGACGCGCTGGAGCGGACGTCCGTCAGGTACGTGCTGACCGCCAGCGAGACGTCGGCCGGCTTCATGGCGAGCGCCGTCGGCAGCCTGACCGGAACGCCGGGCGTCTGCCTCTCGACCCTGGGGCCCGGCGCAACGAACATGGCCACCGGCGTAGGATGCGCGTGGCTCGACTGCGCGCCGCTCATCGCGATAACGTGCAACGTGCCGACGCCGTGGCTGGAACGCCGCATCCAGATGCGCATCGACCACCACGCCCTCTTCGCGCCCATCACCAAGGCGACGCTGCCCCTGCGCCACAACGATGTCGCCGAGCGCCTCGCGGAGGCGTTGGCCATCGCGACGGCCGAGCCGCCGGGCCCCGTGCACCTGGACCTGCCTGAGGATGTCGGCACCGCAGAGGCGCCCGCGGAGGTCGCCGCAGCGACCTACGTCGCCGCCGAATCGTCGCCGTCCGCGGACTCGACGGCCGCCGTTGCCGCGGTGGCCGTCGCGCTGGCCAAGAGCCGCCGGCCCGTGGTGATGACCGGCCTCGGCTTCACCCGAAGCCGCGCGACGCGTGAACTGCTGTCCTTCCTGGAACGACAGGGAATCCCCTTCATCTCCACAATGCACGGCAAGGGCTGGTTGCCCGAGAGCCACCCCAACTGGACGGGCGTTCTTGGCCGCGCGCGTCGCACCAACGTGCAGCGATTCATCAACGGCGCGGACCTGGTGATCGCGGTGGGCTACGATCCCATCGAGATCAATTACGAGGAGTGGGCGGGCTCGATCCCGGTCGTGCACGTCGCCAACCAGTCCGCCGACGTCGATGGCAGCGTGAACGCGCTGTTCAACGAAGCCGTCGACATGGACGAGGCCCTGCGCGGCATGGCGGCGCTCCCGCCCGTCGAAAACGACTGGTCCGTCGAGGAGTGGGCGGTGCATCGGGCGCAGTTGGACGCCGACCTCCGCCCGGAGACGGCGTCGATGAGCGCGCACCGCGTGTTGGACGCCCTGCGTGAGAAGCTGCCCCCCGACGGCATTCTGGTCTACGACGTTGGCGCGCATACGCACCAGATCGCGACGCAGTGGCGCACGGACCTGCCCAACACCTGCGTTTCCACCAACGGGTGGTCATCCATGGGCTACGGCATCCCCGGCGCCATTGCCGCCAAGCTTGCGCACCCGGAGCGCGCTGTAATCGGAGTTCTCGGCGACGGCTGCTTCCAGATGACCGTCGGCGAGATGGCCGCCATACGGCGATTGGGGTTGCGGCTGCCCATCGTCGTGCTCAACGACGGCTGGCTGGCGCTCATCAAGCTGAAGCAGCAGGGCAAGAGCTACGGCGTGGACGGGTCATTCCTCGGCGAGCCTCCTGCGCCTCCTGCCGAGTACTTCGGCGTGCCCTGCCGCGCTGTCCGCAACGAGGACGAGCTGAAGGACGCGCTCGATTGGTGCATGTCGTTGGACGGCCCCTCCGTTATCGAGGCATTCATCGACCCGGATTCCTACGCCCGCACTGTGTATGATTGATAGTGGAGGGCGGCCAATCTCCAACCCCGCCATATCCCATCTCGAGGAGTCGGGCATGCATGTCGTCTCCGTCAACGTGTCCATGCCGCAGGTTGTGACCATCGACGGCAAGGAGGTCTCGACCAGCATCTTCAAGCAGCCGGTGGACGGCCCCGTCATGCTGCGCGCACTCGACTTCGACGGCGACGCGCAGGGCGACTTGAACGTGCACGGCGGGCCGGACCGCGCCGCCTACGTATACCTGTGGGAGCACTACGCCCACTGGGCACAGGAGCTGGGACGCCCCGACATGTCGCCGGGGCAGTTCGGCGAGAACCTGACGATTTCCGGCCTCTCCGAGGACGCAGTCTCCATCGGCGACGAGTTTGCCATCGGCGAGGCAGTGGTCGTGGTGTCGCAGCCGCGAACGCCGTGCTTCAAGCTGGCGCACAAGATGGGATTGCCGGAGTTCCCCAAACAGTTCCTCGCGAGCGGCCGCATCGGCTTCTACCTGCGTGTGGCGCGCGAGGGCATCATCAGGGCAGGCGATCCGGTGGTCCCGGTGAAGTCGGCGCCGGATTCCTTCACCGTGCGGGGGCTGTCTCACCTGCGATACTTCGAACGAAGAAACGTCGAGGGCTTTCGCCGCGCCGCGCAGCTGCAGGCGCTCTCCGAGGGCTGGCGAAAGGCCTTCGCGGAAATGGCAGCGAGCGGCGCCGCCTCGTGATGCGGCTTCGTGTTAGCGTAGAGACGGCAGAGCATTCCGCAACAATCACGGGGCTGAATAGTCGGAAAGACACTGGCGCGAACCCCGTAGTTGTGGTAAGGTGCAATGGTGGTGGTCCGATCCAATGATGCACGATTGTCTCAGTCTTACTTAGGCCTCAATGCATCGGTGACCGGTCCCGTTGAATTCTGGAAGAAAGGAGGTTACCGATGGCATTTGAGGACAAGACGCTTACCTGTGTAGAGTGTGGAGCAGACTTCACCTTTGAAGCGGGCGAGCAAGAGTACTTTTCCATGAAGGGTTTCACGAATGAGCCGCGGCGTTGCCCGGCATGTCGTGCATCCCGCCGAGCCGCAAGCGGTGGTTTCGACCGCGGTCCCCGGCAGATGTATCCTGCGGTTTGCGCACAGTGCGGCCAGGACACCATGGTCCCGTTCCTGCCTCGTGGCGATCGCCCCGTGTACTGCAGCGACTGCTTCAGTTCAATTGGCGGACGACGCTAGGTAGACTAGGTACTCGACTATAGAGGGAAGCGGCTGCCGTTACGGCAGCCGCTTCTTCTTTTGCTCGCTTCGGCCACCGCAACTAGTCCAACTGCACCTCGGTCACCTCGTGGGCCTGCAGCGCCGGCAAGACCTCTTTGCCAAAGCGCCGCAGCTGTTCCATGAACATCTCATTCGGCATGGCCCCGCGATTGAAGCTGACCAGCAGCGTGTTCGAACCGACCGCGTCCGCCGAGGCGATGAGCTTGTCACGCACCTCGTCTGCGGCGCCCCAGGCCAGGTCACGGTTGTTGGCAAGGTTCTCCATCGTCATGTTCCGGTAGACCTCGCGGTTGCCGGACATGAAGGGGCGATTCTCTTCTCGAACGTAGTCGTAGGCGCCGGAGTTCAGGTAGCCCTGCTCCGTTTGAAGCGAAGCCTCCGTGATGTTCCCGTGGCTGAACAGCGTATGGTTGAAGTAGAGGGTGTATGGGCCGGCCATCTCGAGCGCCTGCTCCCGGCTGTCCGCGACGAAGGCGTTGGCGGGCAGGATGAGGTGGTCCGGCGTGATGGCGTGGCCGCTCTCCGCAAGCTTTCCCGCGTAGTAGCTAACGATGTCCTTGCGAACGCCCAGGTGCGGCGACAGCCCCGGCGTGATGGGGATGTTCTCCCTTGCGGCCCACTCGATCGTCTCTTTGCTTCCCGTCACCGGGGTCCAGACCGGTGGGCGCGGTTGCTGGTACGGTCGAGGCCAGATGGCGACATCCTTGTACGTCCAGAAGTCCCCCTCATAGGAAAAGACCTCCTCCGTCCACGCCCGCTTGATGATCTCCCATGCCTCCTCGAACCGGGGGCGCGACTCCCGCATGGCCACGTTGTAGACGTTGTGCTCCCGCGGAATGCCGCGAGCGAAGCCCGAGATGAGCCGCCCGTTCGAGAGGCAGTCGACCATGGCCAGCTCCTCCGCCAGCCTCAGCGGGTCGTGGATGGGCAGCAGATTGCCGTAGATGAGCAGCTTGAGGCGGCTGGTGCGCTGCGCCGCCGCTGCCGCCATGATGTTGGGCGAGTTCATCAGCCCGTATGGCGACGTGTGGTGCTCGTTGAAGCCGATGCCGTCGTAGCCCAGCTCGTCCATGAGCTCCCACGCCTCCAGGTGCTCGGCGTAGGTGCGCGCGGCAACCTCCGGGTCGAAGTGTTGCTTGGGCAGCGGCCAGGGCAGCTCCGACCCCACGCGAAGGTGGGAGAGGTGTTTACCGTAGGGGAGCAGGTCAAAGGTAAAGACCTTCATGGGCTCGGCTCCTTTGGGTGCGATATTCGAGGGTGCGGTAGTGTCGCAGGTAGGCTAGGGAGGGAGCGGCGATCCGTCAAGAGACAATGCGGGGCCTGTCCCAACCGTGTGGGACAGGCCCCGCTTGGAGCCGTATCTATGGAGGCTTGGGCCTAGATGGCGGCTTCTCCCCGCTCGCCGGTGCGCACCCTTGCCAGGTCCGCGATCTCCGTGACGAAGATCTTGCCATCGCCGATCTCACCGTCGCCTGGGCTCTTGGCCGCTTCCATGATGGCGGCGATGACGGTTTCCTTCATGTCGTCGCTGACGACCGTTCGGATGCAGGTCTTCTGGACTTGGGACCGGGTGGCAAGCTGCCCAGCCCTGCCGACGAACACCTCTACTCCGCGCTGACGCCCCTGGCCCGTCACGTTGTAGTAGTAGAACCCCTGTACGCCGGCTTCCTCCAGGGCGTGCGTGACCTGTCCAATCCGCTCCGGCCTGACTAACGCTTCTATGCTAATCATTGCTTCTTTCCCTCTTCGCTCATTTCAGGCTTGATTCGACAGCCCGTTCGCCTAGTCTGCGCCGTCGCTGACATACCCACGCTCGCCGTGCATTGTCAGGTCGAGGCCCTGGTCCTCTTCGGACTCTGCCGCCCGCAGACCCAGCCCTGGAATGAGGTCCAGCACCTTCAGGATAATCAATGTGACGACCAGTGAGTAGCCGATGGTGGCGCCGACGGCGGTCACCTGCGTCAGCATCACCCTTGCGTTGCCCTCGATGAGGCCCTCGACGCCGCCAATGGCAGCCACAGCGAAGATGCCTGTGGCCAGGGCGCCCCAGAGGCCGCCGACTCCGTGCACTGCCGCCACTTCCAGGGCGTCGTCAAGTTTCGTCTTCCCACGCAGCAGCACTGCGAGGTAGCAGAAGATTCCCGCCCCGAAGCCGATGGCCAGGGCGCCCATGACCCCCACGAAACCGGATGCCGGGGTGATGGCCACCAGGCCGGCAACTGCGCCCGTCGCGACGCCGATTGCGCTCATCTTGCCAGTCTGAATGTGGGAAATGAGTCCCCAGGTCAGGGCCGCCGTTGCGGCTGCGAGGTTGGTCACGATGAATGCGCTTACCGCCTGCCCGTTGGCCGCGAGGCCCGAACCGGCGTTAAACCCGAACCAGCCGAACCACAGGATTGCCGCGCCCAGGACCACGTAGGGGACGTTGTGGGGCTCCGGCGCGGGGTTGCGCCGCTTGCCCACCAGGACCGCCGCCGCGATGGCTGCCACACCGGCGTTGATGTGGACTACCGTGCCGCCCGCGAAGTCCAGCGCGCCCGAGGCCTCAGCGTCGCTGGCCCCGTTGCTGAGGCCCAGAATCCAGCCGTTGTCCGCCCATACCCAGTGGCAGATCGGTGCGTACACCAAAGTTACCCACATGACTAGGAAGATCAGGTAGGTGGAGAACTTGAACCGCTCGACTATGGCGCCGGTGATCAGCGCCGGTGTGATGATGGCGAACATCATCTGGAACGTCGCAAAGAGTAGGTCATCTCCCGCTAGCCCCTTCAGTCCCAGGACGCTGAAGTCGCCGATTAACTCGGAACCTTCGCCAAACGCGAGACTGTACCCCCAGAGGACCCAGACGATGCTGACCACCGCCATGGCCATGAAGCAGTACATAATGGTGCTGAGAACGTTTCGGTTGCGAACCAGCCCTCCGTAGAAGAACGCCAGCCCCGGTGTCATAAACAACACCAAGGCACACGCCGTTAGCATCCACGCAGTATTCCCGCTATCCATGAACCCCTCCACTTGCGGCCGGTGCTTCCCGGCACGATTTAGGTCGACATCAATAATCGCGCGTAGGTGTTTCGCCTGCATTTCGTAAAAGTTACAAGAATGTTAATACTTTGACCCCCCTTTCACAGGCTCCCTTTGGTTGACATAGGCAATCTGGCCTGAGTACCATGCGCGCAGAGCCTTTCGGCCCATTTCCTATGCGACTGCCGGAGGGCTATGGCCGTGTGACTTACTTTGGCAAACGAGGGAGGACACGATTGCGCCCCATTGAATACGTAGCTCCAACAACCGTTGATGAGGCGGTTTCGGCCCTGGCGGAAAAGGGCGAGGCCGCGCGACCCCTGGCTGGCGGGACGGACATCATCGTCCAGCTTCGCGGCGGCAGGAGGGTGCTGGACCGGATAGTTGACGTCAAGAAGATCCCCGAGCTGAACGAGCTCTCCTACGACCCGCAGGCGGGCCTCCGCATAGGCGCAGCCGTTCCCTGCCACCGCATCTATGAAGACGAGGCCATTGCCGAAGCCTACCCCGGCATCATAGACGCCGCATCGCTTATCGGCGGCATCCAGATCCAGGGTCGGGCCTCGATTGGCGGCAACCTCTGCAACGCGGCGCCCAGCGGCGACAGCATACCGGCGCTCATTGCGCACAACGCCGTCGCCGAGGTCGCGGGCCCCGGCGGCCGGCGCGACGTGCTGGTTGAGGACTTCTGCACGGCGCCAGGCCGCACCGTCCTCGAGCCGGGCGAGTTCTTGGTCGCCGTCCGTATGCCGGCGCCCCCCGCCAACTTTGGCGCCAGCTACCTGCGTTTCATCCCGCGGAATGAGATGGACATCGCCGTTGCGGGCGCAGGGGTGTCCGTCGTGATGGACGGTGACACGGTAACCTCTTGCCGCGTCTCACTCGCCTCGGTGGCGCCGACGCCGGTGTTCGCCGAGGCTGCGGGCGCCGCCATGGTAGGCAAGGCCGCCACCGAAGAAACAATCGCCGAGGCGGCAGAGGCTGCTCGCGCCGCGGCCAAGCCCATTTCCGACATGCGGGGCACTGCCGAATATCGCACGCACCTCGTGGGCGTACTCACCACCAGGGCGTTGCGCAACGCCATTCAGCGCGCGAAGGAGGCCTAAGAAGATGCCATCGGAGAAGATCCACGTCCGGACCAACGTCAACGGCGAAGCCACCGACTTCCTCTGTGAAGCCAACCAGAGCCTCCTTGAGGTTCTTCGCGACATCCTGTTCATGACCGGCACCAAGGAAGGCTGCAACGACGGCAACTGCGGCGCCTGCACCGTCAACCTCGACGGCCGCATCGTCGACTCCTGCCTGGTGCTCGGCGTCGAAGCCGAAGGCGCAACCGTCGAGACCATCGAGGGCGTTGCATCGCCGGACGGTCTGCACCCCATTCAGCAGGCGTTCCTCGAAAACGCCGCGCTCCAGTGCGGCGTCTGCACTCCCGGCTTCATCGTGGCGTCGAAGGCGCTGCTGGAGCGGGAGCCCAACCCGTCCGAGTACCGCGTTCGCCACTGGCTGGCCGGCAACCTCTGCCGGTGCACCGGGTACGACAAGATCGTGCGCGCGGTCGTGGACGCTGCGCAGACCATGGGAGGGAAGAGCTAATGACTACAGTTGAAGAACGCAACTACAAGGTCATCGGCACACGGCCCATCCGCCACGACGGCGCCGACAAGGTCACGGGCCGCGCCATCTATGGCATCGACTTCCACCTGACGGGCGAGCTGTGGGGCAAGATCCTGCGCAGCCCGCACGCCCACGCCAACATCGTTCGCATCGACACCAGCAAGGCGGAGGCCCTCCCCGGCGTCCGCGCCGTTGTCACAGGGCGAGACCTTCCCATCGCCGCCGACATGGAACTCGACGACGGCGAGACCTCCATCAACACCATGCACCTCTCCAACAACGTCATGGCCCACCGGAAGGCGTTGTACCGCGGCCACGCTGTGGCAGCCGTCGCCGCCGACACCCAGCACATCGCGGAGGATGCCCTCGCGCTGATCGAGGTCGAGTACGAGGTGCTCCCGCCCGCCCTGTTTGGCCGCGATGCCATGAAGAAGGACGCCCCGCTGCTCCACGCTGAGCAGACCACCAGGACGATGTCCTTCCGCTTCGACCCGGGCAAGGACACCGGCGAGAAGAGCAACGTCGCGTCCCGCACTGAGCTCCGTCTTGGCGACATCGAAGAGGGCTTCAAGCAGGCCGACGTCATCGTCGAGCGTGAGTTCAACACGAATTGGGTCCACCAGGGGTACATCGAGGCCCAGAACGCCACCGTGCTCTGGAACAATGACGACACCATCCAGGTCTGGAACAGCAGCCAGGGCACCTTCAACCAACGCCAGCTCATGGCCGAGATCCTGAAGCACCCCGTTTCCCAGATCCGCATCACCCCTCTGGAGATCGGCGGCGGCTTTGGCGGCAAGATCCCGGTCTACCTGGAAGTCCCCGCCGCCGCGCTGTCCAAGAAGTCGGGCCGCCCCGTCAAGATGGTGATGTCCCGCACCGAGGTCTTCGAGGGCACCGGACCCGCTTCCGGCTCCCAGATGCTGTGCAAGATGGGCGCCACCAAGGACGGCAAGATTGTCGCCGCCTACGCCGAGCTCATATTCGAGGCCGGCGCCTTCCCCGGTTCCGCCGTGGGCGCGGGCGCTCAGGGCATGTTCACCTCCTACACCATCGACAACATCCTGATTTACGGCTACGACGTCACGGTCAACAAGCCGAAGTCCGCGGCCTACCGCTCGCCCGGCACGCCGCAGGCCTGCTTCGCCGCCGAGTGCGTCGTCGACGAGCTCGCGGAGAAAGTGGGCATCGACCCCCTCGAGTTCCGCATGATCAACGCCGCTAAGGAAGGCGACCGCCGCGCCGACGGCGTCCAGCACCCCGTCATGGGCAACTTGGAGTGCATGCAATCCCTGAAGGACTCCGAGCACTACAAGTCCGACCTCGGCGGGCCCAACCGCGGGCGTGGCGTGGCCTCTGGCTACTGGGGCAACGCCGGCATGCCCGCGAGCTGCGCGGTCAGCATCAACCCCGACGGCACCGTCAGCCTGGCCGAGGGCTCCGTGGACATTGGCGGTTCCCGCGTGTCCCTCGCCATGATGACGGCGGAGGCATTCGGCATCGCTGCGGAGGACGTGCACCCCAGCATCAAGGACACGGACTCCATCGGATACAACGGCCTCACCGCGGGCAGCAGCACCACGCTGCGCAACGGCGTCGCCATCGCGCAGGTCGCCAAGCAGGCCATCGACCTGATGAAGGCCCGCGCGGCCCGGCTGTGGGAGACCGAGATCGACAACGTGGACTTCGCGGACGGCGTCTTCTTCTCCAAGGCGGAGAGTGAACTCAAACTGACCTTCAAGGAGCTCGCCCGCAAGCTCATGGAGACCGGCGGCCCCATCTCCACCGCAGCCTCGGTGGCGCCGCGCGGCGCTGGCCCATCCTTCAGCACGCACATGGTGGACGTCGAGGTCGACCCGGAGACCGGCAAGGTGGAGGTCCTGAAGTACACGGCGGCCCAGGACGTCGGCGTCGCCATCCACCCCTCCTACGTCGAGGGCCAGGTGCAGGGCGGCGCGGCGCAGGGCATCGGCTGGGCGCTCAACGAAGAGTACTTCTACGACGCCGAAGGCCGGATGATGAATTCCAGCTATCTTGACTACCGCCTCCCCACCAGCCTCGACCTGCCGGAGATTGACGCAATCCTGGTGCAGGTGCCCAACCCGGACCACCCCTTCGGCGTACGGGGCGTCGCGGAGATCAGCATCGTGCCACCGCTGGGCGCGTTGGCCAACGCCATCCACGCAGCCGTGGGCGTCCGAATGCAGGAGTTGCCCATGGCCCCCCACAAGATTGTGAAGGCCCTCTGGGAACAGGAAACCAAGAGCAACGGAGCAGGCTAGGCGCGTGGCAACAGTGTGGATTCCGAGTCCGTACCGGGCCCTGGCGGGCGGCGCGACAACCGTCGTCGTCCCCGGGGCCTCGGTGCGGCAGATTACCCGCAACCTGGATGCGGCTTATCCCGGCTTTTGGGAGCGTCTCGTGGACGAGGAGCGTGACCGCATCCGGGCGGGCATTTCCGTCGTCATCAACGGCATCGTCGTCGGCTACGCCCTCCACGAGCCCGTGGGGGAGAACGACGAAGTCCACTACCTCCCGGCAATTGCGGGGGGCGTGGGCTAGCTCTTCGGAATCGGCAACCAATAGCTGACCGGCGTGCCGAGCGGCAGCACCGGGTTCGGCTCCTCAAGGTAGATATTGCGCCAACCCGGCGCCTCTGTGTGCATGCAGTAGGCGGCAAAGGCCGCCACCACCGCGTCCGGCGTATCCTCCGTCAGTTCTTGGTCGCGCTTCACCTCTGGATCAAGGAGCCAAAGCGCCGCCTTCGAATGCACCTCTGTGATGGGGACCTTGAACTCCTCCCAAAGGTACGATGCCAGTAGCAACCCCTGCACCAGACTTGCTCCCCGCAATGAACCGAGTTGCTGTACTGTTCCCGACGGCGTGGGGTGGTCTCTGGCTTTGAGTGTGTCACGGACGATGTTGTCGACGTGGCGCGTACCGGTGGGGCTCCAAAAGAGCGGAGCCGAGATGCCGATGCCGAGGATGTCGGCATCTCGGTGAATGTAGTTGGCAACCTTCTCTGTGATTTCGGCGGCGTGCGCTGCGTAGCCGCCTCGCTGCGGGAGGACGATGTCGCCAAAGACCTCGCAGATGCTCCAGCCGAAGGCGTCATGCCCCCCAGGGTCAAAGCCAAGGACGTACTGCTTATCTTCGAGTGGGAACATGCGTCCCTACGGGCCCCCCATCCAACCGAGACCCTGAATGAGTCCCCGGACATACATCGCCTGCCCTGCGTGCTGCGTATTGTCCGCAATGACGCTTGCCAGCCGCACACCGATGGTCGGGAGCGGGTTGTACTGCGGCTCGTCGATTTCATTGTCCAGATCAGCCGGGCTCAGGGAGCTCAGGACCTCTTTGGAGCGCTCGTAGACGGCGTCGTAGTAGCCCTGCAGCGTCGCGGCGTCGGCCCGGACGGTTTCGACATCCTCTTTCGTGTGGCGCGTTCCCGTGTTGTTGATGTCGGCGGCCAGGTCGAACCGCTCGTGCCACCCGTCGCTCGTCCAGAGCTGCTCCTTCCCCAACAGGTCGGACATGTGGTGGTCCTGCACGCGGGTGAGGTGCCAGATGAGCCAGCAGATGGGATTGGCGTCCTCCGTTGGCCGGTGGTAGAGGTGCTCCTCCGGCAGGTCGTTCAGTACCCGCCGGATGATGTTCTGGATGCGGCCCAGGGAGTCCGTGACGATCTGAGTGCCTTCCATGCGATTCCCCTCTCGTTGTCCCCGACTCAGCCGGAGACTCATGCTTGCTTGACGATGCCCTCAGGCCGATGCCGCGTAGGCGTAAAGCATCGGAATTGTAGGGGGCGCCCAATGGGCTGTCAAACGGCGAGCATGTCGGGATTCGCCGCTGCGGTGTGCGATTGGGAGCGACTTTCGCGCCTACCCTGACATGAGCTGATTGCCCTCGCGTCGATCCCTTCTCTACACTCCCCCCATGAACGACGAGATTGCACAGCTCTATCAGAACTTCACCGCCTCATGGCCGGCTCAGACCTTGTCCTTCGCCGCATGTGGCGCCTTGCCCGCACGGTCTGCAATGATGACCGAGTGCGGTTCGACTTTTGGCAGCGGGGGGTTGTTTCGCACGGGCGCAAAAATGGCACGAAGATTTTGTAGCTGGTACGAATGCTCCAGCTACGGCCACCCCAAAAAACAACCTCCCGCATCTGCGCCGGACGCGTCGTGAGTCCCCCCACTCGCCGCCCGATCCCCCGCGATGCCATGCTGGCCCAACAAAAGACCCCCCAACTCGAGGGCGGGAAGGGCCGGGGCCACTTGCGCCCTCCACCCCGAGCGGGTACGGTTCCGGGAGTATCGTAAGGAGGAGAGCCATGCCACAGAAGGAGATCATCGCGCCCGAGGCCCTGGGCCGCACCAATCCGAGCCTTTCCCCCGCCACGCGCTTCGGCGACCTGGTGTTTGTCTCAGGCCAGACTGGCCGCAACCCGGCCACCGGGGAAGTCGGCGCCGACATTCGAGAGCAGACGCGAAACGTGCTGGAGCGCATCAAGATCTGCTTGGAGGAAGCCGGGACTTCGATGGATAACGTGCTCACCGCGACGTGCTGGCTGAAGGACGCCGGCGACTTCGCCGTCTTCAACGAGGTCTACAACGAGTACTTCACGGAGGGCAAACCGGCCCGCGCGACGGTGCAGGCCACCCTGATGGGTGCGGACCTGGTTGTGGAGATCATGGTCACCGCCTGCATTCCCAGCTAACGCTTACCCGTGTCTGAACATCACCAACCCGAGGGGCGTCAATGAGCGTTTACGACCACCTGCAGGACGGCGAGCGGATTGAGCTTCAACACCCGCCGTTCTACCTTACCAACTACCGCCTTTTGCGGAGCGATGACACCGACGGCCGCTTTGGTGAGGTCCAGCGTATTGGTATGACGGCGGTGGAGCGCATCGTCACGACAGACCACCGCATCATGGTGACTGGCGTCATTCTGGTGGTCAGCGGCGTCATCCTGACACTCTCGTGGGCCCCGGCGACGGCGTGGCTGGCTATCCTTGCCGGAGTGGCTGCCCTCGTGATGGGAGGCAAGGGCAAGCTCGTGGGGCACCAGGTCGTGTCCCCGCGCATCGCCGAGTCGGAACAGGCGCAGTGGCAGCTGCCCGCCTGGGGCGCGGACAATTTCGTGAGCCGCCTCCGCACAATCGTCGCGGAGAACCGCCCCCGAGACCGGGAGTGGTGATGTCCCAGGCCGTTCGCCCTGAGCGTGTCGCCCTGAGCGTGTCGCCCTGAGCGTGTAGAAGGGTCATGGAAGGGATTGGGGTCGTCGAGTTTCAATATCGCCGCGGATACGCGCTTTTCAAGTCGTGGTCTTGCGGCAACGGGCAAGCCGTTGTACCTTCAAACAGCAATCTCTAGCTCAATCGACGCGGGCGCACGCTCGCCGGGGAGGAAACATGATCCGCAGCACAGACCGCATTCGCACTATGCACGCAGGCACCCTGCCGAGGCCGGAGGAGCTCCTCACTATGGTCCTCGCCAAGAGCCGCGGCGAGCAGGTGGACGAGGCCTCGTTGACTCAAAAGCTCCAGGAGGTCATCGCTGAGAACGTCGGGATGCAGATAGAGACCGGCATTGACAGCGTGAATGACGGAGAGGTGAGCAAGGTCTCCTTCACCAATTATGTTAGCGGGCGCATGGGCGGCATCGAGCGGCGCACGCCCAAGGACGGTCCCGCGCCGTCCGGCATCAACGGCCGCGACATGCAGGAGTTCTCCGGGTACTTTGCCAACCGGGGCGGCTTCACCGGCACGGGCTCCAACCCGTCCTTCTTCTGCGTCGGACCTGTCACCTACACCGGCCAAGCCGCACAACAGGCGGACATCGACAACTTCAGCGCCGGGCTTAAGGGCCACTCGCCTGAAGAGTCCTTCCTCCCCGCCGTCACGCCCGGCACCGTGGAGCACTGGCTCGCCAACGAGTACTACCCCACCGACGAGGCCTTCCTCTTCGCCCTCGCCGACGCCCTCCACGAGGAGTACAAGATGATTGTGGACGCGGGCTTCCTGCTGCAGATCGACGACCCCGACCTGCCGGACGGCTGGCAGATGAACCCGGGCATGAGCGTCGCCGACTACCAGAAGTTCGCCGAGCTGCGCATCGACGCGCTGAACCACGCAATCGGCGACATCCCGGAGGAGAAGGTCCGCTTCCACACCTGCTGGGGTAGCTACAAAGGCCCCCACAAGTACGACATCCCCCTGCGAGACATCGCCGACCTGGTTCTCAAGGTGAAGGCCGTCGGCTATTCCATCGAGGCGTCCAACCCCATGCACGAGCACGAGTGGACTGTCTGGCGGGACGTGAAGCTGCCCGACGGCAAGACGCTGATCCCGGGCGTCATCGGCCACGCCAGTGACTTCATTGAGCACCCGCAGCTGGTGGCGCAACGGTTGGTGCGCTACGCCAACATCGTCGGCAAGGAGAACGTCATGGCCGGCACGGACTGCGGCATCGGCTCCCGGGTGGGCCACGCCAAGGTGTGCTGGGCCAAGTTCCAGGCAATGTCTGAGGGCGCGCGCATCGCCTCCGAGGAGCTGTGGGGCAAGTAGCCCGAAGTGGAACTCACATAAAAAGGGCCCCTCGTACGAGGGACCCTTTCCTGTGGTGGCGGTTGGTAGCGGGGGGAGGATTCGAACCTCCGACCTTTGGGTTATGAGCCCAACGAGCTGCCGCTGCTCCACCCCGCGACGGTAGCCCTCCGTAGTGAGGGACTGCATCCACTATACACCGCTCGGCGCGACGCCGTCCAGCGCGCGGAGCTTGCGTAGCCTGCTGAGCGCCGCTTATGCTGCGCGCCATGAGCCAGCCATCGACCGCCGCCTTCGTCTACCACGACCGGTTGACGCGCCACGTCCTCAGCGAGACCCACGTCTTCAAGCCCTACCGCCTGCGCCACACCTACGAGCTGCTGGAGGCGCTCGGCGCGTTCTCGCTGGACAACGCGGCCCTCACGGAGCCCCGGCAGGCGAGAGTGGAGGAGCTGCACTCCTTCCACGCGCCCTCGTACGTGGACGCGGTTGCCGCCCTAAGTCGCGGCGAGCGGCTGGAAGAGGCGGCGCTGTTCAACCTAGCGGCGGGCGGCGTTGGCGACAACCCGGTGTACAGCGGCATGTACGACGCCGCCTTGTGGACGACGGGGGCATCGCTGACGGCGGCGGAGGAACTGCTGAGCGGCCGATGCTCGGCGGCGGTGAACTTCTCCGGTGGCCTGCACCACGCCATGGCCGGCCACGCCTCCGGCTTCTGCATCTTCGACGACCCGGTCATCGCGATCCAGCACATGACGGCCGCAGGCGCCCGCGTCGCCTACGTGGACATCGACTGCCACCACGGCGACGGCGTGCAGGCCGGCTTCTACGACGCGGACCAGGTCCTGACCATCTCCCTCCACGAGTCCGGGGAGTACCTCTTCCCCGGCACCGGCTTCACCCACGAAGTCGGCGAAGGCTCCGGCCGAGGCTACGCCGTCAACGTCCCCCTCTTCCCCTACACGGACGATGACACCTACCTGTGGGCCTTTCGCGAGGTGGTGCCGCCGCTGGTTCAGGCCTTCAAGCCGGACGTACTGGTGACGCAGCTGGGCATAGACACCCACGTGCTGGACCCCATCACGCACCTGCGGCTCACCGTGCAGGGCTACACGCAGGCCGTGCGGGAACTGGCGGCTCTATCGCCGGGGAGGTGGCTGGCGCTGGGCGGCGGCGGGTACGACATCGGGGCGGTGATGCGTGCGTGGACGCGGGCCTACGGCGTCATGTTGGGTCACGAGTGGTCGGAGACGGCGCCCCCGGCCTTCGCGGCGAGCCACGGCGTGTACCGCTTCGACGATCCCCCGCAAGCCCCGCTGCCGCCGGAGGTAAGTGACCGCGTCCGCAGCTACGCCCGGGCAAGCGTCTCCGATATCCGCCGCGAGGTGTTCCCGCTGCACGGGTTGTCGCCGTCAGCGTGAGGCTGGAATGGTCTGACAAAAGGAGAGGGGCCGCCAACTTGGCGGCCCCTCTCCCTATGCCGTAATCTGGCCCCCGTCCCGTTGTCGGAGGAGGAGCTAGACCTCCCGGAACTCACCCTCCACCGTGTCGTCGGGATTGGCGTCCGGCGAGTCTGGGCCGGATCCGCCTTCGGCGGGGCCGCCCGCTTGCTGGTACACCGCTGAGCCGACGCGCTGAAGCGTCGCGGTGAGGTCGTCGATCATGGTGCGCAACTTCGCCGGGTCCTCCGTCTGCGCCGCCTGTTGCAGGGCGTCGGCCTTGGACTGGACTTCGGCCTTCATGTCTTCCGGGATCTGCTCGCCCTGTTCGCTGAGCATCTTGTGGGCGCTGTAGGCCAATTGGCTGGCGCTGTTGCGCAGGTCAGCCTCCTCGCGCTTGCGGACGTCTTCCTCGGCGTTTTGCTCGGCCTCGCCCATCATCCGCTGGATCTCGTCGTCTGACAGGCCTGAGCTCTCCTTAATGACGATCTTCTGCTCCCGGCTCGTTGCCTGGTCCTTGGCGGACACGCTCAGGATGCCGTTCACGTCGAGGTCAAAGGTGACCTCAATCTTCGGGATGCCACGGGGCGCCGGCAGGATGCCGTCCAGCATAAACCGGCCGATGGAGCGGTTGTCCGAAGCCATAGGACGCTCACCCTGCAGCACGTGGACCTCAACGCTGCCCTGGTTGTCGGACGCGGTGGTGAACACCTCTGACTTGGATGTGGGAATGGTGGTGTTCCGGGAGATGAGCGCGTGCCGAACGCCGCCCTCGGTCTCGATGCCCATGGTCAGCGGGGTGACGTCGAGGAGCAGGATGTCCTGCACCTCGCCCTTGAGCACCGCTCCCTGGAGTGCCGCGCCCAATGCTACGGCCTCGTCAGGGTTGACTGAGCGGCTGGGTTCCTTGCCGAAGATCTTATTGACCCGCTCGATGACAGCGGGCATGCGGGTCATGCCGCCGACAACGATGATCTCGTCGATGTTGGCGGAGCTGACGCTGGCATCGGTCATGGCCTGCCGGCACGGCGCGTCCACCTTGTTCAGTAGCTCCTCTGTCAGCTGCTCCAACTGCGCCCGCGTGATGGTCCGAACGAGGTGCTTGGGCCCTGCGGAGTCGGCTGAGATGAAAGGCAGGTTGATCTCCGTCTGGGTCACGGAGGAGAGCTCAACCTTGGCCTTTTCCGCGGCTTCCTTCAGCCTCTGCAGCGCCATCCGGTCCGCGCTCAGGTCAATGCCGGTTTCCTGGCGGAACTCGCGCGCCAGCCAGTCGACGGTCTTCTGGTCGAAGTCGTCGCCACCCAGGTGGGTGTTGCCGTTGGTGGACAGCACCTCGTTGACGCCCTCGCCGATGCGGAGGACGGAGATGTCAAAGGTGCCTCCGCCCAGGTCGAACACCGCCACCGTGGCCTCTATGTGCTTGTCCATGCCGTAGGAGAGCGCGGCGGCCGTGGGCTCGTTGATGATGCGCAGCACCTCAAGCCCGGCGATCTTTCCGGCGTCGGTGGTGGCCTGCCGCTGGGCGTTGTTGAAGTAGGCAGGGACGGTGATGACGGCTTCCGTAATCTTCTCGCCCAGCTTGGTCTCGGCGTCCAGCTTGATCTTCTGCAGGACCTGGGACGCGATCTCTGTGGGTGAGTAGGTCTTGTCACCCATGACGACATGGGCGTCGCCGTTGCCGCCGCTCTCGATCTTGTAGGGCAACAGCTTCACATCGCTCTGCACCACCGGGTCGCTCATGGTGCGGCCAATGAGCCGCTTGGCCGAGAAGATGGTGTGTTCCGGGTTGACGACGCTCTGGCGCTTGGCGGCCAGGCCGACGTAGCGCTCGCCGGTCTTGGGGTTGACGGCAACCACAGAGGGCGTCAGCCGCGAGCCCTCGGCGTTCTCGAGGATGATGGGCTGCCCCGCTTCCACATAGGCGGCTACGGAGTTTGTGGTGCCCAAGTCTATGCCCAGTACCTTTGGCATGTGTTACGCCTCCTTGTCTTGAACTGAATTGAATTGGACTGAATTGTGTTCTTGGGAGTGGCTTGCCTGCACCACCACCTGCGCCGGCCGCACGACGCGACCGTTCATGCGATAGCCCTGGCGGGTAACCTGGAGGACCTCCCCTTCTCGGTGGCCCTCGGCCTCGAAGTGTCCGACGACCTCGTGCTCGAAGGGATTGAAGACGGCGCCTTCGGCTTCGATGCGCTGCAGACCCTCGGCGGCGAGAATCCCGCTCAGCTTCCGCTCAATGAGGCGAAACCCCTCCAGCCAGCCAATCTCCGCCTGCGAGGCCTCGGCGGGCGCTTGAGCGAGGGCGCGTTCCACGTCGTCCAGTACCGGCAGCACCCGAAGGATGACCTGCGCGCCAGCGTTGCTTACCAATTCCTGCCGCTCCTCATCGGCGCGCTTGCGGTAGTTGATGAGGTCTGCCTGGGCACGCTGGGCTAAGGCCCTGAACTGCGCCTTTTCCCGCTCCGCCTCCTCCACAATGGCCTGGAGCCGTTCCTCGTCGGTGGCCTCCGGGCCGGGCGGAAGGATGCCGCCGGCGGCGAACTCCTCGCCGTCCTGGGCGTCCGGGCTGATACTCTGCATTGGTCCTCCTTTGGTCAATACTAGGTGTGGTCTTGGCCGGGGCCGGCGCCCAATTCGCGTTCCGCGAAGTGAAGCATCTCCAGGACGGACTGCACGTGGTCCTCGAGCGCCGCAGCGGCGCCTGCCTCATGGTGTTCCTCAAGGGCCCGCTGCATGCCCTGCAGACGGCTGACCATCTCCAGCGCGAGCTCGACGCCCGCCAAGTTCATTCCACGCTCTTCCACCAGATACTTAATCATTCGCAGGCGACTGAGGTCCTGGTCCGAGTAGTAGCGCACCATCCCCACGCTGCGGGAGGGATGCACGAGCCCCAGCCGTTCGTACTTCCGTAGTGTCTGGGGGTGCATATGCAGTATGCGCGCGGTCACGCTGATAACGTAGACGCCAAGGGTCTCTTCCGGCTGTTGAGCCTCGGCTGGCGGCTGCGGAGCCGCGGCGTCGGCGGGCACGGGAAGGCCGACGCCGCGCCGGTCGCTCGTGTCCGGTGTGACCGGCGGGAAGACGACCTCTGTACTGATTTGTATACGACGCGTGCGTCGCTCCATTGAATGCTCCTTGCACTTCGCATCATAATGCTTGATATGCCTCGTGTCAAGAGTTATCATGCCATCAGCAGCAAAGAAGGTGCCGAACAAAATCGCTACGAAATTCGATGCTGAAAGAAGCATCCTAACGGGTGGATGGAACGTTATACATGTACAACGCGTTTAAACAAGGCAGAGTGCAAGCAACACTCTGGAAAGGAGAGGTCAACATGATTTACTTCAAGGCCTGTCCCAAGTGCAGGGGTGACATCCAGCTACAGAGCGATAACACCGGCCATGCCCTCCACTGCTTACAGTGCGGGTTTGAGCGCGCCGTTGCTCCTCATCTGCTTGCGAAAGCCCGAGAAATGCGTCGAGCGCGTGCCGCGTGACGAATTGGCTGGATAGGGCCAAATGGCCCACCCGCGGGACGATTTGAAGAGGCTCCGGTCACCGGGGCCTCTTTCTTTTTAACGTGATGCATTGTCGCCGGAGTCCGGGAACGCGAATGCCTCAAAGGAGTCCCAAGCCGGTGCATCGCCCGGGGCCACCGAAAGCGCTTGGAGACGTGCCCGAACCTGCGCCAGGATATTCTCTGTGTCCAGGCCGGCGAATGCAGGCGTGAACGGCTCGATGTAGAGGGCCGCCTGGGTCAACTGCCGCTCGGCGGGGGGAGCGCTGCGACGCTCCATGTGCAGCAGGCCCACGGCCACCTTGATCAGCGCGTAGTGGAAGAGCCGCAACGGATACGGGTACTGGCGCCACTGGTCCTCCAGCGATTCATGGGCATCCCAGTAGCGGCCTGCACGGAGCAACTCAAGGCCAGGCTGCAGACCCGCGGCGAGGGAGGCATCTTCTGCGTTTTGCGGCAGGCCGTCGCGCTGAAGGCGTTCGAGCCAGAGGGCGTCCTGAGCGGGGCGTGAAAGCGTCACGGCGCTACCAGCTGAACCGCTGCTCCTTCCACGGGTCGCCGTCCATGTGGTAGCCCCTCTGCTCCCAGAAGCCCGGCTTGTCGCGTTCCATGAACTCCATGCCATTCACCCATTTTGGGCTCTTCCAGGCGTAGCGCTTGGGCACCACAAGGCGCAGCGGGCCACCGTGGTCGGGAGCGAGGGGTTGACCATCGTGTTGGTACGCGAAGAGCACATCGTCGTCGAGGAGCACGTCCATGGAGATGTTCGCGGTGTAGCCGCCGTAGCAGTGGAACATGACGTAGCCGGCGTTGGCCAGCGGCTTGATGCGCTTCATGACCTCGTTGATGGAGACGCCTGTCCACGCGTTGTCCAACCGGCTCCATGTGGTCACGCAATGAAAGTCCGCGGTGAGTGTCGTGGGGGGCATGGCCGTGAACTCATCCCATGTCAGTTCCAGCTTCTCCTCGACGAGGCCGAAAACGCGGAAGCGCCACTTGGACATGTCGATCTTGGGGGTGCCGCCAAAGGTCAGCACGGGGAACTTTTCTGTCAGGAACTGCCCGGACGGGACCCGGGCCTTCGTTTCCTCAGTCATGTCGTCGCCGACCTCCGTGGCAATGGATGAGGGCTGATAGCCGCCCGCCAGCATGTTTGTGAACCATCTAAGCATGGGTAAACCTCACTGCCCTCTTTTGTCCATCGTAGCCGCGCCGTAGGGGGATGTCAAAGCTATCTGTCACATTGAGTCACGCTTGACCTGGCCCAGGTGGAGCGGCCAAACGCAGTGTGTTACACGTCGCCGGTGAGCAAGTTCATCACGATCCCCGTGGGCAGCTTGGGCAGGAAGTACGTGGTCTTGGGAGGCAGCCGCTGGCCCTCTCGGACGAGCGCCTCGAAAACGGACATGTCCAGTGGCGGAACGAGGAATGCCGCCTGGCACTCTCCCTGTTCGATGCGGCCAAGGAGCACGTCGAGCTCCGGCACGAAGTCGACCTGCGACTGATCGCCGCTGCTGCCGCCGAGCACCGGGTCCAACACGGAGCTGTGCAGCAACCACGCCTCACACTTGTACATTTCCGGCGACGGCGCGTGGGGGAGGGTTCCGGGACCCAGGTTGCCCCGAAGCGACAACACAGAGAGTCGGCCCTCCTCCGGCTCGATGAGGCCGAGGGCGGGCTTGCCGCCGCGCATGCGCCAGGTGGCGTCCAGGAATTCGCCCATGCGCTCGACGTTCATGCCTCCCAGCGGCCGCGATTCGACCGTGAAGAGGCCGTACACCTGCTCCTGCAGCGCTGAAAGCTTTTCGGGAGACAGCCCTGACAGCGCCCTGTGGAAGGAGTGAAGCTGCATCCCCGGGTCGTCAAACTCCACCAGGCACATGAGCACGAATTCCGATGCCTGCGTATCCAGCCTAACGCGCTCCCCACCGCGAACGATGTCGCGGTAGGCCAGTGCCGTCTCGTAGCGGTGGTGTCCGTCGGCAATGTAAATGGGCGCGCTCTTGAGCAGTGCATGCAGTCGTTGCGCGGCGCTGTCTTCGTTGAGCAGCCACATTTTGTAAGACACGCCGCCCGGCGCACTAGCCGTGCAGTCCGGCTCGCGGTTGGCAATGCACTCCCACAGGAGCGTCTGCACACCGCCGGGGTCGCGGTACATGGCCATGATGGGGCTGAAGTTGGCTCCGCAGGCCTCCATCATGGCCAGCCGGTCCTCCTTGGGCCCCCGGCGGGTGTACTCGTGTGGCAAGACGATGGCGCGCTCGTACTCCTCGAGGTGGACAGCGGCAAAGACGCCGACACGCTGCCGCCGACCGGCCTCCGTGGCGTACTCCTCCTGCATGACGTAGTAGGCAGGCTGGCCGTCCTGCGCCAGCATTCCCTCTTCGAGCCATTTCTCCAACTGTGCTGCCGACTGGGCGTAGATGTCTGCGCCGTCGGAGTCGGGTTTTGGCGACTCCAGCCGCACGACATTGTTTTCGCTTCGGGTCAGCAACGCGTCTCGGCGCTCGACGTTGATCTCGTCGAAGGGCGGACACAGCAGGTCACCCAACGGACCGGCGCGATCCGGGTCGAAGCGCACTCCGCGGAATGGACGCACGTCTGCCAAGGGGAACTCCTCCGGCTGGTGTTGCGCATAGTATAGCCAAGGCACGCTGCCTTCTCAAAGGGGTAGCGGTAACGGCCAATGATGCCGCTGCTTGACGCATGGGCCGGAAATGGTAGCCTAGTTTGGCGGGGCACATCCCGCCGCATCGCGACGACCGACAAGGAGTTGGAGCGTGGCCTCACAGGAAGCATTCACTCGCGCTCAGGCCCTGCGGGCCGAGTTGGCCCAGCACAACTACAGCTACTACGTTCTGGATGCCCCAACCGTCAGTGACGCCGCCTACGACGTCCTCATGCGGGAACTGCGGGATCTGGAGCTGGAGTTTCCCGACCTCGTGACTACCGACTCGCCGACGCAAAGAGTGGGCGCTACACCGGCGAAGGGATTCGCCGAGGTCATCCATCGCTCGCAGATGTTCAGCCTCGCCAACTCCTTTGACGACGACGAGTACATGGCGTGGGTGCGGCGGACGCAGCGGCTCCTGGGCGACCAGGAATTCGACGTCACGTGCGAACTCAAGATCGATGGGCTCGCCATGTCGCTCACGTACCGCAACGGCGTGCTGGAGCGCGGCGCGACTCGCGGCGACGGCTTGCGCGGCGAGGACGTCACCGCCAATGTTCGCACCATCCGCAGTATCCCGCTGCAGCTTTTGGGCTCGCCGCCGGAGTTGCTGGAGGTTCGCGGTGAGATCTACATGGGTCGCGAAGGCTTCCGGCGCATGAACGAGGCCCGCGCCGCGGAGGGGCTGCCGCTCTACGCCAACCCTCGCAACAGCGCGGCGGGCTCCGTGCGGCAACTCGACCCAAACGTGACGGCGACGCGCCCGCTGAACATATGGGTCTACGCCCTCGGCTACGTCGAGGGTGGGACTGCGCCTGACAATCAGTGGGACTTGCTGCTGTGGCTTAACGAGATGGGCATCCGGACCAATCCCAACAACAGGCACTACGACAACCCCGAGGGCGCGATCGACTACTACCGTCAGTGGCTGGAAGGCCGCGAGGACCTGGACTACGACACTGACGGGACCGTCGTAAAGGTGAACAGCCGCGCCCATTGGGATGCGCTCGGCGCGGTGGGACGCGAGCCGCGATGGGCAATCGCCTTCAAGTGGCCGGCGCAGCAGGAGACCACGCGGGTCCTGGGGATCAACGTCAACGTGGGGCGCACGGGCCGCATCAACCCCTTCGCGGTGCTGGAGCCCGTCTTCGTGGGCGGCGTGACGGTGCAGCACGCAACGCTCCACAATGCCGACTACATCAGCGAAAAAGACATCCGCGTAGGCGATTGGGTGGTGGTTGAGCGAGCAGGAGAGGTCATCCCGCAGGTTGTACGCAGCATCCCGGAGCGCAGGCCGGCGGACGCTGTGCCCTTCGCGATGCCTGAGCTTTGCCCTGCCTGCGGGAACCGTGTGCTGCGCGCGGAGGGGGAGGCGGGATACTACTGCAGCAACGCCTCGTGTCCGGCGCAGTTGGCGGAGCACATCTTCCACTTCGTGTCGAAGGGCGCCATGGACATCGATGGCATGGGGCCGAAGATTGCAACGTCGCTGCTGGAGTCAGGGCTGATCACGGACGTGGCGGACATCTACGCACTCAAGATGAAGGACCTGGTGCAGCTTGAGCGCATGGGCGAGCTGCTGGCAGCCAAGTTGCTTAGGAACATCGAGGAGAGCAAGGAGCGGCCGCTGAACCGGTTGTTGCAGGCGCTTGGCATCATGCTTGTCGGCAGCGAGGTGGCGGACCTGTTGGCGTCGGCGTTTGGCTACATGGACCGGCTGCGGGCTGCGACCGAGGCAGAGATGACGGCGATCCCAGGCGTCGGGCCGAAGATCGCGGCCAGTGTTGCCGGGTTCTTTGCCGACGAGGGCAATGTGCGGCTCGTCGAGAAGCTGCGGGACGCCGGTGTTCGCATGGACGCAGACGCCGCGCCGCCGCCTGCGGAGGGGTCGCCCATGTCCGGGATGGTATTCTGCTTCACGGGCACGATGGCCGCCATGCCTCGCTCGCAGGGCGAGGAGCTGGTGCGGTCGCTGGGCGCGGCGGCCTCAGGCTCGGTCACCAAGAAGACGACGCACCTTGTAGTTGGCGCGGACCCGGGCGCGTCCAAGGTGACTCAGGCGGCCAAGCACGGCACACTGGTGCTCAACGAGGATGAGTTTCTGGCACTGCTGCCTGGCTAGCAGTCGAGGGAACTTTGGCCCTGCGGACATCGCTCCGGGTTTCAGACGTAATCGTGGTGCAGGCGGTGGCATGAAGGTTATTGTGGGGTTGGGCAACCCTACGCCCAAGTATGCGAACACACGGCACAATATCGGCTCCATGACGGTGGACCGGCTGTGCAAGCAGTGGGGCATCACACTGGAGCGGCGCAATCGATACGTTCTCCTCGGACAAGGGCGGTTCGAGGGCAACGAGGTCGTTCTGGCGAAGCCCCGCTCCTTCATGAACCTTAGCGGCGAGCCGGTGGCGTACCTGGCGGCGCGCTTTCGGGTCAAGCTGGAGGACATGCTCATTGTCTATGACGACATGGACTTGCCGCTGGGCGTGACTCGCATGCGGCCAGAGGGCGGCCACGGCGGGCACAACGGGTTGCGCTCCATCATCGACACCCTGGGCAAGCAGGACATTCCTCGACTGCGACTGGGCGTGGGCCGCTCGCCGGTGGAGGACGCGATCCGCCACGTGCTCGGAGGGTTCAGCAACGCTGAGGCGCCGGCTGTCGATAAGCTGCTGGCGCGGGCTGCAGAGGCGGTGACGTGCTTTGTGGTAGACGGCGTCGAGGCGGCGATGAACCGCTTCAACCAGACGCCTCCTGCCGGTCAAGGGGAGTAAGCCGGCTCGGCTTTCTATCGCATGAACGGGGCTTGGCTGGTGTATGATGGCGGGGAAATCCACACCGCAAGGAGACACCATGCTCTACGAGCTTCGCACCTACACTGCGTGCCCCGGCAAGCTGCCCAACGTTGTCGCACGGTTCCGCGACTTCACGTCGGCCAAATTCACGGAGTACGGCTTCCGCATCATCGGCTTTTGGACGCCGCAGGTTGGCGGGTCCAGCCACGAGCTGATCTACATGCTGGGTTGGGAGAGCTACGAGGAGCGCAACCGTTGCTTTGCGGCCTTCCGAGCGGACCCGGAGCGGGCAAGGGTGTTCGCAGAGTCGGAGAAGGACGGTCCTATCGTCGCCGACGTCCAGAACGTGATGCTGGCCCCCACGGACTTCTCCCCGCTCAACTAGTTGCCCTCGGAGTGTGAGATTCCCGTACCCGTGGTTGAGCGGTAGCGGTGAGATGCTTCCGTTAGTGCGGAGCGAGGTTTACCGCTGCGCGAAGCGCTGGAGCGCCTGCCGCACTTGCTCCTCGACGGGGAGCGTGGCGTCACCGCCGACTACGGCTTGGCGCGCTTCGATGGCCGAGTAGCCCAACGCCTGCAGCGCCTCTGTGACGGCGTCTCCCGCGCCGAAGCTGACTCCCATCGACGCGCCGCTGCCAAAGCCCATGTCCAGCTTGTCTTTGAGCTCAATGACAACTCGGGCTGCGGTGCGCTGCCCGAGCCCCGGCGCTTGCGCCAATGCCTTGGTGTCGCCGGCGGCGATGGCGGCGACCAACGTCTCGACGGGCATCGAGGAGAGCATGGAGTGGGCGAGACGCGGCCCGATGCCGGATATGCCGATGAGCATGGTGAAGAGGCGGAGGGCGTCGTCGCTTGGGAAGCCGTGCAGCTCCAGGGCGTCGTCACGGACCACGAGATGGGTGTGCAGGTGGACCGGCGTGCCTATGGCGCCGAGGCCGGGGACGACCGAGGAAGGCACGGACACGCGCAGGCTGATGCCGTGTACGCCCACGACCACCCAGTCAGGGCCGACAGCCTCCAGGTTCCCGCGTACACCCGCAATCATCTTCGAGCTAACCTCTCACGTCTTCGAGCTAACCTCTCACGTCGTTGGCGGCCCGTCGTCCACTTAGACTGTGGCCGCCCCTTGTCTACACCATGGAGTTGAGCCGCTCCTGCTGCAGGTAGCAGAGGGCCACGGCAAGGGCGTCGGCGGCGTCCGCGGGCTCGGGTGGCTTGGGCAAATTTAACAAGAGTCCCACCATGGCCGCCACCTGCTGCTTGCTGCCCTGGCCGTAGCCGGACACGGTGCTCTTTACCTGCGTGGGCGCGTAGCGAAAGACCGGTAGGCCATAGTGGGCGGCTGCCAACAATGCCACCGCTTGCGCCTGCCCAACGGCCATCGCGGAGCGGATGCTGGTCCGGTGGCCGCCGCGGCTGCTGACCTCCGGCGGCACGAAGGGTTCCTCTACTGCAATGATGTCGGGGCTCCACGTTTTGAGCAGGGACAGAAGCTCGGTGTGTATGAGATAAAGGCGCACGCCGATTTCGAGGGACCGGGGCGCCTTGATGACGCCCGCGGTGACGTAGGTGGCATCGCCGTGCTCGGCTTCCAGCAGGCCGTAGCCGAACTGCAACGTGCCCGGGTCAATGCCGAAGATGCGTTGGCCCATGGCGCCTAGGCTGCCGTCGCGTACTTTTCCAGGACGGCTTCCGGGAAGTCGGCGTTGGTGACGACCTTCTGGACGTCGTCCAAGCCCTCCAGGCGGTCAAGCAGCTTGAGCGTCTGTTCGGCGGCGCGCTCGTCGAGGCCGGCCTGGGTGGTCGGCACATGGGTCACCTCTGCGGAGAGGGCCATCAGGCCTGCATCCTCCAGCGCCTGGCGGACGGCCTCGAATTCCTGCGGCGCCGTGCGGACCTCAAGCGTGGTGTCGTCGTTGGTGATTTCCTCCGCGCCGTGCTCGATGGCCAGCAGCTCTGCCGCCTCCATCTGCTCCTCGGAGAGCTGCAGGGTGATGACGCCCTTCTGCTCAAACATCCAGCCGACGGAGCCGACTTGCCCCATCTTGCCGTTGTTGCGGTCGAAGATGTTGCGCACCTCGGACGAGGCACGGTTGCGGTTGTCGGTCACGGCGAGGACGAGGATTGCGGCGCCGCCGGGGCCGAAGCCCTCGTAGACAAGCTCCTCAAGCTCGACTTGGCCGTCTAACTGGCCGGTGGCGCGTTTGATGGCGCGCTCAATGTTGTCGAGGGGCATGTTGTTCTGCCTGGCCTGCTGCATGGCAAGACGCAGGCGTGGGTTCATGACCGGGTCGCCGCCGCCGGCCTTGGCGGCCACGGCGATCTCCTTGGTCAGGCGTGTAAACAGCTGGCCGCGCTTGGCGTCCGCCGCACCCTTCTGGTGCTTGATGGTGGACCATTTGGAGTGTCCGCTCACGGCCACCTCCTCTGTGGTTCTTGCTGCAATTCTACAGGCGGCCCCATGCGAGGTCAAAGCAGCCCCGGCACAGCCTCCACGGTAATTACGCCGCCGCTGATGTCAACGTCCTGCACGACGTCGGGGATGGCGGGGATGAGGGCCTCGCCGTCCGGGCCTTGCACGACGTATACGTCGTTGCTGCCTGTCTCGATGATGTCCGCCAGGGTGCCGAGGTCGCGGCCGTCCGTGGTGCGCACGGCGAGACCGATGATCTGGTGATGGTAGTAGGAGCCCTCCGGCAGTTCCGGCGCCTCTTCAAGGAGCGTTTCGAGGATTGCGCCGCGCAAGTCTTCGGCGTCCCACCGGGTGTCGATGCCCTGGAGCTTGATGAGGAGCGCCTTACCCTGCTCCGAGAAGCCCTCGCTCACGTAGGCCTGGTCGCGGACGAGGAAGCGCGCACCGGGGGCGAAGCGGTCCGGGACGCCACTCAGGGAGGCGATGCGGAGTTGGCCGTGGCGGCCCCAAGGGCCAAGGACGCGCGCGGCGGCCAAACGCTCGGGCTGCGGGGTAGGGTCTGTCGGCGAAGATTGCATGGGCACGTGCGGGCTAGCCGCGGGGGCTACAGGATCTGGAGGGACGCGCGGACGCCTTGCTTGATGGCAACCACGCGCAACAGGACGCGCATGGCTTCGGCGACGCGGCCCTGCTTACCGATGATGCGCCCCTTGTCGTCAGGGTCCACGTCGAGTTGGATGACATAGACGCCTTCCTCCTCGACCTGAGTCACCTTGACGGCATCGGGGTTGTGCGCGAGGGACTTGGCAATGTACTCGATAAGCTCACGCATGGGTTATGCCTTCTCCAGCACTCCCAGGTTCCGCAGCAGGCGTTGCACCGGCTCGGAAGGTTGGGCGCCATTCTTCATCCACGCCAGCGTCTTATCAGCATCAATCTGAACGGTCGCCGGTTCCGTCCGGGGGTCGTAGAAGCCAACCTGGTCTATGTAGCCACCGTCCCGGGGGGACCGGGCGTCCATGACCACCACACGGTAACTAGGCTGCTTTTTCTTTCCCATTCGGCGAAGCCGGATTCGCAACATAGATGTAAAGACTCCTTAAAGGCGCAAAGTCACACGTATTATAGGTAGGCACTGAGATAACTGTCAAATACGGCACCCCCCACCAGATTCCAAGTGATGCGTCACCTGCTATCAGGATGGGTCAGGGGTTTACAAGCTCACACCAGCGATTCCATAATGTGATTACGTTTTCCGGTATAAATAGGGGAGGCATATGATGGCTGCCAAAGAGTCAGAGAAGCCGCAAGAGCAGTCCCAATCAAGTTCAGCTACAGAGAGGCCTCCCAAGACCCCCAACCCTGGGAAGGGTTTCAAGAGCGTCTAGTTCAGGTTGGGCGGGCTTAACCAAGCCCGCCTAGCTGGTCCAGCCCCCATTTGGCTAAGCCGAGAATCTCTGCAAGGAAGATGAGTGTCATTGCGGCGGCCCATCTTCCCTTTCCGTTGACTAAGCTTCGGTTCTCCTCGAAGTGGGTGTGAGCCCAAATAAGAGACTCCTCTTTGAATTCCTCAGGTTGCAGCTTGAGCCACAGGGTGTCAACGGTATGAGGCTCAGGGAGTTGGAGCTCCCCTCGTATACGAACAACTGCGCCAATAGCTAAGTTGATGACGGCAAGCCCGATGGCGCCCCCAAACCACCAAGAGGTGAAATCGAGGTTGGCCTTAGAGAGGGCTACGAGCGCTGGCCCGGTCAGCAAAAAGGTGGCGGAGAAGGCCATGAGCACCTGCACGCGGCTCTCCACGGAGTTTAGGCGATGCATGGCACGGTCATAAGAAGCCTGGATTTGGTCATACGCTAAGTCCAGACTGGTCATTGACCGTTGTCCTCCACGCGGTGGTCCTGCCTAGCGTTGGATACCTTCCCACTCCAGTGTGATGCCGATCCGCCCCATCCGGTCTTCCGATGTCCCAGATTCAGTGTGAAACACTAACCGCCGCCTGAGTGCGCTTCGCTCAGGCGTGGCAGCGTCTGCCGCCGCGAGTGGGAGACCGTTTTTCCAAGGCTCCGGCAGCCGCCGCTACCAGTGCCAGATGGCGTCGTGGTCGTCGAAGAGCTTGGCGAGATCCGAGCGCGAGACGGTCTGCACGCCCTCGCACAGGTCGTCGGTGGAGATGCCGCGGTCGGCGAGGTCCTCGGCGACTACGTAGACGGGGGCGCCGGACTTGGCCAGCGCGATGACGTCGTCATCCAAGCGGGGCGGGACGCTCAACTCAACGCCGCCGATGGTCAGGCCGCTGGCGTCCTGCCCCTTGACGGCGTAGTTGACGGCGTTGCTTCGCAGCAGCACGGAGAGGTCCGCGCCCGCGTTCTTGAGCATGTGACTCACCCACAGGATGGTGTCGTCCTGCTCTTCAATAGTGCCGTGGTAAGCCCTCTCCACAACGGAAAGAATGCCGGGCATGTCTGCCTCCTAGATATATTCTGGTTAGCGCTTGCCCCCATCCCAACCTTCCCCCTGAGGGGGAAGGGGAAGACGTGGCGGCTAGCGCGTCCCGATGATCAGGGTGTTGGTGCTCGCCTGAGACATCTTGAAAAGGTCACCGGGGCCGCCGCGCCGCGGGCCTTCGATCCAGTCGCCGGCACCGCGTTCGTCGACGCAGAGGCCGCAGTTGACCCAGTCGAGCTTGGGTCCGGACTGGGCCAGCTCAAACAGGCCCGCGATGAACCGGGACGAGCTGGGGTGGTCCTGCTCCTCGATAGATGTGCCCTTGACGGGGTTGGGGTGCGCGGCCTGTGCCTTCATGGTCATGTTCACGGCGCCCTCATAGGCAAAGACGTTGACGTTGATGCCCTTGCGCAGGGCGGCGTCGACCACGCGAAGGGCCGTCGTCGTTGTGCCGGACTCGTAGGGCGGGTCCATGAGGGCGATGGTGATCGTCTTATCTCCGGACGTTGTCATTGCAGTACTCCTTTTGCTAGCGATGGGACTCGCGAGGGCTAGTGCCAGACGGCCTTGACGCCGGGAACTGCGAGCATGTCGACAAGCTCGTCGACGTCGGACGAGGCCACGCCATCGGCCAGCTTGTCGGCTGAAATGGCCCGCTCCCGCAGCGAAAACTCGTCGGCCAGGACCTTCACGGAAGGCGCAGCGCTTTGGAGCCTCGCGATGGCGTCGTTGCTGATGCCCTGCCGCGCCATGATGACGCCGTTCTGCACCAGGAAGAATGTGACGTTGTTGCCGGCTTTACAGAGGTCTTCCGCCATCTGGTAGAAGTAGGATGCATCGGCGTATTCAAACGGGTCCCGGGACTCCACCAACAGATAGTCAGCCATAACCACCCCTTTCCCAGTTGCGCGGGACGCACACGAAACTCTTTGCGCAGGCTGCGCTCACCGGCGTGCTTAGGATACCCGCAGGGTGAAGTTTTGCCAAATGCGGGAGTGTTAACGCTGGAGGATTTGAGCGTCTCCGTCCCGCGTACCCGAATGCGTGCGGAGGGGGACTCGTTTCGGGGCCGGCGTAGCTGGGGGGAACTCGTTTCTGGAAGCGCGTCGTAGCTGATGTGGGGGATTGCAGCTACGCAGCAAATTTGGCAAATAGTGGAAACGAGTCTCTCCCGTGCGGCGGGGGACTCGTTTCGGGGCTGGCGTAGCTGCGGGGAACTCGTTTCTGGAATCGCGTGGTAGCTGATGTGGGGGATTGCAGCTACGCAGAAAACTTGGCGAATAGTGGAAACGAGTCTCTCCCGTCCGGCGGGGGACTCCTTACGCGACCCGGCGCCCCTGCGGGAGGTTGTTTTTGCAATGGAATCATAGCTGGCGTGGCACGTTTCAGCTACAAACCCAATAATTTTTTTGCAGAGTAGGTACAACCCCCGGTTGTCAGGGGCCGAACCGCACATGGTCGTCGATGCGGACCTTGCGGGCGAAGGGCGCCGCGGCGGGGACGCGGCGGGGGTGTGCTGTTTGCGGGACTTGCATGCGTTTCCCATGGGTCGAGGGTAGCGGGGTGTCGGGGTCAGCGCAAAGGGCTCGTGTCAGGGTGGCCTCGCATTGACGCTGGGGTGCCCTCGACTGATACTGCGGCGGAATCGCTCGGCAAGGAGGAACCCGATGGCTGAAGAGATGGAAACCCTGGCGCGGTACATGGTGCAGGCACGTGAGGCGGCGCTGCCTCCGGAGGTGGCGGTCAAGGGCAAGCACCACATATTGGACACGCTGGCGGCGATGGTCTCGGGGGCGGCGCTGGAGCCGGGTCGCATCGCCATAGAATTTGCGCGGAGCCAGGGCGGGACCGAGGAGGCGCAGGTGCTCTCGACGCCGTTCCTGACGACTGCGGTGACAGCGGCCATGGCCAACGGCTTCCTCGCGCACTCCGACGAGACGGACGACTCGCACGCGCCGTCGGGGACGCACCCGGGGTGCGGGATCGTGCCGGCGGCGCTGGCGATGGGCGAGCGGAACGCCGTGTCCGGGCGGCGGCTGCTGAATGCCGTCGTGCTGGGGTACGACATGTGCGCGCGGGTCATGCACTCACTCGGCGAACGGTACACGTTGGAGGCGGAGCGCGGGTTCAGCAGCCACAGCCTCGGCGGCCTGTTCGGCGCCGCGACGGCCGCGGGGGCCTGCACGGAGACGAGCGAGGACCAAATGCGCTACCTGATCTCGTACACGGCGCAACAGACGTCGGGCATCCCGACGTGGGCGCGGGACACCGACCACATCGAGAAGGCGTTCGACTTTGCGGGGATGCCCGCGCGCAGCGGGGTGACCGCGGCGGTGTTGGTCGACATGGGGTTCACGGGCGTGTGGAACGTCTTTGAGGGCGAACGCAACTTCTTCCGCTCGTTCTCGTCGTCGCCGAGCCCGGAGGAGATCGTGGGGGAGCTGGGCGAGCGGTACGAGGTGATGCGCACGAACATCAAAAAGCACTGCGTGGGCTCGCCGATTCAGGCGGCGGCGGACGCGCTGGGGCACATTCTCGACGAGCACCCGCTTCGCCCGGACGAGGTGGAGCACATCAAGGTGACGATGGGCGTGGGCGGGGCTCGCACGGTCAACAATCGGGAGATGCCGAACATCTGCCTGCAGCACATGATGGCGGTGTACCTGGTGGACGGCGGCATCTCCTTCGCGGCGGCGCACGACTACGAGCGGTTCGTGGACCCGGCGATGCTGGCGATCCGGGAGAAGGTAGAGCTGGTGGGCGACGACGCGCTGGTGACGCCGGAGAGCCCTCGGCAGGCGATCGTGGAGGTGACGACGACGGACGGGGCGACGTACCGCGACCACGTCGTCGCCGTGCGGGGGACGATGGAGAACCCGATGACGACGGAGGAAGTCGAGGGGAAGGCGCGGGACCTGCTCGTGCCGGCGCTGGGCGAGGAGAAGGCGGACGCGCTCATCGCGGCGGTGCGCGACCTGGAGTCGCTCGACGACGTGCGGGGGTTGCGGGGGTTGCTGGGGGGGTAGTGGGGGGTGTCCTTCGACAGGCTCAGGACGAACGGTGGGCGACCACAAGGGTCGCCCCTACGAGATGCAGGTGCGCGCTTGGCAACCACGAGGGTTGCCCGTACGAGCGGCCCGTGCGCGCTTGGGCAGCCCTTCGACGGGCTCAGGACGGGCTCAGGGTGAACGTCGGGCGAACGGATTGGGGGGCGGCGGGGTACAATTGTGGTGAGGCGGCAACGGCATCAAACAGGTTTAGATTGAAAGCCTTGTAAAGCTCCGTGTGGTACTATCCAGAATTAAGGGCACATATAGCGATGCAACGGGGTACGTCCAATGAGTGAGCCGAAACAATACAGACTGCGCTATGTCATGCACGAACCATCCGAGGACACGGAGGACATGTATTTGGCCGAGGCCCTCGACATTCCCGGCTGTCGGGCGTGGGGCGAAACGCAGGAACAGGCGTGCGAATACCTGAGGGACGTTGCCGCGGGGTTCATCGAGCTGTACTTGGAGCGCGGCGAGGCCCTGCCGGTTGGGGTTGAGGTGGTGGACATCCCGGAGCTGGTCGTCGTTGTGTGAGATATGCGGAACTCACGCGCAAGCTACGGCGATTAGGTTGCGAGTTTCACCGCCAGCATGCCGGCAGCCACGAAATGTGGGTAAATGACAAGGGTGAAAGCACGACCATTCCCAATTGGGGAAGCAGAGACTTGCGCGCTGGTACGCTTCACCGGATTCTTCGGGACCTCGGCATCAGCCGCGATGACTTCAATAGCGCCTAGGTTGGGTTTGATCCCTGATATGCTCCATCACCATAGATGATGGGCTTAGGGAAAAGCACCTCAGTACTCCCCCAGTCCGTTGCCGCGTGGCCTATCGCAGTGGCCTACCCCGCTCCCGCACCCTCAAGGACGATGTCTATGAGTTCCGGGCCTGCTGGCATTACTTTGTCGTCTATTAGCTGCATGGCGGAGACTATGGAGTCGTTGTAGGGCGTGGGGATGCTGACCTCTTGGCCCTTGGCGCAGACTAGGCCGTTCATGAAGGCGACCTCGGAGCGGCGGCCCTTGTGGACGTCCTGGGCCATGGAGGCGAGCCAGTTCACACGCGTGCGTCGGTTGGCGAAGAAGTTGTCGAGCTCCTCGTAGGCGTCGCCCCGCTCCGAGTCGGCCCAGAGCTGGGCGGGCTTGTCGTTGATTGCGACGACGTCGTAGCCGAGGGCCAGGCCTACTTGGGCGGCCTCGCGGGCGAGGTTGATCGAGATGGTGCGGCACCGCTTGTCGACGGCGAGCTCGTTGGTGCCCATGCCGGTCATGGCGGAGATGGCGTTGCCCATGGAGTTCTGGCAGAGCTTGGCCCAACGCTCGCCCCAGAGGTTGTCGGTGGCGTAGGCGGCGTCGATGTTGTCGAGCAGGCCGGCAACGTATTGCGAGCGGTCCGTTACCTGCAAGGTCTGCTCGCCCACGCGGAAGACCACGTGGCCGGAATCTCGGCCGACGGCGCCGCCGCGCTGCACGTGGCCGGGCTCCCACAGCGCGACCTCGATGTGCGAGGCGATGCACCCCATCGCGCGCTCCGGGCCGACGATGTCGCCGACGGTGGGGTCGTTCCAGCAGTTCTGCAGGGAGACGAAGCAACCGTCCGGCTTGACGTAACGCTTGATGAAGTGGGTCGCCCACTCGGTGTCGTAGGACTTGAGGGAGATGAAGGCGAAGTCGAACTGGTCAACGATGTTCTGGGCTTCGGTCAGGTGGAGGGCGTTGATGGGGACGGTGAAATCGCCCTGGCTACCGCTGGCGCGGAGGCCGTCGCGCTTCATGGTCTCGACGTGCTCGGGCCACATGTCCACCATGGTCACGTCCTCGCCGGCGCGGGCGAGGAAGGCGCCGACGTAGCTGCCGAGGGCTCCCGCGCCCATGATGCCGATGCGGGTTGTCATAGCTGCTCCTTTGGATGAAATGCCGTCCGTTCGTGAGAACCCTTCGGCAAACTCAGGACGTTGTTAGGGCGACCCTTCGACAGGCTCAGGACGACCGGGGAAGGCGACCACAAGGGTCGCCCTTACGGTGTTACCTCGCTGATGACCTCGTAGTACTCCATGTAGTCGCCGCGGGGCGTGGATGCGCCTTGCGGGCCCGTGTCGCGGAGTTGCGATTTCAGGAGACTCTCCACGTACCGCATGTGGAAGTCACGGCTCGTCTTTCGGACGAGCAACAGAGCGCCGTTCTCGGCGTCAATCTGCTGGTAGTTGCGCGCGTATTGCAGACCGCCCGCCTCTCGATGAATCCTGTCCTGCGCTTTCTTTACCGTGAGGTAGTCGTCCCAACGGCCGTCGACGACGTCGAACTCGCAGCGGATGAGGAAGTTGCCTTCGGCCAAACCCGTGGACTCCTGCAGCAGACGCCACTCACGGCCGCAGGGTTGGCCCTCGTAGAGGCCGGGCGGGCGGTCCTTGGAGTAGCCGGAACCCTCGGGCGTAGCTCGGAAGGCTGTGAACGCCTCCTTGTCCTCCCACATGCGCAGGATGAGGTGGCGCATCGAGTTTCCGAGGTACTGGCTGACCTGTGCACCTACGAAGCCGGGCTGCGGCTGCATGAGTGAGTGAATCCAATTGAGGCGCGCCACCGCTTCCTTGTTCCGGCCGTTGGCAACTTGCAGGATCTCTTGCATCAAGTACATATCTACCTCCGCCTATGCTCCACGCGCTGATTCTATGGGGCGCCAAACACGTCGTCAAACGACGAAGCCCGTCCACGCGATTGCGCTCGGCACGGGTGTCGGGGCCTACGCAGGCCGTCGGGCGCCGGACCGGTTGGCGAGGATTCGGGCTACGGTCGGGCTACGGGAGGGTCTCGTCGACGATCTCGTAGTACTCGTTGCCGCGGGCGGTGAAGGTGCCGCGGGGGCGGTCCGGGTTCGCGCCGGGCAGATTCTCATTTTCCATGTACTTGAGGTGGTCTGCGCGGCCGGTCTTGCGAATGAGCATGAGGGCGGCGTTCTCGGCGTCCACCTGCTTGAGCTGGCGGGCAACCACGAGGCCGCCCGACGAGAGGTGCGCCTCGTCCTGCATCTTGCGCAGGGTGAAGTAGTCGTCCCAGCGACCCTCGGCGATGTCGAACTCGCCGCGCATGAGCCAGTCGCCGGTGGCGGGGCCGAGGGTCTCCGCGGCGAGATCCCACTCGCGGCCGCAGGGCTGACCCTCGTAGATGCCGGGCGGTCGGTTCGCGGAGTAGCCTGAACCGTCCGGAGTGGCGCGGAAGGCCAGGAAGGCGTCCTTGTCCTCCCACATGCGCAGGACGAGGTGGCGGGAGGAATTGCCGAGAAATGCGCAGACCTGCGCGCAGACAAAGCCGGGCTGGGGCTGCATGAGCGAGTGGATCCAATTGAGGCGTTTTACGGCTTCCGAGTTTCGGCCGTTGCCAAAATGAAGGATTTCCTGGACGAGGTACATATCAAGCCTCCCAATAGGAGTATCGGCCTGATTCTATTGGGAGGCGGGCAGGGCGTCAAACGATTGCAGGCGCTGCTCTTATCATCGGCGTGAGCGCACGAGCCAAACGACGTTCGCGGCGATGAGCGCTGCCGCCGCGAGCCAGAGGAGCGTGCCGACGATTGGATTCGCCGAGAGACCGATTCCAAGTCCCAAGTAGAAGACGATGATAGCGACGAAGAACAGCAGCAGGTGCAATGCGGTCTTGAGGACTTTCGGCATGGAGCCTCCTCCCAGCGCAAGCTGTCCATTGCAAGAGAATCGCAGGATGCTGTAACACATTATAGCTAACACTTCCAATTCCGTGAAACAGGCGGTTGCTTGTGGGACGCTTTGTCGTTAGGCTTGCGGCACAGTCACATTTTTGTGCCCATTGCCTGACTTGCGGGTGCTATAATGAGACTAAAGAAGGATTGAGGTCCCGTACCCGGTTGTTGGGACAGCAAGGCGAATTACGAGTAAGGGGTACGAACATGCTGAGATTCGCTGAAGAGATGATTCTGCTGCTGCTGGATGATGAGTCGGGGAATTTCTCACACATCCCAAGTTGGTCCATGGACTATGCGCTGGCCGGCGGTGTCCTCATGGACCTTGCGTTGGACAACCGCATCGACACGGACCTGGAGCGATTGATCCTCATTGACGGCACGCCGACTGGCGATTCCCTTTTGGACCCCATACTGGCTGACATAACCGCAGATGTCGCTGCCGGCGGCGATCGCGACGCGCGCTATTGGATTGAACGCGAGGCGGAGCGGGCCGCTGCGACCCGCGAGGAGTGCCTCAAGCGCCTGGTCGCGTCCGGCATCCTGGAGGAGCGAGAAGAGCGCACGCTGTGGGTGTTCAAGTCGCAGCACTATCCCGCCATCGACCCAACCCAGGAGCGAGAGGTGAAGCGGCGCATCATGGAGGTGCTGCTGAGTGACGAAATCCCCGACCCCCGCGACATCGTCATCATCGGGCTGGCCGACGCCACCGGCATCTTCAAGAACATGCTGTCCAGCAAGGAGTTGGAGCGCGTGTCCGACCGCATCGAGCAGGTGCGCAGGCTGGACCTCATCGGGCAGGCCATGACGCAGGCCATCCGCGACATCGAGGTCTCCATCGCCACGGCGGTGCAGCCGCACCTATACTAGGTGCAGCCGCACCTATACTCGGTGCGGTCGCACCTGTACTAGGCAAAAATAGCACTAATTGCGAGCGGGCTCCTCACGAGGGGGGCCCGCTCTTCATTTGAGTCCCGCGAACCCGCACCCGTACCATCAGGCCCCCCCCGGATTTGTGAGTCCTTGCCTCTAACTCTATCCACCGAAACTGACGATTAGCTCCAATTTCCTTCGATTTCCAATTTGGAAGGTCTTTAAGTGTTGTCAATTCGTGATAGTATGACAACTGCTTAGGCACTCATGCCGCGGCAAATACATCGCCCCGTTCAAGCGGGGGGCACGAGGAGGCAGGTAGATGAACATACTGACCCGGATGTTGGGCGCGGCGCGGTTTGACGTCAACACCTACGAAGAGGTGGAAGCCGACGGTGGCGCAATGCGCCAAGCCCTGCTGATTGTGGTGGTCATTTCCATTCTCAGCGGCCTTGGCGGGTACTTCGCCGGCAGTGGCAACATCCTTGACGCGCTGGTCTTAGCGGCAGTTCGAGGCATTGCCTTCTGGGCGATCTGGGCGCTCCTGATCTACATGATTGGGGGCACGATTCTCCGGACTCCTGAGACCCATGCCAATTGGGGACAGGTGGCGCGGGGCACAGCATTTGCCCAGTCGCCTGGAGTCCTCCTGATTTTTGCCTTTCTTCCGGTGGTAGGCGGCCTGATCACGTTCATAGTGTTCTTCTGGCAGTTCATCGGCGTCATTATTTCGGCCCGCCAGACCCTGGACTACAAATCCTCGATGAGGGCCTTCTTCGTAGTTCTGCTGGCAGTCATACCCTCTGCGATCCTCTACGGAATCTTCGCCCTGGTGCTTTTCGCCGCGACCTCTTCCGGCAGCGGAAGCTAACGCAAGAGGGGGCGGGCCACTTGGCCTGCCCCCTCTTCGCTTCCACCCGCATTGTCGCGAAGGTCTACGGTGTTCGTGCGCTACGGCTTCAGCAGTAGCTTGCCTGTGGTCAGGCGACCCTCAAGCTGGCGGTGCGCCTCCGGGGCGTCGCTCAGGGGGAAGGTCTGCGAGATGCTGAGTTTCAGTTCACCGGACTTTATCCACGAAAACACCTGGCCTGAGCGCATGGCTATCTCGTCACGCGAAAGGGTGTAGCTGACGAGCGTCGGGCGCGTCAGGAATAGCGACTTGGGGTTGAGGGTCGCGAGGGGGACCGGCGGCACCGGCCCTGACGCCTGCCCGTAGGCGACCATGTACCCGCGCGCCGCCAACGACGCGATGCTCTCGTCGAACGTGGTGGCGCCGACGGCGTCGTAGGCGACCTGCACGCCCTTACCGTCGGTGATGCCCTTGACGGCCTCGGAGACACTTTCCTGCGTGTACATCACTACGTGGTCGGCGCCACAAGCCTTTGCGATCTCCGCCTTCTCGCCGGTGGAGACGGTGGTGATGACCTCGGCGCCGCGCAGCTTGGCCATCTGGATGAGCAGCCGTCCCACGCCGCCCGCGCCCGAGTGAACTAGCGCGGTGTCGCCGGACTTGATGGGGAAGCAGTCGCTCACGAGGTAGTGGGCGGTCATGCCCTGTAGCATGGCGGCGGCGGCCTCTTCGAAGGTCAGCTCGTCGGGAACGGGCATGAGCCGCCAAGCCGGGATTGCGCCGATCTCCGCGTAGGAGCCGGGGCCGCTCGAGTAGGCGACGCGGTCGCCGACGGCCACCTGGGTGACGCCCTCGCCGAGCTTTAGGACGACACCCGCGGCCTCGATGCCGGGGATGGCGGGCAGCGCCGCCGGGTGGTTGGCGCCGGAGCGCGAGTAGACATCGGTGTAGTTGACGCCGGCGGCCTTGATCTCAATGAGCGCCTGCCCGGGACCCGGAGCCGGGTCCGGCAACTCCATGTACTTCATCACCTCAGGCCCGCCGACCTCCGTCATCTGGATAGCCTTCATGGTTTCCTCCCGTTTTGTGCTGGCCCCGTTACGAAGGGCCTGAATTGCGGTTTGGGTCCCGAACTGTCTGGGCTTCTCGACGGCCGGGTTACCAGGGCTCCTTGCCGAGGACCCAACGGTCGAGGCTGGCGAGGTACTCGCGAAAGAGGACGAGGCGCATGGCGACGGCCCGCCGGGCGGCGTCCTGACGCTCCGGCGTCGTGGCGTGGGTGAGCAACACCCCCCTTGGGACGCTGCCGTGGCCCACCTCGTCCTCGGCGATGCGGCGGTAGGGCGCCTTGATCCACTCCGGCACGGTGTCGGCGTCCAGGGACTTGAGGATGAGGTATGTGGCCACCGACTCGCCGGCGAGGGCGAACCCCGCGATTCGCTGGCAGGTGTCGCTCAGGCCCTCGAGGGCGTTGAACATGGCGGTCTGCGCGGGCAGCGGGCGGTAGTCGAAGGGGTCGTGGCCGAGGCTGCGGATGCGCTCGGAGAGGATCCCGGCGTGCTCCATCTCCTCGTAAGCGGACTCCGCCATGAGGGTCTTCACGTCGAACTCGGGCGTGGTGCGCAACCACGAGCCGTACAGGTCGGCGGCGCGCTGCTCGTTGAACAGGCGGCTCTTCATCACAAGCACGCGCTCGTCGTCGGTCGACAGGGGGATGTAGCTGTACGCCGGCGGCGACGCGTCCAGCGTTCGGCAGAAATCGTCCACCATGCTCACGAGCTCGGCGACAAAGGCCTCTGAGTCCACGATGGCCTCCCATAGCGCGCCCAATGGTGTGCGTCGGGGCGCTGCGCTCCATGATACGGGGCGCGGCGTCGAGGGGACAACCCGCACGCTGGGGTGGGTGGACAACACGCGCGCTGAAGCGGGAGCGGGCCGACGGCGTAGCACGGGTTTGGATGCAGTCGCTATACTGGGTAAGCCTGAAGGACGACCGCCCGCGCTCGCTGAATCCACAAGTAGAGCGCGGTCTTCATTGAAACCAACGGCGACACTAGCCAAAGGCAGCGACATGGACTTCGCCAACTACAACATGGACCCCAGCATATTCGACGAGATGTTCCTGCCGGACGGCGAGCCTCGTGAGGGCTCCCGGCTGTTGCATGAGGCGCTGACGCAGTTGTCGCAGGAGGAGCTCAGCGGCATTCAGGAGCGCGTCACGCACTCCTTCTCGACGGAGGGCATCACCTTCACGGTCTACGGCGACGAGGAGGCGGAGGAGCGCATCATTCCCGTCGACTTCATCCCGCGAATAATCAGCGCGTCGGAGTGGGAAATCCTGGAGCGCGGGCTGGTGCAGCGCGTCACGACCCTCAACCTGTTTCTGAGCGATGTGTACGGCGAGGGACGCATCATCTCGGACGGCGTCATCCCCGTCGACGTGGTGCGCGGGTGCCCGCAGTACCGCGTGGAGATGCGCGGCATGGAGCCGCCGCTGGGCGTGTGGGTGGCCATTTGCGGCACGGACCTCGTGCGGACTAACGACGGGTTCTTTGTGCTGGAGGACAACCTGCGAGTGCCCTCCGGGGTGTCGTACATGATTGCCAACCGCAAGGCGGTCAAGGCCGGCCTGCGGCGCGTGTACCGCGGCGCCCGCGTTCGCGATGTGGACCACTACGGCCGGCTGCTGCACCAAACGCTGCGGGAGCTGGCGCCTCGGGGGCAGCCGGACCCGTCGGTGGTGCTTTTGACGCCGGGCATCTACAACTCGGCCTTCTACGAGCACATGTTTCTCGCGGGAGAGCTGGGCGCGCAGCTCGTGGAGGGGCGCGACCTGCTGGTCAACGATGGCTTCGTGTACACGCGCACAACGTCGGGGCTTCGCCAAGTCGACGTCATCTACCGGCGCGTCGACGACGACTTTTTGGACCCGCTGGTCTTCGAGACGGACTCGCTGTTGGGCGTGCCGGGGCTCATGCACGCGTACCGGCTGGGCAACGTCACGCTCGCCAACGCGCCGGGGACCGGCGTCGCCGACGACAAGAGCGTGTATGCCTACGTGCCGGATATGGTGCGGTACTACTTGGGCGAGGAACCGCTGCTGCAGAACGTGGAGACGCACCTCTGCCGCCGGCCGGAGGGGCTCGAGTACACGCTGGACAACCTGGACAAGCTGGTGGTGAAGCGCGTGGGCGGGTCCGGCGGCTACGGCATGCTAGTAGGGCCACACGCCTCGCAGGCGGAGCGGCAGGCATACGCGAGGGAGATTGAGGCAGACCCCACCGACTTCATCTCGCAGCCGACGCTGGCGCTGTCACAGGCGCCCTGTCTCATCGACGGGCGCTTCGAGCCGCGGCACGTGGACCTGCGCCCCTTCATGCTCAGCGGGCGGGAGACTCGCACGGTGCCGGGCGGCCTGTGCCGCGTCGCGCTGCGCAAGGGGAGCCTGGTGGTGAACTCCAGCCAAGGCGGCGGCGGCAAGGACCTCTGGGTGTTGGAGGACTGAGATGATACTTGTACGGAGCGCGCAAGGCCTCTACTGGATGAGCCGCTACCTGGCGCGGGCCGAGCACCTGTGCGGCATGCTCGCGCTGCAGATGGAGGCGATGGTGGACCGGCCCTTCCGCGAGGTGCACTTCGGTTGGAGCCGCATCTACGGTTGCATCGATCGACAGCCACCGTGGGGCGACATCGGCGTGCTGGAGTCGGACGAGGGGCTGCTGTTCGACTCGTACGCGCTGGCAGAGGACCTGACCTTCGAGCGGTCGACGCCCGAGTCGGTGTGGAGCTGCTTCGCGCTGGGTCGTGAGAATGCGCGGCAGATGCGCCATTGCATCACCGGCGAGATGTGGCTGGGCCTCAATCTGCCCTTCCTGCGTCTGCAGAAGATGAGCATCAACGACATCTGGCGGACCTCTCCGGAGAGCTTTTACAACGACACGGCGAGCGCCATCTCCTCCTTCACCGGCGCGGCGGCCGACACCATGTATCGCGATGAGAACTGGTTCTTCATGCGCCTTGGCCGCGCCCTCGAGCGAACGCAGCTCACGACGTCGCTCTTCATCACGCAGCTGAGCTTGTCGAGAATGGCGGACGACTCCTTCGACGGGGACTGGGAGACACTGCTGCGGCTCTACCATGCCTTTGACGCCTACATGCACCGCTACGGCGTGCAGGTGGAAGCGGGTCACGTGCTGGACCTCCTGGCCACCGACCACCTGCTGCCAAACTCGCTCAGCCGCTCACTGGACCACATCGTGGAGGCGCTGGACGCGCTGGGGCCTGGGCCGGGGGTCGGCGCGAACGAGGAGCTTCATCGTCTCGCCGGGCGACTCTCGGCGCTGGTGCGGTACGAGTGGGAGGGACGGCATTCCCCCGAGCCGCTGTTGCGCGAGATCAGCCGCTACTGTAATGACCTGCATGACCTGGTGGCGGCAACGTACTTTGACTACCAGATCCAAGACGTTCCCAAGCGGTGATTCAATGAACCTGCCAGTGCGTTACGAGATTGAGCACATCTCGCGGTATCGGTACCAATGGCCGGTGCGCAAGTGCGTCATGGCCGTCTGCCTCCAACCGCAGAATGACGAGCGGCAGCAGTTGCTGCGGTTTGAGCTTTCCATGGACCCGGCCGCGCCACACAACGCAGAGCGTGATGCCTTTGGCAACACCAAGCACGTCATGAACATCCATCACGAGCATGACAGGCTCGACATGTTGGCTACTTCAATCGTGGTAACGCTCCCAACGGAAACGCCGACGGGACCGATGGATAGCGGCGCGTGGGAGGAGATCCGGGCAGAAGCGGAGTCATTCGCCAACTGGGACTTCACTCACCCGACGGCGCTTACGCAGCCCTCGCCGGAGCTGCGCGCGTTTGCGGAGCGCGTGGGGCTTGCGTCGCCACCTTACGATCCGCTGACGTCATTGTGGGCGCTCCTGGACGCGATTCATGGCAGCTTCGAATATGTGCCGGGCGCCACCTCGCCCGCCTCGCGTATCGACCATATCCTCGAGACGGGGAAGGGCGTGTGCCAGGACTACGCGCACGTCATGTTGGCCGTAGCGCGCTCGTGGGGGGTGCCGTCGCGGTACGTCTCCGGCTACGTGGACATCGGCGACGGCGAAGGCGAGAGCGGGTTGACGCCGGCCGGGGCGACGCACGCCTGGGTAGAGTGCAAGTTGCCGGGCCTCGACTGGGTGGGCTTCGACCCAACCAACTACTGCCTGGCGGACCACCGCCACATACGCATCGGCGCGGGCCGCGACTACCGGGACGTCGCGCCGACGCGGGGGGTGCTGCAGGGCGGGGGCGCCATGAAACTGGAGGTCGAGGTACGGGTGCGGCATTTGCCGTGACGGGGGGCGAGAGCCTGCGCTAGATAGCGCGCAAACCGGAGGGTTTACGCCTCACTCCTCCTCCCGCGTTAGCGCGTCGCGGAGGCGGAGCCATTGGCGGTTTAGCCAGCGGAGGCGGTCCGGGGAGGGGTCGCCGCCGCCGTAGCGGGCTTCGACGTAGGCTTGGGTGATGTCTTCCAGGGCGTGTTCCTCCGTCGAGTCCAGCGGGTGCATGCGTGTGCCGTACTCGAACGGGGTCTCTGCGTCGCGGCGGGGGCGACCAACGGTGCGGCCCTCCCATAGGAGACCCTGGTAGATCTCGCGGATGGTGAACTCGCGGGATGCGCCGCCGGTGTCGGCAATGACGGAGACGGGCATGGGCGCCTCGATGGGCGGGGGCTTGCGTCGTCGTCGGAACAGCCCCAGAAGCCACGCAGGGAACATCCTCAGGTCCTGCAGGAAGTTGCTCAACGCGCCTAGAGACTCGCTGACCTCCTCCTCGTCGGTGTCCTCGCGGTTGCGACGGAGGCGGCCCAGCGCCTTCGCCAGTATCAGGATGACGACGAGCGCAACAAGGACGCCCGCGCCCCATTGCAGCACAAGGAGCGCGGTGTCCGAAAACAACACCGTCTCGCCCTGCTCAACCAGCAGGGGTTCGTCCGTAAGCTGCGCACCCTCGCCGGTTTGCTCCTCCTCCATAATGTTGCCCGTCAACTGCTGCAACAGCCACGTTAGGCCTCCGGCAAGGAAGCTGATCGGGAAGATGATGCCGTAGAGGATGGCGATGGCGATGCCCCTGGCGAGGTATTCCAGCGGTATCAGCAGGAGCCGGGCAAGGTCAAAGGAGAAGAAGGCCGAGAAGACCAGCGCGGTGAGCAGCATTCCCCCGATGGCGGCCAGCGGCACGGCCATCCACTCGCGGAGGGAGGGGAGGCCTGTGTCCGAGCGCCGCACCATCTCCCGGCGAATGTCCCGCAAGTTCGCCACCGCGATGGCCGCCATGCCGACACCAAAGTACAGGACGCCGAACACACCCAGAGACAAGAGCGGACGCCGAGTGTCGAAGTCGTTGTCCGTAAAGAAGGCGAACAGCAGCGCAAAGAACAGGACGGACAGGCCTATCAGGAAGCGCGTGTGCAGACGCTCGGGCACGGGCAGCGGGGCTGTCGCCGTGACGCCTCGCCAGAGCAGGAACGCACCGTACGCTGCTGCGCCAAGGAAGAGCTGCGGGCTATCCCAAATAGCGCTGAACCACTCAAGGTCGAGTAATGCGTAGCCAGGGAACGCTTCGAGTCGCACCACTGACGCGAGCAGGAGCACCTGAATCGGGAGCACGAAGACGCGAAGCCGCTCGAATGCCGACGAGCCGCCTTCGCTCAAGAGGACGGGCACGAGCGCGGCGGCAGCCAGCAACATCGCGACGGGCAGTGACAGCGGCGGGCGCTCCCAGCCGATCCAGGCCCACTCGGTCAGCGCCACGATGACGGAGTAGCTCCAAAGGACCTCAGCAAGGACCAGGAGGGTGGCGTAGAGGCGGTTCATCGCGTCACCACCTCCAGCGCGCCTACGTGGCCCTCCAGCGCGGCCTGCGGCACCACAAAGGTGGGGATGTCCTTGGGAATCGCGCCCACGTCGGCGTTGTTGACCAGCGCAATCGCGACGCGGCGTCCGGCCCGTGTGAAACGGCGCAGGGTGCCGAGCAGCGGCGCGGTGGGCACGGCGGTGACGACGAGGATGCTGGCTGTCCACGGGATGGCGCGGCCTTCCGTCGCCAGCATGCGGTCGATGGAGTGCAGCGGCCAGCCCATGGGGTGAGCCAGTCCCGTCAACACGCGCGTCAGGTGGCCGCGGTTACGCGACGGCGCGAAACGGATGAGCTCGCGGGTGCCGCGGTAGGCCTCGTTGACGTAGACGCCAACCTCATATCGCGAGGCGATGGCGTGGCTGGCGATGGACGCCGCGACGGACACCGCCGCCTCCAGCAGCCGCTCCGAGGGCGCCTGGAAGCGCGACGTCATCGTATTGACGTCGAGAAAGACGGCAACGTTGGGCGTCGACGTGCTCTCAAGCACGCGAGTCTGCAGGATGCCCTGCCGTGCCGTGGCGCGCCAGTGGATGCGGTTCAAGGGGTCGCCGGCCGCGTATTCACGGCTCGTCACGATGCGGAGGGGGTCCTCGAAGAGCTGCCGCTTGACGCGGCGCTCGCCGAGGATCTCCGTGGAGGGGATGCCGAGGGCACGAAGCGGGAGCACGCGGGGGTAGACGACGAGGCGCGTGGTGTCGGCGTATTCGGCGTCCTTGTTGGTGAAGCCGAATGGGTCGCGCACGGACATGGTGGACGGGCCGAAGGTGAAGTAGCCGCGCTTGTTGCACTCGATGAGATAGCGCCTGGTGATCCGGCGGTACCAGCCGACGGAGAGGAAGCTGGTCAGGTTGACGCGGAAAGGGTTGCCGGAGGCGGGCGTCACCGAGCCGCGCAGCACGCGAAGCTCGTCGGGGGCCTCCAAGGTCACCTGCACGACGGGCAGGGGCAGCATCTTCCGATTGGAGACCGTCACGTCGACCTCAACGGTCTCGCCGAAGAAGGCGTGCTCGTGGCTGAGGTGATGCTCGTGGGTGACGCGGGCCAGGGCGAAGTGGTTCCAAATGCGCACCAGCATCCCTGAGAGGAAGACGAGGGTGGTGAGCAACAGCAGCGGCACCTGGGCCGTGATGAGAGAGATGACAAGGAGCGTCAGGGTGATGAGGAGCCAGCCCTCCCCTACCACGGTCAGTCTCCGGAGGGCGCGCCGGCGGTCTCCTGTTCCACCGGCGTCGGGACGGACTCAATGATCTCGGCGAGCACTGCGGATGCCGAGTCGCCGCGCAGGTTGGTCTGCGCCTGCAGGCTGATGCGGTGCTCGAAGACGGCGGAGGCCAGCGCCTTGACGTCGTCGGGGATCACGTAGCCGCGCCCATGCACGGCCGCACGGGCCTGCGACGCGTGGAGCAGCCCCAACATGGCGCGGGGGCTTGCGCCGAGCTCGATCTCGGGGTGGTGGCGAGTGGCCTGCGTGACCCGGCTTATGTAGTCGCGCACGTCCAGCTCGACGACGACGTCGCGGCATGCTGCCTGCAGCGCCAGCAGTTCCGTGTCCGAGATAACCTGCTCGAGTTCCTCGATGGGGTTGTCGCGTATGAAGCGGTCGAGGAGCAGGGCATCCTCCTCCACAGTGGGGTAGCCCATGCGCACTCGCAGCAGGAAGCGATCGAGCTGCGCCTCAGGCAGCGGGAAGGTGCCCTCAAGCTCGACGGGGTTCTGGGTGGCGAGCACGAGGAAGGGCTTAGGGAGAGGGTGCGTGTCGCCCTCGGCGGTCACCTGCTTCTCCTCCATGGCCTCCAGGAGCGCCGATTGCGTGCGGGGCGTCGCGCGGTTGATCTCGTCCGCCAGGAGCACCTGGGTGAACACCGGACCGGGGCGGAAGGAGAACTCGGCCGTGCGCTGGTCAAAGACATGGGAGCCGGTGATGTCGGACGGCAGCAGGTCCGGGGTGAACTGGACGCGCCGGAAGGTGCACCCAATGGAGCGGGCCAGGGTGCGTGCAAGCATGGTCTTGCCGATGCCGGGCACGTCCTCAATGAGCACGTGCCCGTTGCACAGGATGGCGACAAGCAGGAGTTCAGTGGCGTCACGCTTGCCGACCATCACCCGCTCGACCTGGCCATGCAGGCGCTGGGCCGCCGCGGTAATCGCGTCAACGTTTGTTGATTGCATGGCAGTCACGTTCTGGCGTGTACTCCTACTCTTCGCCTCTGGCTGTGACGAGGAATCGGAACAGCGCGGCGTCGGAGTCTATGACGATGGTGTCACCCGAACTCAACAGCTTCCCATAGGCCTCCAGGCTTCGCAGGAAGGTGTAGAACTCCGGGTCCTGCTGGAGGGCTGCCGCGAAAATCTGAATGGATTGACCCTCGGCGTTGCCTCGGATCTCCAGCGAGTCGCGATTGGCCTTCGAAAGGATCTCCACCACCTCCCGGTCGGCGTCAGACTGTATCCTCAGCTTTGTGCGTTCGCCCTCGGCGCGCTCCTGGTTGGCAACCCTGGACCGCTCCGCGTTCATGCGCGCAAACACCGACTCGGCGATGGTCACGGGGAAGTCGGCGCGCTTGATGCGAACGTCGACGATCGCGATGCCGAGACCCTGACCGCCTTGACCGCTGGTGTCGGCAATAATCTGCGATGCGATGAGCACACGGTCCATGACCTGCTCACGGGTCTCGGAGATGATGTCCGTCTGGTTGTCGCTGGCGACTTCCTTCTTAAGCTCGGACGTGACGATGTCGCCGACCTTCGGGCCCGCGGCGTCCACACTAAAGAGGTTCTGCAAGAAGAGCAGTGGGTCCGTGATGCGGTAGCGCGCGTAGGCGTCGATCACCAGGTTCTTCTTGTCCAAGGTGATGAAGTTGGCCGGCGGAATGTCAAAGCGCTGTAGACGGTTGTCAAACTTGGTTACCGCCTGAACTATGGGCAGCTTGGACTTGAGCCCGGGGCTGGTGTAGCTCCGCTGGAACTCACCGAATTGCGTGACGATTGCCACCTCTGTGGCGTCCACGATGAAGAAGCTCTGGGAGATGACGAGGATAGCGATCAAGATGGCGCCGATGAATCCGTAGACAATTCCTGGCTTCATTATCGTGTCCCTCCCTGTTCCTGCAGGCTGTCCAATGGGAGGAACTGCAGCAGGTTACCGCCCGTTTCGTTGTCTATGATGAATTTCTTCACACCTGGGAGAATGCGTTCCATGGCCTCCAGGTAGAGGCGCTCACGGGTGACGTCCTCCGCCTGGGAGTATTCCGCGAGAATGGCAAGGAACTCCGCCGCGCGACCCTCCGCATCGTTGATGCGCTGGGCTTCAAAGGCGCGGGCTTCGTTCAGGATGCGGTCGGCGTTACCCAGGGCCCTGGGGACAATGTCCGCGGCGTAGGCCTGCGCCTCGTTGTCCAAGCGCTCCTTGTCTTCCTTGGCGCTCACCACGTCGTCGAAGGCGGCCTGCACCTGTTCGGGGGCCTTCACCGTCTGCAACTGGACCTGTTCGATCAGGAGGCCTGACTCGTAGATGTTGAGCAGCCGGGTCATCTCCTCCTTGACCTCTTGCTCGATGACTCCCCGCTCCGCGGTCAGCACGTCGTCAATGGGGCGACGGCCAATGACGCCGCGAAGCGCAACTTCCGACACGTCTTTCAGCGTCCGCCCGTCCGGCCTGTCGCCGATGCCCCGGTCCGCGTCGCCGGGGTCCCGCACCTTCAGGATGTACTGAGAGATGTTAAAGATGCGGTAGAGCACGACCATTTCCACGTCGACGATGTTCTCGTCGCCGGTGATCATCAGCGCCTCGACCGGATCCGTGCGCGTTACGCCTTCAGGCGTGCTGCGGAAACCCACTTCCATGCGCCGCACCTGCGTGGTCTTGACTGTGTCGTGCCGGGCGATCGGCCCCGGAGGCCGCCAGTGCAGCCCCTGCTCGGAGACGCCGGTGACCCGGCCGAACTGGCGCACGAGGGCCTGTTCGTCGGGGTCGACAGTGTAGAAGCCGGTGCCTAGCCAAATCAGCAGCGCGACAAGAACCACGCCGAACAAGATCGTGGCACGCATTCCGCCGCCGACACTGCTGCCGCCGCCGCCGCCGAATCGCGACGAAAAATCACTGAAGCGTTCGCGCCCCTGTCGAAAAAGGCGTTCCCACTCCTCTCCTGAGCCACCGCCGGGACGTTGCATAGCCACTCCTTCTCTGTGTAACGCTTGGACAGATTAAAGGACAGTCGTATCGCTATTCCTACTGCGAGAGCACCGCCTGGGGCAAGAAAGGTGATTGAGAGTCCATTTCCCTTGATTCACCCAGACGAGACTTGTAATGACGGATGGTAGGGTGTTTAAGCAATCACCGATTCAGGATACACGAACGGCACTATGGTGGATAGCTGGAAGGGCCCAAAGATATGTGCCCTTCCTACAACCCGCCCACCAATGACGCCGCTTCAGCGAGAGGGGCCTCGCGCTGTTCCCCGCTGTCCATTGCCTTGACCTGCACCGTGCCCGCCGCCACCTCGGCGTCACCGAGCACGAGGGTGAAGCGGGCGTTGAGCGCGGAGGCGTGACGCATCTGCCCTCGGAGGCTGCGGCCCGGCTGGGCCAGCACCGCGCTCACCCCGGCGCGACGCAGGTCTGAGGCGAGCCGCATGGCGACGGCCGCTGCAGCCTCGCCGAGGCTGACCACGACGGCGTCGACGGTGGCGCCCTCCGGTGGCTCCGCGGCGCTCTGCCGCTTCACGTTGAGGATGAGCCGCTCTATGCCGGAGCCAAACCCTATGCCCGGAGTGGGCCTTCCGCCAAGCTGCTCAATGAGGCCGTCATAGCGTCCGCCGGCGAGCACAGCGCTCTGCGCGCCCTCCTCCGGCGGGTGGATCTCGAAGACAGTCCGAGTGTAGTAGTCCAGCCCGCGCACGAGGGTGGGGCTGATGTGGAAGGGGATGCCCAAGGCTTCAAGGTACGTTTGCACCTTCGCGAAGTGGCCGGCGCAGTCGGCGCAGAGGTGTTGCGCCATCTGCGGCGCGCTGGTGATGAGCTCCCGGCACTCGAAATCCGTCCGCTTGCAGTCGAGCATGCGGAGAGGGTTGCGCTCGTAGCGCATGCGGCAGTCGGGGCATGCCTGGCCCAGGTGTCCTTCGTAGTGCTCTTTAAGCGCCGTGAGGTATTGGGGCCTGCAGGCCGGGTCGCCGATGCTGTTGATGGCGAGGGAGAGTCCCTGCAACCCAAGGGCCGACGTGAACCGCCAGCCAAGGTCGATTACCTCCGCGTCCACGGACGGGTCGCCGTCGCCGATGGCCTCGACGCCGAACTGGTGATGCTGGCGCAGGCGCCCCGCCTGGGGGCGTTCGTAGCGAAAGATAGGGCAGAAGTAGTGCATGCGCACGGGTTGGGGCCGGGTGTGCATGCCGTGCTCAAGGTACGCTCGGCAAACCGGCGCGGTGCCTTCCGGTCGTAGCGTGATCTCCTCGCCGCTGCGGTCCGGGAAGGTGTACGTCTCCTTCTCGACGATGTCCGTGCCCTCGCCCACTCCACGATGGAAGAGCCCCGCGTGCTCGAAGACGGGCGTGTCGATCTGCCCGTACCCGAATCGCCGGGCTTGCTCCCCCGCTAGGGTCGTGACGTAATTCCAGTACGGCTGGTCCTCCGGGAGTCTGTCCTGGGTGCCCCTGGGAAGGCGGAACTGCACGGGGATTTCCTCCGTTGTTTAGATAAAATGGCCCTAGCAAGCATACCGTAGGGGTATACAAGCGTAAAGGAATCAGACACTAGCCAAAGACCACACAGGTGGATAGACTAGAGTCTAAATCAGGCTACGGACAGAGGTGAGATGCCGGCTACACTGTCCGATCTATTGGACAAGGCAAGCTCGTACTTATCTGAAGACCGACTTCAGTTGGTGGAGCAGGCGTACGACTTCGCCGCGGCGCAACACGAAGGGCAAGTCCGCAAGTCCGGCGAGCCTTACATTGAGCATCCCCTCAACGCCGCCCTCTTCCTCGCAGACCTCCAACAGGACTCGACCACCCTGGCCGCCGCCCTCCTCCATGACGTCATTGAGGACTGCGGCATGTCACGTGAAGAGTTGTCCGACTTGTTCGGCCCTGAAGTGTCGCGCCTTGTGGACGGCGTTACCAAGCTAACCCGGCTCGACCTGCTATCGGAGAACCGGTCGACCGAGGAGATTTCGGACAGCCACGCGCAGGCTGAGAGCATACGCAAGATGCTGGTCGCCATGGCCGAGGACGTCCGCGTCGTGGTCATCAAGCTGGCGGACCGGCTCCACAACATGAAGACCCTGGCCCCACTGGCGCCCGACCGGCAGCGCGCCATTTCCCAGGAAACTTTGGACATTTACGCGCCGCTGGCACACCGGCTGGGCATGTGGGACATCAAGTGGCAGCTGGAGGACCTCTCTTTCCGAACTCTGGACCCTGACGAGTACAAGAAGATCTCGCGCTGGCTGGCGACGCGGCGAGTCGAGCGGGAGGCGTACCTGGAGCGACAGTGCCAACTGGTGCGCGCCGCCCTCAACGAGGCGGGAGTCGATGGGAGCGTGTACGGCCGCCCCAAGAGCATCTACAGCATTTACCAGAAGGTGCAGAAGTACGCGGCCCAGGGCAAGGAATACGACGAGATCTATGACCTCTACGCCATCCGCGTACTGGTGGAGACCAAGGGTGACTGCTACAACACGCTCGGGGCGGTCCACCAACTCTGGCACCCGGTGCCCGGCCAGTTCGACGACTACATCGCGACTCCCAAGGAGAACCTGTACCAGTCCCTCCACACCACGGTGATGTGCGAGGGCGGCATTCCGCTGGAGGTGCAGGTCCGAACGTACGAGATGCACGAATTGGCTGAGTACGGAGTCGCGGCCCACTGGTCGTACAAGGAGCAGAACCCGAAGAAGGACTCGAACTCCAGGAACGGCCAGTTCGAGGAGAAGATGACGTGGCTGCGCCAACTCCTCGAGTGGCAGCGCGAGGTGGTTGCCACGGACGAGTTCCTGGAGTCGGTCAAGACGGACATCCTGCGCGACCAGGTCTTTGTGTACACGCCGAAGGGCGACGTGCGGGAGCTGCCCTCGGGGTCAACGCCCATCGACTTTGCGTACCACATCCACACGGAGCTGGGGCACCGGTGCATCGGCGCGAAGGTGAACGGGCGGCTGGTGCCGCTGGACACGGCGCTGCAGAACGGCGACACGGTGGAGGTCATCACCAGCAAGGTGACCCGCGGCCCGAGCATGGACTGGCTCAACTCGGCGCTTGGCTACGTCAACACGGCCTCCGCGCACCACAAGATCCGGCAGTGGTTCCGCAAACTGGAGCGCGGCGCCCACATGGAACAGGGCCACGAACTGCTGACCAAGACGCTACGGCGGCTGCCCAAGACCCTCACGGAAGCCGACGCCGCCAAGGCCCTCAAGTTCGACAACGTCGAGGCGCTGCACGTTGCGCTGGGCCGGGGCGACATCTCGGCAGCGCAGGTGGAGACGCGGCTGGCGCCGCATGAAGAGACAGCAGTCATTCCCGCGACGTTCCACATTCAGCCGCCGGAAAGCCCCACGACGGGCATCAAGGTGTTGGGCGTCGGCGATCTGCTGACGCGGACGGCTCGGTGCTGCAACCCCGTTCCGGGCGACGCCATCATTGGGTACATCACACGCATACGGGGCGTTACCGTGCATCGGAGCACCTGCCCCAACATCATCAACGAGGACGAGAAGGAACGGCTGGTCGAGGTCACGTGGGGGCTGTCGCAGGACCTGCACCCCGTGCGCGTCGAGATCACGGGATGGGACCGCGTTGGGCTACTTCGCGACATCACCGTCATGGTCGCAGGCGAGAAGGTGAACATTGCGGGCGTCGTGACGGGGGAGCCCGGTGACGGGACGGCGGTCATCACCCTCACCCTCTACACCACGGGCGTGTCCCAACTCAGCCGACTCTTCACCCGGCTCGACGGCATCAAGGGCGTCATCAACGTTTCCCGCACGAGCGCGGAGTCGACTGTCGCCAAGGTATAGGGCCGCGCAGGTCGCCTCCGTCCCCCTCGATGTCTTCACCGCCTGCTGCTTCTAGGAGTCGATTCCCAAATCGACTGCGTATCTGACGGCCACTTTCCCAGATGAGGAGTCGATCTGGGAAAAAACGAAGTCGACTCCGAATACTGTGGCGAACACACCCTTTATGCGAGCTTTGGAAGCAATGAGGGAGGGCAGAGGCCGCGCCTTGAGGCCCCGTCCCGCTGGGGTCATAATGGGGCGGGCATTCGCTAACGAGCAATGGAGGCTGCATTGAAACTTGAGGGCAAGGTGGCATTGGTCACCGGGTCGGGCCGCAACATCGGCAAGGCGATCGCGATGGCGTTCGCAGACGAGGGCGCGAGCGTTGCCGTCAACGGCCTGCAGAACCGCGCAAATGTCGAGGAAGTTGCCAAGCTCATTGAGGACCGGGGAGGCCGCGCCTACCCCGTCCTCGCCGACGTCTCGGACCCGGAGCAGGTGGACCGGATGATGGACGAGGTGTCGGCAGCGCTGGGGCCGGTGGGCGTACTCGTGCACAACGCCGCGGTCCGCCCGCACAAGCCACTGACGGAGTTCACCAACGAAGAGTGGCGGCTCGTCATGGGCGTTGACCTAGACGCGGCGTTCTATCTCTCGCGGGCGGCGCTTCCGCAGATGGTGGAGGCGGGCTCGGGCAGCATCATCTGCATCTCCGGCATGGCTGCGTTCGGAGTGCGGAAGGACAGCGCGGCGGTGGCGGCGGCCAAGGCGGGCCTCCTCGGACTCATGCGGGGCATCGCGTTCGACTATGGCAAGCTGGGCGTCCGCGCGAATGTTGTCGCGCCCGGATCCATCGACACGGAGCGATTTGACCAGCATGCGTACGCCGCGGGCGAGCAGGCAGTCGTCGTGCCGGACGACCCTTCGCGGCGGCAGAACATTCCGATGGGGCGGCTCGGCATGCCGGAGGAGGTTGCCGCGGCCTGTGTCTTTCTGGCTTCTGACGACGGCGGGTACACGACGGGCCATACGCTCCACGTTGGCGGCGGCCTCTACATGCAGTAGGAATCCGGTCACGAAACCTGGACTAGAAAGGGCGCCGTCCAATGGAAGCGCAGGAATTTGCAGGCTCGCAGCTCCGGTACCTCACAGTCCACCCGGACGGCTACGATCCCAATAAGCGCTACCCCATGGTCATCATGTTGCACGGCTTTGGGGCGAATATGCAGGACCTTGCGGGCCTCTCTCCTGTCATCAACACCACGGGCTACGTGTACGCGTTCCCCAACGGGCCAGAGGCGGTGGAGCTTGCGCCGGGATACGTCGGCTATAGCTGGACGCACCCTGAGCGGCGCCGGGACCCGGAAGAGGACGCAAAGACTCGCGAGAAGCTCAGTGGCTTCTTTGACGAGGTCATGGAGGCCTATGGCGTCGAGCCGGGCAACGCCGTGCTCGGCGGGTTCTCGCAGGGCGGGCGGATGGCCTACCTGTGCGGGCTGGGCAATGCGGACCTTTTCGCGGGCGTGGTGGCACTGGGCGCGGCGATGTTCGACACCGCGCCGCTGCAGGAGTTGCTGCCCGCGGAGCGTACGCAGCCGGTCTTCGTGGGGCACGGCGAGTTCGACCCGCAGATCTCCGTGGAGCAGGCGAGGATGATGCGCGGCTTCCTGGAGGGTGAGGGATACCAGACGGAGTACCACGAGTACGCGATGGGGCACGAGATCAGCCGACAGCTTGTTGGCGACCTGTCGACATGGCTTCGGGGCGTGCTCCCGCCGGCGGCCTAGCGCACCCGCTCAGCAGAGTTGGTACAATGCACCCGCAAACCTAGTAATTGGGAGGACACTGTGACTACGAGCACACATCCCCTGCGCGTGGGGCTTATTGGCGTCAATGTTGACTACGGATGGGGTAGCCGGGCGCACGTTCCGGCGTTGGAGAAGTTGCCGGAGCTGGCGCTGACGGCCGTCTGCACGACCCGGCCAGAGACCGCCGCGGCGTCGGCGGAGCGCTTCAACGTTCCCCTGAGCTTTCATGACCACCGGGCGATCGTCGTACACCCCGACATCGACGTGGTGTCCATCGCCGTGAAGGTGCCCTATCACTACGAACTCACCATGGCGGCTCTCGAGGCTGGCAAGCACGTGTACACCGAGTGGCCGCTGGGCGCGACGCTGGCGGAAGCGCAGGAAATGGCTGACCTGGCCAAGGCCAAGGGCGTCCACACAATGGTGGGACTGCAGGGCCGTTGCTCACCCACGGTGCTCAAACTCCGACAGCTCATGGCTGACGGTTACGTGGGCGAGGTCCTCTCGTGCAGCCTGACGCACAGCGCCGGTGGCATCACGGCCCGCCCTGCCGACGGGACGTGGCGCGCGGCGCGGGAGGCCGGCGCCAGCGCCTTCACCATCACCTTCGGCCACTCAATCGACGCGCTGCAGTTTGCCGTCAGCCCCTTCGCGGAAGTCTCGGCGAAGATTGGCACTCGCATTCCGGTGTGGGACGAGACGGACACGGGCCGCAAGGTAGACGTCACGGCCATCGACACCATCGCCGTGAGCGGCACGCTGGAGAACGGCGCCATCGCCTCCGCGTACATCGGCAGCCCGCCGCAGCTCGGCACAGGCTTCCGGCTGGAGATCGTGGGCAGAGACGGCGTGCTTTTGGTCACTTCCACCGGGGGGCCGAACACCAATTCCCTGCGCATCCAGGGCGGTCGTGCCGGAGATGACAAACTGGACGACATTCCCATCGACATGGGCGACATTTGGACGCCGGACGACGTGCCGCAGGGCGCGCCCTTCCACGTGGCGCAGATGTACCGCCGCTTCAGCGAGCGCATTGCGGGGCAGTCGGTGGAGCTCCCGGACTTCGACGAGGCGGTAAGCCTGCACAAGCTGCTCGACGCGGTGCAACGGTCGTCGGACACGGGTCAACGGCAGCCTGTCGCCGGGTAGGACGGGGCTTCGTTCGTGAGACCGCTCAGGGCGAACGGAGTTGGTCAAGCCAGGGATAACAAGACCGGAGGCACGTCATGCTGGAGAGCTTCGTTCTCAGGGAAGAGGACTCCGTCCGGGTGCAGCAGGAGGACCTGCGCGCCGTCACTACGGCCGTTTTCACCAAGATGGGCGTCCCATTTGACGACGCGGCCCTCGCGGCGGACGTGCTGCTGCTGGCGGACATCAGGGGCGTCGACAGCCACGGCGTATCCAACATGCTGCGGTCCTACATGCAAGGCTACCAGGCAGGGCGGATCAAGCCCGTCCCAGAGTGGCGCGTGGTGCGGGAACGGCCCTCCACCGCCAACATTGACGCCGATGAGGGGCTTGGCATCATCATCGCGCCCAAGGCGATGGAGATTGCCATTGAGAAGGCGAGAAACACCGGCATGGGCGTCGTGACCATGGGCCGGTGCGGTCACGTGGGCATGGCGGCGTACCATGCCATGATGGCGCTGCCCCACGACATGGTTGGCGTCTGCATGTCCGCAGCGCCGCCGCAGGTGCTGCCGACCTTCGGGGCGGAGCCTCGGCTTGGCACCAACCCCATCGCCGTGGCGGTGCCCGCCAAGGATGAGCCACCCTTCGTGCTGGATATCGCGACGAGCGTGGTGGCCGTCAACAAGTTCCGCATCGCCAAGCGGCTGGGGGCGATCCTGCCCGGCGGCATGGTCGCGGACATGGAGGGCACGCCCATCATGGAGCCGGGGCCGGTGCCTGACGAGTTCCTCTCGCTGCCGGCGGGCTCGCTGCGGGAGCTGGGGTCGCACAAGGGCTACGGGCTGGCGTGCGTGGTCGAGATCCTGAGCACGGTCATCGGCGGCTTTGGGTTCGCGGCGCGCAACACCCGCGCGGCACCGGGCGGCTTCGCGCACTACGTCGCGGCGTACGACATCGACGCGTTCAGCGACGTGGGCGAGTTCAAGCAGACCATGGACGACTTCCTGCGCACGCTCAAGTCGACGAAGCCGGCGCCGGGCCACGACCGGGTGCTCGCGCCGGGGCAGATCGAGGCGGAGAACACGGCGGAGCGGACGGCCAGCGGCATTCCCCTGCACAAGGAAGTGGTGGAGTGGTTCCACACAACGTGCGCGGAGCTCGACATTCCCTGCGGGTTTTAGGGCCGCGTCCGCCTTGGCTTTCGGGAATTGATGCGGTCAATGCTATAATGTATTTGCAGTCGCATTCCTTGCGGGTCTGAAATCCAACCGAGCAACTGAGGACGGGATAACCTATGTCGAGCGGGTTCCATGGAAGGTGAGGAGCTCGTACACCTGATAACCCGCGTCGTGCTGCAGCTGGCCCTCATCGTGGCTGCGGCGAAGATAGCGGGTGAGATCTCCGAACGGTACCTCCGCATACCTCCAGTCCTGGGCGAGCTTGCGGCGGGCATCATCATTGGTCCATTTGCCCTAGGCGGGATCGGCTTGTTTGGGTTTGAGCCGATCTTTGGCGCTGCCTCCCATGCGATCAGTAACCACACGCCAAACATTTCGACGGAGATCTGGGCAATAGCCCAAGTCGCTTCCGTCGTCCTGCTGTTTGCGGTCGGTCTGGAGACTGACCTGAAGCAGTTCCTCAGGTACGCCGGTCCGGCCAGCGCCGTGGCCCTCGGCGGCGTGATCCTCCCATTCGCGTTCGGCGCCGGCGCGACGGTGTACTTCGGCCACGCGGACGGCTTCCTGGACCCCACGGCGCTCTTCATGGGCGCCATCATGACGGCCACCTCCGTAGGCATCACTGCGCGCGTGCTGCAAGACCTTCACCGCATGGGAGCGCCGGAGGGCGTCACGATTATCGGCGCGGCCGTGGTAGACGACGTCATGGGCATCCTCGTCCTGGCTGTGGTGGTGGCGATGTCCGAGACGGGCGCCGTTGAACCCGGCGAGCTCGGACTCATCACCGCCAAGGCTGTCGGGTTCTGGCTGGGCCTGACCGGATTGATGATCCTGCTGTCGGGCTGGATCTCGAAGGCGTTGGGGTGGTTCCGGGACCCAGGGGCGCCGCTGGCGTTGGCGCTTGGGTTGGCGCTGCTTGGCGCGGGACTGGCGGAGTCCTTTGGCCTCGCGATGATCATTGGCGCTTACTCGGTGGGCCTAGGGTTGGCGCACACTCCGCTGGCCCACCGAATCGAACAGGGCATGTTGGGCGTCTACCACTTCATGGTGCCCATCTTCTTCGTGGTCATGGGCATGCTGGTAGACGTGTCCACTATCGGCGGGGTGCTTGGGTTCGGCATAGCGCTCACCGTGCTCGCGATCATCAGCAAGGTCGTAGGCGCAGGCGGGCCCGCGCTGGCGGTTGGCTTCAATAGGCGGGGCGCTTGGCGCGTGGGCCTGGGCATGCTGCCGCGGGGTGAGGTGGCGCTCATCATCGCGGGCATCGGCCTCTCCCGCGAGGTCATCGACCACGACCTCTTCGGTGTCGCCATCCTGATGACCATCGTGACGACGCTAATCGCGCCAATCCTGCTGGTGCCGGCGTTCCGCAGCGGAGTGTCCGGTCGCAGGAACCAGATGGAGGGCGAGGAAACTGCGGGGGCGTCAGGTTCGGGCTGGTAGGGAAGGTCGTTGGCAAGTCTGGCCTCGGCGTAGGCCTTCACTTTGGCGACGAGAGCGGTAGTCGCCTACCCCGCCCGGAATATGAGGAGCAGTCCCACCACGTAGATTGCGACGATGAGAATGGTGCTGGGCTCCGTCAGCGAGAAGTACCGAATCGTGCGCCGCAACCTCACCTGCAGCAGTCCTATCCCCATGAGCAGCACTGCGAATCCACCGGCGATCACGTGGCTCTGTTCCAGTGAGCCAAAGAGCGATCCCTCCAGGTAAGCAATGTCTGCCAAGGCCAGAATCGCGATGTTGAACGCATTGCTGCCGTACAGGCCCGCCACCGCCATCTCCGGGGCCCCGATTCGAATCGACGTTATGCCGACGGTGAGTTCCGGCAGCGTCGTCACGATGGCGACGGCCAGCACACCCACGAAGCTGGCGGAGATGCCTGTCTCCTTGGCGATGGCGTCGGCACTGATGGTGAGGGCGGTTGCGGACGCGCTGACGGCCAATGCGCTGATGAGGAAGACCGTCCAGCCCCATCGTAACGTCTTGGTCGGAGCTTCCTCCTGCGCGGTGTCCCCGCCGCCACTCTTGCTGGCGACGTAGAGGACGCGGGATCCGACGAGGTAGACGAGGAGGATGGAGATGGCTGCGGGCGTGACGCCAAACCAGTTGGAGTCGGAGCCCATGAGGACGTAGGTGGCCGCCAGGGCCGTCAAGACGAAGGCCTCGATGGCCAGGTACTCCTGCCCCTTGGAGAGCCGGCGGAAGATCTCGCGGCCGCCGAACACCGCCGCAATGATGGCGAGGTTGCTGACGTTGAGCATGTTCGCGCCGAGGATGTTGCCTGCTGCGAGGCCCGGGTTGTCGATGCGGACGGCGGTGACGTTGGTGACGAGCTCCGGCAGCGATGTCGCGCCGGCGATGAGGAGCGAGCCGACCCACAGGTGCCCCAGACCCGTTCGTGAGGCGATAACATCCCCTGCCTGGGCCAGTGCAATGGCGGAGATAACTACGACAAGGGATGCCCCAAGGAACAGGGCTATGGCCCAAGCCAGATTCAGTTCCATCCGCTTTGCTCTCCAGTAGCGAAATCGTCAGCGTACAGCAATCAAAGGATTGAGTTTAGCCGAATTGGCTGACGCAGGGGAATGCCCTTTTGTTAGTCGCGCCCACCGCAATTGCGCGAGCTCTTATGCCACAGGTTTTAACAGAGGCTTTTGGCCATTGCGGGTAATGCGTTAATACGGCGAACGTCTAGCCCGTCAGCTCGTTGGCGCCCTCAAGTGTGAGGGGCTCTGCCTGGGTCATTGCGTTGCTTGTTCCGTTCAGCAGTCCGTGAATGAGCCGGACCTCGTCACGCAGCAGGCGCGGCATGAGGAAGTGCGTGCGTACGCGCTCGCGTCCCGTCGCACCGAGCGCGACCCGCTCCGTCTCGTTTTCCAGCAGGAAGTCCACGCGCTCCGCGCACTCCTCGATGCTGTTCACAAGGAATCCGCCGACACCGTCGGACACCTGCAGCCGCAGGCCGCCGACGTTCCCCGCAACGACCGGCGTGCCCTTCCACAATGCCTCCGTGGCCGTCAGGCCGAACCCTTCCTTGAGCGACTTTTGTATGACCACCTTGCTCTGCGCCTGGAAGGGGCCCACGAGGTCCGAGAGGCCGGTCACGATGTGGACATCCTTGACGCCGCGCGCGGCGTCCTGCACCGTCTCGAACATCACGCGCCCCTCGGGGTCGTCGTCCGCGAAGTTGCCCAGGAGCGCCAGCTGCAACTCGGGGTGGTTTTGCTTGACCATCTTGAACGCCTCTATGACGCCGAGGGGGTCCTTCCACGGGTCGAAGCGGGACACCTGCGAGATGAAGGGCCGCGTGGGGTCAATGCCGAAGCGGGCAACGACGTGCATTGCGTCGTGAAACGGCATCTCGGTGTTCTTGGGCGTGAAAGGGTCGATGGCAGGCGGCATAATGGCGATTGGCATGCCTGATAGGCCAGGCCCGGCGTACTCCGGCAGGCTGAAGGCGGAGGCGTCAAAGCCGTTGACCAGGACGCTCAGCCGCCTCCACGTCTCGGGCTCGGGCGCGGAGGTGTCAATATGGCTGCGCCAGATCCATTTGTGCGCCGCATTGGGCGCGAACTCTCGCAGCGCCGCGGGTTGCGGGTCGTGGATGATGATGGCGTCGTAGGTTGATGTCAGGAACTCGGCGTTGAGCCTGTTCCACGCGGCGTGCATGTCCCACTCCGCAGGCGTCATGCCGCTTGGATCGCCCTGGAGGCAGTTGTGCATGTGCTTGGTAACGTTGAAGAAAGAGTCGTCGCCCCGCAGCGCAAGCCAGGAGACATCGACGCCCAGGCCGTGGTAGAGCGGCAGCATGGAGTGCAGGATCTCCGCGACGCCCCCCCCGTGGGCGGTGGCGTTCACGTGGGCGATGCGCGCACCCTTCAGCGCCTGTCCCAGGGACTCCAGTTCCTCCAGGAGCGCAGGGTCCAGCAGGTCCGTGTAGTGGTACAGGGAGTGAACGCCCGCTTCTTCCACAGGGTGCATGTCAGCTGCCTTTCGGCTCGGCTACGGCCGAGCAATTCAAACGTTGGCCAATTGAGGTACGAGCGGCAGGTTGGGTGAGGGACAACGGAATGCATCGCGAGGATAGGAGCCAGGGCATATGCGGTTGGCCGGTGGAGAAGAAGAAAAGCATCTACTAAGCGCCTTCCCGCGCGTCACGTTGGCTTGTGCCTTGCGATTGAATGGGCAGCAAGCGTTCCTCAGGTAGTGGGTTCCAGGTTATCCAGAGACTCCTTGAGCCGGTTGACCACGGCCTCGTACTCGTCCTTGACGGCAGTACTGATTAGCACGCTGGGCCGCGACGTGTCGCGGTAGTCGGCCCGCAACTCAATGTTGCCTAGTAGGGGAGCGCCGATTTCGCCGGCGAGGCGCTCGCCCGCGCCGGTGCCGAAGATCTCGCCGGAGAAGTTCTCGACGACGCCCAGCACCGTCATGTTGAGTTTGCGCACCATGTTGATGGACCGCTTGGCGTCAAGGGCGGCAAGCTCCTGTGGGCCGGTCACGACGACAAAGCCGTCGAGCGGGAGGGTCTGCATGATGGTGAGGGCGGCGTCCGACGTGCCGGGCGGCATGTCAACCACAAGGTAGTCCATCTCTCCCCAATCCGTGTTCTCCATGAACTGGGTGAGGGTGTTGTGGATCATGGGGCCCCGAAAGATGATGGCCTCCTCCTGGTTCTCCTGGAAGAAGCCCATGGAGAGCACCTTGACGCCCCATTGAGTCGCGGGGGTGAACTCGCCGTCCTTGTAGTCGGGCTGCCCCTGCACCTTCATTGCGCTGACGATGTTGGGGCAGTCGATGTCTGCGTCGAGGATGCCGACGCGCTCGCCCTGGGCGGCGAGCGTTGCAGCGATGTTCACGGAAACGGTGGTCTTGCCGACGCCCCCCTTGCCGCTGTAGACGGCAATCTTGTGGGCAATCTTGCCGAAGCGATCATTGATCTTGCGGCGCTGTTGCCACTGCTGGCGAATGGCCGCAAGCCGCGCTTCCTCTTGGGGCGTAGGCTGTCTGGTTGCCATGCGTCTCCTAGGCGTTTGGGTCACGAACTTGGGAACGGCCCGGCAGGGGCCGGGGGGTTAGTCGATGCCGAGCAGCTTCTTCCCGTCCTCGGTGATCAGGTTGGGAGTCCACGGTGGGTCAAAGACCATCTCCACCGAAACGTCGCCGATACCATCGATCTCCGCAATGCGCCACTCGGCGTTCTGCGCGATGGACGGGCCCATGGAACAGCCGGGGGCCGTCAGGGTCATGGTGACGCCCACGTTGTTCTCCGGGTCGATGTCCAGGCCGTAGATGAGGCCCAAGTCGTACACGTTGACGGGGATCTCCGGGTCGTAGACCTCGCGGAGGGCTTCAATAACCTGCTGCTGCGTAACGCTCTTCATGTTTCTTCTCCCCTTCTTGCGGTCAGCAATATTCTAGGAAAGCCCAAAGCCAATGTCAATTGTTGACAGATATGGTCAACATTCCAATTGACGGCGACTTGCGCCTACCGTCGCATCGGCATGAGCGGGTCGTCCTGCAGCGCCATGATGCGGCGCAGGTCGACGACCTGGTCCCGCAACATGGCCGCCTTCTCAAACTCAAGCCGCTTGGAGGCCTCCTTCATCTGTCGCTCGTACTCCCGCACGAGCCGGGCGATCTCATCGCGAGAGATGTCCTGATCCTGCGCCGCGGCCATGCGGCTGCCCGGCGCGTACTCGGCGCGGGTCTCCGCCACCTGCTTCACCCGTTCCGTGATGTCCCGGACCTCCTTCTTGATGCCCGTCGGGACGATGCCGTGCGCCGTGTTGTGCGCGTCCTGCAGCCCGCGTCGGCGGTAGGTCTCGTCGATGGCGAAGCGCATGGAGTCTGTGATCCGGTCCGCGTACATGATGACGTGGCCTTCCTCGTGCCGCGCCGCTCGCCCAATCGTCTGGATGAGCGAGGAGCTCGACCTGAGGTAGCCCTCCTTGTCCGCGTCGAGAATTGCGACGAGGCTCACCTCCGGCAAGTCGAGCCCCTCCCGCAGCAGGTTGATGCCGACGACCACGTCGTACACACCGAGGCGGAGGTCGCGGAGGATCTCGCTGCGTTCCAGGGTCTCGATGTCGGAGTGCAGGTAGTGGACGCGGACGCCCATCTCCAACAGATAGTCAGCCAGCTCCTCCGCCATCCGCTTCGTCAACGTGGTCACCAGGATACGGTGCCCCATCTTTACGCGATTGCGCACCTGCTCGAGGAGGTCGTCCACCTGCCCGTTGGTGGGCTTCACCTCAATGGTGGGGTCCAGGAGGCCGGTGGGCCGGATCACCTGCTCGACTGCCCTGGGGATAAGGTTGCGCTCGTATGGGCCGGGCGTCGCGGAGACGAAGACGATCTGGTTGGTACGATCGCTGAACTCCGAGAAATCGAGCGGCCGGTTGTCCAGCGCGGACGGCAGCCGGAAGCCGTACTCCACCAGCGTCTTCTTGCGGGCGATGTCGCCGTGGTACATGCCCCGCACCTGCGGCACGCTCATGTGGGACTCGTCAATGAACAGCAGGTAGTCCTCAGGGAAGTAGTCGAGCAGCGTCCACGGCGTACTGCCGACCTCTCGCCCGCTGAGATGGCGCGCGTAGTTCTCGATGCCGGAGCAATAGCCGACCTGCTGGAGCATCTCCATGTCGTAGCGGGTGCGCTGCTCCAGTCGGGCCGCCTCCAGCACACGCTCCTGGGTTCGTAGCCACCGCACGTGTTCGTCCAACTCTTCGTTGATGCTGCGAATGGCGGATTCCAGCTTCTCCTCGCTCGTGACGAAGTGCTTGGCCGGGTAGATCTCCACGACGTCCCGCTCGGCCAGCACCTCTCCGGTGAGCGGGTCTACCTCGAGGATGCGCTCCACCTCGTCGCCGAAGAAGGAGATGCGGAGGGCCAGCTCCTCGTAGGCTGGGAAGATGTCCAGGGTGTCGCCACGGACGCGGAAGCGCCCCCGGGCGAGGTCCATGTCATTGCGGTCGTACTGCATCGAGATGAGCCCCTGCACCAGCAAGCGGAGGCTGCGCCGCTCGCCGCGTGTCACTGTGGCGACGAAGCTCATGTACTCCTCGGGGTCGCCAAGGCCGTAGATGCATGAAACGGAGGCGACGATGAGGACGTCGCGGCGCGTCAGCAGTGCCCGTGTGGCGGCGTGGCGCAGGCGGTCGATCTCGTCGTTGATGGAGGCGTCCTTCTCGATGTACGTGTCCGTGCGGGGGATGTACGCCTCGGGCTGGTAGTAATCGTAGTAGGAGACGAAGTACTCGACGGCATTGTCCGGCAGGAACTCGCGGAACTCTGTGGCAAGCTGCGCGGCCAGAGTCTTGTTGTGCGCGATGACCAGCGTGGGCCGCTGCACCTGCTCCGCGACCTTGGCCATTGTGAAGGTCTTGCCGCTTCCGGTGACGCCCAGGAGCGTCTGGTAGCGATCGCCACGCAGAACACCTTCCGCGAGGGCCTCGATGGCCTCCGGCTGGTCTCCGGTTGGCACGAAGTCCGAAACGACTTTGAAGTCCGGCACACGCTGTTCCTGTCCCAGGATGCACCTATTGTACAGGACAAACGTAGCCGAACCCAAGGACATAACAGTGGCATTCACGCGCGCGCAGCGGTAGAATGGCGTCCATGCGGATACTCTTGCGCATTTTGGGGCTGGCATGGCGGCGCCCTCGCCACATGGTCGCGGCCTACGTGGCGCTTATTGCCAGCAGCGGCTTTGCCCTTGTCGTTCCACGCCTGCTCGGCAACACCGTCGACGAGGTGCTTACCGGCGGCGTGTTCTCCGAGGTCGTCGAACTCGCCCTCCTCATCCTGCTGGTCAGCGCGGCGCGAGGCGTATTTGCCTACGGCCAGACCTACCTCTCCGAGTGGACGGGTCAACTTGTCGCGTACGACCTGCGCAACTCCATCTTCAACAAGCTCCAGCGCCTCAGCTTCTCGTACCATGACGGCCAGCAGACCGGCGACCAGATGTCCCGCGCCACCGCCGACGTCGAGGCGATACGCAACTTCGTGCAGGGCGGGCTGCTACGGGCGCTCAACATCGCCATCCTGGTGTTCGGAGCCGCGGGGCTGCTCTTCTTCCTGAACTGGCGCCTAGCGGTGATAGGGTTGCTGTTCGTGCCCATCGTGGCGTACCGGTCGGCGGTGGTGAGTTTGTCGCTGCGGCAGGTGTGGACGTACATCCTGCGGGTTACCGGCAAGATGACGACGGTCATGCAGGAAAACCTTGCCGGCTCGCGCGTGGTCCGGGCCTTTGGTGCGCAGGAGCACGAGAAGCGCAAGTTCGACGTCGTCATCAAGGACCTCGCCGAGTCCCACCTCGAAGCCAACCGCAAACAGGTGCTCAACTCGTCCTTCATCCAGCTCATGTTTGGCGTCGCGACGGCGGGCATACTCTGGTTCGGCGGCATGGAAATCGTGAACGGACGGCTCACCCCGGGCGAACTGACGCAGTTCATCTTCTACCTGGGCCTCATTCAAGGTCCCGTTCGCATGTCCGGGATGATTCTCAACAACATCTCCCGTGCGGTGTCCGCCGGACAGCGTATCTTTGAAGTGCTGGATTCCCCCTCGCCTGTGGAGGACCAGGAGGGCGCAAGAGACGCTGGGCGGGTTCAAGGTCACGTACGGTTTGAGGACGTGTCCTTTGCCTACGGGCAGGAGCCGGTGCTCGACCATGTGTCGCTGGAGTCGGAGCCGGGGCAGGTGGTGGCGCTGCTGGGCATGCCAGGCAGCGGCAAGTCGACCGTCGTGCACTTGCTGCCACGCTTCTACGACGTCACAAGCGGCCGCATCACGCTTGACGGCGTGGACATCCGCGAGTACACGCTGGAATCGCTGCGGCGGAACATCGGCATCGCCATGCAGGACGTGTTTCTCTTCTCCGCAACCATGGCCGACAACATCGCCTACGGCAGGCCGGGCACCACACGCGATGAGGTCGAGAGGGCGGCGAAGATTGCGCAGTTGCACGACTTCATCGTCTCGGAGCCGGAAGGTTACGAGACGTGGATCGGCGAGCGGGGCATCACCCTGAGCGGCGGGCAGCGACAGCGGCTGGCCATCGCCCGCACGGTGTTGCTGGACCCGCCGGTGCTGGTGTTGGACGACTCCACGTCTAGCATCGATGCGAGCACGGAACACCTGCTGCGTCTGGCGTTGGAGGAGGTGATGCATGGCCGCACCACCTTCGTGATTGCACACCGGCTGAGCACTGTCCGCAACGCCGACGTCATCCTTGTGCTCGACGAGGGACGCATCGTGGAACAGGGCCGCCACGACGAGCTCATCGCCCGCGACGGCCTCTACCGCAAGCTCTACGAGCTGCAGCTGCTGCCCGCGGAGCCCACTATCGACGAACTTACGACCGGGAGCGTGGGGTCATGATGGGCGGGCACGGTCACGGCGGTGGTATGGGCGGCGGCGGCTGGCGCGGCATGGGTCGCCACGGTTCGCTGGACGACGAGAGGGAGCTGGGGGCGATCTACAACCATCGCGTTGTCACGCGGCTGATCTCCTACATCATGCCGCACAAGGGTATTGCGGTGCTGAGCCTGCTCACAATGCTGGTGACTACCACCACCATTGTGGTTCAGCCGTTGATCATAATGCTGGGGATAGGCCAGTTGGTGGACGCGCCGAGTCGAGGCAACGTGGGCGCGCTTGCCGCCGTCATGGCGCTGTTCCTTGGCAATATCCTGGTGCGATTCGTGTCCAACTACCTTTACCAGGTAAGCTTGGCGCGCGTGAGTCAGGGCGTGCTCTACACGCTGCGCTCACGCATCTTCGCCCACCTGCAACGGCTGTCCACGTCGTTCTACGACAAGAACGAGGTGGGCCGCATCATGTCCCGCGGCCAGAACGACGTTAACCAGCTCCAGGAGTTCCTCAACCTCGTCATCAGCAGCCTCGCGGACATGCTGAGCCTCTTCGGCATCATCCTCGCGATGTTCCTGCTGGACGTGCAGTTGGCGCTCATCACCCTGACGGTGGTGCCCGTGCTCATCGGCATCATGGTGGTGTGGCAGCGGATCGCGTGGGGGACGTTCATGCGGGTCCGGCAGGCCATCTCGGTGGTCAACGCCAACCTGCAGGAGAACATCACCGGTGTCCGCGTGGTGCAGGCGCTGAACCGGGAAGAGACCAACATGCGCCGCTTTGACGAGGTGAACAACGGTCACCTCGACGCCAACCTGCAGGCCAGCCGTCTCTCTGCCGCGCTCATGCCAACGGTGGAAATCCTGACGGCGGTGGCGATTGGCCTCGTGGTGGTGTTCGGCGGCAGCATGGCCATCAACGGGGCCCTGGAGGTCGGCGTCATCGTCGCCTTCGCCCTCTACGTGCAGCGCTTCTTCGACCCCATTCGCAACCTTACGATGCAGTACACGCAGTTCCAGCGGGCCATGACGAGCGGCGTGCGCATCTTCGCGCTGCTCGACACGCCGGTGGAGGTTGCGGACAAGCCGGACGCCATCGAGCTGCCGCCGGTGAAGGGCGCGGTTTCCCTTGAGGATGTGCGCTTCCACTACGTGCCGAACGTCGAGGTGGTGCGCGGCGTGAGCCTGGACATCAAGGCGGGCGAGACGGTGGCGTTTGTTGGCGAGACCGGGGCGGGCAAGACCACGCTGGTGGCGCTGCTCAACCGCTTCTACGACGTCACGGAGGGCCGCATCACCGTGGACGGGTATGACCTGCGTGACGTCACACAGGACTCGCTGGCGCGCCAGACGGCGATGGTGCTGCAGGAGCCGTTCCTCTTCTCCGGCAGCATTCGCGACAACATCACGTACAACCACCCGCAAGCCTCGCAGGAGGCGGTCGAGGCGACCGCAAGGGCCGTAGGGGCGCACGACTTCATCGAGCGGCTGCCGAAGGGATACGATACGCCCGTGCAGGAGCGGGGCCAGAACTTGAGCGTGGGCCAGCGACAGCTCGTCAGCTTTGCCCGGGCGCTGCTGGCGGACCCGCGCATACTGGTGCTGGACGAGGCCACTGCCAACATCGACAGCTACAGCGAGAGCCTGATACAGCAGGCGCTGACGGAGGTGTTCAAGGACCGAACGTCCTTCGTCATCGCGCACCGGCTCAGCACCATCCGCAACGCCGACCGCATCGTCGTGCTGGGTCACGGGCAGGTGTTGGAGCAGGGCACGCACGACTCGCTGATGTCGGCGGGCGGCGCCTACGCCAACCTGTACAGCGCCTACTTCGCGGCTGCCTCCGCTCCCGAGGCGGGCGGGTAAGGACAGCTACGACGCCGACCGCGACTGGTCCTGGCGGCGGACGACCGATCTTCCGGGGCAGACAGCCATCTTCTTCATGCCGATTGCGAACCCCTCTGCTTGGCGGTATCTCCGACGCTTTCGCTCGCTCTCTCCTTGCGCATGCTCAAGAGCTTTCGGGCGAATACCACCGTAGGCGGGACACCCACCACCAACATCGCGACCGAAATGAGAAACCCCGCCGAATTCTCATGGGTAAGCAACGCTGCCAGGGGGCCCAGGTTCAGGACAAGAAGCCCGATGCCAAGGACAGCGAGAATCGTGAAGGGGGCGCTAGCGACGATGGTCCGCGCTCCCCTCATCCCCATGACGCCGAGGGCGGCCACCGGGATAGTCAGCGCAACCACCGCGCCCATCACGCCCGCGTAACCCAGGACTGTTGACCAGTTGCATGATGAGTCGTCGAGCACCAGCGAGAGCGCCAGCGAGCAGGAATTACCCTCCTCCTCCAGCGCTGCGAAGGAGCCAACGACCTCCGCCAATGCGATGACAGCCAAGATGCCAGCGATCACACGAGCAACACTGGCGGCGGTTTCCTTGGAGGATCGCCTGGCACCCTCTGCAGCTGAGCCATCTGCGCCGACGTTTGCGTGCATTCCAGAAGACGAGTCTGTGTTCATGGCCGCATCCCTCCATCCACCACATGATTAGGGCCACGCCTAAGGATTCTGGGGGGACTACACCCCAAAAGCCGGGCGTTGTCAATTCTTTGGAGAGCCACGCTTTGCGGCCCTATTGGGCTTTCTGCGGGAGAGGCGATTCGCGAATCGTCCCTACGGCGGGGACGATGGGACGATTCGGAGGATGCGGTCGTCGAAGCGGGCGGGATTGCCGCGGCCGTCGCGGTTGCTGGTGGTGATGTAGAGGTAGCCGTCGAGGCCCTGCACGACGGCCCGCAGCCGGCCAACTTCGTTTTCCAGCAGCTTCTCCTGTCCGACGACCGTCCACGCGCCGTCCGGGCCCGAGGCAAAGGTGAGGCGGCGGAGGTGCTGCTCCTTGAGCGCGGTGAAGAAGAAGCTGTTGGTCCAATGCAGCGGCAGCGGCCCGCCCGTGTAGAACGCTGCGCCCGCTAGGGCGAGGGTGGGCGTGTAGGTGGTCAGCGGGTCTTCATAGCCGGGGTTGTCGGACTCTCCGCGGACCTCCGGCCAGCCGTAGTTCTTGCCCGCGATGAGCAGGTTGATCTCGTCGTTGTCGGACGGGCCGTGCTCGGTGATGAAGGCCTCGCCCGTCTCGGGGTGCCAGTCGATGCCTTGCGGGTTACGGTGCCCCAGCGTGTAGAGCGGGTTGCCCGCGATGGGGTTGTCGTCGGGCACGGAGCCGTCGGCGTTGAGCCGCAGCACCTTGCCGGAGGGCGACGCAGGGTCCTGCGCCGAGTTCGCGTTCTGGGCGTCGCCCATGGTGACGTAGAGCTTGTCGTCCGGGCCGAAGCGGATGCGGCAGCCGTTGTGGTTCCGCGCGCCCGGCATCCCGTCGAAGATGACGGTGTGGTCGCTTCCCACACCGTTGGCATCCGTGAGCCGGGCCACGCGGTTCGTCGGGCCGCGCTGCTCCTCGATGTAGGTGTAGCACACGTAAAGATGGCCGTTTTCAGCGAAGGCCGGGTCTAGAGCGATGCCCATGAGCCCCGCCTCGCTCTGCGCCCACACGTCGAGTTCGGCGAACGGCTCGTCCAGCAGGTTCCCGTCCTCGACCACGCGGATGCGGCCCGGCCGCTCGGTGACGAACATGCGCCCATCCGGCGCGAACGCCAGGTCCCACGGAACGCGCAGGCCCTGCACAACCGTCTCGACCACATAGCCGGTCGAAGGGACGGAGGCGCCCTCGGTTGCCGTGCCCTCGTTGCCGCACGCGGCGAGCAACAGAAGGGCCAGGGTGAGGCTAGTCAGAGCGAAGATAACGGCCCGGTGGTGGCGAAGCCCTCCGTTGCGCTGCGTCACGTTCATCAGCGGCCTGCCCGAGCGTTCTTACCGCGGCCTGCGCCGGATGCCTCGTAGCCCTCGTCCGGAGGGAGGTCCGCTCCCTGCGCGGCCGACACGGCCAGGCGGTCGGCCCGCTCGTTGTCCGGGACGCCGGTGTGCCCGCGCACCCACCGGAAGTCGACGTCGTGCTGTGCGACGAGCCCCAGCAGCCGCTCCCACAGGTCCGGGTTGAGCGCGCTCTCGGTCTTGTTGCGCATCCAACCCTTGGCCCGCCACTTGCGCGCCCATCCCTTCGAGATGGCGTCAACCACGTAGCGGGAATCGCTGTACAGCGTGACCTGGCAGTGGCGGTTGAGGGCCTCGAGCGCCTTGATGACGGCGAGGATCTCCATGCGGTTGTTGGTGGTGTGCCGAAAGCCTCCGGAGAGCTCCTTGCGGAAATCGCCGGCGGACATGACCACGCCGTAGCCACCCGGGCCGGGATTGCCGAGGGCGGACCCGTCGGTGTAGATGGTGACGCTCGACAGATCGCTCACTGGCTCTCCATCCCGTCCATGGTTAGCTGAGGTGAGGGCGTGGGCGCCTTTCCGGGCGTGTACTCCAGCCCGAGGTGCTCGTACGCCAGCCTTGTCGCGACGCGGCCGCGGGGCGTGCGCTCCAGGAAGCCGAGCTGAAGGAGGTAGGGCTCGTAGACATCCATGACGGTGTCGGCGTCCTCACTGATGGAGGCGGAGATGGTCTCGAGGCCGACGGGGCCGCCGCCGAACTTCTCGACGATGGCGCGGAGCACCTGGTGGTCGACCATGTCGAGGCCGAGGCTGTCCACCTCCAGCCGCCCGAGGCACTCCAAAGCGATATCGACAGAAATGGCGCCGTCGCTGGTTACCTGTGCGTAGTCACGGACTCGGCGGAGGAGCCGGTTTGCGACGCGGGGCGTTCCGCGGCTTCGGCGGGCGATCTCGGCGAGACCGTCCTCGTCCGCTTGCACCTGCAGAATGTTGGCCGAGCGAGAGATGATCTGCTGTAATTCGTCGGTGTTGTAGAACTCGAGTCGGTGCACGAGGCCAAAGCGGTCGCGCAGGGGCGCGCTGACCATCGCGTATCGCGTCGTCGCGCCGATGAGGGTGAAGGGCTTGAGGTTGAGGCGGAGGCTGCGGGCGCCCGGCCCCTTGCCGATGATGATGTCTATGGCGAACTCCTCCATTGCCGGGTAGAGCACCTCCTCGACCACGCGGCTGAGGCGGTGGACCTCGTCAATGAAGAGGATGTCGCCGGGCTGGAGGCCGGTGAGGACGGCAGCGAGGTCGCCTGGGCGCTCGATGGCTGGGCCGGAGGTAATTCGCACGTTGACGCCCATCTCCTGGCCGATAATGTGGGCGAGGGTGGTCTTTCCGAGGCCGGGCGGGCCGTAGAGGAGTACGTGTTCAAGGGCCTCACCGCGTTGACGTGCGGCGGTGATGCCGATGCCGAGATTCTCCTTGACGCGGCTCTGGCCGACATACTCGCTCAGCCTGCGGGGCCGCAGGGTGCGGTCCAGCCCCGTGTCCTCTACTTGTTCCGCGCTGGAAACCAGCCGCTCTTCCATAGGCTCCTATGCGCCCGTCAATTGCAGCCATTCTAGCAGGGTCGCCTCGCGCAGCGCACTGTGCCGATTTCGCCAAACTGCTTGACAGCCGTGCAATCTTGCCCTATATCCTACCATCGCCCAACAGGCGCTAGTGCGTAGCGGTACGCTTGTGTCCGCCGCACAGAAAAGGAGGAAGGCCGTGAAAATTGGGTTCTACGACGACTTCAAGCCCTGCATTCTGAAGGACGATGGAGTAGTGGACATCACCGAGCAGGTGGGACACCTGGATGAGGGTGACCCCCAACTGTTCATGGAGCGGATCATCGGAGACTTCGACAGCCTGCGCCCGGCGCTGGAGGCAGCGGCGGGCTCGGGCTCAGTGACGCCGCTGGACCAAGTGCGGCTTCGCGCCCCGCTGCCGCGCCCGGGCAAGGTGCTGTGCGGCGAGGGGAACTACAAGGAAGGCGTGACCATTGACCCGCCCAAGCCGCTTCGCACCTTCTTCAAGTCGCCGGACGCGGTCATAGGCCCAGGCGACACAGTGGTTTTCCCGACCTTCCGGCCCGTCATCTTCAACCATGAGGCGGAGCTGGGCGTGGTCATCGGCAAGGAGGCCAAGCGGGTGTCGGTGGAGGACGCGCTGAGCTACGTGTTCGGCTACACGACCGCTGTCGACGTCTCCGCGCGTGCGCCGATGCCGGACGAGGCGGAGGTGCCCGGCACGCCGCCGTCGCACTACGACAAGAGCTTCGACACGTTCCTGCCCATTGGTCCGGCCATCACCACCGCGGACGAGATTGCTGACCCCAACAACCTTCAGGTGAAGTACTACGTCAACGGGAAGCTGCGGCAGGACTACAACACCAGCGACATGGAGAGCGGCGTCGCCAACATGATCGCCACCTTGTCGCACGTCATGACGCTGAAACCCGGCGACCTGCTCATGGGTGGCACCAACCACGGCAACCTCGGCCCGCTGCAGGACGGCGACTTCGGCGAGATTGAAATCGAGGGGCTAGGCCGGCATGGCCACAACATCGTTGACTCGATGAAGCGGACGTGGGACCCGGATGCGCTGCGTGACCCCGCGCTGAACGCCGCAAACCGCGAGGCGCAGAGGGGCCAACCGCAAGCAGGCGCATGGCCTTTCCAGGCCAAGAGCGGCTAGGGGACTCGCGTCGCTATTCGCAAACCTTGTTCTCCCTGTGATAGGCGACGGGTGAACGGAAACAATACAAAAGGAGAGGCGCCATGAAGATCGGGTTTTACAACGACTTCCAGCCCTGCGTCGTCAAGGACGACGGCGTGGTGGACATCTCGGACGCGGTGGGACACTTGTCCATCTCGTCGCCGCAGCGCTACATGGAGCGCATCATCGTCAACTTCGACGAGCTCCGCGGCAGCCTGGAGGCGGCGGAGAGCGGCGGCACGGTGATCCCCATGGACCAAGTGCAGCTGCGTGCGCCGGTGCCGCGGCCGGGCAAGGTCCTGTGCGGCAACGGCAACTTTATGGAGAGCGTGCAAATTACGCCCACCCGCCCGCTCAAGACCTTCTTCAAGTCGCCCGACGCCGTCATCGGCCCCGGCGACACGGTGGACCTGCCAGCGTTCCGGCCAGTCATCTTCAACCATGAGGCGGAGCTGGCGGTAGTCATCGGGAAGACGGCGCACAACGTCTCGGAGGACGAGGCGCTGAGCTATGTCTTCGGCTACACGACCGCCGTCGACGTGTCGGCCCGCGCGCCGGAAGAGGGCGAGGCGGCGCTGCCGGGCGACTACGGAAAGAGCTTCGACACGTTCCTGCCGCTGGGCCCGGCGATCACCACCGCCGACGAGATCAGCGACCCCAACAACCTGAACGTGAAGTACTGGGTCAACGAGGACCTGCGGCAGACCTACAACACCAGCGACATGGAGCATAGCATCGCATACATGATCGCGACGCTGTCCCACGTCATGTCGCTCAAGCCCGGCGACGTCATCCTAGGCGGCACCAACCACGGCGGCTTGGGCCCACTACAGGACGGCGACTTTGCGGAAATTGAGATCGAGAAGATTGGACGCAACTCCCAGCGGATCTCGGACCCAATGAAGCGCACATGGGACCCGCAAGGGGTGCGGAAGCCGGAGGAAATGGCCGCTCGTCGAGAGTCCATGAAGGGCGCGCCTAACAACGGCACGTGGCCGTTCCAGCCCAAGGGCGGGTAAGGGTAGGCACATCGTCTACGAAAGTGCCGGGGGCCGTTCGTTCCAAGAGAAATCAAGGGACGAACGGCCCCCTTGATCCGTGCCAGGCCTCCGTTGACACCCCTTCAACTCACCACTAGCCTAGACAGCGAACACCACCTTCACAGGAGCGTCTATGAACATCTTTGTGTCCGGTTCTCTGGCCTATGACCGCATCATGAACTTTCCGGGCCGGTTCGGCGATCACATCCTGCCGGACCGTATCCACAACCTCAACGTCAGCTTCAATGTCGACAGTTTGGTAGAGCGTCCAGGCGGCTGTGCGGGCAACATCTCCTACTGTCTAGTGTTGCTGGGGGAGCAGCCCCATACGCTGGCCACCATCGGGAGCGACTGCAACCGGTACCTGGAATGGATGGAGCAGAACGGCGTGCCGCTCAGCGGCGTCCGCGTCATCGGCTCGGCGCCGACGGCCAGCGCATATATCACGACGGACCAGGGCGACAACCAGATCACCGGCTTCCACATGGGCGCCATGATGCACACATCGGACTTCTCGTTCGAAGACTATGAACCGGAGGAGAGCATCGCCGTCGTCTCCCCCGGCAACCTGGTCGACATGCGCAACTATTCCCGGTTCTACAAGGAGAACGGCATCCCCTACGTTTTCGACCCGGGGCAGTCGCTTCCCGCGTGGACGGGGGACGCCCTCCGGGAGTGCATCGACGGGGCGGCCGTGCTGATCGCGAATGACTACGAGATGGGGCTCATCAGCAGCTCGACGGGCCTGGACGCCGACGCATTGGGCCAATTGGCCGGCGCGGTCATCACAACGAAGGGCGAGGAAGGCTCCGTGGTGTCGGTGGGCGGCGTCGAGACGGCAATCCTGGCTGTGACTCCGAGACAGGTCGCCGACCCAACGGGGGCTGGGGACTCGTACCGTGGCGGGCTGCTCAAGGGCATGGTTGAGGGCCGTCCGCTGGCGGAGGCGGCGCTCATGGGGAGCGTGTGCGCGTCCTTTGCCGTCGAGGTGCGGGGCACGCAGGAGTACCGCTTCACCATGGACGAGTTCAATGCACGGCTGGCGGCGGCGAAGGCGGGGTAGGCCTGTGTTCATTCACCCGCGTATAATCGGCATATGACGACGTCGGACGGTGTTACGGTCACGTTGCGATTGTTCGCGGTTTACCGCGAGCGCGTGGGCAGCGACTGCATTGAGATGACGCTGCCGAACGGCGCCACCGTTGACGACGCGCTCCAACGACTCGCGGAGGAGCATCCGGCCACCGTGCTCTTGCTGCCCACGACCATGGTGGCCGTGAACCAGGAGTACGTGGAACGCTCGCACCTACTACAGGCCATGGACGAGGTGGCGCTCATCCCCCCTGTGTCCGGGGGCCTCGACCTGCCTAGCCCCGACCCGCGCATCCTCATCACGGACGAGCCGCTCGACGCCGAGAAGGTGACGGCAATGGTGATGAGCACGGCCAATGGCGGCGTCGTGACCTTCCAAGGCATTACCCGCGACCAGACCGGCGGCCGCACGGTGGAGTTGCTGGAATACGAAGCGTACCCGGAAATGGCCTACAAGACACTCCAACAGATCTTTGACGAGGTCGAGGAACGCTGGGGCGTCACCGACCTGGCGCTGTCGCACCGCATCGGGCGGCTGGAGCTGGGTGAGGCGAGCCTCATCGTCGCGGCTGCGGCTGCGCACCGAGCGGAGGCCTTCGCGGTCACCATGTACGTTGTGGACCGCCTGAAGGAGATCGTGCCCATCTGGAAGAAAGAGTTCTTCGAGGACGGCTCCGTGTGGGTCGGCCTCGGCTCCTCAGCCCCGCCTGCCGACTGGACGGGGGCCGAAGCGCCTCGGGGGTAGGGGCGCGGGGTTCGCGGATCGCCCTTACGACCCGGAGGTGGGACGAACGAATTCCCTAGCCGCCTGCCTCCGCCGCGGCCATTGCCGCCGTGAGCTTCGGCGGCTTGGCGAGCAACGAGCAGCCCACGGCCAGCACCGTCACTCCGATGAATATTGGGATGATGGTGTTGTAGTCGCCGGTGATGTCAAAGAAGAAGCCGGTGATGACAGGTCCGCCACCGCTCGCTGCAATACGTATCGGCGCGACGATGCCCCTCGTGCTTCCAAGGAAGCGCCGGCCAAAGTAGGCGGCGTAGGCGTGGGAGCCAAACAGGCCCTCACTCCGGCCAAGGCCGAAGGCGAATGCGTACGCAAACACACCCACGGTCGACGACACCGTCAGCAGCAATATGAGCGCGATGACGTCAAGCGACTGGCTCATGGCGATGCAGTAGCGAAGTGGGATACGGTTTGCCAGCCACCCCCAAAAGAATTTCACCAGCAACGCGACGGTCGTTAGCAGGATGATTGCTGTCGCCGCCACCCCCGCCGAGAAACCCTTGTCGGTCAGGTATGGCACCTGGTGCAGCGTGATGCTGGTGGTCATGAAGATGGTCATGTTGAGACTCAGAGTGATCAGCCACAACGCCGGGGTTCTCGCGGCCTCCGCCATGGTCCAGTCGCGTTCTGGCGTCGAGGGCGGGGCCCGTTGGGCTCCCGGTGAGGGATGGTCCGGCGATGGCGCCCCGTCTGGCCGCAACCCCAGGTCCTCGGGCATGCGGCGCATCTTGAGCCACGACGGGAAGAGCAGCACCACCAGGGTGATTACGCCAAAGATGACATAGGCGCTGCGCCAGTCGAACTGGGAGATGAGCAAAGCCGCCAGCGGCGCCATCAGGATGCCGCCCAGCGGGATCCCGGTGCTGGTGATTGCGAGCGCGAGAGCGCGGTGACGCACGAACCACTTGGCTACGACAGTGCTGGTGACCTCGCCTCCGGCGAAGGCCAGGGCGAGGGAGCGCACGACGCCGAAGATAAGGTAGAAGCTCAGGAGGCTGCTGACCCACGCCATGCCGACTGTGGCGAGAGTGGCGAGGATAATACCGAGGACCATGAGCGATCGCGGGCCGTAGCGGTCGACAGCCATGCCGATGGGCAGTGCGAGGGCGCCCATGATGACGGCGCGGATGAGGAGAACGGCGGAGGTGGCGCCGCGGCTGAACTCGAGCTCCTCACTCATGGGCTTGAAGAAGAAGCCGAATGCGTACGTCTGAAAGCCGGAGAGGAGCATGGATGACGTAACGGCAATCCCCACGATGTACCAGCCGTGGAAGATGCGGGGTTGGTGGGATGGGGCCGTTACGGTATCAGACACTCGCGGCTCCGGTTAAGATGCAGGAAGTGTACCACAGCCGTTCGCTCAAATTGGGCATTGTGCAAAGATTCACAAATACAGATACGAAACTGGGGCGATTTCTCATATTGTCCATAGGTTGGCCCGTTGATACGATAGATATACGCTTTGGACAAACGTGGAGGGATCGCATAGTGGTCTAGTGCGGGCGCCTGCTAAGCGCTTGGGGGCCTAACCGCCTCTCCAGGGTTCGAATCCCTGTCCCTCCGCCACCAATCGAAACTACTACAGGCTGTGTGATGGCAATCCAAGAAGCACAATGGGCGGCTACCCGTACCCAGCGTCCGGAGCCAACTCCGGCTGGCGACGGGACGCCCACCAGCTACCACATCTGGACCATCGGCTGCCAGATGAACAAGGCCGACTCCGACCGGCTCGCCAGCGCGCTGGAGCAGCTTGGTCTGACGCCGGCCGCCACGGCCCAGAACGCCGACGTCGTCGTCTTCAACTCCTGCGTGGTACGCCAGAGCGCCGAGGACAAGGTGGTGGGGGCGCTTGGCATGGCGAAGTCGCTGAAGCGGCAGCGGCCGGAGCGAATTGTCGCGCTCATGGGGTGCATGGTGGGCCCCAAGAAGGACGCGCTGGAGGCACGATTTGGCCACGTCGACGTCTTCATGCAACCGCAGCAGTACGCTCCCTTGTTGGAGCTTGTCGGTGATCGGCTCGGCGTCGACTACGAGGGCTGTATTGGCCCTCTTACGGACGTTCACGCAGACGTCACGAGCTTTATCCCCATCATCCAGGGCTGCGACCTCTTCTGCAGTTTCTGCATCATCCCCTACCGCCGGGGCCGGCAGGTGAGCCGTCCGCTGCCCGAAGTGGTGCGCGAGGCAGAGTTGCTGGCGGCACGGGGCGTTCGCGAGGTCACGCTGCTGGGACAGACCGTCGACGCCTACGGACACGACCTGCCTGGGGACGACGACCTGGCGGACTTGCTGTATGGGCTGCAAGAGGTGCCCGGGCTGGAGCGCATCCGCTTCCTGACATCGCACCCCATGTACATGAGCGACCGCATCATCCGGGCGGTGGCGGACCTGCCCAAGGTCTGCGAGCACATCAACCTTCCCGTGCAGGCAGGTGACGACGAAGTGCTGTCGTCCATGCGGCGCACGTACTCGACGGAGGAGTACCTCTCCACCATCGACCGCATCCGTTCGACCATCCCCGGCGTCGCGCTGAGCACGGACCTCATCGTCGGCTTCTGCGGGGAGACGGATGAGGGGTTCGATGCGAGTTACCGGCTGCTGGAGCAGGTGCGCTTCGACAAGGTGCACGTGGCGCAATACTCGACGCGTGAGGGCACCATCGCCCACCGCACGCTGACGGACGACGTGCCGCAGGAGGAGAAGCGCCGCCGCCTCAAGGCCGTGGAAGCGCTGCAGGAGCGGGTGGCGACGGAGATCAACTCGCGGCTTCTCGACGTGACAGTCGAGGTGCTGGTTGAGGGGCGGGACAAGGGCAAGTGGCGTGGCCGGACGCGCACAGACAAGCTGGTGTTCTTTGAGGACGCAGGGGACTTCCATGGGAAGATTGTCCGCGTCCACATCACCAAGACGTCACCGTGGTCGCTGCAAGGCGTGCAGGAAGCGGTGTAGGGGGAGGAATCTCATGGCCCTTGAATTGCCGGTGGCGGACAGTAGACTTCGAAACCCACGCGTACCCCTGACGGAGCTGGAGCAGTCCGCTTTCTGCCAGGTTGAGCCCCTCGAAACGAAGCCGCTGGCAGAGGAGCTGAACGCCGGAGTCCGGTGGCAGCGGCTGCCGGACGAATACGTCAACCTCACGCCGGCAGAGCTGACGGAGCGCATCCAATCGAACCGGGCCGCGCTCGGCAGTAGCACCGTCATCCTAGGCCACCACTATCAGCGTGAGGACATCATCTTCTTCGCGGACTTCCGCGGCGACTCCCTCAAATTATCGCAGTACGCGGCGGAGCGGCAGGAATCGCAGTTCATCATCTTCTGCGGCGTACACTTCATGGCGGAGACAGCCGCGGTCCTGGGCGGCAAGCACCAGAGCGTCGTGTTGCCCAACATCAACGCGGGATGCTCGATGGCGGACATGGCGCCCACGGGGGACGTCGAGGACTGCTGGGACGACCTCATGGAGACGTTGGGCGAGGGTTCGATTATCCCCGTGACCTACATGAACTCCACGGCGGAGATCAAGGCGCTCGTCGGGCGGAACAACGGCGCTGTGTGCACGTCCTCAAACGCCGCCAAGGTGGTGGAGTGGGCGTTCCAGCAAGGCAAGCGGGTGCTCTTCCTGCCGGACCAGCACCTGGGCCGCAACACGGGCCTGAAGCTGGGGATCCCGCTGGATGAGATGCTGGTCTGGAACCCGTTCCGTCCGCTGGGCGGGCACACTGCGGATGCGCTGGAGCAGAGCAAGATGGTGCTGTGGAAGGGCCACTGTTCGGTGCACACGCGCTTCACGCCAACGCAGGTGGACAAGGCGCGAGCGGCCTTCCCTGACGTCAACATTCTGGTCCATCCGGAGTGCCCGATGGAGACAGTGCAGATGGCCGACTACGTTGGCTCGACGGAGCTGATCGTCAGGTGCATCAGCGAGGGCGCGCCCGGAAGCGTCTGGGCCGTCGGGACGGAGATCAACCTCGTCAGCCGGCTGGCCCACGAGAACCCGGACAAGACGGTCTTCTGCCTCGACCCTGTTGTCTGCCCGTGCTCGACGATGTACCGCATCCACCCGGCGTACCTGCTGTGGGTAACGGACGAGCTGCTGGCTGGCCGCGTCCCGAACCGGGTGACCGTCGACGAGGAGACAGCGCACTACGCCAAGGTCGCGCTGGACCGAATGCTGACGCTGGTGTAGGCCGGCGGAGGCGGGAATGCAGAGGGATTTGAGTAAGGGGGCGCGATGGACGCCCCCGCTCCATAGGTGCGATGGAAGCCGCCAGAGAGCCTAGGCACCCTTCGACAAGCTCAGGGCGAACGGATGTCGGACAAGCCAAGGAGGGACACCGGTGACAACCACCAAAGCACGGATCAAGCGCCTGACCCACTTGGTGATCCGCGTTCGAGACGTAGAGCGCTCGGAGCGTTTCTACACGGAGGTCATGGGCTTCCACATCACGGCCAAATACCCCGGCATGGTGTTCTACGCTACGGACGACGAGCCAACCACGCACGACCTCGCAACGCAGGAAATCGGGATGGACGCGCCGGGCCCGCAGCAGAACCGTGTCGGGCTGTACCACATGGCGTGGCAGGTGGAGACGCTGGAGGACCTGCGGGACTTCCACCGTCGACTGAAGGAGCACGAGGTGCCCATCGTCGGCTACGGCGAGCACGGCCTCGGCTTCGGCATCTACTTCATGGACCCGGACGGCAACGAGATCGAGGTCGTCTACGAGCTGCCCAAGGACGAGTGGCCGGACGGCAAGCCGCAGCTGCGGGGACGGGTGCCGTTTTCGGTGGAGTTGGACTGAGGGTGACGAGGAGGCGGAATTGGTTGATGAGGGCGGAGAAGTCTACTTGGATGCCCAAGTTGCTCCGGGGATTCTCCAGATCATTCACGAAGCGAAAGAGTCGGTCATCGTTGTAAGTCCTTACCTGAGGCTGTGGGATGAAGCAAAGAAGGCGATCCGTGCAGCTAGGAAAAGAAGGGTAGACGTCAAATTCATCCTGCGTGAGGATGAAGCGGACAAGCTTTCGGGACATCCTGACGTGAACTGGCTAAGAAGCAACAAGGTAGATTGTGTCACGGTGCCCAATCTGCACGCAAAGATGTACATCAATGAAGATACAATTCTGTTGAGTTCGATGAACCTGACGGACTACTCGATTGGCAACTGCGAAGTGGCGTACAGAGTAACTGATGCATTTAGCCAGAATCGGATTAGGCAACGAGTTGAGAATCTCATCACCGATAGCTCGTCTGCCACAACGTTCTGTGCTCGCTGTGGTAAGTCCAACAGGTTGCGAAACCATAGCGCCGTTCAAGACTTGCCGCTATGTCTCACATGCTATGAGGAGTGGAAGAGGGCGAACGGCTTGCCATGAGCGATTCTCCGATTGCAGTTTCATCGCGACAAGTTTGGTATCACTGGGCCTTCTATTGTAGGGGCGATTCACGAATCGCCCCTACGGCATATGGCTAAAGGCTGTAAGGGAAACCATGGCCACACAGCACTATGACTACATCGTTATAGGCAGCGGGATTGCCGGGTTGTACTCGGCGCTGTTGGCGGTGGAGCATGGGAGTGTGCTCATCCTCACCAAGGGGGGCATCGCGGACTGCAATACGCAGTACGCGCAGGGGGGCATCGCCGCCGCTGTCGGGCCGGAGGACTCGCCGAGCTACCACCTGGCGGACACGCTCGCGGCAGGCGCGGGGCTCTGCAATGAGGACGCGGCCCGAATCCTCGCGGAGCAGGGGCCGCAGGCCATCTCGGAGTTGGTGCGGCTCGGCGTCATCTTCGACACGGCCGACGGCGAGGTGTCGCTTGGACGCGAGGCGGCGCATCGGATGCCGCGCGTGCTCCACGCGGGGGGCGATGCCACCGGCGCGCGCATCGAGCTGACCTTGTCTTCGCTGGCGCACCACTCGCGCATCAGCGTGCAGGAGTACGTCACCACCACTCGACTGCTGCTGGACGCGGACGGCGGCAGGGTTGTTGGCGTGGCGGGCCTTGTGGGTGGCGTAGGCGCGGAAGTCGAGTTCTACGCGGCGCACACGGTGCTGGCGACCGGCGGCGCGGGACGGCTCTATCGCTACACCACAAACCCGGAGGTCACGACCGGCGACGGGGTCGCGCAGGCGTACCAGGCCGGGGCGGCGGTCATGGACATGGAGTTCTACCAGTTCCACCCCACATCGCTGCGGCTGCCCGGCGCGCCGCCGTTCCTGATTACGGAGGCCATGCGCGGCGAGGGAGCGGTGTTGCGGAACGCCCACGGCGACGTTTTCATGACTGGATACCACCCACAGGGCGACCTCGCGCCGCGCGATGTGGTGTCGCGGTCGCTGCTGGAAGAGATGCGGCGAACCGGCGCGGGTCATGTAGTACTGGACGCAACGCACCTGCCCTCGGAAATGGTGGCCGCGCGGTTCCCAAGCATCTACAAGACCTGCCTCACCCACGGCCTGGATATCACGAAAGACCCCATTCCGGTGTCGCCAGCCGCGCATTACATGATGGGCGGCGTTCTGACCAATACGGACGGCGAGACGACACTCCCTGGCCTCTACGCCTGCGGCGAGGTCGCGTGCACGGGCCTGCACGGGGCAAACAGGCTGGCGAGCAACTCGTTGCTGGAGACGGTGGTCTTTGGGCAGCGGGTCGTCCGTCGCACGCTGGAGGGCGGGTGGACCGGCCCTCGGCCCGAGGGGGCGTACGAACTGCAGGCGGAGCCCTTAGAGGCGGGTGAGCCGTCGCTGGAGGAGCTGCAGGCGCTGAACTGGAGCAACGTCGGCATCATCCGCTCGAAAGAGGGACTGACTGAGGCCGCCGGGACCTTTGCGGCATGGGAGGCAGCGACATTGCCCGGCGGCGACCGCAGCGATCGGGAGCTTGCCAACATGGTCTCGTTGGGTAGACTGATGGCGGAATCGGCGCTTGTGCGGGAGGAAAGCCGCGGCGCACACTTCAGAACGGACTTTTCCGAGACGTCTGAAGCGTGGCAGCGGCACACGGTGTTCATGAAACCGGCGCACTAGAGAGGGAGGCTACCAATGGAGTTGACGTTGCTGGGCACGGGCACACCCATGCCCAGCCCCGAGCGCGCCGGACCCAGCAACCACCTGCGCATCGGCGGGCAGTCGGTGTTGGTGGACACGGGCAATGGCTGCGTGCGCCGTATGGTGGAGATGGGTGAGGACACCACCAATCTGGACTACATCTTCATCACCCACATGCACTCGGACCACACCATTGATCTGGCCCACGTCCTGATAACCGGCTGGATACGCTATCGCAAGACTCCCTTCACCATCATTGGGCCCGCACGGACGCGGGACTTCGTGGACAGGCTCATCCATGCCTACGAAGAGGACATTCGGATCCGGCGGCTCCGCGACCGGGTGGGCGAGGACGTGATGGATGTCCGTGTGATCGAAGTCGTCGATGGCGACCACTTTGAGGGCAACGGCTGGCGCGCCACGGCGCTGGAAGTCGAGCACGGCTACGTTAAGCCGGCGCTTGGGTTCGTCTTCGAGGAGGGTAGCAGCAAGCTGGTTATCTCCGGCGACACGGCCGTGAGCGACGCCATCATCGAAGCATCCTCCACCGCGGGGCTGCTGGTGCATGAGCTGATGCAGACGCAGCAGCATCGCGGGGGCCCGGCGCCCGACGGCCGCGACTACCACGAGGTAGACCGGGAGCCGCTGACGGAATTCGCGCGGCGCATCGCCAACTCGCACACGTGCCCGCACGGGCTTGCGGAAGTCGCCGCCAAGTCCGGCGTGCCGCACGTGGTGGCGTCGCACATGGGCGACGTTGACGAGCCGTGGTCCCGCGAGGTCATCACCGCCGACTACAGGGGCACGTTGACCTTTGGCGAAGACCTGATGAAGTTCACGGTGTAGCCGATGCTGTTGACGCCAGAGATCCATGATCTGATAGACCGGGCGTTGCAGGAGGACCTGGGCATCGGCGACGCGACGACGGCGGCGTTGGTGCCGGAGGACCTGCAGGCGACGGCGACGCTCTTTGCGAAGCAGCCGGGTGTGCTCTGCGGCGTCGACGTTGCGGCCGCGGTCTTTCGCCGCGTGGACCCGACACTGCAGGTGGAACAGGCGCTGCGGGACGGCGTCTTCATGGAGCGGGGCAGTGTCGCGCTGCGTGTCGACGGCTCCGCGGCAAGCCTGCTCATGGCGGAGCGCACCGCGATCAACTTCATGCAACACCTGAGCGGCGTTGCGACGGCGACGGCAACGTATGTGGAGGCCGTCGAGGGCACCGGCGCCACGCTTATCGACACGCGCAAGACAATCCCGGGCCTGCGGGCGCTGGAAAAGTACGCCGTCCGGTGCGGGGGCGGTCACAACCACCGCCAGAACCTGGGCGACGGCGTGCTCATCAAAGACAACCACATCGCTGCGCTGAAGCTGCGCGGCGTGTCGCTGGGCGACATGGTGCGCATGGCGCACGAGCGGGCATCGCACACCATCAAGGTGGAGGTGGAGGTCACCACGCTCGAAGAGGCGGAGGAGGCGTTGGACGCCGGGGCGCAACTGCTGCTGCTGGACAACATGTCCCTTGAGCTGATGCGCCGCGCCGTCGATTTGAACCGAGGGCGCGCGCTGCTGGAGGCTTCGGGCGGCATCAACCTGGAGACGGTGCGGGCCGTGGCGGAGACCGGCGTGGACCTCATCTCCGTCGGTGCGCTTACGCACTCGTCACCGGCGCTGGACATCAGCATGGACATTTCATACGGGGGGTAAGGCTGGGGAGGTTCCTACAAGCCTCCCATTTGGAGCCAAGAGACTCCCCGTTACTCCACCCTCTGTACTGCCACGATTGCCGGAACAACTGTTGAAGCCCCGTGTCCCTTATGCACCCCGCCGCGGAAGCTGCCGGTCTGCGCTGTCCAGCATGATGGTGACGGGGCCGTCGTTGTGGATCTCCACGACCATGTGGCCGCCAAAGACGCCGGTCACCACCGTGGGACACGCCTCGCGGAACAGCGCGACGGCCTGCTCGTAGAGCGGCTCTGCGACCTCGGGCTGGGCGGCGCGCACGAAGCTGGGGCGGCGGCCCTTGCGGGTGTCGGCGTAGAGGGTGAACTGGCTCACCACCATCAGGCTACCGTTCACTTCGAGCAACGAGCGGTTGAAGCGACCCTCGTCATCGGGGAAGACGCGCAGGTTTACCGTCTTGTCGACGAGGTGGCGGGCGTCGTCGACGGAGTCGTCCTCGGTGACACCCAAGAGCACGACAAAGCCAACTCCAATGCTGCCAAGGTGTAGGTCGTCGACGCGGAGGGAGGCGGAGGACACCCGCTGGAGCAGGGCCCGCATGGGAGGCTAGCTGTCCGAGCCGGAGGACTCAGAGGGGGCGACTGCAGGGGCGGCGCCGTGGTCGTGGGAGTGGCTGTGATCGCCGTGGCTGTGGGAATGGTCGTCGTGACTATGGCCGTGGCCGTCGTCAGACGATGGGGACGAAGGCGCGTCGCCGTTGCCCAGCGTGCTCTTCTTCTTGCCGTAGTCGTTCACGTACCAGCCGCTGCCCTTGAAAATAACAGGCACCAAGCTGATTTGCCGCTCGGCCAACTGCCCGCAATTTGGGCAGTCCGTCATCCTGTCTGAGTCAAATCCCTGCCGGAGCTCAAAACGGTGATTGCAGCTGCTGCACTGGTAGTCGTACGTAGGCAAAGCAAACCTCAACTAGTGATCGATGGGTATAAAAGCTTCACAAGCGTACCAACTGAGGCTGGAAGGTGTCAAGAATTTTTAGGGTCTCGCGGGGTCCGCGTGGTATACTCGCGCGAAAGTGTGAGGGGGCAGCCATGTCTACCGAAGCGCAGACAATTCCGATTACCGTGTGGACCGACTACATCTGACCCTGGTGCTACATCGGCCTGGACAGGCTGAACAAGCTCCAGGAGGAGTACCCCGTCACCATTGAGACGCGCGCCTTCTTCCTGCGTCCGGACATGCAGCCGGGCGGCAGGGACCGACAGCCCCGACCCGGTGAGGGCCCCGGGGGAGAACTGAACGAACCGCTGCGCACCTATGCCGAAGAGGCCGGGTTTGTCATGCGCCGCAGCCCACACACTCCGTACACCGGCCCCGCGCTGGAAGCCACGGAATTCGCGAAGGCGATGGGGCTGGAGATGCCCTTCCACCACGCGGTCTTCCGTGCCTATTGGGAGCGCGGCGAGGACATCGAGAAGACGGAAGTGCTTGCCGCCGTTGCCGAGGAAGTTGGGCTGTACCCCCGCAAGCTGGAAGAGGCGCTGCACAATCACACCTACTCGGAGGCCGTGCAGGAAAGCTACCAGCAGGCAATCAGCTACGGCATCAACGGTATTCCCGCATTCACCATCGGGCGGTACCTCTTCACCGGGGCGCACCCGTATGACTTCTTCAAGCAGGTTGTAGAGCGCGTGCTGAGCGAGGGCGTTGGCGCAGGCTAGACGGGCGAGTTCTCGGCTTTTGACTATGTGTGCCACTTGCGCCCATAGCATGCGACTAACCTTTCTTTGGGCAGACCGTTTCCCCTTCCAGTTGCGCTTGTGTTGTGTATGTGTCGTCAGGTAGAGCTGCCGGAGGAAGAGCATGGTGGGACTGGTATCCCAAGTGAACAGAATGAGCACGGGGCAGGCGGTCGCAATCTGGGTGGTGGTGGCGATCATTCTCGTCATTGCGGCGGTTGTCTATCTACAGAACAGAGGGGATGGGGAAGCGGGAGCGGAGGTTGCCCTGGAGGAGGGGCAGCAGCTGGTCCAAGTGCGACGCGGCGACTTGGTCAACCAGATCACCAGCAGCGGCAGCATCGTCTTCCCCAACCGCGAGCAGCTCTTCTTTGGCACGACGGGCGCCATTGGCGAGATTCTCGTCGCGGAGGGCGACAGCGTTTCTGCGGGGCAGGAGCTCGCGCGGTTGGACGGCGAGACCGTTGCCGTACTGGAGCGCGACGTGGCCCAGGCGGAATTCGACCTTCAGAGTTCCCTTGATGCGTTGGAGGAGCTCATGGAGCCTCCCGCGGAACTCGACCTCGTCCAAGCTCGAGCTGAGATTGCCAAGGCAGAGTTTGCGATCCAAGTGGCCAGGGATGCACTTCATGACGTTGAAGACCCCTTCACCCAGGAAGAAATCGATGATGCCCAGGCCGACGTGACCTCGGCTGAAGGGGACCTTGCTGACGCGCAAGCTGACCTGGAATTCACCATTGACGAGCACGCCGACACGGTGCAAGAGGCCACCGACGCGTTGGAAGCGGCCAAGGGCAACTACCAGGAAGTGGTGGACAACTTCTTGGGACAGACACTCACGGAGGATGACTACAGGCTGACTCCAGAAGAGTTCTTTGCTGCGTACGGCATTGACCTCTCAACGTTCTTCTCCGACGTGCAACTCGAGGACGCCGTGTTGTCGCTTCTGCCGCTGGCGCCGGGACCCGTGTCGGAGCTGGACGACCCGGAAACGCCGTGGGACGAGTTCACGGTCTACCGCTGGATCGCCCTGTATCCAGGAAGGATCTACGGGTCATGTTTGGACATCAACGTCAGCCCGCAGGACGTTTGTGTGCTACAGGACTTGGAGGGTTCATGGACAGGAGTTGATGCAGCACAGGGTGGGCTGGACACAGTAGTGAAAGCTGCGTCCAAGGCTGAGAACGACGGCGAGAAGGCGGTTGACCTGGCGGAGCAGGCTCTTGAACAGGCAAAGGAGCAGTTGGAAGAGGTCTTCGTGAATGTGGACGACCTGGAAGTCCAGGTGAAGCTCCACGACGTTGAAGTGGCCAAGGCAATGCTGGCTGATGCCATGGTGAAGCTCGATGCGTTCGACGAGCCTCCGGACGAGACCACCGTCTCGTTGCGGGAGGCTCAGATTGCGGCGAACGAAGCCGGGCTCACGATCGCGACGGAGCGGCTGGAATTTGTGACCATCGTGGCGCCCTTTGCAGGAGTTGTGAGCGCCGTTTACGCCGAAGCAGGGCAAAGCATCAATGCCAACAACGCGAACTCCGCAGTCTTTGAGATCGTGGACACCACGGTGGCAGAGGTGGACGCCCGGCTGGACGAAATCGACGTTTTGAGTGTGCAGGTGGGCGCGCAGGCGCTCATTACGCTGGACGGGCTGCCCGGCGCCGGGTTGCCCGGCGTGGTCCGGGAGATCTCCCAAACCGGAGAAAACCAGCAGGGTGTGGTCACGTACCCCATCCAGATATCCGTGAGGACTCCGCCGCAACTGGCGCTTCGGGAGGGCCTGACGGCCACGGCAAATATCGTGTTGCAGCAGGAACTGGACGTCCTGCTGATCCCCACCACCTCCATCGCCGGAACGCTGGCGGAGCCCACGGTGCTCGTTAGCGTGGATGATGAAGTCATGGAGCGTGCGGTCACCCTGGGCGCGTCTGACGGCTTCTGGATCGTCGTGACGGGCGGGGTTGACGAGGGCGAAAGCCTGGTATCGACAGGCGGAGGCAGCGACGGGCCGAACTTCGGGAACATCGCGCGGATCGGCGGACTGGGAGGCCTTGGAGGAGCCGCCTTAGGTCAGGGCGGGCGCCCCACCGATGCACAGAGGGAGGCGTTTCGACGGCAGCGTCAGGCTGCGGGGCAGGGCGCGGGCCAACGCGGCCAGGGCGCGGGAAACTAGGGGCCGCTGACATGCAGCATGCAATGCCGGTCATCGCTATTCAGAACGTCACGAAGACGTACCAGATGGGGCGCGTACGGGTGGAGGCCCTGCGGGGCGTGAACCTCACCGTCGAGCGCGGCGAAATGCTGGCCGTCATGGGGCCCTCGGGTTCCGGCAAGTCGACCATGATGAACATCATCGGCTGCCTGGACGTGCCCAGCATCGGGCGCTACTTCCTCGAAGGAGAGGACGTCCGCGAGATGAACGACAATGAGCTAGCCGGGATCCGGCAGGGCAAGATAGGGTTTGTCTTTCAGACGTACAACCTGCTGCCGAGGGCGACGGCGTTGGCCAACGTGGAGATGCCTCTCATGTACGGCAACGGACACAACCGACGCGCCCGGGCGTTGGAGGCGCTCGACCGGGTGGGGCTCGCACACCGAGCTAGGCACATGCCAACGGAGCTCTCAGGCGGCGAGCAGCAGCGCGTCGGCATCGCGCGGGCCCTAGTGAAGGAGCCCGCCATCCTGCTGGCGGACGAGCCGACGGGGAACCTGGACACGCGGTCGAGCGACGAAATCATGGCCGTGATCCAGGGGCTCAACCGCAACGAGGGGCTTACGATCGTGCTGGTCACGCACGAGATGGACATCGCGCAGCACACCAACCGCATCGTCTCATTCCGGGACGGGCTTGTCGTGGACGACGCGCCGGTGGCGCAACCCTTGCTGGCGGGCCAACACGCATGACACCACTAACGACATTTCTGACGGCGCTGGACGCGCTGAACTCCAACAAGCTGCGATCAGGGCTGACGCTGCTCGGCATCATCATCGGCGTGACGGCGGTCATTTCGTTGACGGCGATCGGGAACGGCGCGCAGGAATCGATCACGACGCGGATCCAGTCGCTCGGCACAAACCTCCTCTTCGTGCAGCCGGGGGCCTCGTTCAGCCAATTCGGGTTTGCGGGGGCGCTTGGTAGCGCGGCGAGCCTGACGCTGGAGGACTCGGAGGCGCTGATGGACCCGGTGCTCGCGTCCCACGTGGTGGACGTGGCGCCGGAGATCACCACCCGGACGCAGGTAGTGTTCGAGCGGGAGAACACGAACACGCAGGTGGTGGGCGTTACTCCCTCCTACCTGGACGTGCGCGTCTACGAGCTGGAGGACGGGAGAGCCATCGATGAGGCGGACCTTGGCCGACGCGCGCAGGTGGCGCTGCTGGCCTCGGAAACGGCGGAGGAGCTCTTTGGACTTCGGAACCCAGTTGGGCACACCATCCGGATCGACGGCCGGCCGTTCGAGGTTGTCGGAGTGCTGAAGAGCAAAGGCGGCACCAGCATCGGCTCGCTGGACGACCGGGTCTTCGTGCCCATCACCACGGCGTACTACCGCCTGGGGGCGCAACGCACCGCGGGCGGAGAGATCACTGTTCAGCGCATCAACGTGCAGATTGCGAACGAGGAAGTCAACGACGCGGCGACGGAGCAGATCAGCAACATCCTGCGCCTGCGCCACCGCATCACCGACGAGGACGACTTCTCGGTAACCAGCCTGGTGGATACGATCGAGACGCTGGAGGAGACCACGCAGACCTTTGTCATCTTCCTTGGGGCGATTGCCAGCATCGCGTTGCTGGTGGGCGGCATCGGCATCATGAACATCATGCTGGTGTCCGTGACGGAGCGAACGCGGGAGATCGGCATACGGAAGGCGATGGGGGCGAAGCGCCGCGACATCCTCTCGCAGTTCCTTGTCGAGGCCATCCTGCTGAGCCTGACGGGCGGCATCATCGGCGTGGCGCTGGGTTACGGCTTCACCTACTACTTCGACGACGTGGAGCTGGGCGGGACGGCGCTCAATATGGTCTTCAGCAGCGACATCGCCATCATCGCGACGGCGGTCTCGGGCGGCATCGGCCTCTTCTTCGGCATCTACCCGGCGATGCAGGCGGCGCGGCTGCACCCCATCGAGGCGCTGCGGCACGAGTAGGGGGAGCGGGGGTGGGCAACCACGAGGGTTGCCCCTACGTGTTTCGACAGGCTCGGAGCGAGGCGAGCGGATGGCGTATTGGCGCAGGCCTGTCGAGAGACCATTCGTGTATAATCGGGGCACGGAACGCCCTGTGGCCCTGGCATTGCTGCGGCCGGGTATATCGCACAAAGGAGACACGTTATGGCAGAGATTGTCCTCGGGCTTGGGACGTCCCACAGCCCACAGTTGAGCCTTACGCCGGAGACCTGGTCGCTCCACGCCGAGAACGACAAGCGCAACCCACACCTCTACGGCCTGGACGGCATCCATCACACGTACGAGGAAGTTCTCGACATGGCGGACGCGTCCATCGAGAAGCAGCTCGACCCGGAGCTGTGGCAGAAGCGGTATGACATCTGCCAGAACGGGCTCGCGACGGTGAGCCGCAAGCTGGCGGAGGCCAACGTCGACGCGGTCATCGTCGTTGGCGACGACCAGGAGGAGGTCTTCCAGGAAGACAACTTCCCGGCCATGGCCGTCTACTGGGGCGACACCATCTCGAACATCCCGGACAGCTTGCAAGCGCCCCTTCGCCGCGCCGCGTGGGCCTACGGGTTGGAGGAGAAGGAGTACCCCATCGCGAAGGACCTGGCCAGCCACATGCTGGGCTCGCTGATCGAGCAGGAGTTTGACGTGGCGCGCTCGCGGTACTTCCGCAAGGGACAGGGCATGGGGCACGCCTTCAGCTTCGTCTACACGCGCATCATGCAGGACAAGCTGATCCCCATGGTGCCGGTGATGCTGAACACCTACTTCCCGCCGAACCAGCCGACGCCCAAGCGCTCCTACAACCTGGGGCAGGCTATCCGCAACGCGGTTGAGGACTGGGACTCGGACGCCCGGGTGGCGGTCATCGCGTCCGGCGGGCTGAGCCACTTCGTCATCAACGAGGAGTTGGACCAGAGCGTCATCAAGGGCCTGGAGACCCGGGACACCGAGGGGCTGTTCGGGCTGCCGCGCGAGCACCTCAACTCGGGGTCGTCGGAGATACGGAACTGGATCACGACGTCGGGGGCGACGGAGCACATGGACTTCCACCTGATCGACTACGCGCCGTGCTACCGGTCGCCGGCGGGCACGGGCTGCGCCATGGCCTTCGCCTACTGGTCGTAGCGGGAACTTAGGGAGAACACGCGCCCCAACCCACTCGCTCACTTCGGGCGAACGGGTTGGGGCGCGTTCCATTTCGCCCTGCCCTTCGAGCCCTCCACAGACGGGCAAGGATTGATTCGGAGACAATTCCATCCTTGTACTTAAGGCTTGAAGATTGTTTGCGAAACAATCCGTAGCCAGCAGATAGGAATTGTTTGTGAAACAATCCGTAGCTGGCGGGCGATTGTTTCGGAAACAATGCGTAGCTGTGGGGAGCAGGCCCAGATACGCATTGAATTGTTCCACGTTTGGCCCACCTCGCCTACCACCGGCTATCGTCATCATCCTCGACCATTAGGTTGAGCTTGACGATGGGGGTGAGGACCCTGAGGATCTGCAATATTTCCTTGAGGTTCTCGTCGGGGTTTTCCATGAGTTTGGCCAACAGGAGACGCAACATGGCGGCCTCCTGGGTGAGGGATTCCATATCCAAGGCCTTATCCATGTCGCCGCGCCGCCGTGCCGGAGCAATCTTTGAGTAGAGGCCGTGCTTGCGGGCGTTCTGGTTGCCTTTGGGGGCGCCCGGCTTCTTCACGGTAATGGGGGGCTTGCGTGCGTCCTCTTCGGGATCGGTCAGAAAATCGTCGTGTTCCACCAAGTCCCCAAAGCCCATGGAGCTCGCAAGATCTGCTGCCATGTCGGCCCATTCCTGTTGAGTGTACTTCTTCATCTTCTTCTTCATGGAGCGAGGTTAGCGGGGGGCGGCAGGTAGGGGCAACGGCCCCGTGTCAGGGTACGGTGGCCAGGCGGCACGCCCGCGCATCGGCGCGTGGTATGATGGAGCATCACCGCCGCTATTCGGCACAGGTTTGGTGCAATGGTCCTGAGCGACAGAGACATCCGGCGACAGATCGCGCAGGGGCGCATCGTTGTTGACCCGTATGACGACGACGCAGTGCAGCCCGCAAGCGTCGACCTGCGCCTCGGCACGCCGCTGTTGGTGGAGGAAACCGCGAAGCTCGCGCTCATCGATCCGCGGCAGCAATCGGATATGCAGTGGCGGAAAGTCGAGCTGGACGAGAGCGTGCCGTACCCCCTGCAGCCTGGCGAGTTTGCGCTCGGCATCACGGCGGAGAACATAGAGATCCCGGACGACATCGTCGGTCGGCTGGACGGCAAGAGCTCGCTGGGCCGGCTGGGGCTGGTGGTGCACTCCACAGCGGGGTTTGTGGACCCCGGTTGGCGCGGGAAGCTCACCCTGGAACTCAGCAATCTCTCCAGCATTCCCATCAACCTCTACCTGGGCATGAAGAGTTCACAGCTCTCCTTCGTGTGGCTGAGCAGCCCCGCGGAGCGCCCGTACGGCTCAGCAGGGTTGAACAGCAAGTACCAAGGGCAGATGGAGCCCGTGCCCAGCCGCTTTTACCAGAACTACACGTCGCAGGAAGGGGCTTCGGGTCACGCACAGCGCCAACGCGGCCACGACGCCAACCCCGAGCTGCGGGCGTGGTTCCACGCCAGCGAGTACGAGGGCAACGTCGCCGGGTTTGCCGCGGCCCTTGGGGTCAATCAGCGGACCGTTGAGGAGTGGGTCTACGGCCGTGCCAGGCCATCGACGAGGCAGTGGGCCGCCCTGCACCGGGTCACGGGACTGTCAGTGTATTCAGCACGTCTGCTGTTGCCGGATGAGGCATGAGCACAGAGTACATGCAACGAGCCATTATGCTCGCGGGCAACACCTTGGGCCTCGCCAGCCCGAACCCCTCCGTGGGAGCGGTGATCGTCAAGGACGGGCGGGTTGTCGGCGAGGGCTGGACGCAGCCGGTTGGCGGGCCGCACGCTGAGATCATCGCGCTGCGGCAGGCGGGCGAGGCGGCGCGAGGGGCGACGATCTACACGACGCTGGAGCCGTGCTGCCACTTCGGCAGAACACCGCCGTGTACACAGGCGCTGCAGGAGGCGGGCATCGCGGAGGTGTGCACGGCGGTGCTGGACCCGGACGAACGAGTGAACGGGAAAGGCGCAGGGGAGCTTCGGGCGGCGGGTGTTCGCGTCACGACGGGGATGTGCGCCGAGGACGCGGCCGAGGGGCTGGAGGGCTACCTGCACCGCACACGCACCGGCATGCCCTTTGCGGTTGCCAAGTTCGCGATGAGCCTGGACGGCAAGATCGCCACGTCGACGGGGGAGTCGCGATGGGTGTCGGGCGAAACGGGCCGGCGTCGCGCCCACGAGCTGCGTCGCACGTGTGACGCCATCATCGCCGGGGCGGGCACGGTGGTCATCGACAACCCGCAGCTGACGGCGCGCGACGCCGACGGCGCAACGCTGGAGCGGCAGCCGTTGCGGGTGGTGGTGGACAGCACGGGACGGACGCCCGTCGACGCACAGATCTTTCATGGGCCGGGCAAGGCGCTTGTCGCGACGGCGGGCGTCGACGGGGAGACGGAGGCGTCGTACCGCGGCGTAGGGGCCGACGTCGTGAGCCTGCCGGGCACGGACGGCCGCGTGGACCTGCATGGGCTCATGTGCCGCCTGATGGAGCGCGGCGTCAACATGGTGTTGGTGGAAGGCGGCGGCGTGCTGTTGGCCTCACTTTTCCGGGACGGGCTGGTGAGCAAGGTCGAGGCTATCGTTGCGCCGATGATCATCGGGGGGGAGAGCGCGCGCACACCGGTGGAGGGCGAGGGGTTCGCGCGAATCGGAGACGCGCTGCGGTTAAGCCGCGTCAGCGTCGGCCGACTCGGCGAGGACGTGCACATTGTGGGATACACGCCCACCAGCCGCGGAGGAGTAGAGTAACTGTGTTCACGGGCATCGTGGTCGAAAAGGGTAAGGTGCTGGACGTCAGCCAGGAGTCGCTGGTCATTGAAGGATGGCTGGCGCTGGAGGGCGCGCAGATCGGCGACAGCATCGCGGTCAACGGCGCGTGCCTGACCATCACGACCATGAGCGAGGGCCGCTTCGCCGTTGACGTCACACCGGAGACGCTGCGCCGCACGAACCTCGGTGACCTGCAGGCGGGGTCGGCGGTGAACCTCGAGCCGTCGCTGGCGTACGGCGGCAAGGTGGGCGGGCACCTCGTGCAGGGGCATGTCGACGCGGTGGGGGTCGTCGCCGAGGTCACGCCGGAAGGGAACAGCCGGCTGCTGACGATTGTGGCGCCAAGGGAGACGATGCGGTACGTTGTCGAGAAGGGATTTGTGGCGGTGGACGGCATCAGTCTGACCGTCGCGGCCCTGACGGACAGCCAGTTTACGATTGCAGTGATACCATATACAGACGAGCACACCACGCTTGGGGGGCGAAAGCCGGGGGACCGCGTGAACCTGGAGGCGGACATCCTGGCGAAATACACGGAGCGGCTCCTATCGGAAGGGGCGGCCCAGACCCCCACCGGGTAGCAGCGGGCTGCTCCGAAAGAGCAGTCCGAGGGAGAAGGCCATGGCAATCAGCACGATAGAAGAGGGCGTTGCAGACCTGAAGTTGGGCAAGGCGCTCATCGTCGTGGACGACGCCGACCGGGAGAACGAGGGCGACCTGATGGTCGCGGCGGAAGCGGTCACGCCGGAGCACATTAACTTCATGGCGAAGCACGCCGGCGGCCTGGTGTGCATGCCATTGCCGGGCGGACGCCTTGACGAGCTTCGTCTGCCGCAGATGGTGACGGAGAACACGGCGCGCCATGGCACCCCGTTCACGGTCCCCGTCGACGTCAAGGAAGGCGCGACGACCGGCATATCGGCCTTCGACCGGGCGGCTACGGTGAAGGCCATGCTGAACCCGAGCACCAAGCCGGAGGACCTCGCCCGACCGGGGCACCTCTTTCCGCTTCGGTACACCAACGGCGGCGTACTGGTGCGCGCGGGCCACACGGAGGCCATCGTCGACCTGGCGCGGCTGGCGGGCTTCTACCCCGCGGGGGTGCTGTGCGAGATCATGGCGCAGGACGGTACGATGGCCCGCATGCCGTACCTGGAGCAGTTCGCGGAAGAGCACGGGCTGCACATCGTGACCATAGAGGACCTCATCGCGTACCGGCGCAAGCACGAGCGGCTGGTGGAGCGCGTCGCCGACGCAAAGCTCCCCACGCGATACGGCGACTTCACCGTCGTGGCGTACAAGAGCATGGTGGACCCGGACGAACACCTGGCGCTGGTCATGGGCGACATCTCGCCCGATGCCCCGGCGCTGGTGCGGGTACACAGCCAATGCACGACGGGCGACATCTTCGGCAGCCTGCGCTGTGATTGCGGCGAACAGATGCGCATAGCGCTGGAGGCAATCGCAGAGGAGGGCAGCGGGGTCTTCCTGTACATGCGGCAAGAGGGCCGCGGCATAGGCTTGCACAACAAGATTCGGGCCTATGCGCTGCAGGACAACGGCATGGACACGGTGGAGGCCAACGTCGAGCTGGGCTTCGCGCCGGACCTGCGCTGGTACGGCATCGGCGCGCAGATCCTGGCGGACCTGGGCGTTCGGCGGCTGCGACTGCTCACCAACAACCCCAAAAAGGTCGTCGGGTTGGACGCGTACGGGCTGGACCTGGTGGACCGGGTCCCGATCATGGCGCCGTCTACGCCGCAGAACCGCGATTACCTTGAGACCAAGCGCGTCAAGCTGGGCCATCTCATAGACGACCCGCTTGGCTAGCACGACGGCTGAACTCGGCCAAGGACGTGAACATTGGCAACGGAACTGGAAGGCGAGAGGACAGGGCGAGGCGTACGGGTCGCCATCGCAGTCTCTCGCTTCAACGAGCAGATCACGCTGCGCCTGCTGGAGGGCTCTCTGGTGGCGTGCCAGCAGCATGACGTGCAGAACGATGACCTCACCATCGCGTGGGTACCCGGTTCCTTTGAGTTGCCCCTTCTCGCGGCTGAGCTGGCCAAGACAGGCCGCTACGACGTCATCGTGTGCCTGGGCGTTGTCATCAAGGGCGAGACGGCGCATTTCGAGCACGTCTCGGAGCAGGCGGCGGCGGGAATCGCGGCGGTGTCGCGCGAGAGCGGCGTGCCGGTGATGTTCGGGGTGCTGACGGCGTACACGGAGCAGCAGGCGCTCGACCGCAGCGGCGGAATGCTCGGCAACCGGGGATTCGACGTGACAGTGGCAGGGCTGGAGATGGTGGACATGGTCCGCAAGGTCCGCGTCGGCCCCGCGGGCCTGCCAAACATGGAGTAGGGGCAGCCCCACACGTCTCGAGGCTCGTGGGATGCTCCGTTGAATGAACAAATAATGACGGCGCGCCGGGGCGGAAGGCTGCGGCGGCCAGGAGGTCGGCGTGAACTATTGGATGCTCAGCATCTCAGAAGAGAACTTTGAAGTAACGCGCGCCCAGGGGTTCAGCGTGCAGGGGTTTGGGACTCGACAGCGCCGCAAGACCGACCGAATGGTCAAGGGCGACCGCCTGCTGTTCTACGTCAAAGGCTCGCGTGTCTTTCCCGCAACGGCCACCATCTCCTCCCCGGTGTTCGAGGACGACAGCCCGCTGTGGACGGCCCATCAGGCCAGCGAGTCCTTCAAGTACCGCGTACGGATTTCACAGGACTTCGTGCTGCCGTCGGAGAAGTACCTGCTGGTCAACCAGATTGGGCCGCGCATGGAGTACGTGCGCCGGTGGCCACCGGAGATGTGGCACTATGCCCTCATGGACGAACTGCACCTGCTGCCGCGCAAGGACTACGAGTTCATCGAGGAAGAGATGCGCAAGATCCTTGGACGGCCGCCGGCGCCGCCCCAGCCCCTCGAGAACCGCCAGCAGCGCGGGGGCAACAACCGTCGCGGGAACTTCTCTCGAGGTCCGCGCAATGGGCGAAACGCGCCCGACCAAGGCGCGCCGGTCGCGCCCGCGCCCGGCACGTAGCCAAGCGCTCGCCATCCTGTTCGCCTCCTTCGAGAGCCTCAGGACGAACGGGGCGGGCAACCACGAGGGTTGCCCCTACGCCTCCCCTGGATTCCGGTCTGCGCCGGAATGACCGAGAAGCGCCTTACGGACGGGTCTTGCCCGCCTTGTCCAGCGGGGCCAACTCCTTGGTGAAGACCTCGTCAAAGACCTCACGCAACTGCTTCAGGCAGTCCTCGCAGGGGCGCTCCGCCTCCGACGCCGCGACGTATGTCTGCAGCGTCTCGCGGCTGGTGATGTTGGGCAGCACGGCGCAGATTGCGGGCTCCGCCAACGCGAAGGTGATGGCCAGCTGGTCCATTGCCAAGGTGTGGTGTTCCTGCAGGAAGCGCAACTCCTCCAACTTACGGACGGCCTCGTCCAGCCACGCCTGGTTGCGGTGCGCGCGGTGGTCGCCGGCGTCGAAGACCGGCGGCGTGTGACGGAACTTCTCCGTCAGGATCTCGGAGGCATGGGGGACTCGGGAGAGGAGACCAATCTCGTGCTCCTTCGCGATGGGGAAGAAGTCTCGGGCAGGCTGCTGCTCGATGATGCTGTAGATGATCTGCATCGAGGCACCGTCGCGCTCACGCATGAAGGCGTCGCCCTCTTCGAACCAGCCGATGTCTGGACCAAGGGCGGCGCCGTAGTAGCGCAGCTTACCCTCACTCACCAGTTCCTCCAGCGTGTTGAAGACCTCGTCGCGTTCGATGGCGGTGATGCGGGGGTTGTGCATCTGGTAGAGGTCGATGTAGTCCGTGTTGAGGCGGCGGAGGCTTTGCTCGCAGGCGAAGCGGATGAAGTCCGGCGAGAAGTCCTGGGGGCGCTCGCGGTGGCCCTCTCGTGGGACGGCGTTGTAGATGTCGTAGCCGAACTTGGTCGCATAGACCACGTCGTGCCGGTTGGAGCCGATGGCCTTGGCGAGAATCTCCTCACCGAAGCCCTCGCTGTAGGTGTCCGCGGTGTCGAAGAGGGTGACGCCGAGGCCCACGGCCTCCTGGAGGAGCTTGACGCCGTCAGCGGGCTCAATCTTCCCCCACCAGTTGGTTGCGACGGTCCAGACGCCGAAGCCCACCTCGGACACGGTCAAGTTGGTCTTGCCAAGCTGCCTGTATTGCATTGCAGGTCCTTATCTGGGTTTTGCGCGTTCGTGCGGTCGAGTCAAACCGTCAGCGCGTGTCCAGTATACGACTTTGCCGGAGTAGACGGACAACATCAGGGCACCGGCACCGGCACCGGCACGGGCACGGGCAGCGAAGCGAAAGGACCGGCGTCCCGTATGCGAGGCGCCGGTCCTTTCGTTTGCCGAGAGATTGGGGCTAGACGGCCACCGGCGTCAGGGCCAGCTTGCCGTTGCGGCGCTCCAAGTAGCCGCCCCGGGTATCCATACCGTGCGAGAAGAGCAGCAGCGAGCCGTCGCGCTCCGCAGCGGCCAGGAGCTTGCGCTTCTGCGTCAGCGTGTCCTCCGGGAACTGGTCCTGGGAGGAGATGGTCGGCAGGCCAAGGTGAAAGGCGCTGGGCACCAGGTCACCCAGGTAGGCGAAGCGGTTGCCCAGATGCTCCGCCACCACAACCTGGTGGCCGCGGCAATGACCGTCGGTGACGCGGACGTTGACGCCGGGCAGGATCTCGTAGTCGCCGTCGATCAACTCCAGGTGGCCAGATTTCTCCAGGGGCAGGAAGTCCTCCGTGTTGAAGGAATGCCGACCAAGCTCGGTGGGGGAAAGGGCATCTTCCCAAGCGTGCCGCTGCACGAGGTACCGCGCCTGTGGGAACGCCGCGACGACATCGCCGTTGCGGGTGCGGCGGGTGCTCCCACCGGCGTGCAGGTAGTGCAGGTGGGTGAGGACGACGTAGTGGATGTCCCTGGGTGTCAGGTCCAGTTCGCGCAGTTCCTTCTTGAGGCGGTTGCAGTTCAGGCCCTTGTCCTCCCGCTCCTCCTCGTCAAGCTTGGCGCCGGCGCCGTCATCCACGAGGATGTTGACGCCCTTGGATTGGATGAGGAGCGCGTTGATCCCCCACCGCACACGATGCCGCCGGTCCGGCTTTACCATGGTCTCCCAGGATTCCCTGGGCACTTGTCCAAACATGGTCCCGCCGTCAACCTTCACGGCGCCATCGGTGAGGAGATGGATCTCGAGGTCCTTCATACGCATGTCCCGCCTCCATCGCGCTCAATGCCAATAGGATATAAATACCCAAGCCATTGAGAAGTTGTGTGACAGCCCTCGGCAGGATTCCCGGGGCCCGTTCGTGTGGGGCGCCACACCCCTCAGACGGGCGCGATTTGGGGTTGCTCTTTCGCTGTGCCTTGACCTTAGAAGGGGGTCAAGGGGGTGTCAAGAGAACGTGCGTACTATCTCCATAGGGAGTTTCTGGGGCATTTAGAAAACTTACATAAATGCCCATCTCTGGCTAATAGGCAAGCAAATGAAAAGCGATGAAAGGGCCTATTGGCGGCACGGTAACGACGCCACAAAAGCCTGTTGAGCCGTCCAAAAAGCAACGGGCCCGGCGGGATCGTCTCCGCCGGGCCCGTGGTCATTTGCGAGGGTGGAGGCTAGCCCTCCTCGATGATCTCAATCGAGAGGATCTGCGGCGGGTCAAAGGGTTTGTCGTTGGCGTCCCTTGACAAGGCCACAATGGAGTCGACGACCTCTACACCGGACGTTGCGAAGCCGAAGATAGTGTACTGAGGCGGCAGGGTGTAATTCTGATGCATGATGAAGAACTGGCTGCCGTTGGTGTTGGCGCCGGAATTGGCCATTGCGAGCGTACCGCGCAGGTACTGACGCTGGACTGGTTCGTCGTTGAAGCGATAGCCCGGACCACCCCTCCCCGTGCCGGTGGGGTCGCCGCCCTGAATCATGAAGCCGGGGATGACGCGGTGGAAGATGACGTTGTCATAGAATCCCTCTCGCGCCAGGAATACGAAGTTGTTGACGGTGTTGGGGACTTCCGTCGCGAAGAGGTCCACATTGATGGCGCCAAGGGTGGTGGAGATCACCGCCTTGTAGGTCTTGGCCTCGTCAATCACGGTGGCTGGAGGGCTGTCGTATTGCATGCTCATGTTTTCTCCCATCGAATCTGGTTGTGCGGTGGGTTCGGGCGCCGCAGTAGGCTCGGGCTCGTTTGAGGTGGTGGTGGTGGTCGTGGTGGTTGTTGTGACAACATTCGACGAGGACGTTGTTTCCTCTTCGCCGTTACATGCCGTCAGAACCAGGACGGCCAGTATCGCCAGGACGATGATGATCAGCTTGGACACGTCTTGCTCCTTGGTCAGATTGGACTTACCCGGAATCGACGAACCTCACTTGGGATTCATCGTCCAGGGAGAGGAAGTTCTCTCCCCACTGGTTGGGGCTGTCAAGGCTCCACTCCTCCTCGATGGAGGCGGGAATTAGGCGCAGACCCCAATCGCCGCCGTAGACCAGCAATGCTTCCCCGGCGCCGGACTCCTCGATGTGCACCGCATAGGCCGGGCACGGGCTCCCGTCGCCCTCACTGGACCAGCCGGTAACGCGGTGCAGGGTCGACTCCTGCCCAAAATCGCCCGCGATGACCTCGACCACCTGGCGTGGCTCTCCCATGGTGTTGAAGATGAGTTGGGGGACGCCGTCGCAGTTGGCGTTATCCTCCACTTCCAGCATCAGGGACATGGCGCGATGGGCTCCTTCGCTGTGCGATGGGATTGCCGGGCAGCTTGCGACGATAAGGGAAAGTATAGCTGCGCGGGGGACGTTGGGCAAGGCGCAGTGATGTGAGCGGGGTGCGCGCGGCAGCGGAGGGGCGGGTGGGCAACCACGAGGGTTGCCCCTACTCTTCGGCGCGCTGGCGGTAGTTCATGGCCTGCAGGAAATGGTCGCCGCCAACGGCCTCGGCGCCGCTCAGGTCGGCGATGGTGCGAGCGAGCTTGAGGGTGCGGTGGTAGGCCCTCGCGGAGAGGTGCAACGTGTCCATGGCCGCCTTGGCCATCGCCTGCGTGGCGTCGTCAAGTTGGCAGTGGGTCCACACTTCAGAGGGACCCATGTCGGCGTTGCATTGGATGGCGGACTCGCCGAAGCGGCGGCGCTGGAGATCGCGGGCAGTCTCGACGCGGCGGCGCACCTGCGTTGAGGCCTCGGAGACGCTGTCCGTCGTCAACTTGTCATAGTCCACCCTGGGCACGGGCAAGATGATGTCGATGCGGTCGAGGAGCGGCCCGGAGATGCGGTTTCGATACCGTACAACAGCGCTGCGAGCGCAGGTACACGCCCGGAACGGATCGCCGAAATAGCCGCAGGGGCACGGGTTCATCGCGCCGACGAGCATGAACTATTCGGGGTTGCATTTGCACAAAACTCCCCAGTAGGGATGGCCAGGGAGATGCTGACGCTGTCGTCACGGTCGATTGCGACGCTGTCAACGAGAAGCAGCAGAATCTCTCGGCGCTGCTCAGCGTTCAACCCATCTGTCCCCTCCCCAAACTTCCGGGCCCACTCGATCAGCCTCCCTGCAAGTGCTCGTCTCTCGGTGTCCGTAGCTCTTTGTGCGCGGTAGTCTTCCACCCTTGCTCGGAGACTCTCCAGGCGTTCGGTAACGAACTTACGTTGATGGTCGAGCTGGTCCTCGGTGATCTTCCCCGACACATACAGTCTGATGCACCGTTCTTCTTCCATCTGCACCTCGCGCAGATCCCGCTCCGCTTTGGCGAGCTCCTCTGCCGCCCCGCGGTCTTCCCGTACATTGAGAGCATCGATGCCAGTCACGATGACCTCGGGATTCTGCAGCACCCTCGTGACCTCGCCCCAGACCAGGTCCTCCAACCGTTCCGCCCGGATGAACGGATGCTGCCGGCAGCGAGACTGGTGCTTCTGCATCCCGTAGCACTGGTAATACCGACGGGGGGTGTCAAAGTGGTACTGATAGAGCTTACCGCGGCGTCTCACGGTATTCTGATTCGTTGCTCGCCCTCCAAAGAGCATCCCGCACTCCGCGCACCTGACGAGGTGCTGCAACAGATAGAACACCTTGGTGTTCCTCTTGGACCGGATCAGCCGCTGCTTCCTGAGCTTCTGGGCCATATCCCAGGTTCTTTCGTCCACCAGCGGGGGGAATGGTATCTCTATCCAGTTCTCCTCTGGCTGCTGGTAGGTCACTCTCCCGTCCTCAGTCGAAACGTGCCTGCTTCGGCCATAGGTCCACGTGCCCCTGTAGGCCTCATTCCTCAGGATGCGATTGAGGTGCGAACCGTACCAACGCTTGCCGCTTGGCTTTCCCGTAGGGACTCCTTCGTCCTCGATCTGGCGGGTAATCGTCGGTATCCCTAGCCCCTCGTGAACGTACTGGCGGAAGATGCGCTGCACAATCTCAGCCTCAGCCTCCACCACTGCAGGCTTGCCGTCCGCGCCGATGCGGTAGCCGTAGGGGACTCCGCCTGAGGGTATGCGCCCCTGCTTGGCCGTCCCCCGTTTGCCCATGGTTGCCCGCTCGCGGAAGTTGTCCAACTCGATCTTGCCGATGGCCGCCATGAGGCCGAAGGTCTTCATGTCGATGGCGTCCATGACCGCCTCCAGGCCGATCTGGTAGGCCTCCACCACCTCCATGAGGGCGGCGGCAGGGTACATGCCCCGGCTCAGGCGGTCGGACTTCCAGCAGACGACGGTGTCGAAGCGGCCCTCGCGGGCCTCGTCCAGCATGCGCTGGAACTCCGGGCGCTTCTTGGACCAGCCCCGGCCCACCTCCTGGTAGCGGGCAACGATGCGCAAGCCCTTGCGGGCGCAGTAGGCCTCCATGTCGGCGGTCTGCTCGGAGAGGGAGGTCTTGTCCTCTCCGTCCTGGCTCTTGTCCGAGACGCGGGCGTAGATGGCCGCCCGATTCATTTCGGTCTTCCTATTGATGGTTCTCGCCATTGCTGCCCCCTTCACATCCTCTGCAATCAAAAAGACCCGCCTCCTGTTGGGAGCGGGTCTGCGGGTGGTACAATGCCTTTGCATCACCTGCTACCCGCGGGTGGCGCCACGGCCCGGGATGTTTGTCGCATCGCCGGGTCAACTTTCTGCCCTCCATTGTACCCCGCTGGACAGGGGGCGTCAAAGCGCAGACCCGGGCTGCTTACCCTTCGCAGCGCCTCGGTCTCACAGAACTCTCGGGCGCTGTCGTCCCTGACCGACAGCAGCTCCACGCAGGCGGACGAGGGCAGTGGAAGGCCCGCCATTCGCAGGTCGGCGAGATCGGCGTCGAATCTGCCAGACAGCGTCTGGCAGATCAGATCGGGTGGGCAGGAGGGGTAGAACAGGCGCAGGTGCTGTACGTCCTGTCACGGGAAGCCGCGTTCGAACCGTCGCTTTGGGTCAGCCGCCAGCCGCTCGATGCGCGCAGCCCCGTGCTTGGTCCGCGGTTCTCCCGACTGCTCGAACTCGACGACGCGATCCCCGGTCAGCAAGTACGCGGCGGCCATGGCGGCGGTCACCGGACGGGCAGCCGACGCCTTGGCCGCGTCGATGCTCTTCGACACGCCCCCGAGGACGGCCGCGTACGGCGCCTCCTGCTCGCCGAATGCGGCCATCTTGTTCACGGACTACTCCGCCACGTTCACTCGACGGAGCACGGACCTTCGCTCACCAAGAGCGGCATGGCCAGGGACCCAACGCTGATGACCATTGGACACGACTCGGACCGCATCAGCCTTCGGCCTCGGGACAGTCGCCGATGTGCCTGGCGTCTGGAGGCGAGTCCTTCTCGGACGCAGACTGCCCGTCTCTGGTGGCGTACTTAAGCAGGAGGGAGACGAGGCGGCGCAGCCGGTCCTCGGCGTCGGGGCCGGGATTGTCGAAGACCCTGACCACCCGGAGCTCAGAGGCGCCCCCGTGGGGCCTCTTCCGCCTGTCCCGTGTGCTCGTATCTCCCATATCGTCTCGTTGCATCTGCCTCACCCGGAGTGTCCGGTGGTGTCTATGTCTGCACTTCGGACCAGGCGTTCGACGGCGCGGCCCTAGGTAGCTGTCAGTTAGCTGGACCGCGGTGCCCGCCTGACGGTGTGAACGACTAAGGGTTCCTCCTAGACCTCCTGGAGGGAGGCGCTTTTGTGCGTTCACCGTTGGGCCCTCGTTTGAACGTCAATATGGGGCTGCGGGGGTTTGTACATTGCGTCGAGGTCGCCTACTTGGTGCTGGGCGCCACGGTTCAAGTGTGAACGGCCGGGGTGCGGTAAGAAAACTGCCTGACAGGTGCATCAACAGTGATACACCTGTCAGGCACTGTTTTCAGTGGCCTCCTTTGCGCTGTCATTGGGGTAGTGGAAGGCAGGGACCTCCACTGCCAGACATCCCCACGACCGGACGCGTGCGGCGATTTCGCAAAGTAGCAAGCTGTCCAGGGCGAGGTCAAGCAACCCGAAGTAAGCATTCTCAGGGACTGATGCTGCGAGAAGGGTGGGCTGTTCAGGACTTGAACCTAGAAGGCCACTTAAGGACGAAATGCGAGGCAGCTGATTGCCTCACCATTTGGAGAGCCACTGCCCAAGAGTACCTAAGGAAGTAGTTCCAATTGCCTCGCACGCGTCGTCATACTTGTGGAGTAGCGCGCCTCGGTGAACCTCTCAGACGCTGTCACATCTCAAAGACGGTACTGCCTTCATTCACTCAGGCCCGCCGGACTGGACAGCGAACGCCACGAATAGTCACCCGCATTGGGGTCGTCCCACTAACTAATGGACGGCACTTTGTCATGTGCGCCATCCATCCATAGGCGGGCCAGCACCGTGACAATCCGTTCTTTGTCGCTACTCAGAAGGATTGATTTCGGTCGTGCGGGTCTTGTCGCGGCCCCAACAGTACGGCGGAAGCCTCTTCCCCTGCCCCCTGCCCCCTGCTCGACTCGATGACGACGTGTGACTGACAAAACACCTCACACACCGACCGTAGTTTCACCCTTCTTCAGCCAGCGAAAAGGATTCTGTCCGTGCAACTGGGGTTTCGCTCTGTGGCATCTGACCCAAACAATTGAAGTGCCCAAAGTTTAAGCACACCGGACAGAAGGAGGATCATGAAGAGCACAATCGGCATACCTACGGTGAACTACCACCTCTGGAAACCCTGCAACATGCGATGCGGGTTTTGTTTCGCAACCTTTCAAGATGTCGGACGCGACACACTGCCCAAGGGTCATCTAGATCGCGAGGACTGCCTCAAGCTGGTGGATGCGCTCGCCGGGGCCCGCATCCAGAAGATAAACTTCGCGGGCGGAGAGCCAACCCTCTGCCCCTGGTTGCCCGACCTCATCACCCATGCCAAGAAACTGGGGCTCACCACTTCGGTGGTCACCAACGGCAGCCGGATCACGCGGGCATGGCTGGAGAGGGTAAACGGGAGTCTCGATTGGGCGGCACTGAGCATCGACTCGGTGAATCCAGAGACCCTCAGTGGCATCGGGCGGACCCTGCGGGCGGGCCCGCTGACGGCCAATGACTACGCGCGAGCGATTGACCTCCTCAGAGGGTACGGCGCCCGCATAAAGGTGAACACCGTCGTGACCCGCAGCAATCTGGAGGAGGACCTCACGGACTTCATCATTGCGGCTCGGCCAGAGCGATGGAAGCTCCTGCAGGTGCTCCCCGTCAAAGGCCAGAACGACGCTGAAGTGGACCAGTATGTGGTCGCACCGGATGAGTTTGAGCGCTACGTTCAATCGAGCCGGCGCGTCGAGGACTACGGCGTTCGTGTCGTGCCGGAGTCGAACGACCTGATGACCGGGAGCTACGTCATGGTGGATCCGGCCGGGCGGTTCTTCGACAATACATCGGGGGCACACACCTACAGCCGACCTATAATCGAGGTGGGAGTCGAAGAGGCAATCAAGGACATTGCTGTGGATACTCAGCGATTCCTCGAGAGGGGTGGACTGTACGGCTGGTAGCCCGAATCGGGCAGAACCCGTGACCCACCGAGAGACCACAACTGGAGGTGCATGGCGCCGTGGAGTTTGAAGTTTCGCAACAGTTGCCGACCAGCGGACAGATCTTGGGTGTCCTGGTAGATACTATGGGCTTCCAGGACGCGATGCTCCGTGACAGGACTGCCAAGCGGTTCTTCAGCGGACGGCGCGACGAGCAAGTGAAGGAGCTCAGCCGCGAGGAGACGCTTGCGGCTATCGTGGAGACTTTGGCCGTTTTGGGCTTTGAGGCGACGCCTCAGCCTAATGACGAGATGCCGTTCCACTCCGTGCTCTCGTCCATACTTAACGAACATACCGTCAACTGGGACCGGTTGAGGGCGTTTCTCCTCCCCAGGATGATGCGCGTGTATCCCAGCAGTCTCGCCACTCTTTGGAAAGCGTACCTCAGGCTGGCGAGTATCGATTTGGCCCTGAGGCTAGCTGCACTCCTCCACTATACCGGCGCGTCGGAGACAGCGCTGGACTTCCTCGCGTGGGCGGATGTCACCCGGCGGGGAAGGTACCTGAACCAGCAGCGTAAGAAGGCGGGAATCCCCGTGATTGACTTCCCAGCCGCTGCGGGAGTCTTCAAGAACACGGCGGAGGCGTGGCTTTACCGCAGGGCGCGGCCTACAGACGAAAACCTGCTGAAGATCGGTGAGGCGCTGGCGCCCCGCGGTGACCCCCAGGAACGTGCCCGGATAGTCCGTGACCTACGGCTGCTCTACTGGACCAGCGATGTTGCCGCGGTCCTGGGGAAGCACCTTGGCGTCGATGCCGTGAACGAAATCGTGGGCCACCTCCACCGCTATGCGTTACAGGCATTTCGCATCATCCACGGTGAGGAGGTGGCCGCAGGCGGACCCGTCGACCACCTCGAGCTCGTTATGCTGGGGGTGCACGCTCCGCGCGCGGAGCCCCTGCTCGCCGCACTGGCCATCCTGGAGAGCGACGAGGAGTGGAAAGCTGACCTCCTGGCTGCGAACTTCGATTGGGTCGGCCGCGTACTGGAGGTCAACTTGCAGGTACACCGGGCGGAGGTGAATGAGCTCATAGAGCGGACGGATGGTCGTATCCTTGAACGCTGGGAGGTTCGTAACCCCAAAGCCTACGAGCACTACCAGCGTTCCGAGGAACTGCAGGTGCAGGGGAGGATCCCCGAAGCTATCGCCGAGGTAGCCAAGGCGGTTGACCTGGACCCGCTCGACCCTGTGAACCACTTTACCTTGGGTTCCGCCCTGGGCGGCATTGGCGGCATGACCGGGGACGCAGGTCTTATCTCCCGGGGAATGCAATCCTGCTGGCTCGCTCATGCCTTGGACCCCGACTGGATTCTTCCCTGGGCTGAAATCGGGTGGTTGCTTCTGCAACTGGGTAGGGCGGAGGAGGCGGTTGCCCACTTAGTGGGCGTCGCGCCCACCTGCGGACCCCTGGATGCCCGGTACTATTTTGCCTTGGGGTCGGCGCAAGCGCAGGTCGGAGAGCATGCCGCAGCGCTGGCGGCCTTCGAGTCGTCCCTGCAATTGAATCCCGACGATCCATCCTTCGCGGTGGCCGCCGCAGTAGCCGCGTTGATGGCCGGCGACAAGATCACATCCAACCGCTACGGCAAGGCCGCCCGTTTCTTGGGCGCGGGAACGGTGTTGGACCGTACTTTGGACATAGCCAAAGCCATACGGGCAGTAATGACGGCGGGCGCTGGTGGTGGCAGCGATGATCGTGCGTTCGCATCTCAGGACGTCGCCATAAAGGGCGACCCCCAAGACGCGGCCGCATACGTTGCCAGGGCAAGGTCACACTTCCTCAAGGGAGAGGATAGCCAGGCAGTCTCAGACCTTGACGCTGCCCTACGGCTCGATGCCAGAAACGTTGGAGCCCTCGTACTGCGCGGCATCGTCCACGGGTACATGGGGAGTCATGAGCAGGTGATTGCCGATATGTCCCAGGCCATCAGCCTCAGCCCGGGAGCAGCGATGGCCCACCATTACCGCGGACTGTCGTACGGAGAACTCAACGCCCTTGAGCTAGCCATCGCCGACTTTGACGAGGCCATTCGCCTGGACCCTGGCTTTGTCCAAGCCTACCAGGCAAGGGGTGAGTGCCGGCTCTACCGAGGGGAATACGACTCGGCGATTGCCGACTTCGACACCGCTATCGAACTCGACGCCGAGAGCGCCCGCTCCTATCGCGGGCGGGGAGCAGTCCTTCGTAGGCAGGGTGCATTCGACCGGGCGATTGCCGACTTCGATAGGGCGCTGCACCGTGACCCCGAAGACCCATATGCGTACAGGTTCCGCGGAGACGCCCATCTCGCCAGTGGAGACTATGATCGAGCACTGGCCGACTTTGACGTCAGCCTACACCTGGATCCCAACAATGAGGTTGCGCATCGCGGCAGGGGCAGCGCCCATCTCTTCAGCGGAAACGTGGACCTGGCGATAGCGGACTTCGACGCGGCGATCGCCTGCGACCCTGCGAGCGCTTCCGCCTACTACGGCAGGGGAGTGGCGCGCGAAACCCTGGGGGACACGGCAGGGGCGGAGAGCGATTACCAGCGGGTCCGAGATCTGGGCTTTGATGAAACCCTGGGCTAGTGGGCTCAGAATCCAGGCGCGAGCCGCATCACTCCGCGCAGCCGCTGGCGCCTCTGCAAGCGTCCTGATTCTGCCCAGCCCGTCACGCAAACGAAGGATGTCCCGGCCTTGGCCGAGAGGTGCGAGACCCCCGTGGTTTCCGACGCGCCCGCTCCCTGGGCCTGATGTTGGCAACTACCCCTCTGGGTTCTTGCGGGGCCTGCCGCGGCGTCGGCCCTCCGATACCCAGAAGTAGACGGTGTTGCCGTTCCGCCGCGTCTCCAGCGTCCTGCCGAGGGCTTCCGCAGCGGCATTGAGCCTGCGCCGAATCGCCTGGGTGGTCTCACCCTCCGTGGCCTCCAGTGAACCCGCTTCGCCGGAAGCCACGTCCTGGACAAACGCCATGTATTCCTGGAGAAGCGCCGCCCGTTTGCCGGTCGCGCTCTTGGCTTGAGCTTGCGCTATGGACATCTTGGTGAACGTTGGCAAAGCAAACCTCCGCGTTCAATTGGTCCGGGATGGTCAGTGTCTATGCTACAACAACGCATCGGCACTGAGCAGTTGTTCCATTTCCGCCGACGAGGTTTTCAAGAGCAAGGTCCAGGGGAAGAGGTGACTTCCCACCCCCGTCTTCTCTTGAAGATAGTCCGATTTGATAGGCTCCCGCCGCCGTTCCCCGCTTCCGCCCGTCAAGTGGACGGCGGAGCGTGGCCCTGCCTGTCCTCCCGGCTCAAAGTCCTTCGGTGGAGGGCTCGAGACCTTTGACAGAGAGTACGCCGATGGCGCAGTGTCATGCACAACTCGGTCACAAGAGGTGGGCATGCCGCGAACGACCAGGACCATCACCTTCTCCTTGCCGCCGAAGATGGCGGACCGGGTGGACGAGGCGATGAAGCAACAGGGAGGGTCAAGGAGCGAGTTCCTGCGGGAGGAGTTGCTCCGTAAAATTGACGAGTGCGAGTGGCGGCAGTTGCCCCAGTACGGAGAGGAGAGGGCCAGGGAGAGGGGCATCGGACCTGAAGACGCAGCCGCTCTGATGGACGAGTACCGGGCCGAAGTCAACGCCTCCCGTCCATGCGCGTTGTCCTCGATTCCAACGTCATCGTCTCCGGTCTGAACCGTCACGGCAACGAGCGCCGCGTTCTCGATTTGGCGCTAAGGGGACGGTTCGAGATGTATCTTTCCCCCTTCATCCTGGAGGAGGTTGCCGGGGTGCTTGCGCGAAAGTTCGGATGGACCGACGAACGCTCGTCACAGGCTCTCTGGGCGATCGGGCATGCCGGCAGCGTCATCGAGCCCCCGCGGCTTCCGGAGATGATCGACGGCGGCCACGCCGACAACCGCATCCTGGAGTGCGTGGCGACCGCCACCGCCGACTTCCTGGTGACCGACGACCGACGGCATCTCCTGCCTCTCGAGGAACACGGGGGTGCGAGCATTCTCAACGCCCCCCGGTTCGGGAATGCCTATTGTAACTGCTGGCGTGCACCTTGGTGATCACCCCATCTACCCTGATTGTCGTCCGGCGACTATCGAGTCATTTGCTGCGATGGAATCGATAGCAACAGAGGGCTATGCTCCACCTATACACTCCTTGGCTTCAGCGACATTGTCAGAAGCGGCGAAGAGTTGGTATAAGACTGGGCTGCAACTTGGTTTTGCTATAAGGGACTCGAGCCGCAATGTGGGGAATGTGGCATCTGCTGCGAGCGCCGGGAGGCCTTTCAGGAAGCTGGGGTGATGGATCCAACGGAGTACATGCAATGACCAGCATTACGCGAAGATTCGAATTTACTAGGGGTTATACTCTATACAACCATCCTGCTTCGTGTTCCAATCTTCACGGCTATGGTTGCGTTGCTCCCGTAACTGTCTGTGCGCCTTCGTTGGACGACAAGGGGATGGTTGGTGGTTTTGCCGCCCTGAAGGCGGTGGCCGGCGGTTTCATTGACGCTAACCTTGACCACCGCTTCGTCGTACACCGTGATTAACCATGTTCGGCGTCGTTGGTGTAACTGGCCCCGAGTGTGGTTACTCTTAACTGGCGCCCACAGGCTGAGAACATTGCTTCGTTTCTGCTGCGCAGCCTGGAGGATCACACTCCGTTTAATGTCGAAGCGATTACTTTGTGGGAGTCTAATGGTTGTAGTGCATCGATACGGCGTGAATAGCATCTTTGGACCCACCATCCAGGGCGAGGGAGCCTTAGCGGGTGTTGTTTGCCTTTTCCTGCGCTTTTCCGGTTGCAACATGTGGGACGGGCGCCCGCAAACGAAGGCCGATTCGAAGTGCCCCTATTGTGATACAGAGTTTTTCTCCCACACAATGGAAACTAGCGACTCGATTCTGGCCAGGCTTTCAACACTCCGAACGCCAGGTGCTGAATGGGTTTGGGTGAGTGGCGGCGAACCTGCGCTTCAAATTGACGCACCTTTGCTAGACGCTCTTCACTCTGAGAATTATCGCGTCGCCATCGAAACCAACGGAACGAAGGCGTTTCGCGACGGGGTTTTGGAGCGGCTCGACCACTTGACTCTTTCGCCAAAACTGCCTCCGGCAATGACGGTGATTGGGAGGGCTGATACGTTGAAATTGTTGTGGCCCCATCCAAACCCTGAGATACGGCCGGAGGGCTACGATGCAATCGAAGCCCAGGTTCGATACCTGCAGCCCATTGTTTGGGATGCTGACCTAGACCAAACCACCACGAATCTAAGGTCAGCGATTGAGTTGCTGAACCATTTGCCTGGATGGAGGTTGGGCGTTCAACTGCACAAGATCATTGGGGTTGAATAGGCGGCACAGGCTCATATCGCTCCACGATATGGAACTCCAACACGTACACTTCAACGTCTTCCACCGGCTCGGGAACGGTTCGACCCAATATATACTGTCTTATATATTCTTCCCGTCCAGTGTATCCTTCAGCTTTAATATCAGCTTCCGATATATCCCCGAGCCGCTGGCGCCAAATGCGGTCTATCTTGATCTTGGCAAATGGTTTTTCGCCGCGCATAGGAAGCCTTCGGCATGCTAGATGCTCAGATCCTAATTTCGCCCGTGGTCGCGACCACATTTTGCGTGCCTGAGTCTTCTCTCCGCGAAGGATCATGGATGCAGCAGGTTCCTTAAACAATATCATTTGAGTAACTCGGTGTGTTCTTGTGGGCAAGGCTTATGTGGTTGTGTAGGGAACCATAGATGGATTGTTCCCAAGAGGTAGGGGATGCCGCGTTCCTAGGCACGGAACGGGGAGATGATATAGCCTTGTTGCTATGCACGATGTATGATACGGCGTTTTACTACAAGGCGCCATGGTTGAGGTAGGTCTCGTTACTCTCGCTGTTTGAACGGCGGTATGGGCTTCCCATGGTGTATCGGACCGGTTCGTCGGTAGTGGGCACGGCGAGGCAACCGCGGGGGCAACTTGTTCTCCGTTCGTCGCCATGTCTTGTTGTCAGGGCGCTCCCGGGGTGTTCGATAGCATCTTAACGCGGGTGTGGCAAAGGCGGGACCTCTGCTTGCGTCTCCTGTAGCGACGCCGCGGCGTGGGGAAGGCGTTCGTGGAGCATCACATGGTGCGGCGGTGTTGCGCGTGGATATGCTCCGGCGAGAGCCTGCGCCATCCACAATGCGGCGGGCGGGGATGTCTTTCTTGACGTTTTGCTGTGGCCGGACAACCGGCAAGTCCCTTTTCGCTGCGCCGTTGTCGTTCCAAGGGCGAAGGGAAGTGGCTCCCTACCCCGCACCTTGAAGATTCGCAGAATCGATAGTGGCCTATCCGCCGTTCCCTGATCATTGCGATGCCCATTCCGATCTCAACTGTTCCCGGCTGCGCGGTGGATTCAAATTTGAAGTGCAACACCTGGGCCATGAAAACCTCGGTCAGTGTCCGGTAGCCGAGGCACTTGCGCGGCGTGTTGTTGTGCGTCTGCATTATCAGCGAGAACCGCTCCTCCGACACATCCGCCAGGACCGTCCTACCGGACAGGAAACGGCGCAGCTGCCCGATCGCTTTCTCCACCCCGCCCTTCTGCCACGGCAAGTCGGTGTCGCAGAAGAAGGTCTCGATGCACACTCGTGATGACGGGCGAACTCCGTCCCGTTGTCGAAGGTCACCGACTGTCGAAACGCCGGCGGCAGCGCCCGCGCTGCGATCAGCAGGCGCGAGTGGCGCTCGTGCAGGGCCGGCACCACCTACCCTGACCTCCCGAAGAGCATCGTGTCTGCCTCCCCGCGCCCGCAGGACAATTGGGCAAGCTCACACCGATCCTCAATGGAGAGTTGTCGGTATCCCATGGCAACACCCTGATCTGGTGTTCCACTTCGTTTGTGAATTCAGGGTGGAGCGGTGCCCTTCGTCTTTGCTAGGCCTGCTGTCTCTACACCCCTAAGGAGTGTTATGCCACTGAGCGTCGATTCTTAGGGTGGTCACCGCTTGAACCATGTCTTACCATAGGGAAAAATCCCTGGTCAGATTTTTTCGCGCCAGCAAACTCTGTTACTGGCAGCGGCGGGGATAGGGAATCGAGAGCAGATGGTTCGGCTTAGGAATGGTGAGTTCGTTTGGACACTTGATCAGAATGGTATTGGGCGGTTAGTAGATTCAGATGAGGAACAGGCCACGGTCCGGTTTTTCAGGTCTCCTTCCCGGACATTCGATCTAGTGTACCCGGCACAGCAGATTAGGCGAGCATATCTTAGTCCGCAGACTCGGGTATATGTCGAGAGTGGTGCGGGGCACTGGATGGTGGGACGTGTCGTTGATTATTTCGTGGGTTCGACTCTCGATGGTGGGGGGCAGATAGCATATGATATCCAGTTCCCAAATCGGTTGAGTCATAGGATACCTGAACGGCACTTACACGTGCGTTGCCTATTGCCTGTTGACGACCCCGCCGCTATTCTCGCTAACGGTGGCATGGAGACTCAATATTTCTTCGACGCCCGCCAGGGCGCGCTTGAATGCATCACCAATAGTAGGGCTGCTGGGCATGGGTTGACCGGACTCCTGTCGGCGTCCGTTGAACTACTCCCCCATCAGATTCAGGTAGTTCGGCGCATCTTGCAGGATCCTATCCAACGTTATTTATTAGCGGACGAGGTGGGCCTCGGCAAGACGATTGAAGCCGGTGCGATTGTACGCCAGGCAGTCATCGACAATCCGACAGAGAGGGTCGGAATCCTAGTTCCGGCCACCCTCCTTGGGCAGTGGGTAAGAGAACTGAGAGACCGGTTCTTTCTCACGAGTTCTAACGTAACGATTCTGACCCATGAGGAGTTGAAGCAACTCGTGCCGGGAGAAGTCGACTCTTTGGTTATCGATGAAGCTCATCATCTCATCCCTGAGAATGCCTGGGCAAATGAAGAATATCGTCATCTTGAAGAACTAACACGATTGGCCTCACGAGTGCTTCTGATATCAGCTACTCCAACGCTTGGCGACGAAGACCTTCTTTTGGCACTCTTACACTTGTTGGATCCAACGGGATATCCTTTCGAAGCGCGCGACGAATTCGCTGATCGTGTTCGCAGGCGGCAAGAATACGGTCGCCTTCTCTTGGCTCTGAGTCCCAGCTTACCGGCACCATTCTTGCTAAACACTTTGGCGAAAATCAGAAGTGCATTCCCGGATGATTAAAGAAGTGCGAAGTTTGAGTGAAGCAATTGAAAAGGACATCCCCGAGGCAACAAGTCTTATCATTCGACTACGGCACCATATCGCTGATACTTATCGCCTTCATCAACGACTCGTCAGAACCAGGAGACGCGACTTGCCAGAATGGGTGCTCGTTCCTCGCCGAGGTGACGTGACGCCTGAAGAAGACGACGATGAGCGAAGTCCTCTTATGGCCGACGCATTGGATTCTTGGCGACAGACCGCAGTCGAATACCTAGTAGAGAACCCTGATGAAGCGCTGGAAAGAGTACTTGTTCACAGACACGCCTTGATGCTAGAGACTTTGGGCCAAAGCCCCGAAGAGTGCGAGAGGCTCCTTAGTGAAATGCAAAGGAATGCTGAATGCTTCGAGGGAGAATCGAGAGAATTGCGGCTGGCCCTAGAGGCCTTTCGAGAAGAGACAGCCGGGAATCGGGAGCAGTTGGTTGCCACTGTCGTCCACAGCGCGGCGCTCCGCACACGTACTGACGAAGAGCCAGCAAAGGTAGTCGCGATGACCTCATCCAGCCAGTTCGGTAGTTCACTGAGCAACGCTGTGGAAGAGTGTGGGCACGAGACAGTGTTCAAGGTAACCGAGCAATCGACTGAGGACGAAATTGCTCGGGCGGTGGAAGGATTCCGTGTATCTCCACGCGATGCCGTGCTGGTTGGCGATCGACGTGCGGAGGAAGGACTGAACCTCCAATTTGCAACGGCAATCGTGCATGCCGACCTCCCCGTGGACGCAGCGCGCATCGAGCAGCGCATTGGCAGGGTTGACCGCTTTGGCCGACATAGGTTTGGCGACAAAATCCCCCAATGGGTGGTGGTGCCGTATTGTCAGGGTCCAAACCCGTGGATGGCGTGGTTCGAGGCGATACGTGATACGTTCCATGTGTTCGACGAGTCGATTTCAGAACTACAGTTTTTGCTTGATGACTTGCGTGGCCAGGTTGAATTGGCGCTGTTTCGGCGAGGTGCACAGGGGCTGACCGAGATCATGGAGGCCTTGAGTAGTCAAATCGCCGGTGAGCGCCAACGCCTCGATGAGGAATATGCGCTTGACTCCCGAGCGATGGCCGACGATGACGCGAACCTGCTGTTCGAGTGCTTAGACGCGGCCGACGAGGCACGACGCTTCCAGCCGCTCCAGAGATTCCTGGTCGGCACCCTCAAGTTCCGCCCCATCGACTCGATGTCACGGCGTGGAGTATTCAGTCTCGGGTGGTCAGAGCGAACACTGCTTCCAAAGGAACCCTGGAGCGAATTGTTCGATCCTTCTATCTTTGGGTCCAATCTGACTTACCTGCGATCGATTGCAACAACTGTCCCAGGGATACGGCTCGTGCGGCCGGGGATGCATCTCGTCGACGCTGTGGAGAGATTCCTTCGGTGGGACGACCGGGGCATCGCGTTCGCGACCTGGCGCGTGGATCCCGAGTGGGATTCTGAACGCTGGGGCCGTTGGCTAGGATTCCGTTTGAGCTATGTCGTTCAGGCCGAAGCGTCTACGATCCAGAGAGAGACTACTATGCTGCCTGACAACATTGATGAATTCGCGATCCAGCGTCGTCTCGACGCTCTTCTGCCTCCTTGGACAATGCTGATTGACGTCGGTTTGGACGGATCGCCGATCAACGACGATCTCTTGCAGAGGATTCTTAAGCGCGGTTATTCGACCGTCGGAGGCCACGCGGGCCGGGACTATAATCTCGGCAGTCGGCGGGAGTCGCTGTTTCGAATAATCGAGCCTGGCGCGTTCCAAGAGGCAGTCTATCGCACGCGTGAAACAGGTCAAGTGCTAGTGGGGAATTCTACAGAGCATCAATCTTGGAAGAATCGAGTTGTAGCACATGCCCTGGGCGCTCTGGCTGCAGACAACGATCGACTAGCAACTAGGAAGACTGGGGACGCGGCTGGCTCTTCAATTGACGTCGACTTGCAAGTGAATGCGTTGTTGATGGAGGCAATCAGGCAGGCGACCATAAGACTTGATGCCATGGGTCTGTTCGTAGTCTCGAACTCACCACCGAATGCGTACGAACTCGAGACCGACGATCATTCATCTGAGGACTTCGAATGATGTATCAGCGGTCAGGACTTGAAGGGTTGGCGGCTTTCGAGGCTCTGAGTCATCAAGTGTTGGCAGCTGAGGAGTTTTCTCATACGGCCTATCCGAGCCTTAATAGATTGATGCGCGCGGTAGCAGCACTAAGGGAGGGCGCTCTCGATCGTCCATCACCCATCGACCTTGCGATCTTGGTTCGGCAGGTCCTCCGCTTCCAGCAAGAGACTACCGGAGCGGATGCACAACTCAGCGTCCCCGTCAAAGATGGTTGGCCAAGCCTGAACCACTGGAGGCTTACTGGCGTACACACGCAGGCAGGTAAGGATTCGGTGCTTCTGCAAGCAACACCATGGAGACCGACGTGGCTCCAGGACGTGCCGGATCGAGGTGTGGACGGCCACGCAGCCGGCGAGGCGACTAGGCGCACCTATGATAGGGTGCCTGGCGATCCTTTTCTGTCATTGCTCCACCGGGATAGCTACCAAACCAGAGGTCAACGTTCTGCCGTTCGGGCTGCTTTCATGACACCGCCAGGCGCTTCGCTGGCCATCACACTTCCGACTGGCGACGGCAAGAGCTTTGTATTCCAGTTGCTGGCTGCACTGGAAACCGATCTCGGAGTTCCGGGCGTAACGCTAGTCGTCACGCCGACCAGCGCCCTAGCGGAAGACCATGCGATTGCCGCTAGAGACTTGGGGTTTGGGAGTCATAGGCTTGCCTATACCAGTGGCGTGTCGGCGGAGGAACGCCACCAGATGCTTGATAGGATACGGATGGGCACGCAAGGTTTATGCTTTTCTTCCCCCGAGGCTGTTTGTACTACCCTGCACCCAGCTCTCCTCCACGCTGCACGGGTAGGCTTCTTACGAGCAATTGTCATTGACGAAGCGCATCTAGTCGACGCATGGGGCGCGAACTTCCGTGCATCATTCCAAGCACTGAGTGGAGTGCGCGCCGAACTAATTGAAGCATCGCCTTCGAACCGGGCGCCCAAAACGCTTCTTCTCTCGGCGACCATGACTACAACAACGATAGAGACCCTTCGTGCGTTGTTTGCCGACGGAGGGGATCTTGGATTGAACTTCCTATCGGCTGTCCAATTGCGTCCGGAGATAGAGTATTGGGTTTCGCCAGAGATCTCCGGTGTGGTGCAGCGTGAGCGAGTTCTTGAAACTGTGTTACACATGCCGCGTCCGGCCATCCTCTACGCAACGGAAGTAGAAAAAGCGCACAAATGGTATGAGTTGCTACACGGCCAAGGATTTAGGCGCATCGGATTGATGACTGGCAAAAGCAGTGCCTCCGACCGACACAATGTGATTCATGGTTGGAGAGAAGGAACGCTCGATCTGGTTGTTGGCACGTCGGCCTTTGGGCTGGGGATTGACAATCCAAACGTAAGATGCGTCGTGCATGCATGTGTTCCAGAGACGCTAGATCGCTTCTACCAAGAAGTTGGAAGGGGAGGTCGTGATGGCGGTGGAACTGCATCAGTTATCATTCCCACTGAACGCGACGTTGGAATCGCACGTTCGCTCAACCGGCCGCAGTTGCTTACCATCGAAAGGGCCATCAATCGTTGGCAATCGATGATCAATCACAAGAGAAGTTCCTATGAAGGGAATAATGTATTTAGGTTGGCTGTTGATGTCCCTCCAGGGGTTGGCAATGGACGACAGGACATGGGCGGTGACCTGAACACGGAATGGCATATCAGAACCCTAACACTTATGGCCAACGCGAAGATGATTCGATTGCTCGGACCTGATAACGAAACCATGAAGTCAATTGAAGAGACTTCAGGTGAGGAGGAAGAACTTGATGAGATTGGGAGCAATCTCTTCCAACAGTATCAACGAGTTCGACTTGACGACCCGATGCACCCTAGCATTGAGCATTGGCAGGAAGTCGTTTCTCCCCTGAGAGAGCGGCTAGTCGGGAGCAATCGGACTAATTTCCAGCGAATGGTTCAATTGCTCCGAGGCGGCAACTGTATAGCGGATTTATTGGCCCCGATTTATGAGATTGAGGTGAATTCTCACAGCTATCAAACCAGCCATAGGGCTGTTCATGTGGCGACGGCCTGCGCGGGATGCCCAGATTGCCGCTCCGCCGGGAGAGCTAAACTGACTGAACACGCTCGAAATACTGCCTTTGCTTGGCCATTTGAGAGGGAGATTGACAATACCGCTCGTAGTGTTTTGGGCCGTGGAAATCGCACAGTAATATTCTACAGCGACGAGGACATGGGCGATGTCCGTCGAACCAGACGTTGGATTGAAGCCTTAGCTAAGCTTGTGTCATGTGGCGTTTGGAACTGGATCATCCCTCCAGATGCACTTATCACTGCGGCTGACATTCAGAAGGTGGCTCGTGCTTGGCCCCTCTTCCATTCTGCTGACCTACCACCCAATTCTCTTCCGCAGGGACACACTGGCGTGATTCTCGGCAGGGAAGCGTTGGTTACCACCCTGTTGCTGAGGGTAAGGCCGCCGGGTTCTTCACATTTTCTGTTCCTGCATGCTGATGCCATGGATCCGGATCGTCCGGACCGCAGGCTGCAGGATGGGTTTGAGGGGCGGAAACTTGATGTTGCATTTTTTGTGGGGAGGATGTCCCAATGAGCGTAGTTACATCTGTAACGGCTACTCCAAATCGGCTGTATGCCGTTTGGGAACTCCTTGATGGATCATCGAAAGGTATGACGCAAGCAGAAATCGCAAGTCAAGTTACTCCACCGTCCCTTTCCAGAGTGCGAAGAGACGACGATCCGGACCGCCAAGGTGCGATTCTGCCGGAGGTGCTCTCAGAGCTCAGAAATCTTCATGTCGTTGTGTCAGGGGACGAGGGCCGCTTCATGTTGACAGACCAGGTCAGGCGAATGACTAGCAGTCAGAAGTTCCACTTTCTTGAGGACCAGATTGTCCAACCTCAACTGGCTGATGGGAATCGGCAGGCCAGGGTGTGCAAGGCATTGGCGTGGTTGCTGACTCGAGACCCTCTTGACCCGCTTCCCTGGCAGGGTGGGCTTCGAAGCGAGGTGGAGGATGACTGCGGATCGCCCCTAGATTTGACTGACGAAGCCCGCAGTCAACAGTTCATCTACTGGGCGAGACACCTGGGATTCGCTTGGCGGCTGAAGACTGCTAGGGGTTCTTCCCGTGAGGTGGTAGTGGTGGATCCGACAGAGGCGGTGAGACGCCATTTGGGAAGGGTCGCCAGCCTTGTGGAGCAAACCCCGGTGGCCGAAACGCTTCGCCTGCTGGCGGAGAGTCTTCCTTTGATTGATGGGGGCACAGCACGCACTGAAATTGACGCCCGATTGGCCAATCCTCGAAGGCCAACGACGATATCCCGTTCATTGAGCCTTGCTTTCTTGCAGTTGGAGCAATCCAGCGAACTCAGGTTAGAGAATCTATCAGATGCGCCATCAATGGAACTGGACGACGGTACAACGGCAAGGCCCGTAAGTCACCTAACTTGGATTGGTGGCCACTGATGACTTTTGGAAAATATCTCTGCTGGGACCCTGATCGAGTTCACAGCGTGATGAATACTAACGCTGAGCTTGCTGACCGTGCGGTATTCTTGGCTATCCACAGCGAATTTCCACTTCGGATTTCAGGCCCGGTTGTCGGGGACGTTGCCGCTGTCCCCAAGGAGATCGTGCACCCCAGGCAGTTCTTGGATGAGTTTCTCTCGCCGGCAAGGAATCACGTTCAAGTCATGATTCTTGGAGAGTCGGGTTCCGGGAAGTCCCATTTCGTCAAATGGATGCAATTGAACATACCTGACGACAAGAGCCGTCAGGTCATAGCAATTCCACGCACAGGGGTGGGCCTTCGAGGAATCATCGAAGCTATCCTGGCCTTGCTCCCGAAGGAGGATGCGCGCCCGTACCGAGATGAACTCGAGAAGGCTGGCCGTGAGTACGTGACACGGGAGGACCTGAAGTACGCGCTGGTTCTCAGCCTTGCCGCTGTCATAAGAGGTTCTCGCGCCACCAAGGAGAATGGTCAGGACCTCGAGGACGCCTTGATCAGGGGCTTACCGGATTTGTTGGCCGACCCATTTGTCTATATGGAATTTTGGGCGGATCATCCAATGTTGCAACATGTTGTGGACCATGTGCTGAGTCCGCCCACGATGTATGGAAGCGAAGTGGAGCCGAACTGGGAGTTCCGTCTAAGCGATCTTCCGAGTTCAATGGCCGACGTTGCGAAGATGTCGAATCCAGCACAGCAAATCATGTTTCAACTGAACATTGACCAACAGGTGCAACTGATGGCGATTGAGATCCTCAATCGTAACCTCGACGCTGCAATCTCAAGGGTCGTAGGACTTAGCGCGGAACGTCTAGTTAACCTGATTCAAGAGGTGCGTCGGTATCTTGCTGCGCAAAAGAAGGAATTGATTCTGTTGTTCGAAGACATGGCATTGAGTCAAGGACTCAGCGGTGCGTTGTTCGATGCTCTCTTAGACGAGGGCAGACCTGATGACGATAAGGGATTGTGCCGACTCCGCTGGGCTGGAGCTGTGACGACCGGATACTACACTGCCAATATCCCCGAAACGGTGAAGACCAGAGTTTTGCAGGTTATTCATACAGATTTGATGACTTTCGGCGAAGAGGCGACAGCGAAGGACGAGGCCGTAGTCGGTTTTGCTGCACGGTATCTCAATGCTGCGCGACTTGATTGGGAGAGCTTGACGGAGTGGGCAACTCACAACGATGCGGGTTCTAACCTACCTCCGAACGCCTGCGAATCCTGTGACTTTCGCTCAGAGTGTCATGCTGCATTCGGAGAATCGGAGGATCAGGGACTGTATCCTTTCAACCGAAATGCGCTACTCAACGCCTTGCGACGAAGCGACCCGGCGTTCGACTACAGATTCAATCCTCGATTCCTCGTCCAAAATGTACTGGCAACAACACTAGATCTCTTTGCGCGAGACATTGAGGAGGGAATATTTCCGACTGCCCGCTTCCTGGAACGCATGGGGGGGCACCAAGTTCCGCCTGCTTTGGCTCAGGAATTGAGCAGGCAGTCTCCTGGTCAAGCTAGCCAACAGGTAGGGATTCTAGGATTTTGGGCGACGAGTGCCCCCGGAAGGTTCGTTGACGAACCTTCCGGCCTCTACGAAGCATTTGGTGTGGGCAAGCCAGAGATCGGAGGCTTAGATCCACCGGAAAACCCGCCTGAAGGCGAGCCCCCAGGGCCGGACGACGAACCGTCTTCCTGGCGTCGATCCGGGATAGCTGATTGGGGCAACGGCGCTTCCATCAGGGACAATTTGCTGAACTCCGTCCGTCCCATGCTATTTGAGGCCATAGTGAGCCATATAGACTGGGATAGCGAGGGAATCCTAAGGACCCGATGGGCAGGATCAGGAATGCCCTTCCGTCCAGACAGCATCAGTTTTGTCAGACAGACAGTTCAGGTCGCTCAACGGCCAGTGATGCTTCGCATTCCGATGGATGACGATCCAGATGAGTTAATCCAGGCTGCGGTTGCCTTGGAAGGGTTGGAGTTTTACCGGGAGCAAAGTACCTGGGCCTTCCCCGGCGGCGGACAACGCTTGCGTGCTCTTGGCACATCTCTAGATCGATGGTCGAGCGAGGTTGTCAGGCAGATACGTGCACTTTCCGATCCTATGCATTGCATCGACGTAGTGTCTACCGGGGTTGAATTGCTCGCCGTTGGCGCTGCCCTAGCCGGACGTCCGGCGCGTACTAACCCAACGATTGCAGAGATACTAAACGCGCTGTTCGAGGAATGGCCTCGCGATGTGGGACAGTCAGCAGAGTGGCAAAACCTTCATAAGAGACTGGAACGTCAACGTTCGAAGATTCAGGAAACGGTGTTGGGTTGGACCACGGCGAGTAAGGGAGGAGTAGCCAGCCCCTTTCTCCGACCGGCCTCAATCATCAAGGCCCTGCGAGCCCTTCCTCAAGGATGGCAACTGTCGGCGGCTCCGTCAGCAGGGAAAAGGCTGTTTCAGGAATACGAGGCAATCGCCACACTCCACAGTGAAGTCGCCTTACAACTGCCTGTGTCCGCACGACGAGAGTGGGAGGCAAAGACAGAATGGCTTCCGTGGTGGCGAGCACACGTCGATGTAGGAACAACTCGAAAATCGCTCTTGGACAGTGCCCGCGCGCTTGTCGACCTTGCAGTCGCAAAGTCTATACCGCACCAGGCGACTCTACGAAGAAACTTCGAGGAGGCGATCACGAGGCTAGAAGGGTTGCAACTGGACGACGCAGTGCGAACAGCGCACTCGCTTAGCCAAGAGACAAATCCCGAAAACCGTCTGAGAGAATTAGGGCGTGATAGAGGTAGAAATGCTACCGCCGGTGCTCGCGATTTTATCGATGCTGGCAACCGATTCGCCTCAGAATTGACCCGTAGCTTGACCCAGCGAGAACAGGAGCGCTCAGTTGGTAACATCGCTGTACAACATCACCAGTCAGAGATTAAGGAGTCACTGGACTCACTATTGGAAGATTTGCAGTTACTAGCGGAGCCCGCTAGGGAATAGTGGGAGGTTAGATTGTTTGTTGAAGAACTAGATCAACTCTCTGCTCGAATCAAGGATCTTGCGGAAAGCGACGTAGACACCTGGAAGGCTAAACAATTTGAAGAACGTGCGACTGAACTCAATGGGCCGGCCAGTTCTATCAGACTCGCCACGGCACGGATAGGGGAATTTAGGAAAAGAGGCATCTCGGTTTCTATTCCGGGAGGAGTCATAGACCTAAGGGATACTATCAAAGAGATTGCTGCGGACTATGAGCGGGAACGTGCAAGTATTACTGAACCGAACCCCAAATGGCGTTTTGAAGTGAAAGGGGAGCTACAGCGGTTGTCTAGTTCGCTAAACGCGTCGATCAAGAAGGCGTGGGTTGAATACGTCGCCTCTTTCCGTCCCGAATCAAGCGAGGGACTGTTGCGTCTTCTCAGTGGATCCCCGGTCTACGAGCATGTCGTGAGGGAAATTCGCGAACGTGAAGCTGAGTTTGACAGGCTTGAGGAGTCCCCTATTACGGAACAGACAATGGATCGGCCAGCTGCTCTCGCTGAAGAAATGAAAAAGTTGCGCGATCATGTGCCCGATGTGCCGTTGTTCGTCCAAGAGTTACTTGAGGCTATCAGCGACGGTACAGCGACCCTTGCGAACCTCACCGCAGAGGCTGGGGCTTGGCTTGCTCAAAATGAACTAACCGAGATTATCGTAATGTCGTGGAAGAGGAATAGATGAGCGACACGAGTCCCAAGATAGACAAATTACTTACAGACGTTGAGCAGAACGAACTGCGCCTGCTCAAATGGGGCTATGTCGATGGAAGCCTAAGCGAGAGTGATATCGACGGGCTGGCAACCGCTATCTTGCGGGATGGCGGCGGTGAGGGCAAGGCGGATGAACTGGTGGAACAATTGATAGAGAAGAGGTTGCTGTTTGAGGTGGGGCGCGATGGCGCGGGCTATCGTTACAGATCGCGTTTTGGTGAGGGCGTCCGGTTGATGTTGCGGCTAAAGCAATTGTTTCCCAGGCGCCATTGGCTCAGTGCGCCGGATCTTGTATCAGGCTATCGGATTGACGCGAGGCCGCGCATGGTCCCTCGCCGAGAGGTATCGAGAGTTGCCGCTTTAGCGGAGTTGAAGACCGCTGAGGCTTGGACTGACCTTAAGGAAGCTGTGGCAACCGCCATGTTGGATGGCATTTCTCTATCGAGATTCCAACTCCGGGCTACGAAAACAATCCAGCGGAATCTGGAGCGTGACGCAGGAACTGTCTTGACCTCGGGAACTGGTTCGGGGAAGACATTGGCATTTTACCTTCCGGCATCCATCAAATTGGCGGACCTATTGGCTCCGAATGATCATTGGGTAAAGGCTCTGGCCATTTACCCAAGGGTGGAATTACTTAAGGACCAGTTCGCTCAGGCCTATCAACTGTTGTCCCTTACAGGAACTGCCCTTTCCTCCTTCGGTCGGCGGCCGTTTCTCATTGGCACCTACTTCGGCATGACTCCCAACGATTCAACGCCGGAGTCGGTGAGGAGAGCGAATTGGGTCTTGCAGGGAGAGGGATTCGTTTGCCCATTTCTTTCTTGCTCCCAATGTGGCGCGGAGATGATTTGGAGTCTTAATGATATTGGCCGGAGGATGGAGCGACTATTCTGCGCCAAGAAGTGTGGCGGCGCGGTTGGCCCAGAGGAGGTCGTGCTAACTCGGGAGCGTGCTCGTCATGAACCCCCGGACTTTGTGTTCACAACGGGGGAAATGCTGAACCGGCGGCTCTCTGACACTTCGATGCGGCATGTTATCGGAGTTGCCGACAACCCAGCCAGGCGAGCTCGTTTGGTTCTCTTGGACGAGGTGCACACCTACGGAGGAACGAGCGGCGCTCAGATGGCTTTTGTGCTCCGACGGTGGCGTAATGCTGTGGGGAGAACCAACCCAGTACATTTTGTGGGGCTATCTGCAACCTTGGAAGGTGCGCCGAGATTCCTCTCCGATTTGACGGGTGTTCGTTTGAGTGAGGTTGCCGAAGAGTCTCCTCGACTTGAGGAACTTGAACCACAGGCAATGGAGTATCAATTGGTCTTGAGAGGGAACCCGGCTGCTCGTACGCAATTGTTGTCTGCAACCATCCAGGCGACCTTCCTGATGGCTCGGTTGCTAGACCCGCTTGGCGTGAATTCTGTGTCTGACGGGCGGTTTGGCCAACGAGTCTTCGTCTTCACCGATGACCTTGATTCCACCAACCGGCTATTTGACTTCTTGAGGGATGCTGAAGCTCAGACCATATTCGGACAGCCAGATTGGACTCGCGAGCCGCTCGCCGCCCTCCGCGGGCCGGAGGAGGGCCTTTCCAGCGGCATGAAGGATCGAGTTGGACAGCGCTGGCGTGCGGTGGAGCAGATCGGGCGGCCACTCACCCGGCGCTTGGGTGTTGGTCGGGTATCCGCTCAGGACAGAGGCGTCGATGTGACGAGTGATGTACTTGTTGCAACCTCGGCCTTGGAAGTGGGCTTCAACGACGCTACGGTTGGCGGGGTAATTCAACACAAGAGCCCTAAGACTCTGGCTTCTTTCGTGCAAAGGAAAGGGCGGGCAGGACGAACGGAGTCTATGCGTCCATGGACCGTCACAGTCCTTTCCGATTATGGGCGCGACCGCCAGACTTTCCAAACCTATGATCAACTATTCGACCCGACACTCCGCCCGCAGGCGCTGCCGATTCAGAATCGCTACGTGCTCAGGATGCAGGCCGCATTCGCCTTCTTGGACTGGCTTGCGGCAAGGAACCGGTCGGCGAGGGGCTGGTGGTGGCAACCGGCGAGCGGCCCTGAGGCCGCTCGCTGGCACCGAGGTCAAGAGCAGCAGTCAATCTTGAAGGAAGTGATTGAAGACGTCTTAACAAACGACGGCGCGCGTCGAAAGGACCTCGCCAATCATATTCGGTGGGCCCTGCAACTCAACTCACAACGCGAGGTGGATGAACTCCTATGGGGAACCCCACGTGGGCTCATGCTAGAAGTTCTGCCGACGTTGGCTAGGAGGCTCCAAACGAACTGGGCAATGCACCCGACACTCGCCGGTAGTAACGCGCTCGACCGCCATGTAGAAGGAATCCGTCCTCTGCCAGAATTCTTGCCTCCCAATCTTTTCAGTGATCTGAATCTCCCGGAAGTAACGATACGGATACCGCCGGCGACGACTCAACACGTTGAGAAGTTTGAGTCAATGGCTATCAGTCAGGCCATCAGCCAGTTGACCCCAGGCCGTGTCACTAGGCGGTTCGCCCCTGAGCGGGGAAGGCTTAATCACTGGGTGCCAGTCCCCCTGGCGGATGGCGACTATCCTCTTGCTATAGGGGAGTATGCGGAAGAGGCGGAGATTGTCGGCCTAGTGCCTATCCGCCAGGATGATGGCACTGTTGGAGAGGTGAGGTGTTATCGACCCTGGCGGGTGGCTCTGCAGAGAATCGAGGACCGGCGGGTCAGACCCACCTCAAACGCCTGGCAGGTCTGGAGCACACATATCCTCCCTCAGGGTAATCCGATATCGCTCGCTTTCGCGCACGATCCAACATGGGGTAACCTGATCCCTAGCATCAACTTCCATACGCATTCTCTGCAGGCACCAGCAACGGTTAGGCGTTTCGCGACCAGCGCGATCGCATCGGTGAAGACGCCAGCGCCGGCGAACGGAGAATTCCAAGTAAGGACAATCTACACCGAGGCGGATGGCTCGCAAGCTGCGCTAGGGTTCGAGCTAGAGACTGACGCACTTTTTGTTCCTCTTGCTTTGCCGACCGCTGAGACTCTGGCCAGCCATGCGGCGCAATCTTCTAATCTCCGCTCCTGGCAGATGGCATACTTTAATTACTTGATTCAAAGCGACAAGGCGCTTCAGTCCCTGACCAATTCCTTTCAACGAGATTGGTTATGCCAGTTCTTGGTCGCCACACTTGTTAAAACGGCTATAGGGGAGAACCTCACTCTCAGCGTCGCGCTTCGCGTCGTTCTCGAAAGGGGCCTTGCCGACCAGCTATTTCACACCGCTGCACAATTCGCTGATCTTGATACCAACGACACGGTTATGGGACAAGAGGACAGAAGCGAAGACGAGCAGCAAAGCTGGCAACGGCTCCTTGCCAATCCGACAGTTGTCACCCGGTTGGCGCAGCTTGCTCCCAGCCTATGGGAACCAAACGAGGCGGATTGGGCATCATGGCTGTATGCTTGCGTCCATGAGACATTGGGAGAGGCGCTGCTCGCGGCAACATACGACTCGGTGCCCTACCACACCCCAGAGGGGGCCTTACTTCTAGATTTGTCACGGGGTATCCCAAACAATTCCCCAGATGGGGAAATCTGGATTACCGAGTCGACCTTGGGAGGCGCCGGCGTTATCGAGGCTCTGTCGGAGACAGTAACTGCGGACCCGCGTCGATTCTTGCGATCACTCGAAGCCTCCGTGGCTCCTGACGCAATTGAAGTAGTTGCCCAGGATCTCGAACGGTTCGTCCTATTGCTAGAAGAAGATGAAGATCTTGCCTCTCGCGTTGCTAAAGTAAGAGGCAGGGATGACCACGAAGCCCGAATTTCTGCGATGGCCGATCTCTTCAAGGCAATGTCCCGACGTGGATTTGCCATGGGAGAGGAGCTTAAGGGAGCTCTTAGCCATAGGCTGCTTCGTGCTGGCGTAGATGCTGCAACCGATGCACTTCTCGCAGATCTGTTGCGGTCTTGGCGTTATTGGGAAGAGGAATTGGGTCTTGCGTTAAACCTACGGCTGTTCAGCTTGGTAGTGTCGCTGCACTCGGAGCTAGGGCCACGGGTCAGGCAATTGATCCAGGTCCACACATCTGTAAACCTGGGTTTCGCGGAGTCGGCGAACGTAATAAGCGGACTGCTGTGGCAACGAACAGCCGAGGCTAGGGAGCGCATTTACCAGTCTGCCGAGCCGTTTAGGAGTGTGGGGTTTACAGACCCGAGTTTGATTCGGGATCTAGTGTTGGTTGGCAGGCCTGAACTGATCGATTTTGGCTCTCCGTCGTGGGAGGCCGATTTGGCCGGTGCTCTTGCGAAGGCCGGCTCGGCGTCACTCCATGCAACACATGGGGAGGAAGGACAACTTGCGGCGAGCCTATTCCCGCTGTTGGCTGAACCTATTGAGATAAACTATATGCTCCTATATCCAGTTGTGGTGAATGTGGACCGGAATGAGATAGGAACAGGTGTAACATTTGCGATACGGGAGGTGTTTTAGGATGGCACTTTCGAGGGACATTTATGCGGAGAAATCGCACCTGGTGCCGATGGAGTTTCTCCAGTCGCTTTTCGTCGCAGAGATGATTTGCCCGAGTTCCCAGATGTGGCTCTCATCACCCTGGGTCAATGATGTCAACCTAATCGACAATACCGCCCGCCAGTTCGGGAGCCTAGTACCTGCGTGGCCCGCAACCATGATTCGCCTATCTTCGGTTCTCCGGGCTCTCGTCGAGCGCGGAGTGAAGATTACAGCTATCGTCAACTATGATGTGCAGAATAATGAATTCGTGGATCGACTTCAGCGCATGAAGGATGAACTGCTAACCGATGACTTGCGCATTATCCGCACGCAGGACGTTCACGAGAAGGGAATCGTGAGCGATCACTTCACAATTGACGGCAGCATGAACTTCACCTTTCGTGGTATCCACATAAACCAAGAATACCTCGGTTACCGGTGCGACCCAGAATTGGTGTTTCAACGCCGATTGGTGCTAGAGGAGCGGTGGGGGGAAAGGTAGACAGAATGGCTCTACCGCTAATCAACGGGAAGACGGCTGACTTGGAATTGCGCCCCTTGCTGGATTGGCCTTCAGAGGTGAGACCCGATCGGCTTGCGCTTCTTGAACAAGTCTTGCGTACGTGTAAAGCAGACCGATTGCCGGGTGCAATAATCCCACGATATGTGGGTGACAGAATGGTCTACTATGCGGTAGCTGCAAACGGTTCACAGTGGAGACAACTAGTGCCGTTACTGCGTTCAGCGGTTGGTCTTACCGTGTCCGACTTCACAGGAGCGACGGTCGAATTCGGGGAGAGCGATCCGTTTGAGGCGGCCCTGCTTGAAGTAGATGGTTTGATTGGTACCCGTTTCACGTCGGGCGCAGACCAGGACCGCGGCAGGTACACTCTGTCAGCCCTTGCAAGGCTAACTAGGCACCTTGATGAAATGCCGTCTGGCTGGGAGATAGCCCCACGCACAACGGGTGAGGTGTTGCGTTCGTTTGAACTCGCTATTGCTGGGCTCGACCGGGCCGCGGCCCAAGACAGTCTGACCTTTCTCTCGTCCAATCGCCGCATTGATGCAGTGAACCTACGATTCTTAACAGTAAGGCTCCACGCTGAATTCAAGGAGTGGGAACAACTGCGCGGTCTCGAATTCTTCTCGGCGCTATGCCAGGTGCGCCGTTCGTCTGCGGTCACGAACGCGATGGCGGAGGCTCTTTACCAAACGACAATTCGTTCTGCGGAGTTGGATGGAGATACTGCCGGGGCCCTGGAACTCTTCAAAAGGGAAATCTACGGTAACTCAGGCAGTCTGTTTACAAGGCGACCTTTGCAGCCAAGTCCGGCCGCTGGCAAGGCGTTCGCTCTGAATGCGCTCTCTATGAGTCCAATCAATTTGGCGGCGCTGGATTCGCTGAAGGAAGCAGCTGCTGAGTGGGCTACGGGGGACGCGGAGTTTCTCGAGAATTTGATAGAGATAAGTGCCGGAGAGCTACGAGCTAGGGCTGCAGACGTCGCGAACCCGATGGCTGTGCTCGAAGATGACGGCGCGGTCGCGACTGTGGAGGCCGCAATCGCGAGAATGTTAACCGCAATGCCGCTGGAGGACTCTGTATCGTCTCAACTCGCTCTTGACTACGTGGGCCGGCTACCGGAGGAGAAAAGACGCAGCCTGCTTGAGAACCGAGCTTATCGAGCTGTCTACGACGATTTGCGCGACAGAGTGGGGGTGGATACTGTCCCTCGTTCTTGGATTCAATGGCTGAATACGCTAACAGAGGCCCCAACGGCGGAAGTGCGCGCGTGGGCCGCAAATGCTGTTCATGAGTGGCCGGTAGCGGATCAACTCAGCGCAGAGGGAGACGCGATTCGCATATCGGAGGCCATTAATGGGGTGCCTCCTTTTGCGGAGGATACGCTATTCGACACGTTGCCCTTCATTGTGTCTTGGGTAAGATCCGACCCGCGTTGGCCCTTCCCCCCAGCTGCGCCCCTGTATATCACGGTTTACGAACTCCTCACGTTGCTGCTGAGTTCAGGGTGGCGACGCGAGGCAGTGAGCGCCGCCATGGTCTTGTTGGATGGGTTGCTTGAACTCGGTCCCAATCAAAATCAGTACAGGAGCCTGCTTAATGGACTGCGTTCGGTAATCCCGCAGGAAGCGGGAGCCTCCGACATCGAAAGCTTGCTGGATCTTACCGAATTGGCTGTTACTCACGCTTGCCCCGATCCCGAGGCCAGACAGGGATTGTGGAGTCGCACCTACGGAGCCCTTGCACCAATCGAGACTCGCTTTTCGAAGGGTGAGAGGGCTCTAGCCAATCAGCTTGCTGCGCTTTTCGGGATGCCTGACCTGTTTCCTGAGCCCGAACGACAACCTGAAGATATTCCACAACGCCAATGGCTAATCGGAAAGACTATTGCCGTTCACACGCTCAATGAGTCAGTCGGCGACCGTGTGCGTCTACTAGTAGAGCAACTCTATCCTGGGGTTGTGGTCCGGCTGAGCTACGACAAGGTGGCCAGTCCGCAGTTGGACGAACTTGCGCGCAATGCCGACGTTTTCGTCATATGCTGGCGATCATCCGCCCATGCAGCAACGAATCGGATTAGCCAACTCCGACCCAAGACAGCGCGTACACTCTGGCCTGAAGGCAAAGGATCATCTAGTATCTTGCGAGTTCTGAATGACCTAGTGGTCGCGCTCTCGTGAGTAGGTTAGTAGGTCTATCAATTCAAGCTGGAGAACGGAGAACTCAGGCAACTAGTCTGCGATCTGTCCCTTGAGGTCTATCGTCTCAAGAAAACGCCCATTGCAATGCCTCAGGATATCCAGGGCGTCGGCAGTAACAGCGGATGAGTGGTGCAGGGAAGGCGGAGGTGCCGACCAGGGTAGCTTCGTCTCCTCTGCCCAAGCGTAGGGTTCTCAGGGAGTTGAACGTTCCCAAGAGCACCTGCTACCGGTGGCTCAGACGTCAGGACATCCATGGGATCGAGAATATTGCAGGAGGCGGCAGGCCCCCTTTGAACCGGCTGACCTCCCAGGAAGTAGACTACGTTCTGTCGACAAACAGAACTTCTCCGTCTCAGAGTCGACGGTCCACCGCCTGGGCCGCTGCGCGGTTCAGGGCTTCGCTTCGTGTGAGGCTAGCCGGCCTCGTTGTAGTAGAGGGCGCTACACGCGCCTACTCACTCATGATGGACATCTGAGAATCTGTTATAATTTTTCCATGCCTAGCTACGGCGTTACTCTCTTGTCCGGAGGACTAGACTCCACTACCGTTGCTGCCTATGCAAAGGGCCGCGTTGACAATATGTCGGCGATCACATTCCGCTACGGCCAGAGCCACTCTAAGGAGGTCGACTCCGCCGTGCGAATCGCCGGCATTCTGGGCATTGAGCACAGACTCCTCGACATCTCCTTTCTCTCGGACGTTGGCTGGTACTCCGCCCTGACCAACCCCGACCGCTTCCATGTACCTTCGGGGCGCTCCGGCGAGGAAATTGGGCACGGCATTCCGATAACCTACGTCCCCATGCGCAACACGATCTTCCTCTCTCTGTCCGCGGCCTACCTGGAGAGCCGAGTGCTGTACGCAATCGAGGTCGAAGGGATCGACGCCTCTGATGTTGGAGCCTCCGTGTACATCGCCGCCAACGCGCTTGACTACAGCGGCTACCCCGACTGTCGCCCCGAGTTCTACGACAGCATTAGGCGAACGCTGGAACTGGGGAGCAAGCTCTGGACGGAATACGCGGTGTCGATCAATATCGTGACACCGATTATCGACCTATCTAAGGCCGAGATAGCCGCGTTCGGGACTAGGCTCGGGGCCCCACTGGAGCATACTTGGAGTTGCTACAAGGGCGACGAGATTCCGTGCGATTCGTGCGACAGTTGCATCCTGCGCGCTAGGGGTTTTGCTGAGGCCGGTATTCCGGACCCGCTGCTCGTCAGGCTCGGCAGCGTATGACCGCTCTCTGAGCGAGCCAGGGTTTCTCGGAGTCTCGCCACCTACCTGTGTGAGGCGTCATGGGGCAGTCGGAGCCGTGACCTGATATGTGGCTGAGACACCTGCGGGCTTCGGACAGAAATGCCTGAAATCACACGCCGCGCAAGTAGCTCCATCCTCACAGTCTGGGGACCATGCTTGGAGTATGTTGGCATTGGTCGATTCCGCCATGATGTCTTCTTCAGCCCTGCGCACAACCTGATCAAATTCATGCAACGCTGTATTGATGCTGCTGGATGACACAGGTATAACCCGGATTGCTCGACGTAAGCGAAAAGCCAGTCCCAATTGGCCTGTGTCCATGCCGGGTCGCCACATCCTGACAATCTGCTCATCGCGTGAGTTGGCCTCCGGAACTTCGTCCGTGGTGCCCTGTTGCCAACCCTTCCGCAATGCTGTCATCTCCTCCGCGCCTGGCGTTAGCTCATTGATGTAGATCAGGATTCCAGCCGCGACTGAGAGGGCATCTGGCTGTTTGTGCCTTAGCCAAGCATATGTCTGGATCTGCCACTCCCCCTGATCCCAATACGGTTCGTTGGTAAGGGGTCTACGTGTGCCCTTATAGTCGACAATCACTTCAAATATGCCGCTTAGGCTTGGACAAACTCGATGAACGTGCTCTCGAATCAGGTTGTCGTCTGTGCCCTGCGTCAAGGTCATGTGGGTGAGTACGTCTACAATCCCGTGCACCTCGTAGTTAGCACACCTCAGAGGAATACTGCCCGTTGGCACGGGGCGAGTTCCAACGACTCTGCGTTCGGCTGCCGCTATGAGCGGAAACAGATGGGGGCCTAGTTCATTCACTGCCACCTCGACACGTTGGTACGCGGAATCGCGAGCGTCAGTGCTGCGGGCTTGCTTACCCTGGCGTCGGAGAGCCTCCTCAACTGAGTTGGCGAAACTCCCAATGTCGTGCTGTTCCCAGTTTGGATTGTTCTCTCCCCACTGACGCTGAGTGCATGGCCACGGAAAGGCCGGTGGCTGTCCACCTCTATGGCGTGTCTCATCCCAGAAGCGGAAGCACATTTCAAGAGTGCCATGAATAAACTCACCGAACCAGAGTTGAATGGGTCGTGAGGGAGGCAACGCGCTTCCATTGTGGTAGCGATACTGTAGCCGGCACCGCAAGTAGGAAAGCAAGTCGCCAGTTAGCGAATAGGAAGGGACGATATTCTCAGGGCGTTTGACTTCAATCTCCACTGTTATAACTCCCAGAAGGGTGGATTAACCTTCACCGGCGGCCTTTTGGTCGTGTACCCTTGTCTCCACGGCCAACTTCCACCTCGTTGCCAGCTCAGCGCGACGTTCCTGATTGTCCCTCCATAGAGGAGCCCTGCCTCATTTCCCACAAGCATGAGCACGGACTGAGGCCGACTATATGCAACGTAGTAGAGTCGAACCAAGTCATCAAATGTACGGTCCAGCCCGCTTCGTTGTCCCCGAAGAGGGGCAGCAAGGTAGGGCTCCATATCGTCCTCTGCCTGTACGACATTTGAAATGGCCTCTGGAAATCTCAGGAATCTCTGTTTCGGATGGTTCATCCTAAAGCGACTTCCTACATCGACTATTACCAAAGGAAACTCCAGCCCCTTGGACTGGTGGATGGTCATGAATTGCAGTCGGTCGCGAGGCACACTCGGCATTATGTCTTCATCTGCGCCAACTTCATTCGCTGCGATTGACATGAGTGCATCGCGGATCAGGCTCTCTCTACTTCGTTCAACATGTGCTCCCTGATTCTTACCTTGCACGTTCTGAAGGAGTTGCATGCCGTAGGGAGAGCCCATTGCGGCGCTGGCAATAGCCCGCGTAACGGCCTCCAGCCACACTTGATGTTCAGGCTCGCTCTGAAATCCCGGTATCCAGGAGATCAATTTAAAAATCAGTTCCAAGACGGGCCAATCCGCCGGTATCTCTGTGACGACTTGGCCGGAGGCGACCTTCTGCCACGCATTGATGAAGCCTGAGAGTCCCTGCGCATCATTTGGTTGGGGGTCGCTGTCCACAAACTCCTGAGCAGTTTCACGCCATTGACGAAGAAAGTATCCTGTCTCGCCGGTGGGCATTAGCCCGCTGACCATTGTTGAACTCGGGTCAACCGTAAGCAACACGAGACCAAGGAGCGTTTGGACATCGGGTATGGTCCTAAGGGAATGTCCCCTGGGATTGAAGACCTCCAAACCTAAGCCTTCTAGGCACCCCCTGAGCACTCCTGGGAATCGGGAGTCCTGAGTTCGGCCAAAATGGTCATAGCTAGCCTCTTCCACGGAGTGAGACAGGAATACGGCGTCTCCCATGGCACCATTTTGGGATAGATGAATCTCCTGACCGACTCCAACCGAGATTTGATTTCGATCGGCGAGATTCCGTAAGAAAATAGCGAGGTCAGATGCAAGGGTAGCCTCATCAGGGCGGAACATGCCCAAGACAGGAATAGTTGCGCTGGGATTTGCCGCTGTAACCAGAGGCTTTGGAGGATTGATCCGTGCGCTCTGAAACTCTGGGTCACTTGTAATATGGTTATTGAAGAAGTCAACTATCTCGGGCTGGGACCGAAAGTTTCTGACCATATCGACACGAGTCACATTGCGTCCTGTGGCTTGTCGACAGCGGTCAGGAAAGTCCGTAAACAGCTCCACTGATCCACCTCTAAATCGATACATAGCCTGGTCATCGTCTCCCACAACAGCCGCGGAGAGTTGAGCCGAGTTGATCAAAGCGAAGTAAATCGCTTCTTGGAGAGGGTTTGTGTCCTGATACTCATCGATGAGCAATACACGCAAGTCCCTCGTCCACTCGTCGAGATGACCGCCTAATAGTCGCTCCAAGAAGTCCTCTTCTAGGGTTGTGAAGTCGAAAACGTTAGTGTCGGAACATACTCCTCGATATTCGTTCAGCATATCAACGACAAGCTGCTCAGCGGCGCCACTTTGTGCATACCCGACTGTATCTACTTGATCCTGAATCAGCCTCTCCAGTACCCGTCTCGCCGTTCCGAGGGCTTCTCTTTGATTCCTAGGGGGCTGTCCGTCGAAAGTGTAGCGTGACAACAGCGTGTCGACCGTCTGTTGGTTCGGCCAGTACATTGATTGAAAGACTTCTCTCTTGAGAATTAGAAGACTGGCAGACGTGTCTGCCAACGCGGGAGCGAGTTGTCCTGCGGGACGGAATTCTGTAAGCACATCGTGCACGGTGCCGTCCAGAGTATCGATTCGGCATCGGTTTATGTCTATGTGTTCTACACTTTGGTGTTGGGAAAGTGCATGTAGTAGTGAAGTACCCCAGTCCAACCAGCGCGTGCGGAGTTCCCGAGCTGCTTTGCGGGTGAATGTAGTGATTAGGATGTGTTCGGGCTCTACGTCTTCCACGAGCACATGGCGGAGAGCCCGAAGCACAAGTACGGTAGTCTTGCCTGATCCCGGACCTGCGACAAGCTGAAGAATAGAGTTCGGGCTGTGAGTGACTGCATCTCTTTGAGCCCTATTGGCAATGTCACGCAAATTTCGTCCAAGGTGACCATCAACTAGGTCCAAGAAAACATCGTCGCCAATCACTTTTGTGGGTCCTTTGCAATGCCACCATACAGCATGAGTGTGTTGTGGGCACCGCGTCGCTTGTTCCTATTGGCTCCGCGGAAGATTAGCATGTGTATTCCTAGGTTCTCGCAAAAGTTGCAATGACAACTTCGCCAAGGGCGGTCCTTTAGAGTTCGTTCATACTTGGCGCGCATCGAAGCCGTTTCACTGGATCTCGCCAAATGGCTATCATAGTTGAGAACTGCTTCTAAGACCTCACCTATTTGGACTTGATCCTCATCGTACTGTGATAAGAGTCTCATCACTTCACGTTCTTGTATTTTCAACTCGTCAATGTCCACATCCATCGCCAGAAGACGACTCTGAGTGCGGGCGTCCTTCGTCATGGGGACGCGCAAGGCTGCATACCACTGCCCATTTGACGCGAGGTAGTTCTGGTCTGACCGCAACCATGCCTTTCGAAAGTACGAAGCACTGTCGAAGCTGTCCACCTTCAATTGTCTAATGAGTTCTTGTAGCCGTGGTCGATAGATTCCAAACAAATGAATCCAAGGTCGCTCCGGCAGTTCTTCTGCGACCTTCATCACAGCCCTAATGTTCTTCGCTATGTCCGCATCCGTTTGGGGAACAAGTCCTCCGATTGCCAAGTGACGATATCCAAATTCGTAGTAGTCTCGAACCGACTGAGCATACCGTTCTGGGGTCAGAGCTTGAATCGTACCAACGGGAATGAATCCCACCTTGCGTTCCCTGGCCGACTCAATGAACAGACGAGCATTCTCATGGGTGGTGTCTACCCTTTCCTGCCGTTCTCTTTCGGAGAGTTCTATCTTCTCGCCATTTCTGCTGACTACGGAAACCGGCATGTGATCCACTGATGCTCCGAAGTCGAATCCGTATGATTCATACAAGGCAACTGCCTGGTCCACAGAAATCGTTGGATGCATCTCGTTTACGTAACTGAACGCTCCACAATCTCCGAAGAGGTACTGGTTGTCCGAGAGTCCGAAGTGCTTTCGCAGTGGCGGAGGAGATAGAGCACCGGGCTCCGTTCCTTCGAGCCGCCGCAATGGCCCCTTTTGAGTTCCTTGCTGCGCAAGGCTGACGAGTATGCCATCAGATATCCTATTGGGCTGCATCAACACGCAACAGTGCTTGTCTTCCCTCTGCGCTCGCGATGCTCCAGAAAAGGAATCTTCTTTGAAATTGAACAGAGGATCCAGCAGGTCATCCCAGTCTGGTAGAAAGTAGGTGTAGCTACCAGAACCGCCCTCAACCTCGGCCTTAACCCTGCGTAGGGGTGAGGTATTCGTTAAAAAGGACTTGAGTTGGTTAAGTTTCTGCCCGATGCCTCCTGCGAACACCTCCAGTTCGAGGTCGAGCATCTCTAGCCCGGGTAGGACCGCTGGCATGTAGTCCTTTCCTAGCGATACATGAACAGAGCGATGGGATGTTGCCCACTTCCCGAGGACGATTGAGCATTCTGAAGCCTTTGCTTGCGCCGTCACCGGGTCCATCCTCTTGTCGTAGTCCTTGATTCCCTTAAGGACACCGAACAGTCCATACTCCGCAGACAGGACCGCTATGGACACATCCTCAGGCCACCGGTAGTCCCGCAGAAACTTCCTGACGACGCGATATGCAGGGCCGTCGTACCGATCCAGCGCAGGGAGCAGGCCATCCGACTCTCGCTTGCGGTCCGCACAGCCAAGGATCAGCAATCTCTTATCCAAGTGGACTACGCCCTAATGTGGGTAGTTGGGCAACCCGTAGCCCACCGTCGCCATCCACGACTAGCAATACAACGCGAAACGCCCAGTTGAGAGCAGAGAGGGTCGTCCGTTGAATGCTAGATGCAAAGTACCTCACCTTGCCAACTCCGGGACCTGGGCGTCAGAAGCATAGCTCGGTCGAGTTCTGATCCACCCGACGAGCGCATAAACGAGGGGCGTGTCTACGACGGCGACACCAAGCTTGACCACATATTGAGTCGCCATCATGTTCAACAACACACTCGCCGGCACTACTCCAGCAAAGGCTATCGAGATGAAGAGCGCGGTATCGACCGCTTGAGACACCATGGTCGAAGTATTGTTCCTGAGCCAAAGGTGGCGTCCATTTGTGACACGGCGCATTTGATGAAACAGAATCACGTCGATGTGCTGGCTCACGAGGTACGCGGTCATTGAACCCAAGACTATCCGCGGCACTGATCCTAGGATGGTTTCATAGGCATTTTGTCCTTCCCAGAACTCGGGCGAAGGAAACAATTGCGCTACATAGACCAAGACGACCATGGCGCCGCTCAACCCGAATCCGAACCACACAACGCGGGTGGCGACTCTCCTGCCGTATAGTTCTGATATGGCGTCAGTTACCAAGAATGTGAATGGGTAGGCGATGGTTCCTGCCGGAAGCACCCAACCGTTGAGGTCCACCGGCTTCACGGCAACGATATTCGCCACTACCAATAGAGTCACAAAACTCATAGCCAGTCCGGTTAAGATCACGGAGAGCCTCCGACGATTGCCACTAGCTCCCAGTCGCCTTCGCCCATGCACCAATAGGGCACGGGGTAGGAGTATGTGCTAAAAAAGCCTTCGAGTATCTCATTTGCTATGCGATGGGTCATCGTACGACCGCCTACTTTGACTTCGATTTACTGGTGTTACTATCAGGCAAGCACGTACACACGAAGCTAGTAGTGTCGGCTGCATCGGCGAGAACCTCCCACGGCTGCCCTTCTCTCAGCACGGTAGCGCGGTAGGCGTCAAGGGCATACTCTAACACTCTAAGACAATGTCGGACAACAAAAAGGGTCCGCACAAATAGGCTGTCGGGTGCGTGAAGGGTCTAGCATCCCGTCCCGACCGGCTCCCGGTTCTGCTCTAGGGTGAATGTCCACTTGAAGTGCAGCGTGGGAGCGGCCTGCGACCCTTCGGCTTCGCCCTGTACCTCGGCCATGAACTCCGCCCACGAGAACAGCGACTGTTGCCCTTAGTCGGGTTCACCAGAGTGGTCGTTGCCGTTGCGGTTACTCGAGACAACCTCCGGCTGCCACGGCCTCGGCCGCAAGATCTTCGGTTAAGACGGGTTGGTCCCGATAGCAACAGTGGTGTTTGTTGGGTCCGTTGTTGCCCAGGGACAATTCCGTTCGCTGGGCCGCCCTGACTACTCGCACACCACGCCATCGCCGTCCCGGTCATCCATGTAGACGTAAGCGGGATGACCGGCGTAAACGGGGGCAATGCCATGCCCGCGTGCCTCCGCGCAGGTGATGCGGCCGTTGTCGTTGTCGTCATAGAGATGAAGGGCACTGGCACTTCCGTCACCAGGAGGTATCGGGACCGAAGGCGCAATGGGAGCCGGACGGAAGTCGTAGACGTCCATGGACGTCGATGCACACCCGGTCAGGATGCCTTCCAGCACGTCGCGTTCACGCGGGTCGATGGTGAGGGAATAGCGCTGGCGCACCTCGACGACTCGGCCCGCAAACCAGCAGTGGTTGAGGTCTGGGAGCCATTCCGCCGCGTCCTTCGCGCTTTTGTGGGAGCGGTTGACCGCGGGACTGGCCAGCGTCAGGTTCAGCAGGTCACCCGCAAACTGACGCCTGGTGGCGGCGTCCGCCGCGCACAGTCCGCTGTCGTGGGCCTCGGAGCGGGCGACGATGTGCTCGATGTCGGTCTCGGAGGTGTTGGCGAACCAGGTTCCAGTGTAAGGGCCGTAGATGATGCCGCCCATGTCGGCGACGATGCGCTGCTCGACGGACTGGGAATAGCGGTAGTCGTCCGCGTCGTAGGGCGCGCAGCGGTGTTCCGGGGCGACCACTATTCCCTGCCATGTATCGGAACCCACCACGGTGGGGGATGTAACTACACCCTCAGGCATTGTCGTCAGCCCTGGCGTTGGGGCTTGGGAGGGATCGCGCGTAGGGATTGGCTCAAATGCTGGCGTCGCCGAGGGAACCTGTTCGGCTGTGGTCCCGAAGGTTAAGGCTGGCGTGCTGGACGCGGGGGATGCTCCGCCCTCACATGCCAGCAGCACCGTCCCGGCCAGCGCCGCTACAAGGCCGATCGCCACAATCCGTATAATCTCACGCACCGTTCGACCCTTCCTTCCTGACAAGAGCTCGTCCGCGGCCAGGGCCGCATCGCGCCCCCTGTACCTTCCGGCGAGCCACACCAAGGAAGCCCCACACTCTTGGTTCTCGCAGCACCGGGACGATACGGCCGACAAACCGTCCTCCTTTGATTGTCTCTGAACGAACGGGCCAATTGAGCAGTGTGGACCAGACGCTGCGGCAGCGTCTCTCGGCCGTACCGCCGCTGGCTCTGGAGCGCTTCGCATCAGCGCCAGTCACGCTGCAGCGTAGCCCATGCGTCGACAAGGGCGCGCGCAGCCTCTATGGTCCATTGCTCGCTTCGCTCGCCGAACATCCGCACCTTGCCGTTCTGGCACAGGAAGCCCTTGAGGTCCGCGGTCTTGAGCCACGCAACGCTATCCTCGTACGTCTTGCTCAGGGGCTCGCGAAACAATCGGTCTGGCACGTTGTAGAGCATGCACTCGATGAAGTACGAGGGCGCCAATCTATCGTCGATGAGCTGCTTCCGAATGAGCTGCGTGCGGGCGGCTTTGAACATGCGGATGGTTCTCTTGAACCTGTTGTTTGTGGCCTCCTCCTTCTGGACACCTCGTTGATGGTGCGTCTGCGGGTAGCTCATGACCCAGTGCCGACGGTCGGGGAGATAGAAGGCCAGACCTTCCTCAAAGCGCAGGGTCACGACGAGGTCGGCGGACGAGGGGAGCTTGCCCTTGGCCAGCTTCAGCGACTTCCGTCCCGATGTCACCGAATTGCCAAACCTCGCCCTCATCGCCGCCAATGCGTGACGACGGAACGTTTGCCACCGTTCGAGCGCCACCTTGTGCGAGGCGTCCTCCAGCAGCTCAGGGCCCTGGAGGGCGGCGACACGCGGCCTGAGCCTGGATGACAACTGGATGACGACGTCGACATCGCTGTCGCCACTGAGGTTGGTGTCATTCTTGTAGGAACCCTGGAGAAGACATCGTAGGTGACTTCCTGAGGCCACGTATAGGCGGCCAGGGCCTCGCGAATCGCAAGATGGGCCTGTATCGGGGCGGTCCCTGAACGGTGGTGGCTCCATCCTGTAAGGGTAGACTCTGGTATCGGCATTTCGTCCTACGGCCCTTCTTCTGAACCGGCTACCCTGGAAGAGTTGGAAATCGCGACATCTCCTGCGGGTAACCCGGCCACAATCTTCAGCCTCCCGCCTGCTGCTTCAACGGTTGATCGGAGGCTGGAAACATACGTGTTGGTCCGTCTGCTCCACGTCCTAAGGACAGGCTCCCATAATCTTCCCTATGTGGAACACAGGACAAGTGCTCACCCACCGCTCAGGCGACACAGGCCTTTGGAAACGTGGCGCACTAGCGCCGTGTCCCTCCTGGCGGGCGTCGCGGCGCTGAAACGCCGAGTCCCCCAGTTGGGAGTCAAGCATTGTTATACGGATACTTCCGTTGCCAACTCCCTGTAGCGACAGAAGGCATTGGCCAATTGCATCTGGCGCGGCGTGCGGCATTCGGGAGCAAACAGCGCGGGGGCACCCACGAGGACGCAGACGCAGCGCGCACGCGACGTCGCCACGTTGAGCCGGTTCAAGCTGTAGAGGAACTCCATGCCGTGCGGGGCCTCCTCGGGGCTGGAGGTCGCCATCGAGTAGATGACCACCGGAGCCTCCTGGCCTTGAAACTTGTCCACGGTCCCCACTCGCGCGCCCGGCAGCCGCGCCTGAATCTTGAACACTTGCGCGTTGTACGGGGCAATGATCAGCACTTCCTCCAGGGTGATGGGCGCTGCGCAGCCGTGCCGGTCGATCCACCGTGCGCCACCGGTCAACCCGCGGACAAGCTCGGCGACGCGTTCGGCCTCCTCGTCGGAGGAACTCTGGTTGCCGCTGTGGCTCACCGGAAGGAAACGCAGGCCCGTGCCGTTCAGGGGTCCGGCGTCGACGAGCGCCTGTTGCCCGAGGTCGGGGCGGGGACGCAGTCTGTCCTCGTAGAACACCTCTGAGGTGAACCCGCAGATGTCCGGATGGAGCCGCCACGTCTCCTCCAAGAACAGGCCCTGGGTTTCGTCGACGATTTGCCGCTCACCCAGCAGGTGGCCAAGCGCCGAGGCGTCCGTGCCGTCGGGGTGGCTTCCCTGGGCGGGCTGGTCCAGCTGTTGCGGATCCCCCACCAGCACCAGGCTCGCTGCGGCGTGGGAGACCGCGAGCACATTGGCCAGGGACATCTGGGCCGCTTCATCGACGAAGAGGACATCCACCGTGTCCCTGGCTTCTGGGCGTGACCACAGCCACGCGGTGCCGGCGCCGACCTGGCAGGGTCCAGCCAATGCGGTAAACACCGCGCCGTTGTTTTCCGTCAGCAGCACCGACTCGTGGTGGGGTTCCGCCGTCGGGCCGCTCACCTTGCGCACGGCTCGCAGGGTAAGCCCTCGTTCATCCGCGGCCTCAAGTATCTTGTCCAAGAGGTTGGCGATCACCTTGTGGCTCATGGCGGTGATGCCCACCCGGGCCCCCTGGCCAACCAACTCGCACACCAGCCGTGCGGCCGTGTAGGTCTTTCCCGAGCCCGGCGGGCCCTGAATGGGCAGGACGCCGAAGGGCCGCTGCCCCATGACGCGGAGACCCGCCTGGAGGGCGGTTTCCCCCGGCTGCCGCAGCGGAGCGCCGTTGAGCCGCGGCGGCTCGCGCAACAGGAGGTGGCGAGCGGCCGCATACGGGCCGGCGCCATTGAGGCCATGGTCGGCCACGTATTCGCCAACGCGCGCCAGGGCCTTCTTCAACTCATCGTTGGGTACACGGTCGAAGGCGAACACAGCCTCCGGGTCGACATCCGTCGTCTTGACCAGCTTCTTGATGTCAATGGTGTGGCCCACGGGGTCCAGCGCCGCGAGGGTGCCGATGGTGTTCCCGTTTTGGTCACGCAGCGCCTCGCCACCGCGGAGATCCGTATCCTGCGCGGGAAAGCCGTAGCGATGCGTGTGGCGGTTGGCGTCCCGTTCCACCGCGAGGGCGAAGGACAGTCCGGCGATGGCCTTACGGTCGTCCAGCATCTCCTCCGGCGAGCTCTCGACCAGCCGGAAGTAGTCCCACCAGAGGGCCTTTTCCTCCCGCCGGTGCCATTCCAAGCCGTTGGCCAGGATCCAGCGGGCCCGGTCATCACGGTCGTCTGCCAGGGGGGCAACCGGGAGGTCGCCCGCGATGCGTTCCGCCAATTGGCGGACCTGTTCCTGCCGCGCGGTCAGGTCGTCCGACGCCTCGGCAGGTCGGAATTCCGGGCGTTCGATGGTGGCCCCGCCGGCGATGAGACCCTGACGGACCTCTTCCAGCCAGTTGCGCAGGTGAAGGGTGGCGAAGCAGTCGTCGCGGTTGTAGCGCTCGACGGCGGCCAGGCTGTCCTCGCCGATAGCCCCGGGGTCACCTAGTTCCAGCGGCGCAGAGACCGCGTAAAGGGCGGCATTCGCCGCGCTTAGGGGCATCTCCCTGACATAGCCAAAGAACCGCTCCAACGCCTTGATGGAATAGCTCTCGACGCCCGCCCGCAGCCCGCCCCGCACGACGCGGAGGAGGTCGACGAAGAGACCGGCCCGGAGCATCTCGTCCACCTCGCTCTCCCGGGTGGCATGGCGGCCCATCAACCGTTTCATGGCGCTGGGCTCGTAGGGCGCATAGTGGTAGATGTGCAGGTCCGGGTGCCGTGCCCAGCGCGCCATCACCCAGTCAACGAAGGCTTCGAAGTTGCGCCGCTCCTCCTCGTAGGAGAGGCCCCACAGGGCGGTGAATTGCTGCGCGCCCGCATCGTCCGCTGCAACGTAGCCGAACAGGTACTCAAGCCCGCCTGGACCGACAAAGGGGTCGCCTTCGAAATCGAAGAAGACGTCCCCGGGCGACGGCTCGGGCAAGAGCGCAAGACCATGCTCGGGTTCCGGCGGGAGGGTCTCGTACACGGGGTCTGCGCTTGACCGGCCCTCCACCTGCAGGCGGGCCTGCTCCCTGACCCGCTCATAACTGCTCACGGCGCCTCGCTCCGGCTTCCACGGCAAGGGCAATGGAACGGCGGCAAGGGCTGCGGTCGTGAGGACCGACCTGCCCCGGAACTCTACCTCGTGCAGTTTGGAGATGCCGGCCACGAGGCTCAGGTGATCGTCGTTCCGCCTGCGCTGGTCGCAATGCGCACTCCAGGCGCACACCTCGCAGTGCTCTCTTGGCTCCGGATAGGTGTCCGTGACGGTTTCGCCTGCGAGGGCGGACTCCAGCGACGCCTTGACCAGCCGGTAGTAGGCCGCGTAGTCGTTGGTGCGGTACCGCTGGGGGGTGAATTCCGTCCATGGGGCGACAACGCTCATGTGCTCGGGGAGGACGCCTTGCACGGAACCGACCAGGTCTGCGTAGAGGGAGAGTTGGAGGACCGTGCCGCCCTTGGTCTGCCGGGCCAGCTTGGTATCGATGACCTCATACGACCAGGCCCCGAGGTTGCTGGGGGTCTCCACGCGGCGGAGGATGTCCGGCAGGCCGCCCCATCTGCCGTCGGCAAGGGCGCCCTGCACGATGATCTCCTGACCGGCCCGCATCGCCTCCAGGGTCGCGCCAATGGCCGCGGCGTCCAGTCCCACACCCTCTATGCGCGTGATAGCCAAGCCCGTGCCTTCGAGGTGATCGATGTAGGCCTTCTCATGCGCGAGCCCCCGTTGGCGCAGCAGTTCCAAAGTGGGATCCCAACCGCCGGGCGCCGCCCGCGTTCCGTTCGCCGCCGAAAGATTCAGTTCGGTGAGATGCAGGCATGCGAGATGGTTGACCAAGTCGCTGGCGCTGAGGTGGATGACCCCTTCAACAGCATGCATGAATGGCGCACCTTTCTGAATGGGCAATGGGAGTCTCGACCTTGTGCACGAAGGGGGTGTGCTCCACCCCACAACAATCCATCATACGCCCTCGGCGTAGCAGGGGGGCCGAAATCGAGGGATTCTTCCACTGGGCAGACCGAGGGAATCCCTGGGAAGCGGGACCGCAGCTACAGAACAGCGAATCCCGCAAGAAGCGGCTGCGGGACGCTTCACCATCGCCGATATCGCAGCCTGGAGGGGCGTTCCTCAGCCCAGGGTGGCTGGGCCTGACGGGACGGCTGGCATTGCCAACTCCCCGATGTGGGTGGGCCGGTGAACCTACGGACCGGTTGGTAGCTCCAAGATGTACACCCGCTTGGGGATGATGAGGCGTGGGGAGAAATTGTCCCCGTAGTCCATCTCCCTGGAGTCCACGCCAATGCCCCATTGTTCGAAATCCACGTCTCCATCCACTTCACTTTGGCCTTGCGCCATGGGACTAGCCAGGTCATCGGAAAGTTGTAGGGGAAACTTCACTGGGACTTCCGCAAGGAAGCCACGAAGGTTATCGGGAAGACGTCGGTGAATGGTGCTTTCACTGTCAAGGAGGGGCGACAGATCATCCTCGGAAACGGACCTTGACGCCAGCGCGCCCCGCAACCGTGGGCATACAGCCAGGCACCTCCAGGGTACGGTTACGCTGTGGCGTTGAAGGCAATGAAACCCCTTGCCCCCATGGGTAGCGATGGCTCTTTCAATTGTCGAGGGGGGAGTTATGGTGCAGCCTAGCTCCTCTTCGGGGAAAGACCTGGAGCAGCAGGTCAGGAGGGCATTGGATACCTTCGGGGAGTGGCTATAGAGGCAATACCTTGCAACCATGCCGCGCTTCTTTGCATAGGCCTTCAAGATGTCTATCTGCCTCCTCCCCGGCCCTTTCACTACGTACCCCAGATTTTGATAGGTGCCAGTCCGAAAATCCAGTTTCTTGGCTTGAATCGCATAGCCGACCCAGCCCGTACCGTTGGAGCCCACCCAACACTCAAAGTCCGTCCCAAATTTGGCTTCATCATGCAAAGAGGTCTGCTTGAAAACCTTGAAACCCTTTCGTCGGAGCTCAAGCATCAGGGTGTCAGTGATGGTCTCTTCACCAAAGCGAATTGACAGGGTCTTGGCCTCGCGCAGATTCTCCCATGTGTCTTCAGCGAGGGTCTCAAGTAAGGCGTCTAGTGTAGTTCCAGGCGTACTTGTCATGAATGGACTCCCTAGACATGGCTGATGTTCAGTGGTCCCTCTGCGCAAACCACTCAGGCGCTGCCACCTGATATTCCGGCGAACAGGATCTTCACTCACATTGAGACAGGATGCTGCCTGGGGCACGTCGAAATCATCCGGCATGTTCAGCGCCGGGTCCTCGAGGGGTGATTACCATGAGTGATGTAGTTTACCGCACCACCTAACTGACGACACGGTGTCCTAGTCCACGCCTCGCCCGAAAGCGACTACCCCCGGTAGTTGCGCCGCAGCTCCGACACGTACCGTCTCCCGAGCCCGTCCGCGTGCTCCGCCAGCCAGTCGCTCAGCCTGGTCGTGCCGGTAGGCGACTCCCCCGACGTCAGCAGCCCGGCCATCAGGCCCGTAACCTCGTCGCGGGTGAGCACCACGTCGCGCAGGAGCAGGCCGACCATCCGGGTCAGGGCGAGGGCCACCGGCGGGGGCGTGTGGGCCACCCGCGCCCGGACGCCCACTGCGGCGGCCAGCAGCCGGACCAGCGCGTCAAAGGAGAGGGTGTCCGGGCCGGCGGCAACGGCAACGGAGTTCCCGCGCTGCGCACCGGCCTCCACCGCCTGGGCCGCCAGGTCTCCGGCGTAGACGGGTTGCACCGCGTACGCGCCGTTCCCGTACACGGGGAAGACCGGAAAGCGCCGCAGCACCCACGCCAGGTTGTTGAGCAGGAGGTCCCCCGCGCCGAAGATCAGGGTCGGCCGGATGATGGCGTAGGGGACGCCGAGGCCCGTCAGCATGTCCTCCACCCGCGCCTTGCCTCGGAAATACGGAAGAGAGGACCCGGCGGAGGCGTTGGTCACCGAGAAGTGGACTATCCTGCCGACGCCCGCCTGCGCGGCGGCCGCGAAGAGTGTCGTGGTGTTTTCGACGGCTTGGTCGAAGGTGGTCCCGCCCCGTGCGTACCGCACCCAGTAGGTGTTATAGAGAACGCCCGCGCCCGCCATCGACCGGCGCAGCCCGTCCGGGTCCGAAAAGTCCAGCGGGGCCACTTCCACCAGACCACCCAAGGGGTTGCGCCCCGCCGGGCGGCGGCTGAGGGTCCTGACGCCGACGCCCTCGTCGAGCAGACGCCGGGCGACGTAGCCGCCCGTGTAGCTGAAGGCCCCGGTGACGACGGCCAGGTCGGGGTCAGCCATCGTGTCCGACTCCTACATCAAGGTGGGAAAACGGCGGCTCAGGCATCGGTGGGCGGCTCACCTGCTGGGTCTCCTCCCTTCGGCATGCGGTAGCCGACGCGATGCTCGGCGAGGATGTATTCCGGGCTGCCGGCGTCCTCGCCGAGCTTGCGGCGGAGCCGCTTCACGTAGGTGCGGACACTCCCCCGGTCGCCGGAGCGCTCCTGGCCCCAGACCCGTTCCAGCAGGACGTCGAAGGTCAACACCCGTCCGGCATTCACCGACATCTCGACGAGCAGCTCGTACTCGGTGGGCGTCAGATGGACCGCGCGCCCGGCCACGCTAACCCGCCGTTCGGCGTAGTCGATGACCAGGTCGCCCAGGACGAAGGGTCCCGACGGCACGCCCGATGAGGCAGCCAGACGCCGGCGCAAGGCCCCCCGGATCCGTGCCACCAGCTCGGTGGGGGAGAAGGGCTTGACCATATAGTCCGCGGCCCCGGCCTCGAAGGCCCGCGCGATGATCTCGTCCCGGCCATAGGCCGACAGAAAGATCACCGGCACCTCGGCGATGTCCAGGATGCTCTTCATCAGCTCGATGCCGTCGCTGCCCGGCAAGAGCAGGTCCAGCAGCACCAGGCGGGGCCGGTCGCTCTCGACGATGCGGAGGGCCTCGTCCGGATCGGTCGTCACCACCGGTGTGTAGCCCGCCCTGGTGAGGGCGTCCCGCACATACCGGAGGACCATCGGGTCGTCGTCCACGGCGAGGATCCGCGCCTGGTCTCTGGCCCCCGGTTGCGCCCTGACGCTCGACCGGGGACCCGCGACTGCCGCGCCGACGCCGTTGGCCACCGGCAGGGTGAAGGTGAACATGGAGCCCTGGCCCACGCCGTCGCTCTCGGCCCAGATGCGGCCGCCGTGCGCCTCCACGATCCCCTTGCAGATCGCGAGGCCAAGGCCGGTGTCCGGGGCCTCGCGTTCCCCGCCCTGGCCTATGGTCCGGGAGAACTTTCGGAACAGGAACGGCATCTCCTCGGGCGTCACGCCGCGGCCATCGTCGGCCACGGACACCTCGACGCAGTCGTCTCCCAGCGCGGCCCTGACCCGAATGGCGGAGGAACCGGGGGAGTAGCGGGCTGCGTTGGACAGCAGGTTGTACAGGACCTGGACGACGCGCCGGCGGTCCGCCATCACCCAGGGTAGGTCCAGTTCCATGTCGATGGTGAAGTTTCTCCGCCCGCCCCCGGTCAGGAAGGTGTTCTTGGCCTCGTCCACCAGGCCCGCCACCTCCACGGGTTCGGGCGTCACCGACAACATGCCCGTCTCGATGCGGGCCACGTCCAGCAGGTCGGTGATCAGGTCCCGCATCCGGTCGCTCTGGGACTTGATGATGCGGATGAACTGCACTATCTCGGCGGAGTCCAGGGAGTTGAAGGATTCCAGCAGCGTGTCGGCCGACCCCTTGATGGAGGTCAGGGGCGCCCGCAACTCGTGGCTCACCATCCCCAGGAACTCGGCGCGCAGCTTCTCCAACGCATTCAGCGACGTCATGTCCTGGAGGGTCACGACCACCGCCTCCATCTCGGTGTCTTCCGCTGAGCGCGACGGCGTGGCGTTGACCAGGACGGTGACCGACCGGCCATCGGGGACGCTCAGGACGATCTCCTCGGCCCGCACCGTATCCCCGCCGATCAGCTCGTTGACGATGTCGAAGGGAGCAATCCTCCGTCCGTCGGCCCGCCGATACGACATGACCTCCAGCAACTGCGCCAGGGGTTGGTCCGGGACGCGCAGGCTCTCGACGATCCGCGCCGCCTCCCGGTTGAAGGAGAGGGGAGCGCCCGTCCGGGCGTCGAAGACCGCCACGCCCACCGGAGAGGTGTCGATCAGCGTCTCCAGGCGCGCCCTGGCCCGCTGTTCCTCCCGGTACCTGCGGGCGTTGGCGATGACCATCGCCGCCTGGGAGGCGAACAGCACCAGCGTCTCCTCGTCCTCCCGGGTATATTCACCCTCCTTCTCGTCGAGGTAGATGGTGCCCAAGTGCTCGCCCTGGTGGCGGATTGGAGCAGTCAGAAAGGACATGAGGTCCGGGGGGAACTCGGGCAGACCCAGGGTCCGGGCGTGGCTGGGGAAGTCCCGCAGTCGCAGCGGTTCCTGATTTCTGCCAACGTAGTCAAAGAACCTCACCCGGTCCGACTCGGCCCAGAGCTTCCGTCCCTGCTCGGGCGTCATGCCGGAGCTGAAGAATTCCCGCATTCCCCCGGCATCGTCGAGGAGGATGAACACGCCGTAGCGCGACCTGGTCAGGTCACGGGCGGAGGCCAGGACCCCCCGGAGCACCGTGTCGAAGTCCAGGGTCTCGTTGATGCGGAGGCTGGCCTCGCTGAGGCGGGACAGGCGGTCCCCGGGGGCCTCCACCTTCCGGCCCTGCCCATCTGGCGTCATCTCTCCACATCCTCTCCCCACCACGCAGTCGGCAGGCAGCGTTGGGACCGCAGCACGTCCGTCAGCCTTGATTCTACCCCTTCTTCGAAATTGTCACCAGACTGCCACCGGAAAAGACCCCGTTTTCCATTGTACGTTCACAGAGAGGTGCTAGGCTCCCCCGGCGAACCCTGTGCGACGGAAGGCTTTCCCTTGGCCCTCGAGAGACCAGTCCATGCCCCTGAGACGGCGGACGGACCAGCGGTTTCCCCTGGTCCCGCTGGAACAATGCGGATAGGGCGCGGGCCCATGCCCCGTACCCCTGGGACGCCCGGCCGGGCGCACCCCGTTGCCTGCGCGCCCCTCACCAGCCTCGTGCCCCTCACCGTCGACGCCGCCTGTGAGGAAAGGCGCGGCGGCGGCGACTACCGTCCCGGCGCGCACGAAACGAACACCGACGACCGGCCCTCGCCGCAGGTGAACCCCCGCGAGTCCGCTGCGACCGACGGCGCCAACGTCGTCACCCGCAGCCGGGCCGCTCCCTCCGGGGACGGCGCCATCACCGGGTACCTCATCGATGGCGACAGCAACGGCCCACGAGGCGGCGGGCAGCAGTGCCAGGGGACACCCACGCATTTGGCGTGTTTCGACCGTTTGGGCACCGGGCTTGCCAACGCCTCTCGCCATGCCGGGGCGAGCCGGGAGCTGACTGAGCTCGACTTCGGACAGGAGGAACTCAGGCTGTCGGTGTCGGACAACGGAAGGGGGCTTCCGATGACGACGGGGAACGCGGCCACGGCTTCGCCAACATGCTTGCGTATGCCGAGCGCCTGGGCGGACGCCTCATCGTCGAGCCCAGGGGACCGGCCGGGGGCGCGGGCGTGACCTGCGTGATGCCATGGGGCCGCAGAGAACGGGAGGGATAGGGTGTCGACAGAGCCTCGTCGCATACGGGTGTTGCTCGCAGACGACCATGCGATCACGCGGGAGGGGCTTCAGCTGATGCTGGAGCGGTCTGAGGAGTTTGAGGTCGTGGGGCATGCCAAGGACGGCGTGGAGGCGGTGCAAGCGGCCGCCGACCTGGCGCCCGACGTGGTCGTCATGGACGTCATGATGCCCAACAAGGACGGTGTGGAGGCGTGCCGGGAGATCATGGAGACGCAGCCCGGCACACGGGTGGTCATGCTGACCGCATCGACGGCGATAGACGCCGTGGTAGAGGCGGTGGCCGCCGGAGCGACCGGCTACCTGCAGAAGGTGTCCGGCATGGACCAGCTCCTGAATACGCTGAGGGGCGTGGTCGCGGGCGAGATGCGTCTGCCGCCCGAGGTGGTGAAGCGGGTCTTCGCCAGGATACGGAGCGGGTCGACAGCGAAGGATGAGGCCTACCTGACCCCGAGGGAGAAGGAGATCCTTGCCTCGTTCTCCCGGGGGATGTCCTACACCGCGATTGCGAAGGCAAGGGAAGTCAAGCCGGCGACCATCCGAAACGCCATCTACACCATTCAGGAGAAGCTGGGTCTTCGCACGAAGCAGGAGATCGTGGTCTGGGCCGTGCGGAACGGTCTGCAGGACGACTGACCACGCGGGAGGCTTTCGAGGGAATGGCGCGGGGCCGGTGCCGCCCGGCAATGGTCGCGCGGCACCGGACGTGGGTGAGCCTGCCAGGACCAGCCCCATCGCGAAGACGGCTCTGTCTCCCGTCCACTTCGGCCCCCATGGACGGACGGCCGGGAGGGGGCGGTGGCCTCTCCCGGTTTGGATGCCGTCCGAGCTTCGGGGCGGAGGGACAAGGGGTCTGCCTCCCACCGCAGGGCTGACGGCCAAGCCGTCTGTGGGAGGGATTGGCGCCATGCCGAGACAGCGCATCAACTACAGCAGAAGCACCTACGGTTTCCCCGAGGACTTCCCCCAGCGGCTGGCGCGGTTCCAGGAGGCGTCCGGCCTGACGTGGTCGGAGATCGCCCGGCGCATCGGGACCACCCATCGCGCCACCGTCTGGCGGTGGACGGAAGGCGTGGTGCGGCCCAACGGCAGGCACATGCTGGCGCTGGCCGAAGACCTGGGTATCCGCCACCTCTTCACCAAGGAGGGAAGGGCGCGGCGCTAAGGGCTGTAGCCGCAGGCCCCGAGGCGCGAGGAGGGCCGCATCCAAGGCCGTGGAGGAAGAGGACGCCGGGATGCGGCACCCACCCCCTGCAGGGAGAACGGCGACCCCTGCCCACGCAAATGCCCGTTCCTGAAAACTGTCACCGGACTGCCACCGATAATGGGCCATTTGTACATTGCACATACACAGAGAGGTGGTACGTTCCCTAGGCTAGCGCTACGGGAGGCATGCCCATGGCGCTCGACAGACCGGTCCATGCACCGGAGACGGCGGGGGGAACGACGGCACGTGCCGTCGCAGCGCTGCTCGCGCTCTGGCGTGTTTGGCGGTGTGCTCATGACACCTCCTCTCCCTTATGCAAATGAGAACATGGAGCATTTGTTGGCCTCGCGGTGGGTGCATTGCTACCACTCTAGTCGCCGTCGTTCGTGTCCGCCGGAGCATTTCTAGGTGTCAATCTGCAAACATACTGTCCCTTCAGGGCAAACAAATTGTCGCCCCGAGCGGGTGCTTCGGCACTTACCAAAGCGATAACACGTCCCTACTGTTTTTCCTAGGTGCATACGTAAGAAGAATCCCCAGAGAGGCGAAATCACCGGCTGCCCCTCGAGCGTGCGGACAGCGCATGGAGGCAGGGACCTCGATATGGCGCGTTGTAAGCCCAGGTTCCGCCCGAGGTTAAGAGATGCTAAACGAACACGGGAGAGAGGTTATGGTGGTGGTGGCAACGCCTCTGAAGGCCCCGGCGGCCGACCGGACGCTGCCTGCCAGACATGCGGGGTCCGCCACTGCGTCCGTTGTTGAGGCCGCCTTCCGCACGGAGGGAAGGACAGCCCGTGCAACCCTTCTCCCGATTGCTCCTCCCTCCCAGTCCCTGATCCCGACGCCCCCACCAGCCCATTGCGCGCCGTCCCGCGGCGAAACCTGCGGGCCTGGCCCCCTGATCCCCTGACAAGCACGCCCACCGGCGCGTATGCCCTTGCCGGGCGGCCAGCACGCCTGCGCCGGGGGCGCCCATCTGAGACCACAGTCAGAGGCCAACTATGCCTTGGACTCGTCCGCCTCTGGGAAGTCCGTTCAGGGCCGTGGGCGCGGGGGAGTCTGTGGCACGGGGACGCCTTGGCAGGTCAACGATGAGGCTGGGTCAGGTTGCGAGGCTCATGCGGCCGAGGGCAGACGGACGGTGGCTGGCCTCGCTGAGTCGGGACCGCCAATCCGCCGGCCGCAAGGAAGCGGGGGCGCCGGGGTTGTCTGCCGCCCCGACGCGGCACGGGCCCCACGAAGACAACCAAGTGACCAGAGAAGAAACGAACGCGTCCACCGGCCAGCTCGATTCCCCCCGCGTCCACGACTCGGCGGAGCGCGAGGTGGGATGCAACGGGCGTGGTGAACCCGTCAGAGGAGGAATGCCATCAACACGATGCTCCCAGCGCCCCGATGGTTGATTCCGGCAGCGGTGGGTGTCTTCCTAGGCACCCTGCTCGTAGGGGGGAGCGTGTGGGCGCAGACCGCGACGGCGCCCGCGGCTCCGGCCATAGCGTCGCTAACCCCGAGTGATCAAGCGATCACCGTTGTCTGGACCGCTCCCGCGAGTGACGGCGGGTCCGCCATTACCTCGTACGACCTGCGCTCCATCGACACCGACGCCACGGACAAGGCCGATGGCAATTGGACGGTCGAGGACGATGTCTCGAGCTCCGGCGCCCTGCAGGCCACAATCAGCGAACTGACGAACGGCACCCGGTACGACGTGCAGGCGCGGGCGGTCAACGCCATCGGCAACGGCGCCTGGTCCGCCACCGTCGCGGGCAAGGCCGCCACGGTCCCGACCGACCCTTACGTAGGGTATGCGGTTGCCGGCAATGGTCAGATACGCATTGTGTGGTCGAGCCCCGACAACGACGGCGGCGCTGACATCGCCTCCTACGACCTGCGGTACATCAGGAGCGACGCGGACGATTCGGATGAGGCCAACTGGACCCTTGAGGAAGACTTCAGCAGGACTGCCAACCAATACAGGATCCGGGGCCTGACCAACGACGTCGCGTATCACATACAGGTGCGGGCGATCAACGCCGCGGGTGATGGCGCCTGGTCCGAACGGGTCACCAGGACCCCCGTGGGACCTCCCGGCACGCCCTCCATCGACACGGTGACGCCGGGCGACGGATCGCTCGCCATCATGTGGTCGCCCCCCGCGAGTGATGGGGGCCGGGACATAACCAGCTACAACCTCCGGTACGTACGCAACGACTTGGTGGGCTCCAACTTCCTCTATGTGTGGGACTACGAAAACGGCATCTGGACCTCCGGCGACCTGAAGTACACCCTCAGCGGGCTGGACAACGGCGTCCGGTACCGGCTGGGCCTGCAGGCGGTCAATGACAAGGGCAACAGCGGATGGTCCGACTGGAACAATCCGCGCACCGGTATTCCGGGATCCACCCCGGCGGCGCCTGGCGCGCCCACCATCGACCGGGCGACCTCCGATGGCGCCAAGGCGCACATCAGGTGGTCCGCCCCGACGAGCGACGGCGGCGCCGACATCACCGGCTATGACCTGCGCCACATCCTGACCAGCGCCGACGAGACCATGGACGACAACTGGACGGTGGTCCCCAGCGCCTGGATCTCCGGCGCACGGAAGTACACGGTTGAAGGACTGACCGCCGCTGCCCAGTACGACTTCCAGGTGCGGGCGGAGAACGCCGCCGGCGCGGGGTCCTGGTCCGCGACCGTCAACAACACGGACCCCGATCCCCCGGGCGCTCCCGCCATCCGGTACTTCTCGGAGGAGACGCCCAACCAGCTGTGGGTTTCCTGGGAACCCCCCGCTGACGACGGCGGGGCGTCCGTCACCCACTACGACCTGCGCCACATCCGCAGCGACGCCACCGACAAGTCGGACGTCAACTGGACCCAGGCGGACGACCTGACCGGCGACTTGAACTACACGATCACCGGCCTGACGAGCGGCGTCAACTACAGGGTGCAGGTGCGGGCGGCCAACAGCGGCGGGGACGGCCCCTGGTCCACCGTCTTGACCCTGCAACCCAAACACGAGAGGCCCAACGCGCCCGGCAACATCTCGGTGACCCCCAGCGACGGCACGCTCACGGTCAAGTGGACCACCGCCCCGGCCAAGGCGGGGGTCACCGTGGCCGGCTACAAGGTGGGCTACATACGGTCGGACGATCCGGGGTACACCGACTTAAATAATTGGACAACCAGCGAGCGCATACCGTCCGACACCCTGGAATTCACCATCACCGGACTGCAAAACGGCGTCAAATACACGATAGACGCCTATTCGATCAGCTCCGTCGGCAGAACGAGCCCGCCGCCGGCAACACTGCCGTTGGATTCCCCGGGCAGAGCCCCGGCCGCTTTGGGAAGGCTGAAACGCATCTCGACCCACGAGAGCAGCATCTTCATCTCGTGGATAGGTCCCTCGGACAACGGCGGGCACACCGTCACCTCCTACGACATCCACTACCATCCCACGAGCGATCCCACGAACGTTGTCAAGCGTTCGGAGATCGCTCGGGACATCGCTCTTGGGCCGTCGGCGGGAAACAACGAGTGGGTCGGGAACCTGACCCCCCACGTCGAGTACACGATACAGGTGCGCGCGCGCAACCGGATCGGCGCAGGTCCCTGGTCCAGCCTGACCGTCATCCCCCGGCGGATGCCCGTCGAGCTCACCATCGACTCGTTGACAGTAGGGGATGGCACCCTCACGGTTGCCTGGACCGACGGCGGCGACGACGAGATCACCGGCTATGAAGTGCGCTACTCCCACTACCGCCTCGCAGATCTGGTGCTGCCGGACAGCACCGATTGGCAATACCACCGGAACATCACCGGGACCAGCCCCCTGGAATACACCATTACGGGCCTGATCAACGGGCGCTGGTACCAGGTCCAGGTGCGGGGGGGAAACAGGTACGGCGAACTCTCAAGCGACTGGAGCAACTGGTCCAACTCGGTCTCCGGTACGCCGAAAACCACCCCCGGCGCGCCGGGGGTCCGCTCAGTGACCTCGGGCGATGAGACGCTCACGGTGGCCTGGGCCGCCCCGGCCAGCGACGGCGGGTCTGCCATTACGACGTACGACCTGCGCTACATCCGCAGCGACGCGCCGGACCAGGCCGACGACGCCAACTGGACGGAGCGGGACAACGTCTGGCGCTCCGGCGCTCTGCACTCCCCACTGTCCGGCCTGACCAACGGCGTCGCGTACAAGGTGCAGGTGCGGGCGGAGAATGCCGTGGGCGAAGGGCCGTGGTCCCCGGTGAGGACCGGTACGGCGCAGACGACGCCCGATGCGCCAACCATCGACGCGGTGACCCCCGGCGATGAGACGCTCACGGTGGCCTGGGCCGCCCCGGCCAATGACGGGGGACGCGCCATCACCAGCTACGACCTGCGCTACATACGCAGCGACGCCCCCAGCAGGGCGGACGCCGACTGGACGGTGAAGGACAGCGTCTGGACCTCCGGCGACCTGCGGCACAATCGGGGCGGCCTAACCAACGGCGTGGACTATGATGTGCAGGTGCGGGCGGTGACTGCCGTGGGGGAGGGACCCTGGTCCGGCACCGGCGCCGGCACACCGCGGACAACACCCAGCGACCCCACCATCGACTCGGTGACTCCCGGCGACCAGGCGCTCACGGTGACCTGGTCCGCCCCGGACGACACCGGGGGCAGCGCGATCACCAGCTACGACCTGCGCTATATTGAAACCAATGCCCCCAACAAGGGCAGCGCCAACTGGTCGCTGCAGGAAAACATCCGGAGTTTCGGCGTCCTCGGGCACACCCTATATGGTTTGACCAACGGCGTCGGGTACGACGTGCAGGTGCGAGCCGTCAACGTCGCCGGGGACGGCCGGTGGTCCGGCGCCATCTCCGGCATATTCCAAACGATACCCGCAGCCCCCACCATTGCGTCGGTGACCCCCGGCGACGAGACGCTCACCATCGCCTGGTCCGCCCCTTCCGCTACCGGCGGGGCCACTATCACATCCTACGATGTGCACTACATCCGCAGCGCTGCACCGAACAAGGCCGACGCCAACTGGTCGCTGCGGGAAGCCATCTGGAGCTCCGGCCTTCTGGAATACCCACTGGACGGCCTGACCAACGGCGTCCGGTACGACGTGCGGCTGCGCGCGGTCACCAGCGTCGGGAGCGGCCCCTGGTCGGCCCCGGCCTCCGCCACTCCCCAAACGGCGCCCGATGCCCCAACCATCATTCAGGTCACCCTCGGCGACGGCGCCCTGGTCGTGTCCTGGTCATCCCCTTCCGACACCGGCGGGTCCGCCATCACGTCCTACGATCTGCGCTACATCGACACCGACGCACCGGACAAGGCCGGCGTCTACTGGACGGAGGAGTACGGCATCTGGACCGCCGGCGTCCTCCGGTACACCCTCGAGGGTCTGACCAACGGCGTCGGGTACGACGTGCAGGTGCGTGCCGTCAACGCTGTCAGGGCTGGTCCCTGGTCCGCCACGCTCTCCGGCGCACCACGGACGATACCCGCAGCCCCCGCCATCGACACGGTGACCCCCGGCGACACGACGCTCACCATCGCCTGGTCTCCCCCGGCCGATGACGGCGGGTCCCCCATCACGTCCTACGACGTGCGCTCCATCCGCAGCGACGCGCCGGACAAGGCCGACGTCAACTGGTCGGTGCGGGGAGACATCGAGATATCCGGCTCCCTGCCGTACGCGCTTGCCGGCCTGACCAACGGGGTGACGTACGACGTGGGGCTGCGCGCAATCAACGCCGCCGGGGTCGGCCCCTGGTCCACCATCTCCACCGATACCCCACGGGCCGCTCCTGGCGCCCCGACCATCGCCCCGATTACCCCCGGCAACCGCGCGCTGTCCATCACCTGGACCGCCCCGGCCAGGGACGGCGGGTTCGCCATCACCTCCTACGACCTGCGCTACATCCGGTCCGATGCGACCGGTAAGGCCGACTCCAACTGGAGGGAGGCGACCGGCATCTGGATTCCCGGCGACCTCCTGCAATACCGGCTCAACGAGGGTTCAGGCTTCCACGACTTGGAAAACGCGGTCAGGTACGACGTGCAGGTTAGGGCGGTCAGCGAATTCGCGGCCGGCCCCTGGTCCGCCAGCAGAACTGGCACGCCGGGCTCCGTTCGCCGGTCACCACCGAGTTCCGGTGGCGGCGGCGGCTTCGGCCCGGCGCCCGAGGCACCAGGGTTTGCCGATGGCTTCCGCACCGCGCGCGACGTGGCGCAGAATGCGCGGCCCGGCGACGCCGTCGGCGACCCGGTGGCGGCAACGCACCCCAACGACCTGGAGATCACCTACTCCCTCAGCGGGGCGGACGCAGCGTCCTTCACCGTCGATGCGGAGACGGGGCAGATCCGGGTCAAGGAGGGCGTGGCGCTCGAGGCGGGGCGGACCTACACGGTGAATCTGACGGCCACGGACAGCGCGGGCTTCGGGGCCATCATCATCGTCACGGTCGAGGTGGCCGAGGCCACCCACCACCCCAACGACGCGAACCGCAACGGGGTGATTGACCGCGACGAGGTCATCGAGGCCGTCAAGGACTACTTCGACGGGGAGGCCACAAAGGAAGAGGTCATAGAGCTCATCAAGCTGTATTTCGCCGGTTGAGGCGAGACCGGCCGTGGCGGTCAACGGCCGTTCCGTCACCGTGGTCATCGAGGTGGCGGAGGGCGTCGGCGACCCTGCGACCTGGACCGCAACGGCCGCATAGAGAAGGACGAGGTGCTGGCGCTGGTCGCCGGTACTTCGCTGGGTAGCGGGGGCAAGGGCATCGAACCAACAAACAGGAGGGCGAAGTGATACGGACTTTCCTTGGCGCAATTGCGGCCCTGGCACTGGCCGCCATGGTGGGCGCCGTCGGGCTGGTGGCGCAGCCCGGCGCCGTCGAGGCGCAGTCGCACACGGCAACCCGGACCTTCCAACAGAGCTGGGCCATGCCGGGCGGCGAACTCACGGTCACCATCACCGCCAGGAGCTACGGCCCTTTCGGCCAGGTGGAGGAGACGCTGCCGGAGGGCTTCACCTTCCAAGGCGCGTCGCTTCCCGACAACCAGATTGGGCGCGAGGGCCAGGTCGTCGGCTTCAACCTGTTTGGCGACACCAGCTTCACCTACGTCGTGACCGTCCCCTCGGCAGAGGGTCAGTACACCTTCGCAGGCGTCGTCAGGAACGTCGACCGGGAGGAACGCAGTGTGACCGGCCACACGCAGGTCCGCGTGGGCCCGGCGCCAACCCCGGCGCCAACGTTGACCCCTACCCCAGAGCCCACGGCAACGGCGACGCCGGAACCCACGGCCACGCCAACCTCCGAGCCCACGGCCACGCCGGAGCCAACCGCGACGCCGACGCCGACGCCCACGCCAGAGCCGACCGCGACGCCAGAGCCGACCGCGACGCCGACGCCGACGCCGGAACCCACCGCCACACCGGAGCCGACCGCGACGCCGACACCGCACATCATTGTCGTGGTGGATCCCACCGCAACACCGGCGCCGACAGCGACGGTCGTGGTGGCCGCAGCCGGAGATGGGCCGTCGGGAGTCCTGTGGTCTATCCCGGTCATTCTGCTCGTCGGCCTAGTCCTTGCCATCTTCTTCTATCGCCGGACCAGGCGCTAGCCGGGCACCCTGCCGCGGCACGGGGACGCCTTGGCAGGTCGACGAGGGGGTGTTCGGGTGTCGGTCGGTGCGAGGCTCGTGCGGCCGAGGGCGGGCGGACGGTGCCTGACGTGGAACAAGGGTGCAAGGGCAAAACGGGGAAGCGGTCCTGCCGGCAGCCGGACCGAGAAAGCGCAGGTGGCATTCAACCATGATGAGCCTGATGAGGCTGGCGGACCTCCGCCGAGCGAACGTAGCCCCGGCAGCCCTGCCGCTAATGGCACTCTGGATCGTCCTCTGCCTCCTGGCGGGGCCGGGCGCCATCCTGGCCCAGACGCAGGTTGCCCCTCCCACCGTCGACGCCGTCACCCCGGGCGACGGCGCCCTCGCCGTTGCCTGGACGGCGCCCTCGGGCGTGGCGGGGATAGTCGCCTACGACCTGCGCCATATCCGCAGCGACGCCGCGGACAAGACCGACCCCAACTGGACCGAAATTGAGGACGTCTGGACCTCCGGGTCGGGCGGCCTCACCTACACCCTCGCGGACCTTCAGAACGGCGCCGGCTACGACGTCCAGCTGCGGACGGTTACCACGGCCGACGGCGCGTGGTCGGCGACGTCGACCGGGACGCCGCAGATCCCTGGGCCCGTGATCACCGCGGTCATCGCCGGCGACGGCGCCCTGACCGTCGCCTGGAACGCCCCCGCCGTGGCCGCCGCCACGCGGGTCACGGCCTACGACGTGCGCTCCATCACGAGCGCGGCCACGGACAAGGCCGACGGCGCCTGGACGGTCGTGGAGGGGTTCTGGACCGCCGGGAGCCTGGACGGCGTGCTCGCCGGGCTCACCAACGGCACGGGCTACGACGTGCAGGTGCGGGCGGTAGCCGCCACCGACGGCGCCTGGTCGGCCACCCTGACGGGGACCCCCGCCGAGCACGGCGGCACCCTCGAGACGGCGACCGCGCTGCCGCTGACCACGCGCCTGGGCGGGATGATCGAGTCCGGGACCGACGTCGACTACTTCAAGCTCGATCTGACGGCGGCGACGGGCATCATCGTCTCCACCCGCGGCGACCTGGACACGGTGGGGCAGCTGCTGGACGGGGACGGGGCGCTGCTCAGCGAGAACGACCAGGGGGACGAACTGCACGGGCGCCACAACTTCCTGCTCTGGGGCTCCCTCGAGGCGGGGACCTACTACGTCAGGGTTGCGGGCGGCGGCGGCGCCACGGGCGCCTACGTCCTGGAAACGACGACGGTCGCCGACACCACGCAGAGGTCCGATGCCCAGGACATCGAGGTCGGCGGCACCGCCAGGGGGATCATCGATACGGAGAGGACCGACGAGGACTGGTTCCGCATCACGGTGACCGGGCACACCGTTCTGCTGGTGCACACCACCGGCCCGACGGACACCTGGGGCGACCTCTGGCAGAGCGGGGACCGCAGGGCCCAGAACACCGATGAGTTCTCCCTGGGAGGAAACCGCTTCTTCGTCCGTGCGAACCTGAGCCCGGGGACCTACTACGTGGAGGTTGGGGGCTTCGCCGAAGTGACCGGCGCCTACACGCTCCACGTGAACCGGGCTTCGGAGCCGGGCAGCAGCATCGCGGCGGCGCAGCCCCTCGTCCCGCTGTTCCCCAAGGCGGGGACCATCAGCCCGGCGGACGACGTCGACTACTTCCGCATCGAGCTCGCCCGAGCGACCCATGTCCTCCTCGCCGCGGCGGGCTCCGCCGTCCCCATCGCCGGGGAGCTGCTGGACGCGGACGGCAACCCCGTTGACGCGAACATCAGAGAGAGCCGGTACTCCTTCTCCCCGAGCGCGCCCGCCGGGTTCACGCTCCAGGACCGCCTCGAGGCGGGGACGCACTACCTCAAGGTCACGCGCCTGCCCGGCAGTTCCGGGCCGGCGACAGGGCGGTACGGGCTGCGCATGTACGAGGACTACGTCTACGGCGCATTCTTCGACGGGTGCACGGCGCTCACCGCGTCCCTGGCCGATCCCCTCAGCGACCCCCTCTCCGGGTGCCAGTGGCACCTGGAGAACACGGGGCAGCTGGGCGGGACGCCGGGCGAGGACATCAACGTCCGGGAGGTGTGGGCGGCCGGCCACCTGGGGGAGGGCGCCACCGTCGTCCTGGTCGACAACGGCATGGACGTCGGGCACCCGGACCTGGCGCCCAACGTGATTGCGGACCGCAACTACGGCTACGGCGGCGCAGCCGTGTACAACCCCGGCAATACCCACGGCACCGGCGCCGCCGGCCTCATCGCCGCGCGGGACAACGACATCGGCGTTCGGGGGATCGCGCCCCGCGCCCAGATCTACGTCTACAACATCATCGACGCCTTCAACCATGCCTATGCGGCGGACGCGATGACGCGAGGGATGGAGACCACGGCCATCAGCAACAACAGCTGGTCGGTAACCGAGGGTCCCGGGTACGCCGCGGCGTCCTCGGGCTGGGAACGGGCGGTGGTGCGGGGGGTCACGGAGGGCTACGGCGGCAAGGGGGTGCTGTATGTGCGGTCCGGCGGCAACGACGCGGTGCTGGGCGCCAACGCCAACCTGAGCGGATTCCGGAACCACTACACCACTATGGCCGCCTGCGCGGTCACGGACCATGGCGTCCGGTCGCACTACTCCGAACAGGGCGCCAACCTGTGGGTCTGCGCGCCGTCCGGCGCCAGCTACCTGCCAGCGGCCATCACCACCACCCTGAACGACGGCCGCTACCGGAACACCTACGGCGGGACCTCCGCCACGGCCGCCATCGTGTCCGGGGTGTCCGCGCTCCTGCGGGGCGCCTACGCCGACCTGACCTGGCGGGACGTCAAGCTCATCCTGGCGGGCTCCGCCCGGAAGAATGACCCGTCGAACACCGGCTGGGAGGAGGGCGCCCTCCAGTACGGCTCCACGACCCAGCGCTACACGTTCAACCACGAGTACGGCTTCGGCGTGGTCGACGCCAAGGCGGCGATGGACCTGGCGGCCGGCTGGACGAGCCTTCCCCCGTTGCCCCCGTTGACCGAGGAGTCGCAGGCGTCGGGCGACGTCAACCTGGCGGTCCCGGACCTGCCCTCCTCGGGCACGCCCACCTCGGTCACCGCCGGCATCACCATGGGCGCCCAGGTGCAGTCCACCGAATTCGTCGAGATTCACCTCAACCTCACGGCCGCGGCGTTCCGGGATCTGGAGATCGAGCTCGTGTCGCCCTCGGGCACGGTCTCCGTGCTGTCCCCGTACTACCTCGTTGGCCCGGGGGAGTGCAGGTCGTTGTTCGGCATCCTCCCGGGCAAGTGCAACCTGGACGGCTCCGTGCGCCTCGGATCCGCCAAGCACCTGGGCGAGGACCCCGCCGGCGATTGGACGCTGCGCATCACGGACCACGTGCACGGCGGGGCGGCCGCCCGGCTCAACGCGTGGAACCTCACGGTCTACGGCCACCGGACGAGCCCGGCCGCCCCCGCCATCGACGCGGTCGCGGCCGGCGGGGAGTCGCTCAGTGTCGCCTGGACGGCCCCGGCCGACACGGGCACGTCCGCCATCACCGCCTACGACCTGCGCTCCATCCTGACCAGCGCCGACGAGACGGTGGACGCCAACTGGACCGTCGTGCAGGACGCCTGGACCACCGGCTCCGGCGACCTGGCGCACGTCGTGACCGGCCTGACCGGGAACGCCGAATACGACGTGCAGGTGCGCGGGGTGAACGCCAGCGGCGACGGGCTCTGGTCGGACACCGCCACGGGCACGCCCACGACGGACGAGGCCCCGACCATCGACGCCCTCAGCCCCGGGGACCGCTCCATCGCCATCGCGTGGACCGCGCCCACCAACGCCGACCTAGGGACCGTCACCGCCTACGACCTGCGCTACATCCGCGCCGATGCGACGAATAAGGCCGACGGCAACTGGACGGTGGTCTCGGCGGTCTGGACCGCCGGGTCCCTCGCCTACACGCTGAACCCGACGAGCAGCCCGCTGGTTAACGGGGTCTCCTACGACGTGCAGGTGCGGGCGGTGGTGGGGACCGACCACCACCCCTGGTCGGGCGTCCGTGCCGCCACACCGCGCACCACCCCGGGGGCACCGGCCATCGCCGCGGTGACCGCCGGTGACCGCGCTCTCACCGCGGCGTGGAGCGCGCCCGTGAGCGACGGCGGGGCCGCCATCACCGCCTACGACGTGCGCCACATCCGTAGCGACGCCACCGACATGTCCGACGACCAGTGGACGGTCGTGGACGACGCCTGGAGCGCCCCCGGCGGCGCGCTCGCGTACACGGTGGGGGGACTGACGACGGACGTGGAGTACGAGGTGGAGGTGCGCGCGGTGAACGCCGCGGGCGCCGGTCCCTGGTCGGCAGGCGGAACCGGCACGCCGCGGACCCCGCCCGAGGCGCCCGAGGCGGTGCAGGTCTATGTCTATATGAACGGCAAGCTGGAGGTGCGCTGGTCGGCGGCGGAATCCGCGGAGACGACGGGCTTCACGGTGCAGTGGCGTTCGGCCACGGAGGAGTGGGACGCGTCACGCTCCGACGAGGTCGACCCGGCGACCGCCCACGTGCCGTGGTCGCCGACGCCGGAGGGCCGCCGCTACCGGCATCCGCTGGACGGGCTCAGGAACGGCACCGCGTACGAGGTGCGCGTGATCGGGTCCAATGCCGGCGTGGACGGAAACCCGTCCACTGTGGCTACCGGGACCCCGCAGTCCGACGCCACCCACGCCCAGGCGGCAACGTTCATCGAGAACGAACTGATCAGCGTCCACGAGGACGCCCATCCGTGGCTCCGGGTCGCCTTCGACCAGATCGACGCGGCCAACAGCCAGGGCGACGCCTACGGCCGCGGAGGCGGCATCAATTTCGAGCTCGATGAGCAGACCTGGGGGCAGGTCTTTCACGCCTGCTACAACGGCGCCGGGGTGAAATTGGACTCTGTGTACTGGGACAGGTGGGCGCGGCACTGCCGCATCACCACCATGAACATCCTCTGGGATTACGACGACGTGATCCCGCTCATAACCCACGAGCTCGCCCACGTGCTGACGCTGACGAACCGCCTGGAGGGCGCGCCCGAGGCGCCGCTGGCCATCGCGCGGCTGTACTTCGCCCGGGTCGACCACGGCTGCGACTACCGGCCCGCCCGCGAGGTGCTGGCCGACCTGCTCATGCTGAGTGTGTTCGGCGATGCCGGATTGCGGGTGGCTGCCTACTGGAGTCAATGCCGTACGGATGAAACGGCGGGGGCGCTGGGCGTCGTCCGCACGGCCCTGGCGGGCGAGATGCCGCCGTGGTTGGCCGAGACCTACCAGGACGACGACGGCACCCTCGATCTGGAGCTCGTGTGGTCCCACATCAAGGCCGAGGGGGACCCCTCGCCGGTCATGCGGGACCTGATGCGCAGCGCGTTCGGCGGCCTCTGCCGGTCGGACGCCCTGTGGAACAGTGCGATACGCATCCCGTGGCGGGACGGCGGCTGCGTGCCGCAGGCGCCCCCGGGCCTGTCTGCGGTCGCCGCCGTCGACGGCACCATGGCGGTGTCCTGGCAGGCGCCCGACGACGATGGCGGTTCAGGGGTCACCGGCTACACGGTGCGGTGGAAGTCCGGCGCGCAGGAGTACGACACCTCCCGCGAGGCGTCGGTGACCGACCTCGCGGACCCGTCGCACACGATCGCGGGCCTGTCCCACGGCGTCGACTACACGATCCGGGTCCTGGCCTCCAACATCAACGGCGACGGCGCCGCCGCCGAGGTGACCAGGACCGGGGTGGGGTCCGAAGCCGCCCTCGCAACCCTGACCCTGGCCGGCGCGACGCTCCACCCCACCTTCCACAGCGCCACGGCCGCGTATGCGGCAGTGACGGGCCATGCCGCCACGCAGATCACGGTCGCCGCCACGGCGGCCCATGACGACGCCAGCGTCGCCTTCCTCGACGTCGACGGTGGCGTCCTCACGGACGCCGGCGCGGCCGACGCGTTCCAGGTGACCCTGTCGGTGGGCGCCAACGTCATCCAGATCCGGGTGACGGCGCAGGACGGCGTCGCATCGACCTACACCGTGACCGTCACCCGGGCGGCGGAGAACACCTCGCTGAGCCCGCCGGTGAGCGATCCCGTCGCCGCGTCGCCGTCGTCCGCCCGCTATACGATCACCTTCCAGGGCCGCTGGACCACCGATGTCACGCCGGGCGGCCTGCCAAGCGGCGCCCATTTCTCACCGCTCATCGGTGCGGTGCACGGCGCCGGAGTGACCTTCCTCGTGAGCGGAGGGGCGGCAAGCGCCGGAATCGAGTCCATGGCGGAAGTGGGACAGACGTCGCAACTCCGCAGCGAGGTCAACACGGCGATCGACGCCAGCCCGGCGACGGCCCTCGCCGTCATCAGCCGGTCCGGCAACATCAATCCGACTGGCTCGCAGGCGCTGAGCAACGTGGAATTCACCACCGCGTTCCCGCGGGTCACGCTGACGACGATGATCGCCCCTAGCCACGACTGGTTCGTCGGCGTCTCCGGGTTGCCCCTGCTCGACGCGCAGGGCAACTGGCTGGCGTGGGTCCGCGTCTTCCTGTATCCGTGGGACGCCGGCAGCGAGGAGGGCAACGACTTCTCGCTCAGCCCCAGCGTCGACACCAGCCCGCGGGGCGTCATCCACAGCATCCGCGGCGTGGACCCGTTCTCGGCCGGACGGATCGCGACGTTGACGTTCACGCGCACTTCGATCTCGCCGTCCTTCCCGGCGACGGAGAGCGGCGAACGCAGCGTGGCGGAGAATACAGCCGCCGGCATGGACATCGGCGACCCTTTCCAGGCGACCGATCCCGACACCGGCGACTCGGTGAGCTACTCGCTGGGCGGCGTCGACGCCGCGTCGTTCGCCATCGACACCTCGTCGGGCCAGTTGCGCACGAAGGCCGCCCTCGACCACGAGGCCAAGCCCGAGTACTCCGTGACGGTGATTGCCACGGACGCATCCAGCCTCATGGCGGAGATCGAGGTGACGATCGCCGTCACCAACGTCGACGAGGCGGGCACCGTCAGCCTGTTTCCCGCGCAGCCCCGGGTGGGAACGGTGCTGTCGGCGACTCTGAGCGACCCCGATGGCGACCTGCGGTCGGTGAACTGGCGGTGGGAGCGATCCTCGGATCAGACCACCTGGACCAGCGTGTCCGGTAGCGGGGCAAGCTACAGGCCGAAGAGCGGGGAGATCGGGCTGTCCATCCGGGCCCGGGCGAGCTACCAGGATGGGGAGGGCTCCGGCAAGAGCGCCGAGGCTGTGTCGGACAATGCGGTGGGCTCGCGGGAGGCCGCGCCCGACATCACGGTTGTCGAACTGGTGAGCGGGCTGAGCATCCCCTGGGACCTCGCCTTCACGCCCGACGGCACGATGCTGTTCACGCAGCGGTCGGGTGTACTGAGCGCCCGTCTGACCGACGGCACGGTTGAGACCGTCACGGCCGACTTCAGCGACCTGCACGCCCGAGGCGAGACCGGGTTGATGGCACTCGTCGTCGATCCCGGTTTCGCCTCCAACCGCCGCTTCTACACCTGTCAGGGCCACACCGGGCCTGAGATCCAGGTGATCGCCTGGACCATCAACGCCGACTACACCGCCGCAACGCGCGTCGCCGACCCGCTGGTCGGAAACCTGCCCGCCGCCTCCAGCGGCCGTCATGGGGGCTGCCGGCTGCGCTTCGGCCCGCAGGGTTACCTCTGGATCGCCACTGGCGACGGGGCTTCCGGGACGGTTCCGCAGAACCTGACCTCGCTCGGCGGCAAGGTGCTGCGCGTCAACGCCTCGACGGGCGCGGCGGCACCCGGCAACCCGTTCGCGACGCGGGTCTACACCTACGGCCACCGCAACGTGCAGGGCCTGGCCCGCCGCCCCGGCACGAGCCAGATGTGGTCCGTCGAACACGGCCCGAACATCGACGACGAGATCAACCGGCTTGTCAACGGCGGCAATTACGGCTGGAACCCGGTGCCCGGCTACAACGAGAGCGTCCCCATGACCGACCTAGATCAGTTCCCGGCCGCGGCCGCGGCCAAGTGGGCGTCGGGCGACCCGACCCTCGACACCGGCGGCGGTATCTTCCTCGACGGCGATGACTGGGACGCGTGGGATGGCCGGCTGGCGGTCGCCACGCTGAAGGCCAGCGAACTCCACATCTTCGACTTCACCGCGAACGGCACGTTCGTGAGCCAGGTCGTCGTTCCCGAGATCGACGGCACGTACGGGCGGTTGCGGACGCCGATGATGGGTCCCGACGGCGCCTTGTACCTCACCACCTCGAACGGCGGCGGCGGCGATCGCATCCTCAAGGTCGTGCCCAGCCTCCCGCCGGCGTTCCCGGGCATGAGCGATACGCAGGCGGTGGCCGAGAACAGCAACACCTCCACGATCGTGGCCACGGTAACGGCCACCGACCCCGAGGCCCAGGCGCTCACCTATACGCTGAGCGGGCCCGACGCGGCCGCCTTCAACCTCGCCAGCGCCGCGCGAGGGCAGCTGCGGGCCAACGCTTCCCTCGACTACGAAACCCAGCGTTCGCATGAGGTCATCGTCACGGCCTCGGACCCGTACGGCCTCAGCGACAGTGTCACGCTGACCATCAACGTCAGAGACGTGAATGAGGCGCCGGTCCTCTCTGGCCCGCCCGCCGCGAACTTCGCGGAGAACGACACAGGCGTCGTCGCGAGCTACTCCGCGACCGACCCCGAGAACGACACGATCGAGTGGCGGCTTTCGGGCGCCGACGCCGGGACCTTCTCGATCGCCGGCGGGGTGCTGACCTTCCAAGCTCCGCCCGACTACGAGGCACGGGCGGACGCCAACCGCGACAACCGTTACCAAGTGACGGTCGAGGCTTTCGGCGGTGAGCGGGCCGGAACCCGCCCCGTCACCGTGACGGTCACCAACGTGAACGAGCCTCCCGTCGTGAGCGGGCCGGACAGCGTGCCCTACGCCGAGGGCGCCACGGGCGCAGTCGCCGAGTACAGCGCGGACGACCCGGAGAACGCCACCATCATCTGGTCGCTTGTGGGGGTCGACCGCGACGAATTCACGCTCGACGGCAACGGCGTGCTCCGCTTCGCTGCTACGCCGGACTTCGAGTCCCCCACGGACGCGGGTGAGAACAACGAGTACCGCATCACCGTACGCGCCTCTGACGGGCCCAACGACGACAGGTACGACGTGACGGTGGCCGTTGAGAACAGTGAGGAGCCGGGCACGCTCGCCCTCTCCTCGGAGCAGCCACAGACCGAGACCGTGCTCACGACGACCCTCACCGATCCGGATCGCGTGCTCAGCGCGTCGTGGTCCTGGGAGCGCTCGCGGAACCGCAGCAGCTGGAGCGTGATCAGCGGGGAGACGGCGAACAGTTACACGCCCACCGATGCCGACCTGAACCACTACCTCCGGGTGACGGTCGCGTACAGCGACGGGCACGGCTCGGGCAAGAGCCGGTCGGTCGTGACGGCCCAGGCGGTGCGGGAACCGCCGCCGGTGAACTACCCGCCGGTGTTCGCCGACGCGCGAACGACCAGCGACGTCGCCGAGAACGCTGGCGAGGGCGACGCGGTCGGCGACGCGGTCACCGCCACCGATGCCAACAACGACCGGCTCGCATACACGCTCACCGGCGGCGACGTGGACTCCTTCACGATCGACGATCCCACGGGACAGATCCGCGTCGCCGACGGCGCGGCGCTGGACTACGAGGACCCGAGCGCCAACTCCTACGTCGTGACGGTCACCGCCACCGACCCCTCAAACGCCAGCGATAGCATCGCTGTCACCATCACCGTCACGGACGTGAACGAGCGGCCGGACGCGGTGGACGACAGCGACGCAACCGACGAGGACACGGCGGTCACCATCGACGTCCTCGCCAACGACAGCGACCCCGAGAACGACGACCTCACCGTCAGCCTGCGCAACCAGCCACGCCACGGCTCGGCGACCGTGGAGACGGCCAACACGATCACCTACACGCCCAAAGCCAACTACCACGGCGCGGACAGCTTCACCTACACCGTCTCCGACGGCAGCCTGGCTTCCAGGCAGGCCACGGTCAACCTCACCGTCGAATCCGTGAACGACGCGCCGGCGTTCCCAGTTGCCGCGGCCGAGCGCTCCGTCTCGCAGAACGCCCAGCCCGGCGCAAACGTCGGCCCGCCGGTCACCGCCACCGACGTCGACGGCGATGTGTTGACGTACTCCTTGGCCGGTGTGGCTACGTCGGACTTCGAGATCGAGGAGCACACGGGCCAGATCACCGTCCGGCAGGGCACGGTGCTGGACGCCGAAACCCAGCCCACCTACGCCGGCACGGTCACCGCGACGGATCCCTCCCTCGCGAGCTCGACCATCGACCTGACCATCATGGTCACCACAAGTGGCGGAGGAGGCAGCAGTGGGGGCGGTGCCGGCGGAGGCGGCGGGGGCGGCGGCTTCGGGCCCGCTCCCACTGCGCCGATGTTCACCGCCGGGTTCAGGACCACGCAGAGCCTGGCGCAGAATGCGCGGCCCGGCGACGCCGTCGGCGGCCCTGTCGCCGCGACGCATCCCGACGACCTGGAGATCACTTACTCCCTCAGCGGCACGGACGCCGCCGTCTTCACCGTCGATGACGAGACAGGGCAGATCCGGGTCAAGGGGGGCGTGGCGCTCGAGGTGGGGCGGACCTACACGGTGAATCTGACGGCGACGGACAGCGCGGGCTTCGGGGCCATCATCATCGTCGCCATCGAGGTCGTCGAGGCCACGCACCACCCCTACGACGCCAACCGCAACGGGGTGATTGAACGCGACGAGGTCATCGCCGCGGTGGCGGACTACTTCAATGGGGATATCACCAAGGGAGAGGTCATCGAGCTCGTCAAGTTGTACTTCGCTGGTTGAGGTGGATGGGGAGTTTCGCCTCACGCACGTTTGCGGAGGACCGAAGTCCACCGGGATGAGCACATCGTGCGAGACAGGCCATGGAGGTCAGCGACCGCTACGTGGACAGAGGGGTCGGACAAGAGTCCCATGCCGCATTGCTGCAAGGCAAAGTACCAGGGGAGTGGGGATCTCCCGTTCACCGTTGCCCTGCCCGGAGGGAGTGGCTGGGCGCCAAGTCCGTCAGATTTCACGCTGCGGTATAGGGGGACAACGTGTTTCGGATAGCCCTGGGAACATTGGTCGCGTTGACCTTTGCCAGCTTGATAGGCGCTTTGGCGCCGGCGGCGCCGCCAGCAACCGTGCAAGCGCAGGCGGTAACCGGGCTCAGCGTGATCTCCGAAGGACCGACGCAAGCCACCGCCACCGTGCCGGTGGACAGCGAGGGCGCGGTCCATCTGCGCTTCGCACTTGCGGGCACGGAGAACTGGAACAGTCTTTCCACGACAGCGGGGCTTACCGATACCAGCGTGGAGATCAGCCTCAACGGGCTGACGCCCAACGCCGCCTACGACGTGCAGGCCTCACAGGACTCGAGTTTCCCGAGCACCGCGGCCACACAGTCGGTCACGTTCACCAACCGCCCTGCGCACCTGGATCTGGCGTTGGACGACGACAACCCCACGGGCATCTGGGGAAACGCCTCGACCCTGTGGGTGGTGGGCGATTCCTTAGGTCCCCAGGACAAGCGGCTCTACGCCTACAACCGGTCGGACGGGACGCGCGACTCCGACAAGGACTTCGACACGCTGAGCGACGCCGGGAACCAGCACCTCGGAGGCATCTGGTCCGACGGGACGAGCATGTTCGTGGTGGACTGGGACGACGACAAGGTCTTCGCCTATGGGCTGAGCACCCGGCAGCGCACCGCCGGGGCTGACTTCGACCTGGACGGCTCGAACGACACCGCCCAGGGCATCTGGGGGAACGCCTCGACCCTCTGGGTGGCGGAAGACCATGACCGTCCCGACAACAAGCTCTACGCCTACAACCGTTCGGACGGGTCGCGGGACTATGCCATGGACTTCGACACCCTGAACTCCGCCGGAAACCAGTCCGTCAAGGGCATCTGGTCGGACGGGTCCACCATGATGGTGGCGGACTTTGTTGACAAGAAGCTCTACGGCTACCACATGGGGAGCAAGCGGCGCTGGGCCCGGCAGGACATCGACCTGGTTCCCGAGAACAGGAATCCCAAGGGGGTCTGGGGAAACGACGGCAAGATATGGGTGGCGAACGACGGGTTTGGGGCCACCACCAAGGTATTCGCCTACTACACTCCTGTCGTGGACACCGTTGTGTCCGACATCAGCCTCTCCCACGTCACCGGGACGTCCGCCACCGCCACGGTCTGGATTGCCGCTTCGGACGGGACCGCACGCTCGGTGCACCTCCGCCACCGTGAGGAGGCCTCGGCCGCCTGGAGCGACGCGCCGAGCCAGACGACGTCGGCGGTCAACACGGCGTTCATGCTGACGGGGCTCTCGGGGGGCGCTCGCTACGTAGTGCAGGCGTCCTTCGACAGCACGTTCTCCGACGGCACCGAGGTCAGCGCGGAGTTCCAGGCGCGGCCGCAGGATCAGGACTTCAGGCTGGCAGTAGGCAACGGGGACGCCAAGGGCGTCTGGTCGGACGGCTCCACGATGTGGGTGGTGAACGACGGCTCCGGTGATGACGACCGGGTCTACGCCTACACCGTGAGCAGCAAGGCGCACGACGCGGGCAACAGCTTCGACCTCGACAGCAGCAACGCGAAACCGGGAGGCGTGTACGCGAACGCCGACGTCATGTGGGTGCCGGACGGGGACGACGACAGCGTCTATGCCTACACCATTACCTCCGGCAACTCCTACGGAGACGTGGACGCGTCCAAGGGGTTCGCTCTGCACACCGGCACCGGCCTCGCGGACATCATCGTGCCGACGGGCGCCTGGTCGGACGGCTCGACGCTGTGGGTGGCCGGACACGTTCGCGAGCAGGTGTACGCGTACAACATCGGCTCCACCGGGACGTTCGGCGCACGCGACATGAGCAAGGAGTGTGAGCTTGCCACCGACTACGCCTCGCCCCGGGGCATGTGGTCGAACGGCTCCACGCTCTGGGTGGTGGACAGCACCGAGCACAGGATCTTCGCGTACGACATCACGTCCGATGGCTGCGGCGAAGGCCAGCTTCTCCGGGAGATCAGACTGGCGGACGGGAACTCGGACGCGTGGGGCATCTGGTCCAACGGCACGACCTTGTGGGTGGCGGACGCCGAGGACAACAAGGTCTACGCCTACACGCTGCCCCCCGCGCCGAGCGGCGACGTCACGGGTCTGGCGTTGGACCGCATCACGGCGACCGCGGCGGATATCACCGTGACGATCGCCAACCCGGATGCCACCGAGCGGTCTGTGGAGTTGACCTACGAAGCAGCGTCCGGCGGCACGCTGGTCACCTCCACGGCGTCAACCAGCGACACATCCGCTGAGTTCAATCTCGCCGGGTTGACGGCAAACGCCCACTACTCGCTCCAAGTGCGGGTGGACAGCGGCAGCGTGGTCCGCACCGGCGGGTTCAGGACACAGTCGAGCACCGATCGGCTCCGGGAATACCTGAAGAACACCATCGTGGGAGGGTGGGAGACGGCACGCCCGTGGGTGCGCGAGACCTACAACGCCATGCGGCGCCACCATGTTCCGGTCGTTGCATCGGAGCTCCGTCTCACTGCAGGGCTGTCAGGACGCATCAGTTCGAGTTGCTTCCTCGCGGTGGGGTCGGAGCTGAGCAAATGCTTCGTCCGGGAATTCCATATGGACGATCGATCGCTACGGCATCTCGGTACCCTGATCCATGAACTGGCGCACGTGCACACCTTCGGCAGCGGATACGCGGACGAACCCGCGGAATACCTGGGGATGGGCTGGCTCTACTTCCGGGACCTTGCCGAAGGAGGTACGGACTGTGACGTCAGTGAGCTGTATGCCGGTGGCATCTCATACGCTCACGAGCCCGCCTCTCAGTACTATTTCGACCAATGCTCCCATACCGGCAACATGCCCTCAGCGGCCACGACAGAGGCGGTGGAGAGTGTTCTCGCCGGGCAGACCCCGGACTGGTTCAAGGACGAGTACGAGGGTGAGGGGCTCTCCTACGACACCTCCGCCGATCCGAAGTACGACCGTGAGTACGACCTGGAGCGCGTGTGGGACGACCTGCTCCTTCTGGATAGCCGCGACCGTGACGCGGCTGTCTACCAGTTCCGCAATGCCTTCGGCGGCTACTGCGACCCGACGGAGGCATACCAAGCGGGTTTCGGATTCGGCACCACACGCATCCCGTGGAGAGCCGGGGGGTGCATCCCTCAGGCCCCAGCGATCGACTCGGTAACCGGGGTCGTGCAGGGGCTTACGGTCGCATGGATTGCGCCCGACGGTGATGCGGTGGTTTCGTCCTACGACCTGCGCTACATCGAGACCAGCGCCGACGAGATGGTGGAAACGAACTGGACCGTCCGCTCGGCCGTGTGGACCTCGGGCGACCTGACGGCGACGGTCACGGGACTGGCGCTTGGCACGCAATACGACGTGCAGGTGCGCGCCGTCAACGCCGCCGGTGCGGGGCCGTGGTCGACCACTCGGACGGGGACGACGTTGTTCTCCGACGACGCCACGCTCACCGGCCTCACGCTGAGCGGCGTGCGGCTTACGCCCGGTTTCACCAGCGGGGGCACCTCCTACGCGGGGGCGGTAGGGTACACCGTGACGGGCGCCACGGTCGCCGCGACCAGGAGCGACGGCAACGCTGCCGTGGTCATCCTCGACGGCAACGGCAACACCCTCGCCAGCGCCGGCACGGTGCGCGTCAACCTCTCGGTGGGCGCGAACATCATCCGGGTCCGGGTGACCGCCCAGGACGGCCTGGTGACCATGACGTACACCGTCACCGTGCGGCGCACCGAGCTGGACCAGTCGCTCACCCCGCCGGCGAGCGACCCCGTCGCGCCCTTCGCATCGACGGCCGTCTACACCATCCAGTTCCAGGGCGACTGGACCACCGCGGCCACGCTGGACGGGGTTCCTGTCGGGGCGCACTTCTCGCGCCTCATCGGCGCCGTCCACAACGCCGGCGTGACCTTCCTCGAAAGCGGCGGGACGGCCAGTCCCGGTGTGGAGTCGATGGCGGAAGTTGGGGGAACGTCAGCGCTGCGGAATGCGGTCACGAACGCCGGGCGGAACGCCCTCGGTGTCGTCGAGGGCGACACGAACTCCATCGGCCCCACAACGCTGAAGAGCCTGATGGTCACCCTTTCCACCGACCACCCGCGGGTCACGCTGGTCACCATGATCGCGCCGAGTCCGGACTGGTTCGTCGGCGTGTCGGGGCTGTCCCTGCTCGACTCCGGCGGCAACTGGCTGTCCTCGGTTGAGGTGCAGTTGTACCCGTGGGACGCCGGGACCGAAAACGGGAGTAATTTCTCGCTCTCGAACCCGGCGACGTCGCCCCGGGGCGTCATCACCAGCATACGCGGCACCGGCAAGTTCTCCACCGAGCGCATCGCCACCCTCACCTCCACGCTTGAATCGGTGAACTTCGCGCCCACGGGCGCGCCCTTCATCACGGGCGCTACCGGCGCGCCCCAGGTGGGTGAGGAGTTGGCGGCGCACACCTCTGCCATCGACGACCGGAACGGCCTGACTAGCCCCGGCTACGACTACCAGTGGCTGCGCGTGGACGCCGGGGGCCAGGCCGCCCCCATCGCGGGCGCCACGTCGGCAACCTACAGCGTGCAGGCGGCCGACGTCGGAAAGCGTCTCGCGGTGCGGGTGTCCTTCACCGACGACGACAGCAACCTGGAGACGCTGACCAGCGACGTCACGGCAGCGGCGATGGTGACCCAGGTGACCGTCTCCTTCGGCGCAGGCGGCCATGCGGCTGCGGAAGGGGGGGGGCGGGCCACCGTCAAGGTCATGCTGGACAAGGACCCGCACCGCACGCTGCGGATACCGCTGCATGCGACCACGGGTGGGGGAGCAGATTCCTCCGACTATACCGCCCCGGCGCAGGTCACCTTTCGGCCAGGCGAGACCGCGGAGGACTTAGAGGTCACCGCCGCTGATGACCGCGACGACGACGATGGCGAAAGCGTCACCCTGGCCTTCGGCGACCTGCCCGACGGCGTGTCCGCCGGCAGTCCGTCCGAGACCCTCGTCCAGTTCATCGACGACGACTACGTGCCGGTGACGCTGGGGTGGGAGGAGACGGCCTATACGGCGGAAGAGCCCACGAGTCCCGGCGCCACGACGGCGGTGACCCTGCGCGCAGCGGCGGTCACCGCGACGGACAAACGCCCCGAGAGCGGCTTCGCCCTTGCCTTCACCGTGAACACCGCCAACGGCACCGCGCGGGAGCCCGATGACTACGAAGAGCTCACCGCAACGGAGACCTTTGACCGCAACGACTTCACGCGGACGACGGTGGATGGCCAGTCCCGCTATGTTGCCACGGCGGACTTCACCGTCACCGTCGCGCACGACACCGTCGACGAGCCGTTGGAACGGTTCACCGTCCGGCTGGCCCTTGCCGGCTCGGGCCAACCGCACCTCAGCCTCGGCGATTCGACGGCCACGGTGACCGTGACGGACGACGTCGCGTCGCTGGCGGACCTGCGGACGACGGTCTTTGCCGATGCAGGCGCTGTGGAGCCGGGCGGGCAGCTGACCTACAACTGGTCGGTCTACAACAGCGGGCCCGCCGCGGCAACAAGCACGGTCCTCACCGGCACCCTGGACGCGGGGGTGACCTTCGTCTCGGCGCAGGTGACCAGTCCGGCGACGGGCCAGTGCGGGCGGTCCGGCCGGACGGTCACGTGCACCGTCGGGACGCTGGAAGACGGCGGCACCGCCAGTGGGGAGGTCGTCGTCGCGGTCAAAGACGACGCCTCGGCGGATATGGGTTTCACTGCCGTGGCGGGAGCGGATCAGCTGGACCGGACACCGTCGGACGACGACGACGCGGTCACGACGGCGCTGGTTGCGGCGCCGGGGCGGATCACGAACCTGCGGGCGACGGGCGGGCGTCGCGCTATTGAACTGACGTGGAGCCCGCCGGGCGACAACGGCAGCGCCATCACGGGCTATGAGCTCGAGCGCAGACCGGGAGCGGAAAACTACGCTCCCGTCATCCCGCAGCCGCCGCAGGGGACGACGTCCTACCGGGACGAGGGCGTTGCGGAGGGCACCGAGTACACCTACCGTCTGCGCGCGGTCAACGAGGACGGCGAAGGGGCGTGGTCCAACGAACCGGTGGCAAGCCTGCACGTCGCGCCGCCGCCCGTCAGCAGTGGTGGGGGCAGCAGCGGGGGTGGTGGAGGCGGAGGCGGGGGTGGCTTCGGCCCGTCGCCCGTCGCTCCCAGCTTCGTTGAGGGTTTCCGTACCGAGCGTGTCGTCGCGGAAAATGCGCGGGCGGGTGATCCCGTGGGCGACCCGGTATCGGCCACCCATCCCGATGAACTTGAAATTGCCTACTCCCTCAGCGGGACGGACGCGGCTTTCTTCACCGTGGACGAGAAGACGGGCCAGATCCAGGTCAAGGAGGGCGTGGACCTCACGCTTGGAAAGACCTATACCGCCAATCTCACGGCGACGGACAGCGCCGGGTTCGGGGCCATCATCATCGTGGTCATCGAGGTTGCCGAGTCCATGCACCACCGCTACGACCTCAACGGCAACGGGGTGATCGAGCGCGACGAGGTCATCGCCGCGGTGGCGGACTACTTCAATGGGGATATCACGAAGGGCGAGGTCATAGAGCTCGTCACGTTGTACTTCGCTGGGTGGGAGTGACGCTGGACAGACTTCTTCTCGCAGAGGCCGCGGATTCCAGGGGAATGCGTGCCAAATTGCCCGGCAACAGGATTGGGAGAGGAGCCGCGAGGTTGGCCCTGGTTGAGTAGATCTGTTGGGCATGGCTGGTGGGCCGGACGGGACGTGAAGCCAGGAGGGCACTAGGGCGCAATGCATCGTGTCTCCTTTGTCCTGCCCGGTACAGTGCCACCGCGCAAGCGTACCTGACGAAGGTGGTAAGAATGCCGCGCACCCGTCGTATGGAGAGAGACGGAATGTCTAAGCCCTACGGCAGTCATAGCACTATCCGGGCAGCACGTGATGCCAGTCATCACCGGCGCCTTGTGCCTCCTGCCATGCAGCGAGCGATCGTCTGGCGGCGAGAACAGGTGTGCCAGCTCTTCGACAGCCTCATGGGTGGGTATCTGTTCGGGACTCTTGCTCCCCTCGTGGACCATGCCATGGGAGCGTCCACCCCCACACCTCGAGCCTGCGCGCACGGTGGCCGCTTATGGGTGAAGTGGCTGCCGCTGATCGCCATCGGTGTCGTCCTCTGCCTCCTGGTGGTACCGGGCGGCATCCTGGCCCAGACGCAGGTTGCCCCTCCCACCATCGACACGGTCACCCCGGGCGATGGCACGCTCGCCATTGCCTGGACGGCGCCCACGGGCGTGACGGGGATCACCGCCTATGACCTGCGCCATATCCGCAGCGACGCGGCGGACAAGGCCGACGCCAACTGGATCGCGCTCGAGGACGTCTGGTCGTCCGGCTCCGTCGACCTCACCTACACCCTCGCGGACCTCGACAACGGCGTCGGCTACGACGTGCAGATGCGGGCCGTCACCATCAGCGACGGCCAGTGGTCGTCCACCTCCACGGGCACTCCCGTGATCCCGGGCCCCGTTATCGACACCATCACCGCCGGCGACGGTGCCCTCACCGTCTCCTGGAGCGCTCCCGCCGTGGACGCAACCACGACGATTTCGGCCTACGACGTGCGCTCCATCGCGAGCGCGGCCACGGACAAGGCCGACGGCGCCTGGACGGTCGTGGAGGGGTTCTGGACCGCCGGGAGTCTCGACGCCGTTCTGGCCGGACTCACCAACGGCACGGGCTACGACGTGCAGGTGCGTGCGGTCGCCGATACGGACGGGGCGTGGTCGGATACCGCAACAGGCACCCCGGTGGACCACGGCGCAACAACGGCAACGGCCACGGTCACGGCGGTCGGTTCCTCCGTGCCCGGGTCGATTGCGCCTTTGGACGACAACGACCTTTTCAAGTTTGATCTCCAGTCCACGACCGAAGTGTGGATCTACACCAGCGGCGCAGTCGACACCGCCGGTGCGTTGCTGGACAGTACAGAGACTGTCATTGCCTCGAACAACGACGGGGGGCTGCTGCCTCGGCCCGCGAACTTCTCGATCCGCAGGGAGCTCGCGGCGGGCACGTGGTACATCCGGGTTGACAGTGAGGAGGCGAGTGACAGTGGAACGTACACGCTGCATGTCATCGCCGTAACCGCCTCGGCGAGTACTGCCGCGGCTGCGCCAACGGTCGCCCCCGGCTCATTGACAGCGGGCGGCCTGAGCGCAGCCGGCGTCGACTACTTCAAGATTGTGCTGACAAGCGCCACCAACCTCTGGGTGATCGCCATCGGCACCACCGACACCTCTGGTCAACTCCTCGACACCAACCAAGCCGTACTCGCGGAGAACGACAACAGTGGACTCGCAGGCAATGAGTCCTCGTTCTCGCTCCGCGCTTCTGTGGCGGCCGGTACGTACTACGTCAAGGTGAGTGGTGCGGACCCCCAGACGGCGGGGCCGTACATCCTGTACGTGCACTCTGGGAATCCACCCGGTGGTTCGGCGGCGACCGCCGCGCCCCTTGTGCTGGAGGCGCCCGCGCCGGGGCGAATTGACTCCTCAGATGACGAAGACTACTTCAGTATCACGCTTGACAGCGCGACGTATCTGCGGCTGGAGGCCCACGGGCAAGACCTGCGCCTCACGCCGACGCTGTTCGACAGCCAGGGCAGCCAGCTGGACATCTACTACCTCAACGACCCGGGCTGGCCGGCGGTCGACGACAAGGGTCTGAGTCTCTGGGCGCTAGAGCGTCTTCCTGCGGGGACCTACACCATCCGCATCAAGGCGGACCCGGGCCAGACAGGAGCCTACCTGCTCCACCCTTCGGTCGATGCAGACTCAGTCGCGCGGGACGAGTCTTGCGCGGGCTTCGACTCGTCGTTCGACGACCCCCTGTACGGGTGCCAGTGGCACCTCAAGAACACCGGCCAATACGGCGACGGCGCGGGGTTCGACATCAACGTCGAGACCGCGTGGGAGACCACCCTGGGCGAAGGGATCAACGTGCTCGTCGTCGATCTTGGCCTGGACTACCTGCACCCGGATCTCCGTGGGTACGAGTACACCGGCGACACCTCGATGGGCCACTACGACAGTACGGGTCTAGGCGTGCGGAATCACAAAGGGGCCACCCACGGCACCCCCGTGGCCGGAATCATTGCGGCGCGAGACAACGATATCGGCGGGCGGGGCGTGGCTCCCCGCGCAACGGTCTACGGCTACACCATCGACGTGTACACGCTGATCAACGACGGCCACGCGCACATGGCATCCCACATGTCGGACGTGACCGCCGTCGTCAACAACAGTTGGCGTACTCCCAGCTTCTATCGCAACCTGATTGAAGAATCGCCGGAAGCATGGGACACGGCTATCGAAGAAGCGGTCACATCGGGATACGGCGGGAAGGGAGTGTTCTACGTCTGGATCACCAACAACGACCATCTGAGGGACTCGAACGCGAATCTCGACGAACGGCTGAACCACCACGCCGGGACCGTCGTCTGCGCCGTCGACTACAACGACGTCCGGGCCGTGTACTCGGAATTCGGCACGAACCTCTGGGTTTGCGCCCCATCCCGAGATGCCGCGGAGACACTCCCGGGCATCGCAACGACGGACGTGGGTAACAGCTACACCATGAACTTTACGGGCACCTCGGCCGCGGGCCCCATCGTCTCCGGTGTGGCCGCGCTGGTCCGCGCGGCGAATCCCGAACTCACCTGGCGGGACGTGAAACTCATCCTCGCAGACTCGGCGCGGCGGAACGACACGTCCAACACCGGTTGGCAGCAGGGCGCGCTGAAATACCGCTCGACCACCGAGCGCTACTGGTACAACCGCGAGTACGGTTTCGGTGTCGTCGACGCCGGCGCCGCCGTCGCCCTGGCGCTTGACTGGGCCCTTCTCCCTCGTTTCCGGGAGCATAGCGTCGTCGCGAACACCGAGCTGGAGCTTCCCGACATGCCATCCAGCGGGGACCCAACGGCCGTGTCCAGCAGTGTCACGGTCGGCCCCCACGTGGGCTTCGTCGAGTTCGTCGAGGTCGACGTGACGTTGACCCACAGCAACTACCGGGACCTTCGGTTTGAGCTGGTGTCCCCCGCCGCCGCAACTTCCTTGCTGCTCCCGCCTGAGGACGACACGATCGGGCAGGCCATCAGGTCCAACGTGAAGAAGGCGACATACCGCCTCGGCTCGGCGAGGCACCTGGGCGAGGACGCCGCCGGCACGTGGACGCTGCGCGTGACGGACGAAGCGAACGGAAGGTCCGGAACGCTCCACTCGTGGGAACTCACGGTCTATGGCCACGGCCTTATGCCCGACGCCCCGGACGTTACGTCCGCTGCCACCGGGGCGGCCGCTCTCACCATCAACTGGAACGCACCCGACGACATTGGCGCGTCGGTGATCACCGCGTACGACGTGCGCTACATCCGTACCGACGCGACCGACAAGTCTGACAGCGCGTGGACTCTCACAGACGATGTCTGGACCTTGGGCTCCGGGGGCGACCTCGAGCACACGATCAGCGGGTTGACGGGGAACGTGCAGTACGACGTCCAAGTGCGTGCGGTCAACGCCGAAGGTGACGGCCTCTGGTCGGACACCGTCACCGGCACGCCCACGACGGACGAGGCGCCGACCATCGATTCGGTCAGCCCCGGCGACCGCTCGATCGCCGTCGCGTGGACCGCGCCGACCAACGCCAGCCTGGGGACCGTCACCGCCTACGACGTGCGCTACATCCGCTCCGATGCATCGAACAAGGCCGATGGCAACTGGACGGTGGTCTCGGCGATCTGGACCTCCGGGTCGCTGGAATACACGCTCAACCCGACGAGCAAGCCGCTGGTGAACGGGGTCTCCTATGACGTGCAGGTGCGGGCGGTCGTGGGGACGGATAAGCACCCCTGGTCGGGCGTCCGCGCCGCCACACCGCGCTCCACCCCGGGCGCACCGGCCATTGACACGGTAACGGGAGCCGAGGGCGCACTCACCGTCGCGTGGAGCGGGCCCGCCAGTGACGGCGGAGATGCGATCACGTCCTATGACCTGCGCTCCATCAAGACCAACGCCGACGAGACGGACGACGCAAACTGGACCGTCCAGGCGGGGGTCTGGAGCGCCGGTGACCTGACGGCCACGGTCACGGGACTCGAGACCGGCACACGGTACGACGTGCAGGTGCGCGCCGTGAACGGCGTCGGCGAAGGCGCGGGCCCATGGTCCGCGACCAGGGTGGGCACGACACGACCGGGCGCCCCGGCGGTGGATGCGGTGACCGGCGTCGTGGGGGGGCTCACCGTGGGGTGGAGCGCGCCCGCCGCGGGCGGCGACGCGGCGGCCACGTCCTACGACCTGCGCTCCATCAAGACCAGCGCCGACGAGACGGTGGAGTCCAACTGGGCCGTTGCGACGGGGGTCTGGAGCGCCGGCGACCTGACGGCGACGGTCACGGGACTTGAGCTTGGCACGCAATACGACCTGCAGGTGCGGGCCGTCAACGCCGCCGGTGCGGGGCCGTGGTCGGCTACCCGGGCGGGGACGACGTTGTTCTCCGACGACGCCACGCTGACCGGCCTCACGCTGAGCGGCGTGCGGCTGACGCCCGGGTTCGCAGGCATGGTCACCTCCTACGCGGGGGCGGTGGGGTACACCGTGACGGGCGCCACCGTCGCTGCGACCAGGAGCGACGCCAACGCTGCCCTTGTCATCCTCGACGGCAACGGCAACACCCTCGCCAGCGCCGATACGGTGGCCGTCGACCTCTCGGTGGGCGAGAACATCATCCGGGTGCGGGTGACCGCGCAGGACGGCGTGGCGACCATGACCTACACCGTCACCGTGCGGCGCACTGCGCAGGACCTGTCGCTCACCCCGCCGGCGAGCGACCCCGTCGCGCCGTTCGCGTCGACGGCCGTCTACACCATCCAGTTCCAGGGCGACTGGACCACCGCGGCCACGCCGGACGGGGTTCCCGGCGGGGCGCACTTCTCGCGCCTTATCGGCGCCGTCCACAACGCCGGGGTGACCTTCCTGGAAAGCGGCGGGACGGCCAGCCCGGGCGTGGAGTCGATGGCGGAAGTCGGGGGAACGTCGAGGTTGCGGAATGCGGTCACGGGCGCCGGGGCGGGCGCCCTGAGCGTCATCCAGGGCGACACGAACTCCATCGGCCCCACGGCGCTGCAGAGCTTGACGGTGACGCTCACCACCGAGCACCCGCGGGTCACCCTGGTCACCATGATTGCGCCGAGCCCCGACTGGTTCGTCGGCGTCTCCGGGCTCCCCTTGCTCGACTCCGGCGGCAACTGGCTGTCCTCGGTTGAGGTGGCCCTGTACCCGTGGGACGCCGGGACCGAGAACGGGGACGCGTTCTTGCTCTCGAACCCGGCGACGTCGCCCCGGGGGGTCATCACGAGCATCCGTGGCACCGGCAAGTTCTCCACCGAGCGCATCGCCACCCTGACCTTCACGCTTGAATCGGTCAACTTCGCGCCGACGGGCACGCCGTTCATCACCGGCGTCACCGGCGCACCCGAGGTGGGAGAGGCGCTGACGGCGCACACCTCCGGCATCGACGACCGGAACGGCCTGACCAGCCCCGGCTACGCCTACCAGTGGCTGCGCGGGAACTCCGGCGGACAGGCCGCCACCATCTCCGGCGCAACGTCGGCCACCTACAGGGTGCAGCCGGCCGATGTGGGCCGTCCGCTCAAGGTGCGGGTGTCGTTCACCGATGACGACAGCACGATGGAGGCGCTGACCAGTGACGCCACGGAAGCGGTGATTGTGACCCAGGTGACGGTCTCCTTCGGCGCAGGCGGCTATGCGGCGGAGGAAGGGGGCCAGCGGGCCACCGTGCAGGTGCAGCTGGACAAGGACCCGCACCGGACGCTGCGGGTCCCGCTGCGCGCCACCACGGGTGGGGGAGCCGGCGCACCCGACTATGCCGCACCGTCACAGATCACCTTTGGCCCTGGCGAAACCGAAAAGGACGCCCACGTCACCGCCGCTGATGACGGCGTCGACGACGACGGCGAAAGCGTCACCCTAGCCTTCGGCGACTTGCCTGACGGGGTCTCTGCCGGCAGTTCGTCAGAGACCGTCGTGCAGCTCATCGACGATGACTACGTGCCGGTGACGCTGGGGTGGGAGGAGACGGCCTTCACGGCGGAGGAGCCCACGAGCCCCGGCGCCACGACGGAGGTGTCCCTGCGTGCCGTGGCGGTCACGGCAACGGACAAGCAACCCGAGAGTGGCTTCGCCCTGGCCTTCACCGTGCGCACCGTCAACGGCACCGCGCGGCAGCCCGGTGACTACGAGGAACTCTCGTCAACGGGAACATTCGACCGCGACGACTTCTTCCGGAGAACGGTGGATGGCCAGTTTCGCTACGTTGCCGCGGCGGACTTCACCGTCACCGTCGCGCACGACACCGTCGACGAGCCGTTGGAACGGTTCACCGTCCGGCTGGCCCTTGCCGGCTCGGGCCAACCGCACCTCACCCTCGGCGATTCGACGGCCACGGTGACCACCACGGACGACGTCGCGTCGCTGGCGGACCTGCAGACGACGGTATTTGCCGATGCAGGCGCGGTGGAGCCGGGCGGGTATCTGACCTATGACTGGTCGGTCCGCAACGACGGACCCGCGGCCGCAACGAACACGGTCCTCACCGGCACCCTGGACGCGGGGGTGACCTTCGTCTCGGCGCAGGTGAGCAGCCCCGCGACCGTGCTGTGCGGGCGGTCCGGCCGGAGGGTCACGTGCACCGTTGGGACGCTGGAAGTCCGCGACACCGCCACTGGGGAGATCGTCGTCCGGGTCAACGGTGGCGCCTCGGCGGATATGGGTTTCACCGCCGTGGCGGGGGCGGACCAGCTGGACCGCACCCCGGCGGACGACGACGCGTCGGTGACGACGGCGCTGGTCGCGCCGCCGCTTCCGATCACGGACCTGCGGGCTGTGGGAGAACGTCGGCACATCGACCTGACGTGGAGCCCGCCGGGCGACAACGGCAGCGCCATCACGGGCTATGCGCTGGAGCGCAGAGCGGGAACGGACGATTTCCTTCCCGTTTTCCCGCCGCCGCCGCAGGGGACGACGTCCTACCGGGACGAGGCCGTTGCGGAGGACACCGAGTACACCTTCCGCCTGCGTGCCGTCAACGAGGACGGCGAAGGAGCGTGGTCCAACGAACCGGTGACGCGCCTGCTTGCGGCGCCACCGCCCGTCAGCAGTGGGGGCAGCAGCGGGGGTGGCGGCGGCGGTGGGGGCGGCTTCGGCCCGGCGCCCGTCGCGCCGAAGTTCAGCGCCGGGTTCCGGACCACGCGCGGCCTGGCGCAGAACGCGCGGCCCGGCGACGCCGTCGGCGACCCGGTCGCCGCAACGCATCCCGACGATCTAGAGATTTCGTACTCGCTGAGCGGGACCGACGCGGCCTCCTTCACGGTGAATGAGGAGACAGGGCAGATCCGGGTCAAGGATGGGGTGGATCTCGAGGTGGGGCGGACCTACACGGTGAATCTGACGGCGACGGACAGCGCGGGCTTTGGGGCCATCATCATCGTCACCATCGAGGTCGTCGAGGCCACGCACCACCCCTACGACGCCAACCGAAACGGGGTGATTGAACGCGACGAGGTCATCGAAGCCGTCAAGGACTACTTCGACGGGAGCATGACCAGGGAAGAGGTCATAGATCTCATCAAGCTCTATTTCGCGGGTCCGGGCTAACGGGAACGGAGCACTTCCAAGCTGCAAGTCAGTAATGGACCGCACGGGACTTGAACTTCCAGGACACATCAATTCGAACGCCCCACACCTTCCTCGGCTCACTGTCTATAGCGCCACTACCCAAGAGTAACTGATGAAATTGTTCAAATTGCCTCGCACGCGTCGTGATGCATGAAAGGAAATACACTTCTCACGCACACCGAGGCCTCGTTTAGTACACTAGTCCTAAGGTCGGCGGGGATTCGTAGCTGATTCGGCCTGCAAGGACAGGACACACTCTCCGCCCCTGGAACGCCCTCCACACCCGGCGTGTCGGCCGGAGGAGCCACGAGCCAGGTGGTGAACTGGTCGGCGCCGCAGGCGTACCCCGCCATCACTGGGTACGTTGTGCGCCACCGCGAGTCAGGCAGCACCGATCCATGGACCGAGATCGACGTTGCAGCCGACACCCTTCGCCACACCATCGACGATCTGCCCTTTGGGACCTCCTACGATGTGCAGGTACAGGCCGCAAACACAGAGGGATCGAGCACATGGTCCCAGTCCGGGACTGGCACGCCAAGCTCGGTTTCGCGCTCCAACACCGGCGGAGGCGGGGGAGGTGGCTTCGGCCCCGCGCCGGTCGCCCCCAAGTTCGATGAAGGCTTCGGCACGAAGCGCGACCTGGCGCAGAACGCACAACCCGGCGACGTCATCGGAGACCCGGTCAGCGCAACCCATCCGGACGACCTGGACGTAACCTGCTCACTGAGCGGGGCCGATGCAGAGCACTTCACCGTCGATGAGGAGACCGGACACCTCAGCATGAAGGAAGGCATGGAACCCGTCGTCGGCAACAAGTACACGGTCAACAGCACAGCGACCGACTCCGTCGGCTTCGGCGCCATCATCATCGTGACCATCGAGATCGTCGAGCCCGCCCACCACCCCTACGACGGCAACGCCAACGGGAGGATTGAACGTGACGAGGTCATCGCGGCGGTGAAGCACTACTTTGATGGGGAGCTCACCAAGGAAGACGTCATAGAGCTCATCGAGATGCATTTTGCGGAGCAGGGCTAACCCCTCAGGACATTGCTTGTGTCATGAGACAGCGCGGAGAGAGGATGGCTGCATGCGGCTCCAGGCAAAAACCACCTTCTTCACAGACGTCGGTACCCTGGAGCCCGTTGGTGGGCGTAGTCGATGGTCAGGCCTCCCACCACGTGGGGTTCGGAGGACTGGGCCAGCTTGAGTCCAGCGAGATGTCCCCGGAAGCCGCCCGCGTGGTCAATCATCCATCAACCCGTTTCGCACCGCCCAGACCACGATGGCCTGCTTCGATTCAACACCCAGCTTCACCTGTATGGTGTAGATGGCGTTTCGGATGGTAACCGGCTTGACTCCCCGTGCCTCCGCAATTGTGGCATATGACAATCCATAGGAGAACGACGCAAGTATTTCCTTTTCCCTCGGGGTCAGGGCAACCTCCTCTCCCACTCCCGCCCCGCGCCGTATCCCGGCGAAGACCCGCCGCATTACCTCGATTGGCAGATGCACCTCGCCAGTGGTCACGCCCTTCACCGTGCTCAAGAACCGGTCCAGTCCGGACACCTTCTGCAGGTAACCGGTCGCACCGGCGGCCACCGCCTCTATCACGGCGTCCGCCTCAGTCGAGGCGGTCAGCATGATTACTCGTGTATCGGGCAGAGACTCCATGATCTCCCGGCACGCCTCCACCCCGTCCTTCTTTGGCATCATCACGTCCATGACAATGACGTCGGGTGACAGTTCGGAGGCCGCCGTCACCGCCTCCACGCCGTCCCGGGCCTGCCCGACCACCTCGAACTCCTCGGACCGCTCCAGCATTAGCTGAAGGCCCTCGCGCATGATCGAATGATCATCGACGATTAGCACTCTGATGCGGCGAGATTCTGTCGACACCCTATCCCTCCTGTCCTCTGCCATCCAAACGCACTACACAGGAAACACTCGCGCCCCCGACCGGCCCCGTGGGCTCGACGATGAGGCGTCCCCCCAGACGCTCGGCGAGCGCCCGCATGTTTTCGAAGCCGTGGCCGCGTTCCTCGTAATCGTCGGGAAGTCCCACCCCGTCATCCGACACCGACAGCCTCAGCTCATGCGCTCCGAAGTCGAGCTCGACCTGCACCCGGCTCGCCCCGGCATGACGAAAGGCGTTGGTGAGCGCGTTGTGGGCTATGGAAAACAGGAGACTCCTAGCCTCCACCGACAGGGGCGGCTCCACCCCGTTCTGCGTCAGGTCCGCCGACACCGACGTGACCGACGTGAAGGTCGCAACGTGCGAGTCCAGGGTCCAGCCCAGATCCCTGCCGTCGAAGATGCGCCCCATGTCTATCGGGTGTCTCAGCTCCCAGACGGCAGTCTTCGACAGCCGTGCGGTAGCTTCGAGTCTGGCGGTGAGCTCCGCGTTCGCGTCGCCGGCAACCTGCCTGATCCCTTCAATGCCCAGGGCGATCATGTACGCGGATTGGGCGGCGGTATCGTGTATCGTCTGGGCGAGCTCGATGCGTTCCCGTTGCAGCTCTCCTTCCCTTTCCATCGCCGCTATGGCCCTGTGCCGCTGATAACGGGTGATGAAGTTAATGGCGAGGACAACCCCAAACATCCCGACCACTCTGACGTAAAGGGCCTTCACATCGACGCCATCGAGGGCCATGTCCGAACCAACGGTCAGACTCACGCCGACATATATGGATGCGGTAATCGTAGTCCAGGTGAGATTCAGCCGAGGGGAGGTGAAGACGGCGGCAAAGGCGGCAAGGGCCGCATAGTAGCCAACGAACCAGAAAGTGTCGTAACCCCCATCGATGACAGTGGCCGTGACGAAGGCTATGTCCAAGGCACTGAGGGCGAACAGGTGACGCCATGTCACCCTGCGCCGGGAGACCAGACGGTAGTGCACCCAGCCATTGAGGGTGACCGCCGCCCCGTGCAGGATCAGGAACGGAATGGATTCGGGAATGGATTGGGGATACGTGAATGTAGGTCGAATGGCAAGTGAAATCATGGCGCCGGCCCAAAGGAACCAGCGAGTCCACACCGCAATGTGAGCGGCGTACGATACCTCGTCCGGGTCGAGCCACAACATCTGCAGAAGCCGCGTCTGCATTGCATGGAATGCTGCCGTCAAGTGAGTAGGACTCCCTTTTCAGACTCCCAACCTGATCCCGGTGCGACGCGGCACCGCAGTCCGCATCGATGAAAACTGTCCGCCGACGGAACGGGCTTTTCGCGAGACGCCCGAGCCATCTCGTCTCGGTATTGTCGTGCGTGCGCAAAGCGTGTGGCTGACTGCCAATCTAGCCACTCTTAGTCTTGTCGGCAAGAGTAAAAATTTGACGTCACACCCTCTCTTAGAGCAAACAAATTGTTGCCCCAAGAGTGTGCCTCGGCACTTACCGGAATGGAGAGAGGTCTCTAGTGTTTCCCAATGGGTCTGGAAAATCACCAAACGGACGAAATCACCGGCTGCCATTCCGTGTGCGGACAGCGATGTATGCAGTGATTTCGATCTGGCGAGTTGGCAGCTCAGGTTCCGCCTGACGTTGGAAGATGCTGAACATGTACGGGAGAGACGTTCTATCCCCGACGGCAATGCCGTTGAAGGGAGCCGCGTCCGACTGGACGCTGCCTGCCACACTGGCGGTGTCCGTCCTTGCGCTCCCCGTCGAGGCCGCCTTCCGCTCGGAGCGTAAGGACATCCATGCAACCCTTCCCCTGTTTTCCCCTCCCCCCAGTCCCCTGATCCCGGCGCTCCCGCCAGCCCATTTCGCGCCCTCGCCTGGGGCATTCACGCGTGCCCGGCGGTCCGTCCGCCTGCGCCAAGCGCACCCATCCGAAAACTAAGCCGGAGACCAACTATGCCCAAGGCTAGCCCACCTCTCAGAATCCCGTTCGGGGCCGTGGGTACGGGGAAGTCTGTCGCATGGGACCGGTCGTACCGGGAACCTGGCCCCGGCAACCTCACCTTGGAGCGCCAGGAGGAAGCGCCGGACGGACGTTGGCCCGGCTATCACTGCGAAACCGGAGGGTAACGTTCCATCATGATGAAACGAATCCGCACCAGAACGATTGCTGCGCTCGCCCTCTTTGCCGTTGTTAGCCTTGTTTTCGCCCTCGTGCCCTCTATTGCATCGCTAAACGTGGTCCACGCCCAGACGGCGATCGTCCTGATCAGGAACACAGGGCAGGCCAGCGGCGGCTCACACACTATAGACTCCACAGGCAACACCGGGTTTGCCCAGGCGTTCACCACCGGCGCCAACCCCGCCGGCTACACGCTGAGCTCCATCGGCTTTAATTTCGCCAGCATCACCGATACCGCGACAGCCGGGGCCCACCTGAAAATGACGCTGAACGAGGTCAGCAGCGGCAATCCGGGCGACGCGCTGTGCACGCTGACCGACCCAGGGACCTTCTCCGGCTCCGGCGTGCAGATCTTCGATGCGCCCACGACTGGCACGATGTGCCCAACGCTGGCGGCGGGCACGACCTACTTTGCCGTGATCGAGCGGGTGGCGACCAGCGCAACCGCGTCTATCTCTTTGTCCAGGACTGTCGAGGCCAACGAAGACAGCGGCGGCGCGACAGGATGGTCGATCGGAGATTCTCTCCATACGTTAGCGAGCGGCGCGTGGGGCTCAGTCAACTCCCGGTCCCACCGTGTGGCCGTCAGGGGCTACGCAAACAACAACCCGGCCACCGGCGCGCCCTCCATCAGCGGCGTGCTTGAGGAGAACGAGGTCCTGACGGCGGACACCGTGGGCATCGACGACGACGACGTCCTGGGCGCGTTCTCCTACCAGTGGCTCGCCGACGGCACGGCCATTTCGGGCGCGACCTCCTCCACCTACACCCTCACGGCAACCGAGCTGGGCGACGCCATCAGCCTCACGGTGACGTTCACCGACGGCGCGGGGAACACGGAGTCGCTGACCAGCGCCGCGACCCACAACGTCGTCGCCGACGGCGCCACCCGCAAGCTGCTCTGGGTGGGAACGCTGACGCCTGCGGACGTAGGAAGCGGCGAGATCGGCTTTAGCGAAATGTCCTATGGTTCTCTCAGCCCCTCGTCATTCATCGACGATTCGACCACCTACACGTTCGAAACGATCGAATTTGGCACTGTCGTAGGCCTCGCCATCGTAGTCAAGCCGGGTCCGGGGGCTGACGAACGGGTGAAGTGGATCTTCGACGCGGGTGGCGAATTTGCGCTGGCCGACGCGACCCATAGTGTTCCTGCTGCGAACGTACGAAGTGAATGGCTACCCTCCTTTGGGGACCCCAACTGGACCATCGGTCAGGAGACCGTCGTCTACCTGCTGGAGGACCTCAACAACCCGCCGGAGTTCACCGACACCGCGCCCACGACGCGCAGCGTGGACGAGAACACAGCCTCTGCCACGAACATCGGCGCCCCCGTCGCGGCCACCGACCCCGAAAGCGATACGCTGGCCTACGGGCTGACCGGCACGGACGCGTCCTCCTTCACCATCGACACGACCAGCGGCCAGCTGAAGACGAGCGCCTCCCTGGACTTTGAGACCGATAGCAGCTACTCGGTGAACGTGACCGTGCACGACGGCAAGGACGCCGTCGGCGGCGACGACACCACCGTCGATGCCACCATAGCCGTCACCATCTCCGTCAACAACAAGGACGAGGCCGGGACGGTGACGCTGCCGGCCACGTTCACCGGCGGTACGGCGGCCACCGCATCGGTGAGCGACGCTGACGGGACGGTCTCCAGCCCATCGTGGCGGTGGGCGCGGGGGAACACGGCCACTGGGTCGTTCGGCAACATCAGCGGGGCGACCTCCGCCAGTTACACGCCGGTGGCCGCGGACGTAGGCAAGTACCTGCGGGCCACGGTGACCTACACCGACCCCCAGGGTTCGGGCAAGACCGCCAGCGCCGTGTCGAGCAGCGCGGTGGGGGCCAGCAACGCCGAGCCGGCGTTCAGTTCGATGACGGCCACGCGCACCCTGCCGGAGAACAGCGTAGCGGGTGGGAACGTCGTCGGGGGTGTGGTTGCCGCCACGGACAGCGACAGCGGCGACACGCTGACCTACTCGCTGACCGGCGCGGACGCGGCTCGCTTCGAGATCGACTCGAGCGGCCAGATCAAGGTCAAGACTGGGTCCACGCACACCTTCAATTTTGAGTCCTCGAAGAAGAGCTACAGCGTGACCGTGAACGTGCGCGACAGCAAGGACGCCGCAGGCACGGCTGACACCGCCGTCGACGACACCATCGCGGTGACCATCGACCTGACGAACGTGAACGAGGCGCCGGAGATCACGAACACCGAGACCAGGATCAACAAGCAAGAGAACGAGACCTCGGTTATTGTGGTTACAGCGTCGGACGTGGACGCGTCGACCACGCTCACTTGGTCCATAGAGTCCACCGACGACGGGGGCAAGTTTGAGATCAACGCCACGACCGGCGCTGTCACGTCGCTCTCCTTCAAGAACGCGCCCGACTTCGAGACGCCGACGGATGTTGGCGACATGGCCATGAACAACACCTACGTCGTGACGATGAAGGTCACGGACGACGGCTCTCCCGCGATGAGCGCCACGCACACGTTCACGGTCACGGTGACCAACGTCAATGAAGCGCCCGAGATCACGACCAATTCCGGGGAAGCCTACATCTTTCAAGAAGCTGAGAACACGGCAACCTCGGTGGTCATCGAGACATTCGTAGCGACCGACGTAGACGCGAGCACCACGTTGACGTGGTCGCTGGAAGACGCTGACGCGGGCGACTTCAGAATCACGACGAACGCCGACGGCCGGGGGGAGCTCAAGTTCAGGAACGTGCCTGACTTCGAGAACCCGGCAGGCTCGATCAACGGGAACATATACGTTTTCACGGTGAAGGTCAGGGACAACGGTTCTCCAAGGAAGGAAGACACCATCTCGGTCAACCTCCACGTGACCGACGTCAATGAGGCGCCGGTGATCACGTCTCCCCCGGCCACAAGATCCGTGCCCGAGAACTCGACCGCCGTCCATACGTTTGCGGCGACGGACGTGGACGCGTCGACCACGCTGATGTGGTCCGTGGAGTCCGCCGACGACGGGGGCACGTTTGACATCAACGCCACGACCGGCGCGCTCACGTTCAAGAACGCCCCGGACTTCGAGACGCCGACCGATGTTGGCGACACCGCCGGGAACAACACCTACGTCGTGACGGTGAAGGTCACCGACAACGACATACCCGGCAACACCAGCGCCCTGAGTGACACGCACACGGTCACGGTCACGGTGATCAACGTGAATGAGGCTCCGGTGATCACGACCATTGCGACGACCTATACAGCCTTTGATGTCGATGAGAACACGACAACCGCGACGGTCATCAAGACCTACGAAGCGACAGACGTGGACGCGAGCACGACGCTGACGTGGTCGCTGGAAGGCAACGACTCGGGCGACTTCACCATCACGAAGAATGCACAAGGGCACGGGGAGCTCACGTTCGCAAACGTGCCCAACTTTGAGATGCCGGTCGACGCCGACACTATGAATGACTACGACTTCCGCGTGAAGGTGAAGGACAACGGCATACCCGGCAACCTTGGCACAAGCAATCAGCTGGACGACACGGTGAGCGTCATCGTCAACGTCCAGGACGTGAATGAAACGCCGGTGATCAGCGGGGACTCAGGGCCGAGTTTCGCGGAGATCGAGTACGACGCCACCTCCCCGTACCTCACCATCGGGACCTACACGTATACGGACGAGGACACAAATCCAGCCGACACCATCACCTGGGGCCTCAACAGCTCAGGAGACGCGGCGCACTTCGATATCGGCAGCTCGACCGGTGTCCTGAGCTTCAACATGCGGCCCGACTATGAGAACCCCTTCGGCGCTGACAACGTCTATGTGCTCGTCGTGGAGGCGGACGACGGCGAGGGCGGCGTCGGAACCTACAACGTCACCCTGACCGTGACCAACGTCGACGAAACGCCGGAGATCACGACTACGGCGGCGAGCCATATCGCACCTTCGTTCATGGAGATCGAGTACGACGCCACGACCGCGGTCCTTACGGTCGCCGACTACGACGGCCGCGACGAGGAGGGCCAGACCATTGCATGGTCAAGGACGGGCACAGACGCCGGTGACTTCACCATCGACGGCATGACGGGCGTCCTGTCGTTTGCCCAGCGGCCCAACTTCGAGGTGCCGGCGGACGACGGCGGCGACAACGTGTACAACATCACCGTGCGGGCCTCAGACACTGCCTCGCCAGCGAACGTGCGGGACCTCGAAGTTGTCGTCACGGTCATAGACGTGAACGAGCGGCCGGATATCAGCGAGGACACCGTGCCCAGCTACGTGGAGATCGAATACGACTTCACGGGGACACGGCCCGACGTCCACACGTTCACCGCCACGGACTACGACGCCGGGGACACCTTTGAGTGGACGCTGCTCGGGACGGACGCGGCCTACCTGGACATTGACCCCATGTCTGGCGTCCTGACTTTCACGCAGGACTCCAGCTTAATGGTCGGCCCGCTGCCTAACTACGAGCAACCTCAGGACGACAACACCGACGGGAGCAACACGTACACCATCATCGTTCGAGCGACCGACAACGACACCTCTCCGAAGTTCACAGAATACGCCGTCACCATCACCGTGACGGATGTGAACGAGGCGCCGGAGTTTACCGGGACTCCCAATGCGGCGCTAACCCCCGATGAGCATGATGCGAACACCGATTACGTGGTGATGGACCTGGCGGACTATGACGCCCGCGACGAGGAGGGCGGGGTGACCTGGTCGCTGACGGGCACGGACAGGCTCGACTTTGCCATCAGCGCCGACGGCGTCGTCTCCTTCGCCGAAACGCCCAACTACGAGGCGCCGAAGGATTCCGGAGGCGACAACGTCTACGAGTTCACGGTGGTTGCCACCGACGTCGAGAGCGGATCGAGCCGCCGCACTGTCAGCATCGCCGTCACGGTCACGGTTGCGGACGTGGAAGAGGCCGGGACCCTCACGGTGGACAACCTGAGTCCGGCGGTGGGAGAGACTGTGACCTTCATGCTGACCGACCCCGACGGCGGCATCGATTCTACCATAGAGGCCAACATCAGATGGAGTGTTGAAACCATGACGCCCGGGGGGTCATGGGGAGCGGTCCAAGGCGTCGTCAATCCCACCTCGACGACCCTCACGTACACCGTTGATGAGGACGACACGGGGAAGGCCATCCGCGGCGTGGCTACCTATATTGACCGGAGAGGGCCGGGGAAGACGGCGGAGAGCGATGCGACCGGGGAGGCAACGCCTGATCCCATCGCCAACGCGCCGCCGAGGTTACGGGGAGGAAGCACCTTTTCCGTCGAGGAGGGCGCCGCCGGAAGGACCGTCGGTGGTCCCATTCCCGCGACTGACCGAGACCCCGATATTCTGACGTTCGGCATCCAGTCTTCGTCTAACTCCGATCTTTTCGAGATTGACCCGTCCAGCGGGCAGATTCGCACTGCCGCGGCGCTGGACTTTGAAACGACGTCGGGGTTCCTGAGCTTTACCGTCACGCTGCACGACGGCAGGGATGCCGACGGCAATCCCGAAACGAGTCCCGTGATCGACGTCACCCGAACGATAATCGTCTTTGTCACGGACGTGGAGGAGGACGGGGTCGTCACGCTCTCCGATGACGAGCCGGGCGTCGGGACGCCGTTGACCGCAACCCTCGAGGACGACGACGGCGGCGTCACCGGTGAGGTGTGGCAGTGGGCGCGGTCCCAGAACGTGCAGACCGGGTGGGTCAATATCTCGGGGGCCACCTCCAGCAGCTACATGCCAACGCAGGGGGATGCGGGATTCTTCCTGCGGGCGACGGTCACCTACACGGACCGGCGCGGCAGCGGCAAGAATGCGGAGGCGAATACGACGCAGCGCGTGTTCGGCGAGAACCAACGCCCCACCTTCCCATCGACGGAGACTGGCCAGCGCACCGTGCCGGAGCACACCCCGGCGAACCAGAGCATCGGCGCGCCCGTGGCGGCAGTGGACCCGGAGAACGGCGTGCTGACGTACGTGCTGAGCGGCACGGACGCCGCCGCCTTCACCATCGTAGAGAGCACTGGCCAGATACGCACGAGCGAGGTCTTGGACTTCGAGACGAAGCCCAGCTACAGCGTCACCGTCGAGGTGCACGACGGGCTGGACGGTCTGGGCCAACCGTCCACCACAGTCGACGACACGCAGCCCGTGACGATCACGGTGGAGAACGTGGAAGAGCCGGGCGTGGTGACGCTCACCACGCCCGCCGAGACCATACTGGCCCGCGTCGCGGTGACGGCGGCGCTCGAGGACGACGACATTCCCTCCGGCGTCACCTGGCAGTGGGCGCGCTCGCCGGACGGGCGGACGGACTGGGTCAACATCGGCGGCGCCACGTCCGCCGCGTACACGCCGACCTTGGAGGAGGACCGCGGCAACTACATCCGGGCAACGGCCTCCTACACCGACGGCCACGGCCCGAATAAGACTGCCGAGAAGGTATCGCAGCGCGTGGGCGACCCGCCGCCGGTCAACTCGGCGCCGGTGTTCCCGTCGACGGAGAACGGGCAGCGCGAAGTGGCGGAGGACGCCGCGGACAGCACGGCCGTCGGGGACCCGGTGGCGGCCACGGACCTGAACGCCGGCGACGCGGCGGTCAACGACCCGCTCGCGTACACCCTGAGCGGGACGGACGCGGCGTCGTTCACGATCGACCCGGGCACGGGACAACTGCGGGTGGCGTCGGGCGTCATGCTCGACTATGAGGGCAAGCGGACGTACCGGGTCACCGTGGAAGTCACCGACGGCACCGACCAGAACGGCGACGAGGACATGGCCGCCATAGACGCCAGGCGGAGCGTGACCATCACGGTGACCAACGTCAACGAGGCGCCGGAGGTCACAGGCGACGCGACGGCGTCGTACCAGGAGGACGCAAACCGGGCTATCGCGACGTTCACCGCGACAGACCCGGAGCGCGACACACTGACGTGGTCGGTGAGCGGGGCTGACGGGAGCGACTTCTGGATCTCGCAGCGGGGACAGCTGCACTTCCGCTCGCCGCCGAGTTTTGAGGCGCGGACGAACTACACCGTAGTCGTCACGGCCACTGACGATGATGCAAGCGACGCTCTGTCGGACTCGCTGACCGTGACCGTCACGGTGACGGACAGCGAGGAAGAGGGGACGATCACCATCGAGCCGCCCCGCGGGTGGGACGGCTCGATATTTCAGGCCGAGCTGGATGACGACGACCGAGGAATCACCGGCGAGATGTGGCAGTGGGAGCGGTCCTCCAACCGATCGAGCTGGCAAGACATCGCGGGCGCCACGTCGAGCACCTACACCGCGACGGCGGGAGACGTTGGCCAATACCTGCGGGTCAGCGTCACGTACACCGACCAACGGGGCAGCAACAAGGAGGCCACCGTCGCGGTGACGGGGCGGATCGAAGATTCGACGGACAGACCCAACACGAACAATGCGCCGACGTTTACGGACGCCTCGGCCGAGCGCTCGGTCGGCCAGGGGACAGCTGCGGGCCGGAAGGTCGGCGCGCCCGTGCGGGCGACCGACGAGGACACAAGTGATGTGCTTACGTACTCGCTGTTCGGGACGGACGCCTTGCTCTTCGACATCGACCCGACTACGGGCCAACTGCGGACGAAGGCCGTCCTCGACCACGACCCTGACGGGACGAACACGTACACAGTGGAGGTACGCGTCCACGATGGCTATGGCCCTGACTACCAGTCCACCGACATCGGGGTTGACGCCACCATCACGGTGACCATCACCGTCACGGCGGTGGCCCAACGGAGTTCCGGCGGTGGTGGCGGCGGCGGGGGAGGAGGCGGCTTCGGCCCCGCTCCCACCGCGCCGACATTCGTGGACGGCTTCCGCACGGAGAGACCGCTGGCGGTGACCGCGCGGGCGGGCGACGCCGTGGGCGACCCGGTGTCCGCGACGCACCCCAACGACGACGACGTCACGTACTCGCTGAGCGGGGCCAACGCCGCCCGCTTCACCGTCGATGAAGAGACGGGGCAGATACGGCTTGGCGAGGGGGCAACCCTGGAGGTGGGGCAGACGTACACGGTCAACCTGACAGCCACGGACAGTTCGGGCACGGGCGCCATCATCATCGTGGTCATCGCGGTGGCGGAGGGCGTCGGTGACCCCTACGACCTGAACCGCAACGGCACCATCGAGAAGGACGAGGTCCTCACGGCGATTGCCGACTACTTCGCGGGCCGCATCGAGAAGGACGAGGTGCTGGCGCTGGTCTCGCGCTACTTCGCCGCGTAGCGAAGGCAGAGGTATCACGCCGGCATACAGGAGGACGAAGTGATCCGGACTCTCCTTGGAGCACTTGCGGCCCTGGCAACCGCCGTCAGGTGGCCTTATCCTTGGCGTCGGCTCGTAGTGGGCTTGGTGGCCGTGTTGGCCGTCGTCGCCGTTGCCCTACTCCTGCCGCAGACCGCGAACGCGCAGACGCCGACCATTTCTTCAGTCAGGGTAAGTGACCCTACTGCGGACGCCGCCAAGGCGACGGTCACCATCGCCAACCCCATATCCGGGACAATGACCGTTTACCTGCGCCTGCGCGTCCGTGGAACGACCGTGTGGTCCGTCCTTCCGGAGGCCGAGGCAAGTAGCTCCACGGTCGACATTGGCTTCCAGCACTCGGGGCCAGACACCTCGTACGACATTGAGGCATCACTCGACCCCACGTTTCTGACGAGGGTGACGCGCACGACCTTCTCGTCGCCCCGATCTTCAGTGGTCCTTGCGTCACTCAGCGTGAAGGACATTAATCAGACAAGCGCGGTCGTCACTGTCACCTTCAACAAGCCGGAAACGGATACGTATCTCCTCTACATGCGCATTCGACCGGTAGGAGGGACGGATTGGGAGTCAGTCCTGGTTCCCCCGGGACTACTAAGCGCGGTCGAACAGACCATTCAGGGCCTCACTCCGGCCACCGAGTACATGCTGCAGGCGTCCACAAACGCGGACTTCACTGGCGGCCAAAACAAGTTCTTCAGATTCACCACCTGGCCGCCAGACGTGCAGAGCCTTTCTCTCGGCAACCCGGGCCAGACGGTTCTTGTCTTTGACGCGATTCTCACGGCATCCGACCTGACAAACGTGCCGGTGTACTCTCGCTACCGCGTCGCAGGGACCAGTCAATGGCTGTATGCCCAAGCTTATAGTCAACACGACAATAACAACAGGGTCGTGGCCCTCGTTTGGTTGTATGGCATGACTTCGGGGCGCGACTATGAGCTGGAGGCGTCTACGGACCCAACCTTCCCCTCCGACGGAACAACGACAGACGCCTTTACCACGCAGCCACCGAACGTGGAGCGGGTTCAGGCGGACGGGGTGACCCGGACGAGGGCGACAGTCACCACCCGCATCGGCGCGCCCAACGGCGACCGCCAGACGGTGTACGCCCGCTATCGTGAGGAGGTCCAGTCGGATTGGACGGGCCTCCCGAGCCGGACGATCAGCTCAGACGCGGCATCGTGGACACTTGATGGCCTGAGTTCCGGTACTAGGCACGAGTTGGAGGCGTCGTTCGACAGCGCCTTCCCCCAGCCGGGCACCGTCTCTGGCGAGTTCACGACGGCGCCGCCAAGCATCACGAACGCCGCGGTGGACCATTCCACAGTGACGACGACAACGGCCGAGGTGGCGGTGACCATCGTCGAGCCCAACGGCAACGCCCAGAGTGTGAGAGTCCAATACAAGACCTCAATTGAGCGGTCGTGGACCTCCGGGTCACCCGCAACGAGCACGACCGAAATCGCCACTGCCACGCTGAGCGGACTCGCGCCCAAGACCGAGTACCAGGTGCGCGTATCCCTTGAGCCCGACTTCCCTGAAGACGCCACGAAGACCACGTCCTTCACCACCGACCCACTGCTCCCGAGTGTCGTGAATGTGTACGTCAAGAGCGTGAGCACAAGCGTTGTCGACATCGTCACGACGGTGGACGACCCCTCCTCCTCTGTGCCGGTCCTGTTGCGCTACCGGGAGACTGCCTCCCAAGAGTGGTCCAGCACCATAACGGGCCCGAGGGGCAGGGACAGGTGGGAGAGACGGATCACCGGCCTGACCACCGGCGTTGAGCATGAAGCCCAGGTGTCCACGGATAGTGCCTTTGCCTCGCAGTCAACGCAGTCCGTTACCCTCTCGACGCTGCAGGCGAGCCCAAGTCTGTCGCGGCTGAACGTCAGCGGCGTCACCATGACGGAGGCGACAGCGACGGTGCGGGTCGCCAACCCCAGCGGGACGGAGACCGTCTACGTGCGGCACCGCGAGGCGCCCTCCGGCAATTGGAGCCTCGCGCAAACGGAGTCCACAGACACGGGCGAGGTCGCGTTTACCCTCTCCGGGCTGACCGCCGGCCGCGACTACCAGGTCCAGGCCGCCCAGGCCCAGAACTTCCCGGCTACGGACACGCAGTTAGCCGCCATCACCACCGAGCAGCCCGAGCCGGTGATCCAGTCCGTTACCGTCGATTTCGTGACGCGGACGACGGTGGCGGGCACGGTTGTCTTTGACAACCCGGGTACCGAGCAGAACTACGTCACCATTGGTGCCCAACCGCCCGGCGGCCAGCGGTGGTTCATCGGTGTGCAGTTCGCCAGCGACTCGAACACGGCCCTCTGGGAGTTCTCCCGGGTTGGCGGCACGGGACTGGTTTCGGATACGGCATACGGCCTCTATGCAATAGCCGGCCGCAACACCTATACGGGTGAGCTGCTCACAGAGAACTTTCAGACAACGTTCCCCACCCTGCCGCCCGCTGTCACAACGGTCGATATTCGAAACGTGGGGCACAGGTCGGCCTCGCTCAGGCTGACCGTTGCAGATCCCAACGGCCGCTCGTATCCCGTCAACGTGCGCTATCAGGCGGAGGGCGAAGCGCAGTGGACTGACGTCGCCGACATCGCCACTGACGCGGCATCCGTCGACGTGGCGCTCGCCGGCCTTTACGCCGGAGAGTCGTACGAAGTCCAGGTGTCCATCGACAGCAACTATGATGAGGACGTGACGGCTACCGCTGTGTTTGCGACCCTTCCATACAAGCCGGACCGCGTTGAACTCTTCACTGCAGCCCCAAGGGACGTTCGGCTGAGCGTGTACCTGTGGACTGACAACCGCCCACGTGGGACCGCGACAAGCGCCTACCTCCGCTACAGGCGGACGTCGCCACAAGGTCCTTGGCAGATTCTGGAGCCCACTCCCCCCATTCCACCGAGTTCTGATGAAGTTGCAGCCTACGGATACGACATCTTTGGCTTGGCGCCGGATGCCGGTTATGAGGTCCAGGCGTCATCCGATGCGCGCTTCTCCCGCGACCATACGGAGTCCCTCCGATTCTCAACGTCGCGCCCAACCGTATCCACCATAGACGTGGTCAACCCCACGCTGTCCGGGGCCACGCTGGAGCTGCTGCTCCAGGGCACCGACGGCAAGAGCCGCACCGTGTACGTCCGCTACCGCGCCGCGGTCTCGGAAACGCGATGGACGACGGGGCCGCGGGTGAGCACGTCGACGGACACCGCAACACTAGCGCTCACCAACCTCAGGGCCGGCGCGGATTACGAGGTCGCGGTGTCGCTCTACAGCAACTTCCCTACAAACGCGACGACGACGACCACGCTCACAACAGCGTCCGCCCGCATGGAGGGGTTCCGGTTCAAGGGAGCCGGCCAAGCGGAAATCGTGCTCGATGCCGACCTTGCCGGCCACGGCCTGCATGCCGTGCCGGTGTACTACCGCTACCGCACCGTGCCCTCCGGCTCGTGGTCTCCAATCTACGTCGAGGCGACCACCACCAGGGGCGCGAAGACCCGGTTGGAGAGCCGCCTGTCCGGCCTCTCCTCCGGCACGGCGTACGAGCTGCAGGTCTCAACGGACCTGACCTTCCCTGAGGCTGACAGGCTGGCCCTCGGCTTCACCACCCTGCCACCGACCCTTGCCTCGCTGACGCCGGGAACAGCTCTTCCGACACAGGTGAATCTCACGGCCACGATCACAGCGCCAAACGGCACCCCCCAGACCGTGTACCTCCAGTATCGGGAGCGTGGGACAGGGATATGGACCGACCTGCAAGAAATTGTTACCCCTGCGGCAACGGTATCCCACCTGCTGCACGGCCTGCGCACCAACACGACCTACGACATACGGGCGTCTCTTGACGAGGATTTTCCCCATGGCGAGACGGTGACTGCAACCGTAGTCACAGACTTTGCCGATTATGCCAGCGTGGAAGTGAGCGACGTCACCCAGACGGAGGTCGAATTCATCATCACCCTTGAAGGCCCAATTGGGGGCGCCCAGCCGGTGCTCGTGGAGATTTCGCCCCTGGGCGAGGCTCGAAACGTCATCGCCCGCGCGTCGTTTTCCATGGACACCCTCACATCCACCGTGAGATTGTCGCCGCTGCAGCCTGCAACGATGTATTTTGCATACATTTCCAGTCGAGATCCGCATAGACTAACCATCGCCGTCAAGTTTTTTGACACGCTGCCGCCGGACCCGGCCGTAACCCTGGTGTACGCGGACAACGTCACTGAGAACTCTTCTAACGTGACCACCGTCGTGAACAACCGGTACGGACGCACGCCGACGGTCCACCTCCGCCACCGGGTGGCGAGTGAGACCGATTGGGAATCCACGACGGTGCAGTCGGCCACTGCCGAAGAGGTTGTGTTCCCGTTGCCAGGACTGGGCCCCGGTGTCAGGCATGATGTGCAGGTGTCCCTGGAACCCGACTTCCCGCCGGGAGAGACCACCGCCCTGTCATTCACCACGCTGCAGACCACCCCCAGCCTCAGCAGTCTGACCATCGGCAATATCATGCAGACCTCTGCCGACGCAACGGTCTCGGTCGCGAGCCCCAGCGGAATGGAGCAGGTCCATCTGCGCTATCGGCAGTTGCCCAACGGACGACAGGGCCGCACGCCGCCGGTGTCGACAGACACGGGAACGGCGGAGTTCCCGTTGTCCGGACTCGCGCCGGGCGCCTGGTACCTGATCGAAGCCTCGCTGAATTCGTCCTTCCCCCCAACCGACACCCGGACTATGGTCCTCGCCACACTGCCCCCAAGCCCGACGATCGGCCGCCTGACGCTCTATGTTCGCTCCGGGTTTGACATCACGTTTGATGCCCATTTTGCAAACGGCGGCACCGACGTGAAGACGGCCTACGTCCGCCACCGGGAGGCCGGGACCAGGGAGTGGGACCCACGGGTCTTCACGGAGACCACCGCAGCGGAGGACAAGATCAGACTCCAACCGGATGGCCTGCAACCGGACACGCCCTATGAGTTCCAAGTGTCCTTAAACGACCAGTTTCCCGGAGGCGCCACTTTCTCCATCACAAGCAGGACGGCGGGGGCACGCGTAATTGGCGCGGACGTGGGAACGCCCGGCACAAACTCCGTCGACGTCACGGCGACGGTTCGATTCGCCTCCCAGGAAGACACCCCCGTGTACACCAGATACCGGACGCTCCCATCGGGCAGGTGGGTAAACGCCCCAATAGTCACCGTTGGCAACCCCACGAACAGCCGAGAGGTTATGGTGGACTACACTGTGGCGGGTCTTCCCGCTGGAAAAGACTATGAAATTGAATTCTCGGCGGAAACTGAGTTCCGTTTCAGTCCCATCCGGACCTTCACCACCCTCCCCCCAACTCCGTCAGCAGTCCAAGTCCATCAGAAGTCGCAGCGTGACGTGCGGGTCAAGGTAAGCACGAAGAACATCAACGCCGGCGTCACCGTCTACATGAGGCATCGCCACGGCTCTACCCCCTGGCTGCACCTCAGTCCCGTCAAGTTCCAACCAGGTCACATCTTCCAGTTTCAGCTTGGCGCCCTGCTGCCAGGCGAGGAATACGAGTTGCAGACATCGTTCGAAAGTGGTTTTCCTCAGGCAGGGACCACGTCCTTCACATTCAGCACGCTGGCAGACATCCCCTCTGTTAAATCATTGAAGGAAAGCAGCGTGACCAAAGAGACCGCGAAGGCTGTGGTAGACGTGCATTCTCCTGACGACACCGATCAGGAAGTGCACCTGCGCTGGCGGGAGCTCGGAGAGTCCACCTGGACGTCGATGTCGCCGCAAACGACCACTGCCTTGACGACGACCTTCGAGTTGACCGGACTGCAGGAGGACACCCTGTATGAGATGGAGGCCGCCCTCGACAGCGGGTTCGGGACGGCAACGGCGCTGTCCCAGGTCTTTGAGACGCGTGGCGGGGTAACCGCATCGACGACGACGGGTGGTGGCGGCGGTGGTGGTGGCGGTGGCGGCTTCGGTCCTGCGCCCGTTGCGCCCAAGTTCGGTGACGGGTTCAGGACCGCGCGCAGCTTGGTGCAAAATGCACGGCCGGGCGACGCAGTCGGCGACCCGGTGTCAGCAACGCATCCCGACGACCTGGAGATCACCTACTCCCTCAGCGGGACCGACGCTGCCACGTTCACCGTCGATGAAGAGACGGGGCAGCTCCGGGTCAGGGAGGGCGTGGATCTCACGGTTGAGAAAACCTATACGGTCAACCTAACCGCCACCGACAGCGCGGGCTTTGGCGCCATCATCATCGTAACGATTGAGGTGGTCGAGGCCATGCATCACCGCTACGATACGAATCGCAACGGTAAGATTGAACGCGACGAGGTAATCGCGGCAGTAGCGGACTACTTTGCTGGGGAGACCTCAAAGGAAGAGGTCATAGAGATCGTCAAGCTCTACTTCGCGGGGCCGGGCTAACGGGAACGGAGCACTTCCAAGCTGCAGGTTAGCAATGGACTGCGCGGGACTTGAACTCAGACTGTCACAGAACACTGAAGTGCGAAGCACCTCGTATGCTGCGATAGCTAGAGTGCCGCCGCGTAGGAGTACCTAAGAAACTTGTTCAATTTGCCTCGCATGAATCGTCAAACCGAAGGGCGGCAACCGAAGGAGGATAAGGGATCGGTAGTCTAGATGTCCTCCTGGCTCGCTGAATCCAAACCCACCGCCCACGAGTACCGCAGCGTCTCGCCGCTACTGCTCCTCCGGTATGAAGGTATTGGTTTCCGTCAGATTTGGTAGGCTAGGAGAGGCAGCCAGGGAAGTCTATAACCTGCACAGGACTCCCTGTCACGGTTGATTGGATACGCGAAATAGCAAAGGAGGAGAATTGGATTCGGAAGTCTTCCGAACAAGAAAGTTTGACGCCGTCATCTTTGACCTCTATGGCACCCTTGTCGACAATGCTCTTGCGCCAGGGCCAATAGGGGAATCGTTCAGACACACCGTCGGTTCAATTGCCGAGGTTCTAGGCGCGCCTGTCAATGAGTTTCTGCAATTGTGGGACAAGACCGGCGACTGGCGAATTACCGGAGTCTATCCCTCTTTTGAATCATACGTCACGGCGTTGTGCGGCGAACTGGGCGTCGACCCAGAGCCTGCACAGGTGGTCGAAGCCCTTCGCCTCCGCATGGAGCAAGCACGTGGTCTGTTAACACCAAGGATGGACTGCGCAGAGACTCTTTCGCGGCTGCAGGCCAGGGGTTACAAGATCGGCCTAATGACGGACTGCTCGTTGGAAACGGTGGTGCTGTGGCCCGAAACGGCATTCCCTCCACTCGTCGATGCGACCGTCTTCTCCTGTGCTGTCGGCATGCAGAAGCCCGAACCAAGAATGTACGCGCTGGCCTGCCATCGCCTTGGCAGCGCTCCGGAGCGCTGCCTCTACGTCGGCGACGGGAGTGGCGATGAGCTGGGGGGAGCCGAGCGGATGGGCCTGACAGCCCTACGAATCCATGTCCCCTATGAATTGCCACCAGACCACGAGCGGCCGTGGGTCGGGCCGGAGATCTCGGCCTTGAGCCAAGTGCTCACTTGGCTGGATTGAAGGGGGAGCAGGCCAGCACTACTGTGCAGCCTGTCTCCTTCGGGGCAAATTGCTTCCGGTTAGGGATGGCGGGCCAGAGTGTACTGTACTGCGAACTCTTCGCTGGGAGGTCCTAGTATAAGGACGGGGGGGCAGGTCTGACGGCACTAGCTCGGACCCTAGAAGCCTCCGACCCGCCAGGGTTGGAGGCTCTACCATGTCATCGGGGGCGGCCACGCCACACTTCACCTGCGGGCGCGAGGGCATTGCTGCTCCTATCATCGCTGCTGCCCCCCCCCCGCGAAGACAAGACGACGGGAAGGGCGGTTTCCCTGGGCGCTACCCACAAGCGAGAGTCCGACAGGCCCGACATTGCCAGTGTAGTCCTTGAACGTCACGGCCCCTCTCAGGTCCCGTTGTCTCCCCCTTGTCCTCGCCGCCTGCGGCGGTGGTTCCTCACTGTGGCGCGCACCAGCCCCACGAGATTCCCTCGTAAGCGGCCCGTCGGCTCAGTCATCCAGCAGCCCGTTCTGCGCAGCCCACACCACGATCTCCTGCTTCGAGTCGACGCCCAGCTTCACCTGAATGGTGTAGATGGCGTTCCGGATGGTCACCACCTTGACTGCCCTCGCCGCCGCAATCGCAACGTATGATATGCCCCGGCAGAACGACGCCAGTATCTCCTTCTCCCTCGGGGTCAGGTCGACCTCCTCCTTCGACTTCGCCCCGCTCCGTATCCTGTCGAAGACCCGCCTCACCACCTCGGTCGGCAGACGCCCCTCGCCCGCAGCCGCCACCCTCATCGTGCTCACGAGCCTGTCGATCTCACCCAGCAGGGAACGGCGCGCGTGTGGGGCTATAGCCGCAGGCCCCGAGATGCGAGTGCGAGGAGGGCTGCATGCATGGCCGGGGAGGAAGAGGATGCCGGGATGCGGCACCCTCCCCCTGCCAGGGAGAACGGCGACCGCTGCCCACGCAAATGCCCGTTCCTGAAAACTGTCACCGGACTGCCACCGATAATGGGCCATTTGTACATTGCACATACACAGAGGGGTGGTACGTTCCCTAGGCTAGCCCTAACGCTACGGGAGATATGCACATGGCGCTCGACAGACCGGTCCATGCACCGGAGACGGCGGGCGGCACGACGGCCTGTGCCGTTGCTGCGTCGGCCGCTCTGGGGTCAGCCGCGCATGGCGGCCTAGAACAGACGTTCACCCCCCCCCCCCCCCCCCCCCCCCCGATTTTGGGCCCCGGCTAGCCGGGGGTAAGTCATGACCACCGCCCGGCGTCTTGCGACGCTCCCGCTGCTGCTCATCGGACTGGCGGTCTTTGCCGTACTGGCGAACGTCCCCGGGACCGTCGTAGCCCAGACTCCGGCGAACCAGTCCGCCACCGGCAAGCCGCTCATCCTGGCTACCGCGGAAGGCGCCCCCATCCTGTTTGCCGACACGTTGGGCATTGCCGACGGGAACGGGCTCCCCTTTACCGGTAGCGCGGGCAGTGTCATCGAGTTCACCTACTCCTACCAGTGGGTCCGGGTCGACGGCGATACCTCGGCCGAGACCAATATCGGCGTCGACTCACCCAGGTACTACCTCGTCGACGCCGATATCGGCAACCTGATCAAGGTGTCAGTCTTGTTCACGGACGGGGACGCCTACTCGGAGACGGTGACCAGCCTGCCGTTCGGCCCGGTCCTCGGACCGGCCGACCCATTGCCGTCCCCATCGACGCTGGTCGGCAACACCGGCCAGTCGCCGTCGGCCACGGCGAGTATCACCCAGCAGTACGCCATGGAGTTCACGTTGGGCAGTCACGGCCAGGGCTACGAGCTGTCGAGCGTCTTGATCGAACTGGCGGCGGTCCCGTCCGATCTGACCGTCTCGCTGTGGATCGGCAAACACTCTAGTCAAAGCTCGGTCCCGGGAGCCAAGCTGTTCGACTTCAAGAACCCGTCCTCCTTCCAGGTCGGCCTGAACAAGTTCACGGCTCCGGCGGGCGTGCTCGCGTACCAGCGTGTCAAGTACCACATCGTGCTGTCGGACTTCGGCCCCACGCTGTCGATCAACGAGACGACGTCGGACGCTGAGAACGCGGGCGGCGAGACGGGAGCCACCCTCAGTGACGCGTCGAGGGTCCGAGCGTCGGGTTCGACTGGACGCTGGGTGACTTCCAGCTCGCGCGCCAGCGTGCTGCGCCTGGCCGTCGAGGGCTCGAGGCGGGACCGCGGCATCCTGGCTTCGACCTACGCGCAAACCGCGTCGGGCGACCAGGAAATCATCTCGCTTGGCGACGACTGCTGTTTCCGCATGGGTGTCGGAGCAGTGGACCGCTACCTCATCCGCGGTTTTTCCTGGAACGTGGACGACTCAACACCACGCAGCGGCGGCATTACCAACCCGTTCGAGCTGCGCAAAGGCTCGAGTGCCTCGGGCGCCAGGCTGTTCAGGCTGATCAATACCCGTAACACACCAGGCATGGCTCAATGGACGGCCCCGCAAGGCGCAACCGTGGAAGGAGGAAGCAGCAAGACGTACCTCTTCCGGCAGAATCTTATTGACTTCCTGGATCATATTGAACCCGGCACGAGATTGGGCGCCGTGTTAACCCGCTTATTTGGCACCGCATCCGAGAACACGGACGGGCCGTCGGCGCCGGGCGTGACCTTCTCACAACATGGGGATATTGCAATCGGCGCACCGCTGTTGGCCGTCCTCGGCGAGCCGCTCCGCGCGATGGTGCAGAACCTGGGCGAGAGCGACAACGGCTACGTCTCCCTCGACGCCACCAACCCTGTGTTGTCGCAGGGCTTCACGACCGGTCCCGAAGCGGGCGGCTACCAGCTGCTGGGCATCGGGGTCAACATCGAAGGCTCCGGCAGCAACTTCCCTGACGGGCCGACGTCCGTGTCGGTGGCCGTGCACGCCGACGCGAGCGGTCAGCCGGGCGCGAAGCTGTTCGACCTCGTCAGTCCCAGCGAATTCGCGGCCGGCCACAGCTTCTTCGAGGCGACGCGGGGAACGACGCTGGCGGCGAGCACCTCCTATGTGCTGGTCTGGCGCCACGTCAGCGGCGCCTCGCACCGGTTGCAGAAGACCGCGAGCAATGGCGAGGACTCGGGCGCGCTGACCGGCTTCAGCATCGCGGACACCTACTATCGGGGCGCCGACCTGGACAACTTGGCCGCGCCCTCGCACACCAATTCGCTGGAGATCGCGGTCTACGACAGAGCCGAGAATTTCTCCAATGCCACCGGCCGGCCGGCGGTCTACCCCTCCGCGGAAGGCGCCGGCATCCTGTTTGCCGACCCTTCGGGCATTGACGACCCGGACGGGGTCCTCGTTTACAGCTCTCAGGATGAGGCATTCGTCAGACGCTACGACTGGTCCTACCAGTGGGTCCGGGTCGACGGCGAGACCGCGGTCGAGACCGAGGTGGGCGTCGACTCATCCGGATACCAGCCGGTCGACGCCGATATCGGCAACCTGATCAAGGTGCGAGTCTCGTTCGTGGACCAGGGGGGCTTCGCGGAGGCTGTGACCAGCCTGCCGTTCGGCCCGATCGCCGAGGCCGGCCCGACGCGGACTCCGTCGACGCTGGCCGGCAACACGGGCCAGTCGCACTCGGCCACGGCGACGATCACCCAGCAGTACGCCATGGGCTTCAGGTTGGGGAATCACGGCCAGGGCTACGAGATCTCGAGCGTCTTGATCGACCTGGCCGCGGTCCCGTCCAGTCTGAGCGTCTCGCTGTGGGTCGGCGCCCCTAAAGGGACCATTTACAACGGGGTCGCGGCATACAAGCTGTTCGACTTTGAGACCCCGTCCTCCTTCGAGGTCGGCCTGAACGAGTTCACGGCGCCCGCAGGCGCGTTCGCGTACCAGAATGTCGAGCACTTCATCGTGCTGTCGGGGTTCGGCGCCTCGCTGTCGATCAACGAGACGACGTCGGACGCCGAGGACGCGGGCGGCGAGCCGGGCGCCATCCTCTTCGACAGCGCGCGTGTGCGAGCGTTGAATGCGACTGGACGCTGGCCGGGTACTCCCACCACGCGCACCAGCGTGCTGCGCCTGGCCGTCGAGGGCTCGAGGCGGGACCGCGGCATCCTGGCTTCGAACTACGCCCAAGACCCCACGGATGAGGATGGTGATTTGTCACAAGAAATCATCTCGAAAGGCGACAAGGGGGGCATGCCGATCACGCTCGGAGCAGCGGACCGCTACCTGATCCGCGGTTTTTCCTGGCTCTCGGACGACTCAACACCAATGGGCGGGGGCATTCACAACCCGTTCGACCTGCGCAGCGGTTGGGCTACCAACTCAGAGGGCAAAATCATCAACGCGGGCGCCAAGTGGTTCACCCTGTTCCCGACACGTTACGAAGCAGGCATCAACGTATGGACGGCTCCGCAAGGCGCAACCGTGGCAGGAAGCGGATCGTACTTGGTCTACTTCCACCCAACCTTGAGACCGCCCGGCGCCATACTCACCCGCGTGTTTGGCACCGAATCCGATGACGATGACACGCCGACGGCGCCGGGCGTGAGCATCACCTCCGACGCCATTGGGGACTTTCACGGCAGACCGCTGCAGGCCTTCCTCGGCGAGCCGCTCGTCGCGATGGCGCAGAACCTGGGCCAGACCGACAACGGCTACCTTCAGTTTGGCCGCTCCGACTTGGTGCTGTCCCAGGGATTCACGACCGGCGTCGACGCGTTTGGCTACCGGCTGCAGGGCATCGGCGTCAACATCGAAGGCTCCGACAGTCACTTCCCTGACGATTCGGCTTCGGTGTCGGTGGCCGTGCACGCCGATACGAGCGGGCAGCCGGGCGAGAAGCTGTTCGACCTCGTCAGTCCCACCGAATACCGGGCGGGCCACAGCTTCTTCGAGGCGCCGCCGGGAGCGTACCTCGATCCGAGCACCGCCTACGTGCTGGTCTGGAGCCACATCAGCGGCACCCCGCACAGGTTGAGGAAGACCAAGGTCGACGCCGAGGATGCGGGCGCTCGAGCAGGCGCCAGCATCGCGAACGAGTTCTACCAGGGCCCCCCGGGCAGGCTGGCCCAGGCCTCGACCGGCGACGCGTTGGAGATCGCGGTGTACACCGAGGTCTCGCAGACGAAGCGCTTCAAGGAGGGCGAATTCGTGGGGCCGACCCAGGCCCTGGTCAGCAATATCGGACAGGCGACGGTGAGCGGCTCCAATGCCTCGCTGACCAGCAGCCAGCAGCAGGCGCAAGCGTTCACCACCGGATCGGAGGGCACGTACCTCCTGGATTCCGTCGAAGTGAGGGTGGCCGCGGCCGTAACAGGCGTCGAAGCGTACGTCACGGCCGACATCTACACGGATGCCTCGGGCGAACCGGGCACGAAGGTCTATGACCTGATGACCCCGGCGACGCTCACTACCGGCGATCAGGCGTTCACGGCCCCGGATGGCGCCAGCCTGGCCCCCGGAACGACCTACTTCGTGGTCTTCTTCAAATCGCTCTCCGCCTTCGGGCTGAACACCAGCCTGTCGGACGACGAAGATGCGGGCGCCGCCGAGGGCTGGAGCATCGGCGACAGTCGATCGATTTCGGCGGTGACCATGGGGACGACCACCTGGTCGACCTCCACCAACACCCTCCAGATCCGCGTCAACGGCAGCACCACGGCGCTGCCCACCGAGGTCGGGGCCGACTGGCCGTTCGTGCCCGATGACGTGTCCGCCGAGGGCGAGGGCGGCGAGTTCCGGCTGCTGTTCCTCAGCTCCACCACCGGCGCCGCGACATCGACCAACATCGCCGATTACAACACGCTCGTGCAGACCGCCGCCGCGGCCGGCCACGCCGCGATCCAGGACTACAGCGACGGCTTCCGCGCCGTGGTCAGCACGGCCGCCGTCGACGCCCGCGGCAACAGCGCGACGACCGGCCCCAGCGCGCCGATCTATTGGCTGGGCGGCGCCAAGCTGGCCGACCACTACCCCGACTTCTACGACGGGAGTTGGGACGACGAGGCCAACCCGACCGACGAGTCCGGCGCCGCAATCAGCCCCGGCTCGATTTGGACCGGCAGCGCATCCGACGGGACGAAGGGGGTCCACACCGACCACGGCTCGACCGTGCTGGGCGGCGCCGCTCGGGGACATGCGGCGTTCGGGAGTCTCAACTCCGCAACCGTCGACCCGCTGTCCGGCAATACCGGTTGGCGGGAGATCGCCCGCAACTTCTACGCCATCTCCGAGGTCTTCACGGTCGAGCCGAACCCGGCCCGCATTACCGATCTGGCGTTCACCTCGGACCCGGGCTCGGACCAGATGTACCGGACCGGCGAAACGATCGAGGTGACGGCGACGTTCGGCGCGGCGGTCAATGTCGGCGGCAACCCGCGGATCAGGCTGCGGCTGGGTCAGACCGAGGGGAGTCATCGCTGGGCGTCCGCCGAGGGGGCGACCGTGGCGGCCCTGATCAAGAACACCGGGCAGACCCTAGTAACCACAGACATCCTGAACAGTCTCAATCCCAAGGGTGCTCTGCAGTTCACCACCGGAACCAACACGTTTGGCTACGCGCTGAGCTCAGTCGGCTTCAGGTTCGCAGTCATCGGCAGCACCTCGACAGCGGGCGCCGCTCTGACCGTGACGCTGAACGAGGACGACAATGGCACTCCCGGCGACGCTCTCTGCACGTTGAGCGACCCGACGCGCTTCAGATCTAATGCGGTGGACACATTTGATGCGCCGGCAACCTGCCCCGCGCTGGCGGCGGGAACGTCCTACTTCGTCGTCATCGAGCAGACGGTCTTCGGCTCAGACGTGATTGATCTGGCGGTGACCAACCAAACCAACGAGGACGCGGGCGGCGCAGCGGGCTGGTCGATCGGGAATGGCCACCGAATATTCCACACGCCCACCCAATCTTGGACCCCAGCCGACTTGTTTTCCTACATGATGGTGGTCAACGGCGCCGAGCTGGGGCCGTCCTCCGAGCAGGTGGTGTTCTCCTACACGGTGGCGGACGCGGACGAATCCGACAGCGACGGCGTCGCGGTGGGCATCGGCGGCTCGGCGAGCCAGGTGGACCTGAACGGCGGGTCGATCAGGGCCGCGACCGGGCAGGTCGCCGTCCTCAGCTTCCCCGGGTTAGCCAGCGACAGCGGCCACCGGGTCAACTGGGCGCGGCCGACGCTGTCGGACGCCGTGACGTCCAGTGACGGGCGCAGCCTGCGGCTGACCTTCAGCGAAGATCTGAACCCGGGCAGCCGGCCGCTGACCTCCGCGTTCACGGTCAAGCTGGACGGCGCGACCGTGGCGCTGCGCGGCCCGGCGGCGAGCATCTCCGGCCGCGCCGTCACGCTGCAGCTGGCCGCGGCGCTCACGTCGGTGACGCAGGTGGTGACGGTCAGCTACGCCGATCCCACCAGCGAGGACGACAGCGCCGCCGTCGAGGACCTGCAGGGCAACGATGCGCTCTCGTTCAGCGAGCGGACGGTGGCCAATCGCTTCGGGCAGGCCATCGAGGTCTTCCCCGACTCGGCGCTGATCCCCGAGGGCCTCGGCGTCGGCGACCGCTTCCGGCTGCTGTTCCTCACGTCCACCACCCGCGACGCCACTTCAAGCGACATCAACGACTACAACGCCTTCGTGCAAGCCGCCGCCGCCGGCGGCGACGCCGCCATCCAGGAGTTCAATGACGGCTTCCTCGCCGTCGCCAGCACCGGCGCCGTCGACGCCCGCGACAACACCGCGACGACGGGCACGGGCGTCCGCATCTACTGGTTCGGCGGCAACAAGCTGGCCGACAACAACGCCGACTTCTACGACGGGACCTGGGACGACGAAACGAACGCGACCGACGAGTCCGGCTCGGCGTATGACGACGGCGGGACTGTGGTATTTGTCTGGACCGGGACCGATGACGACGGTACGGTTGTGGTCAATCCGTCGAATATCGGTGGTGGGCCGAGGGGTCTCGGCGTGAGTGGCGCAGGGGCCGCAGTCGGGCAAGTCAACTCGCGCAACGATCCGGCCATGGACGCCTCGAGGCCCAACCCCCTATACCTTGGAGCCGATAATGACACCAGCTTCCGCTATCCCCTCTACGCGCTCTCCGAGGTGTTCGTGGTGGTCGACCCGGCCGCCATCACCGGCGTCGCGATCACGTCGGACCCGGGCAACGACCGGAGCTATGCGACGGGCGACGAGATCGAGCTGGCGCTGAGCTTCGGGGAGGCGGTGGCGGTCGGCGGCCACCCGCGGATCCGGCTGCGGCTGGGCGAGACCGCGTCGACCGCGTCGACCGAGCGCTGGGCGGAGCACGACGGCGGGGCGCTGATTAAGAACACGGCGCAGATCCCATTCAGCGGACGCGCGCTGAACGCCTCCAGCCCCCGGCTGGCCCAGGGCTTCAGGACCGGCGTCGGCGAGACCGGCTACACGCTGAGCGCGATCGGCGTCCGGTTCCATACGATCGACAACCCCGCGACCGCCGCCGCGCAGCTCAGCGTGAGTCTGCACGCGGACGCCGGCGGCAATCCCGGCGCGGCGCTCTGCACGCTGAGCGACCCGGCCAGCTTCGGCTCGAACGCGCTGAACACCTTCGGCGCGCCGAACAGCTGCCCGGCGCTCGCGCCGGAGACGGCCTACTACGTGGTCATCGAGCGGGTCGGCTTCAGCGCCGCAGACACGATCGCGTTGTGGGACACGGCCAGCGCCGGCGAGGACGGCGGCGGCGCGCGCGGCTGGTCGATCAGGAATAGCGGCCATGACTTCACGCCCAGGGGCCAGTCCTGGAGCGGCGGCGCGGCGCCCTTGCTGATCAAGGTCAACGGCCTCAGCGGCGACATGGAGCTGCAACTCGGGCCGCCCAGGCTGCAGGTCAAGAACACCGGGCAGGACATAAGCGGCTCCGGCGATGTAATAGCGGCCGCCCCCAAGCATGCCCAGGCATTCACCACCGGCGCCAACGAACACGGCTACAAGCTGAGCTCGATCGGCGTGGCCTTCGTTCTTGTCGAAGACGCCTCGACAGCCGGCGACCAGCTGGCCGTCACGCTGCACGCGGACAACAACGGCTTCCCCGGCGCTGAGCTCTGCACGCTCAGCGACCCGGTGCGCTTCTCAATTTCAGGCGTGGCGAGCACCTTTGCCGCGCCGGCAACGGACCCATGCCCCACGCTTGCGCCGAACACGACCTACATCGTGCTCATCGAGCGGGTCACCGTCACCGCCGATGAGATTGTCCTCGCGGCAACGACAACCGACGCCGAGGACTCCGGCCGCGCGCCGGGCTGGTCGATCGCGCACGAGTTGATGTACTTCAGCACGGCCCGTAACGCGTGGCTCACATCCACGGCGAGCTACCTGATCGAGGTCAGCGCCGCGGAGCTCAGCGTCGCCGGGGGGCCGTCCCGGGAAGAGGCCTTGGTCGCGAACACCGGGCAGCCTGGTGTCCGGGACTTCAGACTGTCCGATGCCGGCGAACAGCTTGCCCAACAGTTCACCACCGGCGCCATCCCCGGTGGCTACATTCTAAACTCGATCGGCATCCATTTCGCTAACCTCGACGACGCCTCGACCGTCGGCAGCCAGCAGACCGTCACGCTGTACGCGGATGACAACGGCGACCCCGGCGCTGTGCTCTGCACGCTGAGCGACCCGGCCAGCTTCACCGCTGATGTGGTGAACACGTTTGCTGCGCCGGGAACGGACCCCTGCCCCGTGCTTGAGCCGAACACGGCCTACTTCGTTGTCTTCTCGTTGGTGCTTACCAGCACAGACTATATCCACCTGTCGACAGCGAACACCTCCAACGAGGACAGCGGCGGCACGGCGGGCTGGTCGATCGGAAATACCGGCCACTATGGATCAGGCGAGTGGGCTTCTGACGGGATCATACCACTCAAGATCGAGGTCCGCAGCGTCTCCGTGCGCGGGGTGCCGCCGCCGCCGCCGCCGCCGCTGGTCAAGAACACCGGGCAGACCCGCCAAGGTTCTGGGCAGCTGGTCAAAGCGTTTCCTAGGATTGGCCAGGGGTTCAACACCGGCGCCAACAGCCTCGGCTACCGGCTGGACTCGATCGGCATCGCAATGGGCCCGATCACGGACACCTCGACCGCCGGCGACGACCTCCGCGTCACGCTGCACCCGAACCGCCTCGAGAACCCCGCCTACGAGATCTGCACGCTCAGCGCCCCGGCGAGCTTCAGCGAGAACGCCGTGAACACGTTTGACGCGGCGGCGTGCCCCGTGCTGGCGCCGAACACCTCATACTTCGTGGTCGTCGAGCGGTTGACCTTCGCGGGTGTTGACGACATCACAGTGGCTCACACAGCCTCCCTCCTCGAGGACGCCGGCGGCGCGGCGGGCTGGAGCCTCTTCGAACTCATCCACATCTTTGGTCGTGCAACCTATGGTATCGGGTGGGAAACAACACAGGCTGGGGTGTGGCAGATCGAGGTCAACGGCCGCGCCCGGTTGCTGGGCGAGCCGCCCGAGCGGCCCGTGCAGACCACGCGGCAGGTCAAGAACACGGGCCAGACCGGACTCGTCAGCTCGGACCTGACCAGTGCCCAGAGCAAACATGCGCAAGCGTTCAGCACCGGGACCAACGCCGGCGGCTACGACCTGAGTTCGATTGGCATCAGGTTCAGTGTCGTCACCGACCCCAGGGACCTCGACGCCCAGTTGACCGTGACGCTGCACGCGGGCGGCGGCGCCGATCCCGGCGCGCTGCTCTGCTCGATGGAGGAACCATCGGATATCTTCGGGGCCGCCGTCGCCACATTCCAGACGAGTGGCGCGTGCCCCACCCTGGCGCCGAGCACGACCTACTTCGTGGTCGTGGAGCGGATCACCTTCGACTCGGAGTCCGTCTCGACCTCGGCGTACAGCAGCGACGGGGAGGACAGCGGCGGCGCGGCGGACTGGTCAATCGCGGATGGCAGCCGGCTGTTCGGCACAACCTGGACCGCCAACAGCGCGTCCCTGGCGATCGACGTCAGGGCGGTGGACCTGCCGCCGCCGCCGTTCTACCTGGGGCCGGTCGAGCCGCAGGTCAAAAACACCGAGCAGGTCTTCGATCCCATTGGAAACGACTTAGTTGCCAATGCCCCCAAGTGGGCCCAGGCATTCACCACCGGCGCCAACGAACTCGGCTACAAACTGAGCTCGATCGGCCTGGTCTTCCTTGATATCGACGACAGATCGACCGCCGGTGACCACCTGGCCGTCACGCTGAACGCGGAAGACAACGGCCTCCCCGGCGCTGAGTTCTGTACGCTCAGCGACGCGAGCTTCACCTCAGAGCCGGGCGAGGTGGAGACCTTTGATGCGGCGGCAACGGACCCATGCCCCACGCTTGCGCCGAACACGACCTACTTCGTGGTCATCGAGCGGGTCACCATCACCTCTGATGTGATTAGCTTCATTCGCACGCTGACCGACGCCGAGGACTCCGGCCGCGCGCCGGGCTGGTCGATCGCGTACGAATGGAAGCTCTTCGTGACGGCGAATACCAGGTGGGACACAGGCACAAACGGGAGCCTCCAGATCGTGGTCAACGCCGCGGAGATCCGCCGCGCCGGGGCGGCGCCCCTGGAAGAGACCCTGGTCAAGAACACCGGGCAGCCCACGGGCGCCTCCGATTCCATTCTGACCGATGCGAGCGACTCGCTTGCCCAACAGTTCACCACCGGCGCCGCCATCGGCGGCTACCACCTGAACTCCGTCGGCATCTTCTTCTCGTTCTTTTCTGCCTCGGAAGTCGGCAGCAACCTGACCGTCACGCTGAACGCGAACAACAACGGCGACCCCGGCGATGCGCTCTGCACGCTCAGCCATCCGACGCGCTTCATCTCTGGTGCGGTGAACACGTTTGATGCGCCGGGAAGTGTCCCCTGCCCCGTGCTTGAGCCGAACACGGCCTACTTCGTGGTCGCCGACCGGGTGGTCACCACCTCAAACCGCATCAGTGTGTATTTGGCCACCACTGCCGACGAGGACAGCGACGGCACGGAGCGCTGGTCGATCGGAAATGACGCGCACTTCAAGGGGGGGAGCTCTTGGAGTACCGATGCCGGCACGCCCCACAAGATCGTGGTCCGCAGCACCTCCGTGCTGCCGCCGCAGCCGCCCGGCGAAGCGGCCCTGGTCAGGAACACCGGGCAGGCTCTGGACGCCAGAGTCGAGCTGCACGGCCCCGGCAGGGTCGCCCAACAGTTCACCACCGGCAACATCATCGGTGGTTACTTCCTGAACTCAATCGGCGTCTATTTTGGTGACATCGACGATCTCTCGAGAGCCGCCGACGCCATAGACGCAACACTGGTCAAGGACACCAGTGGCGAACCTGGCAAGGTTCTCTGCTTTCTCAGCGACCCGACGAGCTTCAGCGCCAATGCGGTGAACACGTTTGCGCCGGACAGCTGCCCCGTGCTTGAGCCGAACACGGCCTATTTCGTGGTCCTCCTTCGGGGGGGCGGCTTTACCAGCGACCTCGAAGTGCGGAGAACGGCCAGTGCCAACGAGGACCCCGGTGGCGCGGCGGACTGGTCGATCGGGGATGTCGCGTTTAGCGGCGCAGAACTCCTTGGAAACTGGAGTACGACCGCCGGCCAGTCCTACATGATCGAGGTCCGCAGCACCTCCCTGCTTCCGCCGCAGCCGCAGCCGCCGTCGGCGCCGGCGCTGGTCAAGAACACGGGGCAGACCACAGACAACACCCTCCAGGCGCAACGCGGCGGCGCCATCTTTGCCCAGGAGTTCGCCACCGGCCCCTCCGCGAACGGCTACACGCTGAGCTCCATCGGCTTCGACTTCGATGCCATCGCCAACACCTCGACCGCCGGCAGCCAGCTGACCGTCACGCTGAACGCGAACAACAACGGCAATCCCGGCTCGGCGCTCTGCACGCTCAACGACCCGTCGCGCGTCTTCGGCTCGGGGGTGCAGACCTTCGATGCGTCCGCGACCTGCCCCGGGCTCGAGCCGAGCACGAAATACTTCGTGGTCATCGAGCGGGTGGTCATCAGCGCAGACGCCGTCTCGCTGAAGATCACCGCCAGCGCCCACAAGGACCTCGAGGGCGAGGGGGGCTGGACGATCAGGAATGCCGCTCACGCCTTTGCGGCCGGATCGTGGAACGCCACTGAGGGGAGGTCCTTCCAGATCGAGGTCCGCGGCTTCGTCGTTCCGGTGCCCCCCACGCCGGTGGTGTTCATCTACACGGTGATGACGACGGACGAATCCGGCAGCGCCGGCGTCGCGGTGGGGGCGCTCGGCGCGAGCGACGACGTGGACCTCAACGGCGGCTCGATCGCGGTGACCGAGGACGGCAGGGACGCCCCGCTCAACTACCGGCCGCTGCCCGGCGCCCCCGGGCACCGGGTCAACTGGGCGCGGCCGGCGCTGCTGGCCGCGGTGACGTCGAGGGACGGGCGACAGCTGCGCCTGACGTTCAGCGAGGACCTGGACTCGAGCGGCCAGGCGCCCACCACCCGGTTCACGGTCAACGTGGACGGCGCGGCGGTGACGCTGATCGGCGCGGCGGTGACGATCTCCGGCCACGGCGTCACGCTGGAGTTGGTCACGCCGCTCAGCTCGGCGACGCAGGCGGTGACGGTCAGCTACGCTGATCCCACGCGCGGGGACGACGCCGACGTGGTCGAGGACCTGTTGTTCAACGATGTGGACTCGTTCAGCGAGCGGCCGGTGCGCAATCGCTTCGCCTTCGCGCCGCCCGCGGTCGAGGCGCCCGCCGACTGGGTCTTCGTGCCCGAGGGCCTGCCCCCCACGGCCGAGTTCCGGCTGCTGTTCCTGACCTCCACCACCCGCGACGCCCGCTCGGGCTTCATCGACGACTACGACGCCTTCGTGCAGGCCGCGGCCGCCGCCGGCCACGCCGCCATCCGGGAGTACAGCGGGGGCTTCTTCGCCCTCGCCAGCACGGCCCACGACGACGCCCGCGACAACACCGCGACGACGGGCGCGGGCGTGCCGATCTACTGGCTGGGCGGCGCCAAGCTGGCCGACGACTACGCCGACTTCTACGACGGGAGTTGGGACGACGAGGCGAACGCGACCGACGAGTCCGGCGGCGCCCTGACGATGTTCGAGGACCCGTGGACGGGCAGCTCCCACGACGGGACGCTGAATAGCGTGTCCTCGGCCCTGGGCGGCGGTCAGGACCAGTCGCAGATGGCAATCATCGGCGGGCTCAACTCCCCGGTCGCCGGCGCCGGCCCGCTGCAAGGCGGGAGCGCCCGGAATGACGAGTCCCGCCCGCTCTACGCCCTCTCGCAGGTATTCGTGGTCGGCCCGGTGGCGGTGCCCTCCGGCTCGGCCCTCGTCCCCGAGGGCCTGACCGCGGGCGACCGGTTCCGGCTGCTGTTCCTCTCGTCCGGCACGCGCGACGCCGGCTCGACCGAGATCGACGACTACAACCGCTTCGTGCAAACCGCCGCCGCCGGCGGCGACGCCGCGATCGGGGGCTTCTCGGGCGGCTTCCGCGCCGTCGCCTCAACGGCCGACGCCGACGCCCGCGACAACGCCTGGACGAGGGGCGCGGGCGTGCCGATCTACTGGCTGGGCGGCGACCGGCTGGCCGACGACTACGCCGACTTCTACGACGGCAACTGGGACGAGGAGGCCAACGCCACCGACGAGTCGGGCAGCCCCCGCAGCATCGCGGCGGCCGCCGACCGGGCCTGGACCGGCAGCGGCCACGACGGGACGGGGGAGATGGTGGGCGGCGTGTCCCAGGCCCTGGGCGGCGGCAGCGGGTTCGCGGTGACCGGGCAACTCGACGCCGAGGTCTCGGGCGACGGCCCCCTGCGCGCCGGGCTCACGGCACGGAGCGCCGCGCGCCCGCTCTACGGGCTCTCCCCGTTGCTGGTCGTCCAGGAACCCCGGACCTCCGCGCCGGCCGCGCCGACCAAGCTCACGGCGACGCCCGGCGACGAACAGGTGTTGTTGCGCTGGACGCGGCCCGCCTCGGACGGCGGGCGCGCGATCACGCGCTACGAGTACGAGCAGGACGGGTCCGGGATCTGGATCTCGACGGGCAGCACGGCCGCCAGCCACCTGGTGACCGGCCTGACCAACAGGCAGAGCTACACGTTCCGCGTGCGGGCGGTCAACAGCATCGGCTCGGGCGGCGCCTCCACGCCGGCGCCCGTCACGCTGGTCACGGAGCCGGACGCGCCGACCGGTCTGATCGCCGTGGCCGGCGACGGACAGGTGGAGCTGATCTGGACGGCGCCCGTGTTGGACGGCGGTGCGATGATCACCGGCTACGCGTACGAGCAGGACGAGTCCGGTATCTGGAACCCCACGCTGAGCACGGACCTCCGGCACGTGGTGACCGGTCTGGCCAACGGTGAGGAATACCGGTTCCGCGTGCAGGCGCTCAACGAAGTCGGGGCGGGCCGGCCTTCGGTCTTTTCGCGACGCGTCAGTCCGGCCACGCAGGCGGACGCGCCGACCGGTCTCAGCGCTCTGGCCGGCGACGGGATCGTGGAACTGCAGTGGACGGCGCCTGAGTCGGACGGCGGGGAGCCGATCACGCACTACGAGTACCAGCAGGACGGCGTCTGGCAGCCGACGGAGATCATGGGCGCCAGCCACCGGGTGACCGGGCTGACCAACGGTCAGACCTACACGTTCCGCGTGCGGGCGGTGAACGATCTCGGCAGCGGCACGGCGTCGAATAGCGCATCGGCCACGCCGACGGCCGACCCCATGCCGCCGGACACGCCGTCGGACCTGGTCGCCCGGCCGGGCCACGAGTCGGTCAGGCTCAGTTGGAACCAGACGGGCGCCATCGTCACGCGCTACGAGTACGAGCTTGACGGGTCGGGCGTCTGGATCTCGACGGGCAGCACGGACAAGCGCTACACGGTGAGGGGCCTGGACAACCGCCAGCTCTACCGGTTCAAGGTGCGGGGGGTCAACGACGACGGGAATGGGCCGGCCTCCGCCGAGGCGCAGGCCACGCCGAACGCTCAGCCCCCGGACCCGCCGACGGACCTGAAGGCCGTGGCCGGCGACGGGCAGGTGACGCTGACCTGGACGGCGCCGGCGTCGGACGGCGGGACGGCGATCACGCACTACCAGTACGAGCAGAACGGCAACTGGCACTCGACGGTCCCGCGCGATAGCACGGACAGGACCTACACGGTGACCGGCCTGACCAACCAACGGACCTACCGGTTCCGGGTGCAGGCCTTCAACGAATCCCAGGCGGGGCCGAGCACGCCCTCGAACGTGGCGGAAGCCAGGCCGACGGGGCCCACGCCGCCAGACGCGCCGACGGGCCTCAGCGCCGTGGCCGGCGACGGACGGGTGGAGCTGCGCTGGACGGCGCCCGTCTCGGACGGCGGATTCAGGATCACGGGCTACGCGTACGAGCAGAACGGGTCGGGCGACTGGGTCCCGACGCGCGGCACGGCCACCAGCTTTACGGTGCCCCGCCTGACCAATGGTGAGACCTACACGTTCCGCGTGCGGGCGATCAACCGCCTGGGGTCGGGCGCCGCATCCGACCCGTCGCAACCCGTCACGCCGGCCAGGGCGCCGGACGCGCCGACGGGTCTGGTGGCCGTGGCCGACGACGGACAGGTCAGGCTGAGCTGGACGGCGCCCGCCTCGGACGGCGGCTCGGTGATCACCGGCTACCAGTACGAGCAGGGCGATGGGAACTGGATCTCGACGCAGCGCACGGACACCGACCACACGGTGACGGGCCTGGTCAACGGTCGGAGCCACACGTTCCGCGTGCGGGCGCTCAACCGCCTGGGGCCGGGCGCCGCATCCGGCCCGTCGGAACGCGTCACGCCGGCCAGGGCGCCGGACGCGCCGACGGGTCTCAGCGCCCTGGCGGGCGACGGGTTCGTCGAACTGGATTGGACCGCGCCCGAGTCGGACGGCGGGCTGCAGATCACCGTCTACGCGTACGAGCAGGACGGGACCTGGACCTCGACGGGCGCCGCCACCGGCCACCGGGTTCCCAATCTGACCAACGATCGGAGCTACCGCTTCCGCGTGCGGGCCGTGAACGGTCTCGGCGCGAGCGCGGATTCGAACTTCGCAGACGCCACGCCGACGGAGACACTCGTGGCGCCGGACCCGCCGGCGAACCTACAGGCCGAGGCCGGCCACCAGTCGGTGAGGCTCAGGTGGGACCAGACGGGCGCCATCGTCACGCGTTACGAGTACGAGCTGGATGGGTCGGACGACTGGATCTCGACGGGCGGCAAGTCCAAGACCTATACGGTGACCGGCCTGACCAACGATCAGCGCTACACGTTCCGCGTGCGGGCGGTCAACAGCGCCGGGACGGGCCCGCCCTCCGCTTCGCGATCGGCCAGGCCGGAGACCCAGCCGCCGGACGCGCCGGCGGACCTCAGCGCCGTGGCCGGCGACGGACGGGCGGATCTGCGCTGGACGGCGCCGAAGTCTGACGGCGGCTCGATGATCACCGACTACCAGTACGAGCAAAACGGCTCCGGGAACTGGATCTCGACGGTCCCCCGGGACAGCAGGGACACGACCTACACGGTGCCCGGCCTGACCAACGGCCGGACCTACGAGTTCCGGGTGCGGGCCGTCAACGACGTCGACCCGAGCCCGCCCTCGGCGTTGGTCAGGGCCACGCCGACGGCCGCACCGGGCGGTGGCGGCAGCGGCGGTGGTGGTGGCAGCGGCGGTGGCGGCGGCGGGTTCGGGCCCGCGCCCACCGTGCCGCAATTCGGCGACGGCTTCCGCACGACGCGCACCGTGGGCCACAACGCCCGGGCGGGAGACGCCGTCGGCGACCCGGTGACGGCGACGCATCCGGAGGATCTGGCGATCACCTACACGCTGAGCGGGACCGATGCGGCCGCCTTCACGGTGGACGCGGAGACGGGGCAGATCCGGGTCAAGGACGGGGTGGAGCGCGAGCTGGGGCAGACCTACACCGTCAACCTGACGGCCACGGACAGCGCGGGCTTCGGGGCCATCATCATCGTGGTCATCGAGGTTGTCGAGTTCCAGCACCACCGCTACGACCTCAACCGCAACGGGGTGATCGAGACGAACGAGGTCCTTCAGGCGGTTTCCGACTATTTCGCGGGCCTCATCGAGAAGAACCTGGTCCTGGAGGTTGTGTCGCTCTACTTCGCGGGCTGACCCAGGGCGCCGCCACCGGGAGGGACGACGAGGACCGGACGTCCCTGGGAGCGTTGGCGGCTACGGCGACCGCGGTTTCCGGACCGGACGGCGAGACCGGGCGGGTGGTCAGCCCAGGGCTTTCCATGCACCAGAAAAGGCCCGCATATGCGGGGGGCCGGGAGCGGGAGTGGTGGGAGGACGGGTCCGCCTCCCACCGCAGGGCTGACGGCCAAGCCGTCCGTGAGGGGGACTGGCGCCATGCCGAGACAGCGCATCAACTACAGCAGAAACACCTACGGCTTCCCCGAGGACTTCCCCCAGCGGCTGGTGCGGTTCCAGGAGGCGTCCGGCCTGTCGTGGTCGGAGATCGCCCGCCGCATCGGGACCTATCGCGCCACCGTCTGGCGGTGGACGGAAGGCAGGGTGCGGCCCAACGGCAAGCACATGCTGGCGCTGCTGGCCCTGGCCGAAGACCTGGGCATCCGCCACCTCTTCACCGAGTAGGGAACGGCCCGCCGGTGTGGGGCGATCGTCGCAGGCCCCGAGACGCGAGGAGGGCCGCATGCATGACCGGGAAGGAAGAGGACGCCACTCGGGCTCGGCGGCCTCGCCTCCGAGGAGACCGCTGCCCACGTAGATACCCGTTCCTGAAAAGTGTCACCGGACTGCCACCGTTAGTGGGCCTCTTTTCCATTGAACGTTCACAGGAAGGTGATACCGTTCCCTAGGCTCGCTCTAACTCTAGTGCTACGGGAGATATGCCCATGGCGCTCAACAGACCGGTTCATGCACCGGAGACGGCGGACGGAACGACGGCCCCGGCCGTCGCCGCGGTGGGGTCCGCCGTAGACGGCGACCTGGAACAGACGCTCAAGCCCTCCCCCCTGTGCCCCCTCCCCCTATTTTGGCCCCGGCGAGCCGGGGGTAGGTCATGACCGCCTCCCGGCGTCTTGCGCCGCTCCCGCTGCTGCTCATCGGACTGGCGGTCCTCGGCGTCCTGCTTCTCACTCCTGAGACCCGGGCCCAGAGCCGGGACTCCGGCAGCGATTTCGCCCTGCATCCGGAGAACGCGGACCCGAAGAGCATATGGTCGGACGGCGAGACGCTTTGGGTGGGTGACGACCGCGCCCGGAAGGTCTTCGCCTACAAGCTGTGGGACGACCCCGGCACCGCGGTCAGCGAGTACGGGACCCGGGACCCCGGCAGGGACGTTCCCAGCCTCGGCCAGGAGGACTTCCACGTCACCGGTCACGGCCCCCGCCTGTACGTCGCGGAAGAGGCCCTTGACGGCGCCAGCCGTGACGTCTTCGGCTACGACCTGACGAGTCTCACGCGCCTGGAGGACAGGGACTTCGTCTACGGAGGTCCGAACGTCGCCGGGGGCGTGTTGATCGTGCGCGGCACGGCGACCGACGGCCGTCACCTGTGGATCACCGACACCACGTCGCACGCGCACGCCTTCCGTCTGTTCGACGACCCGGAGACGCCGGAGGACGAATACGGGAGGCCGGACACCTCCCGGAGGCTGACCATCCCCGGCAGGGGCCAGCTGAGGGGCCTCTTCACCGACGGGCGGACGATGTGGGGCGTCAGGTTAGCCTCGCACGACGCCTCGGTGCGGAGCGTGAACCTGTCCGACGGGACCGAGGCGGGGTACGACTTTCCGCTCCACGAGGACAACGACCACGCCTACGGCATCTGGTCGGACGGGGAGACCTTCTACGTCGTCGACGCCGACGATGCCATGATCTACACCTATCATGGCGTCGGCGGCGTCGTGGGGCCCGCCGGCGAAGACGCGGAGACCGCCGCCGCGCTGGTCGGCAACACGACGCAGCCCGGCGACGCCGGCCACGACCTGGGCTCGACCGGCGCGAAGAGGGCCCAGGCGTTCACCACCGGGAACAACAACGCCGGGTACGCGCTCGCATCCATCGGGATCGAGTTCGACGACGTTTCGGACCCGTCGTCCGCTCCCACCGACCTCGAGGCGACGCTCAACGCGGACGGCGGCGGCGTCCCGGGCGACGCGCTCTGCACGCTGATCGCCCCGGCGAGCCTGTCAGAGCGGAGCGTGAACACCTTCGCCGCCCCGGGCTCGGGGACGACCTGCCCGACTCTCGTGCAAGAGACGACCTACTTCGTGGTCGTCGAAAGGGTCCGCGCCACGGGTTCCAGCACCATCGCCGTCGGTGGAACGGCGAGCGGCTCCGAAGATACAGGAGCCGCGGTGGGGTGGTCCATCGCGGACGGAGGCGCGACCTATTCTCCTCAGGCCGCCGCTCAGGGATGGGCCCCGGACGCGTTTTCCTACAAGACCGAGGTGCGCGGCTCCTTCATCAACAACTCGGCCGCCGGCGAGGCGACGGTCACGGGGACGCCCCAGGTGGGAGAGACGCTGACGGCGGACTCGTCTGCCATTACCGACGAGGACGGGCTGGATGATGTCACCTACCGCCACCAGTGGTTGGCCGGCGGGTCGGACATCGACGGAGCCACCGGCTCCAGCTACGAGCTCACCTCTAGCGAGCAGGGACAGACCGTCCAGGTCCGGGTGACCTTCACCGACGATGCCGACAACGCCGAGTCCCTGACCAGCGCGGCGACGGTGGCGGTTGCGGCCAAGACCAACAGTCCGGCCACAGGTGCGCCCACCACCTCGGGCACGCCCCAGGTGGGAGAAATCCTGACGGCGGACACCTCGGCCATTACCGACGAGGACGGGCTGGACGATGTCACCTACCGCCACCAGTGGCTGGCCGGAGGGTCGGACATCGACGGCGCCACCAATTCCATCTACACCCTCACTTCTAGCGAGCAGGGCCAGACCGTCCAGGTACGGGTGACCTTCACCGACGATGCCGACAACGCCGAGTCCCTGACCAGCGCCGCGACGGTGGGGGTTGCGGCCAAGACCAACAGTCCGGCCACAGGTGCGCCCACCATCTCGGGCACGCCCCAGGTGGGAGAGATCCTGACGGCGGACACCTCGGCCATTACCGACGAGGACGGGCTGGACGATGTCACCTACCGCCACCAGTGGATGGCCGGCGGGTCGGACATCGACGGGGCCACCGGCTCCAGCTACGAGCTCACCAGCAGCGAGCAGGGCCAGACCGTCCAGGTACGGGTGACCTTCGCCGACGATGCCGACAACGCCGAGTCCCTGACCAGCGCGGCGACGAAGACGGTGGCTGCGGCGCCCAACCCCGAGGCCACGGGCTTGCCCACCATCAGCGGGACGCCCCAGGTGGGAGAGACCCTGACGGCGGACACCTCGGGCATCGACGACGCCGACGGGCTGGAAAACGTCACCTACCGCTACCAGTGGCTGGCCGGCGGGTCGGACATCGCCGGCGCCACCGGCTCCAGCTACGAGCTCACCAACAGCGAGCAGGGACAGACCGTCCAGGTCCGGGTGACCTTCGCCGACGATGCCGAGAACGCCGAGTCCCTGACCAGCGTGGCGACGGAGACGGTGGCTGCGGCGCCCAACCCCGAGGCCACGGGCTTGCCCACCATCAGCGGGACGCCCCAGGTGGGAGAGACCCTGACGGCGGACACCTCGGGCATCGACGACGCCGACGGGCTGGAAAACGTCACCTACCGCTACCAGTGGATGGCCGGAGGGTCGGACATCGACGGGGCCACCGGCTCCAGCTACGAGCTCACCAGCAGCGAGCAGGGACAGACCATCACGGTGCGGGTGTCCTTCACCGACGCCGCCGAGAACGCCGAGTCCCTGACCAGCACGGCGACGGTGGCGGTTGCGGCCAAGACCAACAGTCCGGCCACAGGTGCGCCCACCATCAGCGGGACGCCCCAGGTGGGAGAGACCCTGACGGCGGATACCTCAGCCATCGCAGACGAGGACGGGCTGGACGATGTCACCTACCGTTACCAGTGGATGACCGGAGGGTCGGACATCGACGGGGCCACCGGCTCCAGCTACGAGCTCACCAGCAGCGAGCAGGGACAGACCATCACGGTCCGGGTGACCTTCACCGACGATGCCGAGAACGCCGAGTCCCTGACCAGCGTGGCGACGGAGGCGGTGGCTGCGGCGCCCAACCTCGAGGCCACGGGCTTGCCCACCATCAGCGGGACGCCCCAGGTGGGAGAAATCCTGACGGCGGATACCTCAGCCATCGCAGACGAGGACGGGCTGGACGATGTCACCTACCGCCACCAGTGGTTGGCCGGAGGGTCGGACATCGAGGGAGCCACCGGTTCCAGCTACGAGCTTACCAGCAGTGAGCAGGGACAGACCATCCAGGTGCGGGTGACCTTCTCTGACGACGTTGGCAACGAGGAGACCCTTATCAGCGAGGCCACTGAGGCGGAGGCGGCGGCACCGGTTCCCCTGACGGTCAGCGTGACGGTCTCTGCCCCGGCGACCCACGACGGTTCGTCTGCGTTCACCTTTGACATCGAGTTCAGCGAGGAGCTTGGCCTGAGCTACACGACCCTAAAGTCCCACGCCTTCAACGTGACGGGTGGAACCGTGGAGAGGGCGCAACGGACCGACAAGCCGAGCAACATCTCCTGGCGCATTACGGTGCGGCCCACCTCCACCGGGGACGTGGTGATCGAGCTCCCGGTTACCACCGACTGCAATGCCGAGGGAGCCATCTGCACCGGCGACGGCAGGAAATTGTCCAACTCGCTCAACTTGACCGTATCAGGGCCTGGGGGATAGAGCGGAGAGTCAATCGCTCTGTCCTCCCGGCAACAAGAAGGGCCCGCATATGGGGATGGCCGGGTAAGAGGAATCACAGGGAACGGAATCACCAGCGAGGGAGGCATTCCCATGACGCTCGACAGAGGAGTCCATGGGCCGGAGACGGCGGACGGAACCACGGCCCCTGCCGTCGCTGCGCCGGCCGCGCCGGGGTCCGCCGTGCACGGCGGCCTAGCACATACGTTCACCCCCCCCCCCCCCCCCCCCCCCCCCCCCCCCCCCCGATTTTGGGCCTCGGCTAGCCGGGGGTAGGTCATGACCACCTTCCGTCTTCACTCGTCGAAGCTGCTGCTGCTCATCGCCCTCGCGGCCCTCGCCGTCCTCGTCCTCATCCCCGGGGACGTCGTCGCCCAGGCCAACACCGACGCCACCGGTCGGCCGGTGGTCCTGGTCTCCGCGGAAGGTCCCGGCATCCTGGCAGCCGACACCTGGCGCATCTCCGACGCCGACGGGCTCCCCTATGCCGACTATACAGACAGTGTCGATCCCGCGGGGAGCGGGGGTCCGACCGACGGCGAATTCGTTTTCGACTTCTCGTATCAGTGGATCCGGGTCGACGGCAACGACGACACCAATATCGGCGCCGACTCACCGAGGTACCAGCTTGTCGACGCCGATTTCGGTAAGAAGATCAAGGTGCAGGTCTCGTTCACGGACCAGGAGGACAACGACGAGAGCGTGACCAGCGTGCCCTTCGGCCCCATCGTCAGACCGGCCCCGTTGCCGTCGCCAGGCACGCTGGTGGGCAACACCGGCCAGTCGCCGACGGCCACGGCGACGATCACCGGGGACTACGCCATGGGCTTCAAGCTGGGGACCCACGGCCAGGGCTACGAGATCTCGAGCGTCTCCATCGACCTGGCCGCGGCGCCGTCGGGCCTGAGCGTCTCCCTGTGGACCGGGGGCCCTCCCGGAAGCGGCTACGCGGGGACGCGTACAGCGAAGCTGTTCGAGTTTGAGAACCCGGCCTCCTTCCAGGCCGGCCTGAACGAGTTCACGGCTCCCGCGGGCGTGTACGCGTACCACAACCTGGATCACTGGATCGTGCTGTCGGGGTTCGGCTCGTCGCTGTCGATCACGGAGACGACGTCGGACGATGAGGACGCGGGCGGCGGGACGGGAGCGACGCTCGCGAACAGCGCGGGCGGGGACAGCGGCGTGCTGCGCCTCGCCATCAAGGGCTCGAATCGGAAAAGCGGCATCCTCGCAGCGAACTTCACGCATCCCGGCGGGAACCAAGAGATCATCTCGGTCGGCGACAAGGTTGGCTGGGGGATCGACGTCGGAGCAGCGGACCGCTACCTCATCCGCGGTTTAACGCTCAACGCCGACGACTCCACATCGCGTGACGGGGGCTTTGACAACCCGTTCTTCTTCCGCTCCGATTCCCTGTCGGGCGCCAAGCATTTCAACCTGTCCCAAACGCGCAACGTCAACGGCCTGCCGGTATGGACGGCTCCGCAAGGCGCCACCGTGGCCGGAAGCAACACCTACGTCTTCGATTGGCAATTCAGATTCGATAGACAGAATGGCGAGGACACAATTGACAGAATCGGAGCCGTCTTAACGCGAGTACAACAAGTCCACCGTGATAACGATGGCAAGTCGGACCGTCCGACGGCGCCGGGCGTGAGCCTCCACGTCGGCGAGAGCGTTGCAGGGGTTGATCAGGCGGGCCCTACAGCGTTCATGGCCGTGCACGGCGATCCGCTCTACGCGATGGTGCAAAACCTGGGGCAGACCGACGACGGCTTCCGCACCGTCGGCAGCACCTCCGTCAAGGCGTTGACGCAGGGCTTCACGACCGGTTCCGAAGCGGGCGGCTACGAGCTGCTGGGCATCGGGGTCAACATCGAGGGCTCCGGCGGCAATGTTCCCGACGGTTCGGCGTCCGTGTCGGTGGCCGTACACGCCGATTCAGGCGGGAAGCCGGGCGCGAAGCTGTTCGACCTCCTCAGCCCCACCGAATACGCGGCGGGCCACAACTTCTTCGAGGCGCCGCGGGGAACGACGCTGGCGGCGAGCACCTCCTACGTGATGGTGTGGAGCCACCTCGGCGGCACCGTGCACAGGTTGGGGAAGACCGGCAGCAACAGCGAGGACTCGGGCGCGCGGACAGGCTTCAGCATGGCGAACGCGTTCTATCAGGGCGCCGATCTTGACAACCTGGCCGTGGACACGGGCAGCGATGTCTTGGAAATGGCGGTGTACACCGCCGCCCCGCCGCCAGGGAACGCCACCGGACGGCCGGTGGTCCTGGCCGCCGCGCAAGGAGCGGGCCTCCTGTTCGCCGACACTGAGGGCATCGCCGACGAGGACGGGCTCCCTATTGTCGTAACTTCAGATAGTTACGTCACCTTCCACTGGTCCTACCAGTGGGTCCGGGTCGACGGCAACTTCGAGACGAACGTGGGCGCCGACTCGGACACGTACCAGCCTGTCGAAGCCGACGAGGGCAAGCTGATCAAGGTGGAAGTCTCGTTCACGGACGGGAGCAGCTTCCCGGAGACCGTGACCAGCCTGCCGTTCGGCCCGATCGTCGAGCCGCCCCCGTCGGCGTCCACGTCGACGCTGGTCAGCAACACGGGCCAGTCGCCGTCGTCCACGGCGAACATCACCCAGCGCTACGCCGTGGGCTTCAGGCTGGGGGATCACGGCCAGGGCTACGACATCTCCAGCGTCTCGATCGAGCTGGCCGCGGTCCCGTCCACTCTGACCGTCTCCCTGTGGAGCGGCGGCATTGAAGGGGGCCTTTCAGCCAATGTCGCGAACAAACTTTTCGACTTTGCCAACCCATCCTCCTTCGCCGTCGGCCTGAACGAGTTCACGGCTCCGGCGGGCGCGTTCGCGTACCAGAACGTCAACTACTTCATCGTGCTGTCGGGTTTCGGCGCCCCGCTGTCGATCAAGGAGACGACGTCGGACAACGAGGATGCGGGCGGCGAGACGGGGGCCGTCATCTACAATAACGCGGCCGTCCGGGCGTTGAGCGACACTGGACACTGGGCTATTTCCCGCGATCGCGGCGGCGTGCTGCGCCTGGCCGTCGAGGGCTCGAAGCGGACCAGCGGCATCCTGGCTTCGAACTATGCGCAACCCATTAAAGCTTCACCCGATCAAGAGATCATCTCGGTCGGCGACAAGATTGGTTACGGATTTGAACTCGGGGCAGCGGACCGCTACCTCATCCGCGGTTTTTCTATCAACCAGGACGACACAACATCATTAACCAGCGGATTTACCAATCCGTTCGACCTGCGCTCGGGTTCCCGGACGGGCACAAAGCAGTTCAGCCTGACCAATACACGTGACGCAGCCGGCCTGGTGGTATTGACGGCTCCGCAAGGCGCAACCGTGGCAGGAGGGTGCCCCACGGTAATGAGTGTAGAGACATGCAAAGAATACGTCTTCGACCAGCCTGTTGGCCTCGACGATGGCGACGAAAACACACGGAGACGAGATGCCATCTTATCCCGCGTTGCAGGCGCCGCTTCCGATGGCGTTGACAGTCCGGCGGCGGCGGGCGTGAGCTTCACCGGCGGAAAAGGGGCTGTCGCTATAACCAATCCGCTGATGGCCCTCCTCGGCGAGCCGCTGGACGCGATGGTGCAGAACCTAGGGCAGACCGACAACAGCTACATTTCCCTTGGCGGCAGCAACTCTCAGGTGTTGTCGCAGGGATTCACGACCGGTTCCAACGCGTTCGGATACCGGCTTCAGGGCATCGGCGTCAACATCGAAGGGTCAGACGACTCGAACGGCAACCCCCAAGTGCCCTCTGGTCCGACGTCGGTGTCGGTGGCCGTGCACGCCGATTCGAGCGGGCAGCCTGGCGAGAAGCTGTTCGATCTGGTGAGTCCCGGCGAGTTCGCGGCGGGCCACAGCTTCTTCGAGGCGCCGCCGGGAACGAACCTGTTGCGGAATACCTCCTACGTGCTGGTATGGAGCTACATCAGAGGCGCCTGGCACAGGCTGCAGAAGACCTCGAGCAACAGCGAGGACTCGGGCGCTCTGACAGACACCAGCATCGCGAACGCGTTCCGTCTGGGCGGCGACGTGACCAACCTGTCAGAGCTCACGGAGCGCAATTCGTTGGAGATCGCGGTGTACACCGAGGTCCAGACGAGGGCCCCCTTCGTGCCCGGCGGCATCCTGGTGCCCCTGAACTGGCTCCACATGCCGTCCGGCGCCTATGGGGGGTACCAGTTCAGGGTGCTCTACGTCACACACCGCGGAAGGCTCCCCACGTCCGGGGACATAGAAGAGTACAACACCTGGGTCCGTTGGGAAGCAAAGCAGGCGTACAGCGACCCCATCGTTCGGAGTCGGAGAGTCTCCGAGGATATCAAGGCGGTGGTCTGCACCGCTGCGGTCGACGCGCGAACGAACACCGGGATGACGGGCACCGGCGTGCCGGTCCACTGGCTGGACGGGGGCTCGGAAGACCGCCCCACGCTGGTCGCCAACTCGAACGCCGAGTTCTACGGCTCCACGTGGGAGAACACCGACTATGGCGCCTATGTCACCGGGAACTCCGCCCATTTCGAAGACCATGCAATGGTCTGGACCGGGTGCGACGCCAGAGGCGTCGCACATCCGGATTTCCCCATGGGTAACACCTCATCCATGGACATGGTCGCCGTGGGCACACCGAGAGGTCGCTCACTGAAAACGAGAGAAGCGGACGCGGATCCCAATTTCGCTCCTCTTGGCGCCGTCGATGTCGCTAGCGGGTACGCATACCGCCACTTCCTTGTCGTGATCAATGAAGGAGAGATCGATGAAGAAGAGCTGGAGATTCTGCTGCCGCTCTACGCGATCTCGCCCATCTTCACGGTGGTCGCCCCCGCCTCGCCGCGCACCCTCTGGTCGACCACGATGACGGTGGGCGCATCCTCTTCTACTGCGGGGACGGTCACCACTGACAACGCCGGCTACTCCTCCACAGACGGAGACGGCAGCATCGGGTCGCGCCAGATCACCATTGACCTCGACCCGTCCATCCCCGGCGCCACAACCTATTCCCTGGCGGCTCTCCGCACGGTCAAGGAAACCGACGGCGGCTCCGTCGCATCAGACGCGCTGGTTCTGGAATTGTCACCCGGCTTGCTGCCGGTCGCTCTCCCTTCGGTGTTCGCCCTCGAACTGGACGGCGTGCGTTTTCCCCTTTCGGCAGCGACACGCATTGATGCCACCTACGTGTGGGCCGACCACGGCCTGACCTGGTCGGAGAGCGACTCCGTCGAGGTCAAGCTCATCGATCATCTCTAAACCATGGATGAGCCCGATCATTCCTTGAGAGGTTGATGAGGAATGAAAGCAACAGAACGCATCAATTTGACGGGTTCCGCCCCTGGAAGAGAGGCTCTCCTCGGCCTGTCTGCTCGGGGCTTGTCCCTACGAAAGTTCGGGTTGGCCTTGCTGGCGGCGGTGGTGTTGGTGGGCATGGCCCTCTGGTCGACGCCGGCGGACGCGGAAGAGCCTGCAGAGCCGGTCTGGTCGGCCGACATGACGGTGGTCGAGTACAGCAGCGTCTCCGTCGGCGCAGCCAGCGTCGACCTCTTCTCCAATACAGGCGGAAGCGGCAACCTGCGGATCAGGTCGCTCTGGTCCCACATGCCGGACCGCGATCTTCGCCTGGCATTTGACGATGACGTTCCCAACCCCGCGGACTACACCCTGCAGACCGGCGACCGCTCTCTGGAATTTCCCGAGGATAGCTCCGGCGCCAGCAGCTTCAAATGGAACGACATGGACGTCCATTGGGAAGACGGTCAACTAGTTCATGAACGCATCGTTCCCACGGCCGAAAGCGACGCTCACCAAGCCAACACTCCGGCTACGGGTGTCCCCACCATCAGCGGGACGGCGCAGGTGGGGGAGACGCTGGCGGCGGACACCTCGGGCATCGGGGACGCCGACGGCCTGACCAACGTCTCATACGCCTACCAGTGGATACGCACCGATGGCGGAACCGATTCCGGCGTCACGGATGCAACAGACTCCACCTACATGCTCACCGACGACGGCCAGGGGAAACCCATCGAGTTGGCGGGGACATTCAATGACGACAAAGGCAACAGCGAGATTCTGACCATGGCCGCAAGGGCGAACGTCGGCAAGAGCGAACAGCAGCCGCAGTTTCTGGTCAGCAACCTGGACGTAAACGTCGCCACCGGGATAATGCGCCCACTTGGCGCCGCTCGATCAGGGTTTGCCCAGGCATTCACGACGGGCACCAAGACCGACGGTTACGCACTGGGTTCCGTCGGCATCCAGGTTGCGGACTTTCACGATGAGTCGACCGTGGGGGACCAGCTCCAGGTGACCATCAACGGCGCGGGGAGCGGAGGCGAGCCGGGCGACGCGCACTGCACCTTGTCCAATCCGTCGAGCTTCTCGGCGCCGGGCGTGATCGACTTCGCGGCGCCGGCGGGTGCAGGCTCCTGCCCGCAACTGGCGACGGAGACAACCTACTTCGTCGTCATCGAGTGGGTCAATCCGAGCGGAACCGGCTCATTCGCCCTCATTCCGCAGACCTATCCCACCGCGGAGTCGGCTGCCACCGAAGAGGACCCGGGCGGTGCGGAAGGCTGGTCGATAGCCGATCAATCCTACTACCTCACCGTCAGTTCTGACGCCCGGACTTGGGCTGCCTACAATGAGACGGCCAGCTTCAAAATCAGGGTGAGGGATGCCGCTGCCGAGGCCAACAGCCCCGCCACGGGCTTGCCCACCATCTCGGGCACGGCCCAGGTGGGCCAGACCCTGACGGCGCACACTTCGGACATCGACGACGCTGACGGCCTGACCAGCCCCGGCTACGAATACCAGTGGCTGCGCATAGACGCCGGCGGCCTGGCCGACAGCATCCCCGGCGCCACGTCGGCAACCTACGCCGTGCAGGCGGGCGATGTGGGCCGCCTGCTCAGGGTGCGGGTGTCCTTCACCGATGACGACAACACCCTGGAAACGCTGACCAGTGACGCCACGGAAGCGGTGATCGTGACCCAGGTGACCGTCTCCTTCGGCGCAGGCGGCTATGCGGCGGAGGAAGGGGGCGAGCGGGCCACCGTCAAGGTCATGCTGGACAAGGACCCGCACCGCACGCTGCGGATCCCACTGCACGCTGCAACGGGTGGAGGAGCCGGCCCACCGGACTACGCCGCCCCGGCACAGGTCACCTTTCGGCCCGGCGAAACCGAAAAGGAGGCCCAGGTAGCTGCCGCTGATGACCGCGACGACGACGACGGCGAAAGCGTCACCCTGGCCTTCGGCGACCTGCCCGACGGCGTGTCCGCCGGCAGTCCGTCCGAGACCGTCGTCCAGTTCATCGACGACGACTACGTGCGGGTGACGCTGGGGTGGGAGGAGACGGCCTATACGGCGGAGGAGCCCACGAGTCCCGGCGCCACGACGGTGACCCTACGTGCCGTGGCGGTCACCGCAACGGACAAGCGCCCCGAGAGCGGGTTCGCCCTTGCCTTCACCGTGAACACCGCCAACGGCACCGCGCGGCAGCCCGAGGACTACGAGGAGTTCACCGCAACGGAAACGTTTGACCGCAACGACTTCACGCGGACCACCGTCGGTGGCCAATCCCGCTATGTGGCCTCGGCGGACTTCACCGTCACCGTCGCGCACGACACCGTTGACGAGCCGCTGGAACGGTTCACCGTCCGGCTGGCGTTTGCCGGCTCCAGACAGCCGCACCTCAGCCTCGGCGAGGCGACGGCCACGGTGACCGTGACGGACGACGTCGCGTCGCTGGCGGACCTGCGGACGACGGTCTTTGCCGACGCCGGCGCTGTGGAGCCGGGCGGGCAGCTGACCTACCAGTGGTCCGTCGACAACAGCGGGCCCGCCGCGGCAACAAGCACGGTCCTCACCGGCACCCTGGACGCGGGCGTGACCTTCGTCTCGGCCCAGGTGACCACGCCGGCGACGGGCCAGTGCGGGCGGTCCGGCCGGACGGTCACCTGTACCGTCGGGACGCTGGAAGTCGGCGACACCGCCAGTGGGGAGGTCGTCGTCGCGGTCAAAGACGACGCCTCGGCGGATATGGGCTTCACCGCCGTCGCGGGGGCGGACCAGCTGGACCGCACACCGGCGGACAACGACGACGCGGTCACGACGGCGCTGGTTGCGGCGCCGGGGCGGATCACGAACCTGCGGGCGACGGGCGGGCGTCGCGCTATTGACCTGACGTGGAGCCCGCCGGGCGACAACGGCAGCGCCGTCACGGGCTATGCGCTCGAGCGCAAGGCGGGAACCGATGACTTCCTTCCCGTCTTCCCGCAGCCGCCGCAGGGGACGACGTCCTACCGGGACGAGGGCGTTGCGGAGGGCGCCGAGTACACCTACCGTCTTCGGGCCGTCAACGAGGACGGCGCAGCGGCGTGGTCCAACGAACCGGTGGCGCGTCTGCTTGTGGCGCCGCCGCACGTCAGCAGTGGTGGAGGCAGCAGCGGGGGTGGTGGCGGCGGCGGGGGTGGCTTCGGCCCGGCGCCCGTGGCGCCCAAGTTTGCCGATGGCTTCCGAACGGCGCGCACCGTGGCCCACAACGCGCGGGCGGGCGATGCCGCGGGCGATCCGGTGGCGGCGACGCATCCGGAGGATCTGGCGATCACCTACACGCTGAGCGGAACGGACGCGGCCGCCTTCACGGTGGACCCGGAGACGGGGCAGGTCCGGGTCAAGGACGGGGTGGAGCGCGAGTTGGGGCAGACCTACACGGTCAACCTGACCGCCACGGACAGCGCCGGCTTCGGGGCCATCATCATCGTGGTCATCGAGGTTGGCGAGTCCCTGCACCACCGGTACGACCTCAACGGCAACGGGGTGATTGAGAAGAGCGAGGTCCTCGCGGCGATTGCCGACTATTTCGCCGGCCGCATAGAGAAGACCCTGGTGCTGGAGGTTGTGTCGCTCTACTTCGCAGCGTAACACGAGGCTGCGGCATGATGCCGGCCAAGAGGAAGGGAGAGTTCCCCGGACTTCCCTGGGAGCACATGCGGCCAGGGCAATCGCCGTTTCCGGGCCGGGCGGAAGAGACCGGGCGGGAGTGGACGGCTCCTGGGCTTTCCAGGCGCCAGCAACGGCCCGCAGAGACGGACGGCGGGGGGGCCTCTCCCGGCCTGATGCGTCCGCGCTCCGGGGCGGTGGGAGAGCGGGTCTGCTTGCGCACTGCGGGGCTGACGGCCTGGCCACCCCGTCGCGAGGGGATTGCGGCCGTCCGTGGGAGGGACTGGCGCCATGCCGAGGCAGCGCATCAACGACGGCAGAAGCACCGAGGGCTTCCCCGAGGACTTCCCCCAGCGGCCGGTGCGGTTCCAGGAGGCGTCCGGCCTGTCGTGGTCGGAGATCGCCCGGCGCATCGAGACCCATCGCGCCACCGTCTGGCGGTGGACGGAAGGCGTGGTGCGGCCCAACGGCAGGCACATGCTGGCGCTGCTGGCGCTGCTGGCCCTGGCCGAAGACCTGGGCATCCGCCACCTCTTCACCGAGGAGGGAACGGCCCGCCGGTGTGAGTGCAATAGCCGCAGGCCCCGAGACGCGAGGAGGGCCGCATGTATGACCGGGAAGGAAGAGGACGCCGCTGGGGCTCGTCGGCCTCGCCTTCGAGGAAACCGCTGCCCACGTAGATGCCCGTTCCTGAAAAGTGTCACGAGACTGCCACCGAAAATGGGCCTCTTTTCCATTGAATGTTCACAGGGCGGTGCTAGTCTCCCCTAGGCTCACGCTGTGATACGGGAGATATGCCCATGGCCCTCGACAGACCGGCCCCTACACCGGAGACGGCGGACGGAACGACGGCACGGGCCGTCGCTGCGCCGGGGTCCGCCGCGCACGGCGACCTAGCACAGACGTTCACCCCCCCCCCCCGGATTTTTGGCCTCGGCGAGCCGGGGGTAAGTCATGACCGCCTCCCGCCGTATCGCGCCGCTCCCCCTGGCGGTCACCGCACTGCTCGCCCTGCTGGCGCTGGTGCTGGGCGGCGTGCTCCTCTGGTCAACGCCGTCGGAGGCGCAGACCATCACGTACGAACTTATAAGCAACACAGCGCAAGGGAACATTGACGACCTCAATACCAGTAACAACGACCATGCGCAGCTGTTCCACACGGGCGCCAACACGGGCGCCACGGCTGGCTGGGTGCTGACCAGCCTGACCGTCGTCTCCGCGGACGCCAACGAATTCGACGTCGATATCTGCGAGGAGGATGGCACCTCGGACGAATTTCCGACCACCACCTGCACGACCCTGAAGCGGCCGTCGGCCTTCGCGATCGGGAGCCTGATATTCACGCACCGGGGCATTTACCTCAATGCGAACGACAACTACGTGGTGGTGATCAGGCAGGACGGCGCCGACAGCGTCACGCTCGACACCACCACCTCCGCCGGAGAAGACTCGAGCGGCCAAACGGGCTGGAGCATCAAGAACAAGTTCGACTGGAAGAACAGCGGCGCCTGGCAGCAGAAGGACGGGGGCAACGAGGCGCTCCGCATGACCATTCGTGGCTATGAAACGCCCGCGAACCAGGACGCCACCGGCCGGCCGATCATCGTGGCTTCCGCGGAAGGCGCCCCCATCCTGTTTGCCGAGGCTGTGGACATTCGCGACGGGAACGGGCTCCCCCTTACAGATGACAGTAGCGTGGGGGGAATCATCGAGTTCGTCTACTCCTACCAGTGGATCCGGGTCGACGGCGTGACCCAGACCAATATCGGCGGCGACTCACCCAGGTACCGGCTCGTCGACGCCGATATCGGCAACCTGATCAAGGTGGAAGTCTCGTTCACGGACCAGCACAACTATTCGGAGACGGTGACCAGCCTGCCGTTCGGCCCGGTCCTCAGACCGGCCGCCGACCCGTCCCTGTCCCCGGCGACGCTGGTCAGCAACACCGGCCAGACGCACTCGGCCACGGCGAATATCACCATGCAGTACGCCCAGGGGTTCACGCTGGGCGATCACGGCCAGGGCTACGAACTCTCCAGCGTCTCGATCGAGCTGGCGGCGGTCCCGTCCGATGTGACCGTCTCGCTGTGGATCGGCGACCATTCCGACAAAAGCTCGATCCCGGAGACCAAGCTGTACGACTTCGAGAACCCGGCCACCTTCACCGTCGGCCTGAACAGGTTCACGGCGCCGGCGGGCGTGCTCCTGCACCAGAACGTCCATTACGCCATCGTGCTGTCGGATTTCGGCGCCTCGCTGTCGATCAAGGAGACGACGTCGGACGGCGAGGACGCGGGCGGCGAGACGGGAGCCGAGCTCGGGAACACGGCGAGGGTCCGAGCGTTGAATTCGACTGGACGCTGGGGGAGTTCCACCTCGCGCAGCAGCGTGCTGCGCCTGGCCCTCGAGGGCTCGAAGCGGGCCAGCGGCATCCTGGCTTCGACCTACGCGCAAACCGCCTCGTCCGACCAGGAAATCATTTCGGTTGGCGACGACTGCTGTATCAGCGTGGTTGTCGGATCAGCGGACCGCTACCTCATCCGCGGTTTCTCCTGGAACTCGGACGACACAACAGACTTCGCCGGCGGCCTCACCAACCCGTGGCGCCTGATCGAAGGCTCGACCAAGCTGTTCAGGCTGAGCCTGACACGCAGCATCGCAGGCGTGCCTGAATACTCGGCCCCGCAAGGCGCAACCGTGGAAGGAGGGAGCACGAAGACATACGCCCTCTCGGTCGATTGGGATGCCTATGATCATGTTGGAGATGGCTCGAGAACGGGCCACGCCTTAATCCGCATACATGGAACCCAATCCACGAACTTCGACACGCCGTCGGCGCCGGGCGTGACCTTCTCAGCACGTGGGGATGTTACGATCCCCGGACTGCTGGCGGCCATCCTCGGCGAGCCGCTCCACGCGATGGTGCAGAACCTGGGCCAGACCGACAACAGCTACGCCCTTGCCGACGGCACCAACCCTGTGTTGTCGCAGGGCTTCACGACCAGTCCCAACGCGGGCGGCTACGAGCTGCAGGGCGTCGGCGTCAACATCGAAGGCTCCAGCAGTGAGTTCCCTGACGGGCCGACGTCGGTGTCGGTGGCCGTGCACGCCGATGCGGACGGCAAGCCGGCCGCGAAGCTGTTCGACCTCGTCAGTCCCACCGAATACGCGGCGGGCCACAGCTTCTTCGAGGCGCCGGCCGGAACGACGCTCGAGCCGAGCACCTCCTACGTGCTGGTCTGGCGCCACCTCGGCGGGACCGCGCACAGGTTGCAGCGGACCTTGAGCGATAGCGAGGATGCGGGCGCGTTTGCAGACTTCAGCATCGCGGACGCGTTCTATCGGGGCGCCGACGTTAACAACCTGACCGTGAACTCAGGCGGCAATTCGTTGGAGATCGCGGTGTACGGCGAGCCGGCATTTCGCGTCCTCGTGAGCAACGTCGGGCAAGGGGACGATGACCAGCACAGCACCAGTGGCGACGACCTTGCGCAGCTATTCCACACCGGGGCCACGCACGACTACACGCTGACCAGCGTGATCGTCGTCTCCCAGGACTCCGCGGGCGACGACTTCGATGTCGAGGTCTGCGAGGCGGATACCACCGCGGACCAGTTTCCAACCTCGACCTGCACGGCCCTGACGCGGCCGTCGAGCTTCGCGGCCGGGGGCCTGGAGTTCACGCACGACGGCCTCGCCCTCTCGGCGAACAGCAACTACGTGGTGGTGATCGACCCGGACGGCACCGAGACCCTGTTTCTCGACTCCACCACCTCCGGCGGGGAAGATTCGACCGGCCTCACGGGGTGGAGCATCAAAGACAAGTTCTACTTGAACAGCGGCACCACCTGGGCGCAGAAGAGCGGGGGCAACGAGGCGCTCCGGATCACCGTCAATGGCTATGAACGGGCCCTGGCGCCCACGGTGACCGGCGTCGCGCTGACCTCCACCACCGCCCCCTACGGCATCGGCGAGGACGTCGAGGCGACGGTGACCTTCAGCGCGGCGGTCGATATCAGCGGCTCGCCCAAGCTTGAGCTGGACTTTGACGGCGCCGCGAAAGAGGCCGACTGCGCGACCGGCACGACCACGACCACGATGGTCTGCAGCTACACGGTGTTGGTGAACGACTCGGCGCCGAACGGCGTCGCGATCGCGGCCAACAAGCTCAGCGGCGGCACGATCACGGCCACCGGCAGCACGAGCGCCGCCGACCTCGACCACAGCGCGGTCGCGATCCAGTCCGGCCACAAGGTCGACGGCATCAGGCCCACGCTCATCACCACCGGCGCCAATGCGCCGACTACATCGACCGACGGCACGAAGGTGATCCTGACGTTCAGCGAGGCGCTGGGGAGCCTGAATTCGGATTTGAGCAGGTTCATCGTCACGGTTACGACATCGGGAATGGACGCCAGCGGCTCGGTCACATCGGCGACTTTCAGTGGGAGCAGGGTGACCGTTACGCACATCGGAGTGGTGAGCCTCACCAGCACCGTGGGCATCGCGGTGATACAGCAGGCTGTGGCAGACCTCGCCGGCAACGGCAACCCCCGCATTGCACTGACCACCGTGACCAACGCCGTCGTCGCCGCCGTCGCGCCCACGGTCACCGCCGTCGAGATCACCACCACCGCCTCCGTCGACGGCTTCCACACCAACGGCCAAAGAATCCAGGTGGACGTGACCTTCAGCGCGGCGGTCGACATCACCGGCAGCCCGCAGCTGGAGCTTGACTTTGACGGCAGCCCGAAAGCGGCAACCTGCACGGCCGCCACGAACACGACCACGATGGCGTGCCGCTACACGATAGGCGGAACCGACTCGGCCCCGGACGGCATCGCGATCGCGGCGAACAAGCTCACGCTCAACGGCGGCACCATCACGGCAACCGGCAGCACGACCATCAACGCCGACCTTGACCACGCCGCGGTGGCGATCGACGCCGGGGACAAGGTCGACGGCATCCTCCCGACACTCGTCACCACGGGCCCCAATGCGCCGAGGACGTCGACCGACGGCACGAAGGTGATCCTGACGTTCAGCGAGACCTTAAGCCAGGTCGAGCGGACTCTATTCACCATCAAGTCGGGAACAGACACCCTGTCGACGACCGCGGCGAGCCTGACTGGAACCGAACAAACCACGGTCGAACTCACCCTGGCGACAGCCCTGACCGCCTCGGCCACAAACCTCACCGTGGGACACGGCGCCGGCGCATTCAGAGACGTCGCCGGCAACGGCAGCCACCACCGAACAACGCCAACATTAGCGACCACCGTGACCAACGCCGTCGTCGCCACCACCACCCCCACGGTCACCGGCGTCGCGCTGACCTCCACCACCGCCCCCTACCGCGTCGGCGAGGACGTCGAGGCGACGGTGACCTTCAGCGCGGCGGTCGATATCAGCGGCTCGCCCAAGCTTCAGCTAAACTTTGACGGCGCCGCGAAAGAGGCCGACTGCGCGACCGGCACGAACACGACCACGATGGTCTGCAGCTACACGGTGTTGGTGAACGACTCGGCGCCGAACGGCGTCGTGATCGCGGCGGACAAGCTCAGCGGCGGCACGATCACGGCCATCGGCAGCACGACCGCCGCCGTGCTGACCCACAGCGCGGTCGCGATCCAGGCCGGGCACAAGGTCGACGGCATCCGCCCGACGCTCGTCACCACCGGCGCCAATGCGCCGACGACGTCGGCGGACGGCACGCAGGTGATCCTGACGTTCAGCGAGGCCGTCCCAGGGGTCAATCGATTCAACATCACCATCGGGATCGGGGGAGGCAACGTCGCGCAAACGAGCGCGGCGAGAACGGCTGGCGCCACGGTCGAACTCGACCTCAGCACCGTGATCGACGCCACCGTGACACTCACCGTGGCGCTCGCCGGTTCCGCCGTCTTCGACCGCGCCGGCAACGGCAACCTCGCCCTGGCAGCGACCGCCGTGACCAACGCCGTCGGCGCCACCACCACGGTGAGCGGCACCGCGCGCATCCTCGTGAGCAACGTCTCGCAACTCAGCGATAACAGCGCCAACCTGAGCGGCAACGACCATGCGCAGCTCTTCCACACGTCTGCCAACACGGGTAGCAACACGGGCGGCTGGACGCTGACCAGCCTGATCGTCGTCTCCGAGGACGCCGAGGGCGACGACTTCGACGTCGAGGTCTGCGAGGCGGATACCACGGCCAACGAGTTTCCAACCTCGACCTGCACGGCCCTGACGCGGCCGGCGAGCTTCACGGCCGGGAGCCTGGAGTTCACCCACGCCGGCCTCGCCCTTTCGGCGAACAGCAACTACGTGGTGATGATCAAGCAGGACGGCGGCGGGAGCGTCACGCTCGACTCCACCACCGCCGCTGGAGAAGACCCGGCCGGCCTCACGGGCTGGAGCATCAAGAACTACTTCTACTGGAACAACAGCGGCACGTGGCAGAATCAAGGCGGGCAGAACGAGGTACTCCAGTTCACCGTCAATGGCTATGAACGGGCCCTGGTCTTCGTTACCGCGCCCACGGTCACCGCCGTCGCGCTGACCTCCAACCCCGGGTCCGACAACACCTACGCCATCGGCGAGGACGTCGAGGCGACGGTGACGTTTAGCGCAGCGGTCGACATCAGCGGCGCCCCGCGGCTGGAGCTGGACTTTGCCGGCACAGCGAAACAGGCCGCCTGCGCGACCGGCACGAACACGCCCACGATGGTGTGCAGCTACGAGGTGGCGGTGGGCGACTTGGTCCCGACCGGAACGACCGGGCACGGCATCGCGATCGGGGCGAACAAGCTCACGGGCGGCACGATCACGGCCACCGGTACAACGACCGCAGCGGTCCTCACACACAGCGCCGTGGCGAGCACCTTCGGTCACAAGGTCGACGGCATCCGCCCGACGCTCTTGACGACCGGTACCGATGCACCGACCACGTTCGTCGACGGCTTTCGGGTGCACCTGTCGTTCAGCGAGCCGCTCGGCGCGGTTGATCACGACAAGATCACCATCCGCGCCAACGGAGCCGACCAGCCGACGTCCGCGGCGATAGAGAATGGAGTCACGGTCCAAGTCACCCTGGCGACGGCCCTGACCAGCACGTCCACGAACATCACCGTGGCGCTGGCGGCCGACGCCGTCGAGGATGTTGCCGGCAACGGCATCCTCGCCGTAGGCGCAACCGGCGTGACCAACGTCGTCGGCGTTGCCAACCTGGACCCCTCCTTCCCCTCGACGGAGGACGGACTGCGCAGCGTGCCGGAGGACACCCAGGCGGGCGACAACATCGGCGACCCCGTGTCGGCGGTTGATCCCGACCAGGGCGACATGCTGACCTACTCGCTGAGCGGGACGGACGCCGGTTCGTTCGAGATCGCCGACGCTACCGGGCAACTGCGGGTGGCGACGGGCGTGGAGCTCGACTACGAGGGCAAGCGGACCTACCGCGTCACCGTGCAAGTCAGCGATGGCAAGGACGAGAACGACGCCGACGACATGGGCGCCATCGACGACAGGCAGAACGTGACCATCACGGTGACGAACGTCAACGAGCCGCCGGTGGTCATGGGCGAAGCGGCCCCTTCAATCGCAGAGAACTCAAGCTCCGCGGTGGCGAACTACACCGCCACGGACCCGGAGCGGGACACGATCACCTGGTCGGTGAGCGACCCCGCCAACTTCTGGATCTCGGACCGGGGCCAGCTCTACTTCCGCACGCCGCCCAACTTCGAGGATCGGACGACCTACACGGTGACTGTCTCCGCCACCGATGACGACGTCGACAACCCCCTGTCAAGCTCACTGTCCGGGACGATTACCGTCAAGAACGTGGAAGAGCAGGGTGTTGTGACCATCTCCCCGCCGCGGGGGTGGGTGAACGTCACGACAACGTTCAGCGCCGACCTGAGCGACGGCGACATCGTCACGGGCACCATCGTTTGGAAGTGGGAGCGGTCGCCCAACGGCAGGAGCAACTGGACAAACATCGACGGCGAAACGTTTAGCAGCTACACGGCAGCCGCCGCCGACGCCAACCAGTACCTGCGTGCCACCGCCTCCTATACGGACGGGCTGGGCAGCGGCAAGACGGCATCCGCCACGCTGCAGACGCCTGTCGGCGACGCCAGGCCCGCGGCGAACACCGAGCCGACGTTCGCAGAAGCCACAGCTACCCGCACCGTTTCTGCAGGCACGGCAGCAGGCCGGAGCGTCGGCGCGCCCGTGCGGGCGACGGATTCCGACCAGGGTGACGTCCTCACCTACTCACTCGGCGGGGCGGACGCCAATGCCTTCGACATCGATGCGGCCACCGGCCAGGTCTGGACGAAGGACGTCCTCGACAGTGTCACCAAGGACATCTACACCGTCACCGTCGAGGTCCACGACGGCTTCGACGCCAACTACAACCTGTCCGACGCCTCGGACGCCGCCGTGACGGTGACCATCACCGTCACGGCGGTTGCCCAGCGGACTTCCGGCGGCGGCGGTGGCGGAGGTGGCGGCGGCTTCGGTCCCGCTCCCACAGCGCCGAAATTCGTGGACGGCTTCCGCACGCAGCGTCCTCTTGCCGTGACCGCGCGGGCGGGCGACACCGTGGGCGACCCGGTGTCCGCAACGCATCCCGAAGATGACGACGTCACCTATACGCTGAGTGGGACGGACGCCAACCTCTTCACCGTCGATGAAGAGACGGGGCAGCTCCGGCTTGGCCAGGGGGCAACGCTGGAATTGGGGCAGACGTACACCGTCAACCTGACGGCCACGGACAGCTCCGGCACGGGCGCCATCATCATCGTGGTCATCGCGGTGGCGGAGGGCGTCGGCGACCCCTACGACCTGAACCACAACGGGACGATAGAGAAGGACGAGGTCCTGGAGGCGGTCGCCGACTACTTCGCGGGCCACATCGAGAAGGACGAGGTGCTGGCGCTGGTCGCGCGCTACTTCGCTGGGTAACGCGGGCTGGAGAATTACGCCAGCACCGAGGAGGACGACGTGATCCGGACTTCCCTTGGAGCAGTTGCGGCCCTGGCACTGGCCGCCATGGTGGGCGCCGTCGCGCTGTTGGCGCAGCCCGGCGTCATCGACGCGCAGTCCCACAGCGCCACCCGGGCCTTTCAGCGGACCTGGGCCATGCCGGGCGGCGAGCTCCGGGTCAGCATCACCGCCAGCAACTACGGCCCCGTCGGTCAGGTGGTGGAGACGCTGCCGGAGGGCTTCGCGCTCGTGAGATCGAGCCTGGAGGACGAGCAGGTGAAGGTGGAGGGACAAACTGTGCGCTTCAACCTGTTTGGCGACTCCCGGTTCACCTACGTCGTGACCGTCGCCTCCGCAGAGGGGGTGTACACCTTCGCCGGCGTCCTCAGGAACGTTGACCGCGCGGAACGGACCGTCGCGGGCCACACGCGGCTGCGGGTCGGCCCACCCCCGACCCCGAGGCCCACGGCGACGCCTGCGCCGACGGCCACGGCCACGGCAACGCCGGAGCCCACGGCGACGCCGACCCCTGAGCCCACGGCCACGCCTGTCCCAACCGCGACACCGACGCTGGCGCCCACAGCCACGCCGACCCCTGAGCCTACGGCCACGCCTGTCCCAACCGCGACACCGACGCCAGCGCCCACAGCAACAGCGACGCCGGCGCCCACCGCGGCACCGGTACCGACGGCAGTGATTGTGGTGACGCCCGTGGTGGCAACGCCTGCAGCGGCGGCAGGCCTGCCTGGAATCCAACAGGTCATCCCGGCAATTCTTCTTGTCGGCGTGCTCCTTGCGGTGGTGCTGTTCATCCTGCGCCGCCGGTCAGGCTAGCTGGAAACCCTGCCTCGGGAGGGTTGGCCTTGGCAGGTAAGCGAGGGGGGTGGCTCGGGCAGCGGTAGGTTGCGAGGTTCGTGAGGAACAGACCAGGTGCCCAGAGGCTGATATGGGGGCCGCGACGAAGCGGGCCGTTGAGCGGAGGGCTCGGCGCTTCCCATTCCGGGGCGACGGTCGGGTGCGGCGCGAAGGCCCCATGCCGCCGGCCCGGCAGCCCCGACGCGAAAGCAGGCAACAAGAAAGGCCCGCATATGCGGATGGCCGGGTAAGCAGAATCACAAACGATGGAGGCATTCCCATGGCGCTCGACAGACCGGTCCATGCACCGGAGACGGCGGGGGGAACGACGGCACGGGCCGTCGCTGCGCCGCTCGCGCTCTGGAGTGTTTGGCGGTGTGCTCATGACACCTCCTCTCCCTTATGCAAATGAGAAATGGAGCATTTGTTGGTCTCGCGGTGGGTGCATTGCTACCACTCTAGTCGCCGTCGTTCGTGTCCGCCGGAGCATTTCTACCTGTCAATCTGCAAACATTCTTTCCCTTCAGAGCAAACAAATTGTCGCCCCGAGCAGGTGCTTCGGCACTTACCAAAGCGATGACGCGTCCCTACTGTTTTTCCTAGGTGCATACGTAAGAAGAATCCCCAGAGAGGCGAAGTCACCGGCTGCCCCTCGAGGCGGGGCGGACCTACACGGTGAATCTGACGGCCACGGACAGCGCGGGCTTCGGGGCCATCATCATCGTCACGGTCGAGGTGGCCGAGGCCACCCACCACCCCAACGACGCGAACCGCAACGGGGTGATTGACCGCGACGAGGTCATCGAGGCCGTCAAGGACTACTTCGATGAGGAGGCCACCAAGGAAGAGGCCATAGAGCTCGTCAAGCTGTATTTCGCCGGTTGAGGCGAGACCGGTCGTGGCGGTCAACCGCCGCTCCGTCACCTTGGTCATCGAGGTGGCGGAGGGCGTCGGCGACCCCTACGACGTGGATAGGGAGGAGGTTGAGGCGGGCACGGAGCCGTGCCAGGCCGGCCGCTACGTTGAACGGTCGCCGGAGGGGTCACGGACTGCCGGCGATGTGGACGGCGCGTGTGACGGCAGGGACCGGGTCACCCTGCGGGCCGCAGTGCGCGTGGGCAAGGGCTCCTGGCGCTATGCCACCCGGGGACGGCGTGATCATCCCGTAGCCCCCGGATGGCCAAGGGAGCGAAGCGGGGGGGCTTTCGCGGGAGGGCGGTTCAGGGCCCGGGTATCCAGGACGAGACCTCGCAAGCGTCTGCGGCGGGACATTTGATGGGTCCAGGGCGCCAACCCCTGGAGTGCTACAGACCACATGGACCGGAGGAGGTTGTTCCGATGCTCTCTACTGGTCGAACGGAGGGAGACGGCGTGCATTCGCCTGACGGCAGGCAAGGCGCTATCCGCGAAGCACGTGATGCGGCGACACGCCGGCGCATCGTGCGTCCTGCCATACAACGAGCGTTCGACTGGCAGCGAGAACACTTGCGCCGGTTCATGGGCAGCATAATGCGCGGTTCTCTGTTCGGGAGCCTTGCGCCCCGTCTGCAACGTGGCCTAGCCGAGGCTACGCACGCACCCCGTGACCTCGGACACCTTGGCCGCATTCGGGTGACGTGGCTGCCGCTCCTCGCCATCGGCGTCGCCCTCTGCCTCCTGGCGGGGCCGGGCGGCATCCTGGCCCAGACGCAGGTTGCCCCTCCCACCGTCGACGCGGTCACCCCGGGCGACGGCGCCCTCGCCATTGCCTGGACGGCGCCCACGGGCGTGGCGGGGATCACCGCCTACGACCTGCGTCATATCCGCAGCGACGCCGCGGACAAGGCCGACGCCAACTGGACCGACATCGAGGACGTCTGGTCATCCGGGTCGGGCGACCTCACCTACACCCTCGCGGACCTTCAGAACGGCGCCGGCTACGACGTCCAGCTGCGGACGGTTACCACGGCCGACGGCGCGTGGTCGGCGACGTCGACCGGGACGCCGCAGATCCCGGGGCCCGTGATCACCGCGGTCATCGCCGGCGACGGCGCCCTGACCGTCGCCTGGAACGCCCCCGCCGTTGCCGCCGCCACGCGGGTCACGGCCTACGACGTGCGCTCCATCACGAGCGCGGCCACGGACAAGGCCGACGGCGCCTGGACGGTCGTGGAGGGGTTCTGGACCGCCGGGAGCCTGGACGGCGTGCTCGCCGGGCTCACCAACGGCACGGGCTACGACGTGCAGGTGCGGGCCGCGGCCGCCACCGACGGCGCCTGGTCGGCCACCGCCACGGGGACGCCCGCCGAGCACGGCGGCACCCTCGAGACGGCGACCGCGCTGCCGCTGACCACGCGCCTGGGCGGGGCGATCGCGTCGGCGGACGACGTGGACGTCTTCAAGATCGTGCTGAGTGCGGCGACGGGCATCATCGTCTCCACCCGCGGCGACCTGGACACGGTGGGGCAGCTGCTGGACGGGGACGGGGCGCTGCTCAGCGAGAACGACCAGGGGGACGAGCTGCACGGGCGCCACAACTTCCTCCTCTGGGGCTCCCTCGAGGCGGGGACCTACTACGTCAGGGTTGCGGGCGGCGGCGGCGCCACGGGCGCCTACGTCCTGGAAACGACGACGGTCGCCGACACCACGCAGAGGGCCGATGCCCAGGACATCGAGGTCGGCGGCACCGCCAGGGGGATTATCGATACGGAGAGGACCGACGAGGACTGGTTCCGCATCACGGTGACCGGGCACACCGTTCTGCTGGTGCACACCACCGGCCCGGCGCGCACCTGGGGCGACCTCTGGCAGAGCGGGGACCGCAGGGCCCAGAACACCGATGAGTTCTCCCTGGGAGGAAACCGCTTCTTCGTCCGTGCGAACCTGAGCCCGGGGACCTACTACGTGGAGGTTGGGGGCTTCGCCGAAGTGACCGGCGCCTACACGCTCCACGTGAACCGGGCTTCGGAGCCGGGCAGCAGCATCGCGGCGGCGCAGCCCCTCGTCCCGCTGTTCCCCAAGGCGGGGACCATCAGCCCGGCGGACGACGTCGACTACTTCCGCATCGAGCTCGCCCGAGCGACCCATGTCCTCCTCGCCGCGGCGGGCTCCGCCGTCCCCATCGCCGGGGAGCTGCTGGACGCGGACGGCAACCCCGTTGACGCGAACATCAGAGAGAGCCGGTACTCCTTCTCCCCGAGCGCGCCCGCCGGGTTCACGCTCCAGGACCGCCTCGAGGCGGGGACGCACTACCTCAAGGTCACCCGCCTGCCCGGCAGTCCCGGGCCGGCGACAGGGCGGTACGGGCTGCGCATGTACGAGGACTACGTCTACGGCGAATTCTTCGACGGGTGCACGGCGCTCACCGCGTCCCTGGCCGATCCCCTCAGCGACCCCCTCTCCGGGTGCCAGTGGCACCTGGAGAACACGGGGCAGCTGGGCGGGACGCCGGGCGAGGACATCAACGTCCGGGAGGTGTGGGCGGCCGGCCACCTGGGGGAGGGCGCCACCGTGGTCCTGGTCGACAACGGCATGGATGTCGGGCACCCGGACCTGGCGCCCAACGTGATTGCGGACCGCAACTACGGCTACGGCGGCGCAGCCGTGTACAACCCCGGCAATACCCACGGCACCGGCGCCGCCGGCCTCATCGCCGCGCGGGACAACGACATCGGCGTTCGGGGGATCGCGCCCCGCGCCCAGATCTACGTCTACAACATCATCGACGCCTTCAGCCATGCCTATGCGGCGGACGCGATGACGCGGGGGATGGAGACCACGGCCATCAGCAACAACAGCTGGTCGGTCACCGAGGGTCCCGGGTACGCCGCGGCGTCCTCGGGCTGGGAACGGGCGGTGGTGCGGGGGGTCACGGAGGGCTACGGCGGCAAGGGGGTGCTGTATGTGCGGTCCGGCGGCAACGACGCGGTGCTGGGCGCCAACGCCAACCTGAGCGGATTCCGGAACCACTACACCACTATGGCCGCCTGCGCGGTCACGGACCATGGCGTCCGGTCGCACTACTCCGAACAGGGCGCCAACCTGTGGGTCTGCGCGCCGTCCGGCGCCAGCTACCTTCCCGCGGCCATCACCACCACCCTGAACGACGGCCGCTACCGGAACACCTACGGCGGGACCTCCGCCACGGCCGCCATCGTGTCCGGGGTGTCCGCGCTCCTGCGGGGCGCCTACGCCGACCTGACCTGGCGGGACGTCAAGCTCATCCTGGCGGGCTCCGCCCGGAAGAATGACCCGTCGAACACCGGCTGGGAGGAGGGCGCCCTCCAGTACGGCTCCACGACCGAGCGCTACACGTTCAACCACGAGTACGGCTTCGGCGTGGTCGACGCCAAGGCGGCGATGGACCTGGCGGCCGGCTGGACGAGCCTTCCCCCGTTGCCCCCGTTGACCGAGGAGTCGCAGGCGTCGGGCGACGTCGATCTGGCGGTCCCGGACCTGCCCTCCCCGGGCACGCCCACCTCGGTCACCGCCGGCATCACCATGGGCGCCCAGGTGCAGTCCACCGAATTCGTCGAGATTCACCTCAACCTCACGGCCACGGCGTTCCGGGATCTGGAGATCGAGCTCGTGTCGCCCTCGGGCACGGTCTCCGTGCTGTCCCCGTACTACCTCGTTGGCCCGGGGGAGTGCAAGTCGTTGTTCGGCATCCTCCCGGGCAAATGCAACCTGGACGGCTCCGTGCGCCTCGGATCCGCCAAGCACCTGGGCGAGGACCCCGCCGGCGATTGGACGCTGCGCATCACGGACCACGTGCACGGCGGGGCGGCCGCCCGGCTCAACGCGTGGAACCTCACGGTCTACGGCCACCGGACGAGCCCGGCCGCCCCCGCCATCGACGCGGTCGCGGCCGGCGGGGAGTCGCTCACCGTCACCTGGACGGCCCCGGCCGACACGGGCACGTCCGCCATCACCGCCTACGACCTGCGCTCCATCCTGACCAGCGCCGACGAGACGGTGGACGCCAACTGGACCGTCGTGCAGGACGCCTGGACCACCGGCTCCGGCGACCTGGCGCACGTCGTGACCGGCCTGACCGGGAACGCCGAATACGACGTGCAGGTGCGCGGGGTGAACGCCAGCGGCGACGGGCTCTGGTCGGACACCGCCACGGGCACGCCCACGACGGACGAGGCGCCGACCATCGACGCCCTCAGCCCCGGGGACCGCTCCATCGCCGTCGCGTGGACCGCGCCCACCAACGCCGACCTAGGGACCGTCACCGCCTACGACCTGCGCTACATCCGCGCCGATGCGACGAATAAGGCCGACGGCAACTGGACGGTGGTCTCGGCGGTCTGGACCGCCGGGTCCCTCGCCTACACGCTGAACCCGACGAGCAGCCCGCTGGTGAACGGGGTCTCCTACGACGTGCAGGTGCGGGCGGTGGTGGGGACTGACCCATACCCCTGGTCGGGTGTCCACGCCGCCACACCGCGCACCACCCCGGGGGCGCCAACCATTGACGCCGTCACCGGGAGCGTCAGCGCGCTCACCGCGGCGTGGAGCGCGCCCGCCAGTGACGGCGGGGATGCGATCACGTCCTATGACCTGCGCTCCATCAAGACCGGCGACGACGAGACCGTCGACGGTAACTGGACCGTTGCGACGGGGGTGTGGAGCGCCGCCGCCCCGGACCTCGCGTCCGCCGTCACCGGCCTCGACACCGGCACGCAGTACGACGTGCAGGTGCGTGCCGTCAACGGCGCCGGCGCGGGCCCATGGTCCGCGACCAGCGTGGGCGTGACACGGCCGGGGGCCCCGGCGGTGGACGCGGCGACCGGGGTCGTGGGGGGGCTCACGGTGGGGTGGAGCGCGCCCGCCACGGACGGCGACGCGGCGGCCACGTCCTACGACCTGCGCTCCATCAAGACCAGCGCCGACGCGGCGGTGGACGCCAACTGGGCCGTCGAGACGGGGGTCTGGAGCGCCGGCGACCTGACGGCGACGGTCACGGGACTGGCGCTGGGCACGGAGTACGACGTGCAGGTGCGCGCCGTCAACGCCGCCGGAGCGGGGCCCTGGTCGGCTACCCGGGCGGGGACGACGTTGTTCTCCGACGACGCCACGCTCACCGGCCTCACGCTGAGCGGCGTGCGGCTCACGCCCGGTTTCACCAGCGGGGGCACCTCCTATGAAGCGTCGGTGGGGTACACCGTGACGGGCGCCACGGTCGCCGCGACCAGGAGCGACGGTAACGCTGCCGTGGTCATCCTCGACGGCAACGGCAACACCCTCGCCAGCGCCGATACGGTGGCCGTCGACCTCTCGGTGGGCGAGAACATCATCCGGGTCCGGGTGACCGCGCAGGACGGCGTGGCGACCGTGACGTACACCGTCACCGTGCGGCGCACTGCGCAAGACCTGTCGCTCACCCCGCCGGCGAGCGACCCCGTCGCGCCCTTCGCGTCGACGGCCGTCTACACCATCCAGTTCCAGGGCGACTGGACTACGGCGGCCACGCCGGACGGGGTTCCCGGCGGGGCGCATTTCTCGCGCCTCATCGGCGCCGTCCACAACGCCGGTGTGACCTTCCTGGAAAGCGGCGGGGCGGCCAGCCCGGGCGTGGAGTCGATGGCGGAAGTCGGGGGAACGTCGAGGTTGCGGAATGCGGTCACGAACGCCGGGGCGCATGCCCTGAGCGTCATCCAGGGCGGCACGAACTCCATCGGCCCCACGGCGCTGCAGAGCTTGACAGTCACGCTTTCCACCGACCACCCGCGGGTCACCCTGGTCACCATGATCGCGCCGAGTCCGGACTGGTTCGTCGGCGTCTCGGGGCTCCCCTTGCTCGACTCCGGCGGCGCCTGGCGGTCCTCGGTTGAGGTGGACCTGTACCCGTGGGACGCCGGGACCGAGAGCGGGGGCGAGTTCTCGCTCTCGAACCCGGCAACGTCGCCCCGGGGCGTCATCACGAGCATCCGTGGCGCCGGCAAGTTCTCCACCGGGCGCATCGCCACCCTCACCTTTACGCTCGACTCGGTCAACTTCGCGCCGACGGGCACGCCGTTCATCACCGGCATCACCGGCGCACCCGAGGTGGGAGAGGCGCTTACGGCGGACACCTCCGGCATCGACGACCGGAACGGCCTGACCAGCCCCGGCTACGCCCATCAATGGCTGCGCGGGAACTCCGGCGGACAGGCCTCGACCATCTCCGGCGCAACAACGGCCACCTACAGGGTGCAGCCGGCCGATGTGGGCCGTCAGCTCACGGTGCGGGTGTCGTTCACCGATGACGACAGCACGATGGAGGAGCTGACCAGTGACGCCACGGAAGCGGTGATCGTGACCCAGGTGACGGTCTCCTTCGGCGCAGGCGGCTATGCGGCGGAGGAAGGGGGCCAGCGGGCCACCGTGCAGGTGCAGCTGGACAAGGACCCGCACCGGACGCTGCGGGTCCCGCTGCGTGCCACCACGGGTGGGGGAGCCGGCGCACCCGACTATGCTGCCCCGACCCAGATCACCTTTGGCCCTGGCGAAACCGAAAAGGACGCCCACGTCACCGCCGCTGATGACCTAGTCGACGACGACGGCGAAAGCGTCACCCTGGCCTTCGGCGACCTGCCCGATGGGGTGTCCGCAGGCGGTCCGTCCGAAACCGTCATCCATATCATCGACGACGACTACGTGCCGGTGACGCTGGGATGGGAGGAGACGGCCTTCACGGCGGAGGAGCCCACGAGTCCCGGCGCCAGGACGGCGGTGGCCCTGCGGGCAGCGGCGGTCACCGCCACGGACAAACGCCCCGAGAGCGGGTTCACCCTGGCCTTCACCGTGCGCACCGCCAACGGCACCGCGCGGCAGCCCGAGGACTACGAGGAACTCTCGTCAACGGGAACCTTCGACCGCGACGACTTCTTCCGGAGAACGATGGATGGCCAGTTTCGCTGGGTTGCCTCGGCGGACTTCACCGTCACCGTCGCGCACGACACCGTTGACGAGCCGTTGGAACGGTTCACCGTGCGGCTGGCCTTTGCCGGCGCGGGCCAGCCGCACCTCAGCCTCGGCGAGGCGACGGCCACGGTGACCGTGACGGACGACGTCGCGTCGCTGGCGGACCTGCAGACGACGGTGTTTGCAAATCCCAGCGCTGTGGAACCGGGCGGGCAGCTGACCTATGACTGGTCGGTCCACAACAGCGGCCCCGCCGCCGCAACGAGCACGGTCCTCACCGGCGCCCTGGACGGGGGCGTGACCTTCGTCTCGGCGCAGGTGACTACGCCGGCGACGGGCCAGTGCGGGCGGTCCGGACGGAGGGTCACGTGCACCGTCGGGACGCTGGAGGTCGGCGACACCGCCACTGGGGAGATCGTCGTCCAGGTCAGGGACAGCGCCTCGGCGGATATGGGCTTCACCGCCGTGGCGGGGGCGGACCAGCTGGACCGGACCCCGGCGGACAACGACGACGCGGTCACGACGGCGCTGGATGCGCCGCCGGGGCAGGTCACGGACCTGCGGGCGACGGGAGCGAGTGGGCACATCGACGTGACGTGGAGCCCGCCGGGCGACAACGGCAGCGCCGTCACGGGCTATGCGCTGGAGCGCAAGGCGGGAACGGACGACTACGCTCCCGTCTTCCCGCGGCCGCCGCAGGGGACGACGTCCTACCGGGATGAGAACGTCTTGGAGGACACCGAGTACACCTACCGCCTGCGGGCCCTGAACGAGGACGGCGCAGCGGCGTGGTCCAACGAACCGGTGGCGCGCCTGCTTCCGCCGCCGCCGCCCGTCAGCAGTGGTGGAGGCAACAGCGGTGGCGGTGGAGGCGGCGGTGGAGGCGGCGGCTTCGGCCCGGCGCCCGTGGCGCCGAAGTTCAGCGAGGGGTTCAGGACCACGCGCAGCCTGGCGGAGAACGCGCTGGCGGGCGACGCCGTCGGCGACCCGGTGGCGGCGACGCATCCCGACGACCTGGCGATCGCCTACGCCCTCAGCGGCACGGACGCCGCCGCCTTCACAGTGGATGCGGCGACGGGGCAGATCCGGGTCACGGAGGGGGTGGCGCTCGAGGTGGGGCGGACGTACACGGTCAACCTGACGGCCACCGACAGCGCCGGCTTCGGGGCCATCATCATCGTGGCCATCGAGGTCGCCGAGGCCATGCACCACCGCTACGACCTGAACCGCAACGGGACGATAGAGAAGGACGAGGTCCTGGAGGCGGTCGCCGACTACTTCGCGGGCCGCATCGAGAAGGACGAGGTTCTGGCGCTGGTCACGCGCTACTTCGCCGGGTAGCGGGGGCAAGGGAATCGAGCCGACAAACAGGAGGACGAATTGATCCGGACTTCCCTTGGAGCACTGCGGCCCTGGCGTCCACGGGGCCCTGCGCGCCGAACCGGACCGCGGCCCGAAGTCCCAGTGCATGGCAAGCAATCCGCCCCGACGCCGCCTTTCCCTGAGAATTGTCACCAGACTGTCATCGAAGAGAGGCCTATTTTCCATTGGACGTTCACAGCGAGATGGTACGTATACGTTGCTCGGACGCTCGTGCTCACGAAAACGCACAGGAGACCCCACAATTGGCCTTGTTATGCCCTTCCCAGGCCCGCAAACTTGCCGCAGCCGTGTCGGCCACGCGTTCTTGCCTGTGCAGGGGACTTGTGCGCGTGCAGCGCGGCGCATTCCCCGCAGCCCGAGCGCTAGCGAGCGGCCTGGCCACTGTGGCACGCGCGCGCCGTCCGCGGTGGCAACAGACGCGAGGTATCCCCCCAACGCATGCAGCCCTAGGCTTCATTGCGCTCCTTGTGGTCCTGGCCGTCCCGCTGGCCCTGGCCCAGGACGCCTCCGCCCAGACCCCTGCCGACAAGGCGCCAACCAATCTCGCGGTGACGCCGACGAACGGCGCCGTCACCCTGGGCTGGAGCGCCCCGACCCAGGACGCCGCCTCCGTCACCGGCTATCGGGAACTGCGCCGTCTCCCGGACGATGACGAGTATGGCACGGCCGAACGAATGGCCGCGGTAGTGGGTCATGGGGCATTCCTGACCGCTCTTGGGCAGGAGACGGACGCAGTCAAGCCGGCGTTGGCGGACGCCGATCCGCCGTTGGCGAACGGGCTCACGCTGGCCCTCACGTACGACGAGCCCCTGGACGCCACCTCAGAACCAGCACCCAGCGACTTCGAGGTCCTGGTGAACAGTACAGCCCGGACGGTCTCTACGGTCGCAGTTAGCGACAGCGCCGTAACACTGACCCTGGAATCCTCTCTTACGGTTGGCCAGACCGTGACGGTGAGCTATACGCCGGGGAGCAACCCCATTCGCGATGACGCTCGCAATCAGGCAGATGCGCTCACCAACCAATCGGTCACGAACGAGACGAAGACGAACATTCTGCTGATTACAGCGGACGACCTGAATTGGGATTCAGTGGGAGTGTATGGTTCTCCGGTCACAGGCTCGACCCCCAATATCGACCGGCTGGCAACGGAGGGGATTCGATTCAATCACGCGCATGTCACCATCGCGGTATGCACCCCGAACCGCTCCGTATTGATGTCAGGCCGATATCCGCATCTCAGCGGCGGCGAGGGGTTTCACCGCCTGTCACTCGACGGGGTGCCGATTCTCCCCGCCCTCTTGCGGACCGAAGGCTACACAGTCGGGATCCTGGACAAGGTGCAGCATTCGACGCCATACGAGGACTTCAGCTGGGACACCGCGCTGGAAACCGAGCTGGGGTTCGGCCGCAACCCCGAGGCGTTCTATCAGCACGCCAAGACGTTCGTCGAGGGTGCGTCGGACGGCGGTCGTCCATTCTTCCTCATGGCAAACTCCAGGGACCCACATCGACCCTTTTACGGCAACGATCCGGATTCGTACTACAGCGCTGCTGTCCCGGCAGTGGCTCCGTCCGACACGTTTACGTCCGATGACATCGTCGTTCCAGGCTTCCTTCCCGATCTAACGGATGTTCGTACGGAGGTCGCCGAATACTACAGTTCTGTTCGCCGACTCGATGATACCGTCGGGCGCCTGCTCGATGTCCTGGACGACACGGGTGTTGCGGAGAATACGATCGTGATGTTCCTGTCCGATCATGGCATGTCGTTCCCGTTCGCCAAAGCGAACGTGTATTTCAATAGCACCCGAACTCCCTGGATCGTCCGCTGGCCTGGCGTGATCCAGAGCGGGAGCGTCGATACCGAACACTTCATCTCTTCCATCGATCTCCTGCCGACGATCCTAGATGCCATCGGCGCGGACATCCCGGCGGGAGTGAATGGGAAGACGTTCTTGCCGTTGTTGCGTGGCGAAGAGCAGGATGATCGTGACCAGGTGTTCACGCAGTTTCACGAGACGTTCGCCCGGAGCGCGCTTCCGATGAGGAGCGTACAGAACGCGCAGTTCGGTTACATCTATAGCCACTGGTCGGATGGGATCAAGGAATATGGCAGTGAATCCCAGAAGGGGCGAACGTGGGATGCGATGAAGGCGGAAGCGGCCGGCGATGAGGACCTGGCTGCCCGAACCCGCCTGTACTCCTATCGGGTTCCCGAAGAACTGTACGACTACCAGAGCGATCCCAATGCGTTGGAAAACCTTATTGACGACGCTGACTACGCGGATGATCTGGAGTCCCTGAGGACCGGCCTCGAGGAATGGATGGTCGAGACAAACGATCCGTTGCTCAGCGGCTTCCACGCCTTCACGGCCGGGTTGACGACGCACGACATTTGCGACCGCACGCAGGAGGTCGAAGACGCGCTGCTCGCAGCGGTCGCGGCCACGGATTGCGCCCTCGTGCCGGGCAGCCAGCTGGCCGCGGTCACGACGCTGGACCTCTCCGCGGAGTCCATCAGCGCGCTGGAGGCCGGTGACTTTGCCGGGCTCACGGGCCTCACCACCCTCGACCTCGCGGACAACGCCCTGACGACGCTGCCTGGGGGCGTGTTCAATCCCCTGACGAGCCTGACGGCCCTCGCCCTGCGCGGCAATGCCGGCCTTGCCTACTCGCCCTACCTGCTCAGCGTCCTCACCAGCCTCTCCACCCTCGACGGGGCGACCTACACCCGTCCCGCCGTTGCCGCCGCGCCCACCAGCCTGACTGGCGCATTCGTTGGAGGGAACATCGAGCTTGGCTGGACCGCTCCCGAGACCGGCGCCCCCACCAGCTACCAGGTCCTGCGCACGGCGGGCAGCGGCGACGAGGAGGTCTATGTCGAGGACACCTACGACCCGGACGCATCCCCCCCGTCCACGACCTACCTCGATACCGGCGTCACCGAAGGGGAGACCTACGCGTACCGGGTGCGCGCGCTGAATGCGGGCGGGGCCAGCCTCGCGTCCGATAGCGCCACGGTGCCCGCCGCTCTCGTCCTGAGCGGACCGTCAGACGTGAGCCACCCCGAAGAAAGCGCCCTTCGGGTGGTCACCTTCACCGCGGGCCCGGCGCGGCCGAGCCTGGTCTGGTCGCTGACGGGAGACGACGGCGGTGACTTCACCATCGCGGGCGGCGTCCTGCGCTTCGCGCCGGCGCCCACCCCCATGGCCGACTACGAGTCGCCCGCCGATGCCGACGGGGACAACGAGTACAGCGTTACGGTGCAGGCCGCCGAGGCGGGCGCCACCAGCGTGACCATGCAGGTGACCGTCACGGTCACCGATGTGGACGACGCCGGGACGCTCACCCTCTCCTCCACCCGCCCCAGGCTCGGCGAGGCGCTGACGGCGAAGCTTGACGACCCCGACGGCGTCGTCGACGGCACGCCGGTCTACACCTGGGAACGCTCCCTGCGCCCGAACGCCTGGGCAGGCATCGCGGGGGCGACTTCGAGCGCGTACACGCCGGTGGCGGCGGACGCGGACACCTTCCTGCGGGCGGCGGTGAGCTACGAAGACGGGCACGGCGCGGGCAAGACGGCCGGCACCGTGGCCTACGTGGTGGTGACGGCCAGCCAGCTGACCGCGCTCCAGGTGACGACGGGCGACGCGACGGCAACCCCGGCCCGCGCGCTCAGGCCGGCGTTCAGCCCGGACGTCCTCCACTACGCCGTCGGCTGCACCAATAACGACACGATGACCGTGACCCCGACCGCGGCGACGGGCGTCCGGCTGGCGGTCAACGGCGTGCAGGTCGCCAGCGGGACCGGTCGGACGGTGACGGTCGGGGGTGAGAGCGACGTGCATGTCACCCTGACCACCGCCGACGGCGCGATCACGACCTATGTCGTGCACTGCCTCGTTGGCAGCCTGTGGATACTGGAAGCCCACAAGACCCCCGGCGCCGCCGGGATCCTCGAGGAACTCATCCTGCTCACCCTGCCCCACCGCACCCTCCTCATGCTGGACAACAACGGCGTACCTCGGTTTCACCGTGAACTCTCGTACAACACGTGGGCGTACTTCCGCGTCGAGCGGGTCGTCGGAGCCGACCAGCAGCAGGGGCATGAGCCTGAGTATCGATACTCGTATGCGCAGGCCCGCGAACAGGGTCGCCACAGATTCTCCGTTCTGGATCAGGACCTGGAGAGGATCGACCGCGACGTGCATACCGTGGCTCCGCTCGAGACGACCGATCTGCACGACTTCCGCGTCCTGGAGAACGGGAACTACCTGCTGCTGGCCTACGAGCCGGCAGAACGCGACCTCAGCGACCTGCCGTTCACCCACCCCGACGTCGAAGCGACTCAGCCCCAGACCGTGCTGGACTCGGCCATCCAGATCATCACGCCGGAGGGGCAGGCGGTGTTCACCTGGAACTCCTGGGGGATCATGCCCCTCGAGGATTGCACCCAGCACCGCTTCGTCAAGTTCCGCGGCGGCCCGGGCGGCTACGCGCATATCAACTCGCTGCAGATGGTGGACGGGCTGATCATCGCCTCGTTCCGGGGATGCTCGCAGGTGCTGGCCATCGACCCGGACCATGCGGAGGACCACAAGGTCGCCTGGCGGGTGGGCCGCACCAACCTGTCAGCCGAGGAGTGGGCGGCCCGCGACATCGGCCCCGCGCCCCTGGCCGTGGTGGGCGACCCCGCCGGTGAGTTCTGCGCGCAGCACGCCGCGCAGGTCCTGCCCAACGGCAATCTCCTGCTCTTCGACAACGGCGTGCACTGCGTGGTCGACCCGTGGACGGGTGCGTTCGTGGGGCGAACCGACGAGAACTATTACAGCCGCGGCGTCGAGTACGCGCTCGACCACGCCAACGGCGAGGCGGTGTTCGTCCGCGGTCACTCGCTGCACAGCGCCCGCCAGTACCTGGGGAATGCGCACGGTCAGATCGAGCCGCTCGCCAACGGGGACTGGCTGATCAGTTGGGGCCGCGCCCGAGGCAATGCCCCGGCCGAGGAAATACCCGACGTTGCGATCACCCAGGTCGATCCGGACACCGGCGAGGAGAAGTTCTCATTCCGTGTCCCCAACCCCGCCGCCATGCACTATCGCGCCATCCCGCTCCATCCGGTGGCGCTGTTCACAGACCCCGGTCCGCTGGCGGCGGCGCTTCCGGACAGCAGTTCGACCTCCGTGTTCCACCTCGGCACGACCGACGCCCCGCAGGTGGTCGTCGCCTTCAGCCGCCCGGTGGTCGACTTCGCCGCGGACACGCCCTCGCTGAGCGTCCAGGGCGCGACCGTCGCGAGCGTGAGCCCCCACCTCGTGGCCGGCGAGCCGGCCAACGCCTACCTCGTCACCCTCACCCCCGACGGCGACGGCGCGATCACCTTCAACCTCGTGGCGGACCAGGCCTGCAGCGCGGGCGGCATCTGCGCCGCCGACGGGGCGATGTTGACGAAAGTCCCCGCCCCGCTGGTGGTCGGCGCGCCGGTCACCGTCGAGTTCGCGCAGGCGGCCTATGCCGTCGACGAGGGCGGCACGGTCGACGTCACGGTCAGCCTCAGCGCCGCGCACCAGGGCGTCCGTGAAGTCAAGGTGCCACTCACGGTCGCCGACAGCGCCACGATGACACACGACTACCTTGTCAGCGTGGAGAGCGTCTCCTTCGCCGCGGGCGAACGGACCAAGACCGTCACGGTTAGCGCCCAGCCCGACCAGGACGACAACGACGACGAGTACGTCACCCTCGGGTTTGGTGCATTGCCGGACGGCGTCAGCGCGGGCGCCACGTCGGAGACACGGGTCAGCGTCACCGACGACGACGATCCTGAAGTGACGGTCAGCTTCGGTTCGCCCACCCTCTCCGTGGCCGAGGGCGGCGGCGTGCGGGTTGCGCTCACCCTCGATGTCAACCCGGAGCGCACCATCGCCATCCCCATCACCGTGACCAACCAGGCCGGCGCATCCGGCGGCGACTACGGCGGCGTGCCGTCGACCGTGACGTTCAACAGCGGGGAGACGGCGAAGGCCTTCACCCTGACCGCGGCCCAGGACAGCGTCGACGACGATGACGAGGGCCTGACGCTCGGCTTCGGCATGCTGCCGGCGCGTGTCCGCGCGGGGAGCCCGGACGCGACCACGGTGGCCATCGCGGATGACGACGTGCCCGCGGTCACCGTCCGGTTCGAGCAGGACACCTACACCGTCGCGGAGAACAGCGACGTCACCGTGCGGGTGCTCCTCAGCGCCGTTCCCGAGCGAGTGGTCACCATCCCGCTGATCACGACCGACCTGGGCGGGGCGACGGGCAGCGACTACCGCGGGGTGCCGGGGAGCGTCACCTTCACGCACAGCGAGACGGTAGCAACGTTCACGGTCACCGCCGTGGAGGACTCCGTGGATGACGACGGGGAGTCCGTCCGGCTGGCCCTTGGCGGGCTGCCGGACGGCGTCCGCGCAGCCGCGAGGCGCCAGGCCACGATCAGCATCACCGACGACGACCTGCCGGCCGTCAGCGTGCGCTTTGGCACGGCCTCCTACGAGGTGGAGGAAGGGGGCGACGTCACGATCACCCTGACCCTGAACACCGCCCCGGAGCGCACGATCACCATCCCCATCACGGCGGTCCCTTTGGGCGGCGCGTCGGAGACCGACTACGCGCTGACGGCATCGGCCCTGACGTTCAGCAGCGATCAGACCGAGCGGACCTTCACGCTGTCCGCGACGGACGATAGGGAGGACGACAACGGCGAGTCCGTGCTCCTCACCCTCGGGACGTTGCCCACCGGGGTCGGCGAGGATCCCTCATTATTTCAGACCAGTGTGGCGATCATCGATGACGACGTCACGGTGCGCTTTCAGGCTGCCGGCTACACGGTTGCTGAAGGCGCAGACGTGACCGTCTCCGTCACCCTCAGCGAAGACCCACGGCGCACGGTCGTGATTCCCATCACGGCCGCCGGGCGGAACGGCGCCGCCGGGGTTGACTACGCCGGAGTGCCGGCACAGCTCACGTACCAGCGCGGCCAAACGGTGAAGTCGTTCACCCTCGCGGCCACCGATGATACGGTGGACGACGATGACGAGTCGGTCGAGCTGGGGTTCGGCACGCTGCCGGACACGGTGCTCCCGGCCGGTCACGTCACGGCCTCTGTCAGCATCATCGACGACGACCTTCCCGAGGTAGCCGTCGGGTTTGAGCAGTCGTCCTACGCCGTCGCCGAGGGACGCTCGGTGACCGTCAGGGTGCGGCTGAGCGCCGAGCCCGAGCGCCCCGTGGCCGTCCAACTGACCGCCGCGGAGCAGGCGGGCGCGACGAGCGCCGACTACAGCGGGGTGCCGGCAAGCGTCACGTTCACCCCGGAAGCGACCGAGCAGACCTTCACCTTCACGGCCAGCACCGACGACACGTACGACGATAAGGAGTCGGTGCTGATCGGCCTTGGCGCGCTGCCCGAACGCGTGCGGGCGGGCGCCGTCGCCGAGACGACGGTGGTCATCACCGACGACGATCTGCCGCAGGTCGCCGTCAGCTTTGACGTGCGGTCCTCCACCGTGACGGAGGGCGGCCGGGTCACGATAGGCCTCAGCCTGAGCGACGACCCCAAGCGCACGGTCACCATTCCCATCACGGTGACGAACCAGGGTGGCGCCACCGAGAGCGACCATACCGGGGTTCCGCCGCGAGTGACCTTCGGCGCGGGCGAGACGGCGAAGACGTTCACGGTCCTGGCCACCCGCGACGCCGATGAGGACGGCGGCGAGTGGGTGGTGCTGGGGTTCGACGCGCTGCCTGAGGGCGTCAGCCGCGGAGCAATCGAGGCGGTGACGGTCACCATCCGGGACGGCGCTCGCGCTTCCGGTGGTTCCGTTGGCGGCGGCGGCGGTGGGTTCGGGCCCGCGCCGGTGGCGCCCAAGTTCGCCGACGGCTTCCGCACGACGCGCACCCTGGCCCAGAACGCGCGGGCGGAAGACGCCGTCGGCGACCCGGTGTCGGCGACGCATCCGGACGAATTGGCGATTACCTACGCGCTGAGCGGGGCCGACGCCGCCCGCTTCACCGTCGACGCGGAAACGGGGCAGATCCGGGTCAAGGATGCGGTGGCGTTCAAGCTGGGTCAGACGTTCACCGTCAACCTGACGGCCACGGACAGCGCAGGCTTCGGGGCCATCATCATCGTGGTCATCGAGGTTGGCGAGTCCCTGCACCACAGGTACGACCTCAACGGCAACGGGGTGATTGAGAAGAGCGAGGTCCTCGCGGCGATTGCCGACTATTTCGCGGGCCGCATAGAGAAGCCCCTGGTGCTGGAGGTTGTGTCGCTCTACTTCGCAGCGTAGCACGAGGCTGCGGCATGATGCCGACCAGGAGGAAGGGAGACTTCCCCGGACCTCCCTGGGAGCACCTGCGGCCAGGGCAATCGCCGTTTCTGGGCCGGGCGGGAGAGACCGGGCGGGGGGGGGCCTCTCCCGGCCAGATGCGTCCGCGCTCCGGGGGCGGTGGGAGGGCGGGCCTGCTTGCGCACTGCAGGGCTGACGGCCTGGCCACCCCGTCGCGAGGGGATTGCGGCCGTCCGTGGGAGGGACTGGCGCCATGCCGAGACAGCGCATCAACTTCAGCAGAAGCACCGACGGCTTCCCCGAGGGCTTCCCCCAGCGGCCGGTGCGGTTCCAGGAGGCGTCCGGCCTGTCGTGGTCGGAGATCGCCCGGCGCATCGGGACCCATCGCGCCACCGTCTGGCGGTGGACCGGAGGCGTGGTGCGTCCCAACGGCAGGCACATGCAGGCACATGCAGGCGCTGGCCGAAGCCCCGGGCATCCGCCACCTCTTCACCGAGGAGGGAAGGGCGCGCGGATGAGGGCTGTAGCCGCAGGCCCCGAGACGCGAGGAGGGCCGCATGCATGGCCGGGGAGGAAGAGGACGCCGCTGGGGCGCGGCGGCCTCGCCTTCGAGGAGACCGCTGCCCACGTAGATGCCCGTTCCTGAAAAGTGTCACCGGACTGCCACCGAACATGGGCCTCTTTTCCATTGAATGTTCACAGAGCGGTGCTAGTCTCCCCCAGGCTCACGCTGTGATACGGGAGATATACCCATGGCGCTCGACAGACCGGTCCATACACCGGAGACGGCGGGTGGAACGACGGCCTGGGCCGTCGCTGCGCCGGTCGCGCTCTGGAGTGTTTGGCGGTGTGCTCATGACACCTCCTCTCGCCACCATCGTTTGTGACCGCAAGAGTGCTTTGTCCCCGTCCCCATTGCCAAAACACCCCCCTGAGAGCAAACACAATTGCCACCCCAGGAATGTGATACGGCACTTACTAAAGCGATAACGAGCCCCTACTGTTTTTCCTGGGTGCTTACGTAAGAAGAATCCCCAGAGAGGCGGAATCACCGGCTGCCACTCAAGCGTGCGGACTGCGGAGGCGGTCGTAGGTTCCGCTCATCCCGACTCTGAGAAGAAGGCATTCACATGACACGCCACAGACCAGCCCATACAGCTGAGACGGCGGACTGTTGCTCTAGCCCAACAATGGATTTCTCGGAAAACTGCATGCAATGGAAGAGAGATGTTCTATGGTGAGAAGCCGTACCGTTAAGAGGTCCCTGGTAGCCTTCGCCGTGCTTATCGCCCTGACCATCCTAACAGCCCTTCCGGTGTCCGCTGCGCCGCGCCAACAGACCGTGGTGAACATCTGCGACCGCACGCCAGAGGTGCAGACGGCAATCCTTGTTATGGTGTCTGGCGCCACGTGTTCAACCATAACAAGCACACAACTCGCGGGCATCACGGGGGCCCTGGTTATCGTCAATTACAGCAGTACCAGCATCGATCCCAGCGAATTCGCAGGACTCACCGGAGTAGAAGAACTCTTATTCCTGCACAGCGCAATCGAGACGCTGCATCCAGGCGCATTCCAGGACCTCACCAGTCTGGAAAAACTCTCTCTCGACCAAAACCGTATCAAGACGCTCGAAGACGGCGTCTTCAGGGGTTTGACCAGCCTGACCGAATTGAGAATGGCACAAAACCGTATCCAGGAAATCAATGCGGGCGCCTTCAATACTCTGACTGCACTGGAGACGCTCTCCCTTTACAGCAACAACATCACCAGCTTGGATGCGAACACCTTCGCCAGCCTAACCGCACTGACCAATCTAGAACTCAACAACAATCCCATCAGCAGCCTCCACGTGGACACCTTTGATCCACTCACCTCCCTGACGAGCCTGAATTTGAGCGATCTTAGCCTTCCGAACTCGGCTTGGGATGAGGACCTCTTTGCGAGCCTTACGAATCTGACGGATCTACGCTTTGTTCGCAACGGCATTACGACTCTGGATGTGGACATCTTCGACGACCTCACCAACCTGGAGACCCTCGATATTAGAGAGAATGCGATCACCGCGCTCCCCGACGGAATTTTCGACGGGCTCACCAGCCTAGAAACGCTCTACCTCAACAACAACGCGCTTACCACCCTCCCCGCCGACGTCTTCGACGAGCTCACCGCCTTGCAGCTACTCTATCTCAACAACAATAGCCTCTCATCCCTCCCCACCGCAGCCTTCGCCGGGCTCACCAGCAGTCTCACAACGTTGTATCTGCATCGCAACAGCCTCCCATCTCTTCACGTAGACGTGTTCGACGGCCTCACTGGCCTCACCCAGCTCGCCCTCAGCTACAATGAACTAACCACCGTCCCCGAAGATCTCTTCGACGAAACCACCGCGTTGCAGTACCTCTATCTCAACAACAACATGCTCTCGAGCGTCCCCGAAAACACCTTCGACGGCCTCACCAGCCTGATATGGCTCTACCTCAGCAACAACAATCTCGCATCGCTCAACGTCAACCTCTTCGACGAAACCGCCGCCCTGCAGTTGCTCGTCCTTCACAACAACACCCTCGCAGCGCTGGATGCGACTATCTTCGACAGCCTCACCGCCCTGAACGCCCTCTACCTCCACGGAAACAGCCTCTCAACGCTGGACGCCGACCTCTTCGACGGCCTCACCGCCCTCGACACCCTCTACCTGAGCGACAACAGCCTCTCAACGCTGCACGCCGACCTCTTCGACGGCCTCGGCGCCCTGAGAATCCTCTACCTCAACGACAACGGACTCACGGCGCTTCCCGCCACCCTCTTTGAGGACCTCGACGACAGCCTGCAGCAACTCGTCCTCACCGATAACAGCATTGCTGCGCTGCCCGCCATGGTCTTTGCCGGTCTGACCGGCCTGAAAGGCCTCGACCTCTCCTGCAATGGTCTCACCGCGCTTGATCTCAGCCGATTCGACCCGTTCGCCTCGTCCCTCACCTACCTCGACATCACCGGCAACAGCTTCACTGCCGCACCGACCGACGCTGCAGTCCGCGCCAAGCTCACCAGCATAGCGAACCTGTACATCTCCGAGGCCAACACCGAGTGCCTCTTGCCCGACGAGCGCGGCCTCAGCGGCCTCACCGTCAGCGTCGGCATGTTGGAGCCCGCCTTCGAGGCGCCCGGCTTCACTGGTGGCTATGGGGTCTATGTTGCCTATGACGTCTCTTCCATCGTCATCACTCCCACCACCACCGACCCCCATGCCGCAATCACGAGTACCCCTGCCGACATTGACCCCGATACCCCCGGCATCCAGGTCAATCTGCCCACCGACCGTACCAGAGTCGATTTCACAGTGACCGCCGAGAACGGCGTTACCACAAGGACATTCTTTATAGAGGTGTTCCGCGACCACCCGCCCGCCACCAATGCCCGGCTGAGTGATCTGACGCTGAGTGGCGTGACGGTCACGGAGAGCTTCGGCAGTCGCACGTATGCCTACACGGCAACCACCAGCCTTGCGACAACGACGGTGACTCCGGAACTCAGCGATCGCGACGCTACTGCGGTGATCAAACTGGGCGGGGTGACGGACGCGGACGGGACGGTGAACCTGGCGGTGGGCACCAACGTCATCACCGTGGAGGTCACGGCAGAGGACGGGACGACGCAGCAGACCTACACCGTCACGGTTACGCGTATGGCCAGCAACTTCAATCCGATGTTCAGCGCAGAGACGGCCACGCGCACCTTGCCGGAGAACAGCGGAGCGGGCGTGAACGTCGCCGGGGGGGCGATTACGGCCACAGATAGCGACAACGGCGACACGCTGACCTACTCGCTGACCGGCACGGACGCGGGGTCCTTCGAAATTGACTCGAGCGGCCAGATAAGTACCAAGACCGGGGTCAACCAGAACTTCAACTTCGAGGACATGAGCAACAACAGTTTCAGCGTGACCGTAAACGTGCGCGACAGCAAGGACCAGGCCGGCGTCGCTGACACCGTGACGGACGACACGATCGCGGTGACCATCAACCTGACCAACGTCAATGAGGCGCCGGTGATCACGACCGATTCCGGGGTTTCCTCAATCTTTGACGCCGTTGAGAACACGGCGACCACGGAGACCATCAAGACATTCGAAGCGACAGACGTGGACGCGAACAGCCAGCCGACATGGGACTTGCAAGGCGCTGACGCGGGCGACTTCACCATCACGAAGAACGCCGATGGGCACGGGGAGCTCAGATTCGCGAGCGTGCCCAACTTCGAGATGCCGGTCGACGCAGGCACGAACAATGAGTACAACTTCACGGTGAGGGTCAGGGACAACGGCACTCCAAGGAAGAGTGCCACGCACGCGATCAGGGTCACGGTGACTGACGTCAATGAGGCGCCCGAGATCACGACCGTTTCGACGACCTACACAGACTTCAACGTTGACGAGAACACGACGACCACGACGGTCATCAAGACCTACGAAGCGACAGACGTGGACGCGAGCACGACGCTGACGTGGTCGCTGGAGGGCAACGACGCGGGCGACTTCACCATCACGAAGAACTCCATGACCGGAGATGGCGAGCTCCGGTTCAGGAACGTGCCCAACTTTGAGACGCCGGTCGACGCCGACACCTCGAATGACTATGACATCCGAGTGAAAGTGAAGGACGACGGCATTCCCGGCAACCGTGGCGCAAGCAATCAACTGGACGACGCGGTGAGCGTCGTCGTCAACGTCCAAGACGTGAACGAGGCGCCGGTGGTTAGCGGGGGCGCGACACCAAGTTTCGCGGAGATTGAGTACGACGCCACCTCCCCGGACCTCACCATCGAGACCTACACGTATACGGACCAGGACCGGAACCCGGACGACACGATCACCTGGGGCCTCAGCGGTACAGAGTCGACACACTTCGGTATCGGCAGCATGTCCGGTGTTTTGAGCTTCGATATGCGGCCCGACTTTGAGAACCCATTCGGCGCTGACAACGTCTATGTGCTCGTCGTGGAGGCGGATGACGGCGAGGGCGGTGTCGGAACCTTCAACGTCACCGTGACCGTCACCAATGTCGACGAAACGCCGGAGATCACGACCACGGCGGCGAGCCATACCGCGCCTTCGTTCATGGAGATCGAGTACGACGCCACGACCGCGGAACTCACAGTCGCCGACTACGACGGGCGCGACGAGGAGGATGGCCAGACCATCACCTGGTCGAAGGCGGGCGCGGACGCGGGTGACTTCACCATCGACACAAGTACCGGCGTCCTGTCGTTTGTCCAGCGGCCCAACTTCGAGATGCCGGTCGATGCCGGCACAGACAACGTGTACAACGTCACCGTGCGGGCAACGGACACCACTTCGCCCCTGAAGACCAGGGACCTGGTCGTCACCGTGACGGTCACTAACGTGAACGAGCGCCCGGATATCAGCGAGGATACCGTTCCGAGCTACGTGGAGATTGAATACGACTTCACGGGGACGCGGCCCGACGTCCACACCTTTACGGCAACCGACTATGACGACGGAGACACCTTCATTTGGACCCTGGAGGGCGTCGACGCGGCATACCTCGAAATTGGGGCCACGTCAGGCATCCTGACCTTCAAGCAGGACAGCGGCTTCGGCCACGGCCCGCTGCCCAGCTTCGAGCACCCTCGCGATGACGCCGGTGACGGCAGCAGCAACACCTACACCATCACCGTGCGAGCTACTGATGATGACGCTGCCGACCAGAAATTCACAGAATACGCCGTCGTCGTCACAGTGACAGACGTGAACGAGGCGCCGGAGTTTACCGGGACTCCCAATGCGGCGCTAACCCCCGATGAGCATGATGCGAACACCGATTACGTGGTGATGGACCTGGTGGACTATGACGCCCGCGACGAGGAGGGGACGGTTACCTGGTCGCTCACGGGCACGGACCGGCGCGATTTTGCCATCAGCGCCGACGGCGTCGTCACCTTCGACGAGCTGCCCAACTACGAGGAGCCGCAGGACTCTGGAGGCGACAACGTCTACGAGTTCACGGTGGTCGCCACCGACGTCCAGAGCGGCTCGAGCCGCCGCAACGCCAGTATCGCCGTCACGGTCACTGTTGGGGACGTGGAGGAGGCCGGCACCCTCACGGTGGACAACCTGAGTCCGGCGGTGGGAGAGACTGTGACCTTCATGCTGACCGACCCCGACGGCGGCATCGATTCTACCATAGAGGCCAACATCAGATGGAGTGTTGAAACCATGACGCCCGGGGGATCATGGGGAGCGGTCCAAGGCGTCGTCAATCCCACCTCGACGACCCTCACGTACACCGTTCATGAGGACGACACGGGGAAGGCCATCCGCGCCGTGGTTACCTACAGGGACCGGAGAGGGCCGGGGAAGACGGCGGAGAGCGAAGGGACCGCGGAGGCAACGGCTAATCCCATCACCAACGCGCCGCCACGGTTCCGGGGGGGGAGCACCTTTTCTGTCGAGGAGGGCGCCGCCGGAAGGACCGTCGGTGACCCCATTCCCGCGACTGACCGAGACCCCGATACCCTGACGTTCGGCATCCAGTCTTCGGGCAACTCCAATCTTTTCGAGATTGACCCGTCCAGCGGGCAGGTCCGGACTGCCGCGGCGCTGGACTTTGAAACGACGTCGGGGTTCCTGACCTTTACCGTCACGCTGCACGACGGCAGGGATGCCGACGGCAATCCCGAAGACCCGCCCGTGATCGACGTCACCAGAACGATAATCGTCTTTGTCACGGACGTGGAGGAGGACGGGGTCGTCACGCTCTCGGATGACGAGCCGGGCGTCGGGACGCCGTTGACCGCAACCCTCGAGGACGGCGACGGCGGCGTCACGGGTGAGATGTGGCAGTGGGCGCGGTCCCAGAACGGGCGGACCGGGTGGACCAATATCTCGGGGGCCACCTTCAGCGGCTACATGCCAACGCAGGGGGATGCGGAGTTCTTCCTGCGGGCGACGGTCATTTACACGGACCGGCGCGGCGGCGGCAAGAACGCGGAGGCGAATACAACGCAGCGCGTCTTCGGCGAGAACCAACGCCCCACCTTCCCGTCGACGGAGGACGGCCAGCGCACGGTGCCGGAGAAGACCCCGGCGAGCGCGAACATCGGCGCGCCCGTGGCGGCAGAGGACCCGGAGAACGGCGGGCTGACGTACGCGCTGAGCGGCACGGACGCCGCCGCCTTCACCATCGTGGAGACGACGGGCCAGATCCGGGTGAAGGACGCCCTGGACTTCGAGACGAAGTCCAGCTACAGCGTCACCGTCGACGTGCATGACGGGTTGGACGGCTCAGGCAACACGTCCACCACCGTGGATGATAGCCAAGATGTAACGATCACGGTCGAAAACGTGGAAGAGCTAGGCGAGGTGACGCTCACCACGCCCACCGGGACCATTCAGGCCCGCGCCGAGGTGACGGCGGCGCTCAGCGATGACGACGGACCCACCGGCGTCACCTGGCAGTGGTCGCGCTCGCCCAACGGCAGAACCGACTGGTTCAACATTCAGGGCGCCACGTCTGCCACCTACACGCCGACGCTGGAGGGGGACCGAGGCAACTACATCCGGGCAACGGCCACGTACACGGACGGCCACGGCCCGAACAAGACTGCCGAAAAGGTGTCGGCGCGCGTGGGCGACCCGCCGCCGGTCAACTCGGCGCCGGTGTTCCCGTCGACGGAGAACGGGCAGCGCGAAGTGGCGGAGGACGCCGCGGACGGCACGGCCGTCGGGGACCCGGTGGCGGCCACGGACCTGAACGCCGGCGACGCGGCGGTCAACGACCCGCTCGCGTACACCCTGAGCGGGACGGACGCGGCGGCGTTCACGGTCGACCCGGGCACCGGGCAACTGCGACTGGCTCAGGGTGTGACCCTGGACTTCGAGGGGAAGCGGACGTACCGCGTCACCGTGGAAGTCACCGACGGCAGGGACGAGAACGGCGGCGACGACATGGCCGCCATCGACGCCAGGCAGAGCGTGACCATCACGGTGACCAACGTCAACGAGGCGCCGGTGGTCACAGGCGACGCCACCGCCCCCTTCGAGGAGAACTCAAGCTCCGCGGTGGCGAGCTACACGGCGACGGACCCGGAGCGCGACACGCTCACGTGGACGGTCAGCGGCAACGACTTCTGGATCTCGGACCGGGGCCAACTGCACTTCCGCTCGCCGCCAAGCTTCGAGCAGCGCACGAGCTACACGGTAACCGTGGCCGCGTCGGACGGCACTCTCTCAAACTCTCTTGACGTCAATATCACTGTTTCGGATCTGGAGGAAGAGGGCACGGTCACCATTGAGCCGCCGAGGGGGTGGGACGGGACGACGTTCACGGCTGGACTGGATGACGATGACGGCGGTGAGACCAACATCAATTGGCAATGGGAGTGGTCGCCCAACGGCAGGAGCAGTTGGACGGATATAGCGGGCGCAACGGACATCAGCTACGAGGCGACTGCCGATGACGTTGGCCGATACCTGCGGGCAAGCGCCTCCTACGAAGACCGCAGGAACAGCGGTAAGGAGGCCTCCGCCGCGCTGACGGGGCGGATTGAAGATTCGACGGACAGACCCATAGCCAACAACGCCCCCGCGTTTACGGAGTCCGCACCGGTTGCCCGCAGCGTCGGGCAGGGCACGTCTGCGGGCCGGACCATCGGCGCACCCGTGCGGGCGACCGACGAGGACACGGGTGACGTGCTCACGTACTCGCTGGACGGTACGGACGCCAATCTTTTCGACATCGACCCGGCTACGGGCCAGATCCGCACGAAGGCCATCCTCGATTACGACCCCGACCCGCAAGGGCAGAACACCTACACCGTCACGGTGTCCGTCCACGACGGGTTTGGCCCATCCTACAATCCCGACCCACAGGTTGACGCCACCATCACGGTGACCATCACCGTGACGGCGGTGGCCCAGCGGACTTCCGGCGGCAGCGGCGGCGGCTTTGGCCCCGCTCCCACAGCGCCGAAATTCGTGGACGGCTTCCGCACAACGCGCCCGCTGGCCGTGACCGCGCGGGTCGGCGACGCGGTGGGCGACCCGGTGTCGGCGACGCACCCCAACGATTCCTCCGTCACCTACTCGCTGAGCGGGGCGGACGCCGCCCTCTTCACCGTCGATGAGGAAACAGGGCAGGTCCGGCTTGGCCAGGGGGTAACGCTGGCGTTGGGGCAGACGTACACGGTCAACCTGACGGCCACGGACAGCTCCGGCACGGGTGCCATCATCATCGTCGACATCGTTGTCGCGGAGGCCCCATACCACCGCTATGACCTGAATAGGAACGGCAGCATAGAGAAGAACGAGGTCCTGGCGGCGGTCTCCGACTACTTCGCGGGCGTCATTGAGAAGCCCTTAGTCCTAGAGGTGGTCTCGCTCTACTTTGCAGGTTGACGGGGACGGACGAATAACCCGGGCAAAACAGGAGGACGAATTGATACGGACTTCCCTTGGAGCAGTTGCGGCCCTGGCACTGGCCGCCATGGTGGGCGCCGTGGCGCTGTTGGCGCAGCCCGGCGTCATCGACGCGCAGTCCCACAGCGCCACCCGGGCCTTTCAGCGGACCTGGGCCATGCCGGGCGGCGAGCTCCGGGTCAGCATCACCGCCAGCAACTACGGCCCCGTCGGTCAGGTGGTGGAGACGCTGCCGGAGGGCTTCGCGCTCGTGAGATCGAGCCTGGAGGACGAGCAGGTGAAGGTGGAGGGACAAACTGTGCGCTTCAACCTGTTTGGCGACTCCCGGTTCACCTACGTCGTGACCGTCGCCTCCGCAGAGGGGGTGTACACCTTCGCCGGCGTCATCAGGAACGTTGACCGCGCGGAACGGACCGTCGCGGGCCACACGCGGCTGCGGGTCGGCCCAGCCCCGACCCCGAGGCCCACGGCGACGCCAGCGCCAACGGCGACCCCCACACCGGAGCCCACGGCAACGGCCACGCCGGAGCCCACGCCGACGCCGACCCCCGAACCCACGGCGACGCCGGAGCCGACCGCGACGCCAACGCCGTCGCCCACCCCTGCGCCGGCCGCGACGCCGACGCCGGAACCCACGGCTACACCGTCGCCCACCGCCACGCCGGCGCCCACGGCAGTGATTGTGGTGGCGCCCACCGCAGCGCCAACGGCGACGGTCGTGGTGGCCCCAGCCGGAGATGGGCCGCCGGGCATCCTGTGGGTCATCCCCGTCATTCTTTTCGTCGGCGTGCTCCTTGCGGTCTTCTCCTATCTCCGGACCAGGCGCTAGCGGACACCCTGCCGCGGCACGGGGACGCCTTGGCAGGTCGACGAGGGCGTGTTCGGGTGTCGGTCGATGCGAGGCTCGTGCGGCCGAGAGCGGGCGGACGGTGCCTGGCGTTGAACAAGGGCGCAAGGGCAAAACGTGGAATCGGTCCTGCCGGCAGCCGGACCGAGAAAACGCCTTCCTGCCTGCGCGGGAATGACTATTCCGGCGGGGCAATTTGTCGAACGTCTTCAGGTACTCTTGGGCTGTGACACTATAGCACGCTGGGTAGGCCAGTCTTTGTTGAGATGGACTCTATGCGGCTCGCGAGTTCGAATTTGTCGCGGTCGACCAACCTGGATGAAGGCCAGAACCTTCATGTTGCGGTTCAGGCTGTAGGTGTGAACTTCGCGAGAGTCCTTCGAAAGATCACTCCGTTGGTTGACTGTGGAGAGTTCACCTCTTGAGTCTACTGGAAACGTTTCGCAATTGAAGCAAGGTGCAATGATCCCGGGAACACAGGGGTGTGGTCAAGTAAGTAGCCCGCACTTAGTCTGCTGAGAGGCCGCCCCGCCTATGGCGGACTGACTACGTTGAAGTCGGGAGACCCAGCCATCTGCTCAGGAAGCTATTCAATGTTTGGGTTTCAACCTGGGTGGCAAAGACGGCTGTCCTCCGGGCACGATCAAACCACTCACCAAATGTATTGCGCAGGGACTCGGTCATCGTCGCTAGTCCCCAAACCTCGCCAAATCGGATCATTGTAGTGAAGTAAGTCACATAGGGATGCTCTGAAGCATCCCACCTTCGCTCATCCCGCGAATCTTCCAAGCAGTCAATCGCCTCGCGCAGTGTTTCAACATCACCCGTTTTCACGGCAATTCGCCCCAGGATGGTACCAAGTGTGTTGAGGGCGAATGGATGACGATGAATAGCTATGGAATGTTCAGCATATGAACGCGCTTGTGTGTTATTGCCTAGGTCAGACTCGAATAAGGCGCGTTGCTCCCAATACCTACCGTTCCAGCTATAGGCTTCTTCCATTGTCTCGTACAATCTGCGGCCATTCTCATGTCCAAGCAGTCGCTTCACCGTCTCTTGGTCCATAAGGCGACGAAGCAGGCGGTATGGTCTAGTACGCTCTGCTATTGCGCGGGCGTCGGCATGGGGCGCAAGAGCATAAGCCAAACTCTCCATGGCCTCCCGACGCAGATCAATTGAAAGTGCCGCTTCCACCACAAGTCCGGCTGTTATGCGATGAGAGGGTCGAACTCCCCTCTCTGCAAGTATCAAAAGGTCTTGCCCATCTTGGGAGGCCAACTTCGCAAGCTCAACTGCGTCAATGCCCGACACTCGGACGGCCACGCCAATAGGAAGTGGGTATCCGAGTTCGTAAGCAACACAAGCCGCCGCGTATAACCTTTGGATGCGTTGATCCTTGATCCCTTCAAAGTCTCTCTTGATACGCCCTTGAAATCCTTGTCCTCCTTCCAGTCGCGCCATTCCTTCGAACAACCGTCGCCCCGCCGTCTTTCGGAAGAAATCTTCCTGTTGCTGGCGATGCCAGCGGGTGATGCGCCCGAGTCGGCGACGTGAAGCCAGCTTGTGTAGCAATGAACCAATGTCTACGTCGGATAGACTTCTATACTCATATTGGTCCAGCACGCCAAGGAACTTGGCATCGACCTTTTGGAGCAGGTATCTCTGCCTTGACGACCGCTCGGCCCCTATGGCAATGAGGCTCACGCCTTGGTCTGCACATCCTTCGGCTAGCTCGCCTATCGAATCAGCGAAATCAGCACAATTGTCAAAGACAAGGACTGTGCCGGGCAGTTCCTTGAGCCAATGTATAGTTGCCGAGGCGTCTAGGTCTTCTTCTCCCCTAAAGTAGAAAGTCGGATGGCCTGAGGCGACAAAGTGCCTAGCAATGCGCAATAGGCCCGTGGACTTCCCTGTTCCGGGTCGGCCTGTTAAAAGGTGAAAGTGCTGTTGAGCGTCTTCATCCTGGGTCCTTCGCTGGATCTCAAGGAAGCCGGACTCCGTCGTCTGCAACTCAGCGTCATCATCGTCAAGTATGTTCCTCCATTGAGGCTCAAATCCTGAGTAAAAGCCTCGACTAGCTTTGTCACTGTGGGGTTCGTATTGCCTGAAGTCAACAAACTGTTGGAGGAACCGAGCAGCTTGTGCATCCATCAAATGCCCGTAGAGGCCTCCAAGATGTTTGGCCCGCTTGTCGGTTTCTGCCTTCAACTGTGCAATGAAGTCATGGGCTTCTGCTTCTACGACGGTCAGCCCCAAAGCCTCCAATTCCTCTCGTTGAAGCGCGGTAACAGCTCTCAGCACTATCACTGAGGCAAACCCTCTTGTAGCGGTGGCAGCGGTCTTCGACAATGCTGGTTGCAGGTCAAATTCCTCCGAAAGGGAAGCACCCAAGATGATGAAGGGTCGCTCAGCGAAGTCGTCGGCAAATACGCTGTGCCAAGCTCTAGGATCTCTCACGGGCGCCACGTAATCCGCCGTGGAGAACACAAGCGCTGAGTCTGTCGCTCCCTCGGAGCCCGGTTCTCTGGCAAAGCCGTGCAAGTGGACTATTTGGCAATCTGAACGTGATGAGTCTCGAAATGCAGATGTCCAGTCGAACCGATCAAATGAAATGCCCTTTGCTTTGAGGACGGTTTCGATTACGTCATCGATATTGAGCGTCCAAATCCTTTGCCACCTAAATTGCGCCAATAAGTTTTGCCAACTAGGCCTGCATCGAGTGAACTGTTGACTGATGAACCTTCCCAAGCGCTCGCTGTCTTTCCGCTGCGCCGCTTCGTAGGCCCTACGAAGCGAAATCGACTCCCCCTCTGTCTCTATGTCAAATTCCGACACCAATTGGGTGAGAAGTTCAGAACCTGTGGGAAGGGGGATTCCGTTTCCACCTCGGGCACCCAATGAGGCCCCAGCACCAAGCAATAGGGCATACTCGCCCAATAGGACACCTTCAGCCACTCTTACGATAAGGTCTTGTTCCATTGCATTTGCCTGCATTTCCATATCACCTCACGAACAACTGTAACGCCTTGGATCTTTCCAAGTAGCCTTGGTGAAGGCAGCCCACGCACAAACGTGAGATCCCCCTTGAGCGCTAACTTGCGCCGGTCTACGCGACATCAGGATAGCAGGCCCCGCCCCACCTTTGCGCACGCATGCCCCTGACGTTACATAAACATTCAAAAGATCACTCTTTGAGAAACCTGACCCGAGGCCCACAACACAATAGACTTTGGATTCCATTGGACCAAGCCAACCCCTTGCACAGGGCTATAAGATGCGCAATGTAAGGTACCGGAAGTAGCTTCTGCCTTGTTCGGTCAGGTGGCGTGAGAGACTTGATCAGCATTCAGTAAGTAAAGCGCCCAGCTACAGCGGCATCGCATGGCCTGCATCTCGCAGTCGGCCGCGGCGGCGGTCCGCATCCGGCAGGGTGCGGTGGACGAGGGCCCAATACTCTCTCGAGTGGTGCTTGTGCGTCAGGTGGGCCATCTCGTGGACGACGATGTAGTCGATGAGGTCCGGCTTCAGTAGCATCGTGCGCCAGTTGAAGCGGAGCGTGCCGTCAGGGGCACAGCTGCCCCAACGGGTTCGTTGATCGCGAATGAGGATGGGCGGTCGGTCGCCGATCCCCAGCCGACTCCACCATCGGGCTACGTTGAGAGGCAGACGTTCGGCGGCGCGCTGGCGATACCACGCGACGACGGCCTTGCGCACCCGCTCCCGGCGCTGGTCGTCTGCGAGACCCTCAGGCACAGCGACCCGAAAGCGCCAATGGTCGAACCGTACGGATGTCTTGCGTGTGTCGCGCGGCTCCACCACCAGGACAGCGTTGCGTCCGAGGTAGGGCAATGTTTCGCCGCTGACGAAGCGTCTGGGAGTAAACCATGACGGCGCCTGCGCTGATTTGTTAAGCACCCAGGGGGCCTTCCGAAGCACGAATGAACGCACGTCGTCGTCGGTGGTCTCCAGGGGCGCATCCACATGGACGCCCTCACCGGCGGAGGTTATCTGCAAGGTTTTCTTACGGCGCGCACTCCGGCGCACGGTGAAGTCGATGATGGTATTGCCGTAGCGGACGCGGTCCGCCGTAGTCATCACGCGCCCCTCTGGCGGGCCACGTCTACGATCTGGTTGGCCAGGGCGTCCAACTCCTCCTCGGTGCGCTTCTCGATATTGCGGAGGCCCCGTTTGACGTCGCGGCGCATCTCCCTGAGCACTTCGCTGTTAAAACGCCAGTCGATGAGGCTGGTGTGTTCACTTAAAGCCGCTTCAACCTGCAAAGCGGCGACCTTCAAGGATTCGTCAACCGACGGTGTGTAGGCGGGTAACTCGTCGTGCACTCCTGCGGCTTCCACTTCATCCTCCTGGGAACCGGCCAGCATCCCGTAGACGGCATAGGCCAAGGGCGACAGCCCCAACGCCGCGGCTATACCCTCCTCGCGGCCCAGGTCAATCCGAAGTTGCTCCATTCCTCTGCTGGCCTCCGCAGCGTCGATGACCCTGTCGCGGAGGTCCTTGATGATGCGGGCAAGCTGCTCCGAGAGCCGCTCGTAAAAGGCGGGGTTGGAGTCGATGCGCTCGTGGATCCTGGCGCGGATCGCGTGCTCCATGACGGACGCGCGAGCCTCGGCGTGCGGCACGTGGGAAATCTTCTCCTCAAAGTCCTTGTCAAGGATGGAGACGGGCTCCATCAGCTGCCGAACCTCGGCGATGATACGCTCGTCAAGGAGGCGCTTGACCTTGGCGCCCACTTCCGTCCAGTTGACAGAGGAGTCCTCCCGCAGGAACTGCGCACGGGCCACGGCGCGAATCTCCGTGAGCCGAGCCAGCTGGCCGACGTAATCGAGGGCGCGGGGATCCGGCAGGAAGCGATCCATGATGCGCGAGAACTGCCGATAGTCGGCGTTGAAGCGTTCGAACAGGTCCGCCTTGTAGTCGCCCTCGGTGTTGGCGTCAGGGGCGAAAACCATGACGCACGCCATGGTGTCGGTCAAGTTGCGGCCGCGGAAGTGGGCCTCTGCTCGTGCGGCCGCCGCCTCTGCGACGGCCGCAGGGTCCTCGTCAATCTGCTGCATTGCGCCTTGGATGTCTTCCCGCTCAAACGCGGACAATGCCGCGTTCAGGTCCCGGGAGACGCCGTAGTAGTCCACCACGAGCCCATAGTGCTTTTCCGTGTCCTCACCCTGCCAGCGGTGGGAGAAGCGGCGGTTGACCCTGGCGATGGCCTGCAGCAGTGTGTGCTCGCGCAGGGGTTGGTCAAGATACAGTGCCTGCTCCACGGGCGCATCGAATCCCGTGAGCAGCATGTTGACCACGACGAGCGCCTCAGGCTCTCCCTCTGGGTCAAGGAAGGCGCTGATTGCCTGGCCTTGGTCAATGTCTCGTACGGCATCAAACTCCCGGCCGTCGTTGTGTGCAAGGGTGATAATGGGGACCGCGTTCACGCCGAAGCTGTTGAGCCGCTCGGCGTAGCGGAGCGCGGCACGACGGCTGGGCGCGACGACCTGGGCCTTGAAGCCATTCGGCCGCACGTGGCCCTTGAAGTGCTCGGCGATGTCCAGGGCGATCATCTCGATGCGCTTCTCCGCCTCAGCCACGGTCTCCTTTGTGGCATAGCGGCGGCGGATCTGCTGCTGGTCCTCCTCGGACTCATCGCCGAACATGGCGTCGAACAGCCTGTCCAGAGTGTCCGCGCCCTCGATGGCCAGATCGGGGAGCCGGGGTTCGTAGCGGATGGGGACCGTCGCGCCGTCCTCCACCGCCTGCGGGATGGTATAGGCGTCGATGAGCGGTCCGAAGCGCCTCATGGTGCTTCGCCTGAAGCCCCGGTCTATGGGCGTGCCGGTGAAGCCGATGAGCGTGGCGTTGGGCAGCGCCTTTGACATGCGGGCGCCGAGGAGGCCGTACTGGGTCCGGTGCGCCTCGTCCACCATAACGACAACGTTCTCGCCGGCGTTGAGGACGTCGAGGTCTCCCTGCGGCGTCGAGAGCGCGTCCTCGAACTTCTGGACGGTGGTCATGATGGTGCGGCCGACCCCCGTCGTCAGGATGCGTCGGAGGTGCCGGGTGCTGGTCGCCTGCTCCGGCGCGGGGAAGCCGCACCGCTCGAACGTGGCGGCGATCTGCCGGTCAAGCTGAGTGCGGTCGGTGACGATGAGGACGGTGGCGCCGGCCAGCTTGGGCTCGCGGCGCACCTTCACGGCCGTCCACAGCATCGTCAGCGACTTGCCCGAGCCCTGGGTGTGCCAGACCACGCCGCCGCGCTCCTCCGGCTTGCCTCCGGTCAGCATTCGCTCCATCGCCTTGCGGACGGCGCGGTACTGCTGGTAGCGGGGCAGCTTCTTCACGAGACGCCCCCTGTCAGGCTCGTAAACGACGTAGTCGCGCAGGATGTCGAGCAGCGTCGACGGTGCCAGCAGCCCGGCGATGAGCTGCTCCTGCTTCCGCACCTCGAAGCCCCAGCGCTGGAGGACGATCTCCTCGTATGGGAGCATCGACTTCCACTCAGCGTAGGCGTTCTCCGGCGCGCCCATAGCCGCGTAGGCCGCGCCGACGCCGCAGTGGGCCACACACAGCAGGTTGTAGTCGAAGAGCTGCGGCGCGCCGGTCCCCCGCCACTTCTCCTCGGCCTCCTGGTAGCGATGCAACTGCCGAATGGCCTTGATCCGCCACTCCTCGCCCAGCGTGGGCGACTTGGCCTCCATGACGACAAGAGGGATGCCGTTGACGATGAGCACCAGGTCCGGGATGACCATCCGCTCGTCGTCGTCCGCGGCAGCGAGGCGCGCCGACGGCTGTGAGCCGCTTCGGCGAACGCGGAACTGCGTCGTGACGACGAACTCGTTGAGACCGCCCTGGGCTTTGTCAAAGTCGAAGAAGCGGACGGTGCGCGTCCTCACGTTGCCGCCGGAGCGGTCGTCGAAGGGCATGCCGTAGGTGAGGTATTCATGAATGGCCTGGTTGCGGGCCATTCCGGTGGCGTTCACGCGCTCCAGTGCGCCGATGACGCTTTCCGCCTGCGAATCCGACAGCCAGGGGTTGAGGCGCACCAGAGCCCGGCGGAGCCGGCCGCGCAGGAGCACCTCGTGGTCGTCGCGGCGCTGCGAGGCGAGGGCGTCGCGGTGAACGTACGTCCACCCCAGCCGCTGTAGCAGGCGCCGAGCCGGATCCTCAGCGGCGTTGAGCTCGTTGAGTTTGGCGGGCGTGGTCATGGTTTGGGCGCTTGTATGAGGGTCAGATTGGGAATGTCATCAAAATCGCCATCATCCGCAGCGAGGGAGCAAGAGAGCCGCAGTGCGGTTGCGGCAATCCATGCGTCGGCGGTGTTCAGTCTGCGCCCTGCTTGCTCACGTTCGACACGTAAGTTGGCAGAAATGTCCACGGTTTCGGGGTCCGGCCATACCAACTCGTACTGGGCCAGGTGCAAGGTAAGCTCGTTCCTCCGCCGAGCTCCCCATCCGGCCTTGTATGCTCCGAACCACGCTTCCTCAACGGTCTGGAACGCAATCACCGTGAGCTCGTCAGCCAAGTGGGGAAGGTAAAAGTCCCTGCGCGGGTCTTGCCGAAAGATGAGGGAGACGACGCTGGTGTCCAGCACGATCATTCGGCCCGCTCCTCCGGCCGTACCTCTCGACCCTCCCGAACGATCTGGATGAACTCGTCTACGTCGAATGGCTCACTGGCGGTGACGATATTCTCGGGGTCAAAGCGCTTGAGGTTGGGGTCGTTCATGAAGGCATCGACATCGAAGGGCTGATCCCAGGAGCGGGTCGGCCTGATCTCTTCCACTTGCACCGTCGTCCAGCGGCCATTGCCGTTAAACCTCCCTCTTCCACTGACTTCCACGTAGCGAGTAGCCAGCCGGAGCATCTCCTCGTCACGGGCAGGGCCAAACTTGAGGCGCACGTACCCGCCGACGTAGTCGTGCAGCCGGGCGGTGCGCTTATCCCAATTCACCTCTTTCAGCCAGCCGTGCAGCAAGGCGTCTTCGGTCTTCCGCGCGGGGATTACCACGCGATCCGTCCGCGTGATTTCCGCCCTACGGGAGAGGTCCCAGGACCCCAGCCAGACCTGCACGCCTCCAGGGAGCTTTGACGGTATGGAGCAGAGCCTATCCGTCACCAGCTTGGGCAACGTGGAACGCTCCGTTCCATCCCACTTCAGGAATGCGTCAAAGGCCTGCCGTCCTACGCCAGTCATCTCTAGCCAAGCGTCCGGCTCATGGTCTACATCCAAGTCCAGTACCAGCGAGCCTGGCCGCGTTCCCGCTATTCTCAGCAAGTTATGGCTCTCAACCCAACGTGAGGGCCGCCCCGGCCCTGTCTGTCGGCCTGCCAGGTGCTGCACCATGAGACGCATGGCATCCTGCACACCTTCCAGGGCCGCCACAACAGCAGCGACTGAAACGCCTTCTTTGGATACTTCCCCGTCCGCAAGGGTAAGTGTCAGCTTCTTGTCCACCATGACCTCCTCCCCGGCGCTGGCGCGCCGCCATGGTGCATCATAGGAGGTACAGTATACCACCAGCGAAAGCCAGCCGCCGCCGCTGGCCCGTCGCCGCAGCGGTGAACTCATTGAGTTGGGGGGGGGGGTGATCATGGGTTTTTAGACTCAACCATTGCCTGACAATGCATCACTGTAGGAGTCAACAAAGCGAAAACCCTCGTCAGTCAGAGGGATTGTTTGGCTGGTATTGTTTGGGACTTCAATGAAACCCCCATTACCCAACTCTCGAATTATGCGCTTCCACAGGGCTTGTGACCTAGCACTGTTGGAATCGCCAAAGTTCTGAGACCCTGCCCTATAAAGAGCGTTCTCACTCCCATTCATTTGCACTATGCGCCCATTTCCTTCTCGCGCTGCTGTGAGGAGTATTTCAAGTGCCTCTTCCGACAGTTGCATCGAATGGGAAACAGCAGATTGCTGCGCGATGGTCTCAGGCAACTGTGATGGCAAGCTGCTTAGTTCCGCGAGAACGCTAGTAAAGTCTCCCGCTGTTAGCCAATCGTTGCCTGTGCGCCTCACTGGACATCCAGCAGTCTCCAGCCGTTGCGCTAGGTCCTGACGCCAGCCAGGGGAGTTGTCTATCCGAATGGCATGGCGACCAGCCACGTCGCTAAAGGGCCGCAAGTCACCAAGTTCCACGAGAACCGTCCGGTCTTCATGCCTAGCAAGTGCCATGCCGGATTCAAACAGGACATTTGGTCTTGCTTGGCCCCGAAGTTGCGTCTCTTCTTTCAATTCATTGGCTTTTCTGTATGGCTCCCTCAGCCTTGCTTCGTCATCAGGAGTAAAGAGGGCCACGACAGCGTGTGCTCTTGAGAATGCGCTGTCCAAGATTTCGCCGATATAGGGTGAGGACTTGCCTGTGCCTTGAACAGCTTCTGACCACTCCACCGGGTGGAGATCAATGGCTCTGAGAAAGTCAAATAGGGCATTTCGGGCACCTGCATTCCTCCCGTGGATGACAAAAACGTCCCGAGTGTTCTGAGGTGGAGTGCTTTCTGGCGTTGATGACGGTGCAGCGACCAACTGCTGTCCTGGGGGGCCTACTATAAACTCATCTGAGACATCATCACCCATGTTATTGGCAATGTGGTAGTCAACCGCTCCCGCTGTCCTAAACGGACGGGAAGCAACCATGTGTTCGACTGCTGGACGGAAGTAAGTTGAGTCTTCTTCCGTCTTTCTGACTCTTACGCGTTCAATGTCTTCGGGTTGGATCGTCTTCCCGTTAATTGTTATGGGTTGCCCTGTTGCATAGGGCGCATTAATTCGACGCTCTAGTTCCTCCGGGGTCAAGTCAAGCTTAACTTCACTTCCGGTAGTTTTGCCTGTCCAAAACGAGATGCACACATGGTACCAAGGCATACCCTGTTACCTCCCCTAACCTACACCCCCACCCTTACCCGCCCCGTCAGCAGCGCGTCCGAAGCGGCAGCTTTGGTTGACTGAAGCCGTGCCCGATGTTCTGTCGCTCGCCTAATTGATTCTCGTATGCTTCCGATGATGTTGGCAATTTGGTCCTGTTCAATGCGGGAGGGGCGCACTATCTTCAATTGGCGCACCTGCTGATAGTTCAGACCCTGTCGGCTCTGCCCCGCCTGCATGTCGTCAATCTCACGCTGCGATCTGGAAGTACTCAACCAATCCGATACAAAGGTTGGATTAAAATCTTCCGAAACCCGAACGATGCATACGTGCTGATTCACGTTTGCCGGACCAAGATCGGGAGTAGCAATTGTGCAGCGACCTATTGATGCACCAGTTATATTCAACAATACGTCACCACCATACACCCTGGACCTTTGCATAGCGTCATCTATTTCTGGGGGAATGTTTACGACATCATCCAATCTCAAGCCGTCGAAGTGGACATTCTGTGAACGCAAGAAGGTCACCCCCGATTCTGTATAAACCGACCTGCCACCCCTGGGAGTGATACCGCTTCCAACATGGATAGTTCCCTCCCCCAACCGCACCACCTCCCACGACGTCGGCACCGTGCCGAGGCCCGGCACGTCCTTCCACGCCGAGTGCCAACCGGGGACGCCGCGCGTCAGCAGCTCGTGCAGCAGGGCGTCGCGGAGACGCTGCGTGGCGGCGATGACGTCGTCCGTGCGCTCGATGGCGGCGTCAATGCTGTCGAGGACGGCGGCGATGGCGCGCTGCTCGGCAAGGGGTGGGAGGAGGATGGGGAGGGAGTTTGCGGCAGCCAAGGTTAGTCCGAAGCGCGTCACGCCATTGGAGACTCTAGCGAACGCATTCGACACACGTGGAGACCTGATTAGCTCCGCTAAGAATGCGCCATTAACTAGCTCTTCGTTCGGACGTGCTCGTGCCAAATGATAGCCACAAAGTACTCCAGGCATATCCTCAGTGACGAATGCGGGAATCCCAATCTCATCAGGTGTTTCCGAATCTTTGGTAAAGAGGACGTCACCCTTCTTTAGCTCCCACCGGACACATTCAACAGGCTTTGCAGATGCAGCCATGAAGGTCATCCCAAGGTGTATACGACGATTATTGAAGACATCAGTGTAGTTGCATAGTTTCACTGGGGTTTCACCATAGACGATACGCTTGTCAACACTGCTGAACATGACCTCAGCCACGTTTCCTAAGTGCGCGGCTCGCCAGCCATTTGGGATCGAGTCAAACAAGAAGTCGGTAGCCAATGGACTAACTCTTTGCTGCGGCCACGAGCATTAGGGCTCCAACGACCGCTAAGAAGATGCCAATCCCGACTTGAATTACCGAGACCGTTCCTGCTGCTCCTATTGCAAGCACCAGGACTCCTACAACAAGAAGCCCCAGTCCAACTGCCAACCCTGCGCCCATCTATGTGCTCTCCTTGGTCTGCTCATGGGCCGTAAGCTCGTACAGCGTGAGGCCCCGGCCGGCCTGTTTGGCTTCCAGCCACTGCTTCAAGGACTGCCGGCTCTCGCCGGACTTCCGGCCCGTCAGCAGCATCTCGACGCTGATGTCCTCGTCCAAGTCGGGCCAGTGGATGCCTTGCCCGCCGCCGATGAACTCCCAGTGGTCTCGCTCCTCCGGCGTCGCGTGCACCAGCCTGGGGTACCACGATAGCGGCACAGAAATGTCGCGCCCATCGGACAGCTGCACCGCAAGAGCGTCTTCCGTCACCGAGACCGTCATGGCTTCCGGCACGTTGATTACAGTTGTTGAAACGTACATTCCACTCCGTCAAGAATGATTCTTCATGGGCCTCTATGATGCGCTCGATACGGCGAAGTTCATAGGCTCTCATGCCGCCGCTGTTCTGCAGGGCTACCGGGTCCAGCCAGAACTTGGCGATGTGATTGTTCTGCTGCACGTGCATGTGGGGAGGTTCTGGCCTGTCGCCCGATAGAAGTAGAACCGGTAGGGCCCCTCTCGCAACAGTGTCGGCATGGCGCTCCTTCCGTCACCTACCGCCGGTACCCCATCTCCGCCAGCAGCGTGTCCATGTGCGCGACAGCCTCGTCGCGGCGGCGCTCTGCGTCGCGCAGTTGCGCCAGGGCTTCCTCGACGCTCAGCACGTCGACGGCCTCCGTCGTGTCCACGTAACGGCTGATATTCAGGTTGTAGTCGTTGCCCGCGATCTCGGCCAGGTCGGCGACGTGGGCGAACCGCTCGACCTCCTCGAAGTCGCGGTACGCCTCGACGATGCAGTCGATGTGCTCCCGGTCGATGAAGTTCTGGGCCTTGCCCTTGCGGAAGGAGCCCTCCTGGTCGGCGTCGATGAAGAGCACCTTGCCCTGGCGCTCCGGGGGCTTGGCGCGGTTCAGCACGCAGATGGCCACCGGGATGCTGGCGCCGAAGAAGAGGTTGGGCGCCAGGCCAATCACCGCCTCAAACAGGTCCGCCTCCACGATGCCCCGGCGGATGACGCCCTCGGCGCCGCCGCGGAAGAGGACGCCGTGGGGCATGACCACGCCCACCATACCCGCGGCGTTGGTCACGGCCAGCATGTGCAGCAGGAACCCCATGTCCCCCTTGGTGCGTGGCGGGATAGCCCCGTAGCGGTCAAAGCGATGGTGCGGGTCACCCGAGGCGAACTCCTGCCCCCAGTTTTTCAGGCTGAAGGGCGGATTGGCGATGACCCGGTCGTACGACTGCAGCATGCTGTTCGTGTCCATCAGCCGGGGCTCCGCGATGACGTCGCCGGCCTCAAGGCGGGCGGCGCGGAGGCCGTGCAGCAGCAGGTTGAGCTTGCCGATGGCGAGGGTGCCCAGGTTGCGTTCCTGCCCTTCCAGTACGAGGTTCCGCACATCGCCGCCCTGCTCGGCGACGTACTGGGCAGCGTAGATGAGCATGCCGCCGGATCCGGCCGTGGGATCGCAGATGCGCATGCGCTCCTGCGGTTGGAGCAGTTCGACGATGAGGCGCACGACGGAGCGGGGCGTGTAGAACTCGCCGCCCTTCTTGCCGGCATCGTCGGCGAACCGGTTGATGAGGTACTCGTAGGCGTCACCTAGGACGTTAGAGGACCCGCCGTCGGCCTCGCGGAGGTTGGCGTCGCGCAGGTCCAGCTCGGCGAAGTGGTTCAGCAGCTTGGTGATGATGTTCTCGCGGTTGGCCGGGCTGCCGAGCTTGTTCTCGTCGTTCCAGTTGGTGCTGGTGAGGATGCCGTCGAGACGACCGTCATTGGCCTCCTCGATGGCGTAGCTGGCGACGTTCAGCGCCTCCCCCCGGTTCATCGGCGACGACATGAGGGCGGGCCAGCGGGCGTCATCGGGCACGAAGAACTCGTGCTCGTCCCGGTCGGCGGCGGCCACGTCCGGCGGGACACCGGCCGCAACGGAGTCCTCGACTTCCTCATCGAAGCGGTCCGAGAGCCGTTTGAGGAATAGAATAGAGAAGATGTAGTTCTTGTAGTCCGACGAGTCGATCTGCCCGCGAAGAATGTCCGCGGCGCCCCAGAGACTCGACTCCAGTTCCTGCCTGCTCAGCGGCATGACGACCTCCCGTTAGCTGGCCTACCCGCTCTTGCGACCAATCTCCGCGACGATGGCGTCGCGCAAGACATCGCGGCGCAAGCGAGCGGCATCCAAGGATGCAGTGTACGCGGCCTCCGAGGCGTCTGCCAGGCGCGCGAGGGCGTCAAGGTCACGCTCGGTGGGCTCCGGCAACTCGACTTCGACCAGGCTGCGCGCCGATAAAGAGGTGACGGTGGCGTTCACGTTCAGGCGCTCGCGCATCTGCGTTTGGCCGTGGCTCGATGTCAGGAAGTACCAGATCCAGCGGCTCATGCGCGGGTCGGGCCGCTTGGGTCGCACCACCAGCATCGTCACCCCGGCGACGGTGTCGTGCATGTCGGACGGCACCAGGACGACGTTGGCAGCGCTCGCCCGCGCGGTGACCAACACATCATGCGGGCGCAGCAGGTGCTTCAACGTGGACCCGTTGCGTTCAAGGCTGATCTCGCGAAGGCCGCTGAGATCGAGCCACCCGTCCCCGCGCACTTCGCCGCTCTCGACGAGCCGCACCCGCCACGGACCAGGACGCGCGCCAGCTGCCCGGCCGGCACGGGCCATGCCTTGGTAGACATCCGCGAAGTGGGTGAGGGGGTGCATGAGGGCATTATACAGGCGAGCTCCAATAACATCCACACGGAACATTATAGAATTACCGACAAGACTTTGGTAACATCTTGTAGAAGGCCTCATCAGCAACTGACCGAACTTGGCGGAAAGGACCGGGAGGGATCTCAGCTTCCCGGATGGAGGAGTCAGCGAATTGGAAGCCCACCGAAAGCTGCAGGAAGAAGTCATGGGGGAGTTCGGAGGTGTAGTAAACCTTCTTGACGAAGTAGTTGGCATCAACACGAGACGGGCCGTATTGCACCACAAGCTCGCAATACCTCAGATACGGACAAGAAGAGAGCGTGAGGACTATCGTGGTTACTACTTTAAGGTAGCTTGGTTCATGGCGCAGCGGGCTTGTCAGACAGCTCAGGCAAACGCCCTTCTTCTAAGACATGGGTTCCAAGATCAGGCATTCGAGCTTTGGCGAACATTAGTGAACCTTCACGCGCAACTAGAAGGCATGGTCGGAAACCAGCAAGAGAAGGAAGCTGAGAAATTCCTAAGCTCGATTGCCTCTGAGATGATGTATCTGGATAAGGAAGCGAAGACAAGTGGATCCGTTGGGGGACGAATGTTTGACGGCTCTAGCGAAGGGGTCATGAGTTCACTGGCTAGTGCCATGAGGGACGAGTATGGGAATAGAATTCTAAGGAAGGATGGATGGATAGAACCGGATCGGCCTGCATCAGAATACGCATTTCAAGGTCAATATGAGGCGGAGAATGCCCACCTCTACAGACTTGCTAGCAAGCAAGTACACGGTTCGCCGATCAGTACCATGATTGGAGCCGACTTTGACATGGAACCTTTGCGCACCCCACTAGAACACAAGACGGTGGGCGTACCCGTTCAGTGCGTAATGACGGGGCGTATGCTCCATTCCATCGTCACGATCTTTTGCCACACAACTGAAGAGAAGTGCGGCATTGGGGAGAGGGTCCTACAGGAGAAATCGGACAGAGCACTCTCAGTAATGGGGGAATTGTGCTCAGCCTGACGGCCTGCTCCATTGGAATTGCAGCTAGTCATTCAATACTCCCTCACCACAACCAGCGTGGTACTATGCACCCACCTTTCAGCCCGCCGGGCCGATTCCTAGCCAAGAATGGCGGCCGGAGCCATTAGCCCAATAGGAGGGCACCAAAGTGCAAGACCTCTGCCCAACGATAAACTCACTAATAGCACTCGGCTTCAAGGTTTGGGATGGCCGACGTCGCCCTCCACCCAGAACAGGAGACGCCGCAGTCCAGGCCATGGTCGCGTCCTATGGGTTAGTTCAGCCGTCACCGGAACTGGCCGACCTTACGACAGTCGTTGTGCACTCGTTCGACAGTTTTGATTTGTTCGCTATGAGGACCATGAATAGGCACTTTGTAAATGTCGTCCAAGTCTTTGGTGTTCTCGCCACCCAAAGCGAAATTGCAGAAATCGACTCAGAAATCCCTGACAATCTTGAGGATCCCTTAGCGGCAGCGGCTTGGGTTAGCTATATCCTGAGGATGCACAAAGAACACACGGATCCCTTGCCGGACTGGCTTGCAGAAGGCGAGAATCACTGGGATGTCATACCGTTCGTACGAAGCTTTCACGCTTACCAGGAGCGGCTGCGTGCTTACGAGGCCATCCCAAAATGCTTGGTCGCCCGGGAAGACGCCCGCCGCCTGCGAAAGGCACTGCTGCACTACCTATCAAATCCGGAAGAGGAACCCAGTGTCACCGTCTGGTTCGACAATGGTGTCCTTGCGTTCAACATTGGACGTAGGGGCGATGGCTTCGACACCCGCGCCATAGGGGACAGTTGGCCATCGTCATTCAGAGTCGTGGTTGCTCCCGAGTCGGAGCTGCCGCAGAGATTCAACAATTCATGGGTTGAGGTGACCCTGTTTGAGGGTAATCTCTGTTTCGACATGCACCCGTTTGGGCACCTTGAGGCGATTGAGTGTGGTCCCAAGTAGCAAAGGGTAGCTAGACTACCCCGCATCAAGGGAAGGGCGGGGCAATTGCCCGCTAGGGTCATTCAAGCAGGCGCCGAGATTTAGTTCATCCGCAATTCGGGGTAATGGACATAGAAGCCGCGAGTCCAGGCGAAAGCTACCTCTCTTAGCCGGAAACGGCGACATTTCCTTTGATTGCAGACGCCGAGTCTACACATCTGTTGCGATTGCGCTGCACAACTAGGGCAATGCCCCAAGGAACGGCTGCCACGCCAACGAGCACGTACGTGGTGGGTCAGCGCACATTGCCCGTCAGCCCCGCTGCATCTGGCCGGCGCACCAGAGCAGGACCCGGTGGGCGATGATGGCATCGCCCCGACGCCCAGGCTGAGCCCGTTGAGCCCGAAGACGGCGACGGCGACGCAGAGGAGCGGCAGCACCAGCAGCGCCGCGGCGATCAGCACCACCAGGATGCGCCGACCCCTGCCGCGACGCGCGCGGCGAGTGAGACCCATACCATGGCCACCATGGGAACATCCTTTCGTTTACCTCCGTGCCGCATCACCGACACGGGTCTTCTTGGGCGACGCGCGTCGCCCGTGGATGGATACCGCGCGACAGCGACGGGGCGGGGAGAGTGGGGCGCAGCGCACCCCCCGGAGAGGCGTGGGACGACGACCCGTGGGCACCGCAGCGGGCACACGACGACCAATGTTGGGGGGTTGCAGCGAGGAGAGGGCGCGGGCACGTCGCGGCGTGACCGTGCGATGGGCGCACGATGACGAAAGGTGGGGGCGGGGGAGGGGCAACGCGACGGGGGACCGGCCGCGACCATCCCACGCCTGGTGCCGGCCTCAGGGTCGGATGCGATACGACGCCGAAGACCAACCCGGCGGGCGCCGCATGCCAGGAACGGTCGCAGCCTAGCTGGAGCTACGCCGAAATGGGGAAGGGCCACCGGTGCGCAAGGAGCATACGAACGGGGGTCCAGCGGCGAAGCACGGGCGCCCCTCGACGGCTTATGTGGACTTGATCCTGGCACTCCCCGCGGGGAATCGCTATAGGTTCGCCCTTAAGTAGGGCCTCGTCGGACCGGATGCGCGACGCCGGTCCGCTGCGTCGTGCCGCTGGAAGAAGGGCTTGTCACTCCAACCAGCCGGCGTCCCTCGTGGCCGGCCGTTGGGAGAGCCGTGCTCAATCCTGCGCAGGCCGCCGGGTCAGGGTTTCTCGGAAGGAAACACTGGAAAGCAACTACGCCCTTGAGTGTGGGGCATGAGCCCGCGGGAGATGAACCCCTCGGAAGGGAGTGCGAACATGCACCCTGTACGTCCGTATTGCGCATGTTGCCTGCGCTCAAGCCGAACGTACTGCAGCGCGCATCACTGATGGGGAGCCGACAGGGCACAGAGGGAGTACCTTGTATGCCAACTCGACGCAAGCCACGCTCCACGCCGAAGCGGCGTGAGCTGCCAGCGACACCGGGCATGGGGAAACTGAGGACGGCGTCGACCGCACAGCGGTCAAAGACGTCCCGTTACGACCTGCGACGCCGAACTGCACGACGTTATGCCATGATGCCCAAGGCATAGCCTGTCGGGCGACGCACGCGACTGTCCGAGTCCTCCCGCGTTCTGAGCTGGACTTCGGGGGAGCAGTGGCTCGACCCCTCCGACCACCTCCCGCAGCGGGCTCTGCGCTGGTCCCACTGGAACCGCCGTCGGTAGAGCAAGGCTCAATCCATCTGGCCGATCGTGAGGCAGGGACCTCCTCCCAGGTTTCTAGGCGGGAACACCTGGAAAGCCTGACAACACGGTCATTGTCCCGCCGCCGCGCGGCCCCTGGGAAGCCCCCTGGACCAAAGTGCTTGCTCGCTTTTAACACACGCTCCCTGGCCGGATCCTCTGCTCCAACTCGGGGTACCCACGTCTCTTGCCTTGGCGCAGCCCAGTTTGTCCGGTCGGCATGGCCTCGTGTCTGGCAGTCCGGCCTCACCTCCCCGGCTGCCATGTCTGCCCCAGCAGCACGGTTCACCCGCTGGCATGGGCCACTCGGTCCTCAACGGCGCCGCTGCCGAAGGCATCTCCCGCATCCATGCCCGTAGGGGCCTTCATCCCCGCACGTGTCCGCCCGGTGGGACCCGGCTGCTCTGCCGTGGCCAACCTCCGTTGGCTGCCTCCCGCTCGCGCCGCCTTCCCCCAAGTCGGCATGCGGCCGCTCGGTGCATCCACCTGGAACGCCCCTGTCCGGCCTCCCCGGCCCTCGCCCAGCCGCCGGGCTCGGGCCCCACCCCCTCGTGCAAAATGCTGTTCTCAGCTAGGGGCCTTGCACGCCCATGGCCCAAAACGGGTCTGCAAGTCGTAGCTGCATGTTTGCAGAAAGCGGCAACGGGACGACCTGAGCACACGCCTCGACTGACCGTCCTCGATGGACCCTGGCGTATAGCTGCGCCAGCTATGACAGGGACACCCTCTCCCGCTCCCGACACACCTCAATCTCCTGTACGCGGGTCCTACACCAGGGAATCCGGGCCCCTCTGCCGTCCTTGGAATGGGGTGCGACCATGCACCCCCGCCGACGTCCCCTCCAGCCTGCTCCCCTTGCGATCCTCGTGCCCGCCTCCCCGAGGGCGGCGATTGTCAGCCCTCGATCGTCCAGCGACCGCGGCGGCCCGACACCCGTTCCACCGTGGCTCCCCGTGCACCGATTCCCAAAAGGGTATTTTCAAAGCTGGCGTTGTCCACTGCTCCGCCCTCTCCTCGCGAGTGTTTCGTAGCTGACGGTCCCTCCGAACACTGGAACCAGCGCTCACCTCCAAGTGCTTGCTGGCGACCCCTGGCAGCGGCGCGTTTGCCGCGCCCCTGCCGCCTAAACAGCCCCTCCGTCCCCGCTTTCGACAAACCTCATCTCCTGTACACGTCCATTACATCCCGTGCCGGCCCGCAAAACGCTGCCCTGCAAGGGGGGCCTCTCGGGGAGCCTCCCCTACAGGGCATCCGTATGCCTTCGGTGCTCCCAGCACACTGCTAGGACCCCATCGCAGCGCGTCGGACCGCGGAGGGGTGCACCCGTGCACCCGCACCGGCGGGATGGGCGAAGCAGGGTGGCGAGGGGACACTGGGCGAACGCCCGTCACCACCACACTGAGGGGTATGAGCAACAACGCAGCAGCGGGATCGGACAGCAGTGAAGGCACGAGACGAGGCCAACAAGAAGGGCGGCACACAAGCGCGAAGCGACGAGCTGGGCACCGTCACGCTGCGGGTCAAACCCGCACCGGACGCCCAGGAGCGGCTGCGCCGTGTCTTCGCGCTTATTCTCGCCGCTGCCATGCGCGCGGAGTCCCAGGCTCCTCAAGGAGAGGACGCCAACCACCCGATGGACGACCGGTAGCGGTCACCTTCCCCAGGGCAAAACTGCTATCCACAACGTGGCCCGGGAACTCGCACCTGTCCCGATTGACGCGCCCCCGCGCAGGCGGTAAGGTGGTAGGAAGAGGATGACCCGGCGGTGCTGTTAACACCCCGGGCCGTGGCGCCACCTGCGCTAACAGGTGATGCAAGGGCATTCTAGCACTTGCTGACCCGCTTTCGACAGGAGGCGGGTCTTTTTGGTTTAGTGACGCTTAGGCAATAGCGAAAGGAGGCACACATGCCGAGAGAACTCCACAGAAGCCCTGAACCGAACCGGGCGGCCATCTACGCCCGCGTGTCGGACAAGAGCCAGGCCGAGGAGGACAAGACCTCCCTCGGCGAACAGGTCGCCGACATGGAGGCCCACTGCGAACGCAAGGAGCTGCGCATCGTCGCCCGGTATCAGGAGGTGGGCCGGGGCTGGTCCAAGAAGCGCCCCGAGTTTCAGCGCCTGCTGGCCGACGCCCGCGAGGGCCGCTTCGATGTCATCGTCTGCTGGAAGTCCGACCGCCTCAGCCGGGGCATGTTCCCCGCCGCCGCCCTCATGGAGGTCGTGGAGGCCTACCAGCTCCGCATCGAGTCGGTCATGGATGCAATCGACATGAAGACGTTTGGGCTCATGGCGGCCATCGGCAAGATCGAGCTGGACAACTTCCGGGAGCGGGCCGCCATGGGCAAGCGGGGCGCCGCCAAGCAGGGGCGCATCTCCACCGGCCGACCGCCCTACGGCTACCGCGTCGACGCCGCTGGGAAGCCCGAGGTCGTCGAGGCCGAGGCCGACGTCGTGCGCCGCATCTTCCACGACTATGTTTACCGTGGCATGGGCGCCCAACGCATCGCCTGGGACCTGACGGACGACGGGATCCCCACCGCCAGCGGGGGCCACACCTGGCACGAGTCCGTCGTGCAGCGGCTGCTGGGCAACCCCGTCTACAAGGGCACCTGGGCCTACGGGCGGACCCGGAACATCGCCACCGACGAGGGGAACCGGGTATTCGCCCAACCGGCCGACACGTGGATCGAGGTGCCGGTGCCGCCCTTGGTGGACGAAGAGACCTGGGACCGGGCCCAGGCCGCCAAGCGGGCACGGTACAGCGGCTCCAAACGCAACACCAAGGCCCTCTACCTCCTCCAGCACCTGCTGCGGTGCACCAAGTGCGGGCGCAAGTTCCGGGCCCACGCCCGCTGGCGCACCCACGCCACCCGGGGAGGACAGCGATTCACGTACGACCTCACGGTCCCACTGCGCTACTACTCCTGCACGGGGAGCGCCCTGCGCCTGCGGTGCCGGGAGAAGCCCACCATCAAAGCCGAGCGGCTGGAGGGGCGCGTGTGGGACGAGGTCAAAGGGGTGCTGCAGGAGCCCAGCGTCATCATCGCTGGCATCGAGGCGCTCGGGAAGGGCGGCGGTGAGTCACTGGCAGAGGAGCAGGCCAAGACGGAGCGAGACCTGCGGGAGGTGCAGATCGAGGAGGAGCGGCTCGTCCGGCTCTACGTCGCCGGCAAGATCACCGAGCAGATGCTGGACCTCCAGCGCAAGTTCATCACGGAACGGATGGAGCACCTGCGAGACAAGGTGGAGGACTACCGGACGCGCGCGGCTACGGAGGTGAGCCGCGCGCGCATGGCCGAGAGCGTGCAGGCGTGGGCCGAGCGGATAGGCAGTGGGTTGGACGCGTTGTCGGCGGAGGAACAGCGAGGGGTGCTCCGGGACGTGGTGGACGAGATCACGGTGGACGGCGACAACAACCTCGTCATCACCATCGCCATCGCGCTAGAGCAGGACGAACAACAAATTGCGTCGCAGGAATCACCATACCTGCGGGGTGAGGACCGATCGCTCCGTCGCCTGCTGGGGCAACCAGGGCCCACGGACTCACCCCTTCAGACGACAAAGACAGCTGGGGACAACCAACGCAGTGCATGCCGGTCCGGCAACGCCCACCGGACGGGACTGGAACGTAGATGCCTACGAAATGGCAACACGCAAGGTATCTGATTGCCTCCCGTTCTAGAGTGCCACTGCCTAGGAGTACCTAAGAAAATTGTTCAAACTGCCTCGCATGCGCCGTGATGCAGTGTCGACCATAGCCGCACCTCAAACCGCCTATGCGCGGCAGCATGGTGACCCGACCTAGCCCCCAAAGATCGTTGAGTTTGTATAGGCCACTTTGCGACCCTACGTCTTCGGGACTCGGCAATGGGTATCTACCGACTGGTCGGCGCCCGTCTTCCCAAAACCATCCAGCGATCTCGTCCATGGCGTTGGCAGTCGGCGAGGTTGCAACGAGCGATTGGGAGTGGTTGTGGGCCGACAAGATGAAGAACACCAACCATTCCCAGGGGTCCACCTTCATAGTCCGTAGACCGTAGTAACGCTCTACGAACGCTGCCATTTTGGGATCGAGCTAGAACTGGGCATGTATAGTTTCGATGCGCTCATCGTAGTCGGTGAGCCTGAACTGCTGGCGCAGCTTGTTTGCAATTCCCTCCTCGCAGGGATCAAATGCGACCGGACCGTCCTTCCTCTTCTGGCGAATACGGACGAGGTCCTGGCCAAGCACACTGGCACACCAGCCGTGGTCTGCGTGGTCTGGACGCCGGCGACGGCCCTGGTCGCATTCGAGCGTGAGACCCAGGTCGAAGGGCAAATCTACAGGCAATTCGTCAGGCATGGTGTCACCTCCAAAGGCAGAGGCCACATTGACCGGTGGCCCTATCGAATATATCATAGGTGCAGTATCTTCGATAAGGTGGAAAGAATTGCTGTTGGCGACACGTACTATGACTCCGAAGGGCATCTCGGAGAGGAACCGGCGACTCCTCACCTCCTTGTACCGGGGCGTCACAGGTCCTTTCTCGGTCCAAGAGGCCGCCGCCGTCCTCTCCCTCACCATATCACGGACGCACAGATTCCTCGCATACCTGGCCGCGAGGGGATGGCTGGTGCGTGTCTGCCGTGGTCTCTACGCGCCCATACCCCTTGACGCCATCGACCCGAGCGCGTGGCGGGAAGACCCCTGGGTCATCGCGTCGAAGCTCTTCGGCCCCGACTGTTACATCGGAGGCTGGACGGCGTGCGAGCACTGGGACCTGACCGAGCAGATATTCCGAGAGACCGTGGTCGTCACCACCAAGCGGGTGAGGGGGAGGGAGGCCGATATCCAGGGGTTCCCATTTCGCATCAGGCGCACCACTCCGCGAAAGGCATTCGGAACCAAGGCCGTCTGGCGGGACCAGACTAGAGTATACGTATCTGATCCTTCGCGTACGATTGTCGATGTCCTCGACGACCCAACGCTGGGGGGAGGCTTTCGCCACATCGCCGACGTGGTGGACACCTACTTCAGGAGCGAGCACCGTGACGACACTCTTCTTGAGGATTACGTCCGGCGGGTTGGCAACCGTACGGGCTTCAAGCGCCTGGGCTACCTTCTGGAGGCACTGGATGTCCATGCACCCTCTCTTCTCCAAGCCTGCGAAACGAGTGTGAGCTCAGGCATCGGTCTCTTGGACCCCAGCCTGCCCGACGAAGGACCCGTAGTGTGGCGGTGGAGGCTGCGTGAGAACGGGAGAGTCCCATCGGACGGTATGGCCAGTTGATCACCAGAACGGACCTCAACGAGAGGATCAACGAGTGGGGCATCCGAGAGGATGTGATCGAGAAGGACTACGTGATCGGGTGGGTGCTTTGGGGAATCGGGTCGGACCCCAGCCTATCCACCTCGTGGGCCTTCAAGGGCGGCACGTGCCTGAAGAAGTGCTATGTCGAGACCTACCGATTCTCTGAGGATCTGGACTTTACGGTGCTGCCCGGAGGCCCGGCAGAGGCAAGTCAGGTCATTCCTCTCTTGAAAGGCGTCTTAGAGCGTGTCTACGAGGAGTCCGGGATCGACTTTCAGGGAAGGGAACCAGTAGTGCGGCAGCGCCCCGATGGCCGGTCAGCCGAGGGGCGCATCTACTACCGTGGCCCACGGAACGCGCCTGGTGTCGCAAGCCTCCGGCTCGACCTGACCACTGCGGAACAGGTGGTGCGTCCCACTGTGCTGCGTCCCATTGCCCACGAGTACCCCGACGCCCTGCCGGTGCCCGCTCAGGTGCGATGCTACAGCTTTGAGGAGACTTTCGCCGAGAAGCTGCGGGCTATGGGAGAGAGAGCCCGGCCTCGTGACCTCTACGACATAATCTTCCTGTACAGAAGGGCATCTACGCTTCCTGAGGCTGCCCTCCTCCGGTCCGTGTACTGGGAGAAGTGCAATTCTAAGGGCGTGGAGGTCTTCACGAGCAAGGCTATCCAGGCATCGCCCTTCCTGAGGGAGTTGGAGGACGAATGGGCCAACATGCTGGCGCATCAGCTTCCGGCGCTGCCGCCCTTCTCCGCCTTGTGGGAAGAATTGCCTCGCCTGTACGCATGGCTTGAGGGACTGGCTCAGGTTGGAGCGTTGCCTCCGATCCCACACACCGAGGAAATCGACGATTCATGGAACCCTCCTTCCGTCTTGTCGGTGTGGGGCCAAAGAGTGCCTGTCGAGGAAGTGCGCTTCGCCGCCGCCAACCATCTCTGTGTTGAGCTCGGCTACCAAGATCACAACCACTTGATTGAGCCTTACAGTCTACGGATGACCCGCTCCGGTCAACTCATCCTCTACGCAGTGCAGTCCGACACCGGCGAGGTCCGTTCCTACGCCGTTGACCAAGTGCAGCGTATCAGGGTTAGCGCCGCCTCTTTCATCCCAAGGTTCGCTGTGGACGCCTTGGGTCAGGGCTGAGGCTAAGGTGACCTAAGTGGCCACAGTCCAAGGGTGCAAATGGACCCCCGGGGGGCTGGTTCGTGCAGCCGTATACGGGTGCACGACAAGGCCAGAACCGCCCCGCCCCCGGAGTGCATGTCCAGCCAGATTTCTCCTACAACCGGGGAAACCTCCCAGGTGTTTGCGTCTTTGTGGACGGACCTCATCACGATGGACTTGGGCAGCAACAGACGGACTCGCAGGTCCGCACCCAGTTGAGGGACTATGGGTTTCGGGTCATAGCTATCAGCCACGACCGCCCGTTCATGGAACAGGTGCAAGAACATCCAGACGTAATTGTTGCCTACACGTGACCAGGGATTCGGACAACAAAGGAGGGCTCAGCACGGCAGAAGCACCGACGGCTTCCCCGAGGACTTCCCCCAGCGGCTGGTGCGGTTCCAGGAGGCGTCCGGCCTGTCGTGGTCGGAGATCGCCCGGCGCATCGGAACCTATCGCGCCACCGTCTGGCGGTGGACGGAAGGCGTGGTGCGTCCCAACGCGCGCCACATGATGGCGCTGCTGATGCTGGCGGACGACTTGGGCCTGGACCACCTGTTCATCGTGCGGGGAACGGCGCGCTGGCCATGGGCTGCGACCACAGCCCATGAATCGCGAGAAAGCCCCGCACCCGAATGACGAGGAGCAGGCAGCCCGCCTCGCCTGCGAGACGGGCTGCCTGCTCCAATGCCCTTGTCTGCGAAATGTCACCGGACTGCCACCACAATGGGGCCATTCGTCCATTGAACGTTCACAGCGCGGTGGTACGGTACTGTCGACGACCGCTCTGGCAGGGGAGGCATTTGCGTTGCGCTCCTGGCGGGCCTCGCCGCGGGCACTCTTGCCAACGGGCAAGGGAGGCAGCGCCGCAGCGACAGGGGACGACCAGACGGAAGCTGTCGTTGCCCGGTCGCGGGTCGCGGAACGCCGATGCGGACTAGGCCCCCACCCGCGGGAGCACGGACCGAAGCGTCACGCCGGCCGCCGCCGGGGTGATTCCAAGGCTTCACACGGGGCCTAGACGGAAACTGCTGGAGGAACGACGTTGCGCGGAACCTACGACTCGGTGTTCTTGCGGGGCCTGCCCCTGCGCCGGCCCTCACTCGTCCAGAAATACACCGCGCCTCCGTTGCGCCGCACCTGGAGCGTCTTCCCCAGGGCGTCGGCGGCGGAGCTGAGCCTGCGGCGAATCGCCTGGGTGCTCTCGCCCTCACCGGGCTCCAGGACGCCCGCCTCGCCGGGCGCCAGTTCCTGGATGTACCCCATGTACTCCTGCAGGACCTTCGCTCGTTTCCCGGTCGCGCTCTTGGCCTGGGCCTGTGAAACGGACATCTTGGCGAATGTTGGCACGACACACCCCCACTCTATTCTGGTTGCCAGAAAGGCTTGCACACGTCTCCGTACTGCACTAGCAGACTCTAGTGCATTGTCCAATATGGTGCACAACAGTTGCCAGCCAACGCAAGCGGCAATGGCTGCTGGCATGCAAGCACCCACACCAACAGGAGGCCGGCCGTCGGGTGCAGACCGCGTTCCGTCGCTCACGCTTCGTCCAGTTGCCGAAGGCGTCCCGCAGCCAGGGACACGAAAACAACTCCAGGGTGAGGGCCTGGCGGGAAGCCGGTGACGGCATGTGGTGATTGACGCTAGAGACTTGCACCAGACCCCGGAGACTGGCCATCAAATGGAGTCTTATGAAAAGGGTGATTGCGGAATGCTGGCCTGGTAGGGGGCGAGCAGCCATCAAGGATATTCTCAAACTGGCACTGCTGCTAGGCGCCACGGTGGTCACTGCCGCCGCAGGCTTCCAAGTTCTCGTTTCGCCCGAAAGGGAGTTGTGTACTTCTGCTTCGCTAAGGAGGCCGCGATGGGGTGAAGGTAACGTTCGATGCCGTGTGCGACCGGCTATTTTTCATCACGATGACTGTCATTCTAGTGATAGGTCTAGCGCGCTGTTGATGGAGGGTACCGTGCCTACCCGAGGCACACGCTGGAGCGTATGGGTTCTGCTCGGTCTCGTGGGCGTTGCCCTGCCGGTAGGGGTAGCAATCCTCCGGCATGAACCCGATTCGCCCGAATGGGCAATGAAGCCTTCGAGGCGTGGCTGCGCGTGGGCAACGGCTCTGAGGAAGACATCCAGCGGGCCGCCTTGGCGAACTACCCAAGCCACCACGCTACGGCGACGGCGCATCTCGCCAAGCAACGGTGAAGGAGGCTGACCATAGACCGGCGACTCCTGTTAGGGCGTGACCCCGTGCAGCTCATCGGGATGGTCTTCTTTGGGTTTTGCATCGTGGTGACCGTCTTTGGCCTGTGGGCTGTCCTGTTCTAGGGCTTCATTCACAGTTAGGAAAGGGAGCAATGCACGTTGAAATCTTCCGAGACCTGCGCGGCAGGTGGCCTTGGCGGCTCACGGACGAAACTCTGAAGGTCGAGGAGGCGCACCGATCCTACTCGGAGCGGGAGGACTGCGCCGCGGAGGTTGACCGCGTGCGGGCCACCAACGCACTCACCCCGGCGGTCATTGCGACACGAATCTGACCGTGACCGGCCAAGGTGCGATTGCGGCGGGCGGCATCAGGAGGGAGAGCGCCGGGTGCCGCCCGCATTCTTCGGAGGGAGGACCAGAACCGTGATCCAGAGCAACGACCCATCGGGGCAACCGACCGCCAAGCACGAATGGCAACACGGCCCCCTGGCAAGGCAGCTTGCCGACTCAAAGCGCGGCATTGGCCTCCCCATGCCGGTGGCCATGCTGACGCTCTTACTGTCAGCGGTCGCGGCAGTGAAGGCGGCGGTCTGTCTCGGCCTCACTATCTGCGGACTCCAGAGGAGAAGGAGTTAGCTGCGATGCCTTTCGTAGAAACCTGGCACTCCACCCAGCAGCGGGTATTCCACTGCTGCACGCGCTGCCCTGAGGGCAAGGCCATCCCACCCGACCGGCGATACCTCGGCACGGGCGGCAAGCGCCCCTGCCTCCAGTGCGCGCGTCTGATCCGGCGGGGGGTCTGCTAGTCCGTCATCAACGTATTGGCAAAAGCCAGTGAAGGGAGAGAAAGAATGGTGGAAGGGCCGTATCGGCTTCTCTGCACGGTTGTTGCTACCGATGAGGAAGGACTGCCGCCCGCAACGCCACCAAATGCGGACGGTCAGCGGATGCCGTATCAAGAGTTGGTTGGGTGCTATGGACGATGCAAACCGCAAGATGAACTTCACCATCCTCTTCACCGAGCAGGAGCGGTTGGGCAAGCGCGTAGAATCGCGCACCGACTACGCGGCTGTCTTGGCAAAAGGCGAGCCCGTCAATCACGCGCTGCACCTGCCAGTGACCATACTGACCTTGGGATTGTGAGGGTTGGTGTGGCTGAGGCTGGTGCGGAACAGGGGCGAGTCGCGGGAGTTAATGGAAATCGACATTCAAGGCTCTACCAAGAAAAGGCCTATCTAACGAGAGAGTGGAGCCGTCATGTCAGGAAAGAAGCCAGAGAAGGGGCGTGCGTTGGGACGCAAGCACCCACCCAAGCTTGACGCTTTACCGGAAGAGATTGCGCAGGTATTCTTCCGCGCATCGCCGATGGAGAACCTGATGCCATAATGTGTAGACGTGTGCGCAGTGCGGGCGTGTGGTCAACTACCCGGAAGTGCTGGAGAAGGATGGTCGATGCTGGAAGTGTCACGATGGGTAGTCAACTGAGCAATTCCCTTGTCCTTGCACGACACTGTTAGACTTGGGGATTGCTAGCCACGCCCCCATTCTCTGAGAAGTAGGGTGGTTTTGGAGTGTTAGGTCCTGGGAAGCGCGAGGGGCTGATGTGGGCTCCGTCATGCGGAGAGGCGGCGAGCAATGCGCCAAGAAGGATGGTACGAGGAAGCACAGACTCCAATGCCCGTTGACATACTTTCAGGAGCAACACTTGGCAAACGTTGATGCATTTCATTCCCCCTTCTCCGCTTACTACCACATTTGCACCCACTGCTCGTTGGGCACGAGGATTGGTAGACAGCATCGGCTTCACGGCACCGGCGGGAAGCCCCTATGTCCAGAATGCCGGGAAGCACTCCGGGAAAATCGGTGCTAGTTCTCTTTTCAGCATGTCGAGATATCGGAGGTCAGTGAGCCGCGCGCAACCTGCTGAGTAGCAGCCGGGTAGGGGAACGGGGGCCAGCCTGCTCCTGGCAATGGCCAAATGCCACAAGCGGCAATAGATGGCGTTGAAGCATCACCGAAGACAGATTGACGCTGCCCGAGTTCAGTCCGCAGAGAGGATGAGGAACAATGCCCGGCTCGTTGCAAGAGAAGATAGCCCTGGTTACGGGGGCTGGGTCGGGGCTCGGTCGCGCCCGCGCTGTGGCTATGGCGCGGGAAGGGGCCACGGTTGTGGTATCGGATCACGACGGCAGTGGCGCAGAGGAGACGCTGAGAGCCATCAAGGATGCTGGCGGAGACGGCATAGTGCTGCTTGCCGACGCTTCCTGCCTCAAGGACGTCAAGGCCCTCATTCGCGGGACAGTGGCGGCTTTCGGGAGGCTGGACTGGGCCTGCAATTGCCCGGGCATCGGGAGGGTCAACGCCGAATGCATCCATGCGTTCCCAGTGCACAACTGGGACCGCGCGGATGCCCTAAACGCCGAGGGCGTGTGGCTATGGCTCAAGCATGAGATGGCGCAGATGCTGCAACAGGGAAGTGGATCTATCGTCAACATTGCCCTGGGCGCCGGCCTGATCGACTTGCCTGACGGCCTCGCCTACGTGACAAGCGGGAACGCGGTGGTGGGACTGACCAGGGCCGCCGCCTCGGAGTACGCCCGTTACGGCGTTCGGGTCAATGCCATCTGCCCCGGCATAATGGACACTCCAGGACTACGCTCCCTGCTGGACCTGCTTCCGGTGAGCCCAGCGGGGGCTCTCATCCGTCTCATGATTTCCAACGCCGGTCGAGGAACCTCGAACGAGCTTGCCGAATCGGTTGTCTGGCTCTGCTCAGATGGTGCCGGTCGGATTAACGGTCTCGCCATGGATGCGGGTCGTGGCTACAGAGGACAATAGTGCGCTTCCGCCAGGGTGAGAAGCTCGAGAGGTTCGGGACAATTGGCCAAGGGTAGCGCGTCAGTCCGCGGGCCATGGCATTTCGGCCATAGGAGGAGAGCATGACTGAAGATCATGAGCGTCAGGAACCCCGCCCCTACTGGTTCGTCGGGGCCTCGTACGGCGGCGCCAATGACCAGACCGCCAAGTTCCTGAGCGAGGGGATATGGCGCAACGGCTGGCAGAACCGATACCTGGAAGTCGTCAAGGCGATGCAGCCCGGCGACCGGATCGCCATCAAGTATACGACCACGCGCAAGCACAACCTCCCCTTCGACGCGGGAGGGAGGAGCGTGTCGGTGATGGGGATAAAGGCGGTGGGAACCGTCACGGAGAACCTGGAGGACGGGCGCAACGTGACGGTCGACTGGACTGCGGTGACGCCCCCGCGGGAATGGTACTTCTACACCAACCGCAGGACCGTCTGGCAGGTCGCGCCCGGTTCCGGGACCCTTGCCTGGGCGGCCGATGCCCTGATCGCCTTCGCCTTTCATGACCGGCCCCAGGACTATGCGCGGTTCGTGGACCATTGGTATCCCGAGGACGCGCCCCCAACGCCGGAGACCCCGTGGGACGCATACGTCGCCCTGGCGCGGCAGTACGTCGACAGCGGGCGCCTGGATAGAGAGGAAGTCGATTACAAGCGCGAGGTCGGGGCCTTGAGCGCGGCCGCGCGCCAAGCCGTCCTGTCCGGCGCCGACGACTGGCGCGACCGGCTCACGGCCGCACTGTTTGGCACATACAACCTCACGACGCACTTTCAGGCGTACGCCCTCGATCGCTGGATTGACGCGCAACCGGAGGACGCACGGGAGGCGCTGGGGAGTCTGTGGGCCGCGGATGACCGGCCATTGGGCGAGCGCATCCGCGCCTTTTGCCGGCGATTGCCCGAAGACGTGCTGCGCGGCGTCGGGACCCGCATGAACGTCATAGCGATCCTGCTCATGGGCCTCGATGTCGACGGGTACCCGCCCTTCAGGATTCGACTGTTGAACCGGACCTATGGCCGCACCGGCCACGCGTATCCGGAAGCGGACGCCGACGAAGCCGCCGTCTATGCGCACGCCCTCGGCTTCTTCGACCGCATCATCCAGGAATCCGCGCGTCGGGGCCTTACCCTGCGGCACAGGCTTGACGCCCAGTCCGTCGCCTGGGCCATCGACCGGGAACGCGTTGCGCCACCCGTGCCCGCCGCACAGCGCACGCTGGCCTCCCTGGCCCAGGACCTGCTCCTGCCGCGGGAGTTCCTCGAGGGCATCGCCGCGCTCCTCGAGGAGAAGAGGCAGGTCATCTTCCAGGGTCCTCCGGGGACCGGCAAGACCTTCGTGGCGCAGGCGTTGGCGGAATGCCTGGCCGGCTCCGGCGAGCGCGTCACCCTCGTCCAGTTTCACGCCTCATACAGCTATGAGGACTTCGTTCAGGGGTTCCGGCCGGTCATAGGCGACGATCAGCAGGCGGGATTCACGGTCACCGACGGGCCCCTGGTTCACGCCGCGGATGCGGCCCGCGACGAGCCCGAGGTGAAGCACTTCCTCGTCATCGACGAGATCAACCGGGGCAACCTGGCAAAGGTGTTCGGGGAACTCTACTTCCTCCTGGAATACCGCGACCGGGCGATTCGCCTGCAGTACCAGAGTGAGGAGGACGAGCCCTTCTCCCTCCCCGCGAATCTCTACATCATCGGCACGATGAACACGGCGGATCGGTCGATTGCCCTGGTGGACCTGGCGCTGCGCCGGCGCTTCTACTTCGTGGAGTTCACCGCCAACGAGGAACCGGTGAAGGGGCTCCTGCGAAGATGGCTCGACGCCAACGAGCTCGGCGCTATGGCATGGGTGGCCGATGTCCTGGACGAGGCCAACCGGAAGCTGGGCGACCGCAACGCCGGCCTGGGGCCGAGCTATTTCCTGCGGAGAGGAGCGGACGGCAATCCCGGCCTCACCGACGGGGACGTCGCGCGCATCTGGAAGCACAGCATCCTTCCCTACATCGAGGAGCAACGCTTCGGCGACCCCGACGTCCGGGAGGAATTCGCCCTCGCGGGGCTGCGCGGCGCGGTGGCCCAGGACGGTGTCGGCCAGTCCCTGGATGCGGCCAACACCGAGAACGATCCGGCCCCGGACGGGGGTGCGGGCGATGCGTCAGATTGACCTGCAGGAGGGTCAACGGAGCGGTCCGCACCCGCTGTCCGCCGGCCAGCGGGACGCGCTCCGGCGGCTGGGGGCGCTCACCGTGGAGCGAGCGGACACCGCGGATCCGGCAGCCATGTACTACCTGACCCCCGGTTCGGAGGTCGGCGCATTCGAAGTGGAAGGGCTCTCGGTGCGCATCGAGCCCAAGATCGGCGTCCCGCAGCTCCTCTCGCTCGCCTGCTACGCCATGGACCGGATCAACCTGCAGCAGGGCGCGTTCGACTTCCACGCCGACGCCGCCCTGCCGGACACCCTGGCCCTTGCCCTGGTCTCCGCGGCGGGCAGGGCGTTCCGGCGCGGGCTGCTGCACGGCTACCAAACGCGCGAGGAAGCGCTGCTGACGGTGCGCGGGCGCATCCGGTTCGACGAGCAGGTCCGCAGACGATTCGGCATCCCCCTGCCCGTCGAGGTGCGCTACGACGAGTTCACCGACGACGTCACGGCGAACCGGCTGGTGAAGGCCGCGGCGCGCCTCCTGAGCATGATGCGCCTGCGCTCAGCGAACGTTCGCAACGGCCTGATCCAGCTCGGCGCGGCCCTCGAACATGTCTCGCTTGTCGAATACTCCCCCCGGCAGGTGCCGGAGGTCGCATTCGACCGGCTGAACGGCCACTACCGGGAAGTTGTCGCGCTCTCGAGGCTGATCCTGGAACACAACGCCTACCAGGTGGAGCGGGGAACAGTACGGGCGCCCGGACTGCTGATCGACATGATCACGCTCTTCCAGGACTTCGTCACCGTGGCCTTGCGCGAAGCGCTGGGCGTTGCCAGGGGCCGGTTCGGCGAAGGCTCAATCGACACCCTGGATGTCCCCTCGACGGGTGGACGCGGCAGGGTGCGCCTCCGTCCGGACCTCGTGTGGCGGGACGGGTCGCGGTGCGTCTTCGTGGGCGACGCGAAGTACAAGCGCATCGATGACAACCGGATGCGCAACGCAGACCTCTACCAGCTGCTGGCCTACGTCACCGCCCTTGATTTGCCTGGCGGCATTCTCGTCTACGCCAAGGGCGAGGCGGACGTTGCCGAGTACGAAGTGCGTCACTCGGGTAAACTCCTTAAGGTATCCGCACTTGACCTGACGGGCACCCTAGAGTCCGTGCTGAATCGAGTCCAGAGCATTGCTGAGCAGGTACGCGAAATGCGTACCACGGCGTTGGGAAGATGACAGGGTCATTGAGGGAGCACCGTGGCGATTCTTGGCCGTATTCCCATACAAGGTGACGGGGCATTCACAGCCGATCGCAGATGGGCTTACCGCTCTTGATTGCGCCGCTCTCCTACACGGGACCGGTCGCCTATCGTGGCGTCCACAAACCTGCCGGGGGGTAAGGCGCTAGTATGTCCGAGGGTATCGCACGCTTGGGAGCATCCTTTCTCTGCGTAGCAATTGGGACTTGGTTTGTAGGGGGATTCTCGCCCAAAATCAGAGGAGGGTTCTGAGCAACGCCGAGTTGCTGCACCTATCCAACCTGAAGCACGACGGCCAGCGAACCGCGGTGAGGTGGTTCTCGTTCTTGGCAGCCTCAGGTGTGGGCGCATACAAGTCCACGGATCTAGTTGAACGGATTATCGAGGCCATCAGGTAGACGCTGGAGTGGTTGTGTACGGCAATGAACAGTGCGCCAAACCAAATCTACCCTAACCTGTCCCGTTGCCTATCGGCGGACCTGGAGGTCACCACGCAGGACCATCGCATCCGCGCGTTCGCGGGGGTTCGTTGGGACTCTGGTGCGTCCTTCGTCTACCCGGGCACCGGAGACCGGTTGCTCCCGGCTCTGGCCAAGCTGGATAACCTCTCCACTGGCGCCGACTTCCTGCTGGGGCACAACGTCATCAGCTTCGACCGGCCCCGCCTGCAAGCCGTGGTACCGGCGATCGGGCAGTTGGGTCTGCTGAATGCAGTCCGGAGCGATTGGGCTTAGACCCGGGGACTGTGGTCTCGTGTTTGAGGGTGGGGAGGTTCTCCTGTCGGATGCGGGAGGTGTTGGAGCGTGGATTACGTCGAGGCAGGCTCGGCAGCAAGACGCAACTGCGGAAGCGCAGCGACTCCCTAGCGCGGCATGTGGGGCAGTGTAGGAAGATACTCAAATCGGTCTCAAAGAGTGGGAAACAGTAGTGAGGCTATTGATAGGTGTACCGGCACACGGTATACTCTTTCTATGATCCGGTCATTTCACCATCGGGGTCTGAGGCGGCTCTATGAACGAAGCGACTCCAGCAGGGTAGGCGCGGACCAATTGGATCGGATCACTCTCGCCCTCGCAGACCTCGATGCCGCCAGCAGGCCGAGCGACGTCGATCTGCCCGGGTACAGACTGCATCCCCTGATGGGTGACCTGAAAGGATTGTGGAGCATTTCGATTTCGAGCAACTGGCGGATTACGTTCCGGTTTGAAGATGGCAACGTGTACGACGTCGATCTAGTCGACTATCACTAGTGAGAAGGAAGAGACCATGGCTATGAACAATCCACCTCACCCTGGCCGCAGCATCAGGGAAAACTGCTTGGATCCCCTTGGCCTGAGCGTCACAGAGGCAGCGGAAGTCTTGGGCGTTGCCCGTCACACCCTTTCGCGGGTATTGAACGGCCACGCGGGGATCTCGCCCGACATGGCCATTCGCCTTGAGAAGGCTGGATGGTCCAGCGCGGATTTCTGGCTGCGCCGGCAGACTTCCTACGACCTTGCGCAAGCGCGCAAGGGTGAGGACCGAATACGGGTAGAGCGCTACCAGCCGCAGCCCACGGCCTAGTAATTCTAAGGGGCCTCTATGCAATGCTACCCGACTCGCCAAACGCATTAGATGACTTCCAAGAACCAAGGCAAGGCCGCGATGGTACCTGTGAGCAGGCCCCAAAACACGAATGTGCGGCTGGGGAGCGAGTATTGACTTGGTGAACCCATTGCAAGGGCAGATGTCCAAACCCCTGAAAGCAAGGCGCTCCCGAGTAGAATCTCCATTTGTGTACCTCTGTCTATGCGCAACCCGCCTAGAGCCTTGTCAACAGCTACCGCGTAGAGCGGGCCTTCTCATACTCCCAGAGAGCCTTGAGCCCCATGAGAACCATTGCGATTGCCGCAGCCACGCCCATTGGGCCGCTAGGAACAATGCCAATAGCAATCACCGCGCCAGTGGTGTAAACGGCCAGTTGCCCTATCAAACTGCGCATATTGAACCTCCTGTTCACGTGTTCAGGACGCCCTTTACATAAGTAGGGATACGCAGTATCCTACTCATGAACCCCCTGGTTCATCCGGCGCCTGCCGGAATCTGAGAGGTGAGAGCCGTACTTGCCTCTCAGAGTGTACAGCCTGGATACCCTCAAGCCTATTCTCCCGCAAGGCCTCCTGCATTGGGAGACCTTGTTGTTACGTGTCTTTTGCTTACCGGCAGTTCCCTGCCGCGCGTTTTGCCTGGCACTCATTGCAGAGTTCCCCGGAGCTGGGGCGGCTGTTGGACGTTTCATAGTTAGACGTCGGCCAGTTGGAGCAGTTGCTGCACCAGTGCCAAGTGTCTGAGCCCCTACGCTTGCGGTACAAGGTATCCACCTCCTTTCATAGGTTCGGGACCTCCCTCACCGCCCTTGACAGGGCCCAATTTGACGAAAGATAGAACAGTCTTCGAGATGTGGCTGGTCCGCCTCTGAACTCGCCTAGGCCCTTGGCTCGCGCGTTGTGACGTGTAGGGGCGGAGGAGCCGAAGCCCCCCATGCCACTACCCCCAACAAGGCGCTCACAGACTAGACTAGCTACAGGAGAACCATCCTCCCCGCAATTGTCTCCTGAGGCGCCTTCAGGCGATGTGCCCATTCGCGGGCGATTCCTCGTTTCAGGCCCCGCAGGTCATTTCAAGAACTAGGCTCGCGGCTCCAAGGTCCAATTGGGCCGAACTTGGCGCTGTCATCTCAATGGATGCGCTGTGCCGCGGGAACACGTGCGCCACCACTTCCCAATCCGATCCAACTACTATCAATACGGGCTCTGGAGTGTTGTATTCAAGGGAGCTGGCGATCTGGACCATCTGCCTCATGTCGCGCTCGCTGGGTTGACCTGTTCCACCGGGATGATAGTGCCACTCATCGAGGTAGTACTCCCTGGTTCTCCACAAGGAGTCCAGTTGCCTCTGCAGGCCTTGGGTTCCTCTCCAGAAGCTGGTCCGCATCCTCACTGAGTTCTTCGGCGGGCCCCAAGCACGCGTCACTATTGCGGTGTCGTGCGCCTCATCATACCTACTGACGAGGATACCCCCGGTTTCCAAGCTGGCAGACTCGCGGCACATGTCCAGAAGGGTCTGCAATTGGTGAACACCAACATGAACCCGAAAGCGGCCATCGGAGGAGCACATGTTTAAGTCAGGAGTTCGAGTCGGGTTCAGACATTCTACGTGTAGGTCGTCAGCGATAATGGGACACCTGAAGGGGTAGAGATGATTGCTGGACCAAGAACGAACAATTGGGTCAAGGTTCTCGGTTTCGGCCATCCAATGGACTGTAGCAGGCGCAATTGATGCTTGCAGAACCGTCCTTGAGACATGGTTGGGCCGCCTGTAAGTCCTAGCGCCCTCCGCCAAACTTCTGTGACGTACCGGGGCAGAGAAACACTAGGGATTCGGGGCGTCTCCTAGCCGGGCTGCCCTGACCGTCAGCAGCGCGGATGAAAAGAACGCTCGGGCCCACATGACGCGACACGGAGACGGAAGCATCAGGGAGGCCGTTGTGGACCGCGGGGACGACCCCGGGCCGTTGAAGGCCATTTGAGATGCCTTCACCGGACAGTTGTAAACGCAGTCCTCCCTGTTGCAGGGAGACTGAGGCGGTGATGCGTCGGGAATCCGAGCAGTGGGGCGCCCACTCGGATTCCCGGACACAAGAATAGGCCGGCACACATGGTGGCGTGGTGATCTTGAAACGCAAAATGGCCGCATACATGGACCAGCGGGCCAGTCTCCTAGCCCGAGGAAGATCCCGGACCGGTCTCCCTCACGAGGGTGGCGGCGAGCAGGCGATACTCATCCGCCTCGTCCCACCGACCCTCGGCCTCCAGGTCCCGGATGCGGTTCTTGGCGAACGGGACGGTCTGGGCCTTGCACCCCTCGCAAACGGTCCCAACCCCAAGGTCATCCTTTCGCCGCTCCAAGTAGTAGTCCACACCAATCCGGTCGTCGGCAGAGGCGTCGACTCCACACAGGGCCTTCGCCACCCTGGCATCACTGTCAAACAGGTGCATCTCCCTCACTTCGTATCTCCCGCTCGTCTCCAACATCGCCTTCATGGTCTCATCGTTGCGAAGCTTCATCGGCTCTTCTCCCTTCTGAAATGCAAAAAGGTTACACACATGGATGGGCGGGGGAGGCCGTCGCACCCTCTGCGACGACCTCCCCCGTATCTCCGCGGTCAGCGTCCCGCGCCGACCGGCTCCTCGGCCTTGAACTCGGCCCCTAGAACAGCCGCAGCGGCTCGGGTTGCTGCTGGTCCGCCCCTCCCTCGGCGGCGGCCGCGGCCTGCGCAGGCGCCTGGCCACGCCGCGGCTGACGCCTTGCCGGGGGAGCGGGTCTCTCGTGCGCCGGATACCTGGGTTCGTCTTCCCACTTGGCCCTCGCCCGTTCGATCACCGCTGAGACCTCCTGTGGCAGCTCGGCGAGGTCATGTCCATCGAACGACTCGATGTGGGGGTCCGACGCGGGCTGCTGCACCCCGATGGTGGCCCGGCCTCCCTTGACGGACACGACGACCTTCAGGTCCTCGGACGAGCCAGTCTCTTCCCCGGTGGCCTGCTCCTGGGCGTCGTCAGCGCCATTCGGGTCCTGTGCGCCCTCCTGGCCCGCGTCCCGCGCATCGGCAACCGCGGCTTCCGTGCCGTCCGCCGCATCGCCGAAGAGACTGTCGTCGGCGCTCGGGGCGTCCGAGCGGGTTGTTTCCGTACCGGTTTCCTCAGGCATGGTTGCTCTCCTTTCCTTGCTGTCTCTCTGAGTGCGCCCCGCCGCTGGCCGCTACCGCGCCTGGCTCCTGATCGCGCCGAGGGTCTGGGGCGCCCAGTACAGGTCACGCTCCACGGCGGGGACGCTGCCGAACACGGTGACCTCCGCCAGCTCGGTGAGGTCGAAGTAGCCCAGCTCGGTTTCGAACCCCTCGACGAGGCCGAAGCAGAGGCCGGTCTCGGCGTCCCACTCGGTGATGTACCACCGCCAGCCGGTGTAGGGGCTGAACAGCTTCACCCTAGCGAGGACGGCGTCGGGGTCCTCCGCTCCGTCGTTGGCGTAGAGGGGCGGGATGGTGTCGGCGAGCTCTTTGGTCATCAGCTTGTGCCGCCGAAGACCGCTGTGGTTGTCCTGCCAGATTGCGGGGGTCGTGGTTGTTCCCTCTTGGTCAGACATGGTTTCTCTTCTCCTTGTTGCTTCTCAGACTGTGTATACGTGCGTTGGTCACTCGGACGCAGCGTCGGTCCGCGTCACCCGCGCCACCGCCTCCGGGGTGGCGTAGCTCGGCGTGACCGTGCCCTGCTCCATGTCCAGGTAGAGGCCCATGAAGGGGCAGGTCCCCGCGACCATGCGGCGGACCACCTGGAGGACCAGGGCCGCCATCATCTGGTTGATGGTCGGGTCCTGGTCGGTGAGGTCCAGGGCCGCCGCGCAGTCCACGTCGGGCGGCCTGGTCGACACGGCCGTCAGCAGGTCGGGGCGCTGGAGGGTGGGCGCGGGCAGCAGGGAGCAGATCTCGCCGGCGAAGGCGGGGCCGTCCCAGGCCACCTCGTCGGCGACGTGTAGGGTAGGCCGCCGGCGAGTTACTCCGGTTGGCCGGAGCACTTTTCCGTCGGCCTCCCTCCGAACCGGACGTGCGGCTTTCACCGCATCCGGCTCTCCAGTGGTTAAGTCTGCTTACGCGGTTTCCAAGCGCCCTCGTGGGCGGCAAGGTGACAGGGGCGGCAGACCACGAGGGTCTTGCGCCGCCGTTCCGCCATAACCTGTACCCACTTGGGCTTTTCGCCTTGGCCCTTCACGTTCAGGTCGCGGAGTGCGCGGATGTGGTGAACTTCGACGTTCACCGTTGACCCGCACAACTCGCATTCGTCCGCTAGAAGCCGTTGTATAAGCTCATTGCGGTCAGTCCTGTACCGTTGAGGCTGTTGGTCTACGAGGACGGCCTGCCGGTTCCGCTTCAGGGGTATGCCACCGAACCGTGCCACCAGTGGGCGTTTCCCATTGCCCCGCTGTACTACGACCTGGAGGCATGCCCGTTCCCCGTGCTCGGTCTGTACGGTGCTCTTGTAGCGCCGGAACATTTTGCGAGCGGTGGATTTGTGCTTGCCTGCGAGGGTCTTAGCCAGCGACTTCCCCATGACCCATTGCAGTCTCCCGAATTGGGAGACGTTGTAGGCCGGAAGGTAGTACTGGACGACGCCCCGGAACTCCGCTTGATACCGGCTTATGATGGTGTAATCATCATCGGCCAGCAGTTCGTTGCGGTGTGTCGGTTTGCCGTTGCGCATGTAGGCTTGGCAGTGTTGTTCAATGACTTTGGCGGGAACTCGCAATCCGATGTTGCCATTGATGCCGCGCCGACCGAGATGGTCGTGCTTGTCGTTGGCCTGTTGGTTCACGAGTTCATAGCCGAGGAACCGTGCCGCCTGGCTGGTGGCATGGGTTATGAGAGTCTTCTCCTTGGATAGCTCCAGCTTGAGCGTGTCGCGCAGGAACGTCTCCAGGGACTCCTTTATCTGCCCGGCTTCGGCTTTTGGCCCGATGAAGCCCAGCACGAAGTCATCCGCGTAGCGAACGTATCGCAGCCGCCTGTATTCAGGGTCGTAGGGGTCACCGTAAGGCAGTTGCTGCATCTCTTTGCGCAGTTGTGCCGCCAGTAGGTGATTCCCCTTCGTCCTATGATAAGCCAGACGGGTACTCAGCGCTCCCCAGGTGCGGTTACGCCTTCGCTTTGTGCCTCGGGTGTGGGCTGGTATGAGCACGTTCTCGACAAACTTGTCCAACCGGTTTAGGTAGATGTTGGAGAGGATGGGGCTGACCACGCCGCCTTGCGGCGTACCGCTCAGGGTGCGGCCATACTTCCAGTCCTCCATGTAGCCTGCTTTCAGTAGGTACTTGAGCAGGTTGAGGAATCGGTTGTCGTGGAGCTTTTCGCCGAGTACCGACAGCATGACCTCGTGGTCGATGTTGTCGAAGCACCCTTTGATGTCTCCCTCGACGAACCAGCGGACACCGGTCCAGTTGTGTGCCACCTCGCTCAGGGCGGTGTGGCAACCCCGGCCGGGTCGGAAGCCGTGGGAGCGGTCGGAGAACTGCGGCTCGTAGTAGGCTTCCAGAAGCATCCGGATGACCTCTTGCAGCAGTTTGTCCGTCCATGTCGGTAGGCCCAAGGCGCGGGTCTTGCCGTTAGGCTTGGGAATGTTGACCCGTCGCACCGGCGTCCACCGGAACCGCTCGAAGCGCAGGGCTTCGATGATGCGGTCGATCTTCGCCAGTGACATCCCGTCCACGGTCTCTGCGGTGGTTCCCTTGGTCATCGCTCCCTGGTTTGAGTAGAGACGACCGTAGGCCCGCAGGTAGAGTTCCCGGTTGTAAAGCAGCCGATAGATGTTCTCCAGCGGCAATCCTCGTTCTCCGCGTTTGCTGATGACGTTCAGTACAGTTTCGGCGTCTTGCATTGTGCATACCTCTCTGTCGTATTCCGTCGAAACCACCTGCCCTCCTTCGCCATGTGCCGGGCTTTCTCCGGCTCGGACTACTACGAGGGCTCCGTTGCCATAGGGGTCTCCCCCCGTAGGCAATCCCGCGTTCCGTTGACATAGGACGTTCTAGCGCGACTTAGGTGCCCTGTTCGCCCCCTTGAATTGACCGCATAGGTCATCGTTCACTCATCGAAGGTGCACTGGTCTTGGCAACGGGCCAGTGCAATGAGTGACGCCGGGTTGCAAGCGTTCTACCGGCGGGTGTCCTCGTGCACCACATGGAGACTGGGGTTCAAGCAATTCAGCTTTCACCGTATCGCGCGGGTCTTGCGGAACCGGCCCTACAACGCTTTCGGGCCGTAGCCGCTTTACCGACATGCTGTTGTCCCCCTAGGCTTTCGCTTCGAGGTAGGTCGGTTGACCCAGAAACTTCCTTCGAGTTTCTCCTGATTCAATCAGGTATCCTATGCCGCGTGACGCGGCGCACTGCCGATGAGGACCTGGCCCCAGTTGGTGTCGTTGCCGGCGTCGATGAGCCACCGGCGCGGGTCGCCCGGCAGGCTCTCGGCCATGGCCCTGCGTGCAGCGGCGTTGTCGGCGCAGCCGATGAGCAGGGAGTTCCCGTAGGTGGGCAGGCCGGGGTAGCGGTGGCCATCGGGGTGGGAGGCCTCCTCCCGGAAGGGGTAGACCGAGTAGCCGACGGGACGCCGGAAGGCCCGGGCCAGCCGGTCGGCGAGGGCCTGGCTCTTGAAGCGGCCCACATCCTCGGGGTAAAAGTTCTGGCGCAGCAGGTTGTGGGGCTCCACCCGGTCGTGGTCGACCAGGACGATGGTGGCCTCCCGCCCCTGGAAGAGGCGGCAGAGGCCCTCGGCCACGAAGCCGCCGGTCCCGCCGCAGCCCACCACCGTGATCCACGGATTGTCCAGCAGGAATGCGTTGTCCAGGGAGTAGGGCATCTTCAGTTCACCTCCTTGTCGTTGGATCGATGTCTTGCGTTGACGCGGGCGTTACCCCGTTGAGCCGGAGCCCGGGTCCGGACCGGAAAACACCTGGGCGAGGGTGACCGGGGCGAAGTGGCCGTAGACGCCGAGGCGGAGCCGCAGCTCCGGCAGGGGCGTGCCCAGCCGTCCCGCGACCCCGTAGATGCGGAGCCCCTGCTCGTCGGCGTCGTCGGTGGCCGAGAAGAAGGCGCGGGCCCGCCCGTGGGAGTGGACCTCAGCGACGACGCCGGCCGGGGGACGGTAGGCCAGCGACGTTTCGCTCCCGGACTGTGGCGGGACCACCAGCCGGTAGGCGCCCCCGTCCCAGCGCACGGCGAAGAGCCGCTCGGTGTCCGGGTCCTCCTGGAACCAGCCGAGCCCCGCCACCAACAGGCGCAGCGGGATGGGGCCGTTGCGGAGCGCCACCGTCTCGGCCATGCGGGCCAGTCCCCGGATCCTGCAGGGGGCCAGCAGCACCCGCGCCGCCAGGTGGGCACCCTGGGACTGGACGTAGACGCCGTCCGCGCCCAGGACGTAGTCGTAGCCGACGCCCTGGGCGCCGGCCAGGCCGCCGGGGTGGTTGACCAGGTGGCCCACCGGCGGTGCATCGGGACGAGCGGTAGCCGCGTCTCCCGCGCTAGCGGTAGCCGCGTCGCCCTGCGGAGACGGCCAGGGCGTGGGCCACCGTGCACTGGGGAACCAGGTCCTCCGTCGGGTAATCTGTTGTTCCATCGAGCTCCTCCCAGAGCGCTTGCAGGGTGTCGGGGTGTTTCTGCGAGCGGTTTCGTGCATCGCCGGTCAGCGAGAAGTAGGACTGGAAGAAGGACTCGGGAATCAGCCCCACCTCCTCGGGGAACCGGTGGCTTCCGGGGCAGACCCGCCCGTCTGAGAAGACGTTGAAGGCGGGGGCCCGGAAGAGCTGCTGCTCGGGGTCCGCCGGGCGCTCCAGCGCCGCGTAGACCCAGGGGGCGCGGCCCGGCGAGCAGACGAAGACCAGCCCCGGCATGGGGAGCCGGAGCCGGGCGGGGGGCGCGAAGGCCTCCCGTTGCAGGGCCACGGACCAGACCTGCGGCGGCCGCCAGAGGGCCACCACCTGTCCGGTCTCGCCCTGACACCACCAGAGGGCGTCCTGGGGCAGGAGCCCCGAGGAGAACCCCAGGTGCTGGGTGAACACTCCCGCGATGCCGTCCGCCGAGACGGTCCTGACCCAGACGGTGTCGTTCTCGAAGCCCCGCAGGAGCACGGTCTCGCCGTAGACCTCCAGCTGCACCCTGAGCTCGTCCCTGGGCGCATCCGTCACGCCCGGCAGGGACCATTGGGTCGTGTCGACATCAACACTCATGATTCTTTTGCCTCCAGTTCGTGTTTGGGGAGCCGCCCCAGGACGACGTCCAGCATCTCGGCGAAGCGGCCGGGAAGGTCCTCCTCCAGCCAGTCGGCCAACCGCGCCACCGCGTCCATGAGGGTGGCGGCCGTGCGCCACTCCTTCGTGCCCTCCTCGATGACGTCGTCATCCCAGGGGTCGGCGAAGCCGTCGTAATTCCCGTCCTCGTAGGTGTGGTCGAGGAAGAAGTTGCCGGTCTCGGCCCAGACCCAGGCGCAGGCCTGGGCCGCCCCCGCGAACCCGGTCCCCGCGAGGGCCGCGGTGAGGGCGTCCTGGGGGATGCCGCCCTGGGGGATTCTCTGCAGCGTCTCCTGCGGGATGCGGGCGGCGGCCGACTCCAGCCAGGCCACCCGGAGCCCGTCGGGTTCCATGTAGAAGGAAGCGGGGGGCTTGGCCAGGAGGGCCAGGGCCGCGAGCCCCTCGCGGTAGCCGTCCCACAGCTCGTGGAGGCCCTCGTCGCCGAAGCCCATCAGCTCGAAGGGGATGCCCCGCCGCAGCCAGGTCCAGGGGGGTTCGTCCCCCTCGTCCATGAAGTAGTCGAAGTAGGGAGAGTAGAGGGGGAAGTGCCGCTCCCCGAAGAGCCGGGCGAAGCGCTCCACCCGCGTGCGTATGTCGGGGGCCGAAAGCACCGCCTCCGCCTCCCGGGGAAAGAGATGACGCACCAGCCCCGCGAACCAGGCGTAGTCGTCGGCGTACCCGACCAGCGTGACCAGCTCCCGCAGCGACGGCGGACGCCGCAGGAGCAGTTCGCCCAGCCCGCTCAGGCGTGGCGGGGCCGCAGTTTCCATCGCAGCGCCTCCAACAGGCGGCCCGTGGCCGCCGCGTAGTCCTGCGCCTGGACGCAGGCCATCTCCACCTCACCCTGCCGTGCGGCCGCGGCCTCCAGGTCGAAGGCGCCGTCGGGCCGTGTGAGCTCCGCCGTGAGCTCGAGGATGCGCAGGTCCGCCGGCGGGGTTGCCGCCAGCAGGCCCGCGAAGATCCGGTTGTCCATGGGACTCCCTCCTCAGTTCCGGGCGGGGGGGAAGGCGCCCTTGGTGCCCACCCGCCGCTGGAACTCGTAGATGGTGTCGTTGCCCCGCGGGGTCTCCTTCACAGAGGCGTTGGCTATCTCCCCGTAGAAGTCGCTGAGCGTTCCCTTCACCTGTTCGACGCTCATTGCGGGGTCCGGGTCGGGGAACTCGCGGTCGTCGTAGACAAAGATTCTTGCCATTGGTTCATCTCCTTGTGAGTGTTGTTGCTTTGCTGCGTTGCCACCTGCGGGGAGGCCGTCGCTCCATGTGCGGCGACCTCCCCGTGCCCTTGCGGTCTAGCGTCCCGCGCCGACCGGCTCCTCCTCCCGCTCCTGTTCCACCGCCCACTCGAAGAGGGACAGTGACGGGGCCTGGGTCTTGCCGCCCCGGCCTCTGGGCTTGACCGGCTCTTCGGCCATGAACTCCGCCCAGGAGAAGAGCGACTGCTGAGGCTCCGGGTCCTCGTCGCTGTGGCCGTTCCCGTTGCCGTTGGCGGGAATCGCCTCGTGGCCGTTCCCGTTTGTGTGGCGGCCATTGCCCAGGACGAGCTCGACCGTCGGCCCGATGGCCTCGTGATGGCCGTTCCCGTTGCCGTTGGCCGTGACGGCCTCCGGCTCGACCCCGTGTCCAGCACGGGGCAGGCTCTCGACCGCCTTCCAGTCGTCGTCCACCAGGTACTCCTCGGCGCTGGCCTCGGCGTCCCTGGCCTGGGCGAAGACCGCCTCCACCGTCTCCGCCTCGTCTTCCTCCGCGTCGCCGCTGACGATCCTGCGGGCCAGGGCCAGCATCAGGTCGTCCCCGTCGTCGCCGTAGGCGGCCAGCCCGTCCTCCGGCAGCTCCCCCTCGACGGCCAGGGAGCTCTGCAGCTTCTGCGCCACCAGCTTCAGCGCGTCGGCCTGCAGCGTGTTCCGGTAGGCCATGAACACCACCTTCACCGGGCGGGTCTGCCCGATGCGCCATGACCGCCGCGACGCCTGCCGCATCACGTAGACCGAGTAATCCGTCTCGAACCAGCAGAGGGTCGGGAAGTCGATGAGGTCCAGGCCGGTCTGCACCAGCCGGGGGTGGCAGATGAGCACGTCGATGCCCTCCTCCACCCGGTCGGCCACCCACGCCTCCCGGCGGTCGGGGGCAACGGCGTCCGCCTTCATCACCGCCACCCGGAAGCCGTGGCGGGTGAGGATGTCGTGCATCCGCTCGGTGATGTCCCGCGTCCCCGTGTGCGTGGCGTAGACCAGCACCCGGCGGCCCTCCATCCGCTCGGCGGCCACCAGGTCCACCAGGGCCTGCTCCTTGGGGTAGAGCCGCTCCTCGGAGAGGGGCGGGACCTGCACGATCACATCCCCGCTCCCGGGGTCGAAGACCGTCTCCCCCTTGGTGCAGCCTTCGGGGTAGGCCAGGAGGGTCTGCAGGTAGGTCGCAAGCAACCGCTTGGAGCCGCTCTTGAGCGCGTCCGCCAGCTCCTTTCGGAGCTCCTCGTAGACGGTGGTGTAGGCGCTGCGCTGGGAGTAGCCCGTCGCGTCGGGCTCCGCGTCCATGGAGGAGAGGAGGATCTGCTCGTCGTAGCCGGGCAGGCCCGACGCCACGTCGGCAAGGCGCAGGAAGACGGTGTTGCCGATGATGTGGAAGAGGGCGCTGGGCACCAGGCCGGGCCGCTCCCGGACCACCCTGCGAAACTGGCGGCGGCGGCTGAAGCGCCCGTCCTCCACCGCGTCGTCGTCGGCCTTGCCGACGGTGACCTCCTCGAAGCCGTACCGCTGGATCCAGCGGTGTTCGTCGGAGCGCCCGAAGTCCGTCCTGAGCTCCGGGCTGAACCGGTAGAGCAGGTGGAAGAGCGTGCTCGAATACCCGCCCATCAGGGTCCCGCTGAGGCTGAGGGACGTGCCGCAGACGTCGGCGAGGACGCCGGCGGCGATGCCCTGGGCCGAGCCCCGGCCCTTGTACTCGTGCACCTCGTCAGTCACGAGCAGGTCGAAGAAGCCCCGCATCCGGTGCTTCACGTAGTCGGCCAGGGGGTAGCGGGCGGGGCCGGACTTGTCCGCCTGCCACAGGGGAGAGCCGCAGCGGGCGCAGGTGAGCTTGCGGCGGCTCAGGTCGGCGTCCGTCAGGGGCACGCCGTCCTTGTCCACGACCTGCGCGGTGCAGTCGGGGCAGCAGGGGACCCGGAAGGGCTCGCCCGTCTCCTCGTCCCGAAGGAGCCTTCCCCTGGACACGGCCCACCGGCGGAGCACGGCGGGCATCCAGCGGTAGGACAGCTTGGCCTTCTCCCGGCTCATCACCGCGAAGAGGGGGCCGGGGCCGGTGGAGAGGCGCAGCCGCTCCAGGTCGGTGATGGACCTGACGATGACGGCGCGGGCGCCGGGTACCGTCATCTCCACCTCCCGCTTCCATTTGGGCACCAGGTGGGGCGGGCAGAGGACCAGGATGCGCCGGAAACCCGCCAAGTGTGCGGCGGCGGCGGCGAGTAAGGTAGGCCGCCGGCGAGTTACCCCGCGTTAGCGGAGCACTTTTCCGTCGGCCCCCTTCCGAACCGGACGTGCGGCTTTCACCGCATCCGGCTCTCCAGTGTCGATGTGGGTAGTGTCAGTAAAAGCAAATACCGCGCCGGGAGGCGCGGTACGTGGGGTTGTGGGTCGTTAGGCAGTCAGCCAGTTGGGAAACAAAACCCATGGCTGTACGGTTCTACGCGGTACGAGACGGTGACATCGGTCGGGGTGGTTATTTCACCTTGATGACCATAGTGCTGGACTATTAGGGTCCAGATGCCCGACTCTTCGGTCGCTCCGTGGGCGCGAAAGTCGTCCTTCCTGCCCCAAGCGGCAGTATGGTCTACCCAACCGTCTATTTCCCCGTCAGGCCTGTCGCTAGCGTCAAGGTATAGCACACTCACGTCTTTGGAGGAGACCAGATGGAATATCACTTGCTCGCACTTCTCAAGGGGGATGTCCACGAGGTGAACGTCTAGCCACTTCACGGAGAAAGTGACCGTCTCCTCCCATTCCGGCACCCTTGTTGCGCTAGTGGCATCGGGGGTGCTGGTGCTGGGCACCCTCGTTGCGCTAGTGGCATCGGGGGTGCTGGTGCTGGACGGGCCGCCACAGGCGGTCAGGGCCAGGGCTAGCGCAGCCAGACCAAGCAGCAGGACGAGGATGGGCCATTGACGGCCCTGGGCCTGCTGCGGGGAGCGTTGCCTATTCGTATGCTCGGATTCAGAAGTCACGCGCTATCCACCCTGTGCAATGGTAACTGGCATTATACCAGAGTACGGCGGAGATGTCAGTTACCAGAGCGTGAACTCTGGTGGGACTAACGGTATCCGTACCGTGACTATGTACCTGCTGGGGAAACGTTGCTGGGGCCTCGTTTGTCCGAGTCGTGACACTACCTACTGTTGCTTGCGCGGATTACTTGCGCCCGTGGTGGATGTCCACGTGACACGTCCGGCAGACCACGAGGGTCTTGCGTTTTCGCGCCGCCATGAGTTGTACCCACTTGGGCTTTTCCCGTTGGCCTTTCACGTTCAGGTCGCGAAGTGCGCGGATGTGGTGAACTTCTACGTCCACAGCCGACCCGCACATCTCGCACTCGTCCGCTTCGAGCCGTTTGATAAGCTCGTTGCGGCCGCTCCTGTACCGTTGGGGCTGTTGGTCTACGAGGACGGCCTGCCGTTGCCGTTTCAGGGGGATGCCACCGAAATATGCCACGCGAGGTGGCTTGCCGTTGTCCCGTTGCCTGACGACCTTGAGACAGACGCGCGGCCCGTGCTCGGTTTCCACGACGCTCTTGTACTGGCGTCGCATCTTCCGTGCGGTGGACTTGTGCTTTGCCGCAAGGGTCCGTGTCAACGACATCTCCATGACCGATTGCAGTCGCCCGAAATGGGAGACGTTGGAGGCCAGGAGGTAGTAGTTGACGACGCCCCGGAACTCCGACTGGTACTGTGCCACGATTCCGAAATCTTCATCGTGGAGTAGGTAACTGCGGTGTGCCGGTTTGCCTTTGCGCATGTAGGCTTGGCAGTGTTGTTCGATGACTTTGGCGGGGACCCGCAATCCAATTTGGCCGTTGACCCTGCGCCGACCGTTGCGGTCAAACTGGTCGTTGGCCTGTTGGTTCACGAGTTCGTAGCCGAGGAACCGCGCCGCCTGGCTGGTGGCGTGGGTTATGAGAGTTTTCTCCCTGGATAGCTCCAGCTTGAGCGAGTCGCGCAGGAATGTCTCCAAGGACTCTTTCACCTGTTGGGCTTCGACCTTTGGCCCGATGAAACCCAGCACGAAGTCGTCCGCGTAGCGCACGTACCGTAACCGGCGGTAGCCGGGGTCGTAGGGGTCGCGTGACGGCAGTTGTTGCATTTGCTTGCGCAGTTGCAGTGCCTCGGCGTGGTTCCCCCGCTTCCTCTGGCGGGCCGCTTGGTTCAGCAACCGTGTGTACTCGCGGTTGTCTCTCCGCTCTGTGCCTCGGGTGTGGGCTGGTATCAGCACGTTCTCGACAAACTTGTCCAACCGGTCTAGGTAGATGTTGGCGAGGAGAGGGCTGACGATGCCGCCTTGCGGTGTCCCGCTCAGCGTGCGACCGTATTGCCAATCCTCAACGTAGCCTGCTTTCAGTAGGTACTTGAGCAGGCGTAGGAATCGGTTGTCGTGGAGTTTCTCGCCGAGCACCGACAACATGACCTCGTGGTCGATGTTGTCGAAGCACCCTTTGATGTCGCCCTCGACGAACCAGCGGACACCAGACCAGTAGTCCACCACGTTGCTCAAGGCGGTGTGGCAACCCCGGTCGGGCCGAAAGCCGTGGGAGCGGTCGGAAAACTGCGGCTCGTAGTAGGCTTCCAGAATCATCCGGATGACCTCTTGCAACAGCTTGTCCGGCCCCGTCGGTATGCCCAGGGCGCGGGTCGTGCCGTTAGGCTTGGGAATGTTGACCCGTCGCACCGGCGTCCACCGGAACCGCTCGTAGCGCAAGGCTTCGATGATGCGGTCGATTTTCGCCAGTGACATACCATCCATGGTCTCTGCGGTGACGCCCTTGGTCGTGGCTCCCTGGTTGGAAGCGATACGACCGTAGGCCCGCAGGTAAAGGCTCCGGTTGTAAAGCAGCCGATAGATGTTCTCCAGCGGCAATCCTCGTTCTCCGCGTTCGCGTATGACGTTTAGTACAGTTTCGGCGTTTTGCATTCTGCATACCTCTCTGTGTTGTGCGTCGTTGACACCTGTCCTCCTTCGCCATGTGGACGGCTTTCCCGTCCTCGGACTACTACGAGGACTCCGTGACCATAGGGGTCTCCCCCCGTAGGCCATCCCGCGTTCCGTTGACATAGGACGTTCTAGCGCGACTGTAGGTGCCCCGTTCGTTCCCTTGAATTGACCGCATCGGTCATCGTCCACTCATCGGAGTTGCATTGGTACCTTCATCGTACCGAGGCAATGAGCGGCGCCGGGTTACAAGCGTTCTACCGGCGGGTGGCAAGAACACCAACTGGGAACTGGGGTTCAGGCAATCAAGCTTTCACCGTATCGCGCGGGCCTTGCGGAACCAGTCCTACAACGCTTTGGGACTGTAGCCGCTTTACCGACATGCTGCTTTCCCCCTAGGCTTTTGCTTCGAGGTGGGTCGGTTGGCCCAAGAACTTTCTCCGAGTTCTTCCCGACTGAGCCGGGTATCCTATGCCGCGTTACGCGGCGCACTGAAGGTCTTGCCGGTGCCCATCTCCCCGACCACGGTGGTGCCCCGGTGGGCTTCGAGGGAGAGGGCCGCGCCCTTGATGGCGTCCTCCTGCGCCCCCAGGGGCCTGCGGAGCAGGCGGGGCAGCGGGCGGCCGTTCTCCGAGGGCCGGTAGAGGGGCGGGTAGGACTCCACCACCCGCCGGGCGATGGCCTCCTTGAAGGTGTCGATGAACGCGCCGAGGTTCATGGGTGTCTCCTTCCTTGAGGGAGCACACGGAATCCCCGAAGACGCCTTCAAGGGGGCGCACCACGCCGACCCCCGAAGGAGGCGGAGAGAGAGCGCCAAAGGCGGTCGGGAGCGCCGTGAGGCGCCCTCTCTCGTAGGGTGAGGCTGCAGGCTGTCGTGCTCTGCGTCAGACAAGCTGGGCGAGGCCCCGTCGTTCCTGGGGAGGGAACGTGCCGGGCCTCGTGATTGCGGCTCGGTGCGAGCCGTCTATGCGGCGTTCGGCATGGCATCCCGCCCGTTGTCGCCGCCGGAGCACCTGCCCCGCAGGTGGTAGGTCTTCACCGGGGTGGAGACGGCCCGTCCGCCGATGAGGTCCACCGAGGCGGTCTGCATGGCGGGTTCGCCGGGGGCGATGGGCCGCCCGCACCGGGCGCAGGCGTCGAGGGCCATGGTCGTCTGCATCGTGCTTCCTCTCTTTCCTCTACAGGGGGGCGTTGTGTCCGGACGAAGCGGGGCCCCGCCATCCTCCACCGGGAACCGGCGGGGCCTCGTCTGCGGCACCGGTGAGCCGTCTATGCGGCGATGTCGGTGATTGCGCCGCCGTGCAGGTCCAGGGCGACGACGGTGGTCTTGAGCCTCTCCCGGTGGACCTCCTTCTCCGGGGAGTCCTCCACCATGACCATCTCCTTCGCGGTGCGGCCCTTGACCAGGATGCGCCGCCCCTCGGCCTCCAGGCAGAGGTTGTCGAGGAAGCCCGCCGCCACCAGCATCGCCATGTGCCCGCGCCTGAGGGGCATCAGGGGGCGGCTCCGGGCGTCCCGGGCGGGCCAGAGGGTGTCGGTGATCTCGGTGCTGGCCCACAGGCCCGACCGCCGCGCCTCGGCGGCGGCGGCGACGGGGTCGACGGTGCGGGTGGTGAAGAGGATGTCCCCGGCGGGGGACGTTTCCGGGCTGTACTCCCGGTAGGGGCGGGAGCGCAGCGGCTCCGGCTCCCCCGCCGCCCACTCGAGCGCCATGCCCTCCGCGTGGGGGTCGGGAACGGGGTCGGCCTTCCGGTAGCCCATCAGCACCACCTGGTCGAAGGCCTGGCGCTCCGGGTCGGGGAAGGCCCAGCAGCGCATCCGCCCGTAGTGGGTGGACAGGTAGCGGGCCGAGACCGCCAGGCGCTGCCGGGGGACGATGAAGACCAGCAGGCCGGCGTCGGCCAGGTAGCGCGTGCAGTGCGTCAGGAAGGCGTGCTCCGTCCGTTTGTCCTCCGCGTCGTAGTCGTAGGGCGGATTGAGGAGCAGCAGCCCGAAGGCCCCGTTCGCTATCGAGGTGGCGAAGAGGTCCGCGGCCAGGGCGCGGTCGAGCCGGCCCTCGGCCTCCTGCGCCCGGTCCCGGTGCAACTCGACGCCGTAGGTCTCGATGGGGACGGCGCCCTGCCCCTCCAGACGCCCGGCCAGCTGCGCCAGCGCGTCCCCGCCCCCGCAGCAGGGGTCGAGGATGCGCAGCGTGTTCCGGCCCCGGTGGTAGGCGCCGGAGGGGGTGTGGACCAGCTCTGCGATCAGGTCGACGACCCTGGGCGGCGTGGGGTAGAACCCTCCCTTTGCCTGTGCAGCGAGTCGCATGGCGATTCTCCTTTCTTCTCTGGTGTCCGCTGCCGCGTCAGGCGGCGTCCGCGGTGTCCTTGCGTTCGGTGTGCACCCCCACCACCTCGCCGACGGCCAGGCTGCGCTGGTAGCAGAGGGCCTGGTGCGTTTGCAGGTCGTCGGCGCAGGCGGTGCAGAAGGCGGTGATGAGCTCGGCGTGCTTGGCGACGGTCACCCGCTTCACCAGCACGGAGCCCCCCTGGGGCAGAGCCTGCCCCGTACTCGATACGGGGGTGTGGCGGTAGAGCTGCTCGGAGGGATTCCGCCGCTCCGCCGCCGTGGCGGGCCGGTAGAAGTGGGGCTGCGCCGAGGTGACCAGGTGCGCGGCTCCATCGTGCCTGCAGTAGGGGCAGTGGGTCCCGTCGGGGGAGAAGCGCCGCCAGGCGCTCCCGTTCCGGCCCTGCCTGCGCGTGTTCCTGCGGGTCGCCCGTTTCAGCGTCCTATCCATCGGCGGCCTCCTCCCGGGGCAGGGCCAGCCTGCCTGACGCCACCGCGTCCGAGAGGTCCTCCCGGAGCTGCTGGGCCCTGGGGGAGCACCGGTAGGCGGAGACGCCCACGGACTGGAGGGGGACGATCTCCCCGCTCTCCAGGCCCCGCCGCCAGAGCCAGTCCGCCCAGGTGCCGTGCAGGGGCAGCGGGCTGCGCTTGTCGAGGAAGCGGTGGTGTAGCGCGGGGGCGTCCTCCTCCGTCTGCGCCAGCAGCAGGAAGCTGTCCCGCTCGAAGCCGTACTCGGCGGTCTTGGTGTAGACGAGCGCGTGCCAGCCGCCGGAGACCGGCAGGCGGGCGATCTTGGTCGTCCACGTGCCGATGGTCTCGTGGGGGACGACGCACCGCTTGTAGCCGCCCGAGAGGGCCATGCCGTCGGCGCCCCGGACGATGTGGGCGACGTCCGGCGGCTGCTTGAGCAACGAGGCCCAGATCGCCTTGAGGGCCGTCTGGGAGCCGACCATCGAGACGAACCAGAGGCCGTCGGTCGCATCGTCGCGGGCGAAGGCGTCGGCGGTGGCCGAGAACCCCCCGGCCGAGATGGTGTACAGGTCGTCGGGGTCTATCGTGTGGGTCGCGAGCATGGGATGGCTCCTTTCCGTGTGTCGTTGGGTGCGCGGGGAGCATGGATCTCCCTGCGTGAGGGCCGGACGGCGTGGGCCGTCAGGATAGGAGACCCTGTTCCTTGAGGCTGGCGAACCGCTTCCCGCCGATGACCACGTGGTCGAGCAGCTCGATGTCCAGGAGCTTGCCCGCCTGGACCAGCTCGCGGGTGAGGGCCACGTCCTCCGGGCTGGGCGTCGGGTCCCGGCTGGGGTGGTTGTGGCAGAGGATGATGTGGGGGACGGCCGCGATGACCGCCGGGCGGAAGACCTCGGCGGCCCGGACAATGGCTTCCGAGACGTTGCCCTGGTAGATCACCCGCTGGCCCATGACCTGGTTCCTCTTGGTGAGCAGCACCACCCGCAGCTGCTCCTGGGCCAGGCCGGCCATCTCCGGCCCGAGCAGGGCGTGCACGTCTTCGGGGCAGGAGACGGCGGGCGGGTCCTCCGTTGGGCGCTCCGGCTGGGTCTCGACCTGGTAGCGCATGGCGATCTCGCCCAGCAGGTGCAGGTTGCTGCGCAGCGCCTCAAGCAGCGCGGCGTCCCTGGTGGGGGTCTTCTTTCCGGTCATGTCGGCCTCCTTCGTTGTCGGTTGGAACGAAGCGCGGGGCCGCCCCCTGTAAGCGGGAGACGGCCCCGTGGGTGCGCCTTCGTGAAGGCGTGCCTTCGGGAAGGCGGCGCGCTGCGGCCCTGGGACTAGAAGGGAGCGGCGGCGACCGGCTGTTCGCTGCCCGCGGCGTCGCCGGTGTCCTTCCCCCCGTTGCCGTTGCCGCCCTTGGTGTCGAGGAAGACGACCTCGGAGGCGTGTATCTCGGTGCGGTAGCGCCGCTGCCCGTCGTCGCCCTCCCAGGTGTTCTGGACCAGGCGTCCGGCGACGTAGATGCGGTCGCCCTTGCCGACGTACTGGTTCACCGCCTCAGCGGTCCTGTCCCAGCAGACGACCGAGTGCCAATCGGCCTCGGTCTCCCCGTCCTTGCTGCGGCGGTCGGTGGCCAGCCGCAGCTGGGTGACGGCCGTGCCGTTCGGGGTGTAGCGCATCTCCGGGTCCGCGCCGACCCTGCCCAAAAGCTCTACCCTGTTGATGGTGCGTGCCATTTCGGTTCCTCCTGCATGGTGTGGCACGGTCTTGCCGCGCCCGGTTGAATGAGAGCGGGGCCGTCCCGATAGAGGGAAGCGGCCCCGTGGTGCGCTCCGCCGTGGGAGCGTCTAGCTCACCCGCACGTACGCCGACGCGCTCTCGGTGACGATCTCGGCCCGGACCTCCGGGTCGAGGGCCTCGTTCAGCCTGCGGTAGTCCACGGCGTACCGCGTCGGTTGCACGAGGCTGACCGTGCGTCCGCCCACGGTCGCCTTCGTGTCCCCCTGGCGGCGCATCCACGCCAGCAGCGTGTCCAGCGCCAGGCGCTTGGCCTTCTCCGGCTCCTTCAGGGCCTCGTGGGCCTCCGCGTAGGCCGCCACCGCGTCCCGTGCCTCGTCGTCGCTCACCTCCTCTCCCTCGACCTCCGTCTCCTCGCTCACCTCCGCCGCTCCCGGCAGGCAGATGTCCAGGAAGGGGCAGGACCGGCACTGCCAGCTCTCCGCGGGGAAGTCCCGCTCCGGCAGCGCGTCGGGGTCCGGCCCATGCTGGACATAATGGGCCGCCAGCTCCCCCAGCCACGCGCAGGCGTCCTCCAGGGCCCGCTCCAGCCGATGGGCGGGGATGACCTCGTAGTCCCAGACGCGGTCCCCCGTGTCCATGGTGGCGATGGCGGCGTCCCGGAGGTCGCCGTAGGTCCCCAGCGTGTAGAGGGCGGCCTGGGCCACCGACGCCGGGTGGCTGCGCTCCGCCCCCAGGGTGCGCCAGCGTTTGAACGCCTCCGGCCCCCGCGTCTTCACCTCGACGACCATCTCGTCGCCGTGGGCGGGCGCCGCGGGCGCGTCCCCGAAGAGGGACGTCTGCGCCGTGGGCTCCGGGCCGGCGGCCCCGCCCTGGGGGAGGGCCTGCCCCGTGCTTGATACGGGGGGCATCCGCCCCGTGGCGTCGGGGTGTCCCGTCACCAGCAGGTTGGGGCCAATGCGCACCGACACCGCCTGCGGGTCCTGGGGGTCGGCGGGGTCGACCCGCCAACCGGCCCGCTCCATCGCCCGCAGCACGACGGGTTCCAGGGCGTTGCCGGCCTCCATCGCCGTGAGCGAACCCTCGGTCGGCGGGTTGGTGGGCTGGTAGCCCGTCGCCGCGTACCAGAGGGCGCGCCGGCAGCCCAGGGACGCCGAGGCGCGCACCTCAAGCTGCCCGTCCCCGTCGAACCGCGCGTTGGGGCGGGAGAAGACCGCCGCCCGATCGATGTCTGTCGTCATGTCGATTCCTCCTTGCTTCCTGTAGATGGGAAGCGGGGCCGCCCCCGTGGGAGACCGCCCCGCCTCGATGGCGGTGTCCGCGCCGCCTATGCGGCCGCCTTCACGTCGGAGGCCGCTTCCGCCGCCTCTCTTGCCCGAAGGTGGGCCTTGAGGATGTGGGCGATGCCGTCGCCCAATCCCAGCACCGCCACGCTCCCGCCGTCCGGCATCCGGTTGAAGAAGGGCTGCATCTCGGCTATCCCCTGGCACTGGTCGATGACCTCTTCCATGGGCGTACCGCGACGCAGGTGCAGAGAGATGAGGCGGCAGGCCAGCTCGGTGACGCCGTGCTGGAAGGTGCCGCCCTTGCCCAGCCGGCCGAAGACCTCGAAGGGCGCGCCGTCCTCGTCCATCGAGAGGGTGACGTAGAGGTTCCCCAGCTCCGTCTGGAGCCTGGTGGTGGTGCTGGGAAGGCTGCGGGGCCTGGCCTGGGTTGTCGCGGTCATGGCCTGCCCCCCTCCGCCCGGTGGGGCGGGAGCGTCCGGCAGAGCGGGAGCGTCCGGCTGCACGCGACAGCCTCCAACCTCCCGTGGGCCCGCACCATCGCGGCGTCGCCCACGAAGGACTCGGCCTCGATGCGGGTGTCGAACCGCGCGAACGGGTCCGTCCCGGCACCGCCCCGGTAGGCGACGGCGTGGTAGTGGATGCCCGGCGGGCAGCTGCGGAGGTGGGGCAGCGCGGGGGCGTAGCGCTCGAAGTAGCCCGCCACCTGGAGGGCAAGCTCCCGCTCGCGGTCGTTGCCCAGTCCCAGCAGCGTCCTGACGATGACTTCCTCGCAGTCCTCCTCGGCGAAGGTCGCGGTGAACATGGCGTCCCGGACGCAGGCCGGGAGCGCGTTCCACCGCTCCCGGCTGAGCTTCAGCCCGCCGTGGCTGGCGGTGGACACCCGCCAGACGCCCTCGGCCAGCTCTTCGATGTCCTGGGGAGCCCCCCAGGGTGTGTGCATCATCGTGGTCATGGCCCGTACCCTCCTTGTCCTGTAGATGGAGCGCGGGGCCGCCCCCGAAGGAGACGACCCCGCTGGGTTCCCGTGTCCCGATGGGCAGAGCGGACTAGGCCGCCTTCGCCCCCCGCGTCTCCTGGAGCTTCTTAGCGGCGGCCTCCACCAGCGGGGCCAGCTCCGCGGCCGTCAGGTCGTCGAGGAACTGGCCCGTCCGTTCCACCACGGCGGCCCGCACTCCGTCCTCGTCGAAGCCCTGCTCGGCGGCGATCTCGATGAGCCGCTGACGCAGGTCCGGCGCGCTCGCCGGGTCCGGCGCGATGTCAGGGCCGGACGCCGCCTTTGCTGCGGCAGGAGCCCGCTGGGGCCGGGTGTTGCCGCCGCCGTAATTGCCCGTCTGCCTGGCGGCGGTCCGTGGGGCCCTGGCCTCCTCCGCCGGCTGGTCGCCGTAGAAGCCGTTGCCGAACTGGACGCCGAAGCTCCTGAGCGCCCGCTTCATGCCGTCGGTCACGGCGCCCTTCAGGGCGGTCTCGTGGCCGTCCGCGCCCTCCTCGGCGACGGCGTTGAACCCGATGTCGGTGCGGGGCGGCGCGCCGGGGACGGTGACCCGCACCGGGGCGCTGTAGGCGTGGGTGCGCGTCACCTCGCCCGTCTTCGCATCGACGTGCTCGATCTCCCGCAGGGTCACGTCGGCGGCCAGCTCGTATCCCCACCCGCCGAAGCCGAATACCCGGTTGGCCTGGTCGATGACGACGTGGCCCTCCAGGTAGTCGTAGCTGCGCCCGGCGCGGCCCTTGCGCCGGGAGACCAGCGCGGGGTCGAGGGGCTGCCCCAGGGCGCCCGTGACCGCGGGCGAGAGCCCGTCCCAGAGCAGGGCCAGCCCCGCACTCGATGCGGGGTCGTGGTGCGCCGCGTCGAGGGCGGCGTCGTGTCCGTTGCCGTTTCGGTGGACGAGGCCGTTGCCGGTCCCGTTGCTGTGGCCGTTGGCGCTGCCGTTGCTGTTCACCATGTCGGTCTCCTTCTGTGTGGTGTTGTGCCTGTAGCGAATGGCCGGTGCGGACTCCCCCCGTAGCAGGTACGGGGCAGGCTCTATGGGAGGCCGTGGGCGGGCGGGGCCCGTCGTGCATGGGGCATGGGTCCCCCTGGGCGCTGCGCGGGGGGATAGGGAAAAGCGGGAGCGGGTCCCGTGATTGGGGAGCGGCGCGTGGCAGGCGCCGTCAGGGGGGGAGGGGTGGCGAGGGGGAAGCCCGCTCTGGAGCGGCGGGGAGCCGCTAGCGGGCGGCGTGGGCGGCCTGCCAGAGCAGGCGGAGGAAGGCGGCGCGCCCGTGGGGCCGGGCGGCGAGCTCGGCCACGTCGCCGACACCATCAGGAAGGGCGACGGCGGCGGCCCTGCGGCCGAGCAGGGTCTGGAGCCGCTCCGTCGCCTCCCGGCCCGCGTCGTCCGCGTCGAAGGCCAGGAAGACGCGGGCGCAGCCCCGGAGGGCGTCGGCGAGCCGCTCAACGCCCTGCGTGCCCAGGGCGGCGCAGGCCGGGAACTCCCAGCCCGCCAGGGCGATCCAGTCGAAGACGCCCTCGGTGACGACCGCCCAGGGCGGGGCGCGGCCCAGACGCCCCAGGCCCAGCACCGGCTTGGGGCCGGGCAGCGCCTGGAACCGGGGGGTCCGGTCGGGAGCGACCGCTCGGCCCCCGAGCCAGCGGACGAGGCCGCCGGAGAGGTCGGGCACGACCACCATCCCGGCGAACCGCTCCGCGCCCCGCTCCATGAACAGCCCCGAGTCCCGGAGACGCCGCTCGGGGAAGCCCAGGGACGCGAGGGCCCCCCGCAGCCCGCCGCCCGGCGCGTAGCCGAGACCCAGGCGGGCTGCGGCCCCCGGGCCGACGCCACGCGAGGCCAGGTATTCCCAGGCGGCGGGGCTGCGCCGGAGCCGCGCGGCGTAGAACCGGGCCGCCGCCGTCAGCAGGTCGGGGTCCCGGGGGGTGCCCGCGGCGGACGCGGGGCGCCGCGGTCCGGCTGGACGGTTGGCGGCCCTGGGCGGGGGCCCTGGGCTGCCGTCCAGCCGCGCGATGGCCTCCGGCAGGCTCAGGTCCTCCCGGCGCCGGACGAAGTCCAGCACGTCGCCGCCCGCGCCGCACCCGAAGCAGTAGAACCGCTCCGAGTCGGCGTACACCGTGAAGCTGCCCTCGGCCTCCTCATGGAAGGGGCAGACGCCCTGGCGGACCCTGCCCCTTCCACGCAGCCGCACCCCCGCGGCCTCCACCGTGTCGCCCAGGGGGTGCCGGGCCTTCAGCGCGGCGATGTCCACGCTGGCGGTGACCATCACCCGCCTCCCTTCAGGGGCCGGAGGCCCCGGAGGCTGCGCCGGGAGACCAGCTTGCCCGGCGCCCAGGGCATCCCAAGGACCGCCGCCACCTCCAACGCGCCATCGCCCCGGGGAACCAGCGCGGCGGCCCGTCCGGCGCCCGGGCTGTAGACCAGGACGTTTCCGCCGCCGGACCGCCGCCGGACTAGGTCCGTCCACTCGGCGTAGGCCCACCGCGCCTCCCTCGTCGGCGCCCGCGCCGCGTCCACGCCGGCGAGGACCGCCAGCGCGCCCTCGATGTCCCCCGCCTGCCGGAGCCGCCGCGCCTCGTGGACGCGCTGGGCGAGGCTGTGCGCGGGCGCCGCCGCCGTCGCCGCCTTCTCCGGCTCAACCCTGAACAGCGCCGCCATCATCCGGTCGACCAGCTCTTCCAGGCTGGCCCGCGGCCTTGTCCCAGTCCCACCAATCGTCGTTGCCTGCGTCGTCATCGTGTCCTCCTTCGCGTTGTGTTGTTGGCGCCGTCTGCCGCGCCTGTTGCGCCCACGTCGCCCGTTGCCGTTGTTCCCGCCGCGCCCGTCCCGTCCGCCGCCCGCCGTTGGGCGTCACGAACCGCCTGAGCAGCAGCGCGCCGAGGCCGAGGCCGACCGCGTTCAGGACGACCAGCCCGCCACCGCCGGTCGCCAGCGGCGCCGCCAGCAGCAGCGCCACCACCACCGCGGTCGTCAGCCGCCGGTGCCGACGTATGAAGCCGCCGACGCCGACGGCGACCGCCCTGACCCTTGCAACCGTTGCCTGGATGTCCCTGACGTGCATGCACGCCTCCTTTCCGCTGGTGACCCGTGCCGGCATCCGTGGCGCGGGTCGTTGGTGATGGGGTTGACGAAGGACGCACGCCGCCCACGGTCGGATTCCGGACGTGGGAGACGGCGTGGGGTGCAAGAGGACGCAACTCGGCCCAGGGTCAAGTCCGGGGACTCGACTCGGGGGGACCCGCTGCGAGGGGGGAGCGGCCGGCCTGCGGCGCAACCACGGGACGGCGCCCGTTGCGAGGACTGCAGCTCGCCCAGAGCGTAGCGTCCACGGTGCGGGAAGCTGCGAGACGTGAAGCGGCCAGCCTGCTTCTCGGTCGCAGACCGGCGCGTGTCGACGCTGCGGCCCGGCGCTGTGCCAGCCATGCCGCAGGCATGCGGAACCGGTCGGGGCGACAGACGCACTCCAACCAGCGTGCAGAGGACGTAGCGCAGGGCGCGCTCCGTCAAAGGCGTCCGGCTGAAGGAGCGATCAACCCCAACCGTCGAACGAGCGTCCGGCGAAAGGAGCGTTCTACCCCAACCGTCGAACGAGCGTCCGGCGAAAGGAGCGTTCAACCCCAGCCGGCAGATCGGTGTCCAGCGGGTGAAGCGATCAGCTTCGACTCGTCGGACGGGAACCCAACGGTGAAGGACCAACGTCAAACTTCAACCGCCGGATTGGAGCCGAGGGCGAAGGACCAGCGTCAACTCCGTCGGTTCGGCTCACGCTGCGTGCGAAGGACCAACGTCAGACTCCGCAGTGGCAGCATTCCCTCGTGGGAGACCTTGCGGTCTGACCCGTGCAACAGGGATCACGCACCCAGGTTTCTATGGTCGGAAACCTTGGAAAAAGCCGAACAGCGCAACCATTATTGTCGTGCCCGGAACCCGATGTGAAGACTTTCGCCCGCAAACCGCCCCCATCGTTCGCTTCAGTTCACATTTCGTTCCACACAAGTTCACATGGTTCGCCCGGCAACGCCACGCGCTGCCGCGCCGGCTACTTCCACCAGCGCCCCAGGGTCACGACGCGCCTCACCCGCCGCCGCAGCTCCTGCTTCGCCCGCGCTCTCCGCGTGTCGGCGAGCGCGGTCCTGCGCCAGCTGGTCTGCCCGCTCCGGTCGAGGCCCCGCAGCGGCTGCTTCTCCGGCGGCAGCGTCATCCCGTGCGCTTCCAGCAGCGCCAGCTCGACCTCCAAGAGACGCTCCTGGGACGTCAGCCATGCAAGGCCCTTGCCGTCGTTGGGGTGCGCGTCCTTCAGCCCCCGCCACTCGACGATCAGCGGCCACGCCTCCCCGAATATCTCCTCGTCGTCCGGGGCCGGCTCCCGCGTCGCCAGGTCGGGGTGCTCCCGCCGCATGGAGGGCTTCGTCGGCGGCTTCCTTCCCGCCCGCGCCGCGCCGGCCTGCGCCTCGCCCGCGCCCTCCGGCTGGGAACCGGCGCCGGCATGCCCGGCCCCGGTCCCCTGGGGGTCGTCCCGCCCCAGGGCCGCCACCGCGCCCTCGATGGCCGACAGCCGCCTGCGCACCTCCTTGCCCAGGGTCTCGACCTCGCCCGCCACGCCCTTGACCTCCCCCGCCAGGCCCTCGACCCGCTCCTCCAGCGCCTCGTTGCGCTGGCGCTGGCGCTCCGCCGCCGAGCCGATGCCCTCCTGCAATGCCCGCTCCAGGGCGTCGCGCACCCGGCGGGACAGCCGCCCCGTCTTCGCGCTCTCGGTCACCGTCTGCGGGTCGATCTCCAGCACCCGTGCCGTGCCTTTGTAGCCCCGCTCCCGCACCAGCTCTTGCAGTAGCGCCATCAGCCGCATGTGGTGGATGTTCTCCACATCCTTGCTCTCGTCGATGCCGTGTTCGTCCGTTTTCATGGGATTTCCTCCTTCCCAAGACTGGCCCGCAGCTTCGGCCCAGCTTTGGCCTTGTTGTTGCGCCCGCCGTCTCCCGGCGTCATACACCCGGACATGTGTCGCTCTTCGCGTAGCGTTTCCCGCCGCACCTGCCGCAGTTCCCGCCCTGTCTGCCCCCACCATCCAGCGGGTTTCCGCGTTTCAGACCGGAACGCAGCCTTAACTTGAAGTGTTCACTGTTAAGTCCTGTAGGGGGGTGCTTTACGCCTGTTTCACCTTGCCCACGACCCGCCTTGTCCCTTCGCACCCCAAGTCCAACTCCTGTACACCCCAATAACAGCACGGGCGGTGCCGGTTTCCAAGCGCCCTGTGAGGTGCATCATTTTTGCTATACCTCGCAGGTAGTTTTCACCCGTAATTCCCCTGTTCAGACTCTTTGGTGATCGCTGCGATCCGATGAATCGCTGCAAACCGCTGAGAGGTGAACAAGTTGGCGCTGAAATCGAAACTCCGGTCGCTCAGGCGGCCTATTCCCCTGGCATCCGCGCTGCTTTTGGCGGCGCTCCTGGCAATCCCGTCCAGTGGAATCGTCCAGGCCCAAAGCCCGCCGGCCATCGGCCTGGTGAACGCTGGGCGGGACGTGGTGGAGCGGCAGGAGGAAGGCGGCTTCATCGCCCGGCCCGTCTTCGGCCGGGCCGTGGCCGTGCTCTTCTACGGCGTCCGCGACGCCACCACCGGCGACTGGCTCACGGGGATCTACCGGGTTGCCGGCGGGGAGACGGCGCTCGGCCGCGGCTGGGAGTACGCCTTCGAGTACCCGGCCCTGGACGAGCAGCCGGACCTGGACCCGGAGAAGCCCTTCCTCCTGGTCATGCTGGCGGCGGAGAACGCCGGCGACCCCCTCCAGACCCACCACGCCGTTGTCCCCGTCCACCAGCCCGACAACATCTGGGACCGGATGCTGGCGGCGCTGGACCCCGAGCGGTGGGTCCGGGCCGCGGCGTCCTGGGCCGTCCAGGGGGTGCACGGCACCCTCTGCGGCGTGGTCGAGCGGGCGACGGGCACTGACGTCGCCAACTGCGCGGGGGTGTAGGGATGGAGGACGTCTTCACCGGCACCCCCGCATCCCTGACCTACGACCATGCAGTGGTGATCGAGGCCTGGCGCGCGGTCTGGTTCGTCACCACCGCCGCCCTGGTTTGCATCCTGGGCTGGATGGGCCTGACCCTCATCGTCGGGCACCACCTGGGGCGGGAGCAGGCGGGATGGAAGGAGCTCGTGCCCCGGCTGGTGCTGGGGCTGCTGGCCGCGGCCACCTCCCTCTGGTGGTGCGCCCTGGTCATCGACATCGCCGACGGCGTGTCGACCTACATCGCCACGGCCCTGAACGTCCGGCCCGGCGACCTGCTGCGGGCGACGGTGGACACCTTCCTGACGGCGGCCCAGACGGGGACCCCGGGCATGGCCATCTGCATGGCGATTCTGTACATGATTTACGGGTTTTTCGTTTTGTATGTGCTCATCCAGATGCTGCTGCGCATCGCCCTCATCGACCTGCTCCTGGCGCTGGCCCCCATCGCCCTGGGCCTTTGGGTCCTGCCGCACACGGCGGGCTGGGGGCGGCAATGGCTCCGGATGTTCATGGTCACGGTCTTCCAGCAGGCAGTGCAGCTGGTCGCCCTGGCCCTGGGGGTGGGGTTCCTCAACGAGTTCGCCAGCATCGGCTCCTTCGAGCCGGTGCAGGACCTGGTCTGGAAGCTGCTCCTCTCCCTCTGCTTCATCTACCTGGCCGGGCGGGCGCCGGCGCTCTTGGGGAACGCCAACACCTTCGACCACTGGCTGCAGACCCTGCACTTCGGCATGTCCCTGCCGGGCTCCCTGGTGCGCTCGGCTCGGACCCTCACGACCCTTGCCGCCGGCGCGGCGGGCGGGCCCGCGGGCATAGCCGTGGCCGGAGGGGCCGCCGGGCTCGGGGCGTCGGTGGCGGCCCGGGGCGTGCGCTCCGCCGTGGACATGGCGTCCTCCGCCGGGGCGGCGGTCACCGCCCCCCGGAGCAGCGGCGAGTAGCGATGGACACGAGACAGCGCGAAGGAGAAGCCATGGGCCCATAGCAGACACAGCAAGTCACATGACAGCACCAACAAAACTGCTGCCCTGGAACAAGGAATCGCAACACCGCGCATCTGCGCGAGGAGGAAGAGAGACATGGAACAGCTGACGCAAACGATTTCGAACCTGGTGGGGATCATGCTGGGCCTGGTGGGGGCCGTGGGCGTGGGATTCTTCATCTACGGCGCCTTTGTGTATTTGACGGCTTCGGGGGCGCCGCACCAGATGGAGCGGGGCAAGAGCGCCATGATGACGGCCATCGCCGGCATCGTGCTAGCCATGGTGGCCTTCGGCGTGGTCGAGGTGGTCATGGACGCCGTGGTGAACCCGGTGATTGATGTGGACGTCCCCAGCCCCGCGACGCCGACACCGGCGCCGCCGCCCGTTACCAACTAACCACGAGACAGGAAACACAGGGAGGATTTGACGATGCGAGAACACGAGGTACCTACCCACGTGCAGGCCGAGGACCGGGTGCTGCTGTGGTTCACCTTTCCCCAGGTCGTGGCGCTGATTGCCGTGGCGTCCCTGGCCTATGGGCTCTACCTCTACGCCCCGGTGGGACCGGAGCAGGTCCGGGTGACGCTGGCCGGGATGTTCGCGCTGGCCGGCGCGGTGCTGACGGCGGGGCAGGTCGGGGGCAGGCGGCTCCCGGCGGTGGCGGCGGACCTGCTGCGGTATTCCCTGGGGAACCGCCGCTTCGCGGGCCCCGCCGCCGACCTGATGCGGTGCGAGGCCCCGCCCCCTCCCGCCGATACGCCGGGGTTCTTTCAGCACCTGGCCCAGAAGGCGCGGCGGCGGCTCCGCCGGGAGCGGCGGGTTGGCGAGCGGCAAGGTCATCAGCCCCGGCACGGTCACCGGGAACACCGCAACGGCCGCCGGATGCCGGGCCTGGGCTGGCTGCGGAACGTCCGCCGCCGGCCCGTCCCCGAGGCGCCCGGAGACGACACACAGCAGCACGACAGGAAGGGCAAGCATGCGATGCAGAGCAAGCAGGACGCTCGCAACACGCGAGACACGCGAGACACGCGAGACACGCGAGACAGGCGCGGCAGGCGCGAAAAGCCGGACAAGAAGACCAAGCGGGGCGGGCGGTTCCTGCTCGGCACGGCAGCGGCCCTCGTCCTCGGGGCGGCGCTCCTTCCCCAGGCGGCCCTTGCCCAGGAGCCCCCGCCCTCCCAGCAGTGGCGGGCGACGGACATCGACTTCCAACCCCCGGCCCAAGTGCCGGGCCGCCGGCTCTACGTCGAGGCCCTGGAGGTCTCGGGGGGGCGGGCAAAGGTCACGGTGCGCGCCGCCACGGACCTCTCGGTCCGGGCCCAGGCCTTCGGCGGCCCTGGGGGACACGTCCCCGTGACGACACTGTCCGATAGCCTGTCGGCGGGGCAGACCGCCGTCTACGACCTGCCGCTGGACGGCGACACGCCCTCCGTTACCTTCGCGTGGACCGACGGCATCGGGCAGGCGGGGGCGGTGTCTCTGAAGGCGGACCAGCTGCCCCACCCTCTGCCCGCGGCGGAGGGCGAGCTCTGCGACTTGCGGGTGACGTCCCTCATGTGGCACCCCGGGTTCATCGACGGCACGGTGGCCGCCGACTGCGTGACGTCCCTGGAGGAGACCCTCACCGTGGACACCGTCACGGGCCACCGGAACGAGCAGGCGGAGGTGGTGCGGGTGGCCGGGGTTAGGGCCATCACGGGAACGGTCACGGTCCGGGGGCCCCACTCCATGGTGCGGGTGCCCTTCCTGGGCGGCGGGGAGACGCGGTTCAGCCTGGCCATCGGGGCCCAGGCGATGGACCGCCCCCTGTCCGTGGCCGCCAACCTCACGGCCACCCTCACCGTGCCGTTGCCGCCGGTGACGGTGCTGACCCACCACCCGGCCCGGGTGGAGCGGATCACCGAGACGGTCCACCTCCATCGGCCGGGGGACAGCGACGCCGACAGCCAGACGGTGACCGTGACCCACGACGACGGCACGACGTCGTCCGCCACCGCCACTGCCTACGCCTACGTGCCCAGCAGAGTCATCGCCAAGGAGGTGACGGTGGAGGTGCAGCACAAGGAGCACGTGCGGGCCGAGGTGGTGTCCCAGGGAGACGTCCAGCGCACCCGCCAGCAGATGACCGACCTGCGGAGCGTCCTCTTCGGGGACACCCGCTACGCGCCCCTGACCCTCCCCGCGCCGGAGCCCCCGCCCGCCATGGGGGCCCAGACGGCCGGCGCCGGGGCCGAGCTGGAGGAGCACTTCCGCCTCCTGGGGTGGGCGTGGCCGTGGTAGGACGCGTTGTGACATGGGCCCTGCTGATGCTGGCGGCCGCCAGCGCCGCGGGCGCGGGGCCCATCGACTCCAGGCCCATGACCGAGGCCTTCAACCAAGCAGCCACCGCCATGGTGTACGCCGGGGCGGGGCTCACCGTCTTCGCCATCGTCTGGGCGGGCTTCCTGCTGATGGCCGAAGGGGCGGAGGAGCGGGGAGCCGGACGGGTCAAGGGCGCCGTCTTCACCGCCCTGCTGGGGCTGGTGGTGGTCCTCTCGGCCAAGGCGCTGTCCCTGGCGCTGACCAGCCGGCTTATCCCGATCTACCCGACGCCCTAGGGCCCAGGCACGTCACATTTGCTACGGCGGACCCATAACAAGGCATGTCCCGCGACAGGAGGAGATGCAGTGAAGCCGTTCTTTCGGAAGAAGCAACAGGATGCGGAGGCCGCCGCGGCCCCGGCCAAGACGATGCCCCTGCCCCAGTGCTTCATGCTCTCCCACGTGGAGGAGGAGACCCTGGTGCGCATGGACGGCGTGCGGCTGGGGGTCTGCGAGGTGCTGGGACTGGAGCTGGACGAGCCCCGGCTGGGATCCTTCGCCGGGGCCCTCAACGCCCTGGATTTCCCCGCCCAGCTCCTGGTGCGCCAGCACGCCCCCGTTCTGGGACATCTCCGGGAGGCGCTGTGCGCCGCCGAGCCGGAGTCCCTGCCGCCCCAGACGCGGGAGGCGGCCGCGTCCCTGCGCGACCTGCTGAGCCGTCTCGAGCAGCGGGAGGGCGTGCTGGACCGGCGCTTCTACGCCATCACCGACGCGGAGCGCCTGGGCGACCTGCGGGGGCTCCTGTCCCGGGCAGGCCTCTCGGTGCACCCCCTGCGGGGGCGGCAGCTGCGGATGTTCTGGGCCGCCTGCGCCCTGGGCGGCTCCCCCACCGAGACCGACGGCGATGTCTCGGTGGAGGTGGAGGTGAACCGGCGCGACGTGCGGGTGGGGGAACACCGCATGCGGGCGCTGCACCTCGCCAAGTGGCCCCGGGCCTTGGCCCCCGGCTTCCTCCAGGGGCTCATGGCCACCGGCGCCCACATGGACCTGTCCCTCCACCTGGGGCCCATCCCCTCGGAGCAGGCGTCCCGCACCCTGGAGTGGCAGAAGGTGCGTTTCGAGTCGGCCCAGTCCCTCTCCTTCAAGCGCGGGCGCACCATGTCTCCCGAGGCGGAGATCGCCCTGGAGGACGTCACACGCCTGCGGGACGAGGTGCAGCGGGGCCGGGAGCGTCTCTTCCACGCCTCCCTCTCCCTTACCCTCCACGCCGCCGACGCGGCAGCGCTCAAGGAGGCGACCCAGCAGGCCATGGCCCATTTCGGGGCCACCCTGGGGAAGCTGGACGCCCTCCCCTTCCGCCAGCGGGAGGGGGTGCTGGCCGCCCTGCCCCTGAACCTGAACGCCGTGACCCAGTGGCGCACCCTGGACACCTCGTCTCTTGCCCGCCTCTTTCCCTTCTCGCCCCCCGACCTGGACACCCGCTCGGGCACCCTCTACGGCCTCGACCTGCGCTCCTCCTCGCCGGTGGTCTACGACCCCTTCGACGGCACGCACCTCAACGCCAACACCGCCGTCCTGGCGAGGTCCGGCAGCGGCAAGTCCTTCGCGACGAAGCTGGGGGTGCTGCGGGGTCTCTGCCGCGGGGTGCGGGCCTACGTCATCGACCCCGAGGGGGAGTACGCCGACATGGCCCGGGCGGCGGGGGGACGCGTGCTCTCCCCCGGCGTCTCCGGCCAGGGCATGAACCCCTTCGTCCTCGACCGGAGCGACGGCGAGGAGCTGCTGCTCCGCATCGGCAGCCTGAGACGCCTCATCGAGGTCATGGTTGGCGAACGCCTCAGCGCCGAGCGGCGCGCCGCCCTGGACCACGTCCTGGCCTCCTACTACGCCGAGCCCCGGGAGGGCGCCGGCTTCAAGGACTTCTACGCCTTCCTGCAGGCCCAGGACACCGACGGGCTGGCGGGGCTGCTGCGGCCCTTCGCCACCGGCAGCCTCCGCCACCTCCTCTCCGACGAGGGCGGGGACCTGCTCCGCAACGAGGCCCTGGTCACCGTCTTCGACCTGCGGCTCCTGGAGCCGGAGCTGCGTCCCGCCGCCACCATGGTCTGCACCGAGACCGTGTGGGCCGCGGCGGCCCGGGACCCCCGGCCCCGCCTGCTGGTGGTGGACGAGGTCTGGAGCATCATGCAGCACCCCGAGGGGGCCGCCTTCATGGTCTCCATGGCCAAGCGTGCCCGGAAACACCGGCTGGGGCTCCAGTTCATCACCCAGGACGTCCAGGACCTCCTCTCCGAGGACACCTCCCGCACCATCACCGGTCACTCGGGGCGGGCCCTGCTCCAGAACGCCGCCTTCAAGCTCCTGCTCCAGCAGGACGCGGCGGCCATCTCCGCCGTGGGCGGGGCCTTCGACCTGCCCCCAGACCTCCAGCGCTGGCTCCTCTCCTGCCCCCGGGGCGACGGCCTGCTCCTGGCCAAGGGCAACCGCTTCCCCATCCGCATCGAGGCCACCCCCGAGGAGACCGCCATCATCGAGTGGCGCCCGGACCGTCATGACAGAAAGGACTAAAGCTCTATGAAGCTGAACCCGAAGAACATCCTGTTCGGCGACGATACGGAGAAGAAAGGCCCCGTCCTGCTGGCGGTGACGCCCCCCCGCGCCGGGGAGCGCACACTGCTGGGGGTCGAGAACCTGCTCCAGTCCATCGCGGTGCCGGAGCCCTTCTCCCTGGAGTTGGCCGGAGACATGGACGGCGTGACCCTCATGGCCCGCTGCCTCGATGACCAGGTCGTGCGCGCCCAGCTCTCCGCCCACTATCCCCAGGCTCGCATCTGGAAGGTGGTTGAACGGGACGACCCGCTTCGCCTTGACGGGGGCGAGCAGGCGTGGTCGATCACGCTGCGGACCGGCGGCCCCGAGTACGTGCCGCTGCGCACCTTCCGCGACGACGACCTCCTCGACCCCGGCTCCGACCCCCTCATCGCCCTGATGGGCGCGCTCTCGGCCCTCTACGAGGGGGAGCGGGTGGTGGCGCGGCTGCTGCTGCGCTCCCTGGGCCCCGACTGGTCGCAGGCCCACATGGACAAGGCCCACAGGAGGCCAGGCATGGCTCCGGGAGAGGCCGCCTCCACCTACCAGACCCAGCCCCACCAGATGGACGGCATGACGATGGCCGTCCTCGGCATCGGCGCGCTGGCTGTCCTCAAGGGCTACCTGTGGGTGCAGGACGGAGAGATCTGGAAGGCGGCGCTCCTGGGGACGGGCATCGCCCTGGGGCTGGCGGTCGGCGGCTGGGCATGGCACCGGTGGAAGGGTTCCCGCAGCCGCGTCGAGGACCCCATCCTGATACGGGAGAAGGTCTCCCGCGTCGCCTTTGACGCCGAGTTGCAGATCGTCGCCGTCCTGCCCGCCGACACCGGACGGCACCGGGCCGGCGAGCTTCTCGGCGCCCTCGCCGCCGCCTACCGCCACTACGACAACCCCGCCGGGGCGCGCTTCAAGGTCGGCAAGATCCGGCCCTACGGGCCGGACCCTTCGATGCTCCACCCCTCCGGCGCAGGCCTATTCGGCGGGCGCAGCGTCCTGGGCGTTCGCGAGGTCGCTTGCCTGTGGCACCCGCCCGGAGCAGGCGACGAGACGCCCCTGGTGGAGCGGTCCGGCGCACGAGCGCTCAGCCCATCGGCCAAGGGCGTCCGGGGCGGCGCGCTGGTGGGGGACACCACCGCCGGGGCCAAGCGGGAGATCCGCTTCCCCGAAGACCTGCTCCGGCGCCACCACCTCTACGTCGCGAGGACGCGCATGGGCAAGTCCACCCTCATGCACCACCTCGTCACGCACAAGATGCGGGAGAAGGCGGCGGGAAGGGACCCGGACGCCATCGTCGTCATCGACCCCCACACCGACCTCGCGGCCGGCATCCTCGAACATGTCCCGGAGTCCCTCATCGACCGGGTGCGGCTCATCGACCTGTCGGACGAGACCCGCTCCCCCGGCATCAACCTGCTGGACACCCGCATCTTCGCCGACCGGGACCGCACCGCCGACTCGGTGGTGCGCGTGGCGAAGGGCCTGTGGGACCAGTGGGGGCCGAGGATGCAGTCCATCCTCGAACAGACCGTCAAGACCCTCCACGAGGCCAACGAGCAGGTGGAGGCGGAGCAGCAATACACCATCCTCGACGGCCTGAATCTCCTCTCGGTCGAGAGCTTTCGCAAGGACGTGCTGAAAAAGGTTTCCGACCCCTACCTCCTGGAGTGGTGGGCCAGGGACTTCGGCAGGTGGAACCCTCAGTACCGGGCCGAGGCCCTGGCCCCGGTCCAGACTCGCCTCACCTACTACGCATCCTCCAAGCGGGCGCGGGCCATCCTGGGCCAGCGCCGCTCCACCATCGACCTGCGCCGCACCGTCCACGAGGGCGGCGTCCTGCTGGTCTCCACGTCCCAGGGGACCGTGGGCAGGGACGTGGCCGCCCTGGTCGGCGCGTCCCTGCTCAACCTCGTGGACGCCGTGATACGCGAGCAGGGGAGCCTGCCCTTGCACAGGCGGCGCGGCGCGCTGGTCGTCGTGGACGAGATGCAGTCGATGCCCGGCGTGGACTACGAGTCGATGCTCTCCGAGTTGGGCAAATTCGGGGCGTCCTTCATCCTCGCCACCCAGAGCCTCGCCAAGCTGGACGACCTCTCCCGCACGATGCGGGACACTCTGCTCGCCAACGTGGGGTGCCTCGCCGTCTTCCAGGTGGCCGGCAGCGACGCCAGGACGCTGGTGTGGGAGCTGGGCAAGGAGCGGCTGACCGAGGATGACATCACGTCGCTGCCCGTCCACCACTGCTACGTCCGCGCCACCGTGGGGACCGAGCGGATGCCCGCTTTCTCCATGATGGTGCGCAAGCCGGAGGAAGGAGACCCCGCCGTCGCCGCCCGCATCCGGGAGGCGGCAACCGCCTACACCGTCTCGGCCCGGCAGGCGGACTACGCCGACGCCGACGGCCACAGGAAGGTGGGCGACTTCCGCAAGGGCGTCGATGACCTCGAAAAAGCCAGGCTGGAGGAGCGGGCGGGGGAGCAGGACTCGAAGCGCGGCAAGCAGACCGGCAAGCGTCGAACCGCCGGGAAAGAGGAGGCAGTGGAATGAGACCCGAAGGATGTGAGGCCGACCTGCTCCGCGCCATGGCGTGGATGCCCTTCCTCCAGCGGCAGGAGATGGTCGCCGTCTCCGGCTGGTCCAGGGGCGCGGTCTACGAGGCGGTGCAGAAGCTGGAGGCGGGCGGGTTCTGCGCCTCCGTGCTCCACGGCACGGAGTTGCTACCCCCCGCCCGGAGGTTCCACCTCACCGCCGCCGGGCTGCACAGGCTCGCCGAGGAGGAGGAAACGCCCCTCGACGAGCTGGTGCGCTCCCACCCCGTCTCCGCCCAGTGGCGGCGCGGCCTGATGGAGCGCCTCGACGCCCTGGCCGCCATATATCACCTGGCCTGCCTCCTCTCCAACGTCGCCTTCCCCATACGCTTCCGCTGGTACCGGTCCGTGCGGATGGACGCCGCCGTGACGCTTCCCGATGGAAAGACGGTCGGCATCGTCAGGCAGGGACGCACCGCCGACCGGTCGGGCTTCGCCAAGCGGCTCTGGCGGCTGCGCGACGAGCCGATGCCCGGAGCGGTGCTGGTCCTCGTGGCCGACGACGTGCGGCGCAGGCACGCCCGCAGGCTGCTCTCGACCACCGAGGTCCCGGCCCTGTTCGCCCTGGAGCGCGAGGCGGTCCTGGCCGGAGGGGACGACCGGATATGGAGCCCGCCTAGGGTCGGCGCTTCCGTCGACCTGCGCTACGTCCTCGAACGGACTGACCCCGGCGGCGAGCTTCCCGTAGAGGAGGAGCCGCAGCGCGTCTCGGTCCCCGACGACATCCCCGACAAAGGGGCGGCGTGGGACATGGCCGACCACCTGCTGCCCGTCTTTCTGAAGCCCGCCGAGAAGCGCGCCCTCGACCTGATCTCCGACTGGCCCTGGATCACCCTCACGGACCTGGCCGGGCTGCTGGGTGTCTCGGTCCCGAGGGCCGCCCAGCTGGTCAACCCCCTGGAGGGCTTTCGCCTGGTGGCCCGGCCCCGCCCCGCGGGCCGGCGCCTGACCCTGACCGATCGGGGGCTGACGCTCCTGGCCCGTAGGGACCGCACCTCCGTCGGCGTGGCGAAGCGGCGGTGGAGCATCGACCTGGAGGACGCCGACGCCCCCTTCGAGTGGCGCAATCTCACCGGCCGGCGGAGCCGCCAACTGCTCAGGAACATCGAGCACACCGCCGCCGTCCACGGTTTCCTGGCCGCGCTCACCGCGCAGGCGCCCCTGCTGGGGTGGGAGATCGCCCAGTTTGACCCGCCCCGCAGGGCCTCCCGCCACTTCAGGCACGACGGCGGGATGCGCGCCGTCAACCCCGACGCCTTCGGCGTCCTCACCAAGGACGACACGCGCTGGCCCTTCTTCCTGGAGTGGGAGCGCCGCGCCGTGCGGCCCTCCACCATGTCGGAGCGCCTCGGCCCCTATCTGCGCTACTTCTCGTCGCTCCGGCCCACCGACGACCACGGCACGCGGCCCGCCGTCCTGGTCGTCTTCGACGACGGGATCGCCATGACCCACCTCCTGCGGGTGGCGCGGGAGGAGATGCGGGCGGAGGGGGTCACCGTTCCCCTGTGGGTCTCCCACCGGGAGGCCATCGACGCCCTGGGGCCGCTGGGACGCGCCTGGCGCACTCCCGCCGAGTGGGAGTCGCCCCAGGCCCTGCCGCCCCCGTGAACGAGGACACAACGGCGGGAGCTTGAGCCGCGGCGCCGCTCCCGTCTCTACTGAATATCTCTACCGAATACAGGAGACGAAAGCCATGTGTTCACGAGACGTCAACGAAGCCAAGGGACGCCCGAGGCGCGCAGGACGGACCGTTGTCCGGCTCGACGCGGCGGCGCTCTGGAAGCGGTTGGCACTGCTCAACCGCTCCCAGAACTGGCTCGCCAGGGAGATCGGGATAAGCCCCGGATACCTCTCCTTGCTGGTCAACGAGGGGCGAGCGCCCTCGGGACGCATCCGACTGCGGATGCAAAAGGCCCTCGGAGTAGAGGACTTTCACGAGCTTTACAGATTGGAGGATGGAAATGACCAACACTAACGTTTCGCCCCGTTTCGACGGGAGCGTGGAACTGACCGCGGCCGACGTGGAGCGCCTGCCCTACGTGAGCCTGCTGCCGGGCGACTTCACCGACCGGCTCGAACGCCTCAAGGAGGCCAGCGGCCTCACCTGGAGCGGCTTCGCCAAGGCCATCGGCATCGACTACAAGCAGATGTACCGGTGGCACAACGATGGCGTCGAGCCGAGCGGGGGAGCTTACCATTCCCTCGTCCTGTTCGCAAGCAGGATACGCGGAGGACTGCACATCCTCTTCGGCGAGGGGTTCCAGATGACCTTCTTCAAGGACTGACGGGCTCGCCCCGCCCGCGCAGGCGCAACGGCGGGGCCTGTTCCGGAATAGACGCCGCCGGGTGCTCGCCCATTCCGTCCGCACCCAGCGGTCAACTTGCAGATCTGTAGTGATAGGCACGCGGCCCGGCTTACCGCCGCCGTGACCGCGCGAAATGAGAGGTAACAAGAAACGAAACGAACATAACAGACGGAAAGGGCCTGCCGAGGACGGCCTGGGTGAGACCCTCACCGAGATGATGGCAGGCTATACTTCCAAGCAAAGGGAGACATTCCTAAAGGGGTTCCGCAGCCTGGATCGGGTCGCCATACGCGCCCACATGGAGCGGCAGGAGTGCGCGTCCCGGACCGCACCAACGATGGCGGCGAGAAGGCGGAATGATGGATTCCCTTCCTACCCTGACCTTCATCGTCCTGGGCAGAGGCGTCAAGTCCTCCGTCATGGCGCTCATGGCGAGCCACGCGGTCCTCGACCGGATGTCCGACAGCGCCGTATTCGCTGACATCCCCTTCGATTTCTCGGCCTCTTCCCCACGCTCCTCCGGGTTCCTGCCTCCGCAGGAATGGTGATTCCTGCGGGGCAATTTGTTGTTCATCCTGTTCCAGCGGGATGACAATGGTGATGACCAGGTTGTTGTCGCCGTCCACGGTGATCTCGTCCACCACGTCCCGGAGTACCCCGCGCTGTTCCTCCGCCGACAACGCGTCCAGCCCCTTGCCTATCCGCTCGGCCCACGCCTGCACGCTCTCGGCCATGCGCGCGCGGCTCACCTCCGTAGCCGCGCGCGTCCGGTAGTCCTCCACCTTGTCTCGCAGGTGCTCCATCCGTTCCGTGATGAACTTGCGCTGGAGGTCCAGCATCTGCTCGGTGATCTTGCCGGCGACGTAGAGCCGGACGAGCCGCTCCTCCTCGATCTGCACCTCCCGCAGGTCTCGCTCCGTCTTGGCCTGCTCCTCTGCCAGTGACTCGCCGCCGCCCTTCCCGAGCGCCTCGATGCCAGCGATGATGACGCTGGGCTCCTGCAGCACCCCTTTGACCTCGTCCCACACGCGCCCCTCCAGCCGCTCGGCTTTGATGGTGGGCTTCTCCCGGCACCGCAGGCGCAGGGCGCTCCCCGTGCAGGAGTAGTAGCGCAGTGGGACCGTGAGGTCGTACGTGAATCGCTGTCCTCCCCGGGTGGCGTGGGCGCGCCAGCGGGCGTGGGCCCGGAACTTGCGCCCGCACTTGGTGCACCGCAGCAGGTGCTGGAGGAGGTAGAGGGCCTTGGTGTTGCGTTTGGAGCCGCTGTACCGTGCCCGCTTGGCGGCCTGGGCCCGGTCCCAGGTCTCTTCGTCCACCAAGGGCGGCACCGGCACCTCGATCCACGTGTCGGCCGGTTGGGCGAAGACCCGGTTCCCCTCGTCGGTGGCGATGTTCCGGGTCCGCCCGTAGGCCCAGGTGCCCTTGTAGACGGGGTTGCCCAGCAGCCGCTGCACGACGGACTCGTGCCAGGTGTGGCCCCCGCTGGCGGTGGGGATTCCGTCGTCCGTCATGTCCCAGGCGATGCGTTGGGCGCCCATGCCACGGTGAACATAGTCGTGGAAGATGCGGCGCACGACGTCGGCCTCGGCCTCGACGACCTCGGGCTTCCCAGCGGCGTCGACGCGGTAGCCGTAGGGCGGTCGGCCGGTGGAGATGCGCCCCTGCTTGGCGGCGCCCCGCTTGCCCATGGCGGCCCGCTCCCGGAAGTTGTCCAGCTCGATCTTGCCGATGGCCGCCATGAGCCCAAACGTCTTCATGTCGATTGCATCCATGACCGACTCGATGCGGAGCTGGTAGGCCTCCACGACCTCCATGAGGGCGGCGGCGGGGAACATGCCCCGGCTGAGGCGGTCGGACTTCCAGCAGACGATGACATCGAAGCGGCCCTCGCGAGCGTCGGCCAGCAGGCGCTGAAACTCGGGGCGCTTCTTGGACCAGCCCCGGCCCACCTCCTGATACCGGGCGACGATGCGCAGCTCCTTGCGTTCGCAGTGGGCCTCCATGTCGGCGACCTGTTCGCCGAGGGAGGTCTTGTCCTCCTCGGCCTGGCTCTTGTCCGACACGCGGGCGTAGATGGCCGCCCGGTTCGGTTCAGGACTTCTGTGGAGTTCTCTCGGCATGTGTGCCTCCTTTCGCTATTGCCTAAGCGTCACTAAACCAAAAAGACCCGCCTCCTGTCGAAAGCGGGTCAGCAAGTGCTAGAATGCCCTCGCATCACCTGTTAGCGCAGGTGGCGCCACGGCCCGGGGTGTTAACAGCACCGCCGGGTCATCCTCTTCCTACCACCTTACCGCCTGCGCGGGGGCGCGTCAATCGGGACAGGTGCGAGTTCCGGGGCCACGTTGTGGATAGCAGTTTTGCCCTGGGGAAGGGGACCGCTACCGGTCGTCCATCGGGTGGTTGGCGTCCTCTCCTTGAGGGGCCTGGGACTCCGCGCGCATGGCAGCGGCGAGAATAAGCGCGAAGACACGGCGCAGCCGCTCCTGGGCGTCGGGCCCAGGCTTGAACACCAGCGTGACGGTGCCCAGCTCGTCGCTTCGCGCTTGTGTGCCGCCCTTCTTGTTGGCCTCGTCTCGTGCCTTCACTGCTGTCCGATCCCGCTGCTGCGTTGTTGCTCATACCCCTCAGTGTGGAGGTGACGGGCGTTCGCCCAGTGTCCCCTCGCCGCCCTGCCTCGCCAATCCCGCCGGTGCGGGTGCACCCGTGCACCCCTCCGCGGTCCGACGCGCTGCGATGGGGTCCTAGCAGTGTGCAGGGAGCGCCGAAGGCATATGGATACCCTGTAGGGAAGGCTCGCCAAGAGGCCCCCCTTGCAGGGCAGCGTTTTGCAGGCCGGCGCAGGATGTAATGGACGTGTACAGGAGATGGGGGTTGTCGGAAGTGGGGACGGAGGGGCTGTTTAGGCGGCAGGGGCGCGGCAAACGCGCCGCTGCCAGGGGTCGCCAGCAAGCACTTGGAGGTGAGCGCTGGTTCCAGTGTTGGGAGGGACCGCCAGCTACGAAACGGGCCTGTGGCGACAACGGGGGAGTGGACAACGCCAGCTTTGAAAATGCCCTTTTGGGCATCGGTGCACGGGGAGCCCCGGGGGAACGGGTGTCGGGCCGCGCTGCGGTCGCCGGACGATCGAGGACGGACAATCGCCGGCTCCACGGTTGAGTGAGTGAGGATCGTAAGGGGAGCAGCCGGAGGGAGCGCCGGCGGGGGTGCAGGACCGCACCCCAGTCCAAGGACGGCGGAGGAGCACGGATTCCCTGGTGTAGCACCCGCGTACAGGAGATTGACGTTGGTCGGGAGCGGGAGACGGCGTCCCTGTCGTAGCTGGCGCAGCTATGCGCCAGGGTGCATCGAGGCCTGGTGGTGACGGCGAGTTTCCAGGTCGTCCCGTTGCCGCTTTTTGCAAAACGACAGCTACGACTTGCAGACCCGTTTTGGGCCAAGTGCCGACACGGCTCGTAGCTGGGAACAGCATGGGGCACGGCGGGGTGTGGAGCGGGTGGAGGCACGGGGGACGAGCGGCACGGGGAATCCGAGGAGGAGGCTGTCGAGGCGGGAGGGCCCCTAGGCGAGACAGCGAGGGAGACCGGACGGGCGGGACGGCGACCGGGCACCGGGTGCGGAGAACCCTGTGGTGCAGTGGGCCAACAGGACAGAGGACAGCGATGCGTCGCAAGCGATAGACCCGGTGATGGCGTATCTGCCGAGTCGGGGAGAGGGGCACCGCATCGGAGCCCCGACTAGCGCGAGAGTAAGCGGCGGTGGCGAGGAACTGCAACATTGTAATTTCGGCTGGCAGGGCTGCGGCAAGTGGGGACCGGGGAGAACACCAAGCAGCCCAGGTGATCACAACATACGCGGTGGGGCGCGCTGGAACGGGAGGCCGCAATGTGCGAGAGACGGTGGTCACCACTGGAGCCAGGGGATCTCGTCGAGTCGGACCGGGGCTAGGGGCAGCAACAGCGGATGTGGCGACGCTGCCACAAGCGAGCAAGCACTTCGGGCCTGAGGGCTTCCCAAGGGTAGCGAAGCGGCGCAAGAATACTTGTGTTGTCAGGCTATTCCAGGTGTTCCCGCCCAGAAACCTGGGAGGATGTCCCTGCCTCAGGAGCGGCCAGAGGGATTGAGCCTTGCTCTCCCGACGGCGGTTCCAGTGGGACGAGCGCAAGCCCGCTGCGCGAGGTGGTCGAGGGGTCGAGCCACTGCACCCCCGAAGGACATCTCACAGAACGGGAGGGCTCGGACAGTCGCGTGCGGCGCCGGACAAGCTTCGAAGTCGCGTGCTGACGATCCGCATTGTGGCAGCTATGGATCGTCACGCCCTAGGCGGCGTCGACCGTACTCGTGGCCGGCGTGTCCCGCGAGGTCGCGGCTGGCACTTGGTGTTGAGGGCGCGACAGGGTGCGCATGCGCACCCCCTTCCGCGGGATGCCAATTCGACGGTCTATGCCCCACACTCAAGGGCGTAGTTGCTTTCCAGCGTTTCCATCCGTGAAACCTGGGGGTCTGGTCCCTGACCCGGCGGCGCACGCGGGACCGAGCTCCGCTCTCCCAGCGACCGGCCACGAGGGACGGCTGGCTGACCGGAGTGACAAGCCCTTAGGCAGCCCAGCGCGGCAAGGCGGACCGGCGCCGTGTATCCGGTCCGACGGTGGCCGGTAGCGAAGCGTTCGCCAGTGACACACCGCGGGTGCTCGCAGGCCGTTTCGTCCGCACGATAGCTCGTAGGACATACGCGCGAACTGGTGGACGGCGGAGCACTCCACACACTGAACCCGGACATTGCGCAATCCGGTCGGCTCGCCTCTTCCACCCGCATCGTCCCCTCCCTGCGACAGAAGTGGCCCCGCCAGCAGAGAGTACGCTGACGGGGCCAGGGCAGTTGGGGGAGAGGACGGGGGGAGTAGAGCCACCTGCCCTTCCCGCCCCTACCATTCACTCCTCTGCGCGGGATGTCACCAGGGCATCCCCGCGCGTCTACCCCAAGGGGACGGGCTCAACGACCAGGCCATTGGTCCTTCTCGCGCGGGTCTTTTACTTACGGGGGCCGTTGGTCCTGCCGCCGCCCGAGGGATTTCCGGTGGTGCTGGGGTAGCCCCCGCCACCCTTGCCCCCACCACCCTTGCCCCCACCCTTGTTTTGGGGAGATGCCAAGAGAGCCACCATGTTCATGCTTACCTTCCTTTGCTCGTAGTGAAGCCCGACGACATTGTGCTTTGGCGGGCCGCGCTGCGTCAACGCGCCGCGTGTTCTGGTAGTGATTCAGGTTCGCTATGGCAGGTTCTGCAGGCGGGGAGGGATGGGTTCGGCGAATGCACTCTAGTCGCTAGAGAATTGTGCATCAAGTGCCGTTTCTGATGAAAGAGCCAAGTCGAACATAGGATTAATGCCCAGCGCGTGCATGGCGCGACTGAGGCAGCAAACGTTGTGATAGAGCACGTTCCTCAGGGCATTGTGCCAAGGGCGCGGCGGCAAAGGCAGGCTGCAGGCAGTACACGGCACACCGCCACCCGCTCCCGCAATGCGGCCCGTCTGGGGCGGGGCCGCTCCCGCATTCGGCTGGTCTGCGGCGCCCCACGGGTTGGCCCGCGGCGAGCCGCCGCATCCGACCTTGCGGCCGGCCCCGGGGCGTAGGACGGTAAGGGCTGCTCCCCAATCGCGTTTCCCTCCCTCCCGCCCGCCTCCCACCCCTGGTCATCGTGCGCCCATCGCACGGTCACGCCGCGACGTGCCCGCGCCCTCTCCTCGCCGCAACCCCCCAACCTTGGTCGCCGCGGTCCCTGCGTGTCCCTGAGGGTGCGCTTCGCCCCGGTCTCCCCGCTCCGTCTCCCCGCTCCGTCGCTGGCGCGCGGTATCCGTCCACGGGCGATGTGCGTCGCTCAATATGAAGACCCGTGCCGGTGATGCGGCACGGGGAGCACACGAAAGGAGGTTCCCATGGTGTTCATAGTATGGGTCTCACTGGCCGCGCGCGTCGCGGCCGGGGTCGGCGGGTTCGTCCGCCGGCGGTGGCGGCTCCTGATGGTGCTGACCGCCGCGGCGCTGCTGGTGCTGCCGCTCCTGCGCGGCGACGTCGCCGCTTTCGGCCTGAACGGAATCGGTCTCGGCTTCGGGGCAATGCTGGTCCGCAGGCTCCTGTTCTGGTTCATGCGCCTGAGGCTCCGGCGGTGATGGCTACGGACGACCAATCCACCACAAGGAGGGCCGCCTCCACTAATAGAACGTGGCCCTCCTTTCTTGGCCTCTACGCGAGATCGACGAGGAAAGCGCAACTCGAATGAGGAAGTGTTCGCAACGGCAATGCCGACCATTGATTCCTGTAGGAGCAGTAACCCGCAGCCGACGAGAGCGACTACGGGGACGGAGGGGGCACCGTGCCGGCCGGGTGCCCCGCGCACTGCGGCGCGGAGGTGGAGTATGACTTTCCCACCGGCTACGACGGCACGGGCAGCGTGTCGGTGACCCCGGTGGTCGCACGGGTCTGCGGCGACCTGCTGCCGATGCCCCATAGAGGCCGCGTTCATCCTTGCGCGGGAACGCGCATTCGAGCCAGTGGAGGCGGGACGCCGAACCGCACCACGCCAGGGGAGGGCATCGCCGGTGGCTCCCCCCAATAACAGTGGCGACAAGAGATGAAGAGCGGCTCTCGCAGCAACCAGCCATAAGGGACGGCTGTCAGTGCGGCGTGACAAGCCGTTCGACAGCCCACTGCAGGGAGGCGGGCCAGCGCCGCGAATTCGGTTCGACGGTGGCATGGGCAGGGGCATCCCTCACAATAGGCGACGAAGGAGATGCTGATTGTGTGCTCGGATGAGTGGATCTGTCGCCCATAAGGTCTCGCAGTAGAGCGAATGGCGTCCGCAGGGTGTGTCGTTGGGCCATCCCCGGGGCACCGATGCACGCTCGCCCTTCGTCGCGCTTTCCTCGCGATGGTGCGTTCCCGCATCACCACAGTACCTGCACCGCAGCCTGGCGCTGGTTCAGGCGTCCCTCCTCAGATGGCTTGCGGCGCGCATGGGGCCGTTTGCCCTTCTAATGGGTGGGTGAATCTCGCCTCCTTACCCTCGGCTCCGGCTCCATTCTGATTTCCCTTTACAGGACCCCGATGCTGGTCTTGGTGCGCCTAGCGCACCGGCACGTCCGACACCCGCTCTTACCTACCCTCGCAGGCAACGGGCTGATAAAATGAGAAAGACCATACTCCTTTGAGAGATGACAATCCTCAATAGCCACGAGAAGCGGCCTTGGGACGAACTGCATGAACAAGTGGCAGGCCATCATCGCGTTGATGCTGACGGCGCTAGTGACCGCTGCGTGTGGAGCGCAGGGACCGCCCGGACCACCGGGCCCTCGTGGCGAGGCAGGGTTGCCGGGGTTGCCCGGCAACCCTGGGCTGCAGGGAGTTCAGGGTGAGGCAGGATTGCCGGGAGACCCTGGCGCACCTGGTCTCCCCGGACAGCGGGGCCCGGTGGGTCCTGTGGGACCGAGCACGACAGCAGGCATAGTGGTCTTGCCGTACGATTCTCCAACCTGCCTGAAACCGATACCGCGTGCCGAGATCATTCCTGATGGGCCCAGTTGCATCCGTTGGGAATTCCCGCCATTGATCTTAGTAGGCTCCGGCTTTGAACCGGGGGACGCCATCTACGGTGAACTCATCTTGGAGTCCGGCCCAAGCGCACTCTTTGGGTCCTTTGCCAACGAATACAGCGCATTCATGGTCAATGTGAGCGTGAGGGACAGGCCATTCCCACTACCGCCAGGCGTTTACACGATTACCGTCCGAGACCAGAGCGGTAACAACGCCACGGCCCCCCTAGCTATTGGCGAATGTGACTGGTGGCTCCATGATGGCCTTTATGGGTGTTGGGGAAACTACTAGTACTCCCCATTGGTTGTACTCAACCCACTACGCCAGCCCTCGCCGCCATGCCGTCTCTTGATGCTCTGCGCCTCCATGCGCTGCCCCCGTCGGCCATAGAGGCGTCGTAGCTGCTGCGACGCGTCAACGGCGTAACCCGCCGCAGCCCTTGCCGCGATTGGTGCGGCAACAATCACAAAGGAGGTTCCAATGCAAGTATTGACAAGGCTCTCACCCGCCGCGGGGGTCGCGGCAACGATCGGGCGGGTTCGTCCGCCGACGTTGGCGGCTCCTGTTGTTGCTGATCGCTGCGGCGCTGCTGTTGCTGCCGCTCCTGCGCGGCGACATCGCCGTCTTCGGCCTGAACGGGCTCGGTCTCGGTTTCGGCGCGCTGCTGGTCCGCAGGTTTCTGTTCTGGTGCTTGCGCCGGACGATAAGCCGCTGATGGCGCCGGGCGGCCCACCCCCACCCTCGCACGAATAGCCGCCTACCGTTGATGGACGCGTCTATTCTTCTTTGTCTGCCCTTCGCGCGCACCCAAGACTGCACACCACGAAGGATGATGCGATGACAACTGCAACGGTAGTGGTCAAGCCGAGGACGACAGAGATCGCCGCGCGTGAACGAAGAGCAGGGACGCGACGGGGCACAAGCAGTGGACGCCGGAGCCTCGGACACGGGTTGCGGCAGTGCGGGACAATGTGCCTGGAAAGGGGACTCTCTACCTTGAGGGCGGCGTGGTGCACAGGAGAACTGCTGCATGCGGGACTTCGTCAGGCGTGTGGCAGGTGCAGACACGGTTGGATGCAAACCTTGAGGCTCCGACCAAGTTCGCGCACACGCAGTGTTCCTGCGTAGACCAGTAAGTCGTACGGCGGCAATTGGAGGCCCATGGGCTCAGGCAAAAGAGGTGGCTCGACCGGCTGGTGCGAGCCGGTGGTAGGGGCAGGCGGCGGCTACGCGACGATGCTGCCCCCAAAGACATACCCCAGCAAGGCGACGAGGCCGACCAGGAAGGCAGTGCCCTCGTCATTCTTCATACCGGAGGAGAGGAGAAACCAAGCCGTCCACACGGCAAGGAAGAGGGTCAGGCCTGAGACGGCCAGAATTTCGCTCATGGTCAGGCTCCTCGGTTGTTCTGGGCCAGCTTACAGGTTTGGCGTCCCTTTGGTACGGCTTGCCGGTCCGTTGGCCCTAACTCCACCCACTCCGTTCGCCCTGAGCCTGTCGAAGGGCTGGGATGTGATGCATAACCATGGGCAGGCTTACCTCCGCAGCAGGCGGAGCCGTGCCTCCTCCGATTTACCGTTTGTTTGGATAAAATAGGTTCAACTGATTAGGATTGGGCGCAGATAAATTCGGCTTGAAGCGATCCTCATCCCATTTCCGTATCTCTTCCATTGTACCAAAACCAACGTCAGGCTTTTCATTGTGGAAGACGTCAAGCATGGCCTGGCGTCGGTGACCATACTGCTTCCATCTCCCCGGGTTTATAGCCAAGTTCTCGAAGTATTTCAGTATCCAATAGGATATCTGGCCTTGTAACTCCTTTCCTTGTATGTGGGAGAGTAACTGCCCTAAAGGAACAGCAATACTCTCTTCTTCAGTAAAGTGATGAAATATGACTTTGTGCCCTTTACTTGACGGCAATACTCTCATTCCCCAATTCACAATGCGCTCCACAGAGTTGAAACGAGGATTCACTCTCGTCATTATGCCATCGAAGAAACCAGATACAGCGAGAGAGGGTTTCCCAGGAAGGTGGAAAGTCATGTGCCCTATTTCTTTGCATTCGCGATCCTGACAATTGCGACACGTCCGCGGACTTAGGCATCCTTCAACTTTCCTCTTATAATACTCCAGTCCCACAATCCGCTGTTGCTGCAGATCTACCATCGACTTAAAGAGTTCGTTCTGGGGTGCTTGCGCTAAGCTGGCCTGTGCCTGTTGCCGGAATAATTTCTGACGCCACAAGGTGGCTAGTATGGGCTTGTACACCATCAGGTTGAGATTCTTGTACTCGGTCAAGTCTGGGGCTGGAGCGTCTATGGGTCTAAAGGTTTCTTCGTGTCCGCAACAAGTAAAAGAGCCTACAAGAGCGTTGTTGATGTGCTCGAGCACCGGTAAACTCTCTTCTTCACGCTCTGCCTTGAACACATTAAAAGGCAACTGGGCGAAGACTCTAACTTCCCCCTTTTCGTCCGGTATGCTCTTGAGCCAAGATCTTGGAATCAGATGACCGCCCACAATAGGACCTTTACACTCACCTGGTACTAAACATTCCTTGTAAGCCTTCCGTTTAGTTAAGTCGACCGCTCCTTGAGTAATTCGGTTGCGTTCATTTTGTGGTAGTTCTGGTGTATGCAAGCGCTGAATCATACTTCCCACCTAATGTTGGAGGGCTGGCTTCGAGTGCAGCTTACCACCTCACAGTCCCTACTCTACGCGCTTATTCGTGACCGATGGCTCGCGTGCCAGATCACGACGTATAGTGGCAACCCACTCGGCGTCCAAGGCGAGCGCCTTGACTACGGCAGCGTCTATCTGCGCCCGCACGGGATCGTCTGCCATCAGCGGGAAGGGCAGCAGTGTTTCGTATTGGAGCCAGTCGAACCAGCCCGACAGCATATGCCGCTCCGCCTCCCCCAAAGCGGTGAGGTCAGGGACGGGTGCCGAGCGCAGCGTGTCCAGCGAGAAAGACGGGTAGGACGGCTTACGGTTGTCACGCTCGCCCAGCAACGAGAGCAAGCCGGGCGTGGAGTTCAGATACAGGCATAGCGCTTTGAGGATTTCGGGGGCATGAGGACGGCAGGGCGTCCAGATGGAGCCGACGGTCGCCTCCTCAAGCACGACCGCCGCCACTCTTGCAAGCGGCAACCATAATCTGTGTGGCAACAACAGGCGGCTCCGCTGCCCCCAATAGTCTTCAGCCATTGGGCCTTTGGACAGCTTGGGTTCTATGTAGACGTCGGTCTCCGCCGCCATTGACTGTGTTATTTCCGTCTTATGGTGCCACAGGGCGCGGCGACCCGACGCTGTCGGCATGTTCGAGTATCTATAGGCGTCGCGTATCCGTCTCCCCTCCGGGCCTACGTCAGCTATTTGGCTCAAAGGGATGGTGGCAACCCTTGCGGGTCCGTCCTCGCTAAGTCTCCGGTAGGCTTCCACCAGGAAGGGGGAAAGGAAGTTCACAGCAGCCCAATCGCCTTGGGCGATGCGCTGGGAATCTACTTCTTGAACGGTGAAGTCCCGGAAGGAGGGGTCATCTCCCCCCGAAGCCCGCTGAATCCTGTCTGCGATGTCCAGGGCTTGCAGGGGCGATTCCGGGTTACGGGCCAAGTTGAATACCCTAGTCGGCGGCTTCGGACTGTCATCCCGCCACCGACGGCAGACTATGAGCACTTCACCGATAGTGGTGTTCTCTGAAAAGTAAATCCGGTTCGGATCATGGGAAGTGACGATTGTCTCTACGTGAAACTGCTGAGCAAGGAATCGCCGGAGCGCCAAGTTGCCCGCGGCGGTAGGGACCACTGACGGTAGCACCAAAGCAAGGGTGCCTGAATCCTGTTTGAGCAGTCTCTCCGCCAATACCATGAACGGCCCGCCGGAAGAATGTTGACGGGCAGCAGCGCGGTGGGGGTGGCGTTTTAAGAGTTCCGTTTCCCGCCCTTTGACGGCCAGTTCCTCAGCGCTGTTGAACTGGTCATAGCGCAGGCTGTCGCGGGTGAACGGTGGGTTCATGATCACTAGATCCAAAGGCGGCGGCAGAGGAGCGGCTTCGTCACCATCTAGTCTTTCTGCCAAATCAGGCCATTCTGCTAGACGAGCCTGCCCGGTTAGGAATTCCAAGGAGCCCACATAGGGCATGCCGTTGAATACCCCCAGGCGGACCCGGTGAATGTTGATATGCCTGAACTGGGTAGCGGGTGAGAGCATGCCCACTGTTGCGGCCGCCATGTGGGTTGCAGTCAAGTTGGAGTCGTAGCCCCACAGCACTTCCTCTACTAGCGCCAAGTTCAAGATCTCCTCGTCCTCTTGGGTGTCCCGGTCGGCGGCGTTGCGCAGGTCGCGGATGCGCTCGGCGGCCGCCATCAACAGCGTACCGGTGCCGCAGGCCGGGTCGCAGATGCGAAGGGAAGCAACGGCGTCAGGATTGCTCCAGTCAGCGTCCTGTTTCCGGAGGGCCAGCGACGCCAACAAGACAGCAGCGGTGGTGGAAGTGTAGAAGGAGCCGTCATAAGGGGCAGTATCCAGAACTCGATGGAAAATGCGACCCAGCAGATCATGGCGCAACCCGGCGACCTCTTCCGATATGTCCGCCACCATTCTTGCCAGGTTTCGAACTGCGAGGCTGTTATCGATGTTGGAGGAAATGGCCCCCAGCGCTGCCCGGCCAGTCTGGAAAACCGGGCGGTAGTCCACAGCGAGGATCCCGCGCCAGGCTTCCTGAAGGGCGCCGATCGCTGCGGTTTGTTCGGTGCACACGGCGGGAGAAGCGGGCGGCCATTCCCCGTCGTACCCCTCCGGCCGCAGGACCGGCAAATGTCCTTGCAATCGGTGGTGAAACAGCATGGCCGTAGCCACGACGAGCAGGCCCCGTTTGGCGGCAACGCGGTAGCCACCACTGGTGTCGCCTTCTTCTCCGGTGCCGGGTTTGTTGGCGGGAAGGTCCAGAGCCTGAGCAAGGTTGCGGCAGTCGTTGGCGCTGAGCTGTCCGACCGCTGCATCCAGGGCGTCGGACAGTTTCTGGGCGGCCCTATCGGCGCCACTCAGGGAATCAGGCGCCTGTTGCACTGCCCGAGCCAGCATTGCAGCATCACCCGTAGCCCATTGTTCGGCCGGCTCTCCCGCCTTGAGCCTCAGAGTCCAAGTCAGTTCCGCGCCGGACAGGTTGTCCTCGGATACACCCTCAGGGTAACAGACGGCGAACACGGCAACGGTCAGTCCTTGTCGCAGTCGCGCATCCGCATCCTTTACGGCTTGGGCCTTTCGGTGAAGCCCCGTCTCCGCCTCCAGCACGATACGCAGTCCGTCCACTTGGGCTACGATGTCCATACGCTTGCGGCCTGCGCGTTGCTCGTAGTCAGTGGCTACGCCGTGTTGGCGCAGGAGCAGAGCCAGGGCACGGTTCTGAAAGTCTTCTTGCTTACTGGTCATGGCTTAATGCTACCACCTTAGGCGGGGACTCGCTCCAAGAAATATCCTTTCTGCCTTTTGGAGCGTCCAGAAAGATGGCTAGCGTTCCCAGAAGCACGGCAACGCATGGTAATCCATTTCAACAAACTTAGTGGGGCCGTCCGCGGCCTATGCCTAGGCAACCGAGCGGTTCGACAACGTCGTCCCGGTCATGCCCGGGTCCCACGGCGGGTACAACAACGAGGGCGTCGTCGCGCTCCACGGCGAGGACTTTGCCGGCCCTTCCGCGACTCCAAGCGAAACGTCGCAGAGGGCCACCCTAACGTCCTGACCCGTCTGGGCGTCCCCTGGGGCTCCACTTGGAGCGCCCGCGCCCACGTCGATTGCTTCAATCAGGACAACCGCTACAGCGTGACCCTCCACGCCGCAAACACCGGTTGCCCCACGCTCTTCATCTACGGCGCAGAGGAATGCGCCGTAGGCGGCCCCCAAGAGCTCCCCGTATGCTGCGTAGCCCGCCGAAGCCTGGAAGCCGCCAACTACCCCCAAACGTCCAGCTACGCTTAATAGAAGGAGCCGCCCACGGCTACGCAGCCCGAGAGCAAGAGCTCTTCAACACAATGCTCACCTGGCTAAGCAAGCTCTAGGAGCCAACGCCCACCGTCATACCTGGGTCAAAAGTAACCCGTCATTGACACATTATCGAGTTGCGCGACGGCGGAGGAGACCCAACTGACCTCCTCGACGACCTGGTGGACCGGATAAGGTGCTCGGTCTGACTTAAAACCTTAGGCCATTTGAGTTGCAGGGCCGATAGCATACAGGGAGACACCGTAAGACGTTGCTTGTTCATGGTTTCCACACCCTTGACCGCAGACTCCCGCCCATGACCTATGACATACAGCACTATGTGACGCGCTGCCATTGCAGGAGTAAACCCAACGGAAGAGAAACTGCGACCTGTGAGTCTCGGGAACTGGCCTAACACTGTCCGTGGCAGTTCCATGCTGGGTCCCAAGCGTCAGCCTGGCAACCTTGTGTTGCCTAGTGCACTTGCTGAGCCTTAACGAGCTTCCAAAAGATGCCGAAGATTCGATCTGCGACCGCTACATGCTGGTTATCTGTCATTGATTTCAATGTGGCCCAAACAGAACCTTCTCCTTGGTCGGGCATTTGGGTGAGCGACTCCAATACCCAACTGAGGTCTGGTTGGATGTCCTGTGCGAGGTCTTCTGGACTAAGGGTGTGGAACGAGAGGTAGGCGTTGAAAAGCCGCTCACGGAGACTGAGCGAACTGGTTGCCATTTGTTGGACGGCGACCAACATTTTCTCTCTGGCGTAGTCTTGGTGTGGGTCTAACATTCGTCCCTCCTCTAGCTGTGATGATCCTCACGCGTCCAGCCTGAAGCTGATCGCAAAGGTTCTGGTCTTTGTCCAGGTTCGTGGACCGCGACCGATTCGAGAACGCAGGGTACGCTGACTCCGTCTCAACTGCAATTGGCCAATCCTGCGTGCTATAGTGTCACAGCCCAAGAGTACCTCACGGTGTTCGACAAATTGCCTCGTCGGAATCGTCGTTCCTGCGAAGGCAGGAACCTGACCCCCAGCTTCCGCCCACCCCGAGCCCGTCCAAGAGTTCTACGAGCCGCCTCCCCGGCAACGGGTCTTCCCCCAACTACGTCTTGCGAGGGGACAGCACCGCGGTGTGCTATCTAGGCTGAAAAGCGTTGGCCTGCGGATCGAGTGTGCTACCATGCCCCGCAACTCGCACTCGCCCCCGTAGGGATAGGGAACGGTAACAAAGACGTTGAAATCAAGCCGTCCAGGTCTGGCGTTGGCGCTATCCGCCCTCATGATCGCCGTGGTCGCGGTTTCGTGCGGCGACGATCAGACGACCGCGACCTTTACGGCCATCAGCGCCGGTGATGGGTACACTTGCGGACTGTGGGAAGGTGGCGCGGCGGTGTGCTGGGGCTGGAACCATGATGGTCAGGCAAGCCCGCCGGAGGGTGAGACCTTCACGGCCATTAGCGCTGGGTATGACCACACCTGCGCGTTGCGGGAAGATGGCTCGGCGGCGTGCTGGCAATGGCAATACGATGGTCAGGCAAGCCCACCGAAAGGTGAGATCTTCACAGCCATCAGCAACGGAAGTTCGCACACCTGCGGGTTGCGGGAAGACGGCGCCGCAGTGTGTTGGGGCAAGGACGATCACGGCCAGGCAAGTCCGCCGGAAGGAGAGACCTTCACGGCCATCAGCAGCGGGTCCAATCACACGTGCGGGTTGCGGGAAGACGGCTCGGCGGTGTGTTGGGGCACAGAAGGTGGAGGCAAAGCAAGCCCGCCGGAAAACATGACTTTCACGGCCGTAAGTAGCGGGGCCAGGCACACGTGCGGATTGCGGGAAGACGGCACCGTAGTGTGCTGGGGTTCTAATCAAGACTATCGACGCCGGGATGTTGGCATGACAAGCCCGCCGGAGGGTGAAACCTTTACGGCCGTCAGCAGCGGGTTGTACCACACCTGTGGGTTACGGGGAGACGGCAAGGCGTTATGTTGGGGTTCTAACGAGAACTTTCTCGGTGAGGTTGTTGGTCAGGCAAGCCCGCCGGAGGGTGAAACTTTCGCGGCCATCAGCAGCGGGTCCAATCACACTTGCGGGTTGCGGGAAGACGGCTCGGCGGTCTGCTGGGGCTGGAACGCGGGCGGTGAAGCAAGCCCACCGGAGGAAGTCGGCGGCGACGAGCAGCCCCCCGAGACCTTCACGACCATCAGCAGCGGGTCTTCCCACACGTGCGGGTTGCGTGAAGACGGCACGGCGGTCTGCTGGGGCGATTACCGGGACGGTCAAACAAGCCCACCGGAAAACAGGACCTTCAGGGCCATCAGCAGCGGGGCTTACCACACGTGCGGATTGCGGGGAAACGGTGCCGCAGTGTGCTGGGGCTACGACGATAGAGGTCAGGCTAGTCCGCCGGGCGGCGAGACATTCACCGCCATCGCCAGCGGGTCCGCCCACACGTGCGGGTTGCGGGAAGACGGCAAGGCGGTCTGCTGGGGCAACGACGATTTCGGTGCAGCAAGCCCGCCGGACGACAAGACCTTCACCGCCGTCAGCGCCGGGTCCAGCCACACGTGCGGGTTGAGGCAAGACGGCAAAGTGGTCTGCTGGGGGAATGACGGTTACCGTCAAGCGAGTTCGCCAGAAGGCGAGAGCTTCGTCGTCATCGCAAGCGGGAGCATACACAATTGCGGATTGCGGGAAAACGGCTCGGCGGTGTGCTGGGGCAGCGACATTCAAGGCCAGTCTAGCCCGCCGGAGGATGAGACTTTCACCACCATCACCGCCGGGGGACTGCATACCTGCGGGTTGCGGGAAGACGGCATGGTAGTGTGCTGGGGCGAAGAGGGTTTTGGTCTGGCAGACGTGCCGGAGGATGAGACCTTCACCGCATTCAGCACCGGGGGATCCCACGCCTGCGGGTTGCGGGAAGACGGCACGGCGGCGTGCTGGGGCTTTGACGAATATGGGAAGGCAACGCCGCCGTAGGGTGAGACATTCACGGCTATAAGCAGCCAGGAATCCCGCCCCCATCATTCCCGCTCACTTCTCGTCAAACCGGAGGGCGGCACGCGACAGGAGGATCAGGGGTCGGCTGTCTAGATTTCCCCCTTGTTAGCTGAATCCAGACCTACCGCCCACGAGTACCGCAGCGTTTCTTCGCTACTGTCCAACCGAGATGAATCAAGCTGGTTGCGCTATGACAACTAAATTCTATCAGTGAACGGCTGCGTGGTTGGGTCTAGGAGGCACGGCGAGAGACTACGCAGACGGGTTCTCTTGATACCTGCCGCGCCGCGTGGCATCGGGCACCCAGAAGTAGACCGAGATGACGGTTTGGCGGGCCTGAGTTGACGACAGGCAGAACCCTCTTTGCATTGTGGATGAGACTGCAGTGAGAGCAACCGGCTCATGCGACTGTACATCGCCTAGGAGGCGACGCGGGAGAGGCTATGCCGATGGGTGGCCGTTTGGCCTCGCGCGGAAGGCCCGGCCCGTGGCCGGTGAGAGTGAGCGCCGTACTAGCCATCAACTAACGTTACCTCGACGGTGTACGGGCCAGTATCCCCTCTTGGGCTGTACATGACTACGTAGACGGTTCCAGAATCGGTCGCCACCCACACCACGTAGCTCCCGCTCTCCCGCCGACCAAAGTCCAGATAGTAGTCCGCTGGCGCGAAGCCGTTGCTGGTGTACAGCAACGCCCGCTTGTCTGAGTCCCCTGTGAACCTGGCGGCGACCTCATAGTGCCGGCCCTCCTCCGTCTGGAACTGGAAGTAGTCGAAGTCGGCGTCGTCGTCCAGCGAGCCCATCACCTCTTTGCCAAGGGGGAGTTCCGTGGCGGCGTCCGGGATATTCCCGTGGTCGTCCTGCCCCGGAACCCCGAGTAGCACGGTCAGGACGTAGCGACCGGTTAACCCGTTGATGCTTCGAAATTCTAGGAAGTAGTCCCCGGTCTCTGGCGCAGCCCAGGGGAAGAACGCCCCTCGCAGATGGCCCGCGCCGTCGCCGCCATGCATCAGGAGGGGAGTGGTTCCATCTGGCGCGTACAGCGTGATTGGAATCCCAAGGGATACGTGGTCGACTTTGACGAGGTAGATGCTGCCGGCCTGAGCACTAAACCGGAAGTAGTCGCGGTCGAATGCGTCATCCATGGATCCGGCGGCCGGCGCGCCAAGGGTGACCCGCGTGGCGTCGCCGAAGGTGTCCATGTGGTCGTCCCCGCCGGAGGCGAACTCTTGGAGCGTAAGCGTATACGCGCCCGTGTTCTGGGCGTAGGAGTCCACCGCAAGGAGGTAGTCGCCGCTGCGATCCGCCCGCCAACTTACCTCCGCCCCCCATTGCGCCATCCAACCGCGCCACTCCTTGACCTCCGTGCCGTCGACCTCGTATGCAAGGACGCGAGTGTGGCCCACGCTGTGGTTCTCCACCTTGGCGGTATAGCCACGGCCGGCCACTGCCTGCACGCGGAAGTAGTCCACGTCCCTGCCAGAGTCTATTCTCCCCTCAATCGCCACGCCTATTCCGGCGTCCGTTGCACCCTCGGCACCATCGGTGTGGTCGTCCACCAATTCGTCCACGGGATGTATCGAGAATTCATACGCGCCCGTCACGCCGGACGTGCTCATCAGAGAGAAGTAGTAATCGCCCGTCAGCGGCGCCACCCAAGAGTCGTCCAGCCCCGATACCGATCCCGAATCGTCCCTCAGCGTCTCGGGAGGTCTGCCATCAGGGAAGTGCAGCTTCACGAGCAGGTCTCCACGGAGATAGCTCTCGGCGATGAGGTTGTGGTTGAATATGGACCTGTACTTCTGTCCCGACTCGGCGGAGAAGCGGAAGTAATCTACGTCCATGGCATGCTCCAGTTCGCCTTGGGCAGTCGTGCCCACCGCCACATCCTTCGCTTCGGCAGCCGTGTTGCCCACATCGTCCTCGGCCACATGGGTGATGCCTGCCAGCGGGCCGCCGTGCAGGTTCCCGAAGATCTCGTTGAGCTCGGGAATCTGCTCCGGCCGCACATGCTTGTGATAGGCGAGGTACACATCCTTGCCCGTTATCGGGCGGGTGTCCGGTGGCCTCTCGTCAAAGGAGCGCACCAGTAGGAAAATCTCATTCATCGCACGTTTCGTGGTCTCCTCCCCAAGGGCGTGGAACAGGCTGGAGAGGAAGTGATTACCCATGGTGTAGAAGCAGGATCTATTGGGATCAGCCACGTAGAACACTCCGGGATAGCCCAAGTCGTGGAGGTTTCTTGCGTCCTTGGGACAGAGGTGTTCAGCCGTGGGAGGCAGGGTGGAGCGCCAATGTTCGAGCGTCAGTTCCCCGCTCCGGAATCGAACGTAGTCCACGGCGAATTCTGGTCCACCCTCCATAAGCCAAGCTGGAACAAAATTGAAGTAGTAGTGGGCAAGTTCGTGACGCAGCACGTGCATGGAGACCCGCCCGCTGACAGTGGCTCTGGGAATGCGAACGTAGCGACCTGTGTATGCCCCTGAGGGCCACGGCAGCACAAGGTTGGACTCGAACTGTTCAAAGTCCGAATCCGGCTCCGTGACTATCACCAGCGTCACGACGTCCCGGGTGGGAAGGGGCGCGCCCGTCAACTTCTCAAGGTATCGTACCGTCTCGGCAATATCCTCCATGATGGGGTCGTCCGGCTCAAAGGGGACCTTTTGGACAGCCCACAGCACTACGTTGCCGGTCAGAGGCAACTCGACGGACTTGGAGGTGACGTAGCGAGTCGTCAGCATCTCGTAGAAGTCTCGGGGCGAGTTCTTGGCAACGTCCGGAGTAGTTATGATGAACGCCGCCTCCTCGTCTGCTATGCCGTCAACGACCCACGACTGTTGTGAGAGTCGCTGGAAGAAGTCGGACCCTTCGCTCATCAGGAAGACCAACGAGGCCAACAGGTACCGGTCTCGGAGTCTGAACTCCCCCACGAACCGACGCGAGAGTTCCTCTCCTAGCCGCTCGTCACGGTGTGCAACCGATACCAGATCCCGAACGGTGTCGTATTGCATGCCTGTCAGGTGCTGGGCTTCACCAAACCAGGGAGAGGAGGCGATATGGAATGCCAAGTCTCCGTAGTGCCCTGACAGGGCAGCCAGATACTCCAATGTCCTCGCGTATCGATAGCCGGCGCCCCGGGCCATCCACGGCGCCTCAAGCACAACTTCAGCCAGCCGCAAGTCAGCCTCAATGACCCGCATCAGCATATCGATGGTCTCAAGGTCATTGTCGTGGACCCCGTCGATTATCCACGGCAGCTGCATCGCCTTGTGGACCACATGCGGACCTCTGTCGCCCCTTGCGATGAGGGGTGCGAGCTTCTTCCACTCAACCTCGGTCTCCGTGAACCAAGCTAGCCAAGCGACCTTATCTTCGGTTACTGCGTCAAACATCCAGCTGACCTGGGACAGGTAGTGGGCAAGGGCCATCTCCTTGACGGCAATGTCCGCCAACATGCGAATCGCCTCGGCCTCCAGGGGGTCTAATCCGTCGTCAGTCCACCGCAACCGAGCGATATACTTCGCTAAGTCAGCGTGGTCCTGGTCGGGAGGCGCGTCAAACCAGGGCAGCAATTCTGTCAATTGGATCGGGAGGGTCTCTTCCTTCTCGGGGGGTTCGAGGGTATCTATTGGTGTCACGGTGGGCGTCAGCGTTGGCGCGGTCGGCACTGCTACCGGCACGGTCGGCACGGTCGGCACTGCCACCGGCACGGTGGGTAGCGACGTCGGAGTGGGGGTAGGGTTAGGCACCAGAGTGAGCTTGGCCGTTGGGATCACACTAGGCGTATGCATCAGAGGAGGCGTAGGCTTAAGCTGCATAGGTGGCGGGGCGGTAGGCGCTGGGGTAGCCGTGGGTGTTGGAGTCGAATAGCAGCCCAGGACCGGCAGAAGCATTGAAACTAGGAACAGCCCAGCTAGGAGCTTCGTAGTCCACAATCGCTTACCGGCTTCCACCGTCCTACCTCCCCCTTCTGCTTCTTCTTTGGAAGACATCCAGGGACGCCCACGGTCCTTCCCGCGCAATGCAACCCCTGCTCAACTCACATACCGGCGAAGGCCGGCATCCGGAGAAACGAGGGTTGGATTGGATGTCATTACTTCCAACTCCTTGTGTCGCTCCGTTGGCCAAGGTTTTGCAGAGGTTTTGGAGGAGCGTCTGCGCAGGCGACTTGTGCTTGAAGCTGCCATGCTCATGTGTGCGCCTCAGCAGCGCTCGCTTGTTGAACGTGGGGCGCAGCACGGCAATTGCGAAGTGTTCGGCCCATTCGATGCATGTTTCAAGCTCATTGACCGCCATCCAGCGGATGGCGACCCACTCCATGGTTCATCCCCGTCCTTCAGGGATGTTCTCCACCACCCTATCCACCACCAGCCTCTTCGCCAGGTCAGACGACGTAGCGCCATCCCAATGGTCTCTCAAGCGGCGCCTATTGCTCTTCTTGGTCCGACCGACGTAGGGTACTCTACTCGTTCGCCGGTCCGAGAACAAATGGATGCCGCTCTCATCGGGTGTGTTGACAGTCCGGCCCCGAAAATCGACCTGCTGCTGGGCCAGGGGAGACTTGAACAAATGGGGCGCGCCTGGTCAAGGCGCGCTCCACCTCTTTCGACTCACCTTCTAGAGCGACACTTCCCAAGAGTATCGGCAGAATTTGTTCAAATTGCCTCGCACGTGTCGTAAAACCGGAGGGTGGCACTCGACGGGAGGATCAGGGGTCGGCAGTCTACATGTCCCCCTTAATAGCTGAATCCAGGCCTACCGCCCACGAGTACCGAAGCGTTTTTTCGGTACTGTCCAACCGGGACGAAGTTGTCCGGCAGCACGGATCAGGACTATGCTTACTACCTCGACCACAACGGCAAGAAGCAAATCAGAAGCCGGGCCAAGCCGTTGTTCGAATGCGTGTTCCGGTAAATCCACGCCGCGGCCAACCCCGCCGGCGACTTACCGGGGAAGGCACACAGGGACGGCGAACCCGGAAAAACTACGCCGGAGGGAACAATCATGGCGTCACGAGAGAAGCAGAGAAGGATCGACGACCAATGGCAAGCCCTGCAACCGGGCTGGGGCCGGAGAGGCTACGAGGGCGAGCATAAGATGCTCTACGATCTGCTGGAACCCGGCGAAGACGTCGAGCTACTGCACTCGTGCGGCTTTGAGACCAAGAATGTAATGTGGGGCTCCCGCCATGACCGGGGGATCGTGGTCGCTACCGGGCGCCGGGTAATCTTGCTGAACCGGGGCCGGTTGTCCAAGAACCGCTTTGGTCTGACTTACCTGGAAATTGACGAAATCACGGAACCGGAACCCGGCAGGGTTAAGCTCAGAGGGTCGGGACATGGCAGTGCTACGGACAGCGAGTCGGGAGCAGTCTTTGACTTGGACTTGCAATTTGCGGCCGCTGAGTTCTCCCGGTTTGTAAGAGGCCATCTGCTGAGCGACGAAGAGTCGGTCGCGGTGGCATTTTCCCATGTCCTAGCGCTTGGAGAGCAGGTCCGGCACTGGGCGCATTGCTCAGCGGGACAAGAGACAGTCGTTCATAATCCTGGCAGTGGGGGTGGCCCGAGCGGGAGTCACACTCCGGAATCTTGGGAAACGTCATGGGATGGCTGGCCGGCGCTCGCCGTGGCCACCGAACGCCGTATACTGCTCATTACGCTAGCTGTGCACACCGATGTGCTCCTTCATAGACGGGAGGAGGAAGTAATCGCAAGCTGCCCCCCCGGGACAATCCTGGCAGTGGAATGCACGGAACACACGGAAGGTCAAGAGGTCAGGTTCGTTGACCAGAAAGGCCAAGTATCCGCAGCCCACTTCCGGCGGGAGGCCGACGCCTCGCCTTTCGTCAACATTATGCGGGAACACGCGGCTGCGCCACGGCAGGTTTCCGGGCAACCCAGGATTCTCGCTGACTGGCGGCTGCTACACCCGATATGGCACCACAGGAACGACCACGGAAACGAGCGCAATAAGCTGGGCGAGATTCTCGATAACGACGAACACCTTGAGGCCCTGCTCTGGGGCACCTACTGGCCGAGACAGCAACTGAAGGACCCACACTCCGGCGTCATTGCCGCCACCAATCGACGGCTTCTGTTCGTGTCCAACAGTTGGGACGACAAGCACGTCTTCCAGTTGCCGCTCCATCGAATAGCCAGTGTATCCCATGACGGCGTTGAACTCCGCATCGACGCTTCACCGGAACACGCCGGGTACATGATTGACGGTTTGGACGACATGAGCCGCCACCATTCCCGAGAAAAGGGGCAGGTGGAGGTGTTCACGGCGCGCTTGCGGAGCCTGGTCGCAGACCCGCCCGACTAACCGCCACCCCAGCAGAATCCCTCTCCGAACTAGACATTCCGGCAACGGACACAGCGCGGCCTTAGCCCGAATCCACCGATGGACGACGCGAGAACCGTGGAAGGGGGTAAGGGAGTTACAGGCGCGATGATCCGGGCTCGAATTCGGGTAGACGGGAGGTTGGCGGGCGGTCTGCTGGCGCTTTGGGGGCACCGATGGCGGCCTGCAGTGGCTGTGGCGAGCGAGATGGCAGGATCGGACACGGCAAGAGGCGCTCGCGGACAGGGATAGCGTCTCAGGGCCACACCAGCCGTCTTGTCCCTGAGCGAGGCCCTGGCCCACATGAAACCGGGGGGTCGGCTGCCCACTGAGCCGCCGCTGACCAGGGTATCGCCGCCTAGTGACCTCGCCATCCCCCAGGAACCCGATACCATTTCCGACCACCTACTTCCCGCCGCGCTCAAGCCCGCCGACAAGCGGCTGCTGGACACGTTGTTCCCTGCGGCGTTGAACAGCGTAGCCGTTGCAAGCGGTTTGACGTTGGGCTCGCTGAGGATGCCGAGCCGCTCGCGCACGATGCTGTTTAGTCTTGCCATGCGGTCCAATTTCTGCTCTGACTAAAACTATACGCCGCTCTCCCGATGACACGAGGACGACTGCTATCCCAGATAGCCGCAAGCGTAAGGGATTTTCGTGTGGACCTTATTCGCTTCGACGAGCAAGACTCAGAACGCGTGCTCATCGAGGTCAATTCGAGCCGGGCAGGCTTCTACGCTTCACCGTGCCTCCGGTCTGGACCGTGGACCGGAGCATCGTCGTCGACCAACGAGGCGCCACCGACACCCCATGAGGCGCGACGGTGCTCGTTGTGGGGGAGGAAGTGGCGCAGTCCCTGGCTGGGGCCGTACTCGACTATAAGGAGGAAGAAGTCGCCTCGCCTGCTTCCTCCTCGATATCCACTAGCGCGGCGCACGCTCCTTGGGGAGGGCGCCGGTGGAGGAGTCGTGGTTCGACAGGCCCACCGACGATCCGGTTTGACCCCTATAGCCCCACCCGGAGGGGCTCGAACTCCCCGTAGGGGGCGCGGCGGCAGGAATCACAAGGTCCCCAACCACATCTCGAACACAGTTCTGTCTACCGTCCACTTAGGCCCCCTAGCGGGGACTCGAACTACGTCAGGGCTTAGAGCCCCCAAGCCGACTTCTGAACCTAGGTCCACCGCCCACGAGTACCGAATCACCTGACTTGCTCTTCCGCGACCGGGGTAATTTCTTGTGCCGGTGAAGTCGAGAGCACTCGTCGAAATGTAATGTGGCGCCGTTCAATGACATCCAAGTCGTTTGCCCAGGAGCGGAAGGTATCCAGTTGAGTGTCTCGGTGTCGGGGATCTGGAAGAATGTCAACCTTGACGAGCAACCGGCATCCGACCGCTTGCAGCGCGACGTCAAGCTGGTCCAGTCGCGAACGGTGCTGCACGTTCAGCACACGGTCCACCTGTGGCATGTGCCAGCCGAGTCGGCGTGCCAGTTCGGCTTTACCGATACCCTGCTCCCGCATAACTTGGTACAAAACGGCCTTCACAGAAGTCAGGGGAGGTAAGATGGCATAGCGCGAACCTGCGGAAGGAGTTGGGATGTCCTTGCGGTCGTGGATGCGGGCGGCTATCGCCTCCTCCAAGGCATGGACAGCACGCGCGAGGGCGTCCTCCTCGTCTTCTCCGAAGGTAGTCAGCTCTGGGAAATCCGGCGATGTCACCAACAGGCCGCCGCCATCCTTCTCTAGCGTTATTGGATAGGCAAGCATTAGTCCAACCCCAAGTCTTTCTTGATCTTCTCCACGAGGGCCCGTCCGAGTTCCTTCCGTCCACCGTGCATCGGCAACTGGGTTGTGTAGTCGCCCCGCCGGACCGTGATGTGCCCACTACCTCCCTTGTGATTCTGTAATGTGCACCCCTGCTTCCTAAGCCATCGACGCAACTCTCCGGCGTTCATATGCCACCATATTGGGCAACAGATGTGTTGTTGTCAATGCCTTCGCGATCGACGACCACCCGATCTGTTGGTCACTAGGCCTTATGGCCACCTGTCGCAAGTTAGCGTGGAATTACTTCTTGCTTGCCAATGCCGGATACTGCAAGGAGGGCGGTTCAATCCGAGGTAAGGAAGACAAGAGAGTGCCAAGCCTTTCGGCAAGTCGCTTCGGACGCAAGTTGGATTGCGGTCATCCCTCCAACCTAGGGATAATCGCTATGCAGGATCAATGCCCAGCCTTAGAACAAGGATGAATTGGCGTCGTTAGAGCGAACTTCAGTCAGAGCAGCTGGCTGAATGAACATCTGCCCTCCTGCCAGTTCGGTACATGCGCTTTAGGGGAGAAGTGGAAGTGAAATCGATTTCGTTGGTTGTGCCAGACTCCAACACCTTGTATTCAGACCAGTTTCTCGAAGGACCTCTTATAAGGACAATACTGGCTGCTGAGGACAAGGCCGGCATACGATTGGTCATTCCAGAAGTAGTCATTGATGAGTTACGCAACCAAGTCAAGGAGAGAATCCAGAAAAATGCGCAAGATGCGAAGAAAGCCGAACACGAATACGTTCAACTTAGTGGGATCAGCCCCTATGAGTTTGATTTCACAATCAGTCAGAAAGAGCAGCAAGCCGTCCTTGACCGGTTTGAGCGGAGAGTGGAACAGCTGGCCGCAGAAGGACGCATTCTCAAGTATCCCTCGATCACGCCCAAGGAACTAACCGAGAGATCCATAAAGCAACAGGCACCATTCCAAGGCAAAGACCGTGGGGTGCGAGACACATTCATTTGGCTGACCGCAATGGAATGCACAATGGCGGGTAAGAGTGCTGGGCACGACGTCATCTTCGTGACGCAGGATAAAGCGTTCCTAGATGATGACAAGGCTAGCTTGGGCGAAAGCCTCATTAGCGAGCTCCAAGCTGCGGGAGTTGCCAGTGATGCGCTCAGCGTTCAGCCTACGCTTCGCGGAGTAATCCAAACATCGATTGCAGGGAAGCTTCCAGATGCAGAGTGGGTGAAAATCGCGATTCAGGGTGGTCAGGTCAGCGACTTCACTGTCTCCAATGATGCGATCCTTCTGTTGCTGACAGATGCAATTTCCAGGGATGAAGACATTCTCAACGTTGGTGGTTATCTCTACGTCGATTTCGACATTGTTGAAGAGGCTTCGTTCGAAAGCATTGAACAAACAATTGACCTGGGCGGGGGCGAAATACTTGTAGAATCAGAATGGACGGGCGAAGCAGCGGTAGAAGGATACAATAGCCCCAACTTCGGCGAACAGCTAAGTATGACACTACAGTTCACGGTGAGTTCTATTGTAAAGATTGAGGGCGACCGCATATCTGCCAATTGGCATGAAGTTTCCGACATTAGAGTGGCAAATGTTGTTGCCAGGCATTCAACAGAATGACCAAGCCGACTCCGGTGGTTGCAAAGGACATCGAGTAGTAACGCTCTTGGCATGTGACCGAGCATCATGAGCATGCCCCGTCATTCGAAGCCGCTCATCCCGGTTGAGTTGCCGGTGTGGCGACTCCTCACTCACCGACCCAACCCTTGGGTAACGGGCGTCGGTTGGTGCTTCTGTTGTCTTCAGAGATTGATTCCCATACCTCTGGAGAAACAACGAGGACTTCAAACCGTGCCAAGATCTGTTGGCTTACCTCCCCCTGCAATATAGTGCCCTCAACCGAAATGAACCCGAACCTAGATGCCCACTCAAAAGTAACACGCGAAGTATCTGATCGCCTCCCGTTCTACTGTGCCACTGCCCAAGAATACCTGATGAAGTCGTTTGATTCGCCTCGCACGCGTCGTCAAACCGGAGGGCGGCACTCGACAGGAGAATCAGGGGTCGGCTGTCTAGATTTCCCCCCTTGCTAGCTGAATCCAGATCTACCGCCCACGAGTACCGCAGCGTTTCTTCGCTACTGTCCAACCGGGATGAATCAAGCTGGTTGCGCTATGACAACCAAATTCTTTCAGTGTACAGCTGCGTGGTTGAGTCTAGAAGGCACGGCGAGAGACTACCCAGTCGTGCTCCCTTGAGGACTGCCGCGCCGCGGGCTGCGGGTACCCAAGAGTAGACCACAATGGCTGAGTGGCGGGCCTGAGTAGACTGTAGGCAATACCATATTCGAGATGTGGCTGTGACCATCGGGCCGGGGCGAATGACTGCTTCGGTTCTCGTGAAGTTAGGATGGGAGACTTGCGCAGGCTCGGTGCTTCTGGTCGTTTCGGGCTGTGGATCTGAATTCCCCAAACAAGGCCACCAGCATGGGGAATCTGGTACCCTTCATTTGAGACCAGGGGCAGTCGAGCCAGTCTTGCTTTGTCGAAGGAAGCCCTTTCAATGTCGCGACTCCTTCTTTAGGTCAAGAAAAACTGAGGCTGTTCTCGTGGGAACCCTTTTGTAGCTTGTGGCGTTACTAGGGTGACACCCGGTAGATGTAGCCTTGCCATTTCGTCTGCGTCACATCAGAGTGCAGAAGGGCGTACTTCGCCATTCTGCGAGGGCCAGGGCATTTCCCGAGAACGAGGCCTCGCTCGCATCATCGGAGGGCCGTCCGGATGAAGTGTATGGTGTCTGGTGTGGCAGGGTTCGCCGGAATCACACGCAGACAACATCCTGCGCATGGCATCCTCGTTGCGGCCATCATCGCGCTGTTAACGGTATTCCTGACAATAGCCTGCCAGCCTGGGGAAGAGACCGGCCCCTTGCCGTCACCTGAGCCCGTCACCTCGCCCAGCCCGGCGCCAACCGAGACGGTGGCTGCTTTGCCGACTCCGGGCCCCACCGCCCCTCCCGTCATCGAACCAACGACAGCGCCCGCACCGATTCCCACTGCAGCGGCCAAGCCGACAACAACTCCGACGCCAGCCGTCCCCTCCGGCTCGCCGTCACCCTCCGCGCCGGCGACGCCCCTGCCGCCTGCGACGCCCACCCCACAGCCCTCCGTGCCAACGGCGACTCCGCAACCGACGGTAACACCCAGCCCCACGCCGTTCCCGACGCCAACCCCTGTTCCCCTGGAACAGTATGCCGCGGTAAGCAACGGCGGATATCACACCTGCGCCCTGAAGAGAGACGGGACGCCAGTGTGCTGGGGTGCCGGCGCGGCTGGGAGCGGAGAAGAGGGCAGGGAGATGGACTTCGGGCAGGCAACACCGCCTGCTGATGAGCGGCTCACCACTATCAGCAGTGGCGGCTTCCACACCTGCGGCCTCCGGGAGGACGGCACGGCAGTGTGCTGGGGTGCAAAGGAAGGCGATGCCACTGCAGCAAGGCACCCCTCTCAGGTGGGACACGGGCAAAGCTTTGCGCCGGCAGACGAAATATTCACTTCCATAAGCAGTGGGACCACGCACACCTGCGCACTGCGGGAAGACGGCAGCGCGGTCTGCTGGGGCAATGATGCCGAAGGCCAGTCCTCGCCTCCAGAAGACGGGCGATTCACGCAAGTCGCCAGTGGGTCCGTGCACACCTGCGGCATCAAGTTGGACCGCACCGTGCTTTGCTGGGGTATCGAGCCGCACTCGGACGGCCTGCACGGCTGGTCAGGGCCCCCGGACGACGAGTTCGTGTTCATCGAGGCGTCGTCCTGGCTCACCTGTGGCCTGATGGAGAGCGGCCGCCCGCGATGCTGGGGAGCCTTCACCGACGTCGTGACGGGTGGCGAAAGGCCGGGATACTTCCAGCGAATGACCACAATCTCTACGGAGGGAGGTCACGGCTGCGGGCTCTGGGCCAATGGCCTGCCCTCCTGTTGGTCGCCGTACCAAAGATACGAGATTCCAAAGTACCAGCACTTCTCCGACATATCGGTGGGTTTCGACCACACATGCGCGATCCGAAAGCAGGACGAGGCTGTAGTCTGCTGGGGCAATGACGAACACGGCCAGTCCTCGCCGCCGGGTGGCGTTCACTTCAAAGGGCCGGTCGTCGAGCCTGAGCCACAGGACCCTCCAGACGTCTCATTGGAATCGCTGAGCCTGGGCCGGGAGCATGCCTGCGGCATGGACAGCGATGGGAGCGCCGTGTGCTGGGGAGACAATGACTACTTCCGAGCGGAGCCTCCCCCGGGCGAATTGTTTGCCGAAGTCAGCGCAGGGGGCGAGCACACCTGCGGTCTCCGTCCGGATGGCTCCATCCTGTGCTGGGGAGTGGACGACAGCGGGCAGACCTTTGCCCCTGAAACGTCTGGCTTTACTTCCATCAGCAGTGGGGGCAGCGTATCTTGCGCGCTCAACGAACGAAACCGCGCCGTCTGCTGGGGATCCGGCTTCAATTGGGATGAGGAGCTCGCCTCGGAAGGTCCGCTCGTTGCCATCGATAGTGGGGACTATTCGGCGTGCGCCCTGCACGAGGACGGCAGCCCGGTGTGTTGGGGTGATTTGATACTGGTGAGGAGGACTCCGATTGACGAAACGCTCGTATCGGTGAGCGTCGGCTTCACGTCCGCCTGCGGCATGCGTGACGACGGCTCGGTCATCTGTTGGGGACATGACTTTTCCGGTGAAGTACATCCGCCTGAGGGTGTGGAGGTTTCAACCGTCAGCGTCGGGTTCGCACACGCCTGCGGGGTTCGTCCGGATGGTTCTCCAGTGTGCTGGGGCGCCGCCAGGTTCTTCTGGGACTCGGGTCAGGCGGCGCCTCCGCCCGGCGAGCGTTTTGTCGATGTCGCTGCGGGAAACCACTACTCCTGTGGACTTCGCGAGGATGGCTCATACGTCTGCTGGGGCAACGTCCCCTTTGAGGATAAACCAGAACCAGTAAGCAGCCTCGGTTTTGAGCGCTTCAGGGACACCCGGTTTGCAGCACTGAGCAACGGCGACGAGTTTACCTGCGGCATTGACGGCGGCGGGGCTGTGCAATGCTGGGGTGACGACACGTTTGGTCAAGCCAATCCCCCGGAGGGAAGTGATTACGCCGCCCTCTCCAGCGGCAGCAGGCACGTGTGCGCACTGGACACGCACGGGAGCATCGAGTGTTGGGGTGAAAACTCCAAGGGGCAGGCCTCTCCACCCGAGGGCGAGGGCTTTGCCGCCGTCAGCAGCGGGTGGTCACACACGTGCGCCCTTCGTGCCGATGGATCTGCGGTGTGTTGGGGCGAAAATCACTCCGGCGAGTCAACGCCACCGGTGGGTGGGCTGTTCACGGTCATTAGTAGCGGGATCAACTTCACTTGTGCCGTCAGTGCAGAAGGCGCTCCCGTGTGCTGGGGAAACAACACCCATGAACAGCGTTCGCCGCCGGAAGGCTTGGACGTTGTATCGATTGCATCAGGGTTTTCACATGGGTGTGCTTTGCAGGAGAGCGGAGAGACGGTTTGCTGGGGCAACCTGAGAGGGGGAAGGGGCCGGATCCCCGATGGCGTCACATTCACGTCCTTGTTTGGCACCTACGGCAGGACGTGCGGAATCACCGAAGACGGCGTCCTGCGATGTTGGGGCGACACGTACCGCTTCCACGTGCCCCGCGATAGCCGGTTCACCTCATTCACGCAAAGCCAGAGCCACGCGTGCGGCATCACCTTGACCGGTCTGCCACTCTGCTGGGGCGACGGCTTCGACTCCGAGCTCACCACTGTCATTGACAGGTACTCACGCTCAGACGACGAAACTCTCACCGACCTTTCCACGCAACGGTTAAACTCCCTCAGCAGCGGGCGCGAACACCTTTGCTTCCTGAACGACGATGGCTCACCCCGCTGCTGGGGCGACAACATCAGTGGACAGAGGACCCCGCCGGAGGATCGGCAGTTTGTCTCAGTCAATAGCGGCGGGTGGCACACCTGCGGCGTGCTGGAGGATGGGTCGGTGGAATGCTGGGGCGCCAACTACGCCGGTCAGTCCTCGCCGCCGGAAGGCGACCTGTTCGTTGCCGTCAGCGCCGGTAACGACTTCACTTGCGCCCTTCGTGAAGACGGGACTCCTCTGTGTTGGGGCGACGACGACGTGGGGCAGTCCTCACCGCCGCCGAACGTCGAGCTTGTGGCCCTCAGCGCCAACATCGGCTGGCTTGGGCAAGACCATACCTGCGGCATCTCAGGACTCGATGGCAGTCCCGTTTGCTGGGGCGCCGATGACAGCGGCCAGGCGTCTCCACCCAGTGAGATAGGGCTGAGGGCGATTAGCGCTGGCGGGGAGCACACGTGCGCGCTCCGCCACGACGGCACGCCGGTTTGCTGGGGCGCCGATACCAGCGGCCAGGCGTCCCCGCCCGAGGGACAGTCCTTTGTCCTGATCGCGGCCGGTAGGGAGCACACGTGCGCGCTGAAGCCCAACGGCGTACCGGTCTGCTGGGGTAGGGACGCGGAAGGAGGGCAATCGTCGCCGCCCGCAATCGAGCGATTCGGGTTCATTACCGCTGGCGGGGACCAAACGTGTGGGTTGCGCAAGGGCGGCACGCTGGTCTGCTGGGGAAGGGAGCATCGCTACACGCCGCCCGAAGAGCGCTCCCTGGCGTCTGTGTCCGGCGAACGTTTTGCCTCCATCAGCAGCGGCAACATCCATGCTTGCGGCCTGCGCACCGACGGCACCCTAGCCTGTTGGGGCAACAATACGGACCTTCGAGCGACACCCCCGGAAGGGCAATTCACCGCCGTAAGCAGCGGGGACACATTCTCCTGCGCGATACGACAGGACGGTACACTGACCTGTTGGGGCAATGGCGAGGATGGTCGTACTGCTCACCCGACTGAAGGGACATTCACCTCCATCCATAGCCAGGGCATCCGCACTTGTGCGCTCAATGAAGATGGCTCCGCCTCTTGCTGGGGAGGCAGTCCGCCCTGGTACGCTCCTCCACCAGAGAATGAACGATTCGAGACATTGCGCATCTGGTCTGGCGTCACGTGCGGCCTCCGCGCCGACGGTACGATGCGCTGCTGGTCGAACGAATGGACGCAGGTCGATCTGCCCGATGTTCCGGGGACCCCAACGCTTGGCACAGGAGCCGGGCCCTGCGGCATACGAACCGACGGGAGCGCCGTGTGCTGGGACAGACAACGAAACTTGCTCCCTGATTCGTGGGCCGAGCCCCGGGCATCGGCAGGCGAGGGTTTCATCGGGATCACCGTCGGCAGCGCCCACCTCTGTGTCCTTCAGGCCGATGGCACGCCACTATGCCGTGGAAGCAACACCGACCAGAGGAGGGGCGGTTGGGTGGGCCAGTCCAGTCCGCCAGTTGGGGAGCGATTCTCCTCAATCAGCGCAGGAGCGGAATTCACCTGCGGCATCAGGCTGGACAGCTCCATCAACTGCTGGGGCAAGGGCTACGACACGCCGGAGCCTGAACGGGTCACTTACGAGTCCATCGTGGACGAACGATTCGTGGCCGTCAGGACAGGTTGGCGTCACAGCTGCGGCCTTCGCGACGACGGTTCAACGCTCTGCTGGAGCGACCCCGAGGAGACCCCGTTCTTCGATGGCCTCTTGCCGCCGGAGGACGAGAAGTTCGTCTCCTTGAGCATTGGGGCCTATCACAGCTGCGGGCTACGCCAGGATGGGACCTCTGTGTGCTGGGGAAACAACTTGAACAGCAGGAGCTTCCCGGAAAGGGGAGTTCAGCTGGTTGAGTTGACCACCGGTGGCAGCACCACGTGCGGCCTGGACTGGCAGGGCAACGCCCAGTGCTGGGGCTGGATCGCAAACGTCTCCGGCGGGAACATAGTGCCTGCCCCTCCACCAGAAGTTCGGTTCGCCGCGATAGACGTTGGTTCCAACCACGTCTGCGCGCTGCAATACGATGGCACTCCTTACTGTTGGGGCGACAATCAATACGGCGAGGCCACCCCTCCAGAAGGTGAGCGCTTCGCCGCAATCAGCCTCGGAACTCACCACTCCTGCGCATTGCGGCAAGATGGCTCGCCCGTATGTTGGGGTGAACCGTGGGCCAAGCGATACGACTATGGTCAGGCACTGGCGCCGGAGGAAGAACGCTTCATTGCCCTCAGCAGCGGCGCATACCACACGTGTGGGTTGCGGCTGGACGGCTTGGCCGTGTGCTGGGGAGCGCAGCTCGACGACGAAAACGACGTCATCGGACAGACGGGATTCGGTCAGTCGGACCCGCCAACGGGAGAACAGTTCAAGTCCATTTCCAGCGGCGGACTGCACACCTGTGGGCTCCGTGCGGACGCGTCAGTGCTCTGCTGGGGCAGGGGATTCCCCACGCCGGAAATGACCGGCAACCCGTTGCCGCCCGGTGCCGCGCCGGCCGACCTGGATCTAGACTTTCCCACCCTGCCAAGTCCCGCTTCGGGCGCCGAGCCCGCGGGGACCCCTATTCGCCTGCACGGCACGATCACCATTCGCAGCTCCAGTCCTGGAGCTCCCATCGCCAACTCTGTAACCTACGATTTCCAGCGGGTGAGCAGAGAGGTCGAAATCGACTACGAGAAGATCCAATATGTTTCACCTGGCTGGAGCCTGACCGAATTTATTGAGGGCAAGAGCGACATCTCCATATCCTCAGTGCCGTTAAACGCGGCCCAACACCGGGAAGCGGAGGGAAACGGCGTGGACTACGTCGTGATACCCCTCGCCTTGGGAGCGTTGGCCATCTTCACGCATGTTGAGAACAGCTTTGTCGACTGCTTGACGACTGAGCAATTACGTGAGATTTGGCAGTATAGGGAAACGCGGAGCACGTGGAGTGACGTCAACCCAAGTTGGCCGAACAAGACAATTCAAACCATCGGACATAAGGACGAGGGCTTGGTGGAGGCCTTCGGTAGATTGCTCTATCCAAACTCAGAGTCTTCACTATATTGGTCTAGCACTGTTGGGAACGACAGCGCTGTCATAGGGTACTTCGAACATAACAGGAACATGCTCGGGTTTGGCGACTTCGTGTACACCCCGCGGGATAACTCACGGTCCCGCGCATATGCAAAAGCCCTCGCCATAGACGCGGGTGACGGGTGTGTTGCCCCAAGCATGGAGACCATTGCGGATGGCAGCTACCAGCCATTGTTCGGTCCAATCGTGGCCTATGTCAGCCGTGCAAGCCTCAAGCGTCCGGAAGTCGAACTATTCATGCGGCACTGGATGGAGCGGGGCCGATTCTACTCCGAGGAAAGAGGTTACATTCCCTTGCCGCAGGGGCAGTATGGCAAGAATCTGCAGCTGTTGTTCGAATGCGCACACCCACTATCGACTCCCGAAACCACCCAGAGCGATTGTGCAGTCGCGCAGTCCTCTGGCGTCGACACAGCGCTCAACGCAGGACTTCAACAAGACCGGACGGTCCTCCTTGGGCTGCGGGATGAGCTGGCGGGTAGCGCTGTGCTCAACTGGAACACCAATACACCCATCCGGCAGTGGGAGGGGCTCTCTTTCACCGAAACCCCAAGTCGCATCCTAGGCATAGACCTTCCGGAGAGGAGGTTGAACGGGACAATCCCGGCGGAGCTGGCGCAGCTTGAGCAGGTGAGCACTCTCAACCTGCGGCACAATGAGTTGACCGGCGAAATCCCCGCTGCGTTGGGCCAAATCGACCGTCTGCACCAGTTGGACCTTTCCGACAACAACCTGACCGGCGAGATTCCGCCTGAGTTGGGCTGTCGCGTCCAGCTTCAGCGCGTGTACTTGTCTGGCAATGCCTTCACTGGCGCGGTTCCGACTCCGCTCCGCTCGGTGAAGGAGAATGACCTGGCTGAACTGGATTTGCCGGACGGCCCTGCCCGTTGCAGCGGCCCATCGGCGCGACCGGACTCGGCCGTGTACCCGGGGCTGGCGCAGGACTTCGACATCCTATTGGCGCTCAGGGATGATCTTCGCGGAGAGAGCCCGCTGAATTGGAATGAAGCCACTCCCATTGAGGAGTGGGCAGGAGTTCATGTCAGCGGCAGCCCATTGCGAGTCACCAAGTTGGAGTTCACCTCACACGATTGGGTAAGGCTTACTGGCGTTCTTCCACCGGCGATAGGAGAACTCTCGGGCCTGCGCGAATTGAATCTGGACTCTCACCGATTGAGTGGCTCTATACCCAAGGAGCTGTCCAAATTAACGAATCTCACGCTGCTCAACCTCTCGAACAACCGCAACATAAACGGGAGCATCCCGCCAGACCTTGGAGAGCTTACGAACCTTAGCCGCTTACTTCTTGGTTCCAACCAACTTAGCGGCACTCTCCCTCCGGAATTGGGACAACTGTCGAGTTTGGTATGGATGTTCATCTCGTACAACAAGCTGGAAGGCGAGATTCCGGCGGAGCTGTCCACCCTTGGGATGATCCAGGACATCAGACTGACCCACAATGATTTGACCGGCCCCATTCCCGTTGTGTTGGCAAGGCTTGAGAGCTTGCGTGTCTTGCATCTGAATGGCAACGAACTCTCCGGCAGTGTCCCCCCAGCGCTTGGAAACATGCCTGGACTTACATGGCTTGACCTGGGTACCAACAAACTGGAGGGCGCAATCCCCCCGGAGCTAGGAAGGCTGGACAAGCTGCAAATACTGGACCTAGGTAACAATCTCCTCACAGGAGAACTACCGCGTGAGCTCGGCAATTTGGAAAGCTTGGGGCTGTTAGAATTGGGCGGAAACAATCTTTCGGGCCAGATCCCGGTAGAACTGTCCAAACTCTCCAGGCTAAGCTACCTGGACCTCTCGCGAAACCAGTTAATGGGAGCAGTCCCTCAAGCGCTTGCCGAACTAGCGTGGTTGAAGGACGTCCACCTTGAGGACAACCGGCTCTCCGGTTCCATCCCGCCGGCGCTCGTCAAGTTACCCCACGTAGAATACTTTTTCCTGAGCGGCAATAATTTCACCGGGTGCATTCCCGCAGAGGCTTGGAATATCGACAACCATGACATGGACAAGATTGGGTTGCCGACATGTCCGTAGGGGTCGTCCGCCGCCCTGGATACGGGTCCTCCAGGTGAGTTGGCATTCCTCAAGCTTCACGGAACAGTGGCTGAGGTTGCCAATTCAGCTTGTCTCACAATGCAAACTCCGCGCACCTATTGAGACAATCAAGAAGACTATCCTACCGTGAAATTCAATAGAAAGTGCGGCATTCCGCATGTGGCGTCTGTCACCACGAGCGGGCTGCACAGTGCCATGTTGTGAACGTTTGCATGGGCGGTATGGCTAAAGTCGAGTTGGTAGAGACCACGTAGCCCGCTTCCCTTGAATGAGCGCCTACATTGGGCCGCGCAAACTCAAGGGTGGCCCACAAGTTTCAGATCCACACCACTTTGCACCACCTGGGGAGCGACAAGGGGGCCCACTAGGTGGATCTTGAGCTGCCGTTCTAGCAGTATTCAGGGTAGCTCCCCTCTCTAAGACCACGCATCGCCCAGACTTGAGACACCGATGCCGCGGCAAGTATCAGGAAGGGGGATTCGTACCAATGTGGGAAATCCTGGCTCCCTGCGGAGCCAGTGAATCCAAGGCTGTACCATATGGAACCGCCAACGTATGGTTGGCGTTACCTTGACTATCTGCTATTCATGCTCTGCATCAGAATCTCTAAGCCGCTGGCTGGGACGGGAGAAGTATGAAAGGGTCCGTCATGGCTGGTCTATTGACATTTGGGCTGGGACTAGTCGTTGCATGCCAGGTTGAGCTTACTGGCAAGAGCAGCAACGAAGTTGACCACACCTTTGAGGATACGGCTCTGGATAATCCCATCCCTTCTCCCACTCCGGGCTACAACACCGAGGTTGCCGACGGCAACCCGGGTGCTACACCTTGTGGCCCGTATTTTGGCGAAAGAAGCCACTGGAGTTTCCTACATTGGTCCGACGATGGGAGTTCTTTGGTGATGGACTCCGGCAGTTCGATAATCAAAGCCAATCGAAAGGGAACGGAGCTTCAGACCCTTGCGAATGTGCACATGCAACCTCCTGGTGCCCAAGATCTGCAATACGGTTTTTACGCCGACGTCTCGACAGTAGACTCCCAAATAGTCTATGTAACATGCGAATTTACGCACGAAAGCCAATGGTATCCGGAGGAATCCCGACATCGCTTCGGCTATGAAATAGCCACCATGGAGTCCGATGGGTCTGGTGTGCTCCGTTTGACCAACAACAGATACTTAGAGCATTTTCCGGTGTGGTCACCAAATGGAGGCCGCATTGCGTTCCTGAGAAGTACTGAAGCTTTCGGCGGGCGTCTCCATCTCTACACAATGGCGCCGGACGGCTCAGACAGAAGGCTCGTTACGCAGGGGCCTAGCGGGCCACCAGGGATTGCGCTCCCCGAAGATGGCCTCCTCTTATTCCCTCCCGTATGGTCGCCGGATGGGAAACGACTGGCGTTCATAGGGTGGAAAAGGGATTTGTTTGTTCACGTTGGCCTTGGTCTCCTCTTTACAGTTCGTGAAGACGGAACGGAATTGCGTGAAGTCGGAGTGACGGCATCACTACCCACGTGGTCGCCAGACAGTCAGCTATTGGCCTTCTCCACGTTTGACGAAGACGTCACGTCAATCCACGTCGCAAGAGCTGACGGCAGCGCTCGACAGACTATCTGGCACCGCGAATTTGCTCAGGACGACCCTGGGGGATCCGCTTGGGAGCAAGCGCATGCGTGGACCCACGCGCACGCTCCAGTACTGCACGTGGCTTGGTCGCCCACCACCTCTGAAATCGCGTTTATCTCAGATGCGGTGTACGCCATACAACAGGATGGCAGCGGCCTGCGACGTCTAGTAGGAAGGCAACTGAGTGGGGCCGTCCAAGCCGGGTGGTCGGCAGACGGGGGCCTCCTCGCCGTCTTGACCTCTTGCCGAGGCGGCTACAGAATCACGGGTCATGCCGGCCCGTATGCAGGTTGCTCTTCAAGTGACTACCCAAGCATCCTCATCGTCATGCAGCCCAATGGCGCGAATCTACAGATCCTTGCGAAAGGTGATTGGGGACTGACGTCCGTCTGGAATACGCCCCTCACCGTGGAGCCGGCGGATCCGCGCGTTTGTTCCCAAGGCGTAGTAGTTCCGAGACCAGAGGCAAACAGAGGTCTGGTGCTGGACTGCGAAACCCTGCTGCAGGTCAGGGATACGCTCGTTGGGGGAGGCGAACCCCTGACCTGGGATGGTCGGACACCCATTGACCAGTGGCATGGAATAGGCGTGGAAGGCGATGGGGACAATACACCGCTGCGTGTACGTTCATTGAATCTTGCAGACTATGGGCTCAGGGGGGTCCTGCCGCCACAGATTGGCAAGCTGACAGAGCTGCATACCATCGACCTCGCCGGCCAGCCCTATTGGTTTAGTGGAAACAGTCTAACCGGACCCATTCCAGCAGACTGGGGCAACTTACAGAACCTCAAGATAATGGATCTCAATGGCAATCACCTAAGTGGCCCCATTCCGTCAGAACTTGGGGGGCTTTCCAAGTTGGAGGTCCTTGCACTGGAGTACAACCAATTGGGCGGCCAGCTTCCCCCCGAGATAGGACATCTTGAAAGCCTCAATACATTGCTCCTAGCGAACAACAATATCTATGGAGGTGTCCCCCCGGGGCTGGGACAACTTGCGGCCATCACCCACCTCGACCTTTCGGGCAACCAGTTGACCGGAGAGATTCCCCCGGAGCTTGGAGAGCTCGCCCGCTTGCAGTACCTGGACCTGGAGAACAACCGTCTGACCGGCGGGGTTCCGTTGGAGTTCATAGGCGTACGTGATGACCTTGAGGCGAAATTGCTTCACAACAACCTCTCCGGCTGTATAGCGACGGGGTTGCCCGACGTGTGGCTTGGAGCTACAGGGCTCGCACGATGTGCAAAAGAGGAGGCGATGTCCTCATGAGCGGCCGAACAAACACAACCATTTCCAAGAAACTGTTGGCGGTAGGTGTACTGTCGTTATTGGTCTTGGCGGTGGCATTCGCCAGCCTTGCTACTGGCAAGGACATACCCTCCGCAAGTGGCGCGCCCGCATCGCAGGTCGCACCCCCGCTATCGGAAACCAGCGAGGGTGAAGCCACTGCGCTCACCGACTCGGACAATCTTGCTACTATGAGTGCCCCCTGTACGGAGCAAATTGCAATAGGCTCTCCTTGCACCCCACGGGACGTCACGTCATTCAGGTTGTTTTCCGGCCCGCAAGTTGATTCGGTCGCGCTGTCCTTCTCGGTCATTGCAAGCGTGGAGGAGGTCCTTGAAACGGGGCACAGAGGAGCGGGCGCGTCACCCGTCCATTTGACGGTTCGCGGAACCGGATCTGCCTCGTCGATCGCGTGCGATTGGCGGGGTAGTGCCTAGGGGTAGCGTTGGTCACTCTATGGTGGGGGGCTGGTCCATCGCCGGCCCTCCATCGAGCCTGTTCTCAGCCCTCCCTTCTCCCTGCGCAGAAGTACAGCGCCAGCATGCACGGGAAACAGATGGAATTGAGCAACCCCGTGAGGATGAGGGCGACGTGGGAGAGTGCTCCTGAAAGTTGCCTCGCCACCGGACTACGCGGGACTTGAACTCAGATTGTCAACATACGGTGAAGTGTGCTGTACCTCGTATGCAGGGTTTTCTAGAGTGCCACAGCCCAGGAGTACTTAAGGAAGTTGTTCAAATTGCCTCGCACGCGTCGTCAAACCGGAGGGCGGCACTCGACAGGAGAATCAGGGGTCGGCTGTCTAGATTTCCCCCTTGCTAGCTGAATCCAGATCTACCGCCCACGAGTACCGCAGCGTTTCTTCGCTACTGGCCAACCGGGATGAAGCAAGCTGGTTGCGCAATGGCCACTACGTCCAATCAGTGAGCAGGTGCGGGGTTGGGTCTGGGAGGCACGGCGGGAGACTACACAGTCGGTTTCTATTGAGGCCTGCCGCGCCGCGAGGCCTCTGGCACCCAGAAGTAGACCGCGATGGTGGTTTGGCGGGCCAGGGCGTGCCGAATTGCGAACTATTCGGTGGGAGGTCCCAATATAGGGTGGGGTCAGGAAGCCTGGACCGACTCCCAAGAGCCTCTGGCCCTTCGATTTGGAGGGTCTTCAACCACATGGTCAAGTAGGAACCGAGGCCGGTCCACGACGTAGGTTCTGTGGATGACAATCTCGTTAGCTCTAGGCCGTCGAGTAGGGGGAGATGCCACAATGTTGCCGTTGGCGATGGGCAGTTAAGGGACTAGTGCTCAAGGGAGTGAGGGTGATCACAAATCAACTTGAGACTGTAGAAACCCATTCACTGATCGAAATCCCCGTTTCCCAAACTGTGCTTGGAACTTCATACCTCAGAGCCGACTCGTTGCGAACCGCTATAGACCTCGACTTTGCATCTTCAACCAAGGAATATGTTCCCTCGACCCTTGAACCGATATCAGGGACCATCTTGGCTAGGGGCTCCACAATGGACGCGGACCACTCAATCGCGAAGTCTTCATCCTCAAAGGAACGAAGATCGACGACGCAGAGCACGTAGTTGTCGGGTTCTTTACTTGCCGTCTCCGCTTGCAGAGGTGTGAGACGGGCCTGGCCCATGGTCGTAGCCTTTACCTCGAGAAGGTATGGTCCCACCTGGAACCTTTTCGATAAATCGTCCATTACATTGTCGGTTGATGCAGTGATTTTGTAGTCGAACCCGTGGTCTACAAGCTCTAGGTCTAGTTTGTAGGATTCCATTGCAGACTTGATTGCTTCTTGTACACCGATGCCCATACGCCTGAAGTGTTCAATGTCCCGGCTTTGACGATTCCGCGCTTCCACTTCTTCTGCCAACGACGAATAGAACTCAGGGTCGGAACCACCAAACTCAACCAATCTGGCTAAGCCATTCCGCAATGCTTCGCGTCTCTCGCTATCCGGTTCAATGCCCAGCAGTCGCAGCTCAAGCTGGTCGAACCCGAACCATTCACTCAACAGCCTGATTGCGGCGTCGTTACGCTCCAACCATGTCGGGTCTAGCAACTCACCCAGGGTCTTCGCGCTGGCAAGCATTGGCATAGGCTTGCCATCCTCGTCGGGGATTGGCACCCATGGTCGGATTCTCAGGTCGGCTAGCCATAGCGCGCCCGCAATTGGAACGTCAGTAGGTTGTCCCGACCTCCTAGCTCTGACGATTCGCTCCATGCGCCAAGCGGGATCATGTGGCGCCACATGGCATAAGACTAGACCAAGCAACGCGCGAGCCTCTTCAATTCCTTCTCGGCAGCGATTCAGCACCTCAGGCTGGAGCAACGCGATCTGACTGAACTCTTCGTCGTTGTTCGGGACCGTGACCCCGTTGGTGTCAGCGGAACTGAGTTCTTCCAAGCGCCGTGGTGTCAACTCGGACGGTGTGTCAGCGTAGATCGGATCTGCGATCGCAATTCCCCATTTGACCAGCGCTGTAACACAGTCGGGCAAGGATTTGGAGGTGGAACCTGCATACATCTCGGCCAAGATACGGTCGGGGGGATACGCATTTGCGAATGGTTGTGCAGCCTGATGCCAACTTCGAATAGGGGCCATCATCATGCGAGTTCGGCTCCAGCGAACCGCCCTCTTACCGTGTGTGATGAGCGGTATTTGGCGGGCCATTGAGCGAGCCTCGTCCTGCTTGGCTTCCGAAAGGTAGGACAATAGTCGCACAGTTCCCTGCTGCGCTTTAGTAGACGTGTCCTCACAACGCTCGTCTTCAGGAAGTGCGTTAGTCAGAAACTCCACTGCTTTATGGATGACATCCTCCTCCGACATGCTGTTCGGCAGTGCATTTTCAAGCACGTAGCGAAGGTAGGGCATTCCATCCTCCGCAGCTGCTTCATCAAATCCACCCAGGAGAAGCTGACTGCGAATGTCGAGACCGATATCGGCGCAGATGTCCTTTAGCGAGTCTGGTATGCTGTTTTCGCGGTTCAAGTCTGACGGCGAGCGAAGGCGTTGATTTTGGTCCGGAAGCATGCCGTAGAGCACCGTTGTGTCTACTCCAGATCGCTTCTTCCAACACTCACCGGTAACATCCAAGAAGTGCGCCATCCATTGCTTGGCATCTCCATCAACTTTGAGGTCTTCAAGCGTGTCTGATTCGCCTCTGACCCATTTGGGAAGCTCTTTAACGCTGAGGCGATTGATTGATAAACCCAGACTATGCCATCCGTTCGCTATGTCACTCCAGACAACCGCAAGTTCTTCCCTAGGGGGCAGCAGGTCTGACGCTGCCTCAAAAAGAGGCCACATTCGTTCCACAGTCGTCTCATTGTCGGAGGATTCAGTCAGTAGTCGTGGAACAATGAAGTCGGCAAAAGGACCGTCTTCAGCAATCGCAGGCAACATACGTGATGAGCATTCGACTATAGGCAATTCGGCAACTCGCCTCGCAAACGATGCGAGCACTCCATGCCACCACCCCTTCTCTGGAACATTCGCTGTATCAAATCCCCTCGTAGGCTCATGCGCTACCGCAAGCAGATGAGCGTCTTTCCATCTATTGGCGAAAGCATACTTCACAGCCACAACTGCGGCGGCAAAGGCTTCTTCCAATAAGCTCTTGTCCTCGTCCCCCATAAGCAACCTGCTGCGCTCTTGATCGGGCTCGAACTTTCCGTCAAGAATGAAGTTGGTCGGAAGGAATCCTGATCCACTCAGGGGATATTCCCGGTAAATCCGACAAGCGTTCGGTTCCGGTGGGACGACCTTCCATCCTTCCGATGTGCGTTCTACCAACACGATAACTGAAGCCAACCCCTGTTCGTTCGTCATGAACCGAAAGACACGAATCTCGGGCCGATCCGTACCATTCTGGTGTATTTGAAGGGAACGTTCTTCAACATAGCCGTCTTCCAAGGCTTGCGCAGTCACCTCAGTAGGCGTCCAGACCTCCTTATCGTCCTCCCCATTCCGTAGCTCGGTACGGCCAAGGACTTGCCGGGTAGCATAGAGGTAAGGCAACGCAGACCTAAGCGAGTCCATTCCCAAGGTCATAGGATTGGCGTCGTCAATGTGATATTCAAACCTTGCTGACTCGACGCCGTCCAAATCCGACACTGGGCTTGCAGATCGGATAGCTTCCCTGCAAGATGCCATGTTCTGAAGGATTGCCTCTTCGTCGCCTCTACGATCCAGTAGCAGGTCAAATCGTTCGGACCCGTTGGGAGTTTCCAGCAGACCGCTTAGGCTTGTGCGCTCGGCCAAGACATGGGTGACGAGGAAACCCGTCCCAAAGCGACCGGTCGTCTCTTCGGATTCGAAATCCTTGTTCGAGCCACCGGATAGCAATGCGGTCAGGTCGCTGGATGTGAATGGAATACCGTCATGCTCGAATGCGACTTTCGTCTGCTCGCAACTCAGGCGAATCGCCACGGTTGAGTGGCCAGCACGAGGACCAAAGTCGAGTGCGTTCTGGAGCAATTCAAATGGCCAACGAAGTCCGGCGGACGGAATGCTTCGACGAGCCTCCGCCACCCGTGTCCGAATGCGCCTGGCTTGGTAACGGCTCTGTTGTTCCCTGAAGGTCTCGTCGAATAGCTTGAATGCGGCTTCGCTCAATGGGCTGCCTCCATGCCAGTTCTCAATTCCATCTGGGCACCGACCAACCTACCAAGGATTCAACTTATGCTCCCGTGCGCTAGTGCGTGGCGGTTCTTCTCATCGGCTAGCGGGAATGGTGGGCTAAGGCGTACCGATTTTCGAGCATTTCGCTGGGAGGTTCTGACATGAGGGGGCGACCAGTCTAATCGAAGAGCCTCAGGCCCATTAGGCTCCGAGGCTCAATTCGCCAGGATCGATTGCCCTACACTGTCGGTGACCTTATCCCACATTGTCGCCGCTGTGCCTCGCGAGGACAAGATGTCAGTGGGGCTTCGATACATTTGACTGCTAAGGCGGATTAAAGAGACCCGTTGGAGTTCGAACCGTGGCGGTGGAGATGGGAAGGGCGGTGAACCCTCAAAGGGGCTTCGAGAGCGATTGGGGCGCCTCTGGACGGAGGGCCTCGTAGATCGTGGTTTCCCCCGCTTGGCAACGCCGATCAGCACCCGGCAAAGATACTGGTCCATTCCCTAATTCCCTTGTCGCAAGCTACGCCTACTACGTCTGCCACTCGCTGTTGAAGCAGGGCCGCGAGACTTGCGCCACACTCTGGCTAAACGCCATGCGCTTCGAAAGGCTCATCATTGAGCAGATCCGCGACCACATCCTCACCGAGACCACCATCCGGGAGCTGGTGCGCATGGTGGAGGAGGAGATGGACGGCGTCGCGGCGGAGGAGCGGGCGAAACTCGAGCACATCGAAGCGGAGCTCCTCGTATTGCAACAGCGCGTGGACCGGCTGTGGAAGCTGGTGGAGACCACGGACCTAGAGGTCGAGGAGATCCTGCCCCGTCTCCAGCACCACCAAGAGTGGCAGGCGAACCTTGAGGTGGCGGCCAGCGTCGCCCGAAGCGCAGCGGCCGAACGGCGCGAGCTGTCTAACAAGCTGGAAACCGTGACGGCCAACGTCAAGCACATGGCCGCGTTCCTGCGAGCGAGCGACATCACGGAGACGAAGGCCTTCATCCGCTCCTTCGTGAAGCGGGTGGCGGTAAGCCCCGGAAAGACGGTCATTCACTTCACCATCCCGACGCCGTGGGATGGCCCGCCCCACGGCGTCGACATCACGGAAGTCGAACTGCCGGATCACGTTCGCAATACTGCGGGCGGTGGCGGACTACGCGGGCCTTGAGCTCAGATTGTCACCATACCTTGAATTGTGCTGAACCTCGTATCCTGTGGTTTCTTTAGTGCTACCTCCCTGAGCACCTAAGAGAATTGTTTGAATTGCCTCGCACGTGTCGTCAAACCGGAGGGCGGCACTCGACAGGAGCACTAGGAGTCGGCATTCTTGATGCCCCCTTTGCTAGCTGAATCCAGACCTACCGCCCACGAGTACCTCAGCGTTTCTTCGCTACTGTCCAACTGGGACGAAGGAGAGAGAGACGGCTATGCGGCTGTCCCTCTCTCCTCATGAAGCGTCAGCGGCGTTCTACTCTAGTGTGGGCATGGGCCGATTCCTCCCGCGGCAACGCCACTGACCCTCTTGGCGACTCCTCAACACCATTCCTTCCGTGCTGCCACCCCGAAGCTACAAGGCCAAGACACCATCACTGTGGTACCACTCCATTGTTGAACCCGCCCCCCTGCGCCGCCAACTAAGCGCACAATCAGCTCTTCGACTTCAAGCACCTTGGAGATCGTCGCGGGCGGGCCCATTGGCCCCCATTCGCCCTCTGGTTAGTGCAATGCTACTGACCCCTCCGGTCCGGTGGCGCTTTGGGGGCTACCAACTCCCTGTGGCCTGGGGCGAACAGTCATTGCGGACCCTCTGGATTGCTTAATCCCTGCGGGCCCTCGACTCCACGCGGGCCTCGCGGCCCCTCCGTGCCAACCTCACCCTATGGGGCCGGCGGAACCGGCACCACTTGCTTTGCGAATCCGGCTTCGAAGAGGGCGGCCAGTTCGTCGTCCGATGGGTCACTTCCTACAAACACGAAAATAGGCAGAAGTCCCAAGGCAACCACTGAGGTCCGAATACTATTCAACATCGGGAAACCTCCTGTGGCTGGATTTCGGCTGTCGGCCAAGAGCGCCTGATCCCGTTTGCCCACTAGAGGCAATGGAGAAATCCCCAAAATGAGTCAGGCTTGATGCTCCCGGTCGGGAGCGTGCGGATGCTAGTTTCAGTGCGTCACGGTGTCAGCCTAGAGAGGTGTATGAGTCTCCGGAAATGAGAGAGGGGCGGGGTCTTACCCGCCCCTCTCTTTCGCTGCGGACCTTGGCGACTCTGCCCTACGATTTAAACTGAGACAGTACCTTGGGCTAGCTCCAGGGATTCTTTGGGCTTCAGCCTTCTCACCAAATGATTGTCTCGCGCCAGACACCTAGGAACCGGCAAGCATAACCAAGGCACTCCCGACTTTAGGTAGCCATCCCCTTCGATTCAGGAAGGCTGAAATGCTGCCATCCCCCAGCTCCTATTGTTCGCCTGTCGAAAATCAGAATTTGATGTCAAAAGCTGCTATACCGGCAAAGACTGCGGCAGCTACCATTGACAATACTACAGTTGCTGCCACGATTTTGCTGGCCAAGGTACTCAACAAGACCGACCAAATCTTGTCACGCGGTACCCACTTGTCGTCCATTTCCCTTCTAAACTCGGCTAGTGCATCAGTCTTGTATTCATTCAACCGCTGGTCAACATTAAGCGCATAGAGGTCGTACAACGCATTACTCAATGCTGCGTCAGCAGTTTCGCGTACTCTCAAGATCACGTCTTCTTGAGACACGCGATAGTGTTCGCTAGAGTCGTGACCGGGATCAGTATCTACAGTTTGAAAGGTTATGGTGAAAATCGGATAACCAAGAGTCAAGGTCCAAGGGATGGCTCGCAGATTTATGAGCCTGATGACAATAGGGCCTTCGTACCCAGAGTCAACGTGGCCTGCATTGAGTGCAAGAATTCCTGACAGCGCTAACTTGTTCCTTGAGTATACAGTGCCGCAAAGATCGGACGGCATAAGAATGTCCTCAAGTGTAACTAAAAAAATCATTTGTCCAGGCTGGACAGTTATCGTTGGTTGTGCGACTCCGCCCGGTTCTCGCAAGTAACTAAGAGTATTAACTTGCCTGCTATCACTGTTGCTGCTGGGATGCTTCCACACAGCAGTTCCCGCAGCCAGATCATAGCTATCGTTCTCAATGTCGAACTGTCCATCTTCTCTAACGCGAGGATTGCGAATCAGTTCGCCGTTGTGCAGGCGCTTTTCAATTTCCTTACGGCTCAGTACGCTCATTAGTTTTCGTCCTTTGAGGGCCAACTCCATTGTTGATGAACTGATAGTCGAAGATTCGTATCATTGGTGCCGGATTGGTGAGACCTAGTTCTCCCCACCACTTATCGGAACGGGTATCCGATTCTCCATGTGACCAGAGTCAGACTTGGCGCGTTCAACATATGTCTCTCTGAGTTCCTGCAATCTATCTGTCTAACCCCGTCTTGTGACCTCTCATCTTCAGGCGTGCCCCAACAAATGTCGGTCTTCGGTCCCGGTGCTACGCATACTACCTGCGACGAGTCCTGTTTGCCTAGTCGCATCGAGTTGCTGAAACGGCTCGCATCTTGACTCGTGGGCGCATTGGGTCAATCGTGACTGCAAACCAATGCCTAGGACGCGATTGCGTTGCAGGAGTGTCTTTTGCTGTTGACATCACCAGCACACAATGTTAATGTTGTGTCATGATTCCACTGTTCGACGCCAATGGCAATTTACCTCCCGGCGTTCACTGGAGCACGTGGGACGAGATGGCCAACAGGTTTGGAGGCACTTTGTGGCGGCGTCAGCTCTTGGTGGGACTTCGGGCTGCGCTTGATGAACTTCGGCGAGCCGGCTGCAAAACCGTCTATTTGGACGGTAGCTTTGTTTCCGCCAAGTTAGTACCCAGTGACTTTGATGGGTGCTGGGAGGAGACCGGAATAGCCTTTGATTCCCTTGATCCAGTGTTGCTCGACTTTGAAGATGGTCGCGCGGCCCAGAAGGCCAAATACGGAGGTGAGTTGTTTCCAGCGTTCGTGACAGCCGACTCGCAGGGAACCAGTTTCTTCGACTTTTTTCAGACAGATAAGGACAAGGGGACCCAGAAAGGAATTATCGCCCTAGATCTAGGAGAACTCACATGATTAAGAACGAAAGACAGTATAGAATAACAAGAGCTCAAGCCGATCGTTTCTCTCAAGCTTTGCGTCAGGTCGGAGACAAGGAATCTAGGCCGGAAAGATCACATCCTCTTTTGGTGAAGGCCAGAGAAGATGCCTTAAGAAGTCAGCTCGCCGACTTTGAGAATGACATGCACGAATATGAGGCGTTGAAGGCAGGAACCTTTGAGTTTGAGCAACTCAAATCCATTGCGGAGTTGCCGAGCCTACTGATAAGGGCACGCATAGCGAGTGGACTAAGCCAGCGAGACTTGGCTAATCGTCTTGGTCTGAAAGAACAACAGATTCAACGCTACGAGGCATCAGACTATGCCTCCGCGAGCCTCACGCGAATCAGACACGTGGTGGCGGCGCTAGGAGTGGATGTGGATGATTCACTACTCCTTAATGAGGAAGCAGTTTCTCTGCGGGCCCTTCTCAACAGAGTCTCTGAGGCTGGTCTCCCTGTCGACTTCGTGCAGAAGCGCTTAATCCCTCGCCAAGAGGCGCTATCTGATCTTCAGTTTGGGGGACAGAGAGAACCCACGTTGACGCACGTAGCAGCCGAGATTATTGGGAAAGTCTTTCAATGGTCGCCCCGGAATTTGCTACTTGGATACGCCTTGGACACGAAGCCAGCAATTGGAGGTGTCCGATTCAAAATTGCTGTAAGTGCTCAACCTGAACGGGTTAACGCGTATGCAGTGTATGCTCACTACCTGGCGCTTCTTGTTGCTCAGGCTTGTTCGCATACTCCACTCAGACCCATACCAACCGACCCGCTTGCGGTTCGTACCGCCGTTGAAGCTACCTATGGCTCCCTGGATTTGCGTTCCATTGTGAACTACGTTTGGGACCTGGGTATACCGGTTCTGCCTCTCGACGATTCAGGGGCCTTCCATGGGGCGTGTTTCAGAGAAGATGGTCGAAACGTGATCGTTTTGAAACAAAGGACCTCATCCGAAGCGCGGTGGGCATTTGACCTCTTGCATGAGTTGTGGCACGCCGGCCAAGAACCCGACATTACTGAGCGTACGGTTCTCGAGCCAGACGACGTGACGGCATACCAAGCCCTGTTACAAGAAGAAACTACTGCGAGCAGCTTCGCGGCCGCTGTCCTACTCAATGGAAGGGGACAAGAATTGGCCGAGAAGTGCCTGGCTGTGGCGGGGAACGACGTGAGCCGACTTAAGACTGCGGCGCAGAGAGTAGCGTCGCAGGAAGGCGTGGCAATCGACTCTCTGGCAAACTACTTGGCGTTCCGTCTTGCTGGGGAACAGAAGCAGAACTGGTGGGGTACGGCGAACAGCCTTCAAGCACTTGGCACCCCTTGGGCTGTCGTACGCAACGTATTCTTCGAACGCGTTGGCTTCACCAGACTCGCTGAGCCTGATCGGAAGCTTCTGGCACAGGCGCTTGCTCCCTGGGAGGAGGAATCTCATGGCTAGCATGGCACTTTGGAATGATGAAAAGCCGCTCGCGAAAGTTACTTGCACCAGCCATAACTGTGAGGAAGACTTACATTCTTTCCTCCGCATGAGGCCTCGGGAAAAGTCGTATCGAAGCGAAAAATGCCGTGCTTGCGGCGCCGAGTTGATTGATTGGCAAAGGCTAGACCGACACGACCTGAGCGATGTGGAAAACACAGTGAAATCCTTGGAACTAGAGCTAATTCGGCATCACTATTGGCATCAAGCCATTGACAAGAAAGCAAAAGAGCATGCGATGGGCAAAGGGCTGTTGGGCCTGCGGCAGGCGGCTGCACACCGATTGCAGAAGTACGTCGGCCCCCCAAGATCAGAACTATTTCGAGACGGCGCCCAGACACCCTTATCTGGCAATGCTATTTACTACGCCCAGCATGCCACCGCCACATGTTGTAGAAAGTGCATTGAAGCCTGGCATGGGATTGACCGTAGACGGGCCCTCACACAAGAAGAGGTCGGATACATGACTGAGTTGGTAATGCACTACATCCAAAGACGATTACCGAACCTTCCATTGGAAGGGACCAAGGTAGCAGGTCGCCAACCAAGCATCTCAATAGGTCATCGGAGTTAAGGGCAATGGACAAACGCATAAACACCGATAAGTGGTCGAGCCACTGGAGGCATGCGGGGATAGACCTCCGAACCAAACGTATCCTAGTCACGAACTTCCGAGACACAGAACAGGAGGTTGACCTAAGTGAGCCGCCGAATTGTGAGGGCTTTGGACGAATACGTCACTTTAGACGGGCGACCAGTTCTGGATGGCCACCGAATCCTCTGCCAATCGACCCTGCCTGCAAATTCCTAGGTGCGCGCACGGAAGACGCAGCCCGCGCCCAAGTATTCCAAAACGCTGTGTGCAATTGGCGTTGCTGGTATTGCTTCGTTCCCTTTAGTCTTCTTTCGGCCAACCACAAACACGCGGAATGGCTGTCAGCTGCTGAGTTGCTGGACCTGTACTTGGACCAGCCGAATCCGCCTCGGGTGATTGACCTGTCTGGAGGCCAACCAGACCTTACCCCTGAATGGGTACCTTGGATGATCCAAGAGATTCAATCTCGCGGATTCGAAAAGGAAATCTACCTTTGGTCAGACGACAACCTAAGCACCGACTACTTTTGGACGGCATTGTCGATCTCAGACATCGACCTCGTCGGCGGTGCCAAGAACTATGGGCGAGTGTGTTGCTTCAAAGGTTTTGACGAAAGGTCGTTCTCATTTAACACGCTCGCCGACGAATCCCTCTTCGCCCGGCAATTCGACCTCTTTCGACGATTCATAGATCTTGGTATTGACGTGTACGCCTACGTTACATTAACTTCGCCAACATCTGAACTGATTTCTGATCGTGTTCGTTCGTTCGTTGACACGCTGCAGACAGTCCATGAGAACCTTCCACTGAGGACAGTCCCTCTTGAAATACAGATGTTTGCGCCCGTACTAGCCCGGGTCGGGGACGAACAACGGGAAGCTCTCAAAAGCCAGGAGGTCGCGGTAGAGGCTTGGTGCCGGGAAATTGAAGATCGTTACCCTCTGGATTTGCGAATGTTGCCTATTACAGACGTCCCGTTAATCAAGTGAATGATTTATCGGCACTCTCCATGAATAATTCTTACATAACCCAATTTGTTGACGATCTTGATGGCTGGATTGTTGCTGCGGCCCAGTCAGGAGTTAGGGACTTTTGGCAGCTAGTTTCGCTCCTCCCTGGAGTGTATCCAACAGTCGCACGGGAGGCAGTGTACCGGCTGATCGCTGAATCGCGTATCCCAGAGTATGTTGCCGTCGAACAGCCGCCACCCTTTCCACATAGTGATTTCGACTTGGAGGTCCCTGGGCTACCGGTACCGCATCCGCTCTCATCCGATTGGCGCTTTACAAAACGAACGACGGAGGCACTTCTGGAGAGAGTTATCATATCGGCTGGGCCCACAGCCGATGCGGTTCTCCTTGGGGCACCTTCTGTGTTCTTCCTTGCCGCGTTGGAGCGGGCACCATGCCGATTAATTCTACTGGACGAGAATCCCTTGTTAGCTGACTATGCGCCAAGTTCTTCTTTTGGCAGTGTGATCCGAGGCTGCGACGTGAGGCGCGACAGCGTGAACACGGCACCAGTCAAGGCGGTACTGGCCGATCCACCTTGGTACGAGGATGACGTATTGGGATTCTTGCGGGCAGCAGCACACGTCTGTGCTGACCAAGGGACGGTGTTTCTTAGCTTTGGGTCAGATGGTACAAGACCCGGCATCGCTGAAGAGCGCCGGCGCATCATTGCCATGGCGGACAAGTTGGGTTTGAGGTTTGCTGGAATCGAACGTCTAGCGCTTTCGTACGCCACGCCCTTTTTTGAACACAATGCCCTACGGGCCGCCCAACTCGAACACGTGCCGGCCGTGTGGCGACGCGGCGACCTGATTCTGTTTCAGGGAGATGGAAGCGTGCTTCCTGAAGAGGGTAATTCGCCCCGGCGCGTGCGCCCATGGTCAGAAGCCAAGATCAGTGGAATCCAGTTGCGAGTTCGACGAAGGGGCCGACGGACATTCGCGGACCCACGACTCATTCCACTGGTTCCGGGAGAAATCTTGCCTACTGTAAGCCGACGAGACCTTCGGCGCGAAGCTGCTGATGTGTGGACGTCTGGCAATCGAATCTATCACTGCGACGGTTCTGATATTTTGGCAGTAATCCTGAAAGCTATGGAAGAAGGCGAGGACCCAAGTGAAGTGGTTCAGCGCAGCCTACAACGCCCGCTCAGCAACCACGAGTTGACGTCGGTAACAGAAACAGTTGCCCAAGTTAGAGCAATTGTGGAAACCGAGTGCCAAGAGATACGGAGAATTTCCAATGGATCAATCTAAGTTGGGGCTAACCGAAGAACTGGTCAACGACCTCAAAGACTCCACTCGCGAGAGCAGGTTCTGGGGACAGTACCTAGAAGATCTGTCAGCCTCAGCACCTATCCCGTTCTCAGTCCACTTAGCTGTGCTGTTGGAACCATACCTTCGGTTCATACTTGATGGAAGCAAAACCGTCGAATCTCGCTTTTCCAAGAATCGGATTGCCCCTTTCAGGTCAGTGGAGCAGGGTGATGTAGTCCTGCTAAAGAAGTCTGCCGCGAAAGCAGTATCAGGAGTATGCGTCATAAATAGAGTCTGGTTCCATGAGCTCAATGTTGATACTTGGAATCAGATTCGCGATGGATTTGCGAGTGCGCTCCGGGCGGAAGACCCCTTGTTCTGGGATCAGCGCAAGTCAGCACAATTTGCAACCCTAATGAGAATTTCCGAAGTGCAAGCCTTACCTCCCATAGAGGTGCCTAAGCATGACCGTCGCGGCTGGGTGATACTCCGCTCCCGGCAACATGTGTCCCCAAGCCTCTTTTAGGGAGAGCCCATATGAAATCGGCAGCAGTTATTTGTGGCCCCATAGGAAGCGGAAAAACAACCGCCGCTGCCTATGTTGCCTCCGAGTTCAAATGGAAAGTCGTCTCGTTCGGAGGGTACTTAAGAGATATTTCAGAGCAGGTCGGTGTTTCAAGCACTAGGGAGGCGTTACAGGACTTGGGTGACAGGTTGGTTAGGTCTAGGGGTGCTTCAGAGTTTCTCCGAGCCGTCCTTGAACATGCCGAAATTGAAGATGACGACTCTGTAGTCTTCGACGGAGTGCGGCACCCTGAGATGCTAATGGAAATACGCAAATCTGCCAAAGCTACGCTTGCCGTCTTCTTGAATGCAAGTCGTGAAGAGAGGTATCGGCGACAGAATGCTCGGTTGTTTTCTGCGCATTCGCTTGACGCTTTCGATGTCGTCGAAAGCCACCCTGTAGAGACTGGCGTCAACAATCTGGCCGAACTTTGTGAACTTGTCATTGATGGGACACTACCCTTAGAAGAGATACAGAGATCCCTACGGAAAACCCTCCTGCATCTGGGTTAGAAGATAGGCAAGAGTCTCCAAGGACGACGACCAAACATTCGGGTTGTTGCGTTCGCGAAGGGTCGGCATTTGTGGGATTTGCGGTTTACAGACCGGCAGAGGCCGTCCCGCAAGAGTCACTTGGGGTGTAACAGGGAAGACAGAACCTGCTTAACGAGATAGGCAATAGGGCAGACCCGAGGACGGCGGCGGTATTCTTGCTATCGAGCCGTCTGGCGACCCCCAGTTGCCATCGCAAGTTGGTTTGTTGGCCAATAATCCCTGTGACTGAAACCAACCTGTCGAGAAGAGCCAATCATCACTTCACTAGACTGCCTTGCCTGGACTCAAACATCTGCGGTTGAAACGTAGGTGCCGCATTTAGGTCCTAGGCTTCTATCGTTGACTAGCCGAGACTCGAACCTCATCAGCGGACATTCAAGTGCTATCGCCTGCTGGGGACCCTAAGTCCACCGCCCACGAATACCGCAGCGTTTCTTCGCTACTGCCCAACGGGAATGAAGGTATTGGTTTCCGTCAAATTTGGTAGGCTAGGAGGGGCGGCCACGGAAGTCCACAACCTGCGCAGGACTCCTTGTCACGGTGGACTGGATACACGAAGTAGCCAAGGAGGAGAATTGGATTCGGAAGTCTTCCGAACAAGAAAGTTTGACGCCGTCATCTTTGACCTCTATGGCACCCTTGTCGACAATGCTATGGCGCCAGGGCCTATAGGGGAATCACTCAGACACACCGTCGGTTCAATTGCCGAGGTTCTAGGCGCGCCTGTCAATGAGTTTCTGCAATTGTGGGACAAGACCGGCGACTGGCGAATTACCGGTGTCTATCCCTCCTTTGAAGCATACGTCACGGTGTTGTGCGGCGAACTAGGCGTCGACACAGAGCCTGCACAGGTGGTCGAAGCCCTTCGCCTCCGCATGGAGCAAATACGTGGTCTGTTAACACCAAGGATGGACTGTGCAGAGACTCTTTCGCGGCTGCAGGCCAGGGGTTACAAGATCGGCCTAATGACGGACTGCACGTTGGCGACGGTGGTGCTGTGGCCCGAAACGGCATTCCCTCCACTCGTCGATGCGACCGTCTTCTCCTGTGCTGTCGGCATGCAGAAGCCCGACCCAAGAATGTACGCGCTGGCCTGCCATCGCCTTGGCAGCGCTCCGGAGCGCTGCCTCTACGTCGGCGACGGGAGTGGCGATGAGCTGGGGGGAGCCGAGCGGATGGGCCTGACAGCCCTACGAATCCATGTCCCCTATGAATTGCCACCAGACCACGAGCAGCCGTGGGTCGGGCCGGAGATCTCGGCTTTGAGGCAGGTGCTCAATTGGCTGATTTGAGAGAGGAACAGACCAGCACCACTGTGCAGCCTGTCTCCTTCGGGGCAACTTGCTTCCGGTTAAGGATGGCGGGCTAGCCAGTGCCGTAGTGCGAACGTTCGCGTCGGAAGTGGGACTGTAGGAGCGGAAGATTCTGCAAGAGGTTGCTCTTTGTGTGACCCCAGGACTTCCTATTTGGACAGTCAACTAGATTGATTGGGAACCGGGCGGGAAAAATCTTGTGTGGGCTGACCTTCAAACGGCTCCGTTGCCTGTGCACAATGCACCCACCGAGGCCGTGAACGCGAAGCCGCAATGATGGAGCCGAAGTCGTATTCTCTGCGTTCCCTTGTTTGTCCACGATGGTCCTTGCGAGAGTAGGGTGCTTGCACGAGGAGAAGGGGGTTCTGGGACTGACGCCGAGGGAGTCAAATGGACTCCACCACCGACTCATCTTGATGGCTCGCAGGGAATACCTGCACCTGTGAGTTGACCCCACTGAGCGCAAGATGCTGGGTCAAGAGAATAGGCGGACACTCAAATATGAAAGCAAAACGCCGAGGCGCCGTACTTCGGTCCTTCCTAATAGCTGGACTCGTATTGCTGACGGCATTCTTCGCCGTAACGTGCGAATCTGAGCCCACTCCCACTCCTGAACCGATGCCGCGGCAGGCCGAGACTCCCTCCCCCACGCGCTTGCCACCGATGACGCCGGCGCCTCTCGCTTCGACACCAACGCCCATGACCTCGCTCACCGTTGCACCGGCCCCGACACGCGCGCCGACGGCGACGGTTGTCTCACAGGCTTCAACGCCAATGCCCATGCCCGCACCCACTCCTACTGCAACTCCTGAACGTCGTGACACGGCTCCCGACCCTGACGACGTAGTTTCAAACTGCATCCATGTTAGTGCGTCGAAGGAACACAGGAGCTTCCTCAGTTGGTCTCATGATGGGTCCTTCCTGATAATGGATTCAGGCACTTCCCTAGTTAAAGTGGACAACGCCGGGACCGAATTTGAGACCCTGGTCAATGTGCACCCGCCACCCCCGCCTTTCCCGCGGCTCCTTTATGGATTTTACGCCGATGTGTCGCCGGTGGACTCCCGAATAGTCTACGTCACCTGTGAGTTCGCCCATGAGGTCATTCGGTATCCTACGGGCTCCCAAGTTCGCATGGGATATGAAATTGCCACCATGGAGAGTGACGGATCCGATGTGCGCCGCTTGACCGAAAACGCACATGTGGATCATTTCCCCGTGTGGTCGCCGGACGGGGGGCGCATTGCATTCTTGAGAGGCAACAGCATTTCCTATGGCTATGGATCTCCGAGGCTCTACACGATGGCGGCGGACGGCTCCGATGAGAAGCTCTTGACCTTGGGTGAGGATGAACTTCGTCGTGAGGCTGGCGTTGGGTTCTTCCCGCCCATATGGTCGCCGGACGGGGAACGGCTGGCCTTCATAGGGTGGAACCGAGAGCGTCCGGTTGCCTATAACAATGGCATTGGCATCCTCTACACCGTCCGTGCGGACGGCACGGAATTGACGGCCATTGGACCCACAGCGTCCCTCCCCACCTGGTCGCCGGACAGTCAAGAATTAGCCTACACCGCGGGCATAAAAGACAGCACGTCGATACACGTGGTACGGCCCGACGGGGAAGGCCTCCGCACGATCTGGGAGCTCGAATCTGCCAACTACCGTGCAGGGGTCGGCCATGCTCCCCACACTACCCACGGGCATGGTTGGGGACATGCTCATAGGCACGCAGTGCGAGTAGCGTGGTCGCCCACGGGTTCCCACATAGGTTTCGTCTCCGATGCAGTGTACGTCATGCGACCAGACGGCAGCGGCCTGCGACGCCTGGTGAAACGGGAGCTTGGCGAGGCCGCGTACATCGAGTGGTCACCAACCGGGGATAGTCTTGCAGTGTTCACCTCCTGTTACGGTGCAGAGTACTCTCTCCCCAAAAACTTGCCTTTCTACTGCGGCTTCAGCGATGACCGAAGTTACCTCATTGTCACGCGGCCCGACGGCTCGGACCTGCGGGTCCTGGCGAACGGTGATTGGGTGTTAAGGGCGGCTTGGCATTCGCCCTCCACCGTGGAACCCGTGGATCTACGGGTGTGTTCGCAGGACGAGGTGGTCCCGGAACCGGAGGCGAACCCGGGCCTGGTGCGGGACTGCGAAACCCTGCTGCTCGTCAGGGATACCCTTGTCGGCGGTGGCGAGCCCCTGCCATGGGACGGCGGGACACCCATCGACCAGTGGCAGGGGGTGGAAGTAGAACGGGACGGGGACGATGCCCCACTGCGCGTGCGTTCTTTGGAACTGCAGGGCTTTGGACTCAAGGGGACCCTGCCCCCGCAGCTCAGCCGGTTGACGGAGTTGCGTTCTCTCAACCTCTCAGGATCGTATTATGGGATAGGGGGAAACAGTTTGACCGGCCCCATACCCCCGGAGTGGAGCCAGCTTTCGAAACTCAGGTCACTGTGCCTGACTGGCAACCTGCTCAGTGGTCCCATTCCAGCTGAATTGGGCGGGCTCTCCCAATTGAAATTTGTGGCGCTTACCAACAACCATCTGAGCGGAAGCATTCCCCCTAGATTAGGGGGAATAAACCTCTTCCAGTTCACTCTCGCCAGGAACAACTTCTCTGAGGAGATTCCCCCGGAGTTGGGAGGATTTCCTCAACTCGATTGGTTGGACCTATCCGGCAACCAGTTGACCGGAGAGATCCCTTCGGAGTTGGGAGGACTTGCTCGCCTTATGCAACTCGACCTTTCAGACAACCAGTTGACCGGCGGCATCCCGTCGGAGTTCGCCAACCTCCCCGACCAATATGAGACAAACCTTCAGCACAACAACCTGACCGGCTGCATAGGGGCGGAGTTGCCAGACGTGTGGCTCGCAGCTACAGGGCTCGAACGGTGCGCAAATGAGGAGGTGACGCGTGGGCTGGGCATTGCACATAGCCGCCCACCACTTGCGGCTCGAGCCGCAAGTGGTTCCTCCGCCGGGTTAGTGACTGCTCGGGGCCCGTAGACCTCCTACCCACACCGGACTTCTCCTAGTCACCTCATCCGTTCCTTCGTGTGCCAGCCCTGAGGTGTGTCTAGGGTGGGCAGTCATCCACTGCGCAATCCCGACGTTGCTGAATCGCCATGGAGCGCCGGGACGTCGTGGATGTGATGCAGGTAGGGGGCGTTGTGGCTACGGGGCGCTTTTGAGGGACTGCGCGGGCCTTGAGCTCAGATTGTCACCATACCCTGAATTGTGCTGAACCTCGTATGCTGTGTATCCAGAGCGCTACCGCCCAGGAGCACCCAAGAGAATTGTTTAAATTGCATCGCACGTGTCGTCAAACCGAAGAGTGGCACGCGACAGGAGGATCAGGGGTCGCCTGTCTAGATTTCCCCCTTGTTAGCTGAATCCAGACCTACCGCCCACGAGTACCGCAGCGTTTCTTCGCTACTGTCCAACCGGGATGAAGTTGGCGGGGAAGGTCACGCGGCCCTGCGCCCGGCTGATGGTCACCGTCTTGTCCTCAATGGGCTGACGCAGCACCTCAAGCACGCTCTGCCCGAACTCCGGGAGCTCGTCCAGGAAGAGGACGCCTCGGTGGGCCAGCGTCACCTCGCCGGGCCGCGGCCAGTGCCCGCCGCCGACGAGCCCCGCGTGCGACGTGGTGTAGTGGGGGGCGCGGAACGGCCGCTGGGTGATGAGGGGTGTGTCCGACGGCAGCAACCCGGAGATGCTGTAGATCTTGGTGACTTCCAGGGCCTCGCTGGGGGTGGCGCTCGGGAGGATCGAGGCGAGACTGCGGGCCAGCAGCGTCTTGCCACTTCCGGGCGGACCCATCATGAGGACGTTGTGGCCTCCGGCCGCAGCCACTTCCAGAGCGAACTTCGCGTGCTCCTGGCCCTTGATGTCCTGGAGGTCAATGGGGAATGCGGCGGCGCCGTCGGCCAGCATATCCTCCGTCAGCGTCACGCCACGGGGCGCGATAGGGGCATCGCCCCAGAGGTGCGCAACGAGCTCGGCGAGGGAACTTGCGGGGAGCACGTCGATGCCGGCAACCAGCGCGGCCTCCCTGGCGTCGACCTCCGGCACGACGACGCGCCGAAACCCCTGCTGACGGGCAAGGTCGACCATGGAGAGGATGCCGTTGGTGTGGCGTAGCGCGCCGTCGAGGGCCAACTCGCCGAGGAGGACGGTGTCGGAGAGGTCGGCGGACACCTGCCCGGTGCTCAGGAGCACGCCCACGGCAATGGAAAGATCGTAGGCGGGGCCTTCCTTCTTGAGGTCTGCGGGGGCGAGGTTCACGGTGACCCGGCGCATGGGGAAGTCGCAGCCGCAGTTGCGCACAGCGGCTCGGACGCGTTCACGGGATTCCTGGACGGCCTTGTCGCCAAGGCCAACGACCGTTACGGTGGGCAACCCTGGCGAGATGTCCACCTCAACTTCAATTATCCGCCCCTCCAGCCCCACCACCGCACAGGTGTATACCTTGGCGAGCATAGGGGTATTCCGATCAATCTGTAGGTTGCCTCATGATACGGAGTACGGAGGGCACATACAAGCGAAGAAGCGCCGCCTTTGTGCTTGACACCGGGGCATCACATGAATACGTTTCAGGCAGCAGGGTGGGCCGATGTGTGGCCCATGCATGAAACCGAGGGGGCGTTGGTGGCCAGCTTAGCGTTTGTTGTGCAGGTGCTGCCGGGAAAACTGGACGCCTGGAAGGAGTTCCACAACCAGTTGGACGGGTTGCGGCGCTGGGATTTTGAGGACCAGCAGCGGCGACTCGGGTTGGAGCGCCATCGTGTGTGGCTCCAGGAGACGCCCGAGGGGCCTGTGGCGCTGGTGGTGCAGGAAGGCGAGGAGCCGGAGCGCGCTCACGCTATCCTCGCCGCTTCAAGCCATCCGTTTGACGTGTGGTTCAAGGAGCAGGTCATGGAGCTGCACGGCGTCGATCTCTCGCAGCCGCTGACGACCGAGGTAACACTCTACGTCGACTACATGCACCAAGCGGGACACCGCGGGCCGGAATACGACCTGCCCGACTTCAACGCCTAGTGGGGCTCGCGGGCCGGGAGCGCTCATCGCCGCTTCCAAGTCGGGGAGAACACCGGAAATGACTGCTATGCGGCGTCGCTCGCGCCGTTGGCGCTCGCCTGGCGCAGCCAGACAAAGCTCGCAGCGTCGAGCCCCATGGAGCTTTCGCACGAGTCAGTCTTGAACACCAGCACGCCGCGGAACTTGCTCTGCTCCGTGATCCTCAGCACCGCTCCGGGCATTACCCCGCAACCGATGAGGTAGGAGAGGAGTTGCGCATCCTCCTCGGGAATCCTGTCCACGGTGTACTCACGGCCTTCTTCCGCGTCGGCCAGGCAGACTTCCTTGCCCTGCATGGGCGGTCGGCCATTGCCGGGGATTGGACGGCCAAAGGGGTTGGTGGCGGGACGGCCAAGCTTGACCTGAATGCACTCTTCAAGTTCCGGCGAGATGGCGTGCTCCAGCCGGTGGGCTTCGATGTGGGCGCGCGCGACATCAAGGCCCAGGATGTCGACGACGAGGCGCTCGGCGAGCCGGTGGCGCCGGACGATGGACTCCGCCGCGGCCTCGCCTCGCACGGTCAACTCGACTTCCTTGTTGGGCATGATGGTGACCAGCCCCTCTTTGGCCATGCGCCGCAGCATCCCGAGAATGGACGGCAGCGACGTGCCAACGCCCTCCTCTCGGGGGAGCCTGCGGATGTAGTCGGTGAGGTTGCCGGCGCTGGGCCGCAGCCCCTCTTCCTTGAGCTTGTAGAGGGACTGCAGGTAGTTCTCGCCGATGTTGGAGATGCGCTCGGTGGCCTTGGCCCGCCGGCCCCGTGCACTTGTCATCGTTGTTCCTCCCACTCGCGATGGCCCCTGGAGTCGGGCACCGCGTTTTGCCGATGCCGGGCCAGGCCATGACTTCCAGCCATGTCGCCCATATAATACAGCCGCTAGCAACGTAACTGCCAGCGCGTCCCACTATCTTCAATGCTAAGGAGTCCCTGTGCGAACAATCCGACTTAACGTGGGGACGCGGCCGTTGTCCCTTGCGATCTTCGCGGTTGCCCTGGCGGTGGCGCTGGCCTGCGGCAGTGATGAAGCCGCCTCGACGGCGCCTAGCGACGAGATTGTCTACGGCGGCGTGCTGGTTCGCGCCCACGCGACGGACCCCGCGGGCTTCGACCCGGTGCAGGACACGTCGATTGCGGCGCTGGACCTCATTGCGCCCATCTACTCGCAGCTGGTGCGCGTGGACACGGAGGCGCAGGACGGGTCGTTGCGGCCCGAGCTGGCGGAGCGGTGGGAGGTCGGCGAGGACGGCAAGTCGATCACGTTCCACCTTCGGCAGGGGGTGCAGTGGCACGACGGGCAGCCCTTCATCGCGGACGACGTGGTGTCGCACTTCAATCGCGTCATCTCGCCGCCAGCGGGCCTCTTCTCGAGCCAGCGCGCGCCCTTCCTCGACGTCGTCGACATCCAGGCGCCGGACACGTCGACGGTGGTCTTCAAGACGGGCAGCCCAAGCGCGGGATTGCTTCGCAGCTTCGCGGGCGGGCACTACATGGTGGTGTCCAAGCACGTGATGGAGCTGGAGACGGCCGAGGACCCGCGAGGGCTTCGGAGCAACCCGGATGCGCTCATCGGGACGGGGCCGTTCACCTTTACCGAGTACAAGCAGGGCAGCAGCTTCCGCGTGGACAAGAACCCCAACTACTGGGACGAGGGCAAGCCCTACCTGGACGGGATGGAGTTCTTCATCATGAAGGACTCGGCGGCGCGGTTTGCGGCGCTGGCGACGGGCCGGGTGCACACGACTCCCTCGGGGACGGCGAGCTTGACGCCCACGCAGGCGGACGAAGTGCGGCGCGACTATACGGACACGATCGATGTGGTGGAGGCGCGCGGGCCCTTCTGGATGGGCGCGGCCTTCAATGCGACGCGGGCGCCCTTCGACGACCCGCGGGTGCGGCAGGCGCTCTCGCTGGGCGTCGACCGGGGGGCATACCTCACGCTGGTCACCGGAGGCGAGGACGGCATCGGCATGACGGCGGGGTACAGCCCACCCGACACGGCCCTCGGGTTGTCCAGCGAGCAGCTTCGCGGGTTGGCCGGCTACGGCGGCGACCGGGACGCGGACATCGCACGAGCTAGGGAGTTGCTGTCCGAGGCGGGCTTGGATGATGGCTTCTCCGCCTCGATCCTGGTGCGTAGCGACGTGCCGGTGTGGGTGAACAGCGCCCTGTTCTTCCAGGACCAGTGGCGTCGGCTGGGCATTGACGTGAAGGTGGAGCAGACGGAGTTTGGCGGATCGATCTCTCGGATGCTGCAGGGGGACTACGACGTGCGGATCGGCGGCATCGCGTTCAACACGACGGACCCGGACCACTACCTTTGGGCGCATTTCACCACCGAAGGGCCCAACAACCTCTACTATGCCACGGACCCTGAGACCGACCGGCTGCTCGCGGCACAGCGCGTCGAGCTGGACCCGGCTCGGCGGCGGGAGATTGCGCATGCGGCGGAGACGCGGCTGCTGACGGAGGTTGTGCCCGCGGTGGTGGGGCACTATGCCGTGTATCTCAACGGCGTTCGCAAAGAGGTGCAGGGCTGGACGCCGCGGGATTTCATGCTCTACAACCAGTCGCGGTGGGACGACGTTTGGCTGCGGGGGCCGTAGGGTCAAGCGTCTTGGACACAAGGAAGCCCAACCCGTTCGGTTGACCCTTCGACAAGCTCAGGGAGAACGGGTTGGGCTTCCTCTATTCCGCTTTATTGACCGGCGTGGTTAGCTCCGCGGTGTGAAGTCTAGCTGCGGGTTTGGGTGGTCGGGCAGCTTCCAGACGAGGAAGCCCTTGCGGAACTCCTCGTGGTAGTCGTTGGCGCGGACCGTTGCCTTGTTGAAGGCGACCTCGAACGACTCGAAGTCCTCGGCGGCGAGGGCGGCTTCGACGGGAGCGAGGTCGTCGTCGATGTAGGCCTTGAGAGCGTCGGTGTAGCGCGGGCGGGTCTGCATGCCCTTCTGCATGAGGGTGATGCCCTCGCCGAGCTCAAACTTGGCCATGACCCAGTTGGCTTCCTTGGCGGCGTAGTAGACGTTCCACCAACGGTCGCCGATCATTGGCATGAAGATGGCGAGCCCCGGCTGCAGGGCAGCCAACTCATCCATGGTGAAATTGCGGTGGCCGTTAAAGCCTACCGGTCCCTGCTGTTCCGTGTCCTTTTGCTCTTGGGCCACAGTGTCCTCCCTTTGTGAATGGAGTAATACGTTCGAGTCGCCGAGCATACCGCGGCCAATGGTAGGCAGCGGAATGCGAGCCGTCAACCGACTGGGGCACCCTTCGACAAGCTCAGGGCGAACGGACGGTCAGGGCGAACGAACGGTCACCCCCATCCCAACCTTCCCCCATCAAGGGGGAAGGGGCACCTGAGGCGACACGGCGCACGAGCGTTTCCCGCTGTCGCGGGACGGCCCTTCGAGAGCCTCAGGGTAATCGGAATCGCGAATCGCCCCTACGACGGTCCCAGGCCTTACACCTTCAGGCCTTCCGCCTCTCCGGCGAAGGCGCCGTAATTCCGCCAGTCGTCGCCGGCGGGGATGATCTCCTCGTGGGAGGATATTTTCGCCATGACGTCTGGGTCGTGGCGGAGCGGCTCCTGGCCTTCGAGCATGGCGCGGGCGGCGTTCAGCAGGATGCGGCGGTTGAAGATGATGGCTCGGTCCGAGGTGCCGAGGTGCTCGTTCATCTTGTCGCTGATGGGCTGCATGCTCTCGGTGACGGCCTGGTCCTGGGTGCCGATGCCCTTGATGCCCGTGTAGCTCAGGTTCCGCTGGTCCTCACGGCTCATCATGTAGTCGTTCCACTTGCCCTTCTCGCCGCGGCCGTGGATGTCCGCTGTGTTGGCGGCAAATGCCTTGCGCTCCTCGCGCTCCTCGTCGGTGTAGGGGCGGTCGGTGCGGGCGCTCACGCTCCAGCGCCAGCAGGTCTCGTCGTCGCGGGGCACCATCATCAGGATGCCCGGCCCCTGCGAGGGCAGCCGCGCGATCATCTGGTAGATGGGGAAGGTGGCCGTGGTGATACGCAAGTGTTTGTGGCCGTTGGGGGTCTCCCGCTGGCCGACGTAGCGCCAGCCGTAGCTGGTTTGCTGCACAGCGAGCTTGGCGTCCCGGGTGAAACTGCGGATCTTCGTGGACATCCTGGCCGTGGGGAAGCCTATGACGTCTGTGCCGTCGTCGAAATCGTCCTTTTTGAGGTCGGCAAGGTTGCGGTGCAGGTAGGAGATATGGGACGTGTCCATGTTGCCCTCCATGGACTGGATGTAGTTGCAGTCAGACTGCACGCGGTTGGTGATGAGGTGGTCGTCGGGATACTGCAGGGCGATGAAGTTTATGAAGGGTGGCTGGAGATTCGCAGGGCCCATGTAGGTCCAGATGGTTCCGCCCTTGTCGACGCAGGGGTAGGCCTTGATCTTGACCTTGTCCTTGAAGTTGCTTTCGGCGGGCTCCGAGGGCATGTCGACGCACTCACCGCTCACGTTGTACTTCCAGCCGTGGTAGACGCAGCGGAGGCCGGACTCCTCGTTGCGGCCGAAGAAGAGGCTGGCCCGCCGGTGGGGGCAATAGTTGTCGACGAGGCCGATGTTGCCATCGGAGTCGCGGAAGGCGACCAAGTCCTCGCCGAGGAGCTTGGCGCGCACGGGGGGGCAGTCAGGTTCGGGGAGCTCCTCGGAGGTCAACACGGGCAGCCAGTAGCGGCGGAGCACCTCGCCCATGGGTGTGCCGGGGCCGACCCTACAAAGCAGATCATTTTCCTCGTTCGTCAGCATTGCGTCCTCCTTGAGGCTAAGCGCCCACGCACACACGGGGCTTCTTGCGCGCACGTTATGCCCGCGCGGGGTTGTTGTCAACGGCGGGGGACGGCGAGGACAACAGAAGTTCGGAGGCGCCAAGGGTGAGGGCCCTGTTTCCGAGGGTACGACGGTGAGGTGGGCTGCCTGGCTGCGGTAGGTTGTTTTGGCAATGGAATCGTAGCTGGCTTGGCACATTTCAGCTATAAGTCCAATAATTTTTGTGCAGAGAGGCAACAACCTCCCCTGTTGCTTGACGAGCCGGCTTTGACCATCGCTGTGGACCATGCCATCAACGATTAGGCCGGCGCCGCCGACGGCATGGGGACTCGTGCTGTTCCGGTTGCGGTGAGAGATTGCGACTACCATGGGGAGACGGTAGCGGAGGGTGAGTCGCGAGGGCAAGGGGGCCGTGTCAGTGTGGGGGCAAGGTCGCCCGCTTTGCCTTCAAGGGCCTCAGGGCGCTGGAGGCCCAACGCCCCTGCGCTGGATTCCTGTCGTTGCCGGAACCATGGCGATGGCGCAGGGCGTCGAGGGAGGTTCTCTGTCTCGGGGCGGCATCATGGACACTCGGCCGGGGTGGGCTTCGCCGCTATCGGTCCTTCTTCGCGAAGAATGCGCAGTGGTCCGAACCCTTGGTGTCGGTGAAGTACATCATGCCGCCTAGCTTGTCGCCGTCGGCAGGGACCACGTTAAGCCCGAGGCCTTCCACGGCGGCGATGACCTGGTCCTCGGGGTAGAGCTGGAAAGCCCTGTCGACGCCGTAGTCCTTGTCGTGGACCGTCGCAATTCCCTTGCCCACCTTGAACATGACCTGGAGTACGCCGCCGCGGTTGAGCAGTCGGGCAAACTCCGGCAGGGTCACACCCAAGGCAACCGCAGGGATGATGTGCTGAATGACCGCGTTGCACAGGACGAAGTCGAAGGATGCGTCCGGGTACGGCAGGGGCCAGCGGAGGTCCGCAAGGGAGACCCTCCCGGCGATCTCGGGGTGCAGCCTGCGGGCTTCTTCGACGTTTTCCTCCACCACGTCGACGCCGTAGATGTCGTAGCCTCTGTGCAAGTACATGAAGACGTCGCGGGCGCCGGCGCCACAGCCTGCGTCCAGACCACGGGACCCGTCAGGCACCAACTCCTGCACTCGCTGCATGAGGTCCCAGTCCCCCTTGAGCCCCGGATGGGAGGACCTGACATACATGGACTGAAGGAAGCTGTGGCTCACCTCGGCGTAGCGTTGCGCGTTGCGTGTATAGAATGCCGTCGAGAAGTCCGGTAATGCGACCATGTGCTTTCACTCTCCCCGCTGGTTTTGGTCAACTCGCTACAACTGCAGTTTCAATCGCGGCTTCAGCAGCCGGTTCGGGACCTTGGTCTCGCGCATGAACTGCACGAGAAGGCGATGAAGCTCCCGCGCTTCAGCGGTGTTGGTCTCGATGAGGTTGTGCTCCTGTGCGGGGTCGGTCGCCAGGTTGTACAGCTGCGAATACCCCGCCTCCGGGCAATAGAGCAGGCTCCACTCCCCCGCGGTCACGGTGGTGACGGGATGCTCCGCGAGCGTCCTGAGGAAGTTGTCGACGGCGTTCACCGGGTCGCCGGGGTTGGCGAAGGGGATGCTGCTGACCACGAACTCCCTGCCCGGGAGCGAGGGGTCTTGCATCCTGCGCGCCAGCGACCTGCCCTGCACGAAGGCCGGAATCTCCATTCCGACCAGGTCCAGCACGGTGGGCATCACGTCGACGGCGGAGGTCAGGCCGGCGTAGGCCCCCGAAGGCACGCCCGGCGCGTGAATCAACAGCGGCAGGTGGACGAGCTCCTCGTACAGGGGTGAGTAGGCCCACGAGGAGCCGGGCTCGCCGTAGGTGTGGAGACTGCCGTCGGGACGCTTGTCCGAGGCCATCTTCCCGAAGAGCCCGCCGTGTTCCCCGAAGTAGAAGCCGTGGTCGGTGGTGAAGATGATCGCGGTCTTCTCCATCAGCCCCATGTTTTCCACGGCCCTTACGAGGCGCCCCACCCAGGTGTCGACCATGGTCACCTCGCCGCAGTAGGTGGCATGGGACTTCTGCAACTCGTGCTTGGTGTAGCCGGGGACGTCGTGCCAGTTGCCGTAGACGGGCAACATCAGCTCGCCGTCGTAGTCCGGCCAGTAGAGCTCGGTGTAGTAGTCCGGGGCGTCCCAGGGCTCGTGCGGGTCCCATGTGTCGATGTAGAGGAAGAAGTCCTCCTTGTAGTGACTCTCCATCCACTGCATCGCGGTCGCGAAGGTGCGGGGAGCGCAACGGTCCGACTCGTGCCGCCACGCATCCCTGACGTCCAGAGCCTCGTTGTGGTAGCCGGGCATCGGGACGAGCGACCACATGGTGTCCTGGCCGCGGTTCATGTAGAAGGTCTGAAACCCCCGGTCATAGTTCATCCCACCGCGCACGTAGTATGGCGTGTCTACGGAAGCGGCCGTGTGGTAGCCGCGGTCGGACAGCATCTCGGCAATGGTGGTCACGTTAGGGGGCAGCGGCTCCCAGCCCATGAAGGACATGGTCCAGCGCCCGGTGAGGTGGTCGGCCCGGGTGGGCATGGTGGGGAATCCGGCGGCGTAGTGGCTGTCGAACCTGACGGAAGTGGCGGCAAGCGCGTCCAGCGAGGGCGTCTTGATCCTCGGATTTCCGTACGCGCCGATGTGATCCCGGCGAAAGGTGTCAGCAACGATCCAGATGATGTTCATTTCGGGTGTGGTTAAGCCCCCCCGAGCTTAGAATCAGTATTCTATCACAAGAGTTCGCAAAAAAATCAACAAATGCCGTCGCAAAGGATACGGTAATCGTCGAAATTAGCACGAAATGGCCATGGTCTTGGCAGCGCATGCCACGGGATCTGTAGCCAAGTGCTCCTCGACAGAGGCAATATAGATGTTGATTGAGAGAGACGGCATTTTCGGCTGGCCGCTGAATGCTTCCGGGGAATTGCCGCGCACGTCGGAGGGGGCGGCGCAGGCTGTCGGCGGGGCGGTCTTGCGAGAGCCTCAGTGCAGGCTTCAATGGCCTTCAGGAAGAACGTCCGCCCACCGCCACTAACCAGCCATGAGATCGACGAGCCGGTCAAACATCCGATCACTGACCAGTCTGCGGAAGAGGACTATTGGCTTCGCGTACTTACCGGCGGCATAGCGCGTCTTGGGCCGTCTGGCCCTGATGGCTTTGAGGATGGTGTCGGCGATTACGGAGGGCGGCGACCCTGTCAACTCGCTTCTGTTCCTCCGGTCCGTCATGCTGTTGACGATCCCGGCATAGGCGGAATCTCGAGGATGGGCCGCCAGCGACGCGTTGGCGACGGCGCCGAATTCCGTGCGGATGAGGCCGGGCTCGATGATGATAACGTCGATGCCAAAGCGTTTAAGCTCCCATCTCAAACAATCCGACCATCCTTCGAGCGCGTACTTTGTGGCGTGGTACCAGGACCCCAGCGGGGTGTGCATCTTGCCGGCGACAGAGGAGACGTTCACGATCTTCCCCGCGCCCTGCTCTCGCATGTGGGGAAGGACGAGTTGGGTCAGCCGCGCCAGACCGAACAGGTTCACCTCGAACTGGTACCGAGCATCGTCGAGCGGCGTGTCCTCCATCGCGCCGAACAATCCGAAGCCGGCGTTGTTGATGAGGATGTCCGTGCCACCGCGTTCCGCGTCGATGCGTTCGACGGCGGCAACGAGGTCCTCTTCGCTGGTGACGTCCATCTTGAGGACAACGGCTCCCAAGTCTTCGAGGTCTCGCATCATCTCGATTCGGCGCGCCGCGGCGTAGACGACGTAGCCCTCCTTGAGGAGCCGTATGGCGGTGTCTTTGCCTATGCCGGACGAGGCGCCGGTGACCAAGACGGTCCGCGCGGCCATGCCCCCGGCTTTTTGACGGTCCTGAGTGGTCATCGACGTTTCTCCTGTTGGTTTGTGCCATCGTAGACGATGAGCGCGCCGATGCACCATCAGGTCGCGCGGGTGGGCGTGTGCGTGACTCGCCTATAGGCTCGATTGGCGGGGGCGCCGTGGTCGGTGAACGGCGACAAATTGACAGTAGGGGTGGTCGAGAATAGTATCGCGAGAAAGGCGCCACAGTGGCTGCATGACGGCTTTCGGCAGAGCCCGGAGGTGAAGGATGCTGGCGAACCGAGTATCTATCGCGGCCCTTGTGGCCCTATGTGCGCTGGCTGTTTCGGTGGCGTGTGCCACCAACGATGGGCCAGCGCCAACCGCTTCCCAGACATCCGCGTCGCCTCAGCAGCCGGCGGCGCCCGTAGCCGCTGAGGCGCCGACCGGTGTCCAAGCCGCTATGTCGGCGCCGGTTGCAGCGGCAACTGCTGCTCGTCCGACGGCCTCCACCGGCAGCGCTCCTGTCATGGTCGCGCCACAGGTGACTCGCGTGGTGCTCGGATCTACGGCTGCCGCTCAAGAGAGCAACATCGCGCACGACGTCGGCTCGCCCGACAGCTGGCAGAAGCGTCCGATGTACGAGTGGCTCATCGGCATGGACGCGCAGACGGGGCAGCCCATTCCCATGCTGGCCACCGGGTGGAGCATCGAGGGAGAGGGCGACGTATTCCGCTTCACGCTTCGCGAGGGCGTGCGCTTTCACGACGGCGGGGAGTTTACGGCCAAGGACGTCGTTCACGCCGCCGATGTCCGCTATGCGGACCCCTCGGACACCCTGTTCCGCGACACCATCGAGTCCGTAGAAGTCGTCAACGACCATGAGGTCGTCATCACCTACACGGGGCGCGATGCCAACTGGGTCTACACCGTCAGCCAGCAGGCAGGGTTTGAGATGGAGAGCAAGGCGTCGTATGACGCACGGGGCGGCTATCCGACGACGCTGTCTGACCCACCAATCGTCGGGACGGGGCCCTACGAGTTCAAGGAGCGTGTGCAGGGGTCCAAGATCGTCTATGAGCGTGTCCCCTACCAGCACTGGCGCGCCACACCGGACTTCCCGGAATTGTCTTTCCGCTTCCACGCTGAGGCGTCCACCCGGCTGGCAGCTCTCCTGACCGGCGAGGTGCACATCACGACGATCAACGCGGACTCCTATGACCTGGCGACGCGCGAGGGCATGCGGCTCGTTCAGGGGAACGTGCCCGGACAACGGACCTTCTTCCGCTTCAGTGGCGTAAACCTGGACCTGAAGAATCCCGGCAGCTTTCTGTTCCCCGACGCGCCCATTGTCAATGTCAAAGCCCGCAAGGCGCTCAACAAGGCCCTCGACCGGGGTGCGATCAACGAGGCGTTCTTCGGCGGCCGGGGCCAAACGATGGTCCTCAACCATTTCCATCCCACCAGGGAGGCCTGGGACACCGGCTGGGACCAGCGCTTCGAGGCGGAATACGGCTATAACCCCGATGCGGCGCGCAAGTTATTGGCAGAGGCCGGCTATGGCCCCGATAACCCGATGGAACTCAACATCATCCTGGTGGCAATCAACACCTACTCGGGAGCCGAGGACGTCGCGGAGGCCGCCGAGGGCATGTTCCGGGAAGTCGGCGTAAAGCCCAACCTCGTCACCATGGACGTCGCAACCCGAAGGGCGAGGGACCGGGCGTTGGAATTCGAGAACCATATCCAGATCACGGGAACTTCCAGCGACCAGTTCACCGGGTGGCGCGTCTACAACAGCTCGTTCCCGCCCCGCTACGGCCTGGAGGACGCTTTCACCAACGAGCTCTTTGGGAGGATACGCTCGGAGATTGACCCAGAGAAGCGCGCACCGTTGTGGCGAGAACTCGGCGAGTACTCTTTCGTGAACCACACGTCCATCCCGCTCTTCTGGCTCCCCGCGGAGGTGGTCATCAACCCGGAGATCGTGGCCGAGTGGACGTTCCCGGGCAGCATTACGGGGTTCTGGACGCACGTAGAGAATATTAGAGCCAGCGGGTAGCCGGCGCGGGCAAGGGCTGCACTGCCAGCCCCGTCGCGTCTCCGGCGAAGGCGACGTAGGGGCGTGGGTCGTTACCGGCGGGGATGACCTCCTCGCGCGAAGACCTACGCGCACTCGGGCTCTCATGCGGTGTGTTGCCTTGCCGGAGCCGCTGTGCCGCCATACACTGTTGGCGCAGATTTTGTCGAATTTGACGTGGCCGGTTGGAGGATTGCAATGGCGGAGCGACACCAGGTAATCGTGGTTGGCGGCGGGCCTGTCGGCGTGGCAATGGGCGTTGACCTTGGGCTGCGCGGAGTGGACGTCGTCGTCGTCGGGCGGCACCTGCTGCCGCAGCGCATTCCGAAAGGGCAAAACCTCTCGCAGCGCACCCTCGAGCACTTCTACTTCTGGGGCGTTGAGGACGAACTGCGGGCCGCGCGCGTGCTGCCGAAGGGCTACCCCATCGGCGGGGTGACGGCCTACAAGAACCTGAACAGCGAGTACTGGTGGGCGCCGGCAGGTCGTGAGCAGGTGCGCAACTACTACTATGTCGAAAATGAGCGTCTGCCCCAGTACCTGACGGAAGAGGTGCTGCGCAAGCGGGCCTCCGAGCTCCCCAACGTGACGATGCTCTACGGCTGGACGGCGGAGAGCATCGAGCAGGATGAGGGCGGCGTGCGCGTCACCATAGAGGAGACGGAGGACGCAGCGCAAAAGGGTGGCCGCTACTCGTGGGAGGGCTTCATCGACATCGATGACGCGAACAGGGACACCGTCTCGGGCACCGCGCGGGTGCTGGAGGCCGACTACGTCGTCGGGTGCGACGGCGCGCGCTCGATGGTGCGGCGCGTGATGGGGGTCGGCGCCAACGGGTCGGACTTCGACCAGAAGATGTGCCTGGCCGTGTTTCGCTCGGAAGAGTTGCACGAGCACCTCAGCCGCTTCCCGGAGTCGACCACCTTCCGTGCGCTGGACCCGGAGCTGCTGGGCTACTGGATGTTCTTCGGCCGCGTCGAGGTGGGCAAGAGCTGGTTCTTCCACGCCCCGGTGCCGGAGGACGCGACGCCGGAAAACTACGACTTCCAGGCTTTGCTGGAGCGTGCCGCGGGCGTGCCCTTCAAGGCAGAATTTGACCACGTGGGTTTCTGGAACCTGCGCGTCTCCGTGGCCGACCAGTACCAGGTGGGCCGTGTCTTCATCGCGGGGGACGCCGCGCACAGCCACCCGCCCTACGGGGGGTTTGGCCTCAACAACGGCCTGGAGGACGTCGCGAACCTGGGGTGGAAACTGACCGCGCGACTGCAGGGTTGGGGCGGCGACTCGCTGCTGGAGTCCTACGGCGAGGAGCGGCGGCAGGTGTTCTGGGAGACGGGCGAGGACTACATCGCGAGTGGCATCCGCCGGGATGCGAAGTTCCTGGAGACCTACTCGCCGGAGAAGGACGAAGAGGAGTTCAAGACGGAGTTCGCGAAGCTGGGCACGGAAGGCGGACGGCGCACGACGGTGTACGAGCCGAACTTCGAGGGGTCCGCGGTGGTCTTCGGACCGCCGGGCGGCGTCAACAGCGCGCACGGATCGCACTCGTTCAAGGCGCGGCCGGGGCACCACCTGCCGCCGCAACCCCTCACCGCGGGCGGTGCGGTGCACACAGCGTACGGGATCGGATTCACGCTGCTGGCCTTCGGGGCGCCCGAGGGCAGCGCCCAAGCCATCGCCGATGCGGCCGAGGCGCTCTCGATGCCGATGACGGTCGTTGAGGACACGTTCGAGGGCGGGCGCGAGCTGTACGAGGCGCGGCTGGTCCTCGTGCGGCCCGACCAATACTGCGTGTGGGCGGAAGACGAGGCGCCGGCAGACGCAGCGGCGATGCTGAAGAAGGTCTGCGGGCTGGGGTAGGGAGCCGGAGCGGCTGCACGAAAGAACAGGCGCCGGATTCGCCCACCGACGAATCCGGCGCCTTACTGTGTCAATCCCCAAGGTCTCCCTTGCATACGCCCTAGGCAAGGTGTAATATTCGGGCCGCTGAGGGATTTCTGGCTTCCACCTCTCAGCGTTTTTCTATTTTGGCGGGTGTGATGACTACCGGAAAAAGCTACCTGACGCCTGAGGGATTCGAAAAGCTCACCAACGAGCTTGACCAGCTGAAGACTACGGGTCGCCGCGAGGTGGCGGTCGAGTTGAAGCGCGCGTCGGAAGTCGGCGGCACCGTGGACAACGCCGAGTACGACGAGGCGAAGCGAGACCAGGCCACCATCGAGGGGCGCATCTACGACCTGGAGCAGGCCCTCAACAACGCCGAGCTCATTCCCGGGCACGACACGCCGTCGGAGACGGTTGTCGTGGGCTCCCTGGCGGTGCTGCGCAATGTGGCAGGCGTGACGGTGGAGTACACCATCGTCGGCAGCATGGAGGCGGACCCGGCCCACGGGCGGATCTCCAACGTGTCCCCCGTCGGGCACGCGCTTCTGGGCAAGCGCGTCGGCGAAGCGATCGACGTGCATGCGCCTGGAGGCGAGCAGGTCTTCACGGTGGTGGAGATCCGCTAGCCCCCCTCGAACCGGACGCCCCCGAAAACCCACTTCTTCCTTGTGCGCTACAATTGTGGTGCGCCATGTGCACAATAGGTAATTGCCGTTCGCCCCCTTCGAGGGCCTCAGGACAGGCTCTGGTTTCAGACAGGACGAAGCAGCAAGCAAGACAGTCGAGGAGCGCTGTGACGGAACGCGACACCTACTTCCAAGTGCGGGCCGAGAAGCTGGAGCGACTTCGCGAGCAGGGCATCGACCCGTTTCCGGCGCGGTACGGGCGGACGCACACCATCGCGAAGGCGCTGGCGCTGCTGGCGCGGTGGTCGGAGAAGGGACGGCCGGCGCGGGAGCGCATGGTCAGCGTGACAGGGCGAGTTACGGGCGTGCGGAACATGGGGCGCGTCGCGTTCCTGGACCTGCGCGACGGGACCGGCGGGATGCAGGCGCAGCTTCGTCGCGACATCACCGGCGCGGACTTTGAATTGCTGAAGTCGCTGGACCTGGGCGACTTTCTCGGCGTGCGCGGGCGGCTCATTCACACTCGCACCGGCGAGCCGACGGTCGAGGTGCGCTCGGCGACGATGCTCGGCAAGGCGCTGCGACCGCCGCCGGAGAAGTGGCACGGGCTGCAGGACGTGCAGCAGCGGCTCCGGCAGCGCGAGGCGGACCTGATCGCCAACGACGACGTGCGGGCGCGTTTCGTGCTGCGGAGCAAGCTGGTGGCGGCGATCCGGCGCTTCATGGACGCGCGGGACTACCTTGAAGTGGAGACGCCGATCCTGCTGGGCGTCGCGGCGGGCGCCAACGCGCAGCCATTCATCACGCAGCACAACGCGCTCAGCCGGACGCTCTACCTTCGCATCGCAACAGAGCTTTACCTCAAGCGGTGCATCATCGGCGGGCTGGACCGGGTGTACGAGATCGGGCGCATCTTCCGCAACGAGGGCCTCGACGCCACGCACAACCCGGAGTTCACCACGATGGAGAGCTACGAGGCGTACGCGGACTACAACGACATCATGTCACTGGTGGAGACGCTGGTGTCGAGCATCGCGGTGGAGTTGCTGGGCACGACGAAGCTGGCGTACGGGGACGTGGAGATCGACGTGAAGGCGCCTTGGGCACGGCTGGACCTGCGCGAGGGGATATTGCAGTACTCGGGAATCGACATTGACGAGTACCGTGACGCGGCGTCGCTGGCGGGGCGTATGCGCGAGATGGGCGTCGTGGTGACGCAGGAGGACAGCTGGGGCCGGCTGGTCGACAAGCTGCTGGGCGACAAGGTAGAGCCGAACCTGGTGCAGCCGACGTTCATTGTGGACTACCCGGTCGAAATGACGCCGCTGGCCAAGCGCAAGCCGGGCAGGGACGGCTACGTCGAGCGGTTCGAGGGGTACGTCGCCGGGATGGAGGTCTGCAACGCCTTCACGGAGCTGAACGATCCCATCGAGCAACGGCAGCGTTTCGAGGAGCAGGAGGCGCTGCGCGCGCAACACGGCGCAGAGGACTTCGACCGGCTGGACGAGGACTTCCTGACGGCGGTGGAGTACGGGATGCCGCCGACGGGCGGGCTCGGCATGGGCATAGACCGGCTGGCGATGCTGTTCAGCGGGCAGAGCACGGTGCGGGAGGTGGTGCTGTTCCCGCATTTGTCGCTGTCGCAGGATGAGGTGTTTCGGGCGGTGGATCGGGCCTTGGGGGATCTGCTGGTTGAGGAACTAGCTGACAGACACCTGAAGAGGCTAGGGCGTGTTGTAGAAGGACAACATGTTGAAGACTTAACCTTGACATCGGATATTCTCGTCCAGCAGTTACGAGCTGCATTGCCCGATGAGGTGAGTGCTCGCGTGACAGACGGCGAATTACAGCGGCGAATCGAACTAGCTAGCGGCAGGTAGCGCTAGAGGTCGGGTTCGAGGAGCGTGGCGCCCTCGGCCAAAGTCAACCCCGTACATCTCAGAAAGTTGCCTGCATCCTGTTTCTCGACGAAGCCTCTCAAGGCGGCCTCAAACTGGCGAACTCCGCGACGTACAGGGAATGAGTCTGAAATCCATATAAGTTCGAGGCGTTGTCCGGCGGGTGTCATCACTCCGTCTGCGAAATGCTCTTGAATGCTCCGTTTGGGGTCGACCGTCTGCCCCACGTAGTACTGCCGGGTATCCTCCACCCACAGGATGTAGCAAAGGAAGGTACCAACGTCACTCTGGGGGATTGTCGGCAACCACTCAGGTCCAATCAAGTTTGTCATGACTTCTCCTTGGTATCCGCCAAGCAGGAACGCCACACAGGGTACCATAATTGAACAAGCGTTACCTGACGGCCTGCAGCCAAGAGGACTTGGCGGGGTTGTCTGCTTCCGTTCTGCGAACCCACCGACAAACACAGGACGAACGGGCATCGAGCCCCAAGGCTAGCCCTCACCCGCAGGTTCAGGTATACTGTCGTTCAGCAATAATGGAGGACTTGAAACGTGCCCAGTGAACGGTCTGCAAGAGTAACCCAACGGCGCTTCGTGCGAAACCGCTCGGTCAAGCGCAGCCTGCGAACGATCCGCACCAGGGCGCAGCGCACCCTCAACAGCGGAAACGCGGAGGAGGCGCAGCAGGTCGTCAGCAGCACGCTGAGCGCCATCGACGTGGCCGCGCGCAAGGGCGTCATTCACCCCAACAAGGCCGCCCGCACCAAGTCGAGGCTTGCGCGAAAGCTGAACGCCGCCCAAGCCGACGCTTAGGCCGCCCCGGTCCGCTCCCATGAGCACTGTAAGGGCAATCGCCGTCGTTATCAACAACCCTCTCGACGCGACCCTGCTGCTGTCCGTTCGGCGCCCCCACGATGACGAGGACCTCCCCGGCGTATGGGGCCTGCCCGCCACGAACATCCGCCCTCAAGAATCTGACGCCGATGCCGCCACACGGCTCGGCGAAACGAAGCTTGGCATTTCCCTGACCCTTCAGCACCTTCTCGCCGACGGGACGCGGACCCGTACGGACAACAAGCTCTACATGCGCTTATGCTCCGCAACCATGACCAATCCCGAGCCCACGCTGCCCTCGAATGCGGGGCAAGACGGTGTCACCTACTATGCCGACTGGCGCTGGGCGCCGGTGTCGTCGCTGGTGGACGGCGCCGAGCGCGGCTCGCTGTGCTGCGCCCTCGCGCTGCAGTATCACGGCGCGCGGGCAGGGTGACCAGCATGGACCAGCACGTAGTCGTGCGCTTTTTCCATGAGATTGCCCTGAAGAGGAGCAATCGCCCGTGGTTTCTGAAGCACATGGGCGCGAACCTGAGGCGGGCGCTGGCCGGGACGGGCGTGGACCGCATCCGTTGGAAGGCCATGATGGCCAGCTTCCCTTTGCAGGACGACGAGCAGTGGGAGCTGGTGCGGAGCAGGCTGGAGAAGCTCATTGGCGTCGAGCGCTTCTCGCGCGCCATCAGCGTGGAGCCCACCATAGAGGCCATGAAGGCGGCCATTCCCTCGATGCTGGAGGAGCTGACGCCGGCATCGTTCCGCATCGTCGCTCGCCGCAGCGACAAGCGCTTTCCCATGACATCGCCGCAGATCAACCAAGAGCTCGGCGCGTACGTGCAGGGGCTGACCGGCTGGCCAGTAGACCTCAAGAACGCGGAGCTGACCCTCTACGTGCAGACCACGGAGCGGGAGGCGCTGCTCTCGGCGGAGAACCTGCCGGGGCCCGGCGGGATGCCTGTGGGCGTCGGCGGGCACGTGGCGGTGCTCATGTCGGGCGGCATCGACTCGCCGGTGGCGGCTTACCAGATGATGCGCCGCGGCTGTCGCGTGACCTTCATCCACTTCCACAGCTTTCCCCTCGTGGAGGGGACGTCGCGGGAGAAGGCGGAGGAGCTCGTGGAGCTGCTGACGCGCTACCAACTGAGCTCGCGGCTGCTGCTGGTGCCCTTCGCGGCGGCGCAGCAGCGGATCATCGTCTCGGTGCCGCCGGCGTACCGCATAGCCGTCTACCGCCGGTTCATGGTGCGCATTGCGGAGGCGCTGGCGGTGCGGCACGGCGCGGCGGCCCTCGTGACGGGCGACAGCCTGGGGCAGGTGAGCTCGCAGACGCTGGAGAACCTCACGACGATAGGCGCCGCAGCTGAGCGGTTGCCGCTATTCCGCCCGCTTCTCACGATGGACAAGGGCGAGATCATTGACATTGCGCGGCCGCTGGGGACGTACCCCATCTCGATTATCCCGGACCAGGACTGTTGCTCGCTCTTTGTGCCGCGACACCCAGTCATCAGGAGCCGCATCCAGGACGTGGAGCGCATGGAGGCGGAGCTTCCGGTGCAGGAGCTCGTTGACGAGGCGCTGGCGGGCGTCGAGGAGCGGGTGTACCACTGGCCGGATGCGTCCGCGCCAAAGAGCAGGGAGCAGGCGGCCGGGGCGCGCTGACGATTCATGAAAAGCGAACAAATCAGCGAACATCGCTCGTGTTTCCCCTTGACAGCACTGTGGAGCGGTCACTAATATAAGAACGAACATTCGTTTGTATTCAACATTCAGGGAGGCTGGGATGGTGCCCTCGAACCGCAAGCTGTCCGATCGACAGAACAAGATGCTGGAGTTCATTTCCGACTTCGTGAAGGAACATCCCTACCCGCCGTCGGTCCGCGAGATACAGGTGGGCTGCAGCATCAGCTCGACCTCGGTGGTGGACTACAACCTGCACATCCTGCGGCGCGAGGGCTACATCAAGCGCTCGCCTGACATCTCGCGGGGCATCCAGCTTCTGGACCGCGACACGGGCCGCGCCATGGGGCTCTCCAATGCCGTGGCGGTGCCGGTCTTCGGGGCGATCGCCGCCGGAGAGCCGCTGATGGCCTTCCCGGACTCCAACGAGCCGGAGGAGACCCTGGAACTGCCCGCGTCCATGCTGCCCTCGCGCACCGAGAACATCTTCGCGCTGCGCGTCAAGGGACAGTCCATGATTGAAGACCTCATCGACGACGGCGACGTCGTGCTGTTCCAGCGCCAGGAGACCGCGCGGCCCGGCGAGATGGTGGCTGCGTGGCTGAAGGAGCGCGGTGAGGCGACGCTGAAGCGCTTCTTCCCGGAGGGGAAGAAGGTGCGCCTGCAGCCGGCCAACAGCGCGATGTCCCCCATCTATGAGGACGCGGAGAATGTGGAGGTTCAGGGCGTTGTGGTGGGCGTTATCCGCATGTACCGGTAACTGCAGCCGGGTCCTGTTCGGCAACGCAGAGCAATAAAGAGAACGCCGCGCCTCATTGGCGCGGCGTTCTCTTTTCTTGCGATTGTTCTAAGACTTGGCTGAGAACTTCGTTAGCCCTCCGTGATGTAGCGGTACGCGGACAGCGCCGCGGTGATGCCGTCGCCGACGGAGGTGCCGAGCTGGCGGTCCGAGTACTGACGGACGTCGCCGGCAGCGAAGACGCCGGGCACCGACGTCTCCATGCGGATGTCGGTAATCACATGGCCGCCGTTGTCCAGGGGAAGCTTGCCCTGAAGGAAGGCGGAGTTGGGGTGGAAGCCGATGTAGATGAACACGGCGGCGGTGGGGTACTCGTACTCCTGCCCGCTCTTGAGGTCCTCGAGCAGGACGCGGTCGACGCCGCCGCTTCCCCGGATCTCCTTGACCGCATGGCTGAACTTGAAGTTGACGTTTTCCGTCGAAAAGGCGCGCTCCTGGAGCACCTTGGTGGCGCGGAGCGCGTCGCGGCGGTGCACGACGGTGAGGCTGCGCACGATGCGGCTCAGGTACATGCCCTCGTCGATGGCGGCGTCGCCCCCGCCAACGACGACGGTGTCCTCGCCGGCGAAGAAGTTGCCGTCGCAGGTGGCGCAGTAGGTGACGCCGCGGCCCGCGAACTCCTCCTCGCCGGGGACACCGAGCTTGTTATGCTCGCCGCCGGTGGTGATGATGATGGTCTTCGTCGTGTACTCGCGCTCCTCGCCGACGACGACCTTGACCTCGCCGTCCACCTTCAGGTCAATCACCGTGTCAAAGGCGAAGAGGGTGCCGGTGTTCTCGGACTGCTTGTGCATGAGGAGGCCGATATCCGGGCCCAGGACGCCGTCGGGAAAGCCGGGGTAGTTCTCAATGTCGGACGTGTTCAGGATCTGCCCGCCGGGGGCGAGTTGTTCCACAATGAGCGTCTTCATCTGCGCCCGCGTCGCGTAGATTGCGGCGCTGAGGCCCGCCGCTCCACCGCCTACGATGACGACATCGTATTCTGCTGCCATGCTTCCACCTTTACTGCTTTGTTGTACTGATTCCATTGTAGCCCAGCACTCATTCGAGGGGTAGTTGCGGCGCACTCGAAGAGACGAGTTGCATGCGTCTTGTTAACATTATGCGAACAATGTTAATATAGCGACTTATCCGCTAATCGTCGCTTGATTGCCTTAAAGACTACGGTTCCCTACCATAGCTTCAGCCGGCCGCATCGCCAATCTCCCTTACTCCCCCGGTGGTGCACAATTTCCTTGACGGCCGGTGAGATTGGGAAGCCGAGGAGCAGTACGTTGAACCAGCAAGACATCATCCTGGAGACGAGGGACCTGAGGGTGTTCTATGGCTCCTTCAATGCGCTGCGCGACATCACCATGGAGTTTGCGCGGTACAAGGTAACCGCGCTCATTGGGCCCTCGGGATGCGGCAAGAGCACGTTTCTGCGGTGCTTCAACCGCATGAACGACCTGATCGCAGGGTCCTACGTGACCGGGCAGGTCCTGTATCGTGGCAACGACATCTACGCACCGACGATAAACGCAACGCGCATCCGTTCGGAGATCGGCATGGTCTTCCAGAAGCCGAACCCCTTCCCCAAGACGATCTTTGAGAACGTGGCTTTCGGCCTCAAGATCAACGGCTACCAGGGCAACATTTCGGACGCGGTCGAACGCTCGCTGCGGCGCGCGGCGCTTTGGGACGAGGTCAAGGACCGGCTCAACAAGAGCGCCTTCCAGCTTTCCGGCGGGCAGCAGCAGCGCCTCTGCATCGCTCGAGCACTGGCCGTCGAGCCTGAGGTCATCCTTATGGACGAGCCCGCCTCGGCGCTCGACCCCATCGCCACGCTGGCGATCGAGGAGCTGATCCGCGAGCTGTCGGAAGAAGTGTCGATCATCATCGTTACGCACAACATGCAGCAAGCGGCGCGCGTTTCCGATCAGACGGCCTTCTTGATGATGGACGAGGACCGCGCCGGCTACCTGGTGGAGTACGGCGAGACCAACGAGATTTTCACGAACCCCAAGAACGAGCGGACAGAGGCTTACATAACGGGGCGGTTCAGTTAGGCAAGGAGGCGGCGATGGCACGCGCAAGCTTTGACATTCATTTACATCACCTTCTGGATGACCTCCTCCTGTTGGGAGGCATGGTGGAGAAGGCCATAGCCACATCGCTGCAGGCGCTGAAGGACCGTGACCTGAAGACCTCCGAGCGCGTCATCAAAGAGGACGATATCGTCGACCGGAAGCGCTGGGAGCTGGAGGACCGCTGCCTGGAGCTCATCGCCACGCAGCAGCCGATGGCCGTCGACCTGCGCGTCCTCGTCACCATCCTGCACATCTCGGTGGAGCTGGAGCGCATGGGCGACTACGCCGAGGGCATCGCGAAGATCAGCCTGATGATGGGCGACGAGCCGCCGCTCAAGCCGCTGGTCGACATCCCGCTTATGGCCGAGAAGGCGGGCGATATGCTCAACCGGAGCTTGGACGCGCTGGTGCGGCGCGACACCACGGAAGCCATCGACGTCTGCAACAAGGACGACGAGGTGGACCTGCTCTATGACCGGGTCTACCACGACCTGCTGGAGCTGATGATCCAGGACCCGGCCAATGTGCAGCGGGCCACCTATCTGCTGTGGGTGGCGCACGACCTGGAGCGCATCGCGGACCGGGCCACCAACATCGCCGAGCGGGTGGTCTTCATGGTCACCGGCAAGATGCAGGAGCTCAACGTCTCCAAGTACTAGGCAAGTGGGCGCCCGATCACGCTCTCGGAATTGGAGGGATGATCGGGCGCGTCAGGGAGTCGTAGTCTTTCATCGATCCTCTTCATCCTTCTACCTGCGTTCGCCATTCGAGGATGCTACATCCGCGCACGTATTCCCACGGTTAGTGCACCATTCCATGCATTGGTGGTGTACACTCATCAATACGTTATGTGCTTCCAGCCTTGGCATGTTCTTAGACGTCGTTGGGGCACACATCTGGCGAGGGTTTGGCTACAGGGCCGCTGGAGTAATGCTTTAGCAAGAGGGTAAGCCCGTGCGCATTGGGTCGTCTCGAAAGGGCGAGCACTTCTACTTTCTGCTCAATCAAAACGCGATGAACGTCCGCAAGGCGGGGCGCTTGCTGCAGGACCTCATGGGCAATTGTGAGGACGTAGCGGGTGGGGCTGCCGAAATCACCGCTTTGGAGCGGTTTGGGGACGAGATTGCCCAGCAAACAGCGGTCGCGCTGCATAGCGCCAAGTCGGCGCCCGTGGACCGGCGGGACCTCTCAGCGCTTGCCGATGCCCTGGACGGCGTCGTTGACGGCATTGGGAGCGCGGCCAACTCCATGCTGGCATACGGCATCGATGCCCCGACGGAGCGCTCGCGAGCGTTGGCCAACGCCATCGCCCAGTCCTGCGCCGATCTCCAGAAGAGCATCGGGCTGCTCCCCGCCCGTCACCTCAAACACGACGACATCCTGAGCCTGACGGGCTCAGTAAAGGCGCGAGCGGCCGCGATGGAACGCAGCAGCGGCGGCGAGCTCGCCCCGCACTTCGCGGAGGGCCAGGACCCCTCGACAATTCTCAAGTGGCGTGACATCTACGGCCACCTAAAGCACGCTCTCACCCAGACTCGAGCCGCCGCTGACGTGGTGGAGTGGGCGCTGGTGGCGAGGCGGTAGGGGGCACGGGCATTCGTAGGGCGATTCAAGAATCAGACACACCGTTCCCGCTCAAAGTAGCGCACTCTCCTATGCACCCTTGGCTGACTTCGCGCGCATGACGCCGACTAGGGCGCCGACGGAGCCTAGCAGCGCCACGTAGGCGAGCACCATCGCTGGTATTAGGAGCACGATGGTTGGCACGTCGGCGAAGACGAAGACTCCCAGCGCGAAGGGCAGCGCTATCAGACCCAGGAACACCCCCATGAGGACGCCTACGCCGAGGGCCTGCATCTCGTCCGGCGTGTCCAGTGACTGGCCGGCGAAAAAGCCGCCCGCCAGCGGACCGAGGGGCCCGGTGACGAAGTGGGCCACAGGGATGATGAGGCCGATGAGGGCGATTCCTACGCCAATGAGCGCCGCTCGTACCACGCTGTCCTCCTGATGTTGATGCTGACGGCCTGCTCCCTCGGTTTCCCACGATTGGGGGACGCTGAAGACGGGAGACCGCTATTTGCCGGTTCCCAGCTTTGCGAGGGAGTGGAGCAGGCGCTTTACGCCGCTTCGGTCGAAGGCGACGGTGACCTCGTAGTCGTCCTTGACGGCTTTGCAGCTTACGACGACGCCCTCGCCGAAGGTGGCGTGGGTGACGCGGTCGCCAGGGTCGAAGGGCGGCGGGCCGATGGGGGTGTCGCCGCCCTCGCTGCCTATCGGGCCGCCAAGCATGCCGGCGAGAGCGCGGCTGCCAGTCCTCGAGGCGGCGCGGGTCTCCTGCTGCCGGCTCTCGCGGTCGCTCTCCGGCGACGTGGTGAGCTCGCGGGGAATGTCGCTCAGGAACCGCGAGGGTATGCCCGGGAGGGAGTTGCCCATGAGCCGTCGACGGAAGGCTCGGGTTAGGTAGAGCCGCTCCTTGGCGCGGGTCATGCCCACGTAGCAGAGGCGCCGCTCCTCCTCCATCTCGCCGGGGTCGTCGAAGGAGCGGATGTGCGGGAGCATGCCCTCTTCCATGCCCACCATGAACATGGTGGGAAACTCCAACCCCTTGGCCTGGTGCAGGGTGATGAGGGTGACGCCATCGCTCTGCTCCGCGTTGTCGGCGTCGGAAACGAGCGCCACCTGCTCCAGGAATGCGGCGAGCCCCTCGGGAGGCGGGACGCCCGCGAAGTCCGCCGCCACGGTGCGAAGCTCCCGCACGTTGTCCCAACGGTCCTCGCCCTGCTCGTCGTCGCTGAGGATGTGGGTGCGGTAGCCGGTGCGCTCCAACACGAGGTCGAGTAGATCCGCCGCTTCGAGCTCGGCGACGGCCTGCTGCAGTTCCTTCAGGATCGCGCCGAGGCGGGCGAGCGACGCCTTGCCCGCGCGGGGAATGGGCGTCTCCACGTCTGGGTCGTCGGCCAGGATCTCGACGGCGCGGCGCATGGGGATGTTGAGGGTGCGCGCCCAGCGGTTCAGCTCGTCGACCGACCGCTGGCCGATGCCCCGTGGCGGCACGTTCAGGATGCGCTCCATGCTGACGTCGTCCGCGGGGTTGTTGAGCACGCGTAGGTATGCGATGACGTCCTTGATCTCCTTGCGCTGGTAGAACCGGAGGGCGCCCACGAGCCGATATGGGATGCCGTGGCGGATGCAGGCCTCCTCCAGCGCCCGCGACTGCGCGTTCACGCGGTATGCGACAGCAGCGTCTCCGAACTTAAGCTTGCCCTCGCGGCGAAGGCGGTCGACCTCTTTCACGACCCACAGCGCCTCATCACCCTCGTCGTAGGCCTCGTGCACGAAGACGCGCAGGCCGGGGGGGGACATCGGCACGAGGCGCTTTTCGACGCGCTGGCGGTTGCCGTTTATCACATTTTCGGCGGCGGAGAGGATGTTGGCGGAGGAGCGGTAATTCTCCTCCAGGAGGACAGTCACGGCATCGTGGAAGTCATTGCGAAAACTCAGGATGTTGCGGATGTCCGCGTGCCGCCATGAGTAGATGGACTGGTCCGGGTCACCCACGACGGCGATGTTCCGCCACTTTCCCGCGAGCTGCTTGGCAAGCTCGTACTGGGCAATGTTCGTGTCCTGGAACTCATCGACCATCAGGTGCCGATAGCGCTGCTGGTAGCGTTCTAGCACGTCCGGGTGCGTGGCGAAGAGGCTGTGGGTCAGCAGGAGCAGGTCATCAAAATCGACAGCCTGGTTGGCGCGCAGCATCCGCTGGTACTCCTCGTAGGCGCGCAGCGTGACTTCCTCGAAGTACGAGCCGACGGTGGCGCGATAGGCAGCCGGGTCCCTGAGCTGCGCCTTGGCGCCGGAGATGCCGCTGAGAATCGCGCCGGGTGTGTATTGCTTGGGGTCGAGTCCAGCGTTCTTCATGGCCTTCTTGAGGAGGCTGAGCTGGTCGTCGCGGTCGTAGATGGTGAAGCTGCGGTCGAGGTTGATGGCCTCGCCGGCCTCGCGCAGGATGCGGGAGCATAGGGCGTGGAAGGTGCCGGCGGTGACCTGCTCGGCGATGGGGCCGCCGAGGAGTCGCGCAAGTCGTTCACGCAGCTCTCGGGCAGCCTTGTTGGTGAAGGTGAGCACGCAAATGCCGCGAGGCCCGACGCCCACCGTGCGCACGAGGTAGGCCACGCGGTGCACGATGACGCGGGTCTTGCCGCTGCCCGGCCCCGCGACTATGAGCAGCGGGCCCTCGATGTGCTGAACGGCCTGTTGCTGCGCCGGGTTGAGGCCCTCGAGGAGGTTGTCGGTCGTCATACGGAATCAGTATAGCAGCGGAGGCGGCGGGCGCGTTCGCACAGATGGCCGGTTGTGGGCGGGATTGCGCGCCTTGCCGCGCCGCCCGCTGTGCTATGCTGTTTGCCGGAGAGGGTACGTATGAGCGAGTTAGAAATCGGCGGAATAACGCTGGATTCCACCTTTTGGGACGTGGCCCTACTGGTTGTCGCGTTTCTCTCCTTTGTACTGCTGTCCTATCTGGTCCACTTCATCCTCGACCGCATCGCGGACAGCCTGAAGCGCAAACAGCGAGCGGAGGTGATTGAGCACCTCATTTCGGCCACGTACCGGCCAATCACGTTGTTCTTTCTGGTGCAGGGGCTGCTGGCGGTTGTGGTCCTGCTTGGCACTATGGAGCGATGGCAGGACGCCATTGGCCTGGACGAATGGCTCACCGTCATCTACCGGGTCTGGGGAGTCCTGACGCTGCTGTTGATAGCATCAGGCGGCGCTCGGGCCTTGGGTGTTGTTCTGAGCTGGTACGGCGAGCATCATGCAGACGATGAAGGCGCCATTCTCGCGCCGAGCCTGGTGAACCCCCTGCGCCGCTTTGCGAACCTGGCAATCTACATTTTGGCCATTCTGCTGTCTCTGGAGTTGCTAGGAATCTCCGTGACGCCGCTGGTGGCTGGGCTCGGCATTGGCGGCTTGGCCGTCGCGCTGGCGGTGCAGCCGACGCTGTCGAACTTCTTCGCGGGCAGCTATCTTTCCGGCGGCGGAATCCTCCGCTCGGGTGACTTCGTCGAACTGGAGAACGGCTTTCAGGGCTACGTAGTGGACGTGGGATGGCGGAGCACCCGGATGCGTACGCCGTACAACAACCTCGTGGTGGTCCCCAACTCCCGACTGGCCGACAGCATGCTGACGAACTACTCAAGCCCGGAGGAGGCCATCGGCGTGCTCGTCATGTGCGGCGTCAGCTACGACAGCGCCCTGGCAGACGTGGAGCGCATGGCCAAGGAGGCGGCGCAGAAGGTCATCGACAACACGGTCGGGGCGGACAAGGGCATGGCGCCATGGTTCGGCTTCGAGACATTCGGCGACTCCAACATCGACTTCTGGGTCTGGGTACAAGCCAACAGCCGGGTGGACTCCTTCATCGTCAAGAGCGAGCTGATCAAGGCGCTGCACGAGCGGTTCGGCGCGGAGGGTATCTCCATCAACTACCCCATGCGCCACCTGGTCTTCCCGGAGAGCGGTCTGCCCGTCACGCACGCAGACGGCGGCTCCCCGGGCGAGAGCGGCACGGCGTCATAGCGGCAGCCCCGCTTCACAACGGGGGTCCCGCTTCACAGCGGGGGCGTGGCCTCATACACCACGCTCTCCCACAGCGTCCGGGGCAGCGCCAGCAGGGCGTCGTGGCCGGGCTCTCGCACATCGAGCACCCGCTTCCGCAGGACTCCCTCGAACCGCGCGGCCCAAGGGCACCACTCACGGAAGCCCGCGAGGGTGTGGGCCTCGCCTCCAAGGAAGAAGTGCTCGATATCCTGCTCATGCGGCCCGACGTGCTTCTGCAGCTCCTCACACACGTCCTTGTAGAGCTCGTGCGCCTGGCCCTCGCGGATGCGGCGGAAGCGGTTGGAGGACGAGCCGCCCTTCTTGTGCCGCCCCTTGACGAAACGCCGGTCTGTCTTGGTCGCCAGGACACGCTCGCCGCGATACACGCCGATGCCGTAGCGACCGAGCCGCACGAGGCACGCCGCGATGACGGGCTGGGTGTCGAGAAGCGCCAGCAGCGGCGTCGCGTCGATGCCCTCAACCTGCATGTCGACGGCGAGGGGGAGCGGGGGGAGCACCGCTCGCAGAACGCGGCCGTCCCAGAAGAGCGCCGCGCCAACGTCGGACGCCGCGACGGCGTCGGTGACGCGGTCGAGCCCCTCGGCGTCGACAAAGCTGCTCGACAGCTCGGCCAACGGTGGCGGCGCGCTCCAGGGCGCGAGGTACACGGTGCGCGATGTTGCACCCGGCTTGCCCAGCAGGGCGGCCAGGTAGCGTTGCATGCGGTCCTTGGGCAGGACGCGTCGGGTTATGGTGGCTGTGTGGGCTGTGGTCATGCCTGCTCCCTAGACCGCCGATCTCTTTTCATAGACACCACTGTACCCCAGGCGCTCCGGCAGCGTCAGCCTGCAATTGGTTGCGGCGTGGGGTACACTATGCGGATTCCTAACCCAAATATGGGGGTAGACCATGGCGACGTTCAAGGTTGTGGCCCAGAAACCAGCTGTTCCCACGCCGATGCAGCCCGGGGGCTATGACCTCGAGATGGAGGCGCTGGAAGCGATTGGCGCGGAGATCGTGGAGCTCGCGGCGACGACGGAGGCCGAGTTCATCGAGGGGGCGCGTGACGCCGACGCGGTGATGGCGCGGGGCCGCCGCATGACGAAGGAGATCATCGACAGCCTGGAGCGGTGCAAAGTCATCTCGCTGGGGAGCGTCGGGGCGGACTCGGTGGACGTCGAAGCCGCGACGGCTCGCAACATTCCCGTCACGAACTGCCCGGACACCTTCATAGAGGAGGTGGCCGACCACACGATGATGATGATCCTGGCGACGTTCCGACGGCTGACCACCATGGACACGATGGTACGGGAGTCGCGGTGGCGCGAGGGTCGGCCGCTGCTGTCGCAGTTCCCGCGGCTCATGGGGCAGACGCTGGGATTCATCGGATTTGGGCACGTGCCGCGGGCTACGGCACTTCGGGCGGCGGGCTTCGGGGTGCGGTTGCTGGCCTACGACCCGTACATCGAGGAGCTGGTGATGAGCGGGTACGGGGTCGAACCCGTGGGACTGATGGAGTTGCTGGAGAAGTCGGACATCGTGTCCATGCACGCGCCGGCAACGCCTGAGGCAGAGCACATGCTGACGTACCGACACTTTCGCGCCATGAAGCCGGACGCGCTGTTCATCAACAACGGGCGCGGGCCGACGGTTGACGAGGCGGCGCTTATCCACGCGCTGCAAGAAGGCTGGATTGCGGCAGCGGGGTTGGACGTGCTGGAGAAGGAGCCGCCGGACCCTGAGAACCCGCTGCTGCACATGGACAACGTTATCCTGACTCCGCACGTGGCGTCGGCGTCGGCGCGCATGGCGCCGGAGTCGCGGAGGCGCGTGGGGCAGGAGATAGCGCTGGTGCTGACCGGGCGGTGGCCCAAGTCCTGTGTGAACCCGTCCGTGCTGGACAAGACGGACCTTCGCCGCTGGCAGCCGTACTCCATGGAGCGCGGGCCGGGGTCATAGCTCAGTCTGTGGGGGGTGCTTAGTGGCGAACGTGCCTGTGCCGCGAGGGATCGACGACGTCACTCCGGAGTGGCTCACTGCCGCGCTGGGCGAGGGCGGGCTTGACGTGCGCGTGGCCTCGCTCACGAAGGAGAACATCGGCGAGGGCGTCGGGGTCAACGGCGTCACCACGCGGCTGTGCGTCGACTACGAGGCGGGCAGCGCGCAGGGGCCGGCGTCGCTGGTGCTTAAGCTACCGGCCGCTCTGCCGGCGAGCAAGGAAATCGGACTCCGGCTCGGGTTCTACGAGAACGAGATACGCTTCTACGACGAACTGGCGAGGAGCATGTCCGTGAACCTGCCTCGCCATTACTACACCGGCATGGACAAGGAGCGGCAGGACTACGCGCTGCTGCTGGAGGACATGGCGCCCGCAACTCCCGGCGACGACATCGCAAGCTGCTCATGGGAAGAGGCGATTGCCATCGTGGACGAGCTGCCCAAGCTGCACGCGCCGTGGTGGAACAGCCCAAAGCTGGCGTCGTTCACGTGGCTGCCGATCGGCGAGCCAAACGTCGAGGCGGCCAACGTCCGCTTTCAAGAGACCCTCTTCCCGGCGACGATGAAGAACTACGGCGACACATTGTCGGCGACGGCCTATCGTGTCTCGGAGAAGTACTCGAGGGGGTTGGTGCACATCGTGCGGCAGATGACGGCCGCGCCCTACACGCTGACGCACAGCGACTACCGGCTGGTGAACATGCTTCTTGGCGGGACCGAGGGCGAGCGGAGGGTCACGGTGCTCGACTGGCAGCGGGTGGCCCTTGGCAAGGGGCCCATCGACGTGGCGTTCTTCGCGGTGCTGAGCCTAGAGCCGGAAACGCGGCGGGCGTGGCAGTGGGACCTGGTGGAGCGGTATCACGCGGGCCTGGTGGAGCACGGCATCCGGGACTACAGCCTGGAGCAATGCCGGCGAGACTACCGTCTGTGCGCCTTCGCGCCGACGCGTATTGCGCTGGCGCACGGGTCGCGGCCGGCGTCGCAACTGGACGGGGCCGCGGGCGTGCTGCTGCAGGCGACGCTGGTGGAGCGGGCCGCCGCTGCGATGGAAGACCTGGGTATGGAGGAGTTCCTGTAGGTTGGGGGACCGGCGCCCTTCGACAAGCTCAGGGCGAACGGAGTGAAGACAAGCTCAGGGCGAACAGGTTGGAGACAAGCTCAGGTCGACCGGGTTGGGGATATGTCGGGACTCATTTCAGGAGGCGGGTTGATGGCAAACCTTGTGGTGCCGGGAGGGTTGGCGGACATCACGCCGGAGTGGATGACCGCCGTGCTCCGAGGGCGGGGGCTGGACGTTGAGGTGGCTACGGTCACGCCGGCGCGTGGCTCCGAAGGGTCGGGGGTCAACGGTGTCACGGAACGGCTCTTCATTGACTACGCTCGAGGGGGAGAGGGTGCGCCGGGGTCGCTGGTCGTGAAGCTGCCGTCGACATCTGACACGATCAAGGGCGTCGCCATCCGGCAGCGGTTCTACCACAACGAGATCTACTTTTATGACGACATCGCGGACAAGGTGACGGTCAAGATCCCGCAGTACTACTACGGCGGCATCGACGACGAGCGGCAGAACTTCGCGCTGTTGATGCAGGACATGACGCCCGCCGTGGTGGGGGACGACATCGGGAGCTGCACCAAGGCCGAGGCCATACTGGCCGTGCGGGAGATCCCCAAGCTGCACGCGCCATGGTGGGAGAACCCGGCGCTGGACACCTTCGAGTGGCTGCCCGTGGGCGAGCCGAACCTGGCGGTAGCCGACGCGCGCTTCGCCAACGAGGTCCTCCCCGGCGTACTGCGCAACTACGGTGACAGCCTCTCGCCCAAGGTGAGGAGCATTGTCGAGCGCTACTGCTCCAACTTCACCGAGACCATCCTCAAGATGTGCACCAGCCCGCGAACGCTTACGCATAGCGACTACCGGCTGACCAACATGCTCTTCGGTGGGCCTCCTGAGGCGCGGGAGATCACGGTGGTCGACTGGCAGCGGGTGGCAATCGCGCGGGGGCCGGTCGACGTTGCGTTTTTCGCAGTGCTGAGCCTGACGCCGGAGCTTCGGCGCGCGTGGGAGCGGGAGCTCGTGGAGCAGTACCACGACGCCCTCATGGAGGAGGGCGTGCGGGACTACTCGCTGGAGGAGTGCTGGCGGGACTACAGGCTGTGCGCCATTGGGCCGTCGCGGATCACGCTATCGTTCGCGGCGCGGCCTCGGGAAGACATGGGCGGCGCGCACCTGCTCGAACTGCAGCACACGCTCATCACGCGGGTGTCCGCGGCGATGGAAGACCTGGACATGGAGGAATTCGTCTAGGACGGTCGTCTGCCGATTCCTCCATTGTTGTACTGCTACGCGCGGGGCTGACTACAGTTGGACCTCATATGGTTCCGATTGCTCACGCGGCCGCTCCAGAGTGCCCGCGGCGGCGGCACACAAGAGGGCCAACGCCGCCGGGATGTAGAACAGGCCGATCGAGAATATGGCCACGGCGCAAGACGCCAGGAGGGCCAGCGCCGCCAACCACAGGATCGCCTTTCGCAGGAGCTGTCCGGAGTCGGTGAACCGAAGGGCCAACAGGGGCAGGCCTGACAGCAGAACCGGCACGAGGAGCAACCAGATTACCCACAGGCCGTTTGCTTCCACCAATGATTCGGTAAACTTTGCGGTCTCAATCTGCGAGCCACCAAGCGGCGTTGCAGCTACCGAAACGCCCTGATACACGGGACCGAAACCCAACCAAAGCCCAGCGCCCCATGTCCAAGCATGGGCCACTGATGCGAACACGGCCGCAATCCATACGTGCTTCAACACTGGTGCAATGCTCCCGGTGGCGATGCATGCGCAGAGATGGGAGAGCTGCACATAGATGCGTTCGTCTTTCTCAGTCCGCCGCCAGCACGATGGTGCCCGTGGAGGAAAGTATCCCACCAGTGCCGTTCACCAGCGCCAGCTTTGGGTTGTCGAGCTGGCGGTCACCGGCCTCGCCGCGCAACTGCCGCACGGCCTCGACGATGAGGAAGATGCCGTACATGCCGGGGTGGGTGTAGCTCAGGCCCCCGCCACTGGTGTTCAGGGGGAAGTCGCCGCCGGGGGCTGTCCGCTGCCCCGCCACGAAGTCCGGGCCCTCGCCCGGGCCGCAGAACCCCAGCCCCTCCAGCGTGACCAGCGTGGTGTACGTGAAGGAGTCATAGACCATCGTGAGGTCGATGTCGTCGTGGGTGACTCCCGCGGCCTGCAGGGCGGCGGGGCCGGTCACGCGCGACACGGTGGAGGTCAGGTCCGGCATCTGGCTGATGATGGCGTGGTCATGGCTCTCGGCGCCGGACAGCACCCACACGGGCGGCTTGCGCAGGTCGCGGGCGCGCTCGGCGGATGTGACGACGACGGATGCGCCGGCGTCGGTGACGAGGCAGCAGTCGAGAAGGTGGAAGGGCCACGCGATCCACCGGGAGTCGTGGTAGTCGTCGAAGGACATGGGGTCGCGCATCATCGCCTTGGGGTTCAACTGCGCCCATTTGCGTGTGGAGACGGCGATCTCCGCCAACGCCTGCCGGGTGCGGTCCTCGCCGTACTGGTGCATGTAGCGGGTGCAGGCCAACGCGTAGTTGACCGGCGGGCCGATGATCCCGTAGGGCGACTCGTACTGCTGGCCGGGCACGTTGGGCTCGGCGAATCCGCCGCCGCCGCCCGACCCGCGCATTCGCATGCTGCGGCCAGACTGCCCGTGGGTGATGAGGGCAACCTCGCAGTAGCCCGCGTTGATAGCTGCCATGGCGTGGGCGACGTGGATGACGAAGGACGAGCCGCCCACGGCCGTCGTGTCCGTGTAGCGCGGTTGGATGCCGAGGTACTCGCCGGTTGCGAGGGTGGAGAAGCCCGCCGTGAACAGCCCGTCGACGTCGCTCTTGGCGATGCCCGCGTCTTCGAGGGCGTTGTGGGCCGCTTCCGCGTGGTGCTGCAGCGCCGACTTGTGCTCGACGTTGCCGATCTCGTCGGACTCGGCGGCGCCTACGATGGCGACGCTTTTGCGCAGGTCAGGCATTGGCGCGCTCCCCTTTGTTGTCAGGCCGCAGTTGTGCCCGCGGTCCGGTGTCGTTCGCTAGGTGGGGCGAATTATGCCCCGTAGAACTCCTTGAGGTCCGGGGAAATCGTGAGCTTGGCCTCGGTCAGCTCCTGGACTTCCTCGGGCGTGAAGCCGGGCGCGATCTCCCGCATGAGGAAGCCATCGGGGGTGAGGTCGAACAGGCCAAGGTCGGTCACCACTCGCTGCACCACGCCCACGGCCGTCACGGGGAGGTTGCACCTGTGCAGCAGCCGCGGCTGGCCGTCTCGGGTGGTGTGCTCGAGGGCGATCCAGACGCGCTTTGCGCCGACGGCGAGGTCCATCGCGCCGCCGATGCCGCCGCCTTTTCGACCGGCCGTCTTCCAGTTGGCGAAGTCGCCGTTCTCCGCGACCTCGTAGGCGCCCAGCACCGTCACGTCGACGTAGCCGCCGCGGATGACGGTGAATGAGTCGGCGTGGTGCAGGATGGAGGCGCCGGGCTTCAGCGTCACGTACTGTACACCGGCGTTGACCAGGTTGGGGTGCTCCTCGCCCTCGGCGGCCAGCGGGCCGTAGCCGATGAGGCCGTTCTCCGACTGGAAGATGATGTCCTTGTCGTCATATTGGTAGTTGGAGCAGAGGGTGGGCATGCCCACGCCCAAGTTGGCGACCCAACCATCCTCAAACTCCATGGCCAGCCGGTTGCACATGGTCTGGCGGTCCACTCGCTTCTTGTCGGCAGTCGTCATGGCTCCTCCGATGTCCTATGCTCGCCGCTCTGACGGCAGGGTCCACAGGCCCTCCGGCGGCGGGGGAATCTTCACGACCCGGTCTACGAAAATGCCCGGGGTGTGCACGTGGTTGGGGTCCATGTCGCCGATCTCCACGATTTCGCCCTCGATCTCGACGAGGGTGCACTTGGCTGCCATGGCCATGATGGGGTTGAAGTTGCGCTGGGTCAGGTCGTACTGGAGGTTGCCGTAGGTGTCCGAGGTGTACGCGCGAATGAAAGCGTAGTCCGCGGGCAGGGGGTACTCCAAGACGTACTCGAGGCCGTTGATGACACGGGTCTCCTTGTCCTCGGCCAGCTCAGTGCCGACGCTGGCCCGGGTGTAGAAGGCGCCGATGCCCGCGGCGGCGGCACGCATTCGCTCGACGAGGGTGCCCTGCGGCATGAGCTCTGCCTCGAGTTCGCCGGACTCGTTCAACTCCTCGAAGAGGTTGCGCTGCGACGGGTGCGGCGAGGCGGAGAAGGCGCAGCAGACCTTCTTCACGCGCCGCAGTTCCACAAGGTGGCCGGTGTTGGCCTTCGCATTGGTCTGGTCGCCGCGGTTGGTGATGATGGTGAGGTCCGTGGCGCCCTGTCGAATGAGGGCAGCCAGCAGGTTCTGGGGCAGCCCAGGCGGGCCGAAGCCGCCCACCATGATGCTGGCGCCGTCCGGGATGTCCGCGACGGCATCGTCAAACGTGGCTAATACCTTATTCTTCATGCCCTGCCTGCACTTCAAAGATGTGGGGGCGTTCCTGCCCAAACGGTAATTCGCCGCTGTTGTATCACGCCGTGTGCTCGCGGACAAGACCCTCGGGCGTCCTCGGGGGGCGCCGCACCAGTTGAAAGTCCCCTGGGCGCATAGTCAATAGTATTTCATTTTAAGTGCGCATGGCATTGACCAAGCCCGTTTCTCGATATACTATTCGCTTGAGCTAAGGTAAAGACCACATAATATCTCCCACATGAGAGAGGAATGACATGGACTTGCGAGAACTCCGCAGCTTTTGCGCGGTGGCCCAGTATGGCAGCATCACCAAGGCGGCCCAACAGCTCATGCTGCGCCAGCCTGCAGTGACCCTTCACATCCAGGAGCTGGAGCGGGAAACGGGCGTCACCCTGCTGGACCGGAGCAAGCGCCCCGTGCAGCTCACCCCCGCGGGCGTGCACCTGTCGGAGCTGGCCAAGCCGCTTCTGCGGCAGATCGACTCGCTGCCGGTGGAAACATCGTCGTTTGCGAGGCAAGGCAGCCTCACGGTGGCGTCCACAACGGAGATGGCGCGCAACATGCTCGTCGACAGCGTCGTCGCATATCGCCAAAGCTACCCGGATACTCGCCTGCAATTGCTCAGCGGCCGCCTGCCGGAGGTGCTGCGCATGGTGCGCGACCGGGAGGCTGACCTTGGTTTTGTGCCCCTCACCGGACGGTTTGGCGAGTTCAACGTGGAGACGCTGTTCACCAACGAGCGCGTGCTGCTCGCCGCAAAGGGTCACCCCGTGCTCGATGAGCCGATCGAGAGCATCCACCAGATCGCGAGGTGGCCCCTCATCGTCAGCGCCGGGACTCGGGACAACCCCTCGTACATCGAGGGGAAGCTCAACGAGGCAGGCCTGGACTACAGGGTGGTCATGAGGCTGGACCACTTCGACGCAGTCAAGCGTTACGTGAGCAGGGGGCTGGGCATCAGCGTAGTGCCGCGCATCATCCTGGAGCCGGACGACGAGAAGTCCCTGGGAATCGTTGCGCTTGGTCACATCCTGGACATCCAAAGCGTGGGCATCGTCACTGTGCGGGACACGCCCATCTCGCGGTACGCGCAGCAGTTCGTGAGCATGCTCAGGGAGACCATCCCGGACCACATCTCCCCGCTGTGGCCGTAGCCGCCGCTTCGTGGTGACAGCCGGACGCTGGCGGGGTATGGTCTAGGACAAGCCGCCTTCCGAGCGCTAGGCGGCTGAGCATCACCAACGGGAGGGAACGCCATGAAGCAAATCAGCGACAACGTCTTCGTCGACAACGAGCGACGGGGATCGAACCACGGCTACGTCACGACCTCGGAGGGCATCGTCCTCATCGACACGCCGCACAAACCGACAGACGCGCTTCGGCTGCGGGCGGAGGTCGAGGCAATCGGCCCGGTGCGCTACATCATCAACACGGAGCCCCACGGCGACCACTGGACAGGCAATGCCTACTTCGACGCGCCGGCCATCGCACAGGACGGCGTCCGGCAGCGCATCCTGGATACGGACATGGCGGAGCACGTGTCGCGCGTGTCGGCAATGGGCCCCGACGAGCACCTGCACCTGCAGGGTTATGCGCCCAACACGCCCATCATCACCTTCGACAAGAGCATGACGCTGCACGTGGGCAACCACACGTTCCGTATGACGCACATGCCGGGGCACACCGAGTTCCAGGCCGCTGTGAGCGTCGAGGAGGAGGGCGTGACCTTCACCAGCGACAACATCTTCTGCAAGGTGCACACATGGATCCAGGAGGCTAACCCGGAGCGGTGGCTGGAGGCCCTGGAGAGCCTGCGGGCTCTGCCCGAGGAGTCATTTGTCCCGGGTCACGGTCCCCTGTGCGGCAAGGAGTACCTGAACGACCAGGCGGCGTGGATACAGGAATGGGTGGCCTACGTCCGCACCGGCGTCGAGCGGGGGATGGCCAAGGCGGAGGCCGTCGACATGCTGACGGACCTGACGGACCGCTACCCGATGGACGTCGAGCAGGACGGCATGGCGCCGATGGTCATGCGCATGAACGTCGCGAACATATGGGACTACGTCTGCGGCGAGGGGGCGCACGCGCGGGGGTAGGGGGTGGGGGGTGGGGGAGCCGATCACCCTACGACAAGTTCAGCGCGAACGGAAGTCGGGCTGCCATGCCTAATACGTAAGCGAATGACGATTCACGCTGTGCATGCCCTTTAAGAAGCGTAGGGCGTTGGGCTTAGCTGAAAGTCGACGCGGTAGAAGCGGATATCCACATTATCAACCACGCTGAGGGCATATTCGAGATCTTCATCCCCGTCCCGACAGATTATCATGCCTCTGAGTCCCTTCTCTGCCTCACCATCATCGCTCTTGCAGAGGTGTTCCTTAACCCAACCCATATAGCGAAGGGTCTGTCCAACGACGCGGTCGGAGGTTCTACCCTTCTTGAGTTCCATGACAACGAAGGAATTGCTACCGGGTTCCCAAGCCAAGATGTCTATAGGTCCTACATCAGTGTGATATTGCTTACCGCTGGTTCCATCAGCATCTATATAGACCTGAATGTCAGGCCCAAACACTGCACCAAAGTTTGAGACGATAAACTCTTCAAGGTATTTCTCAAGGGCAAACTGCGTCTGAGTCAGGGGAGATTGTTCCTCGGGCGGTATGCCTGTTTCATCCTGTACTTGAGAACTGAGACTTCCATCAGCATCAATCGCACCACTTGTCAGCTCTGCAAACTTGGACGCTGACACCTCATATACGGTGTGCATCCCAAAGGCGATGTTCGGGAGGTCGCGCCCCGACAGGTCATCCCATTGGACTGAAAGGAAATTCTCATAGGTGTCCGTGTTCATATCGCCAACCATCGCTCCGCCGTGTTCGTGGGAGTAGAAGGCTGGCCCATTCGCTGTGCCAATGCCAACGATCCTCCGCCGCCCTGCGCGGGCAATTATTTGATCACCCTCTTGGATGGCGTAAAACTTGTTCAGTTGGTGGAAACCGTGTTTGCTGTCATTAGGCATACGCTCCTTGAAACGTTCAAGCCTCTCTTCAATCTTGAGACCAGCAATGTCCCCTATGTTCCACCCGATGGAGATCACGTTGTTGCTATTGTCGTAGTCCCAGAAGCGCTGGAACTTCTCTACATGGTTGTAGTTGGCTGGGGCGATTACCCAGTATCTGGTCATGTTCATGCTCCAAATGGATATCAGAGAACGCAACCGAGGAACAGAGACCCTGTTCCTCGGTTCAGGCTATCGGAATCGCTGCGGTCTGCCTATCCTCCTGTTTCAGCCACAAATGGAGTCGCCTCAAAACGCTCCCGCAGCTCGCGGGTGTCCTCCCACCAGTCGGCGGTGCGGGGGAGGATGACTTGGCCGGAGCGCTTGTGGTACGAGGCTGCGTTGTCGACGCCGGGGGGCGGCGTGCCGTCCTCGGCGAGCGCTCGGGCGGCTGCCAGTAGGCGGCGGCGAGTGCGGATGATCATCTGGTCTGTGGTGCCGAGGTGCTCGCTGGTGCGGTCAAGGATTGGGCCCATGCCCTCGGTCATCGCCATGTCCTGCTGGCGGACGCCCGCGATGCCGGACCAACTCTTCATCGTACGCTGCGCCTCGCGGTCGATCTGAAAGTCGTTCTCAAATGTCTGCTCTATCACGTAGCGGTCGTACCAGCCGGTGCCGTTGTTCAGGTACTCGCGGCCAACCATGAAGCCCGCGCCGAGGCCCTCGTTGGCGCCGGGGCCGATGCTCCACTCGAGGGTGTTCTCGTCGTCCATAGGCACGTAGGCCAGGAAGCGCGACTCCACTCCGAGCGTGGGTACGGGCGGCATGGCGAAGCAGGGGAAGAGCAAGTGGCCCGTGCGCCAGTAGTAGCTGTCCTCCTCCGCGGGACGGTACATGCCGTAGGAGGTCCCGCAGTCCGTCTCCCGCACGCTGAACTTGCCCGCGCGGCTCTTGCTCATGTAGTAGGGGAAAGAGCCCGGCGGCAGGTTCTCCGGCCTCGCGTTGCCGGCGTGCAAGAATGCCGCATGGAGCGTGTCAATCTCACCCTCAATGCCCTGCATCCAGTTGTTCTTGCGGTAGAGGACGGAGATGTAGTGGTTGGGGTACATGTTGCCCTCAAGCTCCGGCAGCGGCGGCGGGACCGCACGGGGCCCCATGTACGCCCAGATGACGCCGTTGCGCTCATGGCAGCGGTACGACTTGATCTTGACCTTGTCCTTGAAGTTGCTTTCGGCGGGTTCCGAGGGCATGTCCACGCAATCACCGTTTACGTCGAACTTCCAGCCGTGATAGACGCAGCGAATGCCCGACTCCTCATTCCGACCGAAAAAGAGGCTCGCGCGGCGGTGGGGGCAGTTGTTGTCGATCAACCCCACGTCGCCGTTGGTTTCGCGGAAGGCGATGAGCTCCTCGCCGAGCAGCTTGATGCGCACGGGCGGGCAGTCGGGGTCAGGCAACTCGCCGCTCTGGAACGCGGGCAGCCAGTACTCGCGGAAGAGGTTGCCCAGGAGCGTGCCCGGGCCTATGCGGCAGAGCAGGTCGTTATCTGCCTGGCTGAGCATGTGACCTCCTTGTCATTGGACGCAAGAATCCTTCGGCTCGACTATAACACGAAGGGGCGAGTCAGCGCAATCAACTCAATGTGGGAACTAGCCTCCGGCTTCCGCTGCTGCGGCGCCTGCCTCGAAGCGTTCGCGAAGGTCTCGGGTGTCCTCCCACCAGTCGGCGTCGCGGGGGAGGATGACCTGGCCGGAGCGGAGGTGGTAGTCCTGCGGGTTCTCGACGCCGGGGGGCGGCGTGCCGTCCTCGGCGAGCGCGCGGGCGGCCCGGAGCAGCATGCGGCGCGTGCGGATGATCATCTGGTCCGTGGTGCCGAGGTGCTCGTTGGTGCGGTCGAGGATGACGCCCATGCCCTCGGTCATCGCCATGTCCTGCTGGCGGACGCCGGAGATGCCGGACCAGCTCTGCATCGTTCGCTGGGCTTCGCGGTCGATCTGGAAGTCGTTGTCCCAGTTCTGCTCGATGACGTAGCGGTCGTACCAGCCCGTGCCGTTGTTGTGGTACTCGCGGGCCTGCCGCGCGGACACGGCGAGGCCGTCATCCTCCCGCACACCGATGCTCCACTCGAGGGTGTGCTCGTCGTCCATGGGGACGTAGGCGAGGAAGCGGGCCTCCATGCCGAGGGTCGGCACGGGCGGCATCGCGAAGCAGGGGAAGAGGTAGTGGCCGACGCGCCAGTAGTAGCTGTCTTCCTCCGCGACGCGGTACATACCGTATGAGTTGCCTACGGGCGTTTCCAGCACCTTGAACCTGCCGGCGCGGTTCTTGCTCTGGTAGTAGGTGAAGGAGCCGGGCCGAGCGTTCTCCGGGAGCACGTGGCCCCCGTGCAGAATGGAGGCATGGACGGTGTCTATTTCACCCTCTATGCCCTGCATCCAGTTGTTGTTGCGGAAGAGCACGGTGATGTAGTAACTCCCATGCATGTTGCCCTCGAGCTCCGGCAGGGCGGGCGGCGTTGCCCGAGGCCCCATGTAGGCCCAGATGACGCCGTTGCGCTCGTGGGTGGGGTAGGACTTGATCTTGACCTTGTCCTTGAAGTTGGACTCGGCGGGCTCTGAGGGCATATCGACGCATTCACCGTTCACGTCGAACTTCCAGCCATGGTAGACGCAACGGAGGCCGGATTCCTCATTGCGACCGAAGAAGAGGCTGGCTCGCCGGTGCGGGCAGTTGTTGTCGATCAACCCCACGGCGCCGGTGGTGTCGCGGAAGGCGATGAGCTCCTCGCCGAGCAGCTTGATGCGCACGGGCGGGCAGTCGGGGTCAGGCAACTCGCCGGTCTGGAGCGCGGGCAGCCAGTACTCGCGGAAGAAGTTGCCCATCAATGTGCCGGGTCCGACCCGGCAGAGCGCCTCATTGTCGACTTGGCTCAGCATGGCTCCTCCTGTTGCGATGGGGGTTTGAAACCACCATCCTGACCTTCCCCCATATGGGGAAAGGGACTGCGACGGGCTACCTCGCGGCTGCCGCGCGGCCGGTGTTGCACGGGTCCGGGTATTCGGTTGTGGCTGCGGTGAGCCACGGCTCCAGCGCCTTCTCCCATGCCTCGCCTTGAGGCAAGACCGTCTCGCAAGAGCGGACGGTGTACCACTCCGGGTTCTGCGAGCCACGGGGCGGCGTGCCGTCCTCGGCGTACTGCCGGGCTGCGGCGATGAGCTTCCTGCGCGTCTTGATGATGGCGGCATCGGCGGTGCCGAGGTGCTCCCTGGTACGGTCCATGACGCGGCCCATGCTCCACTCCAGCGCGGCGTCCTGCTGTCGAACGCTGGGTATGCCGGTGAAGTTCCGGTTCTTTTTGGCCCAGAGGTCCATGTGGAAGTCCGTCTCCGGGCTGATTTCCGACCACCAATTGGCGAAGAACTTGCCCTTCTGCTCGGGCTTCATCGGGCCTGGAGGGCCAAGGACACCAGGCTCCTGCGACAACGCGAAGTTGGGTCGGCGGGAGCCTTCCAGCGGCTTGGTCGGGTGCCAGTGAACGCCAAAGTGCAGGGTATTGTCGTCGTCGACGGGCAGGAAGATGGAGAGGGGGACGATGCCGTTGAAGATGGCGGGAAACATGCCGTAGATGGGGAAGAGGTAGTGGGAAACCCGCCAGTAGTCGTTGCCGTCCTCCTCCCGCTGGGCCCCGTACATCATCCCGTATTCCTTGTTGACGATGTGGAACTTGGCGGTCTGCCCAGGGTGGTATAGGCCGTACTTGGGGGAATCGTCCTTGTTCAGGCGGCTGTGCAGGAAGTAAATGTGGGAGGAGTCCAACTCGCCTTCCAGCGCCTGCATCCAGTTGCACTCATAGATGAACTTGTGGCCGTGCCCGCGCTGCTCCTCCGGGACAAGACCCCACTCGAACTGCGGCACGGGAGGCGGGTTGTCCTGGTGCTCGCCCATGTAGATCCACACGATGCCGCCGAAGTCATAGGCGTTGTAGGCGAGGATCTTTACCTTGTGCTTGAAGTTGCTCGTAGGGGGCTCGTTGGGCATGTCGAGGCAGTTGCCCTCGACGTCGAACTTCCAGCCGTGGTAGGCGCAGCGAAGGCCACCCTTCTCGTTGCGGCCGAAGAAGAAGCCGGCGCCACGGTGGGGGCAGTTCTCCTGGCTGAAGGAGGGTCGACCATCGGTGTCGCGCCATGCAAGCAGGTCCTCGCCGAGCACGCGGACGCGCTGGGGCTGGCCGTCGGGCTCCAGCTCCCAGTCGTAAATGACGGGCATCCAGTACTGCCGCATGAGCTCGCCCATGGGAGTGCCGGGGCCGACTCTGCACAGTAGCTCATTTTCATCCCTGGTGAGCATTCTTTCCTCCCCAGAAGGGTGTTTGGCGCCAATTCTACACCGTTGTGAGAGTGTCAACCACCACAGGGCGCCATGCCCACCGGCCCTTCGTTCGCGGACCGATGGGCTGGCGCCCTTGATTTACTCGATGTCCTGCAAGAGTGCTACTTCTTGACCGCCTTGATGCGTTCGAAGTGGGAGTAGAGTCCTGGCGGCGAACCCGGGAACACGTAGGAGGAGACTACCTCCGGGTTGTACACCAGCTCTGCCGGCACCCAGAAGAGGGGCATCCAGACGTGCAGCGGGTAGGCGACGTCGCTGAGCTCCCGCAAGATCTTGTTTTGCTCGTCAGGAATCATCGTGCCCCTGAGGCGCGCCACGATGGGCTCCGTTACCAGGTGTTCAATCCCGCTGCCGCGTGGGGATACGCTGGATTGGCGGACGCGCCACCCCTGGATGTCGAAGTCCGGGGTGCCGTGGAAATTGGCCATATTGGTGTATTCCAACGCGCGATTGGCTGCCCGGTTTGCTGCCGAGTCAATCGTCCGCAGGTTTGTCTTGATGCCGATGTCATTCCAATATGCAGCCGCGGCCTCCATCACGTCCGCAGACTGTGTGAACTGCTGGAGGGTTCGCACGTAGACGTCAATCTCCAGCGGGTTGTTCACGTTGTAGCCGGATTCGGCCAGCAAAGCGCGGCCCGCGTCAGGGTCGAATCCGTACTCTTCCGGGTAGTTGCGCTCCCACTCAGGGTTGTTGTAGGGGTTATTCGGCGCCATGTGATTCATGTACATGATCTTGCCCTTATTGGCGAAAAAGGCCCGATTCATGGCGGGCTTGTCCAGAGCCTTGCTCATCGCCTTTCGGACGTTGATGTCCAGCCATGGCGTGTCGCAGTACTTGTAACCACATGCCGACTCGGCGTCGACGTATACACCCTGAAAGCCGAGGAAGACCCGCTGGGCATCCACGGTGCCCACGGAGAGGGCCATTCCAGCCGTTGCCGCCTGCTCTGTCTGGTCCTGCGGCAGCTGCGTTATGTGCGACTCGCCGGCGATGAGGCTAGCCAGCCTGGTGGAAGCCTCCTGCACCCACCGGAACTCCATCTCCGGGAAGTCCGCCGTCAGTCGCCAATGGTCATATGGGACGCGCTCAAAGACGACGTTTTCGCCCTGCGCGCGGGAGACGAACTGGAAGACGCCGCTGCCGGCAGGCGGCGGGGTCAGTAGTGTGATCTCCCCGATCTTGGCGGCGGAATCAGCACTGGAGATGTCCATGGAGGACATATTGAGTTCTGACATCAAGCGAAGGAGCTCAGCGTTTGGCGCCTCAAGCCGTAGGACAACCTCGTAGTCGCTGACAACCTCAACCGTAGTCAGACGGTATTGCCTGGAATGTGAGTGGGTGGCGTCTTCACGAACGTGTTGCCCGTGCGAGTAGACGATGTCCTTGGCAGAGAATTCGCCATTGTCGCCGTGGAAACGCACTCCGTCTTGAAGCTGGAACCGCATGGAGAATCCGTCAGGCTCAAACGCCCAGGACTTGGCCAGCTGCGGCGTCAACTCAGCCGTGTCGGGATCGTAGCCGACGAGCGACTCGTAAGTGGGCTTTAGCTGCATGCCGGGCGGCGGGGCGAGGTCCTTCTGTACGTTGTTGGACTCCCTGCCTGGCGAAGGGTTGGTGATGATGACCCGGGTGACCACGGGCTCGCCCATGGCGTCACCCATCGCGTCCCCGCTCGACGCTTCCGGGACCGCTGTCGGTGCAGCCGCGGCGTCACCGCTGTCGGCGTCGTCGTCGCCACCACAGGCGGCCGAAGCCACTAAGAGAAGCGCGAGGAGCACCATCCAAAGAAGACCAAATTCACGTACTCTTTTCATTGTCATCCTCCTTCAGACTCCCCTAGCGGCTGACGTGGCACCAACCTCTCTTAACATAATAGCTGTACCATAGCCCTTGTACTTGCGTTATGCAAGTCAAGTGCTTTTGCCGACCTAACCCCACAGCTCCTTTGTGGCGATCGCTGCGCCGTCCGACATGGCCTTGAACTTGGCCCAGCAGACGGAGGCGTGGCCCACGCGGGAGCCGATGCCGCAGTCCGTGCCCGCGATGACGTTCTCCTTGCCGACGATGTTGGCATACCGCACGAGCCGCTGTGCCACTAGGTCCGGGTGCTCGATGAAGTCGCAGGCGTGGCCGATGACGCCGGGGATGAGGGCCTTGCCGTCGGGCCAGTCCACGTCCTTCCAGACGACCCACTCGTGGTCGTGGCGGGGGTTGGACGCCTCGATGGAGTAGCCGGCGGCCTTCACGTTGAGGATGATGTCGGCGATGTCGGCCAGGGGGATGTCGAACATGTGCGGGCCGTGGTAGCTGCCCCAGCAGGTGTGGAAGCGGATGCTCTCCTCAGGGATGTCTCGGAGGGCGTGGTTCAGCGCGTCGACGCGGAGCTGCGCGAACTTGCGGTAGGCGGGCACGTCCATGTCCGGGTGAATCTGCCAGGCGTCCGGCAGGTCCGGGTCGTCAATCTGGAGGAGGAAGCCTGCGTCGACGATGATCTTGTACTCGATGGCCAGGGCATCGGCGACGGCGAAGAGGAACTCTTCCTGCGAGGCGTAGTGCTCGTTCCTGAGCCAGTGCTCAACCGTGCCGGGGGTGATGGCGGGCAGGTAGATCTCCGGCGGGTTCGTGCCCTCGAGCCCGGCGCGGAAGTTGTCGATGTCCGCCTGCACGTCGGCTTGACCGATGTAGCTGATGGGGCCGACGCACACCGTCTGGTCGACGCGGTTCTGACCGGTGGCCGCCGCCGAGCGGTTGGGACCGACCTGGAAGTACTCCGGGAAATACTGGAGGTCGCGCCCACCAATGGCGCCCATGCGCGGGGAGTTGGGGTCCGTGGGCCGAATCTCGATGCCGTCCAAACGCTCCCGCATGTAGTTGCTGAAGCTGGACTTGCTGATCTCGCCGTCGTTGACACTGTCGATGCCGTTCTCGGTCTGCAGCCGTACGTTCTCCGCGATGATGCCGCGCATGTCGGCGGTAAGGGCAGCGTCGTCGACCTGCTCGCCGCGACTCTTGGCCAAGACGCGCTCCCGGATGTCTGCGGGCCGGGGCAGCGTTCCGGCGTGCATGGTAAGAATCCTGTCTGTGCTCCGAAGCATGTTGTCACTCCTTCTTGTAGTCTCAATGGGTCTCACGGCCATCCTGAAACAGGGGCATGATAACTAATGCGGTGGCCCCTGTAAGGCCTTAGCTTGCAATGGTAGTGATTCCAGTTGGCTATACTGCGGCGCCCTAGCAGCCTCCAGCAAGCTCCAGCCACAGCGCGTAGACCGTCCGTCGGGGCAGCTTTGTGGCGCGCGTGACGGCGGCGACGGCCTCTCGCGCCAAGCGGCCCTCGGCGTGCAGCTGCGCCAGTTGACTGCGCGCCTCCTCCGTGGCCCCCTCGGCGACGGCGGGCTTGCCAGCCGCGGCGCCCTCCACGACGACGGTGAACTCCCCGCGCGGCAAGGCGAAATAGTCAATCGCCTCCTGCAGCGTGCCATGGAACACCTCTTCGTGGAGCTTGGTCAGCTCCCGACAGACCGCCACCCGGCGGTCGCCCCACGCGGCCTGCATGGTGGTCAGCGTCGCGAGGACCCGGCGGGGGGACTCCAGGGCGACCAGGGTGTCCTGCTCGTCCGCCAGGGACTCGAAGAGGCGACGGCGGTCGACGGCGCGGCGCGGCGGCCAGCCGATGAATCGAAAGCGGTCGCCGGAGAAGCCTGAGACGGACACCGCCGCAGTCACCGCCGAGGGGCCGGGAATCGGCACGACCGTCGCGCCCTCCGACTGCGCCGCGGCGACGAGGCTCGCGCCGGGGTCGCTGACGCCGGGGGTGCCCGCTTCGGTCACCAGCGCGACGTCGTGTTCCGCCAGCACCTGCAGCAGTTGCGGGATTCGCGCTAGGGTGTTGTGCTCCTGGAAGCTGAGCATCCGGGTGCGAATGCCGAAGTGCGTGAGGAGCTTGCGCGTGGTGCGCGTGTCCTCGGACGCGATGACCGCCACCTCGCCGAGCACGCGCAGAGCACGGGCGGAGATGTCCTCGAGGTTACCTATCGGTGTCGCTACGACGTACAGGTTTGGCATGGCTCACTTCAAGGGTGTGCGGTATGGGCGCGCTGGACACGCCCTGCGCCCTCCCGTATTCTCCAAGGCGTCCAGTTGCAGTTGCAGCGATGCTAGCAGAGGGAGCAGGGGATGACCATTGCGGCCAAGGTCCGGAAGGCCATGGAGGGCCAGTCCTGGATTCGCCAGATGTTCGAGTTGGGGATCCAGTTGAAGCAGCAGCATGGAGATGAGAACGTCTTCGACCTTTCCCTGGGCAACCCCATCCTGGAGCCGCCGAAAGAGGTGGCTGAGGCCCTGAAGCGGCTTACCGCGAACCCACCGGCGGGCATGCACCGCTACATGCCCAACGCGGGCTATGCTGAGACGCGAGGGGCCATCGCGGGGTACCTGGCGGAGCAGACCGGGCTGCCGTTCACTACGGCGCACACGGTCATGACCTGCGGCGCGGGCGGGGCCCTCAACGTCATCTTCAAGACCATCCTTGACCCGGGTGACGAGGTCATCATCTTCGCTCCCTTCTTCCCGGAGTACCCCTCCTACGCCGACAACCATGGCGGCATGACGACCGTCGCGCCCACGGACGAGGCGTTTTGCCCGGACCTGGACGCGCTGGCCCCGATGCTGTCAGTTCGGACAAGGGCGGTGCTGGTGAACTCGCCGAACAACCCCAGCGGCGCGATGTATCCCGCAGACCTGCTGGCGCAACTTGGCAAGCTGCTGGCGCAGGCCGAGGCGAAGTTCGGGAGCGCAATCTACCTCATCAGCGACGAACCCTATGCGCAGCTCGCCTACGATGGCGCGGTGACTCCGCCCATCTTCGACGCGCACCCGCGGTCGATTGTGGCGACGTCCTTCTCCAAGAGCCTGGCGCTGCCGGGAGAGCGCATCGGCTACGCGGCGGTGAACCCGGACTGCCCGGACGCTTTGACGGTGGCCGAGGCGATGACCTACTGCAATCGGGTGCTGGGCTTCGTCAACGCGCCGGCGCTCATGCAGTGGCTGGTGCGGGACGCGCTGCAGGCCAGCGTCGACGTGGCGTGGTACCAGCGGAAGCGGGACTTCCTGTACGACGAGCTCACCGGGATGGGGTACGCGATGGTCAAGCCGCAGGGGGCCTTCTACGCGTTCCCTTCGTCGCCCATCCCCGACGACGTGGCCTTCGTGCGTGAGCTGCTGAAGTGGAACGTGCTGGTGACGCCGGGGACGGGATTCGGGTCGCCGGGGCACTTCCGGATCTCCTTCTGCCTGGAGGACCGGGTGCTGGAGGGAGCGATGCACGGGTTCCGGGAGGCGATCGCGGCACACCGGTCGTGATGCCGGAGACGCAGGGGAAAGAGAAAGGGGGCCGCTAACGGCCCCCCTTCAATCGGCTCAACCACCTCTGTGGAAAAGGACTAGGCCTTCCCCTCCAGAGATGGAGCCGCGGACGTACTACTGCTACTATCCATAGGCTCTCACCTCCTTTCCACTGTTCTAGACGCTATCACAACCTTTGGCGTCATACAAGGGGGCAATGGCGGCTCCGTTGACGCTCCTGTCCGGCACGCGTACGCTGTTGGGCACCGATGGCGGTCTGGGGCAGCTACCGCAGGCAACCGCCAACGCGCAGCCCACGGTGGGCAAGGTCCAAAGTCGACGGTCATGCGCTCGCTCCGCGCATGGCATCCCGACACGAAAGGGCAAGTGCATTGGCGTTGTTTGGCAGAGGAGGCCGCGGGAATACGACTTCCGTGGACGTTGACGCTCCTCAGCCTCTGGACGACATGCCAACCGCCTCTCCTTACGTTGAGGACGGTCCCCCGACCAGGCACTTGTACACAGGTCTCTTCGCGTCCTTCCACTACTTCGACTTCCGGCTGCTGTGGATCGGCCAGCTGGGCTGGTCTGGGGCAAACTGGATGGAGCAGGTGGCGCGCAACTGGCTGGTCTGGGAGCTGACGGGGTCCGGCGTCGCGCTGGGACTGGTGAACCTCTTTCGTGCGCTTCCACAACTCCTCATGGCGCTGCCCGCAGGCGTCGTCGCAGACCGCTTCAACAAGAAATACGTGCTGATGACGTGCCAGACGTTCACGATGATGAGCTACGTGTCCCTGCTCACGTTGGTGGTAACGGAGCAGATCGAGCTTTGGCACATCTACCTGTTCTCGTTCTTCCTGGGCGTTTCCATGGTGTTCAACCAACCGGCGCGCAACGCGCTGATTCCCAACCTGGTGCCGGAACACAACATGCTCAACGCCTTCGCGCTGAACCAGGTGGCGATGAATTTCAGCCGGGTAGTGGCGCCAGGAATCGCAGGATTCCTGATAGGCTTTTTCGACGTGATGGCAGCGTTTGTGGGCGCCGTTGTGCTCTTCCTGGTGGTCATCATCGCGACGATCGTCATGCGAGCGCCGGGGGCGCGCAGCGTGAGTCAGACCGAGAGCGCGAGCGGCCAGCTCAAGGAGGGCGTCGCGTACGTGCTGGCGGACAAGAACATCCTGGTGATCATGGTTATCGCGCTGGCGGTGTTCACCTTCGTCATGCCGTACAACACGTTGATGCCCATCCTCGCGGACAAGGTGCTGGGGGTTGGCGCGCAGGGATTCGGCTTGCTGCTGTCCGTCGCGGGCATCGGGGCGCTCATCGGCGGGTTGACCATCGCGTCGTTTGGCGATGTACGACGGAAGGGGATGCTCTTCCTTGGGGCGTCTTTCGGCTACGCCTTCTTCGTCTTCCTGCTGGGTGTTTCGCCGAGCCTGGGGTTGGGCATCGCGCTGCCAATCTTTGTGATGCTGTTCATTGGAGCGGGGCAAGCCATCTTCATGACGGCGGGCAACGTGGCGCTGCTGGCCCACGCTCCCGAAGAGCTGCGGGGTCGCATCCTGAGCGTCTACAACCTCGACCGGGGCCTGATGCCGCTGGGATCGACCGGTGGCGGAGGGCTCGCCGACCTCCTTTCCGCGCCGGCGGCGCTCATGATCATGGGCGGGACTGCCGCCGCGATGATCGCCGTCGTGGGCACGCTGTCCTCCCGCATCCGCCGCATGTAGGACTGCCTCACATTGGGCCCCACTTCGGGATACCATTGCCTTCCTCTTTCCCTCGACTTCGGCATGCCGGTACCGGTTACCGTATGCACACACTGATTCGAAATGCGTATCTGGGTGGCACTCATCAGATACAAATCCAATATTGCTTGCGCGGGGGAGAAACAACCCGTATCTGGGAAGCTATTCTCAGATAGGGAAACAACCCAAAAACAACATGGGCACTCGTCCTACGTGCCGATGCAGGCGTAAGGGCCGATCTCGCGACAGATGCGTCTTCCATGCGTGGAGGGTAGCGAGAGACGATGCGTCGGGGCAAGAGCCCCGTGTCAGGGGATGGCGTGTTGGAGAAATCGCCACAGGGAGATGACCGCGCAGGCCACCCCATTTTCCCCGTGTTGGCCGAACGTAGTATGATGGCTTGACGTGTTTGCCGCAGGAGGGGGCTGAGTGGCATCATCCCGGCGTGGAGACTCATCGGAGCCGGCGTCCCCCGAATCGGAGGCCGCTGCCGCAGCTTTGGCGCGGTTGGAACGGATGTCGCGACACCGGGGCCGATTCCGCTCCGGAACGTTCGCCTCATTCCAGTACCGCGACTTCCGATTCCTCTGGCTGGGGCAGATTTCGCAGGCATTGGCCCTGTGGATGGAGCAAATCGCACGTCCGCTGCTGGTGCTGTCGGCCACGGTAGGCGGCGACGCGAGAGACCTGGGCCTGGTATTCGCGGTGAGGACGATCCCGCAGCTCATCGCGGGACTCTTTGCCGGGGTCATCGCCGACTGGTACGACCGACGCATGATTCTGTTGGTCGCAAAGACCGGCTCAGCCACCGCCAACTTTGCCCTGGCCTTCCTCATCCTATCGGGCGAAATCGAGCTATGGCATATCTACGTCCAAGCGTTCGCCAAGGGGGCGTTCAACGCGTTGGACCAGCCAGCCCGACAGTCGCTCATCCCCAGCATTGTGCAGGGACGGCACCTCACCAACGCTGTCGCGCTCAACAGTGCCTCGATGAACACCATGCGCATCATTGGGGCAAGCGTGGCGGGGTTGATGGTGGCCTTTGTGGGCTTTGGGTTAACGTTCCTCGCGGCGGCGATCATCTTCCTGGGCGCTGTGTACTTCACCTATCGACTGAACGTGCCCACCCACGTGAGGCATGGCACCCGGTCCATAGGCAATGCCTTCATTAGCTTCCGGGAAGGCATCAAGTACGGTTGGGCGACGCCATCCATACGATGGGTCATCATCCTTGCCCTGGTCTACTTCATGTTTGGCATGTCATATATGCAGGTGTTTGCGCCGCTCTTCGCGAAGGACGTCCTGGACATTGGCGAGCGCGGATTCGGCTTCATGATGTCTGTTACGGGCTTGGGGGGCGTCATCGGCGCGCTGACGCTGGCTACGTTGAACCCTCGCAAGCACAGGGGCTACGCGATCATGGGCGTCATGGCAACGTTCGGGACAATGCTGATCCTGTTTACGCTGACCACCTACACGGGTTTCGTCGTGTTGTCCTTCGGCATGGTGATGCTGATTGGCATGTTCCAGACGCCGTTCAACTCGATAACAAACTCCCTGCTGCTTGACACGGCGCCGGCCGAAATGCGCGGGCGCGTGATGGCGCTCGTCAGCATGGACCGCTCGGTGATCACGGTCGGCGCGACGCTAGCCGGCTTCACCGCGCACGCGCTCGGTGTGCAAACGGCGCAACTGATCTTTGCCAGCGTGGTGATTGCGGGCGCGTTCGTCGCGTTGACCGCAGTCCCGGCGTTTCGCCGCATCCAGTAACCTTTGCTGAGGTCCATGCGTTCTCATGTATAGAAGAAAGGGTCATGGAAAGGAGGGTCACATGCCAACCCATAATGAAGGCCCAACTCACCGGACCAGGTTTTTCTGGGCGCTCGGCAGGAGGGATGCGCACCTGCTGAACCCGGAGGACGTGTCGACGGACCACAAGTGCAAGGAAACAGAAAACGCAATCCGCAACACGCTGCAGATCATGCGGGAGGCGTTGCCGTACACGTAGGGTGTACAGGCCACAAAACGAGACCCGGCCGCAAGACCGGGTCTCTTCTATGTTGCGGCTAAACGAAGCCAGCAAAAGGCGATGGGAGAAATGTCTTAGCTAGCTTTCCACTCCAACGGTTTGCCGGTCTCACTGTCCAGTACGCCATCAAGTAGAGGCGGATTATCATGTGAGGCCCAAGCTGCATACAATTGCGCTTGGGTCAAGCCAGTTGCTGGGCCACCACTAAATCTACCTGAGTTGAAACGAACACCAGAAAGCACAACATTTTGGAGCATCGCACCGTGCAGTTTTGCATTACCAAAGACTGACTCACTTAGGTCGACAAAAGAAAACCTTGCGTCATTCAAAATGGCACCTCTAAATGAGACACCCTTGAGGTAAGCGTTGGTACCGTTTCCCCGAATTGCTGCGTGGGACAAATCTGCTGCTTGGAGCAAGGCTCCTGTCAGATTGGGGTCTTGCAGTTCCAATCGAACCAAGTGAGCTGCTCGAAAATCTAGTCTGTAATCTCTCTCTGCTTCTGCAACCATTTGCTCAACACTGCGCCTTCCGATCGCGGTCATGATGCTCTGCACATCATCCCGGAGGCGTGGAGGAAATTTCTCCTGGATATCTTCGTCTTCAAAGTAGAGAAGCAATTGCTTGTCAGCTGTTGGGTTGCGTACGAAGGCACAGAACAACTCCACAATCTGAATGTGATAGTCCTCTGGGTAGTCGCGCGCCAATGATTCCAATGCGAAGATCCCGCCAAGCCGAACGGACAGCACACTGTGGCCCAGCATTTCCGCACCTTTTTGATAGCGCTCGTTGACGAGGCTCCGCTGAGCTGTGTCTGCTTGACGCTGATTGGCCCTCGCCTGTTTCTCGCCTACGATGCTTCTCCAAACGGCTAGCAAAAGCGCTATCGGTGCCGCCGCCATAAGGGACATATTGCGGATGATTTCACTGGGTGAGTCAAAATCCCCTTTCAACCATCCCCACTGGCGAACAGTAAAGACACCGAGGCCGAATTCGATCAGCGCTACAATGCCGACCCAAAACCATAAGGATGAGATATTCCTTTGTAGCCAAACCAAATCTAGCCTCTATTTCCTCCGGAAATGCTCTCTTAAGCGCCTACTCCACCGCCACAGCTTGCTTGGTGCGCCTCTTGCGCGGCGAGGGCTCGCTGGTGGACTCGGCGGGAGCGTGGCCGTTCAGCAGGGGGCGAAGGTACTCGCCGGTGTAGGAGCGTTCGACGTGCATGACGTCTTCGGGCGTGCCCGTCGCGATGATCTCGCCGCCATGCTCGCCGGCGCCGGGGCCGAGGTCGATGATCCAGTCTGCGTTCTTGATGACGTCGAGGTGGTGCTCGATGACGATGACGGTGTTGCCGGTCTCGACCAGCCGGTGCAGGACGCGCATGAGCGCAGCCACGTCCTCAAAGGAGAGGCCGGTGGTGGGCTCGTCGAGGATGTAGAGGGTGCGGCCCGTTGCCCGCTTGGAAAGCTCCGTGGAGAGCTTGATGCGCTGGGCCTCGCCGCCGGAGACCGTGGTGGCGGGCTGCCCCAGCCGGATGTAGCCGAGGCCGACGTCGCGAAGGGTCTCAAGCTTGGAGCGCACCCGCGGCAGATTCTGGAACAGCTCCAGGGCCTCCTCCACCGTCATGTTCAGCACGTCTGAAATGGAGCGGTCGCGGAACTTCACCTCCAGCGCCTCGCGGTTGTAGCGAGCGCCGTTGCAGACCTCGCAGCGGACGGTGACGTCGGGCAGGAACTGCATTTCAATCTGGATGTAGCCGCCGCCCTCGCAGGCCTCACAGCGGCCGCCCTTGACGTTGAATGAGAAGCGTCCGGGCGCGTAGCCGCGGGAACGGGCCTCCGGCAACTTGGCGAACATCTCGCGGATGGGCGTGAACGCGCCGGTGTAGGTGGCCGGGTTGCTGCGGGGGGTCCGGCCGATGGGGGACTGGTCGATGTCCACGACCTTGTCGATGGCGTTGATGCCGGTGACGCTGTCGTGCACGCCGGGGCGGTCCTTGGCGCGGTAGAAGTACTGGGCCAGCTTCTTGTAGAGGACCTCGTTCACGAGGGTGCTCTTGCCGGAGCCAGAAACGCCGGTGACCACGACCAGTGTGCCCAACGGGAACTCCACGTCAACGTTCTTGAGGTTGTTGGCGCGGGCGCCCGAGAGGGTGATGACCTCACCTGAGCCGGGGCGGCGTGCGCGAGGCAGCGGGATTTGCCGCCGACCGGAGAGGTAGGCGCCCGTCACCGAAGCTTCGCTGTCCATGATGGACTGCAGCGTCCCCTCGGCAACGATGTGGCCGCCATGCTCGCCGGCGCCGGGACCAAGGTCGACGATGTGGTCGGCTGCGCGCATGACGGCCTCGTCGTGCTCCACGAGCAGCACGGTGTTGCCGAGGTCTCGGAGGCGCTTGAGCGTGGCGATGAGGCGGTAATCGTCGGCGGGGTGCAGGCCGATGGTCGGCTCATCGCACACGTACAGGACGCCCATGAGGCCGGAGCCGATCTGCGTCGCCAGGCGGATTCGCTGCGCCTCGCCGCCAGAGAGGGTGTAGGCCGTGCGCTCCAGGGTGAGGTAGTGCAGGCCGATCTCCGTCAGGAAGCGCAGGCGGTTGTCGATCTCCTTGAGGATCTGCTGGGCGATGAAGCGGTCGCGGTCGTTGAGCGCGAGGTCCTGGGCGATGAGCTCCGGGTCCTCGCTCCGGACGGCCTCTGTCCACTCGATGGCCCGCTCGATGTTCTGCGAGCACACGGTCATGATGTCCTTGCCGCAGACGGTGACGCCGAGGGCCTCCGGCTTCAGCCGCCGACCGCCGCACGCGGGGCACGGGCGCTGCGCCATGAAGCGCTGGATCTCCGTGCGCACGTAGTCGGACTCGGTGTCCTTGTAGCGGCGCATCAGGTTGGGGATGACGCCCTCGTAGGAAGTCTGCCACGTGAACTCGCGGCCACGCTGGGTGCGGTGGCGCATGGTGAACTTGTGGCTCCTGTCGCCGTAGAGAATGAGGTCGGCGACGGGCTGCGGCAGTTCTCGAAACGGGGTGTCGACGGAGAAGTCGTGAGCCTTGGCCAGCGAGTTGAGCATGCTCAGGTGAAAGCCGTGGGCCGTGCCAGAGCGCATCCATGGAGCGACGGCGCCGTGTGCCAGAGACTGTTCCGGATAGGGCACCACGAGTTCCGGGTCGACCTCCAGCTTGAAGCCGAGGCCGGTGCACTCTGGGCATGCGCCGTTCGGGTTGTTGAAGCTGAAGGTGCGCGGCTCGATCTCGCCGAAGCTGATGGCGCAGTACGGGCAGGCGAACTGCTCGGAGAAGATGATCTCCGTGTTGCCGCTCGCCTGGGACTTGCGCCGCCTTCGACCCGTTGCGGGAGGCGGTTCCGGGGCCGCGCCGTTGTCCGCTGTGGCGTCGGCGAGGATGGCGACGGTCACCATGCCCTCGGCGAGACGCATGGCTGTTTCCAGCGACTCGTGGACGCGACTCTGCTCCAGGTCCTGGTTGATGACGAGGCGGTCCACGACGACCTGGATGGTATGCCGATAATTCTTGTCGAGGGTGATGGTCTCGGACAGGTCGCGGACTGCGCCGTCGACCTGGACGCGGACAAAGCCCTTCTTGCGCGCGTCCTCAAAGACGTCCTTGTACTCGCCCTTGCGGTCGCGGACGACGGGCGCCATCAGCATGATGCGGCTGTCCCGCGGCAGGTCGAAGACGGCGTCGGCGATCTGCTGGACGGACTGCTTCACGACTGCTCGTCCGCACTGGGGGCAGTGGGGCTTGCCGACGCGGGCGAAGAGGAGTCGGAGGTAGTCGTACACCTCGGTGACGGTGCCGACGGTTGACCGCGGGTTGTGGGAGACGCCCTTCTGGTCGATGGAAATGGCGGGGGAGAGGCCTTCGATGTAGTCGACGTCGGGCTTTTCCATGCGGCCGAGGAACTGTCGCGCGTAGGCGGACAGCGACTCCACATAACGGCGCTGTCCTTCCGCGTAGATGGTGTCGAAGGCCAGGGAGCTCTTGCCGGAACCGGAGACGCCGGTGACCACAACAAGCTTGTTGCGGGGGATCATCACGTCAATGTTCTTGAGGTTGTGCTCCCGTGCCCCCTTGACGATGATATGCTCCAGCGACATAGAACCCTTTGCCCTCCAGCCGGCAGCGCCGTGGCGAATGAATAATTGGCCTCACAGCATTGTAGCACTGCGGCCCTGCGGAATGCGGGTGTTTGCCGAGGCCAACGCTGGGTCTGGTCGCGCTTGGGCAGGGGACTGGCGGTCGGTCATCTAGGGCGCGTTAATCTGTATAATGCCCCCGTGTCGACTAGCGCGTGGAGGAAGCTGAAATGTTCACCCGTATCCTGACTCCCCTGGACGGCTCGACGCTCTCAGAGGGCATCCTGCCGTACATTCGCGCGCTGGCGCCGGCCTTCGGCGCGAGGGTTGAGCTGCTGAGGGTTTACCAAAACCTGGCGTATGAGCTGGCGCCCCAGGACGAGGCGGAAAGCGCCTCCATCGTGGCGGCCCTGGAGCCCGTTGCGGTGCGCCTCCATAGCCAGGCGGAAAGCTACCTTGAAAGAATGGCGGGCAGCCTGCAGGCGCTGGGTATCGACACGGACATCGCGGTGCGCTCGGGCCCTGCCGCCGATCACATCGTGAACGAGGCGAACGAGGTGGAGGGGACGCTCGTCGCAATGTCCACGCATGGGCGGACTGGTCTCGGACGCTGGATCATGGGCAGTGTGACGGACAGGGTGCTGCACACGACCTCGGCGCCGCTGCTGGTGGTGCACCCCGAGCGGGGAGCGCCGTCTGTGGACAGCACGGCCATCATCCAGACACTGATTGTGCCCCTGGACGGGTCCGAACTCGCGGAGACGGTGTTGCCCGTAGCAGCCGAGATCGCAAAGGCGATTGGCGCGGGCATCGTGCTGGCGGAGACCGTCGGCTTGCCCTCCGGCTACTACCCGGAGGAAGACAACGCGGGTGCGACCGGGGTCGGCATCCTCGGCCAGATGGAGGACCAGGCGGAGGAGTACCTGGGAGCGCACGCGGCGTCGCTCCGGTCGGCGGGCGTGGAGAAGGTTCGCACGAGCGTATCTCGGGGCACTCCCGCCGCGGAGATTGAGGAACTGGCCCGGGGCATACCGGACAGCATGATTATCGCGTGCACACACGGGCGCAGTGGTGTCGGTCGTACGGTGCTGGGCAGCGTCACGGACCGGCTCGCGCGGCACTCGGGGCACCCGGCGCTCATCATACGGGCGACAACGGAGTCCTAGCCGGAGCGGGAGTCAACGAGTCATTTCGACCTTGGAGCCTTTGCTCGTGCAAGACGAAATCGGCAATGATGGCTGCGTTCGCCACATCCCTCTAGACAATGCCGCGCGCTGACGCTATAACTCGCAGTGGTTGCTTGCGGGCGTGATCGAGACAGGTGGGCGAAGGGCATAGCAACGCAATGTCGGGGCGGAATGTGGGTGGTGAGGGCCCGCAGGAGCCAGGGCGAGGCCGATCAGGCCGTGGGCCTACAATGAGGCGCCAACACACCGGCGTCCTTTTTCTTGTCAAAGTGGGAAGGTGAGGGAAGGAGCAGAGATGTTCAAGCGGATCTTGACACCCCTTGATGGTTCAACGCTTTCCGAGGGCATATTGCCCTACGTTCGCGCGCTGGCCCCGGCCCTTGGAGCACGGGTGGAGCTGCTGCAGATCCACCCGAATATGACGTACGAGTTGGAGCAGCTCGAGGACGCCGAACAGGCATCCATTACGGCAGCGCTGGAACCAGTCCAGCTACGGCTGCAGCACCAGTCGGAAAGCTACCTCTCCAAGGTGGCCGGTGATCTTGAGGGGTTGGGTGTCGAGACGGGGATCGACGTGCGGTTCGGTCCACCGGCGGCGAGCATTGTGGAGGAGGCCGAGCAGGTCGAGGACACGCTCATCGCGATGTCGACGCACGGTCGCGCCGGCGTTGGCCGGTGGATCATGGGCAGCGTTACCGACCGGGTGCTGCACACCACCATGACACCGTTGCTGGTTGTTCATCCCGAGCGCGGGGCGCCGTCCGTGGACAGCGTCGCAGACATCTCGACGCTCATCGTGCCGTTGGACGGGTCTGAACTCGCGGAGACCGTGTTGCCGGTGGCCGCGGCGGTCGCAATGGCAACGCGCGCAAGCATTCTCCTTGTGCGATCGTTGGACGCACCTTCACGTTCATCCTTAAGCGTCACCGAGCTGGCGTCGAGGGGCGTCAGCGAGGGCACACTGGAAGAGGCCGAGACGGCGGAATTCCTCGGCGCGCGGGCGGCGGCCTTGAGGGAACAAGGCGTAGCGGACGTGCGGACAATGGTGATACGGGGCAACGCCGCGGAGGAGATTGAAGAGCTGGCCCGGAACACCCCGGACAGCATGATTGTCGCATGCACCCACGGGCGCAGTGGCGTAGGAAGAGCGGTAATGGGCAGTGTGACGGACCGGCTCGCGCGGCACTCGGGGCACCCGGCGCTCATCTTGCGGGCACCGCAGTAGCGGCTATCGGTGGGGTCTAGGTGGTGACCTCGATGTAGGTCTCCTTGGACTTGACCATCTCCCCTATCCGCCATCCCTTGACGCCGAACGATCGCAGCGCATCCAGCATTGCGCTCTCCCGCTGACGGGGGACCGACATGAGAAGGCCGCCGGATGTCTGGGCGTCGCACAGGAGCAGCTTGGCCGCCTCGGAGATGCCCTCGTCCCAGTGGGCGACGCGTTCGGCGGACTCCAGGTTGCGGCGCGTGCCTCCCGGCACGACGTCCTGCTCGAGAAGGTCCCACGCACCGTCGAGCACAGGAACGCTCCTGAGGGACAGCTTTGCGGCCACGCCACTTGCGGCGGCCATCCCTCGAAGGTGGCCCATCAGGCCGAACCCGGTGATGTCCGTGCAGGCATGTACGCCCACGTCATGCATAGCGTGCGCGGCGTCGGCGTTGAGGGCGGACATCTGCTCGATGGCCGCGTCCATCACACTCGTGGGCGTCACGCCCGCCTTTCCGCCAGTCGTAATGATCCCCGTGCCGATGGGCTTGGTGAGGATGAGCACGTCCCCAGGCCGGGCGTTGGCGTTGGTGACCTGGTCGCCCGGGCGAACGATGCCCGTGACGGAGAGGCCGTATTTGGGCTCGGCGTCGTCCACCGTGTGCCCGCCGGCGATGAGGACGTGGGCCTCATTGGCCTTGTCGTAACCGCCCCTGAGCACGGTGGTCAGGATCTGCTTGTCCAGCGAAATCGGGAAGCCCACTATGTTGAGCGCGAGGATGGGCATGCCGCCCATGGCGTACACGTCGCTGAGGGAATTGGCCGCGGCGATCGCTCCGTAGGCGTAGGGGTCATCCACGATGGGAGGGAAGAAGTCGAGCGTCTGGATGATGGCGAGGTCTTCGGTGATGCGGTACACAGCGGCATCGTCCCCGTGTTCCGTTCCAACCAGCAGGTCGGCGTCGGACATAAGGGGCATTTGACTCAGGATTGCGCCCAGATCCTCTGAGCTAAATTTGGCCGCTCAGCCGGCGCAGTGGGCAAGCTCTGTCAGCCGGAAAGTACTCTGTGCCATATCATCCCCTCAACACATAAAAGCACCACTTTTACGCTATTGCGAAATGGCTAGCCCATATTATACCAGCACTACGCAAATGGGGCTATGTCAATGCTGGCGAAAGGCGCAATCCGTAGTTGGCGGACTGTCTTGTATGAGGCGTCAACGACGTAATGATGACGGTTGCCGTTTCTCCCGGCCTCATGGCGGGGATTCGGAGGCTGACGGCGTTGGCGGCGTCGAGTTTGATGTCCACGACGGTGACGGCGCCCTCGCCGCTGTCGAATACTACGCGGACGCCGAAGCGTTGGGCGAGGGTGTTGTTGGTGCGAACGAAGCCCTCCGCGGACCAGCCTCCGTCGGTCTCGGCGTCGTCGAGAAAGCCGATTTCCGGCAGGGCTACGTCGTCAATGCATACGCCGTCCAGGCTGATTGCGGCGTCCAGGACCTGCTCGAAAGCAACCAGCACCGTGCCTCCCGCGTAGGGCGTGAGATTGACACGCTCCTCCACCCAGCCGTCGCTGAGTCCGGTGACACCGGGGCCGTACGTGGCGCCCAAGGGGTCGTCGGTGACGGAATGCGTACCGGCGAGGACCTGCCACGTGTCACCGCCGTCGGCTGAGGCAGTCACGTAGAGGTAGTCCCAAAGCTCTTCCAAGTTGTGCCACAGGCGGAAGGTCAGCGAAGCCGTTGACACCTGCGACAGATCGAACTCCTGCGTCAGCTTCGAGTGCGAAGAGTCCCCTCGGTTGCTCCACCAGCATGCCTGACCGCTGTACGGCGCCGTGTCGAGAATCGGCGTTGTGGCGTCGCCCTCGAAGCGCAGCTCGCCGCCCTGGGCTGGCACGTCGAGTAGGACATAGTCGGCGGCGAAGGGCGCGACGCTGCCGCTCAGGGCGCCTTCGGCCGCGAGGGTGCGCCGGGGGGACAGCGGCGAGAGGATGGAGGCGTCGGTGTACCCGTAGGGCATGTCGGCCTTGCCGCCGAGCAAGTTGGCCGTAGTCCAGTCCATGAACAGCTCGTCGAATGTCGTCGCGTGACCTGCGGCGCGGAGGAATGCCTCGATGCCCGCCGCGCCGTGCTCCGGGCGGGCGATAAGGGGTGGCAGGGCGTCCATGCCGTACCGCTGCGTGAAGTACGTGAAGAAGAGGTGGGCAGCGTTGTAGTACTTGCCAACGCCCTGTTCATAGCCGGGCCAATTGGTCAGGGAGACCTCCTCACGGAGACCGGGCGGCGTGATGGCGCGCCCTCGGGCCACCAGCCCGGCCGTGACCTCGGAGATGCCCTCGTTCACCCACGTGTGTTCCGTCGGGTCCACCAGGTGGTGCAGCAGGTGCTGCAACTCGTGGCCGGTCAGGCTGGCGAAAGCTGCCGAGCCCGCTTGGACGACGCGGGCGTCGAGGTAGAGCATCGGGCGGCGGTTGCTATAGGGGAACACGCCGGGTGTGTAGTAATCGGCAGAAGCGAAGTAGCCGGCGGCGCCGTTCAGTGGGGTGATGAGCATGGTGATGGGGGAGCCGGACGCTCCGCTCGTCTGCTGTGGCACGAAACCGAGGGTGGCCTGCGCTACCAGTGGGAACACGAGGCCCTCAAAGACCGCTGCCAGCGATTCCAGTTGCGACCGAGGGGCGTGCAATTGACCCACGGTGTACCACAGTGCGTGCGGCGTCACGAGCTGGAGTGTGGCGGTGACCTCGTCCACTCGCTGGCGGGAGAGGTCAATGAGCCAGAAGTCCTCCTGTTGGCCGACGTCTGCGGGGCCGAGGGCTGGTGGGTCGGCCAAGCGCGCGTCCTGGCCAGGGCGGAAGCGCTTGGCCAGCGCTACGAGATCGCTGGGGGGCGGGGGCGCTATGTGCGACGCGATGCCGAGGATTGAGGCGGGCTCGGTGGGCGACAGCGACGGCTTCAGGGCGAGGGCAGCGTCGCCGGTGTGCGCGACGCTTGTGGTGGGCGCGATGGGGGCCTCCGGGGTAGGTGCGTTTTGCGACGGGGTTGGCGCGGGCATCGCGGTGGGGGAGGCGTTCGCGACGGGGGATGCTGGCTGTTCCGCTTGGCTTTGGCACGCGGAGGCGGCCGCAAGGAGGAGCAGCGAGGCGGCGAGCGCGGTTGCCAGCGTCGTCAGCCTCAGCACGCTGTTTTGGAGTGTGCGGGCTTCCATGCAGTCCCCTGTGGAGGTCGACCCTATAGTTCAGGGTACCACAGGACACCGCAGCTACGTGGGTTTGGCAAGGCGGAAGGCGCCCATCGGACGCCCGGCCATTGCTCGCTGCCTGCAAACTCGGGCTAGACGCCCGCGAGGGTAAGCTGCTGGGCGCGCTGCGGAGGCTGCCACCAATCGTGGCGGCGCTCCTGCAGGCCGTAATGGTCCATGAGGTCCGACACGCGCTCCTCCACGTCACGGCGGAGCGTGGTGGGAGCGTAGCTCTCGATGTAGAGGCGCTGGTAGGCGGAGTGCAGCCTCGGGTGCTTCTGCGCAAGGTAGTCCATGAAGTGCTCTCGGGTGCCCGGCTGGAGGTGAAGGACGTTGGGGTGCAGGAAGTGCGCACCGTGGGCGGCGGCAGCCTCGACGACCTCAGCGAGGCCCTCCTGGGTGTCTGTGATGCCTGGGACGATGGGCGCGAGGAGCACACCGGCGCGGACTCCGGCCTGTACGAGCCGCTCCATGACCTGCAGCCGCTTCCATGGCGGCGGCGTGCCGGGCTCGAGTTCTCGCCAGAGGTCGGGGTCCATGGTGGTGATGCTGAAGGAGACGGATGCGCCCGCGCGCCTGGTGGCGTCGAGGAGGACGTCGATGTCGCGCTGGACCATGGTGCCCTTGGTCACTAGCTGCAGGGGTGTGCGTCGCTCGGCCAGGGCTTCTATGCAGCCGCGGGTGAGGCGCTTGCTGCCTTCGATGGGCTGGTAGGGGTCTGTCGCGGTGCCGATGGCCACGACTTCGCGTCGCCACGAGGGGCGGGAGAGCTCGGAGCGCAGGCGGTCCACGACGTTGGTCTTGATGGAGACGAGGCCGGAGAAGTCCTCACCCGGGTTCAGATCCTGAAAGGCGTTGTAGCGTCTTGCGAAGCAGTAGTGGCAGTCGTGGACGCAGCCTCGGTAGGGGTTGAGCGACCAGCGGAAGCCCATGCCTCGCACGCGGTTGAGTGCGCCGCGGCACTGGGTGTCGATGTACTGTACACCTCTTGGCATGGGCCCCTCCCTCGCTGATAGAGGAAGGGTAAAATAGAACTATTGTTCTTGTCAAGGGATCGAGGGGAAATTGCGATGGGAGGCTGCTTTTCGCTCATCCGGATGCCGGCCTCCGCTGGTGTGGTGGTTGATGGGGTAGGTTGCTGACGGGGTACCTCACGATCGCGATGACGGTGAGCTCGGCGCGGCGGCGGGGCACCGGCTGGGTGACGCTGCGGGAGGTTGTTTTTGCAATGGAATCGTAGCTGGCGTGGTACATTTCAGCTACAAAGCGAATAATTTTTTCGCTGAGTGTATACAACCCCTCCTGTTGCTTGACGAGCCGGCTTTGACCATCGCTGTGGACCATGCGGGCGCGACACACCACGGCGCGGGGGTGGTGGCGGTGGCGGGGAGGTTGCTTTGCGGCGCTGGCGTCGCGGGGGGTTGATTCGTCGGGGTTGTCGTAGCTGGTGTATTTGTTTCAGCTATGAAATCTTTGTCCCAATTTTTGCGCCCGTGAGAAACAACCCCTCGGCTGTTAGGGGCCGAACCGGACCTGGTCGTCGATGCGGACGATGCGGGCGCGGCACGCCACGGCGCGGGGGTGTGCTGGTTGAGGGCCTTGTTTGCGGGTTGCATGGGGGGAGGGTAGCAGGGGCGTTGGCGTGGGGGGAAGGGGCTCGTGTCAGGGTGGGGGGGGAGGTTGGTTAGTGTGCGTCACTTACAGACGTGAACCCAACCCATCGGGATAGGAATCATATACTTTTGTACCATCAGCTACGATGTGCGGCGGTCAACTCGTGAGTTTTCGGATGGCGGCTGCAACGTCGGGGTTTCCTCTTAACTTCTCCAGTAGACCGGGTGCAAAGAAGGCGTCATGCCCAATGATGAAGTACGCTCGCTTCCCTCTGGTTGGCCCGCCGCAGCCGCAATGACACCAGCCGTTAGGGAACACGCCCCAATGCCTCTGAAGCTCATCAATAGTGCTCATTGCTCCTCCATCCGTTGCGCCGCCAAGAGTACATCCGATTCCAGACCTACACCAAGTACTGTAAGCGGTAAAGCTCAAGTCGAGTCAAGTTTGCGATGGCGGTTCAGGGGGGCTCAGCCATTGGTGGGCCGGGATTTTCCTGCGAGGTAGTTGGTAAATGCTGAGCAGGCGACAAGCATGAACTGCGCTTCGGCAAAGGCCACACTCGTGTCTCCGGTCATGGCATGTCTTATGCCGGACGCATCACTGGTCCATCCAAAAAGTTTGTCGAAGGCTGCCCTCAGCGCCGGATGGGCTGATTCATCCCCGATCTTATCAAGCGCATTGCCAAGGGTGGCCTTCGGCTGACCGGAGACAACTCTGCATGCCGCTTCTACGGCAGAGATCGACTCGTTTATCGAATTGGGGTAATCAGGGCTCTCTCTGTGTGAGAGTAACTGCAATGCCTTTTGCATGTGCATGGAAGCTAGGTCGAACGGCCCGCCAAGGCTCAGCGTTTCTTCGACTGCCTGTATCTCCACTTCGGCAGTAATCCGCGCCAACTGAGTACCGACGAACCGGTAGGCAGCATTCTCCTGTTCCAGTACACCATTTACGTTAACGCGAAAGCGATTGTTTACCTCCGCACTCGCGGGAAAGTTGTTCGGGAAGAATTCGATAGTGTCATATATCAGGTACCACGGGCTTTGCGATATGAGTTTCTGAATCCAATCAAGGAAGGGTTTCTCTTTCAGAGCAAATCGCATCCCGGTATTTGGAAGTGCTTGCTTTGTAATAGTCGTTACGAACTTCTCAAAAAAATTCTCTAGCCACCTGTTAGGATTGTGGTCTCCGAAATCCCACGGGGCGAACTCAAAATGGTTTTCTCGATTACGTCTGTAGACTTGAGGCCTGTAGGTTTGGTAGACAACGTTCCAAAGGCCATTGCGAAGGTCGTCATCCATGCTCTGTACTTGAAGTGCCTTGCGGCCAATCCCTTGTCGCTGGGAGAAAGAAGCCATGCTCATCCAATCCACACATACGGGATACCAAGATTATACGCTCAAGACTTGTTAGAAGCGCACCTAAACGCTTACAAGAACAGGTGTCGTCTCTTGTCATCTTGCGCACCTCGCCATTACCTGAGGGTTGGTCGCCGGTTGATGGAGCGAGGTGACTCGGGCAGGCCTTTCAGGAGCCTCAGGACTGGGTCAATGTGAGGCGTTGGTGCGCGTGGGGCGGCCCCCTTCGACAGGCTCAGGGCGAACGGAGTCGCGAATTGGTGCTACGATGATGGACCGCGACCGGTTTTTGCTTGGCGGTCCTTCCGTGAGCATGCCCCATGCCGGCCCCCGCCCCTCTGGATTCCTGCCTTCGCAGGAATGACGCGTTGGGGGGCGCACGACGCAGTGCGGGTCCGGGTGACCTCGGTGGGGTTCCCACTCTCGCGGGACGGGCGATTCGCGAATCGCCTTTACGGCGAATGAGGTGATAGGCGAGGGTCGGGCAACCACGAGGGTTGCCCCTACGACTCACCTTCACAGGGCGCTATCGCACCTCCGTTCACCCCCTTCGAGAGGCTCAGCACGAACGGGCAAGCGCTGCGCCGCTGGATACCGGCTTTCGCCGGTAAGACGGTGGGGTGTGCGGGAACGACGAGAGGGGAGCCGGCCCCTTGCCTCGCCCCTGCCCTGGGTTCCCGCTGTTGCGGGAACGACGATGGGGGAGTGGGGGAGCGGCGAGAGCTCATGGCTGCGGAAGGGGAGGTTCCTGCCTCCGCAGGAATGACGCGAGGGTGGGAGGCCCTTCGACAGGCTCAGGGCGAACGGACTCGGGGGAGCGCGCCTGCGACAGGGAGGAGGGGCGGAGACGGCCCCACTCCGCGCGCCTGCCCTGGGTTCCCGCTTTCGCGGAAACGACGGTGGGCGGGGTTAGACGTGCTGGTCGAAGAGGATGGGGTTGCCGTCCGGGTCTTCTGTGACGAAGCTGTCGGGGCCGTTGGTGGTCTCGTTGGCTTCACTGATCAGGGCGACGCCCTTGCCTTTTAGCTGGCGCTGCAGGCTGCGGATGTCGGTGAAGGCGTCTAGCTTTTGGGCCTCGGCGTTCCAGCCGGGGTTGAAGGTGAGGATGTTCTTTTCGAACATGCCCTGGAAGAGGCCGATGGTTGCTGCGCCGTTCTGCAGGATTAGCCAGTTTTCGGAGGCGTCGCCGCCTATGACCCGGAAGCCGAACTTTGTGTAGAACTCCCTTGACGCCTCGATGTCCTTGACTGCCAGGCTGACCGAAAATGCGCCTAGTTCCATTTGCAATGCTCCTATGAGGGGTTGGCTGTCGCCCTAGACTGACTTCGGTTGACGCCGAATCTCCATGCTGTTTGGCTTCGCTGCAAGTATGTCCGGCATGCGCGGTCGATGTCAAAGCGGGCGCGGTTGGGCGCTGCTGCTTGCGCCTAGCTGGGAGCTGCTGGCACCGCTCGGCTTGGCTGGAGGGGTGTGGTTGTCATGGGCGTCGCTTCGGTATACTGGTTGCCAGCACTAGAGACACTTGAGAATTGCCGGGAGGGAAAAATGGCGCTCAACATCTACCTGCACTTCAAGGACAACTGCCGCGAGGTCTTTGAGTTTTACCGCTCGGTCTTTGGCGGGGAATTCACCTTCTTCGCCACTTTCAGCGAGGGTCCGCCCGAAATGGAAATTCCGGTAGACGAGCTGGACAACATCATGCACGTCTCCTACGACATAGGCGGCACCACCCTTTTTGGCAGCGATGTGCCCAGCAATTTCAACATGCCCCTAGAGCAGGGGAACAACTTCTCCATCTCCTATGCGGCTGAGAGCCGTGAGCAGACGGACGAGCTCTTCGCCAAGATTTCCGAGGGCGGGATCGTATCCATGCCGGTGCAAGACATGTTCTGGGGGTCCTACTTCGGTAGCTGTACCGACAAGTTCGGCATCAACTGGATGTTGGGCTACGACGAACCCCAGGCGTCCTCGTAGCTGTGGCCAAGGCTGCGGCGACGCGCGAGCTTCGTCAGAGTCGGCGGGCGCATAGCGTATGACGTTCTGGAATACGTGGACCTTTGATCCGTTTACGCTTGCGGGGCTGCTTGTCCTGTTTGCGCTCTATAGTCGTGGGCTGTGGCGCAGCCGGGGGCGCTCAGGCAACCTCTTTCCCTGGTGGCGGCCGACGGCGTTCTACGTCGGATGGATCGCGCTGCTGCTCGGGGCAGTGTCTCCCATCGACGGGCTCTCGGACGACCTCTTTCTCATGCACATGGTGCAGCACGTGCTGCTGATGATGGTGGGGCCGCCGCTCATCCTCGTCGGCGCGCCGGTGGTGCCGGTGCTGCGGGGCCTGCCGCGCATTCTTCGCGACGACCTGGCCATCCCGCTGCTGCAGATGCGGCGTGTGCGCAAGACGCTGAACTTCCTGGCGTCGCCGCTTACGGCGTGGATGGTCTTCGTGTTCACGCTGTGGATCTGGCACGTTCCGTCCCTCTACAACGAGGCGGTTGTCAACGAGCCGCTCCACTTCCTTGAGCACATGATGTTCATAGGCGCCGCCGTCTTGTTCTGGTGGACGGTGATCGACCCCATTCCTCTCAAGCCGAGGCTCTCCTACCCGCTCAGGCTGCTCTTTCTCTTCATGGCGACGCTGCAAAGCACGGCCCTGGCGGCGATCATCACGCTCACGGAGACGGTGATGTACACGTACTACGAGAGCGTGCCGAGGTTGTGGGGGCTATCGGCGCAGGAGGACCAGATGATCGCGGGGCTCGTCATGTGGATACCGGGCGCGGGCATCTACTTCACGGCGCTGACGGTTATCTTCTTCGTGATGCTGGCGCGGGACAACGAGCGGATGCTGCGGCTCGAAGGGCGGCCAGTCAAAGGGCCGAGGCGGTGGTGAGGGTTGCGAAACTTTGCGGTATTTTTCACCAACCCATTGACTGCGTAGGTGAGCGTCGCTAGAATGGCCCTGCTGTAAACGCTTCGGCACCCTCGGAAGGGTGTGGGATGCGCCTGAGTCCCAAGAGCGGAAAGCCTCTCGGCGCTCATCGGGAATGCAGCGTTCTGGTCAGAACGACATTGAGAGAGGACCATGGCGAACCGAATGCACATCCGCCCGAAGTCCCTGCTCGCACTACTCATCCTTGCAGCGTTTCCCATCCTCGCAGCTTGTGGCACTGTTGATTCCGCGCAAACGACCATCAACCCGCAGTCGGACGTCGCGCGGGACATTCAGGGCACCTATGCGTTCATCTTCTGGATGTCCGTCGTGGTGTTTATCATCGTGGAAGGCGGGCTGGTGTACGCGGTCTTCCGCTATCGCCGGCGGCCGAACTCCGGCATACCCAAGCAGACCGAGGGCAACACGGTCCTGGAGGTCACCTGGACCATCATCCCCGCCCTCATCCTTATCGCCATTGCCGTTCCCACGTGGCAGACCCTCTTCCGCACCGACGACATCCCGGAGGGCTCGTTCATCATCAACATCCATGGCCACCAGTGGTGGTGGGAGATCGAATACCCTGAATTGGGCCTAGTGACCGCCAACGAGATCCATGTGCCTTCCGACCGCAGCATTGGCTTCCACCTTGAGTCGGACGACGTGCTGCACAGCTTCTGGGTGCCGGCGCTCTTTGGCAAGGTGGACCTCGTGCCTGGGAGAACGAACACCGTGTGGTTCACGCCGGACACTGCCACTGAGGGCCAGATGTTCTATGGCCAGTGCGTGGAGTTCTGCGGCATCTCCCACGCGAACATGCGGATGCGTTTGTTTGTCGATAGCCCCTCAGACTTTGCGGCGTGGGCTGACGGGCTGAAACAGCCGGAGCCGGAACCGTCGGGTCTGGCTGCAACCGGGCACGAGCTCTTCTCGACAAAGGGTTGTACGCTGTGCCACACCATCAACGGCGCCTATGAGTCCGCGGGCGTGGAGCCGGCCCCGAACCTATCGGGCTTCGGTTCCAGGGTGACCCTGGCAGGCGCCATTCTCGACAACAACACGGAGAACCTGACTGCCTGGCTGGAGAACCCGGAAGAGATCAAGCCTGGCAACATCATGTACCGCGAAGCGCCGGTCTATAATCAAGACGAGCTGGCATTTAACCAAGACGAGATTGGCGCCCTGGTCGCGTACCTGCATTCCTTGCAGTAGCAAGTCCGGGAGCGTAGCGCCGGGGACACCGGCGGGCGTTTGGAGGCGAACACATGGCAACGGCAGTAGGCGCAGTTGGGGGAATGGCCCACGCACCGTCCAAGAGCGGGGTGTGGAGCTGGATCACCACCGTTGACCACAAGCGCATCGGCATACTGTATGGGACGACAGCCGTCATCTTCTTCCTAGTGGGAGGCTTCGAGGCGCTGCTCATCCGGCTGCAGTTGGCAGAGGCGGAAGCCACCCTCATCGGCTCCGGCTTGTTCAGCCAGCTGTTCACCATGCATGCGCTGACCATGATCTTTTTGGCGATCATGCCTTTGGGAGCCTGCTTCTTCAACTTCATTGTGCCGTTGCAAATCGGCGCGCGGGACGTCGCGTTCCCGCGGCTGAACGCCCTGAGCTACTGGCTCTTCCTCTTCGGCGCGCTACTGCTCAACTCGAGCTTCATCTTTGGCGGCGCGCCGGACGCCGGCTGGTTCTCCTACGCAAACTTGACGGCGAACGAGTACTCTCCCTCCAACGCAATCGACTTCTTCAGCCTCGGAATGCTGGTGCTGGGTATATCCTCACTTGCCGCGGCGTTGAACTTCATCATCACCATTTTCAACTTGCGGGCCCCGGGCATGACGCTGATGCGAATGCCGGTGTTCACGTGGATGACCTTGGTTGTGTCCTTCCTGTTGGTCTTCGCACTACCCATTCTGACGGTCGGCCTAGTGCAGTTGCTCTTCTGGCGCGAGTTCGGCATGCCGTTCTTCTCGGCCGACGCCGGCGGCGACCCGCTTCTGTGGCAGCACATCTTCTGGCTCTTTGGGCACCCAGAGGTGTACATCCTTATTCTGCCGGCCATGGGAATCGTCTCCGAGATCCTGCCGACTTTCTCGCGAAAGCCACTGTTCGGTTACTCCACGGTGGTGTTCGCGGGCGTGGCCATCGGATTCATGGGGTTCACCGTCTGGGCGCACCACATGTTCACGGTGGGGCTGGGGTCGATTGCGCTGGCGGCGTTCTCGGCGAGCACAATGCTCATCGCGGTGCCGACGGGCATCAAGATCTTCAACTGGATCGCCACGATCTGGGGCGGCGCCGTCAACCTCAAGACGCCGATGATGTTCGCGCTCGGGTTTGTGGCGCTCTTCGTCATCGGCGGACTGAGCGGCGTGATGCACGCTTCGCCGCCCGTGGACCAGCAGCAGCAGGACACCTACTTCGTGGTGGCGCACCTGCACTACGTGCTGTTCGGCGGGAGCATCATGGGTCTGATGGGGGGCATCTACTACTGGTTCCCTAAGGTTACGGGACGGCTCTTGAGCGAGAGACTTGGACAGTGGCATTTCTGGCTGATGTTCATTGGCATGAACGTGACCTTCGGCCCAATGCACCTGGTGGGCATCGACGGGATGCCGCGCCGGATCTACACGTACGATGAGAGCATGGGCTGGGAGTTCCTGAACCAGCTGGAGACGGTGGGCGCCTTCATCATCGCCTTCAGCGTGGTCATATTCCTGGTGAACTTCTTCAAGAGCGTCCGCTCCGGCGAGGTGGCCGGGGACGACCCCTGGGACGGCCGTACGCTGGAGTGGGCGATCCCTTCGCCGCCGCCGGAGTACAACTTCGCGCGCATTCCGGTGGTCCACAGCAACGAACCGTTCTGGGACCAGAAGCATCCCGAGTTGAAGCACGATGTACCGGTGATCGCGGGCGGCGCATCGGAAGAGGCAGAGGAGTCCATCCACATGCCGAACCCGTCCTACTGGCCCATCGTCGTGGGCTTCGGGACGGCGCTGTCCGCTGGAATGGTCATCGTTCATCCCGCATTGGCCTCAATCGGCGCGGTCATCGCCTTGCTGGGAGTTTACGGATGGGTCTTTGAGCCGGCAGGGCCAGAAGAGCACCACTAGAGGGGAAGTCGTGACGAACAACACCGCGGCGGCACAACAACATCGCCTAGCGACCACGACGGGGCTTGACCATCGCAAGCTCCTGATGTGGACGTTCCTCGCGTCTGAGTGCCTCTTCTTCGGATCGCTCATCGCGACGTTCCTGCTGTTCAAGGACGCGAGCGTCGTGGGCCCCTACCCGCACGAGGTCCTGAACATCCCGGTGACGAGCACGAGCACCTTCGTTTTGCTGACAAGCTCCCTGTCGATGGTGCTGGCGCTGGCTGCAGTGCAGCGGGGCGACGTCGTCTCGGGCCGCTTCTGGCTACTGGCGACGGCGCTGCTGGGCGCGACGTTCCTCGGGTTTCAGGTGTACGAGTTCAAGGAGTTCGTTGACCACGGGTTGACGCCCAAGACCAACGTCTTCGGGGCAAGCTTCTTCACGCTGACCGGCTTCCACGGGGCTCACGTGACCGTCGGCGTCATCTGGCTGATGTCGCTCTTCTTCTACTCCTTCAAGCACGGGCTGCCTGTGGAGAAGAGCCTGGACGTGGAGCTATCCGGTCTTTACTGGCACTTTGTGGACATCGTTTGGATCGTCATCTTCACGGTGGTGTACCTGATCAGCAGCTTGGAGCCAACCGCGGCGTCCGCGCCCTAATCAGCAGCTTGGAGCCACCCGCCTAGCGGGTCGGCCTGCACTTGGAGAGGCACATGGAAGAGCAAGAGCAGCACGCGGCGGAACCGCACGAAAACTCGCACCCGTCGCCGGCCAAATACATCCAAATAGCCACAGCCCTGACGTTAATCACCGCCTTTGAGGTGGCGATCTACTACGTCGAGGCGCTCCGGCCGGCTTTCCTCGTCATCTTCATTGGTCTATCTGCGGTGAAGTTCCTCATTGTGGCCATGTTCTACATGCACCTGAAGTTTGACGCGCGTATTTTCACCAACCTGTTCATTGGCGGACTGGTCCTGGCCGGGTTCATCATGGCGGCGTTGCTTCTACTGTTTAGCATCATTGTGTAGCCGAGAAGCCCTACGCCTGACATCCCTCATGGGACAGTCTCTGTCGCGCGCTAATGGTTGTGTGTCGTGAATGCCTCCTCCATAGGCCCGTTGCGAATCCTCCTGGCTGTCACTGTGGTGGTGACGTTTGCCCTGATTACTATTGGTGGACTGGTCCGGGCCACAGAGTCCGGCCTCGGCTGCCCTGACTGGCCCCTCTGCCATGGGCAGATCATCCCCCCGTTCGAGTACCACGTCCTCATCGAGTACTCCCACCGTTTGACGGCCAGCGTGGTGGGTTTGCTGGTGGTGGCGTGCACCGCGCTGGTGTGGTTCAAGCACCGAGAGTCCGCCGGGCTGAAGCGGCTCATGGCTGTCGCGGTGGTGGCCCTTATCGTGCAGGTAATCCTCGGCGGCATCACCGTTCTGACGGAGCTGCCGGCGCCAATCGTCACGGCGCACCTGTTCGCGGCGGAGACGCTCTTCGCGATGCTCATTGTGGCGGCGCTGATCGCACGTCCGGCGACCACCGCATTACAGGCTGCGCGGAAGCATCCGTACTTCAACACGGTCCTGGCGATGGCTACTGTGTCGATGGTGATCTTGCTCACCGGCACGTACATCGTGGGTAGCGGCGCCAGCGCAGTCTGCACGTCGTGGCCGCTCTGCACCAGCGATTGGCTGCCCAACTTCGGCCTCCAGTGGGAACACATGGCGCACCGGCTCATCGCGGGTCTTGGCGGGCTGTACATCATCGTGGCCGCGCTGAAGGCCCGGCGGTACAAGGGGCAGTCGCGGGCGCTCGCGGGCATGGGGATGGGAGCGGCGGCGCTGGTGGTCGCGCAGGTGCTGGCGGGGGCGGCAAACCCGTGGTTTCGCTTTGTGCCTGCGGCGCAGATCATTCACCTGAGCCTGGCGTCGGCGCTCTGGGGGCATCTCATTGCCATGGCAGTGGTTGCTGCTCGAATGAAGGTCGAGCCGGGCGAAGAGGCAGAGGCGCCGGACCGTGAAGGCGGTGACGCGAGCGAGGCGGGGGCGAGCTCAGCAAGCGGGAGCCTTCGGACCGTTATCAGCGACTACGTTGCCTTAACGAAGCCGAAGGTCATGTCGCTGCTGCTGGTGACGGCGTTCGGCGGCATGGTGCTGGCGGCCGAGGGGCTCCCAAGCGCGGGGCTCATCGCGACGGTGATCCTCGGCGGCGCACTGGCCTCCGGCGGGGCAAGCGCGCTCAACCACTGGCTCGACCGGGACATTGACCGCCTGATGGCGCGGACGGCGACGCGGCCCGTGGCCAGCGAGAGGGTGTCGGGCCGGCAGGCGCTGGTGTTCGGGCTCATCCTGAACGTGCTGGCGTTCGCATTGTTGTGGTGGGGCGCAAACCTGCTGGCGGCGCTGCTGGCCATGGGCGGGTCGGTCTTCTACGTACTGGTCTACACCAAGTGGCTCAAGCGCACCACGACACAGAACATCGTCATTGGGGGCGCCGCGGGCGCGGTTCCGCCGCTTGTTGGCTGGGCGGCCGTTACCGGCGGGCTGACTCTGCCGGCTTTCTACCTCTTTGCCATCATCTTCTTCTGGACGCCGCCCCACTTCTGGGCGCTCGCGCTGCTCATCCGGCGCGACTACGCAGAGGCCGGGGTGCCCATGCTGCCCGTGGTCGCCGGCGAGGAGAGCACGCGACGGCACATCCTGCTGTACACGCTCGCGTTGATGATGCTCACCGTCCTCCTCTACCTGGCGACGGACAGCCTGGGGCTGGTCTACCTCACGAGCGCAATCGTGCTCGGGCTGGGGTTCGTGGTGTACGCGCTGCGGCTCTTCCGACAGACCGGCCCACGAGCGGCTGCGCCCATCTATCGATACTCGCTGCTGTACCTTGCGCTGCTGTTTGCCGTGATTATGGGGGATGGCGCGTTTTAGCGGGGGGCGCGAGCGTATGCGAGTGTTGACATTGTCTGTGCGTGGTATACACTGAAGTTGTTGTCAAAGGTTCCCCCCCAGCGACAAGAACCCAAGGGTTCTCTCCAGCAATGGAGTAGCTGGGGGGGTCATTTTTTGTGGTGGGTCAATAGTAGTACCTTGTTCCGGCCCTAAAGATGTCGAACTCACTCCAAATGGCTGACCGGATCTTGTCATATGCTAAGGTGTCGCCATTCTCGTGTTTCTTGAATATGGCCCAAGAACAATAGTCGGCAACTTGGAGCCCATAGTGAGACTGGGATGGATGATGGATGATTCGGTAGCGGGTCCCCCGGGGCAGCATCTTCGCCAGCGTTGTCTTGATAGCTTTCTCGATCGCTTGCCGTCTCTTCCGTAGGGGCGGCGTATCGGTGATTAGAATTACCTCACTGGCTTCCTTTACTTGTGCCCTATTGATCACATACTTTAGCAAGTACCCAAGCAGTTCGGGGTAGAAGCGTCTTGCTTCTTGCAGTGCAGGCCCGGTCTTGCGCTTTTCGACTATTAGGCTGTCGACTATGCTGCCGGTCATGGTGGTTTCCAAGATAGCAAACAATCTGTTGCGCACTTGCCTTGTATTGTTGGCGCAGTGGAAATACTCGAATTCGGCACCTTCTTCAAGGCAGGTGTAACGGAGATCGTCGAGTTCTTTGTAAAGAAGGAAGGGTCTCTGCATTATTACACTGGTCAGGACGAAGAAGAGTGAACCTGAGTTTGTGAAACCCAAATCACCTGACTCGTCCAAGAAGATGTACACAGGATCACTCATGGGCATCCACCAAACATGTTCTGGACCCTGCCTCAGCTATACTCCAGAGTCAAATCAAAGGAGCAAGGCCATTTGACCTTGCTCCTCTTGGTTGCGTTGAACTATGGGCGGCTACACGCCTGCCGGTAGCGCCTGCTTGGCTTGCTCGACGACCGCGGCGAAGCCCGAGGGCTGGCGGACGGCCATGTCGGCGAGGACCTTGCGATCGAGCTCAATACCCGCGGCGTTGAGGCCGTGGATGAGGCGGCTGTAGCTGATGCCGTGGCCCCGGGCCGCCGCGCCGATGCGAAGGATCCACAGCTTGCGGAAGTCGCCCTTGCGCTCGCGGCGGTGGGCGTAGGCGTAGGACAGCGCGTGCATGACCGATTCCTTGGCTCGCCGGTAGTGCCGGTGCCGCACGCTGTAGTGGCCCTTGGCCATTGCCAGGACTTTCTTATGCCGATGCTTCTTGGGGACGCTGTTGCTTGCTTTGGACATGCCTTACCTCTTGGGGCCGCATAATGCGCGCGGCGCTCGTTTGTCTACGTGTGTGGTTAAGGACGCTCTTTTGCATAAGCGGTGCGGGTCGTCGCTAGGCGTAGGGAAGGAGCTTGCGCAGCCGCTTTACCACTCCCGCCGCGACCGGCTCTTTCTGGTCATAGCCCTGCTTCAGCGATTGGTTCTTCTTGCGTCGAAGGTGGCTGCGCTGGCCGTGGAGACGCAGCATTCGCCCGCCCGCAGTCACATGAATGCGGGAAGCAGAAGCCTTATGGGTCTTGAGCTTGTACTTCTTGGGCTGCTTATTGGCCAACGGGCTTCTCCTCTGCCACTACCGCCTTTTCGGCTCTTGGCTCCGGCACCGGTCCAGGCGCCAGCACAATATTCAGTCGACGACCTTCCATGAGCGGGGGGGTCTCGAGCTTCGCCTCATCCTTCAACTCTTCCGCGACGCCTCGAAGGAGGTTCACGCCAATCTCCGGATGGGAGATCTCCCTGCCCCGAAAGAGAACGCTCACCTTAACTTTGTTGCCGTCCCCAAGGAGCTCCTGGATACGGCGAATCTTGGAGGCCCTGTCGTGACTCGCGATTCGAGGGCGGAAACGCACCTCGCGCACTACATTGGTCTTCTGAGTCTTGCGGGCCTCACGATCTCGCTTTGTCTGCGAGTACCGGAAGCGCCCGTAGTCGAGTAGCCGACAAACGGGAGGGCTTGCGTTGGGAGAAACCTCTACCAGGTCCACACCCTGATCGCGGGCCATGTTAATGGCTTCCAGCGTAGGGATGACGCCCAACTGCTCACCGGCGTCTCCAATGACCCGGACTTCTCGGACACGTATTTGTTGGTTAATGCGGTAGTCTCTGCCCGCTATGTTTTACCGCTCCTAGCGAAATGTTACCCGACTATAGCACAGGGCCACGTTGGTGTAAACAGCTACGCCTGCACCGGCGCTTGAACGGGCAGAGGAGCTGATTGGTGCGCGATGCCGGTCAGCGCGGCGACCGAGGGGAGCTTGTTGCGGGTGAGGTGTCGCTCGAGGCCTGCGGTCACCTGCACCGGGGCGCGCGGGTCGGTGAAGTTCGCGGTGCCAAGCTGCACGGCTGTCGCGCCGGCGTGGAGGTAGTCGAGGGCGTCGGCTGTCGACTCGATGCCGCCGACGCCAATGATTGGGATGCCGACGGCGCGGTACACCTTGTACACCATCGCGAGCGTGATGGGCTTGAGCGCGGGACCGGAGATGCCGCCGGTTAGCGTACCCAGGACGGAGCCGCCCGTTTCGCGGTCCATGGCCATGCCGATGAGGGTGTTGGTGAGCGTCAGCGCGTGGGCGCCCGCCGCCTCAGCCGCCTGCGCGATGGGCACGATGTCCGAGACGTTGGGGGAAAGCTTGGCGATGACGGGCAGGCCGGTGGCGCCGACGACCGCTCGGACAACGTCAGCCGTGAGCTGCGGGCTCTGGGCGAAGTCTAGGCCGCCAGCGACGTTGGGGCAGCTCACGTTGATCTCGATGGCGGCGACGCCCGGCGTACCGTCGACCGCGGTGGCGAGCGAGTGGAACTCCTCCACGCTCTCGCCGGCGATGCTCAGGATGACGGGGACCTGCCAGTCCGGCCACTTGGGGGCGTAGTCGCGAAGGACGGTCTCGATGCCGGGGTTTGCCAGGCCGATGGAGTTCATGGTCCACGCGCGACCGTGCGCGATGCGGGGTCTCGGGTTGCCGAGCCGTTCGTGGACGGTGGTGGTCTTGGCTACGACCGCGCCGAGGGACTGCCAATCGCTGCCGGACGGCATGCCGCTGCCGTAGCCGTCCTGCCCAAAGGTGCCACAGGCGATCATGACCGGTCCGCGCAGTCGAAGGCCGGTCTCGTGATTTGGAGCGAGGTTGACGGACATATCGGGTGTTGCCATGCGTACCTCGCCCTCAATTGTTTCATACGCACTGCCTGTGGACAAGGCCGTTGACGCTCTTTGCAGCCCGCAGCTATGCTCTACGTATGGTTCTTCCAGGTATTGCCCGTTGCTACGGCGCCAGCGCGGTGTTTGCCGTGCTGTTCCTTGCGGTGGTGTGGGCGGCCCTCTTTCCGGCGATCGCCCCTGCAATCGACCACCACGCCGTTGAACGACACCCGCAGCATGGTCACTTCTACCCGGGAGGGGTATCGGTGGACCATACGCACAGTCACGAAGGGGCGCACGCCCACGACGGCGGGGCTGCCTCCGCGCCGGACGGCGTCATCATCTTGCCCGCGACCAATGACACGACGGGCGCCAGCGTCTTCAACCTCGTCTCGTTGGGGCAAGCTGCCGCGCTGGCTTTCCTTGCTCCCGCACTCTTCGTCCTCGTCAGATTTCCCTGGCGGGACACGCTGTCGTTGTTCGCGCCGGGCGTCGACACGCCTCCGCCTCGACCCGCTTTCTGATTGCACGCACGGCGGTTGTAATCAGGAACATTCAACGCAGTTTGGCTCTTGCGTTGCAGGAAAGCGGCAGTATGACGTTGTCCGGCCCCCTTTGTCTCGGTGTACGCGTGGCGCTTGCGTTCGTGTTGGGCGCGATGCTGTTGCTCGCAATGGCGGCGCCGGCATACGCGAACGGGGTGCATGTCGGCAGTCGACAGGTGTATGAGGGCGACGTCGGTCCCTACAGGCTCACGCTGACAACGACGCCTGTCGTCGGGTCGATGCACTTCATCATCTTTCTTTCAACCGCGGGAGAGGAGTCGCCGGTCCCGGACCCCGAGTTGACGATGCGGGGAGCGTTCGTCGACGGCGAGGGTCTTGAAGTTGGGCCCGTCGCGGGGTACGCAACGCAGGAGGGGCCGCTGTGGTTCGCCGCGGACCTGCATGTGGAGACGGCGGGCCTATGGGAGTTCACCCTGACCGTGGACGCTCCCCTGGGGCGCGAAGAGGTGACCTTCCCGGTGGCCGTGCAGGGGCCAGGGGGCGTGAGCCTGACGCTGATCGCACTCATCGTCGTGGCGTTGGCGATATTCGGCTTTACGCTTGGCAATCGAATGTTTGGCCGGCGGCGACGTCGTTCGCGTCGCGGCCGGGCTTCAAGTTAGGTCGGAGGCAACCATGAGACGAATGACTGGCCTCGCTCTCATGCTGGCCGTCGCGTTCGGATTGGCGGCGGCGATGGCAGCGTGCGGCGATCGGGAACCTCAAGAGCATGTATTCGACCTTGAACTCCAGGGCGGCGAGTTGGTCGACGGAGGCGCTGCCTGGCAGGTCAACCAAGACGACAAGGTCACGCTGAATGTCCGGTCAGACCAGCCGGTGAACGTCCACCTGCATGTTTACGACCTTGAGCAGGACATAACCCCGGAGGAGCCTGGGGAGATTGTCTTCACCGCGGAGGCCACCGGCAGCTTTCCGATCACCGTCCACCTGGCCGCCCCGGACATGGCGATGGACGACCACGGCAGCGTGGGCGGCATTGCAGGGCCGCAGGGGATAGGCGTGTCAATCCGAGCAGTGCCGGACTCGGTGAGCGGCATGAACGTGAGTTTGACGACGACGAACTTCACCTTCGCGCCGGAGGAGGTTGGCGGGGCGCACGTGCCGGGCCACGGCCACGCGCACATCTACGTGGACGGCGTCAAGGTGGGAAGGCTGTACGGCGAGCACTACCACCTGGGTTCCATCGCGCCCGGCGAGCACACGCTGCGCGCGACGCTGAACGCCAACACCCACGAGGAGTACGCTATCGGCGGCGCCATCGTGGAGGACAGTATTACCGTCGTGGAGGCGGATGAGGGCGACACGAGTGACGGCCACGGTCACGATGAAGAGGGTGAGACTGAGCAGGCCGAAGCTGTCGAGAAAGAGCTGGGCCGGTTTGAAGTCAGGCCCTAGCATGCAGAAAACGAGGCAATAGTGACCCTATTGAACAGATTGTCCGTCATGGCGATTGCCGCGGGGTTGGCGCTGGCCGTCTACCCCGTGGCGGCCCACGGCTTCGGCGAGCGCTACGACCTGCCGGTGCCGCTGAGCCTGTACTTGTTCGGCGCGGGCGCTGCTGTCGCGCTGTCCTTCGTCATGATGGGCGTCTTCGTTCGGGGCGGGACCGGCAGCTACGACTACCCTCGATTCAACATCCTGCGCTGGCGGGCGGGCCGCGCCGTCGCGCACCCCGTGGTGGTGACGGCCCTGCAGGTTCTCGGCGTGGCGGCGCTGGCGCTTGTGGTTGTGGCGGGTATCGTTGGCTCGTGGGACCCGGCCAAGAACATCTCTCCAAGCCTGGTGTGGATCATCTGGTGGGTTGGGACCGCGTATGCGTCGGCGCTGGTCGGCAACGTGTGGCGGCTGGTGAACCCCTGGAATGCGACGTTCGCATGGGCCGAGTGGGCCTACCGTGCCATCACGCCGGACGGCGAGCTCGGCATGGGCTGGCGCTACCCGGCAGCGCTGGGGGTCTGGCCGGGGGTTGTCGCGTTCCTGGCGTTCGCATGGGTGGAAATCGTCTACATCGACTCGGCGCTGCCGGGACGCATCACGCAGTTCGCGCTGCTGTACACCGTGTACATGTGGGCTGGCATGTACCTCTATGGCCGAGAGGCATGGCTGCGGCACGGAGACGCTTTCTCGTTGGTCTACGGCTTTCTGGCGCGCTTCTCGCCGACCGAACTGCGCGTGACCGACGCCTCGGTGTGCGTGGAGTGCTCGGTGGACTGCGCGGACGCCGATGGCGGCTGCGTCGACTGCGGGGAGTGTTTCGTGGCGGCAGAGCCGGAGAGCCGCGAACTCAACGTCCGGCCGTTCGTGGTTGGGCTGCTTCGGATCAAGGGCCGGTCAGCGTCCGTGATGGTGTTCGTGCTCCTGCTTCTTTCGACGGTGAGCTTCGACGGTTTCTCCGCGACACCCGCGTGGGGGCGCCTGTTCAACGCGGTGTTCACCACGTTTCCGGACCCAAACATCGTGGGGTCCATAGGACTCCTGGGGTTCACCGCGGTCCTCATGTCGGTGTACGTGCTGTTCTCCGGACTCATGGCCGCGGCCAGCGGATTTCGTCTGCTGCCGGAGCAGATGGGGCAGGTATTTGTGCTGTCGCTTATACCCATCGCGCTTGCCTACCACCTCTCACACTTCTTCTCGTACCTGCTCATCGAGGGCCAGGGCATTATTCCGCTTGCCTCGGACCCCTTTGGCCTCGGGTGGGACCTGTTCGGCACGGTAGGCTATGAGATCAACATCGGCATCATAGGCGCGCGCACGGTGTGGCTGATGTCTGTGGCGGCGATTGTGATAGGGCACGTGTCGGCGGTGTACCTCGCCCATGTGACCGCCCTACGCGAGATCCCGGAGCGGCGGTTCGCGCTTCGCAGCCAGTACCCCATGCTCGTGCTGATGGTGGCGTACACGATGGTGAGTCTGTGGATCCTGGCCCAGCCGATCGTGGAGCCCTATTCCGGGAACTGAGGGACTTACTCTCCACTCTTTAGCGCCGCGAAGGCCTGAGAAATGGGCAAAAAGAAGCAAGGGCCTACCAGATGGCAGGCCCTTGCTTCTTCCTTAAGGTGTCGAAGCTATCTGATGATGGTACGGCGCAGGAAGGGCGGCAGCTCGAGGTCGGGGGCTTCGCTGCGGGTGGAGCTGAACCGGCTGCTGAAGGACGCCGGATCGGCGAACCGCGCCATCTCCTCTTCGTCGGAGATGCCGGTGGCGATGAGCGTCACGCGGGCAACGTCACTGTCGGGCTCACCGTTCACCATGCCGAAGAAGATCATGGCGTGGTGGTCCACCTGGGCTGCAATGTATGCGCCGGCCTCATTGACCTCGCCAAGGGTCATGGCGGGGCCACCTGTCACGTTGAAGAGCACACCCTTGGCGCCCTCCAGCGAGAGGTCGAGGAGCGGGTTGTTGACGGCCTGCTTGGCGGCCACCAGAGGCCCGCCCTTGCCATGGCCTTCACCGATGGCCATCATGGCGCGGCCCGGAACCTTCATGATTGCCTTCACGTCCGCCAGGTCGACGTTGATCTCGCCGGGGAGGTTGACCAACTCAGCCACGGACAGCACGCCGAGCATAACGGCGTCGTCGGCCATGCGGAGGGCGTCCTCCATGGATGTGTCGCCCCGGAAGAGGCTGAGAAGCCGCTCGTTGTGAATGACAATGAGGTTGTCCACGTAGGGCTTTAGCTGAGCGATGCCCGAGTGGGCCGTCTCAAGCCGGCGCGCGCCCTCAAAGCTGAAGGGCGTGGTGGCCACGGCGACAACCAGTGCGCCGGACTGCCGGGCGATCTCGGCGACGACCGGGGCCGCGCCGGTGCCCGTGCCACCGCCCATGCCGATGGCGAGGAAGACCAAGTCCGCCCCGTTCACGACGTTCTTGAGCGCCTGCTTGGACTCGGCGGCCGCCCTGGCGCCCATCTCGGGGTCGCCTCCGGCGCCCAAGCCGCGGGTGAGATTCTCACCGATGTGGATGACATGCGCGCCGTCAACCTGTCCCAGGGCCTTGATGTCCGTATTGACGCACGCGTAGGAAACTCCGGGGACGGGACGGGCTCGCATCATGCGCATGATGGCGTTGGAGCCCCCGCCACCCACGCCAATGGCACAGATCTGCGCGGGGCCATGTTGCGGCAAAGGCATATTGGGAAGGGGAATGACTTGCGTGGTGGAACGCGACCGCTTGCTTGGCATAGCTAAACCCTCCATTTGGGTTTCGGTGCTGTGGCAGCCCGAAACGCTTTCGTCCTACCAATGTACCCATGAAATAGGCGCTGTGTCAAGACACGGCCTGTTGGGTGGCTACGAAATTGGCAATTGGGCGGGCGCGTGATGCCCTCCGAGGCCTACGCGAGAAGGGTCTGGACCATGGCCAAGACGTCCGCAGCCGTCTGCGGGTTAGCACGGGCGGCAAAGTGGGCGCCCCGTGCTTGCCAATCAAGACTCCTTACCTGATCCGCGAGAACGACCCCTGTAACAACACCGCGAGCAGGCAACTCAACTTCAAATGTATACCCCTTTACTTGGGAAGTGATTGGGCAACAGAGGGCAAGACCCGTCTTGCCGTTGTAGGAAGCAGGGCTAAGAACAAATGCGGGGCGGTGTCCGGCCTATTCACACCTAGCCTGAGGGGTAAAGTTGAGCCATACAATTTCGCCGCGTTCCGGGGCACAAGATTGCGAGAGAGTTTGCCTCAATTCGCCTCAGCGCTCTGGGCGTCACCCCAGTCCTGTTCCCGATGCAGGTTCTCAGGCGTTATCAGGTCCAAGAGAGAATCCAAGTCATAGGTCCGCTTCCGCAGCAACAAGACGTTTCCATCTGGAACAAGTTCTATGGCCGATCCTTCACGGACTCCCCATTGCTGTGCAATAGCCTTGGGAATTCGGACGGCCAGGCTTGTGCCCCACTTGGCAACTTGACTCGTCATAGCCATTTCTGCCCTCCCAATCCAACTTCAAACTAAAGGGCTCTACAAGTGACGGCCCAGTCTAGGCACACGCTTCTGCGTCGCTAACCAGCTGCTCAAGGGTCATGTCCGCCAGGGAATCCAGCGTGAGGTGCGCGCCGTTGGGGCCCATGCGGCGGGTGACGTTGTTGGGGATGGCGACGGTGAAGATGCCGGCGTTCAAGGCGGCTTCCACGCCCCTGGGAGAGTCCTCGAGCGCTATGGCCTCGCGTGCCTCAACGCCCAGCGACCGCAGGGCGGCGTAGTACACGGCGGGGTCCGGCTTGCCTATGCCCACGTCGGCGTCGTTGCGGCACCGGACGGTGTGGAAGTGTTGGAGGAGGCCGCAGCGCTCCAGATGGCCCGCGACCCATTGCCGTGAGGAGCTGGAAGCCACTGCTAACCGGAGTCCCATTGCGTGGGCCTCCTCGATGCGCTCCACGACGCCGGGCAGTATGGGCTGGGCCTCAACCATCTGGATGTGACGCGCTCGCCGCCGAGCGTTGAGGGCTTTGGCGTCGAGGGTGCGGCCCACGAGTTGCTGGAGGTCGTCCACGACGTCAAGGCTCTCACCACGCCCCACATTCAAGGCCCACCGGTCCAAGCTTAGCTCTTGACCGTACTCCGTGAATATTTCCTGCCAGCTCTGGAGGGCCGGAGACTCCGTGTCCACTATGAGCCCATCGAAGTCGAAGATGAGGGCGCGGATCATGCTACCCGCCGCCACCGGCGCCCTTGCCGAGGCCGGGTTCCGTCATTTCGTCGGGCTTCAGCAGCTTGTCGAGATCCTCGTCCGAAAGGCCCGACTCCTCCCGCGCGACCTCGCGGATAGTGCGGCCGTCCTTCGCCGCGGCCTTTGCGATGGCTGCCGCCTTGTCGTAGCCGATCGCCGGCGCGAGGGCGGTGCCGAGCATGAGGCCCTTCTCGACGAGGTCCGGGCCTGCCGTCGTCGCGATGAGGCCGGTCACGCACTGGCGCGAGAAATTGCGGGCAGACGCGGCCAAGAGCGACGTCGACTGCAAGATGTTGTACGCGGCAACGGGGAACATCATGTTCAGCTCAAAGTAGCCGCCCTGACCTGCGACGGCGATGGCTGCGTCGTTGCCGATGACCTGCGCCACCACCTGAATGACCGATTCAGTAATGACCGGATTGACCTTGCCCGGCATGATCGAACTGCCCGGCTGCACCTCCGGCAGCATGATCTCGCCGATGCCCGCTCGGGGGCCGGAGCCGAGCCACCGGATGTCGTTGGCGATCTTGTAGAGGCTGATGGCGATGGTGCGGAGGGTGGCGCTGGCTTCTACAACGGAGTCGAGGGTGTTCTGGGCCTGAAAGTGGTTCTCGGTCTCGTGGACGTCCACGCCGAGCTTCGAGGTGAGGATGGCGCAGACGCCGGCGGAGAATTCGGGATGGGCGTTGACGCCAGTGCCGACGGCGGTGCCGCCAAGGGCGACCTCAGACAACTCCGCTTTCGCGTGCTCCAGTCGTTGCAGGGCACGCTCCACCTGTCCAGCGTAGCCGCGAAACTCCTGGCCAAGGCGGACGGGCGTGGCGTCCTGCAGGTGCGTCCTGCCGGTTTTGACGATGGGCCAGAATTCCTCCGCCTTGGCCTCCAGCGCGGCATGGAGTTCCCGCAGGGCGGGGGCAAGCTCCCATTCGATGGCGGCGAGCGTTGCGATGTGAATGGCCGTGGGGATGACGTCGTTGGAGGACTGGCACATGTTGACGTGGTCGTTGGGGTGGACGAGTCGGTCGCCGAGGTCGCCGCCGAGCAACTCCGTAGCGCGGTTCGCGATGACCTCGTTGGCGTTGGTGTTGGTGGACGTGCCTGAGCCGGTCTGGAAGATGTCGAGCACAAAGTGTTCGTCGAGCGCGCCGTCGATCACCTCATCCGCCGCCGCCACGATGGCGCGGCCAAAGGCGCTGTCGAGCAGGCCCAGCTTGACGTTGGTCTGGGCGGCAGCCTGCTTGATGAGGGCTAGGGAGCGGATGAATCCACGCGGAAATCGGAGATCGCTGATGGGAAAGTTGAGGACTGCGCGCATGGTTGAGGCCCCGAAGTATGCGTCCTCCGGGACTTCCATCTCGCCCATGGAGTCACGTTCGATTCTCGTGTTTATTGCGGTCACTGGTGCTGCTCCTTTGACGTAGTTCGCAAACGGCTGCCTGCGATGGATTGCTCGCGCATATTCTAACTTGTTGCCCGCAGCGGTGGAAAGCGTAAGACGAGCGTCGGCGGAGGCGGCTGGTGGGTTGCCGGGCGCTAGGCCCGCAGGGTAAGATGGTAAAGGCGAGGGCGGGGGCTCCCATAGGCCAATTCCCTGGATTGGCTAGCTGGATTGCGGGGCTTAAAGCCCACTGATGCCGAAGTGGCGGAATGGTAGACGCGCTACGTTCAGGGCGTAGTGGGCAATTGCCCGTGTGGGTTCAAATCCCTCCTTCGGCACCACACAATGTGCGCTTGTAGCTCAGCGGATAGAGCGCTGCCCTGCGGAGGCAGAGGTCGTGGGTTCGAATCCCGCCAAGCGCACCACCTTTTCTTCTCTTCGGGCGGCTAGCTCAGTTGGTTAGAGCACTTGCTTTACACGCAAGGGGTCATAGGTTCGAGTCCTGTGCCGCCCACCAATTTCTCCACACGATGTTCCCACTGGTCTCTCTTTCCCACTGTGCTTTGCCTTTCTCTTCAATCCCACCTGAGCCGTCGCATGTCCTGGCTGCTCGCCGGTGTGGCGGGCGCTGGGTCGCCGGGAGGTTGTGTCGCGACTGTTACCGGTGGGGGGTTGTTTTGGCATTGGATTTATAGCTGGCTTGGCGCATTTCAGCTATAAATCCAAGATTTTTTTGCAGAGGGGCAACAACCCCCCGCTGTCGGGGGCCGCATCCGCACGATCCTGGAGACGGACTGTGCGTGCGACGTGCGCCTCGGCGCGAGAGTGGAGGCGATGTGCTGTTCCAGATCCTTGCATGCGTGTTCCATGAGGGGAGGGTAGCAGGGGCGTCGGCGTTGGCGCGAGGGGTTCGTGTCAGGGTGGCGAGGGGGCCCTTCGAGGGGCTCAGGGTGATCGGAATCGCGAATCGCCCCTGCGGTGCGTTTGGGGAGACGGGTATGCTACTTGGCGTCGTCTTAGCTTGGGCTGCAATTGACAAAGGGATAGCGTAGCAGTGTACTGTTATTGTTGGTACGTATAGCTTAATGCTCCCTGCGTAGCAGGAGGTTGGGGTGTGGTGTTTCAATGGAGGATCCACTGCATTGGAGTCAACGGGCGTTCGGGTGGTGCCCGAAGGTGTAACTGCGATATTTCAGGTTGTCTTCCGCGACAAGCCTAGCGCAAACTTTCCCACACTTATAATGTCCCCCTCTCGCGGCGCCCTAGCCGCGCGGGAGTCCACACATATCCGGGAGGTCCTCCCTTGACAGAAATGCTCGCCCGTATCAGTTCGCGCAGGCCGTGGATAACCGTCGGCGTATGGGCTGTGCTGGTGCTGCTCGCGATGGCGCTCATCGGGGAACTGCTGGGAAGCGCGACCACCACCGACTTCCGGCTGGCCGGCAGATACGAGTCAGAACGCGCATCGGCCTTGCTCGAAGACAGGTTGCGAGGGCCCAAGCCGCTGGCCGAACTGGTCATTGTTCAGTCGCCGTCTCTGACGGTGGACGACGACGCCTTCCGCGCCAAGGTGGACGAGGTCCACGCGGCCATCGTGGAGATTGGGCCGGAGACGATTGCCGGGGGCATCGGTGGGCAACCGATATTCCACTACTACCAAGCCCTCGCGGCACAAGCACTCATCCCTCCGGAGCAGCGGGAGCAGCTATTCTCCCTGCTGGTTTCGCCTGACCAGCGGACCGTGCTGATGCACTACACCCTGACCGGCGACTCCCAGGAGGCCATTGAGAACATCGAGGAGGTCATCCACGTCGTCCAGGGATTCGACGGCACGGACGATTTTCGTGTGCTCATCGGCGGAGACGCCAGCGTAGCCTTCGAGAACAACGAGCTGAGCACGGAAGACCTGGAGTCGGGGGAACGCTTCGGCATCCCCATCGCGCTGATCATCCTGCTGGTGCTCTTCGGCGCCGTTGCGGCCACCCTATTGCCGTTGGGCATGGCTATAATCGCCATATTCCTCGCACTTGCGGCAGTGAGCGTTATCGGCCAGTACTTCGAGTTGCTCTTCTTCGTGCAGTTGATGATCACCATGATCGGGCTTGCGGTGGGCATCGACTACTCGCTGTTGATCGTGTCCCGCTTCAGGGAAGAGATGGGGCGCGGCCTGGACAAGCGCGCGGCAGTTGTCAGGACGGGCGCCACGGCGGGCCGCACGGTGCTCTTCAGCGGGTCCACGGTGGTGGTGGCACTCCTTGGGATGCTTATCGTTCCCGTGTCGTTCTTCCAATCGCTGGGGCTTGGGGCCATCCTTGTGGTGCTTGCCGCGTTGGCCGCCACTCTCACACTCTTGCCCGCGCTGCTGGCCATTCTCGGCCGCAGGGTGGACTTCCTCTCAATTCCCTTCCTGTCAAAATACTCCCTGAGGTCGTCTGAGGCTGAGGCGCATGGATTCTGGGTGACCGTTACCCACACCGTTACGCGCTTCCCCGTCGTCAGCATCCTCCTCGTCGCCGTTCCCATGATTGCGTTGTCGTACTTCTACTTCGGCATCGAGACAGGGCTCAACGACGTCAACACTTTCCCTGACAAATCCGAGACCAAGGCGGCGTTCATCGTCTTTGAAGAGGAATTCTCCATGGGAGCGGTCAGTCCCGCCGGGATACTGAGCCCCGCGGAGATCGTCATCGACGGAGATATCGCCAACCCGCAGGTGCAGGGGGGGATAGCGCGACTGATGCAGTCGCTGCAGGACGATCCGACCTTCCCTGTGCCGCCTCAGGTTGAGGCCAACGACGCCGGCGACCTGGCGCTGCTGACGCTTCCGTTCCCCGGCAAACCCAACAGCCGCGCAGCAACCGACAAGCTGACCACTCTGCGCGAGGTGCACGTCGCCTCGGCGTTCGAAGGCGTGCCCGCGGAGGTCTATGTTGGGGGCGTGACCGCTGAGGCCACCGACTTCTTCGGCATCGTCGATAAGTTCACACCAATCATCTTTGCGTTTGTGCTCGGCTCCAGCTTCATCATCCTGATGCTTGTTTTCCGGTCCATCGTCATCCCGATAAAGGCCATCATCATGAACCTGCTGTCCGTGGGCGCAACCTACGGGCTGCTGGTGCTGGTGTTCCAACAAGGGGTGGGCACGGACCTGCTGGGGTTCCAACACGCCGAGGTCATTGACGCGTGGATCCCGCTGTTCCTGTTCTCCATCCTCTTTGGGCTGTCCATGGACTACCACGTGTTCCTGCTCAGCCGTATCCGGGAACGCTACGACGAGACCGGGGACAACAAACAGGCGGTCGCTTACGGGCTGCAGTCGACGGGGGGGATGATCACCGGCGCGGCGCTCATCATGGTAGCGGTGTTCGGCGCATTCGCGGCGGGGGAGACCATCGTCAACCAGCAGGTCGGGTTCGGGCTTGCAATAGCGGTGCTCCTGGATGCGGCATTGGTGCGGTCGATCTTGGTCCCAGCCAGCATGGACGTGCTAGGCAAAGGAAACTGGTACCTGCCGTCCTGGCTACAGTGGCTTCCCAACCTGCGGGTTGAATCTGAGGAATAGTGAATACCCAGGAGTCCAGACAGTCCTGGTTGGATTCGAAGGGAGCACGGGCAGAAATGACCATACCTACCGACTACCTCGAAGGGTATGAGAAGGCCCGCAGGTTGGACCCCGACCTGGCGGACAAGTACATGGCGCATACGCACATTGGTGACCCTCTAGGCGAAGCGATGACTGACGACCTCGCAGAGCTTGATACAGAGGAGCAATGGCGGCTCATCCAAGTGGCCATGGACGATGACGATGAAGAGGCCCTGCGAAACCTGCCCGCCTCATTGCGAGCATTCTTCAAAGATGCGGAAAGGACGCCGGACTGGCTGGACTACGCGGGATTCGCACCTGGCGTCCGCATGTTTCACAGAGACTCGAACGTGATATTGACGGCATTCGTGGCAGGCGTTCTGATAGAAGGATTCACAACGAACATCGCAAAGTCGTTCTTCATCACCGGACGGGTGCGTGATCAGGGCGTCAGGCGTCTGGGGCAGAACAACCGGCACATGACGGAGATCTTCCTCCCTGGAGGCATGTACAGACAGGGAGATGGCTGGAAGCTCTCGGTCCGTATTCGGATAGTCCATGCGCGGGTGAGACACCTCCTGAACCAATCGTCTGAATGGAACACCGAGGCGTGGGGCATCCCGATCAGCGCCGCGCACCTGGGCTACGCCGTCTCCGCTTTTTCGGCAAGGCTGCTGAAACACATGAAGACCCTGGGCGCCCATTACAATGATGCAGAGCGCAAGAGCTTCATGGATGTCTGGCGCTATTCCGGCTATCTCATGGGCATCCCCGAAACGATCCTGTACCGTGATGAGGCTGAAGCCCTGCATGTATATGACATTGGACATATATGCGAGCCGGATCCCCCACTCGAATCAATGGTGATGGCCAACGCGCTGGTCAACTCGGCGCCGTTGATCGCCGGGAGGACCGATCCGGAAGATCGCCGGCAACTGGCGCAATACGTCTACCGCATCGCGAGAGGGCTCATTGGAACGCGAACTGCCAAACAACTAAATTTCCCTTCGCAATCGACCTTTGGAGCCATCACTTGGTTCAAGCTCCAGCAACGCTATGGCAGGTTCTTGTCCAAGCTGTTTCCGGGACGCATGAAGGATAACAATTTCGCGCGGTTCACCGGCTTGATGGAATCATCCACGTTTGACGCGGAAGGAATTCGCTACAGCTTGCCGGACAAGGTTTACTCGGAAGAGTCCACCAAGTGGTAGGACAGTCAGCCGAGGCGTTGTAGCGCGGCTGGCCCATGACGACGTGACCGCGCATGTACGGGTGGGCGCTAGGCTGCTCGGCGGGCATCCACGCGGGCCTTGACTTCCCTTACAGCCGCAACTAGACTTCGCCCAATCCTCCGGGTATAACCTTTGTAAAGTAGGTTGATGGCGTTAAGAGTTCGTAATTGTTGCCATCACAGCCGTCGAATACAGCAACTTGCCTGAATGCAGATGTAGCTTTGCAGCATCTCAGTCGCAGGCACCGCTGAGAGAACGGGGTGGGAGTTGGTCAGGGCAGATGAAGAACTCTCCTCTTTGCCCCGCTCGCTGTTGCGACTCACAGGAGAGCTGTGGGCCGTCCATTCCAAGAACGGCCTTCCCATTGGAGAGTTGGCCCCACTCCCAGCCATAAGGGTGATCCCGATCTCAGTTTCCTCGCAGGAACGAGCTCACCAGTCACACGCGATGTTCGGATGGGGGCTTCTCCGGCCTACTGGAACAGGCGATGTAACCACCGCGCGACCCGGACTTAGACTGCCATCCCTCTGATCACCTGTTGGTGTGGAAAGAGAACCCTCTGCTGCAGTCAGGGAGTAGGCAGCGCGGGGGAGCGCTTGGCGAGCGGCTAATCGTCGCAGAAGGATAGGCATGCAGGTATTAGGTCGTACCTGGGGGGTCCTTTGAGAGGGATTGGATAAAGGCTACGGGAGGGTTGGATGCTAACGACGGAAGACAACGAGCTGCTAACCAGGACGGGCCCAGGCACGCCAATGGGAGAACTGTTTCGCCAGTTCTGGCAACCGGCGCTCCTCAGCTTGGAGTTGCCCGCCGCCGACTGCCCACCCGTGCGAATCAGAGTCTTGGGGGAGGACCTGGTGGCCTTTCGGGATAGTGATGGCGTCCCGGGGGTCATTGACGCCAATTGCCCCCACCGGCGCGCCAGCCTCTTCTTCGGAAGGAACGAGGAGTCTGGACTACGCTGTGTCTACCATGGCTGGAAGTTCGACGTGAACGGCGACTGCGTAGACATGCCCAGCGAGCCCACTGAGAGCAACTTCAAGGTCAAGGTCAAGGTAAAATCATATCCCGCACGAGACTGGGGCAGCTGTGTGTGGATCTATATGGGCTCCGCCGCGTCAGTGCCGGAGCTCCCGCAGTACGAGTGGTGCCGGGTGCCGGATACACATCGACGAGTCCAGCGGTGGATCCAGGATTCCAACTACATGCAGGCAACGGAAGGTGAGATTGATTCGTCCCACGCTTCCTTCCTTCATCGATGGATGGACAAAGAGGGAATGGAGAAGTATTACGCCGGGCAGCGCATGTTGGGCGACAGGGTGCTGCGGCACCAGATTGGCAACCCGCGTTTCACAGTGAAGGAGACGGACTACGGTTTCGTCTACGGCGCCAGGAGGGACCTGCCCGACGGAACGTACAACTGGCGGGTGACGCAGTTTCTTTTGCCTATGTACAGCCTCATCGCGAGCAACTCATTCCCGGCGGGCGGCCGCGGCTGGGTCCCCATGGATGACGAGCACATCTCCGTCTTCCAATACTCGTATCATCCCGAACGGCCCCTTACGGATGAGGAGCTCAACCGCCCCAATTCGAATGCAGAAATGTACCGTTGTGCATACCGCTTGCCCGACGGAGGGCGCGTGGATACGTGGCGGCCAGAGCGGAACGCGGACAACGATTATCTGATAGACCGGGAGATGCAACGGACCAAGAACTACACGGGGATCCCTATTAGCCGCACTCAGGACATGGCTATGACGGATAGCATGGGGGCGATTGTAGACCGGACAAGGGAGCATTTGGGGACCACGGACGCAGCCATCATAGCGGCCCGCCGGATTCTGTTGAAGTTGGCTCGAGAGTTGCAGGAAGGCCAGACGCCCCACGCCGCGTCGAACCCGGATGTCTTTCGAGTGCGTTCCCTGGACGTGGTATCGCCGCAGGGCGACTTTCAGGGGTTGATGGAAGAGTACGCCGAGGAAACCGTCGCACGGGCGTAGGGCTTTCAAACGGCACGGAGGTTGGGACTTCCGACCCCAAGAAACGAGGCTAGGAGGGATAAATGAAGAGATTCTCTATTGGAAGAAAGTTAGCGTGGGTCTTGGTTGCCTCACTTTGCGTGCTCTTGTTGGCGGCGTGTGGCGGCGACGACGAAGAGACGGCCTCGCCGAGTGCGGCCCCGGTCGCCCCGGTTGCGCCAACCGCAGCGGCGCAAGAGCAGCCTGCCGCAGTCAGCCCCACCGCCGCCCCTGTTGCCGCCGACCCCGTTAAGGCTGCTCCTGTCGAGCCCAAGGTCGAGCGGGTCATTATGGCGATTACTCCACCTTCCTCGGAGTTCGCTGCCCCAAGAATGGGTGGGCAGCCGCAGGCCTTCCAGGTCCGCCCCATCTATGAGTACCTCATTGGCATTGATGCAGAGACAGGCGGATTCGTCCCCGAGCTTGCAACGGAGTGGAACCTGGAACCCGACGGCCTCTCCTTCAGGTTCAAATTGCGCGAGGGCGTCCAGTGGCAGCGAGGGTTCGGGGAGTTTACCGCCGAGGACGTGCTCTTCACCCATGAGCAGTTCATTCGGGAAGACAGCACCCATGGACAGACCCCGAGCTATGGCGCAATGGTTGGCAGCGTGGACATCGTCAACGACCACGAGGTCATCTTCAGGTTGAGCAGGCCCGCCGCGGAGTTCATCACCGTGATGTCCGCGCAGCAAGGGAATATGGGCGACCAGGTCAGCAAGGCCCACCATGAGGCGGAGGGAGAGCCGCTCAACCTGGACGACGTCGTTGTGGGGACGGGGCCCTACCAACTTCTGGAGCGGGAGCAGGAGAGGTTCCTCCTCTTCGAGCGGGTGCCCTACGAGCACTGGAAGATCACGCCGGATTTCCAGGAGTTCGAGTACCGCTGGCTGGCTGAAGCCTCCACCCGGCTGGCCGCGCTGCTTGCCGACGAGGTCCACCTGGCCGCCATTCCCAAGGATAATGTGGCAACCGCGACCGAGAAAGGCATGAAACTTGTCCAGGGCAAGGTGCCCGGCCAGAGGACATTCATCCGGTACTACTGCTGCAACTTTGACCCGGAGGCGCAGGTCTGGACCAACCCGGACACACCCCTTATGGACATTCGGGTGCGCAAGGCGTTCTCCAAGGCAGTTGACCGTGACCAGCTGAACGAGGCCTACTTTGGCGGGTCCGCCGTCCCGATGTACAACGCCCACCAGAACCCCAGCCGGGAGGGCTGGGACCCCACCTGGGTCACTCGCTTCCCTGACGAGTACGGATACGACCCTGAGGCGGCGAGGGCGCTGCTGGCGGAAGCGGGCTATGGCCCCAACAACCCCGTAGAAGCAAATCTCTTTGTTATCCGGGAGACGCGAGGCATCCCTGCGTCCCTTGACCTGACCGAGGCCGTGGGCGGCTACATGAGTGAAATCGGAGCGGCCGTGAAGCTCATTTCCATCGAGCGCGGCGGGATTTCCCCGGGCACAAGGAATCCCCCCTTCGAATTCAACAACCACCTGAACCTTGACATCACCTCCTCCGACCTGTTTATCGCGATCAGGGTGAAGAACTCAGGGACCGGCCAGCCCAGCCGGTTGTATGGCTTCGCGACGCCGGAAATGGACGACGCATACTACAGGCTCATCAACGAGGTGGACGACGTCAAGCGAAACGAAATCGCCCGCGAGTGGGGCAATTTGCACTATGACCTGCACGCCAGCAACCCCCTCTTCTGGGTGCCGGCGGAAATTGTGGTCAACCCTGAGATAGTGAGCGACTATGTGTGGCCCGGCGCCTTCACCGGCACTTGGAGCCACGTATACAACATCAAGGCGGCGAACTAGCGCCTTCTAGATTCGATTGGAGGCTGCCCAGTCTAAGAGTCCTGGCAGTGGAAGATTTACTCGATAGGAGGTAGGCATGAGACTTGGATTCTATGACGACTTTCGACCCTGTGTCGTAACCGAGCGAGGGGTCGTCGATGTCAGCGATATCGTGGGGGCTGGCGACGGCGGCACACCCCAGCAGCTGCTGGAAAGCATCATCAGGAACTTTGACCAGCTGCGGCCGGCGTTGGAGGCCGCGGCGGAAAGCGGCGACGCGGTCCCGCTTGACCAGGTGCGCCTGCGGCCGCCGGTCCCCCGGCCCGGCAAGATCCTCATGGGCCAGGGGAACTACCTGGAAAACGTGGACAACCCCGTCAGGCGGCCAATGAGCATGTTCTTCAAGTCTCCGGACGCCGTCATCGGGCCAGGCGACACGGTAGTCCTGCCCCCGTTCCAGGCGCGAATCTTCCACCATGAGGCGGAGCTAGCGTTCGTCATAGGTTCGGATGCGAGCAACGTGTCCGAGGACGAGGCCATGGGGCACATCTTCGGCTACCTCGCGGGCGTCGACGTATCGGCGCGCTCTCCGTGGATCGGCGGCCCAACTCCGGGACCCACCCAGGGCGACGGCCCGGCCATGCCCGGCAACTTTGGGAAGTCCTTCGACACGTTCAACCCCATCGGCCCCTATATCGTGACCGCCGACGAGGTCGCCGACCCCCACGACCTGCACGTCCAGTACCGGGTCAACGGCGAGATTCGCCACGACTACAACACGTCCGACATGGAGCACCGGATCCCCGAGCTCATCTCCACCATGTCCAGCATCATGACGCTAAAACCCGGGGACCTCTTGATGTGCGGCACGAATCACCAGGGCCTGGGGCCATTGCAGGACGGAGACATCGGGGAAATGGAGATCGAGGGCATCGGCAAGTTTACGCACTCGGTTGTAGACTCGCTCAAACGCGAGTGGCCCAGGGGCGTGGAGGCGCTGGCGGCGGGCAGTGTGCGGGCATCGAGGACCGCCTAGGGGCGCAGGCAGGGCGAAGCCGCACCGGGAGCCGGCAAGAGGCGAGCCCATCCCGACAGTAGAACAACCGCTAGAGAAACGGCGAGAAGGAGGAACCAATGGCGACTCGGAAAATGCTGACCATCCAGGGCATCGACTACTCGGAGCGGGGAGTGCACCCCATACCCATGGGCGCACGGCTGGGAAACCTGATCGTATCGTCGATCATTACCGGCACGGACCCGGACACCCGCGAACTGCCAGCCGACATTGAAGGGCAGGCCAGCGTCATCTTTCGCAACATCCAGACGCTCATGGAAGACGCCGGGGGCACGGTGAATGACATTGCCCGCGTGTCCTTCTTTGTGCAGAGCAAACAGATGCACCGGCCTCCGATCGACGTCGAGTGGGAGAAGATGTTTCCCGAGGGCGGCTATCGCCCCGCGCGCATCTTCCTTGAGGTTTCGCCCCAAGGGGCTCCTCTCGTCCAGTGCGAGGTCATTGGGCTTTTGGGGGCTGACGACGACTAACCTCGTTGCCGTCGACGCGGCCTAGGGATACAATGTGCCATCATGCTTGGCGCGAGACGAATGCAGAGGATACAGAGAAAGAGAGGGAGGCAATGCTAACCCGGGAAGAGAACGAGTTAATGTGTCAAACGGGTCCAGGCACTCCCATGGGGGAGTTCTGCAGGCGGTTCTGGACACCGGTGTTGCTCTCTGAGGAGCTGCCGGAGCCGGACTGCCCGCCGGTCCAGACGAAGATCTATAGCGAGCATTTGGTGGCCTTCCGTGACACCAGCGGCCGGGTGGGAGTTTTGGCGGAGTTCTGTCCCCACCGGCTGTCCAGCCTCTTCTACGGGCGCAACGAGGACGGCGGACTGCGCTGCATCTACCACGGCTGGAAGTTTGACGTCGAGGGCCGGTGCATGGACATGATGTCGGAGCCGGTGGAGTCCGCCTTCAAGGAGAAGGTCCGGGCCACTGCCTACCCCACCTTTGAGGGAGCGGGCTTTGTTTGGGCCTACATGGGGCCGTCGCACCTGGAACCCCCGAAGCCTGAGCTGGAGTGCCTGCTGCTTCCCCCGGAGCACATGGACACCACCAAGATCCTCTACGAGTCCAACTTCGTGCAGGTGATCGAGGGAGAGATTGACACGGTCCACTCATCCATCTTGCACAGCGTGCTGGATCAGCACGAAATCGCCAAGAAGGACGGCGTGGGCATCAACGACCGGTATCACCTGCGCGGCAGGCCGCCGGAGTTCTTTGTGGAGGACACGGACGGCGGCATCCTCATCGGCGCGGTGCGCGAGGCGGAAAAGGACTCCAACTACTGGCGCATCTCTCGCTTTCAGTTCCCCTGGGTCACCATGCCGCCCGGCGGTGGTGGCGGCTCTCCGCCGGAAGGCAAGAACGCCCTGCGCGGACCCGTCCGTGCCGCGTTCCTGGTGCCCATCGACGATGAGAACTGCTGGTTCTACATGTGCTCGTGGCACCCCTACAGGGCCTACAAGGAAGACGAGCTCATCTACAAGGTGGGACGCGGCAACCCCAGCAGGGGCGTTCCCCCCGAACCCTGGAAGGAAGGGCTCATCCCCGGGACCTGGTACGGGAAGGCAAACAAGCACAACCACTACATGATCGACCGCGACGCGCAGAAAAACTACAGCTGGTCCGGCATCCCCTTCAACAACGGGCGGGCCCAGGACTCGGCGATGACGGACAGCATGGGGGCCAGCACGACGGCCACCCGCTGGAAGGAGCACCTCGGCACGACGGACCGCGCAATCATTCGGATGCGCCGTCGGCTCATCCAGTGCGCCCGGGACCTGATGGAAGGGAAAGAGCCCTACGCACCGTCACATCCGGAGTCCTTCCGGGTGCGGTCGGGTCAGGCCATCCTGCCCAAGGGCGTCCACTTCACCGACGACCCCGACACCTGGGACAGCATTACGGTGTCCCCCGAGGTGCAGCCGGCGAAAGTCTAATCCAGTGGCGCCACTCGGCGCTTGACTAGTGGTAGTGGGAGTTACGCGGTTGAAGGTTTGGGGCGTGCATTTGAGGAATCTCATTGCATGACCCAGGCAAGGTAAGCTGCGTAACTCCCACTCGTTTTGACGACATACGGCGGGCTGCGGTGTGCGGGATAGCCGCATGCTTGCCCGTCACGTTTCGGAGTCGAGCCAATCAGTCGCGCATGGTACCGGGCAGCGCCATCGACAATGCCTGGAGAATCGAAGAAGGGGGCATTCGCCATGTTCACGGGAGTTAGCCACATCTACTACCGGGTGCGGGACGTAGAGGAGTCCATCGACTTCTACACCAAGAACCTGGGTTTCACCTTGCTGCGGAAGTACATGACGAGCGGGAGACTATCTGCCTACGTCGAGCTTGACGGCGTGCTCCTGGAGTTTGGCGTGCCAGCCGACCTCAGCGAGCTGCCAGGAGAGCGCACCATCCGGAGAATCGGTATTGCCGTGGACGACATGGATGCGGCCCTCGCGGATCTCACGAGCAAGGGCGTGGAGGTGGTGAGGGAGCCGTGGGATGCAACGACCTTCTGGGGTCGGCAGGCGGTAATCCGGGACCCATCCGGGTACGAGGTTTCCCTGCGAGAGTGGAGCGCTCCCGATGGACCTTCCTTCGAGGGGTGGACACCCCGCCACGAGCAAGTTGAGCGCCTTGCTTAACTAGGCTGTCGTGCGTAGGCCTCCCGGCGTCTCACCAATTCAAGGCTCACGGCAAACCGGCGCCGCCGCTTCCCTGACCGCTAGCTGAGCTGATCTCGGACGGCGGGCATGACCTCCTGCGCGAAGAGGTCCATGGAGCGCATTGCCTTGTCTTGGGCCATGTTCCCGAAGGCAAAGACCCCCAGGAAGTAGTTGATGCCGCTGATCTGCATTGCCTCCGTGATCCTGGCGGTCACCGTCTCCGGCGAGCCGACGATGAGCGTTTCCTGCTCCAGCCGTGACGCCATCTCGAGCTCGCCGCCCACGTCCGGCTCACCGCGTACCCTGCGGTTCAGGTGCGTGATGTGCTGCCGCCACGTCAGGAACGGCTCGCGCACCTCTTCCATGGCCTGCGCGTCCGTCGGCGCGACGTAGACATGGCGTGAGTTGGTGAGCTTAGGCACGGCAACGTGGCCGTTCATGCGGTCCGGCTCGTCCCGGTGGTGCAGCCATGCCTCCTTATAGTGGGCGAAGTGCAGGCTGGCGAGTTGCACCGGCGCGAAGTTGTGGGACGTGTGGAAGCCGTGTTTGGCGATGAACGGCACGGTGCTTTCGTTGCTGCTGGGGAACCAGAGCGGCGGGTACGGGAGTTGGTACGGCCGGTTCCAGAGCTCTACATTCTCGAATTGGTAATGCTTGCCCTCGTAGTTAAGCTCATTGTTGTTGAAGGCCGCCAGCAGCACGTCGAGCGCCTCTTGCGACATCTCGCGCGACTGTTCGACGCTGTGGATCCCGTATATCCGCGCCTCTATCGGAGAGACTCCGCGCGAAACGCCGATCTCCAGTCGACCCTTGCTGAGCTGGTCCAGCATACAGATCTCGTTGTAGAGCCTGTAGGGGTTGTGCCACGGGAGGCAGTAGGTGAGCGGGCTCAAGCGAATGCGCTCCGTCCGCTGCGCCGCCGCCGCGAGGAACAGTCCCGGGCTGCCGTTGATGGAGAGTGGGGTGCCGTGATGCTCGGCGACGTGGTAGCAGGCGAAGCCTCGCTGCTCAGCGTGCTCAATGAGCTTCAGCTTGGCTTCGAAGACCTCGTTGAGGGGGGCCTCACCCCACTCAATCCAATCAAAGATGCCGAACTCGAGCGGAATCTGCGGGAAGGCGGCCTCGTTCACTGCTGCTCCTGACATCAAAAACTGGGCGTGGGGAATTCCGGGTCTCGAGCATGCCCGCTGCATTTGGCTCAGGAGGCGCTAGTGAACGGGTCCCTCCAGCGCGTCCTTGCCCCTGTACTTCTCTACCATGCCGCGCACGACCGGCGAGTGCTTGTAGGGGCCGGTGACGCGGTTCATGAGGTGCTCGCTGGGGCCCTCCCACACGAGGGGGGAGCCATCGCGAGGCGGCACAGGGATGCACACGTTCTTGGCGGCGTCGCGAAAGACGTTCATGGGTTCGCCGCCGTCCTCTACGATGCGAAGTTGTTGCCGTAGCAACTCCCGGTACATCAGGACGCCGCGGTCGGACTCGCCGAGCCGCTCCTTCGTGCGGTCCACGATGGGCCCCTGCGCCATCCATGCCATGGCGTCCTGTCCGCCATTGTTGTCGAGTTCCGTCCAGATCGGGTTGCCGCGCGTGTCCACGGAGGGCGGGACAATGTAGTAGGGCACGGTCTCTTGCGGCGGCTCGTCCGGGTCTTGTGCATAGGAGGTGTAGAAGACGTGCAGGGTGTGCGTGTCATCCATGGGAACGCGGTACATGAAGTCCGTTGTAAAGCTGTTGACGTTGGGGAAGATGGACGGGCGGACTTCCCGCAGTCCGTTGGGCGTCTTGGCATAGTTCATGACGCCCTGCTCGTAGACCGCCCAGTCGCGGCGGTCGCCCACCGGCGTGCGCTGTCCGTTGGCGTTGCGTGAGGGCCGCTGCAGGTCCATGCGGCCAATGCGCTCCAGCGCGTAGTTGGAGAAGTACCCGTGCAGCCACTCGAGGTGGGCCGGGTCCATGTCGTTCTCCTGGACCTGCAACCAGTTGCAGTTGAGTTCCTGAAACCCCACGTCCCGCGCGACGTTCTCCGCGCCGAAGAGGTCCCAGTTCGGCAGGAGCGGCGCGGGCTCCGGCCCCAGGTACGCGAAGACGACGCCCGCCAGCTCCTGCACCGGGTACGATTGCAGCTTCACCCGGCTGTGGAAGGTGCTGTCTGCGGCTTCATCCGGCATCTGCAAGCACTGGCCCGTGGGGCTGTAAAGCCAACCGTGGTAGGCGCAGCGCAAGCCCTCCTTCTCCGGAATGCCGAACCGCAGTTCCACGCGCCGATGCGCACACCGGCCCTCCACGAGGCCAAGGTTGCCCGATCGGTCGCGAAAGAGCACGAGGTCCTCGCCGAGCAGGCGGACCGCACGCACCGGGTTCTCGTCGAGCTGCGTCGCCGCCGCAATGGGATGCCAATACCAGCGCATGAGCTTGCCCATGGGAGTGCCTGGTCCCACCTGGGTAAAGAGTTCGTTTTCCTCTGCAGTTAGCATTGGCCCTCCTCCCTCCGGCTGAGGCCACCGGCAGCGTCTTCTCGACTACCGGGCCGACTTGATGTATTCCACATGCGTCCAGTTGCCGCTGATAGTTCCAGGGAAGACGTAATCGGAAACCACGCTGGGGTTGACCATGATCTCCGCTCGCTGCAGGAAGAGCGGGATGTCCATGTGCAGGTCATAGACCAGGTTGCCCCACCGCTGGAACAGGTCCAGCAGCTGCGCCTCGTCCATGGTCTGCTGCACCGTGGAGAAGATGGCGGAGGTCTCCGGGTACTCGAAGCCGATGCGGGCGCCATTGCCGCTGTGGTACGCGTTCATGGCTGTGAAGATGTTGGAGCTGGTGTTCGTGACGTAGGTGTTGTTGTCGAACTCGCGGTTGCGCCGCAGGTTTCGCTGCTTTGTTGAGTCGATCGTCAGGGCCTTGGCCTCGACGCCGACGCCGCGCCAGAAGCTCAAGATGGAAAGAGCCACGTCCTCGGAACCCGCGAAACGGGAGCTGAGGGTGATGATGGTTTCAAGCGGGTTGTCCGCGTTGTAGCCAGCCTCGGCGAGGAGGGCGCGGGACGCCGCCGGGTCAAAGCCGTATTCCTCCGGGTAACGGTCGATCCACCCCTGGTTAAACCAGGGCTGCGTTGGGTAGACGTGGGCGTGGTACATGGTGGCGCCCTTGTTGCCGAAGAACGCCTCGTTCAGCTCGTCACGGTTGATGGCCTTGTTCAGCGCCTTCCGCACCAACGGGTTCAGCAGGGGGCTGTCCGGGTGGACATATGCGTCGTCTACAAGGTAGCAGCACTGCAATGCTGCGAGGATGCGCTGGCCTGCCACTTGCGAGCCTACCACCTCCATACCCGCACTTAAACCTTGGTCGTGCAGGTCCTGGGCGATTTCCGCCATGTGGGCCTCACCGGTCAGTATTGCGGCCAACCGGGTCGACTCTTCACTAATGATGCGAAACTCAAATTCAGGGAAGTCCGGGTTCACGCGCCAATGGTCGTACGGCACGCGCGAGTAGCGAATGAACTGCCCCTGCGACCGCTCGAGAAACTGGTACGGTCCCGTGGCCGCGATTGCCTCATCGCCCAACGACGGCGCTGAGCCGACGGCGTCGAAGTGCGCCTTGCTCACCACTTCCCAGCCCGTGATGTTGTTGGTCATGAAGCTGGGGTCTGTCTGGGTCAGGCTGATTACGATTTCGAAGTCGTTGACGACGTCGATGCTGCCAATTAGCCGCTTCTGCGTTTGCGCACCGCTGTTGGTGGCGTCATCGGCGGTGCGGTTCTGGAAGCTCCATAGCACGTCGCTCGCGGTCATGGTGCCCCAGTCCTTGTGGAACTTCACGCCCTCACGAAGCTGGAACCGCCATGAGGCCCCATCGGGTTCCAGGCTCCAGGACTCGGCGAGTCCTGGGACCATGTTGCCGGTGGTCGCATCAATCTCGATTAGGTTGTCGTACATTGGCCGGATGCCGATGCTGCTGGGGATGCTGGTGGTGTAGCGGGGGTCGTTCGCCTCCGTCTCAAGCTGCAGCGCCATCACCAGCCGGCCGACGGAGGGGTCGGCCACCGGTTCGGGGGCAGTCATCGCACCTTGAGGCCGGTCGGCGGGCAGCGGCGCGACCGCAGCCTGAGGCACGGAGGAAATGGCTTGCGGCGCCGCTGGCGCTGCGGGCTGTGCCGGCGCCACGGCAGCTTGGGGCGCGGGGGCCGGAGCCTGCGAAGTGGCGCTGTCGCTTGAACTCGAACAGGCGGCTGCGAGGAGAAGCGCCGCTATGCTCGCAATCAGCAGGGAAACTAGTCGTCTCATTGCTTTCCTCCGTGAATGTCCCAAGCCCGGTGATGTTTCATGGTCGCCGAAGTTGGCCCTGTTGCCAGCATTCTCTACATAAGTATGTGACTCGGTAACAATACAGGGCGTCCACTCCCATGTCTATCCAGGTAGCGGTGGCGCTGCCTTTCCGATGTGGCAGCAATGCTAGTGCAAGGGCGAGAATGCCGCCGGGTGCATGATGCGTGTCTCCCGGCTGATGGCGTCGACCGGCAGCTTAGGCGGCCACGCCGGCTCGTTCTCCAGCGCCGACAGGACCTCGCCGCGGTGGTCCCAGTCCTTGTACACCCATATTTGGCGCACCCTGCCGTGATTCCCGATGACCGTCTTCCAAATGCCCGCGATTGGGTACACCTGCTCTCGGGCCGGCATCGCCTCGCCGTAGGCCGCGAGCACGCCGTCGACGGCGCCGGGCGGGTACGTCTCCGTTATCAACTCGTACACGCGGCCGTACTCGCCTTCAAGACGAGTCATGAACGGGGCGGCCTCCATGACCTCCACCTCTTGGCGCTCAAAGAACTCGGCGATGCCGGGCGGCCAGCGGTTGCTCTCATCGCGATTGGCGGCTGCGCGGGACTCGGCCCGGTCGCGCAGGTCGGCGTACGGCCAGATGTGCACAATCTGGTTGGTCTGCCCAATCTCCGTGTGCCAGAAGCCGTACATCCTGGAGTACTTGTTCCGTATGTCGAGGTTGTTGCCAAAGCGGCGTTCCAACTCCCGCGTGGAGCCGCCCTTCAACGTGTAGATCCGAAGCTCGTAGATCATGGCGCTCCTCCTTTGGGGTGATACAATGCCGCCGAAGTGTAGGCATTATAGCAGACCCTAAATATGTAAAGGCGCGATACTGAAGCCCGAAGTTTGCCCGTGGGTCTGACGACAAACAGCGGCGGAGAGTTGTAGGCAACCCCCCGGAGCGAGGAGAATCATGGGAATTACGTTGGACGAGGCACAAGTTGTGGTTGCGAAGGCCGTCGAGCTCAGCCGCGCGCGAGGAGTTCGGACAGCCGTTGCCGTGGTGGACAACGCCGGGAGCCTGATAGCCCTGGCCCGCTTGGATGGCGCACGTTCCTACTACCCTGACGTGGCGCGCGGCAAGGCGATGTCCACGGCGCTGTGGGACGGGACCCCAAGCCGAGAGCTCTCCGGCAGGTCTGGAGGCAACTCGGTGCAGGCAGCGGTGAACCACCTTCACGGAGGGCGCATCGTCTTCGCGCCCGGCGCCGTCGCCATCATGCGCGGCGACGAGATGATCGGTGTCGTCGGCGTAGGCGGCTCAGGCCCGGAAAGCGACGAAGAAATCGCAATGGAGGCAGCCAAGTCCCTGGACGGTGGTTAGCTCCGTTTTTGAGGAATCCGCTGGTTCCCGATGGGGCGAGCCCTCAGATTGGGAAAGCTAGATTTCCACAGGTTGGCCGCTGTCCATCCACTCCGCGTACGAGCCGTCGTAGAGGCGGACGGCGTAGCCGGCCTGCCGCATGGACAGATACGCCAGTGAAGCCCGGACTCCGCTGCGGCAGTAGGCCACCACCGGATCGCTGGGCGTGATGCCGACGTCCGCCAGCAGCCGGTGAAGCAGGTCCGGATCAATGAGCAGCTTCCCCTCGGCGCCGGCCATTTCCGTGTGGGGAAGATTGACGGCTCCGGGAATGTGCCCGGGGCGAGCGTCCATGTCCGTCTCGCCGCGAAACTCCTCCGGGGAGCGCGTATCCAGGAGCACAGTCGCGCTTGCGCTCGCGACGTCGTTCAACGTCGTCCGCACCGACGGGTTGAGGCGCGGCTGAAAGGACTTCGGCTCGGTGGGGACAGGCCGGTAGAGCACCTCGCGCCCCCGTTCCTTCCAGGCGTCGAAGAGCAGGTCCATGACGTGAACGTCGGTGCATCCCAGGTATTCGAGGATCCAGGCGGCCATGGCGGCGTTGCGGCCGTCCTGATTGTCGTAAAGCACCGGGGTTATGTCGTCGCCCAGCCCCGCGTCGCCAAAGGAGACGGCAAGCTGGTCCGGCGGCCCGAGACGTCCGTCCGGGCCCTGTAGCTTCTTGAACGGAACGTTGACCGCCCCTCTCAAGTGGCCCATGAGATAGCGCATGGCCGACCGGGGGTCGATTATCAGGTACCCCGGCCGACCGATGTGTTCAGTGACCCAATCCGCTGAGACGAAGGTGACCATCAACCAACCATTTCAAAATCGGTCTCGACGCTTGTGGGGTTGGCTACAGACTGCGTGACGGGCGATCCCTCGACCGCCAGACGCCAGATGCCGCGCAGGGTCTCCTCGTCGGCGTCTGCGCGCACGAAGCACTTGGCCGAAATCTTGCCGTAGCCCGGGTTTCCCTCAGCCTCGACCCCTGCCCACTTGCGGATGTTGTCGAAGTACCCTTCCACGGCCACTTCGAGGTCATGGATGCGGACGCCCTGCTTTGTGGCGTTTACTACGAAGCCCACGGTCATGCAACTGCCGATCGCCGACAGCAACTGCTCGTGGGCGCTGGCCGCGACGTCGGTGGCGGTCAGGTCGCCGGGCTCGTCCATTTCGACCTGGTGGTTCCGCATGTACGCCTTCGCCCGCATCCCGTCCTGCCAGACCACCCGCGACTTCCATGGCCCAGTCACGGCCTGGAAGACCTCGGGGTCGCGAAAGGACTCCAGGACTTCGGCCAGTTTCTCCCGGGGCAGCCCGTTGAGGTTTCCTTCTTCTGCCATTTCCAACTCCTTCATGAGCGCCGTTCGGTCCCGATTCGGCGCGAACTCTTCTCGATGGCGCTACCGGTATTCCGCCCTGATCAGTTCGGCGGCTTGGGCGATTACACGCATCTTCTTGATGGCCATCTCGGTGGTGTTGACGTTTCTTTCGGCGAAGGTGCCAAAGCCGCAGTCGGGGTTGAGGTAGATCTTCTCCGGGTCAAAGTACTGCAGCACCTCCTTGACCCTCGCGACGATCTGCTCCGGCGACTCGATGTCGTCAGTCCGGGGATTCACCACGCCGAGGCCAACTTCCCACTCGTTGCTGTATTCCTTGAAGACATCCATCTCGCCGGCTCGGGGCGTGGCACACTCCAGCACGAGCTGGTCGATGTTCATTTGGGCAAGATAGGGAAGCATGGGCCCATAGTTGCCGGTGAGCAGCACGTCTTCCCGCTTGCTCCAGTTGCCGCGGCAGATGTGGACACCGGTCTTGATCCCGGTGATTCCATCCAACGTCTCATTCATCAACCGTACGGCGAACTCCAGCTCGTCCGTAGGGTCGCGGCGGTTGGGCAGGGCGGCGCACATGAACGTCTCGGTGTTTTCCTCGCCGAACACCACCTGGCTGAGGATGGGCTCGTCCAGCTGAACGAAGTCGCAGCCCTGGTCGCGCAGGGCGATGATCTCTTCCCGCAGGATGGCCACCACGTCGGCGGCGAGGTCTTCAGGTGTAGGGTAAACCCGGTCGGACAGCCCCTCGAACCAACTGGAGCGGGTCAGCATATAGGGGCCGGGGAGCGGAATCTTGATCTGCCGGTCCGTGTGCTCCCGCAAGAAGGCCAACTCATCTAGGGCGAGGCCCTGCCGCTTTCCGATGCGGTCGACGACGATGGGGCTCTTGATGGCGAAGGACGGCACGTCGAGGGCCCGCAGCATCTCCTCCATTCGCGCCCGGTCCCGGGAGTAGTCCAACAGCTCCGAGACCTTCATGAGCTTCATTCCGTTCAGCTTGTCCACGGCGAAGGAGTAGAAGTTGTCTCGACGCAGCTCTCCGTCGCTGATGATGTCCACGCCAGCCTCCTCCTGCGCGCGTATGCAGGCCAACACCTCGGCGTCAGCGATTGCGTTGAACTCGTCGAGGGTGATTTCGCCGGCTTCCTTGCGGCGCAGGGCGCGGACCAACTCGGTGGAGCGGGGCCAACTTCCAACGACCGTTACGGGGAACAATGGGGCGTTCGCCATGCAGCTACCTCCCGGATTTGGGTCCTATGAAAGTTTGCCGTAGTGTATCCCAAGGTGCAAGCCAGTTCAATTTGGAACCCCGCGCATCGCGCCGCATCGCTGCGGTACACTGTACGCATGACGACGCAACCCTCCCCATCGAACGCAGCGCAGGACGCCCGCAGCTCGCAAAAGTCCGTCGTGGCCGTGGTGCGCACGACGCCCGACACCGTGCTCGACGACACCGGCGCGGCCATGCGCATGGCCGGCTACCGCGATGTCCTGCCCCTCGCCAACCCCGTCCTCCTCAAGATTAACATCTCCTGGCAGCACTGGTACCCCGCCTGCTCCACCTCGCCGTGGCAGTTGGAGGGGGTCATCAAGACGCTGCGAGAGGACGGCTACACGGACCTCATCGGCGCGCACAACGGCACCGTCGTGGTGGACTCCTACGAGGGCGAGGTCGCCAACAAGCACAAGCCGGTGACCGACCGCCTCGAAGTCCCCACCGTCCACCTCGACGTGCTCCCAAACGAGTGGGTGCTCTACGAGCCCAAAGGCGAGATGCTGGTGCTGGACAAGATCTTCCCGGAGGGCATCACCGTTCCCGCCAGCTTTGCAGGCAAGAGCATCATCCAGCTCCCCACCATGAAGACCCACGTCTTCACCACCATGACCGGCGCGATGAAGAACGCCTTTGGCGGCCTGCTGAACCGCAAGCGCCACTGGACGCACTCCGTCATCCACGAGACGCTGGTAGACCTGCTGACCATCCAGAAGGAGCTGCACCCCGGCCTCTTCGCGGTGATGGACGGCACCTTCGCGGGCGACGGCCCCGGCCCTCGAGCGATGCGGTGGCACACGCCGGGCGTCATGCTTGCCTCGGCCGACCAGGTGGCCATCGATGCCATCGCGGCGAAGATGATGGGCATCGACCCCCTGAGCATCCCCTTCATCCGCATCGCCCACGAGCGCGGCCTCGGCTGCGGCGACCCCGACAAGATTGAGGTTGTGGGCGAGGACATCTCCGAGGTGAACTACCGCTTCCAAACAGTGGCAAACACCTTTGCCAGCCGAGGGCAGAAGCTCATCTACTGGGGCCCGCTGAAGTTCCTGGAGAAGGTGTGGCTGCGCTCGCCGCTGGTGCCGCTGGCGTACCTCGCCTCGAACGTCTACCACAACGGCTACTGGCGCAACGTCAAAGGCAAGCGCCGCATCCGCGAGGCGCTCGACACGCCGTGGGGCAAGCTGTTCCAGCAGTACTAGGGGGGGAGTCAAGCCTAAGAGGTATATCCTTACTCGGGACCCTCGCCAAGCAATCGGCGAATCCTGTTGTTCAAGGCCTCTCTTAACTCTTCAGGTGTGTTCCAGAAAATGTGGTTGTACTGTCTTGTGTCAAAGTGCAGTTTATCCCATTGGTCTGCTCGGCACGTAAATATTACTTGTTTGCCAAGGCCGTGAGCAAAGCCTGCCTCGTAATAAACACCGCCCCTTGCTCCTTCGTCGCCATGCGTGAAGTCAGCTACGATGAATCGCGAACGGCGGATCTCGGCGATAATTTTGTCGTCAATCTTGTCTATGTGTTCGTCCTTGTCTACCCGGTAGGGTTTATATCTAGCATCCTCAATTCCGGGCAAAATGCCGTTTTCATAGGCTTCCTTTGTTAAATCGTTGAACCACATGGCCACGAAGCCTTGGTTAAAGAGAGCATTGGTCTCTTGTTCCTCGATTTGACTATGGCCGTCGACGGTCACCACGACACTATACTGAGGCTTAGCAACGCCGATAATAGTTGGGATATTGATCCATCCCATTCCCTCAAGATACCTGAGTAGATACTGCACTTCCGGAAGAGATACTGATTCCGAATGAGCGAGTGCAGCCAAACTCACCCCTGAAACCTCCACCACACCGCCAACGTTCAAAGTCTCATCAGCAATCCATTGCAAGAGCCTGCTCGCACGTTCATGGGCCCGTAGCGGTTGCTTTAACTTGGCATATTGAATCGTTGCTCGCGTTATCTCAGGGAGTTCAACTCCTTGTTGGTGCTGATCAAGTATCCACGTTGTAAGCCGAGCCTTCTCAAGCTCAGAAAGGTCTGGCACTAGCAGTTTCTCTACGGATCCAATTACGTAACCTCCGCCCACCCGGTTGGAGTTTAGGACGTGCCATTTTCCATCGGGTCGCCAATCCCATATTTCTGCGCGACTTCCTTCTCCCCAAATCAAGCAGTTCCCTTCCATGGACACAAATCTCCTTCCTAGTCTCACCTTAAACACCGAACGGACTAGCTAACCGTAGCAAGAAGCCTAAGTAAGCAGGATCAAGCCCCACCCCGCCTCGCCCCAGTAGATGCCAATGCTCCCCAGCCTGAGACCACGGTAGCCCACGTCCGTAAAACTCGTCGCCAACCTCTAGCGCCCGACCAGGCCCCCCCCACCCTGACACGAGCTGCTTGCCCCCACACCCACGCCCCCGCTATCGTGGAGACATGGAACTGCTGAACATCTCACGCACCGTAAACCGGACACCGATGGCCCACAGCCAGCGTGCGCCAGGCCATTTCGACCGAGCAGGGACTCGTTTCTCATATTTTTTATTTTCTTATCCCGCCCGTATCTGAGAACGTTGCATTCGAATCCCGGTGCGCTCGTAAGCGTCGACCAGTGTTCGGAGCGGAATGGCCCCCGTGCGGTATGCCAGGCGAACCGCAACGCTACCCCGACACTCCCCAGTGGATGGCGATGGTGCCAAGCATGAGGCCGCGGTAGCCCACGTCCGTGAAGCCCGCCGCCGTCATCGCCGACGCGAGCTCGTCCGGGGCGAGGTAGCGCTCCACGGACTCCGGCAGGTACTGGTAAGCGCTGCGGTCGCCAGAGAGGGCCCAGCCTACGAGGGGCATGAGGCGGCGGAAGCCGACGCCGTAGGCTGCTCTGCCAACGGCGCTGCGGGGGCGCACGATGTCCAGCACCGCTAGCCGGCCGCCCGGCTTGAGTGTGCGGTGGAACTCGCGAAGGCCGAGGGGGATGTCGGCGAGGTTGCGCAGGCCGAAGCCAATGGTGGCGCAGTCAAAGGTGGCATCGGGAAACGGGAGGGCCAGGACGTCGCCCTGCACGCGTTGTATGCGCTCCGAGAGACCCCGAGCCGCTAGGTCCGGCCCGCCGCGGACAAGCATGGGCGCGGAGAAGTCGAGCGCAGTTACGTGCGACGCCCGCGCCGCGAGGATCGCCGCCAGCTTGCCCGTGCCCGCCGCCGCGTCCAGTCCACGCTCCACCGGCTCCGGCGCGGCAATGCGCGCCGTCAGCCGCCGCCACGACTCGTCGCGGCCAAGGGAAGCGACGGTGTTGAAGGCGTCGTAGCGGCGGGCGATGCCGTCGAACATGCGCTGGACGTGCCGTGGGTCGCTCATGCCGCGCCTCGCACCTTTCGCGCCAGCGTCGACGCCTCCAGCGCGTCCCGCGAGGTGTGCCGGGGCCGGAATCCGGTCTCGCGCGTCAGCTTCTCGTTGCTGGCCACCCACGGCCACCGCACCATGGCGAGGCCGCTGGCCGGCGAGTCGCCCTGCAATCGCAGCGCCCAACTTGCCTGGGTCAGCGCGGAGAGCACCGGCGCCGGCAGGGCCACGGAACGCAGCCCGGCAGTGCGGGCGATATCACTGTACGCGACGGTGCCCTCGCCGGTGAGGTTGTAGACGCCGGGCACGCGCTCCATGAGGCACAGCTCAAGCGCCTCCTGCACGTCGTCCTCGTGGATGAACTGCATCTGCGGGTTTGCGCCCAGGATGCTCACTAGCAGCGGCTTGCGGAAAGCCTGGGCGATGAAGTTGTCCGAGCGGGGCCCCATGACCACGCAGCCCCGCAGCACCGTGACGCAGGTGTCGAGGTTGTCCGCCGCGAAGGCCTCGATCATGAGCTCCGTGGCGGCCTTGTCCTCGGCGTACTGGAATCCGCGCACCGGCTGCACCGGCGACTCCTCCGTGTAGGGTTGCACACCGTTCGGGTGGGCGCCGTATACCGTTGTGCTGCTGACGTAGAGGAGGTTGCGCACGCGCGCCTCCCTGCAGCTTCGCAACACCCGCGCCGTCCCGCCGACGTTGACCCGGCGAACGGCCTCGCGGTTGTGTCCGGGCCGCAGCAGGAAGGCGAGATGGACGACGGAGTCGATGCCGTACTCGCGCAGGATGTCGGACATGGGCTGGCGGATGTCCATAGGGAAGTTCACGACCTTGGCGTGGTCGAAAGTCAGGGGCTGCGAGTCGAAGGCGACGATGCCGTCCACGTCGTCCGAAAGTGCGAGCCGCTCCACCAGCTTCGCGCCGATCGAGCCCGCAGCGCCGGTGATTGCGACGCGCAGGCCTCTAGCCATTGCCCACGGCGTCGGTGAAGTCGAACCGGAGGACGCCCAGTCCCTGCACCTCAAAGGCCATGCCGATGGTGTGCGCGCCCGGCTCCAGCGGGACGCCTGCCGCTGAGATCGTGGTTGTGCGGTTCATGGCTAGCGTGAAGGGCACGTCCGGGCTGACGTCTGAGAACGCGACGGTCACCCCGTTCACGGTGAAGGTGGTGTCCTCCATAGGCACATCCCGCCCGTTGACGGTCAGCGGCCGCATGCCTCTTGCGTAGCCGGACCCCAACGAGTTCTTGAGGTCAAAGGACAAGCCGCCCTCTGTGGCGCGGAGGCTGCCCTTGACGTAGAGCCTGCGAAGCAGAAACCCGGGAACGGAGACCATTGTCCCTCCTGGCGGCTACAGGGTGCCCTCAACGGCTAGGCGCATACGGAACAGCTCCTCCTCGACCGCCAGCACCTCCGGAGGCAGGGGGCGCTGCAGGCCCAGCAGCCGCGTCATGACACAGATGTGGGCAGCGCGTTCCACCAGCACGGCGATGTCCATGGCCGTCTCAAGGTCCTTGCCGAGGGTCACCAGCCCGTGGTTGCTGATGAGCGCCGCGCTCCGTCCCTCCAGCGCTTCGACGGCCTTGTCCGCGAGCTCTTCAGTCCCCGGCGGAGCGTACTCGGTCACGCGCACGGCCCCGCCGACAGTCACGGCGACCTCGTCGATGACCGCCGGGACCTCGATGCCCGCAACGGCGCATACGGTCGCGTAGACGGAGTGGGTGTGCACTACGGCTCGGGCGTCGGGTCGAGCCCGGTACACCGCCAGGTGGAGCGCCGCCTCCGACGAGGGCGGCAGGTCGCCGTAGACCGGCTCGTACTCGAAGTCGATTACGGGGACGTCGTCGGGCGTCATGGAGCGGTAGTTCTTCCTGCTCGGCGTGATGGCAACGAGCGGCGGTTCGCCGGGAATGAGCAGGCTGACGTTGCCGCTGGCCCCCGCCACGAGGCCCAGCCGGTCCAGCTCCTGCGCGGTCTCGCACACGGTGGCCCGCTCGGCGCTCCAGCGTTCTGACGACATTGCGCGCTCCTTGGTGGACTGCGGCATATTGTACCGCATCAGCTAGCAACGGCGCGTGCGCCTACAGGAAGCCCTCCAGCCGTCGCTGCGCGTCAAGCCAGCGTTCGTAGTGCTCCCGGTACTCGTGCTGCGCCACCGGGTCCGGGGTCACCTCCCGCAGGCCCAGCCTTGCCGCCTGCGCAAGCTGCCGGAGCGCGTCGCCGCCCTCCAACGCGGCCTCAGCCGCCAGCGCGGCACCCTGCAAGCTCACGTCCGGCGTCAGGGCGACGTGGATCGGCCGGCCAACGACGTCGGCGAGGAGCTGCGGGAAGAGGGCTGTGCGTGTCATGCCGCCCCCCAGGGCGAGCCCGTTCGGCGGCGCTCCCGTCACCTCGGCGAGCAGGTCCGCAGCTCCGCGCACGGCGTAGACCACGTTCTCCAGCGCAGCCCGGGCCAGTCTCGCGCGGTCGACGCCGCTGAAGGCGACCGGCACGGGAAACAGCAGCCCGCCGGGACGTAACCTCGGCTTGGACAGGTCCAGCGGCGCAGGGCCAAGCAGCGCCAGGGCCCCCTCCGCGCCCGGAGGGGCCTCCGCGGCCAGCGCCTCCATGCGCTCGAAACCGCCGTCCTCGACGCCCACCAGCAGCTCCAGCAGCCACCGGTACGCGTTGCCGCCGTCGCCGGCGTTGGCCTCGGCTACCCAGGAGCCGGGCACAATATGGCGACCCACCCACGAACGGCGAGCCTCGTCCGGCTGCGGAGCGCCGGTGACCGACTGTGCCGTCACACTCCAGCCCGCCACGACGCCAATGTCGCCCGGCGACACCACACCCATCGCCAGCAGGCCGCATTGCGTGTCGGGCCCGGCGACTACCACGGGCACGCCCGGCGACAACCCAAGCTGCTCCGCAACGGCATTCGTCAGGCGACCTAACCCGCCGCCGGTCGGAGTGATCGGCGGGAAGCAGTCGGTCCGCAGGCCTAGGGTCTCAAGAAGCGACGCCGCCAGCGTGCCGGACGAGATGTCGAGCAGACCGGCCTCGGACGCCAGCGTCTCCTGCAAGGCGAGCTCGCCCGTGAGCCGGTAGCCAACCCAGTCGCCCACGGTGACCACGGCGGCAATGCGCTCGTACGCCTCCGGCTCGTACAGCTGCCGCCAGCGCAGCTTCGCGGGCGCCAGCATGAACGACGGCAGGTGGCCCGTAAGGCGGTACACCATGTCTGCATGGTCCTCGTCGATACCCAGGCCTTCGAACAGGGCTCGCAGGTCCATGTTGGGCCCGAGGAAGAGCTCCTTGCCGTCCGCGTCCAACGCGCCGATGCCCTGCCGTTGGCTCGTGACGCCGACGGCGCGCACGCTGCCGTTCCGCACCCCTGCGTCCCGTAACGCGCGGCGAGCCACATCGGCTATCGCGGGCCAGAGCGCTTCAACATCAAAGGCACGGCTGAAGGGGGCGTCTACGTCCACGGGGAGATACGGCACAGGTGCGTTAGCCGTCGAGAGCAGTCTCCCACCCGACTCCGACACTGCCGCCTTGAGCGAGCCGGTGCCCACGTCAATGGCGAGGAATGTCGCGCCCGGGGTTTTGCTCATGATGCGCTCGCTCTCGCCGCGACGCGGTGGTCACGGTTCGCCGCCCGCTCGAACTGCAGCAGCGAGCGTGTGATTGCCCGCGAATAGCGCTCCACCGTTTCGGCCGTCGCGCCTCCGATATGCGGCGTGAGCACAACGTTGTCCAGCGTCAGCAGCGGGGAGTTGGGCATCACGGGGTGCGTCTCGAAGACGTCCAGGCCGGCGCCCGCCAAATGGCCCGAGCGGAGCGCGTCAACCAGCGCGGCCTCGTCAACCAGCGCCGCTGAAGCCGTGTTGATCAGGAAGCTGCCCTTGGGCATCAGCGAGAGCCGCTCGCGGCCCAACATCCCAGTGGTCTCCGGCGTCTCCGGTGCGTGCAGGGTGATGATGTCGCTGCCCGACAGGAGTTGCTCCAATGTGGTCATGGTCACGTAACGTGGCGCGATCGCATAGGGATCGTAGCCGAGGACGCGCATGCCCAGCGCTCGCGCCAGCCGCGCCACGCGGCGGCCTATGTCGCCCATGCCCACGATGCCCAGTGTCTTGCCGGCCAGCTCGAACCCCCTGAACTCCAAGTAGGCGGCCATCGGGTGCTGCCAACCGCCGCCCCGGACGTGGGCGTGTGCCGTGGGGATGCGCCGCGCCAACGAGAGGGCCAGGCCGATAACCAGTTCCGCGACGGCGTTGGCGTTGCGGCCGGGGGTGTTCACCACCGTTACCCCTCGCGTTGCCGCAGCCTCCAAGTCAACCTGGTTTGTGGCGTTGCGGCAAAGGCCGATGAAGCGCAACGGCGATGGGTCCTCAAACACCTCGCCGAAGAGGAAGTCCACCTCGGCGACCACCGCCTCTATCGACTCCCCCGCCAAGCGCACGGCCAACTCTGCTGGTTCCCAGAGCAGGCGGGTCTCCGTCCACGGCTCGTAGACGACGGTCATGCGGCGGCGCAGACGCTCCAGGTGACTGGGTGCAAAGGGGGCAAGCACGAGGGCCTTCACCGTCGATTGACCCCCTTAGGAGGTGTGGGACTGGACCACTTCGAACGCCTTGGCGCCGAGCAGCCGAACGTCGTCAGGCGGGGGCGCACCAGCCGAGCCGTTCCGCGACAGGGTGACACCTGCGGCTAGCTCCTCCCGCGTCACCCAACGCCAGCCGGGCGGGATCTCCATGACCGGGGCTTTGGGGCGGCACACGTAGATGAAGTCGATGTGCTGGTGGAATCCCTGAACGGGGTCGTCGATGTCCTCTTGCATGATGGTGAGCGGTGGGATGAGTTGCACTGGGTGCTCGATGTGACCTTCGACGCCGCCCGTGGGCACCACCTCCACCTCGACGCCGGTCTCCTCCTCCACCTCGCGCAAGACGGCCTGCACCGGGTCCTCATTGGGCTCGATGTGGCCGCCGGGTGGCAACCATGCCTGCAGCTTGGCGTGCCAGTGCAGCAGCGTCGCGCCGTCCTGCACCACGAACCCGGTGGCTGTGAAGTGTCTCTCCAATATCGCCTTCTCCCAGTTGCCTTTGGACGGCGTCAGCGTGTCATGCCCCCATTTGCCGTGTCAAGGAGCGCGGCACTAGGTTCGGCGCCGTTCCAGACCGGCGGCGGCTTCCTCCGCGGCGAGCAGGCCACTGCGCACCGCCGACTCCATGGTGGCGGGCCATCCCGTCTGCGTCCAGTCGCCGGCTAGGGTGAACCCGGGAATGGGCGTTCTCTGCGACGGCCGCAGCGACTGCGCCCCCGGCGTGCAGCGGAAGGTGGCATTCACCTGCTTCACCACGAGGAAGCGCTCGACGGTGGCCTTTGCGGCTGCGGGAAAGACTCGAGCCATCTCGTTGAGGAAGATCTCCCGCAGGGCGTCCCGTCCCATGGACGCGTACTCCCACGCGCCGCTGACTGAGATGCACAGGTGCTGTCCGGGCTCGGACGACCCTTGAATGTGCGTCCTGTTGAACACCCACTGCAGTGGACTGTCCAGCACTGCCAGAAAGGGCTCGTCGATGATGGGGCGGTCGTACCAGACGTGGACGTTGATGATGGGCGCCCACTCCAGCGTCTCGGCGGCCGCAACGTTGGCGTCCGTAGCGATGTCGGGCGGCAGCAGGCGGGGCAGCGCGTCCCACGGCACGGCCGTGACGACGGCGTCCGCAGGTAGGAAATCGCCGCCAGCGGTCACGCCTGTTACGGCCCCGTCTTGCATCTCTATGGCGGTGACGTTCTGGCCCGTGAGGACCTGCCCGCCCCGGTCCTCGATGTAGCGGCGGGCTGCGTCGGCCACCAGCTCTGTGAGGCCCACGCGGGAGATGCCGATGTCGGAGCTGTGCCGCCCCGCCAACATGCCGTCCTGGAAGAACATCAAGCCCATGTATGCGCTGACGGCATCGACGGTGTCGTTGAAGACGGGCAGGGTCAGCAGGTCCCACAGCGCGGCGATGGCCCGCTCAGATTGGCCGTGTCGCACGAGCCAGTCTCGGAAGCTCTCAGCTTCCAGGGCGTCGCGGCGTTTGGCGCGGTCCGTGCGCATGATACTGAGCATCGCCAGACCGGCGCGGAGCTTCTCGCGGAGGCTGAGGTGCGGGTAGGTCAGGAAGGACGGCAGCAGGTGCAGCGGTGACGGCAGAAGCGGGGCGGCGTTGAGCTCGCCGCGTTTGCCGTTGCGATTGACGACGACGGCGCGCATTCGAGGCTGCAGGGTGGTGCGGTCGAAGACACCAAGCCTCTGCAGCAAGCCTGTGTAGGCCGTGCAGCACCCCAGGTAGATGTGTTGCCCGTTGTCGATGTGGCGGCCAGTCTCCGCGTCCGGGAAGGAAAAAGCGCGGCCCCCCAGGTAGGGGCGCTTCTCCAGGAGGGTGACCGGGACACCGCGGTCGGCCAGGGAGCAGGCGGCGGCAATGCCAGCCAGACCGCCGCCAATCACCACGCAGCGGCGACTCCCTTCAGGGGCACGTAACTCTGCAGCCAAAGGCGCACCGCCAAGAAGAGCTTCTCTCGGGTTGGCAGGGATACTCGGCGCTCAAAGACATCGTAGTCCCACTGTTCTATGCGGTCCAGGACGCGGCTGTACAGCCCGCCGAGCACCGCCGGACACGCTCGAGAGCGGACCGGGAGCAGGGGCAACAGTCGCTTGCCGCTGTCGAAGTAGCCGCGCGCACGAGCGACCTGGAAGCGCATCAGCCGGGTGAACTCGTCACTGGTCTCTCCGGCCATGAGCGCCTCTTCAGGATACCCGAAACGCCGCAACTCCTCCTGCGGCAGGTAGACGCGGTCCATCTCCGCGTCCTCCTTGATGTCCCGGAGGATGTTGGTAAGCTGCATCCCCAGACCAAGGTCGATAGCGTACTCTCGCGCAGCGGGATCCGTGAATCCGAAGATGTGGATGCAGATGATGCCCACGACAGATGCCACCCGATAGCAGTATGTCGCGAGGTCGTCGAAGGTCTCGTAGCGGTTGAGGGTGAGGTCCATCTCGACGCCGCGAGCCACTTCCGACAGGTCCTCCCACGGGATGCCGTACTCTCGGACGGCGTGGGCTAAGGCGCTGTAGACCGGACCGTCGGGGTTGCCGTCGCGCGCACCCTCGAGCGCCACGTCCACCTCACGGAGCTTGCGGCGCTTCTCGTCGACGGGGAGGGGCTCGTCGGCGATGTCGTCGCAGAGGCGGCAGAAGGCGTAAACGGCGTAGATGGCCTGTCGCTTGGCTTTCGGCAGCGTGACGAAGGCGTAATAGAAGTTCTTGGCCTCCGCCTTGGTAACGCGCTGGCAATGTGCGTATGCCTCTTCAAGAACGGTCGCTTGCACCATGCCCCGCTCCACCTCGTTTACGCCGACTAGACCTGGCGCGTGAGTTTCATGCGTAGGTACGTCTTTGCCAAGAGCCATGCCTTGCGGCGTCCAGAGACCACCGGCCGCTTTGAGAGGACATCGTAGTCTTGCGCCCGGATGGCGTCCAGCACTCGCATGCCGCCAAGGCTGAAGAGCTTGACGTGCAGCCGCGCGGTGCCTTCCAGCGACTCCACGAGCGGCAGCCCCTGCTCGAAGAGCGCTTGCGCCCGTTCTACCTCCCAGGCCATGAGATCGCGAAAGGCCTGGTTGCAGACGCCCTCTGCGAGCTCCTCCTCCGTGTAGCCAAAGCGCTCCATGTCCTCTTGCGGCAGGTAGACGCGGCCCTTGTCCCAGTCTCGGCGGACGTCCTGCCAGAAGTTGGCTAGCTGCAGGGCCGTGCACGTAGCGTCCGACAGCCGCCTGCGCGCTTCGTCGTCGTAGCCGAAGAGCAGCAGGTAGAGGAAGCCGACGGGATTGGCGGAGTGTTCACAGTAGTGGAGCACGTCGGCGAAGGTGGCATAGCGGCTCTGGGTCTGGTCCATCCGGTTGGCCGTGATGAGCTTGCGGAAGGGCTCGGGTGGGATGGCGAAGGCGCGAATGGTGTGCTGGAGCGCCTGCAGGTGCGGCGCAGTCGGCGTGCCCGCGTAGGCCTGTTCGAGGTCGGCTTCCCATGCGTCCAGGAGCGCGAGCCGGTCGCCGGCGGCCTCGTCGCCAAGGTCGTCGACGCTGCGGCAGTAGGCGTAGATTGCGGCGACGTGGGGGAGCAGCCGCTTCGGCAGGAAGCGACCGGCTACGGTAAAGTTCTCATAGTGTGACCGCGCGAGCGCGATGCACTCGCGGAAGGCGGGCGCGAGGCGGTCGGGAATGTCCTGCATGGTCGTCGACGCCATACGCGGCTCCTAGACTCCCATGACCTGCACGACGACCTCGCGGCGGCGGGGGCCGTCCAACTCCGCCAAGAAGACGCGTTGCCACGTGCCGAGGTGCAGCCGCCCATCGACGACGGGGACGGTCTCCGACGCGCCGAGGAGGAGGTGCCGGGAGTGGGAGTGGCCGTTCTCAGGCTCGTTCGGGATGGTGCGGGCCATCGCGTTGTGAGCGTACTCGATGGCGCGGGGGGCGAGTCGCTCGAGCATGCGTTCCATGTCCTGCTGCAGTCCCGGCTCAGCCTCGTTGATGACGATGGCCGCGGTGGTGTGCCGCGAGAAAATCAGCGCGGTACCTGCCTCGATGCTCGACTCCCTCACGGCACCCTCAACCTGCGGCGTCACGTCCACGAGCTCGAACGGCTTCGCGGACTCGACGTTCAGGGTGACGGTGCAGACCTTCAACTGTCCTGTAGCTTGCGTCGACTGAAAGGCGCTCATGGCTCCAGTGTGGCCCAAGGGCAATTGTCGCGCAACCGGAGTGTGGACAGGGTGGGGTTGCGGTGGAGGTTGTTTCGTCGTGATACCCATCAATGCTGTATCTGAGAGATTCGTTCCAGCTACGGATCGTTTGTTTCAGGATTTGCGCCCAGGAGAAACAACCCCTGGGGGAATACTTGGGCGCGGCACGGTTGGCACATCGTGCGGCCTGGCGCCCAGGCGTTTGCGCCTCACTGTTGCCACGGTGTTCCCATGCGTCGGGCACATCGTGGGGGCGAGGGTACGCGGTGGCAGCTTGCATTCCGTCCATGAGGGCATGGTAGCGAGGGGTGGAGCGACGAGGCAACCAGCCCGTGTCAGGGTGTTTGGGCCGGAGGGGTGCGTTCAGGCTGGCCAGGGGTTGCGATCATTTGGTGAGAGCGGTGAGAGCGGGTCAAGCGACCCGGCGGGCCGGCGGGCCGGCGATCTGGCACCTAGTGGTCGCGGTGGGCGAAGAAGTGTGCGAGGTCGTTGAGGTCCTGGAGGGCTTCCTCGGAGATGCGGGCGGCGCGGGCTTCGTCCATGGCCATCGCGCCCTTCTCCTCGGCGACGGACTGCGCGTAGCCCTCGGCGTCGACGCGGTCGAGGATGCCCATGACGTCGGCGACGGCTTGCTCGTCCATCTCCTCGTCGGAGGAATAGAGCTGCTCCAGCCGCTCGCGCTCGGCGCCCGTAGCGCCTGAGAAGCCGAAGAGGACGGGCAGCGACTTCTTTCGTCGTCGAATATCGGCGCCTATGGCCTTGCCCAAGAGAACGGGATCGCCCCAGATGCCGAGAACGTCGTCGCGGGCCTGAAACGTCAGCCCGAGCAGACGGCCGCAGCGGGCCAGCCGCGCCACCTGCCCCGCCGACGCGCTGCCGAGGAGGGCGCCCATGTGCATGGCGGCCTCAACGAGCGCGCCGGTCTTGCGCGAAACCATGTCGAGGTACTCGTCGGGGGCGACGTCGAGGCGGGACTCGAAGCTGAGGTCCATACGCTGCCCCTCGACGAGCTCCAGGCATCGGCCGGTGAGGGTTTGCACCACCTCCAGGGCGGCAGAGGGTGGCGCGCCGGACTGTCGAAGCTGGAACAGCGTGGCGTCGGCGACGGTGCGCATGGCGTTGCCCGCCACGATGCCGCTGGGCTTGCCCCAGATTGCCCAAACGGTGGCGCGGCCGTGTCGCTCGACGTCCTGGTCCTGGATGTCGTCATGGACGAGGCTGAAGTTGTGGATGAGCTCCAGGGCCACGGCGGCGGGGAGGGCGTCGTCGATGCCGCCGCCGACGGCCTCGCAGGTGAAGAGGCAGAGGGCGGGACGCAGCCGCTTGCCAGTGGCGGACTCCTCCGGGACGCCCTCCGGCGACTCCCAGCCCATGTGGTTACGGAGCATGGTGCCGATGGGCGGGACTGAGGCGGCAAGCCGGTGACGCAGGGCCTCCTCGACGGGCTCCTGGTACTTGGCCAGGAACTCGGGAGACGATGCGGGGCCCGGCACGTTTGCGGAAGGGGGCATGGAAGGCATTACCTCATCGAGAAGCGCCCGGCGTTTGGGGCCTTGAGGCGTCCATCGCGAGCGGGCAAGACGGAACCTGCAAGGCTGCACTGAATCGACGCCGAATGCTAGCAAGGCCCCTAGTGGGTGTCAAGAAAACCGGCGGCACGACAAGGGCGCGGCATTTGACTGGAAAATGTTTGGGAAGCTATACTCACAGATACGGCATCGCCTTACACGCCCTGTATGTGCCGTCCTCATTGGGCCGGTAGCTCAGTTGGTTAGAGCGCAGCTCTGATAAAGCTGAGGTCGGAAGTTCGAATCTTCCCCGGCCCACCAGTTATGCTAAATAGGGGCTGGCTTCCAGGCGGTTCGGGCCCTGTTTACCCTTGGCCTAGGTGGAAGAACCTGGCGAGCAGTTTACCCTACGCGCACAAGCTGTCCGTCGTTGCGGATCTTGGCATCGTGCTCCTTATCCGACGGGACGCCTCCTTTTGACTGATGGCGCGCGCCGACATGAGGAGCAGATGTCTGCGTGGACGACAACGCAGGACAGGAAGTCCTATCACCGCTGTCTGATGTCTCGCCTCTGGAACAGGACAAACGACAGGCCGAACAACACCATGGACAGTGCGGCCAATACAGCGGCGTCACCCCAGTCCATGCCGTTGATGAGCGGGTCACTGCCCAGGTAGTAGTGGAACGGCGACAGCCATGCAATGACCCCAAGGCCATCGCTGATGTTTGCCAACGAAGTCAGCAGGTAAAGGACAAGCGCCCCGCCCGCAGCGCCGAGAATCGCGACGCCGGTGCGCCCCGTGCCTGCGCTGAGAGCCAGCGCAAGGGTCCCGAAAACCAACCCCACCAGCACCTGGAGCGCTGCGGTGGCTGCGATATTGCCGATGTCCATCCCGAGGTTGCCGAGCACGGACCCGAGAGCCACGCCCGCGAAAGTCGCAACACCGACTATGATGCCGAAAAGGACCATAGGCATGGCCTTTTCAAGCACAATCCTATGCCGGCTGACCGGGTTGGCAAGCAGGAGCCCCATCGTTCGGCGCGATTCCTCTCCAGCGAGGATCCCCGCACCCATGACAGCGGTCACCAGGATGACCGAGAGCGGGGCCATCAAGGAGAACGTCTCAAGGGTGTACCACCCTTCCGGCGTGCCCAGGTCGCCTCCACCGAAGAGGGCAATCAGTTCTTTGGGGAAGTTCTCAAAGGCGGACAACGTCTCTTCCGGAAGGGATGCGTACATCGGGCCCAGCATCACACCCATCACCAGGAACATCGCGGCAGACGTGACCAGGAGAAGCACCTGGTAATCCGACGAGGTCTTGACCCGTATCGATGAGACCCTCGCGGAGCCGGCAAGACGCCCGACCAACCTGTTCAGGTGTGGGTTGCTTCGGACCCTGTCCAGGAGGGTCGTCCCGACGGACTGGCCCCTCAGGTCTCTTCGATCGAACCCGATGACGGCCGCGATCAGGAACAGGACCGATCCAGAAGTCAGCACGGCCAGGTGACCCCAGGCAATGCCGTTGTTAACGGGGTCGCTGCCGTCGAAGTAGTACCAGGGAAGGGCCTTAGGCAGGTCCTCCAATCCCTCGATAAGGGGCAACAGGCCGACCGCGAAGAAGGACAGCACCAGGATGGCGGAGGTCCCGCCCGTCGCTGTGTCACGGTTGCCGGTCACGGCGCCAATGGCCAGGGCCAGCATCCCGTAGAAGACGGCGTTGAAGAACAGGTGAAGCGCCAAGGCCTCGACCTCCAGGCCGCCGATCTCTACGCCCAGCAGCCCAGCGATGGGATGGACGAAAAGCCACATGACAAAGACCGTCAGGGCCGTGAGCAGCACGAGGGCTGCAGCCTTGGACAACAGGACGCATATACGGCTCCAGGGATTGGCGAGGAGAATGCCCATCGTGCCGTTCCTCTCCTCGCCGGCAATGGACGCCGCGCCCATCACGAGGCCCATCACTGCCACGACAACGGCGCCGAACGACCCAAAGACATAGCCTACGGCCAGCCCACCTACGTCGACATCGTCTCCGATGCCAAGCAGCGACCGGTACACCTCGGGCAATCCGGTGTAGACCGAGAGATCGATATCGCGGTAGGCGGACATCGCGAACAGCAGGAGCAGCGTGAGGCTGGCGGCAGCGATCGCCCACCCCAACCAGCTGTCCCGTGCGGTCTTGAGGAAGATGTTGGCAAACGCCACGTCACTCCTCCCTGTCGCTCTTGTAGTACGTGAGGAAGATCTCTTCGAGGTCGGCCTCGCTGGTCTTGATGTCCGCAACGCCGTAGCGGTCGGTCGCCGCCTTCAGGAGTTCACCCATGTCTCCGTCGAAGGACATCTCGACGTGTTTGTCGTTGGCAATGACGTTGCGGACTCCCGCGACCGATGCAAACACCGCGGCGTCTGCCGGGGAATCCAACACAAACTCCACCTGGCGGATCGCCTTCGACCGCAGGTCCGCAACCGACTCGACAGTTATGAGAAAGCCGTCGCGGATGATGCCGACCCGGTCAGCAACCCGCTGGACCTCAGAGAGTGTATGGCTGGACAGGAAGACGGTGCGCCCCTCTGCCGTGACCTCACTCACCATCTTCTGAAACTCCCGTTGCACCAACGGATCGAGTCCCGAGGTAGGTTCGTCCATGATCAGTAGTTCAGGGCGGTTCATGAAGGCCTGAATAACTCCTACCTTCTGGCGGTTGCCTGTTGAAAGGTCTCCCACCTTTCTGGACAGGTCCGAATTAAGGCGTTCAGCAAGCTCGCCGACATAGGACCAGTCGACCCCGCCACGGATGTTCGCGAAGTACTCCAGGGTGTCGCGGCCCGTAAGGTTCGGGTACAGCGCCAAGTCTCCCGGGATATACCCGATGTGCCTTCGTATGGCCACAGCATCCCTGTGCGTAGCAAGGCCCAGGATCGTGGCGGTGCCCGCATTGGGTCTGATCTCGTCGAGCAAGGTTCTAATGGTCGTCGACTTCCCGGCGCCGTTGGGGCCGAGGAAACCGAAGACCTCGCCTTCCCGGACTTCCAGGTCAAGGTCCTCGATGCCGCGTTTCTTGCCGTAGTACTTGGTCAGTCCGCTCGTATGAATGGCCGCCCTTGCTGCACCCTTGATCGCCCCTGCTCCCGTCTTCGCCTCTGTTGCCATGCGGCTGCCTCCCTGAGAGTCATTAGTCCTGTTTAGCCAATGCAGCGTGTTCTCCTCAATCGGGGGCACCTTCTCTCGTGCCGACACCGGGGACGGCAACGGGGTCGTCGTTGGCCGCCTCCAGATGATCGGCTCCCCGGTTGAGTATCTCCAGTGCCCGAACGACCACCTCGAGCTCGGCAATCGATACGGCCATCGCAAGATTCTCAACGGCTACAAAGTTGCTGCGTGCCATTGCTTCAACAGCCTGTCGCCCCTTGTTGGTTAGACGAGCCAGAGCGACTCGTCTGTCATTGGGGTCGGGCACTCGCTGCACCAGACCCTTCTTGACCAACCGCTTGACCATGTTTGAGGCGTTGGGCATGGCCATGCCGTGGGCCTGGGAAACCTCGGTGATCCTCTTTGGGCCGCGACTCAGGAAGTACAGGACCCGAATCTGCGGAATAGTCAGGTCAGTCTCCATGACAAAGTCTTCGGGTTCCGGTTGACTCTTGGCCGCCAGTGACTCTGACAGCTCGGCGATCCTGACTACCAACTCCCTCTTTGCCGTGATGAGTTCCTCGCTCAATGAACATTGCCTACAGCATAGTGATTATAGCTACACTACTGGCTATGGTCTAATAGATAAGTATGGTAAGGGTATCTAGGCTATGGGACCTTCGCGAATCCCGAGATCGGCAGACGGCAACCCATTAGCAATCTGATTGAACTGACCATCTCCCACAACTTGAGCCTGACCGGGTGCATACCGGTGCTACAGGACCTGCCTGGGAACGACTTTGCACAGGTAGGGCTCAAGTTCTGTCTACCCTTAGATTAGGCCCACCGCACCGCCGAAGCTTGTACGAACCTGCCTGCCGATGACTAGGAGGTTGTGATCAAGCACCGATATGTCGTCGGCCAGCCAGTCCTGGATCCACTCTTCCAGGCTGTCGTACCTCGCCGGCATCTCCGGCAGCTTCCTGTCGGCCGTGATTTCCCAAAGTCGTATCTGCTGCTTCGTTCCTCCCTGTAAAGACCTGGGTATGTTCAGTTTGATGGGCGCCGGCATCGCGTCCGCGGGGGGTTTGTGGCGGATTCCCGTCGAATGCGCGGCGAGAGCCGGACCTTTTCTCATCTACTTGGTGTCCGTACATACACCTCCCAAGAGGTGGCTTGCCAATCCAGCCCTTCACGGCGTTGGCTGAGTATCCCCCTCCTCCCCATCCAGCATTCCGTTTTGCACGGCCCACACCACGATCTCCTGCTTGGACTGAACCCCAAGCTTGTTCTGTATGCGATAGATGGTGTTCCTGACAGTCATCGTGCTGATTTCCAGGGCTACTGCTATTCGCGCATATGGCTTGCCCTTGGCGAAGTGCGTGATGACCTCCCGTTCCCTCACCGTCAGTACCTTTGGCCCGGGCATCAGTACAGTCCCGCTGCGTAACAGATTGAAGACCCGCCTCACTGCGTCCTCCGGGATCATCAATCGCCCCTCCGCCACCTGCCGAAGGGTATCCACCAGTTCGTCGCTGCCCGAGTACTTCTGAACGAAGCCCGTCGCCCCGGCGGCAATCGCCTCTATCACGGCGTCCTCCTCCGTGGAGGCCGTGAGCATCAGCACCTTCGTGTCCGGCAGCAGATCCAGGATATCCCGGCAGGCCTCCACCCCGTCCTTCTTCGGCATTATCACGTCCATGACGATGACATCGGGCCGCGACTCCTCCGCCATCCTGACGGCCTCCACCCCGTCCGCCGCCTGCCCCACAACGTCGAACGCTCCCGAATCCTCCAGGACGTCCCGCAGTCCCCTCATCATCATGGGATGGTCGTCCACCAGCATGACCCTGATCCGATTGGTCGATGACATCTCAGTCTCCTCTCGCACCTGACTCATGGGGGACCACGCAAGCGATGGTCGTCCCCCCTTCCGGGCCGCCCGTTTCCACGATAAGCCTGCCGCCCATTCGTTCCGCTTCCTTCTCCATGCCGCTGAAGCCGCGTCCCCGCTCGGCGTAGTCCTCCGGTAGGCCCACCCCATCGTCGGAGACGGACAGGCGTGTGCCGTGGGCCTGGAAGTCGAGCCTGACCTCGACCCTTCCGGCTTGCGCGTGCAGGAAGGCGTTGGCCAGGGCGTTGTGCGCGATGGAGAAGAGGCCGGTCCGGACCTCGGTGGTGAGCTGCGGCTCCTCCCCGGACTGCGCCATCTCGGCGGGGACGGAGGTGATAGTCGCGAACGTTGCGGTGTGTGAGCCAAGCACGCGCGCCAGGTCCCGTCCCTCGAAGATGCGGCCCATGTCGATTGGCCTCCTCAGTTCCCACATGGCCGATTTGGACAGCGCGGCCGTCGTTGGAGCCTTTCCATCAGCTTCGGGTTCGAGTCGCCAGCCAGCTTCATAGCGCCGTCTAAACCCAGGCCGATCATGTAGGCGGTCTGGGCGGTGGTGTCGTGAATCGCCTGGGAGAGTTCTATGCGCTCCTGCTGCACCTGCCGCTCCCTAGCCATCGCGGCCTGCCTCCGGATGCGTTCGAACCGGACGATGAGGTTGATGCCAACAACGATGAGATACATCGCCGCCACCCTGGCCGCCAGCGCCCTCTCGTCCCCCGCGTCGAGGTCCAGACCGGCGCCCACCCCCAAGCTGACGGCGGTGTGAGCGGCGGCGGCCGCCGTTACCCAGGCCATGTTGACCCGAAACGACGTGAAGATCACGGCAATGGCGCCAAGAGCCGGGTAGTAGGTAAGAAAGATGTAGTTATCGAATCTGCCGCTGACGGCGATGTTGGCTGTAATCAGAGCAATGTCCATGGCGCTGAGGCCAACCATCCAGCGCCACGTCACCGGCCTGTTCGTCAGGAGCCGGTAGTGGAATACACCATTGACCGTTGCCAGAATGACATTCAAGAGGGCGTATTCGATGTCCTCGGGATACCAGAGACCCGGGCGGTAGGCCAGCAAGACGGCGGCGAAGAACCAGACGATCCATCGCCCCCAGACCGTGATCTTCGCGGCGTAGAGCGCCACGTCGGCGTCGGCCAAGGCGAACCATTGCGCCATCTTCCGTATGGTGTGTCCGTACGTCATCAGGACTTTCGTCAGCTGACTCTCCGCCTCAACCTGCGCCGCGACACCTGCGACACCCCACGAGCCGCTCCAGGGCACCCATTCCTGTAGGTGCAGACGCACGGGCGTCGTCCCAATGCCACGCTCGGCAGAGGCGATTATTGGTTTGCACGAATCTCCGAGTCAAATATATCGCCTCATTTGCAGCGATGCTAGACCTGAATGTGTACATTTAATATGTACATATAGTTAGCTCTTTATACACACCAAACTATTTACACAGAGCTAAATCGTAGGTGTCAAAAGAGAGCTCCGAAACTCAACTTCAAATATTTATAAATGAATCTAGGCAGGAGCCGTGGTTGGCGGCAAGATATTTGGGGAAGAGATGGCCCGTGATTTCTTCGGAAATTGTCGTCATCGAGGTCTCGAGTATGCCGGTATCGGGAATGGCTGGAACGGCCGGACTTCCTGAAGGCTGTCGCTGGAACCAGGCGGCAGTGGGTTACGCCGGGCATCCTGATGGACCTGGACGTAGTCACGCATGCCGCCAGGGATGCCGTCCGTGGGGCGCTGGTCCGTACTGGCCATCTCCGTCTTCCAGCCGGCCTGCCGGCCGGAAGCCTGTACCCGCATGACGTCGAATGCTTGCCCCCCAATGCACTGCTGGGGCTGTGCTACGGCCTCGTCCACCACCGGCTGCCGGCGAACAGGCCGGTGCAGGGGTATCTCCTGCTCGGTCGAGCCTTGCAAAGAGCCTCGATTTAAGGGGCATATCCGGCGCTCTCACAAGCTAACAGAACTTTACCAAAACGCATGCAGAAATCGTGCAAGGCTCACGGCAATCCAACAACCGTCTGATCGAGTCTCGCAACATCTCTACGCAACGCCATAAGGACGCAACAACTATGCAGGAGAATCGATCTTCCGAACGCCGCCGGCTGACCCCGCGTCTGGCTGCATTGCTGCTGACGCTGGCCGCGGCGCTCGCGGCGCTGCTGCTGGGCAGCGTGGGCGTGGGCCAGGCACAGACTGCTGCATCCCTGATCGAGGTGGACGGCGGCGGGACACAGATCGGCTTCGAGGGCGAGAGGGCGCTGGGTTTCGAGACCGCCGCATCGGCTGGGACCGGCTTTGACGGCTGGGTGGTGACCAAGGTCGAGCTGCGTATCAGGCCCGATGATGGCACGGGCACGATTCGGACCGCGACACCGCCCGGGCTTGCGATATGCGAGTCGGACAATGATGGCGACCCTTGCTGTCTAACGGTCTCTCGACCACGAACCAGTCGGTCTGCCGCACCCTGCTCCCCAACCAAGATACAAGAACCGTCTTCGAGATGTGGCTAGGCGGCCTGTGCGCCTTTAGACCTCACCTATGGCAATCATCGCGACCCGAGGCCTCAGCCCTTGTGTTTTGGCGCTCACGATGAAGGCATCGCCGGTGTAGCGCCAACTTTCCCACTATTCGCTCACTATCGTCCTGTGCCGGAATCATCCTCCCTCCTCCCGCGTCTCGCCCTTCTTCATCCAGTAGCCGACTCGGGGCTCCACAAGGAAGTAGGTTGAGGTGCTCGTGTCCTCGCCCGGTTCTTAGGCCACAAACCCGTCCCGGCGGCTGGTCGTGGGTCACTGTCCCTCCTGCACTGGCTTGGAGTCGACACCCACCACGATGTCGTCCACGAGGCCGTTCCGTACAGCCCAGATCACGAGTTCCCGCTTCGTTCCGATGGCCAGCTTGTCCTGTACGCGGTAGAGGGTATTGCGTACGGTCGCGGTGGTGTTGCCTCTCGCCTCGAATCCCCCTCCTGTAGCCATGCAATCTGTCGGACATAAACACCGACAATTTACATCAAAAGATCCGATCGTTACTAGAGCATAATGTACTAACTAGAATAGGCAAAACGTCATCAATGAAACGATGAAAAGAGAAAGGCTGAATTTCCCTTTTTAATCTATCGCAAGACACAAGGCAAATGGCAAACTGTCCAGCAGTTTTGCCATTAGGGAAGAAAAGAGGGAGCCTTGCTACAGTCAAATCTTCTGGACATCCAGCGAATGGCGCAGGGACACAATGCCGAAGACGGGCGAAAGCCGCATGTCGAGAGATCAGCGGCCGTTTCGGGCCACCGACTGCGCCGCGCGTCGTTCGTGCTGCTGGCGCTGGCCTGCGCGTTCACGCTGTTCCTGTCCGGCGATGTGGGCGTGGGCCAGGCCCAGTCGGTGCAGGAGGTTGTCCTCGTCAGCAACACCGAGCAGATCCCATGGAGTGCTTCCTATGTAGCTGGAAACGCATCCGGCCTGTCGGCCACTCAAGGATTCCACACGGGGGACGACCCCGGAGGCTACACACTGAGCACGGTCGGCATTGGCATGCTGACTAACCAGTTCAGCGGAGAGGAAACGCTCACCCTCCATATCTACTCATCGAATTCCGACGGCACTGCCAATGCCCTGCTCTACACCCTTAGCCCCCCGGCAATGCCAGGGTCGGCCATATCGACCCCGGGCATCGTGGACTTTACCGCCCCTGTCGGGAGCACCCTGGATCCGGACACCGATTACCACGTGGTCGTCCAGGCATCAGGCGACGATGGCAACGATGCGAGGCTCGGAATGACCGGGTCGAATCAGGAGACGGGGACCCCCAACTGGACGATTGAAAATTTCTTTCGCCGTGACGGGGCGAGGAACATCTCTAGAAATTCCTTCAGGATACGCATCCAGGGCATGATCAATCCGCGCGTGCTGGTGAGCAACGCTCGGCAGGTCAACGATGCCGATACCTCCATTACCACAGATCACTCACAAGCCTTCACTGTCGGAAGCATTGAGAGACCCTACATCGTCCACGGCGTCACGATGATTTCAGAGGATACGGAGGGTGACGACCTGGCCCTTCAGATCTGCGGCGCTGACAGCAACGGCAACCCCACCACGACCTGTACGGATCTCACCGCGCCGGACTCCTCTGCGGCGGGATCCCTGTTCTTCACCGCTCCGACCGACCCGGTGCTCGCGCTAACGAGCGGGGCCAACTACGCGGTGGTGTTCAAGACCCCCGGCGGAGAATCGGTGCTCCTCGACTCTACCGAGAGCAACGGCGAGGATGCCTCCTCCCTTTCCGGCTGGTCGATCCGGGACAGATCCAAATCGAAAACCGGGGCAAATTCCTGGTCGGATAACGCCGCCGCCGAAGCGATCCGCATCACCATCCACGGCAATGCCAGTCTACCTCCCACGCTGGCGCCACCCACTCCTGTGCTGGCCGCCGACGGCGTGACCCTGACGCTGACCTTCAGCGGCTCACTGAAGGAAGCGTCCGTGCCGGCAGGGACCGCATTCACGGTCAAGGCGACGCCCGCCGGGGGCAGCGAGGCTCCGGCGCCGCTGGCCGGAGTGGACCCGGTAATCGTGGCGGGCAGCACAGTGACGCTGAAGCTGGCCACGCCCATTGCCCACAATGACATCGCCGTCAAGGTGAGCTACGAGAAGCCCACGTCCAGCGCGGTGATCGAGGACGTCCTCGGCAACGACCTGGAGACGTTCCCGGACCAGGATGTGACCAACAACAGCACGATTCCGCGGGTGAGCGTTGAGGCGGTATACCCCGACGCCTCGTCGCTGATCGCGCTTCCTGTCCTCCGGGTCACGCGCTCAAATACCGGGACGGACAACCTGCTAGTGACCCTGGACGTGAGCGAGACCGACGACTACGTCGATTTGGTTCAGGAGGAAATCACCATTGAAACCGGCGACACGACGTCGGAGAAAACTAACACTCTTGACTACCCCGGCAATACGAACGGCAGCCTGACGTACACGGTGGCTCCGAGCCAGGACTACGCGCCGGCTATCGCGCCGGACAACGCGGCCACGGTGCAGATCAAGGCGCCGACGTCAGGCGTGCCCATCACCGTCCGTCACGCACAGGCCAGCTGGACGGTAGATGAGGGCGATAGCGTGAACGCGATGGTGACCTTCACCCTGGCGCCGGGGCTGGCGGCGCCCAGGGACAATCTCAGAATATTCTTGAATGCAGAGGCGGAGGGGGCGGAACCTCACGATGACTACACCCACTTCCCGGAAGAGGGAGCCGAACCGTACGTGGACGCCGAGCCCGGGGATTGGCAACCCGCCCCCGGCGGAGGAATGACGCAGACCTCCGCCATCACGACCGTGGAGACCATACAGGACACTGATGTTGAGGCCAACGAGGTGCTCTACCTGGACTTCAGACAGGACAACACGGATGAGGCGCTCGATATTCCATTGACCGAAACAGACGTACCGAACAATCGCACGACGGTCTCCATCCTGGACGACGACCCGCTGATGGTGACTGACGTGGGGGTGACGTCTTCGCCGACCGGGGGGTACTACGGCATCGGCGACACGATCGAGTTCACCGCCACGTTCAACACGTTTATGACCCTGGAAGAGGGGCCGCTGCAAGAGAGGCCGCTGCTCGAGTTCGAGTTGGGCGGCGCGACCCGCCAGGCGGAGGGCCAGGAGATTGAGGACGAGATGGGAGTGACGTTCGAGTACGCCGTGGCGGCAGGGGACTCAGACGACCATGACGGCATCTCCTGGGGCGCCGACACGCTCAGCCTCAATGGCGGCTCAATCTTCGTAACGTCCAAGGGGGCGCTGATCCCCCGGCATCCCAACCTGGACCATGCCGCGCAGGGGGCGCTGCCGGGCCACAAGGTCGACACGTCGAAGCCGACCCTGGAGTCGGCGTCGGCGATGGACACCGCCCTCACGCTCACCTTCAATGAGGATCTCAACACGACCGCTCCGGCAAACACCGTCTTCACAGTGAAGGTGGACGGCGGCGCCGGGGTCAACCCCACCGCCGTGTCCATCAGCGGCAGCGTCGTGACCCTCACCTTGGCCTCCGCAGTGACCGCGGGGCAGACGGTGACGGTGAACTACACCAAGCCGACGATGAACCCGATCAAGGACCTCAGCGGCAAAGAGGCCGACGTCTTCACGGACGAGAACGTCACAACCGCGCCCCCCGTTGAGGTGACGGCGACGTTCCTGCGGCCGTCGTACACGGTCGCCGAGGGCGCGATGGAGAGCGTGACGGTGCGGCTGAGCGCGGACCCGGAGCGCAGGGTTGTCATCCCCATCAACGCGACGGGGCAGATCGGGGCCGGCAACGCCGACTACACCGTTCCGTCCGAGGTGATTTTCATCAGCGGCGAGTTGAGGAAGACGATCGACTTCGCCGCGATGGATGACACGGAGGACGACGACGGAGAGAGCGTGCTGCTTGCGTTTGGCACACCGCCCACAGCCGTCACTCTGGGCGGCCTCACACAGACCACGGTGAACATCACCGACGACGACGACCCGGTGGTGACCGTGAGCTTCGCGGCGGCGGCGTACACGGTCGCTGAGGGCGGTATGGTGACCGTGACGGTGCGGCTGAGCGCAGACCCGGAGCGCATGGTGGACATTCCGCTGACCGTGACCGCGCAGGGCGGAGCGACCGCGCCGGGCGAGACCGACCCCGACTACGTGGCGCCGCCCGCCACGGTGACCTTCGACACGGGACAGACAGAGCGGACGTTCACCTTCAGCGCGACCCAGGACTCGGACGACGACGACGGGGAGACCGTGGTGCTGGGGTTCGGGACCCTGCTGCCGGCCCGCGTGAGCGCGGGGACGACGTCCGAGACCACGGTGAGCATCACCGACGACGACGAACCGGGGGTCAACGTCACTCCCCAAATGCTCAGGGTGGTGCAGGGCCGGAGCGCGACGTACCGGGTGACGCTGGATACGCGGCCCACCGGCGACGTCACTGTCACCCCGGCGTCCGACAACCCGGACGTGACGTTCGAGCCGGCCACCCTGACCTTCATGCCTGCGGCATGGAACAGCGCGCAGAGCGTCACGGTCAGCGCGCCTGCGGGTTCCGCTGGCCAATCGGCGACGATCAGCCACACCGTCAGCGGCTACACGGGAGTCACCACGGCCCCGGCCGTAACCGTGACGGTCACGGCGGCGCCTCCGGGGAGCGGCGGTGGTGGTGGCGGCGGCGGCTTCGGGCCCGCTCTTGAGGCGCCCAACTTCGTCGACGGCTTCCGCGTCTCGCGGCCGCTGGCGGTGAACGCGCGGCCGGGGGACGTCGTGGGCGACCCCGTGGCGGCCACGCACCCCAACGACGGCGACGTCACCTACTCGCTGAGCGGCGCTGACGCGTCGCTCTTCACCGTCGATGCGGAGACCGGCCAGATCCGGCTGGGCCCGGCGGTGACGCTGGAGCTGGGGCAGACCTACACCGTCAACCTGACGGCCACGGACAGCACGGGCACGGGCGCCATCATCATCGTCGTCATTGAGGTAGCAGAGGGCGTCAGCGACCCGTACGACCTGAACCGCAACGGCAGCATAGAGAAGAACGAAGTCATAGCGGCGGTTGCCGACTATTTCCTGGGCCTCATAGAGAAGGACGTCGTCCTGGAGGTAGTCGCCGCCTACTTTGCGTAGTAGCGGAGACCGCCGCAGGGCGCCAGCAAACAGGAGGACGAATTGATCCGGATTTCCTTGGGAGCAGTCGCGGCGCTGGCATTCGCCGCCATGGTGGGCGCCATCGCGCTGCTGACGCCGCCCGGCGTCGTCGAGGCGCAGTCGCACAACGCCAGCAGGGCGTTCCAGCGGACCTGGGCCGCGCCCGGCAGTGAGCTCCGGGTCACCATCACCGCCCGCAACTACGGTGCCTTCGGGCAGGTGGAGGAGACGATGCCGGACGGCTTCACCTTCGTCAGATCGAGTCTTCCGGGCAACCAGGTTGCGGAAGAGGGGCAAGTCGTTCGCTTTAGCCTGTTCGGCGACTCCAGCTTCACGTACTTTGTTACGGTTCCCACTGCGGAAGGGCAGTACACCTTCAACGGCGTCGTCAAGAACGCCGACCGCGACGAACGCAGGGTCACCGGCCACACGCAGTTCCGCGTCGGCCCGCCGCCAACCCCGGCGCCGACGTCGACCGCCACGCCGGCGCCGACGGCCACGCATACGCCGGAGCCCACGGCAACGCCAACGCCGGAACCCACGGCGACCCCCGAGCCGACGGCGACACCGACACCGACACCCACGCCTGCGCCCACCGCGACTTCGACGCCGTCGCCCACGCCCACCTCGGCGCCCACGGCCACGCCGTCGCCTACAGCCACGCCGTCGCCGGAGCCCACCGCAGCGCCGTCGCCGACGGCGACTGCCCCTGTGACGATTGCGGCAACGCCGGAAGCGGAAGGAGGGCCGCCTGGCTTCCTGTGGGCTATCCCCGTCGTTCTTCTCCTGGGTGTCATCCTTGCCGTCGTCTTCTATCTCCGTACCAGGCGCTAGCTGGACACCCCGCCTCGGCACGGGTATGTCCAGGCAGATCAACGAGGAGGTTGGGACAGGTAGCGGTTCATGATTCGAAGGACTAGAATTCTGGGTTTGGTATGCTGCTGATGACAGTCGAACCGTCAGGTGGCTGGCCGTGGAGACATAACTATCCCTCAGCGGAATCCCTTGAAATACTGGACATCCGCGCCCTCAGCAAGAAGCAGCTACGCACCGCAGAGAGGCTCTTCAACGCGTTTGGGGCAAGGAATTGAAGCCCTCCTTCCTAGCGGAACCAGACTCCAACCGCGCCCTCCTGGATCGGCAGGTGGTCTGCGACCTCCCATGCTTCGACGAGGATGTCCACTTTACCGTGCGCCGCCTAGCCGCTAAATGGGACGCGGAGCCGTCGGTGCATGGGAGGTATACAAAGTCCAAAGAACGCCAAGCTGATTGGCTAGGGACACAGCGAAACTCTATGGGCCTCGCTATGCCGACACTGGGCGTCCGTGCTGTCTTGTAAAGGTCACAGCCTACTCAGCCACATCTCGAAGATGGTACTGTCTACCGTCAAAATAGGCCCACCAAACTGGGCTCTCCAGCGTCGGCCTAAGGAGTTTCGTATCGTGGACATTAGCTCCGGCCACCACCACATCCGTTTCCTCTGTCTTAACCGAACCCCCTATGCTTTCTACCTTTCAGACCAATCCTGTTTTGAGATAGTTTCTTAGCCCGCGGCGTTACCGCCGGGACCGCCCCTGTCTCCCGGTAGATCGCGCGCAGGCACTCGCAACCAGTCCTTGTAAGGGCTGGATGTTTTCTTTGGGCCTCCGTCCAAATCCCAGGAGTCGGCGCCGATGAAACCGATGTAGGCGGTGTAGAGACCATGTCGGGTCTGTTCCCTGGGGCCGTCGGGGAGAAACCAGAGCGGCAGAGCGTCGATATTGTTGACCCACTGTCCAGCTTCGTTCAGGGCCACAGCGTACGGCAGCATGGGATCGGGCTGGCTGGGGTCCAGAGTTGGGGCGACCAGGCCTTCTCTGAGCGACCCTTGGAAGGACCACCATTGGCTACTCTCGAGGGCCCCGGCCGGAGTGGGGCTCAGGACTCCTGAGAGGTCGTCAATGCTGTAGGAATAGAAAACAAACGCTATTGGGATTCCGATGGCGGCGCCGGCCCACCAGGGCAGCCAGAAGCTGACCCAAAGGCCCACGCCCACGGCCAATAGTACTGTGGCCAAAACCCACGCGGTTCTCGCCACCCAACCCCGGCCCTGGTCTGCCATGACCTGCAAGGGGGGTCCATCAAAAATGCCCCGGGACTGCAGGCACTCGTCCAGATGGGCGCCGATGGCTTTTCGCCGCCCATCGAATGCTAACTTCAGCATAGCTGAGTTTGGCTTCCGTAAATCTGAGGCAGACAAGAAAGGCAGAGCGTTGTAGACCTCCTTTTCCCATGGCTGATCGGGTTCGGACTGCCGGGTAAACCAGACGCGGGTTTGGAGTCTCCTATTCTCGGATTCGCCGTAGCCGCCGGTGATGGTCAAGTTGCCCTTCTGGAACATGTCCACGAGGATGGACAGGTAGGTTTTCGGGCCGACCTTCCGTCTGGCAAGCACCGACACTGCCGGGGCGGGAAGGTCGCTGGGGAGCGTGGTCAAACCCTCGGGCACTTGGGGGTAGCCGGCGACGTGGCCGGAGGGCCGGCGGGACTTGCGGATGCGGGAGACGATGAAAAGCAGGACGGGCAGGGCAAAGACGGAAATCCGGAGCGACCAATAGAGGAGATAGGTTACGCGCTCCCAGTTCACGGAGGGGTACCGGCTGATGAGGCGGGTCTTCTCGAAGACCCAGGAAACTCCCTCCTCCTCGAAGATCCAAAAAACTCCCTCCTCCTTGGCGGTGGTAGGTTCCGACGATGGCCCATCCGCCGGCTCATCAGAGCGGCTGCAGGCCAGCAGCAACTGCAGAATCACGGCGAAGGCAAAGACGGCCAGGAAAAGGCGTGTCGTTCTCATCTCCATTCGCTCCCCGTGTTTGTTGGGTCGCGGTGTTAGGGCGCTACACGCCCCGATCATACCATGGGCTGGGGGATTACCCGCCTCCGCACCCGGCACGGTTGAGTCAAGGAACCGGCCGGTTTACTCGCCTGGCGTCCGGTCCGACTCCGCCGGTGCCGCCATGTGACGGATGCACAGCGCGCCCCTCTTTTGAACTCCGCCTGAGCTGTTGCGGGTGCTTGTTGCTCGCCGGGGCGCCGGGAGGTTGTTTCGTCGGGTGGTCGTAGCTGGTGTCTTTGTTCTAGATACCAACTTTTGGTTCCAGATTTTGCGCCCGTGCGAAACAACCTCTGGCTGTCGGGGGCTGGACCGCGCACGGTCGTCTATCGCACGGTCGTCTATGCGGAGCGTGCAGGCTTGGAGCGCTAGGGCGCGCGGGATGGGGATGGGGTCGACGTCGACGTCGACGTTGGGGATTTCGTGTTGCATGAGGGGAGGGTAGCGGGGGTGTCGTCGTTGTCGCAAGGGGCTCGTGTCAGGGTGTGTTTCCGATGGCGCGGGGTGGCCTTCTTCTTTAAGAGGTCAGGCTGTCACCAGGGCCACTGCCGGGGGCTCTGCATACCTAATTTCTGATTGACAGTGTAGCCAGCATGTGATAAACCTGCGAACAGTGATATGCGAGATTATGTTGATAATTTCACCAAGTGCGAGAGCTCGTGAAGAAGCCTACGGCAAGTCTCCGGTTTTGCGCATGAAACGCCTGGCTTTGTTATGCGAACCCATTTGCTTTCATCAAGGAGAGGGAGCCGCGCAGTCGGCAATTCAAGAAAGGGCTAGATGGCTGAGATGATGATTTCCGCAGACGACCACATTGACCTTGGGTACCTGCCAGCGGACTTGTTTCTGGAACGCCTTCCCAGTGAGTTCAAGGACCGGGGTCCTCACGTGGAGGAACGGAACGGGAAGGAAATGTGGGTGTGCGATGGCGCCGTCTGGGGCGACTGGCGCGCCGGTCGATGGTTTATGGACGACAAGCGGCCCCGGGTGGCGCTTGATCGCATCAAGCTTGAGGGGAACTTGGGCATCCGCCCAACCACGACCGCTCTCCGCCTGGAAGACATGCATCGGGACGGTGTCGACTATTCCGTGATGTATCCGCCGATCTTCGGCATGCGCATGGAAGACAAGGAGCTGGGCAAAGCCGTCGTCCGGGCCTACAACGACTGGGCGTCGGAGTTCGAGAAGTCTGCGCCGAAGCATTTCCGGATCGTCGCGCAGATGCTGCCGGACGACCCGGAAGGCTCAACCGAGGAGATGCTGCGGTGCGCTGCAATGGGCGTCCGACAGGTGAACTTCCTGGTGGGCACCGTCTCCATGGCTATGTATCAGCCCTCATGGGATGGATTTTGGGATGCTGCGGAGGCAAACAACATCGTAGTGAACTACCACGTTGGCGGGCCGAATCGCGCCGGGACCTTTACCTCCGCCCAAGCGGCCGCTGAGCAGGAAGACCGCAAGCCGGCATTCGGCATGGGCCTCGGCGATGGCTCCACGGTCTTCTACCAGCCATTCGTCGGCCTGTTCTCCTACGGAATACTGGAGAACCGGCCCAATCTTCGGGTTGTGCTGGCGGAATCCGGCACTGGGTGGATCCCCTTCCAGGTGCAGGAGATGGACTACCGGTACTATCAGGCGATAGAGCGGCGCGGGTCGGGCGACTTCCCGTTGAAGAGATTGCCCAGCGAGGTATTCAAGAAGCAGGTATGGGCCACGTACCAGCAGGACCTCGTGGGGCTGAACCTCATCCATTTCTTCGGGGATGGGCACATGATGTGGGCGTCGGACTACCCGCACCCCGACAGCACGTGGCCCAACTCCATGGCGATCCTCGAGAAAGAGATGGCGAACATCGACCCCGCCATGCGACAGAGGATCACCCACGACAACGCCAGGGACTTCTACAAGCTTTAGTCGAGGCGCGGTTTGGCGGGGTTTTCGCAGTGTGTAGTTGGGCGACTGGGCCGTTACTTCGTTTAAAAGCAGGACACGTATAGACACCTCGGATGCAAGGAGAGTGACCGTGAAGGTATTGGTGTTGAACCTGGCAGGTCAGGATGAGGCCATCAAACCCCTCACGGAGGCAGGGCATGAGGTTGTCTTTGGCCGGCCATCCGCGCCTGGAACCGTGGCGAGCCCCAGAGAGCCCTATACCCCCGGCGAGTTGATGGAGTTGTGTCACGACGTCCACGCTGTTCTCGGCCCTCCCCCCACATTGACGCATGCCGTCATGGAAGCGGCGCCTCTTCTCCACACCCTGGTTGTTCCTGTCATTGGCTACGAGAGAGTGGATGTTCAGTCCGCTACGGACCTGGGCATCATGGTCTGCAACAGTCCCACGCCAGAGAACTTTGTGAGCGTATCGGAAGCGTCGATCGCGTTGATGACGATGCTGGCGAAGCGCCTTCGGCGAAAGGAAGCGCGCATTCGCGGAGGAGAGTGGAGCCAAAACTCTGACCGAGGCTTCCTGCTCTGGCAAAAGACCGTCGGGATCATCGGACTGGGGCGAACGGGCTCGGGCGTGGCCAAGCGGCTCTCAGGGTGGGAGGTCCGGCTGCTCTGCTACGACCCGTACATCACCGACGAACGCGCGGCGGAGTTTGACGTGGAGAGGGTCGACCTCCCCACACTCCTGCAGGAATCCGACTTTGTGACTATCCACGTGGTGATTACGCCGGAAACCCACGAGATGATAGCCGAGGAACAACTCCGGATGATGAAGCCCACCGCCTACATCATCAACACATCTCGCGGGGAGGCAATCGACGAAGCCGCGATTCGAAAGGCGCTCGACGAAGAGTGGATCGCGGGCGCCGCGCTCGACGTCTTCCATCAGGAACCATTGCCCGTCGACAGCCCGATGAGGAGCCTCGACCCAGACCGGGTGTTTCTCACGCCGCACAGCATCGCGCACACGCACGCGAGCCTCATTGCCAACCGCGAAAAGGCAATCGACACCGCGATCATCGCGCTGAGAGGGGAAGTGCCCGACTCAGTGGTAAACCCGGATGTTCTGCCCAGGTGGGAAGAACGCGTGCAGTCGATCATGGAGACCGCGTAGGCCCAACCCTCTGGCACCATTGGCTTGGAGTGGAGACGGGTACCCCGAAACAGGGTTGCCCATCGGCATGCAAGAGGGAGAAGGTCAAATGAAGAGATCATCCAAGCGCACACTTGCGGTGTTACTCGTTGGCGTCGTGGCCCTATTGGCGTTTGGGGCGTGCTCGTCGACAGACGAAGCTACGGACGCTCCCGCAGCCTCGGAACCGGCGGCGCCTGCCCAGGAAGCTGCCGCGGCGGCGGCGCCTGTCGAGGCAGCAGCCGCGACGGCGGTGCCGCAGGCAGCTCCCACGGCGGCGGCGCCTGTAGCGGCAATGCCCAAGGTGGACCGGTTGATCATGGGGGTTGTCCCCTTGAGCGGCACCGAGACCAACGAACTCAGGCACAGTTCGTCGCCAACTGTTTGGCCATTCCGGTCCGTCTACGATTACCCGATAGCGCTGAACGTGGAAACCGGGCAACTGATGCCTGGTCTTGCAGAGTCATGGCAGATCGAACCTGATGGAAGGTCCATGCGTGTGAAGATACGCGAGGGCGTTCCCTTCCACTTCGAATGGGGCGAATTCACGTCAGCTGACCTTGTAGCTATGTGGAAAGACATCAGCTTGGAGGATAGCCGGCACGGACAGAGCGGCTGGTGGTCCAGCACAGTGGAAGATATAGAAGTTGTCAGCGACTACGAGCTTGTCTATCGCCCGGTGCGGACCGACGGGCAGATCATAGAGTCTATCTCGGAGATCCAGGGTGGGGCGGAAGTTCGCAGCTCGGCGCAGGTCGAAGCCATGGGAGGCACGCCACAAGCGCTGGATTGGGCCCAAGCGGGGACCGGCCCCTACCAGACCAAGAGCCGCGAGCTAGGCGTGAACATCTTGCTGGAACGGGCGCCCGGGACCCACTGGCGAGGCGAATCCCCGGACTTCGCGGAGTTTGAATTCCGCTTCATAGCTGAGGTCTCCACGCGTTTGTCCGCTCTCCTGACGGGAGAAATACACATGGCTGATTTGCCCGACGACCTGAGAGGGCAGGCGGTGAGTAGGGGGATGGAGCTCCGCACCGCCGTATTTCCAGGAGTGCGGTTGTTTGGCCTTACCTATTGCTGCTACTTGAAGGAGAAAAAGAATCCTGATTCAGGATACGTGTATCCCGATAGCCCACTGATGGACCTCAGGGTGCGGAAAGCGCTCAATAAGGCGATTAATCGCGAAGAGATGAATCAGGCGTTGTTTGGCGGCAAGGGCATAACTATGTACCAGAACCACTTCAACCCCAGCCGCCCGGGATGGGACCCCACCTGGGAGCAGCGGTTCCCTGAGCAGTATGGCTATGACCCCGAGGCGGCCAAGGCCCTGCTCGCCGAGGCTGGCTATGGCCCAAACAATCCATTACAAACGACGTTACTGGTAATGAAAGTGACAGGGATAGCCTCGGGCGAGGACCTTTCGGTGACCGTCGGGGGCTACTGGAGCGACATTGGCGTCGACGTGAACCTAGAGTCGACGGAATCCGCTGCTCTTAGCCCACGGTCCAGAGCTGGCGAACTCGATAACCATACCCGTATGTTTGGCACAGGTTCTAGCTTATGGACAGGTGTCGCGATTCTCAATTCCTCCCATACACGGTCCTTCACCGGCTTCAACGTGCAACCAGCCGAGCGGTTGCTCTTGAAGCTCATTGCAACCGTAGACCCAACGCAACGAGACGCTATATGGCGCGAAATTGGGAATGCGCTGTTCGAGAATCACGGAAGCACCCACCTTTTCTGGCTACCCGCGCAGGCCACAGTCGACCCGGCGATCGTAGGTAACTGGCTCTTCCCGGGCTCGATCACGGGCACATGGACGCACATTCACAATATCAAGGCTGCTAGCTAGGACGGGCGCTAGGCCAGCCAACAAAGGCGCTCTAGTTGCCGCCTCCCGCCGCTGAGTCGACGGGAGGCGGCGGTCGTGGGTCGTTCGGCGGCGGTCGGCGTTGAGCAGGCAACTTAGGAAGAGGATGGTGCTGAGACATGGCTGACGGGCAAGACTTTGCAGGGGAATCCTGGTGGACGCACACTGGCGCAGACGAATGGTCGGATGCGCTGATGGCATCCATGAAGCTGGGTGGCGTGGACAATCTCTTCTTCGTTTCCGGCTCTGAGATTGCCTTCTACCAGGAGAGCGCGGCGAAGGCGAGGGAGCGAGAGTGGCCCTCTCCTCGCCTGATCACCATGACCCATGAAGGGGCTGCGCTGAACGCGGCCATCGGGAGCGCCATGGTGTCCGGCCAACCGGCCGCGACCGCAGTCCACGTCGACGTTGGGACGCTCAACTACGGCGCGGGCATCCACACGGCATGGCGCGGAGGATACCCGGTCCTGATGATGGCGGGCGCTGGGCCCAGGGCCTATCCCGGCTCGATGACCGGCGGTCGCGACGGCGGGATTCAGTGGGTGCAGGAGCCGCGGGACCAGGGCGAAATCGTCAGGCAGTACACCAAGCATGACCACCGATTGGAGCATCTGGACAACCCCGGCCTCATGGTCAGCAGGCTGTTGCAGGTAGCCATGAGCGATCCCCAAGGCCCCGTCTATCTCACCGTGCCGCGCGAGGTGGCGATGCAATCCATGCCGGGCTCGACCAGCTTCCCCACTCGGGACCAGCTTGGCGTCGCCAGGCCATCCTGGCCGGACCCGAAGGACGCGAAGACTGCGGCGGAATGGCTCATCAAGGCGAACAATCCGTGCATCTACGTAGCCAAATCGGGTCGCCACCCCGAGTCGGTCGATGCGCTGGTGCGTCTTGCGGAGCTGTTGGCGCTGCCGGTGATGGAGACCCAGACGGACAAGATGAACTTTCCCACCACCCACCCGCTGTATGGCACAGGCCCGAGCGCCAAGGACGCGGACGCCCTCCTGGTCATCGAGTCCCCGGCGGCCTTCGTGCCGGGCAGGGGCGCCCCCAGCGCCGACGCCAAGATCATCTGGGTGGACGTGGACCCGGTTCAGTCGCGGTACAAGACCATGGAACATCGGGCGGACATGTGGTTGCCCGTGAGCGTTGTGGGCGCTGCCCAGGCCATTTACGACGCCGCTAGCGGCCTGCTGACCAAGAGCGACATGAGCCGCATCGCGGACCGGCGGTCGCGGTTGGAGACGCTCAAGCAGGAGAAGGAACAGGCGGCGGAGGACGCTGCGGCAACGGCGAGCAGACGGAAGCCCCTGCACCCTCGCTGGGTGGCCTACCAGCTTGGGCAGATCATGGAGGAGAACGCCATCCTACTGGATGACGCCCTCAGCAACACGCCCTTCGTGCAGGCATACCACAAGCGCGCGCAACCTGGGACCTACTTCAAGAGCGGTGGCAGCACTGGGGGTTGGGGCAGTGGAGCGGCCTTCGGGGCCAAGATGGCCAAGCCCAACAGCGACGTCATACTGACCTCCGGCGACGGCTATTTCATGTTCGGGACGCCGCTGGCGGGCCTCTGGGCTGCCGGTCATCACGGAGCGCCCTTCCTGACTGTGGTGTTTGTGAATGGTTCGTACAGCACTGGCACTCGGGGGCTGAAGGGCACGTACCCGGAGGGCTCCGCAGTCCGCGCTGAGAACTACGACGGCGGACTCTTCGACCCACCGCCCGACTTTGCGAAACTCGCTGAGGCGGCCAATGGCTACGGCGAGACGGTCTACGACGCCGACGAGGTTGGCCCGGCTCTGCGTCGAGGCCTGGAGCAGGTCCGCAACGGCACGCCTGCTCTCATTGCCGCGAAGATCCCCACTGCAGTTCAGGAGATGAGCTTGCAGTAGGCCCAGCTCCCAGTGCATTGAAGAATAGTATTGCCGGTCGTCATCCTGCGATGCTGCGCGCCAGCCGCCGCCCCGCGAGGTTGTTTCGTCGGGGCTCGTAGCTGGCGTGTTCGTTTTCACCTACGAAATCCGAAGTGCGAATATTGCTTGCGGGGCGGAACAATCTCCGGCTGTCGGGGGCTGGACTGCATGGGGTCCTCGATGCGGACCGTGCGGGCTTGGTGCGCGGTGGCGCGCGCGGTGGGGTTGGGGTCGACGTTGGGGATTTCGTGTTGCATTCGGGGAGGGTAGCGGGGGCGGTCGCGTTGGCGCGAGGGGTTCGTGTCAGGGTGGGGGGCCCTTCGACAGGCTCAGGGCGAACGGAATCGCGAGGCGCGACTACGGTGCTTTGGGGGTATGGGTGGCGGGCCCCCTTCGACGGGCTCAGGGCGAACGGACGCGAGACGCGCCTACGGTGCCTTGGGGGTGTGGGTGGCGGGCCCCCTTCGACGGGCTCAGGGCGAACGGACGCGAGACGCGCCTACGGTGCTTTGGGGATGTGGGTGGCGGGCGCCTTCGACAGGCTCAGGGCGAACGGAATCGCGAGGCGCGACTACGGTGCTTTGGGAGTGTGGGTGGCGGGGGCCCCTTCGACAGGCTCAGGGCGAACGGACGTGGGACGACGCCTCGAGGGGCTTGGGGTGGTCGGAATCGCGAATCGCCCATACGGTGCGCCTGGGGTGAGGGTCGCGGGCCCCTTCGACAAGCTCAGGGCGAACGGACGCGAGGCGGCTCTTCGAGGGGCTTGGGGTGAGGGTCGCGGGCCCCTCGACAGGCTCAGGGCGAACGGACGCGGGACGGCGCCTCGAGGGGCTGAGGAGAGGCTTCCAATTCACATTGGGCGAATTAGGTGTGCGCGCCCGCGCGTGCGGCGCTATATACGGGTGCAAGGCTATTGACAGGTGCACAGCTACGGGATACGGTTTTGCAACGGCAATGCAGGGTTGCCAGCCATATGTTACTTAAAGGGGGCGGGTTTTTGGGCTCGCCGCCGTATTTAAGTGGGAACGTAAAAGGAGGAGACATGACTCGGGCGACACATTTTCTGGGTTTGGCGGCTCCAAGGGTAGTTTTGCTTCTGTTGGCCATGGTGGCCGTGCTGTCGCTGGCGGCTTGCTCGTCGGACGACGAAGTGACGGAGCCTGCCGAGCAGACGACAACATCGACGACGTCCTCCGATTCGACGGCGTCCTCCGATTCAACGTCTTCAACGACTTCGGCGTCTTCCTCGACTTCGACGACCAGCACCACGACGGCGCAGCCTGCGCCCACGGCCATGGCGGACGCCGCCCCGGCCGAAACGATGATGAAGGCATCCACGGATGCGGCACAAGAGCAGTACGAGCTCTTCCCGGAGGACGGCATCCCGGAGTACGGCGGCCAATTCCGCGTTGCCGCCACCGTCCCCCGGTCATTGCAAATGATTGACAACCCGGACGCCTCGGTCTTCGAGTTCGGGTACCTGGTGTATGACACCCTTTTCTTCCAGGACTGGCGCACGGGGACCCACTCGGTCACGGGTGAGATCGAGCCCAACGTGGTTGAGACCTGGGAGTTGGCGAACGATGGCCGCACCTACACCTTCACGCTCGTAGAGGGCATCAAGTTCCACGATGGAACGGACTTTGACGCCACGGACGTGAAGGCTAGCATGGACTTCTACGCGGACCCCGGTGACGTGGCGCCGCCCGGCGGCAGCCTGGTTGGGCCCAACAAGCCGGTCACGACTATCGTGGACAGCCACACCGTTACCATAGCCATCGCAGAGCCTTCGCCCATCTTCCTGACCCAGCTCAGTTCCAACTGGGCGCCCATGTTCGCCAGCGACGACATCGCCCAGGGCTTGGACTTTCTCAGCAACAACGCCAATGGCACCGGCCCGTTCATCTTCAACAACGACGCGTGGGAGCGGGGTGTTTCCATGGAGTACGTGAAGAACGACAACTTCAGGATCGAGGGCCTGCCCTACCTGGACAGCGTCTCCCAAGTGGAGTTGGCGGAGGCGGCGGAAGTGGCCGCCTTTGAGACTCAGAACATTGACTTCACTCCGGACGCGCCTCCGGACCAGGCTCAGGACATCAAGAACCGCTTCGGCGACGAAGTGGACGCCATTAAGATGCTGACCGGTGGGCACTCCTACGGCATCCTCAACACCCGCTTCGCGCCGTTCGACAACCCGAACGTGCGGAAGGCCGTCTACCTCTGGGTGGACCGGCAGCAGATCATCGACAACGCGCTGAACGGCGGCGCCACGTTGTGCGCGTGGATATGCCCGGACTACCACTCCGGTTTCGGCACACCGCGGGACCAACTGGTGGCGAACAACCTGGCATTCAAGCCAAACAAGACGGAGGCCCGGGCCGAGGCATTGCGGATATTGGCCGAAGAAGGCGTGGATCCGTCTCAAGTCGAGATTACGGTGCTGGCCCGATACACCTCAGGCGGCGGCCTGGCGTCCAACCAGGTGCTGACCGCCCAGCTTCGAGACATGGGATGGAACGCCAAGCTGGAGTCCCTGGACCGCACCGCTGGACTGGAGAAGCTGAACGACGGCGGCGGCTGGCACGCGGCCTACTACGGCGGCGCCAGCCCGCTCCACGAGCCTGACGGCACCCTCGCCCGTTACGTTGCCCCCGCGGGGCAGCGGCACTACGCGGGCGCCGATGACCCCAAGTACGACGCGCTGCTCCAGACCATCCTGACCACCGTCGACCCCGCAGGCCGCAGGGCCGCCATCGACGCCATGGACGCGTACCTGCAAGAGGGCACCTTCCCGCAGTTCCCCATCGCGTGGGCCGAGCGGTTGGTCTTGAAGTGGAACTGGGTGCACGCAATGCGGCACTACTCCGCCGGGTGGTCGAACGACCTCGAGCGGACGTGGCTGTCGCCGCGATAGCGCCAGCGAGACTCAGGCCCGAGAGAGTTCGAGCATAGGAGCAAGGGTGGAGCTGAGCTAGGCTTCACCCTTGCTCTTCAAAGACCGGAAACGCCCGGCCCCGTTGTGCGGGGAGCAGTCCTCATAGATCGCGGGGGCAGCGTTTCCTGAGAGCCGCGAATCCGGAGCAATGTTCAGCCGGATAGCACGTTTGGGGGTGCCACAGGCGATGCGCAAGTACATAGTCCGCCGCGTTCTGCTGATGTTCCCCACGGCGCTGCTTGCCACCATCCTGGTGTTTAGCCTGATGCAGCTGGTGCCCGGGGACGCTGCCGACGCGGCTTTAGCCGACCTCGACGTGGGGTCCCGGGAGCAGGCGGAGGAGTTCGAAGAGAAGCTCCGGGAACGCCACGGCCTCAACGACTCACTTCCCGTGCAGTACTGGAACTGGCTCAGTTCCGTGGGCAGGGCGGAGTTCGGCGTGTCCACGACGGAAGGTCGCCCGGTCCGGGATATCATCATTGAGCGGATGCCCAGGACCGCTGAGCTAGCGATTATCGCCATCATCCTAGTGGCCATCTACGCCATTCCGATGGGCATCTGGGCCGCCATGCGCCAGGATAGGCTCGCCGACAACGTGATCAGGGTGGTCAGCATAAGCGGGCTGAGCATCCCGCTCATCTGGTTGGGCACCGTATTTCTCTTCACCTCAAGCAGGGTGTTCAACATTCTTCCTCCGTTGGTCTGGAAGGGCATTCTGCAGGACCCGGTCCATAACCTCGTAATGGTGGGCACTCCCGCTATTCTGCTGTCGTTCGCCATCGGTGCGTCGATCATCAGGATGACGCGGGGACAGATGCTGGAAGTCCTGAGAGAGGACTACATCCGGACGGCCCGCGCCAAGGGCTTGGCGAACAGCTCCGTGCTGGTGCGGCATGCGCTTCGAAATGCGGTGCTGCCCGTGCTGACGCAGTTCGGGGGCATTTTCGGCGGCCTCCTGACCGGCACCGTGGTTGTCGAGACGCTCTTCGGCATTCCGGGGCTCGGTCGAAGCATGGTGCAGGCCATCAACGACAGGGACTACCCGGTGGTGCAGGGGCTGCTGCTGCTCAGCGCGGCCATCGTCCTGGTGGTCAACCTGATTGTTGACCTGCTGTACTCGGTGGTCGACCCGCGCATCAGGTACTCCTAGCGTGGGCGACGGTGAACTTGTGCGGAGAATGCGGTGAGCACGACTCCTATGGAGCCAACAGCAGCGGCTGGCGGCCTGTTTGACCAGGTACGGGCACGACCGTCGTTCTGGCGCGTTGCCGGGCGGTTGGCCAGGCGGAACCCTCCGGGCGTCGTCGGCATCTTGCTGGTCTTCATCCTGGTGATGATGGCGGCGCTGGCCGACGTGGCGACGTCCTACCCGCCCAACGACCTGGTGGGTCTGAGCAACCAACCGCCGAGCGCGGAGCACTACCTCGGCACGGACACCATTGGCAGGGACATCTTCACCCGACTCTTGTTCGGCGCGAGGGTGTCGCTGCTGGTGGGGTTCTCGGCGGTGTCGGTGGGCATGACCGCCGGGTTGTTCCTGGGTCTCCTCACGGGCTACCTCAGGGGCACCCTGGACCTGCTGGTGCAGCGGTTGGTTGATACGCTGGAGGCCTTTCCCGGCATCGTGCTGGCGCTGGCGATCGTCGCCATCCTCGGGGCGAGCGTCTGGAACGTGGTGCTGGCGCTGGCGATTGGCTACCTGGGGCCGGCCACTCGCGTTACGCGGTCCGTGGTGCTTCGGGAACGGGAGCGCACCTATGCGGAGGCGGCTCGCGCGCTGGGGGCGTCGACGCCGAGGGTCATGCTGGTGCACGTGCTGCCGAACTCGCTTTCGCCCTACTTCGTGCTGGTGAGCATCTTTGTGGGGCTTGCCATCATCGCGGAATCGTCGCTGAGCTTCCTAGGCGCGGGTGTTGGGCCGGAGACGGCGTCCTGGGGCGGCATGCTCGCGGTGGCGGCGCAGCAGTATTTCAGCGCCACCTTCACCCTGGCCCTCGCGCCGGGGCTGGCGATAACGGCGGCTGTGATGGGGTTCAACCTCTTCAGCGACGCCATTCGAGACGTATTGGACCCGAAGCTTCGGCGGCGCTAGGACGGCCGCCACGGAAGGCCCACCGGGCATATGGCCCGAACGGGGAGGCGAAGGAGACCAATGGCCAATCTTCTGGAAGTCCGGAACCTAGCGACGTACTTCTTCCAAGAGGACAGCACCGTGAAGGCGGTGGACGACATCAGCTTCGACCTGGAAGTGGGGGAGACGCTGGCGTTGGTGGGCGAGAGCGGGTGCGGCAAGAGCATCAGCGCGCTGTCCATCATGAAGCTCGTCCCCGATCCTCCGGGCAAGATCGTCAGCGGCGAGGTCCTCTTCAACGGGGAGGACCTGGGGGGATTCAACGAGCAGCAGATGCGGCAGGTGCGGGGCAAAGAGATCGCCATGATCTTCCAGGAGCCCATGACGTCGCTGAACCCCGTGCTCACCATCGGGCGTCAGCTGACGGAGGCCCTGGAGCTGCACCTGGGGATGTCCGGTTCCGAAGCGAATGGCAGGGCCGTGGAGCTCCTGGACATGGTGGGCATCCCGGACGGCGCCCAGCGGCTCAAGAGCTACCCGCACCAGTTCAGCGGCGGCATGCGGCAGCGGGTCATGATCGCCATGGCGCTGAGCTGCAACCCGCAGCTCCTGATCGCCGACGAGCCCACGACGGCGCTCGACGTCACCATTCAGGCGCAGATCCTGGAGCTGATCCAGCGGCTGTGCACAGAGCTGGGGACGGCGGTGGTCCTGATCACCCACAACCTGGGGGTGGTGGCGCGGTATGCGCGGCGGGTCAACGTCATGTACGCGGGGAAGATCATCGAGCGGGGGCTGGCGCGGGAGATCTACTACGAACCGGCGCACCCCTACACGCTGGGGCTGCTGCGGTCGGTCCCGCGCCTCGACGTGACACGGCGCGACCGGCTGGAGGGCGTCGAGGGGCTGCCCCCGGACTTGGACATGCTCCCCCCGGGGTGCGCCTTCTACCCCCGGTGCCCGTTCCACATGGAGCGGTGCCTGGAGGAGATCCCGCCCCTGGAAGCCGTCTCCGAGGGCCACCTGGCGGCATGCTGGGCGAGTGAGACGGTGCATCAGGTAGCGAAGGAAGCGCGGCAGCAGCGATGACGGAGATGACGGCGCCGATGGCAGGCAACGGCCAACCGGTCGACGAGCGGGACACGATTCTGGAGGTGCGCAACCTCAAGAAGTACTTCCCCATCACCGCGGGCTTCATCCTGCAGCGGCGGGTGGCGGACATCAAGGCGGTGGACGACGTCAGCTTCTTCGTCAAGCGCGGCGAAACCCTGGGGCTGGTGGGCGAGAGCGGGTCGGGCAAGACCACGGTGGGCCGGAGCATCCTGCAGCTGGAGAAGCCGACGGCGGGCGAGGTGGTCTTCGAGGGCACGGACATCACCAGGGTCGGACGGGACCAGCTGCGCACCATCCGGCGGCGCATGCAGATCATCTTCCAGGACCCGTACAGCTCGCTGAACCCGCGGATGAAGGTGTTGGACATCGTCGGCGAAGCGCTGACCATTCACCGGCTGGTCAAGAACAAGCGGGAGTACCGGCTGCGAGTCGGGGAGTTGCTGCAGCAAGTCGGGCTGAACCCCGACATGGCGAACCGGTACCCGCACGAGTTCAGCGGAGGGCAGCGGCAGCGAATCGGCGTCGCGCGAGCGCTGGCCGTGGAGCCCGAGTTCATCGTCGCCGACGAGCCGGTCTCGGCGCTGGACGTCTCGATTCAGGCGCAGCTGATCAACCTGCTGAAGGACCTGCAGCAGGAGCTGGGGCTCTCGTACCTGATGATCGCCCATGACCTGGCCATCGTGCGGCACGTGTCGGACCGGATCGCGGTGATGTACCTGGGGAAGCTGATGGAAGTGGCCTCGTGGACGAACCTCTACGAGAACGCGCTGCACCCGTACACGAAGGCGCTCCTCTCGGCGGTGCCCATCCCGGACCCGGACCTCGAGCTGGAGCGTGACCGTATCATCCTGCAGGGCGGCATCCCCAGCCCCGCGAACCCGCCATCGGGCTGCGTGTTCCACACGCGGTGCCCCATCGCCATCGACGAATGCAAGGTCACAATCCCGGAGTTGCGGGAGATCGGACAAGGCCATTGGGCCGCCTGTATCCGCGTGTAACGGGGACCGGGCGGCAGGTCGGGCGAAACTGTTTCGGAGGAACCGACGGCTTGGACGCGCATCGCGGGGCCGTGGGGGGCATCGCCGTGTCGCAGGACACCGCAAGGTTGACAGTCGTCGAGCGGGGCGGGTAGGTTAGTTCGAACGGAACATAAGACGATTGACGGCCTTCAATAAACCCTAGAAGGCAACGAAAAACGGCCCACAGAAGGAGCGGAAGGATGAAGTACCAACGCATCTCAGCAGACTCCCATCTGGAAGTGGCGGCGGAACGCTGGACGCACCGAGTCGACCCGCAGTACCGCGACCACGCGCCCAGGAACGTCACGTTGCCGGACGGCGCGGATGGGACGATAGTGGAAGACCTGCCGCCGGTGCAGAACCCGATGGACCTGTACGGCGGCAAGGGCCGTGACATCTGGCACCCCTTTGGCCAGACGTACGCGGCAACGCCAGGCACCGGCGCTCCCGAGCAGCGGCTGGCGGAGCAGGCCCAAGATGGCCTGGACGCGGAAATCCTGTTCCCCGCGGTGGTTTGCGGACCGCGGCTGTGGTCCAAGGTGAAGGACCCCGCCGCGAGGCTGGCCATCTTCCGCGGTTGGAACGACTGGCTTGCGGAGGAGTACTGCGCCGTGTCGCCGGACCGGCTCATCGGCGTGGCCGCGCTGCCGACGACGGGCGTGGATGACGCAATCGCGGAGATGGTGCGCAGCCGTGACCTGGGCCTCAAGGCGGCCATGCTGGTCCGGTTCCCCAACGGCGGGGCGCGTCCCACCGCCGAGGACGACAAGTTCTGGGCCGCGGTAGTGGAGATGGACTACCCCATCACCATTCACGTGGACCTGGACCGCTCCACGGATCCCGGCGGGCGACTGCTGGAGTACCCCAAGGATCACGAGGTCCTGAACCGCACGGAGCTGGCGTTCCAAGTCCAGCGGTTCGCTCGCGCCGGTGGCGTCAACACCGTGCAGCTGGTACTTTCCGGCCTCTTTGACCGCTTCCCAACGCTGCAGATAGACATGGCGGAGAACTGCATCGGCTGGGTGCCCTTCTTCCTGGAAATGGCAGACGTCCGCTACAAGCGGCACATCTACTGGTCAGAGCAGTTTGTGGGATTCAAGCCGATGAAGCAGCTTCCCAGCGAGTACATAACCCAGCACTTCTACTGGGGCTTTCAGGTCGACCGCTCCGGCGTGGAGCTGCGCGATTGGATGGGCGTGGACAAGATAATGTGGGCGGCGGACTTCCCGCACCAGGAATCCGACTGGCCCGACTCCGACGAGGTGATTGAGCACAACTTCCATGGCATACCGGAGGACGAGGTCTACAAGATGGTGGCCGGGAACGCCATCCGGTTCTTCCACCTGAACGCGGAGGACCCATCTCCCGCGAGCGGGCTGGCCGGCCAAGCCGTACGCTAGCGCGCTACCCTAGAGAATGAGAGGCGCCCTGCCGCGCAATCCGCGGCAGGGCGCTTTCTTTTCAGGCGAACCCTCGTGAACGAGGGCCGGCCTATCGTCGTCGTGGCGGGGGGTGCTAGCCCCAGAGCTCTTGCGAGGCGATGCGCGCGCCCTCGACCATCGACTCGAACTTCGCCCAACCGATAGAGGGGTGCGTGACCCGCGATCCCACGCCGCAGTCGCTGCCGGTCATCAGGTTCTCCTTGCCCACCACGCCCGCGTAGCGAATCAGCCGCTGCGCGACCGTCTGGGGGTGCTCGATGGTGTCGGTGTACTGGGTGATGACGCCCGGCATGAGGATCTTGCCGTCCGGCAGCTTGTGGTCCTTGAAGACCACCCACTCCCACTCATGGCGCGGGTTGGCGGCCGCGATGGAGTAGGCCTGCGACTTGATGGTATAGAGGAGGTCGATGACGTGCTCGAGGGGAAGGTCGTTCTTGTGGGGCGCGGAGGGCGGGCGGTCGCCGCCCCAGCAGAAGTGCACAATGACGCGGTCCTCAGGGATGTCGCCAATGGCGCGGTTGAGTGCCTCCACGCGTAGCTCCGCGTACTCCTGGTAGTCGCGGATCGTCCACTCCCTGTTGATCTCAAGCACGTGCTCCCACGCGTGGGGCAGGTCGGGGTCGTCCACCTGGAGGATGAAGCCCGCGTCCGCAATGGCCTTGTACTCCTCGTGCATGGCGTCCGCCAAGGCGAACATGAAGTCCTCTTGCGAGTCGTAATACTCGTTGCGCATCCAGTGCTCAATGGAGCCCGGCGCAATCACGGGAAGGCAGGCCTCCGCGTACTCCTTGCCTTCGACGGCCTTCTTCAGGTTGGCGATGTCCGCCTGAATGATGTCCTGGCCGGTGTAGGTCAGGGGTCCATTCACAAAGAACAGCTTGCGGCGGTAGGTCCCCTGCCCCCTGGCGGTGTAGTAGTCGTTGAACTCCTCGCGGTCCCGGGCGCTGGCGTCCATCTGCAGGACGGCCTCGCCCGGCTGCACGTCACGCTCCTCGATGCCGCCCAGGCGTGGCGCTATGTAGTAGGAGAAGCCGCTCTTGGACTGCTCCCCGTCGTTGATGTAGTCAATGCCCAGTTCCGTCTGCTTGCGCACTTGCTCTTCGACGGAAGCGGACAAACGCTCGGCCAGCAGGTCCTTGTCGTAGGGCTGCCCGAACTCCCGGGCACGGACCATCTCTTCGACGTCGGCCGGTTTGGCCAGCGCACCCGCATGGTAGACAAGGATCCTGTCGTCGCTTCGCTTCATGTCTTTTCCTCCTTCATATTGCCCGTGGCGCCGTCCCCGATCGGCGGACGCGGCGATGCCCAATCGCAGGGAGCGCCCACGCGCGGCGCGGCTGTTGCATCACTAGCCAAGAACGAGTGCAGTGTAGTCTGGTTACGGGCATTTATCCACAAGTTGCGGCTGCCGCAGTTGCCCCGCACACCCCAGTAGCATAAGGTTGGCGTGCCTGAAACCGAAGGGGATAGACGTGCAAGCTGCCGCGCCACAACTAGGTGCTCGCAAGCCGCGGTTTTACTACGGCTGGGTGATTGTCGCCATTGCCATCGTGGGCGGGGCGTTCACGAGTGGCACGAGCGTCTGGGGCGCCAGCGTCTTCGTGACGCACATGAGCGATGACCTCGGGTGGTCGCGGTCCGCATTCTACGGTGCATTCACCGTTCGAGCACTGGCCGCGGGTGCGCTCGCGCCAGTGCTGGGCCCCTTGCAGGACAAGCCCAACGGCCCCCGCCTCCTGATGCTGATGAGCGCGCTCTGCCTCGGCTGCGCCCTCGTCTTGCTCAAGTTTGTGGAAGACCTCTGGGTGTTCTACCTGGTCTTCGGCGGTTTGGGCGCGCTGTCCATGTCCGCGCTGGGCGAAATGATGACGGTGGCGGTCGTGCCCAAGTGGTTCGTTCGACGCCGCGGCCGGGCCGTCGGCATCGCCACGACAGGGACGGCCATGGGTCCGCTCTTCTTTCCCATCACCGTTCAGGCGCTCATCGAGGCGGTGGGCTGGCGCGATGGCTGGCTAATTCTTGGCGCCGTGACGCTGGCCGTGCTCGTCCCCCTCGCGCTGTTGGTCCGCACGAGCCCCGAGGAGGTGGGACTGCTGCCCGACGGCGACGACCCGACGCCCCGCCCCTCCAGCGAAGCCTCCTCGCGGTCCGCGGCGGCGGCCGAGGTGAGCTACAGTCGGGGAGAGGCGACGCGCACGCTCACGTTCTGGTTGCTGGCAGCGGCCTTCGCGCTGGCGACACTGAGCATGGGCGGGTTCTTCGCCAACTGGCTGCCATACTTCCAGGACATCGGTTTCACGGCGGCGGTCGGCTCGCTGGCGGCTGTGGGCTACGGCATCTGCTCCATCACCGTGCGGCTCTTCTGGGGCATCCTCAGCGAGCGCTTCTCCGTGCGCTACCTGCTCATGGCCCAATCGTTGGTGACGGCCGTCAGTGTGCTCTACTTCCTGCAGATCGGAGGGACCACGTCTCTGATCGTTGCCGGCTCCTTCCATGGGATAGCCGTGGGCGGGTTCTTCATCATGCGGCCGCTCATTATCGCGAACTACTTTGGGCGGCAGCACCTCGGCGCGGTCAACAGCATTATCCGACCGCTCACAACGGTCACCGGGTCGCTGAGCCCGCTGCTGATCGCGGGGCTGTTCGACATCCACGGTTCATACACATGGGCGTTTACGGCGGTACTGTTCTCGTGGTTCGGCGTGGCAGCCATTGTCGCCTTTGCGAAACCGCCGACACGCCAGCGCGCCCCCGCGACGCAACCTGCATAGGACGGCCTACAGCTTCTCCCCGAAAGCTACTCCCCGAAGTGCGGCGCCTGCGGGCCGAGCTCGCCGGAGAACAGCTTGGCGGTCATCTCCGGGTTGCCGATGGGGTCGGGCGCGAGCCACGCGTCGTGACCGCCGAGTCCGTGCTCCAAGTTCCATGTGGTGGCGGTGAACATCTTGCCGGTAACGCCCCCGGCGGCGTCCTGGCCCGCGAGGAACTTGGTGACGGGCACGACGGTGTCGGCGCGGCCAGACAGTGACGTCGGCGGCTGTCCCTTGGCGACCCGCTCAGCCGAGCGCTCGTCGTAGCCCGTCGTGCGCGCGCCCGGGGGGAACACGACGTTGACGGCGACGTTGTGCTCGCGAATCTCGTCGGCCAAGTAGTGGGACAGATTGGTGAGGGCGGCCTTGGTTGCCATGTACGGCTGCTCGCGGCTCCACGGCCGCCAAAGCTCGTGCGACGGGATGCTGCCGGTGGTGGAGACGTTGATGATGCTGCCCCAGCGCTTCTCGATCATCGGGCGGACAAAGCGCCGGATGGTCTTGACGGCCCCGATGACGTTGGTGGCGAAGGCCCGCTCCCAGTCGGCGTCAATGGTTTCGAGGATGGTGATGCCCAGGGCGCCCTCGTGCTGCTGGTCGCGGGTGCGGAAGGCTGCGTTGTTGATCAGGACGTCCACCGTGCCGAACCGGTCGATGACGGCGGCGTAGGCGTCGTCCAATTGCTGGTCGTCGGAGACGTCGCAGTTGAGGGTCAGGGCCAGCTCGTTCGCGTCCAACTCCTCGCGAAAGGCCTCCTCACCCACCCACGAGCGTTCCAGCGCCGCGACTCGCGCGCCCGCTTGCAGGAATGCCTGTGTGTACTCGGCGCCCATGCCTCGTCCCGCGCCGGTGATGACCACCACAAGGTCTCGCAGTTCTCTCGCCGCCATGCGCTTTCTCCTCTCCCGTCGCCAGTAGATGCGGCGATGGTACTCGAAACGGGGCGCAAGCTCCAGCGTGCGGCGGCTGATGGCAAACCTTGCGGATGCCAGGGTAGACTCACGCGCCGTTCGAGTGGCGGGGGGCCGTCGGCGCGGAGAAACCGCTTTCGGCGCAGTCCAAGTCGTGGGAGCTAGATGGTGATGGTGTCGTCCATCAGGCCGTTTCTCACGGACCAGAGGACCAGTTGCTGCTTGGACTTGATGCCCAGCTTGACCTGAATGCGGTAGATGGTGTTTCGGATGGTCAGCGGACGATTGCCTCGAACCCCGGCGATTTCCGAGTACGACATCCCCTGCGAGAACAGCGTGAGGATCACCCGTTCTCCCGCTGTGAGCCTGGCCGTGTCGCGAGAGGAGGCTTCCTGGGACCTTGCCCTGATGCCGGCGAACACCTGACCGGTCAGGCTGCTCGGGATGTGGTATTCACCTGCAGCAACCGTTCTCATGATGCTCAGGAGGTGGTCGCGGCCCGTGTACTTCTGCAGGTAGCCAGTGGCGCCGGCGGCTACAGCATTTATCACCGCGTCGGTCTCTGTCGCCGCCGTCAGCATGAGCACCTTGGTTCCGGGCAGAAGCTCCATGATTTCGCGGCACGCTTCGATCCCATCCTTGTTCGGCATGTAGACATCCATGATGATGACGTCCGGCCGGACCTTCCGGGCCAGCTCCACGGCCTCTACGCCATCAGCCGCCTGCCCTACGACCTCAAATTCTCCCTCTTGCCCGAGCACTTCAGCCAAGCCGTCCAGCATGATCTCATGGTCGTCGACGAGCATGACCCTCGTCAGAGTTACGGTGGTCACTTCAGTTACCTCCTCCGCTAGCTTTGTATGGGGCCACACACGTAATCGTTGTGCCCGCTGTGCCATTCCCCGAGTCCACCTTGAGCTCACCACCCATGCGCTGCGCGTAGGCCGTCATGTTTTTGAAACCGTGCCCACGAGCCGAGTGGTCCGCTGGAAGCCCCGCGCCATCGTCTGAAATCGTCATCTGAAGGCTGTCGCGCCCGTAGTCAAGCCGAAGCGTGACCTTACTGGCCGAGGCGTGCCGAAATGCGTTCGTCATCGCGTTGTGCGCAATCGAGAAGAGCAGTCCTCGAGTGACGGCGGGCAGCGGCGGCTCCGCTCCCGACTCGACTACCTCGGCCGGGATGGAGGTAATGGTTGTGAACGTCGAGGCGTGGGAACGGAGCACCTCGCCCAATTCCCGTCCTTCGAAGATGAGGCCCATGTCTATGGGGTGCCGCAGGTCCCATAGCGTGGACTTCGATAGGGCGTGCGTCGCCTCCAGCCTGGCGACCTGCTTACTGTTGGACTGGTCCTCCGCCGCCAAGGCGCTCTCGATTCCGAGACCAATCATGTAGGTCGACTGGGCAATCGTGTCATGAATGGTCTGTGAGAGCTCGATTCGCTCTAGCTGCAGCTGCCGCTCCCTTTCGACGGCTTCCCGCCGACGAATGCGCTCGAACCGGGAAATGAGGCTAACGGCCAACGAGAGGACGTAGAGTGCAGCGATCTTGCTGATGAGCTCCCGCTCATCTCCAGCCTGCACATCCACACCCGAATCCACCGATACAATCAATGCCGTATAGACGGCCGACACCAGCGTCACCCAGACGAGGTTGAGCCTGATGGATGTGAAGACGGCCGCAAAGATGGCGAGTCCGGGGAAGTAGAGCACGAAGAAGTTGCTGTCCAGGCCGCCTGTTGTTGCAATGCCAATGGCGACAATGGCGACGTCCATTGCGCTAATGGCCATAAGCCACGGCCACGTTAGCGCTCGGTGCGTAGAGATCCGGTAGTGCAGATAGCCGTTGGCGGCCAGAGGTATGAGATTGAAGAGCAGGCTATTCAGCAGGTAGGTGGGGTCTGGAAAGTCAGAACGATAATTGACCTGAACCAAACAGGTGCCCAAAACGACCCATCGAACCCAGACTGAGACTAGTGCACCGTAGCGTAGTTCATCTGAGCCAACATAGCCGAACCAGCCCCATCGCAACGCGGGGGTTTCGGATACCATGTACATAAGTTCCAGGCGCCTCCTGATTTTACCCTTGCTTGCAGGGCAAGTGTACATCCTCAGGAATAACGCCGCAAAAGGTATTTGGTAACCGATATAAACGCATCTGTACAGGTATATTTGATATCGATGGCGTACTAGGGACACCAGTTGACACGACTATGGCATGGTGAATCTGGGCATGCGGGCAGTTTGTGACGCCTGCTATGCGGCCCGGGTGATCTTCCCGCCCCAGTCCACGTCACCTTCTGTCTTGTTCGGGGTTAAGGATGACGATGGCTACCCGCTGCTGAAGACGGAGTCCAGCGCGCGGAAGCACCGGCCCTCGACTGGGGGGTCGCCGAGGGACCCGCCGAGCGCCGCAAAAAGCTCGCTACATCGGTCGAGGAAGGCGTCGAGGTCACCGTCGGCGCGGTAGTCGTAGAGGGCGTCGCGAAAATCGTCGACGGCCTGCTCGGCGGCGGGAGCGTCAGCGTGCTCCAAACGGCCGTCGATGCTGCGGGCGAGGTCGAAGGCGTCCTGCATGTCGGGCATCGTGCGTCCTGCGCGAGCCGCGGCGTGGAGTCGACGGGCGTGGCCGCAGCTAAAGAAAGTGGTGCCGAAGGAGGGAGTCGAACCCACACGCCCTCGCGGGCAGCGGATTTTGAGTCCGCCGCGTCTTCCATTCCGCCACTTCGGCAGGGTGCACTTTCAATTGTACGGGAAGCGGAGGCGGCCCTCAACAGCGGAGGCCGCGGCGCCATGCTTGAATGCAGACATGGCGCGTTGGGGTGCGCTATACTTGATGAGTTGGGCCGCAGTGGCCAAGATGGCGTGGCGCATTCGTCTAGTGGCCAAGGACACCGCCCTCTCAAGGCGGAGACCACGGGTTCGAATCCCGTATGCGCCACCATTCCCCACCAATAACCCTCTTGAATCGCTACCCACAGACCTGCTAGCTTTTCCTGACCAATTGGCGTTCTCCTCGTTGCTATCTTGCGGGCGCCATTGAGCGCCACGAATGCAGCATGGAAGGACGGAACGGTCGCCGAGAAAGCTGTGTGACCACTATGCATATGAAATCACTTGCCGTTGCAGCTTTGCTCGTACTCTGTCTGACTTTGGCAGCCTGTGGTTCCGAGAGCACACAAACACAGAGCGAGGACACAGAGCCTTCGCCGACTGCCGTCCCGCATGAAGAGCCCACGTCGCCGCCGGCCCCGGCATCCGCAAGTGTCAGCCTCTCGACCGGCGATGCGGCTGCGGCGCTGTCGCCCGACGTTGCCGTGTCGGGCACTCTCAGCGCTGAACCCGCAGTTAGGCTGTTAGCAAACAACGCCACAACGGAGGAGTTGGAGGCAGGGTTCGAGGGGGCCGGCATCGGCAACGCGAGGCAATGGGCGCGTGAGATCGAGGAGTATCGCCCGTACCCGGAGGATGACCCGGACATGGCGAAACTGCGGCGGGAGCTTGCAAAGTACAACCCCGGGCCCGGCGTGGTCGATGCGATCATCGCGCTGCTGGAGCTGCCATGATTACGGTCATACGCAATGAGGGACCGGCGGGCGCCCTTCGCGCAGGGGTGCTGCTGCTGTTGGCGTTGGGCGTCGTGGGCACGGCGGCAACGCTGGCTTACGAGCGTCATTGGGAGGGCTTCTGGCAGATGCTGCCGTGGGTGACCCTTTCCGTAGTCACGGTGGCAACGGTAGCGCTGGTGATTCGGGTGAGAAAAGCCACTGTGATGCTGGCGAGGGTGGTCGCGGCGGTGGCCATGATGATGGCCATGGTCGGGACTTGGCAGCACTTTGACGAGAACTACAACACGGCGCCTCTGGACTACCGCTATGCGGAAGATTGGGACGGCATGTCCGCGCCCGAGCGGTTGTGGACAGTCGCCGGAGGGTATGCGGGACACGTGCCCGTGACCGCAGCGGGGATCCTGCTACCCATCGGGCTGGCGCTGGCCCTGACCACCGTTGGCCTCGGCGCACGGACTCCGCCGCCGAGAGAGGCGAGCACAGGCTCGTAGACGAGCTGTACATCAAGCTGCGCTGCGTCGATCATCAGCCCCGGCACAGCGCCTGTGTTGCCGGCCGTGCGGTGCAGAGTTCCCGGCCGACAACGTTCCGACGCGACAGCAACCCCCTCAACGCCAGCGCCATTGGTGGTGGGCTACTCCTCCGACGCGGTCAACACAACCGTGTAGGAGCCGGTATTCCCTTCGCTCCCGTAGGGCGTTCCAATCTCCACAAAGTACGTGCCGGGCTCAAAGTCGACTAGCATGGACTCGGCAGGCGCGTTCTGCTCGTAGGCAAACAAGTCCCCGTTTCTGTCCCAGACCCACCAGATGCCCACGCCCGGCGGACCATCGGTGACGGCCAGCTTGTATATGCCGGACTCCGCTATTTCGAAGCGAAAGACATCGCGGTCGTCGAGCGACTCGATTCCCCTCCGTGGACGCATGCGGTCGTCTCCCGAACCGCCCCATGCCTCCCATGCCCACGAATCCAGCCTTGGGTCATCCGACGCAACGTCGTGGTTGATCACCGCCGTGAGCGGCCTGTCCAGCCGAAGGACGACGCCGGGATCCGTGCGATAGTCGTCGGCGTGGTCATCAATGCGGACTGAGATGGAGTAGTTCCCAACGCCCCATCGGTCCTGGCTTCCGGAGCCCACCGCCAGGTACAGGGTGCCACTCTTGTCGGGTGTAAGGAAGGCTCGGGCAAAGTTGTGTCTAAAGCCACCCTGCTCGCGTTCACCGATGACCTGTGTGCGGCTGGCGTCAACGACCTCCATGACGCTGGGGTCAACCATATGATTGGGATAGTCGTGAGGATTGCCGTTGTCGTCGAATATCATCCTGCTCGTGAGCTCGACGACGTAGCGCTCTCCGTGCACTGCGGGGAAGCTGTACCAATTGCGGTCGAGGGGCACCGTCAGCTCGCCGTGGCGCCGCCCGAACAGGCCAACTGGGAGTGGCGTCGCGTCGGCGACCTGGAACACGCCCGACAGCCCGTAGAACCTGTTGGGATCGCCAAGCGCCGCGGTGGAGTTGGAGTCGAGGGCTTGGCTGTCGCCTGGCCTTCCGACGGTTGCGAATGGCGTTCCCTCCACTTCAGAGCCGCCTAAGGGCGTGAACGCTGTAGTTCCATCGCTCTCGGACCCCGTAAACACCCCCTCTTCTTTGTCGAAATCGGTAGCCTTGCCGTTGGACAGCCTGCCGGGGTCCGTGTGGCCCCAGGACCCGTCATAGAAGTCGGCGTAGTCATCGGCGGCCTTTGGCCCGTTAAGCCAGTAGATCGACTCACCCGCTCCGTCGACGTTGGGGTTGGTGCTGGTGTTGTCACGAGCGTCGACAGTGTCGGTGCTGCCAATGGCCCAAAAGTAGTCCTTATAGATGCGCGCGTCCGCACAACCGATGCTGGCCTCTTCCCGGACAAAGTAGTTGTAGTCGTCAATTATCGGGGACATGGCGTCGCGTTTGCCCATGGTCACGAACAGGAGGCGAAAGGTATCGCCGACCTCCATCCCTTCGGGCAAGAGGTCCCAGTCCGTCGGCACAAGCATTGTGTCCTTTTCGGCATCCACGAGGGCGAGGCCCTCGCCCGGCGACAATGGCATGCCAACCGCTGAGACCGGGTTGGCCAACGCCACGAAAAAGACAAAAGCCGCAGCAAGGGCTGCGGGCAGAAGGAAATGGGACCTAGCCGCTAGCTTGTGCATCGGTGGACCTCCGTTACCCAAATTTGTCTTGCATCAGCTCCCTAAACCCCTTCTAGTTGATTGATCTTGTGAAACTCCATGCCCCGTTGCTTCTCTTGTTTATTGAAACGTTTAGCAGGGCTCTTCGTTAGAAGTAGGCGGCATGAAAACTGGCTTAGCAGCTAAACGAAAACCTGCATTCACTTGACGCAAAGTGAGCCCGTTTCCGGACTCCGAAGACGATCAGTTTCCGACACTGCCTTGAAGGATGTAGACCGCCGGCTGCTCAACGTGTCGTGGGGTTGCGAGACGAGCGCTCGCAAGCGGTCGGCGGAGGCTGTGCTCGCGATGCGCGACGGCTTTGGCAATAGGGCTACGTGGGTGATAGAATGCGCACCCACGGCACAAGGGAGTCTTGCAGCGGCAATCACGGGACCCACTTGCATCACCATTAGTCCTGTTGCATCAACACACAGCGATTTTTGGTCGCTACTGGATAGTGCCGAACCGCCGCTATGCGGCGTAAAGACAATTGCAATATGCGTTGGCTGATTACAAGCCTTTCTACGCCGATGTCCAGCAACCTGGCGCGCCAAGCCAGGCTGCTGCTCATGCTGACGGCGGCATTGGCGGGCTTCTTTCTGGTCCTCGAGTTCCTGGCCTCCCTGCTTTCCTCCGGGCCACAGGACATCCTTGCGGAGACGACGTGGCAGGTAGACACGGTCGGGTTGCCCAACGGTGTCGGCCTGCTGGAGTCCGCAGTGCTCGGCGTGTCCCTTGTGCTTGCCGTCGCTGTTGTCATTGCATCGGTCGGATGGCCGCTGACGAGAGCCTCGTTCCGCCCGACACTGCGCCTGGCCACGAGCGCGCTGGCAGCCGTCGTGCTGGCGGGGGTTGGGGCGTATCTTGCCTTCTCCGGCGTCCTTGGCGAGAACGTCGCGTACAGCGAACACATCGTCCACCGCTCGATCCTCGAGCCGGGCGGGCTGGCGCTCATTGCGGTGATCTTCCTGACCCTCATCGTTGCCGGGTTCATCAATCGGTACGCGCTGGGAATCCTCATTGTCGCCTGGCTGGCCGCCGCGTCGGTCTTCGGCTTTCTTGACCCTCGACCGGTCGACGGCCTGTACCTCTTCGAACGCCCGGAGAAGCTTGAGGTGCCGGGGGACTACGGCGATATCGTCGAGCGATACCAGCAGACGGATGCGTCGCTGTTTGAGGAACCTGAGGAGCAAACCGAGCCACCCGTCCTAGTCGAGATTCAGCCGCCGCCGGTCGTTAACACCTCCGTGGTCGCGGACGTCACGGTAGATCAGATCGAAGCGCCTCCACCGGTGCCGTTGTTCTGGGTCTCCGGCGCGTACCACACGCGCTACCTCCGCACCGCGACGGGCGACGTTTACGAGAACGGTACGTGGGCGCAGCTGGACCCGGGGCATCTCCCCGTGGACGGAGACACTCTGGTGCCCGCCAGCGTCCTCGCCGCGTTGGGTGGACTCAAGGACGCGCAGTTGCTCGACCTGACGCCGGAGCGACTGGATAAGTCGCTGCTTGTCTACCCAACGATTGTGCCCGCGCAATACGTGCCGGACGTCGTCATCATTACGCCCTACTTCGAGAAGGACTCCTTCGACGCGGGCGTCGTTCCTAGCGCCGACTACATGGTCAGGGTGCATGCGCCGGCGGCGTTCTATCCGTTCAGCGGCACGCTTCGAGTATCGGCTCCCATCGGGAGCTACCAGCTCAACACTACGATCCCACAGTTTGCTCCCGGCGACATTTTTGATGCCGTTCCCGCCCGGGACGCCACCTATCTCCAGCTCCCGGAAAACCTGCCTGTTCGCGTGCTGGAACTCGCCGAGCAGTTCAAGGGCGACGAGTCCCCGTACATCCGCGCGAACCGCCTCCACGGGTTCCTGCGCGAGAAGTATGGCTACGCCACGCTCGACCCCGGCCGAACGGTCATAGAGCGTCCCGCCTGGCATGACCCCGTCGACTGGTTCCTGTTCGAGCGTCGATGGGGCGACAGCCGCAGTTTCAGCAGCGCCTTCGCCATCCTGGCTCGCGCGGCGGGCATCCCTGCCAGGGTGGTCGCCGGATGGGCCATCGACGCCAGCGAGGAGCCGCAGGTCGTAAACGCGAACCAGGCGCACCAGTGGGCGGAGATCGCCCTGGACGGCATCGGATGGGTCAGGTTCGATCCCACTCGCCACGACGCATTCCCGCCTGATGATGTGGAACCGCCGCTGCCATTGCTGGTGGAGGAACTGGAGAGCAGCGAAGACCCGCAGGAAAGGGAGGAGGCCGCGGAGGCCCTGGGCGAACTCGGCGAACCGGAGGCGTTGCCATCGTTGGTGGAGGCGGCAACCAACGACGAGTCGCTGGCCGTCCAACTGGCGGCGGTGTCGTCGATTCACAGGATCGGCGTGGACGAGCTGATACAACTCCTGCTGTACCACGAGGACCCGCTCATTCGCGAGGCTGCGGCCGACGGCCTCAGGGTTGCCGGCAGTTCCAAGGGCGTGGACGCGCTTCGGCAGGTGCTGGCCTCGGACGTGGACGAGCGTGTGAGGACGGCGGCGGTCAAGGCGTTGGAGAAGATCGGCGGCGAGAAGGCGGAGCTCGGACTGTTGGACGCCGCCGTCAACGATGAGTCGGCCATCGTCAGGGAAACCGCAGTCCGCGCGCTGGGCGAGCTGAACCTGGGGTCGGCGGTCGATGAGATCGTGACGCTGCTCAGGGAGGATGACAGCGGCGCGGTCCGCGAGGCTGCCGCCTGGGCGCTGGGCGAACTGGAGCAGCCCGAGTCCCTACGAGCGCTTCTGGATTCCCGTTCCGATGACCCGGTTGAGGCCGTCAGGGCAGCATCGGAGGAGGCCTTGCATGCGTGGGGCCTTGCCGCCCTGGCGCACGTCTTGCAAGAGTCCGACGACGCGGAGCAACGGATCGTCGCTGCTCAGCTTTTGGGTGAGCTTGGAGATGACGAAGCAGTGCCCTTTTTGGGCAGAGCCCTGAACGATGCCGACGCTTCAGTGCGCGATGCAGCCCTGGGTGCGCTGCAAACCCTGGGGGCCTACGTTGGGCTGGAAAACGGCAGCGGCCTGTTGTCCAACGAAGCAGGCTTCAATTCACTCATCGGAGGCACGACTACACTTGCCGCAACAGAGCCTCTCGATATTCCCGTTTTCAGGGTAAAGGGCGCCCACCACACCGGCTATCTTCGCACCTCCGTTGGCGAGGTTTACGCGGAAGGGCGATGGCTCGCCCTCGAGGCAACCGGCCATGCCCACGAGACCTTCACAGACGCCTTACCCCACGGCGAAATACAACCCAAGTTTTTCGACGAGTACGCGCATACGGACAAGATCACCGTCTCGAGACTCATCGGGGTACAGCAATTTCCTGCTGGCTTCGTGCCCACGTCAAAGCGCCTGGACAGAATCGAGGCCAGAGGAACGTTCTGGAAGGAGAGGGCGACTTTTTCCCTCGCCGCGCCCACGAACAGCTACTCGTGGACCTCGAAAGTAGAGACGCTTTCTGACGCGCGACTTAACGCGGCGGGCAAGTGGACTGGTCCGAGCGCCTTGTCCTACACGGCGCTCCCGGATTGGGTGCGGCAGGGTCGCATCCGTGACCTCGCTGTTGAGATCACCGCCGGCCATTCGACGCCCTATGCGCAAGCCAAAGCCATAGAGTGGTACCTGCGGACGACGTACACCTATCGGTTTGCCGAATCGCCGGAGGACGCGCAGCCACCCGAAGGCCGTGACGCGGTGGACTGGTTCCTCTTTGACAAGCAGGAGGGCACGTGCGGCAGCTTCAGCAGCGCATTCGTCTTGCTCGCCCGAGCGGTTGGCCTTCCGGCTCGCGTCGTCTCGGGCTGGGCCATTGCCCCGACTCCGTACGTGCAAACGGTCTCGGCGGACCAGGCGCACCAATGGGCAGAGGTGGCTCTCAATGGAATTGGGTGGGTCGATTTTGATCCAACTCCCGGCGGAGCGGGTGCGCGTGCAGCCTTGAGAGCCCTGGACAACGGCGGTCTCGATGGCTTTTATGGCTCTGGTGGCTCTGATGACCCTGACCGCTCGAGTGGTTCTGGTTCCTCTGGTGGCTCCGGCGGCTCTGGAGGCTCTGGAGGCTCCGGTGGCTCCGGTGGCTCCGGTAACTCTGAAAGCTTTCTCGCAGACCTTGAGGATGCAGTGGACAAGTCCAGTGTGCTGGAGAATGGCGGGATTTTTCTGGAGAAAGGGGGAAAACAGTATTTTATACCCGGCTCCACAACAGCGCAGTCGGCGGGCCTTCTTCACACACCCCTGTTCAAGGTGACCGGCGCGGCCAACACGTCGTATTTGCGTACCGCTTCAGGTGATGTGTACCAGGACGGCAGATGGCGGCAGCTGGACCCTGCGGCATTCAACATCCCGCTTGGCGCGACCGTCACCAGTGTAATTTGGGGGCACTACTCCAATGGGTCGGGAGACTTTGCAAGCCTCCCCTTTGAACGCCGTGGCAACGCTTCACTGCTTGGTGTGTTTAGATACTCGGGAGTCATTCAGCCCGACGAGATATCTGTGCGCGCAATCAATGCCAACACCGGCCTTCCATCGGGCGTGATGCCTGTAGCGAGAGACCTGGATTCGGTGACGTTGCAGGGACAGTACTACCCGTTCAGCAGGACATTCCGCACGGATGCATCGACCTCGAGCTATTCCATGGTTGCCTCCGTTAGGTCCTACCCGACCAGCCAATACGAAGGGGCCAGGGCCGCCTCAGACCCCACGTACCTGCAGCTGCCGCCGGATCTGCCGCCCCGCATTCGAGACCTGGCCCTGCGTATCACGCGGGGGCACACGTCGCCTTACGCGAAGGCGAGAGCGATCGCGCGCTACCTGCAGACCAACTATCCCTACCGCTTTGCGGACGGCCCGGAGGACGCCCCGCCGCCCGGCCGCGATCCTGTGGACTGGTTCCTCTTTGACCATCAAGAGGGCACGTGCGGAGTGTTTAGCAGCGCCTTTGCGGTCCTGGCCCGTTCAATCGGCATTCCCGCCAGGGTGGTTTCAGGGTGGGCCATAAAGAGCACTGCCGGCGAGCAGATAGTCTATTCCGACCAGGCGCACCAGTGGGCAGAGATCGCGCTTGAGGACATCGGTTGGGTGACGTTCGAGCCAACCGCGTCCGGTGGGGCGCAATCGCGAGCAGCAGGCGGCGCCTCGTCGGGTGGCGGCCCGTCAGGTGGATCGTCATCGGAAGCAGGAGGCGACCCGCCTGACGATCCTCCTCCGCCTCCGCTGCAACCCCTTACCACCGTGACCACCATCACCAGTTGGCCCGCCGAGGTGCGCAGAGGCCATCCGTTGACCGTGGGCGGCACGGTGTACACCGCTACCGGGCATACCGTGGACGGCATGGAAGTCGAGATCTACGTGAACGAGACCAAGGAGCAGGGCGGCACGATCATTGGAACGGCTGTCACGCGATTCGGCACTTGGAGCGCTGAGGTGCGAATGCCTCGCGAAATGGAGCGGGGGCCCTACCAGCTCCTCGCGCGCGCGGTCGCGAACACCCATTTCGAGGAGTCCTGGAGCGACCCGGATATCTCGGTCTTCTCCGGCACCGGCATCGAACTGACCGGCCCAACGCGGGTGCCGGTGGACAACGAGGCCCGATTCAGCGGGAGGCTCTCGGAGGAGACCGGGTCCGGCATTCCGGGCCGTGAGTTGGAGATAATCGTCGATGGGACTGTGATCGACTCCATCACTACCGGCGAGTTTGGCCGCTTCAGCTTCACCCAGGCGTTCCCGGACCCCGGCCCGCACTGGGTTGAAGTGGAACTGAAGGTACAGGACTACCTGCTGGACAACAAGGCCCGCATAGACCTCGAGGTGACGCTGCCCACGGTGACCACCGTCGAGGCCCCGGTGTCCGTGGAGGTTGGCGAGGAGTTTTCCGTGTCTGGCACGCTTCACGGCGCTCGGGGTGAGCCACTCGCGAGCCAGCCTGTTAGCGTTCGAATCGACGGCCTGCCCTTGCAAGAGGTATCTACGAACGACGCGGGCGTCTTCGAGTACACGGGCATGCTCGACACCCCCGGCGCCGTCAATGTACTCGCGGAGTTCACCGGCGACGGCCCCGTGCTTCGCTCCGAGGCGACTGCGCGGCTGGCCGTGCGGGAGGTGGCGCTCCTGACGCTCGATGGGCCGAGCCCCATCGAGCTGGGCGGCGGCGCAATGTTCACTGGGCGACTAACCACCGCTGCCGATGCACCCATCGGCCAATCGACGCTCACCATCGTCGACGATGGCGGCGGCGAGCTCGCCACGGTGACCACGGACGACGACGGCGGGTTTGCGTACGAGCATTCGTCCTTCTTCGTGACGGGCCCGCAGTCACTGACGGCGCAATATCCCGGCGCCGACTTCATTGTGCCAAGCTCGGCGCGGTTCGCCTTCTCCGTGCTTGCGCCGACGTCGATGAGCCTGGAGGCGCCCGAGATCGTGCGGGACTCGCTGACGTTCACGCTGCGGGGAAACCTGCGAGACGGGAACGGTCAGCCCGTGCCGGAGGCAGAGGTGGAGGTCACGGACGGCGGAGAGCGCACGCTCACGACCGACGCCGAGGGCAACTTCAGTTGGGAGACGGTGGCCTTGTTCGACGGCGGCAGTGAGGACTCGCCCCATGAGTCGCCGCTGGTCGTGGGAGTGGCCTTCTCGGGCACGGACCACCTCGCGCCGAGCGCCGCCGCCGCGGACGTCGTGATTGGCGTCCCGAGGGTGCTGCTGGAACCGCTGGAAACGGTGGCCAGGGGAGGTGCCGTAACCCTGCGGGGCACGGCGCTGCTGGGCAACCGCCCCTTTGAGGGCGTCGAGTTGACCGTGGGTGATCAAGGCGGGGCAGTGTCCGACGCCACCGGCGCCTTCGACTACCGTTACGAGGTTTCCCGCGACCACCCTCTGGGTACCAGCGAAGTGACAGTCGCCGCGACCGACCTCAACATCAGTGCGAGCGTCCAATTCGAGGTGCGGTCCGCGCCCAATATGATCGTCACGCCCGTCGAAGCGCTTCGGCCCGGCGAGTTGGCAATGCTGCACGTCACGCTGCTCGACGACCGCTGGGAGGGCATACCCCGGGCCACGCTCCGCATGAACGACGACGTAGTGGTTGTCACGAACGGCGTGGGCGAGTCGCTGGTGGAGATCATGCCGCCGGAAACAGAAGAGGTCCTGACGCTCCCCTTCACGTTTACATTTGACGGTGATGACCAGCAGATGCCCCTGACGTACTTCATCGGCATTCCGGTGACGCCGCACGGGTTCAACTGGCTGCTGTGGGTGGGCGCGCCGAGCGTCGTAGCGGCGCTGGCCGCCGCAGGCTACGCCGGCCGCAGGCTGAACGTCGTGCCCGCGCCGCCGCTAGGCCGCCGCCTCGAGCCCGAGGTGGCGCCGTCCCCGACGGCCGCAGTCGACGGCGCGCTGGACCTCGCACAGGAACCGCTCGTCGAGACCCGCGCAGCGGTCACGTTGGAAATCGACTTCGCGAAGCCCGCCGCGGACCTGCCGGACGTCTGGGGCGTGGGAGAGCTCGTCGGCATTACGGTGCGAGCTGTGGATTCGCAGGGCTACGCGCTCGCGGGCATGGAGCTAGCGGTCACCGCGACGGGCGAGGACGCCGCGATGCTCGTGACCGACGATGACGGCGCGTGTGCGCTGCGCATCGCCGCGGACGACGTCGGCGAGCACACAATCTCGGTAGCGTTCGCAGGGGACGAAGACAACCTGCCGGCCTCCTCTTCACGAAGCTACCGCGTCGTCGAATACCGGGAGGAGATCGTCCGCCTGTACAACGCCTTCCTCGACTGGGCACGAGCACGAATAGGGAGCGATCTCGACCAGGCGACGCCCCGTGAAGTCGAGCTCATGCTCGTTACGAGTGGAACGCCCGTACCTCAAAAGTCCCTTGACGAGCTGATCTCGCGCTTTGAGGAGGCTGACTACAGCGAGCACCCCATCGCTCGCCGGCACTACGAGTCGATGTACCGCGCGTGGCGCGCCGTGGTGGAGGCGTAGGGAATGGTGAGCGCCGCCCACACCAACCGGTTGCCGCTGACGGCCTTGCTTATAGCAGCGGGGCTTGTCGCGGGATTCCTGCTGTTCTGGAGGACGGCCAGCCCGTTGTCCGCGAGGTCCGGCGTGGACCTGGACTTCCTGTATCCGCCGCTTTTCCTCTGGACGTGTCTGATGCTGCTGGGCCGGGTTGTCGTGTGGGCGCGGCACTCAAGGCTGAATGATATTATCTGGCGGCCCGCGCTAACCGGCGAGGGCCTGCGGATGTCCACCGCGCTCGTCCTTTTGCAAAAGTTGCTGACGGACCTGGCCTGGTTCGCGCTCGTGCTTGCCACGCTGGCCGCGCTTCCCGCGATGACTGCCGGCGTCGCCGATCGCACAGGTGGCGAGGGCATGGCCTCACTTGTTCCGTATGTGCAGGTGTTCAGCTCGATGGCGCTGTGGGGAAGCCTCGTGCTCGTCCCGGTCGCGGTCGTCCGCGCGATCGCCGAGGTGCGCTCCGGCGTCCGAGCGCTCCTGTCGCCGCCGTGGACGCGTCTGGCGGCGCTCGGCGTCGGCTACGCGTTGCTGGCGAACGGGGGCATCCTCGACGTAGCCATCGGCTTTGAAGGCTTCACACACTGGGTAGCCCTCGGCGTCGTGCTGGGTCTGTCCTACGGCGCGCTGGTCCTGCGCCGCATGCTCGCCGAACCGGTCGAGCCGCGCGTCCTGCCCGTCCTTCGAGTTCAGCTCTTGCTGGTGGAGGGTGCGTGGATCGCGATCGCGCTTGGCGCGGTGTCAGGGCTGCCGTCGGTCGTCGAGTCAGTTCTCGTCGGACACTTTTCATTGGACGCAACTACCGCGGCCGCATACGTTGCGAGTCTGGGCGAATTGACGTCGCCGCAAGCCTTCGCGGTGATGCTGCCCTTCGCGTTGGTCCGCGTAGCCGGGGTCTTCCGCCCCACGGTGGACAGCATTCTTGGCTTTCCCGTCGGAAGGTTGGCCCTGCTGGGCGCCGTCTACGTCCTGTTCTCAGGCAACGGTGTCCTCGAGGCTGCATTGCAGATTCCCGGCTCGCAGCTCATGGCTGTCCTGACATCCGCGCTTGCGCTCTCCTACGCGGCCTCAATCATGCGCAACGTCTCAGCAATCGAGGCGCCAGGCCGGATTTGGGCCGCAGGGGCAGCCTCCCTGGGTCTAGCAAGCTCGGCGGCAACCGCGCTGGCAGCGGGAATGACCGTGTGGGTCTTCCTCAATCACCTGCCGGTCATCAACGCCGTTCTTCTAGACCATGAATCCACGCGGGACATCGGGCGGTTGGTGCCGGCCTACTTCAGCGCGCTCTTTGACGCGAGGACCATCATGGCGGTTCTCGGTGCGGCGCTGTCTTTTGCCTGGAGTTTGCCGTGGGCAAGTGATGACGGTCGCCTCTTCCGGGTACGGCCGCTGCTGAACGCAGTCTGCTACAGCGCCACGGGGTTGTTGGCGTGGACTGCGGGGTCCACCCTCTCGCCGCTTGGTCACGGATTCGTGCTGGCGGGCGCGGCGATGGCGTCGGGGATGCTCGTGCTCGCGCTGGCCCAGGTGCTGGGATACGCTCGCGACTCCCGCAGCGCCGTGCTTGGTCCCGTCGCGAGGTGGCTCATTGCATCGAAGGTACGAGGGGTTGTCCTCGGCGGGGCCGTCGCCGCCTACGGGCTGTTGCTGCGGCCCGTGCTCTACGAGACCCTGTGGTTCGCCGCCCTCTACGAGTACATCGCGTTGCTGGCGATGCTGGTCATCGTTCTGATGTTCGTCATGGAGCTGTTGAGGCAGGACGCCGACGCTCCCGACTCGCAGGAGACGGAGTGGAGCGAGTGGTCCCACCATCAGCAAACGCTGGAGAGCAAGGCCGACCCCCGTTCCGACCTGACCGCGGCCATGCGTCAGCGGTTCGTGGGTCTGGGCGATTGGAAGCCGATGTGGTCGTATCTCATGGTCTTGCTGTACCGCAACGGTGCGTCCCAGGAGTGGATGCGCGCGGTGTGCCGGCCGCTTCGCGCCAGCGCCGTCTCCTCCACCACGTTGCCGTTCCTTGAGCGCAGTAATCTTCGGCGGCTTGGCAGGGCGTCAGCCTTGGCGGAAGCGCTGCGGCGGACGGACGACGCGCTGTCCGTCGGGCCGGAGCCGATGCAGCCTGTCACCGACGACGAACTGCGCCGGGCCGCCGCACAGTTTGTTGAGACTGGCGCAAATGTCGAGCGGCTTGCCGTCGCCCTCATTATCGCGCATTGTCAGCAGGGCCGTGACCTGCACGCCTCCATCGACCGGTGGTTTCCCCTCCTCGACGCGCCGGACCCGTCGACCGGGCGGTTCTCGCTGCCATGGGCCCGCTCGAATGCGCGGCTGCGGCACCGGCATGAGCGAGTTTGGCTTGTCGATGGCGCGGCTGCGATGGTCTTCGGCGCCGCGTCAGGCAGGCCGGACGTTCCCGACCCGACCGCGCTGATGGAGCTCGCGGGGGTGTCTGGCTCGTCGAACGAATCCGGTCCGTAGGGAGCTTGATGCCTGCATCGGGCGTTTCCAACATGGTATAGGTCCACATTTTCGGCGAAAGGGTGGCGTTCAACGTATGAACGAGCAACAACTGGAAGAGGCCCGCCTCTCGTGTGAGAAGATCATCGACCGGGTGGCGGAGACCTTCGTCGGCAATCGGCTGCTGCTTCGCAAGCTGCTGGCCGCGGCGCTGGCCAACGGCCACGTGCTGTTTGAGGACTACCCGGGGTTGGGCAAGACGCTGTTGGCCAAGCTCTTTGCCCGCGCGATCGGCGGCGACACCAAGCGGGTGCAGTTCACCCCCGACCTCCTCCCCTCCGACATCCTGGGCATGAACGTGTGGCGCCAGAACGACGGCACCTTCCAAATGATGCGCGGGCCCGTCTTCACCAACGTCCTCCTCTCGGACGAGATCAACCGCGCCCCGCCCAAGACGCAGTCCGCCCTGCTTGAGGCGATGGAGGAGCGCCAGGTGACCATCGACGGCGACACCATGCCCCTCGGGACGCCATTTGTCGTCATCGCGACGCAGAACCCCATCGAGCAGGAGGGCACGTACCCTCTGCCCGAGGCGCAGCTCGACCGATTCCTGCTCAAGCTCGCCACCGGCTACCCGGCGAACGACCAGCTTGAGAGCGACATCCTGCTGCGGCGCATTCAGTGGCAGAAGGACGATCCCACCGCTGACCTGGTGCCGGCTGTGGATGTCGACCGGTTCGTGGAGCTCCAGCGTTTCGTGGAAACCGGCGTCTACACGGACCAGGTCATCGTCGAGTACATCACGCAGATCGTCAGGCTCTCCCGTGAGCACCCGCGAGTGGCCGTCGGCGTCAGCCCGCGCGGGGGGCTCGCGCTGCTCCGCGCCGCCCGGGCGATCGCCCTCATCCACGGCCGCGATTTTGTCGTGCCCGACGACGTGAAGATGGTCGTCCCCGACGTCCTGTCGCACCGCGTCATTCTCAACATCGAGGACACGCTCGAGGGCGCTCGCGGCGAGTCGGTCATCGAGGACGTGATGGCGGAGGTGCCCGTGCCCAGCGACATGGGACGGATGGCACGCTAGCCATGTTGCAGCCGTCGCAACTCGTTTGGATTGCCGTGGCCCTCGTGTTGCTATTGCTGGGGCTGTCCCTGGGCAACGTTGTCCTGCTGACCGGCGCGGTGTTCGTCCTGCTGACGGCGCTCTTGGCGACCGCCCTTTCGCCGCCCTCCGGCGTCGTCGTGGAGCGAGGTCTGTCCCGCGCGACGTGCTGGGTCGGCGATACGCTGACGGTGCGGCGCGAGCTCACGGCGATCGGTGGCATCGGACCCGTCTTCGTACACGACGAGCTGCCCCCCGAGGCGGAGGTGGTCGAGGGGAGCAACCTTCGCGTCGTATGGAAGTGGCCCGGCAGGTTGGCCGCCGATGTCTCCTACGAGCTCCGGTTCCCCAAGCGTGGCCGCTACGTCCTGCCCGAGTCTCGGTGGGAGGCCCACGTGACCCTCGGCGTGGGCCGCGTGGCGTCCGGCGTCAGCGGGAGTCCGTTTGAGGTTTCCGTCGTACCTAGGATCCGCAACGTCACCCGCCTGAACGAGGTGCGTGCCGTGCGCAGGATTGGCCGCAACCAGGGCGACCCCGCCAAGACGGGCGCCTCCACGGACGAGTTCAAGGAGCTGCGCCCCTACCAGCCAGGCGACCCGTTCAAGCGCATCAACTGGAAGGCCAGCGCCCGCAGGGCGAGCTCAAACAACGTCCCGCTCATCAACGAGCTTGAGCCCGAGACGAAGCGGGCGGTGTGGATATTCCTCGACATCGCCAATTACATGGACGTGGGCGTGCCGCTTTCGAACCCCCTTGAAAGCACCGTCGAGGCCTCCGGCACACTTGCGCAGTACTACCTTTCGAGGGGCTCCACCCTCGGCGCCTACGCATACAACAGCTCAGGCGGCGTCGGCGAGTTGCTCACTCCCGAGACCGGTATGCGGCAGTTCAGTCGGCTCATGGGGATGCTGGCCGGCCTGAAGCCGGGACCTGCCGAACAGGACCTGCTGCAGTCCGTGGAGCGGTGCAAGAGCTTCCTGTACCGCATCAGGCCGGACGTCTTCGTCATCACGCGCCTCGACGTGCACTACGCGCGTCCCGGCGAAAGCACCGTGGAGTTCGAGCGGTTCAAGACTGCCATCGCGCGGCTGATTTCGCTGAAGTCGCATTCGCTGCGTACCAGTCGGGTGAGGATCGTGCATGTGGAGCCGCAGGAAGCCCAAGCGGATTCGCATGGGTTGGGTCTGGCGCGATGGGAAACGCGGCACGTCGCACGGGAGCTGCGGCGTAAGGGCGCCTCGGTCATTGAGTGGGAACCCGCCCGAGAAGAGTTCACGTCCGTGCTTGTTCGACACATCGACGCGTACCGGTAGCCGAGGGAGGTCGAAATAGCGTGAAAGCCGCCGCCGCCGAGACCGTACTGCTGGCCGGTCTGCTGGCGCTCGCCGGGTATGTGGCGTGGGACACCGGCCCCGCCCTGGGGCTGTCGAACTCCGGCTGGCTACGGTGGATCACGGGCTTCTTTCCCGGCTTCATCTCGGTGCAAGCGATCTTGTTGGTGGCCGTGCTCGTCGTCGCGTACTGGGCGTTGCAGGCGCTGGGGCACAGGCAACTCTCATTCTGGCTGATGGCAGGATTCGCCGTCCTGCCCCACGCGGTACCCATCTGGGGGCATAACCAGCTCGAGTGGTACGAGCTCTTCGGAGCGCAGGCCGAACTGATCGGCGAGCGAATGTTGGCCCGTGACGCCGCGCTGTTTCTCGCAAGCCTGGCCGGCCTTGTCATGCTGCACCGCATCATCAGCCTGCGGAACCTGGAGCGGCGAATGACTTTCCAGGGCATTTCAACGACGGACAAGAGTCAGGTCCTGAAGTACGAGGGCCTCCTGCTTGTGGGCCTTCTCGCCGCCGGACTGTCGCTGGCGCTCCTCACAGTGCTAGTGGCAACGTTGCTCGGCCGCTACGACGCGTTCCTGGCAGGCTCCACCTGGGCCGCCGGAGGCATTGGCGCGGGCGCGTCGGCATTGCTGGCGCTCACCCTGCTGCTCTGGCGTCGCGGCCGGTAGCGCGGGCACGGTCGCCGCGGGCACGGTCGCATTGCCGCCCACTGACACGGGCCCCTTGCGCCGGAGCTCAGCCACTCGGTACCCTCACCGCATGGCACATATGGAGGGAATCGCCGTCTTGCTCACGCTGCAGTCGTCTACCAAACGGCAACCAACAAATTACCAAAGGACGATCGCCAGACTCCCTGCCGCATGGTCAATTGTCAGGAAAGTTTCGTTTTTGAGTGATGACCTCCGGACTCGTTTCCCCGAAAGCACTGCCTTGGAAATCGAGAAACCGTAGCTGAAAACGAATCACTCAGCTTGAAACTCGTTTGGGCGAGACGAGAAACGAGTGCAACGCCATTCAGGTCCACAGTCGCCAGGGGGAAGCGTAATCCGGTGGGTTGGCAACGGGTGACTGGTTGAGGCCCCCTGCTTTTCGGCGGCACGCACCTGTTGAGGCCAAGGCAAACTGTTCTACGGGAAAGTCCCGGAAGGAGACGCACATGAAGTTCGGACTGTTTCTCGGCTCGGAGTATCCCGCCCGCCAGTCCATGGCGCCGCGCGTCAACGCCCTCATCGAGCAGGTGCGGCTCGCAAGCTCCCTCGGCTTCGACTGCGCGCTGGCGGGCCAGCATTACCTCAGCTACCCCGTGCAGATCCTCCAGCCCACGCCGCTGCTTGGCCGCCTAGCCGCAGAGGCCGGCGACATGTGGCTCGGCACGGGCATCGTCCTGCTGCCGCTCCAGCATCCGGTAGACATGGCCGAGCAGGTCGCCACGCTCGACCAGATAACCGGCGGCAAGTTCATCTTCGGCGTCGGCCTGGGCTACGAGAAGGAGGAGTTCGAAGCCTTTGGACTCGACGCCTCACAACGCGCCGGCCGGTTCGAGGAGTCGCTAGCCATCATCAAGCGCCTCTGGACCGAGGACGAGGTGCACTTCGAGGGGGCACACTTCACGCTTCATGCGCGACCGTCGGCGTGGCCCGTGCAGCAGCCGCACCCGCCCGTTTGGATCGCCGCCAACGGCCACGCGCCCGTCCGCCGCGCAGCGCGCCTCGGCGACGTGTGGTTCGCCAACCCGCACGCCAAGTACGAGACCCTCGCCGAGCAGATGGGCATCTACCGCGCAGCCCTCGCCGAGTACGGCACCCCGCCGCCCGACGACGTCGTCGTGAGCAGGGAGCTGTTCGTCGCCGAGACGCACGATGAGGCGATTCGCATCGCGAGGCCGGCCCTGCATGAGCGCTTTCGCGTCTACGCGAGCCAGGGACAGGACCTGCAGCTCCCGCCCGGAGACCGGTTCGAGGATGATTTCGACGAGCTTGCGGCGAACCGCTTTGTGCTGGGAGACCCGGACCAGTGCATCGAAGAGATCCGGCGGTACGAGGCGCTCGGCTTCAACTACCTCGTCATCGACTACCACTGGCTGGACCTCGATGACGAATTAGCCAAGAACACCCTGCGCCTCTTCGGCGAGCGGGTGATGCCGGCGTTTCGATAGCCGTCCTGGCGGTAGGGTAGACGCACTCACTGTTGGGGCACGAGAGTGGCGGGCTTGGCCTGCGCCGGCTTGTATGCTTTCGAATCCGGCCACGTGCAACAGGGAGTAATTGCACACTTTATGTTGTTGCTCATTGTAATGCAGGATCGGCTTTGAAACGGGATTGCGTTGACTATTGTGTGCGATCGTGGATATGAAAGGGATACGAAAGACGATATATCAAGCCCTTAATTGAATACCCTGGCTGATGGTTGGTCTCTCTGTGCGCGCAAAAGGCATTGAGCATTATGGTGACGGTAAAGTAGGTGTGTGCTAGAATCCGTGCCGATGCTTGGCGCCGCGACGGGAAACGACGCCAAGAGTACACGAACGTGCTAATTGGCATCCCAAACAGCCCAAGTGCGAGTAAGATGTACGGGGCGCCACCTGCTCGGTGTTTAGACACGTTGGCGGGGACCCCGAGCGCGACCAGCGCTGGCTCGGCCTCAGAAGGACCTGAGGAGAACTGAGGAACCAGGTGAAGGACCTGAGGACAGCAGGCGTCTCCATCCCTGTGCGGGCGGCTATCGCGGCCGCCTTGGCGGCGCTGGTGGCGGTCGTGTTCTTGGGTTTGCCGAGCGCCTCGGAGGCGACGTCACACAGCGCGGAACGCGAGTTCTCCTCTCAATGGGTGCTGCCTGGCGGTGAGTTCTCCGTGACCATCACCTTTGAAAACCTGGGCATAGGACAAGGTGCGGAATCGTTGCCGGAGGGGTTCACCTACGTCAGTTCGGACCAGGCCGACGCCGTTGAAGTAGAAGGGCAAACACTGACCTTCTTCGTCTTTGCCTTTTCCGAAATCACCTACACAGTAACTGCGCCCGACACCGAAGGTGAGTACATATTCGCGGGTGTGGTGCGGGACCTCAATGGCGCAGAGGAGCTGATTGGCGGCGACTCCACCATTCGCGTGGGCCCGCCTCCGACGCCGGCCCCAACCTCGACGCCCACGAATACGCCAACGCCGACACCCACGAACACTCCCACGCCGACAGCGACGCCCACGTCGACGCCCACCCCTGAGCCGACGGCCACGTCGACGCCGACCCCCACGCCGACGCCTGTGCCCACGGCAACGCCGACGGCGACCCCCGCGCCGACCCCGACTCCGGCGCCTACTCCCATTCCAACGTCGACGCCGACGCCCGAGCCACCGCCTCCGGAGATTGAGGAGTCGGGCGGCGGCCTCCCGGCCTGGGTCCTCGCCCTGATCATCGTGGTCGTGCTAGGCGTTCTCGCCGGGCTGATCGCTTTCAGCCGCCGCCAGCTCTAGGCTGCGTCGTCACCTAGCCCCGGTCTGGCAGCAGGAGTACGCGTAAGTCTCATCCCGCGCTGACCACGAGCGTGTGCGGTTCATTGCGACGGCTTCCCGCGTCGCCCAGCATTTTCATTAGCTCTGGAAGTGCGGACCTCTGCTTCGATTACTTCGCCCAAGCCCCAAGAAGTTGGCCTCAAGCTCTGCTCCCCTATAGTGTCGCCCTCGTATCGCCGTGGCTTATCGGAGAGGTACAGAATTATAGGTTGTACCCCAGTTGACTGTGGTACAATTTGGACACCCAAACTCCGCACGGAGGGCTATTGCTATGTCAACTCGCGCCTTCCGCACAATCACGCTCGCGACCGCTCTCGTCCTGGCGGCGCTGATTCCCGCGCTCTATTTCTCCGCGCTCGCGCAGGCGCAGAACGTCGTCCGCGACGACATCGTCCGCATCACCGACGTATTTAACGGTACGCAGACGGCGTCCGTACGAATAGTCCTGGAGTACCCGACCGAGACCTTCAACACTGACAACACTCTAGCTGTCGCCTATCCCTACCTGTATTTGAGGCTCTGTGATACTTGTGATTGGACGCGAGCCGACCCTCCCACGTCGCCAAAGAAGGTCTACGAAAAACCTCGTCAAGTACAGGTCAGGGTTTCACTACCCCAGCTCTGTCCGTCCACGGACTACGGCATGGATATTGCCATTCACAGCATGGATTTGTCGAATCCCTTGCCAACGGATTTCACCCCTGATTCCCCACATCATGGCTTCGGCTTCCCGTCTGTCGACGGCCCCACAATCGGGACCATTTCAGGCACAGTCGACGGCACAACCGCGACCGTCCTCGTCTCCATCAATAGCGATAGCTATTCACAAAAGACCATCTACCTACGCTACCGCGTCTATGGCACCGACGAGAACGGGGACGAGTACGCTTGGCAGCCTGACCCCCAACTGAAAGCAATGGACAGGAATGAGGCGTCGTTCGACCTTACGGGGCTGACAGACGGCTCCTACTACGAGATTGAGGCCTCGATGGGGAGCGACTTCATGTCGTGCACGGTCATAAAGGCAATCGGGACCATTGGGTCACCAACGGGCGAGACCCCGCCTGCCATAACGACCCCCACGGAACCATCCATCATTGCAATAGCACCTACCACTACGACTACGACGACGACAACCACCACCACGACCACTACAACTGACGACAACGGCGGCGGTGGAGGCTTCGGCTTTGGCGGCGGACAACCCGCGAATACGCCACCGGTCTTCCGGGACAGCGCCAGTGAACCACGCATGGTCCCCGAAAACAGCGTACAGGGAGAAATGGTAGGCAATCCCGTCTATGCCTGGGACCCCAACAACGACGAGTTCACCTACTCGATGAAGGGCGATGACGCTGAGCTCTTCGCGATCGACGAACTCACCGGGCAGATCCTCGTTGGGCCTGACGCGCTCCTGGACTACGAGGGCGAACGGAACATCTTCTGGGTGGAGGTCGTCGCGACTGACACCCTCGGCGACGTGTCCATCGTTAAGGTTGCAATCCACCTGACGGACGTCATTCTCCCCGGAAGAGCCAACGAATACGACCTCGCCAACAACCACAACGAGCTTGTGGAGCGGGTGGAAGTGTTGACGGCCGCTGCGGACTTTGATCTGGGATTCCTGACGAAGCGTGAAATGTTGGACATAACAAGGCTGTATTACAGCAGCGCGTTCGGGAGCATTGACTTTGCCGCGCTGCCCACCATGGTGGACAAGTATGACCTCAACCGCGACAGCGTGATTGACCGCGCGGAGGTCCTCGCTGCGCTCAAGGACTTCTTCGAAGGCCGGATCACCAAGGCTGACATGCAGCAGGTCGTGAAGATCTACTTCACCACGATCGCAGCCAACAAGGAGAAAGCTGGCGCCACCTCAGAGCCGACTGGCGCGACCACGGAGCCGACTGGCTCCGGCGGCGACTCGGAGTAGATCGCATCGACCGTAGGCGCCACCCCGTGTATCGCGGGAAGCTGGTCACGTAGGGGGAGCGAGAACGCCCAAACGGCCTGCCGCTCCCCTTAGTTATTGAAGCTGCCAACATTGTCGCGGATGGGCGCCCAACTGACCGGCCACTAAGCCATGGACCCCCTTCAATGCATCCCCGCGATGTTGTCTGGAGTCACCCCCGGTTCCCTCCCGCCGACGGGTGCGGGACCGGGAACTCAACCCTGCAATCCCACGCAACAGCCGTTGTTCATACCCCCTCTTGTCACCCATGCAAGGTTCTACACTGAATGGGGCAGCTAACTCGTCCGGTATGTAGCAGGGGTGGGCTGATACATAAGCATCAAAAACATGGAACAATACCCAGTAAGTAGTCGTTACATGTCATGACACCAGTCGGTGTATGCCGGCTGTCGAGGAGACGAGTAGATATGTTCGCGCTAAGAAGGCGCGCTATTGGCGTTTCGGCTGCGTTGATTGCCGCCGCATCGCTGGCAGCGTCGCTCCTCATATCGACCGCACTGGCCCAAACCCCTCCCGACCCCAGCATCAGCTCCATCGTGGTGACCAACATTGCCGCAAACTCCGCCACGGTAACCGTAAGCCTCGCCGATGACGACGCTGACGGGACCACGGTCTACCTCAAGTACAGTCCTGAAACACCATACCCTCGCGCTACAATCCCCAGACCCTCCGCCTACAACGTTGGCGGGGAGAGGCATGGTGAGATATTTCCTGACGCTCCCCCTCTTTCGGCTACATCTGACGCCGGCGTCGCGGTCTTTGCATTGCCGGCTTCCGCCTTGTCCGTCACGAATCTGCCGGACGGCGTAGGGACGCTGTGGGCCGCCTTCGACTTCAAAGTGGAGGCTTCACTGGACGTGACATTCGCAACCGGTGTCGTCACGGAGACCTTCACGACGCTGCCGCCCATGGCTGAGGCCTACTTGGTCGATGCGACAAAGACAGAGATGGGTCTCCAAATATCGCTTTCCAACCTGAGCGGGGTGGCGCAGACCGTCTACTATCGATGGCGCGCGGAGGATTCGGCGGCGTGGATTACGGGCTCGGTCACGGTGCCCTGGGGAAACCCGCAGACAGAGGCTTACAAACTCATGACTGGACTTACCTCGCACACTCCATACGTCATGGAGGCGTCTCTCGACCCCACCTTCCCTGCAGACAAAACGGTTACCGACACCTCGTGGACCTTCGAGCCGGATCTTGTCCGAATGGGTGTCCGCAAAGTGACGGAAACTGAGGCGGTCATCACCGGGCTCATGGACGTGCCAAACGGGCAGGACTACGAACTCGGTTGCCAAACGCAACTGGCAGATGGCAGCGGCATTTGGTCGTCCGTAATCAGCGGCCCTTTCGACGGCAACGTGGGGTCGGCTTCAATGCAGCCCCTAACCGCTCCCACAGACTATGAGTACAGGTGCCGACTGCAGTGGGATTTTGCTGCATTCGGAACGCAAGGGAGCAAACTTGAAGGCAACTTCACGCGTACGTTGGGGACGGACACTGCGTTGACGGAAATCAGCGCCACCCTCTCCGGCAGTACTGCAACTATCACCGTCGGCCTGGCGAACACGGACGGCACCAACAATGACGTCTATCTGCGGCAAAGGGTGTACCCATCAGAGGAATGGGGTACAGGTGCACCAAAAGCTACCTCGACAGCCACCGCAGTGTGGGCAACCACTTTGACCGACAACGCGGTCTATGAATTCGAGGCGTCCCTTGATCAAAATTTCCTCCAGAAGACCACGCTCACCCTGTACCTTCAGGTTGGCGATCCGTCCTACACTCCTGTGCCAGATGACGTTGTCACGCCTCCTGACGACGGCAACGGCGGAGGCACGCCCGATCCCAACAACAACAATGGCGGCACAAATACGGAGGAGACCGAGACCAACAACGGCGGCAATGAGAACAACGGCGGTGGCGGTGGCGGAGGGGGTGGTGGCACGCTCCCGCAGAACAACGGCGGTGGCGGCGGCGGTGGAGGCGGCTTCGCCAGCAGTCCTCAGACCCGCAACACGGCGCCCAAGTTCCGGGACAGCGCCCGCGACATTCGGACGGTGCCCGAGAACAGCGAAGAGGGTGTGAAGGTCGGCAAGCCCATCCTGGCCTGGGACCCGGAGAACGACGTCCTCGCATTCTCGCTGCGCGGCGACGACGCCGAGCCCTTCACCATCGACGAAAAGACCGGTCAGATCCTCGTCGGCAAGGACGCGGTCCTGGACTACGAGGCCCAAAAGGTCCATGTTGTTACCCTGGTCGTCACCGACCCCGGTGATGAGGAAACCACCACGGAGCTGGAGATTCACCTAACTGACGTCAAACTGCCCGGCAAGGCGGACATCTTCGACGTGGCCAACAACCACAATGAGCGACTTGAGAAGGAAGAGGTTGAGGCGGCAGCTGCAACCTATGGACTGGGCCTCATAACAAAGCTGGAGATCCTCTTCATAGTGAAGTACTACTACGACACGGAGTTGGGCGCCATCGACTTCGAGAACCTGCCGAGTATGGTCGACAAGTACGACCTGAACGAGGACAGCATCATCGACCGGGACGAGGTGCTCACAGCGCTGCAGGACTTCATGGAGGGAAAGCTCTCCAAGGCTGACATGCGGGAAATCGTGGAGGTCTACTACACCACCATCGAAGAGGAAGCGCAGGTGGCCGAACCGGCGCAGACATAGTGGGAACCAACCTGCGCCGTCGGCGATGGGCGATGACGGTGCAGGTCAGTAGGCCCGTGCTTAGCGGAGCGCGCGGGGCCGGTGGATCCGACCGTTCCACTTTGTTGTCGGCTCAACGTGGCGTCCGAACCCTGGCACACATTGTCACTCTAGGAGCGTGTTGCCACGAAGCTGTGGGCTCTCAGCCTACAATCCGGGAACAACCAAAGACTGAGTGGGAGAGAATCGGTCGATAGGAACCAATCATAGGTACTTCTCGTTACATGCGGTGATACCAGTCGGTATAAACCGACTGTCGAGGAGACGAGTAGATATGTTCGCGCTTAAACGGCGCGCTATTGGCGTGTCGGTGGCGATGGTTGCCGCCGCATCGCTGACGGCGTCGCTCCTCCTATCGACCGCGCTGGCCCAAACCCCTGATCCCAGCATCAGCTCCATCACGGTGAGCGCCATCACCATGACCACCGCCACGGTCACCGTAAACCTCGCCGACGCCGACGACGGGACCACGGTCTACCTCAAGTTCGGGTCAGCAACGGTTCGGCCAACCACTAGCCCTAGGGCGCCCGCTTATAACGTCTACGGCACTGATCCACATCATCCATTCTTGCTTGTTGACGAAAACGCGCCTCCTTTGCAGGCTACTTCCGACAATGGCGCCGCTACGTTCGATTTGCCGGACTCAGCCATACCCCCGGAGGACCGACTCCATAAAATTCAGAAACTGTGGTCCTCCTATGAAGTCAACGTCGAGGCTTCGCTCGACTGCGAGTTCAACGACGCGGATGCTCCTCTCTACTGCGAGTTCACCGGCGACATCGTCACTGAGACCTTCACCACCCTCCCTCCGGAGGCCCGGGGTGGTTGGTTCGATGCGGAAAAGACGGCACTGGTCATCTTGACGTGGCTTTCCAACAAGAGCGGCATTCCCCACGTCGTCTACTATCGCTGGCGTGCGGAGGCTGCGACAACGTGGAACACAGGCTCGTTCACGGTGCCTTGGGGGAACCCGCAGACGAGCACCGGTCAAGTCATGACGGGATTGGTCTCGCATAGCCCATACGTAATGGAGCTGTCGCTGGACCCCACGTTCCCCGCTGAAGAGACGATGACGAAAACCGGCTGGACACGGGAACCGGACGTCGTCCGGATGGGCATCCGCAAGGTGACGGAAACGGAAGCGACCGTCACGGCGGTCATGGACCACCCGAACGGGAAGGACTACGGCCTTGGCTGCCAGTACAATCCAAATGCCCACGGCAATTGGTCGTACATTCGCGACGAACACCCAATGGTCGGCTTCGTGGGGGAGACTTTGCTGCAGTCGCTCATTGAGGGTTCGCAATACGATTACCAATGCCGGCTGTCGTATGACCATGGGCAATTTGAAACCTACTTTACTTCGACGATGTTGAGCGGCAAATCCCTTCGCACGCTGGGCACGAGCACGGCACTGACAGAGATCAGCGCCACCCTTTCCGGGACATCCGCCACTATTACCGTCGACCTAGCGAACACGGACGGCACCAACAATGACGTCTATCTCCGCCACAGGGAGTACCCATCAGAGGAATGGCCTGCAGGTGCACCAAGGGCTACTACCACAGCCACCGCACAGTGGCTCACCACGTTGACCAACGACAAGGTGCACGAATTTGAAGCGTCCCTGAACCAGGACTTCCCCGAGACGGAGACGCTCACGCTGTACCTGACCGTTGGCAACCCGCCGTTTACAACAGGCAGCAGCACGTCCGCTGAGGACCCCAACAACAACGGGGGTGGCTCGCAGGACCCCAATAACAACGACGGTGAGGAGACAACACGGAGGAGACTAACAACAACGGCGGTGACCTACCTCCTGAGGATACCGAGAACAATAACGGCGGCGGCACACTCCCGCAGAACAATGGCGGCGGCGGCCGCAGTGGTGGCGGAGGTGGCGGCTTCGGCGACAGCTCGGTGACCCGCAACACGGCGCCCAAGTTCCGGGACAGCGCCCGCGACATCCGGACGGTGCCCGAGAACAGCGAAGAGGGTGTGATTGTCGGCAAGCCCATCATGGCTTGGGACCCGGAGAACGACGTCCTCGCATTCTCGCTGCGCGGCGATGACGCGGAGCCCTTCACCATCGACGAGGAGACGGGCCAGATCCTCGTCGGACCCGAGGCGGTCCTGGACTACGAAGCCCAGAAGGTTCACGTGGTGACGCTGGTGGTCACGGATCCGGGCGGTGAGGAAACCACCACGGAGCTGGAGATTCACCTGACCGACGTCAAACTGCCCGGCAAGGCGGACATCTTCGACGTGGCCAACAACCACAATGAGCGACTCGAGCGGGAGGAGGTTGAGGCGGCTGGTGCGGCCTTTGGGTTGGGGCTCATAACCAAGTTGGAAGTGCTCTTCATAGTGAAGTACTACTACACCACTGAGCTGGCCGCTATCGACTTCGACAACCTGCCGAGCATGGTCGACAAGTACGACGTGAACGCGGACAGCATCATCGACCGCGACGAGGTGCTCACGGCGCTGCAAGACTTCATGGAGGGAAGGCTCTCCAGGTCCGATATGCGGGAAGTCCTGAAGGTCTACTACACCACCGTCGAGGAGGAAGCGCAGGAGGCCGCGCCGGTGCAGACCTAGTGAGGCAAATAGCGTTGCGATAGCATTCGTTCGTCGACAAACGTGAAACGGCGGCGCTGAGGACCGTACGGCCTCAACAGCGCCGCCGTTTTGCATTGCCTGCCAATACTTTCGGCGTCTGGACGCGCCGCGCTTACCCTTGCTGCTGCGCGGGCTCTACCTCGCTGCGGTGCGAGCGGTAGCCCTCTGGCTTCCACGGCTCGGCGGGCTCCTGCCCCTCCATCAGCGCGCGGGCCGTCTCCAGAATCCGCTGACGCACCCGGATGATGATCTTGTCCGTGCTGACCAGGTGTTCCTTCCAGCGCTTGGAGACGGGGCCCCATTGGTTCTCCTGCATCGCCGTGTCCTGCACCGCCGTCTGCGACATCCCGCTGAAGCTGAACTGGCGCTGTTTGATGCGGTCGATGTTGTAGTCGTTGAAGATGTTGTCCTTGTACAGGAACGTCCCCGGTTGCTGGGGCGGGTTGATGTATCCACCTATGCGAAGGTCCCAGACCTGCTGCTCCGTCAGAGGCCCCGTCGGGCTCCACCGAACGCGGAAGTAGATGGTGTGCTCATCGTCGGCAGGCACCTTGATGTTCAAGGGATACGTGCCTGCCGATGCGAGCCCCACCGGGTCGAAGCACGGCATCAGCCAGCTCGGGCCGCGGCCCAGCGTCGACGTCCTCCCCAGCGGGCCCGTTGCACGACCCGCGTTGCCGACACCGCAGTCGAAGTCGACAGGGTCCGGCTGGGGTGGCACAAACTCCGGCGAGGTGCCCACCGGCCGGCTCGTGGTGCCGGTGAACTTGTTGGCCGGATTGCTCATGTTGCTGTCCAGGGTGCTGTGCAAGTAGGCGCCGTGGCTCGGGTCAAAGTCGCCCTCCAGCGCCTGCATGTAGTTGGAGTGGTAGATGTACTTGGCCGCGTGCGTCCAACTGGAAGGGTTGTGGAACCACTCGAAACCGGGGTCTGGAGGGCGCTTGTCCGGCGGCCCCATGTAGATCCAGACCAGCCCACCGCCCTCGATGGCAGTGTAGCTCGCGATGTTGATCTTCTCCCGGTAGCTCTGTCCTTCCACGCAGTTCGGCATGTCGACGCACGTGCCGTTCACGTCGAACTTCCAGCCGTGGTAGATGCAGCGCAGTCCGTCAAGCTCGTTCCGCCCGAAGAACAGCGGCGCCCCCCGATGCGGGCAGTACGCGTCGATGCATCCTATCCGCCCATGCGAGTCGCGGAACACGATGAGCTCCTCACCCATCAGCACGAGGCGCACCGGCTCGCAGTCGGGCTCAGGCAGCTCGCTGGAAAGCAACGCGGGGAGCCAGAACCGGCGGAACAGTTCGCCCACCGGCTTCCCGGGCCCAACCTGCGTAATCATGGCATTGTCTTCTACGGACAGCATATCGCCCTCCACTTCCGCTGGCATCGAGGCCGGGCCGCCCCAGCCTGGCACTGGCTTGTCGCCAATGTAGCGCATGGCCGGGGGTTGTCAAGCAGGGGGAACGCCAAATCGTCTGACTGCGTTGAGAGAAACGATTGACATAGCTGACGTGCCGCCGTATCGTGCGCCAAAACAGTTACCGCTATCCGTACCCAATACGATTTCGAATTGGCGCAGCACAAGGAGGCTCGAAATGCTCAGCCAGAGTGACAACGAGCTCCTGACGAGGGTCGGCCCCGGTACGCCGATGGGCGAGTTGCTACGGCGATTCTGGATCCCCGGACTCCTCGAGGAGGAGGTCCCCGAGCCCGATTGCCCTCCCGTGCGACTGCGCCTCCTCGGCGAGGACCTTGTCGCGTACAAAGACACCGAGGGCCGCATCGGCATCCTCGACAACTACTGCGCCCATCGCCGAGCGAGCCTCTTCTTCGGCCGCAACGAGGAAGGTGGCCTGCGCTGCGTCTATCACGGCTGGAAGTTCAACGTCGAGGGCCGATGCGTCGACATGCCGTCGGAACCGGCGGAGAGCAACTTCAAGGACAAGGTGCGCATTACGTCGTACCCCGCCGTCGCACGAGGCGGCATCGTGTGGCTGTACATGGGTCCCGCCGAGCACCAGCCGGAGTTGCCGCAGTTCGAGTGGTCCCTGCTGCCCGATGGCCAGCGCGTCGCCACCAAGCGCCTTGAGGAGTGCAACTGGGCCCAGGCGGTTGAGGGTGGCATAGACTCAAGCCACATCTCCTTCCTGCACCGCAATCTTGCAGACCTGAACCCGGACGCCCCCAAGACGCTGCACCAGAAGTACGCCGCAGGTGACCGCTCGCCGTCCTTCACCATCAAGCAGACCGACTACGGCTTCATGGTTGGGGCCAAGCGCAACGCAGAGGAAGGGCAGCAGTACTGGCGCATCACCCAGTTCCTGACGCCCTTCTACACCATGATCCCGCCGGTGTTGGTGCGCGACACGGACTCCCGCAGCATGGGCTACGGCGGCCACGCGTGGGTGCCCATAGACGACGACAACACGTGGACGTGGAACCTGAGCGCCAACCCGCATCGCCCCTACGAAGAAAGTAGCCGCGGCGGAGGCCTCGAGGAGGCCCTGGACGCGAAATACCGCCCGCTGCGCAACCGGGACAACGATTACGAACTGGACCGCGAGATGCAGCGGTCGGTGAACTATACGGGCATCGTCGGCATCAACACGCAGGACCGTGCCGTGCAGGAGAGCATGGGCCGCACAATAGACCGCTCCGCCGAGCACCTCGGCACCACCGACGCAGCGGTCATCGCGTTCCGCCGACGGCTCATGCGCATGGCGCTCGCGCTGCAGGAGGGCGTAGGGCCCGCCGAGGCGGTCAACGGCGATTGGTACCGCGTGCGCTCGGCGTCGGCGGTCCTTCCGGCCGGCGTTCCCTTCGAAGTGGGCGCCGCGCCTTTGCTGACTCCGTCGAACAACGAATAGGGTTGTAGGACAGAAGATCGCGCAGGACACAGGGACGCAGACAAGGCTGAGCATTTAGAGGGAGGTTCACCGATGGTCAAGTACCTACGGATCACGATAACCCTGACACTCGTCTTTTCCGCGCTTCTCATCTTCGCCGCTTGCGGTGGCTCCAGCGACAGCGGAAGCACGACGACAACCGCTCCCGCCCAAGCTGCACAAGCGCCGCAGCAACCCGCGCAGCCCGTTGCCGCGACAGCGCCGGACGCGCCCACGCGCCCCTCGACGCTGGCCCCGCTGGTGGCGCCCACTGCCGCCGCGCCCACGGGGAGCGTCAGCCTTCCACCGCCGGGCCCCGCGGCGGTCAAGCGGCTTGTCATGGCCATGACCCCTCCTACCGAAGAAACCAACGCCGGCAATCGTATGGGCGGCACCGCCGCGTGGCAGCTCGGGCCGATGTACGAGTGGACGGCTTCGGTGGACCCGGAGACGGGCGCCTACACGCCCATGCTGGCAGAGGCCTGGACGATTTCAGAGAAGGCCATCAAGTTCAGGTTCAGGGAAGGGGTGCAGTTCCACAGCGGCTGGGGCGATTTGACGGCCCATGACTTCGCCCAGTCCATTGCTGACGCCCTGCACGAGGACAACACCAACGCGCAGTACAAGGCCAACGTCGCGGGCGTTGAAGTCCTGAACGACCGCGAGGCCCAGGTCAACCTCAAGCGCATCAACGTTACCCTTTTCCGCAACATCTCCCAATTCGTCGGCGGGTTCGAGGTGATGAGCGTCAAGAACTTCCAGGAGGCCGGGGAATACCCGGGCTTGGATGACCAGCCCATCGCCGGCACCGGACCGTACCAGTTTGTGGAGCGCAATGAAGGCAGCTACGTCCGCTTCAAGCGGGTCCCCTACCAGCACTGGCGGGTCACCCCGGACTTTGAGGAGCTGGAGCTGCGGTTTATCGGAGAAGAGTCCACCCGGCTGGCGGCGCTCCTGACCGGGGAGATCCATATATCGCCTCTGGCTACGGACCTGCACGAGACTGCGTTCTCCAAGGGAATGGCCTCCGTCAAAGGCACCATTCCAGCCAAGCGAGTACTGTTCGGCTTCCTGTGCTGCTTCCTGCAAGACCGCATAATGCCTGAGTTGGGCTATGTCTACCCGGACGCTCCCATGATGGACATCCGCATGCGCCGTGCACTGAGCAAGGCCATTGACCGCGACGTCATCAACCAGGCCCTCTTCAACGGCGGCGCCGACAACATGTTGGTGCAGGGCTACAACCCTCGCAGCGATGGTTGGAACCCGGCGTGGGTGGAGCAATATGAGCAGCACTTCGCTTACGACCCGGTGGACTCCAAGACGCTGCTGGCGGAACTCGGCTATGGCCCAAACAACCCGTACGAGATGGGCATGATCCTGCTCAGCAGCTACCGCGGCCTGCCGGAGGGTCAGGACGTTGTGCTGGCCGTCGTGGACATGCTTCAGGACGTGGGCATCAAGGTGAACATCGAGAGCATGGACAGCGCCACGCAGGGGGCCCGGGCGCGTGGATTTGAGTTCGACAACCATCTGAATTTGCGTTCGACATCCTCGGATCTGTTCACCAACGCCTTCATCTACGGGAGCCAGTGGTCCAGAACACCTAGCAACTTCGTCACGCCACGACTGAACGAGCTTCACCTGGCGGCCAGGGCAACGATGAACCAATCCGAGCACACAAATATTTTCCGGGAGGTTGGCGATCTGTTTGTGGAGCTCAACCAGAGCATCCCGTTGCTCTGGGTCCCCACCGTTGTCCTCTACAACCCCGACGTCGTCTCTGAGTGGCAATTCCCGGGCAGCATGATTGCCCTCTACAGCCACTTTGACGGAGTCAGGGCGGCCCAGTAAGTCAGCTAGCTAAGGCAACGAAGGGGGGAGCCTGATGGCTCCCCCCTTCTCATACGTGCACAAATAAACTATCGCGGCTTCTGTTAGTAGAATGGCCGGTCCCAAGTGTTGTGCGTCCCTTGTGCCTGCTTCTTCCGCCGCTCGAGCATCCCCTTCCAAACCCCCAGCGCGAGGCCAATCAATGCGCCGGCTATGATCCCGAAGCCGCCCAGGTTTGCCAGCACCCAGAACATGAATATGCCGAAAGCCACGAATGTCGCGCCGGCCAGCGTGCCGCCGAGCGCCCACCAGACGACGGACATCGACTACCCCTCCAAAGCGCTTCTGCCGCGAGTGTGGGTCATCGACGCACCTGCCGCAGCTTCGGGTCCAGGCGGTCGCGCAGCCAGTCGCCAAAGAGGTTGAGGGACAGCACGGTGAGGAAGATGCCCAGGCCCGGGATGACGGCCACCCACCACGCAACCGCCAGGTAGTTGCGGCCGTCCGAAACCATGACGCCCCACGCAGGCGTCGGCCGTGGAATCCCGACGCCGAGGAAGCTGAGCGTCGACTCCAGGATGATGACGACGCCTACCTCCAGCGTCGCAAGGACGATGAGCGTATTGGCCACGTTGGGCAGAATGTGCTTGATGATGATGCGCGTCGTCGAGCAGCCGGAGACGCGGGCGCGCGCCACAAAGTCCATGTTCCGCAGCGACAGCGTCTCCGCTCGGATAAGCCGCGTATACCGGTTCCATAGGAATATGGCGATAACGGCAATCGCGATGAAGATGCTCTGCCCGAAAATACTCACAAAGATGAGCGCCATGAGGATGGCGGGGACTGACGATTTGATGTCGACGACGCGTTGGATCACGTGGTCAACCCAGCCGCCGTACCACCCCGATAACAGCCCCAGCGTCGTGCCGACGGTGGCGGAGATGAGCAGCGCCGTCAGCGAGACAAACAGCGCGATGCGGGAGCCGTAGATCAGTCGGCTGAGCTGGTCGCGGCCCTGCCGGTCGGTGCCCAGGATGTGTTCCCAGGAGCCATCGGGGTACCAAACGGGTGGGGACAGTCGCTTTGCCAGGTCGCCGTCAAGCGGGTCGTGCGGTGCGATGATCGGCGCGAAGAGGCCGGGGATGATCAGCACCGTCAGCAGGATGAATATCCAAAGCAGCGGCAAACCACGCAGCCCCTCCATAACCCGCTGGAAGCGAGTCTGGGACCGCCCAAAGGCGCCCGTTTGCCTCAGGTCCGCATAGGTTGCCATCCGGCTTCCTCTCGTTTACTACCTGCTTATTCGCGTGAAGCGAATGCGCGGGTCCGCGTACACGTAGGCGATGTCCGTCACCAGGTGCATGATGATGAGAATGGTGGACCCCATGAGCGCCAGCGCCTGCACGACATGGTAGTCGCGGGCGTTGATGGCCTGAATGGCGAGCTGGCCCATGCCCGGCCACGCGAAGATGCTCTCCACCACAATGGAGCCCGATACGAGCTGTGCGGTAATGACGCTCATGAACGTCAGCGGCACGATAGCTGCGTTTCGGAAGGCGTGCTTCCAGACGATTTTCCACTCCGGAATTCCCTTTATGCGCGCCAGCTTCACGTACTCGGAGTCAAGCTGGTTGAGCATCGCGGAGCGCATGAGGCGCAGCGTGGCGGCGCTGGGCAGCGCCAGCACGATGACCGGCAGCACAAGGTTCTCCGGCCCGCCTGTCCCGGACGTTGGTAGCCACCCTAAAGTGACGGCGAATATCCAGATGAGGATGATGGCGATCCAGAAGTCGGGCGTCGCCTGCCCTACGATGGCGAGCGTCTTGCCCCCGTAGTCGAACGGCGAGTCACGCCTGACCGCCGTCAACACGCCAATCGCGATCGACATCGGGAAGCTGATGAGCGTTGCAAGGCCGCCAAGCAGCAGCGTGTTTGGTAGCCGCCGTTTGATGAGCTCGCCGGCGGAGGCGTCAAACCTGAACGACGGGCCAAACTCACCCTGCAGCAGGTTGCCCATGTAGGTGAAGTACTGCACAGCCAGTGGGCGTTCGAGTCCCCACAACTCGCGGACGTACTGGGCGGTCGCCTCGTCGTCCTCCTCGCCGAGCAGGTTGTCCAATGGGTCACCGGAGAGCCGCACAAGCGAGAAGATGAGGATGGTCACGCCCAGAAATGCGATAAGTCCGTGAAACAACCGAATGAGGATGTATCGTTGCATTCCGGCCTCCGCACCTGATAACGAGGCATACTACGTGGGGGCAACATAGTTGCCGCGATGTGTAGTGTCAAGGCGCGGAGAGAGACCGCGCCCTCATCTACGCCTGCCGCCGCCGAATGAGCCGCGTCGGGGTGTCCGCAATGAAGCCGGACAGGTTCAGTGCCGTGTGGATCAGCCCAATGTGCGAGTAGGCCTGCGGGAAGTTCCCAAGCTGACGGTTCGCCGAGGGATCAAACATCTCGGCAAAGAGGCCAAGGTGGTTGGAACACCTCGTGATCATCTCGTGGAAATTGTCGAATGCCCTGTCCGTCTGGCCAGTGTAGATAAGGTTGCCCATCAGCCAGAAGCTCAGCAGCGTGAATGCGCCCTCCGGCTGTGCCTCCAGCCCGTCGTCCGTCTCCTCCGGGCTGTAGCGCCACACCAGCGGGCCGTCGCTCAGCTCCCGCTCGATGGCATCGAGGTTCTGGCGGACGCGCGGGTCTTCGCGGGGGATGAGCCCGAAGAAGGGGATCGCGAGGTTGGAGGCGTCAAGGGAGTCGCTGCCGTACCGCTGCCGGAACGCCTTCTTCGATTCGCTCCATCCCAGGTCTAGGACCTGTGACTTGATAACGTACGCGGCCTGGGACCACCGACGGTATTGCCGCCGCTGGCCCACAGCCGCGGCAATGTACGCCGCCGTGTCCAGGGCCGTCCAGCACAGCACCTTTGAGTACACGAAGTGCTGCTGCTCCCCCCGTACCTCCCACACGCCGCGGTCCCGTCGCTGCCAATTGGCCATGACCGTCTCGGCCAGCAAGTCGACGAGGTCCCACGCCTCTTCCGGTATCTCGTTGTGCAACACCAGCAGGGAGTGGATCGACGCGATGACCTCGCCGAACACGTCCATCTGCAGGTGCTCCGCAGCTCCGTTGCCGATGCGTACGGGCCGCGAGTCCTCGTAGCCGCGCAGGTGGTCCAGCACCTGCTCCTTGAGCGAGGACGTTTGGGTGATTCCGTAGACGATGCGCGTCCTGCGCTTGCTAAGCTGGCACTGCTCCAGTAGCCATTGTATGAAGTGGTCCGCCCCGTAGACGTCGCCGAGCCGGTAGAGGATGTCGACGGTAAAGCTCGTGTCGCGCAGCCACGAGTAGCGATAGTCCCAGTTTCGAGACCCGCCAATAGTCTCGGGTAAGCTCGTCGTCGGCGCGGCGACGATGGCCCCGGTGCCCCGGTACATCATCAGGTGCAGCAGCAGGAACGAGCGCACCACCTGCTCGCGCCACAACCCTGAGTAGTTCATCCCCGCGACCAGCTCCTGCCAGTAGCGCTGCGTCAGCCGCAGCTTCTCCTGTGAACGGTACCGCTCCATGCTCGCCGACCGCCCGCTGCCGTACGCCATCACGAAGGTTGCCGTCTCGCCTTGGGACAACGTGAAGACCCCGGACACTCCGTTGTCGCTCACCTGCAGGGGCACGTCTGCGAGCAGCATCATGCTCTGCCGGCCCCCGTGCGCCTCGACTGCGGTCCCGTTGCCGTTGCCCCGCACCGCACGGAACGTCGGGACAGTGCGCGCGTAGTCGTGTCGGGGCTCGTAGTCGCATCGAATTTCGACGCTGCCCGCCGAGCATGTGACGATGCGGTGCAGTTCCGGTGGGTCGGTGGGATCCGTGTCCGGCTTCCCGTCCATGTCGCTGTCACTGATGGGCATGAAGTCCGTGATGGACACGACGCCTGTGGGTGTCGAAAAGGCGGTCTCCAGGACGTTGGTGTCCTGCACGTAAGCCTGAAGCGTGCTGGTGTAGGCGCCGCTGGGGCGTATGCGGAACCGCCCGCCGATGTCCTGGTCCAGGATGGCGGCGAAGACGCTGGGCGAATCGAAGCGGGGAAGGCAGCACCAGTCAACGGAGCCGTCGGTTCCAACGAGCGCCGCTGAGGACATGTCGCCTATGAGTCCGTAGTTGTACAAGTTCGGGCGCTCAACCCCAATCCCCGATTAGTCCAGTCACTCTAGCACTCACTTCCAAAGCTACGCAATGGGAACCAGAGGCCAGGCGAGCGTATCTGTGCCATGCGGCTGGTCAGTGTGGCCAAGTCCCAACCGCCAGGCGAGATTCCGATTGGAGGCGCGGCCGTGAGCTATGGGAAGTTGGCCATCATTACACTTGCTACGCTGGACCGGCTACGTAGCTCTACTCCTCCAGCGGCGCAACTTTACCGAGGAAGACCTCCGTGAGGATGTTGGTCTCGCGCACGTCGTTGGGTGTGCCCTCGAAGACGACGCGGCCGTTGTCGAGGATGTAGGCGCGGCTCACGATGTCCAGCACGCCCTTGATGTTGTGCTCCACGACCATGATCATCGTGCCAAGCTGCTCGGCGATGACGGAAACCATGAAGAAGACGCTCGCGACGATGTTGGGCGCGAGGCCCAACGTCGGTTCGTCGAGCAGCAGCACCTCCGGGTTGGCCATCAGCCCGCGGCCCAGCGCCAGCATCTGCTGTTGGCCACCTGACATCTGGCTCGCCTTGTCCCGCCGCTTCCCGTGGAGGATGGGGAACAGCTCCATGACGGTGTCCATGCGCCGCCGCTGCTCTACCTTGTCGCGGAGGTAGGGGCAACCCATTTCGAGGTTTTCCTCGATGGTCAGGTGCGTGAAGAGCCGCCTGCCCTGCGGCACGAAGGAGATGCCCTGCTTCACGATTTCGTGCGTGGCGGTGGTAAGCGGCGTGTTGCGCCAGTACACGTGGCCCTCGGAAACGGGCGCGAGCCCCATGATCGCCTTGAGCACGGTGGACTTGCCGGCGCCGTTGGGGCCCATAACGGCCACCACCTCGCCCTTTCGAATGCCTACCGAGGCATGCTCCAACGCGGAGACGGCCCCGTACCGCACGGATACGCCGTCCATTTCTAGTAAGTACGGTTCGACGGCTGCGCCGTTCGTGTCCGCCGCCCCAGGTTGGCCTGCGCAGTCCTGTGTCTCTTGTTCTTCCATCATTGTTCCCGTCTCGACTGTCGTCCGCCCGGCTTACTCGCCCAGGTACGCCTCGATAACCTCTGTCCGTGCGAGCACCTCGTCCACGTCCCCCTCGACGAGGAGCTCGCCGCTATCCATCACGATGAGGTGGTCGGACAGCTCCCGCACGATGTCCATGTTGTGCGTGATGAAGAGAATGCTCTTTCCCCTGGCCCTAAGCTGCTTGAAGATGTCCTTCACCCGAACCAGCATCTGTGGGAAGAGCCCCGCAAAGGGTTCGTCAAACAGGTATGTGCTCACGTCGAGGGCCATTGCCCGTGCCATCTCCAGCAGCTTTCGCTGTCCGTAGGAGAGGTCCTCGGCGAGGGCGGTGCGCTTGTCCCACATGCCCACGTCGCGCAGCACCTGCTCGGCCCGCTGCTTGTGCGCCGCCTTTCCCCGCTCAAGGAGTGAGGGAAGCAGCCGCCGCTCCGTGAGGACCACCATGATGTTGTCCCACACGCTGATCTGGTTGAACAACCGCACGTCCTGGAAGGTGCGCGTGATGCCAAGGCCCGGCGTTTCGTACGGGTGCACCGTCCGCAGGCCCACGCCGTCCACGATGACCATTCCGCTGTCCATGGGCAGCATGCCGCTCAGGACATTGATGAGCGTCGACTTGCCGGAGCCGTTGGGCCCGATGACGCAGGTGATCTGCCCCTTCGGGATGGAGATGGAAAGCTCGTGCAACGCCTGCACGCCGCCAAAGCTCTTGCTGACCTCCACGGTCCCAAGGGCGTAGTTTTCGGCGTCCCGGGCCGGGTTCTGCGTCATAGCTTGTACCTCCCCAGCAGCCCCTGCGGCCGAAAGAGCATGAGCAGCACCAGCATCAGCCCAAGCACCACCTGCCGAGCCTGTCCCACATACACGTCAGGCAGGAACGGAAGGAAGCGCATGCCCTCTTCAAGCAGCACAAAGGCCATGGCGCCCAGTATCGAGCCCCAGATCGTCGCCAACCCGCCCAGGATGACGATGGACACCAGAAGGATCGACTCCAGCAGGATGAAGGAGTTCGGGTCGATGAAGGACGTCCAACTCGCGAACAGCCCCCCGGCCATCGCCGCCATCATCGCCGACAGCACCCAGACTGCCAGCTTGAAGTGTGTTACCCGGTAGCCGAAGACGGACGCGGCCTGCTCGTCCTCGCGAATGGCGGTCAGCACGCGCCCGAAGGAGGACGAAACGATGAACCAGGCCACCAGCGACACGATCGCCAGGCACGCCAGCGCCATCGCGAGAAACTCGAGTTCGCCGTCCAACACGCGGTTGCCGATGACGGGTCTTGCGATCTCGTGGATGCCGAAGGCGCCGCGGGTTACGGCCCGCGCGTTGAGGAAGAGGTTGAAGGAGATGATGGCAAAGCCGAAGGAGACCAGCACAAACACGTCGTCGCGGAATCGGTTGAACACCACGCCCACTAAGAGTGCGGTGAGGCCGGCCAACGCGATCCCGACGGGCAGCGCCGCGAAGAACGGCCACTCGTAGGTGGGGATGGATTGGGTGCGCAGAATCGAGTAGTCGGCCGTGGAGGTCAGGATTGCCACGCTGTACGCGCCTATCCCGAAGAAGGCAATATGCCCCACGGACAGCAATCCCGTAAAGCCCACCACCAGGTTCAGGCTCACCGCTAGGATTGCCCAGATGGCGAAGACCGTGCCTATCGTGATGGCGAAGCCGACGCCCTGCCATATGACGAAGACCACCACCCACGCGAGCACAATGACGTTGGCCCACAGCTCGACGTTCCCGTTGGCCAGCCGCAGGAACAGTCTGCGCTTGCGCCTCTCTGCTTTTTCTTCGACCGCGTTGGTTGTCATGCCGCTACTTTCTTGGCAAGAGTCCCCCGGGCCAGAAGGAAAGGAAGAGGATCAGCACCACGAAGGAGATGACGTCCTTCCATTCCCCGGCCAGGTCCCAGATGCCGAACTGTTCCACCATGCCCAGCGCGAATCCGCCCACCAGCGCGCCGTACAGGTTGCCTATGCCGCCGACCACCGAGGCGATCCACCCCTTCAGCAGCAGCAGCAGCCCCATTCGAGGCTGAATGGCCGTGTCGTGCCCGCTGAGGATGCCCGCCATGGCGGCATACATCGCGCCGATAAAGAACACGATCGCTATGACGACCGTTGTGTTGATCCCCACGACCTTGGAGACATCCTCGTCGTCGCCGATAGCGCGAACCGAGCGCCCGAACGACGTTCTCTGAAGCAGCCACAGCAGCAAGGCAAATCCCACCAGCGACACGCCCACCGTGAAGAAGTTGAACCCCTTGATGTTGCCGCCAGCCAGATGCAGGGGCTCGCTGCCGAAGGCGTCCGGCAAGGGCCTCGGCGCGCTGTCAAAGACGATGGTGATGGCTGCGCTGATGGCCAGCAGGACGCCCATGGACGCGACAAGCATGATCAGCGGGGAGCGCGCCCGCTTTCGCAGCGTCACGTAGAGGCCCCTGTACAGCCCCAACCCGACACACCCGGCCAGCAGGCAGGATACCGCCCAGCTCAGGTACAGCTTGGACCCCGGGGTGTCTGCGATGATCGCCGCCGCGACAACCCCGACCGCCAGCCCCACAACGATTGGCGCATAGGTGGTCAGCGCCCCACCGTCGCCGTTCCTGAGCCGCAGCAGCGCCTCTCGAAGGCCTAGCGCAACGGCCACGCCGATACCGAGTCCCGCTACCGGACCAAACAGCAGGTGGATGTTGTCCGTATACGTAAACACCAGGCCGGAATAGACCCCGGCGACTGCCGCCACTGCGCCGACGATGCTGTACAGAACCCTCGGGCTGACCCTGTCCCGGATCCGGGGTGCGAGAAATTCGTAGAGCGACCACGCCACCACGCCGGCAACCACTGCCGCAAACAGTGCGTTGACCACGGGGTTCTGCACCTCGTACAAGCCCCCGATTGCCTCCTTGGAGCGCAGGTAGAAGACCCCGTAGGCCCCGACGGCAGCCGCGGCGCCGTAGTAGAGGTCAAAGAACCAGACGGTGCTGTAGACAAGGGTGAAGCCCATGGCCAGCAGCGCGTACACCGCGCCGACGGAGAGGCCGTTAAACGCAAACTGCACCGATTGGGAGGGGGACTCGGCGACCTTCCACGCAAGGTACGTGACGACCAGCGTTGCCAAGACAATTGCCAGGATGTTGCCCTGACGGCTCCCGGCCGCTATGAGGCGTCGCAAGTAACTACACCCCACGTTTCAGAATGCAGGGAAGGGCGGAGACGATCACTGCCATCAGGCTGGCAACGGTCGCCTCCACCCCCGCCGTTAAGTTCTAGACACTTGGCGCTGGGCCCAACACCTTGTAACCCTGGTTTTCTTCGGTGCGCTCGTTAACCGGCAGCACCACAACGACCACGTTGGACAGACCGACGACTTCACCCTTCTCGTCGAAGCTGTAGTTCTCTCCTATGGCTCCGCTCCAAGTGATGCCATACAGGCAGTCGCGCATGCCGTCAGCGTCCTGGTCGTCGTCCGTCTCCTTAAGGCATTCCGCGACGATGTTCACGTCGTCGTAGGCGGAGCCCAGGTACCACGGCAGCGTCACGTAGTCATACTTCGCCCGGAAGTTGTTGACCACCTGGGTCGCAGTGGTGTTGTTGGGGTCCAGGTCCGTGATGATGGCCTTGACGCCGGTTGCCGCATCCCCTGCGACCTCCAACGCCGTCGTGCCGGCCACAACTACGTCGCCGTAGATGGGGCCGTCGTACCCGAGCCCCCGGACCTGCTTCACGAGCGTCCCGCCGGAGAACTCAGCCTGCGCTGCGAAGAGCAGCGCGTCCGGTCCCGCAGCGATCAGCTTGGTCAACTGGCTGCGAAAGTCGGTGATGTCCGTGGCGAAGCTCTCCTCAAGCAGGACCGTACCGCCCAATTCCAAGAAACGATCGGTGGACGCGCTCCGCGCCCCCTCCGCGTAGTCTGTGCTCTCGGCGATGCTTGCGATTGAGCGGATGCCGTCGGACCACATGGTGTTGCCCATGTCGATGCCGAGCTGTGAGTCGTTAAGCGCCGTCCGGAAGATGTAGTCGCCGGCCTCGGCGATATCCGGGTTCGTAGCAAGGCCGGAAAACAGGATGGTGCCTTCCGCCTCGGCCAACGGCGCTGCGCCAAGCATCGCCCCGCTGCAGGAGGTGCCCAGGATAATCTTGACGCCGTCCACGTCGGTCAACTTGTTGTATGCGGTGATCGCGTCCTGGGCGTTGCACTTGGAGTCCTCAACGACAAGCTCCAACATCTTGCCATTGATGCCGCCCGCCGCGTTGATCTCATCTACCGCTAATTGTTTAGCTTGGCTGGAGACGGTTCCGTACGTCTCGCCGGGGCCCGTAAGCGATTCCATGACGCCAATCCGGAACGTGTCCCCGTCTCCGTCATCGCCATTACATGCCATGAATCCCAACGCTGCAACGAACAGTGCGGTAAGCAGAAGAAACGACCTGACAGAAAACGTCTTCATCTTGGCCTCCTCCTCCCACGTCGCTTGCGCCCATCCGGGTTGCCGAGGTAGTTCTACCGTACCACCAAGTTGTGCGCATAGTATGCCCCTATCTACGATATTGTTCAATAAGTTGCCGCAGTGCGATTGCGAGGAAGCAGAAACGAGAACTGGCTGCATGTTTTCCTGCGTGTTGTGCTGTCTGGCTCTATGCGAGATGGTGCAATCATACCTGTCGCTCATGCCCATCTTGCGCGCATCGACGTCACATACGCGATTCGTCGTTGGACGCTAATGCACAGCGCTTCGTGTAATATCATGTGAAAAGGGACCGAGCAGGCCCATTGCGCTGACCTGGTTGAGAAGGCAAGCGCCACAGGAAAAAGCAAAGGTAGCAGTTACCGAGGAGTTGACATGATGGGCATGCTGGCACGTCCGCTTGTTGCCGTTGCGTTGGTGGTAGTTGTCTTTGCGGCGATGTCAGCCTGCAATGGCTCTGACCCCGTGGTGTTCGCCACCGACGGCTCCTACCACCCCTTTAACTTCGTCAACGACGACGGGGAGATTGACGGCCTCGAGCGCGAGCTCGGCGACGAGCTGTGCCGCATGGCCGAGCTGGAATGTGAGTGGATCGTCAGCGATTGGGAAACCATGATTCCCGACCTCATCGCAGAGGACTTTGACGCCATCATGGCAGGCATGAGCATCACACCGGAGCGCGACGAGCAAATCGACTTTACACAACCCTACTACCCGCCTTCCCCGTCCGTGTACCTTGCTCGGGCAGGCGCCAGCGACGCTGTGGCGCAAGGCCGTATCGGGGCCCATTCAAGCACAATTCATTCCGACTACTTGACGGAAGCAGGCGTCGCTTTCACAGCGTTTGATGATGCGCAGGTCTCTGTCGACGCCGTGCTCAATGGGGATGTGGACGCGATTCTCGTTGACCATGCCTTCGCCGTCGAGAATGTAACGGAGTTCGCGGGGCGGCTGGCGATCGTTGGTCCGCAGGTGGAGCTTGACCAGGGTATCGGCATCGGCGTCCGGGAGAACAGCGACCTCAAGGGCAAATTCGATGTGGTCATACGCGCAATGCAGGCGGATGGCACCCTCAACGCCCTTATCCTAAAGTGGGTGGGCGAGGACGCCGCGACGTTCTAGCTTTCATTGCCCCGTGCGCTCTCCGAGACTCTCTGCAGCCAAGGGGTCTCCTGCACCACCCGCCGCCGCAACTGTTGCGACACCCCTGCCCCCTCCCATCGCAGGACAGGCCTCATTGGCGGCTTGCGCGCGCGCTATCGGTTGACTGGCGTCATGCCGAATCCTTAGTATCGGCATTTCAGCAATTGTGCTACGCTATTTGGTAGAAAATTCACAAACTTTTACCTTAACTCTCCCCGCTTCATTCTTCACGCTTCACAAGAATCCCTCCGTTGCTGAGGTCAGAAGAGGAGATCGCCACGTGACGTTCCTTACCTCGATTGCGCTGCGCCGCCCGACTGTCGCCCTCCTTGCCATCATCATCGTCCTGACCTCAGGCGTTCTCGCATACCGATCGATGCAGGTTGAGCTCTTCCCCCAGATCGAGTTCCCGCTGGTGGTCGTGTTCGCCACCTACCCGTCCGCCGACCCGGGCGCCGTGGTGCGCGATGTCACCGAGCCAATCGAGCGGGCAATCGGCGGCGCTGAGGGCCTGGAGACCATCCAGTCCAACTCTTCAGAAGGCCGGGCTTCCATTTTCGTGTCGTACCGCTATGGAACGGACATGGCGGCGGCACAGACCCACGTTGAGAACTCCTTAAATAGCATTGCCTTCCCTCCCGGCGTGGAAGAGCCTACTGTCGGCCGCTTCAACCCTGAGGAGATTCCCGTAATCGAGTTCGGCGTGGTGTCCGACAGACCCCTGATTGAGGTCCAGAAACTGGTGCAGGACCTCATTGTCCCGGAGATCGAAGAGCTGGATGGCGTCTTGGATGTCCAGTTGGTCGGAGACGTGGAACGAAACGTCTCCGTCATAGCAGACCTGGAAAGGATGGCGGCAAACGGCGTCTCGCTCTTCCAAGTGTCCTCCGCACTGCGCGAGAACAATGTGACGCTCCCCGCAGGGCTGCTCTTCGATGGCACACAGGCCATCATTGCGAAGACGACGCACTCACTCGACTCTGTGGACGATTTACGCAACCTCGTCGTCGCCGTGAACGAGTCCGGCCCCGTGAGGCTGTCGGACGTCGCAACAGTCTCCTTCGGCGAGGGCCGCCCAACCAGCATCTCCCGCATCAACGGCCAACCCGGTCTCTCCGTCTACGTCACCAAGGAAGCGGAAGCCAACACCCTCGACGTCACGACTGCGGTCAACGATGTCCTTGACAGCGTCGAAGGCATCCCTGACGACGTCAACATCATCGTGGTGAGCGACCAGGGGCCGGACATCCAACGTCAGATAAGCACGCTGGTGCGCGAGGGTACGTTTGGCTTCCTCTTCGCGGTGTCCGTGGTCTTTGCCTTCATGCTCACCATCCGGCCGACATTCATCCGTGGTTTGTTCACCACCATTCGCCCCACTCTGGTCATCGGCCTGTCCATCCCCCTGAGCGTATTCACCGGCATTCTCCTGATGTACTGGCAGGACATGACACTCAACTTCATGACCCTTGGCGGCCTCGCCATCTCGGTTGGCCGCGTGGTGGACGATTCCATCGTTGTGCTGGAGAACGTGTACCGCCACATTCAGGGTGGCCGAGAGCGGTGGCGCGCGGCGCTGGAAGCCACGACGGAGGTGGGCCCGGCCATCTTTGCCTCCACCATGACCACTGTTGTCGTCTTTGTGCCCCTGGCCTTCATCCAGGGACTGGTGGGCGCCTTCTTCCTGCCCTTCGCATTGACGGTGTCCTTTGCGCTGCTCGCGTCGCTGCTGGTGGCGCTGACGGCGGTGCCCGTGCTGGGCGCCCTGTTGCTGCGGCCCGGAGACCTGCCGGAGGGCGCCGGCGATGAGGGCGACCTGCACTTTCAGGAGACCTGGCTGCAGCGCACCTACGTCGGCATCCTGCGCTGGGTGCTGGGTCACCGCGTGGTCACCCTCCTGTCCGCGGCCCTGCTCACGGCCGGCAGCCTGCTGCTCATCCTTGTCATCCCTGTAAATCTCTTTGGCGGCGGCGGGGACCGGTCCCTGCAGATCGTGTTGAATCTCCCGCCAGGTTCTGGCGTGGAGCAGACCGTCGCCTCCGTGACGGAGATCGAGTCGCGCCTTGGAGACTTGTCGGAAGTCTACAGCGCAAGCATCGGTGGGACGGACTTTGGTCCCGGGGCCGGCGGTTCCGCGGGGCTGCAACAGGCCAGGTTTGTTGCCCAACTCTCGGAAGACGCCCCGGAGGACATAGCCGAAACGCTGCGGAAGGAACTGGACAAGCCTGGGCAGACCTTGCGCGTGTCGGAGATCTCCGCCGGGCCCCCTGCTGGAGGCGTCGAGATTGCCGTAACGGGTCCCAACTATGACGACATCGCTGCGGTCACGCGCTTACTCGCTGCAGAAATCGAAGGCATTGAAGGCATTGTGAACCTGGAGACCGAGGTTGCGCAGGCGCGGCCGGAGGTGGCCGTCGAAGTCGACCCGGAGCGGGCGGCACGCATCGGCCTGACAACCCGGCAGGTGGGGTTGCAGCTCAGCCAATTCTTGATTGGCCAGCGCGTTACCACCATCAACGTCGAAGGCGAGTCCGTGGACGTTGTGCTCTCCGGCGACCCACGCGCCACCGCCGGCGTCGAGCAGTTGAAGTCGCTCACCATCGTCGGCCCGGGGGGCGCAGTCCCGCTCAGCGAGGTCGCGGAACCCGTGCTCCGCGAGGGACCCGTGAGCATCAGCCGCACGGACGGCCAGCGGTCCGCCAGCATCACCGCTGCCATCGTCGCCGACGACACCCAGGCCGTGGGCGTTCTGGTCGACGAGAAGATCGCAGCGCTGGACCTGCCGCCCGGCGTCAGCGTCACCAGCGGCGGCATCTTCGCCGACATCGCCGAGGGCTTCCAGGCCATTTTCATATCCATGGCCGTCGGCATTGTGCTGGTCTATCTGGTCATGGTCGCCAGCCTTGGTAGCCTGCGAAATCCCCTTGTCATCGTGCTGACGCTGCCCTTGGCCCTCATCGGTGTCATGGTCGCGCTCGCGGTCACCGACCGGGCCCTCGGGCTGGCCGCCATGATGGGGGTATTGCTGCTCATCGGCATCGTGGTCACCAACGCCATCGTGCTCATATCCTTCGTGGAGCAGCAGCGGGCCCGCGGTCTGACAGTCTACGACGCCCTCATCTCAGGCGCCCGCGTACGGCTTCGCCCCATCCTGATGACAGCCATCACCACCAGCTTTGCGTTGCTGCCCCTGGCCGTGGAATCGGGGGGCGGCGGCATCATCAGCGCGGAGTTGGCAACGGTGGTCATTGGCGGGTTGACCAGCTCCACCGCCCTGACGCTGCTGGTCCTGCCCATCGTCTACATGCTCTTCAACGACAGTATTCCGAGGCTCGCAGGTCGCATCCTGCGCCGAACCCCAGCCGAGCCCGCCGCGGCCCCCGAGCCCGTCGTCGAAGGCTAGCGCACACCAAGAGGGCGGCCCATGCTTCCCCTCGATCGATGGAAGCGCGGACCGCCCTCTCTTTGCGTCACTCGCGCCCGAGCCGCACCCGATGCGCCTGCTACGAGATTCGTAGACCCTGGGCGCGAGCTAAATAACCTAACAGTAGTATGCACAGGTTAATTAGCAAGAACGCCTGAGATAATCTACATTCCCCCGCGCAGTGACCGCTGCGTGGACCGCTTCCACCTTCGCCCGAAAGCCCTCGTCGTCCACCGTTAGCGACGGCGCTTGCACAATGCTCCGCTTTCCCCGAAGACCGCCGCCATTGCGCTCATTCCCCCACCGCAATCCTTGACAAACGAACAAGTGTTCTTATACCATGCACTCACCCACTTCTTAGCGAGATTGCTCTTGTCGGAGGGCCCGTGAGAGTCGCCTGTATCGTCATCACCCATCTCAGGGCAAAGGTCGAGATGCGGCGGCAGCCCTACCTCGCGGAGAAGCCCGTGGTCATCGTCGACCGCTCGCAGGGCAGGCCCACCGTCGCCGACCACTTCCCTTCCGCGTCGGGCGTCACCGCGGGCATGACGCTGGAGGAAGCCCTCTCCGTCCACGCCAGCGCCGTCACCATCGACGCCGACGAGCCCGCCTACCGCAAGGCGTTCCAGCAGGCCATCACCGCCCTGCAGAGCGTCAGCGATCGCGTCGAGGACGCGGGCCTCGGTGCCGCCTACGTGCGGTTGGACGGCCTCGAAGAGATGTACCGCGGCGAGGCCCGCCTGGTGTGCGCCCTCGTCGACGCCCTGCCCGCCTACCTGCGACCCCGCATGGGCGTCGCCGGCGCGAAGTTCCCCGCCTTCGTCGCCGCGCTCGGCAGCGCCCCCGGCGGCGCGGCGCAGGTCCCCCCCGACGCGGCGGCCTTCCTCGCCCCGAACGCCGTCGACTTGCTCCCCCTCTCCCCCGAGGACCGTCTGCGCATGCACCGCTTCGGCCTGCACACCATGGGCGACGTCGCCGCCATGCACCCCGACGCCTTCACCGCGCAGTTCGGCGCCGAGGGCAGGCGCGCGTGGGAGCTCTGCCACGGCATCGACGACGACCCCGTCGTGCCGCTCCCCTGCGAGGAGTCCGTCACCGAGCAAACGGCGCTCCCCTTCGCGTCCACCTCCGTGGAGTTGCTCCTGACCGCGATGGACACGCTGCTCCGGCGCGCCTACTCCCGCCCGCAGATGCGGGGCCGCTACGCGGGCCGTGCGGCGCTGGCCTGCGTCCTCGATCGGACACCCCCCTGGGAGCGCCCCGTCAACTTCAAGCAGGCCGTGGGCAACTGGGAGCAGGCCTCCTTCCTCATGCGGCGGCAGCTCGAGACCGGCCTGCCGGAGGCCCCCGTCGAGGAGATGACCCTCGACCTCTCCAACATCACCGGCGAGGCCGGCGTGCAGTCCGGGCTCTTCCACGACGTCAAGCGGGACCGCCGCGAGCGGCTCTTGGAGGCCGAGCGGCAGGTCCAGACGCGCACCAACGGCGCTCAGGGCCTCTACCGCGTCGTCGACGTCGCCCCGTGGCACCCCGCGCCGGAGATGCGCGCCGTGCAGGTCCCCATCGACCCGGCCGGGCGCGACGGCATGAAGCCGTTGGCCGCGCCCGTCTCCGTCGCCGTGAAGGAGGGCCCGGACCGCGAGCCCACCGCCGTGCGGCTCGGCAAGCAGTGGCACGCCCTCGGCGGCGTCGAGGACCGCTGGAGCTTCGACCTCTGGTGGATGCCCCAACCCGTGCGCCGCACCTACTACCGCGTCAGCCGCGAGGGCGGCGGACAGCTCATCCTCTTCCGGGACCAGCACGGGGCCTGCTGGTACCAGCAATCCGCCTAGGCGCCGCCCCATGACAGCCGGGTACGTGGAGTTGCACGCCAAGAGCTTCTACTCCTTTGGAGAGGGGGCCTCCCACGCCCACGAGCTCTTGGCGCAGGCCCGCGCGTACGGCTATCCCGCCCTCGCGCTGACGGACACGAACCTCTGTGGCGCGTTGGAGTTCGCCCGGCTGGCCGGCAGCCTCGACGTGCGGCCCATCACCGGCGGCGAGCTCACCCTGCGCGACGGCTCGCGGCTGACGCTGCTGGCCCGGACGCGGCAGGGGTACGCGAACCTCTCGCGCCTCTTCACCCTCGCCAACGCCGTCGACCGCCGCGAGCCGCGCCTCGACCCCGCTCACCTCCCCGCCCACGCCGAGGGGCTCGTGCTCCTCACCGGCGGCCGCGATGGCCCCCTCGCCGCCCTGACCGCACAGGGCCGCCACGCCGAGGCCCGCTGCCTCCTCCGCGAGTACCAGTCCGCGTTCGCTCCCGACGCCGTCTACGTCGAGTTGCAGCAGAACTTCCTGCAGGGCGACACCCGCCGCAACCGCGAGCTCGCCGCCCTCGCCGCCGCCGCCGATGTACCCATCGTCGCCACCAACGACGTCCACTACCACGCGCCGGAACGCTACCGGCTGCAGCACGCCCTCGTCGCCGCCAAACGCAACACCACCATCGACCGCGCGCTGCCCTTCATCCGGCCCAACCACCACCTGCACCTGAAGACGTCGGCGCAGATGCAACGCCTCTTCCGGGAGCGCCCGGACGCCCTCGCCAACACGCTGCGCATCGCGGAGCGGTGCGCCTTCAACCTCAGCGCGGACCTCGGCTACACCCTTCCCGCGCCGCAGTTCCCCGAGGGCTACTCCGCCGAGAGCTTCCTGCGCCGCCTGTGTATGGAGGCCGCGCAACGCCGCTTCGGCGCCGTCACCCCGCAGGTGCGCGAGCGGCTTGAGGAGGAGTTCCGCCTCATCAACAAGCATGGCCTCGCGGGCTTCCTCCTCCTCTACCGCGAGATCGTGCTGCTCGCCCAGCGGATCATGGAGGAGAAGGGCCTGGTGCAACCGGAGACTCCCCTCGAGGAGCGTCCGCCCGGCCGAGGGCGCGGCTCCAGCGTCGCGCTCCTCATCGGCTATCTCATCGGCATCAGCCACGTCGACCCGCTGCGATGGGACCTCACCCTCGAGCGGTTTATCTCCGAGGACATGACCATGCTCCCCGATATCGACCTCGACTTCCCGCGCGCCCTCCGCGACGACCTCATCGGCCGCGTGCACCAGCACTTCGGGCCCGAGTACGCGGTGCTGGCCGGGGCCGTCGCGACGTACTCCGTCAAGGGCATCATCCAGGACCTCGGCAAGGCGTTGGGGCTGCCTCGCGAGGACCTCCGCCTGCTCTCGAAGCAGCTCTACTCCCAGGACGCCGAGGACCTCCGCGCCGAGATGATCGAGCTGCCCGCCTTCCGCGACCGCGTCGACGCCCCCGGCTGGCGCGACCTCATCGACCTCGCGCCGCAGCTCATGCACGCCCCCCGAAGCCTCGGCCAGCACGTCGGCGGCATGATTCTCAGCGACGCCCCTATCCCGGAGATGGTGCCCATTCGAGCGGGGGCCATGGACGGCCGCTACATCATGGACTGGAACAAGGACAGCGTCGCCGATGCCAACTTCGCCAAGATAGACCTCCTCTCCCTGCCCGTCCTCGACCAGCTTGAGGAGGCCCTAGACATGATCGAGGCTCGCGAGGGCGCCCGCCCCGACCTCAGCAAGCTCGACCCGCAGGACGCCAACGTCTACGACATGATCAACGCGGGCAACGCCAAGGGCGTCTTCCTCCTGCAGTCGCCCGCGCAGCTCAAAATGGGCCAGCGGCTCAAGTCGCGTAACCTGCTCGACCTCGCCTACCAGGTCGCCCTCATCCGCCCGGGCGTCGGCGTGCAGGGCAGCGCCGTCAGCCTGTTCGTCGAGCGCTACCGCCATGGCGCGTCCTGGGATTACGACCATCCGCTGGAGCGGCGCGCCCTGGAGCGCGGCTACGGCATCATCGTATGGCAGGAGCAGGTCGTGCAGCTCGTCGTCGACGTCGCCGGCATGACCGCCGCGGAGGCTGACGAGCTCCGCCGCGCCTTCGCCCGCCCCAACAACGCCCACCTCATCGCCATGCACTGGCAGCGGTTCCTGGAGGGCGCGCTCCGCAACGGCGTGCCGGAGGAGGCCGCCCGCAAGATCTTCTCCAAGATCAACGGCCACTACATGTTCCCGGAGTCCCACTCCCACGCCTTCGCCGTCACCGCGTACCAGGCGGCGTGGCTGAAGCGCTACCACCCGGTGGAGTTCTTTGCGGGGTTGCTGAACAACCAGCCCATGGGCTTCTACCCGCTCGAGACCCTGAAGGAGGACGCCCGCCGCTTCGGCGTGCCCGTGCTCAACCCATGCGTCAACCGAAGTCAGGCGCGCTGCACGCCACGCAGCGGCTCGGTGCTCATGGGGCTGCAGTTCGTCAAGGACGTCGGCGAGGAGTCCGCGAAGGCCATCGTCCGCGAGCGCGACCGCCACGGCCCCTACACCGACGCCGGCGACCTCGTGCGCCGCACCGGCCTGAAGCCGCAGTCCGCCCTGTCGCTCACGATGGCGGGCGCATTCGACGGTGTGACCCCCAACCGGCGGCGCGCCCTCTGGGACGCCGGGCTCCCCATCCGACCCACCCGCGGCGGCCAGCGCGCCTTCCCCCTGCCCGACGACGGCAACGCGCCCGCGCTCCCGGACTTCACCGACGAGGAGAAGATGATGGGCGAGTACCGCGCGCTCGGGCTTTACCCGAAGGGCCACGTCATGCAGTTCGTGCGACCGACCCTCCCCCGGCAGGTGCTGCCCACCGCCGAGATCGAGTGGGCGCCCGACGACGCCGGCGTGCAGGTCGCCGGGTGGCCCGTCGCCCGCCAGCACCCGCGCGGCAAGTCCGGCACGGTCTTCGTCACCCTCGAGGACGAGACCGGCGACGTCCAGCTCATCGTGTGGCCCCACGTCTTCGCCAGGTACCGCCGCGAGATCGGCAGCAGCCTCATCCTCGTCCACGGCACGGTCTCCCGCCACGACGACACCACCAACGTCATGGTCACCCGCGTAGAGCGCATCCGCACCCGCGCCCCCCTCCCCACCTCCCATGACTGGCGCTGACTCCCCCGTCATACCGGCGAAAGCCGGTATCCAGAGGGGCGCCGGGAGGGGGGCATCCCGCCGCGAACCCCCGTCGCATTGCCTAACCCGCGAAATACAGCTTGATCAACTCAATGATGTCTTCCTTGGTGATTGTTCCGTCAAAGTAGTCCTTGATGGCCGCAATGACTTCGTCCCGCTCAATATTGTCGTTGCTGTTCAGGTCATACGGGCTGAACGATGGCTCAGCCACTTGGATCGCCACGATGATGATTGCGCCAAAGCCGGCGCTGTCCGTAGCCGTGAGGTTCACCGTGTACGTCCTGTCAGCTTCGAATTCCGTCCCTTCCTTCACCCGAATCTGCCCTGTCTCCTCGTCCACAGTGAAGAGAGCGACATCCGCCCCGCTGAGCGAGTACGTGACCTCGAGGTTATCGGGGTGGGTGGCCTCCACCGGCTCGCCGACAAGACCTCCTGCCCTCGCGTTGGCCACGACGCTGCGCGTAGTGCGAAAGCCGTCGGCGAACTTGGGCGCGATCGACGCGGCACCGAAGCCGCCACCGCCACCACCCGTAATGGGGGGCGGCGGTGGTGGAGTGACGCGCAACTCCGCGGTAGGCTCGTTTGACCATTCCGCTTCGCCATCAACGTTGACCGCCCGAAGCCGGTAGGTGTATTCCGTGTTCACTGCTACGTTATCGTCACGGTAGAAGAGAGCCGCCGGATCAGGCGCCGTCAAGCGTACAAAGGTGCCGGTTCCTGCCTTGCGTTCCAACTCGTATCGAGTTACAGCGCTGCCGTTGTCGCCGGGAGCGCTCCAGGTCAGGTCGATGTTCCCGGCCGACGCCGACGCCGACAAGTTCGTGATCTTCCGCGGCGGTGCGTCAAGCTCGGTTGTTGCCGAGTCGACGTTGTCAGCGGGCGTACTGTCAAGTTGATCGCCGCGAGCCGTGGCGGTGAAGCCCAGGTCCGCGGAGGCATTGTCGGAAACATCAACAACAATCATGCCTTCCGCGTTTCCGCCAACGCTTAGCGTCCCGAACGTGCATGTGACCGTGACCCCGGAACGGCTGCACTGGCCGCTTGACGGATCCGTGACTTCAGCCGAGACAAAGGTCACGCCCCCGTCCAGCGTCGCGGTGAGCACCGTACCCGTGGCGTCCGCAGGCCCGCTGTTGCCGACCGACCAGTCGTAGGTGATCCGGTCCCCCGGCGCGGCAATGCTCCGGTCGGCGATCACCGTTGTGCGCAGGTCCGAAAGGGACGCGGCGTCGTCCGTGATGGTCACCGTCGCCGTCATGTCGCCCTGGAGCAGGTACGGCTGGCTTCCGCCAACGTAGGCCAGCGTGACGGTGAAGTCTTCCAAGGGCTCGTCAACGGTGTCGTGTTCCACTTCTACGGTGAAAGTTTGGGAGGCCACCCAGCGGGACTGCCCGTCCACCGTAGTGGGCTCGAAGAGGTTGCGGTCGAAAGTCTTCGTTTCAGACAGCTGCTTGTAGTCGTCCGGCTGCCGCGCCGTGCCGTTGACCGTACTCACGGTAAAGTCGAAGGTGAACCCGCTTTCAGGCTGCTTGTCCGTTGAAGTTACGGCCATGGCACGCAGGACGACCGAGGTAGTGGCGCCCACACTCGTCGGCTCCTCCGCCGTCAACTCCGTCTTCTCCCAGCCCAACGTGACCGGCACGTGGTCGTTGTCGTTGATGGTGACGGTTGCCTCGGCGCTGCTGCCCCGCAGGTGCGGCAATGTCGGGTTGCTGTAGGACAGCGCCACTTCAAATTGTTCGTTCGATTCATCCATAGCGTCTTCGAGGACCGTCACCTCGAACTCTCGCGTTGCCCGATAGCGCTGCCGACCGCCCCCCGTGTCGACCCGGCTGAAGTCGCTCTGCCGGAAGGTGTCCATCGTCGACAGTGGATGAAAGTCCTCATTCCTCGTGGCGCTGCCATCAACGGCTTGAACGGATACCGAGACGTCGAAGCCGCTTTCCGGCATCTTGTCGACCTCTGTCGTTACCTCTGCGCGCAGGGTGACAGTCCCTGCGTCCTCGTCGACCGTGAACGACGATTGCTCCCAACTGAGGTTCACCGGCACGTGGTCGTTGTCGTCAATGGTCACCGTTGCGACGGTGTCACCCTCGCTGAGGTGGGGCAGGCTGGCGTCCGAGAGCCGCAGCGTCACGGTGAACGTCTCATTCGGCTCGTCCTCGACGTCGTCAGCTATGGTCACCGTGAAATCCTTGGACGCCACGTACCGGCTCTGGCCGCTAATGGTCTGCAGCGAGAAATCGCTCGGCGCGAACGACTCGGTGTCCGACACCCCCTCGTAGTCGGCCGGTTCCTGAGCGGTCCCGTTGGCGCTGTCCACCGTGAAGTCGAGGACGAACCCGGTTTCCGGCTGCTTGTTCGTTGCGGTGACAGCCATTGCCCGCAGCATCACGGTAGTCGTCCCGCCGCTGGTGGTGGGTTCCGAGATAGTTCGCGCAGTCTGCTGCCAGCCGAGGGTCACCGCCACGTGGTCGTTGTCCTCGATGGTGATCGTGGCCGTCAAGTCGCCGGCCACCAGGTACGGCGCGCTCGGGTCGTCGAACGCCAGGGTCACGGTGAAGGTCTCGTCGGTCTCGTCGACGGTGTCGTCCTGAATGAGCGCCGTGTAGGTGCGCGTCGCGCGCCAGCGCGTCTGCCCCGTCGAGGTGTCCACGGTGAAGGCGCTGCTCGGTATCGACACGGACTGCGACACCGCCTCGTAGTCCGACGGTTCCGTCGCTGTGCCGTCGGCCGTCGCGACGGTGTAGTCCAGCGTGAACCCGGCTTCCGGCTGCCGGTCTCCGAGGGTGATTGCCACGGCCGTAAGCGTCACAGTTGTCGTGCCGCCGGGTACAGTGGGCTCGGTTACCGTGAAGGCCGTCTCATCCCACCCCAACATCACTTGCGGCTGCTCGTTGTCGACAATGGTGACCGTCGCCACATCGCTGCCGCCCGTCCAGTGGGACTGCAGCGTGCCGCGATAGGCGAGGGTGACGGTGAAGTCCTCGTCCGGCTCGACCGAGGCGTCATCCGTGATGGTGATGTTGATGTCCCGCGTGGCCTGGAAACGGAACTGTCCGCCGACGTCTGCGCGGGTGAAATCGCCCTGGCTGAAGCTGAAGTTGCTGGTCACGCTCCGGTAGTCTGAGCCCTGCGTGGCCGTGCCGTCGGCCGTCGTAGCCGACAGGTCCACAGTGAAGCCGCTCTCCGGCATCTTGTCCACCGTGGTCGTCGCCCGCGCTTGCAGGGTTACCGTGCCCGCGTGCTCGTCGACGCTCACGGAAGTCTCGTCCCAGCTGATGGTGATGGGCACGAAATCGTTGTCCTTGATGGTGATCGTGGCCGTGGCGGCGGGTCCCTGCTGGCCAGGAAGGGTCGGGTTCGCGTACGACAGTACGACGGTGAGCTCTTCATCCGGCTCGTCATCGCCGTCGTCGACGATGGGCAGCTCGACCTCGACCGTGGCGCGATAGCGGGGCTGCCCGTCGACAGTCGTTGGCCGGAATGAGCTGCCGCTGAACACGACATTCTTTGCCAGCGGGGTGTAGTCGGCGCTCCTCGCAGCAGTCCCCGCGATCGATGATACCGACGCCTCCAGGACGAAGTCCGCGCCCGGGGCCTCGTTCTGCGCCGTGGTGGCGACCGCCCGAAGCGTCACTGTTCCGTCGTCCTCGTCCACCGTCACTGTTGACTGCTCCCAGGAAATGGACACGGCCCCATCATCGTCGTCGGTGATGGTGACCGCCAGGTTTGCGTTGTTGCCAAGCAGGTGGGGAAGCGCTGGCGCGTCGTACACCAGCGCCAGCGAAATCTGCTCGCTGGACTCGTTGAGGACGTCGTTCACAATGTCCACATCGACATCCGCGACCGCCCGGTAGCGGGTCTGCCCGCCGTCGTCGAACGAGGAAAAGTCGCTGGTGAAGAAGCGGAGCGACGTCGTCTGCAGCGTGTAGTCCGCGGGGGTGTCCGCTGTGCCCGATACTGCGACGTCGACATCAACGAAGAACCCGCCTGGCAGCGTCCCCGCCTCCGTGGTGACCATCTCCGCCTGGAGCGTGACCGTTGCCGCGTTCTCATTGACCGTGGTGGCCGAGCTGGCCCATTGCAAGCGCACGTCCAATTGGTCTGCGGGTGTGCCGGTATCGCTCGCCGACCACGCGCCATCGCCCTTGCCGTTGTCCGCCCTCACCTGCACATCGTAGCCCGAGCCGTTGGTGAGCCCGCCCTGGGCATGGTCCAGCGGCCCGGACGTCCACACCGATGTGCGGACCGTCCAATTGTCGGGGTCCGTCTCGTCCGCGGTGGTCAGGATGTAGCGCAGGTCATACGAGGTGATTTCGTCACCCACAGCCTCGGGCGGCGGCGTCCACGTGACGCCGAGGGTTTGGTTGCCAGGGTCGACCGCTGTTATGGAAGGAGCTGTGGGAGCCGTTAGCCTTGGCTCAACATCCTCCGGCTCGGACCACGGCCCGGCGCTAGTGCTGCTCCTCGCGCGAATCTGGACGTCGTACTTGCTCCCGCCCTCAAGCCCGGTGAGTGTGTAGCTCAGTGTCCCCGATGTCCAGATGCTCTCCACCAACGCCCACTCCGAGTCCTGCTCGTCCCCCCGGTAGCGCACGTCATAGGAGGTGATGGTCGAGTTGCCGGTGATGACCGGCGCAGTCCACTCGATGGTTGCGCTCCGGTCGCCCCGCGTTAACGTGTCGATTTCTGCGAATCCGGGGCCGTCGCCGTGTCCGTAAACGGTGATGCCCCACGACTGGAGAATTCCGGTGCCTCCAGTGTTGAGGTCCGTGATCCGCAGTTGCCATACCCCGGCCCCGTTCTCACCTAGGTGCTTGGCTGTGCCCAACGTGAATTCTCTGTTGTGCGTGATGCAAAGAGGGAAAACATCGCACTTGCCTGTACCCTTTACCTCCAGTCCCGGTGTGAGCACGGAAACGGCGCCGCTCGGCGAAATCAGTTCGATGTGCAGGTCCCGGAATGACGTATGGTAAAGCTCCACTTCCACCTGCACGTACTCAACGAAGTTCACGTACGGCTCAACCGTGATGCTGTCCGTCACTGCCGCCAGATAGTCTCCGCCTGAGTATTCCGGAATGCGAACGCCAAGATACCTGGAGGGCATGGAGATTTGGCGGAAGGCCGGCAGTGTGCTCCAACTCCTCGCCATGTCGACTGCCGCCTGTGCATCCACCAGCCCGAAGCCATAATCGTAGTTGAAACTGTATCGCTCCGATGTCGAGCCGAACTTCAGCGCGCCCCTCTCCCAGCCATCGCTGTTGGCGTCCACCTTTCGGGCGGAGGCCGCAAGGATCAGTTTGATGTCCCGCCACGTCAGCGCACTGTTGGCCTCGCGCATGAGCGCGGCAACGCCGGAGACCATCGGCGCCGCGGCGCTCGTGCCGCCAAAGTCAGTCCTGTAGCTGTTTCCGAGATCGGTCGTGAGGATGCCCGGCAGGCCGTAGTCCAGGCTGTCGCTGGACGGGCCACAGACCCACAGACTCGAGCCCCTATCCGAGTAATCGGCGCGCTTACCGAGGTAGTTGACGGCGCACACCGCCGTGACTCCGTAGAAGCTGGCATATTCATCGAGGGAAGAGTAGTCATTGTCGCCTCCGTTTCCTCCTGCCCAAACGTAGAAGACCCCCTTGCCTCCGTAGCCATCGGTGATGCCACTTTCTACAGCCAGCTTCCAGAGGGACGTGGCCGCCTGAGGAAGACCGGAATCGGCTGGCCCCCAGCTGTTGCTGTTGACAGCCGTGGTGGCCATTTGCCGGGTCATGGCATCCGCTTCGTTAATGAAAGATGAGAGTTGCAGGAGGTTGTAGCCGTAGATGGTGGCCCCCGGCGCCACGCCGCGCACCCCGATGTCGTTGTCGTCAGCGGCGATGATGCCGGCAACCGCCGTGCCATGCCGCGGGTTGAATTCATTGACCGTCAGATCGGGATCGAAGATATAGTAGTTGTAGTTCTGGGTCGTATCGACGTTGGCGCTCAGGTCCTCATGCTCGTAGTCCAAGCCATCGTCGACGATTGCGATGGTGATGCCGTCCCCATCATAACCGGCGTCCCACACGCCCTCGACGTTCAAGTCCGGTCCCGCGAGGCCGCCGAACTGGCCCTCGTTGACCAGGTGCCATTGGCACCCCGCGAAGGCGTCCGTGAGGCCGATGAGGCTGCCGGGACACCTTGCCGCAAGCTGGTCGAACCGCAGGTCCTCGACGACGATTACCGCATAGTCCTCAGTGTCGGTGCCTGTACTGCTGGTCATCTTGATGTAATACGTGCCTGCCGAGAGTTCGATCGACTCACTGAACGCCAGATCGAAGTCAATTTCTGACATCGGGAACGGCAACACCGAGTTGAGGTTGCTGTCCAGGAGCTCGCCAGTCACCTTCAATACAGCGCCATTACTGCCTACGCCAAAGGCGGCGATCGCGGTCCTCGTTCTCTCCGTCAACGTAAAGGTGAAGTAATCAGTGTCGTCCGCCGGGTCTATGCTGCCGCCCCCGGCCACGCCAAGGGTCAGCTCGTAGGCGTCCGCGGAGGTGCTGCCGGGCTCGGTCATGGTCTCCGCGTGAATGACGTAGGGGCCCGTAAGCGCTGCAACCTCATCGACCTCCAGGTAGTAAACGCCCGCGGCCAGAGTCGCGCGCATGAAGAAATTGAGGATACCCGTTGGCAGCCAGCCGTCGTTGTCGGAGTCCAGCAAGTCGCCCGAACTGTTGGTGAGTTTCGCTCGGGGATTCCACCTTCCGGTGCTGCGCAGCAACACATCAGTCTCAGTCGTGAGTTCCAGCTTGAAATAGTCGATGTCTTCATCGACGTCGAAGCTCGCGCGGACGGGGCTGTCGAGTGGGAGTGGCACGGCATTGGACCTGCTCGTGCTGTCGGGGACCTCCTCCGCCCAGAGCACATAGTCCCCGGTGGTGTTTCGAAAGCCCCTTAGCCGCAGGTAGTAGGTGCCTGCGTCGAGATATGTCGGTAGCAGGAAATTGCTCCCACTGTCCGGCAACTCTCCGTCATCATCCGCTCCTATGATGACCTCTTCTGAGGTCAGCAGCTCCGCAACGGTATCCGTGTCCCCTGTGGTGTAGAACCAGACGTACTTGGCCGTTGCCAGTTCGAGTTTCAGCACATCGACGTCGCCTGCACCGTTTATGACGCCCTGCACCGGACTGTCGAGCGGCAGCGTTCCCGCGGTCTCGACCGTGCTGCCAAAGTCCGAGGGCTGCCCCGTGCCCGTTGTCGACCACGTCCCGTCGCCCGTGCCGACGTGCCGCACCTGCGCATCGTAGCTCACGCCGTTGTCGAGGCCGGTGATGGTGTAGGTAAGCTCGCCCTCGGTCCATGCGTCATCGACGACGGTCCAGCTATTGGCGTCGCTGCGCTTGTGCCGCACGTCGTATGCCGTCGTTGTCGAGGGAGGGGTCGCGGGCGCGCTCCACGATACATTGAGCGCCGTATCCTCGGAGCGCACGGCGTCGATGGCAGGCACGGCCGCGCTCCCGACCGTCGGCGTGCCTACGACGGTGCCCGACCACGCCCCGTCGTCGCTGCCGCGCACTGCCCGCACCTGCACGTCGTACGAGGTGCCGTTGGTGAGCCCGGAGATGGTGTCCGACAACCCGCCTGACCCCGAGGTCACGGCGTCGTCGATGACCGTCCAGTTCGCGTCCGTTTTGTCCGACGCGTTGCTCGCGATGTGCCGCACGTCGTACGCCGTGACCGCGTCGTCGTCCAGCGCCGTCCAGCCGACGATGAGCTTGGCGTCCTCCGGCGTCACCGACGCGATGGCCGGAACGTCTTCGCTCGACGAATGGCCGTAGATCTTGAGCCTCCATGACTTCAACGTGCCCGCAGTGCCCGTGACCTCGTCGGTGATGCGAAGCCTCCACGTTCCCGAGGATCCCTCTCCCAGGTGCGCGGCCGTCCCGAAGCGGAACTCGCCGTTCAGCGGGTACTTGTCGTCCCCGTCGTGCGACACGCTCAGCACAGACGTCGCGCCGGCGGGCGAGGTGAGCTCCACCTTCAGGTCACGGAACGATTGGTGAGCAGTTTCGAGGTAGACGTCCACATGCTCGATGAAGTCGATGCCGCCGCCAGCGCTGATGCTGTTGCTCGCGCTGCCGCTGTCCGCAATCGCCAGGTCGAGGTCGCCCGCCGAGCCCGCCGTCACATGCATCATCGCCGGCACGTTGGTCCACGTTGCCGCCAGGTCCACCGCCGCCTTGGCGTCCACCACGCCGAAACCGTATTGGTGGTTGAAATTGTAGGTGTCAGTGGCAGATCCGTACTTGGTTGCGCCCGTCGCCCAGCCGGAGTCGCTGGCGTCGCTCTTCCGCGCGGACCCGGCCAGCACCAGTTTGACGTCGCGCCACGTCAGGGCCGCGTTGGCCTTCCGCACCAGCGCGGCTACGCCGGAAACGAGGGCGGTAGAAGTCGACGTACCCGCGAGGCCGTTTCTGTACTTGTCGTAGTTGACGGTTGCCAACTCTCCCTGGCGTCCCGAGTCACCGGAGGGCGCGCACACCCACAGGTTGGGGCCCTCCTCCGAGTACGTCGGCCGCTGGCCCTGGTCGTTTACCGCACACGCCGTGGTGACCGCATAATAGGTGGCTAGGCCATTGAGGTTGGAATAGTCCCCCTCTCGGGCCCCGTTGCCTCCGGCAAAGACGTAGAAGACGCCCTTCCCGTCCAAACCCTCCGTTATTCCCGCATCTATTGCGAGCTGCCAAAACCGTGGTGAGGGATCCAGTCCAGGTCCGTTTATGAAGCCCCAGCTATTGTTGGAAACGGCGGTAACGTCCCGATTGCGCGCGGCAGCGTCAGAAAGGCTGAGGAAACTGCCGCTACGGAGCGCGTTGTAGACGTAGATATTGGCCCGCGGAGCCACCCCGCGCATGCCCACGCTGTTGTCCCGCGCGGCGATGAGGCCCGCCATTGCGGTCCCGTGGAAGAAGTGCCGCTCGAAGACATTCCCTCGAGGCGTGTAGTCGTGGTTCCTGCTTGTGTCGACGTTGTCCTTCAGGTCCTCGTGCGCGTAGTACAGGCCGTTGTCGACGATGGCGACGTTGATGCCTTCACCAAGGTTGCCTCCTGCCCAGACGTCCTCGACGTTGATGTCCTCGCCCGCGGTGCCGGACCGGCCTCCCGTGTTCTGCCCCGTGTTGTTCATGCTCCACTGGCAGCCGTACAGGGGGTCCGAGTACGAGGTGGTAAGGCCGGTGCAGGTGGACAGGAACTCGGGGTAATCCTCGTCCACAGTGACGCGGATGGCGAATGGCCCGGACACCAGGCCGTCGTCGGACTTCACCTGCACGTAGCTCGTCCCCGCCTCGAGGCTGGCGTACAGCGTGAACCCCAGCGCGCCGGGGAGGTAGTCCGTGTCCGAGACAAACGTCGCCTTCTCGCTGCCGTCGGTGCCGTAGAACGTGCCCTCCGTCTCGATGTCCGCGCTCACCACCTCGAACTTGACGTGGGTCGGCTCGTCGACGCTGAGGCTGAAGTAGTCTGAGTCACTGTTCGTGTCGATGCGCCCACCCGCCAGCGAGCCCTCCCCAAGTGCCAGCGGCGCCGCGGACGACCGCGAGCTGCTCCGCGCGGGCACCGCCACCGCCGCGACGGTGTACGGCCCTCCAACCGTTGACGCTGTCTTCCTGACGGTGTCCTCACAGTTCTTCCAGGAGAATCGGAGGTACTCCGGGGTAAAGCCCTTGCACTCGTCGAAGGTCGTGGTTGGGGCCCCGCTCACCTTCAGGAAGTAGACGCCGGCGGTCAGGGTCTCTCGTATGATGAAGTGCTTTGACCTGTCGCCGTCGAGGAAGCTGTCGTCGTGCCTCGCGACAACCTCCCCCTCGGCATCGAGCAGCGTGCCCAGCGGATCGAGCCCCGTCTTGGCCCGAGGCAGCCAGATCATCACGTCCGTGGTCGCCGAGACCTCTAAGCGAAAGTAGTCCTCGTCCTCGGCCCCAACAGCCATGATGCCGTCCGCCCGCCCGCCGAGGTTGAGGCCCACGGCGTCGTCCACGTTTATGCTGTTGTGTACCGGCTGCGTGTGCAGTGTGTAGTACCCCGCCTCCGGCGCCTCCACCATCACGTAGTAGGTCCCCGCCGACAGGTCGTCCCAGATGAAGAGTTGGTCGCCGTGCTCCCGGAACTCCGGCCCGTCCTCGTCATCCTTGATGCGGTTGCCGCTGCTGTTCTGCAGCTCGCCGGTGGTGGCGAGGAAGCCGGAAACATAGCTGGTGGTGAAGATAAACACCCCCGAGTCATCGTCCAGCGTGAACTCGAAGAAGTCCACGTCACTGCTGGAAGCGATGTAGCCCAGCGTCGGCGTCTGAAGCGCGATGTCCGTTGCGCTGCCGCGGCTGTTGCCGTGGTCGGCCGGCGTGCCGGTCATGGTCGCCGACCACGCGCCGTCCCCGCGCGAGTTCACCGCGCGCACCTGCACGTCGTACTGGTCGTTGTTGTCGAGGCCGATGGCGGTGTGCCGAAGGTCGCCCGCGCCGGACCACACGTCCTCCTGCACCGTCCAGTTGGCGTCGACGGTCTCGTCCGAGCTGGTCAGGATGTAGCGAAGGTCGTAGGCGGTGATGATTGCCGTGCCGGTGTCCGAGGGCTCACTCCACCCGGCGGTAAGCGCCCTGTCGCCGGCGCTGACCGTGTCGACGGTCGGCGGACCCGGCGTGCCGGTCTGCGCGAACACCGTTCCCAGGAAGAGCGTAGGCACAAGGAGCAGCGTCCCCGCAATGGCCAGCAGCAGCATGGAGGGTCGCCGCACGGTGGCCATTGGGCCCGTCATCCCGAGGAGGGTGCGCGGCAGGCTGAGACCCTCATCTGACGGTCACTTCCGTCCACCAGTTGGGGCTGGAGAGGATGACGCCGTCCTTGGTCGCAAGGCTGTTGGCAAGGTCCAGCGATGGGAAGCCCGCCTCCGTTTCGACGAAGAAGCCGTTCTCAATGAAGCCCAGTTCCCTAACGCTGTCGAGTTTGATGCCGTTGCTGGAGAAGAAGGCGTTGATCTCGGTCTGGGTCCACTCCGGGTCAAGGACAAGGAGCACACCGCCGGGAAGCGTCATCAACGCGCCTGACTGCGACTTGAATACCGGCAGGCCCGTGCCCTCGCCCTGCGCGTCCGCCGACTTCACTATGGCGCCGCCCGGCGACGCTCCCGCGGCGCCCTTCGTGGAGGCGTCTTCGTCCAACACCAGGTCGGCCTGGAGCGTAACCGTCAGCGCGCGATCGCCGTCCTGCCAGGTGTACTCGGTTTGCGTCCCGCCATCGGATCCCCCCTGCGCTTCAACCGACTGCGGAGCATTCGTGGCCTGCTGCGGCTCGACGACACCGCTCGAAGGTGACGACCCCTGGGGCAAGGAGGGCGACTGCGTGGACGGCGTTTGCGAAGTTAGTGCGCCGGGAACGGGCGAGGGGGGAAGGTCGGAGGAATCAAACTGTTCAGCAAGCGGAAGTGCCTGCTCGCCCGGGTCCGGCGCGACTGGCGATGCTGCCGACGACCCAGGGCACGCGGCATACGTCATCAATGCGACCGCCCCTAGCAGCCCCGCGAGAAGTCGCCGATTCCCTTTGCCGCGTTGCTTCATTCGACGCTCTACTCAATGAATGCAAACCCACCTTCACAATACTAGCAGAAGTGAGGCGACACAGATAAGTTATATTACCTACCGAAACTTGGCTATAAAGAAGGAAGTGCCGACATAATGCAAGGGAAGGTAGCACCGTAATGCCATAGATGTGCTGCTCAGACGGCTGCCATCCCTTAGCCGCCCACCCCTGACATGGCACCAACACACACGCGCGCAACAACAGGCCCTTCGAGAGCTGGTAAGACAGCACAACACCGAGCCCCAACCCCCGCACGCGTGACATCGCAAACCTTGCGTAGGAAAATGTCCGCAACCGGAAGAAGGAGCACCCCATGTGCGGACGCTACAGCCTCATCGCTGGCGCGGACCAACTGGCCCTGCGCTTTGACTTCGACGCCGGCGCCCTTCACCTTTCCCCCAACTTCAACGTCGCGCCATCCCAGTCCGTCCTCACCGTCCGCGCCGCCGAGGGCCCCGGTGCCGAGCGCCGCAACAGCGAGGCCGCGCTCATGCGATGGGGCCTCATCCCGTCGTGGGCCAAGGACAAGTCCATCGGCTACAAGATGATCAACGCCCGCGCCGAGACCGTCGCCGAGCGCCCCAGCTACCGCACCGCCCTCCAGCGCCGACGCTGCCTCGTCATCGCAGACGGCTTCTACGAGTGGCAGCGCGAGGGCAAGGCGCGCCGTCCCATGCGCATCACCCTCCAGTCCGGCGAGCCCTTCGCCTTTGCCGGCCTCTGGGAGACCTGGCGCGACCCCAAAGGCGAGCGCCTCCAGTCATGCACCATCATCACCACCACGCCCAACGACCTAGTCCGCCCCATCCACGACCGCATGCCCGTAATCCTGCCCCCGCACCTGGAACCCCTCTGGCTTGACCCAGACCTCAAAGACCCCGCCATCCTCTCAAACATCCTCGCCCCCTACCCACCCGAAGCCATGCAAGCCTACGAAGTCTCCGCCCTAGTCAACACCCCCTCCAACAACAACCCAGACGTCATCCGCCGCGTCGAGTAGCGCCCTTTCGTCCCCCCATTCGTCGTTCCCGCGAAAGCGGGAATCCAGGGCAGGGGCGCGGCGAGGGGCGTCTCCGCCTCACTACCGCCCAATGACGCTACCCGCACTCCCCCACCGCGCGTCATTCCTGCGAAGGCAGGAATCCAGAGGGGCGCGGCGCAGGGCACCCCCACCCCAACCCCTCCGTCGCATCCCCGACTCCCTAAACCGCGGACGGGCGATTCGCGAATCGCCCGTCCCGCCGCAACGGGACCCTCACCCCTCCATTACCACCAGCACTTGTCGGCCCGCATTCCCCCACCACTCGCGTCATTCCTGCGATGGCAGGAATCCAGAGGGGCACAGGGCAGGGCATCCCCAACTCCCCCACACCCCGTCGCAGGTGCCCCTCCCGAGTCCGTTCGCCCTGAGCCTGTCGAAGGGCCCCCCACCACCCGCACCCCCCCACCACGCGCGTCATTCCTGCGAAGGCAGGAACCCAGAGGGGCGCGGCGCAGGGCACCGCCACCCCAACCCCCCCGTCGCATCTCCGACTCCCTAAACCGCGTACGGGCGATTCGCGAATCGCCCGTGCCGCCACAGCGGGACCCTCACCCCTCCATTACCACCAGCCCCCGCCGGCCCGCACTCCCCCACCACCCGTCGTTCCTGCGAAGGCAGGAACCCCGACGAACATGCACCCCCCAACCGCAGGCGCGTTCCCTTCCCCCTAAGAGGGAAGGTCAGGATGGGGGAGCCCCGCCCCCGCACCCCGCAACCCCACCCCCCTGCGCGAGACGACACCCTGACACGGCCTCATTGCCCCCACTCCGATGCCTCCGTTACCGTCTCCCCATGGAAGTCGCAATCTCTCACCGCAACCACAACATCGCGGGTCCCCATCCCGACGGCACCGCCAGCCTGATCGTCGGTGGCATGGTCCGCATCGAAGGTCAGAGGGGGCTCGGCCAGAATCAGGGGGGGGGTGTTGCCCCTCTGCAACAAAATTCTTGGAGTTATAGCTAAACTGTGCCAAGCCAGCTACAGATCGAATGCCAAAACAACCTACCGCACTCGCCCGCCCGAACACCCCCATCGTCGGTCCCGCGAAAGCGGGAACCCAGGGCAGGGGCGCTTCCCGAGTCCGTTCGCCCTGGGCCTGTCGAAGGCCTGTCCTGAGGGCACACGAAGGGGGCCCCCGCCCTCCCAAGCACACCCTGACACGAGCCCCTGGCGCCCAGGCCAACGCCCCCGTTACCCTTCCCCCATGCAACGCGCATGCAATGACCTCAACCAGGACATCGCCTCAACTTCTGCGCCGTGGCGCTCCTCGCCTGCACCGCGCATGTCGACAATCGCCTCCGCTTCCGCGCCTGAAAACCGGAGGTTGTTTCGCACGGGCGCAAAAGTGGCAAACAGATCGTTGTAGCTGGAACGAATACCCCAGCTATGAAAATACCCCGCGCAGCGACACCGGCTCGCGAAACAACCTCCTGGCGCTCCCGGCGCCCAGCGCCCGCCGCGTCGGCGAGCAACCAGGACCCGCGAAGGCAGCAAACCAGAGGGATGGCGAAGGGAGGGGTGCCCGAACGATGCTAAACTTCCCACGGACCAACTACTCAGGAGGAGCCAAATGGCCTACAACGAGGAGCTTTCCGTCCGCGTCCTCACCATCATCGGCGCGGAGCCCTCGCTGGTGCGAAAGCCCATGTTCGGCGGCATGGCGTACATGCTGCAGGGCAACCTCGCCTGCTGCGTCCTCAACGACGAGCTCATCGTGCGCGTCCCCAAGGATGAGTACGCAACCGCGCTCCAGCAGCCGCACGTCCGTGAGATGGACTACTCCGGCCGCACCATGCGCGGATGGGTCATGGTCGGCCCCGCCGCAACGTCAGCCGACGCTGCGTTGGCCGAGTGGGTGCGCTACGGCGCGTCAACAGCCCTCGCGCTGCCGCCCAAATGATGCGCCGCACCCGAGGGGCCCGCTATGCCTCGCTGCCCTCTCGCTCACCCTTGAGCAGCAGCGGCAGCCCCGCCGCCATGAAGTAGACGGCGTCCGCCTGCGCGGCAAACATCTGGTTCACCCGCCCAAGCGCGTCCTCATAAGCGCGCCCCAGCTTCGAGGGCGGTATGACGCCGAGCCCAACCTCGTTGCTCACGACGACCCACGCCGCGCCGCTCCGACGCTGCAGCGCCAGCAACGCCTCAGCCTCCGCCGCGATGTCCGCGCTCACCGCCAAGTCGGGCGTCCGCAGCAGCAGGTTGCTGACCCACAAAGTCAGGCAGTCCAGCAGCACGGTGTCATAGTCGTCGACAACAGGTGTCAGTGCCCCCACGACGTCCACCGGCGCTTCCAGCGTCGTCCAGTCTCGAGGGCGGCTCGCCCGGTGCGCCTCGATGCGAGCGGCCATTTCGGCGTCTCCCGCCTCCGCCGTCGCGACAAACAGCACCCGCCGACCCACCGGCGGCCGCCGTCCGCTCGACGCCAGCCGCTGCGCGAAGGCGCTCTTGCCCGCGCGCACCCCGCCCAGCACCAGCGTCAGTCGGCTCACGGGATAACCCTCGACTGCGTGTCCACCAGGTGGCTCGTGTCGTTCCACAGCTCCAGCACGCACGTGTCCGCCAGCACCGTCACGACCGAGAGGCTCCCATGCGAGAGCCGCAGCCGCCAGAAGTGCTCCTCGCCAAGCCCCAGCAGGCACACCGCGACCGCCCGGAGTGTCCCGCCGTGCCCCACGATGGTCACGTTCTCGTCCGTCGAGTGGCGCCTGCGGGCAGCGTCCGTGAACCGCCGGACGCGTTCCAGCAGGTCAAACGTCGTCTCGCCGCCCGGCGCCGCAACGTCGCTGTTGCGGCCCGTGATGCGCGCCGCAAAGATCGCAGGGTCATGGGCCTTGGCCTCTTCCAACGTCAGGCCCTCCCACGCGCCGTATGAGAACTCCCGGAGTTTGGCGTCAGTCCGGATCGCAACCCCGCTAGCCGCCGCAAGCGCCTGCGCCGTTGCCAGCGCGTGTCCCAGGTCGCTGCTGTACATAACGTCCGCTCCCTGCCCATCCAGCCGCTCGGCCAGCTGCCGCGCCTGCGCCCTGCCGCGCTCGGTCAGCGGAACGTGCCGGTGTCCTTGGATGCGCCCGTCGCGGTTCCACACCGTCTCCCCGTGTCGCACCAGATTCCACGTGCCCAAGTCCAACTCCTTGCCCAACGCTCCCGCGAGCCCCTCAGCCCCTTACCAGTACGGCGCCAGAAACAGCCCCGGCCACCAATAGATGAGCAGAATGCCGAGCAGCAGCACCGACACCTCTGCCGACTCGTTGACAGCCCCGTAGGTGTCGCCCGTCATACCGCCGATCATCCTCGACGAACACCAGCCCAGCCCCATCGACAATGCCAGCGCGCCGCCAGCCAGCACCAGGCCCGCCGTCCCAAGCAGCGCCCACCCCGCCGCGAGGCCCGTCGCCAACCCAAAGGCAAGCTGCAACCAGCGTCGCCCCTCCCGGAACCCAGCACCCACCCCCTCGGCGCGAGCATAGGGGAACGCCGCCATAGTAGCCAGCATCCCAAGCCGCGAAAGGCAGGGGAACAGCACAAGCAGCTCCGTGCGCTCCACCACCGGCAGGCTCACAAGCAGTGACCACTTGAGCAGCATCAGCGTCGCGCCACCCACCACGGCGAAGGCGCCCACGCGCGAGTCGCGCATGATCCGCAGCCGCTCCTCACGCGTATGCCCCCCGAGGAGCCCGTCGCAAGCGTCAAGGAAGCCCTCGGTGTGGATAGCCCGCGTCAGCACAAGGAGCGCCGCCACCAGCACAGCCCCCACAACGAGCGGCGGCACCGCGGTGTCCATCACCCAGTCGAGGCCCGCCAGAACGCCCCCAAGCGCCAGTCCGACAAGCGGAAAGAACGCCCGTGAAGGCCCCATCGCCGATTGCCGGCCCGCCCCAATCGGCAGGATTGTGAGAAACCCGAAGGCCAGCAGCAGACTTCTCACACACCACCGCCAATCTCGTCTGCCGGCCGGTCGGACACGCCGGCCTCTGCAAACGTGGCCATCTCGGTCAGCGTGGCTGCCGCCGCCTCCACCAGCCCCATCGCGAGGACCGCGCCGGTGCCCTCGCCCAGTCGCATGTCCAGTTGCAGCAGCGGCCTAAGTCCCAGCGCCTCCAGCACGACGCGATGCCCCGCTTCCGCCGAGAGGTGTCCCGCCACAAGGAAGTCCCGTACCTGCGGGCATAGCCGGTGCGCGACCAGCGCCGCCGCGCCCGAGATGAAGCCGTCAATGACGACGACCCGCCGCGCGTACGCCCCGCCCAGCACGACGCCTGCCAGCACGCCAATCTCGAAGCCCCCAACCTTGCCCAGCACATCGAGGGGGTCATTGGCGTTCGGCCGGTTGACCCCCAGCGCCTCCTCCACGATGCCCGCCTTGACCTCGAGTTCAGTGTCGGTGCGTCCAGTGCCCCGCCCCGTGGTCTCCCGCGGAGGACGGCCTGTAAGCGCCGCGGTGATAGCGCTAGACGCCGTGGTGTTCCCGATGCCCATGTCGCCCGTGCCAATCACGTCCTCGCCGCCTTCCGCCGCCTCCAGCGCAAGGCCCACGCCAAACTCCACGCAAGCCTCCGCCTGCAATCGCGTCATCGCCGGCCCCACCGTGATGTCGCCGGTCCCACGCCCCACGCCCAGCACACGCAGTTCCGCATGCTCCGGCAACGGTGCCGCCACGCCCGCGTCCACAATGACGAGCTCCACCCCTGCGTGTCGCGCCAGCACATTGACGGCCGCGCCGCCGGAAAGGAAGTTCATGACCATCTGCGCAGTGACCTCCTGCGGATACGCAGTCACCCCTCGTGCCACCACGCCGTGGTCGCCCGCCGCCACGATTATCCTCTTGCCGCGGATGACCGGCTGCTCCGTCCCCTGGATACCGGCGATCTGCACGGACAGATCTTCCAGTCGGCCCAGGCTTCCCGGCGGCTTGGTAAGCGCCGCCTGCCGCGCAACGGCAGCGCGCATGCCCTCGGCGTCGGCCGGTCTAGTCCCGGCAATGACTTCAGCAAGCGGAATGACAGTCGCCACAACCAGCCCCTGGGTGATATTGACCAACATGCACCGCAAGAAGCCCGACAGAGCTTCCCTCGGCCCGCCCAGTGTAGCCGGTGCAAGTCACCATGTCGTCACGTTGAAAAGCCGCGCAGCGCCGACTACGGGCAAGTCTCAGACCCCGCTGGAGGCAAGTCCCTTCGCCAGCAATCTCCTCATAACCTTCAGCCTTTCCACACGTGATAATTGAGTAGGTTACAATGGAACGCATATGGCGCCCAGATAACACTCTCGACAGGCAAAAGGGCGCCCGCATCGACGTCTAAGAGGGTTTTACGGGGGAAAGCATGAGAGATCGGCTCGCAGTTGGCTTGGCGGGGCTTGCGACAGGGGTGGCGATCGCGGCCTTGGTTGTCGCGGCGTTCGCCCTTGCAAGGGAGGCTCCTGCGCTTCCGCCGCCCACCAAGGATGAGCCCGGTTCCTACACCAAGGCCATGGTAGAAGATGCGCTTGAACGGCATAAGGGTGATGGACTGGAAGCGTCAGTGACCTACCACAATGACCCAGCGAACAATGACGGAGAATGGTACGTCTTCATCATCAATGAGGAGGGCCGCACCATTGCCCACCACAACCCGTACTACATTGGCCGAGACCCAACGGAGCGCGTCGATTCTACCGGGTACTACTATGGCGAACCCCTCCTTGAAGCGACGGAAGAGGGCCGCTGGGTGGACTACACCCTCCTGAATCCCGAGACCGGTGAGGAAGGCAAAAAGCACACTTGGGCCAAGCGGCACGACGGTCTCATTTTCGCTTCCGGCTGGTACGAGCGTTAGCTGAAGCCGCAGTTACCGGCGTGGCTCCCATCGGAAGAATCGGACGGTGACGACTAGCCCGCCCACCATCCACGCTGCCATGACCAGCAGGTGAACCCACTCGAACCCGGCCCCCGTCTCAATCGGGTTGAAGGACGTGTGGAGCGCCTGCGCCATGTGCCGGACCGGGAATACGTCGGCGACCGTCGTGAGCCAAGCGGGAGCGTCGTCCAACGGGATGAACACGTCCGAGACAAACAGCAGTGGCAGGATGGACGCGTTCACAATTGCGGGGGCAGCATCGGCGTTTGGGATGAGCGAGGTGACCGCTAGGCCCAGTGTGCAGAACGTCGCCGCCGCAACAGCCAGGGTCAGCAGGAACGCCGCCAGCGTGTTTGTCGGAATGTCGACGCCGAAGGCCAGCCAGCCCGCGCCGGTAACGATGACTACTAGCAGAGCGGTCAGCAGCACCGAGTGAATGACCTTGCCCATCAAGTACGACCAGCTTGGCAGCGGTGTCCCGCGCACCCGCTTCAGCAGCCCGCCGTCCCGGGCAAAGGTGATGCTCATCGCGACATTGGTGTATGTGGCGCCCACTACGGCGAAGACCATTATGCCCGGCACGTAGAAAGTGGAGAGACTGTACGTTCCGCCGCTCTCGTCTGTGACCTCTCGATTGCCGAAGATGAGGTTGAAGATCACCAGGAACATAAGCGGGAAGATGATGGTGAAGAAGGCTGCAGCGGGGTTGCGCCAGAACGCGCTGTTCTCATAGCGTACCTGCCGCAGGGCCAGCTTGACGGAGTTCATGGCTACTCCCCGCTCCCGCCGGTCTCGCCGACAAGCTCGATGAAGAGGTCCTCCAGCGTGGGGTGCGTGACCGTCAACTCCTCTAGCTCGATGTCATGCTCCACAGCCCATGACGTAAGCTCGTGCAGGCTACGTGTCGGTGAGTCCGTGGCCAGCGAGTATGTGCCATCGCCGGCTAACGCGCCCTGCAGGTACTCCGGCAGCGGTGGAGCGCCGTCCGGCAACCGGAACCGTACCGTCGTTGTCCTGTCACGGAGCGCTAGCTCGCCGGGTGCGCCTTCTGCCACAATCTTCCCATGGACAAGGATCGCCACGCGGTCAGCCAGGTACTCAGCCTCTTCCATGTAGTGCGTCGTCAGCAACACCGTCTTGCCCAACAATTTCAGACCCTTGACCATCTCCCACGCCCCGCGTCGTGCGGAGGGGTCGAAGCCAGTTGTCGGCTCGTCAAGAAACAGCAATTCCGGGTCGCCCGCCAGTCCTATGGCGACGTCCAGCCGCCTTTGTTGCCCGCCCGACAACTTCTTGACCCGCATCCGCCGCTGTTCCCGAAGCCCAACCAGCTCCAGCAGCTCCTCGAGCGGCAGAGGGCTCGGGTAGTAGCCACGAAATTGGTCGATGGTCTCTTCTACCGAGAGGTATTGGTCGACGCTCGTCGACTGAAGGACGATGCCCACGCGCTGCTTGAACGCGCGGTCGTTCGAGCCCGGGTCGTAGCCCAGCACGGAGACTTGGCCGCCGCTCGGGCTGCGGTGCCCCTCCAGTATCTCGACGGTGGTCGTCTTGCCGGCGCCGTTCGGCCCAAGCAACGCAAACACCTCGCCTGCCGCCACCTGAATGTCGATGCCCCGAACGGCCTCGTAACTGCCGTAGGCCTTTTGCAGACCACGCACGTCAATAGCCAATTCCGAGCATGTCTGCTCTTTGGCGCTAGTCAACTGGAGTTCTCCTCGTGGTTATTTTCGACTGAATTGAACACCATTTGGAATGGTGTGCAGATTCTTAGTGTACAGTTCTTGCCGCATTTCTGCCAATCAGCCCTTCTGCCCTCGCAGGTCACCGTCCGAGACCCATTCCTCCTTCTGAATCGGCCTGATGAAGGCAGGGCATTGGCGCATGCACCCTGAGATATAGGCAGGGTTTTCAACCAAAACACGGGGCGCTAAGGGTCGTTTGTGCTTGACAGAGAGGGTACAATATCGCCCAACACCGGACGGCAGGCCCTAACGCACGTGGAGGCGTGGTATGGCCTTTGGCGAGATTGCGGAGTTCCTTGGTGCCTCCGCTGGATTCGCAATTGCCGCCTTGGCGGTAGTGGTGACCGCGGGTGTGTTCACTGCCCTAGCGCGCATGGGAAACGGTGTGCGCACCTCCACCGACAAGAAGTAACGCACCTTAGCTTCGCCAGGGTTCTTTCAGCGCGTGGCAGCAGCGCGCTCATGTATCGTGCGCCTTCCAGCTTCCCCCTCAGGGCCCAACCCTCACCGCGTCCCTCTGGCCTTTTCCGGCTGCGACCATGTGGCGAAGCGACCACCTCTTCCCGCCACCACGATTCGGACCGACCGGTGCTGGTCTTGCTGGACGACTTCCTCATCTCCACCCGAGAGGTGGCCAAAGCGCCCGCCGCAAAGAAAGAGGGCCTCACCGCTTGGCGGGAGACCCACGCATCTTCAAGCCCTGAGTGTCAAAGGGGGTCAGATCACCTGTTGGTAAATCCTCCGAACTGCGAAGATTGCTAGAGCCGCTGAGGGTGGCGCACATTTGGAATATCAGCCGATGGGTGCAATCGTGACGTAGTAGGCGATGGTTTGGAGCGCCTCCCAGTCCGCCGTGGAAAGCTCGAAGTTCTTGCCCGTCTGTAGTGACCACCCCTGGAACTCCTTGGAGCGGTTCTGCAGCGTCATGTCCTTTACTCGCTTCACCATTTCGTCGACGGTCGTGTCTTCTGAAAGGACGCTGGTGAGACCGGTGCCCATATCTTTGCCGCGCCACGAGACATCCAGCACTCGGCCAAATAGAGGAAACGACTTCTTGCGGAGGGTGGTGAGTTTGATGGCGCCCTCCTTCGGCATATTGCGGCCATCAGGAATGCCAAAGATAAACCACCACTGCGGAGGGCTCTTGTCGCTGCCGTCTTTCTTGATGGTGTTCACCCAGGCAATTGGCCCCTCCTTAATGTCGATGACGCCCAGGGACCGGCAGAACAGTCTCTTGCCCAGCGATTCCTCCGGCCGGCCGCGTTCCGCCAACTCCGCGGGCACGCCTAGCGACTGCAGCGCCTCGGCCAGCGTGTCCCGCGTCTTGTCGCGAACCCGTTCCTTCCAACTGCTCATTGCTCAATAATACATCGCCCGTTGAATGCTCGCACCACGTAAGGAAGATGTGGGGTTGTTGGCCGAAGTCGAGGTGTCTGCTTGAAGCGGAATGCGACTGGTGCCATACTCCTGCGGCTGACTGCCACGAGAGAGTCAGAGACAAGCCGTATACCGCAAGGGGAGGAAATGACGTGGAACCCCGGATCAGCATAATCACCCTTGGTGTGTCCGACCTCGACCGCTCAACCCGATTCTATCGAGACGGGCTTGGCTTCCCAGTCCACGAGGCGGGCGGGCCGGAGATTACCTTCTTTGCGTTAAGCAATGTGATGCTGGCTCTCTACCCCGTAGACGCCCTGGCGGGTGATGCTGGACAGGCGGAACAGAACGGCGAGCAGCAGCCCCAAAGGCATGCCTTTACGATTGCTCACAATGTGGCGTCTCGCGTCGAAGTGGAGTCCGTTCTCAACGAGGCCGCTGCCGCTGGGGCCAAAATAGTTCAACCTGCCGGCGAAACATTCTGGGGCGGCTACTCCGGATACTTCGCCGACCCCGATGGCTTTCAGTGGGAGATTGCGACCGGCTCCGGCCTGCCCATCGAACCAGGTGTGAGCTAGCTGCACGCGCGCAACTGAAACGACGGCTGGAGCCCAAAAGCTTCCAGCCGCCGTTGCTTGCGTTGCCAAATCGTTCAGCCTAGCGCGCTGGCCCAGCTAAGACCGCCAACACGTTGCCCGCAGCCCCGAGCCGAGTAGGCTTGCCTCGAAGGGTGCGGTGTGCCGGGGGCGCTGCCCCTGACCGACGCTAGCGCGAGCCGAAGGGAGGAGCTATACGTCGTCCCCCATGTCGTGGTCAGGATGATTGATGTCGCCCTTCTTCCAATACCCCTGTGTCCTCAGGACGGAACGGTCCAGCCCTCGGTCCTCAATGTAGTGCTTGCGGATCTCACGCATGACGTTGGCCTCACAGCTCACCCAGATGCGGCCATTGCCCTCAGGCAGGTCCACCATCTTCATGGCCTCGGCCAGCGCCCGGCCAGGTATTGCTCCGTCCTCGCGGTGCAGCCAGGTGACTTCGAAGGGCGCATCGGAGGAGAGATTCTGCTCCTCAGCCGCATCCTCTACCTCGGCAAAGACGTAGGCGCGCGTGGTCGAGGGCATCGCCTCCAAGAGAGTGCCGATCGCCGGCAATGCCGCCTCGTCCCCTCCGATGAAATACCAGTCCGCATCTGCGTCCGGGAAGTAGGCCCCGCCGGCCTGCCCACCGATAACTGCCACATCGCCTTCCTTGACGCTCGCTGCCCACGCGGCTCCGGGGCCGTTGTCATGCAGCGCAATGTCCACTACCAACTCATTGGCAGCCGCGTCCCATCGACGAGGCGTGTACGCGCGGCTGGCTGGGCGCATGCCTTCAGGAAACTCGTTGCCCTCCGGTCCCGGTTCGGGCAAGAGGAGTTCACCAGTCTCACTGTTGGGCAGAAAGATGCGTACGTGCTCCGCTGGGCCCTTGGAGGCGAAGCCCTCCAACTGTTCGCCACCGAGGGTGATGCGCACCATGCGCGGCGTGATCCGAGTGACACTGCGAATCTCAACGACGCGCGGCGGTGGTCGACGGCGGCGAACTGGGCTTGGATTGTCGGGTGATTGTGTTGTCAAAACTGGACTCCTTTCCGGTGCAATTGCGTCTGCATAGTTCGCTATCCGCCCTACGCAGTTTGAGGCTCCGTTGGCCACTCAACAACTTGAAACGAGAGTAGCGCAGAGTGGGTAGCTACCGGAACATCGCCATCCGTCCTGGCGTGACCCCGGCGAAACTCGTCACTGTTCACCCAGCGTAGGAAGTCCTCTTCGGAACGCCAACGAGTGTATACGTAGTAGCGGTCCTCGCCCTCAACGGGTCGTAGCAACTGAAATCCCTCGAAGCCTTCCATGTGCTCGACCTCGCGCGCCCGGTTGCCGAATCGCGCCTCCAATTCTGCTTCCGAGCCTTCCGCTGGCGTGATGGCGTTTATCTTCACCACACTCATTGTCATCCTCCTTTGGTCATTTCAATGATCTCCAAACCCAAATGGTGGCAACGCCCCGCTCCAATCCCCTCGGTACGCAACCGCGTTCAACTCCACGGGACGGCCAGTCCGGGGATGTAGGACGACGATGGCTCGTTGCTTTTACACCTTGAAAAGCAACCCAGACTCCAGCACTTCTCAAGCCCTTCCCACTTTAACATCTCTTCCTTTGGACATCACTGCGACGCGATGCGCGAGAGCACCGGTCAGGTTGAGGCCGTGGAGGACGGCTATGACCGTGCTTCCTTCTGCCGCCAGCTGTCTGCAAAGCGCCATGACCAACTCTTAGTGGCTGAGGTCGAGTGCAGATGTCGGCTCATCCAGCAGTATGACAGGTGTGTTCCGGGCCAGCACGCGCGCCAGAGAGAAGGTGCGTTGCTTGCTGACAAGGCCGCTACCCCAGATATTTGCGCAGCTTCGCGGCCTGCTCGACATAGTTGTTCACCTGCACGGGCGCGTTGCCCTTAATGGCGGCCAGAATGGCGCTCGTTAGGCCCTCATGGATGCCGTCCAACTCATCAGTGAACTCGCCCACGATGCGCATTGAATCCTCGCCCAGCAGCTCGCGCACATGCCGCTCGTTGGCGTATCGAAGGGCAGCCCGCAGGTCCTCATCAACGCTTGGGTACGTCTCGCGGACGAATGACCAGTCATCCTTGTCGAGGGCGCTCAGGCCCAGGAGATCTGGCGGGACGCCGATGGAGTACAGCGACGCCGCGAAGCCGATGGCCCGCGGGAGCGTCGCGCCGCCGACGCCGTCCAGCGACCGGCCGTAGCCGAAGAGTCCGACGTGCATCTTTCTCTCGCGCCGCCGCGGCACGTGGGCCGACGCCGCGCTGATGACGCTCGTGAGTTGTACGACGCGCTCCTGGTATGCTGCAGTCACCTTGTCGATGATTGCCTCAGCGCGCTTCTCGTCGACGGGCCTTGGCTCGCGGCGGGTGTGCGCCCGAAGCAGCGCGATGGAGTCGCGCACGGTCTCTCGGTCATAGTCATACTTGAAGGCCGATTGGACGGTCACTGTCTGCGCGCTTGGATACTCACGGAACGTGCGGTCAATGTTCAGCGGTGTCAAATGCCCCCGGAAGGGAGCAGATCCCGCTCCTATGATGGGGTAGAGCGGGATGCCCAGCCTTTGCTCCAGCCGATGTAACCGTTGCAGCGCCACCTTGAGAATGAGTTCCGCCCCGATGGTGCCGTAGTTAAGCGCTGGGTCACTTCGGGCTAGGAACACCCGTTGGTAGGGCAGTTCGCGCCCCTGCAGGTACTCTTCCACGATGCGGTCGCTGCCCAACAAATTGTCTCGGTCTTCGATCAGCGGGATGACGCGGATGCTCTTGGGAGCGAACTCACCCACCCAGTCACGGACCATGCGTCCGCCGGGCAACGAATGCACTTCCTGCCCGACAATGACCTGCCGGTAATATGCCTCTACCAGCGTAAGCTCCTGCGCGCTTGTGGTGAACGGCAGGATCACCTCCTGAATCGGGGCGTTGTCCTCGTCCATGCCCGAGTAGAACCCACTGGCCACGTCCCATGCCGAGGGCACGCTTTGCAGCGCCTCCACCATGGACTTGCGCATGTCGCGTTCCACAGAGGGGTTGGGCACGCGCAACGTCAGGATGACGTCGTGTCCCAGGCGCCGCTCGTTCCGGAAGAAGTCCGCGTAGCTGGTCAGTAGCTTCTGGACGACGTGGTTGTCCGCCTCCTTGCCCTCAGAGTCCCACATCTGTTCGTTGCAGCCGAGAGCAAAGATCTCGGCTGCCTCGTCCACCTCGCCCTCGCCCTTCAACACGCCCTCGGCGTTCGCGAAGGGAGCGGGCGTCGCATTATCCGGGTGTTGGGTGCTCATTACCTTTGGCACAAACCGCACGAGGGACCTCGCAATCTATCTTGCCACCCCGTTTCTGCTGCACGGCGTGGTGCTTCTGCTAGCTGAATTATACGCAAGGCTCGCGCTTAACGACAGTGAATGGGACTGCACGTATGCCTGGGAGCAGCTTAGCTTGCGCGTAGGGAGGGCCCCGATATGCAACTGGTCTGGTAGAGGATGCTGGCGGTGCGGTCATGGTTGGGACATGTTAGACGACGAAACACCGCATCGGACGAGGCAGGCCTCACACCCGTTGATTCCCTGGCGGATTCACCCGCACAGTGACGATGTCGGTGCCGTGGAACTTCTGGTGCTTTACTGAAGAGGCATATGCCCGCAGCAGTCGCAGCGACGTCTCGTTCTCCATGAAGGAGTCGGCGTCATGCTGCTGCAGCTGGCGGATGCGGTCCTCAATGTTAAGGTCCCCGCTTGGGCCAGCGATGAACTCGAGGTCCGCTGACCCGCCTTCACTCGACGCCACTACAACGAGGCGCCGTTCTATCTCGGCCATCGACTCTGCCTCCTCCGGTTGACGCTCGCCTTTCAGGTCAAGCGGCGCCAGGGTCAGGAGTGTCTCCTCCGCAACGGCGCTCAGGCGGTCCTTCATCGCAGTGTCCCACCTGCGTTTCGCCGCGAACTTGCCAATAAACTCGTTGAGCTCGGGAAGCGACTCGACGTTCAAGCGCGACTGAAAACGCATTCGCCTGGGATTGGTGAGCTCCAGGTACAGGATCATGACGATGGCTGCAAAGCCGCCGGTGGTGATGCCGCTCTTGAACAGCCCGCCCAGCACAGGGCCAACGTCGGGGAGCGTGATCAACCCAAACTGAAACGCTGCTCCAATCCAGAAGCAGATTCCGCCCGCTACCACCTTTTCCCGGTTCGGCTCGTTAAGGATGATAGTGCGAGCGCCGTCCACGAAAAGTGTCCCGCATACGAGCATGAGGTAGCCAGCCATCACAGGGCCGGGTATTGTGCTGAACAGCGAGGAGAACTTGGGCGTAAACGCCAGCGCCAGAATCATGAGGCCGATGCTGTAGCCAACGGTGCGTGACGCAACGCCCGTCGTCCGCGAGAAAGACACTATGCCGGAGTTGATGATGTTGGGCACGGTTGCGCCGAGGCCGGCCATCACGTTGCTGACCCCGCTGCCCGCGAGCGCTCCCTGCACCTCGCGAAAGTCGATAGCCCGGTCCTCGCGCCACGCGACCCGCTGCAGGGCGATGGACTCGCCGTTCGAGTGTATGGAGAAGATCACGCCGAGAAACAGGAAGGAGGGAAGCAGTGTCCAGAAGGTTATGCCGAAGTCGAGGGCCAACCCTGGCGCTGACGCCGGCACACCGACCCACGAGGCGTCCAGTAATCGAGTGACGTCGTAGGCGCCCATGGCTGCGGTTACCGCGGTTCCAGCGACAATGCCGATGACGGGCCCCCACAATCGCAGTAGAGCGGCGCCCCGGAGGGTGATTGCAGCCACCACTGCCAGCGTTGCCAATGCCGGCACAAGCGCTGTAACTGGGTCCTCCTGTGCGGCGTCGTCGAGTAGCTTGAACACAACGGACGCAAGGGTGATTGACAGGATGAGGATGACAATGCCGCCCACGGTGGGGGTTACGACGCGCCGCAAGATGAAGAGCCACTTGGAGATGATGAGTTGCACCACGGCGCACGCCAACACCAGCGTGGTGAGCGCTGCTGGACCACCCTCGAAGGCTGCTGTGATGCAGAAGGGGATAGACACGGCGGCGGTGAACATGGGGAGAAGGGACCCGGCGCCGAGAGGCCCGACGCGTTTCACTTGCAGCAGCGTCGAGAGCCCTACCACCACCAGGGAAGCGAAGACCATCCAAATGAGATAGTCCTCGCCTTGGCCCGACTCGTTGGCGACAATGACCGGCGTCACCAGCAAGGTGGCCGTTGCCATGAGGCTGAACTGGGCACCCAGTCCCAAGGTGGTGAGCAGGGGCGGTTTCTCGTGCGCCTCATACTTTGGATTACGGGACGCAGTAGCCGTGGCTGTTACCTCCGCCGCTACTCACCGTGATGCGGGATTTGCGCCCTACACCTTAGCAAACATGGGCGGAGGTAAAGAATTCTTCCGGTACTGCAATCAAGCGCTTTGAGCGTTGGGAATCTAGGGCAAGTAACGATATGGCGCTGCTGCAAAGAGTGCAGGACGCCACGCGCTCATGCGCCCAGCACAAAGCGCCCTATTGGCCGGGAGCAGCCTTGTTCCCTTTCCTGCGTCCGTTCCCCGTGGCGATCCAAAAATAGACGAAATTGTCGACTTTGCGGATTGTCAGGGCTTTGCCAAGGACCTTGGCTGCGGAGCTGAGTCTGCGACGCACAGCGCTAGTGGACTCGTCCTCGCCCGGTTCCAGCTTCCCTGCGTGTCCATCAGGGACTTTTTCAATATATTGTATGTACTCTCGTAGGAGCCTTGCCCGCTTCCCTGAGGTGCTGTTGGCTTGGGCCTGTTCCACGGGAAGAACCTCAAACGATGGCATCATTTACTCCTCTACCATGTATTCAGGGCTACTTAAAGGCTTGTACATTATTGCCCAATAACAAGCCGAGCGTCTACTTGTATAGTACATTCTTTGTGGAAGCTCGTCAAAACACGGCAAGAGTACATGCCAATCAGAAATACTGGAACGGTAGAGTGGGCTTCTACCTAATGAGCATTGGCCGCCCAGGCGCATGCAAGTCCTCGTGAAACAGGGGGCGCGGGGAGGGTCAAGAGAAGGCCTGCGGCACGCATTTCGGAATCCAATTCAGTCTTCATGGCGCCCTCCCAATAATAGCCGGTTCCACTTCGGAAACTCCCCGCGCGTTCTGGCGTGGTGGATTCTCTTGACCATTGACCATTGACCATTGACCGCAGACCTAGCCGTGCGGCATTGTCCCTTAGGTCCAGCGTGTCTCGATCGTGGGTGACTTGCCCGCTATCGGCTCCTGCAGCAATTTCCGGGCTCCCGCGGGGACGATGGTGGCAGTCATCTCGCCTCGGACTTACCCCAGCCGGGCCGGGCAGCCACCCGCGGGGGAACGCCTTGGCCATGAAAAGGTTCATTGTTTCGCGCCGGCGCGTCTCTGTGGCGGGTTGTTTTGGCATTCGATATATATCTACTGTGGCACATCCCAGCTACGAAACCAAAAGTTTTGCGCCCGTGAGAAACAACCCCCTTCTCTTGTCGGCAAGCGCCAACCTGTCGCGGCTCCAGAGCCTCAAGACAACGAACAGATTGGTGTGCGACGCGTTGGCGGCGGCATGGTTGCGGCGGATAATTGCGTTCTCCATGGAGTGACGGTAGTCGAGTCGGGAGCGTGGGGTCAATTGGTCGGTGTCAGGGTAGGGGGGAGTCGGGAATTCGAGAGGGCGGGGTGGTGGTGGGCCTCATCTGTAGGGAATAACGGGCACGGCGTTGAGCCTCAAAGCTGAAGACTTTCAGTGACCTGAGCGGCCACCGGTCGGGGGATGCGGAGGCTGTGGCTTGCATGAGTCGCCTGGGATGCCCCGGCTACGTGGTCGCTGAGTTCGAAGGGTATGTATGGCGGCAGGCTCAAAGCAGCTTTCGGAAATACCTTGCGGATTCCTCATACCCAACACTCTTGTATAAGGAGGCCGCTCTCCTCGTAGCCAACGCGACCAGCCTATTACCCCTTTTGCTGCTCCATTCCTCAAAGTTCTCCATTAGAACCTTGCCAACGCCCCTTCTGCGCACAGATTCCTTTACCGTGAGCTCCTCGACCCAGGCAATTCTGCCATTTGCATAGAACGCGTAATGATCGAAGCCAAGGCAGTACCCGATGATCCCGCGATTGACCTCGGCAACGTTCAGATTCGCTCCATCGGCCGAAATGATGTCGGCCAGCGCGGTCTCAAACGCTGCCCTTTCAGGTACGAAGGACGTAGCAATCTCTTTGGCGAGACCGAACAATGCATCGGCATCGTCCTTGGTCGCCTTCCTGATGGATATGGCAAATTGGCGCTCTACCATTTTGATTCCCCGCCCGTTCGACAGTGGCAAGTGCCACCTCT
>CBDHDD010000001.1:0-1382671 GCA_965261405.1 Dehalococcoidia bacterium | reverse complement strand
CCCATGCCGAGGGCACGCTTTGCAGCGCCTCCACCATGGACTTGCGCATGTCGCGTTCCACAGAGGGGTTGGGCACGCGCAACGTCAGGATGACGTCGTGTCCCAGGCGCCGCTCGTTCCGGAAGAAGTCCGCGTAGCTGGTCAGTAGCTTCTGGACGACGTGGTTGTCCGCCTCCTTGCCCTCAGAGTCCCACATCTGTTCGTTGCAGCCGAGAGCAAAGATCTCGGCTGCCTCGTCCACCTCGCCCTCGCCCTTCAACACGCCCTCGGCGTTCGCGAAGGGAGCGGGCGTCGCATTATCCGGGTGTTGGGTGCTCATTACCTTTGGCACAAACCGCACGAGGGACCTCGCAATCTATCTTGCCACCCCGTTTCTGCTGCACGGCGTGGTGCTTCTGCTAGCTGAATTATACGCAAGGCTCGCGCTTAACGACAGTGAATGGGACTGCACGTATGCCTGGGAGCAGCTTAGCTTGCGCGTAGGGAGGGCCCCGATATGCAACTGGTCTGGTAGAGGATGCTGGCGGTGCGGTCATGGTTGGGACATGTTAGACGACGAAACACCGCATCGGACGAGGCAGGCCTCACACCCGTTGATTCCCTGGCGGATTCACCCGCACAGTGACGATGTCGGTGCCGTGGAACTTCTGGTGCTTTACTGAAGAGGCATATGCCCGCAGCAGTCGCAGCGACGTCTCGTTCTCCATGAAGGAGTCGGCGTCATGCTGCTGCAGCTGGCGGATGCGGTCCTCAATGTTAAGGTCCCCGCTTGGGCCAGCGATGAACTCGAGGTCCGCTGACCCGCCTTCACTCGACGCCACTACAACGAGGCGCCGTTCTATCTCGGCCATCGACTCTGCCTCCTCCGGTTGACGCTCGCCTTTCAGGTCAAGCGGCGCCAGGGTCAGGAGTGTCTCCTCCGCAACGGCGCTCAGGCGGTCCTTCATCGCAGTGTCCCACCTGCGTTTCGCCGCGAACTTGCCAATAAACTCGTTGAGCTCGGGAAGCGACTCGACGTTCAAGCGCGACTGAAAACGCATTCGCCTGGGATTGGTGAGCTCCAGGTACAGGATCATGACGATGGCTGCAAAGCCGCCGGTGGTGATGCCGCTCTTGAACAGCCCGCCCAGCACAGGGCCAACGTCGGGGAGCGTGATCAACCCAAACTGAAACGCTGCTCCAATCCAGAAGCAGATTCCGCCCGCTACCACCTTTTCCCGGTTCGGCTCGTTAAGGATGATAGTGCGAGCGCCGTCCACGAAAAGTGTCCCGCATACGAGCATGAGGTAGCCAGCCATCACAGGGCCGGGTATTGTGCTGAACAGCGAGGAGAACTTGGGCGTAAACGCCAGCGCCAGAATCATGAGGCCGATGCTGTAGCCAACGGTGCGTGACGCAACGCCCGTCGTCCGCGAGAAAGACACTATGCCGGAGTTGATGATGTTGGGCACGGTTGCGCCGAGGCCGGCCATCACGTTGCTGACCCCGCTGCCCGCGAGCGCTCCCTGCACCTCGCGAAAGTCGATAGCCCGGTCCTCGCGCCACGCGACCCGCTGCAGGGCGATGGACTCGCCGTTCGAGTGTATGGAGAAGATCACGCCGAGAAACAGGAAGGAGGGAAGCAGTGTCCAGAAGGTTATGCCGAAGTCGAGGGCCAACCCTGGCGCTGACGCCGGCACACCGACCCACGAGGCGTCCAGTAATCGAGTGACGTCGTAGGCGCCCATGGCTGCGGTTACCGCGGTTCCAGCGACAATGCCGATGACGGGCCCCCACAATCGCAGTAGAGCGGCGCCCCGGAGGGTGATTGCAGCCACCACTGCCAGCGTTGCCAATGCCGGCACAAGCGCTGTAACTGGGTCCTCCTGTGCGGCGTCGTCGAGTAGCTTGAACACAACGGACGCAAGGGTGATTGACAGGATGAGGATGACAATGCCGCCCACGGTGGGGGTTACGACGCGCCGCAAGATGAAGAGCCACTTGGAGATGATGAGTTGCACCACGGCGCACGCCAACACCAGCGTGGTGAGCGCTGCTGGACCACCCTCGAAGGCTGCTGTGATGCAGAAGGGGATAGACACGGCGGCGGTGAACATGGGGAGAAGGGACCCGGCGCCGAGAGGCCCGACGCGTTTCACTTGCAGCAGCGTCGAGAGCCCTACCACCACCAGGGAAGCGAAGACCATCCAAATGAGATAGTCCTCGCCTTGGCCCGACTCGTTGGCGACAATGACCGGCGTCACCAGCAAGGTGGCCGTTGCCATGAGGCTGAACTGGGCACCCAGTCCCAAGGTGGTGAGCAGGGGCGGTTTCTCGTGCGCCTCATACTTTGGATTACGGGACGCAGTAGCCGTGGCTGTTACCTCCGCCGCTACTCACCGTGATGCGGGATTTGCGCCCTACACCTTAGCAAACATGGGCGGAGGTAAAGAATTCTTCCGGTACTGCAATCAAGCGCTTTGAGCGTTGGGAATCTAGGGCAAGTAACGATATGGCGCTGCTGCAAAGAGTGCAGGACGCCACGCGCTCATGCGCCCAGCACAAAGCGCCCTATTGGCCGGGAGCAGCCTTGTTCCCTTTCCTGCGTCCGTTCCCCGTGGCGATCCAAAAATAGACGAAATTGTCGACTTTGCGGATTGTCAGGGCTTTGCCAAGGACCTTGGCTGCGGAGCTGAGTCTGCGACGCACAGCGCTAGTGGACTCGTCCTCGCCCGGTTCCAGCTTCCCTGCGTGTCCATCAGGGACTTTTTCAATATATTGTATGTACTCTCGTAGGAGCCTTGCCCGCTTCCCTGAGGTGCTGTTGGCTTGGGCCTGTTCCACGGGAAGAACCTCAAACGATGGCATCATTTACTCCTCTACCATGTATTCAGGGCTACTTAAAGGCTTGTACATTATTGCCCAATAACAAGCCGAGCGTCTACTTGTATAGTACATTCTTTGTGGAAGCTCGTCAAAACACGGCAAGAGTACATGCCAATCAGAAATACTGGAACGGTAGAGTGGGCTTCTACCTAATGAGCATTGGCCGCCCAGGCGCATGCAAGTCCTCGTGAAACAGGGGGCGCGGGGAGGGTCAAGAGAAGGCCTGCGGCACGCATTTCGGAATCCAATTCAGTCTTCATGGCGCCCTCCCAATAATAGCCGGTTCCACTTCGGAAACTCCCCGCGCGTTCTGGCGTGGTGGATTCTCTTGACCATTGACCATTGACCATTGACCGCAGACCTAGCCGTGCGGCATTGTCCCTTAGGTCCAGCGTGTCTCGATCGTGGGTGACTTGCCCGCTATCGGCTCCTGCAGCAATTTCCGGGCTCCCGCGGGGACGATGGTGGCAGTCATCTCGCCTCGGACTTACCCCAGCCGGGCCGGGCAGCCACCCGCGGGGGAACGCCTTGGCCATGAAAAGGTTCATTGTTTCGCGCCGGCGCGTCTCTGTGGCGGGTTGTTTTGGCATTCGATATATATCTACTGTGGCACATCCCAGCTACGAAACCAAAAGTTTTGCGCCCGTGAGAAACAACCCCCTTCTCTTGTCGGCAAGCGCCAACCTGTCGCGGCTCCAGAGCCTCAAGACAACGAACAGATTGGTGTGCGACGCGTTGGCGGCGGCATGGTTGCGGCGGATAATTGCGTTCTCCATGGAGTGACGGTAGTCGAGTCGGGAGCGTGGGGTCAATTGGTCGGTGTCAGGGTAGGGGGGAGTCGGGAATTCGAGAGGGCGGGGTGGTGGTGGGCCTCATCTGTAGGGAATAACGGGCACGGCGTTGAGCCTCAAAGCTGAAGACTTTCAGTGACCTGAGCGGCCACCGGTCGGGGGATGCGGAGGCTGTGGCTTGCATGAGTCGCCTGGGATGCCCCGGCTACGTGGTCGCTGAGTTCGAAGGGTATGTATGGCGGCAGGCTCAAAGCAGCTTTCGGAAATACCTTGCGGATTCCTCATACCCAACACTCTTGTATAAGGAGGCCGCTCTCCTCGTAGCCAACGCGACCAGCCTATTACCCCTTTTGCTGCTCCATTCCTCAAAGTTCTCCATTAGAACCTTGCCAACGCCCCTTCTGCGCACAGATTCCTTTACCGTGAGCTCCTCGACCCAGGCAATTCTGCCATTTGCATAGAACGCGTAATGATCGAAGCCAAGGCAGTACCCGATGATCCCGCGATTGACCTCGGCAACGTTCAGATTCGCTCCATCGGCCGAAATGATGTCGGCCAGCGCGGTCTCAAACGCTGCCCTTTCAGGTACGAAGGACGTAGCAATCTCTTTGGCGAGACCGAACAATGCATCGGCATCGTCCTTGGTCGCCTTCCTGATGGATATGGCAAATTGGCGCTCTACCATTTTGATTCCCCGCCCGTTCGACAGTGGCAAGTGCCACCTCTGGCGCTTGCAGCCTAAGGATCGAGACTAAACCTTATCACGAAGGTTCTTGATTTCGTCCAGTGTGGTGGGCCTGAGTTGACGGTAGGCAGTACCATCATCGAGATGTGACTGGGGGCTCAGTGAGCCTAGGCACAGCGATCCTTACGGGGAGTTCGAGCCTCTTCGGGCGGGCCAGAGGCAATAGTCCTTCAAACCCTTCCCCGGGTGGTGGGGCTGGCTTGAGGCCGGTTGCGAGAGACTAAATGGGAGTTAGGCTGGGTCACCCACGCGCCCTCCCTCAGCTCCTGACGCTCCTCGTCTCCACAGGCAGGGCCGCCCTCACCCGGGGGAGCCCCTGCATGCGCCAATGCCCTCGCGAGCTGGTTATCTTCGCGAGCGCAGGTAGGCCATAGTCGCCGCTAGCAGGGCGACCCCAAGCGCCACTAACAGCAGCCACAACCACGCCGATAGCCCGCCTTGCTCCCCTGTGTCCTCCACGAGGGAAGCCGCCGGTGCAGCGGTTGCCGTAGGCGTGGGCGTAGCTGGTGCGGCGGTTGCCGTGGGCGCGGGCATGGCCGTGGGTGCCGCCGTTGCCGTTGCCGTGGGCATGGTCGTGGGCGTGGGCACCGCCGTCGCCGTGGGCTGCGGCGAGGGGGTCGGCGTCGGTTCCGGCGTGGCAGTGGGCGTCGGCGTAGCCGTCGGATTCGGCATGGCCGTGGGTTCTGGCGTCGCCGTTTGTTGCCGTGTGGCGGTGGGTCCCGGCGTGGGCGTGGCCGTCGGCGCTGGGCCGACCCGGATGCCCACGGCCCCGCCGGTACCTGCCTCCATTTTCTGGTTGTCCAGGATGACCCCGGTAAAGGCGTACCGCCCTGGGGTGGTGGGGGCCATCACGGTGTACGTCACCCGCTCCACACCCAGCAGGCTGAAGGTGACGGTCTGGCCCTCCACTTCCGCGACGACGCCGGCCTGATCGGATGACACGAAGGTGAACCCTTCAGGCAGGGTCTCCTTGAGCTGGCCGAAACCGCCGTACCGGAAGACCTCAACCGTTACCCGCAGTTCGCCCTCCGGCAGCACCCACGGCGCGGCGATAGACCGCGTGGCCCCGTGCGTCGACGCAACCGCAGTTTCGGGCTGCAAGGGTCCGATGACCCCCAGCATAAGCGCCCCCAGGAGCCCCAGCAGGACGAACGTCTTGACGACCAAAGCGCTTTCTCCCCATCGTGCGGGCCCGGCCGCGCGCGTGCGGGCCCGGCCGCGAAACCGAGGCGCGGGCTGCCCTACCGGATATTATCTAGCTACGGAAGTAGAGCTTGACGACTTCCACGACCTCTTCGAAGGTAATGACGTCCTGGAAGTAGTCCCCAACCGCCGCCAGAGCCTCGTCCAGTTCGATCGTGCCGCTCTTGTCAAGGTCGTAGGGGTGGAATGCGACCTCAATGACCACGATGATGATGGCGCCCGTACCGGAGCTGTCCGTGGCCGTAAGGTTTACCGTGTACGTCTGCCCCAACACCAGCGTCATCGCCTGGCCTAGCCGGATCTGCCCCGTCTCCTCATCGACGGTGAAGAGGGTGGCGTCGGTCCCGCTCAGCGAATAGGTCATGGCCAAGTCATCGGGGTGCGTCGCCGCCACCGGGCCGCCCACGGCGGTGCCGGCCTGCGCGGTCACGACAAGGATGCGCGACGTGCGGAAGCCGTCGACGAATCGGGGCGCGACAAGTGCCGGACCGAAGCCACCGCCCCCACCGGTGCTGGGGGGCGTCACCGTCGCGGTGTCGTTGTCGGTCACCGTCACCGTCACTCCCGAGATGGTGATGCCGTTATAGTTGCTGTCCGAGCTCGAAGCGCTGTGGGTCAGCATTACCGTGTCGTCAGCCGTGTCCGTATCGTTGCCGGCCGTCACCGTCACCGTCTGGGCCGTATCCCAGTTCATCGGCGTGAAGGCCAGGGTGGGCGGGTCCGGGGTCAAGGTCACGTTCGTGCCCGCGTGCCCGGCGACCGTCACCGTGACATCCGCCGTCGGCTGGGTATTGAGGACCACCGTGTACGTGTCCCCGGTCATGTCCTCCTCCGTCACTGTCAGCGCTGTCCGCGAGACCGACACGCCCGTCCTGTCGTTGTCCGTGATCGTGCCGGTGAAGGTGAACGAAGTGGGTGTCGCCTCGATACCCGGCGCCCGCGTCCATTGGATGATGATCGTCTCGTCGGATTCGTCCACCATGTCGTCGACGATGGTGATGTCGAACGTCGCCGACGGGTCTCCCGCCGGCACCGTGATAGTTGTTAATGCCCCCTGCAGGAAGTTGACGTAGTCGTTCGGCCTTGTCGCCGTGCCGCTCACAGCGCTGTCCGTCGTCTCGTAGGTAACGTCAAGCGAGCTCTCGTGGCTCAGCGCCAGCGTCATCGTCATCGTCATCGTGCCCGTATCTTCATTGACGATGACGTCCGCCATCGAGGCTGTCGGAACCGCGTCGTCGTTTGCGATGGTGACATTGGCCAGGCTTGCCGTCGACAGTGCCGCGCCCGCCGGGTTGCTCAGCGAGACCTGGAAGCGCTCCAGGGTTTCGTAGACAGTGTCGTTGAGAATCGTGATCGTGATCGTCTTCAAGGTCTCGCCCGGCATGAAGGTCAACGTGCCCGAGGTCGCCATGTAGTCCATACCCGCATCCGCGGTGATGTCGCTCGTCGCGTAGTCCACTGTGACGGTCCCGCTGCTGGCGAGGGAGAGGGTGACCGTGAGCGCCACCGTCCCGTCGGTCTCGATCACCCTGGAGTTGACGGGCGCCAGCGACAGCTCCGGCACCGCCGGCGTCTCCGGCGTCTCCAACACCTCCGCCGAGTACGCGCCGTCGTTGGCGCCCGTCCGCGTCGCTCGCACCTGCACCGTGTACTCGGTTTCGTTGGTGAGGTTGGGGATCGTATAGGTCGTGGTTTCACCCAAAGGGATCACGGCCTGCCGGTCGCCGGTGTTGTAAACCTCTCCGTCCGACTTCCACTGCACCTTGTAGCCCGTGGCGTTGTCCACCGCCGTCCAGTTCACTACCAGCTGCGTGTCGCCCGGTTCGACCATCAACCCCATCACCTGTGCGAGTGGTGCGAGTGGGGTGATGGCGAAAGCGGTGCCGGAGGGGTTACCGAGCCCGGTGGGGTTGATGGCGGAGACGCGGTAGGTGCGGATGGCACCGGCGAAGAGGCCGGTGTGGGAGTAGGTGGTGGCGTCGGAGTTGGTGTTGCTCACGAGGTCGGTCCAGCTGACGCCGTTGGAGGAGACCTCGATCCTGTAGCTGGTGACGGCGAGTCCGTTGTTGCTGGTGGGGGCGATCCAGTACAGGTCGATCTGGGTCTGCCCGACGGCGGTGGCCATCAGACGAGTTGGTACGCCGGGCAGGGCGCTGGTCGCCACCTGGAAGACCGTTGAGAGGCCGTAGAAGGGGCGGAGACTTGGGCGAGTGACGGGAGTGTTACTGCCGATGGGGCCGCTGGTGCTGGTGGAGTCATTGGGCCGGCCGACTATTACATTCTGCGCGCCGAGCGCGAATGAATCGCCCATAGAGAATCTCTCCGTGCCGTTGTGCTTGCAACCGGTGAAGGGGTAGTTGGTGGTCGTGGCGGTACTGGGCCCGTCGGCGCCGAACTCGTCCCTGTTCCTGTTTTGGCGCTCCTCGTCCCAGTCGCCGTCGTAGAAATCCGCGTAGTCATCGGCGACCTTGGCGTTATCGGGGTCGCCGTTGAGCCAGTAGATGGGGACGCCTGTGCCGGTGGTGCCGGTGTTGTCGCGGGCATCGGTGTCGGCGGTGCAGCCGACCACCGAGAACCCCGCGCTGTAGGCCTGGATGTCGGCGTGGCCGGCCGCGGCTAGGCCCTGGACGAAGGCGTTGTAGTCCGCGATGTCGATAGGTACGGCGTTGTGCTTCGTGGAGGAGATGAAGATGAGCCGGAACTCGTCGCCGGCGGTTAGCCCAGTGGGGATGAGGCTCCAGTCGCTCGGGACCAGGCTCGCCTTGGCGGTTCCGATCACGCTGACCTGGTAGTTCGTTCCAGCGCTCGACGGACTGCCCTCGAAGCGCCTGGCATCCTCGATCGTCCAACGTAGCTCGCTGCCGGTGTCCTGCTCGTTCGACGAGGTCACGCCGAGAATGAAGTCTGATGCTGCGTTTCCGGTGGCCTGGAACACGACGTGATAGGGAGTGCCCGCGGCGAGCGTGGCGCCGTCAGGCGCGGTGAACTTGTTAACGGCATTGTTCTTGAAGATGTTCGGCGACGTGAGGGTGTATGCCAGGGCGTCCAGCCCGCCCGATCCGTCCGCGGTGTAGATGTGGACGGTGAACGTCTCCCCGGCCGCCAGGTCCGCATCCGAGACATAGACCCCGACCGAAGCCAGGCTGTATCCGGCGAGGTTCGACCCGGTCTCGAACCCCTGGGAGTGTGTCTTGTCCTGGTCGCCGATTGACTGTCTATCAGCAGGTTCCCCGCTCTGCCCGGTGTTGCTGACAAGCACGTCGGCGGCCGCGGTGGAGGCGAAGGCAACGTTGGAGGCGGGGCCTGCGCCGCCGGAGTTGATGGCGGAGACGCGGTAGTGGCGGGTGTTGCCGGCGGAGAGGTTGGAGCTGTGGGAGTGCTTGGTGTCCGTGGCGCCGGTGTCGGCGACGAGATCGCTCCACGTGGTCCCGCCGTTGATGGAGAACTCGATCTTGTAACCGGTGATGGCCGCGCCTCCGATGCTGGAGGGTGCGGTCCACGACAGGTCGATATCTTCCGGCCCCTCAGCAGTGGCGGTCAGGCCAGTGGGCGCGCCGGGCGCCTCCGTGTCGGTCATGACAGTGAAGACCGCCGAGAGCCCGTAGAAGGGGCGGTGATCATCCTTGGACTTTGTGGTGACGCTGCCGATGGGGCCGTTGCCGGTATCGGTGGAGTTGGGCCGGCCGACGCGGGGCGATGTGTCGCCAAGGGCCATGCCGGTAGCCTCCGTGCCGTCGTCATCGCAGCCGGTCCAGGGGTAGTTGGCGGCATTGGAGGTATCGAGCCCGTTGAAGCCGAGCTGGGTCTTGTCGTTGGCCTCGTCGTCCCAGGAGCCGTCGTAGAAATCCTCGTAGTCGTCGGCGACCTTGTTGCCGTTGAGCCAGTAGATGGGGACGCCCTTGTTGGTGGAGGTGTAGGTGGTGTGGGTGTTGTCGCGGGCGTCGATGGAGGCGGTGCAGCCCACGACATTGAACGCGGCGCCGTATGCCTGGATGGCGGCGTGGCCGGACGCGGCCAGACCCTGGACGAAGGTGTTGTAGTCCGCGATGTCGGTGTCCGAGGCGTTGTCGCCTAGGGAAGAGTAGAAGATGAGCCGGAACTGGTCCCCGCCCCCAAGGCCGGAGGGCTTGAGCGCCCAGTCGTTGGGAACCGACGGCCCCAGAGACCCGTCCACCTTGTGGCCGGGGAAGTTGCCGTTGTTGCCGGGACGGCTATGGTTGAGCCTCGCATTCCTCCCCGTCGTCGGATGCGTGATCGTGCCGTTGGCGCCATCGTTCGCGCCCAGCCAGTTATTTTTTACGGATATCCCGCTGGTGTCCGTATCGCCCGACTGCACCACGTATTCGAAGGTCAGCGCGGCCGTGCCCGAACCCGACACGTAGTCCAGGTCCTTGTTCGCTGGGTTTGCGCCCGTGTTCGCCAGGCGGAACCCCAGCGCCGGCGTCCCGCTTGTGGTGTCCACCGCCACCGGGGCATCGAAGGTCACCGTAAACTGGATCGTTTCGCCGACGCCGTAGGTGTCCGTCCTCGCCGACGGCACAGAGGTGATCGTCACGCCGCCGCTTATGACTGCCGGGTCCCTGTTGACCCTCTGGGTCGCGTCCCTGCCAAGCCTCGGATGCACCAGGTGCGCCGCAGCGCTTGTCCCCTGCCCGGTGATCGCGCCCCCGTTGAGTTCGATGGACCCGGCCAGAATCGCTATGCCGTTCTGGTCTTGGTCGACCCCGGCCACGGTGTAGGAGAACGTCAGCGCCAGGTTGTCGCTCGAGATCGACGTGTACGAAGCTGCCTGCGCCACGTCGATCTCGACATCGAGGGTCGGCGTGCCGCTCGTCGTATCCACGGCAACCGCCTGGTCGTAGGTCACCACCACGGTTATCGCCTCACCTTCCAGGTAGGAGATGCCGTTCGCCGGCCTACTCGTAATCTCGATGCCGGTGATGTCCGAGGAGGCCGGGTCGGTGTCGATGATCGTGACCAGCGCCGGGCAGAGCGGATCCGGGCAGGCGGCGCCGTTCGTATCCACGAAGTTGTCATACTCGCGAAGCAGCCCCGGGGTTATATCCAGGAGGACTGCGAAGCGCTCGGCCTGCTCGTCGATCGTGTTGTCGACGATGGTGACGCTCTCCGTCTTCTCCGCCTTGAACACGCTCCCGTCCGCCGAGAAGTCCGATGGCGCAAAGGTCACGGTGACACTGACCGACTCGTAGTCCTGAACTATCCGCGCCTCCTGCGGGTCCAGCTCCGCCGTAAAGAACGAGATGATGACGTCCATGTCCGGCGCCAACGCCCCCGCGCCCGTCCGCGCCACCAGCTTCACCGCCAGCGAGCCGGCTTCCTCGGCAATGGAGTAGGACGCCATCTCGAAGCCAACCGTCAGCCTCACGACGATGGTCACATCAACCGAGTCCGGCGTGCCCGGGACGTAGCCCGTTCCGGCCTGCACCGCCGCCGTCAGCGTTCCGCCCTCGACCGTGGCGCCCGGCGCGAAATCCTGGAAGATGGCGGCCGCGACCGTGAAGGTCTGCGTCGACTGGCCCGCGGCAATCGTAACCGTCTTTGTGAGCTCCGACGCCGCCAGGAAATCCCCGGTCTGCGTCAGCGCGACCGTGACGGGCAGAGCGGCGGTCGTCAAGCCGGTGGTGCGCGTCAGCGTGTAGGTGATGTCGTCCCCCTTCAACACCGCGCTCGTCGTGTCTGCCGAGATGGTCACTGTCTCAATTTGTTCCAGCACCGTCTCGGTGGATGGGTATGCGTTGCTCGTCAGTGGGCCTTCTTCATACCCCGCGTTGTCGGTAAAGCTAGCTTTGACCTTGACCGTATTTCCTTCGTCTGCCGCGGTCAGCGTGTAGGTGATCGAAGTCGCTCCGGAGATGTCCGTGTCCGTTCCGCTGACACTTCTCACCCACTGGTAGGTATAGGCGAAGCCAACGTCTCCGTTTTCTGCCTTCGATTTTCCGTTCCCGTCGCTGATCCCCGACGTACCGGCCGTTAGCGTGCGACCTACTCGGGCCGTCCCGGAGATGTCCGGCATGCCGGTCGCGTGGGCCTTGGTGTAGCCAAAGGTCGTCGGCGACCATGGCCCCTCGCCCTCGTCATTCTTCACTCGGAATTGCACGTGGTAGCGTTTGCCGCTTGTGAGGTTGGCCATGGTCCGAGCCGAGTTTGAGCTGTAAGGAAGGTTGCTCCAGCCAAAACCGTCCCGATGGGCTCGCACTCTGTACTGCGTGATTGGCGGTCGGCCTGAATTGTCCGGTGCCGTCATTGTCACCCTGAGGGAGGTCGTGCTGTTGCTTGACGGTCCACTTACCGTAGGTGCCTCCGGGAGCAGCGGCGGTTCGTCCTGGTCGGTGACGTTCAGCGTCACGTCGATCGTGTCGGACCCTCCATTGCCGTCTTCGACTGTGACCGTCACCGAATAGCTCGTGTCGGTCTCGTAACTGTACTTTTCCCCACTCTTGGTCTGAATCTGGCCGTTTGTCATAATGATCTCGAACTTGGCGGCGTCCGTGCCGCTCAGGGTGTATTCGAGCGTGTCGCCGGTGTCCGTGTCCGTTGCGGCGACTGGCGTCTCGATGTCCGACGCTGTCGTCACCGTCGCATCGCCGATCGTCTCGTTGAACTCGCGCGACGTGCTCGTGCCGTCGTCAAAGGTCGGCGCGGTGTTCGCCGTCGCCCGCGTCACCGTGACCTGGTAGGTCGCGGAGGTGGCGTCGTCCTCCGCCGTTACCGTCACAACGATCTCGTTGTCACCTACGATGAGCGAGGGAACCGTGATCCCGTCGGTGAAATCGCTGTCGGCGATCGCGGTGCCGCCCAGGGTGACGCCGCTTACCACCGCGCCGTCGTCGTTCACCGTCGCGCTCAGCGTGACCGAGGTGACAGCATTGCCCACTTCGGCTGCATAGACGTATGTGCCCGGCGCGAAGATTGGATCAAGAGTTTGGTCGTTCGTCCCGTCGTTCACCGTCAGAGCGCTCAGCGTCGCGTCGTCGATGACCTGGGCCTGCAGGGGCAGGGCCGGGAGAGCGGCGAAGACCACGAGGAGCACGGCCGCCAGGCTGAGCGCTGCGAGGAACCGCACGCGAAAACGCGCCGTCCCCCCCGGATCGACTTTTCTTCCGGCGTCAGCGCCCGTATCAAACTGCACGGGCAATCGCATTCACAACCATCCACCGCACCTCAACGAGGGCAAATTCACTGTTTGGCGTATCCGGCGGCGAGCTATCGATCACCTTGTCGATGCATGCGCCGGTGGGTCAGCCGTCAGGATGGGAAACGAGGTGGCCTTCGACTCTGGGGCTGGATGCGCGGGCATTCGCTTGCAACGAATTCGGTCTGCGGCTATGGGGGTACTGAGCGCCCTGACGGCTGCCTCCATCTCCTGCAGATATGATATATAAGTATTAACACTTACCACTGAATGTTCCCAACATCCTACGTTAGCAATGACACTGTTAAGCGAAACAGGCACCAATGTATCATATCGAGAAAGGTGGACGCAAAGAATCCCTGGAATGCGCGCCAAACAGATACCCTGATTTACGGGAATCAAGGTGATGAAAGCCGCCACGTGGCTCCGCACCGCATCCCCAACTCCCCACACCCCGTCGTAGGAACACTTCGCGAAACCGTTCGCCCTGCGCCTCTCGAAGCACCGCACCGCACCCGCACGACCCCGCCACCAGCAGCGCTTGCCGGCCCGTTCATCCCCATCGCCATACCGGCGGAAGCCCGTATCCAGAGAGGCGTGCCGAGGCAACCCCACCCCGGACCGCCGCTGCTGCAATGGGTCAACGACACATTCGGCCTGCCGATCGCGCTGTTCTACCGCGCGGTCGTGGACCTTCTAGTCGATGACGAGGAGCAGGGTGAAGAAACCGCCGCTGAACTCTCTGGAAACACCCTGACGTTGACATAGGCAACACCCGTCGCCCAGGGACAGACGGTACAAGTTGCATACAACAAAATCCTCGCGAGAGATGCTGCAGGACTGTTCGTTGACGAAGCAGGCCACCATCTATCCACGTTCCCCGGGCAGGACGCAACGAACACCTCCACCGTTGCCAGCAATGAGGTCACGGACTCGACGAACCTCGTACTCAGTCAGCGGCATCTAGAGATAGACGAAGGCAGTACCGCGACATTTGCGATCGCACTGTCGTCGCGGCCCACGGCAGATGTGTCGGTTACGACCTCTAGCTACCTGGAAGGCGATCTTACGACCAGCCCCGCGAGCCTGACCTTCACAACGGAGAACTGGGACACAACACAAACGGTGACTCTCGCCAGTGCGGAAGACGAGGACTATTTGAACGGCTGGGCGCGCCTTACTTACACGGCTGCCGGGTGTGGCTACGACGACGAGCCCGCAGGCATACGAGCACTCAACGCCGACAACGATACGGAGGAGTAAACGGCCACTGACATAAGCGCGCATCGCGGGCGTGTCCCTGTCTGACATTGCATTGCCCTCTCATCGGCCGGTTATCGCCTGAGCCAAGTTGAGGGTGTGTATAACCACGACCTTGCCAAAAGGGACGGCCCTCCAGGGAGTCGCCGTGTCTCCGATGCGGGTTTATTCCACTGGAATTGGACATGAAGACGGACAAGAAAGGTTACTTACGAAAGGAATCGTATTCCGTATTAGGTAGGACGGAGTTAGATTGACATTGTTAGACCATAATATGATACTGAGGTATTACCTATGCTGACTAAAAGTAACTAGGACTCCCAAAACGGGAAATTCTGGCTAAGAGGTCCTACAACATCCTCGAAACCATGGCGAACCTGCGAACCGCCCAGACCTTCCTGGCCGGATGGCGAATCAACTACAACCCTTTCCGGCCCCAGATTGAAGTTGACGGCAAGACTTCGACGCCTGCCGCCCGCTTGCACACGCCCTTCGCCGATTGGGAGGACGTGTCAAGGACGGCGAAATCGATCGCTACGGACAGACCCGAACGCTCCAACACCGCCATGGCTCTGAGTCGTTGGGAAGAACAGTGTATGTGTGACTCTTCCCGACTCGAGATTATCGCGCAGCGCTGACTCTGCGCGATCACAAATTTTCGCGCCCGCCAAGTCCTTTGTGCGGGCACGGAGGGTAGATCAACATGCGGCCACGCAAGCAGCTTCAAACGAGTATTGTTTCCAGAAGCAATGATTTCCCCCTAAAGACAACGCGACCTGGGCGCTCGCGCCTCCGATCCCTCTTGGCGCGAGGCCTCGCGACCGCGGTCCTCGCCGCCTTTACCGTGCTCATGGCCCTCCCCTTGCAGGCGCAAACGCCGACCCCTGCGGCGGCGACGGTCCCAGATGACTGGAGCCTGAAGCCGTCCGGGCTCACCGACGGCGACCAGTTCAGGCTGCTCTTTGTCAGCACGACGACGCGGGACGGCAGTTCGACGGATATAGCCGACTACAACACTCATGTGCAGACCGCGGCGGCGGCCGGTCATGCGGACATCCAGGCCTACAGTTCGGGTTTCCGGGCCCTGGCCTGCACGGCCACGACGGATGCCCGGGACAACACAGGGACCACCGGCACGGGCGTGCCCATCTATTGGGTGAATAGTTCCAAGGTTTCGGATGACTACGACGATCTCTACGACGGCTACTGGGACTCCAATTTACCGTATGGCGAGGACGGAGGTTTCGCGGGTACAAGTAATCTTACGCTTACTGGTTGTTCGTCCGACGGTACCGAGTATCCGGACCAATATTTGGGCGCCGATACCGTGCGATTAGGTTATGCGCTTGCGAGTCGCCACGAACTCTCCAACCGGCCCAGCCTAAACAACACAGAAGCCCATACTGTCTACGGCCTCTCGGAGGTGTTCGAGGTGGGCGTCGCATCCACCGACGCGACGCTGAGCGGTCTGGTGCTCGAGGTCGCCTCGATCAACAGGGCGATCAGGTTGACTCCGTCGACGTTCGCCGCCACCACGACCTCCTACACGGCGTCGGTGTCGCGCGGCGTCGGCGAGATCACCGTCAAGCCGACGGTCAACGAGAGCAATGCCACGTTCGTGATTCTGGACGGGAGCGACAGCGAGCTCACGGACGCGGACACGAGCCAGGACGACTTCCAGGTCTCGGTGTCTCAGGGCGCAAACACCATCAAGGTGAAGGTGACAGCCGAAGACACCTCCACCACCGCGACCTACACGGTGACGGTGACGCGGGCGCCCAACGCCGTACCAACCTTTACGGACGGCGCCACGACGTCTCGCCACTTCAACGAGACGTCCGGCGACACCTTTATCCCGTCGGCGCCGCCCATCCGCACGCCGGTCGTCGCGACGGACACGGACACCACCGACACGCTGTCCTACTCCCTCGAGGGCGCCGACGCGGCCAAGTTTGACATCGTTTCGACGAGCGGCCAGCTTCTGACCAGGGTTGGGGAAAAATACGATTACGAGGCGAAGCCGAGCTACGCGGTGACGGTCAAGGTCGAGGACGGCAGCGGCGGTTCCGCCACGATCGCCGTGACGCTGAACGTCACGGACCGGAACGAGCCACCGCTCGCTTCGGATGCGCCCACGGTGGAAGCGACCACGGGCAGCGCGACGAGCTTGGACGCTAGCTGGACGGTGCCGTCAAACACGGGCCGCCCCGAGATCACGTTCTACGACCTCCAGTACAAGAAGACCAGCGACAGCACCTGGGCGGACGGGCCGCTAGACGTGGCGACAACCAGCGCGAGCATCCCCGGCCTGGTTGCGGAGACCTCCTACGACGTACAGGTGCGCGTCATCAACGACGAGGGCATCGGTCCGTGGTCGCAGAGCGGGACCGGCACGACGACGGCGCTGCCAGCCGTGACGGTGTCGAAGACGGCGCTGACGGTGACGGAGGAGGACGCCACCGGGGACACCTACACGGTGGTCATCGATTCCCAGCCGACTGCGGACGTGACGGTGACGGTCGTCGGCCACGTGAGCACGGACGTGACCCTGACGCCGTCCACGGCCACCCTGGCCTTCACCTCGCTGAACTGGGAAACGGCCCAGACGGTGACCGTGACCGCGGCCGACGACGCCGACACCACGGACGACACGGTCACGCTGACTCACAGCGCGACGAGCACAGACGCCGACTACAACGCCATCTCGATCGACGGCGTGACGGTGACCGTGAATGACAACGACACCGCGCAGGTGATGGGGGTGATGATCGCGCCGGGCAACGCGCAGCTGGTGGTGAACTGGACGGCGGTGGACAACGCCACGGGTTACACGGTGCAGTGGAAGTCGGGCGTAGAGGTCTACAATACTGGCGACCGGCTGGCCACGGTTGCTTCGGGTTCGATCACGAGCCACACGATCGACAGCCTCGCCAACGACACCGAATACACGGTGCAGGTGATCGCGACCCGGACTGGCGCCAACGACGGCCCGCCGTCGGCGGAGGTGAAGGCCACGCCGGTAGTGCCGACCGCGCCCGGCATCACGGTGTCGGAGTCGACGCTGACGTTGACGGAGGAGGACTCAACCGGGGACGGCTACACGGTCGTCCTCGACACCCTTCCGACGGCTGACGTGACGGTAACGGTCGCCGGGCACGCGAGCACGGACGTGACCCTGGCCCCCGACCCGCCCACGCTGACCTTCACGACGCAGAACTGGGACACGTCCCAGGCGGTGACGGTGACCGCAGTTGACGACGCCGACACTACGAACGACACGGTCACGCTGACCCACAGCGCGACGAGCACAGACGCCGACTACAACGCCATCTCGATTGCAGGCGTGACGGTGACGGTGAACGACAACGACACCGCGCAGGTGATTGACGTGGAAATCACGCCCGGCGATGCGGAACTGGTGGTGGAATGGACGGCGGTAGACAACGCCACGGGCTACAACGTCCAGTGGAAGTCGGGCGTAGGGGCCTTCAACACCGGCGACCGGCAGGCCGCGGTCACCTCGGGTTCGACAACCAGCTACACGATCGCCAGCCTCACCAACTACACCGAGTACACAGTGCAGGTGATCGCTACCCGAACCGGCGCCAACGACGGCCCGCCGTCAGCGGAGGTGAAGAGCACGCCAACCGACTCCCCCAACAACGCGCCGCCAGTGTTCACGCTCGCAACCGAGTCACTGAACATCGAGGAAACGCTGGGCGCCGCGACGGCGTCGGCGGTGGCGGACGTCGGTGGCGCTGTGGATGCGACGGACGACGACAACGACACACTCACCTACAGCCTGGACGGTTTGCACAAGGACCGCTTCACGATCGTTTCCACGAGCGGCCAGATCCAGACGAAGGTGGGCCAGAGATACGACCACGAGGCGGACCAGTTCCTCTCGTTAAAGGTCATGGCCGATGACGGCAATGGGGGCACGGCGACGGCGGACGTCACCGTCTTCCTCACGGACCAGGCCGAGCCGCCGCTAAAGCCAACCGCGCTGACGCTCGTGCAGGCAAGCCCGACGAGCCTCGATCTCAGATGGACCGCGCCGGACAATACCGGCCGCCCGGAGATAACCGGCTACACCGCGCAATTCCGCACAGCGGGCGGAAACTGGACGACTCGGGCGCTCGGGACCGCCACTAGCGCGACGCTCACCGGCCTTGTCGCCAACACGGAATACGATATCCAGGTCCGCGCCGTGAATGACGAGGGCAACGGAGCCTGGTCGCAGTCGGGCGTTCATTCGACGGCAGAGGCTGCGCTGCAGACGCAGGGCGTCACGGTGACGCCAACGGAGCTGACGGTGACCGAGGAGGACGCAACCGCGGACAGCTACACGGTGGTCCTCGATACCCAGCCGTCGGCAAATGTCACGGTGACCGTCGCCGGGCACGCGGGCACGGACGTGACTCCGTCCACCATCACCATGACCTTCACGCCGCAGAATTGGGACACGGACCAGATGGTGACCGTGACTGCGGCCGACGATGCCGACATTACGAACGATTCCGTCACGCTGACCCACAGCGCCGCGAGCACGGACACCGACTATGACGGCATCACGATTGCCGACGTGATGGTGACCGTGGCCGACAACGACACCGCGCAGGTGTCGGGCGTGATGGTCACGCCGGGCAACGCGAGGCTCGAGGTGGCTTGGGAGGCGGTCGACAACGCCACAGGCTACTTGGTGCAATGGAAGTCGGGGGTCGAGGCCTACAACACCGGCGACCGGCAGGCCACGGTCAGCTCTGGGTCGACCACGAGCCACACCATCCCCAGCCTTACCATCGGCGACGAATACACCGTGCGGGTGACCGCCACTCGGACGGGCGCCAACGACGGCCTGCCGTCGGAGGAGGCGAAAGGCACCCCGATCGCGCCCGCCGTCACGGTGTCGGAGACGGCGCTCACGGTGACGGAGGAGGCGGCGACCGGGGCCAGCTACACGATAGTCCTCGTTACCCAGCCGACGGCTGACGTCACGGTAACGGTCGCCGGCCACGCGGGCACGGAAGTGACCCTGACACCGGACCCGTCGGACCTGACCTTCACGCCACAGAATTGGGATACGGCACAGACGGTGACGGTGACCGCTGTCGATGATGCCGATACCACGAACGATTCGGTCACGCTGACCCACACCGCGACGAGCACGGACACCGACTATGACGCCATCACCATCGCCGGCGTGACGGTGACCGCAAACGACAATGACACCGCACAGGTGGTGGGCGTGACGGTCACGCCTGGCCACCAGAAGCTGCGGGTAACCTGGACGCCTGTGGACAACGCCACGGCCAACCACGTGCAGTGGAAGTCGGGCGTAGAGAACTACAACACCACCGATCGGCAGGCCACGGTCACGGCCGCGGGGTACACGATCCTGGGCCTCACCAACGGCACGGAATACACGGTGCAGGTGACCGCGGTCCGGACGGGCGCCAATGACGGCCCGCCCTCTGCGGAGATGAAGGGGACCCCGGTGGAGACGCCGGGCGTCACGGTGTCGATCGCGACGCTGTCGGTGACAGAAGAGGACGCGACCGGGGACAGCTACACGGTGGTCCTCGATACCGAGCCGACCGCCGATGTCACGGTGACCGTCGCCGGCCACGCGAGCACGGACGTGACCCCGTCCTCGACAACCCTGACCTTCACGACGCTGGACTGGGACACGCCTCAGACCGTGACGGTGACCGCGGGCGACGATGCCGACGTCACAGACGACACGGTCACGCTGACTCACACCGCGGCGAGCACGGACACCGACTACGACGGCGTCACGTTCGACAGCGTAACGGTGACCGTGAATGACAACGACACCGCACAGGTGATGGGGATGATCGTCGCGTCGGGCAACGCGCAACTCGTGGTGATCTGGGCGGCGGTCGACAACGCCACGGGCTACCTCGTGCAGTGGAAGTCCGGCGGCGAGGCCTACAACACCGGCGACAGGCAGACCACAGTCACCTCGGGCTCAACCACGAGCCACACAATCCCCGACCTCACCAACGACACGGAATACACGGTGCGGGTCACCGCGACCCGGACTGGCGCCAACGACGGCTCGCCGTCAGCAGAGGTCAAGGGGACACCGGAGGTGCCGCCGGGCATCACGGTCTCGCAAGACGCGCTGACGGTGACGGAGGAGAACACGACCGGGGAAAGCTACACGGTGGTCCTTGATGCGCAGCCGGAGGCGGATGTCACGGTGACGGTCGCCGGGCATGCGGACACGGACGTGACCCTGGCCCCGGACCCGGCCACCCTGACCTTCACGCCACAGAACTGGAGTACCGCCCAGACGATCACGGTGACCGCGGCCAACGATGCTGATACCACGAACGATTCGGTGACGCTGACCCACAGCGCGACGAGCACGGACGCTGGCTATGAGGGCATCACCATCGCTGTCGTGACGGTGACCGTGAAAGACAACGACTCCGCGCCGCGCCTGAGTGGCGGCGGTGGTGGCGGCGGTGGCTTCGGCCCCGCTCCCGTGGCGCCGAATTTCGCCGACGGCTTTCGCACTTCGCGCCCCCTTGCCATGAACGCGCAGGCCGGCGGCGCGGTGGGCGACCCAGTCGCCGCGACGCACCCCAACAACGCTGACGTAATCTATTCCCTGAGCGGCGCCGACGCCGCCCTCTTCGAAGTCGATGAGGAGACGGGGCAGATCCGGGTAGCCCAGGAGATGGCGCTGTCCTTGGGGCAGACGTACACCGTAAACCTGACTGCCTCCGACAGCACAGGCACAGGCGCCATCATCATCGTGGACATTGAGGTTGTCGAGCCCTCATCCCACCGCTACGACCTGGACCACAATGGCACGATCGAACTGGACGAGGCCGAGGCGGCAGTGGAGGACTACTTACAGGACGACATTACCTTGAAAGAGGCGGTGGAGGTCATCCACCTCTACTACGGCATCTAGACAACATCGGGGGACGGAAGCCCCAGACAAAGCTGCGGGCCGCGTCCCCTGAAAGGGAGAAAGCGCTTTGGCGGTCAAGACATTCGTACTGCTGGGGCTCCTTGGGGCAATCATGCTGGGGGTCTTTGGGCCCTTGCAGTCCGAAACCGCAGGCGCGTCTACGCACGGGGCCACACGGTCCTTCTCCGAGTCGTGGGTGCTGCCCGAGGGCGAGCTGCAGCTGACCGTTTCCGCCACAGGGTACGGCGCCATCGGCCTGCTCAAGGAGACCCTGCCTGAGGGGTTCACCTTCGTGGAATCCGACCTGGCCGCTGCCACCGTGAAAGTGGATGGCCAGACCGTCATCTTCACCCTGCTGGGAGCGCAACTGATAACCTACATCGTGACGGCTCCCGCCGCCGAGGGGCAGTACAACTTCTCCGGGGTCCTCTTGGACGACCTGAAACAGGCGGCGGTAACGGCCGGAGACTCGTCCATCCGGGTTGGCCTGGAGCCGACGGCCACGCCCGAGCCGGCGCCCACGAACACGCCGGAGCCTACGGCGACGCCTAAGCCGACCGCCACACCGGAGCCCACCGCGACGCCAGCGCCCACGGCCTCGCCTGCGCCCACGGCGACGCCCGACCCGACGCCGATCCCCGCGCCGCAGCCCACGTCGACTGCGGTGCCCACGGCCACGCCTATGCCCGCGCCCACGGCGGCGGTGATAGTCGTCACGCCCACGGCAACCGCTGCTCCCCTCGTGGGGGACACAGAGGATGAAGGCGGTACGCCGATCTATATGTGGCTGCCGGTGGTGTTGCTGGTGCTCGCCCTGCTAATGGCAATCGCGGTCTACGTGCGCATGCGAATCATGCAGAGATAGTCAGCGCGAAGGGCACGGCCCCCCCAGTGTGAGGACGCCCCCGCGCACGCGCAGCCTGCGGGGACGATGAGCGCGGTGCGGTGGGAAGAGTGAGGGCGGCCTGCTTGGTCCAACAGCGGCAAACGGGGCCCTAATGTTCATTCACGTCGATACCGGACACTCTTGCGGCAGCTCGTATCTTGGCCTGCGCCAGCGTATGGCGGAGCATGGCATTCCCTTTCCGACACCCAACCACCAACCCCATCGAATCCCCGACCCCACTTCCGTCGTAGGGGCGATTCGCGCACCCGTTCACCCTGAGCCCGTCGAAGGGCACCACCCCACCCTGACACCAACCCCTAGCGCCAACGCCGACGTTCCCGCTACCATCCCCCCATGGAACAGCACATCGCCTACACTTTCGCGCCGAGTTGCTCCTCGCCCGCACAGTCCGTCTCCAGGATCGTGCGGACGCGGCCCATGACAACGGGAGGTTGCTTTCCCTCTGCAACAAAATTCTTGGAGTTGTAGCTGAAATGCGCCAAGCCAGCTATAAATCCAATGCCAAAACAACCTCCCCCACCGGTCACAGTCGCGACACAACCTCCCGGCGAACCAGCGCCCGCCGCACCAGCAAGCAACAAGGACCTGCGACGGCTCTGGTGGGGTTCAAGAGAGAGGCGAAGCGCGAACTGGAAGGAGTACCCGTGGGAACAGCGTAGGAAGAAAATGGTGGAGCTGAGGGGAGTCGTATCTCCATATAAACACAGGCAAGACTGCTTGCTGTTCCCACATTTGTTACCACAATGTGAACGGAAGAGACCTTCGCCCAGGCGCAGCTCGACTAATGTATGGCTGCGTCCCGTCTTTCCGTTAGCGGATGCTGCTGAATGAGGTTCTGTCCGGCAGTTCGAATCCAGCGTGGTGGGCCTAAGTTGACGGTAGACAGTACCATCTTCGAGATGTGGTTGGGGAGCCTGTGAGCCTCGGCACCGTGATCCCCACAGGGAGTTCGAGCTTCTTGGGGCGGGCCTGTTTTGTCGGTAGACAGAACCATCTTCGAGGTGTGGCTGGGGACTCTGTGAACCTACCGAGGCCGGCCGCACGACAATTGTAGCGCCAAGCCAGGGGAGTACCCGGTCAGAGTTAACCATGATGTGAGCTACACTGATGCTCTAACCACGACCACCATTGCGCTCCTGCGACTCATCGAGCCGTCCGCCCTCAGCGCAATCCGGGATTGAGTGGAGCACGGTGAGATTCATCTCCCTATCTGATAATCGTCCAAGAGGCCGTTTCGCACTGCCCACACCACAAGCTCCTGCTTGGTATCGATGCCGAGCTTGTCCTGGATGCCATAGACGCCGTTGCGTATCGTCACCGGCTGGTTGCCCCTGGCCTCAGCGATCTCCGCGTACGACAGGCCCCGCGCAAACAGCGTGAGTATCTCCTGTTCCCGTGCGGTCAGCCTGTTCAACCCGTGGGCCGGTTGCGGCGCCCCTGCGCGGAGTCCGGCGAATACGCGCTTCATCACGTCGCCGGGAATGCGGTACTCTCCCTCCGCCACGTCGCGGACGGTACGCAGCAGCTTCTCCTTGCCGGAGTACTTCTGGAGGTAGCCGGTTGCCCCCGCGGCCACGGCCTCAATTACCGCGTCCTCCTCCGATGCGGCCGTCAACATCAGGACCTTTGTGTTGGGGAGCATCTCCGTGATCTCGCGACACGCGTCGATGCCGTTCTTGAGCGGCATCATGACGTCCATGATGATCACGTCGGGCCGGAGACTCTGCGCGACCCTCACCGCCGCCTCACCATCTCCGGCCTGACCCACAACTTCGTAGTCCCCGGCACGCTGGAGCACCTCCCGCAGGCCGTCGCGCATGATCTCGTGGTCATCCACGAGCATCACCCTGATCTGTCTGTTCGGCGCCAAGCTACGCGCCTCCTCGATTTGCGTCATATGGGACCACGCAGGTTACGGTCGTGCCACGTCCCGATTCGCCCGGGCCCACGTCGAGGCTGCCGCCCATGCGCTCGACGTCCCGCCGCATGTTCCTGAATCCGTGGCCGCGCTCCGCGTAGTCTTCGGGGAGGCCAATCCCGTCGTCGGCTACGGACATGCGGAACTCATCGCCATCGAAGTTCAGCGCAATGGCAACCCTGTCGGCGCGCGCGTGCCTGAATGCGTTGGTCATGGCGTTGTGGGCTATCGCGAAGAGCAGCCCCCGGGTGACGGTGGAAAGCCGCGGCTCCCTGCCGGACTGCTCCACCCCGGTGGGGATCGACGTGATCGTGGTGAACGTGGAGGCGTGGGCACGCAGCACCCTGCCGAACTCCCTGCCCTCGAAGATGGGTCCCGCGTCGATGGGATGCCGCAACTCCCACATGGTCGACTTCGACAGGGCGTGGACCGCCTCCAGCTTGGCGATCAGTTCGTCGCGGCCTTCGTCGTTCTGGGCCCTCGCCAGCTCGATCGCGGTCTCGACGCCCAGGCCAATCATGTAGGCGGACTGGGCGATGGTGTCATGGATAGTCTGCGAGAGTTCGATCCGCTCCCGCTGAAGCTCCCCTTCCCTCTCCACTGCCTCTCTCCTTCTGGTCCGTTCGAATCTGGAGACTAGGTTGACCGCCGCGACGACCGCGTACATGACGGCAATCCTGGTGAACAGGACCTTCTCCTCCTTGATCCCGTAGTCGACGCCCGGCTCCATCACCAGACTCAATGCCGCGTACACCACCGCGACCATCGTGACCCAGGCAAAGCTGAGCCTGAAGGAGGTGAACACCACCGCGAACATGGCGAGGGCGGGGTAGTACAGCACGAAGAAGGTGTTCTGAAACCCACTGGATGAAATCGCTATGCCCGCCGTAATCATCGCCCCGTCCATCACGCTGAGAGCCAGCGCCCAGCGCCACGTAACCGTCCGACGCGACAAGATGCGGTAGTGAACATAGCCGTTGAGGGCCAGCGCCGATACCGCCAACAGCATGGTAGGAATATAGGCAGGGTCTGCGAAGTTTGGCCGGTAGTTGAACTGCAACAGCCAGGCTATCAGAAGAAACCATCGCACCCATACCGAAATCCTCAAGTTGTAGTGCAGGTCGTCCCGATCGGTACGATCAAGCTCCCGGCGGGGCCCTGCCATCACATCGCGCGTCGTGGTCTGCAAATTCAAGCCTCGTCTATTGCCATGTAATGTACGCCGTTCGACGACGGCAAGATTGGAGCGCACCTCTTCGGATTGATACCAATGTACACATCGAAATAGGTACAAGAGAACCTAACCAAATGTCACACGGAAGGCTAATGTTGACGCGATTGTGGCAGTGATTTTTGCACCGCGGAGATGAACGGCACAAAGGATGCGGGCAGGTCAACTGAGACAAGGGAATAATGCTGACGCGTTTAGTGACTATGACATGGCCCACAATTCTGGTCATGGTGTTCGTAGCCCTCGTCGCGGCCTGCGAAGGAGACCCGGCGCCGTCGCCGACTGCGACAGCCGGCATCGAGACCGACGCCGCCACCCCGACGGCCACCCTTGCTCCGATTCCAACCCAGTCACCAAGGCCGACCCCCGCGTCCACGCCTGTCCCGACGCAGACGCCGACGGCCACGCACACGCCAATACTCCTACCTACGCCCACGCCGGCGCCCACGCCTACACCAATACCCACCGTGACCTCGGTGGAGGTGTCGCCGTCCGTGGCCGAGCTGACCGCGTGGGGCGAGACCGTTCAGTTGACGGCGGAGGTGCGTGACCAGGACTCCACCGCAATGACTGGAGTCACCTTGACTTGGACGAGCAACGCCAACTCGGTGGCGACAGTGGATGCGGCCGGTGTCGTGATAGCGGCGGGCAACGGGACGGCGACGATCACGGCGTCGGCCGGGTCGGCATCGGGGGCCGCGATGGTGACGGTGACGCAGACGGTGGCCTCGGTGGAGGTGTCGCCGTCTGTGGCCGAGCTGACCGCGTGGGGCGAGACCGTTCAGTTGACGGCGGAGGCGCTCGACGCGAACGGGCATGCGGTGGCGGGGGCTGTATTCTCGTGGGAGTCCACTGACGTTCCGGTGGCGGCGGTGGAAGCGGCCGGTGTCGTGACTGCGGCGGGCAACGGGACGGCGACGATCGCGGCGACGGCCGGGTCGGCATCAGGCGCCGCGGTGGTGACAGTGACGCAGACGGTGGCCTCGGTGGAGGTGTCGCCGTCGGTGGCCGAGCTGACCGCGTGGGGCGAGACCGTTCAGCTGACGGCGGAGGCGCTGGATGCGAACGGGCATGCGGTGGCGGGGGCCGTATTCTCGTGGGAGTCCGCTGACGTCCCAGTGGCGGCGGTGGACGCTTTTGGTCTGGTGTCTGGGATTGGGGAAGGGGTGGCGACGATCACGGCGGGCGCGGGCGCTGCGTCAGGGTCCGCAATAATAACGGTTCCACCCACGTTCACGCTATCTGGGACGGTAAGTGACAGCCGGAGAAACGGGCCAGGGCTTGCGGGCGCCGTCGTGCGGCTCGAAAACGGCAAACGGGAATCCATGGTCATCGGTCCCGACGGGCGCTACCGCTTCCTGAACGTCTGGGGGACGGTGACGGTTAGGGTCATAGCCGGGCCCACCCATGTAACCGAGACCGTCGAGATTGCCATGGGCGAAGACCGCACGCTGGACTTCGATCTCGAACTCATGGGCATCCCTCCGTACGAAGGGACTCTGTACATTACGCCGCGGGTCATCCAGCCTTCCGATCCCACCACGTTCGGGAGCATCACGTACGCGGGCCGCGGCCAGCGCCGTGTCTTCGACCGGCGGCCCGACAGGAGGATTACGATCGATGCCTACCTGTTCGACGTACGGTACGCCGGAAAAGTGGTGGAATTCCGCGTCAATCCCGAATTCGGAAGCAAGGAGGCCGCACAGGCGGAAGTCGAGACGTACGCTCCTGCCCTGGGACAGATGCCGGCGGTTCTCCTATCCGGCATCAGGGAAGTAGTTATCCACGCTGGGAAGGAACTATGGGGCGGCAGACGCGGCGGCGGGATCCTGATTCATACAGACACGGGGAAAGAGTACATCCGCGAGGGTTTTATGGAGGAAGTGCTCGTCCATGAAGCCGCACATGCCGCGCTGGACATCGCGCACAAGGACTCCCCCGGCTGGCGCGCGGCGCAGGCGGCCGACGGCGTCTTTATATCCACCTATGGACGGGATCATCCGAACAGGGAGGATATCGCGGAGAGCTTCGTCACATACCTCGCCGTGCGGTATCAATCAGAGAGGCTGACCGTCGTCGAACGAACGGTGATTCTGAGGACAATACCGAATCGCCTGATCTACTTTGACGAGCAGGGATTCGACATGTCGCCCTACGCACCATCGGAGGTCCAGGAGCCCTCCGATGAAATCGTCACCATTCAGGGTAAGGTGATCGGGCCGAACAACCAACCGTTGGAAGGGATAGGGCTGTGGGCTTGGCATGGGCCCGTAGCCGACAGCGGGTTTGGCCGGACCGGGGAGGACGGCTCCTTTGCTATAGCAGTCCCTGACGGTTCCTTCACTCTGGACGTGCACGCCCCCGGCGAGGGATGCAACTTCGTAGGGCGGTACGGCCCAGGGGGATTCACCACGGTACTGGAAGACGCAACCCGCATTGAGGTAGACGGTGAGAGTGTCCTGGACATCGTGGTCCGGCTCCCGGAGCACCCGGACGCTTTGCCGCGCCTTGAGTGGTGCGCCTGACCGATTACCCGACTCCTCCACCCCACCCAAAGCGTCATTCCTGCGGAGGCAGGAAGATGGATTCACAGTTGAAGTGCAACACCTGAGATTGAAAGACCTCCGCCGGGGTTCGAAAGTCCAGACACTTGCGGGGGGTATTGTTGTACAGTTGCACCGGGCTGGTAAAGCGCTCCTCGGGCATGGCCGCGAGGTTGGTGGTGCGGGGCAGCGGGCGCCGCAGGCGGCCGATGGCGTTCTCCACGCCGCCCTTCTGCCAGGGGGCATGGGTGTCGCAGAAGAAGGTCTGGATGCCCAGGGCGTGGAGGTGATGGTGGCGGGCGAACTCCCAGCCGTTGTCGAAGGTCAACGTCTGGCGCCACTCGAGGGGCAGGGGCCCAGGATGCGGGCGATGGCGTCGGCCACCGGGTCTGCGGCTTTCCCCCGTTGGCGGACGGTGATGAGGAGGCGAGAGTGGCGCTCGTGCAGGGCCAACACCGCAGGGCCGGAGCGCCCGAAGAGCATCAGGTCCGCCTCCCAGTGGCCGAAGGCCTGGCGGTCGAGGGCCGCCACGGGGCGATCCGCCCGAGGACGGCGGTGGGCGATGAAGCGGGCGGGATGGCCGCGGCGGGGACGTCGACCGCGCTTGGCCTTGGCCCGGGACAGCAGGTTCCGCCACCGGTAGTCCTTCTTTCGGGCCACTTGGGCGTAGATTAAGTGGTAGATGCTCTCGTAGGAGATCATCCGCCGACCATCCGCGCGGACGAAGCGGCCGGCAACCCGCTCCGGCGACCACCCCCGCTCCAGCCCCAACAGGACCTCCTCCCGCAAGGCGGTGTCCCGGTCCAGGCGAGCGCCACTCCAGCGGCGGCCCCAGACCAGGTCGTGGGCGTACACCGGCCGGTAGCCGCCCGTGCGTGACCTGTTGCGCCTCATCTCCCGCGCAATCGTCGATGGCGCGCAACCCAGAGCTGCAGCGATTTGCCGGACCGAGACCCCCTGGGAACATAGCTGGGCAATCGTACATCGCTCTTCCAGACTGATCTGTGTGTATCCCATGCCAACACCTTACAATGGTGTTGCACTTCGTTTGTGAACTCAGGGAATCCAGACGGACGGGCCGGACGAGGCTCGGACTTTCGGGGCGAACCTCGTCTAAGCACGTCGCAACTTCTTTGCCTGACCTTCTATAGAGTCGCAGCCCAAGAGTACCTAGGAAAGTTGTTCAAATTGCCTCGCACGCGTCGTCAATCCGGAGGGCGGCACTCGACAGGAGGATCAGGGGTCGGCAGTCTAGGTGTCCCCCTTGCTAGTTGAGTCCAGACCCACCGCCCACGAGTACCGCAGCGTATCGTCGCTATTGCCCAACCGGTATGAAGGTCGAAGTGACGTCGGAGACGGGGAGACGACGCAGACGTGCACGGTGAAGGTGCGCGAGGATGGCGTCTCAAAAGCCGTAGAGAGAACAATCTGGGCCTTCGCGAATCTCAATCGGTGATCAAGTTTAGCCAGGGTTCGAGAGCCGCAGGGCAGGCTTAAGGTGAAGGGACGCGCCTCTCGCTGAATGGGATTACCTATACCCCTGCTTGCAAGCGTTGTTTGGCGGGAAATATCGGTAGAAAAGCACTGGTAGAAGATTATATGATGGGTATGCGCTAGTGCGAATGGCAATGTCGGCGACGGAGGTGGACGAGGGCTCCCCGGAGCAATGGGCACTGCTGGACAAGGATGCCGGTCACGAGGGTCAGGGCGCTATCGCTCTTGGATTGAAGGGGGGTCATGTTCAAGCTGATTCCTGCGTTCCTCGCCGGGGTCGTGCTCTTGCTGCACACAGGGCCGCTCCTGGCGCATGTCGAGGAGTGTTCGCCCCCCGCATCGACTCCCACCGCGGCTGAGATAGCTGTTTCAAGCGTCCCCATTCAGGTTCCATCAACCACGAGCGACTACTTCGTACTCTACGCGAGTGTGGATGGAAGAGAATATCCAGTCCAGGTGAAGCGTGGGGAGAGCGGCACTACCACCCTGGAAGAGAACATCAAGGCGCTTCCGGCGTCCGACTACCGCGTGGAAAAGTATGCGGTTGCCGCTCCGGCTGACGTAGATGGGGATTGCTTGGATGATTTGGCCGACCCATCGCCGCTGAATCATTCCCATAGACTTGAACTTGACCCTGCAGATGGGACGATGGTGATAGCTGACCACGCCCAATTCGAAGAGTTGGCCGATGAGGGTGTGGTGAAGTTCATGCTGGTTGAGCTGAATTCATCGACGCCCGAGATCTATTTTCAGGACTCCACTACCCAACCTTCACACACCTTGTTCGCCGACCTTCTTGGAATAAATGACAACTACACATTTTGGGCCCCTGCAACGCTTCACTATGATCCGAACATTCTCCTCAACGGAGATGCGGGTGTTTACTACTACAAAGTGGGACGCGAATACTACTCCTCTAGCATAGATCGGGTCCACACGTTGCTTGCGGCGAACTTGCCGTTGGTCGACCATAACCTGGCCTACAACCCGAGGTCTGCCGACAGGCTGCCGAGCGATTGGGTCCATGATGAGGACCCCCGGATTCCCGTGGTGGATGACGGGATTATCTTCCGTGACGTCAGTTTTGGCGCATTGAATACCGGGGAGGGGTATGGGCGGCTACAGTCGTTGTACCCCGGTGACCGGCCCAATCCCCGTGACATTGTGCTCTATGAAACGCTGCCCAATGAGCTTTCACGGGTCGCGGGGATCATCAGCACGCAGCCGCAGACGCCGCTCTCCCATGTAGACCTGCGGGCCAAGCAGAACAAGATTCCCAATGCCTTCATTCGGGATGCCATGGACAATGCGGAGATTTCCTCCCTTGTAGGGCAATACGTCTATTACCGGGTAACTGATGATGCGTTTGAACTTCGAGCGGCTACGAAGGCAGAGGTGGACGCCCACTATGAGTCGCTGCGGCCGAAGTCGATTCAGACTCCGGAGCGTGACCTGCGTGTGCAGGCAATCACCCCGCTGGGCGAGATTGGGTTCGATGACTCTGACGTGTTCGGCGTGAAGGCGGCCAACGTTGCGGAATTGGGGAAGCTGGGCTTCCCGGCGGACACGGTGCCCGACGGCTTCGCAATCCCCTTCTACTTCTATGACGAGTTCATGAAGCACAACGACCTCTACGATGAGGTCGACGAGTTGCTGGCCGATGAGGACTTTCTTACCGACTACGACGAGCAGGAGGAGGAGCTCAAGAAACTGAGGAAGGAAATCAAGGACGGGGAGTCGCCTGAGTGGATGATCGAGGCCCTGGAGGCGATGCATGGCACCTATCCCGAGGGGCAGTCGCTGCGCTACCGGTCGAGCACGAACAATGAGGACCTGCCGAACTTCAGCGGCGCCGGGCTGTATGACTCGAATACGCAGAAGCCAGATGAGACTGAGGACGACGGCATCGACAAGTCGATGAAGCAGGTGTTTGCGAGCCTTTGGAACTTCCGGGCGTTTGTGGAGCGAGAGTTCTATCGCATCGACCACACGAAGACCGCGATGGGGATCCTGGTGCATCCCAACTACACTGACGAGACGGTAAACGGCGTGGCTGTCAGCTTCGACCCACTGTACGGCAAGGCAGGCCACCACTACGTCAACAGCCAAGTGGGTGAGGACCTGGTCACCAATCCGGATGCGTATTCGCTGCCGGAGGAGTTGCTTCTGAGGCCGGACGGAAGTTACGGCGTCCTGCACTACACCAATCAGCTTCCGGCGCAGCAGTTGTTGATGAGCGACAGCCAGTTGAGACAGCTCCGGCGCCACCTAGACACAATCCATGACCATTTCGATGGGCTGTACGACATCGACCCCTACGCCATTGAGATAGAGTTCAAGATTACCAGCGAGGACAGATTGGCCATCAAGCAGGCCAGGCCATGGGTGTTTGGCGGCGATGCGCCGGTTGTAGTAAAGCCGAAGCCAGTCGTCAGACCGACTTCGGTGACGGGTGGCGGTGGCGGAGGGGGAGGAGGCTTCGGCCCCGCGCCCGTCGCGCCCAAATTCGCTGACGGCTTTCGGACCACGCGCGGCGTCGCGCAAAACGCACGGCCGGGCGACTCCGTCGGCGAGCCGGTGTCGGCAGCGCATCCTGACGATCTGGGCATCACCTACTCCCTGAGCGGGACCGATGCGGCTTCCTTCACCGTGGACGAGCCAACGGGACAGATCCGTGTGAAAGAGGGCGTGGAGCTTGTCGTTGGGAACACGTACACGATCAACCTCACGGCCACCGACAGCGCAGGCTTCGGGGCCATAATCATCGTGATGATTGAGGTTGCAGAGGCCTCGCATCACCGCTACGACCTCGACGGCAGCGGCACGATTGAACGCCACGAGGTTATCGCGGCTATCGGGGACTACTTCGCCGGGCTCATCCAAAAGGACGGGGTCATAGAGGTGGTCAAGCTGTATTTCAGTGGCTAAGCACGCGTTCCGCCTTCGCGGCAATTGCTCCGAAGGGGGAGTGACCGGCCGGCAGCGTAGAGGGATGGCGCGAGCTCTATCGGCGTTGGTGGGCGGTGGGAGACCGTACTGCGAACGTTTGCACTTGCTGTCTCCATATAGGTCAAGAACCAGACCCTCTGCGATTCACCATGAACTGAAGGCGAGTCGACATCGCCACTCAGGTTGCGCTCCCTTGCCTGCGAGACGATACACCGCGTATTTTGGGGACACGTTAAGTAATCTGCAACTTCTTTTGGCTCGTCTTAGCAGCCTTGGCCCTGGTGAACTCAACGTCCGAATGATCGGACCTTTATCTACGCGCATTTCGATGCCATCTAGCACAGACTCGTCATTGTAGATTGCTGCGAAGGGAATCCGGCCCTTGTCATGCAGCTGACTGCAACAGAGATTTACCCGGTTTCAGCAAGGTGGTTCTCTTACGATGTATCAAGGAGCAGATTAAGCACACAAGGCGGCAAACTCTCGGTCCGCGAATCCTATGGTGGGCCCGTCGTTGCTGGTGAACGAAATAGTCCACTGCCGCCGAGGAATCACGGCGGACACCGCGCTTCGCATTGGACGAGTCCTTGGCATGACGCCCGAGTTTTGGATGAACCTGCAGCAGATGTACGACTTGGACCGCGGCGCGGGCGGGGATCTATGGCGGCGGGCTGGCGGCTCTGATCGACGACGTTGAAATCGTGGGGGTGGCAAGCTGAGGCGGGCCTAGGAGTCCAGTGCATCCCTGGGGCTGAGCCGGGCACCCGGACAGGAACTAGGTCGAAGAGCAATGGGACTGCTGCCAGCCTGATAATCACTCCGGTGTTCAACCCCTCTTGGTGTCCAGTTGCCGCGGCAAAGAAAATCCCGGTATGCATAAGTTTCAGCTTATGCTCAAGCTTGCAGGTATGGTTACTTATATCCAAAAGGTGGAAACAGGTCATGGGAAGGCCATTCGGTGACTTTACCAATCCCATCCCACATCAACCAGTCAACTTCTGCCAGGAACTGCTGCCAGTCCGCGGGACGGGAATTGAAGAGCGCGGCCCAAACCATGCCGTGGTGGGTCCGGACCAGGAGGGCATGCGTCCCATCCAGACTGCCGGTATGCGACCAAATCGCGTCGTCTCCAAAGGGCCTTACAGCCCAACCCATCCCGTAATGGGTCTGCGGGTCTGGTTCCAGTCTTGGGTCCGGTGGAGATACCATCAGGTTCACGGTTTCGGCCTCAAGTACTTGCGCGGTCCTGCTGCCATCCAAGGCGGTCACAAAACGCACCAAGTCGATTGGAGAGGCAATCCATCCTCCGTGAGCGTCAAGAGTTTGGAGGTGAAATCCTCCGTAGTGCCAGGGAATGCGGTCCGGTGTACCGGGCACCACCGAGGACGTCAATGGCTGGCCTGGGTATCCGTAGTAGCGGACCTCGCTCTCTGCTCTGTCCTCAATCAAAGTGCCCCCGATACGCATCCGGGTGATCCCCGCCGTCTGCAATATCTGGCTCCTGACGTATTCCTCGTAGGACTGGCCGGTGATCTCTTCGATGATGCGTCCGAGCATGCAATAGCCGAAGTTGGAATAGGCGTACTGAGTACCGGGGTCAAAATCCACCGGCTGACCCAACATGAAGGAGATGACGTCCGCGCAGGAAACCGGCTTCGGGACACCAAGCTCCCGCTCAATTCTTCCAGGAATAAACATGGGATCGTAGCTTTTGTTGCGGTCCCAGCCGCCCGAGTGTTGCAGCATTTGCCTTACGGTAACGTCATATATCCGCGGGTCCGGCGTGGTTCCCTCTGGAGCCTGAAACCCATCAAGTATTTCGAATGCGGGAGTGTTCAGGTCCAGGCGACCTTCCTGGACCAGCTTCAGGACGGCGACCGCAGTAATCGGTTTGGAGATGCTGGCGATCCTGAACAATGAATCGGGGAGGACAGGCTCTTCGCGCTCAACGTCAGCGAGGCCATACCCTTTGGCCAGCACCAACTTCCCATCTTTGGCTATAGCGATGGCACCTCCCGGAATCCCCCACTTTTCCATCAATTCCGGGACCAACTTGTCGAATATCTTCATGCCCTCGACAACGAGACCGGTTTGTCCTGACCTGAAAGATGTGCGTGGGTCAGGTGTCGGTGCCAGCGTCGGTAGGGGAGTAGGTGTCGGTGTGGGCGGCGGCGTGGGCGCAGCGGTGGGCGCGGGAGGCGGCGCAGGAGCAGGTGTTGGCGTCGATGTCGGTGTCGGTCGTGGCGTTGGTGTTGGGGTAGGGATCGGCAAAGGTGTTGCGGTAGGCATTGGCAATGGCGTAGGGGCAAGTGTAGCAGTTGGCTTCGGACTTGCGGTGGGTGTGGGTGTTGACGTCGGAGTGGTTGCAGGCTCGGGTGTGGCTACCACAACAACAACTCTTGGTTCGCACCCTGCTGCCGAAAGTATGATGTATAAGAGGAATACTAGAATCAGCCGGTTCATGCTATCTTCGAGGAAGAAAGCTAATAGTAACAAGAATTGGCCGGAAATACAAAATTGCTTCGCACTTGCAGTGGCTGTTTGGCTTGGTCTAAAGGCCCTCCCGTTACCGCCGACCCAGCAAGCTCCCCCGCTGGCAGGCGCGGCAGTAGTCCGTGCGGTGGCCGTTGCCGAACACGTCTCGCGCTGCTGCCTCCCCATCTGCTCGGCGTTGCCACAAAGGCCGTATCCGCACCCTGTCGCAAGAACGCCATCGCATCTGTCGAGTAACTAGCTAATGGACCTCCCCTATTTGGCACAGCTATGAATCTTGCCATTTCCCTACGGGATGCGGTAGGTGAGAGACAACCAATTGCGCCTAGGCAAATGGCTCGTTGCTTGAGGCATCACTTTGCCTAGCCTTATTGGTACAAAGTGCCCTCGTATCCCATCAACAATTGCTGTAGGTTGTCAGCGGTGGACGCCGTGAGGTTGTGGGGCTGTGGGTGGAGGCATTCGGCCTGTGATGGCAAAACGCATCGTGGTAGGTGACTCGGGACCGGGAGCCTTGGTGTGCTGAAAGCGGGCAGAGAAGCGATACAGAAGTGGGTTACGCCAGGCGCCCTGTCCGACCCGGACGTATTTCTGTATGCGGCGAGGGTCTCTGTCTGGGGCCGCTGGTTCGTCTGGCTGGTCGGTGTCTTCCTGCTGACCTACCGGCCGGGCTTCTGGTACCCCGAGGACATCGAATTCCTGTCCATACCCGTGCTGCTGGGGCTGCTCAACGGTCTTGTGCACCTTCGGCTCCTGACGAACAGGCCGGTGACATGGCGCTGGATGCTCTTCCTCAGCGCCACGGAAATCGCCCTGATCACGGTCGGCGTCGGCGTCGGCGGCGGATTCAGGAGTTTCATCTTCCTGGCCTACTATCCGTCCCTCGCCGTTTTTGCCGTGGTCTTCTCGTCCCACCGGCTTAGTCTCGCCTGGACCACGGCGGTCGCTGTTGCCTACGTTGTCGTGTGCTTGTGGGTGGGCTCCGGTCTCGACCTTGATGCGGGCAACGAGAAGGTGCTGGTGGCCAGGTTGGCGATGATGTACACCATGGTGCTGGGCATCAGTCTCATCATCCGGTTCGAACGCATCAGGTGGCAGACGTCGGTGACCAGGGAGCATGGACTGCAGCGGGAGCGCATCGAGCTCTCCCAGACGATTCACGACACCACGGCTCAGACCGCCTACATGATTGACCTGGGGATCCACCGGGCCCGGGAACTGGCCGGCGAAACGAACGAGGACCTGGTGGCCGCCCTGGATGCAACGGCTGCGCTGACAAGGTCGGCCATGTGGGAGGTGCGGGGCCCCATCGACGCGGGCCACCTCTTGGAGGGGAGGGAGCTGGGACGCGTCCTGTGGTCCCACTGTGCGACATTTGCGAAGATTACGGGCGTCCATGCGGAGATGTCGCAATCGGAAACCGAGCCCCCGCTTACCACGGAGACCCGCGCTCGTCTCTTCTCCATCGCGCACAACGCGCTGACCAACGCCTTCCTGCACGCCCGGCCTGGGAGGGTCGAGGTCAGGTTGAGCTTCGAGGCCGACCAGATCAGGCTCGCCGTCTCGGACGATGGCGTGGGACTTCCCGAGGGCTACGACGAACGCGGCCGGGGCTTCAAAGGAATGAGGTCGGACGCTGAGCATCTGGGCGGAGCGCTCATCGTGGAGAGCGGCGAGGGGAGACGCGGAACGACCATTTCCTGTGTGGTCCCCTACGCAGCGGAGCAAAGAGGAGGCTGAGATGGCAACAGCAGTTCGGATACGAGTGATGGTGGTGGACGACCATCCGATCATGCGGAACGGCTTGCGGGATACGCTGGAAGCATCGGGCCGCTTCGAGGTGGTGGGACTGGCTGAAGATGGAGAGGAGGCAGTGAGGACCGTCGAAGAGCTGAAACCGGATGTCATCGTCATGGATGTGCTCATGCCGGGCAAGGATGGCATCGATGCCTGCCGGGAGATCATGGAGCTTCTGCCCGACACGCGGGTCATGATGCTGACGGCTTCGACGGAAGAGGATGCGGTGATTGAGGCGGTTGCCGCCGGGGCGACGGGCTACCTTCAGAAGTATTCACGACCGGAGGAGTTGGTGGAAGCCGTTCTGGCCGTGGCCGAAGGTCAGCTACGCGTGCCTGACAAGGCAGTGAGGCGGGTCTTCGCGATGATCCGCGGCGAGCGTAAGCTCGTCTCCCCTCAGCTTTCGGCCAAGCTAACGACGCTGGAGCGGGCGGTTCTGACGCTGTTCGCCCGCGGCGGGTCGTACGTCCAGATCGCCCAGGCGAGGGGCAACAGCACCGTGACCGTACGGAACACCATCTACCGCATTCAGGACAAGCTGGGAATCAAGACGAAGCAGGAACTCGTGATCTGGGCTGTGCGGAACGGCCTGCTGGACGACGTCGCAGCGGGCCAATGAACCTTTGCGAGCCCCCATCGGGTGTTGACCCGCGACCATCTGCCGCGAGAGGTCGGGGTCACCGTGAGGCCACACCGTCGCAGACCCGGCTGGACTATCTACTCACTGTGGTTGTCAGACTATTTTGCCCCCTCGCTTGATCCGCCAATCGGCGCATCAGGACTATCCCCTAGCCCCGTCGCGCCGGCGACCTTTGCCGGACGCAATTGCATGCCTAGTGGTCGATCGGGGCGATTGGGACCCATGTCCGGCAGAATCCCATTGGAGCCGAAATGTGTGCCCGGTCCGGTGATTCGCAACGCCTACGTACGAGCGCAGCCTGACTGCGAAGAACGTCGGCGTTGCTGGACGAGTTGGTGGACGGGCACAGTCGGGCGAGGACACATCCAAGGCAATTGAGGATGTATTTCCCAGGCCTGACACACCTCAAAACCCCTGATGCACATATGAAGATGGCTCACGAAAATCCAACAACCCTGCAGTAGGCTTGCCGACATTCCATCTTCTCGGAGTGCGGCTTGGCGCTGTCTGGGGGGACGCGGGCGGGAGCAAACTCTTTGTCAGGGCGCACGACTAGGAGATCTGAGGGGCTTAAACGGCAGTTGCCTTGGGCATCCGTGTGAAGCAGGAAGTCGAGTCGCTGTCGACTTGTGCAGGAACCTTTGGGAGAGAGCTCTCGGTTTGACTCGTGCACGGAACAGAGGAGCACAGCTCTGGCGCGAAGTGGCCTGTGCGACCAGGTGAACCCCGAGGCCGTGGCCGATCGGCTAGCGCTGGAGGTGTGGGCCTGGCCGTTCCGCGTGCTGCAAGAGATGCAGATGGATGACTGCATTGGAGTGGCCCAGCGTTTCAATCCACCTTGGCGGCGGTGGGTGATGGCACACGCGATTGGCGGACAGGCTCCTGCACCAAGGGAACCATCTCTGGAGGCAGGGGCACACCTCCCTGGCAAACGTGTCTAGTTGGCGGCCGAGGAGTTCGTGCGAGCCCTGTTCATCGCCGTACGCGAGGCGTTCCAGCAGGGCCCTATCCCCTCTTGGGACGAGACCTAGTCCGTTGGCGTCGCCGACGAGACCGTGCGCCTCCACGGCCCATTCGAACTCCAGATGGGCAAATATGCGGTGGCACCAGCTTCCCGATTGCTTCAACAAGTGCGGACATGGTCCCCCAAAGAGATTCGAGACACCCATCAGGGTCGTGCTGCCGAGCGGGGAGACGACGGGTCCTCGTCAAGAGAAAGAGTACCCCGCACCAATGGTCATGGGCTCTTGAGACGGCACACGTTTGCTTCCCTCGCTTGCGCCTGCGTCGGCTCTGCCTCCTATGCCGTCTCTTCAACGGTGGTGTAGTAGACCTCCACGATTTGCCGCATGTCAGACCTGGAGAGCTTGCCTTCCATGAAGTCCTGCAGCGCCATGAGCACCTCGCCACGGTCGATGATGCTGTCCTCGTTCAGATCGTACTTGTCGACCATGCTCGGCAGGTTGGCGAAGTCGATTGCGGCCATCTCAGTGGAGTAGTAGTACTTCACGATGAAGAGGGTCTCCAGCTTTGTTATGAGCCCCAGCCCATAGGCTGTGGCAGCAGCCTCAACCTCTTCCTGCTCAAGCCGCTCATTATGGTTGTTGGCCACGTCGAAGGCGTCCGCCTTGCCGGGCAGTTTGACGTCCGTCAGGTGAATCTCCAGCTCCGTGATGGCTGTATCACCATCGGTATCGGTGACGACCAGGGTCACCACGTGGACGTTCTGTGCCTCGTAGTCCAGGACCGCCTCGGGCCCGACGAGGATCTGGCCGATCTTTTCGTCGATGGTGAAGGGCTCGGCGGCATCGCCAGGCAGCGAGAATTCGAGGACGTCGTTCTCCGGGTCCCACGCCATGATTGGCTTGCCGACCGTTACGCCCTCTTCGCTGTTCTCTGGCACCGTCCGCATATCGCGGGCGCTGTCCCGGAAATTGGGCGGCGTGTTGCGGGTCACCGAGCTGCCGCCGCCACCGAAGCCACCGAAGCCGCCGCCGCCTCCTCCGCCACCGTTGCCGCCGTTGCCACCGTTGCCGTCGTTGCCACCGTTCAGATCGCCATTGTTGCCGTCGCCGGGTGGCGTGTTGCCGCTGTTGGGATCCTCAATTGGCGTGCTGCTGCCGCTGGTTGGCGACGTGACATAGGGCGGGTTTCCGACTACCAAGTAGAGGGTAAGCGTCTCTATTTCCGGGAAGTTCTGGGCAAGGGAAGCCTGGAACTCATGCACCGTGTCATCGGTCAAGCTGGAAAAGGTGAACTGCGCGGAGTCTGTGTTGGTCGTAACTGCTGGACTCTCAGTCCATGCGTCCATCGGAAACTCTCTGTGCCGGAGATGAACCTCTTTGCCGATACCATCCTTGTTTGCAAGGTCAATGGTGAGGGTTGCGTTCGTACCGGAGAGAGAGGCGCCAATCTCCGTCAAGGCCGGATCGGTACCCAGGGTCCCTAGTACGGACTCGAGTGGTGTGCTCTCGTATGGGCCGATGCCGAACCACAAGTGGCACTTATAGTCATACGAAGAAGCGGCGGTCAGGGATCGCAACATAGCCGTACCCACATATCCTTCCATCTCCCCGCCGAACTTGTTTGACCAGTTTCCAGGGACATCGACTTCTCTGGAACGACAGTTGATCGAATAGTCTCTTCCGTTGGGGTGGTCCATGACGGCGTTGACCGTAGCTTCCGTATCCGTCACCTTGGCACCCCCATGCGCACAAGGTCAGGATGCAATGTCGACGCAGTATCTGTTGATGTCTTGTCGGAAGGGAAGGTTGGATCCAGGGAAATCTCAATATCATACGATGTGAACGAGGCCAGACCTTCCGCCTCCACAATATCGAACCTTGATTGGGTAACCCATGGGATTATGAAAGAGCCAGTTGTCCAGGTATCCGAACCCTCCGGACGGTAGCGATAGTAAACAGTATGTTCCGTGCCACTAAACGTGGAGAGGTACGCATGTATTCTTATTGTCGTCTTGCCCGAGGCACCCCAGAAGCCCTCAAGCGTGGGTGGAAGCGTCTTGAAGTTCTCCGTGACGACGCCCGCGCTAAAGTCATCAACTAAAGAGGCCTCAACCTTGACATCGTAGGAGGACCACAAGTCCTGGACACCACCGGGGCAGGTCCGCCTCAGGCAGGGCTGAGGCCGGCAATTTGAACGTGGCGGCGCTACTGAGGGAAGTCTCCTGCAACGGGGCTGCGGTTTCGTCAAGGATCACGAATCGATGTTCTTCGCCTTTAACGCCATATGCTTCGCCATAGACGTTGAATGCGGGCGGCTTGGGATTCGTCGAGGGGTAATCATTCACCGGGCCATACTTCAGGTAGACCGTGGTCCCGTCGTTGGCATCGGGGAGGTTTACGGTGACGGTGGCAGAGGTCATGGTGATGTCGCTGGCGGTAATCGAAGTGATGGTGGGCGTGGTCTGAGCCTGAGCGATTGCGGTGAGGAAAAGCGATGCCAGCAGGATGACGGCCACCATTGCAGCCGAAACGCCAACAACGCGCCGTGTTAGCGCGGTCATATCTACTCGTCTCCTCGACAGCCGGTTCATACCGACTGGTATCACCGCATGTAACGAGGAGTGTTTATGATTGGTTCCTCTTGACCTCCCCTCTTTCACCTACCCTATGTCGGACACGGTTTGTTGGCTGAGAGGTCACAACTTCATGGCGACTCTCGCTTGAGCTGACACTGCACGTCAGGGTTTGGACATCGGCGTGAAGCTACAATAGAGGGGAGTAGTCTCTAGGGGACGGGATCCATATCCTCAGGACAGCACCAATGCAGGTTGATGCATGCAGGTGCGTCCGAACCCCTTTAGAGAACGTCTGTGCCCACCTTCGCGCCGCGGTAGGCCGCGCCCTGAGATCCGCAGCTCCCAATGGGGCAATCTAGAGAAGGCGACGAAAACCGCTCTAGGGCGGGAAGAAGTGCTGACGGAGGCGTAAGCCTCCTAGTGAGTAGCCGTGAGCGAATTATGAGACGGATATCGGGGATGGGGCGGATCCTTCACAGGCACCGCAATTCAGGCGTGGCTGGAGCCATGAGCGTTGCAGCAGTCGTGGCGCTTGCACTTTTGATAATGTTCTGGGAGTGGCTGAGCGCTGGAGAATCCGGCAGCACGACGATACGGAACTTGGCCCTGGTCTTGGCGGGGGTCGTCGCGTTGCCCTTAGCGCTTTGGCGCAGCATTGTAGCGGACAGCCAGGCCAAGACGGCGCAAAGGGGCCTCCTGAATGAGCGTTACCAAAAGGGGGCCGAGATGCTGGGAAGCGAAGTCCTTTCAGTCCGACTGGCCAGGATCTACGCGCTACAGAATCTCGCAACGGAGCATCCGAAGGAATACCATACCCAAATCATGCGCTTGTTCTGCGCTTTCGTTCGGCTCCCCACTCGGGACCAGAGTCTCGAATCAGGACAGGCAGAAATTCAGCCGGGTACCCTATTGGGCATTCGTCAGGACGTTGAATCCATCATCGAGGCAATCGGATCTCGGGATAGGGCTCGAATCGCAACTGAGCGCGTGGCGGAACTCAGGCTAGGCTTGCGGGGGGCCGACCTCAGTGGGGCACAGATTCTGGGCGCAGACCTAGCGCAATCCATGTTCCAACATGCGAACTTGTCCGGCGCCAGACTTGTAAATGTGGATCTGACGGAAGCGTCCCTTGTCGACGCGGACCTGTCACGCGCCCAGTTTTACGACGTGAATCTCACGGGAACAAACCTGTGGTCCGCGAACCCATCGGGTGCCATGCTTCAAGACGTTCAGATGGCCAGGATGAATCTTCATAACGTGAACCTGACCGGGGCGAACCTCGGGCGAGCCAATCTGTCCGAAGGGATTCTCCAAGATGCCACCGTGGCTAAAGCGTGGCTTGAACGCGCAAATCTGGCGGGCGCGAACTTTCAGGGAGCAGACTTGTCCCAAGCATGGCTCATGCGGGCCGATCTCTTCGGCGCGGACTTTCTCGACGCGAACCTGACCGGAGCGAACATGTCCGAGGCAAACCTATCGGGCGTCCAGTTTTCGAACGGCGGCCTGCAGGCGGCAAAGGGATTGACCCGAGAACAGCTTGAGCAGGCTCAAGCGGACACGAACAATCCACCCAAACTCGTTGCTGTCCTTGACGCCGAGACTGGCGAGCAATTGATCTGGCGTGGAAGGCCACCGAATGACGATGTGTAAGCCGGCTGCTCCGACACAAACTTGAATCCGAGGAGGTTACCTTTAGGATGAAGGTCTCTTCGTCGGATAAGTCCCGCAGGAATAGCTCTACCAGACTGCTCAGCACATTATGAGCATCCTCCACTGACAACGGGCATCGCCGGAAGAGGGCTTTCGGTTCTGTCCAGTTCGATGGACTACGCGGGACTCGAACTCACACCGGCAGGGGACGGTGAAGTGTCTACTACCTCGTATGCTGCGCTTTCTAGAGTGCCGCAGTCCAGGAGTACCTAAGAAAATTGTTCAAATTGCCTCGCACGTGTCGTGTTTAGGGCAATGTCCGTGGCGCTGAGGAAGAGCATCCAGCCCCACGTCACAGGCCTGTTCGTCAGGAGCCGATGGTGCACAAGGCCGTTGAAGACCCCTAGCAGCACAGGTAGGGACAAGAATTCGATGTCGTCTGGGTACCAGAAGCCCGACCGGTTGGGCAGCAGGAAGACACCGGCCAGCCAGATGAACCAACGACCCCAGACAGAGACTCTTGCCGCACACAGAACGACGTCCGGGTCGGTCAGTGCGCCTGGTGTAACCCACTCTTGTAGGGCTTCTCTGCCGGTCTTCAGCACGCCAAGGCTACCGGTCCCGAGTCACCTACCAGGATGCGCTTTGCCATCACAGGCCGAATGCTTCCACCCACAGCCCCACAACCTCGCGATGTTTACCGCTGACAACCTACAGCAATTGTTGATGGAATGTGAGAGCACTTTGTACCAATCAAACTAGGCAGAGTGCTGACGCAAAAACGAGCCCAACTCCTAGGGCAATTGCCCCATTCTCACCTATCGCATCACCGTAGGGAGATGGCAGGATTGTAGTTCGCATCCACTCGTTGAAAGCCCATTGGCCTGGCTCTCGACAGATGCGATGGCGTTCCTGAGACAAGGGACGAACCATCCTTTGTGGCAACGCTGCAAGGCTGGGGAGGCATCAGAGGGGGGCGGGTCAGGCAACGGCCTCCAAAATGCGCCGCGCTGAGACACGTGGGGGGAACGGAAGAGCCGGCAGGGGACCCGGAGCACACGGACATTCAGTGGTTCAGCGTGGGTAACGTACTCGAATCAGAGGCGTTGAACCCCATGGGTCGCTAGTCGTGAAAGCGCTAGGCTAAGTGATGAATAGGGGTTAGCCGGGCCCACGAGCAGCAGGGGCATCGAGCCATAAGAAGCACCTATGGTGGTGGCAATTGGCGAAGAGGTGCAGTAGGTGCTGGTGGACACTGCGAGGCTGCAAGACGCAGCACTTGCCGCAATCATGCCCGTGACGGTTTGGGTAGTGGTTATCGCTGGGGTATGGGCCGCGCTCGTTCGGCCCTTGAAGCGGGAGTACCTTAACCTTGCTCGTCGAGCAGAAGAGGCCCTAGGGTTTCTGATCATAGCAGGGTTCTCTGGACTGATTGTTGTCCTGTACACTCAATCGCCTTCATAGAGGCGATGAGGCGAATGGTAGAGCAGGCGCACAACGAGCACAGGGACCGCGCAGAGGTGCAGGAGAATGCCGTAGTCAAACATTGTGGTTCGCCTCGTCGGTTCCCCTGATTGCACAATGAGAGGGGCGGGCTAGGAAGACTCATAGGTGACGTCGTGATACAGACGAAAATGAACGGGACGGATAGCATTTGCGCGTGCGAGAAAACAAGGGTGACGGCGCCAGGCATCCACCAAGCTGATTGGGAAAAGGCAGGACACGATCGATGGAAAGCCTTCGTGAATGCCAACCCAGAAATCCGGCTTGCCAAGGGTGGCTATGGCCCCCCTTGTTTGGAGGCTTTTGTGACCCCGCACCGCCATTGCATGAACCACCATCGACTCTCTGAGGTCATGCCCGGAGGCATCTTAGACCACTGGCACACCGCACAGGTGGGGTACAAGGAGGTGGTCGTTGTTTCACAACCGTACGGCCACGACACGGCGAAGTCGTGGGCACTGGAGGGGGGCTACTCAGTGGTCATGGTGAACGCAGGGACCGACCGGTCATGGTACTTCCCTGGCACCGCTTACCTGGTGCTCATAGGGCGGCCCGAGTCCGTCGTCAAGGTCAACCTAGAGTACAGCGTCAGCGGCTGTGCGCCAATCCCCGCGGGCTGCCGGTATGGAGGAAGCCCTTTACCACACTGACGACCGCAAAGTCGCCGAGAGGGAAATTCGCCTCCGTCAGCGCAGGGGAGAACCACAAGTGTGGGGTGAGGGCGGACGGCTCCGTCGCCTGCTGGGGCGGGGATGGTGATGGCCATCGCCACCTGGGAGGCGAACATCGTCAGGGTGTCCACGTCCTCTTGGGTGCACTCTTCTCCCCCCTGCTTGTCCGATAGATAGAGGTTGCCGACGTGCCGGCCCCGGTGGCGGATGGGCGCGCCGAGGAAGCTCTTCACCAGCCCTAGCGGTGGGCCGATTTCGGGGAGTCCCGCCGCCTTGCATCAGAATCAGGTGCCCCGTCACCAGAACGTTACCGCATCCTCTTTGGAGTCATGATGGCTATCACAACCGGCACAAGACTGACTCCCCAGAAGGCATTTCAGGGACTCTGGCCGAAGCCCGGGTTGCCCAAGGAGGCGGGCTGCCTATGGTCCACCATAGCAGTGGGAGCTCTGTCGTCGGTACGCTGCAGGAGACGGTTACACCCACGCCGGCGCCGGTTTCGACCGCGGAGACCTACGTATTCGGAGATGGTCTGCAGCCGCTGTTGTTCGTCACGCTGTTTGGTGTTGCGCTGCTGTGCGCCGGAATCATGTGCATGCGCAAGCAGCGCCAGGATCGTCAGCGCTACTGGTAGCAGCCGAGCTTGCGTTGGGAGTACATGAACTAGGATGAACCCAATAGGGACTATACGTGATGAAGCCACGATTGGATAACACAGAACGCTTGGTGGGCTGAAAGAGCAAGCCCTGCCCTGGCGAACTCGACATTCTGCCCAGCACGCGCCGGACGACCGCGTCGACCTCGTATAAGGATTACAGCAACTACGATGAAGAAGACGCCTCACATCGTGATCGCGGCAATGCCTTCCAGACGTTGGCGACCTCTATTTGGTGTCCATTTTGGCTTATGGTGTGGATATCTTCTTCGGTGGCCGAGCTCCTGGTTCTTCGGCCAGCTCCGGCAGCACGGTCGACCATGAATTCGAATCTCCTCGGTACTCATAGTGCTACACGTACAACCGATGACCTAGAGCGCGCTGGCGGCGAGCCGGGCCTCATCGAACCGGAGGCCGAGGCCCGGTTCGTCGGGCATCATGAGGCGTCCCGTCGCGGCGTCTACCTGCGGGACCTCCTCGAACAGCGGGAATGCCCACGGCATGTGCTCCACGTATAGCCCGTTCGGCGCTGCGGCGAGCGTGTGCCCCAGGATCTCCGTCGTGAGGTGTGTCACCACGGGAAGGTTGTACGCTTCTGCGAGGTGTGCGACCTTCATCCACTGCGTGATACCCCCCACGGTCAGCAGGTCCACCATGACAATGTCGATGGAGCCGGCTGCCAGCATGTGGCGGAACGGCTCGATGCCGTAGTGGTATTCGCCTACAGCGATTGGTGTATCCAGCGCCTCGGCGATGCGCGCGAGCCCGGTGTAGTCCTGAAAGTGGACGGGGTCCTCCAGCCAGAAGAGGTTGTGCTCGGCCATACTCCGTCCCACCGCGATAGTGCGGTTCACGTCCCACCCCTGGTTGATGTCCACCATCACGTCCACTCCCTCTCCGACCACCTCCCGCACCGCGCACAGCCGCGCCACTTCCGCCTTCGCCGACGTTTCACCTCCCAGACGGAGCTTCATCGCACGGAAACCCTGACCGGCGAGTTCGGCGGCAGCCTCCGCCAGCGTATCGAGTCCATCCCGCCGCCAGAGGTGGCCGCTGGCATACGTTGGCACCGCCCCTGACCCCGCACCAAGCAGCCTCCAGACCGGCATATCCAGCGCCTTGCCGCGGATGTCCCAGAGCGCCACGTCTATCGCGGAGACGGCGCGCGTCACGAGCCCCGCAGGTGACCCGTCGCCCGCCTTCCCCAGCAGCCCCCGCCCGATCTCCTCCACGGCGTGCGGGTCTGCGCCGACCGTCTCGGCTGCCAGCGCGTCCAGCATCTCCTTCAGGGCCTTCGTCGCCAGCGGCGAAGTGAAACCGGCGTATGAGATGCCCTCGACGCCGTCGTCCGTGCGCAGGCGCAGCGTAACGAAGTCCCCTTGCTCGCGCGGCGCGAACTGCCCCGGCTCGCGAGGGATGCGGACTGCCATCGTCTGGAACGACGCTATGCGCATACTAGTCCTCTATTCCAGGAATCTCAGGACGAAAATCTTAGTTCCTCTAGAGTCCGGTGGGCTTCAGCGCGCAGCAGTCCGTTCCTTACAGGCTGATGCCCCAGAGGACGCACAGCGCGGGCGTCATGTCGCGAAGACGTCTCGTACTCCGCTCAGCCGCTAAGAGAGCCTCGTGCAACCACGGGCAGGCTGGTCGCGACTGCCAGCCCAGTATAGGCGAAGTTAGATGAATTCTGAATGACTATTATGGAATCATTCAATGCTTCTTACATGACTCTCCATTTCGAACGACGCGACCCTGTACATGTAGGCACTTGGTGGCGGGCTGGGTGTTCGCCCTCCTAAGGCAAATGCCTGCATATCATCCATTTGTCACGAGGAGAATCCTAGAATACGGAGAGAATGTGGGTGTGCCGCTCTGGTCCGAGCAACGGACAAGATTACCTGTCGACAAACATCGAAGGATGGACTCACCGCTGCCGAGCGCATCCTTCGAGGTGTAGTGGCCTTTGTGCCAGGCGGCGGTGAAGCACATGCAGTGAACCAGCTACTGGACAGGCTGAGTTGGCTGGTTTTTTCGCCCGTAGCTCACGCTGTTCGTCCTCCTCGTCGATACCGTTGTACTGGCTACGGGGACGGGGAGGCTCGAGTCACTTGCGGAAACCGAGGCATTCCTCCCCCCGGAGAGTACCGGCCTGACCCGCCCCTGGTCCTCGTAGCCCACGGTGTTGAGCCTAGCTGACTAGGAGAGATACGAGGTCCGTCTGATTCGCCTGTCAGTTGGCCCCAGTTGGCGGAGGCCCAAGCGCTTCTCCATTGGCAGCGCCCTTTGCCTCCCTCATAGGCCCCACGTCAGCGCCGCGGCCACCAAACGTCCGAGTGAGTAGGGGAGGGAAAGTGCTCGTTCTCTTGGTCGCTGGTTCGACCTGCAGAGTATGGATTGGAATGCCACTTCCCACCGGAACGTTCGCAATACAGTCTCCCTAGGACTGCCATTCTCGAACATACGGTACCGTATTCATAACTCCGACGCAGGCGGTCCGTGGGCGGATGGTTGGGAGGGGAACTCGAACAGCAAGCCAGGGAGCGACGTGGCAACTAGGAGAACGGAGTGGGCTAGTCGGCGGCGCCGGGAGCGGCCGACTAGCCTGACTTGTCGGACGACTTCCGATGGGAGGGATCGGCAGCGCCAGGAGCGTGGCAGCGATTGGCAGACGGCGACACGTCGGCGCCACATGCCTCGCGCAGATATACCTAGGCGATCAACCGGGCAAGCATACGGAGTCCAGTGTCGAGGATCCGGCGTTGCTCCGGGGTGTAGGTGAGCCGGGAAGGGACGGGCAAGCGGGGACCTCCTTGAAACGCTGTCGGGTGGGGCCGGTGCTGCGCAAGGGCAGAATGGCGGGCCAAAGTGGACGGTAAACAGAACCATCTTCGAGGTGTGGTTGGGGGCTCTGTGAACCTACCAAGGCCGGCTGCACGACAATGGTAGCGCCAAGTCAGGGGAGTACCCGGTCAGAGTTAACCATGATGTCAGCTGCACTGGTGCTCTACCCACGACCGCCATCACGCTCCTGCGGCTCATCGAGCCGTCCGCCCTCAGCGCAACCCGGGATTGAGTGGAGCACGGTGAGATTCATCTCCCTATCTGATAATCGTCCAAGAGACCGTTACGCACTGCCCACACCACAAGCTCCTGCTTGGTATCGATGCCGAGCTTGTCCTGGATGCTATAGACGCCGTTGCGGATAGTCACCGGCTGGTTGCCCCTGGCCTCAGCGATCTCCGCGTACGACAGGCCCCGCGCAAACAGCGTGAGTATCTCCTGTTCCCGCGCGGTCAGCCTATTCAACCCGTGGGTCGGTTGCGGCGCCCCTGCGCGGAGTCCGGCGAATACGCGCTTCATCACGTCGCCGGGAATGCGGTACTCTCCCTCCGCCACGTCGCGGACGGTACGCAGCAGCTTCTCCTTGCCGGAGTACTTCTGGAGGTAGCCGGTTGCACCCGCGGCCACGGCCTCAATTACCGCGTCCTCCTCCGATGCGGCCGTCAACATCAGGATCTTTGTGTTCGGGAGCATCTCCGTGATCTCGCGACACGCGTCGATGCCGTTCTTGAGCGGCATCATGACGTCCATGATGATCACGTCGGGCCGGAGACTCTGCGCGACCCTCACCGCCGCCTCACCATCTCCGGCCTGCCCCACAACCTCGTAGTCCCCGGCACGCTGGAGCACCTCCCGCAGGCCGTCGCGCATGATCTCGTGGTCATCCACGAGCATCACCGTGATCTGTCTGTTCGGCGCCAAGCTACGCTCCTCCTCGATTTGCGTCATAGGGGACCACGCAGGTTACGGTCGTGCCACGTCCCGATTCGCCCGGACCCACTTCAAGGCTGCCGCCCATGCGCTCGACGTCCCTCTTCATGTTCCTGAATCCGTGGCCGCGCTCCGCGTAGTCGTCGGGGAGGCCGATCCCGTCGTCGGCTATGGACATGCGGAGCCCATCGCCATCGAAGTTCAGCGCGATGGCAACTCTGTCGGCGCGCGCGTGCCTGAATGCGTTGGTCATGGCGTTGTGGGCTATCGAGAAGAGCAGCCCCCTTGTGACGGTGGACAGCCGCGGCTCCCTGCCGGACTGCTCCACCCCCGTGAGGATCGACGTGATCGTGGTGAATGTGGAGGCGTGAGAACGTAGCACCCGGCCGAACTCCCTGCCCTCGAAGATGGGTCCCGCGTCGATGGGATGCTGCAACTCCCACATGGTCGACTTCGACAGGGCGTGGATCGCCTCCAGCTTGGCGATCAGTTCGTTGCGGCCTTCGTCGTTCTGGGCCTTCGCCATCTCTATCGCGGTCTCGACGCCCAGGCCAATCATGTAGGCGGACTGGGCGATGGTGTCATGGATAGTCTGCGAGAGTTCGATCCGCTCCCGCTGAAGCTCCCCTTCCCGCTCCACTGCCGCTCTCCTTCTGGTCCGTTCGAATCTGGAGACCAGGTTGACCGCCGCGACGACCGCGTACATGCCGACAATCCTGGTGAACAGTACCTTCTCCTCCTTGATCCCGTAGTCGACGCCCGGCTCCATCACCAGACTCATTGCCCCGTACACCACCGCAACCATCGTGACCCAGGCGAAGCTGAGCCTGAAGGAGGTGAACACCACCGCGAACATGGCGAGGGCGGGGTAGTACAGCACGAAGAAGGTGTTCTGAAATCCACTGGATGAAATCGCAATGCCCGCCGAAATCATCGCCCCGTCCATCACGCTGAGAGCCAGCGCCCAGCGCCACGTAACCGTCCGACGCGACTGGGTGCGGTAGTGAACGTAGCCGTTGAGGGCCAGCAACGATACCGCCAACAGCATGGTAGGAACATACGCAGGGTCTGCGAAGTTTGGCCGGTAGTTGAACTGCAACAGCCAGGCTATCAGAAGAAACCATCGCACCCATACCGAAATCCTCAAGTTGTAGTGCAGGTCGTCCCGATCGGTACGATCAAGCTCCCGGCGGGGCCCTGCCATCACATCGCGCGTCGTGGTCTGCAAATTCAAGCCTCGTCTATTGCCATGTAATGTACGCCGTTCGACGGCGTCGGCAAGGTTCGAGCGCACCTTACCGGGCAGATCAAACAGTACCCCTCGCATCAGGTACTAACAAACCTTACCGCGCGTCACACGGAAGGCTAATGTTGACGCGATCGCGGCAGTGCATCTTGCGCCGAGGAGAGTGTAAATGTCAAAGTCCATTGCCCTTGGTTTGCTATGTGCGAGTGCGATTCTACTTGCCATACTGCTGGCCGGGTGCACCGATTCGCCACGCCCCACGCCGTCGGCTGGGGACGTTCCTACTCCCACTGTCACAGCACAGCCCGGAGTCACGCCGGCGCCTACGCCTGCTTCCATCACGGCCCCGGCAAACACACCCACGCCCGTGCCCACGCCTACACCCACGCCCGCGGGTCCGACGATCATCCCTTTGGGGTTGGTGCCTCCTGCGCCCGGTTCATGCGGAGATGGAACCTATGATACCCCCGTGCCGGTCACCGGCTTGTTGGGAGGCAACGCATCTCCCTCGTGGAGGTCAGATTGTGCCGAAATCGCCTACGTGCAGAACGCCGGGGTCGCGGTTATGCAACCCGACGGCGAGCATCTGCGTGACCTCTATCGATATGAGCAAGGCGGCAGTGTTGCGGCGAGCGCCGTCAGTTGGACTGCGTGGTCTCCGGATGGTACGAGGGTGGCCTTTGCCGCGCAGAACCTCGGGAGCGACGATTCATACTGGGCGCAGCACATCTGGGTGATTGAAGCAGATGGATCCAACATGGCGCAGTTGACGAACGGCCCCCATTGGGACGATGACCCTTCCTGGTCACCAGATGGAAACCAGATAGTCTTCAACCGAAGCTTCTTTGAAGGCGACAGCTATATCGTGACCATAGACGTTGACGGCTCAAACGAGACACCGCTCACTGCCGGCTTTCCGGAGGATTATGGCCCATCATGGTCGCCCGACGGCGCCAATATCGGGTATGTGACAGAGTACGGCCAACTGATGCTAATGGCGCCTGACGGCTCCAACAGGCGAGAGATTGTCGCGAACCACGCGGTCTACAGAGGAATGTCATGGTCTCCCGATTCTTCACAAATCGCATACACCAGGGATCTGGGTGAATGCACCGCCATTGTCTTGATCAATGGTGATGGAACTGATGAAAGGCGCATTAGTTACCTTCCAGGCGACAGCAGTCAACCGGCGTGGTCGCCCGACGGAGAACTACTCCTATTCGCAAATACCATTGCTCAAGGGTGGTCGCAGATCTACATTGTCAGTGTGCACGGAGGAAGCCGGGATGGTCTTGAAGAAGGCTGCTCGCAAGTCGAGCGTTACGAACCTAGCCAGGATGTGGCGGCGCCCTACGATTGGCAGTCCCGCTTCCCGCAGGAGGCCGCTCCGGCAAGCGCTCTCGAGTGTCGCCCCCCCCGACACTCGAGGAGGTTTGACGGCCGGCTTTCCGCGCCCAACGTGGGTGCCGTCCGTCGGCAAGTTGCGGATAGCGATGCTCTTCGTAGACTTTCCAGATGCCGTTGCAGATTACTCCACACACAAGGAAACCGAACAACGCGAATATGCGTTCGACCGCACAAATCTTGCTGGGATTGAGGAATACTTGGAGACGGCCAGTTACGGGAAACTTGACGTCGAGTTTGTGCCGCTGCACGACTGGCTTCGATCTCGCCACAGCCTCACCGCCTTCTTTACCGAGGCAGGCTGGGTATCGGAAGACATTAGCGTCGAGGCGGTTGAGCTTGCCCTCGCGGAGATGGACTTCTCAGAGGTTGATGTAGTAGTCACTGTGCTACCGAGCGCATACTTCTTCGGCGGGCAATTTGCTGGCGCCGTCCAAATCAACGACAAGCTGATACCGACTCTTCACGTCGGCCTCATTCTTAATCCCGTGATAAATGACACCGCTGAACCTTGGGCATTCGTCAGCGCACATGAATTGGCTCATGTGCTCGGACTCACGGATCTGTATTCCACGAATAGGTTTGATACCCCGTCCCCTCCTGCTGATATGAAATTGGTAACAGTGGAGGCCGGGTTGATGGGACTGCGAGGCCGCTACCTTGCGCCCAGGAGTGCGACAGGAGATCTCAACTTCCAGAAACCGTACGCGATGCTGGCATGGAGCAGATGGCAGCTCGGTTGGCTTGAACCTTCACAGATACGATGCATCGTCGAGCCGTCAGCTATCGTTACTCTGACCGCGATTGATCAGCCCGGTGACGGAGTGGCAATGATTGCAGTCCCGGTAGGCGAGACTGAAGTAATAGTTATAGAGAGCCGAAGAGATCGCGGCTTCGATGGAGGTTATCTGATGGGCTACGACCGAGATGTCGTAAACAACGGCGGTGTCCTGGTGTACACGGTGGATTCGTCACTGAGCGAATTGCCCATCAGATTCGCTACCGACGGCGGAGAGGGCATCTTGGATCAGTCTCCTTTCCTACCGGTAGGAACAAGCATCACTGTAAAGGGCTATGAAATCACCGTCATCGAAGATACAGGAGATACTCACACTGTTAGAGTCTCCAAGAAGGATGGCCAGTCCACGCCGACCGCGGGTTCCTTCGACTCCGTCAGCGCCGGGACGAACCACACCTGCGGGGTGAGGAGCGACGGCTCCGTCGCCTGCTGGGGCAACAATGAGGATGGCCAGACCACGCCGCCCGCGGGTTCCTTCGTCTCCGTCAGCGCCGGATGGGAACACTCCTGCGGGGTGAGGAGCAACGGTTCCGTCGCCTGCTGGGGCCTCGACCAAAGCGGCTAGGCCACGCCGCCCGCGGGTTCCTTTGTCTCCGTCAGCGCCGGGTCGGGACACACCTGCGGGGTGAGGAGCAACGGCTCCGTCGCTTGCTGGGGGGGCAATGGATTCGGCCAGGCCACGCCGCCCGCGGGTTCCTTCGACTCCGTCAGCGCCGGGGCGATCCACACCTGCGGGGTGAGGAACGATGGCTCCGCCGCCTGCTGGGGCAGCAATGGGCGTGGTCTGTCCACGCCGCCCGTGGGTTCCTTCGACTCCGTCAGCGCCGGGGGTCGCCACACCTGCGGGGTGAGGAGCGACGGCTCCGTCGCCTGCTGGGGGGGCAGCGATGCATTCGGCCAGGCCACGCCGCCCGTGGGTTCCTTCGACTCCGTCAGCGCCGGGGGGGGGGCCACACCTGTGGAGTGAGAAGCGACGGCTCCGTCGCCTGCTGGGGAGACAATGAGGATGGCTAGGCCACGCCGCCCGCAGGTTCCTTCGGCTCCGTCAGCGCCGGGTTGCGACACGCCTGTGGGGTGAGAAGCAACGGTTCCGTCGCCTGCTGGGACGACAATGAGGATGGCCGCGCCACGCCGCCTGCGGGTTCCTTCGTCTCCGTCAGCGCCGGATGGGAACACACCTGCGGGGTGAGGAGCGACGGCTCCGTCGCCTGCTGGGGCAACAATTATCAAGGCGTGGCCACGCCGCCCGCGCCGGGGTCTACGCCGACCCCGCGACCCACGCTGACACCCACTCCGACCCCGCAACCCACGCCGCCCGCGAGTTCATTCGTCTCCGTCAGCGCCGGGGGAAGCTACACTTGCGGGGTGAGGAGCGACGGCTCCGTCGCCTGCTGGGGCCTGAATGGGTTCGGCGCTGCCACTCCGCCCGCGGGTTCCTTCGTCTCCGTCAGCGGCTTGCAGTGGCACACTTGCGGGGTGAGGAGCGACGGCTCCGTCGCCTGCTGGGGCGGGGATGAATCCGGTCAGTCCACGCCGCCCGCGGGACCCTTCGTCTCCGTCAGCGCCGGGAGGGGGCACACCTGCGGGTTGAGGAACAACGGCTCCGTCGCCTGCTGGGGAGACAATGAGGATGGCCGGGCCACGCCGCCCGCGGGTTCCTTCGTCTCCGTCAGCGCCGGGGCGATACACACCTGCGGGGTGAGGAGCGACGGTTGGGGCTACAATGGATCCGGCGAGGCCACGCCGCCCGCGGGTTCCTTCGTCTCCGCCATCGCCGGGGCGACACACACCTGCGGGTTGAGGAGCAACGGCTCCGTCGTCTGCTGGGGCTTGGATGCATTCGGCGAGGCCACGCCGCCCGCGGGTTCCTTTGTTTCCGTCAGCGCCGGGGCGCAGCACACCTGCGGGGTGAGGCGCGACGGCTCCGTCGTCTGCTGGGGCAGCGATGAAATCGGCCAGGCCACGCCGCCCGCAGGTTCCTTCGTCTCCGTCAGCGCCGGGACGGCACACACCTGCGAGGTGAGGAGCAACGGTTCCGTCGCCTGCTGGGGCAGCGATGAAATCGGCCAGGCCACGCCGCCCGCAGGTTCCTTCGTCTCCGTCAGCGCCGGGACGGCACACACCTGTGGAGTGAGGAGCAACGGCTCCGTCGCCTGCTGGGGCCAAGAAGATTCAGATGGAGTCGGCGACGACACTCCGCCCGCAGGCTCCTTCGTCTCCGTCAGCGCCGGAGGAAATCACACCTGCGGGACGAGGAGCAATGGCTCCGTCGCCTGCTGGGGCAACGATTGGGCTGGCCAGGTCACGCCGCCCGCAGGTTCCTTCGTCTCCGTCAGCGCCGGGTCGGTCTACACCTGCGGGGTGAGGAGCGACGGCTCCGTCGCCTGCTGGGGCAGCAATGAGTATGGCCAAGCCACGCCGCCCGCGGGTTCCTTCGTCTCCGTCAGCGCCGGGGCGTTCCACACCTGCGGGGTGAGGAGCGACGGTTCCGTCGCATGCTGGGGCAACAATGAGCATGGCCAGGCCACGCCGCCCGCGGGTTCCTACGTCTCCGTCAGCGCCGGGGATCGCCACACCTGCGGGGTGAGGAGCGACGGCTCCGTCGCCTGCTGGGGCTGGAATAAATTCGGCCAGGCCACGCCGCCCGCGGACTTCCCGGGATAAGCCGGCGAATGAGCCCCGGCCCACGCCAAGGGCCGCTTGAGCGTGGGCCGGGGGCTCTGTTCTGTCCCTCGGCAACAACCTGTTTACTCCATCGGTGACCGAAGTGATCCAGCCCAGCCAGTTCGTGGTCGGTATTGCCTAACGGAGGAAGATTAGGACTTGGCTACACGTTCAGCGTGAACCGCAAGACGAAGATCCTGGATTTTGTCCAGTTTGGTGGGCCCAATTGGACGATAGACAGTACCATCTTCGAGATGTGGATAGGGGCAGTGTGAACTACCGGGGCCCTCGGCCTTAGAAGTATCCCGTGACAGGCTGGAGGAACGAAAGAGGGATACGGTGGCCCCGTCGCCCCCTTTCGGCTCTGTTACGCCTCTTCCTGTTCCGGCGCTTCGCCCTATCCATCCGGAAGCCGACACGCTCTTTGGTGAAGAAGTGGATGAGGAGGTTCGCGTCCTCGCCGAGCTTGCGGCGCAGCCTCCTCACGGTGGCTTGCATGGGACCAGAGCCGACTGATTGATCCTGGCCCCAGTCCCATCGCAGCTATTGGTCGTGGGTCATTGCCCCTCTGGCACTGGCTGGGAGTCAACACCCACCACGACATCGTCCACCAGGCCGTTCCGCGCAGCCCAGATCACGAGTTCCTGCTTCGTCTGGACTCCCAGCTTGTCCTGTATGCGGTAGATGGTGTTTCGTACGGCCATGGTGCTTTTGCCCCTCGCTTGGGCGATCTGGACGTAAGACCTGCTGCGGACGAACAGCGTCAGAACCTCCCGCTCCAGCACCGCCAGATTGGCCGAAGGCTGACGGGAGACGGGCCTCCGCGCGCCGCGGATCATCGCGAAGACCCGCCTCACCGCCATGTCAGGAACTCGCAGCCGACCCTCGGCCACATCCAGAACGGCTTCCACCAAACTCCTCCGGTCGTGAATACTTCTGCAGGTAGCCCCTCGCACCGGCGGCGAGCGCCTCTATCACCGTATCCTCTTCAGTCGAAGCCGTCAGCATCATGACCCGCGTGTCGGGCAGAAGCTCCATTATCTCCCGGCAGGCATCGATGCCGTTCTTGTTCGGCATGAGCACGTCCATGACGATGACATCCGGTTTCAGCTCTTCGACGGTCCTCACCGCCGCCTCTCCATCTTCAGCCAGTCCCACCACCTCGAAGCGGCCCGATGCTTCCAGCGTATCCCGCAGGCCGTTCCGCATGATCGGATGGTCGTCCACTACCATCACTCGTATCCGACCTGCTGTTGCCATCTCAGCCTCCTCTTTGCTCCGCTCCATAGGGGACCACACAAGCAATGGTCGTTCCGCGTCTCCCCTCGCCGCTCTCCACGATGAGCGCTCCGCCCATCTGCTCTGCGTCCAACCGCATCCCGTTGAAGCCCCGGCCGCGTTCGGCGTAGCCGTCGGGAAGACCTACGCCATCGTCCGAGACAGCGAGCCTGATCTGGTCGGCCTCGAAGCTCAACCTGACCTCGACCCTTCCAGGCACGGCGTGCAGGAAGGCGTTGGTCAGCGCGTTGTGTGCGATGGAGAAGAGACGAGCTCGCGTCTCTTTGGTGAGAGGGCGCTCGGTTCCCGACTGCGACATCTCGCTGAGCCGTCGTGTCGTGAATCGTCTGGGAGAGCTCGATGCGTTCCCGCCGCATGAACCAGCGACCCCAGCCAGAGACCCTTGCCGCGTACAGAACGACGTCCGGGTAGGTCAAGGCGCCCGGCGTAACCCACTTCCGCATGGCCTCCATGCCGGCATTCAGCAAGCCAGGGCCCCCGGTCCCGAGTCACCTGCTTGGATGCGCTTTGCCATTACAGATCGCATTCCCACCACATAGCCGCGCAATCTCGCAGCGTTTGCCACTGACAAACTTCAGTAATTGCTAAGGGTCTACGAGAGAACAATGTACCAATCAGCATAGGCAAACTGCTGACTCAAGAACGAGCACAATTGCAGGATAAAAAGGGTTCATTCTCACCTGATGCATCTCCATAAGGGGTGGCAACATGCAGCCACGAGCTGAAGGCCCATTGGCTTGGCGCTCGACGGATGGGATGGCGTTCTTGTGACATGAAGATGGCCACCGCGCCAGCAATGGCAAATGAACACGTTTCAGGTGATGGACACGTGAGGCCTTGCTTGCAAGGAAATCAACACTGTCGGCGACTGTCGTAGTGGAAAGGTGTACCTATGCCTATGCATGGAGATACGGACAGCAGGGGTGGCAGGCTTGCTGCTGCTTTCATCCGTTCTCGACGCTCCGCGGCAGGTGGTAGGGACGACGTGCCAGGGCCGGGCAGGCTCCGGCCCGCCGGGAGATCGGCGGCCGTTCCGGGCGGCTTCCTGCGCCGTATGCCGGCGACGCTGCTCCTTCTGGCCGCCGCGCTCGCGCTGCTTCTGTCCGGCGATGGGGGCGTGGTTCAGGCGCAGGAGCGCTGGTTGGTGACCAACATCGGGCAGGTTGTCCACTCTATTAGCGACCTCCAAAATGAGGACCTGGCCCAGGAATTCACGACCGGTTCCAACGACTTCGGCTACACGCTGTCCTCCATTGCACTCATTCTCGCTGTTTCGGCCGTCGACAATCTACCAGCGGTGAAACTGTTCCACACCTCCGCAACCGGAACGGAGGTTGCGACGCTGACGACCCCGACAAGCGTAACTGCAGGACAGCACGTATTCTATTACTATACCCCGCCCGCGCACACCTGGCTGGCGAAGGAGACCAGCTACTGGATTGTGGTTGAGGGTGGCAGAGCGGGTACCGCGAGAAACACCAGCACCGCCGAGGACCCTCACCCAGCCGCAGGCTGGAGCATCGCTGACCAACAGGAACGACGGGCTCAGAGTTCAACCGGCGCCTTCACTACGTATACGGACCTCGCCCTGAAGATTGGCGTCAGAGGCACGATTGCCGCGCCCGGGGTTACCGTATCCAAAACGGCGGTGACGGTCTCCGAGGACGGCGCGACGGACTCCTATACCATCAAGTTAGACTCGGGGCCCCTCCGCGCCGTCACCATTTCGGTTACCAGCGGAGATACGGGGAACGTGACGGTTGGTCCGGCTTCGCTGACGTTTATGCCCGACGAGTGGGACACTGCTCAGACCGTCACCGTCACCGCCGTGGACGACGATTTCGATGATGATGACAATATGACCACCATTACCCACGCAGTCACGGACGGCCCCCTCGGATATGATACTAGCGTGTCCATCGCCCCCGTAATCGCGACTGCGATAGACAATGATGCCGCGCCCGGGGTTACCGTATCCAAAACGGCAGTGACGGTCTCCGAGGACGCGGTCGGCACGACCGACTCCTATACCATCAGGCTGAATTCAGAGCCCACCGCAAACGTCACCATTTCGGTCATGGGCGACGCATTGAGGAACATGAGGGTTAATCCGCCTTCGCTGACGTTTACGAGCCGCAACTGGTTCTTGCCTAAGACCGTCACTATCCTCGCCGTGAACGACGACTTCGATAATGATGCCAACGAGACCACCATTACCCACACAATTACGGCCGGGGACTCCGATTATAATCATAGCCTGCCCATCGCCCCCGTAACCGCGACTGTCACGGACAATGACACGCGCGGCATCATCATAACGCCGCCAACAGTCACTGTGACGGAGGCAGACGGAAGGAGTCACAGCGCAAGATATGGAGTCGGACTCACTTCGCGGCCCACCGCCACTGTGACCTTCACTCTTGGCGGTCATGAAGGCGGCGACTTCGGAATCACTCCCGACACCCTCGTCTTCAGGAACTTGGATACTCAGTATGTCTGGGTGACTGCCACTGACGACGCCATGGATGAAGGCGACTTCGAGATGCACACAATCACGCACACCGCAAGCGGCGGGGATTACGGTTCCAATAACGTGACGGCGGACGTCACCGTCCGGATCATCGATGACGACAACCCGTCCGCCACGGAGATGATCACGACCGTTTCCGCGACGCACACAGCCTTCAACGTCGACGAGAACACCGCAACCTCGGCGGTCATCCAGACCTATGAGGCGACAGGCGTGGGCGGGGGAACAAGGCTGACGTGGACGCTGGAAGGCGCCGACGGTTCTGACTTCACCATCACGGGGCAAGGCGAGCTCAGGTTCGCGAACGTTCCCAACTACGAAATGCCGGCCGACTCCGATATCGACAACGTCTACGACGTGACGGTGAAAGTCACCGATAGTCAAGGCGGTCTCTCCGACACCCTGACGGTCAGAGTCACCGTAGATGACGTCAATGACGCGCCCACGATCACGGGCCGGTATCGCCCGAATGTCCCTGAGAACAGCACAGCCGTCATCACCCTCTCGGCCACTGACGAGGACGCGTCGGACACGCTGACGTGGTCGGTGGAGATCTCGGTGGGGAGCGAAGACGACGGCAGCAAGTTCACCATCGACCCGTCGTCTGGTGCGCTCAGTTTCACCAGCGCGCCGGACTTTGAGACACCGACCGACATCGGCGCCACTGCCATGAACAACACCTACGTCGTGGTGGTGAAGGTCACCGACGCTGGCGGCTTGAGCGTCACGCACCCGATTCTGGTCACGGTGACCGCCACCAACGAAGCGCCGGAGATCACGACCGTTTCCGCGACGGACACAGCCTTCAACCGCCCTGAGAACATCGCAACCTCGAGGATCATCAAGGCCTATCAGGCGACAGGCGTGGGCGAGGGAAGCGTGCTCACCTGGTCGCTGGAAGGCGCCGACCATGCTGACTTCACCATCACGAAGAACACCCAGGGGCACGGTCATCTCAGGTTCGCAAACGTGCCCAACTACGAAATGCCGGCCGACTCCGATACCGACAACGTCTACGACGTGACGGTGAAAGTCACCGATAAACAAGGCGGTCTCTCCGACACCCTGATTGTCAGAGTCACCGTATATGACGTCAACGAGGCGCCGGTGATCACCTCTCCCCCAGCCACCAGGAGCGTCCCTGAGAACAGCACAGCCGTCGCCACCTTCTCGGCGACTGACGTGGACGCGTCGGACACGCTGACGTGGTCGGTGGAGAGCGCAGACGACGGCGGCAAGTTCACTATCAACTCGTCGTCTGGTGCGCTCAGGTTCACCAACGCGCCGGACTTCGAGACACCGACCGACATCGGCGACACTCCCATGAACAACACCTACGTCGTGACGGTGAAGGTCAGCGACGCTGGCGGCATGAGCGCCACGCACACGATCACCGTCACGGTGACCGCCACCAATGAAGCGCCGGAGATCACGACCGTTTCGAGGACGTACACAGCCTTCAACGTCGACGAGAACACCGCAAACACGATGGTGATCAAGGCTTATGAGGCGACGGGCGTGGGCGGGGGAAGTGTGCTCACCTGGTCGCTGGAAGGCGCCGACCGTGCTGACTTCACCATCAGGAAGAACGCCCAAGGACAAGGCGAGCTCAGGTTCGCGAGAGTGCCCAACTACGAGGGCGCGGCCGACTCCGATACCGACAACGTCTACGACGTGACGGTGAAAGTCACCGATAATCAAGGCGGTCTCTCCGACACCCTGACGGTCAGAGTCACCGTAGGTGACGTCAACGAGGCGCCGGTGATCAGGGCTCCCCCAGCCACCAGGAGTATCCCTGAGAACAGCACAGCCGTCGTCACCTTCTCGGCGACTGACGTGGACACGTCGGACACGCTGACGTGGTCGGTGGAGAGCGCAGACGACGGCGGCAAGTTCACTATCAACCCGTCGTCTGGTGCGCTCAGGTTCACCAACGCGCCGGACTTTGAGACACCGACCGACATCGGCGACACTGCCATGAACAACACCTACGTGGTGACGGTGAAGGTCACCGACGCTGGCGGCTTGAGCGCCATGCACACGATCACCGTCACGGTGACCGCCACCAATGAAGCGCCGGAGATCACGACCGTTTCGGCGACGCACACAGCCTTCGACGTCCCTGAGAACATCGCAACCTCGGTGGTCATCCAGACCTATGAGGCGACAGGCGTGGGCGAGGGAAGCGTGCTCACCTGGTCGCTGGAAGGCGCCGATCGTGCTGACTTCACCATCAGGAAGAACGCCCAGGGGCAAGGCGAGCTCAGGTTCGCGAGAGTGCCCAACTACGAGGGCGCGGCCGACTCCGATACCGACAACGTCTACGACGTGACGGTGAAAGTCACCGATAATCAAGGCGGTCTCTCCGACACCCTGATGGTCAGAGTCACCGTAGGTGACGTCACCGAGCCGCCGGTGATCACGACCGTTTCGAGGACGCACACAGCCTTCAACGTCGACGAGAACACCGCAACCTCGGTGGTCATCAAGACCTATCGGGCGACAGGCGTGGGCGAGTTAAGCGTGCTCACCTGGTCGCTGGAAGGCGCCGACCGTTCTGACTTCACCATCAGGAAGAACGCCCAGGGGCACGGCGATCTCAGGTTCGCAAACGCGCCCAACTACGAAATGCCGGCCGACGCAGGCGCCAACAACGTCTACGACGTGACGGTGAAAGTCACCGATAATGATGGTGGTCACTCCGACACTCTGATGGTCAGAGTCACCGTAGATGACGTCAACGAGGCGCCGGTGATCACGTCGCCCCCAGCCACCAGGAGCATCGAGGAGAACAGCACAGCCGTCGCCACCTTCTCGGCGACTGAAGTGGACGCGTCTGGCACGCTGACGTGGTCGGTGGAGAGCGCAGACGACGGCCGCTTCTTCGAGATCTCGTCCGATGGCGTGCTCTCGTTCAAGAACGCGCCGGACTCTGAGACACCGACCGACACCGGCGACACTGCCATGAACAACACCTACGTCGTAACGGTGAAGGTCACCGACGATAGCGGCATGAGCGCCACGCACACGATCACCGTCACGGTGACCGCCACCAATGAAGCGCCGGAGATCACGACCGTTTCGAGGACGTACACAGCCTTCAACGTCACTGAGAACACCGCAACCTCGGTGGTCATCAAGACCTATCGGGCGACAGGCGTCGGCGAGGGTAGCGTGCTCACCTGGTCGCTGGAAGGCGCCGACCGTGCTGACTTCACCATCAGGAGGAACTCCCAAGGGCACGGTGAGCTCAGGTTCGCGAACGTTCCCAACTACGAGCGGGCGGCCGACGCAGGGACCAACAACGTCTACGACGTGACGGTGAAAGTCACCGATAGTGACGGTAGTCTCTCCGACACTCTGATGGTCAGAGTCACCGTAGATGACGTCAACGAGGCGCCGGTGTTTACGGGGCGCCTCGCGCTATCTGTCGCTGTCGACGAACACGATGTGAACGACGAGTACGTGGTGATGGACCTGGCGGACTACGACGCCCGTGACGAGGAAGGCGGGGTCACCTGGTCGCTCACGGGCACGGACAGCGGCGACTTTGCCATCAGCGCCGATGGCGTCGTCACCTTCCGGGCCGAGCCCAACTTCGAAGCCCCGGCGGACTCCGGCCGCGACAACGTGTACAACGTCACGGTGGTCGCGAGAGACACCGCCAGCGGATCAACGCGCCGCAGCGTCAGCGCCGACGTCACGGTCACCGTTGCGGACATGGAGGAGGCGGGCAAGATTGAGGTGGTCAACCTCAACCTGGACCCGGTGGTAGGGGAGACCGTGTCCTTCCTTCTGACAGACCCGGACGGCGGCATCAGCAGCATCGAATGGAAGGTTCAATTGCGGGACCCCAATCCCAATAATCCTGACGCAGGGTGGGCGTCCGAACCTTCCGACGGCACCAACACAACGACCTTCCGGTACCTCGTCGATGAGGACCACGCGGGCAAGGAGATGCGGGCCTACGTTGCATACAGCGACCGGCGGGGTTCGGGGAAGACCGCGACGAGCCAGGGCACCGCGGCGATAACGGCGAACCCTATTGCCAACGCGAAGCCCCGGTTCCGCGGCCGTAGCACCCGGTCCATCCCGGAGGGCGGCGCCGGCAGGGACGTTGGTGTACCGGTGGAGGCCTCAGACCCTGATGGCGACACCCTGACATTCGCTATCCGGGAGGGAGATAGTTCCGCGTATTTTGCCATCAACCCATCCACTGGGCAGATACGGACTACCCAGGCGCTGGACTATGAGACGATATCAGGGTCGAAGCGTCTGTCCTTGACGGTCACCCTGCATGACGGCAAGGTTATTGACTCGAACAACATGGTCATTTCTGACGACTCGGTTGATGCCACCACTACCATTGCCATCACCATCACGGACGTGGAGGAGGACGGAGTCGTCACCTTCTCTTCGGTGGAGCCGGAGGTGGGGACGCCGCTGCAGGCCGCCCTCGCAGACGGCGATGACAGCGTCAGCGGCGAGGTGTGGCAGTGGGCGCGGTCGGAGAACGGGCGGACGGGCTGGACCAACATCTCGGGAGAAACGGGCGCCGCCTACACGCCAACCGAAGACGACGAGGACTCCTACCTTCGGGCAAGCGTCACCTACGCGGACCGCCGCGGGGGCGGCAAGAGCGCGGAGGCGGTCACGTCGGCCCCCGTCCCCATCGAGAACCGGCGCCCTCTCTTCCCGACGCCGACGCCCACGCCGACCGCGACATCGACGCCGGCGCCCACGCCAAAGCCAGCGCCCACGGCCACGGCCACGGCAACACCCGCACCCACGACCACGCCGGCGCACACGGCCACGGCAACACCGGCGCCCACGGCCACGCCGGCGCCAGCACCCACCGCCGCGCCCTCGCCGGCGGCAACGGCCGCGGTGGCAGCGCCGGAAGCCGGAGATGGGCCGCCGGGCATCCTGTGGTCCATCCCATTCATTCTTGTCTTCGGCGCAATCCTTGCCATCTTCTTCTATCTCCGGACCAGGAGGTAGCTGGAAACCCTGCCTCGGCAAGGGTGGGTATTGGTAGGTCAACAAGGGGGTAGGGTCGGGTACTCATTTCGGCGCTGCCTGGATACAAGTGCAATTTGAAGCTGCAAGAGCCGAATGGCGATTAGCTTTCTTCTCGTTGCCGCAAAGGCCTGAGACGCAGATAGAGCGAGCCGGACGGGGAAAGCCACTAGCCCGTGGAAAGGGACGATTGAAAGTTTTCGCAGCACTGGAGAAAGAAAATGAGAATTGTCATCCTGATTGTTTTGGTAATCTTCGGCATAGCGGCTGTTGCCTGCACCAGCGAGGCGCCGTCTCCTGCGGACAACCAAACAGCGTCCCAACCCACACCAGACATTCCAGCGACGGTGGAGGCAAGTATCCTCAGCACCCGTGAGGCAGAGGCGGCGATTGACGCAACAGTGGAGGCGAAAGTCGCTGCGGCCTTAACCGCCTCCGCCCCAACTCCAGCGCCCATGACCATAGCAACGCCCAGGCCAACAAACACTGCAACACCACGACCCTCTCCGACGGTGGCCATTGTTGACGATCAAGGCGGGAGCGTGGCGTCGGACCGGGCGGCGCTGGCCGCCCTCTACAACGCCACGGAAGGCGGAAGCTGGAACACCAGGACGAACTGGTTGAGTGGCAGGCCCCTCGATGAGTGGCACGGCGTCACCACGGACAGCGGCGGCCGTGTTACTGCGTTGAACCTCTCGTCCAACGATTTGTATGGGCCGATCCCGGCCGCACTGGGCGACCTCACCAAACTGCAGTCGCTGCGGCTATCGGACAACGCGTTGACGGGGCCGATACCGGCCGCGCTGGGCAACCTCACCAACCTGCGAGCGCTGAACCTCGGGAGCTGGGGGCGCGGCAAATTGACCGGGCCGATCCCGGCCGCACTAGGCAACCTCACCAACCTGGAATCGCTGGACCTCAGCAGCAACGAGTTGACGGGGCCGATCCCGGCCTGGCTGGGCGACCTCACCAACCTGCGAGCCCTGAACCTCTGGTCCAACCCGTTGACGGGGCCGATCCCGGCCGCGCTGGCCGACCTCTCCAACCTGCAATCCCTGTGGCTCGGGTGGAACGAGTTGACGGGTCCGATACCGGCTTGGCTGGGCGACCTCTCCAACTTGGTAGAGCTGGTCCTCCAGGTCAACCAGTTGACGGGGCCGATCCCGGCCGAGCTGGGCGACCTCACCAAACTGAAAGTGCTGGACCTCTCGTTCAACCAGTTGACAGGGCCGATCCCGGCCGAGCTGGGCGACCTCGCCAAACTGGAATTCCTGGACCTCGGGACCAACCGGTTGACGGGGCCGATCCCGGCCGAGCTGAGCAACCTCGCCAACTTGAGTGAGCTGCAACTCTTGGGCAACCAGTTGACGGGGTGCGTGCCCGTCGGCTTGCGCGATGTAGCAGAAGAGAATGATCTTGGGGAACTCGATCTGCCCGACTGCGGCTTAGAGGGGCGCCCCACCGCGGGTTCCTTCGACTCCGTCAGCGCCGGGGATTACCACACCTGTGGGGTGAGAAGCAACGGCTCCGTCGCCTGCTGGGGCAGCGATGAATACGGCCAGGCCACGCCGCCCGCGGGTTCCTTCGTCTCCGTCAGCGCCGGGCCGTTCCACACCTGCGGGGTGAGGAGCAACGGCTCCGTCGCCTGCTGGGGTTGGAATGAGGATGGCCAGGCCACGCCGCCCGCGGGTTCCTTCGTCTCCGTCAGCGCCGGGGGGGTCCATACCTGCGGGGTGAAGAGCGACGGCTCCGTCGTCTGCTGGGGCAACAATCAGAATGGCCAGGCCACGCCGCCCGCGGGTTCCTTCGGCTCCGTCAGCGCCGGGGGGTTCCACACCTGCGGGGTGAGGAGCAACGGCTCCGCCGCCTGCTGGGGTTGGAATGGGGATGGCCAGTCCACGCCGCCCGCGGGTTCCTTCGTCTCCGTCAGCGCCGGGGGGTTCCATACCTGCGGGGTGAAGAGCGACGGCTCCGTCGTCTGCTGGGGCTACAATGAGAATGGCCAGGCCACGCCGCCCGCGGGTTCCTTCGGCTCCGTCAGCGCCGGGGATCGCCACACCTGCGGGGTGAGGAGCGACGGTTCCATCGCCTGCTGGGGCAGCGATAACTACGGCCGGGCTACGCCGCCCGCAGGTTCCTTCGTCTCCGTCAGTGCCGGGGATCTACACACTTGCGGGGTGAGGAGCGACGGCTCCGTCGCCTGCTGGGGCTGGAATCGAAACGGCCAGGCCACGCCACCCGCGGGCTTCCCGGGATAAGCCGGCGAATGAGCCCCGGCCCACGCCAAGGTCCGCTTGAGCGTGGGCCGGGGCTTCGGGGCATCGCCAATTGAAACAGTTGAGGCGCGTGAGGGCAAGACGGCGAGCGAGCTGAAGTCGCCAGCGGGCAACACGGATATATACGAGAACTGGAACGTGGACCTGGATGAGGATGGGGTTGGTGACGACCTCTGGGATTTCGGCGACGCAAGCCAGTACCCAACGCTGAGGCATGGCTCTTAGCCTCTGGCATTCCGCTGGCCAACCCCTCGTTCTAACTCTCCCCCGCAGACGGAAGGGAAGGGACTGGATGGGACTGGGGAACTGGGGCTTGCTGGTCGCGCCAGGCCTCCGGCCGGGGAGTTTGACAGGTTCAACGGCGGAGGACGCTGAACCCGTCCATAGGGACGATTGAAAGTTTTCGCAGCACTGGAGAAAGAAAATGAGAATTGTCATCCTGATTGTTTTAGTAGTCTTCGGCATTGCAGCTGTTGCCTGTACCCGCGAGGCGCCGTCTCCTGCGGACAACCAAACAGCGTCCCAACCCACACCAGACATTCCAGCGACGGTGGAGGCAAGTATCCTCAGCACCCGTGAGGCAGAGGCGGCGATTGACGCAACAGTGGAGGCGAAAGTCGCTGCGGCCTCTCTCACCGTCACGGCACAACTCGGCGTCACGCCGGCGCCGATAAACGCTCGAGCGACAGAGCCTACGCCATCGGCCTTGACCCTCGACGAGTACCTGACGTTCTGCGCCCCGACAGATTTGGACTTGGCGGATGACGCCACCTATGGTTACTTCTCTTCTGAACTTGCGGCGGAGGCGGATAGATTCGAGGCGCTGACCCCACCAGCTGAATTGTCTGAGTGGCACTCGCAGTACGTTGAGGCCTATCGCACGATGCAGGCTATTCTTGATACACAGCCCAAGGACGATGTCGTAAGCTTCGCCAGCCTCATTCTAATTGCCGCCGCCTCAGCCGAACTCGAAGAAAAGTCAAGCGAGGTTGTCGCCCGGCTGCCCGAGGATGTCCGTCAACAGATGGTAGAGGCCGGATGCATAGACCCGGAGCTTGTGCCCGACGACAACGAATATGCGACTGACGACCATGGCGATTCGGAGGGGGACGCCACCGCGATAAGAGTGGGAGCGGATGTTCGGGGAACGTTGGACTACGACGGTGACATCGACTACTTCCGTTTTCAAGCCGAGCGGGGACAGAGCTACCGAATAGACGTAGCGCTGGGAACGCTAAACGACTCGATAGTAAACCTGTTCGACTCCGACGGGTGGTTTCTGGACACCAACGACGACTACGAGGGTGCCTATGCCTCACGCCTCTCTTGGTATGCTCCCAGTTCCGGCGAGCGCTACGTTGCGGTTGAGGGCTACGGCCTAGGGTCTTACACGCTGACGGTGTCCCTCATCATTGACGATCATGGCAACTCGGAGGGGGACGCCACCGCGATAAGAGTGGGAGCCGATGTTCGGGGCGAACTGGAGTACGATGGCGACTTCGACTTCTTCCGTTTTCAAGCCGAGGCGGGACGGAGCTACCAAATAGACGTGGCGCTGGGAACGTTGGACAACTCGGTAGTAGACCTGTACGACACCGACGGGTCGATTCTGGACACCAACGACGACTACGAGGGTACCTATGCATCGCGCCTCTATTGGGTTGCTCCCAGTTCCGGCGAGCGCTACGTTCTTGTGGGGGGCTACGGCATTGGGACTTACACGCTGACGGTGTCCCTCATCATTGACGACCATGGCAACTCGGAGGGGGACGCCACCGCGATAAGAGTGGGAGCCGATGTTCGGGGCGAACTGGAGTACGATGGCGACTTCGACTTCTTCCGTTTCCAAGCCGAGGCGGGACGGAGCTATCAAATAGACGTGGCGCTGGGAACGCTGGACAACTCGATAGTAGAACTGTACGGCGCCGGCGGGTCGTTTCTGGACGCCAACGACGACTACGGGAATACCTATGCCTCGCGCCTCTCTTGGCGTGCTTCCAGTTCCGGCGAGCGCTACGTTTTTGTGGGGGGCTACGGCATAGGTACTTACACGCTGACAGTGTCCATTATCGACGATCATGGCAACGACTTCGAGAGCGCCACCCGAATAGCCAAAGGGGAAACCGTCGCGTTCGAACTCGAACACGAAGACGATATAGACGTACTCGTCATCCGCGCCAGACCTGGCACAGAATATGTGGTTACGCTTGACTGGGAGGAATATCACCTCTGGGATAACCCGGGTTCAATTATGGTTATCTACGACGCTGGCGGCCGGGTGCTTGCGCGCCTTATGGGCTACCACTTCTATGAAAACGGGGTTACGAGCATTTATTTACAGTGGCAAGCTGTGAACGGAGGAGACTATTACATTGCAATAGGGGACGGAAATACAATAGGCTCCGGCGCATTCTACGTGACCGAGGCGTAAGCAACGAAACCGCTGGAGAGACGACTATAGCGACACACCTGACAATGCAACCAGCACTAAAGGCAGAGAGACGCCGAGGGCAGGCTGGAAGCTCATGATGTCGTCTACTTCCGCTTCACTGCGAAGAAGGGCCAGATCTACCATCCGCCCATGTGAGGTTATACGTGACCGGCACCTCGTGTAGTCCGTCCGCGGGATTCCGCTGCAATCCCTCTCCCTCTAGGAGTTTTCCGGTCTGTCACGACGAATATAGTCAAGCGGTCCGGGTCTGGTTCCGCGGGCTGTTCAGGACTTGAATTTAGAAGGCCACTCAAGGGCGAAATGCGAGGCAGTTGGTTGACTCACCATCTAGAGTGCCAATTCCCAGGAGTACCTAAGAATATTGGTTAAATTGCCTCGCACGTGATCGTGGTGAACGTGGAGGCGTGGGCACGCAGCACCCGGCCGAACTCCCTGCCCTCGAAGATGGGTCCCGCGTCGATGGGATGCCGCAACTCCCACATAGTCGACTTCGACAGGGCGTGGATCGCCTCCAGCTTGGCGATCAGTTCGTCGCGGCTTTCGTCGTTCTGGGCCTTCTCCAGCTCTATCGCGGTCTCGACGCCCAGGCCAATCATGTAGGCGGACTGGGCGATGGTGTCATGGATAGTCTGCGAGAGTTCGATCCGCTCCCGGTGAAGCTCCCCTTCCCTCTCCACTGCCGCTCTCCTTCTGGTCCGTTCGAATCTGGAGACCAGGTTGACCGCCACGACGACCGCGTACATGACGACAATTCTGGTGAACAGTACCTTCTCCTCCTTGATCCCGTAGTCGACGCCCGGCTCCATCACCAGACTCAATACCCCGTACACCACCGCGACCATCGTGACCCAGGCGAAGCTGAGCCTGAAGGAGGTGAACACCACGGCGAACATGACGAGGGCGGGGTAGTACAGCACGAAGAAGGTGTTCTGAAATCCACTGGATGAGATGGCGATGCCCGCCGTAACCATCGCCCCGTCCATCACGCTGAGAGCCAGCGCCCAGCGCCACGTAACCGTCCGATGCGACCGGATGCGGTAGTGAACATAGCCGTTGAGGGCCAGCAACGATACCGCCAACAGCATGGTAGGAATATATGCAGGGTCTGCGAAGTTCGGCCGGTAGTTGAACTGCAACAGCCAGGCTATCAGAAGAAACCATCGCACCCATACCGAAATCCTCAGGTTGTAGTGCAGGTCGTCCCGATCGGTACGATCAGGCTCCCGGCGGGGCCCTGCTACCGCATCGCGCGTCATAATTTGCATTTTAAAGCCTCGACTAGAGCAAATGATGAATGCTGCTCGACGACGGCAAGATTGGAGCGCACCTCTTCGGATTGATACCAATGTATACATCGCAATTAGTACAAGAAAACCTAACCAAATGTCACACGGAAGGCTAATGTTGACGCGATCGTAGCAGTGAATCTTGCACCGAGGAGATGAACGGCACAAAGGCTGGGGGCAGGTCAATTGAGGCGGGGGAAGAATGCTGACGCGTTTGGTGACTAGGACATGGCCCGTAATTCTGGTCATGGTGTTCGTAGCCGTCGTCGCGGCATGCGAAGGAGACGTGGCGCCACCGCCGTCCGGGACAGCCGGCATCGAGACCGACGCTGCCACCCCGACGGCCACCGTTGCTGCGATTCCGACACAGTCTCCAAGGCCGACCCCCGCGCCCACGACCGTTCCCACACCCGCGCCGACGCACACGCCAACACTCCTACCTACGCCCACGCCTGCCCCCACCCCGGCACCGACCGCCTCCCCACCACCTACGCCCACGCCTGCCCCCACGGCTATCCCCACACAGGCGCCCACGGCCACCCCCACACCTGCGCCCACGGCCACCCCCACGCCTGCGCCCACGGCCACTCCCACTCCCGCGCCTACCGCCACCCCCACACCAAGACCGCCGCTGCCCAAACTGCCGCCAGTAGCGGCCAGGGACGACCCGGCTGTGGCCCTGACGGACCTATGGGGATACAACACCCTGCAAGAGTCAATGCCGGAGCGTGCACGGATGTTCCGGGAGTTGCCCTGGGTCAATGACGGCCTTGTGGTATCCGAACGGAGGGCCGCCCAGGAGTTGATTCGCCTTGGGCGGCAGTGGGGAGACGTGTTCCTCGGATTGATGGAAAAACCGTGGCTTGCGGAAGGAATAACCAAAGACAAGGAAACGGTTATCATCCGCTTGGTATGGGTGGCCGATGCAGGCTTTAGCGGCTCTGCCGCTGAGATCACTGAGATGCCCTTCCTCGATACCGTGCAGTCCGTCGACGCCCTGGCTATGACTTCGCTTGGGAGGTTGGCGTTGAACCGTCAGGACGTGTTCAGACGCGTCATGTCCCATCCAACAATCAGCGACGGCATTACAGATGACGAGACCAAGATCGTCACGGTCCTGAGTGGGTCTAACCCAACGTTGGTGCAGACGCTTCTCAACCCGCAGGTGCCGATGCTGGAAGAGCGTGAGATTGAAGTCCCGGAGTCCGGGAAACTGCTCATCACCATCATCCACACACAACCTGGCGCGGACCGGACCATGGACCTGGCCGAGGAAGCGATCAGGAATATCAGCGAATTCATGGCGACTCCCTGGCCTACACAGAATATTATCTTCCTTTATGTTAGAAGCGCAGGTGTGTCCTACTCCGGCAGACATCATGGGACCTTCATTGAGATCAAGTCCAAGCATGGCGCCGAAGACGTGTCTCCGCACTATGCCCTTCATTTGCTTACCCACGAACTCGGCCACTATTTTTGGACGAACCGCAATGGTCAGGAGCGGTGGATCGTGGAAGGAGGCGCAGACCTCTTATCCGCCGTCAGCCTCAACGCCAGCTTCGGCTGGCCGGTAGCGCCCCGCAAGACGCCGTGTGCCCATGTGCGCAGCATCCAGGAGTTGGAGGAGCAGGACTACTCTTCAGGAGACCCGCTGGATGGCTGCGCGTACAGATTGGGGGCACGCCTGCTCCTCGACCTCTATCATCAAATGGACCCCACAACATTCAGGCTGGGTTTCCGCCGATTGTATTTGCTGTCTCGGCATGACGACGAGACCGTCGCCTGCGAGAGTGTGCGGGTGGGGATCTGCCACTTGGAGGCCGCTTTCAAAGCGGAAGCCGCGCAGGAGGTCACGGACGCCGTTGACGAGGCGGTTGCCCGTTGGTATTACGGGACAGAACCCCTGTCCACCAGGAAGCCAGTGCAGCTGGACAACGACCCCGTGGACCCGGTTCTCCCGTCCATTAACGCCCGCGTAAGCCAGGCATATGTGTCGGGGCAAGCAGCCGGCAACATCCGGCTTACGCTGGAGTTTTCCTACGCGGCCCGCAACGTTCCGTCACCCTCCGACGCGGCTATGAAGGCTTGGCCACTCGAGATTGTAGAGTATTCTGAAGATGACGGCTTTCTGTTTGGCAGGCGCTCCTATCAACAACCGGAGGGAGTTGGCCGCTTCGGAACGACGTATTGGAGGCCTACCCTTCGGGCAAACGTCCCAGGCCGGTATCGGGTCTACGCATACTGGGACGGCCAGAAGATTGCCGAGGCCTCCTATGAGGTGAAACCAGTGGACGAGGTCGTCACCATTCAGGGCAAGGTAGTCGGGCCGGACAACCAACCGTTGGAAGGGATAGGGCTGTGGGCTTGGCAAGCGTCTCGAGCCGACAGCGGGTTTGGCAGGACCAAGGAGGACGGCTCCTTTGCGTTGCCGGTGCCTGACGGTTCTTTCACTCTGCTGGTGTACGCCCCGGGCGAGGGATGCACGTTCGTAGGGCGGTACGGCCCAGGGGGATTCACCACAGTACTGGAAGACGCAACTCACATTGAGGTAAACGGTGAAAGTGTCCTGGATATCGTGGTCCGGCTGCCGGAGCACCCGAACGCTTTGCCGCGCCTGGAGTGGTGCGCTTGACCGATTACCCGACTCCTCCACCCCACCCAAAGCGTCATTCCCTAAGTTCACAAACGAAGTGCAACACCAGTGTAGGTTGTTGCCATGGGAAAGGTTTATACGCAGATCAGCATGGAAGAGCGGTGTGAGATTGCCCGTCTATGTGCCCAAGGCTCCTCGGTCCGGCAAATCGCAGCGGTGTGGATCGCCCGCCATCGACGGTGGCTCGGGAGCTGAAGCGCAACGGCTCCCGCACGAGCGGGCCGAGCGACTGCTCCCAAGTCGCTTCCACGAAAGCAAACATACGGTCGTGGAAGAATTCGTCCAGTCCTGCGACTGAGACACCCCGGACGGCGCACTTCTCACGCAGCAGCGAGTCTATGATTTAAGACCATACAGGTGGAGTGAAATGAGAATGCTCGTAGTCCTGCTCACCCTGGTTGTCCTTGCATCAAGCGTGCTGACGGTCCTGGCCGGATGCGGACCGACTGCACCAACGGACCAGCCTGCTGCAGCGCCCACGGAGACCGCATCGCAACTCCCGGGCCCCACCGCCACCCCATCTGCTCCTCAATTGGATGACGCCGAGTCAGCACCGACTGCCGCGTCGTCTGCTGGCGACGGAATTGAATTCGTGCCCGTCGACTCTTTCGGAACGTCCGGGAAACAGGAACCCATAACGGTTGCTGATCAGGATTCCCCCCAGAAGGGTAGCCCCGGCGCCACCGACCCGGTCCAGGGTGTCGCATACACCTGGCAGGAAGGCGACAGGACCATGACAGTGCATCTTCAAACAGAACTAGTAGTCGAGAAAGACTCCGGCGGACTGCCCCGTGACATCGTTGCAGCCAACCAGGATGGAACTAACGTTGTCAGGAGTGCGGAGGGACAGTCGAAGAGTGACACCTTGCCCGTCTTTCGCTCGGAGTCCGGTGCGCTGATGACCCTCCCCGGCGGCGTTCTGCTGGTGCTCAGCCCTGAATGGGGCCAGGCGGAAACGAACGCATTCTTCTCTGACAACGGGATCAAGATGGACCGCGTGTCGGAGTTGGACTACGCCGTTAACGGCTTCTTCATTGAAACGGAACCAGGGTTCCCCTCGCTGGACCTCGCCAATGCCCTAGCAGTGCAGGACGGTGTGGAATTCTCCAGCCCCAACTGGGGGAAAGAAGCCACCCCGAAGTGATTGCTGCCTATAAATATCACGGGTTGTGGTGCCCCACTGCTCCCGTGAAAGCTGACGTCTCTTGAGAGGCATCTATCCCATGACCAGGATGTTCAGTCCGGCCAGACTGTTGTCGGCGGCAGGATTTGCCCTGCTCTGCCTGGTGTTGGCCCTGAGCTACGCCAGCGCGCAGTCCAGGCCTGCCGCGCCTTCCATCGCCTCCGTAACCCCTGAGGACACCACACTTACTGTGGCCTGGTCCGCTCCCTCCGGCGCAACCGGCATCACGGCCTACGACGTGCGTCACATTGAGACAAGTGAGGATGAGACAGACGACGCTAACTGGACCGTCGAGGACAACGCCTGGACGTCCGGCGCGCTGGAGGACACCATCACCGACTTGACCAATGGCACACATTACGACGTTCAGGTACGGGCGGTGAACTTCAACGGAGACGGGACCTGGTCCGCAACTGAGGTTGGGACCCCGGCCTTGCCCGCTCCCGCCGTCAATTCCGTTCGCGCCGACGACCGGGCCGTGCCGGTTTCCTGGAGCGCTCCCACCGGAATCACCACCGGCGTTGCGGCCTATGACGTGCGCTACATTGCGACCAGTGCTGATGAGACGGTGGACGCCAACTGGACTGTGGAAGTGGATGCCTGGGAAATCGGCGGCGGCAGCCTTTCCTACGCCGTCACCGGCCTGACCAACGGTACGGAGTACGACGTGCAGGTGCGCGCGGTCGACGAAGACGATGTCGACGGCGCTTGGTCGGCCACAACCAGCGTAACTCCCGCGGACCACGGCAACACGCGCGCCGCAGCCACGAGCGTGACCGCGGGCGCGAGGGTGTGGGGAGTCATTGACCCCGCCGACGATCAAGACTACTTCAGCTTTAGCGTGTCAAGGACATCCGATTATTGGATATATGCTTTGGGCGACCTTGATACCGTCGGCGAACTGTTGGACAGCAACGGTTTGCCCATAAAGAGCAGTGACTTTGGCGCCGCGCTGCCCAACCCGGACAACTTCTTCCTGTGGCAAAGACTCCAATCCGGGACGTACTACATCAAGGTAACCGGCTTCGGACCTACTGACGAACCATATATCCTTCGGGTCAGGGAGTTCACGGACACCTCGTCCAGAAGCAACGCTGCCACTCTAGATGTCAACGGGTTTGCGAGCGGCACGATTGATCCGGAAGACGACAAGGACTACTTCAAGCTGGAGCTCTCAGCGGCAACGGACGTCGCAATACGCGCCTCCGGGTTTCCCGACACCGTCGGTGAGCTGCAAAGGAGCAACGGCACGGTGATAGCATCCAACGATGACGGCTATCTCCCTGGCGGCACGAGGAACTTCCTCATCCGGGAGAGCCTCGCCGCCGGGGTGTACTACGTCAAGGTGAGTTCTTTCGCCGAGAGGTCCGGCGGGCCGTATACGGTTTACGCTTCGTCCATTGCGGAGCCGGGCAGCGCGATTGCCGACGCTCAGCCCCTGAGTCTCGGCGGCACGGCCGGCGGGACCATAGACCCGGCCGGCGACGAGGACTACTTCAGCCTGACCCTCGAAGAGACCACTTACCTGAACATCGGGGGAGTGAGCAACGTCACCAATATCAGTAGTGCACTGACCGATGACAACGACCTGGCGGCCTCAATAGATTCGGTTCACTTTGACGACCTGTTCTCCTTCCAGGGCAGGTTGGACGCGGGCACGTACTACTTGAAGGTGACGGGCAAGGACGCGACAGACACGGGTCGTTACACCGTGAGGGCTATCGTGGAGGGCAGCTACACCTATTTCGTGAAACGCTGCTCCGACATTCCCACAAATGGAGGCATTAACGACCCGCTCTACGGCTGCCAGTGGCACCTGAGCAACGACGACCAGTTTCGCAACAGCGCCGGTCAGGATATCAGGGTCGAGGAGGTGTGGCCCACGTACACGGGCTCCGGCATCAACGTGGCTGTCGTGGACGATGGAATGCACTACGGGCACGAGGACCTTACCGACAACGTCCTCACCGCCCTCAACCACAACTACGACCCCGATCAGACAGACATCTACCACCCATTCGAAGACCATGGCACCGCGGTGGCCGGCCTCATCGCGGCTAAGGACAACAGCCTGGGGATGCGCGGTGTAGCCCCGGAGGCCAAGATATACGGATACAACTATCTGGTTGAAGAAACCGATGCCAACGAAGCGAATTCGATGTCTCGCAACGCGGCCGTCACGGCCATATCCAACAACAGCTGGGGACCTGGAGACTCCGGCCGGCCGGAGCACGCCAGTGAACTGTGGGAGACGGCGGTCAAAGATGGCGTCACGACCGGATACGGCGGGAAAGGCGTTTTCTACGCCTGGGCTGCCGGCAACGGGCATCTGAACGACGATCGCTCCAACTTGGACGAGATTGCCAGCTTCTACGCCGTCACGGCGGTCTGCGCCGTCGGTCATGACGACAAACGCAGCGATTATTCTGAACTAGGCTCAAACCTCTGGGTGTGCGGGCCGTCCAGCAGCGGGAGGGACGGCCAGCCCAGGATAGCCACCACCGACAACGGACACCTGTATAGGGGCAGTTTTGGAGGCACCAGCGCCGCCACTCCCATAGTCTCCGGCGTGGTAGCGCTGGTTCGAGAAGCAAACAACGCGTTGACCTGGCGGGACGTCAAGCTCATCCTGGCGGCCTCCGCCCGCAGGAACGACACGGATAACACAGGCTGGGAGGAGGGCGCATTCAAATACGGCTCTAACACTGATCGCTATAACTACAACGACGAGTATGGTTTCGGCATGGTGGACGCCAAGGCGGCCGTGGACCTGGCTCCGGGCTGGACCAACGTCCGCGATTTGAGGGAAATTACCTCTGAGTCAGGCGTCATCAACCTGCGAATCCCCGACCCGCCATTGTTGGGTGGGCCTAACACGGTTACTGCAAGTCTGACCGTAGATCCTTACGTGGACTTCATTGAGTTCGTCGAGATCAACACCGACTTCAACCACCCTTTCTTCCGGGACCTGACCGTTGAGCTGGTCTCGCCCGCAGGGGCCGTCTCTACGCTGTCCACTACCGCCCCGATAAGCGGAGCGTTGACCACCGCGTTCCGTTTCGGCTCGGCCCGCCATCTGGGCGAGGACGCGGCCGGCGAATGGATATTGCGAGTCAAGGACCTTACTTCCGGTGATACCGGAATGCTCAAGTCGTGGGGTCTCACTATTTACGGGCACGGCTCCATTCCCGGCGCGCCCGATAGCGATGCGGTTACGCCGGGCGGCGGCAAGCTAACGATTGAGTGGAAGGCCCCTACCGACACAGGGGAGACGGCCATCACCTCCTACGACCTGCGATTCATTCGAGACGATGCTCCCGACAAGAGCGATGACAAGTGGAACTTGGAGACTGGTGTTGGTACCCTCAGTAACCTCAATCACACCATCACCGGACTGGAGGGAGGGGTGACGTACGAGTTTCAACTGCGGGCCCACAACTCCGCCGGGCACGGCCCCTGGTCAGAAAAGGATGCCGACACGCCCACCACGACCACGCCGTCGGCTCCGGACATCACCTCAGTCAATCGCGGCGATAGGACCCTGGCTGTCGCTTGGACTGCCCCCGCTGACACGGGTGGCGGGAGCATCAGGGCCTACGACGTGCGCTACATCGAGACTAGCGAAGACGAGACTTTGGACTCCAACTGGACGGTGCGGGACAACGCCTGGAGAAGCGGCGACCTGCGATACGTCATCTCCAATCTCACAAACTCGACGGAGTACGACGTACAGGTGCGGGCCGTCAACTCCGCGGGGGATGGAGAATGGTCTGACACTGAGACCGGCACACCTCGGCCGGAAGACATACCCATAACGTTGCAGTGGGAGGAGACTTCTTTCGATGTGGCTGAGGACGCGGGGAGCGTAGTCCTAAGGGCAGTCGTCACAACCACTCGGGACGCGCCACCGGTGGCTGACTTCACCTTCGATGTGACACTGACAACCACCGATAGCGGCACGACCCAAGACGACGACTACACTGCTCCGCCTTCGTCCGCGACCTTTGTCGCGAGCGACTTCAGCCAGACCGACGTGAACGGCCAGCAGAGGTACCGCGCCACCAGGGATTTCACCGTAGCCATCATAGACGACACAGTGGATGAATCCAACGAAGCCTTCAATGTAAGGCTGGCCTATCTGACCCCTGGCCTCACACATCTCCAGGGAGGCCCCTCCACGGCAGTTGTCACAATCCAGGACAACGAACATGTGCCGGTGACCCTGAGTTGGGAACTGTCAGATATGACAGTTGGTGAGAACGCCGGAAGCGCTTCACTGCGCGCCTATGCTGTCACCACTGCGGACAAGCGGCCTGAAGACGGGTTCTCCTTCGATGCCTCCGTCTCTTCGTCTGACGGCACCGCGGTTCAGCCCGGCGACTATACGCAAGTGAACGAAACCGTCACCTTCAGCCGGAACGATTTCAGCCGGGTAACCGTCAACGGCGAACGCCGCTATCGCGCCGCAAAGCAAGTGCCGGTGACCATTCAGGATGACACATCCGACGAAGACGAGGAGCACTTCACGGTAACCCTTCAGTACGCGAATCCCGGCCCGCCTCACCTGCAGGGCGGATCAGCTACTTTGAGCGTAAAAATCACTGACAACGACTTCGTACCCGTCACCATCGGCTGGGACCAGTCCTCCGTGAGCGTCGACGAGGATGCGACGACGGTCACCCTGCAGGCCCGGGCTACCACCACGTCGGACAAAATGCCGGAGAGCGGTTTCACCGTCGCCCTGTCCGCGACGACGGACGATGACACCGCCGCCCAGGGCTCGGACTATCGGAGGCTGACCAGCAGCTTCAATTTCAGACAAGGCGACTTTACGCGCACAGACGTGGGGGGCCAATTCCGCTACCAGGCAACCCGGGACATCAGCGTCACCATTACCGATGACACCGCAGACGAGCCAGACGAGAACTTTACGGTAACCATGAGCTATTCCAACCCAAGCCTCCCTCATCTACAGGGAGGTCCCGACACTGCAACGGTGACCATTGCCGACAACGACCATGTTCCGGTGACTCTTGGGTGGGAGGAAACGGAGTTCACCGCCGAAGAGCCCACCAGCCCCGGCGCCACCACTGCGGTATCCCTGCGCGCCATGGCGGTGACCGAAACCGACAAACGCCCGGAGAACGGCTTCACCTTTGACTTCACCGTGGCCACGGCAAACGGCGCCGCGAGGCAGCCCGATGACTACGAAATGCTGTCAGAGACCGTAACGTTTGACCGCAACAACTTCTCGCGGTCCCAGGTGGATGGCCAACCCCGCTATGTGGCCTCACGCAACGTTACCGTCCAGGTCAAGCACGACACTATCGACGAGCCGCTTGAGACCTTCAGCGTCCGCCTGGCATTCGTCGGCCCCAGCGTGCCGTACCTGCGCCGGGGCGACCTGACGGCGACGATAACCACCACCGACGACGTCGCCTCACTAGCAGACCTGCGGACCACAGTGAATGGAAACAGGGGCGCGGTGTCGCCGCAAGATGAGATCACCTACAACTGGTCAGTCAGCAACAGCGGGCCGTCGGCGTCCACCAACACCGTCCTCACCGGCACCCTTGACCCCGGCGTGACGTATATGTCCGACACGCCGGACGGCGCGTGCAGGCGGTCAGGCCGCACCGTTACGTGCACACTGGGAACGTTGGAGGCCAACGATACTACCGATGGAACCATTGTCGTTGGGGTTGCCGACACTGCGTCGGCCGACTTGGAGTTCACTGCCGTAGCTCGCAGCGACCAGTTAGACCGTACGCCCTCGGACAACGACGATTCGGAGTCCACCGAGCTCAGGGCGGCTCCAAGGGCGATCACCAATCTCCGGGCCACGGCGCACGATTCACGTGTAGACCTGTCGTGGAGCGCACCGGGCGACAATGGAAGCGCTATCACGCTGTACGAGTTGGAACGAAAGTCTGGGACCGATGACTTCACATCCGTTTTCCCGGGCCCCGGCTCGACGGCAACTTCCTACCGTGACAATGACGTGGTCAACGGCACGGAGTACGTGTACCAGCTTCGAGCAGTCAATGTTGATGGTGAGGCCACCTGGTCAAATGAGGCTAAGGCCACCCCGGGTGTCGCGCAACCGCCCGTCGCTACCCGCGGTGGCGGGGGCGGCGGCGGGGGGTTCGGTCCAGCGCCTGTCGCTCCCAAGTTCGGTGACGGATTCCGCACCACTCGCGCTGTCGCGGAAAACGCACGGCCGGGTGTCGCTGTCGGCGACCCGGTATCGGCCACACATCCCGACGAATTGGAGATCACCTACACCCTGAGCGGGACTGACGCGTCCTCTTTCACCGTTGACGAGGAAACAGGCCAGATCAGCGTGAAAGAGGGTGTTGGCCTTATCGTCGGGAAGACCTACACCCTCAACCTTACCGCCACGGACAGCGCCGGATTCGGGGCCATCATCATCGTGACAATCGAGGTGACGGAAGCCTCCTTCAGCCCCTACGACCTCAACGGCAACGACAGGATCGAACGCGACGAGGTGATCGGAGCCGTGTCGGATTACTTCAAGGGACTCATCGAGAAAGACGAGGTCATAGAGCTCATCAAGCTGTACTTCCAGCGGGGGTAATTGAGCCTGATGCGGATCTTGGTCGACTGCCGGTTCAGTGGGGTTACAGTGTTGGCTACAACTTAGAACGGAACGTTAGCGTGAGAGTTCTTGACGCTGTTCAATTGGTTGTCCCCTACAGAACTCGACCCTCGAGGGCCAAACAAAGGAAAGAGCGAGATACCTGCTTGCCTCACCATCTAGAGTGCCCTTGCCCATGAGTACCTGATGAGGTTGTCTAAACTGCCTGGCACACGTCGTGACGCGGACAGGGTCTTCGGAAACGGGCGGGGCTTGCGGAGTTGTTCGAGCGACAACGGGAGTGGTCGCACGAGGCCGTGGCGCGGGTTGCGCTAGTGGTTCATGCGCTGTCCGTCCCAGCGGTCCCGCGCCGGTCGCGGCGGTGGTTCTTGCCCTGGGGAAGGGGCCAATGCAACAGGACCACCTGCGACGCCCCTCTAACTTGCGAACGGGCCAGGTCCGCGCGTCTGTGCGGCCGCCAGCACCCCGCCGACCTGGGCCTAACCGCTCGGTTGGCGGGGCCAGTTCTTTGGGAGAAACGACTGTCTACAGTCCCAACAGCAAGTCTCTTCTTCGCCTATACGCTCGCTGCCCGATGCAGCGGGCGACGTTTCTTGCCTTTTTGGCTGGGGGGCTGGTCAACCCCACAATTGACATTGCGCGAGGATGGCCATAGCGGGCGTTTAGCGGCGGCGAATGAACGGTACCGATGGCCCCCGCAAACGCCCGCTGTGGCGGGCCTCCGCCGCCTCACGGCGGGATTGAGACCGCCGGGCGCCCCCCGAAGGTAACCATGCCCTCTACCGTCCTTCCTTGCGATTGCTGCCCCTGCATCCTGGCGTTGCCCATCCCGGTGTGGGCGATTCCTTGGGGGCGTTGATAGGCGCCGCGGGCTAAGGCGCGGGCGGGGGAGTTGGGAGAAGCGTGGGCGGTGGCGCGGTAGGGTACCAAGAGCGGCGGAGCGAGGCGGATCTGGTGGCCTCTGATGCCCATGGGGGGCTGAAGGACGCCATCGCCGGGGCTTCATGGCAGCGCTGCCGCACCCACTTCATGTCCAACTTGCTCTTCAAGATCCCGCGCCGCGCCAACCCTGGGTGGCGACCATCGTGAGGACGGTCGATCAGCAGCTGTCGCCCAAGGAGGTGCACCCGAAACACAGCCCCATGGTTGGCATGCTCGACGAACGCTTCCTCCAAGCCACCGAACTGCTGGCCGACGTGGGCCCGGATATCCTCGCCCTCACTGCCTTCTCGGTGGCCCCCTCGAGGCAGGTCTGGTCGAACAACCCGCAGGACCACCTCACCAAGGAGACCTAACGCCGGACTGACGTGTTGGGCATCTTCCCCAACCGGACTGCGGTCCGGTGGCTCATCGGCGCAGCAGCACGACGCGTGGCAGGTCGCCCGCCGCTGTCTGCCCGCTCTTGCCGTCGACGTCGGCGATCAGCACCGCATGGAGCCAGCAATGCTTCTGCCTGCAGAGGCAGGCTGATCAATCAGCCAGGGTGACGCTCTTCCACCACTTGCAGAGACACGACCAACAAAGTTCGCGCCATGCGAAACTCCTCCTGGAAGGGTTGGTTTGGTGCTGAAGCTGGATTCTCTATATATACATAGGCGGGGTTTCCCACCATCAGCAGCCAACCATCGCAGCTGCCTCCCATGGCGCGTGGGCGCGTCGCACCGGGCGGGCCTACGCGCCTTACGCGTACGCGCGCCTTGGGAGTTCGCACCAACACGCTGGGCAACCCCACCATACCGGGGTCATAAAGCAAGGTTCGCGCCATGCGAAACTCCTCCTGGATGGATTGGTTTGGTGCTAAAGTTGGATTCTCTAAATATATACATAGGCGGGGTTTCACCACCACCACCACCAACAGCAACCAACCATCGCAGCTGTCTCCCAAGGTGTGCGGGCGCGCCCCACCGGGCGGGCCTACGCGCTCTACTCGCGGGCCTTACGCGCGGCGCGAGTTCGCACCAACACGCTGGGCAACCCCACCATGCCGGGGTCATAAAGCAAAGTTCGCGCCACGCGAAACTCCTCCTGGATGGATTGGTTTGGTGCTGAAGTTGGTTGTTCTATATATATACATAGGCGGGGTTTCACATCATCATCCACCAACAGCAACCAACCATCGCAGCTGCCTCCCAAGGCGTGCGCACGCGCCGCACTACGCGCACGCGCCTTGGGAGATCGGACCAACACGCTGGGCAACCCCACCATACCGGGGTCACAAAGCATAGTTCGCGCCATGCGAAACTCCTCCTGGATGGATTGGTTTGGTGCTGAAGTTGGATTCTCTCTATATATACATAGGCGGGGTTTCACCTCCACCACCACCAACAGCAACCAACCATCGCCGCCGCCTCCCAAGGCGTGTGGGAGCGCCTACGCGCCTACGAGCCTTACGCGTACGCGCGGGACATACGCGCCTAGCGAGTTCGCCCCAACACGCTGGGCAACCCCACCATGCCGGGGCGCTGCGGCGTACGCGGGCCGAAGCGGTCTACTGTAGCGCGAGATGTCGCGTCAAGGCATGGCGTGAACGAAAACGCGCGGCGGCCGAACCTCAAGCCCATGCGGAAGCCGAGGCCTAGGAGCGGACCCTGCGCAACCCCGAGTACATGGCTCTCAAGTCGCCACAGTGGGGCGACGTCTGGCGCTCAGGGCTCTGCTGGACAGTTGCCTGGAGGGGCCAAGACCAGTGAACGGGCCAACCCACGCCGCCGTCCCTTACCCACCCCATGAGGACGGCGTGCAGGAGCTATGGCGGCCCGCGGCTGTCAACAGACTCGGGAAACCGGGCCTCGTGGTAGACTCAAAAGAGGTGATGACCTCTAGGCCTCTGGCAAAGGCCCCTTGCGTCCTCAATGGAGGCGTCGACCGGGGGGTTCCGGGGATTGCGGCTCCTTGGCCCGCAGAGGGGTAGGCCCATGCGTACCCCGTACCACGGGGGTGAAGCACGGGATAGGTGTCGATGAATGCGCAGGGAGTTGGCTCGCGGTACGGATACGCTGGTGCCATGCCCGGTCTCAAGGGGTTGGCGATGGGCAGCAGACGCAAGATTGTGGTCTCCTCCGCCCGATCCCGGCAGGGCCGTGACCTCTTTTGGGACTTCCACCCGGCACCCTGACGCCCGCCCGGGAAGCGGCGTAAATTCGAGGCGGCCTCATCTACCTCACGTATCGTTCGAGGAACGGGAGAACAGCGCTGCCGCAAGAAGGGAATGGCGAATGAGATTACTAGCCCTCGACGACGCCACGGTGGACGCCAACTTCAAGTGGATCATCTATACGCACCTGCAGGCATTTGATCAAATAGTATGTGGAACTCCGGTCTCCAAGGCCGACCAGCCCGGCATGGACGAAGCGGAGGCGGCCCTGCACCGGGCCATCGCTAGACGGGATGCGGCGGCTGAGGACGAGGCTCTCGGGGACATGACCAGAGCCCATTTGATGGGGTGGTGGCAGGACCTTTCCGAACAGCAGCTCCTCACCGCACTCTATGCGCGGTCCGAACGGAGGAGGGCGAAGTCCGGCTCCCCCGACAGCAGACGCACTCCCGATCATCCAGAGGGACTCCAGGTCGCAAGGGCGCTGCTGGCCGATATCCACGTCATAGGGCCATTGGATGTGGTGTGGGAGGCAGCAGCCATTACGAAGGCTCTGGCAGACCTCTACTTTCCCCCCTTAAGCGTACGCTCCCGCGACTTGGTCAGAGGGTACATCCATTCCTCCCGGTCTACACAAGTCTTTTTCGACGCCCTCCACCTCATCTGTGCGGAGTTGGAAAACCGAGGTGAGGCCATCGGTGGACAGCTTTTCTCGTGGCGACAAGCGGTTGCCGATGGACGCCTCCGGCGTCCCCGAAGGAAGCCCATCCCGGCCCGTCGTCCCGCCAAGCCATCCCAGTTCGCCAGGGACATTCAACTGCAGCTCACCATCGAGATCCTCGACAGGGTGGGCGTGCCACCCTGGGGTAACCCCGCCTCGGGCTGTCGAATCGTGGCGGAGGCGTCGCCGCTTCCCATAGACACGATCGAACGAATTTGGAAAGAGTGCCCTTGGAAAACATCTTTCGCATCGATGCTCCAGAAATACGCAAAGGACGTGGCCGAGCGTCATTTGCTTCGCTGAGTCCGCTGAGGAGTGGACCTCGCCAAGTAGGCGGACTTCGTTTGTCTCTGGGGACCGCCCGGCACTTGCAGACCTCGTCTCACTGCGCCTATTCATGGCCATGAATAGGCGCCAATGGGGCTCCTCCCGAAAGCCAGTTGAATTGTGAACAACGCCGGGGTCATCGCAACGCGAAACCCCGTACCTATTGACCAACTCTAGGTCTGCGCGCCCATCTACTCTCTTCTCAAGGGACAGATTCCAAAGACTGGAGAAGAGGTGAAGGACATGGAAGACAGACTGCTGCGACGACGAGAGGTCGAGGGAATTGTGGGTATTTGTCGCTCGTCGATCTATCGACAAATGGATCTTGGGTCTTTCCCGCGGCCCGTGAAGGTCGGCCCCAACGCCGTTCGGTGGCGGGAGAGTGACATTCGGCGTTGGGTGGAGTCAAGGCCGACGGCCGGAAGTGAGTTCGGCAGGTCCTAGCTCCTTCCAATGCGAGCGGAACCCACCAGTTCGTGCTGCTGTTCAAGCTCTCCCCGCGTTTCCTTGCTCAGGTAGTCCGCCCACTGCTGCATAAGGGCACGACGCCGCTCGAAGAGGTCTGACCTGGCGTAGGCCTGTTCGGTGGAGTTGCCCAGGAAATGGGCAAGCGCCGCCTCCGAGACCGCCCAGGGCGTGTCCGTCTGCTCCAGCGTCCAGTTCTTGAAGCTGCTGCGGAACCCGTGGGCCGTCGCGCGTTCCGCCAGGCCGACGGAGCGCAGCACCTTCGTCAGCGTCATGTCGGACAGTGGCGAACCCCACTTCAGCGGCGACGGGAACACCAGACCACTCTCATCACGCAAGGCGGATGCTTCGCGCAGGAGATCGAGCGCCTGTCTGCTCAGGGGTACCCGATGCTCCATGCCGGCCTTCATCCGCTGGGACGGTATCCGCCATTCCTGGCCCTGGAGGTCGATCTCGTCCCAGGTCGCGCCCCTGGCCTCTCCGGAACGGGCCGCCGTGAGCACGATAAATCGGAAGCACAGCTTTGCAGCTGTTGAAGCTTGCGACGCGGCTACGGTCTCCAAGGCTCCCGCCACTTCCTGATAGGGCAACGCCCTGAAGTGTGCCTTCACCTTTGGCATTGGAGGCAACGCGCCGTCGATAGCTTCGCCTGCGGGGTTGGTCTCAATGTAGCCGTGCGCCATGCCCCAGAGGAAGACGGTCCGCATCCGTTGTCGCACCCGCCGAGCTGTTTCCGGGCGGGTCGTCCATATTGGCGTAAGGATGCGAAGCACGTCGCCTCGGTCGATTCGGTCTAGGGGAGTGTCGCCAAGCGTCGGCATGGCGTGACGCTCCAGGGTCTGCATCCAGCTGGCGATGTGCCTATCGTTCCGCCATCGCGGTTTGTTCGCCTTGTGGACTGCGTGGGCGGCTTCCCGGAATGTCGGCACGATCTGCACGTGCTTCTCGGCAAGTGGGTCGCGCCCCTGCGCCACGGCGGCCCGGTTGTCCATTGCCTTCTCTCGGGCCTGCGCTAGGCTGACAGCCGGAAAGGAACCAAGTCCTATATCCCGTCGACGTCCATCGATGGTGATTCGCTGTACCCAGGACTTCCGCCCCGTGGTGCTGACGTAGAGGAGCAGACCGCCGCCATCGGCGTAGCGGCCGGGGACCGTGAGTGCCTTCGCGCGAGTTGCTGAAAGTGCCATTGGATACCCCCTCTATGCCATTCTATTCCCACAATCGTTCCCACAGAAAGAGTGGGAACACGAGGGATGCACGTGGAAGGATTGGAACCGCTAGTGCCATATAGTATATAAATCTAGGAACAATATGGCCAATGGTGGACGGCTGTAGAGTGGAGTGTGGTGGAGCTGAGGGGATTCGAACCCCTGACCCCCTGCTTGCAAAGCAGGTGCTCTTCCGACTGAGCTACAGCCCCTAGAGTAGCCTCGCGTCAACGGCAGGCGCGAGCATGATGTGCCACGCTTGGGGACGTGACGCCACTCAATTACAACAGGCGAGGCTGGCGGCCGTCAACTTGGCCCCGTGCTTGCCGGGCGGGAGATGACCTGGCTTAGGCCCGCATCAGGCGCGTCGCAAGCTAGTGGCTTAGGATCTGGTCCAGGAACATCTGCGTCCGCGGTTCCTTCGGGGCCGTGAAGAAGTCCTCCGCCGAGCTGACTTCCACGATCTCGCCCTCGTCCATGAAGACGACGCGGTGGGCTACATTGCGCGCAAATCCCATCTCGTGGGTCACGCAGACCATTGTCATGCCATCCTCGGCAAGTTCGACCATGACTTTGAGCACCTCGTTGATCATCTCAGGGTCAAGGGCGGATGTTGGCTCGTCAAACAGCATCAGCCTGGGTTTCATCGCAAGGGCCCGGGCAATGGCCACCCGTTGCTGCTGCCCACCGGACAGTTGTCCGGGGAACTTATCAGCTTGTTCCGGTATGCCTACGCGTTCAAGCAACAAGTAGGCCTGCTCCTCAGCCTCTCTTTGGGGCAGGTGGCGTACCTTTTGGGGCGCCAGTGTGATGTTGCGCAGGACCGTCAGGTGTGGGAAGAGGTTGAACTGCTGGAACACCATGCCTGTTTCCGTGCGGATCTTGGACAGAATACGGAGGTCGTCCGTAATCTCTACGCCATCGACGACGATACGGCCCCCGTCGTGGTGCTCCAGCTGGTTGATGGTGCGCAACAAAGTGGACTTGCCCGACCCCGAGGGCCCGATGATGACGACGACTTCGCCCTCGCCGATGGAGATGTTGATGTCGTTCAGCGCCGTGAAAGTGCCGAAGCGCTTCACCACGTTCTCCATGACCACCATTTGGTTGCCGTTCTTCTCCGTCATGGCTGTACCCCCCGTAGCATTCGCTACCGCCGATCGCTTATGCCCAACCGCGACTCCGCCTCGCTGCCTAGCTTGGACAACAGGTATGACACCACCCAATAGACGAGTCCCACCACAATGTAAATCTCAAAGAACGCGCCCTCGGCAATGTCCGTTTGGCCGCTCAGGATCTTCTTGGACTTCTCCAACGTGTTGACTAGGGAAATGGCTGCCAGCAGCGCTGTGTCCTTCCACAGCGCGATGAAACGCCCAATGATCGCCGGAATCACCGCCCGAATCGCCTGTGGAAGGATGATGAGCGCGTACATGTGGACCGCCGACAACCCAAGGGACTGAGCGGCCTCCCGCTGTCCTCGAGGAACGGACTGCAGGCCGCCACGAACGACCTCCGCGATATAGGCGCCGCCGAAGAACGCGAAGACGAACATCACCCGATAGACCAGGTCAATGCTGCTGAAGGCCTCGCCTACGGGGCCCAGCTCGTCCTTCAGGAACGTCGCGAAGAGGAGCCAAACCAGCAGGGGCGCCGCCCGCACTACCTCGATGTAGCCGACGGACGAGATGCGAATCGCCCAGTACGGCGAGATGCGCCCAAGGGCAAGCGCCATCCCGATGAAGAAGGAGAAAAAGCCGCCCACGGCAAAAACGAGCAGGTCCAGGAAGGCACTTTCCCAGTGACTGCTGGAGACCCCAATCTGCAACAGCACAATCATAGGGATGAGCAGCACCCACAATGCGCCCACTCCCTGCAACACGATTGGGTTACCGCGCCATCTCGCCAGGTACTTGCCTACCCACGCCCCTCCGGCGAGCATCGCGAAGACACACGCCAGCAACACCCAGGTTGACCCAAAGGGCACAGCAAGCCCCAGAGAAATCGCGTATAACCACGACGGCGCCCATCCCCGGTCGACGACAAGAACCTTGTTGATGCCGCTTACTGTGGTCGACTGGCCTGCCGACTCGATGACCTCGCTGAACTGGCGCTCCTCAACGCTCACCTCGGTTCCGAGACCCAGGGTCAGTACAATGGCGGCAACGACGCCTATGACCAGCAGGTAAGGGCGCAGCCGGCCACCCCAGAGTCCGTAGGTGATGGAGATCAGCCCAAAAACGAGGAAGACAGCGATCCAGATGCGCACCATCTCATCCGCGGGGTAGCTACCCACGAAGAAAAGCCTGCGATTCAGGGTGACGAGACCCCAGTTGGCCTGGAACAGCACGTATCGGACGGTCAGGAAGAGAAGGACCCCGGCTGCGCCAACCGAGAACAGCGTCAAGACGGTGTTGCCTTTGCTGTTGAACAGGTTGGCCTTCGCCCAGGCAACGCGCTCGGCGATCGTCTCCGGCTTTATGATGGCGGCGGTCGTCATTTCAGCTGCACTTTTCGGTTGATGGTGTTCATAATCATTGAAATGATTAGGTTGGTGAGGATGAAGACAATGAAGATGAACAGGTAGGTCTGCAGAAGGTTCCCTGCGTTGTTCACAATGCGGTTGGATATCAACACGATCTCACCATAGGCGATTGCGTGGGCCAATGTGGAGTCCTTGTTGGCATTCTGGTACTCATTGTTCAGCGCCGGAATCATGATGCGCAGCGCTTGCGGGAGCACTATGAGCGTGAAGCGCTGGTACGCCGTGAATCCTAGTGAAGCCGCTGCCTCAACCTGCCCATGCGGCACCGCCTGAATGGAACCTCGCACGATCTCGGCAATGAACGCACTGAAGTACAACGAGAGCGACACCAGCGCGCTGATATACCCAAGCCCCAGTTGGTTGCCGCCCCCATACGTGAAGAAGCCGGACTCAGACTGTACCACCTCCGGCAGGCTGACCCGCATCGGCAATGCCAGCGCGGCGAAGGATGCCACCGCGATCCCCACAAAAACAGCAATGGCCCACGTGTTGCCGCGCGTGACGCGGCCAGTCTCATCCTCTATCCGCTCTCGCTTCTGTCGTACCCACAATGCCAGCGCCGCGGCGACCAAGAGCACGAGTGGCCATAGCCACCAGAGGTCGTGGGTGCCTTCCAGCCACGGAATGGCCAGCCCCCGGTTGCTGACGTACAGAACGCCGCCAATGCCGATTCGGTCCTGTATCTGTGGAAGCGACCGAAACACACCAAAGGCAAAGAAGAACATGATGAGCAGCAGGGGGAGATTCCGAAACGTTTCGACGTAGACCTTTCCAAGCCGGGTGATTATAGGGTTGTGGGCCAGGCGGGCCACGCCCACCAGGAGCCCCAGGATCGAGGACAAGGCAATGGCAAAGATCACTACGGCGATAGTGTTGCCGGCGCCCTTCAACATGCCCAGCCAACGAGGGTCGCTGGCCTCAACCTCAAGGCCCGCAAAGATGGAGCTGCGGTCAGGGCTGCCATAGGGACCCGTGATGAAGCGGAAGTCGAAGAGGTTGGAGAAGATGGAATAGATGAGGTAAATGGCTATCAGTGCAGCCGCAACACCTACGACGAGGTTGACCACCCTTGTGCGAGAGCTGCTGTGGTTCCAGATGTCGCTCAGGTATTGCTTCATCGCAGGGGGAAGAATAAACGGAAACGCATGGCCCGCGCAAGTCGGGCCATGCGTTTCGCTAGTCCTTTGCCTTTAGGTTACCGCATTGGCGGTGCGTAGATGAGACCGCCGTCCGTGTAGGAGGCGTTCGGCGAGCCGGCACGCGTGAGACCAACAGCCTCTAGCGTGCTCTCGTAGGCTTGACCGTAGTTGCCCACCTGCTTGATCACGGATTGCATGAAGGTGCCAGGGATCTTCCCGGTGCCAATGCCGAGGTTGCTGGGAGCGCCGCCGTCAAACCCGACGCCCAAGAGCCTGGCAACGGTGTTGTTCGGCGGGTTGGCCGCCATCGCGTCCACGTTGCCGGAGTTAACGCCCTGTTCCTCGGCGATGATCATGCCGTTGACCACCCAGCGGACCACGTCTTCCCACTCGGAGTCGTAGTCACGGACGCTGGGGCCCAAGGGCTCCTTGGAGAGCGTCTCTGGCAGCACGACGGCGTTGAGGTTTTCGTCGGACTTCAGGGTGAACTGGTGTCCGCCCAACTGGGACTTGTCTGAGGACCACGCGTCACACTGGCCGCCGATGAACGCGCCGCGTATGGCTGCGTTGTCCTGCAGGGTCAACTCAGAGTAGGTCAGGCCATTCTCGGCGAAGTAGTCGGACACTGCGCCCTGGGTGCTCGTGCCGTCCAGGATGCAGATGGTGGCGCCACCCAACTCGTTGACGCTGGAGACGTCGGAGTCTGCCTTGACCATGACGCCTGCGCCGTCGTAGAAGGTGGTCGGCGCGAACGCGACATTCAGGTCGGCATCGCGGCTGGCCGTCCAAGTGGTCGTGCGGATGAGCACGTCGATTTCCTTGGCTGCCAGAAGCTCGAACCGGTTGGCCGATGTGGCCTCCTTGAACTCAACCTTGCTGGCGTCGCCAAAAACGGCGGCAGCCAACGCACGGCAGTAGTCGACGTCGTTCCCCTGAGCGGAGCCGTCCGGGTTCAGCACGCCGAAGCCGGGAGTGTCCGCCTTGACGCCGCAAATCAGGTTCCCTCGGTCAATGACCACGTCAAGGGTGTTCTCGCGGCCCTCTTCCCCATCATCCGACGTGCATGCGGCTACAACCATGACAAGCAACAGCGCGGCCATCACTGCAAAGATAGAGACCAGCCTGCCGTGTCGGTTCATCTCTCCTCCTTTACTCCTATAACGGATACCCTAAGAATCTACTGTCTACCTCGTGTTTATGCAATAGGGTGAGGCAACATGTATACAAGATGATACATCAGAGACGAGGGTACGGTTCCCAAGACTGTAGTTTTCAGACTCATGCCAATCCAGATGAGTCTGTGCTGTGCCCACCGTCACTGCGATGCACATCGTATGGAATAGGGCTATTCCGTCGTGTGGCAGGATGATTCCATGTCCATTGCAGTAGTCTGGGCGGTTGGTCTCACTACGCTTTGGAGGCCTCGTTTGCGGCGTGAGCCGGGTGGAGTGGGGGCGGTTTCGATGTGACCAGGAGCAACGCCGAGACGATCAACACGCCCACGCATGGCCACCAGACCGCCTCGAAGCCGCCGGTGTTGTCGGCGACATAGCCGGTCACTGGCCCAGCCATCGCCGCGAATAGCATCGTCGTCATCAACGCCATGGAACGGACCGCGCCCGAGTGCCGCCGGCCAAAGTACGCCGCGTAGACGATACCCTGCAGCGCTCCCAGCGAGTTTATCGCCCATGCCCAGATGTACAGCGCCGAAAACATCATGAGGGCACTGGTAACGGAGAGCGTCAGGATAAAGCATGCCATCATGATCAGCATGTTCAGCGCCAGCAACCTCTCCAGCCCGACCACCGCGACCTGCCGGCCCATCGTGACGGCGCCCAGCAGCGTCCAGATCTGCGCTGTACCTGCCGCCACTGACATGAGGGTCGGATCCATGCCCTCGCCTATGAAGTAGGGAAAGCGGAATATGACCATGGACGTCGTGCAAAAGGTGAAGAGGCTAAAGGCGACGGTGACGCGCCAGAAGGCCGGGGTACGGATGGCCTCGCTCCTGGTCCACTGGCGCGCCTCAGGGTCTCCCTGCGTCCCGAATGCGCTCTGCTGCTGCGGGGGGTCGCCGTCCGGCATGAGACCTATGTCTTCCGGCTGCCGCTTCAGGACGAGCAGCGACACGGGGACGATGATGGCCAGTCCAGCGATTCCGAGCGTGATCCAGCCAGTTCGCCAGCCGTGTTCCTGAATGACCCACTGTACGGCTGGAAAGCCGATCAGCAGTCCAAACGGAGCGCCCATGGATAGGATGCCCAGTGCGCGGGCCCGCTGACGCACGAACCACTTCGAGATAACCGGCGCGCCGTAGATCGACGCCGGTCCATGAATGCCCATAAGGCCGGTAATCAGGAATGCGCCGATGAACCACCACGGTGGATGGAAGAAGCTCAGGCTGCCGAGGACCACCGCCGCGACGCCGCCCGCGACAGCCAGCAGCACCCTCGCGCCGTAGCGGTCGATGAGGCGTCCAATGAAGAGCCCGCCAATGGCGGCTGACAGCAGGTAGACCGTCTGCGTCCACCCAAAAAGGGCCCGGCCAAAGCCGAGCTCCTCTCGCATGGGTTCAATGAAGAGGCCGTAGGTGGGACCGGCCAGCGCCATGGCCATTGCGCCAACGAGAATCATGCCCCAGAGGACGTACCAGCCGTAGAACAGTTTGGGTTTGCGGGTCTGCTGCACGGGCGGAGCGCTCCTCTACCGGGGTTGGCGATTGCCAAGCCCATTGTGCGGCAACCGAGCCGCTCGCGCTACCACCCTTTTTGGGTTCCGGGCGCACGCAGATGTTCGCTAGCGCACCTGTAAAGGCTCCGCGTCAGCTGAGACACCTCGCGACCGGACGGCGTCGGCGTAGTGCTTCACCGCGATGACGGTGCCAATGGCGGCCAAGGACAGCGGTATCGACATTACAAAGGCCGTGAGGCCCAGCACTGCATACTGCCCGTTAAACACCGGAGGCGCCAGCGGAATCACGATGAGCGACAAGTCAATAAGGCCGATGAGTATGAGTGGGGCAGCGCGCACCCAGATAGTCGCCAGGACCGCAATGGCCGCCGCAAGGAGGCCTACTCGCGTGCCTATCGCCGTCGCATTGTCTGTGGCCTGCGTCAGCCCGTAGTCCGTTCCGATGGACAGCGGGTTGTGCCCCACGTAGGCCAGCACCACTGCCATCACAGCGCCCACAGCTACACCCAACCGTATGAGGAACAGGCCCGAGCGGTAACGGTTTCGCGCGATGAGCGTAGGGTCAACTTCAAATAGCACACGCGGCTGCGCCCCCGCGGGTCCCCGCCGTCGTTTGCGATTGAGGAGGTCGGACGTCATCGCAACGATCACGTACACGATGGAGATGATAACCAGGAGGGTGAGGGGCCAATATTCAAAGACCTGACCCCAAAAGCCATCAAGAACGGCCAAGGACACAACCGAGTTGCTCATGATACGAAAGCACCCCTAAAGCTAAAGTTGGAAGAAGGAACAACGCAGCCATTCCAAAAGCCACACTTTATGGTAACACTCCATAAGGTTTCGCAATAGCCATCTCCCTAAAGAATGTGCAAACGTTGCCTTGGCCCACAGGAGTCGCGAAGCCCTTGTGACCGCGCCCAAAGCTGCCAAGGTCTTCCGGCTGCAACACGATTGACGTACTTGTGCTTCAGGAGTTGGCCCTCCACTCCCCTACAAATTGCGCCATTGGACTGTCGAGTCCACGGCGGCAGTTGTCCGGGACTTATGCGACACAGCCCGCGAAACCTGTATACTCCCCCTGCTTGCGTCGAAAGACACGGGAGTGGACATGGCCCGGACTGAACAATCCGACGACAACCCGCGTTACGGAGAAATGGGGGCAACGGCCCTTGCCCGATCCGGCCTGTTCTACGGCTGGTGGGTGCTCCTGGCGCTGGCCCTCATGCGCGTCATGGCGTCCGGCGTGGGCAACCAGGTGCGAAGCCTGCTCGTCCTGCCACTGGAAGAGGAGTTTGACGTTTCGCGGGCACAGGTCTCGCTCATGTTCACCGGCGGCAGCATCGCCGTCGCGCTGACGGGACCGCTCGGCGGCTGGCTCATGGACCGCTTCGGCCCGCGCCTCATCATGATTGTCACCACCGCGATGGCCATTGGCGGATACCTACTGCTCTCAGTCTCGCAGGAGTTTTGGCACGCCCTAATCATCTTCACGATACCCCTGGGAGTGGCTTACAACTGGGCAATTCTCAACTCCGGCGCGCCCATCCTCAACAACTGGTTTGACCGGGGCAAGGCACGCGCCCTCTCGTTGCTGAACGTGGGCCACGGCGCGGGCGCACTGCTGCTGCCCCTCATGGCAATTGCCATCGTCACGTTCGAGTGGCGGTGGTCGATGGTGCTCGCCGCGTGCGTAATGACCGCCGTCATGATCCCGGTGCTTTTCGTCGTGCGGAACACGCCTGAGGAGATGGGCTACGCTCCCGACGGTGACACGCCTGACCCGACTCGCGCGGCGACGGGCGGCCGCCCGTCGCACTGGCCGGCATGACGCTGGCGCAGGCCGCGCGCGGCCCCTTCTTCTGGGCCGTGGGCATCGGCAGCTCTTGCATGCTCTTCGTCAACTCCGGCATCATTGCGCACATCGTGCCACTACTGGTCTGGAAGGGCCAGACCGAGAGTGTGGCCGCGCTGCTGCTGAGCCTGCAACTCGTATGGACCGTGCCCGTGGTGCTGACCGTCAGCTGGGCCGCCGACCGGATGGACGGCACCCGCATCATGGTCGGCATGATGTGCGTGGTGCTGGCCGGCGCCGTTACGCTCCTGTTCGCGCAGAGCCTGTGGAACCTCATCCTGGCGGTCATGATGCTCGCCACCGGCGGCTCCCACTGGGCAATCTTCTGGGCGGTCCTTGGCCGGCAGTATGGCCGCGCCCACTACAACACCATCCGATTGTGCATCTACTCCATCATCATCTCCGGCATTGCGGGCGCGCCCTTCTTTGCAGGCCTTACCTACGACCGCACTGGTGGCTATGGCCCGTGGCTGCAGATTGTCCTGGTGGTGGGCGTCGTGGGGCTGGTGTCCTTCATCGTCGCGGCCATCACACGCAAGAAGAATCCCACGTGGATGACGAGGCCCACTGCTTGAGGACTGTTCTCCCTGGGATCGCGACCATGTGTGCCGCCGCCATCGTCATGGCAGCTTGTGGCGCCGAGTCCGCTCCGACCGAGCTCCTTCCCACGCAGGCGCCATTGCCGACCGCGACCATGCCTCCCATCCCTACCCTTGTGCCGACTGCCTTGCCGCCAACGGCCACGCCGGTCCCGTTACCCACGCCTCTGCCGCCGACACCAACAGCGACCGCGACTCCCTCGCCTACGCCGTCACCCACTGCCACCCCGGAGCCGACGCCAACCCCTGCTCTCGGGCCTGAGATTGAGGCGGCGGCAACCGCGGGGGACTGCGAGTTCTTCCTCGAGGTGGCGAACTCGGCTGAGGAACGGCAGGTCGGGCTCATGGGACGGGAGTCGATGGGGCTCGACCGGGGGATGCTGTTCGTCTTCTCCGAGGAGCAGGTGCTTGGGTTCTGGATGAAGAACACTCTCATTCCGCTGGACATAATCTTTGTCGACAGCGGCCTCACCGTGGTGGACGTGCAGACCATGCGCCCGGAGTATGAGATCGCGCCTGCCCCGCTGCCCACATACACATCGGCGGCGCCGGCGCTGTACGCCATCGAGGTGAACGAGGGCGTTGCGGCGGAGTGCGGCATCGAGCCGGGTGATGCTGTCGAGCTGCGAAACCTCAACCCGGGCGTCCTCCAGTAGTGCGTCGACGACCGCCTAGGCCTAGCGCGGGCAGCAGCCCCAACAGCAGCAGCACGGCGGAGATGCGGAAGAAGTCCTGGAACAGGCCGAGGCTGGCGCCGGACACCTCTGCTGTGTACGCGTCCAGCTGCGCCGCGTACTCCGCGTTGGAGAGCTCCTGCGACGGCAGCGGCAGCGCGAGCCCTTGCGTCGCCGCCTGGAACTCACCCACGCCCCAGGCGGCCAGCGCCGCCATGCCGAAGGTCATCCCCACCATGCGCGCCGCCGTGACCAGCGACGCCGACGTCGCCTGGTAGTCCGCCGTCGTGGCGTCCATGGCCGTGATGAACACCGGCGCGATGATCAGCCCAAACCCGAGCCCCGCCAACGCCAGGTGCAACGTCATCTGGGGGTCCGCAATGTCCAGCGTCCAGCCGCTCATCAGGAAGAGCCCCAGGCTTCCGAGGACCAGCCCTCCGACGGTGATGGAACGCTCGCCCAAGCGGTATGCGAGGTACCCACCAACGAGGGCGCCGATCGGCATGGCGCCCGTCATGCGCATGAGCCGCAGGCCGCCCTCCAGAGGGGTTTGCGCGAGCACCGTGTTCGCCATGAGCGGCACGGTGACCATTGCCATGATGAGCGAGCCACCCACCAGCAGCTTCACGACGAGGGCCGACACTGCCTGCCGCGAGCGGAAGAACGACGGCGGCAGCAGCGGGTTTGCCGCGCGGCGCTCGACCCACACCAGCAGCCCCACGACGACCACGCCGAGCCCCGCAAGCGCGTACGGCAGCGGCGACGTCGCTTCGAACGCCTCCTGCTGCGCCGTCGCGAACACCAGCAGCGTCAGTCCGGCGACCATCAGCGCGCCGCCAAGCCAGTCCATGCCGACGTTGGGCAGCCGGGCGACCGGGAACCCGCGCAGCGCCCAGATGAGAATGAGCGCCTGGGGCACGTCCAGCCAGAACACCCACCGCCAGCCCAACAGCGCCGTGATGACGCCGCCGTAGAGCGGGCCCAACACCATGCCCGCCTCCGCGCACGCGCCGATGATGCCCACCGCGATGGCCCGCCGGGTGCCCGGGAAGGACTGCACCGCCATCGCCATGCCGACGGGGATGGTTGCGCCGCCTCCGAGGGCCTGCACGGTCCTCGCGACGATGAGGAACTCGAGGTTGGGCGCCATCGCGGCGGCGAGCGAGCCGACGGCGAAGACGAGGAGCGAGGCGCGGAAGATCAGCGCGTGGCCGTGGACGTCGGCGAGGCGGGCTGTCAGCGGAATGGCGGCGGTGAAGCCGAGGAGGTAGGCCGTGATGATCCAGGCGGCGCGGTCAAGCTCGGTGGGCGGCACCTTCAGGTCAGGCATGACCTCCGGCAGCACGGTCACGACGACGGTGTGGTCGAGCGCGGCGGTCAGCACTGCGCCGCTGACGATGGCCAGCGGCAGCCATGCCCGGAGCGTGGAGGTGGGTTTGTCCGCCATGGCCGGCTACGGCGCGCTGACGGAGGGCTGTGCCTCGTCGAAGGCGGCGAAGATGAGGATTCGGACCACGGGCTCTATGTCGTTGGCGAGCACCTTGCCGGCAATGCGGACGCGTCGAACCAGATCGTCCTCGCCCACCCAGACCTCTATTTCCTGGGTCAGCGTCGCGTCCGCGCCGGGGATGAGCGGCTGGATGTCCGCGCCGCTGATGGTCCCACCGATACCCTGGCTCGCGACGCCCTCCAGTGTGTCGGAGTCCGTGTAGGCGGGGTCCTGGACTGCGAGCAGGATGCCGCGCAGCGTGTGGCCGAGGCCGTGCAGGTTGAAGGGCAGCGAGCTTGTCGGAATGGGCAGGGGAACCCCGGAGAGCGGGTCCGTCATGGTGGCGTTCTCGCCGTCCACGACAATCTCCATTTCCAGGAAGGTGTTGAGGGCGCTGATGAGGGCGTCTACCTTCATGGAGGCCTGGTCGGGCAGTTGCGCGGTGCCCTCGGCACCCTGCAGGACGACGCCAAGCATGAGGGGCGTGTGTCCCTCCTCGTGGGACAGCGCGAACGCCAGCGAGGTCACCTGCTCCATGCGCTCGGCGGCGTTGCCGAGGCGCTCCTGCGGCGTCAGGTCCAACTGCTCGGCGGAGGGCCCGCAGGCGGCCGTCGCCATGAGCAGCATCGAGAGAGGCAGCAGCCACGCGACCTGCGCGAGGGTTGGCCGCCGTGTCATCCGTGTCATGGGCTCCCTTCTCGGGACAGCTATTCCTTACGCACCGTGCGGGGCGAGTGTACCAACGTCCACCGTGGGCCAACAAGCACAGATACGTTAACACGAGTGGCGGAGGGAGGGCCCGGAATGGGACGCGACGCAGGGATTTGACAGGTAAGCTAGTCTGCGTCCGGTGGTGTACAGTGGCCTGATTGTCCCCGGACATGCCGTAGCTGGGGCGGGCTTTGTTGAGTGAATCGATTTTGTAGCTACGTGACTCATTGCAGCTACGAAACGTTCTTTTTCTGGCGAAACAATCCCCCCTTCCCCGCGGATGCCTTGCCAAGCGTCGTGGACGCAGGCCATGCGCAGCGCACACCAATTGGTGCGCGCGCCAATGTCGACGGGCCGGCTGCGGTGACTTACAACACCTTTCATGAAGGGACAGTAATGGATGTCGCGGTCTCGGGGCAATGCGCTCGTGTCAGGGTGAAGATCCGCGAAAAATGAGATTCCAGCCTGCGCCGGGATGCCCATCTCGTCAGTGGCGTCCACCTCACCTGCGCCCCTTAACCGGCAGGTAGACCGTGCGGTTTCTTGCGGTCAACAGCTTGCGGGTCTACTATGAGGAGGATGGCGGAGACTTCGGTCCGCCATTAGTGCTTTGCAGGAGAACAGAATTGGCTGCTGTGAACGGGCCAAGGGGCGCGCTGAAGAAGGAGCATCGGAGAAAGGCCGAGGAACCGACGCGGGTTAAGCCGACTCCCACGGCCTCCCCTGAGCAAGTCGACCCATTTACCGAGGAGGAGATGGGAGACTTGATGCGTCTGGACGCGGCACACAATCCCGTGTTAGCAGATTATTGGCGAAACGACTCGGATGACCACCTCACCTCCGATTCCTAGTCCGGGTGACGTAGTCACGATTCAGGTAGACTTCCTGGACGGAACAGGAACCAAGACACGCCCCGCCGTCGTCCTTTCTCCGTACCGATTCAACCAAGCGCGCGGGTATTTCCTCTTCACCCCCTTGACCGGCTCGGCAGGCAGCTTCAGCGACTCGTCTCGCTTCGAGATCATGGACATCAGCGCGGCTGGGCTGAACCTTCGATCCTTCACCCACGGGATCCTGACCACCGCGAATAATCGGGACATGCGCCGCATTATTGGACGGCTGTCTAACCGAGACCGCACGGGAATCAGGCGGCTTCTCGGGGAATTAATCGCGCTCTAGACCCCTGTTCGCCCTAACTCGCCCTACTCCTGCGTCAGGTGCGCGCGTGTAGCGCATGCCACACCCCTGGTGTACACTACGCCGTCAAACGGCGGTCTCGCACGCGCGCCCGTTCTCCCCAGCGATTCAGCGATTTCCTTCAGGGCGAACGGCGGACGCGGCGAGGTACGCAGGCACACGCTGGAGGGTGCTATGCCAGCTACGACACCCACGTTCCGAATACTCAAGGCAGACCGCGTCATGGACGGCCGAGACTCGCCTGTGCAGACCGGCGTGTCCGTGCTGCTGGAGGACAGCCGCATCCGCGCCGTCGGCCCCGACGACCAGATCGCGTTCCCCGACGGCGCGTCGGGCGAAGTGCTCGAGTTCCCCGGCGGGACGCTGCTGCCCGGCCTCATCGACTGCCACACGCACACCAACATGCCCGGCACGGGACGTCGCGGCGAGGACGTCAACCGGGAAGACACGGACGCCATCCGCGTGCTGCGCTCCGCCCACAACGTCGCCATCGCACTGCAGACCGGCGTCACCACCGTCTGCGACTGTGGCGGGTGGAATACGACCACCTTCTCCCTCAAGGAGGCCATCCGCGAGGGCACCGTGAACGGCCCGCGCGTCCTCGCCTCCGGCCGGCCCATCACCACCACCGGCGGCCACTGCTGGTTCATGGGCTCCGAGGCGGATGGCGTCGACGGGGTGCGGAGCGCGGCTAGGTTGCTCATCAAGCAGGGGGCGGACTTCCTCAAGGTCATGGGCACCGGCGGCAGCACCCTCGGCACGGACCCATTCCACCCTGCATTCTCGATGGAGGAGCTGCTGGCCATAGGCGAGGAGGGCCATCGACGGGGGCGGCCGGTCGTCGCGCACTGCCGCACCAACGACGCCATGCGCATGGTCGTGGATGCGGGGTTCGACGCAATCATGCACGGCTGGTTCACCGACGGCACCGGCGCCAAGGTCTATGATCAAGCGCTGGCCGAGCACATCGCCTCCCACGAAGTGCGCGTGAACCCCACGTTGCAGATCACGCGCAGCCGCCTCTTCCTCTGGGAGGACCGCAAAGTACGCGGTGAGCTTACGCCCGAGGAGGAGGCCCAGTACGAGCGCATGAAGGCCAGCCACGCCGAGACGCTCGACCACTGCGGGCGGCTCTTCAAGACCGGCGTCAAGCTCATGGCGGGTTCCGACTGCGGCTGGGGCGTGTACCCCTTCGGCCACTTCGACCGGGAGCTCAAGGCGATGGTCGACGCGGGCCTGACGCCCACGCAGGTCATCGAGGCGGCGACCAGCAACAACGCCGAGCTGCTCGGTGTCGCGAGCGACATCGGCACCGTCGACGCAGGCAAGCTGGCGGACATAATCGTGGTCGACGGAGACCCGTCGGCGGACATCGGGGTCATCGGGAACGTCACCGCCGTCTTTCGCGGCGGCGAGAGAGTCAAGTAACGAGAAGAGGAGGGACGCACCATGGCAATGGAGACGGCAATCAAGACCAAGAAGATCGACGCGGACAGCCACTTTCTGCCCCGCAGCAACTTCGGGGACTTGCGGGCGCTGATGCCCGAATTCACCGAGGCGGAACTCGACATCATCATCCGTGACGCTGTCACGTTCGCGGACCCCAACGCGCGCAGCGGCGGCTTCCGCGCCACGGCCGCGGGTCAGCGCACGTCCGGCGGCGACTCGAGCATCTCCCAGGGTGTCAGCGCGCCAAGGCGCTCGGGCCCCATCGGCCACGGCGAGGCGCAGGACCGCGTGACGCTGCTGCCGGAGACGGGCTTCGACATGCAGGTGCTCATCCCGGACGGCATCTTCGCCAACCCCTTCGGCTCGCCGCTGGGGCGCCCCCGCGACCCCGCCGTGAGGCTCGCGCTCAGCAAGGCGTTCAACAACGCCTCGTCGGCGGCGCAGGCGGAGTGCCCGGACCAGCTCATCGGCACGGCGATCATCCCCTTCCATGACGTCGAGGAGTCGTGCATCGAGGCCACGCGCGCGGTCAAGGAGCTCGGGCTGAAGGCCATCACCATCGGCGGCAACTGGGCCGGCAAGAACTACGACGCCACGGAGCTTTACCCCTTCTGGCGCACCGTGAGCGAGCTGGACGTGCCCCTGTACGTCCACCACAACCCCTTCCAGTGCCAGGTCCATGACCACGTGCCCACCACCTACACGCTCGGGTGGGAGCGCATGAACCGGATGCACATCAGCAACTACCTGGGCTTTGCCTTTGAGTACATGATGGGCATGGCCAGCCTGACCCTGGGCGGCGTCTTCAACCAGTTCCCGGACCTCAAGTTCGTCTTCTTTGAGGCCGGCGGCTCCTGGCTGCCCTGGCTTATGTACACCCTCGACCGCACGCACCACGTCGAACCGCAGTGCTCGCGCGTGCCGAACCCGCCGAGCGAGTACATCAGGCGCTCGTGCCAGGTGGCCGTCGAGCCCGACGAGTGGTGCCTGCCGCACGCCATCTCGGCCATCGGCAGCGACAACTTCATCATCGGCAGCGACTACCCGCACCCGCCGTCGACGTACCCGAACACCGCGGCGGGCATCGAGAACATGGAGGGCATCACTCAGGAGGACAAGCAGAAGATCCTGGGGACAAACATTGCTCCGTGGTTGAAGGTGAAGTAGTAGGGGATAGTGGCCGATAGCTGAAGGGGGGCGAGGACCGTTTGATGTCCTCGCCCCCCTTACCTTCGGACATCCATTGCCACGGGTGCGCGAAACTGACGCCCTCAACGGCGTAACGAGTTGCAGGAGTGTGCGATGCTCTTGCGTTTGGGCCCCACTCTCAGGAGGACCGTCCTCGGCGTCACCGCTGACGATGTTCGCCGAGTTGTAGGGATATTTTTGCTTGCATCCCTGGCTATGGTTCTCTCGCTTGCGTGCACTGAAGACCCAAGGGACGAGCCGGTCCAGTCGCCTGTCCCCACGCCGCGGCCGGCATCAACCCCGGCTCCAGCACCAACAGCGGCGCCGGCCGTCGCGTCCGTAACTGCGCCGGTGTCCACCCCCGTACCTCCCGCTGCTCCAGCGCCGCCAGTCGGCACACTGCCGGTACCCGCTCCAACGCCCTCACCCGAAGAAGTCGCTATTGAGCATTTCGCGCGCTGGCTTCCGTGGTTTCAAGACGCACCCCTGGCATCCCAGCAGCCGGGGGCAAAGCTCTTGGTGGACGCCTGGTTTGCCTACCCCGAGCTGGGGATCGTGTTTGTTCAGCGGCCGTGGGTTATCGACGGGATCGACGACGCTGAGATCGAAACACTCCGGCATCTGCAGGATCTGGCCTTTGTAGATGTCGCCCTCGCAAAGATTGTCGCAGCGTATCCCTGGCTGGAGGAGGGGATCACAGACGCCGAAAAGGGTGTGACCGGTGAGTTGCGGGCAGTGGCCTCGCAAGACCTAGAGTTCGCGAGATTCCTGGCAGCCCTGCCCCAGTTGAAGGCCAGCGCCACGGAGGCCAGTTGGATTTTCATTGGCGACTTTCGAGACATATTTCGAGATCTCTGGCAAACGGACGCCGACCTAGCGCGAGTTGTTGCGGAGCAGCCGTGGGTCATCAATGGGGTTGACGCTTCTGAAGTCGACTCCATCCGGTTCGTGCGCGACATCGCGTCCATAGATGTCGGGCTCGCGAAATTGGTTGTCGCCATCTCCTGGCTGGATGCGGGGTTAACGCGCTACGAAGAGAACAAAACAATAGAGCTGCGGACGGCGGCCTCTGAAGACCTGGAGTTTGCGAAGTTCTTCGCGGCCTACCTCACGACTAAGACTGATGGCACGCATGATGGCGTGGTTCTCGTCGATGCCTTGAGACATTTCTGGCAAACGGACGCCGGCCTCGCACGAAATGTTGTGGAACAGCCGTGGGTTGTCGATGGGGTTCGTGTTTCTGAAATCAGCTCCATCCACTTCTTGCGCGCTATCGCCTCAATAGATGCAGGGCTCGCGAAATTGGTTGTCGTTTTGCCTTGGCTGGAAGGGGGGATAACCGGCTATGAATTGAACATAACGATATACTTGCGGAGAGCGGCAACTGAAGACCTCGAATCTGCGAAGTTCTTCGCGGCCCTTCCAGCGTTGAAGACTGGTGGCACAAATGACACTGCGGTCCTCCTCGGCGACTTGCGAGACCTCTGGCAAGTGGACCCCGGCCTCGCGCGGACCATCGCCGCGTTGCCCTGGGCTGCGGACGGCCTGAATACAACAGAAAGCAACTCAGTTGACGAGTTCAACAGGTTGGCTTCCTACTCGGTCGACTTGGCGAGAGGGGCGACTGAGTGGCCGTGGTTCAAGGACGACATGTCAAGACTCACGACGGAGACACTGGGCGCCCTGGCAGGTCTGGCGCGAGTAGATCTCGATCTGGCGGGCACTGTGGCCGACATCGGCTGGGTAGCGGAACCGCCGGAGACCTATGCCAGCGGCGCCTTGCATTACCATTACAGGATCTCCCGGTTCTCCGTCTCATTGGGGACGGCCGTTGCTACGGCGGCCTGGTTCACTGACCATGTATCTGAGGACGAATTCCAGGCGGTCGTTAAGCTGGGTGACCTTGCCCATACCGACGCGGGGACTGCTGACGCTATCGCCCGTTACCCGCTGCTGCTGGAGTCGCTATTGGCATCGCAAGGCACCACAGTCCTGCGGCTACAGGAGATCGCGAGGTACGACAAGGCGCTCGCAAGGGACCTGGTTGCGCTACCCTGGCTACACGACGGTCTTTCGAGAGCGGAGCGTGGGGTCATTCAAAGCCTTTGGGACATTCTCCGATATACTCGACTAGGGGCCCAGATGGTGGCGGACTTCAGTTGGTTCAAGGATGAATTGTCCCAGGACGAGGCCTCCGCCGTACGCTCGCTGGCCGTCTTGAGCCGCAACGACACAGCCCTTGCCAACAGGGTTGCCGCGCTTCCCTGGCTTGCCGATGGCATTTCGCGCAATGAAGCCGGTCAATTGCATGAATTGCGCCAACTCGCGGAGGAGGACCTGGAAGCAGCAAGGGCTATGGCGGACACTCTGTGAGTTCGGGGTGACAGGCGAATAGACTCGGTCTTCTGTTCACATTCGGTTACCCATGGGACTTTCAGAATTTGGCTCTGACCTATATCTCCAGCTCCCCCGCAACCACCGCCTCCGCCCACACCGCTGTGCCCACCGCCTCGGGCAGCGGGACGGGGGCGCTTGGCGGCGAGGGCGGCTGGAGGGAGAGGCCCCACCAGCCGAGGGCGTGCCAGCGGCCGAGCTTGTGCCCTATGTCGGGGAACGTGCCGATGTGGCTGAAGCCCATCGCCTCGTGCAGGCCGACGCTGGCCGGGTTGGGGAGCGCGATGGCGGCGTAGGCGTTGTAGTACCCCATCGCCCGCAGGCACGCAAAAAGCGACGTGTAGAGCGCGCGGCCAACGCCCAGGCGGCCATGGCCCTCGCGGACGTAGACCGACACGTTGACGGACCACTGGAATGCGGCGCGCTCCTGGTGCGGCGCGGCGTAGGCGTACCCAAGGACGACGTCACCCTCCGCGCAGACCAGCCACGGCAGCCGATCCAGCGTTCGGGTGATGCGCGACTCGAACTCCGCGGCGGTGGGGACGTCGACCTCGAACGACACGGCGGAGTCGCGCACGTGGGGTGCGTAGATGTTCGCGCACTGCGCCACGTCCTCTGGTGTTGCGAGTCTGATGCTGCGTTCCATACGAGAAGTCCGGCCCGGAGCGCCGTGGCGCCCCTCGTTCACCCGTCGATCTCCCTAGGGGCGAACGGTTTGAGGCTAGAGGTTCATGGTGGATTTCTCAGGCAGCATCTCCATGCAGTTGAGCACGCACGAGATCATGGAGTAGTACCCCACGGTGACGGTCAGGTCGGTTACGCCGCGCTCGCCGAGGGCATCCTTGACCGCATTGAACGTCGCGTCGGAGACCTTGTTGTTGTTCAGCAGTTCCAGCGTGAAGGTGACGGTCAGGGCCTCGTCGTCCGTCAGGCCCTCCGGCGCCTTGCGGTCGCGGATGGCTGCGATGGCCTCATCGCGTACGCCGGATTCCTTCGCCTGAATCTCGTGGGCGTTCCACTCGTAGTGGGCCTCCCAGTGGCGCGCGATGGTCAGGATTGCGAGCTCCAGCGGCGCCTTCGGCACGGTCGTCTCGAAGCGCACGTAGGTGCCGAGGTGGGCCGCACGTCCGGCGACGTCGGGACTGTGCATGATCGCGGCAAAGGGCCCGCGAACGCTGCCTCGGCTGGCGGCGATGCCGTCGTAGATTGCTTGCTCGTCCGGGGATAGCTGGTCGCGAGTGACCTCGGGCAGTCTGGGCATGAGAGCCTCCGATATGCTGAGTTGGGGCGCGTTGAAGATACCTGCGGGGGCGGAGTGCGTCAAGCGAAGGGGAGAGGGGGACTAGGGCAGCGGGTCAATCTTGCCGGGCAGTTGCATATATAGCGCATCAGGGCACAACTCAATGTCGTCCCCCCACGCGATGCTGCCACCGGGGCCAAGGCGAACTGAGTCAAAGCAGCCGGGCGTATCCCAAGCGGCGAAGACTCCGCGGCCCGCTAGATGCGAGAGGTCTACTTCTCCGGCGGCTCCGTCCGAGAACTCTAGCCAAATCCGGTTACTCTCTCGGGCTTCTACATTCTTGGGGCGAATCATCATCCCTCCATTCCCCAAAAGATACTCCACAATCGCATCTTGCTCTAGCCCCCACTCTTGGCGCGGTATTCTGCCGTGGGCAGCTCTCGGATGCTTGCGCCTGCGAGCGTATCCGCCGTCGCCAGGTCGAACTGCGACTGCAGGTTGAGCCAGAACTGCGGGTCAACGCCGAACCAGTGGCCGAAACGGAGCGCGGTGTCGCCCGTGACGGCTCGCTTGCCGGCGATGATCTGGCTGACGCGGTTCGGCGGCACAGCGATCTCGCGGGCGAAGGCGGTCGGCGTGACGCCAAACTCCGACAGCTCGTCCCGCAGGACAACGCCAGGGTGCACTACTCGCTTGAAAATGGCCTGTGTCTCCCTTTTGCCTGTTAGTAGTAGTCAACTATCTCTACGCCGGAGGGGCCTGCATCTCCCTTTCCCCAAGCGAAACAGATGCGCCACTGCCGATTGACCCGGATGGAATACTGCCCATCCCTCGCGCCTCGCAGGGCCTCCAGCCGATTGCTTGGGAATGCCCTCAACATATCCAGGGAAGGTGCAGCATTCAAGATGGACAGGCGCTTGGCTGCTTGGTGTTCAAATCCCTGAAACGCAGCAACAAACCGTCCTTCGGCGAAATCCTCCGTGCGCTTGTCCAGATAGCTGAGGATCAATACTCTTCTACTCTGTAAGAAATGTACGCATGACGTCAAGCGTATTTCACACTCCTTCCCCTCACCCTACCCCATGTCCTCCCGTGCGGCTTGCAGCCGTTCGAGGGCTTCTCCGGAGAGGGGGCCTTTTTCCGCTGCCTGGATTGCCTGTTCAAGCTGTTCCATGCTGGAGAGGCCCACCAGCGCCGTCGAGATTGCGGGGTTTGCGATGACGAAGCGGATGGCAGCCTCGATGGGGTTGTACGCGTAGCCTTCATCCCAGAGGAAGCTGAATCGCTGTACGAGCGCCGCGTCCTCCGCGAGGTCGGCGCCGGTGCCGATGGGGGCGGGCGCCGGCGACGCGAGCGCGTGTCGCGCCGTGGTGCCACTGAGCGCGCCTGCCGCAAGGACGCGGATGGCGATGACCCCCATGCCCTTTTCGGCGGCGCGCTCCGCCAGCCTCTCGTAGTCCTGGTGGGGATGGTGGTCCGGGACGGGCCCGCCGGAGCTTGGGTTCAGGATGTTGTAGCTGGTCTGCGCCGTGTTGAACCGCCCGCTGTTGATGACCGCGTGGAGGGTCGCGGTGTGGCCTAGCGCGGTAATGCCCCACGCGCCGACCTTGCCCTCGCGATGCAGTGTCTCAAAGGCGTCGGCCACTTCCATGGCGTCTTCCGTGGTGAGGACTGCGATATCTGTGCCGCGCCGTGGGCTCAATTGATTGTGCAGTTGGATGAGATCAACGCGCTCGCTGCCCAACCGTGCCAGGCTGGCCTCGACTGAGCGGGCCACGCCGGCCTTGATGTCGGCGAGGTCGTCGGGCATCAGCCGCGCCTTGGTGCCGATGACGGCGCTCTCCTTGAGCTGCCGGAGCGCCGCGCCGAGGTTGATCTCGGACTGCCCCCTGCCGTACATGGAGGCGGTGTCAAAGTAGGTGATGCCCGCGTCGAGGGCCCGCGCGACGGCGTCGACCCGCTCCTGCACCGTGCCCCGCACCATGAGCCCGCCGACGTCGCCGCAGCCGAAGCCCAACGCGGAAACCTGAATGCCGGTGTCGCCAAACGTTCTGTATTGCATAGCGTTTTCCTCCCTGTGATTGCCGTGGCGAAACTGAAGCAGTCACCGGACGGACGCGAGCACCTGCCGCGCCGCCTCGTAGTCGCGCGCGCCGCCGCGCAGGATGGGCGGCACGAGGTAGACGCCGCGCACGCCGTCGCCCACGAACTGCCGCAACAGCTCGATGGCGATGTCCACGCCGGGGCGGCCCTCGTCCAACTGCTGCCGCATCTCCGGCGGCACGTTGCCGAGCACGATGCCGTCCTTGTCGAGGACCTGTAGCCCCCAGAACACCGGCAGGTCGAGCGGGGTGGCAGTCGATCGTTCGTATGCCTCGAGAAAGGCGTGGCGCACGTCGAGGTCGTAGATGGGCTGAGCGATGAGGAAGTGGGCTCCCGCGTCCACCTTTTGCTGCGTCAGCGCAACCTCGCGGTCCAGGTCCCTTGCGAGGTCAAACGATGCGCCGATGCACAGGGACGTGGCGCCCCGCAGCCTGGAGCCCCGGTAATCTAGGCCGTCGTTCATGGCGGCGGCGGAGGCGATGAGGGACGTCGGCGTGTAGTCGTTGACGGCCTTGACGCGCTCAGCCTCCTCCGGCGAGAAGCGGTCGCCCTGCAGGATGACCACGTTCTCCAACCCCAGCATCTGTGCGCCGAGCAGCCGTGACTGCACCGCGATCTTGTTCATGTCCCGGGTTGCGAGGTTGAAGACGACGTCTGTGCCCGTGCGCGCCTTGATGGCGAGGGCGGCGGCAACGGAGTCGGCGCGGGGGAGCTTGCCGGGGTTGTAGGCCACGCAGGCGAAGTCGGCGCCAACAGTGCCCACGGCGTCGAGGGCTGTGGGGTCTGCGCTGCGAGGAGGTGTGCAGTCGCACAGGACCACCGGGCCGGAGGACGCCGCGTAGACTTCTGTCACCTTCGCCAACGTTCGTCCTCCGGCGGGCTAGCCGCCTAGTCGTACCACTGTCCGATGACGGTGCGCTTCTCGGGAATCGAGGGGTCGTCGATGGTTGTCGTGAAGGGCGGGAAGAGCACGTCAATGCCGACGTTCAGCGATGGCGCGGGCCTTGCCAGCTCCTCCACCATCTTCTTGAACCCGGCCACGTCGGAGGCGAGGTCGCGGAAGACGTTGGCGACGGCGGCGAGCCCGGCCGCGCGGATGGCGCCCTCGGCATCGTTGAGCCGCTGCGCCTGCTCGGGGTCATCGATGGGCGCTTGCGGTGAGTAACCGCCGTGCAGCTCGCCGGGCGCGTTCCATCGCACCAGCGGAAGGCCGTTGGAGAAGTGGATGTTGAGCTCGCCGGTCTCGTGGGAGTGGCGGACGCCAATCTCGCCCGGCGGGATCAGGAGCGCGGTCACCAGGCACTGCTCGTTCTCCAGCAGCGTGTACCACTTGCGCTTGCGGTTTCCCGGCAGCTCCAGGCCCCGCCAGCCGTGCTGGTCCTCTGGCACCGAGTGGATGCCGACGCGGATGATCTGCGTGTGTCCGCTGCTCTGGCTCATCGCGCTCCTCCGTTCTGTGCGGCGTGCCGCTCCCGTTTGCCGTGTCTGGTTGGCGCTGGGCCTGTGCTTACTCCTTGTACTTGTCGCCGAGGGCAATCTCCCAGCGAAGGTAGGTGACCGTGTCGGCGTAGCTGCGCTCCGGGCCGGCTATCACCGTGTCTGCCGGAATGTCGCCCGGCATCGCCATGACGCCGGTCAACCCCCGCTCGACGGGCAGACCCGCCTCGCGCCACGCGGCCATGCCGCCCTCGAGGTAGGAGACGTAGGTGTAACCGAGCCCGTACAACGTCAACCCGGCCAGCGCCGATGCCCGTCCGTCCGCGCACGTGACGACGACGGCCGCATCCCTCTCGACGCCGAGGTCGCCGATGCGAAGCTCCAGCCAGCCGCGAGCGATCCACCGCGCGCCGGGCACGTGGCCCGATGCAAACTCCTGGCTCGTGTCGACGAAGAGGACGACAGCGTCGTTCTGCGCCGCCAGCACCTCCGGGGTGACGGCGGGCACAGCGGCCCAGGCCCCTTCGAGTCCGAAGGGCGACTCTTCCGGCGCGCCCTCTTCCATCGCAAGCCCCGCGCCGGCCCACGCGTGCACGCCGCCGTCGACGACGAACACGTCCTCGATGCCCATCTGCCGGTACCACGAGGCGGTGGCCGTCGCGCGGGCCTTGCCGTCGCAGCAGAAGACGACGGCGCTGTGCTTCACTACGGCGATGTCGTCGGTGCGCTGCACGGCCTGCCCGCCGGGGACCCAGCGAAAGCCGGGAATGTGCCCGGCCAGGTATTCTTCGCGTGTGCGCACGTCGATGAGGTACACCGTGCGCTCTGCGCGTGCCGTCCGCTGGTCCTGCAGCCCGCGAATGTCGAGAAAGCGGACGCCGTCCTCCTCCGCGAGGCGGTCGGCGTAGGCCTCGGCTGCGCGGACGGCTTCGTCGGAGGGCGACGGCATGTCGACGCGGTCCGCGCCGCGCTCGAGCTCGTAGCCGGCCAGCGTCCAGCCGGCGGTGCCGTTGGTCAGCGCGAACACGTTGGGGATGCCCATGCGCTGCAACACGCGCGCGCCGATGATGCTTCGCGTCCGGCCCGCGCAGTTGACGATGATGGCCGTGTCCTGCTCCAGGCCCTCCGCGATGTCCGTGATGCGCAGGGGAAGCTCTCCGCCGGGAATGCTGCGCCCACCGGGTATGGCAAAGCGCTGGTACTCCTCCGGAGTGCGCGAGTCGAGGATTACCGTGGGACGCCCCTCCTCCAGCCGGGCGTGGAGGTCGTCAGCGCTGATGTTGGCGACGTGGTCATGGATTTCAATGCGCTCGCCGAAGTCCTTGCTGGGCACGTTCATGCCCCACTCCGTCGAAAACTCCGCGTTCACCCACGCGTTGATGCCGCCCTCGAGGACGGACACGTCGCGGTAGCCCATGAGCTCGACGGTGTCGGCCGCGAGCGCGGCGCGACGGCCGTCGTCGTCGCACACGACGATGAGGACGCCGGTGAACGGAGCGGAGTCGCCAAGCTGGAACTCCAGCCGCCGGCGGGGTAGCCAGCACGAGCCGGGAATGTGCGTGCTGTTGTACTCGCCCGCCTCCCGTACGTCCAGCAACGCGAAGGGCGTATCGCCCTCCAAAAGGGCCTTCAATTCTTCAGGTGTTACTTTTCCGGCCATTAGCAGTTGTCCCAATTCCTAGTTGCGAACCGTGTGATTTTGCCCGATTCCGGGTCGTAGCGGCGGCGGCTCCACCCGCGCAGGTCCACGCCGTATATGTGAATCTCAGGCGTGGGGCGGCCTGTCAGGTTGTCCATCTGGTGGATCTCGTCAACGTCCGGGACGAGCAGGGTGATCTCGCCGGGCTTGTTCTGATTTACGCGGTCCTGCTCCAGCAGCGCGAAGTCGTCCTGGGTGCGGTCGTCGACGCGGCGGAAACGAGTCTCGGTGAGGGTGTTCTCCAGCACGCCGATCATGCCCCATGTGCAGTGGTCATGCGGGCCGACGTGGCTGCCCGGCCCCCAGACGACCGAGGTGATGGAGAGTCCGCTGGGCGCCTGGTGCAAGAGGTAGGTGGTCGACTGCTTGTCCGGCGGCCGGTTGTCCATCGGCACGCGGTACTTGTCCGGGACGGCGTCGGGGTTGGCCAGCAGCCGCTGCAGGTGGGAGGAGCCCCGGTCGAACAGCGCGGCCTGGTCCGGCTCGCTGTCGACGAGCTCGTTCATGTCATGGATGAAGTCTTCAAGGGTGTAGGTCACTCTCGCCATCGGTCACCTCATCGCATCGAAGTAGTGTCCGGATGGGCAGAGTTTGTTGCCTTGTGCAGGTTGTGTCAACCGGCGAGCGGCGCTTCCTGCGTCGTGGGAGCGGGCTGTTTGCGGCCGCGGCGAATGGACGGGACCATCACCAGCACCAATGCAACCAGGACGACGTTTACCAAGCTCATCGTGATGATGGATGGCACGGCGCCGAATGCCTCCGAGGCGACGCCCATGGTGATGATCCCGATCGGCCCGAGCCCCACAAGAATGAACCGGATGCTGATGACTCGCGCCCTCACGTAGTCAGGCGTCGTGAGCTGCACCAGCGTCATGTTGCTCGTCATGAACGACTGCACGCAGATGCCAAGGCACAGCGCCAACGCGAGGGAGAGCAGGTAGAAGTTGGACAGCGCAAACAGGGTCAGGACAATGCCCACCAACAGCCCTGCGACCGTCATGAGTTTGGTCAATTGGGGCATGCCGCGGGCGGTGGCCGCGGAGATGGACCCTATCATGGCGCCCACGCCGATCGCGGTCATCAACACGCCAAGGTCGTCCGGCCCGCGATTCAGCACGTCCCGCACGAGCACCGGCATGACGGCCTGGAAGGGCATGACGAAGGTCATGACGATGAGCCCGAGCAGCAAGAGGCCCATGATGACCGGCTGACCCCGGACGTATCGGATCCCGTCGAGGATGCTCTTGGCCATGGACTCGCGCCCGCCGCCTGGGCCGTACCGTTGGCGTCCAGCGACGATGGGCATGTCGAAAAAGGCCATGCCGACCAGCGCGGGAACGAGAAACAACGCCGAGACCAGGAAGGTGTGCGCCATCCCGAAGAACTCGATGATGAAGCCCGCCGGCGTTGGCCCGGCCACCTGCCCGAGGCTGAAGATTGTGCTGAAAAGGGCCACGGCGCTGGAGATGTCCTTGCGGCGGACGAGGTCCGGCACCACGGAGGTCCGGGCGGGCATGGCAAAAGAGAATGCGACGCCGTTGGCGAACGCCAGCGCAAACACGTGCCATTCCTGAATGAACTCCAGGTAAACAAGGGCGGCCATTGCCAGGAGGGTTATGAAGTTGAAGACGTCCGTGGTGAGGAGCAGCATCTTGCGCCCGCCCCTGTCGGCGAGCGCTCCGCTAATCAGGGGCAGCACCAACATGGGCAGGAGCTGTGCCGCTTGGACCGCAGCTACCTTGAACGGCGAGTCTGTCAGGTCCAGGATCAGCCAGCCCCGAACAATCATCACCATGAAGAATGACAGAATGGAGAGCAGGGAGATCGACCAGAAGGCGGCATACCGAGGGTAGGCGAAGGCCTGCATGGGTCCCTGGAAAAAGCGGCTACGCCTTAGGCCTCCGGGTTCCTGGTATTCCTGTGATTCCACTCTGCTCCTTCTGGTAACCCTGTGCCCCGGCAAGCATGTCCCCATCGCGCCGCTGCGAGGTCATGGCTCGCGAGGTCCGGGGCGCGAGCAGGCCTCGACGCGCGATGCCCCTTGTTTGGCGCTACTCCGACAGCAGCGCCGCCACGCTCGCGACGGTGTCGGCCAACGGCACGAGCTCCGCACTGTCGGCGTCGCGGCGCTTGACCTCAGCCTTGCCTTCGCGCAGGTTGCGAGGACTGACGACGACGCGTACCGGAAAGCCGAACAGGTCGGCGTCGTTGAACTTCACGCCCGCGGACTCCGTGCGATCGTCGTAGAGCGTCTCAAAGCCCGCTTCGGTGAGCTGACGATAGACATCGCCGGCGGCTGACATAACCTCGGGGTTATCCGCGTTCAGCGCCGCGAGGTACACCTGGAACGGCGACACGCTCACGGGCAAACGCATGCCGCGCTCGTCGCGGTTGTGCTCGATGGTGGCCGCGAGCAGCCGCCCGATGCCGATGCCGTAGCACCCCATAATGGCTGGCAGCAGCGACCCCTCAGGCGAAAGAAAAGTGGCGTTGAGCGTCTCGCTGAAGAAGGTGCCGAGCTTGAAGACGTGCCCCACCTCGACGCCGCGCTCCGAGATGAACTCGCCGCCGCAGTGGACGCACTTGTGGCCCGCCTCGGCGAGTGCGATGTCGCCCACCGCGTCCGGCACGAAGTCCCGCGGCGTGTTGACGTTCTTCATGTGCCAGTCGGGGCGGTTGGCGCCCGCGGCAAAGTTGGCGCCGATGTAGACCGACTCGTCCGCGACGCTCTTAATGCCGGTCAGGCCAACCGCCGACGCTGATCCCGCCACGAGGCCCGCCGCGGCCACCTCCTCGTCCGAGGCGTGGTGCAACTCTGTCGCTCCGAGAAGCCGCTTCAGCTTGATCTCGTTGACCTCCAGATCGCCACGGACGGTCACGAAGACCATGTCGCCGTCCACGACGTAGAAGACGGCCTTCAGCGTCTGCTCGGGCGTGATGCCCAGGAAGTCGACCAGGTCCGCTATGGTCTTCAGTCCTGGCGTGTGAACGTCCTCGACCGGCAGCGGCTCACCCGATGGGGCGGGCGGTCGCTGGAACTCGGCCCGCTCGGCGTTGGCGGCGTACCCGCAGCCGGGGCATTGGATGAACGTGTCCTCGCCGATCTCCGTGGGCATGATGAACTCGTGGGAGTCCTTGCCGCCGATCGCCCCGCTGTCCGCCTCGATCATCACGGCGGGTATGCCGCAGCGACGGAAGATGTTCCGGTACGCCTGCACCATCCTCTGGTACGTCTCGTCCAGCGATTCCGCGTCGGCGTCGAAGCTGTACGCGTCCTTCATATCGAACTCGCGCACGCGCACGAGGCCACCCCTCGGGCGGGGTTCGTCGCGGAACTTGGTCTGGATCTGGTACACGAGCTGCGGCAGGTCGCGATAGCTCTGCAGGTGCTGCTTCACCAACAGCGTCACCGCCTCCTCGTGCGTCGGCGCGATGACGAGTTCGCGCTCCCGGCGGTCCTTCAGGCGCATCAGGTCCGGGCCAAAGGCGGCGTCCCTGCCGGTCTGCTGCCACAGTTCGCGAGGCTGGAGCGTCGGCAACTTGACCTCCTGCCCTCCCGCGGCGTTCATCTCGTCCCGAACGATGGCCTCCACCTTCGCGAGGCTCCGCATGGCCAGCGGCGCGTAGGAGTAGACCCCGGAGGCGATTTGCTGGATCATGCCGGTGCGAAGCATCAGCCTGTGGTTCGCGGTTTCTGCCTCGGCGGGGTCGTCGCGCAGTGTCTTGGCGAGGAACTGGGACAGGCGCATGGGCGCTCCTTGACTACCGTGTGATAGGGACCGTATCTAGGATACCAAGGTGGGAAAGCTTCCACTAGGCCCAATCGCTGAAGCGTCGTCGCTTCAGCTACGAAATACCTATGTTTTGAGACGACACTGTGACGTCACTACACACTTGTGTTACACTGTTTCCCGTCGCAAAGAGACTGCATTGCAATGGGCACGTGGGGGGAGTTCGATGACCACCTTGAGGAGGGCCGATCTTGCCGGGAGACTGTCCTCCAAGTTGGGGGGCACCAAGGCGGCGGCGGACGTCGCATTGGCGGCGGTGGTCGAGGTGATGGAAGAGGCCCTGGCGAACGGCCACAAGGTGGTCCTGACCGGCTTTGGCACCTTTCAGGTCAAGCTAGCCAAGGCGCGCACGGTCCGCCCCATCCGCGGCGGCGACCCCGTCGAGGTGCCCCCGCACGACCGCGTAGGCTTTGTCCCGGGCGCCAGCCTGAGGGCGGCCATCGGCCAGAAGAAGTAGCAAGGCCGCCGACCCCGGAGGGCCAACGGCCTTGCAATAGCCGGATCAGTAAGGTCCCCTAAGCGGAAACCCCCGCCTCAGCCTGTTCCGCCATCACCTGGTGGATCTCCTTCATCAGCTCTTCCAGCATGTCGGCCTCCGGCACCACCTTGGTCTTCTTCCCCTTGCGGAAGATGATCGCCCGTCCGTTTCCGCCCGCAATGCCGATGTCCGCGTCCTTGGACTCGCCGGGGCCGTTCACCTCGCAGCCCATGACGGCCACCTTGATGTTCGTGTCCAGGCTCTTCACCAGCGCGTCAACTTCGTTTGCCAGCTTCACCACGTCGACGTCGGCGCGCCCACACGACGGGCAGGCCACCAGCGTCACGCCCTTCTCGCGCAGGTTCAGCGACTTGAGGATCTCGTAGCCGGCCTGCACCTCGTCCCGCGAGTCGCCGCTCAGGGACACGCGGATGGTGTCGCCGATGCCCTCGTACAGCATGTACCCGAGGCCCACGGCGCTGCGAATGGAGCCGGCGCTAACCGTGCCTGCCTCCGTGATGCCCAGGTGCAGCGGGTACGGCACCATCTTGCCGAGCCGCCGGTACGCTTCCACCGTCGTGGGCACGTCAAAGGCCTTCAGCGAAATCTTGATCAGGTCGAAGTCCAACTCCTCCAGGAGACTGATCTCCCAGAGCGCAGTCGCGACCATGTGGTCGACGACACTGTACTCGCCCTCCTTGGCGTCCTGGGCTTTCGGCAGGCGGTTCACCATGTCGAAGAGGCGGGAGAAGCCGCGAGTCTGCCCAATGCCGCCGACCGGAGGAAGGCTGCCGAAGTTCACGCCGATGCGAATGGGGATCTCCCGCTCCTTCGCGGCCAACACCACCTGCTTGACCCGCTCGGGGTCGCGGATGTTGCCCGGGTTCAGTCGAAGGCAGTCGACGCCCTGGTTGATGGCTTCCAACGCAAGCTGGTAGTGGAAGTGGATGTCTGCGATGAGCGGGATGTTGATCTGCCGCTTGATGGCGCCCAAGGCCTGCGCCGCTTCCATGTCCGGCACCGCGCTGCGAATAATGTCGCACCCAACCTCTTCCAGACCCTTGATCTGCGCTACGGTGGCGGCCACATCCCGCGTGTCAGTCTTTGTCATGGACTGCACGGTGATGTCGGCGTCACCCCCGACCTTGACGCCGCCGACGTAGACCGGCTTTGAGACTCTGCGCTTTGGCATTCGCTGTGCTCCTTCGCTATGCAGCCCTGCGAGTCCGTGCTTCCTGTGCCCCTACTATAACTCAAAACCCAACCCCTCGACGCTGTGCGGCCAACGCCACCTCGCCATTGCTTGCGGCTAGTTCGTGATGGAGGTGCCCTGGGCGATGCGGACTATGTCGAAGTACGTGATGACCGCGATGATCCCAATGAGCACCGCGAACCCCACCGCGTGCACCACCCCCTCGCGTTCCGGCGGGATGCGCTTGCCGCCGCGGACCCACTCAAGCGCAACAAAGACGATGCGACCCCCGTCCAACGCCGGCAGCGGCAACATGTTCACGATGGCGAGGTTTATGCTGAGCAGCGCCGCAAACACCAGTAGCGGCCGCCAGCCAGCTTCCGCGACCTCCTCGCTCACCTGCGCGATTCCCACTGGCCCGGCAAACTGCGGCCCACTGGAGCCGGCGAACCAGCTCGTAACCTCATTGCGAAACAGCTGAACGGTCTCCCACATGCGCACAAAGCCGTTCGGAATGGCGGTCAGGATGTTGCCCGAGCGGCTGACCACGCGCCCCTCTATGGTGCGGATCTGGACGCCGACGTTCCCCTGGCCCTCCGGCGGGTCCCAGCGCGGGACCAGCCGCACGCTGAACGGCTCCGTGTCGCGCACGGCGGCATCGACGGGCCCGCCGTCCGCGCTGAAGCCGAATCCTCCGGTGATGAGCCGCTCGGGGCGCATGACAAGGAAGTCGGTCTCTTGGCCTAGGTTCAGCAGGATGCGATACCGCAGCGTCTCCGTGTTGTAGACCTCGTGGCCGTCCGCCTCCAGGATGATGTCGCCGCCCAGCAGGCCCGCACGCTCGGCCGGCGACTCCTGCGCGACACCGGCGATGAGCACGCGGCCCTCGTAGCGCTCCTCGGGCACCGCAAACAGGAAGACGAAGAGAACGACCGGCAGGACGATGTTCATGGCGGATCCCGCCGCCAGCACCGTGAAGCGAGTCAGCGGGCCCTTGCTCGCCAGGCTCCACGGTATGTCGGGGTTGTTCTCGCCCGCCATCCGCACGAAGCCGCCCAACGGCAGCCAGTTGATCGAGTAGACCATGTCGGCGAGCACCATGCTGTCCTCGCCGGCTTCCCGGACCTTCCCTTCGAGGGTGACGATTTCCTTGCCGAGCGCCTCCTGCAACGTCGAGTTCGGGGGACGGTTGCCCTTGTAGGGGCCCTCAATCGCGATGGCGGAGAGCGCGCCGTCGGCCAGCGCGCCGGCGTGGACCCGGACCCTCATGCCGGGGCGCAGGTGTTCGCGGCCCGCCAGGTCGACCATGTACACGTCCGCGGGAACGCTGAGGAATGTGCGCCCCGTGTAGATGCCTAACATTCTCGGAGGGAAGCCCCACCCGAACTCCAGCACCTTTACTTTGAAGGCCCTGGCGGAGAAGAAGTGACCGGCCTCATGCACCATGATGAGCACGGTGAGCAACAGCACAAAGCGGACCACCGTCACCAACAGGCCAAGGGCGTCTTCCATCTACCGCTCCACGATGCCGCGCGCCGTCTCCCGCGCCCACGCGTCCGCCGCGAGAATCTCTTCCAGCGAGGGGTTGGCCGTGGACTCGTGACGGTCCAGGGTTGCGGTCACCACGCGGTGAATGTCGCCGAACGTGATCCGGCCGTCGAGGAACGCGTCGATCGCCACCTCGTCCGATGCGCTGAGCACGGTCGGGTAGGTGCCGCCCGCGTGACCCGCCTCCAGCGCCGTCATGAAGCAGGGGTAGCGCGCCGGGTCCATCGCCTCGAAGGTCAGCGCGGCGGCCGCAACCGGGTCGAATCGAGGCGCCTGTTCGCAGGGCAGCCGCTGCGGGTAGAACATCGCGTACTGTATTGGCAGCCGCATGTCGGGCACGCCAAGCTGCGCCTTCACGGAACCATCCATGAACTCAACCATGGAGTGAATGATGCTCTGCGGGTGCACCACCACGTCCACGCGCTCCCAGGGCATGGAAAACAGCCAGTGGGACTCTATGACCTCGAATCCCTTGTTCATCAGCGTCGCCGAGTCGATGGTGATCTTCTTGCCCATGCTCCATGTGGGGTGCTTGAGGGCCTGTTCCGGCGTCACCTTCTCGAACTCCTCGAGGGACAGCCGTCGCAGCGCCCCGCCGGACGCCGTGATGATGAGCCGCCGCACGCCCGTTTCCACATCCTCACCCTGCAGGCATTGCCAGATGGCGCTGGGCTCGCTGTCGACGGGCAGGATCTCGCCGCCGCAGCGCGCGGCCTCGCTCGTGAGCAGCTCGCCGGCCATCACGACCGGCTCCTTGTTGGCCATCGCGACGTGCTTGCCGGCTCGAAGCGCCTCCAGCGTCGGCAGCAGCCCGGCGTTGCCCACCATGCCCTGCATCACCATGTCGACGTCCGGGTGCGTCGCTATCTCGACGATGTCACCCGCGAGCCCCGTGCCCGGTGGAAGGTCGGCCGGCTCCGGCGGCTCCTGGCAGTAGAGAAAGCGTGGATGAAACTCGCGGGCCTGTTCCAGCAGCAGGTCGCGGTTGCTCCAGGCCGACATCGCGAACACCTCGAACTCCTCGGGGTACGCGCGGACGATGTCCAGCGTCTGCCGGCCTATGGAGCCGGTCGAGCCAAGTATGGCTAGTCTTTTCATAGCGCCCACCCTACCCAGAGGTACGTCACGGTTATCGTCGCCAGCAGGCTGTCCATCCTGTCGAGGATGCCGCCGTGTCCCGGCACCAGCGCGCCGGAGTCCTTCGCGCCCGCCGCGCGCTTCAGCCCGGACTCCGCGAGGTCGCCGAGCACCGCTGCCACGCCGAGCAGCAGGCCGAATACTCCCGCCTGCCAGAGCGCAACCGGCAACTCCAATATCAGGGTAAGCCCTAACGCCGCTCCGACGCCACCCAACAGGCCGCCCGCCGTGCCCTCCCATGTCTTGCCGGGGCTGACGCGCGGCGCCAGAAGGCGTTTGCCCAAAACCTTGCCCACGGCGTACGCCGCGGTGTCCACGGCGAAGGTGCAGAGGATGGCCGTCAGCGCCCACTCGAAACCGTCGTCCCCCTCGCGCAGCAGGACGGCCAGGGTCAGCGGCGCCGCGAGGTAGAAGGGCCCGGCAACCCCCAGGGCTCGGTGAACAAGGCTCACGCCGCGCCAGATCGCGAAGTGCAAGGCCAACGTGGCGGCGATGCCCGCGCCCACGGCCATCGTTATATGGGCGCCGTTTGACGCCCCCGCAATCGCGATTCCCAGGGCGAGGGCAATTGTCAGGAAGAGTGGAAAAGTCTTGGTAGCGGCCTTGGCCAGCCGGTGGTACTCCCAGAGCCCCAGCGCCGCGGCTGCGCCAACCAGCCCGATGAACCACGGACCGCCCAGCCAGACTGCGCCCAGCACGACCGGGATGCCAAGGACAGCGCTAGCCAGCCTGAGGGCGAGCATACGCCGTCACGCCGTGCCGTTGGGGCGCACTCCCCCAAAGTTGCGTCGCCGCCCGCGGTAGGCCTCCAGCGCGCGGACCGCCTCGGCTCGGCCAAAGTCCGGCCAGCAGGCGTCGGTGACGTAGTGCTCGGCGTAGGCCCCCTGCCAGAGGAGGAAGTTGCTCAAGCGCATCTCGCCCGCCGTTCGAATGATCAGGTCCGGGTCCGGCAGGCCGTTGGTGTAGAGGTGCTGCGCCAGCTTGGCCTCGTCGAGGTCGTCAGGAGCGACGCCGTTCGCCAGCAGTCGACGCACTGCCTGTAGGATCTCGTCGCGCCCGCCGTAGTCGAATGCGATGTTGAGTTCGAAGGCGTCGTTGTCCTTGGTCAACGCCACCGCCGACTCGATGGAGGACTGCAGCGACGCCGGCAGCCGGTCGACCCGGCCAAGGTGGCGGAGGCGAACGCCTTCAGCGTGCAGCTCACGAGTTTGCCCATCGATGACCTCCGCCAGAAGCTCGAATAGGCCGGACACCTCATCTTCGGGCCGCGCCCAGTTCTCGGTGGAGAATGCGAAGAGGGTGAGGTGCTTGACCCCGTGCTCCGCGAAGCAACGCGTGACGAGGCGGAAGTTCTCCGTGCCGGCGCGGTGCCCCGCAAGGCGAGGGAGCCCGCGGTTCTGCGCCCATCTGCCGTTTCCGTCCATGATGATGGCGACGTGCACGGGCACTTCCGCAGGCGAAGCGGGCACGGGCACTTCTGCGGGCGTAGAGTGAGTAGGGGATGGACCCGTCTGCTCCGCGGCGTACGCGTCAGTGGCCCGGCGCTTGGCCACGGGCTAGACCTCCATCAATTCGGCTTCTTTGGCCTCGCCGGTCTTGTCTATCACCGCGATGTGGCTGTCCGTCACCTTTTGTAGCTGGTCCTGCAACCGGTGGCTGTCGTCCTGCGACATTTCCTTGTTCTTCTCGCGGGCGCGGATCTTGTCCTGCACGTCGCGGCGAACGTTTCGCACGGCGACCCGGGCATCCTCCACGCGCTTGCGGACCGATCGGACCAGATCTCTCCTGCGGTCCTCCGTCAGAAGGGGCATCGTAAGTCGAATGATGGTGCCGTCGTTGTTCGGCGTGATGCCAATGTTTGACTTCTGGAGCGCCCGCTCCACCGCGGATATGGCGCTCTTGTCCCAGGGCTGGATCGCCAGCACTCGCGCCTCCGGCACTGACACGTTCGCGAGTTGATTCAGCGGCGTGTCGGTGCCGTAGTACTCGACCACAATGTGCTCGACAAGCCCCGTGCGGGCGCGCCCAGTCCTGACAGAGTCCAACTCCCGCTGCAATGCCTGGTTGGCGCCGGCCATGCGGTGTTCGGCGTCTTGCAACTGTTCGTCAGCGGTCACCATAACGTCCTCCTACTCCCTGCTCAGAAGACTCTCAGGGACATCGGCGACAAGCGTCCCAAGCCGCTCCGCGTTGAGGAGCCGCATGAGGCTGCCTGCTTTGAACACGTCAAATACCACAATGGGCAGGTGGTTGTCCATGCAGAGGGACACGGCCGTATTGTCCATCACTTCCAGACCCTTGTTGAGCACGTCCATGTACTCCAGGTAGTCAAAGCGCTTGGCGTCGGGATGGACGCGAGGGTCAGCGTCGTACACGCCGTCCACTTGGTTCTTGGCCATGAAGATGGCGTTCGCGCCGATTTCGACCGCCCGAAGCGCCGCCGCCGTGTCCGTGCTCATGAAGGGGTTGCCGGTCCCCGCCGCGAAGATGACCACGCGCCCCTTCTCGAGGTGTCGAATCGCCCGCCTGCGAATGAAGGGCTCGGCCACCGCCTGCACACCGAGCGCGCTCTGTGTCCGCGTGTCCACACCGATCTGTTCCAGCGCGTCCTGAAACGCGAGAGAGTTGATGAGTGTCGCCAGCATGCCCGCGTAATCGGCGGCCGCGCGCTCCATGCCCCGATCGGCTGCTTCGGCGCCGCGCCAAATGTTGCCGCCGCCCACAACCACGGCCAACTCCACGCCCGTGGCCACTGCTTCCTTCACCTCGCCGGCCAGGTAGCGCACGGCTTCGGTGTCGATGCCGTAGCCCTGGCGGCCCAGCAGCGAAGCGCCGCTCAGCTTGAGGACAACGCGCCGATAGGCTGTGGCCATGGCGTGCTCCCTACTCCTCGGCCAGGGCGTAGCGGATGAAGCGGCGTACCTGGATATTCTCGCCCAACTTGGCGATGGCGTCGTTCACGAGGTCTTGAATGGACTTGGACGGGTCCTTGACGAAGGACTGCTCCATGAGGCTGACGCCCTCGTCGCCGTCGTCCGCCCTGACGATGTCCGGGTCCATGGCCGCGACCTGCATCGCGAGGTCGTGGGCCAGTTCGCGAAACTCGTCGGTGCGCGCCACGAAGTCCGTTTCGCAGTTGAGCTCCAGCAGTACGCCGATGCGGCTCCCGCTGTGGATGTAGGACTCAACCACGCCCTCCGCGGCGGCCCGTGACGCCTTCTTGGCGACGCTCGCCAGCCCCTTCTCCCGGAGGATGGACTGGGCCTTGGTATTGTCACCGTCGGCTTCCTGCAACGCCGTGCGGCAGTCCAGAATGCCCGCCCCGGTCATTGCCCGGAGCTTGCGTATGTCCTCAACGCTAACTTGCACCATGGTACTTCCATCCTTTGTGTTCTGGCGTGACCTCAAAGGCACAGCACATCCATACCATTGGACCCCGTTGTAGGTGATGTGGTCTAGTTTTCGCGTTCGGCTTCATCGGGGAAGAAGACATGGGCTTCCAGGTCTTGCTCGGATGCCAGGTCCTCGTATTCCTCGGCGGTGGTGTAGGCCTGGAAGTCGCTGGAATCGACAGTGGTTTCTGCGTCGATCGATTCCTGTTCCATGAGCATTGCCTCGCGCTGGTGCAGCCCGGCGATGACCGCGTCGGCCATGCGGGCGGTGACGAGCCGGATCGACCGGATGGCGTCGTCGTTGCCGGGAATGATGTGGTCAACGAGGTCCGGGTCGCAGTTGGTGTCGACGAGCGCGTAGATGGGGATGCGGGCCGCGCGGCCCTCTTCCACTGCGATCTTCTCCTTGTCGATGTCGATGACGAAGAGGGCGCTGGGCGGCTTCTTCATGTTGCGAAGCCCCCTGAAGTACTTGTGAAGCCGGCGAAGCTTGTCCTCCGCCTTCATGAGGTCCTTCTTGGGCAGCCGCCGCAGCTCGCCGCGCTCCTGCCGGTCTTCAAGGTCTCGCATGTGGTCGATGCGCGACTTGATGGTGGGGAAGTTGGTGAGCGTGCCGCCGAGCCACCGCTGGTTGACGTACAGCATCTCGCAGCGGTTGGCCTCGTACTCGATGGTCTCCTGCGCCTGCTTCTTGGCGCCAACAAAAAGGACGTCGCCGCCGTGAGCGACCAGGTCGGTCAGGGACTGCGCCGTCCGTTCCAGCAGGACGAGGGTCTGTTGCAGGTCAATGATGTGGATGCCGTTCCGCTGCGTGAAGATGAAGCTCTTCATACGCGGCTGCCAACGCCGTGTCTGGTGTCCGAAGTGGACACCTGCTTCAAGCAACGACTTCATGGTAACCGGGTCTCGGGCCGGGGCCTTGGGCTGTTCCGGGGCGTCTGTAACCAAAACTTGCTCAGTAGTCAAACCGTGCAACTCCTCGTCCAATAGTTGATCTGATTGTTAAGAACACCGAGCGGGAGTATAGCATAGCCGCATGGGCCGGGCAACGCGGGGCGATGCCTTGACCCAAAGCCCGCACAGGTTACAAGAGTCGCGTGGTGGGAAGGGCGGCCATCTGACGGTCCAGTGTCAGAGTAGTCAGGCCGACTTGGGCGTAACCGTCAGCGATAAGGCGGTCAAAAAGTCCTGCGCCTCCACTGGTACGCAGGAGCGACAGCGCCGAATGACCGTTCAACGGCGTGACCAGGTCTCCTTCAAGCACCACGAGCAAGCCCGCTTGGGCGTCCGTTTTGTTCACTCCATAGTGAAGCTGCACAACCACATAGGCTTCGCCGATGACCTGGTTCGAGGCAAAGACCTTGGCGCCTCCTTGGACCAGAGACCCCAGCGCCTGCAGGCACGCCGCATGCATATGCGGCGGGTCGCCTGTGAGCAAGCGCACAAGGACCGAGGTGTCGATGCCGAAACTAGGAGTGGAAGTGCTTGTCGCGGAACTTTCGGATGTCAAAGGGTTCGACGGTTGGATCAATCTTGTCCCTCAATGGGGCCAACGTCGAAAACTCGATGTGCCCGCCCTTCTTGCCTTCCCCGCCCGCGCCAAGCAGGGCTTTGCCATCCACTTCACATCGCAAGGAAATGCCGTCCGGCCCCTGCTCAATCTCGACGCTGTCTCCCGGTTTCACGCCAAGAACATCAAGTATTTCCCCAGGGACTATTAACTGCCGTTTTGCATTTACCTTGACTCGCATTTCAGACCCCTCTACCCACAGTAAACGAGCAACACGTAGCCGTCAATGGCAACAATTGCCACCTAATTAGAATCTTGGATAGCCCCTACCCACGCACTGCCAGGTTCTGCGCCAGCCGCACCAGCGACCGCACCGGGATGCCCGACGCGCCCTTCACCCACACGCCGTGGTCCCGGTCGACCATGTACACGCCCGCGATGTCCATGTGCACCCACGGCGTGTCCTCCGCGAACTCGCCCACGAAGTGCGCCGCCGTGATGGACCCCGCGCCACGGCCGCCGGTGTTCTTGATGTCGGCGACGGAGCTCTTGTTCTGCTCCTTGTAGTCGTCGTCCAGCGGCATCTGCCACATGCGCTCGCCGGACTGCTCCCCCGCCTCGATGACCGCGTCCGCCAGCTCCTGGTCGTTGCTGAACACGCCGGCGCGAACGTTGCCCAGCGCGACGCCCATCGCGCCCGTCAGCGTCGCGATGTCCACGATGCGCCGCACGCCGAGCTCCTGCCGGGCGTAGGTGATGGCGTCGCCCAGCGTCAGCCGCCCCTCGGCGTCGGTGTTGTCCACTTCGATGGTCTTGCCGCTCATCGACTTGAGGATGTCGCCCGGCTTGGTCGCGGAGCCGCTCGGCATGTTCTCCGTCGCGGCGGCGAGCATGGTCACGTTGATGCGCGGCTTGAGCTGCGCGATTGCGTACATCGCGCCGATGACGGACGCGCCCCCGGACATGTCGGCCTTCATGCGGCCCATGCCCTCCGCGCCCTTCAGCGATATGCCGCCGGAGTCAAAGGTGATGCTCTTGCCGATGATGCACAGGTTGTTGTCTGGGTTGCTGGGGTCGCCGCCGTACCGGCAGATGATGAACTTGGGCGGCTCCTCGCTGCCCCTTGCGACGCCCAGGAATGCGCCCATGCCAAGTTCCTCGCAGTCGGAGCGTTCCAGCACACGGAATTCCAGTCCGTGCTGCGTCGCGATCTCCTCCGCGTGGGCGGCGAGGCGCGTCGGCGTCATTTCGTTCGCCGGCTGGTTCGACAGGTCCCGCGCCAGCGATGCCGCCTCCGCCATGATGCGCCCCGTGTTCACGCCGCGCTGCACAGCCTCCTCGTTGTCCGGGTCGAACACCATGACGGTTAGCTCTTCGGGCTTGCCGTGGTTGCCGTTGTCGCCCGTCATGTGCTGGCGGAAGCTGTAGAGACCGAGCAGCGTGCCCTCGGCGAGCGCCGCCGCCGCTTCCTCCGGGTCGATGCCGCCGATGCCCGCGCCGTGCAGGATGGTTGCCGCCTGCTTGATGCCGAGCCCCCGCAGGTAGCGAGCCGTGTCGCCGGCGACGTCCCGGATGGCGTTGACCGTGAACTTGTCCGCCTTCCCCAGGCCCGCGATGACAACCCGTTTCGCTGGCATCTTGCCAAGCGTATGGATGAGGGTTTGGCCCTTCTTGCCGGTAACCTCGCCGTCCTCGATCAGGTAGCTGATGGCGCCATCGAGCGCCATGTCCACCTCGCCGGTTGCGCCTCCGGGCGCCTCGACGCCTTGGAACAGGTTCACGACGATCGCATCCGCCGCAACCTCAGTGATGTCTCCGACTACAACCTTGATTTCCATAGGTCCTCCCGTAGTGCGCGTAAGCGCGGTGAGTGAGTTGGGCACAGTGTATATCACGGTCGGGCCGGCGTCATTGCCACGCCGGGCAAGGGGGCCGCGCGATATGCCCTGACGCCGCATCCCGCATTGAAGGGTGCCAAAATTGACTTCTAGAATCCGGGGAAGTCCAGGCGTTGGCACTTAGGCTCGCCCAAATGCCGGCGAGAAGTATGGCTTCGACCAGTCGCCGGAGATCTACGAGGGTGAGGAAATGCTCGTGTTCAAGCCCACGGTCGCCTTCGCATGGAAACTGCTCTACGAGGATGCCACGCGCTGGCGCTTCCAGTCGGAGGCATGAGGGCCTCCGTACTTACGCCTTATCGGCAGAGCCGCCCGCGTCCACCTCGGCGCTCAGCCGCAGTCCGAGGGCGTGCACCACCTTGAGGACTGTTGCGAACTCAGGGTTGCCGTTTGGAGACAGCGCTTTGTACAGGCTCTCTCTTCCCAGACCCGCGGCCGCGGCCACCGCTGCCATGCCCTTGGCCCTGGAAATTACACCTAGCGCCCACGCCACATCTTGATAGTCCCCCTCTTTCAACGCCACATCCAGATATACCGCGGCATCTTTATCATTCCGGATGTGCTCCGCGGGATCCCAGGGCTTCGTCTTTACCTTGGCCCTTTGAATTGTCATGGGTATGCCTCCTACAGATCGCCGGCCAACGCCAATGCCCTTCTGATGTCGCGGTCTTGGCTGCTCTTGTCGCCTCCAGCCAACAGCACGATAAGCATCTCCCCTCGGTGGACGTAGTACACGCGGTATCCGGGGCCGTAGTTTATGCGAAGTTCCGACACCCCTTCTCCTACCGGCTGGGCGTCGCCCGCATTGCCCCTGGCCAGCCTCGCAACGCGACGGTCAATGCTCGCTCGTGCCCTCTTGTCTCGTAGCCTCGCGAACCAGCGAGCGTTAACCACCGTTTCGAGAATCTCAAGAACGGCCACATTGTATTCTATAGGATACTCCCTAGCAAGTTATTCCTCTAATCACCTCCACCCAGCCACACCGGCGCTTGTAGCCCCTACGCCTCCACGCCCGCCAGCTCCTCCGGACCCGACGCCGCGCTGCTGAACTCCGCCACAAAGGCCTCCGGCGTCATGTCCGCCGCTTTCGCCAACTGCACCACCATGTCCGCATCGTTCAGGTCACGCCGGTTCAGCCGGATCATGTACTGTCGAGCCACCCGGTAGTGCTCGGATTGCATGTCCACGTACCGCACGCGCGTCCTGCCGCTCACCGGGTCCCGCATCTGCTCGAAGGGAATGACGTGCAGGTTGCCGCCCTCCAGGCACACCATGCCCCCGTACCGCAGCTCCTCGTCGTCCCCGTAGGAGTCCGACGTGACGAAGCGCACCGCGCCATGCCCCAGGTTGCGCGTGTAGTCGATGTCGAATGGGATTGCGGGTGCGCAACGCAGCTCGTAGCCCAGCATGACGTCAACGATGGGAATGGTGCGGCCCCGCTCCGCGAAGCGCCGTTGCACCGCGCGGCGAAGCACCATTCCGAGCGGGATGTCGCCAAGCCGGATGTGCCCGTACGGGTCGCGTTCCGCCATGGCGCCCGCGATGGTCTCCAACTCTTCGGGCAGCAATTTCTCGAGGATCCCCTCCGCCACAACGGCCAGGCCGTACTGCCGTCCCATGACTTCTCGCTTGAGGATGGCCCCCTCCAGCACCCTGCACACGTCGTTCAGCGAGATGCGCTCTTGGGGGAACTCTTCCGGCACCACGATCAACGTCGCGCCCGCTGACTTGCCGATGCCCAACGCGAGGTGCCCCGTCTTGCGTCCCATAGCGACCACGAAGAACCACCGGTTGGTGGTCCGGGAGTCTTCCATGAGGTTCATGACGATTTCCGTGCCAACGTGCCGCGCCGTTTCGTATCCAAAGGTGGGGTGGTCGGCGGGCAACGGCAGGTCGTTGTCGATGGTCTTCGGGACGTGCAGCGCGCGCACCGCGCCGCCTGTTGCCCGCGCGACGGCGTACGCGCCGAATGCCGTGTCGTCGCCGCCGATGCTGATCAGCGCGCTGATGCCCTGTGCCTGCAGGTTGGCGAAGCACCGGGCCGCGCCGTCTTCGCTCGCCGTTGGGTTCGCTCGCGACGTCCGCAGGATCGAGCCGCCCTGGTTGTGGATGCGGGACACGTCCGAGATGTAGAGGTTGCGGAACTTCTCCGGGCTCCCGTTCATCAGCCCGGAGAATCCGTCAATGATGCCCACCACCTCGTAGCCGCGATTGATGGCCTCAATGGTGGCCGCGCTGATGACGCTGTTGATTCCCGGCGCGGGACCGCCGCCCACCAGTATGCCTATCCGTCCCTTTGCAGTGCTCATGGCAGTTGCCTCCGCTCCCCTCACAACCTGAGTTGCCTTTGGCATACCATTCCGATTGCTTCTGGGTTGTTGGCTGTTGTCGTGTGACGATGGGCCGCTGCAGTCGACTCCTACGCGTTCGCGTTGTTTACGGTGTGTTCGTGAAGCGTCTCGACGGCGTTGCGGAGCGCGTCAATGCAACGCTCACGACCGAGTGCCACCATCGTCGCGAAGAGCGGTGGCGATACCGCCCGCCCCGTCACCGCGACGCGAATCGCGCCAAAAAGCTGTCCTGTCTTAAGTCCAAACTCTTCCGCCATAGGCCGAAGGACGGCCTCGACCGCCTCCTCCGTCCACGAATCGGCGCCGTCCAGCCGCTCCACGGTCGTCGCCAGCGCCTCCACGACCTGCTGCTGCGTCATGCCCTTGGGCACGAGGTCCTTGGCATCGGGCGAGGGCAACCCCTCAAAGAAGAAGGAAAGCAGCTCCGGCGCCTCGTCCAGCCGCTTCAACCGCTCCTGTATGAGGGGCGCCAGCGACGCGACAAAGCCCGCGTTGAGTGGGCGCTCGACGTTGTCCGGCAGCCCGCCTCCCGCCTCCGCGCGCTCGAGGAACGGGATGATGCGGTCGGCCAGCTCCTCCGCCGGCATCTGCCGTATGTACAGCCCGTTCATCCACGTCAGCTTCTCCGCGTTGAAGATGGCGCCCGACTTGCCAACGCGCTCCAGGTCAAAGTGCTGCACAAGCTCGTCGCGGGAGAAGACCTCCGTGTGGTCGTCCAGCGACCATCCCAGCAGCGCCATGAAGTTGGTCAGCGCCTCCGGCAGGTACCCATCTCTCTCGTACTCCAGGGTTGATGTTGCTCCGTGCCTCTTCGACAGCTTGGAGCGGTCCGGCCCCAGGATCATCGGCAGGTGGGCGAACACCGGCGGCGTCCACTCGAGCGATCGGTACAGCAGCACATGTCGCGGCGTGCTCGGCAGCCATTCCTCGGCGCGCATGACGTGCGTGATGCGCATGAAGTGGTCGTCAACCACGTTGGCGAGATGGTACGTGGGGAAGCCGTCCGACTTCATGATGACCATGTCGTCGAGGAGCGCCGGATCGTAGGCGACGTCCCCTCGAATGTAGTCGTTGACGATAACGGTGCCGCCCTCCGTCGGGATGCGGTAGCGCACCACGTGCGGCCCCTCAGCGGCGCGGCGATTGCGCTCCTCCGCGGTGAGTTCGGTGAGGCAATGGCGGTCGTAGCCCGTCGGCTGCTGATTGCGCTGCTGCTCCTTGCGCATCGCGTCCAGCCGCTCCGGGGTGCAGAAGCACTGGTAGGCGTCGCCCTTTACCACCAACGCATCGACGGCTTCCCGATACAGCCCTAACCGCTCCGACTGAACGTAGGGGCCGTAGTCGCCGCGGCCTCCGCCGTCCTCGGTATCCGGGCCCTCGTCCCAGTCGAGCCCGAGCCAGCGCAGCGATGCCAGGATGGACTCCAGCGCCCCGTCAACCTTGCGCGCCTGGTCCGTGTCCTCGATGCGCACCACGAACGAGCCGCCCATGTGTCGCGCATACAGCCAGTTGAACAGCGCCGTGCGGATGTTCCCCACATGCGGTTCACCGGTGGGACTCGGCGCAAACCGGACTCTGACGGTGTCAGCCATAGGTCAATTACCTCCACACGCATTGTATCAGAGTGAGCGTCGGCCCAAGACTGGAACGTCAACGGCGCGCTCCAGCCTGTTGATGTCCGTTGGCTGGTATGCCTGAATACAGCAGCGATACAATTGAGGGAGATAGGGCCAGTCTGCCCAAAAAGATCGCACAACCCTGGGAGCAGAAACGTGGAGACCGTAGGATGCTGAGGCCCTTGGCTGGCGCAATCATCGTGGCGCTCGTTGCTCTTGCGATGGCGGCCTGCGACAGCGCGTCGCCGGAGCCGCTGACCGTGGCCGAAGACGCAACCATGCGCGAGACCGCCGCCGAAGACGCAACCGTGCCCGTGACCGTGGCCGAAGACGCAACCGTGCCCGTGACCGCCGCCGAGGACGCAATCGTGCCCGTGACCGCCGCCGAAGACGCAATCGTGCCCGTGACCGCCGCCGATGACACTATGGTGCGCGCCGAGCTGCAGGACCGCTCGTTCCGCCAATTCGAGCCGCATGTCGACGGCGACCCGCGGCGAGGCGTCATCGTCAGCTTCTTCGGCCCCCTCAGCCTCTGGGCGCAGTATTCCGAGGGCCGGTACGCGTTGAACGAGTGGGAGATCACCTCACGCGAATACCGCATCGAGAAGCACGGCGACACGTCGGAGGTCACCCTGTACTTCGTGGATCCGCGGTCGTCCCAAGGCCTGCCCACCAAGTGCGGCAACTGTATCGACACCGCCGGAGTGTCCATCTCAATCCGCAACTACGAGGACAGGGGCAGCGCGGACATCAAGATCAACGATCCAGGCAACGTCCTGCCGTCGCCCTTCCCCGTCTTCGGTTCCTGGACGGAGTTCCGAGAAGACGAGATCGTGGACGGCGGGTAGGGCGGCCAGCCGCCGTCGCAGGCAACGCCGCCAACGCCGGCGCATTGGCCCGCCCCGCTCTGCTATGATGAAGGCAATACGCAAAGGAGATGCCTGTGGCCTCTGAACGTCTATTGCCTGATTGGTTTCGTGTGCCGGCGCCCGGCAGCCCTAACTACCTTCGACTGCGCAATCTCGTGCGCGGCGGCGGCCTGCACACCGTCTGCCAGGAGGCCCACTGCCCCAACATCGGCGATTGCTGGGAGCGTGGAACCGCCACCTTCATGATTCTTGGCGACATTTGCACGTGGCGCTGCCACTACTGCGCCGTGACCACCGGCCGCCCGCTTCCGCTCGACCCCGACGAGCCCGCGCGCCTCGCCGAGACCGTCGGGAAGCTTGGTCTCGGTCACTGCGTCATCACTTCCGTCACTCGGGAGGACCTCCCCGACGGCGGCGCGTCCGTCTTCGCCGAGTGCATCCAGCGCATCCACGACACCCTCCCCGGCTGCACCGTCGAGGTGCTTATCCCCGACTTCAAGGGCGACGACGACGCCCTCCGCACCGTCCTCGACGCCGGCCCAGCGGTCCTCAACCACAACATCGAGACCGTTCGCCCGGTGTTCCGCCGCGTGCGCCCCAAGGGCGACTACGACCGCTCCCTGCGCCTCCTGCGCCGTTCCAGCGAGATTGCCCCCCACATCCCCACCAAGTCCGGCATCATGGTCGGCCTCGGAGAAACCGAAGACGACATCCGCAGCACAATGTCTGACCTCCGCGAGGTCGGCTGCCAACTCCTCACCATCGGCCAGTACTTGCGGCCGTCGAAGATACACTGGAAGCTGGAGCGCTTCTACACCCCCCAGGAGTTCGAGGCGCTTGCCGCCCTCGGCCGCGCTATGGGCTTCGCGCACGTCGCCTCCGGCCCGCTAGTCCGCAGCTCCTACCACGCCGACGAGCAGTTCGCCGCCGCCCGGGGCGGGTAGAGTCGCAACCCAGTCCAAGCATTGCCTCCGACGGGTCTCCGTCTAACAGGACCAGCCTGGCATTTCAACGTGTGTGGGGAGGGGTTGACAAGGCCTCATGCGCCTTGTATCCTTTACGTAAGGCATAACAGTGATAGCAGGATTCAGGGACCGGAAGACCCTTCAGTTCTTTCAGGGCCAGGACATCAGGGAGTTTCGGGGCTTCGCAATCCAGGCGGAGCGCAGGCTGACCATCCTTGACAACGCAGAGTCGCTCGGTGACCTTGCCGCCCTCAGCAGCAACAGGCTGGAGCGCCTGGTCGGAGACCGAAGGGGAGACTACAGCGTTCGGATCAACCAGCAGTGGCGGGTCTGCTTTAGCTGGGGAGAACGCGGCCCATTTGACGTGGAGATAGTGGACTACCACTAGAATAGTGGACAACCACTAGCATAGTGGGCAATCACTAGAAAGGAAGTTGACATGAACCCGATGAACGGCATGAGGCCGGTGCATCCGGGGGAGATACTCGCGGAGGAGCTGGAGGAGCTTGGCTTGTCCGCCAATGCGTTCGCCAAGACGCTGGGCGTACCCACCAACCGCATCACCGCGATCCTGAACGGCCAGCGGGGCGTCACCGCGGACACCGCTCTCCGGCTGGCGCGGTACTTCGGGACGGGGCCGCAGATGTGGCTGAACCTGCAGAAGACCTATGAGCTCAGGCGGGCGGAACTGGATTCCTGGGAGACCATCAAACTGACGGTGCGGCCCCGCGAGTTGGCCATCGCGGAGGCCACGGACGAGCCGCCCTACACGCCGTAGGACGCCTCGTCCCCTAGCCCCCTTGGCCGCTGCCTAGTGCCGACGCCCCTACGACGCCGGCTCCAGCCATTCCTCCCAGAAGCTCGGCATGTACTCCTCGTCCCCGAACTGCACGTCCACCACGCAGCCGCCGGGGCGCACCTGGTGCATCCGCTTCACGACGCCGACTCTTCCCGTGAACTCCGGCTCGCGACCCTCTCTCTTGGCTTCCTCGATGACCCGTACCGTTTGACCAAGATTGAACCGTGCCATGAGACCCTCCGTGGCTGTTGTCGTAGATTGAAATATAGCACATCGGCCCTTGTCGAGCGCCCCCGCGCTCAGCCGCCGCCGCCGCGCTCCCGCCGGTCGCTAGACGTGCCGCTCCAGCACGAAGTCGCTCAGCTCCAGCAGCGCCCGCTTCGCCTCCGAGTCCGGCAACGCCTCCAGCGCCGCGATCGCCCTAGCTCGAAGCGCGTCGGCCTCCGCATAGACGCTCGCCATCACACCCGAGTTCCGCACCATGTCGACTGCCCGCTTCAGGTTCTCTTCCCGGTCGATGTCCTTGCACACTGCGACCACCGGGTTGTCGTCCGGGTACTGCTCCACCAGCATCAGCGCGGGCAGCGTGAGCACGCCGGAAGCGAGGTCGCTCCCCACAGGCTTGCCGATCTCCGCAGCCGAGCCCTCGAAGTCCAGCACGTCGTCCACAATCTGGAACGCGATGCCAAGGTTGCTCCCGAACTCCCGCGCGGCCTGCACAATGTGCTCCTCCGCGCCGCTCAGGACCGCGCCGGACTCCGCGGCCGTCGCAAACAGCGAGCCGGTCTTCTTGAAGATCCGGTCCATGTACTGCTCGCGTGTCTGGCCCCAGTTGTTGGACATAAAGTGCTCCGAGAGTTGCCCGCTGGACAGGTCCATGATGGTGCGGGAGAAGCCCTTGATCACCCTGATGTTCTCGGTATTGCAGACGTGGATGGCCGACGACGCGAAGAGGTAGTCGCCGACGAGCACCGCGACCTCTGGCCCCCACAGGCTGCTCAGCGTCGCCCGGCCGCGCCGCACCGCCGCGTTGTCGACGGTGTCGTCGTGGATGAGTGTCGCGAGGTGCAGCAGTTCGACGGCCGCGCCCATGAGTATCGGCTTGTCGGTAGTGCAGCCCAGCATCCTGGCGACGAGCAGCGTGATCGATGGGCGCACCCGCTTGCCCTGCACGGAGACCACGTGCTCCAAAAGCGACTTGATGGGCTCTTCGCTTTCCACGGCCACCTGCGCCAAGCTTGTTTCGACTCGGCGTAGACCATCCGCGATGGGCGCATAGAAGCTCAGGGCCGTTTCCATCTGTGCCTTCACCTGCCCTATCCTGCGGTCTGTGCCTCGAGGATGGCCGTCTCGCGCTCCACCGTGCCCTCATCGAGTTTGGTGAAGAGCGGCGTCGGCGTCGCCAGCGCTTGGCCCGCCGGCGGCGGCGTCAGCGACCAACCGCTGTCGACGAGGGGAGCGCTGAAGCCCATGAGTGTGTGCAGCCGCTCGCTGGCATGGGGCATGAAGGGATAGAGCGCCGTTTTCAGCGCGGCGATGACCGTCAGCGCCGTGTTCAGCGTCGTCGCGGTGCGCTCCCTGTCCTCGCGAGCGGTGCGCCAGGGCGCCTTGAGGTCAATGTACCGATTTGCATCCGCCGCCAGCGTCATTGCCCGTCCGATGCCCTCCCGGAATCGAGGGATCTCCAGGCTTGCGGCGACTTCCGTCAATGCCAGCTCTGCCTTCGCGATCATCGCCCGGTCGTCGTCGTCGAGCGGGCCCGCCTCCGGGACGACGCCGTCGAAGTTGCGGTGCGTCAGCGTCAACACCCGGTGCACCAGGTTGCCGTACGTGGCAACGAGCTCGTCGTTGTTGCGGCGGTAGAACTCGCGCCAGGAGAAGTCGGCGTCGCCAAACTCCGGCATGTTGGCCGAGAGGTAGTAGCGAAGGGGGTCGGGGTCGTAGCGCTCCAGGTAGTCGGGCGCCCAGACCGCCCAGTTCTGCGACGTGGAGAACTTCTGCCCCTCCAGCGAGAGGAACTCGTTGGCGGGCACGTTGACCGGGAGGTTGAGCTGGCCCAGCGAACCGTCATCGCTGTAGCCGACAAGCATCCCCGGCCACACAATCGTGTGGAAGGGGATGTTGTCCTTGCCGATGAAGTAATAGCCGCGAGTATTCGGGTCCGTCCAGTAGTCGCGCCAGTTCCGCCCGTCTGTCTGGTCCGCCGACCATTCGATCGCCGCCGAGAGATAGCCGGTGCACGCTTCAAACCAGACGTAGATGCGCTTGTCGTCATAGCCTGCAAATGGCAGCGGCACGCCCCATTCGACGTCCCTCGTGATGGCGCGGTCGCGGAGACCCTCGGTGAGCCAGTTCATCGTGAAGCCGTATACGTTCGGCCTCCAGACGCCCTGCCCTACGGACTCCACCCATTGTCTGAGCCGTTCCTGGAGCGCGCTCAGCTTAAGGAAAAAGTGCTCGGACTCCCGCATCTCCGGGGTGGCCCCGCAGATGTGACACCGCCAGTCGATCAGTTCGTCCGGGTCCAACGTGCGTCCGCACTTGTCGCACTGGTCGCCACGCGCCCGCTCGAAGCCGCAGTACGGGCATGTCCCGTCCACGTAGCGGTCGGGCAGGAAGCGCTGGTCGCTTGCGCAGTAGGCATACTCGGCCGTTGCCGGATAGATGAGCCCTTCGTTCATCAGGCCCATGAACAGGTCGCCAACAACCTTGCGGTGATTGTCGGTGCCCGTCGTCGTGTAGCGGTCGAAGGAGATGCCCAGCTTCTCCCACACGTCGAGGTATTGCGCGTGGTACTTGTCCACCACTTGCTGCGGCGTCAGTCCTTCGAGCTCCGCGCGAATGGTGATGGGCGTGCCGTGCTGGTCCGTGCCGGACACCATGAGCACGTCATTGCCCCGAAGGCGGTGATAGCGGGCGAAAATGTCGGCGGGCAGGTAGGCCCCCGCGATTTGTCCAAGGTGGAGCGGCCCGTTGGCGTACGGCCACGCCACGCCTATGAAGATGCGTTCTGGCACAGGTAACACTCCGATGTTCGTGGGATGAATGAGCCTCGCGGCAACGACGGCTTGCAAAAAGTCTACCACAGGGAAAGGGAGGGTGTCGTTCGCCCTTCCCTATGTGTCACTAGGGGGCAGCCAAAGGGAGGGTGACTGCAAAGCAGTTGCTCTGCGAAACACTACTCCTTGCACTTTGAGTCTAAAATGTGGATGGAGGTGTGGTCATGGCCAAGGCAGCGGCGAAGGCAGAGATGGTTCGAGCTTGGGTGGACCCGGAGTTGAAGCGGCAAGCAGAGGCGGCGTTGGCAGCAATAGGCTTAACGCCTTCGACTGCTGTCACCTTGCTCTACAAGTACATCGCAGCGGATGGCGACTTGCCATTGGATCTGCACATTCCTAACGAAGAAACCCTGCAGGCCATTGAGGACGCCCGAAATGGTATTGGCCTTACTAGATACAAGAGTGTGGAGGACCTGAAGGCGGAATTCCGCTAGCCCATGCGCGCCTATTCCTTCCCAGACAGGCCGAACCGCCTCCCCGGCGACCATGCGGCCTGTCTGGAGTGCCAGGTCGAGTCAGACTATCTCCTGAATTACGAACCCGGCGACACCACCATTTTGATGCGAACGGGTACAAACTCCGACATCCTCTAGCAACTACAAAATGATGCAGAGAGTCGGTGAATAGTTCACAGGGGGTCTGTTTGTAGTGGCGGGAGTTGACGAAGAAAGCGCTCGCTCGACAGCGCTAGAACACGAAGAGCGGGTTCTCCGCAGTGATAGTCCGTTCCTCCGCTGCCAGGGCGGCGCGGATGTACGGGGGCAGCGCGAACAGCGCCGAGTGCATGATGCCGTCGTAGAAGTCGAGCGGCGCGATGCCGCGCTCGGTCAGCCGTGCATCCACCTCGGCCGCCGTCAGCGCCGACGGGTCCGGCTCCAGCGACGCGATGTTGAATCCCCACGTCTCCCCGAACGACTGCATGTGCACGCTGTACGGCACCACCACCGGGAACACGTCGCGCAGCGTGCGGTTGATTGCGGTGAAGACCTCGGTGTAGTTGATCACGCTCGCGGGCCCGGACTGCGTCACCAGCAGCCCGCCCGGGTTGAGCTTGCCCCTGAGCATCTCGTAGAAGGTCTTGGTGTAGAGCAGGTACGCCGGGCCGCCCTCCATGGGGTCGGGTAGGTCCAGCAGGATGACGTCGAAGCCTTCCGGCGTGTCCTTCAGGTAGACCGAGGCGTCGTTGATTTGCAGGTCCAGCCGCGGGTCGTCGAAGGCGCCCTGGTGGTGTCCCTCGAGGTATTCGCGGCACAGGTCGACCACCTCGGCGTCCAGGTCGATCATCACGACCCGTTGTACCGTGTTGTGGCGCAACGCCTCACGGGCCGTCGCGCCTTCACCGCCGCCAGCGATGCAGACCGTCACCGGGTTCGGATGCGCCAGCATCACCGGGTGCACCAGGCTCTGGTGGTAGATGAACTCGTCCGCCTGTGACGACTGCGTCTTGCCGTCGAGGACAAGGCAGCGGCCAAAGCACCCGTTTTCGAGCACCTCTACGGTCTGATATTTGCTCTTGCCTGAGAACACCACACCCTTGATGCTGGACAGTTGCACCAAGTCAGGCGTGATGCGCTCTATGTACCATTTAGTGGGGTCGCCTAACATAAACACCCATGCATTCTAGGCTTCATTCCCCGCCGGCAACTTCAGCATTCCCCGCGTAATTTGTTGGATGGACAGGGACTTGCACGCAAACTTCTCCGAGATGATTGCGGCGGCTTCATGGGGACTGAATCCTTCGCCGCACGTGAAAATGTCCGCTGCGGCGTACCCATACTCCGGCCAAGTATGGATGCAAACGTGGGACTCTGCGATGGCAACAACACCCGTTACGCCCTGGGGCGAGAACTTGTGGAAGGTGTTCCCTATAATTGTGGCACCTGTGGACTCGGCAGCTTCCAGAAGGGTTTGCTGGACGTAGTCAAGGTCATCCAGCAGATCAGGCCGGCACTCCTGAAGCTCCAAGATCAGGTGTATTCCGAGTGCATTCAATCACCGCCCCTCCTTACAGATTTTGCACAGATTTGGCCCGAAGGCCGAACCCCAATTATACTATGGGCGAACTTGAACGCAACCCCCGGCCTGCGAGAAGAGAATATGACGACCCTTCACTCCATGCGGTTCACGCATCTGCACCTGCCCGTGCCTTTCCCCATCCGTGTAGACCAAGCGACGGAAGGCTAGCGTGGCCGCCTCCCACCCGGCCGTCAGCGCCGCGGGCCTGACCAAGCGGTTTGGCGCCCGCCCCGTCCTCCGAGGCCTCGACCTCGAGCTCGGCTGGGGCAGCGTCCTCACCCTTTTCGGGCCCAACGGCGCCGGCAAGACGACGCTCCTGCGCACCCTCGCGGGCCTCGCCCGCCCTAGCGGCGGCCTCCTGCGCATCGCCGGCCTCGACGTCGCCCGCCGCCGCGCCGACGTGCGCCACCTTGTCGGGGTCGTGGTGCATCAGACCTTCCTCTACGATGACCTCACCGTCGCCGAGAACCTCCGCTTTTACGCCCGCCTGTACGGCCTCGGAGCGTCCGCTTCCGACCGCGCATCGGAGGCCGCCGACGCCCTCGGCATCGGCGCGATCATGGCCGCCCGAGTCCGTACCCTCTCCAACGGCATGCAGAGGCGCGCCGCCCTCGCCCGCGCCGTCCTGCACCGTCCGCCGCTGCTGCTGCTCGACGAGCCCGAAGCCGGCTTGGACCAGGCGGCGATGTCAGCCCTCGATGCCCTCCTCCACCGCCACCGCGAGTCCGGCGGCAGCGCCATCGTCACTACCCACAGCGTCGAGCAGGGCCTCCGCATCGCCGACCGCGCCGCCATCCTGCACAACGGCCGCCTCTGCTACGACGCCCCCGCCGCCGCGACCGACGCAGACGCCTTCCGCCGCACCTACGCCGAGCACACAGGAGCGCAGCTGTGAGCGCCCATTGTTACAGCACGCCACCGTTCGCCCTGAGCCTGTCGAAGGGCCGCTGCACATGGGGGTGTGTCCCGTGAGTGAACGCAACCCCGTGACCAAAAGCGCCCGCCCGCCGAAAGGCGCGTCGTGGTCGGCGACCATCCTCGCCGTGCTGTGGAAGGACCTCCTCCTCGAGAGCCGGACACGCGAGATCGTCACCCCCATCCTCGTGTTCTCGCTGCTGGTCATCGTCATCTTCAGCTTCGTGCTTGACCCCAACCCGAGGATCGTCGCCTCCGTCGCGCCGGCCGCGCTGTGGGTCGCCTTCACCTTCGCGGGCATCCTCGGCCTCAACCGCTCCTTCGCCCTGGAGAAGGAACGCGGCGGCATGGAGGGGTTGCTCCTGAGCCCCGTGGGCCGCGACCTGCTCTACTTCGGCAAGATGCTCGGGGCATTCCTGTTCATGCTCGCAGTCGAGATCGTCATGCTCCCGGCCTTCTCCGTCATGTTTAACCTGCCCCTCGTCGAGCCCGGCCTGTGGCTCGTCGTCGTGCTCGCGACGTTCGGCTTCGCGACCGTCGGCACCGCCTTTTCCGCCATGGCCGTCAACACCCGGGCGAGGGAGATACTGCTGCCCGTGCTCTTTTTTCCCGTCGCGGCCCCTGTTATCATAGCTGCGGCCGAGGCGACCAGGGCCGTCCTCGCCGGTGAGCCCTTCGCCGATTACAGCCACTGGGTGCAGCTCATCGCTGCCTTTGACATCATCTTCGCAGTAGTCTCGGCCGCCACCTTTGAGTTCATCGTAAACGAGTAGCGCCTGCGAATAGGAGCATCGCCCCATGACCCTGCGCACGTCCCTGCTCGGCCTCAGCGGCGCGCTCATGCTGCTCGCCCTCGGCATGGTGTTCCTCTACGCGCCGACGGACATCGTGCTCGGCGTGTCCCAGCGGATCTTCTACATCCACGTGCCCCTCGCCCTTGTCGGCTTCCTCGCCTTCGCCGTCGTCGCCGTCTGCAGCGTCGGCTACCTGTGGAAGGGCAGCGAGCGCCTCGACAACGTCGCCTACGCCGCCGCCGAGATCGGTGTCCTCTTCACCTCGCTGATGCTCATCACCGGCATGCTCTGGGCCAAGCCCGCATGGGGCGTCTGGTGGTCGTGGTCGCCGCAGCTCACGACGTCCCTCATCCTCTGGTTCCTGTACGCCGCCTACCTCATGCTTCGCACCTACGCCCCGCCCGGCGAGACCGGCGCGCGCTACGCCGCCGTCCTCGGCATCATCGGCTTCATCGACGTCCCCATCGTGTACATGGCCGCCCGCTGGTGGCGAGACCTCCACCCGCAAAAAGTCCTCGGCCCGCTCGCTCAGGACTCCGCGCTGGAGCCGTCCATGCAGCTCACCTTTCTCGTCAGCATCCTGGCGTTCGTGGCCCTCTTCTCCTACCTCATGGTGGTGCGGACGGCCCTCCGACGGCAGGAAACTCAACTAGATCGGATGCGGTACACCTATGGTTAAAGCGAAAGCGACCCTATTATTGGCCCTGCTGCTCCTGCTACCGGCGCTCGGCGCGCAACAAGCCGAGGGGGAGAGCTTTCTCCCATTCCTCTTCGTCGCGTTCGCCATAACGTGGATAGCCTTCTTCGTCTACGCCTTCTTCATCAACCGCAAGCAAGCCGACCTCCAGCGTGAGATAGAGACCCTCCGCGCCCTGCAAGACGACGACGCCGACACCCCGTAGCCCCGACTCGCAACCCCGTTCGCCCTGAGCCTGTCGAAGGGCCCCCACCCTCCGCCACCATTAGCGCTCGCCGCCCCCTCTTTTCGTCGTTCCCGCGCAGGCGGGAACCTCCCCCTCCGCGACCACCAGCGCTTGCCAGCCCGCCCTTCCCATCGTCGTTCCCGCGAAAGCGGGAATCCAGGGCAGGGGCGCGGCGAGGGGTCGTCTCCTCCCACCCCGTTCGTGCTGAGCCTGTCGAAGCACCCCACACCCCCAACCCCGTTCGCGCCCCCGTTCGCGCTGAGCCTGTCGAAGCGTCCACCCCAAGACCCCCCCCCCCGCTATCCCCCCGTCCCCCGCTGTGCTATCGTGTGCCGCAAGACGCATAGGAGGTCACACATGCCAACCAAGCGATTGAACGAGCGGTACTTGGGCGCGGAAATGCGCGTTCCGTTGTCGGAGGACGGCCAGGTGGCAGCCTACGTCTGGCCCATCCGAATCGTCCGCATTGCGGGCGTCCCCTGCGGCGGCCCCACCGTCGGCGTCGAGGTGCGCAACCAGGAAGTCGCCCGCTTCGACTGCCACGAGTCCCGAGGCCACTGGCACAGCGGCCGCTACAACCCCGAGAACCCGACCGAGTCTCAGCAGCCCTTCCCCGAGGACCTCAAGCTAATCCCCGACCAGCTGGCGTGGGCCTTCAACAAGATTCGCACCGACGCCGACGCCCTCGTCCGAGCCGCAGAGTTCACCGACGAAGCGGAAGGCATCCGCGCCGACATGATTGCCACAGCCGTAAACACCATCCAAACCCACCTAACAAACCAGGGAGACCTCCGCGCCAAAGCCATAGCAGACAAGCTAATAGAGGCCTAGCGAACTCAACTCTGCCGCGCAGGGAGCAACCCAGAGGGACGAGGTGCGTCCGTTCGCCCTGAGCCTGTCGAAGCCTGTCCTGAGGACACTCGAAGGGGGTCTCCCCCACGCGTCGTCCTTCCCGCCCACCCCCACCGTCCACCGTCGTTCCCGCGAAAGCGGGAACCCAGGGCAGGGGCGCTGCGCGTCCATTCGCCCTGAGCCTGTCGAAGGGCCTCCCCTAGGTGTCGTCACTCCTGCGCCCCCTACGCGTCCTCCCCGCATCCCCCACGCGTCACTCCTGCGCCCCCCAAGCGTCATTCCTGCGAAGGCAGGAATCCAGAGGGGAACGGGCGCGGGCGGCGTGCCCCACCACCAACCCCCGTCGCATCCCCAACTCCCTCGACACCCCGCTGTAGGGGCGCTTCGCGAAGCGCCCGTCCCGCCAGAGCGGGACCCCACCTCCGCCACCAGCAGCACTCGCCGGCCCGCCCACCCCCACCGTCGTTCCCGCGAAAGCGGGAACCCAGGGCAGGGGCGCGGCGAGGAGGCGTCTCCGTCCCTAGTCATTCCCGCGCACCCCCACGCGCCACTCCTGCGCCCCCTACGCGTCATTCCTGCGAAGGCAGGAATCCAGAGGGGCTATCGTCCGTTCGCCCTGAGGGAAATCGAAGGGGCAACGGACGACGGGCGGGCGACCCTCACCACCGTCCAAGCGCGAATCCAATACACCAAATCCCACTTGTATTCCTTGCGAAGTTGCTAGAAGACGGTCTGCTGCTTGTGGCAGACTATTCGTAGCAATTGATAGTGACAGGATCACCTAGGCGGTAGATCAGAAAGAGTAGACTCTCCCGCCGTCAGGAGAAGTGTCAGGAATGGAAGATGGATTGTTTTGGGTCAACGAGGGATTTGTCCTTAACGATGCCGGACACACTATAGTCACGACCTATATCGACCTTCGCCAACCCGAGGACAGATCTCCCATAACGGAGTTGGTGAGGGGGTGCGAGCGCAAATACGCCCTCGAAGACTGCGACACAATACTGATATCCAAGCCGGCACGTTACCGTTCATTTGGAGAGGAATTGATTCTAGATGTGCAAGAAGGCCTGGCAACAGAAGAATCAATCATTTCCGAACAGGAAACATCAGCGCAAGCAACCAGACGACGTGCAGTAACTGATCTCAACCAGGCGTTGGAGATGTTGGAGTCGCCATTGCGCCCCTCATACAGCGAATCCCATTCCAACACAAAGACACACACAGAGAGCCTCGCTTATGGCAATGAGTGGTGGATCCTGAGCACCTCCATACGACCAGATGGCGAAGAATCGAATGCGTGGAGAATCACCCTTCCCAAGAACTACGATCATGTGTCAACAATCGGCCAGCCATCAAAGTTTGCCCAAGCTTTAGCCCACATGGTGGCAGAGCAAATTGGGCCAAGGGGCAAGGACGGCTCCTTAAGAGATACGACCAGTGGCGCTGAAACTGAGAAGACGATTCATAAGACCCAATGGGTATGGCATGGCCCCGTGGTCTATGTGGAAAGTGTGTATGACACACTAAACGCCATTACGGACATAAGGCATCGCATCGCGGCTACCATATTCACCAAGAGCATTCATCATGCGCCGCAAAAGGAATACCGTTTCGCCGTCTTGAACGAAGGGGCAGATGAGGAAACGGTCATACTACAAATCTCCGGAATGATGAGGGACTCTCTGAAAACAACGGAACACGGGCTAGTCCGCCACAAGCCTGTGCCTCTTATTACAGGCATAGAGGGCGAAGCCGAATCATCGAATAAGGATAATGCAACTTCCACGCCAACCGCTAAGAAAGCCACTCGAAGGACGAAGGTTGCGGAAAGAGAAGAATGGAAGCTGGAGACCAAAGGGCAAGACGGGCAGGTGCTTTCTTCAGAAGGAGGCCTTCGTGAGTCGGCAACGGAACGAACGGTCTCCCTGCAACAGGACCTGCATGGCCAAGAGTGCCAGGAGTCGACGATCGGCGAACAACATGGACAAGAGAATGAGGAGCAACTTCCCACTGCTGACCCTCTGGATACTCCAGGGCAGTCCGGCATGGACGAGGACGTCGTAAAGAAACTCGCTCTTGAGGAATTCGAGTTGGACGAAAAAGATTCCGAGGACGACAAACTTGCCTTCGCTATAAGGGCTGTGACGGGCCGCGTCTACAAGTCGTTTGAAGAAATGCTTAGCGACCCAACCCTCCCCATGAGCCCAATGGGGAAGACATGGCAAGAGGACTCGAATACGCCCGACGAGATAATCAAAACCTACAGGGCTATCGATGTCTTGGACATGAAGATGAAAGACGTAAATGAGCAATCTCGCCAGGACATTGCAAGTGCAGGATGGTATGCCATGCTCTGCATTCGAAACATCTATGGAAGGCTGGGCGACATCGTGCACACAGTATCGATTGAGCAAGAAAGGTTCGTTGTTATCCGGCTGAAAGACAATGACGCGCTGCAGGCTAGAGGAAGAATCGTGATAGCCCCTAGCGGAGCCTACGCCTACAGTCTTCAGATGCCTAAGGAAGAAGATCTCGGCTACGGGGGGTTGGAGTGGGGTACCACATTTTTCCCCTTTGGCAGCCAAATCGAAACGTTTGAGGGATTCGGTTGGCCCAAGAAGGTCATTTGAAGCAGTCGTTAGCCAGAGAGACCGTGAGTTACTCCTGGCAAGACGTTCGCCCTGAGCCTGTCGAAGTCCCCACCACCCTGACACGAGCCCCTTCCCCCACCCCCCAACCCCCGCTACCCTCTCCCCATGCAACCCGCAAACAAGGCCCTCAACCAGCACACCACCGCGCCGTGGCGCTCCTCGCCGTGGCGTGCCACGCCGTGGTGTGCCACGCTCGCACCGTCCGCATCGCCGACCGTCAGCGGTTCAGCCCCTGAAAGCCGGAGGTTGTTTCTCACGGGCGCAAAATCCCGGAACGAAGGAGTGTGTAGCTGGAACGAATATCCCAGCTACGGCCACCTTGACATAACAACCTCCCAAAGAGCCGTCGGGCGACGAAACAACCTCCCGGCGCCCAGCGCCCGTCGCACCGGCGAGCAGCAAGCAGCGGCGGGCGCTTCCCCTTCCGCCGTGCTACTCGACCTCCACCAGCACGTCGTCGCCCTCCACCTTCACCGGGAATACGCGCAGCCCGTGCGGCGAGGGCCCCAGGACCACCTCGCCGGTGATGACGTCGAAGATCGCGCCGTGGAGCGGGCACATGACCTCGCTCTCCTCCAGGTACCCGTAGTTCAGCGCCGCCCCGGCGTGCGGGCACGTCCGAGACGTTGCATAGATCACGCCGTCCACGTTGGACAGCAGCACGAAGACGTCCCCCGCCTTCGCCAGCCGCAGCCCGCCCTCCGGCACCTCAGACGCCTTCCTGTCCGCCGGTGTGAAGGCCATGTGCAGTCTCCTGTTGCAGATTCCGGCCAACAGCCTAACCGCCCGCCCGGCCACTTGCCAACCGGCGCCGTTCGCCCCTCGCTAGCCGGGCAGTCGCGCCCTTGCTATACTCCCCCTTGCCCACGTCGCAGAGAAGGCTGCAACTGTGCCCAGGGGGCCATCAAGCATGACGCAAGCCTATCGCAACCTGCCCAGCGTAGAGCGCCTGCTGCAGACGCCGGAGGTGCAGGCGCTCACCGAAACGCTGCCCAGAGAGGTCGTCGCAGACCTCGTGCGCCACCAGGTCGAAGACGCCCGTGAGGCCATCCGCAACGGCAACGGCGCTCCCACCCGCGAGTCCCTAGCCGCCGCCGTCGTCAGCAGCGCCGAGTCCTTCAACCGCCTGCGTCCCCAGGGCGTCATCAACGCGACAGGCGTCATCATCCATACGAATTTGGGTCGAGCCCCCCTGAGCGCCGCCGCCCTCGATGCTGTCCGCCGCGTCGCAGAGGGCTACTCCGACCTCGAGTATGACCTCCCCGCCGGTGAGCGAGGTTCGCGCCGCTCCCACGCAGAGGCGCTCCTGACGCAGCTCACCGGCGCGGAAGCGGCCCTCGTCGTCAACAACAACGCCGCCGCCGTCCTCCTCGCCCTCGCGACCATCGCCGCCGGCCGCGAGGTCATAGTCTCCCGCGGTGAGGCCGTCGAGATCGGCGGCGGCTTCCGCGTCCCAGACGTCCTCGCCCAGTCCAACGCCACCCTCGTCGAGGTCGGCACCACCAACCGCACCTACGCCGCGGACTTCCAGCGCGCCATCACCCAGGAGACCGCGGCCATCCTGTCCGTGCACGCCTCCAACTTCAAGGTCATCGGCTTCACCAGCGCCCCGCCCATCGCCGAGCTCACGGAGGTGGCCCACCAGCGCAACCTCCTCCTGCTCCACGACTTGGGCAGCGGCTGTCTGCTGGACACGGCAACCTACGGCATGGCCCATGAGCCGATGCCCCAGGAGAGCATCGCGGCGGGCGCTGACCTCGCCCTCTTCTCCGGCGACAAGCTGCTCGGAGGTCCCCAGTGTGGTGTGATAGTTGGCAGGGCCGACGTCGTGCAGCGCATGGCGAGCCATCCCCTCGCCCGCGCCTTCCGCGTCGACAAGCTCAGCCTCGCCGCCCTGACGGCCACCCTCATGCACTACGTCAAGGGCGAGGCCCCCACCACAGTCCCCGTCTGGGCGATGATTGCCACCACCGTTGAGGAGCTCCGGGAGCGAGTGATCGGCTGGTCGCACTCCCTCGGCCACCTCGGAGAGGTAGTGCCCGGCGAGTCGACGGTCGGCGGAGGCAGCCTCCCCGGCGAGACGCTCCCGACGTGCCTGCTCGCCCTCGACGCCGCCACCATACCCGGCGGCGCCAACGAGCTGGCCCGCAGACTCCGCACGAGCGCCACGCCCGTAGTCGCCCGCGTCCAAGACGACCGCGTCCTCCTGGACCCGCGCACCGTGTCCCTTGACGACGACCCGGTGCTGCTCCGTGCGGTGAGCGCAACGCTCAAGGATCAGTAGGCGCCTCAGGCAGAGGAAAGGGAGTAAGCATCATGGCGGACATACTCAGGCACGACCAGATTGGCAGTTTCCTGCGCCCCACCTATGTTCTGGACGCTCGCCTGGCATTCGCGGAGGGCAACATTGACCAGGAGGCGCTGACGTCAATTGAGGACGAGGCCATCATCGAACTCCTGCAGGTGCAGCATGAGATCGGCCTCGGCATCTTCTCCGACGGAGAGCTGCGCCGCCTCGCATGGATGTCCGGCCTCTCGGACGCCGTCGAGGGCTTCACCGAGGGTCACCGGATGATGCACTGGCACAACATGGACGGCACTGAAGAGGACGAGGCGAGCCTATCCAGGGTTGCGGGCGCTCGGATCAAGCAGGTGCGCCGCCTCACCGGAGATGAATGCGCCTTCCTGCAGCAGCACTCGCCGGGCCCCTTCAAGATCACCATGCCCAGCCCGCTCTCCATCGCGGCCAGCGGCTTCCAGGTGGGCGTCACCGACCAGGTCTACGCCGACCGCGCCGAGTTCCTGAATGACCTCCTGCACATCGTCCGCGCCGAGATGGTTGCCCTGGCCGACGAGGGCGTGTCCTACATCCAGCTGGACGAGGGCTTCACCGGCTACCTCGGCGACTACGCCCTCTACCCCGTCGACCTGGGCGGCATGACCAAGGAGCAGGCCCTGCAGGCCGACATCAAGGCCGAGAACACCCTCTACGACGCCGTTAAGCGCGAAGGCCTGACGCTGGCCATGCACGTCTGCGGCGGCAACTCCCGCAGCCGATGGGCTGGCACCGGCGGCTACGCCGGCATGGCCGAGCACGTCTTCAACGAGCTCCACGTAGACCGCTTCCTCCTCGAGTTCGACACGGAGCGCGCCGGCTCCTTCGAGCCCCTGAAGTACCTGCCCAAGGGCAAGGTCGTCGTGTTGGGGATCGTGACCACCAAGTCGGGCGAGTTGGAGGACCAGGAAGAGCTCCTCCGCCGCATTGACGAGGCCGCCAAATACGTCCCGTTGGACCAGCTCGCCATCAGCCCGCAATGCGGCTTCGCATCGGTGGCGGACGGCAATCTGCTTGCGGAAGAAGAGCAACTCCTGAAGCTTGAGCTCGTGGTGGACACGGCCCGCCGCGTCTGGGGGTAGCCTCGTCGCCGCGCCCGACCGCACCCATGGCTGTCGAGACTCAGCGCCGCCAAAACAGAGGCGGCAGGCCAATCGCCCGGATGACGGGCATGGTTGGCCTGGCCGCTCCCTTGTCTCAGCGTGCCGGAGTGATGCGTCCCGGGCGGAGGATCGGAGGATCCTGCATCATGGACCATGTCACAGACGGCTTGCCGCACGCATCGCTCACCTCTACACTTGCGAACACCCCAGCCGGAGGATTCGGAGTGACGGACCTTTTCGCCTATGCCATGCAGCAGCGCGGCGACGCCGATGCGCCCCTCGCGGCCCGCATGCGGCCCCGCACATTCGACGATTTCGTTGGGCAGGGGCACCTGACCGGCCCCAACCGCGTCCTGCGCCGCGCCATTGAAGCGGATCAGGTGCCCTCGATGTTGCTGTGGGGGCCGCCCGGCTCCGGCAAGACCACCCTTGCCAACCTCATCGCGTCCCACACCAAGGCGCATTTCGATACCGTCTCCGCCGTGACCGCCGGTGTCGCCGACCTGCGGAGGGCAGTGGAGGCCGCCCGGGAGCGGCTGTCCCTGAGTGGGCAGCACACCATCCTGTTCGTAGATGAGATTCATCGCTTCAACAAGGCGCAGCAGGACGTCATTCTGCCCCATGTCGAGGCGGGCACGGTCACATTCATTGGCGCGACTACAGAAAACCCGTCATTCGAGGTGATTGCGCCGTTGCTCTCCCGCTCCATGGTCTACACCTTGGGACAGCTGACGGACGAGCATGTCAGCGCGATACTCAGCCGCGCCCTGTCCGACGTTGAGCATGGCCTTGGCAAGGACCGCTTCGTATTGGAGGACGATGCCCGGCAGCTCCTCATCGACGCCGCCAGTGGCGACGCCCGTACGGCGCTCAATTGCCTGGACCTTGCCGCTCTCGTCACGCAGCCCAACGAGGAGGGCGTTCGCAGCATCACCCTCGCAACGGTGGAGGATGCCTTGCAGCATCGCGCCTTGCACTACGACAAGGCCGGCGATCAGCACTACGACACCATCTCCGCCTTCATCAAGTCCGTGCGCGGCTCCGACCCCGACGCCGCCGTCTACTGGCTCGTGAGGATGCTTGACGCGGGCGAGACCCCGATGTTCATCGCCCGGCGCATCATCATCCTGGCGGCGGAGGACATCGGCATGGCGGACCCCGCGGCCCTTTCGATAGCCGTCGCGGCGCAGCAGGCCGTCCACTTCATCGGCCTGCCGGAAGGCGCCATTCCCCTTGCCGAGGCCACGGTCTATCTCGCAACCGCCCCGAAGTCAAACTCCGCGTACGCCGCCCTTGGCCGGGCGAGGGAAGACGTCCACGAGCATGGCGGCCTGCCCATACCCCTGCACCTGCGCAACGCCGTAACCGGACTCATGCGTCGACAGGGTTACGGCGAGGGCTACAAGTATGCGCACGACTACAAGGAGCACTTCGCGAAGATGCAGAATCTCCCGGAGCGTATCCAGGGCCACCGCTACTACGAGCCCTCAGACCAGGGCTACGAGAAAGAAGTGGCGGAGCGTGTAGCCAGGTGGTGGGGAGACGCGAGGGGCAAGAGAGTACAGGGTCAAACGCGAAGAGGGGACACCGGTCCTGCGAAATGATGCGGGGTGTGTAGGGCGGGCTGCGCGGCGAACGGCGAAGCGGCCGGTTACTTTACGTTGACCAGCCTGTAGCGCATGACACCCCTCGGCGCTGTGACCTCGACTTCGTCGCCAATGCGCTTGCCAAGCACGGCCTCACCCACCGGTGAGCTCGTCGAGATCTTCCGGGCCATGAGGTCCGCCTCTCTCGGGTCCACGATGGTCCACTCAATCATCGCGCCCGAATCGACGTCCTCCAGCTTGAAGGTGCTGCCGTGCTTCACCTCCAGCCCGTTGCGTTCGCTCTTGTCGAGCACACGCGCCTTTGAGAGCGTGTCCTCAGTGACGCGCAGCCGCGCGGTCAAATGGCCCTGGTACTCGCGGGCCGCTTCTAGCGGGGCGTTTTCGCGCACGTCCTTGTCCGCAGCCGCCCGCTGGATCTCCTTTGCGTTGCGTGCAAGCTCGTCCTTGAGGTGGTCCACCAGTCGCAGCAACTCAGCATGGCCCTCTTCGGTGAGCCGCACTTCCTCTGGCTCATGCATGCCGGCCCGCGCGCTCTTGGCACGGGACTGCTTGGGCAGTCGGCGAAGCTTAACGTGTGTGGAGAGGTTCACGTCCACAATGCCGATCTTCCTCGCGTGCTGCAGGAAGTCCCTCACGGCCTTGATGCGCTCTCCGCCGCTCAGTGTCTCAGCCGACGCGTCCTGTGAATACGCCTCCAGGTCTGCGGGGCTAAGTGACGCCACGACCCGGTCTTCGCCGAACCACCTTATGAAGCGCGCCAACGCTTGCCTGAGCTCCGCCCTGTTCTTCCGACCGCCTACAAATTCCTCGATGGCGGCGCTCAGCGTCACGCTGCTTCCCTGTACCGGCACGGCGTTACCTCCGTTGTTCTTCTTTTGCCCATTCTACGGGCCCGTCAAAAGGAGTGTCAAATGAAAATCAGTTGACACGCATCTGCGCCGATCCTAGAATGAGGCGCCCACAAACAAGGCTTCGAGCCATTGTGTGACCGGCTTTAAGGCCGAGCCAACTACACCAGGGAGGTTGAACAATGGCAACCAAGGCATACGTACTGATCGAAACTGCCGTCGGAAAGACGCGCGACGTGATGGCAGCGCTGTCCGGAGTCGCTGGTATGGATGCGGTCGACGCCGTCACCGGCCCCTACGACATCATCGCAGTTATCTCCGCCAGTGACCTCAACTCCGTCGGCGAGATCGTCACGGACAGGGTGCACACCATCGGCGGCGTCAACCGGACGGTGACCTGCCTCTCCGTCAGCGTCGGCTAGCGGCAGCAACGAGCGCTACGCGGTCTGTCGAAGCCGAGCCTGCTGCCCAGCGGGCACGGCAGCGAGCCGCGTCCACGCCGGCGATGTCCTGCGGCGAATGACGCTGCGGGACGCCTCCTCCACTAGGCGAACGCCGTAGAGGTAGTCGTCAACGTGGATGTACTCTGCGTCGACGCCGCCCTCCGGCGTGGCATTGTGGTAGTTGCCGAGCGGAAACGCGACGCCGGTCGTCGCGTACCCAAACGCCGCGAACCCACTCGCCTCGCACGTTCCCCCGCTCATCAACTGCCGCTGCACCTTGGTGTCCGGGTCACGCTCCACCATCGTCCGACGAGCGACCTGCAGCACCTGCTCCGCCTCCGCGCTGAACGTGAAGGTCGCGTCGCCGACCCGTATCACCGGCCCCGAGCCTTGCACAGCGCCCGGCAGCTCCCTGCTCGACTCCAGCGACACCACGAGGCAGTCCTTTGGCAGGCTGTGTTCCTGCGCCATGAGCCGCGCTCCCACCAACCCCACCTCCTCGGCGCGAGTGAAGACGCCGTACACGTCGCCCTCCACCGGTGCGTCGACGATGCCGTGCAGGGCCGACAGGATGGCGCCGCAGCCGGCGAGATCGTCCGCGGCGCGCATGTGCAGCAGGTCAGCCCGCCGCTCGAAGTCCGTCAGGTCAAACACCACGATGGCCGGCAGCGGCACGGACGCCGCATCGTCCACGTGCACCAACACGCGCCGCTCTTCCGGTGGCCCCACCGTCCCGCCAAGCCGCCCCTTCCGTCGCGTCCCTGTACGCTCGACAACCTCCACCGGCATCGGCTCCCTCAGCGACACCGCCGGCACGCCCCCTCTCGCCTCCGCAACGAGGGCGCCCTCGCGCAGTTCCACCGCCTCGAACCCCGGGTGGTCCATGTGCGCGACAAATGCGATCGGCGGCACACCCGCAACCTTCCCCTGCACCCGCACGGCAATGTTGCCGTATTGGTCAGTCTTCGCCGGCAGCCCCAGCCCATTCAACGTGCGCTGGACATAGTCAGAGACCAACCCCTCATGGAAGGAAACTGCGGGCAACCCACCCAGGTCTTCCAGAATCCGCAGAGCCTTGCTTGCGTCCACGCTCATGGGCACACTCCTTCCATGCTGCGTCGGACCACCTGCGGCCCAACGCACCGATAGCATAGCGAAGGTCGGCGTTGGACAACAGCCGCACCCACCCGCAGGGCGTTCTATTGGCCATCTCTCGTCTCCCGTTTGACCTCGTCCGACCGTGAATGCTAGCCTGCGCATCGTCTACTTGGATATGACCGGGAGGACTGCAATGACCAACGCAAGCACAACAGGACCCACGATCGATCAGATTCTGTCCATCAGGCCGGTGGTCGGCGCGGAGACGCCGCAGTGGTCGCCCGACGGCAACAGCATCGCCTTTCTCGGCACGTTTGGCGGGCCGCCCAACCTCTACAGCGTGCCCGCGCAGGGCGGCTTCCCGGTGCGCCTGACCGTCAACATCGGCGACGTCAACTTCCTCGCCACGCGCGCGCCGCTGTGGGCGCCCACCGGCGAGTACATGTCGTATATCTCGCGCAAGAGCGGCACGGACGAGTTATGGCTCTGGCCGTCCAATGGTGATGAGGAGTTCCGGCTCTCGCGGCTCGGAGCCCTCATCCACTCTGCGGTGTGGTCGCCGGATGGCTCGTGTATTGCCGTGTCCTGCAGCCGCGCTGGCTCCTACGACGTCTACACCGTCGACGTCCCCTCCGGGGTGCACCACAAGCTGACGGACGGGCCCCTGAACGCGGTAATGCCTGTCTTCGCCCCCAACAGCGAGCAGATCGCGTACCTGCGCTTGAGCGACACGTGGGAAGACCACGACGTCATGGTGATGGACAGTGACGGCCGCAACGCGCGCATCGTCGTGTCTGACACGGACTTCTTCGACTACACCTACGGCAAGACCTTTGGCGCGCCATCCGTGTCTGCAGACAGCCATGACGTACTCTTTCGGTCGCAGCGTAGCGGCTACATAAATGTCTGGACCGCGCCCATCGACGGCAGTGGCGAACCGGAACCCCTGGACCCGGGTGAACTCGAGCAGGACAACGCCGTGTGGTCGCCAGTCAAACGGCAGGTGGCGTTCACATCGAACAACAATGGCACACTGGAGCTCCGCGTCGCCGAGGCAGGCAGCGGCACATCGCGCGCGGTCTTTGCCCCTGGAATCGGCATGTGCACGAACCTGAAGTGGTCGCCGGACGGCCAGGAGATCGCCTTCCGTTACGGCACACCGACGCGCCCCGCCGACGTGTGGGTCGTGAACGTGGAGGATGGCTCGGCACGGCAGCTGACCGACGCGTGCGCCGAGGGCGGGCCTGCGGAGAAGCTCATCGAGCCGGAGAAGATCGCCTACCAGAGCACCGACGGCCTCACAATCCACGCCTACCTCTACAGCCCAACAGACCGCTCCAAGAAGTACCCGGGCCTGATTTACATTCACGGCGGCCCGACGCTCCAGTTCTTCGACGATCTGCAGGCGAACGTGCAGTACCTGGTCCAGCGCGGCTACGTCGTGCTCCTCCCCAACGTTCGCGGCAGCACGGGCTACGGCAAGGCCTTTGAGGAGGCGAACGACAAAGACTGGGGCCGCGGCGACCTCGAGGACGCCATCGCCGGGACCGAGTACATGAAGGGCCTGAGCTACGTCGACCCGGGCGCCATGGGCATCTCGGGGCGCAGCTACGGGGGCATTCTGAGCATGTACGCGATCACGAACGCGCCCGAGGCCTTCCAAGCTGCGGCGCCCATGTCGGGTTATGGCGATTGGCCCGCCCTGCGCTGGGAGATGGAACTCCGGCACCAGAAGATGCAGGCCCACGAGTTTGGTCCCCTTGAGGAGAATGAAGAACTCTGGATAGAGTTGTCCTCTCAGAACAAGATCGACCGGGTGACCGCTCCGACATTCATTATCTGTGGCGAGGGAAAGGACCCGTGGTCCAACGCGTCGCATACCTTTGCCTATGAGCTGAAGCGTCAGTATAAGACAGTGAAGTTCAAGGTCTACCAGAACGACGGGTATTACGTCGACGCACCGGCTAACGTCCGGGAGATGCTCCTGGACGTGGCGGACTTCTTCGACCTGTACCTGAAGGGTTAATGTAGGCCCCTCAAACAGACGGCGATTCTACATAAGGAGATTCGAGAGAATGAAGCTGGTCTGCGAGGGTTGTGACTGGACCACGGAACAGGACACGGCGGCCGAGCTTCTTGCCGCCATGATGGCGCACGGCGAGGAAGCGCACGCCAACATGTTCGAGGGCAAGAGTGAGGAAGAGCTCACGGCGATGAAAGGCATGATGGACGCCCACGTCCGTCAGATGATCATCGACCAGAACTAATCGATGCGTCCAGGCGAGGCCGGGGCGAGAACTAAGACTTGCCCTACCCCGTAACCAGGTTCAGCAGCCGGCCGGGCACGTAGACGGTCTTGGTGACTTCTTTCCCCTCCAGGTGGCGCTGCACGTTCGCCTGCGCGAAGGCCAGCTCCGTGGCCTCGTCCTCGCCGAGGCCGGGCGCCACCGACAACCGGTCCCGGACGCGTCCATCGACCTGCACCACCAGCGTTACCGTCTCCTCCGCCGCCAGATCGTCGTCCCACTCCGGGAACGACTGCTGGTGGACGCTGTACCGCTGCCCCAGCCGCTCCCACAGCTCCTCCGACAGGTGCGGCGCGATGGGCGCCAGCAGCACGAGCATTGCGCGTCGGGTCTCGTTCCATGCAGCGGCGCTGGCGGAGTTGTCCTCCCACGCTCGCTGCATCAGGTTGGTCAGTTCCATCATCGCGGCAACGGCCGTATTGAACTTGAAGGCGTCCAGGTCCTGGTACACCTTGCGCATCGTCTGGTGCAGCTTTCGGCGCAGTTCGCGGCTTCCTTCCGAGTCGTCAGCGGCATTCATCGCCGACGGGTTCCGTCCCCAGATGTCCCACACGCGGTTGAACCACCGCGCGATGCCATTGATGCCGCCGTCGCTCCAGTCGCCGCCGCGGTCCCACGGTCCGACGAACATGAGGTACGTCCGAACGATGTCCGCGCCTAGCGTCAATACGTATTCATCCGGCGCGACAACGTTCCCCCGCGATTTACTCATCTTCGCCCCGTCCGCGATGATGTGCCCTTGGTTGAACAGGCGCAGGAACGGTTCGTCGAAGGACAGCAGCCCGATGTCCCGCAGCGCCTTGGTGAAGAACCGCGCGTACATCAGGTGCATGACCGCGTGTTCCGCCCCGCCGGTGTACTGGTCGACGGGCGCCCACGCCTCCGCCTGACCGGGGCCCCACGGCTCGGCGTCGTTCTTCGCGCTCAGGTAGCGCAGGAAGTACCACGACGAGTCGAAGAACGTGTCCATGGTGTCCGTCTCGCGTCGACCCTCTCCCCCGCACTGCGGGCATGGGGCCCGCACAAACGCCTCGTTTCGCGCCAGCGGTGACTCGCCTGTCGGCTTGAATTCGGCGTCTTCCGGCAGCAGCACCGGCAGCTCGTCCTCGGGCACTGGAACAGCGCCGCACGTTGGGCAGTGGATGATGGGGATGGGCGTTCCCCAGTAACGTTGCCGCGACACCAGCCAGTCGCGGAGACGGTAGGTCTGCGTCCTCGCCCCGGTGCCCCGTGCCTCCACGTACGCCGCGATGGACTCCGCGCCCCTGTCGTTCGTCATGCCGTTGAATTCGCCGGAATTGACCATCGTGCCCGGTTCCGTGTACGCGACCTCCAGCAGTTCCTCGCCAGTCGCTCCAGGAGGTGCGATCACTGTGACGATGGGCAGGCTGAACTTGGTCGCGAAGTCAAAGTCGCGCTGGTCGTGTGCCGGAACGCCCATGACCGCGCCGGTGGCGTACCACGCGACGGCGTAGTCCGCCGTCCAGATGGGCACCTGCTGGCCATTGGCCGGGTTGATGCACGTCGTCCCCAGCGGCACGCCTGTCTTCTCCCGCTCCGTCGACATCCGCTCGATGTCCGACTTCGCGCGCGCCTCGGCCACGTAGGCTTCCACCGTGTCCCGTTGTTCCGGCGAGGTCAGCGCGGACACCAGCGGGTGCTCAGGCGCCAGCACGAGGAAGGTCACGCCGAACAGCGTGTCGACGCGCGTGGTGAACACCCGCAGCGACTCCTCCTCCAAACCCAGGTGGGCGATGTCAAAGACCACTTCCGCGCCCTCACTGCGGCCGATCCAGTTGCGTTGCATGGTGAGGATGCGTTCCGGCCAGTCCGTGATTCCTGACGAGTCGAGAAGCTGGTCGGCGTAGTCGGTAATGCGCAGGAACCATTGGTCCAGTTCGCGCCGCGTGATGGGCGTGCTGCAGCGTTCGCAGGCGCCGTCCAGCACCTGCTCGTTGGCCAGCACCGTCTGGCACGATGGACACCAGACGGCAGGCGCGTGGGCACGGTAAGCCAGGCCCGCCTTAAAGAACTGCAGGAAGAGCCACTGGTTCCACTGGTAGTACTCTGGCAGGCAGCAAACGATCTCCCTGTCCCAGTCATACACGGTACCCATGGAGCGAAGCTGCCCGCGCATCTTCTCGATGTTCGCCATCGTCCACGAGTGGGGATGGACTCCCTGCTTGATTGCGGCGTTCTCCGCCGGCAGGCCAAAGGCGTCGAAGCCCATTGGGTGCAGCACGTTATAGCCCTGCATGCGACGGAACCGTGCGTGTGCGTCAGAGGGAGCCAGGACGTACCAATGACCAATGTGCACGTCGCCGGAGGGGTACGGGTACATGGTCAGCTCGTACCACTTGGGGCGGGGATCGTCATCCCGGACAGCGTGGAGGCCGTCAGCGGCCCACCGGGCCTGCCACTTCCGGTCAATCGCCTTGGGGTCCCACCGTAGCTCAGACTGCCGCGTTCGCTGTTGGGTCATGGTGTCAGTGTCTCCTCGTGCCTTGCTCAACAAAAGACCCGCCCCAAATGGGACGGGCTGCATTTAGCGGTTCCCGCGGTACCACCCAATTTGTCCCTCGAATGCGAGTCCAGCCGCGAGGGACCACTCGTTGGCTGTAACGGCGCCACCGTCGTGCCTTCAGACGACTCACTCAGAGCGCGCTCCGCATTCTGAGCGGGTCTCGTTTGGGCCGCCGCTCCGGGGCGAGTTCGCGGTCTCTCCGCCGCCGGCCTTGCACCACCCGCCGGCTCGCTGATGCGGAATGCGCCGCTACTACTCCCCATCATTGCGTTTGGCTATCAGGTTTAGAACGTAGCATTCGCCAGCTAAGGGTGTCAACTTGACCGGACCTCCGCTCACGGTCCATGCCCTACGAGATATTCAACCACAAAGCCCGCAAACATCGATTCCGCTAATCTTGCAGGGACATCGCCGTTCTGCTAGAATCGTGACCAAGAGCACATGCTCGATATACTCGGTTAAAGTGGGCTCGACCCACTTTTTTCTTTGATATAGACCTGCACGGGAGGTCTCGGGAATGAAGAGCGACTTTTTCATCGCTGTCACCCAACTGGCCGCAGAGCGGGGCTTGCCCCGTGATACTGTTTTGGGCGTAGTTGAGGCGGCGCTGGTGTCCGCGTACCGCAAGGAGGGCGTCGGCGCCGGCCACGACCTCTCGGTGCGACTGGATCCGGGCGATGGCGAGGTCTCTGTCTACATTCTGAAGCGCGTGGTCAAGACCGCAGCCGAAATCGAGGACGACCGGCGCGAGATCACCATGCGCGAAGCCAAGAAACTCAAGCCCGACGTCGAAATAGACGATGTCGTTGAGATCGTCGCAGACTTTGCCTCGGCCGGGCGCATCGCCGCGCAAACGGCGAAGCAAGTCGTGCTCCAGCGCCTCCGCGAAGCCGAGCGGGAGCTCGTCCTCGCGGAGTACACCAGTCGCGTTGGCGAGATCATTGCCGGCCGCATTGAGCGCGTGGAGCCCCACCAGGTCGTGGTGAACCTCGGCCGCGCCGACGCCCTTATGCCTCGTGAGGAGGAGGTCCCCAACGAGCGTTATCGTCCTAACACCACGCTGCAGTTCTATCTCTCGGAAGTGGCGGAGAGCAATCGCGGCCCCGAACTCATCCTCTCCCGCGCCCACAAGAACCTCGTGCGCCGCCTGTTCGAGCGTGAGGTGCCCGAAGTCTACAAGGGCGTGGTCGAGATCAAGGCCATCGCTCGCGAGCCAGGCTCCCGCACCAAGGTAGCTGTTGTGGCGCGGCAGGAGGGCGTCGACCCCGTCGGCTCCTGCGTCGGCCTGCGCGGCTTCCGCATCCAGAACATCGTGAACGAACTGCAGGGCGAGAAGATCGACGTCCTGCCGTACAGCGACGACATACGCGACTTCCTTGCCAATGCGCTCAGCCCGGCCCAGGTGGTCAAGGTTGAGCTGGAACAGGATGGAAAGTCGGCGCTCATAGTCGTGCCGGACCGGCACCTCTCACTGGCCATCGGTCGAGAGGGGCAGAACGCGCGCCTCGCCGCCAAGCTGACCGGCTGGCGCATCGACATCCGCAGCGAGTCCGAGTTCGAGTTGGCGGCGGAGAGCGCCGCAGCGGCCGCCCAGTCGGCAGCGGCAGAGGCTCAGGCCATCCTCGAGGCGGACCGCGCGTCGGCCGTGGCAACGGTGGAAGCAGAGACAGCAGAAGCCGCTGTTGCCGAGATCGTCGAAGTGCAGGAGGCCGAGGAAGCTCCCGCGGTCGCAGAGCCAGTCGCCGAGGCCGTTGAAGAGGCCGTGACCGTCGTCGAGGTCGAGGAAACCGTCGAAGAGGCGGTGGAAGAACCCGCAACCACCATCATTGCTGACGCCGAGTTGGAGGAGTTGCTGCGCCAAGAGGCCGAAGAAGCCGAGGCGGACGACGCCTTGGAAGAGCGGCAGCCCGAACCCGCCGGTATCTCCGTGGACGACGAGTCCATCTGGGTTATCCCGGAAGCGGTTCGCAGCCCCTCCGTACTCCGCTTCGCTGAGGACATCATGCCGTCGGAGCGCGGCAGGGCCCGCGTTGAACGCGACCGCCGCCCTGATCCCAATGCAGCGGCTAGCGCCCTTCCTGACAACCGGCCAAAGGCCAAGAAGGGGAAGCGGGCACGGTAGCGGTCAGAATCCTGGTTCGGGGCGTGCTCAACGGTGCGCGGCCCGCCATTCCAACACCAGGGGGGCGCATCTCGGAAGGGCAGGTGCTGATGATGACACCAAGGCGCATTCCCATTCGGACCTGTTGCGGGTGCGGCAGGAAGAGCGGGAAGCGGGACATGGTGCGCATCGTCAGACAACCGGCCGGCGCCGTGGCCGTCGACCCTACAGGCCGGGCCTCCGGAAGAGGCGCCTACCTGTGTGAGGACCCCTCTTGCTGGGAGTCCGGCCTCAGCCGCAACCGGCTGGATCGCGTGCTCAAAGTAACTATTTCACCAGATGAACGGACCAATCTGGTGGCTTATGCGGAATCGCAAAGCCAGGATTGGATAGGACGGGAGGACTGATATGGCACGAAGAACATTTAGGCCCAACAGACCTACGCGCCGGCGCGGACCCCGCAGGGGACCGGGCCCCGGCGCCATGACCATCGACGCACCGGATCTCAGCGCTATCCTGGACCTGCCGCCTGCCCTCATGGTCAGCCAGCTCGCCGACGTGATGCACGCCAACCCCATCGACATCATTAAGCATCTCATGCGCACCGGCGTTATGGTGACAGTCAACGAGGTCATCGATTTCGAGACCGCTGCGACCATCGCCACCACCATGGGTCACCGCGTGCGTAGGCTCGAGGACGTGGCCGTAGCAGAGGTTGAGGACCCCCTCAAGCCGCCGATAGACGACCCCGAGGACCTCGAGCCCCGTGCCCCCGTCGTCACAATTCTTGGCCATGTGGACCACGGCAAGACGACGCTGCTCGACGCCATTCGACACACCAACGTCGTGGACCGCGAGGTCGGTGGCATCACGCAGCACATTGGCGCGTATCAGGTGGAGACCCATGACCACAAGTTGACTTTCCTCGACACCCCCGGGCATGAGGCGTTCACCGCGATGCGGGCCCGGGGTGCCCACGCCACGGACGTCGCCATCCTCGTCGTCGCGGCGGACGACGGCGTCATGCCGCAGACCACCGAGGCCGTTGACCACGCCAAGGCCGCGGGCGTCCCAATTGTCGTCGCCATCAACAAGATGGACCGGCCGGACGCCGATCCGGACCGCGTGAAGCGGCAGTTGGCGGAACAGGGTTTGCTGCCGGAGGACTGGGGCGGCGAGACCATCATGGTCCCCGTTTCCGCCAAATCCGGCGATGGCCTCAATGAGTTGCTGGAGAACCTGCTGGTGGTCACAGAGGTGCAGGAGCTCAAGGCCAACCCCAACCGCGCCGCCAGCGGCGTCGTTGTGGAGGCCCAACTCGACAAGAGCAAGGGCCCGCTGGCCACGGTGCTGGTGCAGCAGGGCACCCTCCACGTCGGCGACAACCTGGTCGTCGGCGACACCTTCGGTCGCGTGAAGGCCATGATTGCCGACACCGGCCGTCGTATCCGAGAGGCCAGCCCGTCAACGCCTGTGGAGGTGCTGGGCCTCTCGCAACTGCCTCTCGCCGGCGACCCCTTCCTCGTCACGGCCGACGAGCGCACTGCTCGGAGCCTGTCGGAGACTCGCCGGCGGCGCAAGGAGGCGCAGGCGGTCAACGGAATGTCTATGGAAGAAATCTCCTCCCGCATTCAGAGCGGCGAGTCAAAGGAGCTGCTCTTAATCCTGAAGTGTGACGTGCAGGGCAGCATTGAGGCCGTGCGCAGCACCATCATGAAGTCTCGCAATGAAGAGGCCACGGTGCGCATTCTGCACGCCGCCGCAGGCACGATCACAGAGAGCGATATCCTCCTCGCCAGCGCTTCGGACGCGATTGTCCTGGGCTTCAACACTCGCGTCGAACCGGGCGCCCGGTCAATGGCCGAGCAGAGCCGCGTCCAGATCCGGCTGTACGAAATCATCTACCAGTTGGCGGAGGACGTGGAGCGGGCGCTGCAAGGCATGCTTACCCCTGTCGACCGCGAGGTCATCGACGGCCACGCCGAGGTGCGCGCAGTATTCAGCATGGGCCGCCGTAACCGTATCGGCGGTTGCCAGGTGCTTGATGGGCGCATCGCCCGCAACCTGCAGATGCGTGTCTTCCGCAAGGGCGCGTTGCTCCACACCGGCACCATCGGGAGCTTGAAGCGCTTCAAGGACGACGCGCGTGAGGTTCTCGCCGGCTTCGAGTGCGGCATTGGCGTGGACGGCTTCATGGACTTCGAGGAAGGTGACACTCTGGAGGCATTTCACATCGAGCGCGGATAGGCGCGCTCTTGGCGAGCCACATCCAAAAAACCAGGAGACTCCCGCCATGAGCCGCCGCATGGGCCGCGTTAACGAGCTAATCCGAGAAGAGTTGAGTGTCCTCCTGCTCCATGAGATCAAGGACCCGCGCATTGTCGCGCTGACCACCGTGACGCACGTCGAAACCTCGTCGGACCTTGAACATGCGCGGGTGTACGTCAGCGTCATGGGGTCCGAGGAGGAACAGAAAGGCGTTTTGCAGGGCCTGAGATCGGCAGAGAGCTTCCTGCGTCGCAGCCTTTCGACCCGCGTCAAGATGCGCCGCGTGCCCGCTCTGACCTTCGCCCTCGACGTATCCATGGAGCAGGGTGCGCAAATGCTGGAACTTATAGACCGCGTGGCCGATGGTCACGGAGCTCATCAGGAACGGAAACTATGACCGTCAACGGTGTTCTGAACATAAACAAGCCCACCGGCGAGACCTCCATGGACATGGTCCGCATGGTCAAACGCCTCACCGGCGAGAAGAAGGTGGGCCACGGCGGCACCCTGGACCCCATCGCTAGCGGTGTGCTGCCAATCTGCCTTGGCCAGGCGACGCGCCTCATGGACCCCCTCATCGACGGCGTGAAGCGCTACCATACCCGTGTCCGCCTCGGCGAAGCTACCGACACCTACGATTCCGAAGGCACGGTCACCGAACGCGCCGATGCGTCCGCCATCACGCAGGACGAAATCGAGGCCGCCTTGGCGGCCTTCCGCGGTGTGATTCAACAGGTGCCGCCCATGTACAGCGCCCTCAAGCACGGTGGAGAGCGCCTCTACGACCTCGCCCGTGCCGGCTTCGAAGTGAAGCGCGAGCCGAGGGAGGTCGTCGTCCACAGTCTGACGCTGGAGGCGTGGGAGCCGCCCGACGCCGTGTTGGACATCGTGTGCGGCCGGGGCGTCTACGTGCGGTCGCTTGGCCACGATTTGGGAGCGGCCCTCGGCTGCGGCGGTCACATCGTCGAGCTCGAGCGTCGGGGCGCTGGCCCCTTTTCCGTCGATGACGCCGTCACCCCCGCGCAATTCAAGGACGCCGTCGAGGCTGGCAACTGGATGGACCTCGTGCACCCGCCGGACGTTGTCGTCTCCAATCTGCCTGCCGGGACCGTTGTCGGCGCGCTTGAGGTCTTTGTGAAGTCCGGGCGCGCTGTCGTGCTCGGAGGCCGCGAGGGCATGGATACGCCGAGCCACGGCGAACTGTGGCGTGTCTACGGCCACGACGGCCGCTTCCTCGCCCTCGCTCGATACGACAAGCCCACAGGGCAATGGCGGCCGGAAAAGGTATTTGACGGCGAACAGAAGGGCCGCTCAGGCGCCCCCGCCCGCTCGTAACTCAGCCACCCTCACTCGTCAGGTCGTAGGGTGATTCGCGAATCACCCTGTCCCCCAGTTCCCCCCACTGCTCCGAGTTTCGTGCCCCGGAATCCTGACCCACAGTCCCCACTTAACCCTGTCATCTGACAGACAGCGAGAACCGCCGTTCCCCTCGCCTTCCCTGATCGGGATGCGCCAGTATTCGCCCTGATAATGTTAGACCTGCACGCCTGCGATGCGATTGTGGTAGAATCCCCCAAACTTCCCGGTAGGAGGGGTGTAGTGCTACCAGACGTATCGAAAGCCACCAACCCCGTTCGACATCGCCGCGAGGGCCCTTCCGCGGACACTGAAGGGGCCCAGGAGTTCCAGCGCCAGTACCCGGTTGAGGCGCGGCGCTACGGCTGGCTCCAGAACCAGGTCCTCTGGCCCCTGCGCCACGCAGATGTCAACCCCATCAAGATTGACCTGGGCGACCCGGCGGAGTTGACGGAGCACATTAAGAACTATGTCCTGGAAGTGGGCGCGGACTCCGTTGGCATCGCGGAACTGGACCCCAACTTCGTCTTCAAGGACGCGGAGATGCCGGCGCACACCCGCGTCATCGCCTTTGGAGTGGCCATGAAATTCGACATGATGTCGGACATCGGCGCCAACTCCCAACGTGAGGTCCATCGGGTCTACTTCAAGATGCTGGACATCGGCGTCCGGGTCGCACAGTACATCGGGGGCTTCGGGTACACGGCCACGGCGCATCCCAACGGCGGTGAGCTCGCCCACATCCCCTTCGCGTATCTTGCCGGCCTCGGTGAACTGGGCAAGCACGGCTCGCTGATCAGCCCGGAGTTTGGTTCATCCTGGCGGCTTTCCCTGATCTCGACGGACCTGCCGCTGCTGGTAGACGGCCCGAAGGACTTCGGCATCGACGCCATGTGCGACCGCTGCAACGTCTGCACCCGCTTCTGCCCCGGCGACGCCATCAAGCCCGAGAAGAAGGAAGTCAATGGCGTTCTGCGATACCACGTGGACACCCCCGCTTGCGAGCCGTACTTCCAGCGCCTCTGGGGCTGCAAGATCTGCCTGATGGTCTGCCCCTTCAATGGCCGCGGCGTCTTCAAGGAGGGCTACCGCAACATTGCGAAGGATCTCGCGAAGGCCAAGGACTACAAGGGTTACCTTCCGATGTTGGCGGCAAACACACCCAACGCCGACACCAACCTCGTCCTCTCGAAATACATGCCAGAAGGCGGCTAACTGCCGACTTTCAGCTTGACCAACGTGGAGCAGCCCTCGCCACACCCATGGCGAACGGGCTGTCCCGCTGTTATTGCCCTACATGCTGCCAATACATATGCGGCCAATACTGACACGGCCGCCTTGCCCCACGCGTCATGTCCGCCGTACGCTTCTCGTATGACGAAGTTCCAGTTCTTTGCCAACTCCATGACGCCAGCTCGTTCCCCTGTCGGTCATCATTGTTGGCACGTTGTTTCCCAGCGACGGCAACAAGGTCGTATCTGGCGCCCCCGACGCCCCAATGGGGGTTGTTTCTACAGGGAGAATATCTGCACGACTCGACTCGAATCAAATCCCAGAGGTGCGTACTACCTTCCGTCCCAGTCCCGGCGGAACCGGAGCCGCCACGTCGCGCGAAAGACCTCCCACGCCGCCTGGGGCAACCGAAGCTTGCTGCCCTCCACGATGTGCCGCCATGTCACCGCCGACTCCGTCACCCTCAACCCCAACCGCCGGGCCGCAAGCAGCAGCTCCAGGTCCAGCGCCCAACCCGTCTCCGAGAGCATGGGCAGCACCGCGTCCAACGCCTCGCGAGTAAGGGCCTTCCCGCCGCACTGGGGGTCGTGCACGGGCAGCCCGAGGAAGCGCCGCGACCACATCGGCGAGATCCCGCTCACAACGCGCCGCGCCCACGGCCTCGACTGCGGCTCCAGTGCAAGCTCAGGCTTCCGCCAGCCCACGGCGAGGTCGTGGTCGGCCAGCGCGTCCAGCAACTTGCGAGCCTCGACAGGCCCCACCATGTTGTCCGCGTCGACGAAGGCCACCCGCGCGCCTGTCGCCTCCCGCAACCCGGCGCGCACCGCCGCCCCCTTGCCCAACACTGCATCCTCGACGGTCCAGCGGATAGCGGGGCACTCAGCTGCGGCCTCATCCACAACGCGCCGCGTGTCGTCGGTGCAGCCGTTCAGCACGACAAGGAGCTCCCATCTCTCGCCGAACGCGGGGTGGTACTCGGCGGCATAGTCGCGGAGCGTGGGGCCTATGCGGGCTTCCTCGTTGTGGGCAGGGATGACGATGGAGAGGTCCAAGTGCCAGCTTTCTCCCCAGGTAGGGCGGGGTAACTTGCCAGTCTGTGGCTATAATAGGAAAGACTGGCCGTAGCGACAACCAGCACGGCCCAATTGCCCCAAAGCCGGAAGGAGGCGACATGCCCCAGGTCATGGTCACAGGCGCGGCCGGATACATCGGAAGCGTCGTTGTACAGGCGCTCTTGCGCGGCGGCTACGACATCCTGGGCATCGACAACCTCACCCGGGGCCACCGTGCCGCCGTTGACGTGGGCATGACGTTCTACCGCGTGAGCGCCGGCGACAGCGACGCCATTGACCGCATCATGGAGAAGTCGCCCGTTGACGCCGTCATACACCTTGCCGGCTACGCGCAGGCCGCTGAGTCCATGACCGACCCGGGCCTCTACTACGCCAACAACCTTCGGGATGGCATTACCCTACTTGAGTGCATGCGCCGCTATGACGTCTCCAAGATAGTGTTTTCCTCAAGCGCCGCGGTTTACGGTGTGCCGGACCACTCGCCCATCACAGAGGAGCACGCCATCGCGCCCATCAACCCCTATGGACAGTCCAAGGCATGGATGGAGTCTGTGCTCGCATCCTACGCGCAGTCCCACGGCTTCAGCGTGGTCTCCCTCCGCTACTTCAACGCTGCTGGCGCCGCCGGTCCGTTGGGCGAGGACCACCGGCCGGAGACCCACCTCATCCCCAACGCAATCAACGTCGCCCTCGAGTTGGAGCCAGAGCTGGCCATTTTCGGCGACGACTTCCCAACGCCCGACGGCACTGCCGTCCGAGACTACGTCCACGTAACCGACATTGCGAAGGCGCACGTGCAGTGCCTTGAATCCCTCGGCGAGCTACCGCGAATGGCGTACAACGTCGGTACGGGCAAAGGCTACTCCGTGAAAGAAGTCGTGGACATGGTGGAGCGGGTCGCGCTGACGTCGGTGCCCGTTCGCGTCGAACCGCGCCGCCCCGGCGATCCGCCGGAGCTCGTCGCCGACGCCACCGCGCTGCACACCGACGTCGGTTGGCAGCCGGAACTCTCGGCCCTTGACCAGATCGTGAAGGACGCGTTCCGCTGGCACCGCGACCATGAGCGGGGGTACCCCGGGGCCTAGGACGTAGTCGCACAGCGCCCGGCGAGAACTTCCGCCCCTTGACGAGCAGGTGTAAGATTGGAACTCACTTGCAACCTGTTTCGTCACATAGTACATAGGGCTCCGGGCGGAGCGCCCCAAGCATGAGGGCGCGCGCCGCCACCCGGAGTTTCGACCGTAATCCTACACAACGTGTGGCTCTAGCCTCCGGCAAGGGCATTCGGTAGCGATTCCAGATCAGCGACCAAAGCCGAATTTGCCTTTTGCGGAGGTCCTGATGCAGTACTTGGAAGTAATCCGGAATACGGACACCTTTGACCTGCAACGCCGTGAGATCGTTGAAGACGCTATTCGCTTGGCCGTCATGCTCTACAGGTCCAACAACCTGCCCAAGTGGTTCAAGACCTCACACGACCGCGACGAGTAGCATCCGCCCACTCTTGACGAAAGCGACATTGACCCGCAGTTCTCTCGACTCTCGCCGCCCCCGCCGGCAAAGTCGGTTACCATAGCTTGGTGACCGAAAACGGCGGTCCCCCCGGGCGGCTGCCCTCCAAAGGAGTCCATGACCACTCCGCACATCGCGCTCCTCCGTAAGAGCGGGCGCTTCATCTTGGGCTTGGTGCGCCTGGGCGCCGACAATCGCCTCTGGGCCACCGGATCCGACGGCAAACCCTTTCGACTCTCAACTCAGCAGCTCGTCTGGGAGACCGGCATAGAGGTCGCAGACGACGCTCTCCCAGCATGGTTGGTGGAAGCTGAACGCCTCTCGACAGAGCTCGACGCCGCCGAGGCCTGGGACCTCGTCGTGGAGGACGTGCCTGGACTCACCTTGGAAGACCTTGAAGGCTTGGCGTGCCCGCAACCATTCACCGAGATGCAACAGGCCGCGCTCTTGCTTGGGCTGTTCACCGCCGATGTCCAGCTCTTTGCCGCGGAAACGCCCAACCTCCGGCCACGCTCGCGCGACGACGTTTCGCGGCAAGTGGCGCGACTGGAGGAGCAGCAGCGCTCGGCGGCGGAGGAAGCGCAGTTCGCATCGTGGTTGGCGGGCAGCACGTCCGATGAGCTTACCCCCCGGCAGCAGCAATGGCTGGACATGCTGGTTGACTATGTCGCCGAGGGAGACAGCTCCAACGCTGCGCGCGCCGCTAAAAGGTGGCTGCAGCCCCTTGGCGGCGGGCCGGACCAACGGGGCACCGGCTTCGACGCACTGGTGGCCCGCGGCGTCTTTGACCCCGACGAGTTCCTGACCCTCCGCCGCCTGCGAGTACCGTCTTCGTTCTCCGCGGAAGCGCTGGCAGCGGCGGAGGCGGATGAGCTGGCACACCCCGCCGTCGATGATGGACGCCGCGACCTGACCGACCTTGACGTGTTCACCATCGATGAGGCAAGCACCGTGGACATCGACGACGGCCTCTCGATGCGCCTCATGGAGGGCGGCTACGAGGTTGGTGTGCACATTGTGGATGCCGCCGCGCTTGTCCCGGTCGGCGGCGCCCTGGACCAAGCTGCTCGGCAGCGCATGACGAGCCTGTACCTGCCGGAGAACACGCTGCCCATGCTGCCCCGACCGCTCTCGGAGAGCCGAGGCAGCCTTTCGCAGGGAAGCAGTCGGCGCGCAGTCTCGCTTCTGATGCAGTGGAGCCTGGACCATCAGCTCCTCGCCTGGGAACTGTCGCGCTCCACCGTGTGCAGCCGCCGCCGGTACACGTACACCGAAGCCGACGCCGCCCTCGATTCCGGCTCTGATGATGAGAGTCAGGCGCTGCGCATCGTGCAAGCCATAGCCCAGACGTTGCGGGCCGAGCGAATGGCCGACGGCGCGCTGGAGATGGAGCGCCCGGAGGTAAAGGTCGCCGTGGATGCCGAACGCAACATCTCGGTGTCCGTAACGCCCGTGCCCACGCCGGCGCGTCGCATCGTAGCGGAGTTCATGGTGCTGGCCAACCGCCTGGTGGGGGAGCGCCTGCGGGACAATGGCGTTCCCGCCATCTATCGGACGCAGGCCCCGGTGTTCATGGAGGACGTGCCGGACACCAGCGTCGATGCAGTTCGGCACTACCACATCCTGCGGCAAATACGGCCCTCTCGCCTGTCCACCACGCCCGGCCGGCATGCCCTCATCGGCGTCGAGCCATACGTGCAAGCGACGTCGCCGTTGCGGCGCTACCTGGACCTGGCGGTGCAGCGGCAGTTGGCGAGCGCTATCGACGGGACAGAGGAGCCCTACACCGCCGAGGACCTGAAGGGGCTCATCGGTGAAGCCGACGCCACGCTTCGTGACCTCAACCGCGCGGAGGACGAGCGAAAGCGCTACTGGATGCTCAAGCACCTCGGCGGCCGCATCGGCGAGGCAATTCCCGCCGTCGTGCTGGACGTGCGTGAGCGGCAGAGCGTCGTCGAACTGGAGACGTTCCTCATTCGCAGCAACGTCTACCTGCCACCGTCGATAGTGCCCGGCCAGACGGTGCAGCTTGAGCTGCAGGAAGTCGACACATGGCGGGGGCAGGCCCGCTTCCGCCACATGGGGTAGGGTCGCCATCGCTGTTCCAGCATCCGGGGATGGGAACAGGAACAATTGCGGAAAAATGTTTTGGGGAAACGAGTCAGATATGATTTGGCCCTTTTTAGATACGACTCGTTTGTCCCAAAACGAGTGCAATCTAGCTTGATCCATGTTGACGACCGCAGGAACTTTTAAGGGGAGACTTCTTGGGAAACGAGTCAGATATGAATTGGCCCTTTCAGATACGACTCGTTTTTCCCAATCCGAGTGCAATCTCGTCTGATCCGTGTTGACGACCGTCATAGGTAGAAGGGTATCGGGCGGGCAGGCGTGGGCGCAATGGGCCCGTGTCAGGGTCAGAGAGTGGGGGGCGACACGGTGGCCCTTGGCGGTGACGGGGAAGCAGGACGGGGCCTCTTACGCCAGCCGGCCGTGCACCGCTAGCCAAATGCACGGCGGTGACTCGCTGGTGCGAGCGACGCGGTGCTTGCGGTGCGCCGGGATGAGCATGTGGTCGCCGGGGTTCAGTGTCACTTCAGAGCCATCCTCGTACTGCAGGACTGCGCTGCCCTGAAGGAGCGCGACCCACTCGTCACGGTGCTGGTCGTACCACTCGCCTTCCGGTGTCGACTGCCCGCTGGACACGATGCGCTCGATCTTCACGCCGGTGTCGGGGATGAGGTCGGTGAACAGTTCCTCCGATGGCATCGGGTCCGGCAAGTCATAGAGGTTGGATGACATAACGACCTCCGTTGGCGCATTGGCGCTTGGCGCCCCGCCGGTGGTTAACCGCCGTATACCGAGGTGTAGGGCTTGAAGACGGCCCACGCAAACCAGAAGTGCGTGCCGTGCACCACGGGCGTCAGCTTAGCACCCGCCAGCGGACCATCCACGGCCTGGCCCAGCAGGTTCCACTGGCTGCCGGTCTGGTCGTCAACGAATGTCTCGCCCGCCGCCGTAAAGGTGAGCTGCTGCCCGTCGGCCTCGGGCCGGTAGACCGCCGCCGCGCCGACGTCCCTGCCGCCTGCGACAGTGGCGTCGTCCAACGCGGAATTTGCGCCGAACTGGAAGAACACGACAAGGTCCTGCTCGCCAAGGGGGTAGTGAACCACCGGCTCGTGCTCAAGCACGGACAGCGGGAAGGCAACGGCATCCTCGCCCTCCTCGACCACAACGACGCGGTCCAGGGGCCGCAGCCGCTTGTCCGCCTCGCCAAAGAAGAGAAACGGCGTCTGCCGGTCATAGAGTTCGTACGGGTTGCGGCCGTACTGGCGCTGATGGCCCGTGCCGCGTGAGAGTACGCGCCCGTCGGGAAATGCCTCTTTGAAGTCCTCCCAGGAGACCAGGAAGGAAGGCAATACCGTCAATCGCTCGCCCAGCAGCTCACCGATGATGGCCTCGCCCACGAGCTGCTGCCACCACGACTCCGTCTGCCTGTCGAACATGATCATGTCGCTGTGCCGCAGGACGCCGGAAACGCCGAAGTCCAGCGTACGGTCGCCGAGTCGCCGGTCGAAGGTGATGGCGGAGTTGCACAGCGGGCAATAGGTGACCGCGACCGGTACGTCGTTGAAACTGTCGTTGACGATCTCATGCCAAATGAGGATGGCCAACGGATAAGCACGGACCTCGCCCTGGACGTCGACCACGTGGACCTGCTCCTTGTCGTCCAGCCACTCGTCGCCGCCGGCAATGTCCTCGAACACCGGGACGTCGATGGCGGGAATCCCATCCTTGCCAGGCCCGCCGGAGAAAATCTCACTAAGAGGTATAGACCTTTTCGAGAAATCTGTCTTCCAGCCTGCCGTGGAGAAGCGGGCGCGCCGGAGCTCCTCGTCGCCGCCAAGGTCAGGCGTCGGCGTCACGGTGGGCCACGGCGTCTCGTCGAGGGTGGGAGCTGCAGCGGGCTCGGTCCTGCCGCCACTGCCGGATGGCGCAGAGTCCGACTGCCGGTCGGCGAACACCTCGGTCGATGGCTGCAGGTACTCACCGGAGCTCGGTTGCGCCGCCCCCGAACCGGCCTCCGCACAGGCGGCGGCAGTCACGGAGACAATCATTGCCATGAGGAGCCATTGATGGGCGAAGACGGCGAAGCGGCGGCGGGGAGAGGCGGTGTAGTGGGGCTTGGCGTGGGTCGGAAGCGTGTTCACATGCTCCATTCAGAAGCGGCTTGCAGTTAGGGCTTTACCTTCAGCATAACCCATGCGTGTCTGCAAGTGTGAATCGGCCAACACAACGGAGTGCAAGCTTTGCTAACCCCCTACATGTGCTGGGAACGCCTCCACTGCCTATACAAACATCTTTAGTTGCCCGCTTGCAGTTCTCTTCGACACTTCGTCTCTGAGTTCCTTACCCAGAGGGTGTTTGCTACCGAAAATGAGATGGTAAAGAGGAGTGTTTTTGGAATTGGTGACTGGTCTGTCATCGGCGATGTAGGTGTAGCCAATCTTCTCTAATTCTCCTTCGTAGTGGTCCAAGAGAGTGCGAGTATCTGGTATCCCTTTCGTCTTGGTCCGAAAGACCTCCCTGTGGTCAGCAGTCAAGTTAAGGAAGGAGTCGAGCTTTGCGGACTCTTCCTTCCACCTTCTCTTCATATCACCTATGTTGAAATTGATAAGCAGGTCTAATCTACGTCCGGCCGTTAGAGACTTTAGATCCTGAAACGCGAAGTCCCAAGCCCATGGATCCATAAAGGCTAGTCCGAGCGATTTTCTCGCGGGAGGTAAGTCCCCCACAATGTCTCGAATAGTATCGTGGGCTTCTCCAGTGTAGTAGCGGACAATTTGGCCGGTAGTATTGTCTGCGTGTACTCGATGCTTCAAAGCATCTACGCAGGCGTCATCCGAATCAGCAAAGAAATAGTGGTTGAATGGCACTTCCATAGCGATCAACGGTGACCCAGTCGTTTCCTCACTGAGACTTCTCACGACGCACCTACCTGGACCACAGAAAGGATCCACATAGTAGAGCCTACCTGGCCACTTATCCTTCATCGCTTTGGTAAATATGCGACTGATGTTCAGCAGTGCGTACTCTTTGTCCTTCGCATGTTCTGCTACGCTCAACGCCACCAAGCCATCTGCGGCCGTGGTTAGTTCTTGTCCACGATTTCTAGTATTCACAAGAGGATTGGCTCCGTTGCTCCAAGTATCTTGATTCGCTAGCTCACCGCTGGCATCTCTCGCCAAAGCCTGCCGTCATCCAACACGGCTTTGTTGCCGCCACGCTTGTGTCGGACTCCGCCTAATTGCTTCAAGAAAAATGCTACTCCGGCCTTTGCTGACTGATCCCGGAGGTCGCGGGCCCAATCTAGATCCATTTGCCGGGCGCCAGGCCCACTTTCTCCACCTACAATCACCCACTTCACCGCACCTCTAGTCAGCCAGGGCATTAGGTCAACTCGCTCCAGCAATGGCTCAACGGATACAAATCGCACTGGCGCTGGTAAACGCTCTAACACGGAAAGCCTAGGTGCATACTTCTGACTTTCAACGGATGTTCCAATCCATACCTTTGGCGGCCAGCCATTTGGGAAGAATCGCTGATGCTCCGTCCACCAAGCTACCGCCGTGCCTGGCCGCTTCGTCAATACCTGGAATACGTGTCCGTGCTTCTCTCCAGCCGACGCCATCACGCGGAACATTTCAAAAATGAAGTCAAAAGGTACGTCCGGATGGAATACGTCGGACATGCTGTTTACGAATACACGCCTGGGTTTCTTCCAGGACAGGGGAGTTTGCAAGCGGTTGGGGAGCAGGCGGACGTCATCTGGCCTCGTCTGGTAACCTGGTACGCCCATACCCCTTAATCGTGGGTAGAGTGTGTACATATAGCAATGCTCACATCCTGGCGAAATGCGGGTGCATCCAGTAATCGGGTTCCAAGTTTCGTCAGTCCACTCAATCGAAGAAGGCATCTGGCAATCAACTCCCCGAAACGGATTAGCTCATATGTTTGTTCATTTGGGGGCTGGTGTCAACTTGGGTAACGACAACGCTCAAGGTGCTCTAGCGTTTCTCAAGCAGCTATACGAGAAGTGCAGTACCGTTGTTGACGTTGGTGAGTCGTTTCGCTACCATCAATAAGGTTGTGCAGCAGTGCAGGCCCATCGGGTGCCTCTTCCTACGCCCCAGTGGCGCAATGGTAGCGCAGGCGACCTGTAATCGCCAGGTTATCGGTTCGAATCCGGTCTGGGGCTGAGCCAACGCAACTCCGCCCTAGTCGGACTGTGCTCGCCCTAGGTCTTGGCGATGGGTACGTGCAATGCTACACTTATAGCCGCTGGGAGGGATGGCGGAGCGGCCAATCGCACCAGACTGTAAATCTGGCGCCCGGAAGGGCTACGTAGGTTCGAATCCTACTCCCTCCATTCCAATTGTACGGGAAACAAAAGCGGGCCCACATAGCTCAGAGGCAGAGCACGTTCTTGGTAAGAACGGGGTCGCCGGTTCGATTCCGGCTGTGGGCTCCACAAGGGTTATTCACCCCCCATCACACTAGCTACGATTCGACCCCGTTTTGACGCTGGACGCTTGACCTGTCGCCCTTGCTGGTGGTACAAATGGTGGTACAAGATCCATGTACCACCACCCATAGGAGGTGCCACATGGCGACGGCGGCAGAGGTTATGGCCGGCCAGCGCATGACGAAGGCGCGGGCCGAGGCGTTGACGGAGCCGGGGCGCTACCAAGACGGAATGGTGATGGGCCTTTTCCTGCGCATCGCCCCTGGGGGCAGCAAACAGTGGATTCAGCGCGTCCGCATCAACGGCGTGCGCGTGGATAAGGGACTTGGCCCCTTTCCCCGCGTCGGCATCGCCGAGGCCCGAAATCTGGCCGAGTGCAACCGCGCCTTGATTCACGCTGGCGAGGACCCGTGGGCGGGCAAACAGCAGGTCCAGGCTGAGGCGGCGGAGCGGGCGTCGGTCCAGGAGACCCGGCGCACCATGCCCACGTTCCTTGAGGCGGCGCGGTTGACCGACGCGGCCTTGGCGATCACCCGCAAACCCGGGGCAAAGAAGACCGAGAAGTGGCTCCGGTCCCTCGAACTTCACGCCAAGGTGTTGCACAACACGCCCCTCGATCGCATCACCCGTGACGATGTGGTAGCGGCCGTCAAACCCATCTGGCTCACTCACTACGAAACCGCGGAAGGGGTGTTCCGGCGCATCCGCCAGGTCCTCAACTACGGGCTGGAACATCGGCTGCTGAGCGAGAACGTCGCCAACGGGAGTTTCAAGTTTTCCTTGCCGCCCCAGCCCAAACTCCAGCGCGGCCACCAGCGCGCCGCCCCTTGGCAGCAGATACCGGACATTGTCTCACGTGTACGCGCAAGCATGGCGGACGATGTGACGAAGCGCGCAACTGAGTTCGTCGTCTTGACGGCTGGACGGTCGGCTGAAATCCGCGAGGCTAAGTGGTCGGAGGTAGATTGGGACAGCGCCACCTGGAAGATTCCTGCCGAGCGCATGAAGGGGACCCGCTCAGGGCGGCGTCACGTGGTGCCCCTGTCCCGCCAAGCCTTGCACATCCTTGAGGAACAAGCCGCAAGCGGCTCTGCGAGTGAGTACATCTTCGTTGCCCGCAAAGGCAAGCACTTGTCAGAAAACACGATCACCAATCTACTGGAACGCATCGGCGCGGGCTCGACGGCCCACGGGCTCCGATCCGCCTTTGGCGGCTGGACAGACGATACGGGCGAGGATCACCGGCTCGCGGAAATGTGCCTAGCTCACACGGTCAAGAATGCGGTGGAAGCTGCATACTATCGCACAGACATTCTCGACCGCCGACGCGAGCTCCTACAGCGATGGGCCGATTTCGCCACGAGATCTTAGGGTCTGTGGACACTCAGGACGAGCTAATTATTACCTACGCCTCAGATAGGGCCGTCAATGGCTACTGGCCGGACGGCCCTATCTGCGTTTTCCCCATTGACTACCATTGGCTACCGCCCTCGACCCCCGGCGCGCCGTCCTTCACGTCGCCAACTTGTCCGTGCTGGCTGCGCGCCGTCCGGCGGGGAACCGTTACGGAGGGGCGTCGGCCTCGCCCGTACGCGGGACTCCTTCATACACACACATCTCCCCCCCTCCCCCCTCTTTTGTTCTCCATCGAGACCGGGGATGGCTTTGCCCAATAAGTCCTAGTTGTTGAGGACATCTTGTGCAAGGGCCTTTTCTGCACAAGATGTTGGATCGAACACGGGGGTGATGCCGAGCGCGTACATGGCGCGAATGAGGACCCAGATGTTGTGGCAGAGCACCTTCATCAGTGCCTCGTTTATCTTCGCGGTGGGCGTCTTGGCCCGAATACGGTCGCCGAACTTCGCCTTGATCATGTGGAAGACCGTCTCGACGTTTGACCGCTTGTGGTAGTGCCGATTGAACTCCGCCGTGTTCAGGGTGAACTCGTGGTAAATCTGAATCCACAGCGGGTCCATCCCCTTTCCTTCCTTTACTTGCCAGCTTTTCCCTACGATTCAAATTGAGACACTACCAAACCCCGCTTGCCGTTGACGGCCTATGCGCCTAGCCATAGTATTCCCGCTGGCAGCCCTCATGTGGGATTCCCCGCATGGGGGCTGTAACGAGGATGGGCAGGTGTCGCCGTGGAGGATAAGTTGCTGGAATTATGCCGAGATTGTAGGTTCTGGGTCGAGATAGGGCTCCCCCATCAGGGTGCCTGTCACCGTCATGCTCCTCAACCGCTGACCACCAAGGGAAAGGAGAATGTCGCTCCGCAATGGCCATTGACTGTAGAAGGTGATTGGTGTGGCGAATTCGAGGTACGTTCAGGTGAGCCGAGGGTCTCAGTTGATGAGATTAGCGGTAGAAGCGTCCAAAGCCCGACCGGGGATTTCCCACAGGTGACTGAAAGCTCCACCATTGCTGCGGCGCTAATCGTTTGCATATTCCTCACGTTGGCTGCGCCCTGGTCGCGCGAGAGGACGACACACTTGCAAAGGAGGGACGAAGCAAATGCCTACAGACGAAGGCTATGTCTACAAGTGCATCCAGTGCGATGTCGAAGTCGAAATCTACCCCGACACGGAAAACGCCATGCGCGGCCAATGCGCAGAGTGTGAAGCCGTGATGCACTTCAACCCCCGTGTTTTTGAAGAGAAGCCCGGTCCGACGTGGGGGTTCTATCGGACGACAGAGGACGCCGCCCGACTCTAGGGTGCTGAGTCTAGCACAGCCCGCCCCCCCCCGGCCCGAATCTCCGCAAACCTGCGTAGCTGGGGGGACTAATGCACTTCGCTCTAGAACTCGGAGGGTGCCCGGAATGGAGAGGCACGACATGGAGAAGGATGACATCGCAGCCGGGGCAGCCGGAGTAGTGGCCGGTGGCGGGGTAGGCGCAAGTGTTGGCGGTCTTGGGGCCGCTGGCTTGGCAATAGGTGGAACCGCTTATGCAATTCCTGCTGTTGTAGTAGTTGCTGCTCCAGCTGTGGCCGGATGCTTGCTCGTGTTCGGGGCTTGGCGGGGAGTCAAGGCCATTAGGCGGTGGAGAAAGGGCATTTCCGGCTAGAGTCCTGAGCCTGCCGCTGGGGGTTCTTCATGTACTAGGAAAGACCAATCCCCACAGATATTGTTGAGCTTATGGCTGCCTGTACATCGTTGACTGCTGATGCTCTGCTCGAACTTGACCGCACACCTCCAGCAGGGTCCGCCTCCGCTGACTTTCTTCGCAACTTACAATATGTCCTAGTCAGCCTTGATGGATCATGGCGCAGAGTTGACCAAGCCCTACTCGAATACCTGCTAGACCTTCTGCGTTCTACTGTCTTAGCACGAAAGAAGTTAGACGAGCCTGGATCTTACGACTTTCCTCCTTAGCCTTGTACCCGACTTTTTGTTCAAAAGGGACCTATTGTACAAAGCCGACCGGGGATTGACAGCGAGACCGGACAGCCTGTATGTTTACGCTGCTGAGGACCCACGTCAGCGTCCAAGAAATAGCGTACCCAGAGCCGTCGTCAAGTGTGGGTCTTTGATGGCGGCTCATCTTTTACAAGGTCTTGCGGATTGACCTCGCAACTAAGCGAGGCCCGCGCAACGCACACACGGAATGGAAAGCGCACGGAAGAAGCGTGGCGGCTGCTGGCATAGGCTAGTAAGCGCACGGAAGAAGCGCGGCGGCTACCTCCAACAAGAAGGAGGAGCTGCGCGCCATGTCGACCCACAACCCCGACGTTTTACACCCCACCCGAGGAACACAGGCCCACCTGGAACGACTGCAAGCCCTGGAACGGGCCGAGCAGACGATTAGGGAACTGTTCAAGTTCTACGAGGGCCTCCCGCTCCTCAAGAAGGACCTAGTCGACGCCGTCGCCTTCGCGGAAGGTTGCGCCCAAGAGACGGCGCAAGGCTATGTAGACGCCCTCTCCAGCATCCACCCCCGCAGCCCCTTTGTTACCCACGAGGTCAACAAACAGGCGCACGTCTTCCTCAAGGACCCCCAACTACTCGCCGAGGACGCCGGCACGTTGGCGCCCCTGCAGCACAGCCAGCAGCCCCCCAAGAAACACAACCTCCAGAAGCCGAAGAAGGCGAAGAAGGGGGGCGCCAATGTCTAGCATCGCCGTCACCCACCTGCTCAACGACGCCGGCGAGCGCCTGTGCTGTGCCCAGGACGGACCGGCAACCCCGCTGACCTCCCTCTTGGAAGACACCTGCGCCGAGGGCGCGACCTTCTCCCCCGACTGCGCCCTAACCGTGCTGGCCCCCATCGTGGAACTTGACGCCTACTTTGAGCAGATCGGGGGCCGCCATGACTAGCACCACCGAGAAGACGTACTTCTTCACCAGCAAGCGCTGGATTTCCCCCGTCTGGTGGGAGCGACACATTGCCAGCAACCGGCATCTGAACTGCGTCCTCGGGATCCCACCGCCGCCCTTCACCTGGAAGACGGACAAACCCGCCGACCCGCTCGACAAGGCAGACGAGGCCGACACCCGGTCTCAATGCGGCGGATGCTCGAAGCGGATTACGCCGGGATCTGAATATTGGCGCGACAACGGCCTCGCCTATCACAACAACTGCGTACCCCTGGTCACAACCCGCCCTCTCAATCCCACACAGGTGGCGCAGGCTGCCCCACACCAGGGCGGGAAGCTCCTGGCCGGGGTTGGAGTCCAGTTGGGCGCAGGGAAGGGCGAAAAGGACCCTTCCCTAACCCCGGCCAGCGACGACTATGGCAAGCCAGAACGCCCCCTAGCACGGCTCGCACGAGAGCGTAAGGAAGTGAGGGAGCGTCATGCTTAGCATCGTCGTCTACTGTCGCGTCAGCACCGAGGACGGCCAAGACACGGCCTCCCAGGTCCGCGTCTGCCGGGAGTACGCAGAACGTCACGGCTACACCGTGTACCAGGTCTACGAGGACCACGCCAGCGCCACCAACTTTCGCGGCCGCAAGGCATGGCGCACGATGATGGTGGACCTGAAGCGTTGGGCACCGCGGACACGGCCCAAGGGCGTGCTCGCCTACGCCCTCGACCGGGTAGTCCGCAGCCTCATTGACTACGTCAACGTCACGGAGCAGTTGAAGGCGCTGGACGTCGACCTGGTCACCGTGGACGGCACGCTCGGCGAGATCGGCGAGGGCGGCGATCCCTACCGTGAGGCAATGGCCGGGTTCCTAGCCGTCTTTGCGGAGTTGGAGCGGAAGGTCATTGTCCGCAGGACCCGAGACGGCATCAAGAACGCGCAGTCCAAGGGCGTCCAGTTCGGGCGCCCACGTCGGGAGATTGATTGGGCGACGTGGGAAGCGTTGCCGGAGGGCCTGTCAACGCGCCAACGCGCCAAGGCCCTGGGTGTCCCTCCTGCAACGCTTCAGGCTGCTGAACGACGCCGTACCGAAAAGGGGGTGCTGTCCGGCGGGTCTGAACAGGTAGGCGCGGCGGTCCCTGGAACAGGTGCCCCGAATCCCAACGGTTTCAACACACCGTAGAGGCCCGAGCAGGCGCCACACAGGAGGAAAGCATGACATCAACGGGAAACACTGAAGGCGAGCGGTCAATGACCATGCTCAAGCTCAAGGAGGTCGCGGAGCGGCTCAGGGTCAGCCACGATGTGGTTATCCGGTTGGTGAACACAGGGAAGCTCCCCGCGCACCACATCACCGGCAAGGTGATACGCGTCAGCGAAGCGGACTTGGTCGCATTCCTGGAGGCCGCCAAGAGGAACGATTGCAACACACCGTAGAGGCTCGGGAACTGGACAGCGGGGAAGAGGCATGAGCATCGACACCGTCGATGGAGTAGCCAGAGAGTCAGTGCGGCATCCCAGTGAGGACCCAGCGCAAGGCATTCATCGCGCCGCGAGTGCGCTCAGGAAGCACGCTCGCAATGGACACCCCGCGCGGTCCAAAGCCGTCGTGCTGCTGTGCGTAGAGTTGCTCGACGAGGCGATCCGCTGGCGCGCCAATGCCATTGCGGAGAGGGTGGCCCAGGGACAGCCGATGCGAGCGCGGCCCGGCATCATCGACTCGCTGCGGTATATCCCACGAGGGCCCCAGCAGCCCGCGCACCGGAAGTATGAGCGCCGGCTGCTGATGTGGGCGAGCCGGTATGCCTGGGATGTTGCCGAGGGTCGAGATGCGGAAGAGGCAATCACCGGACTCTTGGGCACCACCGCGATCGGCGCCCAGAGTAGCCCGGAACCCACCCCGAAAGCCTTCTGCGACGGCATCCTGACGTTAGCGGCGCCATTGGCACGGCGATGAGTGAGGAAGAGCATGACGACGACGACACACGTTGACTTTGACCTCGTGCTCACGGTCGCCGGCGAGCTCCGGCGGCTGTGCCAGCGGGTAGTGAAGGCCGGCGTCCGCTACCCCGTGTTCACGCAAGAGAGCTTGGCCGCGACCCTCACCCACGTCCAGGATCACGCCGCCGGACGGCAGCCGGGTCTTGCCAGCGATGAGCAGTTCTACCGCCTGCTTGCCTACGTGCCCCGTCCGGCATGGCGCTGGGAGCACCTGGAGCCCCTCCAAGCTGTCCGTGTCTTCGACGGACGGGAAGAAGAGTAGGGCCTGTGGACATTGAAGGAGGGCGCATGAAGCGAGATCGGGATCCAGCGAAGCCGGGCACAAGCCGGCCGTGCATCCACTGTGGGCGGCCGACGCCGGTGCGGTCGACCTGGAGTTGCCTGCTCTGGTGGGGCCGCGCCGATCCGCACCACCATCGATGCCGGCGCTGTTTTCGCCGCCGGCGGGCGAACGACCGCCGTGGAGGAGGCAAACCCGCTGTCAGTTCGCGCGAGACACGCCACAGCGCCCCGTTCTGGCCCGAGGACGGGCCGATGTTCAGCGAGCCGGTGTAGAGGGCCTGTTGTGGCGGACAACGGAGGGGTTCATGAGCGACAACGCACTAAACATTGAACAGGCCCATGAAGGCACTCGCACTGGCGCGTTGCGCTGGCGACGTACGGCGTACGGCAACAGCGTGGAGTTGGTCGTCGACGGCGAGCGGTTGGGCCTGCAGGCCGACCCGCCGAGGCTGTTCCGTCGCACCGTCACGGGGGTGGATGTCGTGTACGGCTACCAGGTCGCGGCGCTCCTGGCCACCGTGAACGAGAAGGTCAAGCCCAGGAGCGCACCACGATGACGCCGGCGTGTGGACGATGCGGGGCCAGGGCGATAGCGCACGTCAACGGCGTGGGGCGGCAGTGCCTGATGTGTGGCGAAGAACACGCACAGGATGACCGCGGCGGCGCGGTGGCGGTGGAAGTCGATGCGAAGTCGTCCAAGACCAGGAAGACGCCGGAAAAGTGACTGTGCGGGCGGCGGCGAAGACGCTGGGGCTCAGGTACAAGTTGGTGCTGCAGTGGGCGCGGACCGGCGAGCTGCCGGCGACGGACTGGGATCCCCGGCAGTCGCGATGCGGTCGGCGTGTACGGTTGGCAGATCTCGAGGAGCTCGTAAAGGACAAGCGGACCATCGAGTTCGCCCGCTGCGGCGCAACCGCGTGGCGGGAGGAGTTCCCCAAAGGAAAGCAACGACGTTTCTGCCCGCCGCCGGGGAAGTGCAAGGAGCGCTATTGGTCGCGGCTGCGGCCGCGATGACGACGCCGGTGAAGACGATGACGCCGACGAGGTCGAGGTCATGCCGATGGAGGAGGTAGGCGATGGCATGGAATGGATGGGATGGCGCGCCCAAGTGCGCGTTTCCGTTGTGTTGGCGGCCAGTCGTGCCGGCGATTGAGAGTCAGGGGGTGGCGCACGTGTGGTCAAGATTCTGCGGCCGGCATGGTGGTGGACCGCGCACCATCGTCGTCTCGCACGGGGACTCGCCAGCCGCGCCGCGCCGGCGGTTCCCTCCGCTGTCGTGATCGCGGACGCCGACGCACACGACGACGTAATGGTGGTGGCAGATGATGGCGTGGTGGAAGACATTGCCGCCGCTATATTTATATCTGATAGTTAGTAGAAGCAGGCCGAAAAATCCCCCCTCCCCACCCCTGCACCAGCTATCAACCGCACCTGTTTGGTTCTAGTACGAGCGCCTCTGGGCCAACGTAGTGCGCGGTAGTGTTGCACCATACTAGTGTGGACACGCTCACACCTTCACATAACGGCGGCGGCGGCAGTAGCAAGGAGGCTTCCATGGTCAAGACCAAACAGATGCATCGCGCCGGCACAGTCATCGTCCTGGGGAAGCGGCTGCGGCACGGGAAGCCCGAGCTGTGCCGCGTGTACGGCCGGTGGCCCTGCTACCGATGTGGGAAGTCCTTCACGTCCTCGGTGGTCTGCGAGTATTCCCTCTCCAAGTACCGGAGCACCGGCGGCGTCGGTCCCGTCGTCACCCCGCCAGAGCAGCGCCCCAAGTGGCACGACGCCTGCCGACGGGCCTCTCAACGGAGCCCACTCCTACACCAGACATGTAAGTGCGGCTGCGGAACGGCCTTCACCACAAGAAACCCCCAGCAGGTCTACCTCGATGGCGATCACCGCGCGGCGGCCGCCGCGAAGCGACGTCCACCTGCGACGCCGTCCATCACCTTCGAGCTGGACAACGAGCAGCAGGCAGCGGTGAACGCGATGATGGGGACCAATGCCGACCGCGACGCGATGGAGGCGTCCGCGCGCCGCTTCAAGGGTGAGGTCGAGGCTGCAGTCTATGAGCGCCGTCTCCGCGCGGATCCCGGGTTTGCCGCGGCTGAACACGTGCGCCAGGAGCAGGAGGCTCAGGCCCGGCAGCTGCGCGATGCCGAGGAAGCCGCGCTTGCCGCGCACCGGCAGGCTGAGCAAGCCCTCCACGATGCCGAGGTCGTGTTGGTCGAGGCGGTGGCCAAGGTGGAGTCACTGGCAGCCACGCCGGACCCTGTCAGTCCTGCCCGCGCCGAACTGGAAGCCCTGGACGCCGCCCTGGATGTCAGCGCCGCCGAACGCGCACGCCTCAGCGAAATAGTTCGCCTTTCCACAGGGCCATTCTCCCACAACATCCGCGACATCCATAACGTGGAGCAGGTCAAGGCCCAACTTGACCTGCTCACTGAGCCGGAGCGCAAGCGGCCCCAGGTGGCGCAGGCTGTGGAGGATGCGCCCGCATGGGAGGCGCAGGCAGCGGCGGCCCTCGATGCGGAGCGGCGGTCAGCAGCTCAGGGGAGTGCCGAAGCCCGCCGGCGGCGCGATGCTGCCCAGGTCCTCGTCGACGAGGTCGCGCTGGCGGTGGCGGCGGTGGCGGCACAGCTCGAGGAGCTCGCCCACGTCGACGAGTCGGCGGTCGAGGATGACGAGGAGCGGGAGCGCCTGCATCTCCTCACCCTGGCGCGCGGGGGGGACGATTAGGCCCGCGGGCGCCAGGTTAGGCAGTTCGGAGGCCACCCCTAGCTGAATCCTGCGCTCACAGCGCGCGTTTCGGAGCCCAAGTCGACCCGTAACCATTTGGGCCTCCGAACCGCGCGCTTTCGTAGCTACCGATTTTGGGATCCTGACGCCGGCGACGTGGATGCCGAGTCGGCAGCCGTCCCGCGCGCGGAGGGCCGAGGGGGTTGCAACGATGGGCGTGCATGGATGTTGTCCAGCCGTCCCGCGCGCGGAGGGCCGAGGGGCCGGGATCCCGACGCCGCGCCGACTGGCCGTCAATCATTTCCCTTTGGGACTGGCCTTGGACACCCGCCGTCCGTGTCTGTCTCAGGGAGGTCTATCGCGGGGGGATTGTGGGACGCCTTTTCAGCCTACCCGTCTCAGCAGTCGGACGGCGGAGTCTTGGCCAGGGGCCGGATTGGGGCCTTTTCGGCCTTTACCCCTTCCGCTCCTTTGGGCAGCCCGAGTTTCGCCTAGGGCGGCGGGGTGCGGGCGACCGCTCAGACGCGCGGACCTGGCCGATTCGCGAGTTAGGGGGCGTCGCAGGTGATCCTTTGCATTTGCCCTTTCCCAGGGCCAGAACTGCCGCTGCGACCGGCGCGGGGCCACAGAGTCGGGCAGCGCATGAATCACCTCCGAAAACCGCGCCTCGACCAGCGCCTCAAACACCCTCGTTTCTGTGCAACGGCCCCGTCGTGCGGGGTGCCGCGGCACACGATGGTAGGAACGCGGCGAGAGTGTCTGGAGGATACGGACCATTTCAGCTACGAATCCCCGCCGACCTTAGGAAAAGTGTACTAAACGAGACCTAGGTGTGGGAGAGGAGTGTATTTCCTTTCCTGCATCACGGTAGTGGGGTGGGGCGGCCGAGGCATTGGGCTTGAATGGGGTTCCTGCCTTCGCAGGAATCACGAAATGTGCGAGCCAATTTGCACAACGTCTTTAGGTACTCTTGCGCAGTGATTCTCTAGATGCTACGGCGTAGGCGAATCCGCACGATTCCCGGCAGTATGCAACCAGGTACGAGTCCAGCCTAGCTGGCGGCACTCTTGAGGGGTGAGGACGTGTATGCCTCACTATTCATCTCTGTGCGGTCCGCCCGTTGAAATCCCTAAGGGAGCGCCACAGGTTCACCGTTAACCAGTGCCTAAGGGGGATGGGCATGTGCCGTGCGGCTCGTAGCGATGATTCCGCAAGGGGAACACCCACCCCTTCGGTCTATGCAGTCTGCGGCGCGAATGCAGCTATCTCCGACTCATAATGTCTTCCCAACAACTCTCGCAAATATCGCCGCCGCCGCTGTTGCCAAAGTGGTCCATGCGGTCGCATCTCATGCAGTGACTGTAGCCTTCGCCTCTCAGGCCGCACGAGAAACATATCCATTCGCCCTCCTCGTTGTTATGAAGAACTAATGCGAAGGTCTGCTCCTGCGCGCACTCCGGACAATCTTCCACGGCCACTTCAGCATGATGTGCCGCCAATTCTTGGGGAACAGCACTTCGTCTACAAAATTGACATGCAGCCTCTCCTCCATCTATTGTCAGCGCTTCTTGCCAGCACTCAGGGCACTCCCAGATAAGCGAATAGGCCTGACCCGACAGCACACTCTTCATCCGTTCGTCCACAAACTCTTGAAGGCGGGTGAGATTCAAGTGAATGTCGCTGAGCTTGAGGTCAGTAGTTTCGGACACCATGTCTTGCTGTTCGCAAAACGTTATACAGAAGCTCATAGACTTAGCCAGCAATGATTTTGCCTGAGTTGAATCGAGGGCAGCAGTAGTGTATTAGCTGATTTCGCAACTTTCGGAGCCCCTCCAAATGATTGAGAACCGGCTTTTCAATTGATATTCCAACAATTTGTTCCAACCGCCCGAGGGCCTTGGGGAAGTCGACTGAAACAAAATCTGCGTCGGCAAGTTTGTCGAAGGTAGCATGATCAATACTTGAAAATATCAGAGACCAATGTTCACGCGCCAGCCTGCCTTTGATCAACAGCTCAATACCATTTGCTAAGTGCGACACAGCCTCTTTCAAGCTTCTAGGCCCTTCGTCGCGGTGAACGGCTTCGGCGGCGCTTAATAGGAAATCAAGCGCATTGTCCAGCAGCGATAGCTGAAGCTGTTCCGACCGGCTGTTAGGATTGCCCCCATTCATGCCTCCACCATTCCTTATGCGCCTGCGTAGGCTGCGATTGTGCCCTTACGCTAGGCCTTATTCCCACACCATGTTCTCTTCGTGTGGGTTGCGGCCCGCCGGGTCCGTGTTGGATACCTAGGGTTGCGCCACTACCGCGTAGCCAATAGCCACAATCGGCCTAATCCCGTCGGTGCGGTCGTGGGTCACAGGGCACCCACTTCGAGTGCGAGGAACGTTGCAGGTCGCTACACCCAAGACCAGCATCTCGTTGACCCGCAACTCTACCATCTTCTAGTCGAGAAGTGAGACTCAAACTAGACAGATTCTACAGATACGCTTGGACTGTTGAGTAATTGCGGGAAGGGTAGGTAACGGGTTGGACATGCTCAGCGCGGGGTGCTCAAAGACGTGGTGAACGAGATTAAGGTTGACCGCTGTGAAGGGCGGCGAGAAGGTGTACCGCCGCAGTGTTGACGTTCAGGGAAAAGGTCCTCGCTAACTGGCCAGCAGAAATGGCACATTCCACGTATGGAGAATGTGACTTTGACGCCCAAAGAACAGACGAGACTCACGATCCTCAACAGCCTGCTGGCTGAGCACGTGACGCTGGATCAGGCGGCTACACTCCTGGGTGTCAGCCCGCGACACACCCGGCGTATCCTTGCGGCTTACCAGGAGAAAGGCGCTGCCACCGTTGCTCACGGTCTCCGGGGCCGCAAGCCGGCCAACGCAACTCCCGAGCCCGTTGCAACCGCTGGGGTTCACCTGGCTCGCACCAGGTACGCAGGGACCAACCCCACCCATCTCAGCGAGTTGCTGAGCGACCGCGACGGCATCGACATCGGCAGGACCACCCTGCGGCGCATCCTGGGCAACGCCGGGTTGAGCAGTCCGCGGCACAGGCGCCAGCCAAAGCACCGGGTACGCCGCCAGCGCATGCCCCGGCTGGGAATGCTGATACAGATGGACGGCAGTCATCACCCGTGGTTGGGGGACCGGATTCCACCGTTCACGCTGCTGATCGCACTGGACGATGCCACCGGCACGGTGGTCGACGCCCTCTTCTGCGAGCAGGAGGACGCCCACAGCTACTTCCTGCTGATCCAGCGCCTCTTGCAGCGCCGCGGCATTCCCCTCGCCCTGTACACCGCCCGGCACGGGGTCTTCAGGCACACGCCCGGCTCCGGCCTCCCCGGCATGCCAACCCAGTTCAGCCGGGCCATGGACGAACTGGGGATCCAGATGCTATTCGCCCTCTCTCCCCAGGCCAAGGGAAGCGTGGAGCGGATGGCGGAAACTTTCCAGGACCGCCTCGTAACCGAACTGCGGCTGGCAGGGGCGAGCAGCATCGGGGAAGCCAACAGCGTGCTGGAGCAGTTCCTGCCGCGATTCAACCGGCGTTTCCGTGTTCCACCGCAATACCCTGAGCCTGCATTCCGGCCCCTGGACCCGGAGCTGTGCCTGGAACAGATCCTGTGCTTCAAGCACCGCAGAAAAGTGGCTCGGGACAACACGGTGAGATTCCAGCTGCATACCCTGCAGTTGCTGCCAGAGCGGGAACGTCCCAGGTATGCCGGGGCGGCTGTGGAGGTCCTGCAAGGACTGGCCGGCCGGCTGTCGGTGCGGCATGAGGGACGCATCATCTCCTCCCAGGAGGCGCCACCCAGTCCGGTATTTCTCCGGAACGGCCACGGAGGCTCCGAACGTGTTCCTGTCCGGTCCTCCAGCGCCAACGGGTTGGGCGAACACTGGATCTCGACTCTCGAACCGCTGGGCTCAAGGGCAGAGGACGAGAATGGTGGCGGTCTGATCACTGACGGCGCGGCCACGCCCGGCAGTCCCGCAGCCGCCCCTACGCGCAAGCCAACGTACCTTCAGAAGGAGCGATGGAAGGCGATTCAGAAAGCCCGTCGCAAGGGGATGTCGCTTCGGGCAATCGAACGGGAATTGGGAATCCACAGGGCCACCATCAAGAAATACACGGACGCTGAGGGTCCACCAACGCGACAATCCCCCGTGGTTTCCTCAACGTCATCATCTGATACCATTGAGGCTTAACCGAGTGACATTTCTGCTGAACACTTAACCGGACATTTTCCCTGAACTTCGACACCCTTTACAAGTGCGCTGGACGGTCTATCCCCGCGCCTGCGGGGGAACCAGGGCGTTGATCCGGTGATTGTAATGAAGGCACGGTCTACCCCCGCGCCTGCGGGGGAACCGTAGCCCCCGGCGTCGTTGGCGTCGTTGTCCAGGGTCTATCCCCGCGCCTGCGGGGGAACCAAGGGTACGCAGCACGTCCACTAGGGCGAGTGCGGTCTATCCCCGCGCCTGCGGGGGAACCGCCGACCGTGAGCATGGGCGTGAGTTGGTCAAGGGTCTATCCCCGCGCCTGCGGGGGAACCGTCGTGACCTCTGACCAGAAGTGGCTCACCTGCGGTCTATCCCCGCGCCTGCGGGGGAACCTCCGCAACGCCCGGCACCAGCTCAACAGGCCCGGGTCTATCCCCGCGCCTGCGGGGGAACCGCGGGCATCGCCTACGAGCTCCAGCACCAGCAGGGTCTATCCCCGCGCCTGCGGGGGAACCGCCCCGGTGATCGACCAGGGCACGACGGAGACGGGTCTATCCCCGCGCCTGCGGGGGAACCGCCCCGGTGATCGACCAGGGCACGACGGAGACGGGTCTATCCCCGCGCCTGCGGGGGAACCACCACCTTGTTGAAGGTGCCGAGCTCGGCGGTGGGTCTATCCCCGCGCCTGCGGGGGAACCTCATCGGCGATCACGATACGGGAAGGATGACCCGGTCTATCCCCGCAACTGCGGGGGAACCAACACAAAGTCCAGCGTTTCCGTCCATGGCACGGGTCTATCCCCGCGCCTGCGGGGGAACCACGGACCTTGTGATCACGAGAACCGTCGTGCAGGGTCTATCCCCGCGCCTGCGGGGGAACCCGCCTCAACTGAGCTGAACAGATCGCGGAATGCGGTCTATCCCCGCGCCTGCGGGGGAACCGTCTCGCCCAACTGCATCCAAGCGGACGGGCTCGGTCTATCCCCGCGCCTGCGGGGGAACCTCTACAACCGGGGCCTCGTTCACATTCGTGAGGGGTCTATCCCCGCGCCTGCGGGGGAACCTCCAGCTCGTCGTCGAAGTCGTCCCCTACAGCGGGTCTATCCCCGCGCCTGCGGGGGAACCGATGCCCGCGAGGTGTTCCCGCCAGACCATGAAGGTCTATCCCCGCGCCTGCGGGGGAACCTGAGGTGCACAAATGCTAACTGACGCGTACGGCGGTCTATCCCCGCGCCTGCGGGGGAACCGGCTTGGGCGGCGTTCAGCTTCTCTTGTGCCACGGTCTATCCCCGCGCCTGCGGGGGAACCTGCGACTGAATGCCTACCTACAGCCTAGCAACGGGTCTATCCCCGCGCCTGCGGGGGAACCGCCCTTGGCGTCACGGTACACGCGGGCAAGCTGGGTCTATCCCCGCGCATGCGGGGGAACCGACAGCCGGTCCAGAATAAACCGGAATGTCATCGGTCTATCCCCGCGCCTGCGGGGGAACCTTCAGCCCAAAGGCCACGCCTTGCGGTGCGTAGGGTCTATCCCCGCGCCTGCGGGGGAACCGAGCCCGCTTACCCATTCTTCGATGATTGCCCCGGTCTATCCCCGCGCCTGCGGGGGAACCCCTACCATGGGCTGCGTCGTCCTGCTGGACGAGGGTCTATCCCCGCGCCTGCGGGGGAACCGCGGACGCCAACACGGATGAGCGGTTTCAGCAAGGTCTATCCCCGCGCCTGCGGGGGAACCATGCACCTACCGCGCATCCTAAAGGGGTTAGGCGGTCTATCCCCGCGCCTGCGGGGGAACCCTCTCCCGCGTCCTGGTCAGTTACAAGGTAGTGGGTCTATCCCCGCGCCTGCGGGGGAACCGCCCCTTGGTCGATCACCGGGGCCTGGTTTGTGGGTCTATCCCCGCGCCTGCGGGGGAACCCCGATGCCGTGACCATTTACCACCCTGCGGGTAGCTCTATCCCCGCGCCTGCGGGGGAACCCCCCACACGTCTCGTCTAAAGGCATCTAGTAAGGGTCTATCCCCGCGCCTGCGGGGGAACCATGCAGCGGACGAACCCGAACGCGCACATACCAGGTCTATCCCCGCGCCTGCGGGGGAACCGCTCGAATGCCTTCCCTGCAAATCAGCGATATCGGTCTATCCCCGCGCCTGCGGGGGAACCTCCGCTGTGTCCCATACCCACCCAACCGATACGGGTCTATCCCCGCGCCTGCGGGGGAACCAAGCTGCCGCCGTTGCTGCTAGTCCACTGGTAAGGTCTATCCCCGCGCCTGCGGGGGAACCATGCCGACGACGTTCGTGAAGCTGTACTCCCGGGGTCTATCCCCGCGCCTGCGGGGGAACCTCATTCGTGGGGTATGTATGCCGACTGGATTTGGGTCTATCCCCGCGCCTGCGGGGGAACCCAAATGCTGCTACTGCTGGCTACGTCAACCTCGGGTCTATCCCCGCGCCTGCGGGGGAACCGCAATGAACACGGACGCCACGACGGCGAGGAGCGGTCTATCCCCGCGCCTGCGGGGGAACCGACACTGCGGAGGCCAAATGGCGAGAGCCTAACGGTCTATCCCCGCGCCTGCGGGGGAACCACGCTGGACCATGCGCTGGTTCCGATACTGTTGGGTCTATCCCCGCGCCTGCGGGGGAACCGCCTACGAGGACGAACGGGAAGATGCTGCCCGGGGTCTATCCCCGCGCCTGCGGGGGAACCATAACGGCTTGCCCGCCGTCCCATGCGATACCAGGTCTATCCCCGCGCCTGCGGGGGAACCGCACCCACGTCCATGTTATCCTTGAAAGCGAAAGGTCTATCCCCGCGCCTGCGGGGGAACCCTCAACGCTGATGTCCAGAACGTCGCCGAGGGCGGTCTATCCCCGCGCCTGCGGGGGAACCTACCGAAAGCTGTCCCGCGGCACTGATGGCGAAGGTCTATCCCCGCGCCTGCGGGGGAACCGTGCTCTTGATTACTTCACACCTTGCAGCCATGGGTCTATCCCCGCGCCTGCGGGGGAACCTCGCCAGATACCGCGACTATCGTTCGGCGAGAGGGTCTATCCCCGCGCCTGCGGGGGAACCAGGTCCAAGCCCTGAATGTCGTCAAGCCTGATCGGTCTATCCCCGCGCCTGCGGGGGAACCAGAATCTGCAAAACCGTTCTGAAATGCGGAGCGGGTCTATCCCCGCGCCTGCGGGGGAACCTGCCCCTTGTAGGCCGGCGGCGGTCCTGCGAGCGGTCTATCCCCGCGCCTGCGGGGGAACCCAGCCCTGTCCGTGTTGTTGATAGTGTGCCATCGGTCTATCCCCGCGCCTGCGGGGGAACCGAGCGTGTGGGGACGATCCTTATCGAAGTACTCGGTCTATCCCCACGCCTGCGGGGGAACCGCCGCCACCAACGGGCAGTTCGTCAGCGACACCGGTCTATCCCCGCGCCTGCGGGGGAACCCCGTCGAGGGCGACACGTTGCGAGGGTGTGACGGGTCTATCCCCGCGCCTGCGGGGGAACCGAGCTGCGGCGCAACCCACTGTCAGAGACAATCGGTCTATCCCCGCGCCTGCGGGGGAACCAATTCGTCGCGCCGTGCTGCGTACTTGGCTACGGGTCTATCCCCGCGCCTGCGGGGGAACCGGCGTGACCTTGACGCTATCTGAGTCGGAAGCGGGTCTATCCCCGCGCCTGCGGGGGAACCTACTCCCTCAGCACGGCGGACAGGGCTGGCGGCGGTCTATCCCCGCGCCTGCGGGGGAACCCCTAACGAAATCAATGACGGGTATTCCGTTGCTCGATAGTTTGATAGGGAGGAGAGCTAGTGGTGCTTGACCAAATATATCCCATCGGCATCGACGATTTCCTTGGGTGCTTGCCCTAGGGTTCGAATTTGTTGCTCGCCTACGGAAGCCGAGTCTCGCCAGGTCATCACTATCGCGCCTTGCCCTAGTTCGTAGTACCACAAGGACAACACGTCCCAAATCCTCTCCCGTATTCCGCTAGTCATTTGAGGAGAGGTGTAGACTCCTGGGGCTATCTCCAGCATTGCCGATGCGAGAAACCCCCGATAGCGCACCTCCACATTGATGGTGACCACTATGGTCATACGCTCTCCTCTTGGTCCCACTCGTCCAACGGCAACGACAACGGCAACTCCTCCGAGACCGACGGCTCCTCTTCAGGAACGACAACATCGTCGAAGAGCGCCTTTATTCGGTCGATCATCTTGGGAATCACCTGCTGAGACCGCAGCAACTCTCCCGTCGTCTGTCTGGTGATCCGCTCGATGTCTAGTGCGGGATTGTCGATCACTGCTTTGGCTGACTTGAGCGCCGCGGGCAGCAGGACCGTGTCCCGGAACAAGTCGGCGACATCTAGGGCAAACGCCTCGCCACTGTGTTCGTGAATAAAACCCAGTTGAGGGATGGCGCCCACGGCGGTAACGGCAATCACCGCCGCCGAGGTCACCGCCACCGAAGCGTGATTGATAGCTTGGTTGGGAATGTCAGCCCCCAGCGGATTGGCTCGGTCATACCGGCGACCCCGCCAAGTGATACCGTACCGCTGGCACAGGACTTGGTACGTTCGCCGCATCCGAGCGCCCTCCACTCCCCGCAGGGCGTCTAGGCTCTGGTGCTGGAGCACCTCGCCGAGCCGGAAGGCGTACATCTTGCGGGCAATGGTTATGCGGCTGCCCTTGGGATCGCCCCTAGCCCGCATCTGCCGGCGGGCGATGTCCGACGTGTCGGGCATAAGTGGTGGAGCAGTGTAGCACCGAACGCCGTCATCACCTACTGCCACCAGCCCCGTGCCGTGGCGTGCCAGAAGGCGAAGGGCGTCATGGCTTACCGTTGACCCGGGACCGAGCAAAATCATGGAAAGTGTTTGAAAGGGGATTCCATACTCCCCGATATCAAGGGGGCTGTCACGGTCTGGCTCGGCTTGTCTTTCGAATCGCAGAGTCCCGTCCCGCACTGTCAGAGCACCGCGGGACAACCACAACAGCCCATGTCGGTCTGCGTGGGGGATCCGGGCAGTTTCCAGTCCTAGACGACCTCTAAGCATCGTTCTCTCCGTGCTGGTCTCTCCCCGCGTGTGCGGGGGAACAAAGAACCAAACATTCAGTTGGTAAGGTGCTCAAGGGAGTTGCTCTCACGCCGGACGAAGGAGCAACATACCGTAGCCATAGGCGCGGTGCCGCCCGATGCCCTTAGCCAGCAGCGCCGCGAAGGCAACCGGGTCCGTGACCGTCAGCGTGCCGCGCATCACCGCGTCCGGCCCCTCGCTGTGGCGAGCGTGCAGCTTGCGTACGGACCGGGTGCGCTGGAAAGACACGAGCTTGGTCGCCTCGACGTCCAAACTCGCCCCACCGCTTCTCTCCAGTTTGGCCAACAGCCATTCGGCGTACACCTGTTCTCGCTTCAGCTCCCTGTCTCCCTTGTTGGGATGCCGCATCGCTTCCCACAGGAAGACGTCGCATTCCGTGCCGGGACGATTGCCCCCCTCGTTGAATAGACGCGCCGCCGGAGGCTTTTCCGTGCGGATAGATGGGTCCTTGAGGAGGCGGACGATGGGACGAATGCGAACCTCGAAACCGATGCGCTTGCCCGCCTGCCATTCAGCGGGCATGGGCTTGCTGTCGAGCGAGTTGGCGGGGACGATGCGGCATTGCAGGGGATCGGCGCAGATGGCGGCGGTTTCCCGCAGTGCGTCGGCGTCGGCTGATCCGTAGCCGTAAAGGACGCCCGTCGGGGCGTCGCGCCCCAGAATCAGGCGGAAGGGCTTGGGCGCCAGGTCGCCGAAGCACTCGGTCAGGAGACAGTGCATGGCGTGGTCCGGGTCCTCCAGGCGTCTTACACCCATCCAACGCCGGAACTCCTGCGCGTTGACTTCGGCGCGCACCATTTGCAGGACGCTCGTCTTCGGGACGGCATCGGTTGCCGTGGTCATTCTTGCCCCTCCTCTTCCGGCGGCGGCGCGTCCTCATGGACGAGGAACCGATCGCGGTCGGCCACGCCCTCGCAGACCACTCGCCCGCCGCCGTGCAGCCCGGAAACCCAGTTGCGTTGATCAGTGAGCATGTATCGCTGGTTGGTTTTGACCTCCTCCCCGCCTTCGCCGTCTGGCCAGAGCAAACGGAGGGGGCCAGCCGCGTCCAAACCGTTGGGCAGGGGCCACTTCAGCAGCGCGGCCAGGGTAGTGTTGCCGTCGCAGAAGCCAGCGAAGAGCGGCGTCGAGGGCAGGCACGGCTTGCGTCCGATGTACAGCGGACGCGCAGGTTCCTGAAGCGCCTCAGCCAATTCGTCCAGCGTCGGCGCACCGGCGTCTGGTTCCAGGCGCAGCGCCACGGTGACGAGCATGTCGGCGAAGTAATCACGATAGCGCAGGTGGGGGGAGTTGTAGGTATTGGCGCCGCCCGCCCGCTCCTCCGAGTACCCTCGCGTGGTCCATCCCTTGTCGTTGGCCCCCAACTGCACCGTTTGAAAGTCCGCCAGGCGGCCGCCGCCACGGGGTTCGCGGTCTATGCGGGCAGCGAAGACCATCCGGTCCTGCAAGTCTTGGTGCCGCTGCGCCTGGACCCGCCGCCACCCCAGGGCGTTGGCCAGCAGTCCAGTGAGCATCGAAGCCGCCGGGAAGGAGCGAATGACGCCAAGGTTGTCGATGGTCTCGCCGCCAAAGGCCATCAACGGCGATTCCAGACGCATGATCAGGTGGCGCATGGCTATACCGCCATGCCGTTCCGGACCTCGCCCGCCGCCCATAACGCCAGATTGTCTAGGGAAAGGCGCTCGGCGTTGGGAACTTCGCAGTCTTCTACTGACATGACCCGGCGGGCTTCCCTTCCACCGTACGCGGCGTCCAGCTTGCCCAGGTAACCCGACAGCAGTGCGGTAGCATCGCTGACTTGGGCTTTGGCGGGGGTGCGGAAGGCGTTGGCGAGGCTGCGGGGTTGGCGGGTGCCCCCTTCAATCAGCGCCAAGTCGGCGCAGGCGTAGGGTGCTGTGGAGCCGCGCTTTGCGCCGGGCGACACGGTGGCGATGAGGTGAATGAGGTGTTCCACCACTTTGGCGGCCAGGGTCTTGTCCGCGCTCTCCCACTCCTTGGCATCACACCCCTCCAAGTTGGAAACCAGCCCGGCCACGTCCACCACCACGTAGCCGTAGAACAACCCGGCGGTCAGCTCCATGTCGCCGATGTGGGCGGCTCCGGCATCTTCGTCATCGCCCTGCAGGTCGTCCACCACGGAGAAGTAGTCGCTCTCGCTTTCCTCCGGGTGTACGGTGAAGGCGTGGGCCACGTGGACCGCGGCCTCGATATTGGCGGCGGGGTCCGAGGTCACCATACGACCAAACAGCGCGCCCTCAATCCCGCCGGGCAGCGCGGCGCTCTCGCGAAAGACACGAAAGTTTGCGCCCTCGCCGCGCCGTTTGTTGAAGAGCTCGACGGCAGCCTCCCCGGCAGCCTTGGCGTCACCGGAATGCTCGGCGCAGATGGCGGCCGCCTTCTCCTGCAGGTATTCCACCTCTGGGCGGCCCAGCAACAGAGGCTGACGTGTGGATTGCGTCGCGCCGCTGGCGCCGTAGACGCCGACGTTGAATGCGCTTTCCACTGCGGTCAGCACATCATCCGTAACGTGGCCGCCATCACGCAACGGCTTCAGGACTTGGCGCTCAACCACGTTCCTAGAACGCACCGCGTCAGACGCGCCGGGGATGCCATGAATGGCGAACTCGTCCTGGGCCACGCGCCAGTGGCGCTTGAGGCACTGGGACGATATGCGGGTGCGGACCGCGCCGCCAAAGGGCATGCGCTTGGCCAGCCCGCTGTCGTCGCGGTTGAGCAACGCCGCTGGGTAGGAGTGGAGAGTGTGGATCTGCAGGAACCTTGGTGAGGTCATCGTGGAACTCCTCTCATTGCTTGAATTGTCTTATTCGCTATCAGCTGGAGCGTTGCGCCGCTCCGCCTGATAGTAGTCGCGCGCGATTCTGCGGCGGGCCTGCTCCGCCGCCCCATCGTCATAGCCCTCGTTTAAAATGAACTGGGCCATTTCGCGCCAGTTGAAAGACACGTTTGCCGATGCAAGCATCCGGAACATGCGGGCCAAAAGGATCCGCAGCATCGGCCCCCGCGCCGTCAGCAGTCGGTTGAGGCGGTTCTCGCTGTAGAACGGCGCGGACCGCTGGGCCCCGCCCCCCAAGAACAGCGCCCGCCCCACAGGCGATTTCCCATCGTGGGCCATTCGGGGGACGCCGCTGGCATTGGTCGGTGTCATCAGCGCGATTCCATGGAGGATGAGCGCCCACTTGTTCTCCACGACGGGATTGCCAAACAGGTCATGGGCCGCCATCAGCCGCCAAAACGCTGCGGTGTCGGGACCGTCCGGGTCCATGCGCCGTAGTTCGGCCAAGTCGCCTCTGCGAAAGTCGCCCCTCGCCATCTGGTGGGCAAGGCTGAAAGCAACCTCTCCCCAAGATCTCGGCGGACTTGGAGCGTCGGGAGTGGCAATTGCCGGGTCTTCGGTCATGTTTATTCCTCCTTTTCCGCGTGATCAAACAGGAATGGCAGGCCGCCTTTGTTGCTCCGCAGCCGTCCCTCAAACAACCCCTCAGCGTTGACCCGTGCCTTGTAGCGATGGACCGCTGGGCAGGGCAACGAGTCCGCTGCGTCGTGGAACAGGGTGCGGGCGTGGTCCACCACGCCGTCGCTGCCGTTCACCAGCCACCGGTTACGGGTGTCCTGCCGTTCGCTTGCTTCAACTCCAAATTCCGTCTGTAGGTCCTCAAAGAAGCGGGCGTCCACCATTTCGTCGAGCCGATTCAGCCAGGTGCGGGCCAAGGCGCGGCCCTCGGCGCTGACGTTGGCGCTCTCGCCACGGGCGACGAATGTCTGAATGGCATGGCTGAGAATGCGCTGGACCCCGCCTACTTGATCAATCCTCTCTTTTGCAATGCGGCCAAGCTCCTGGGCTGCGTCACGGCGCAACATGGCCGTCTTGGCCTCATGGCCAATGGGGATGCTGCGCTCGTGATAGCCCTCGGTCTTGCCCTGCCCGCGCACCATGGCGCGGGCCACCAGGCGCATCTCCTCGGCGGACCGCTGCTCGGCCTGGGTTGGCCTTAGCAATGGCGGGTGTTCCCAATTCGTGAGGTACTCTGTGACGCGCTTGTAGTTGAAACCACCCGCGCTTAGCGTGAGGGGCAGCCCGTCTCGGCTTCTGTTAACGGGAGTCCACGGGTCGCCGGTCCGGCCTTTGAGTTCCTTCCCCTCGATACGAGCCGCCCCCGAACTCGTGCGGATGCCGCGCAATTTACCGTGCGGGTCAAGAACCAGCCGGATACGGCGGCAAACCTCGATGTACAGCGGATCGAGCCGATTCAGCAACAGTGCCTCCGCCGGGGCCCCGTCCCACGGCATGGTCCAAAGCAAGCCAACGCCGCCGTCGATCATCGGATATTCCTCCAAAAGGGTCGGGAGATGTTCCAGCAGCGCAACGATGTCGCGCCGGACGTGGGCGCCGGGGCCGTGGCTGGCAGGGGCGAGGGTGAAGGCCGGACGGTTGCCCAAGCCGCCGTTCATGCGGGAGACGCCATAGTTGCCAGCGCCGCCAAACCCCTCCATCGTCTGGAGGGTGACCAGCGCGAAAATCCAATCGTCAACGCTGGCTTGGGCCGCCACTGCGGCCTTGAGGTCGTGGTTCTTGGAGGTGACGAGCATATCCAGTTCGTCGGGGGTAACAACGGCGGTCTTGTAGTCCTTCTTCCGCTCCTTGGCCCGGGCCGGCGGCTGCATGAAGGCGGGCTTGGTGATGTCGTCCACCACCAACCGCCAAGGTTCGTCGCCGGGGAAGTCCGGCGTGAGGCCGCGAATGAGGTCCGCCCACACGACGGAGTCGAAGGAGGATTCGCTCGCACCCGCCCGATGCATCGCCATCACGCCGAGCTGGACCAAGAAGGCATGCCAAGCATGGCGCTGGTGAGGGCGCAACGCGGGGAAGGCGTCAACCTCGTTCGCCATCAGCGCGGCGTAGACCTCCGGCAGCGACGCCTCCACACAGGCACCATCAGCCCTGTCGAACCGGATTAGCGGGTCTTTGAGAATGTTGGACATAGCCTAGCACCTGCCGATGTTTAGAGTCGGTACGTGGGACGAATGTACTACATTACAAGGACTAATTAGTACCTGTCAATTGGATTTACGGGCTTGCCGGATCACCTAGGCTCGCCGCAACCCCCACCTGTCATACCGGAAAACACGGTCGCCGATGCTGAAGGTGAAGCCCTTGCCGGCCGGTGTCGACACTACTGCGTCAGGCACGGCGTTCCCGCCCAGCCAACGCACCGACACCGGCAGCTTGTCGATTGCTTGCGCCGCGTCGAAGGGACTCCACGGCGGCGGATCGAATTGCACGTCAACCTGGTCGTCACCCAACCGGGTGCGGATGCGTTCCTCGCTGCCGCCAAAGCACACGTCTTGGTTGTCGACAAAGAAGGATTTGTCACGCCGAATGACCGCGCTGCGGGCGGTGAGCCCTTCGGCTATTGCTCCCCCCTCGACGCTGTTGGCGTGAATGCGCCAGGCGTCGCCCTTCTCCCGGACGATGTCCTCCAGCGCGTCGGGATGTGTGGCCCGCTCCACCAGCAGCCGATTCATCGCCGGTATGTGCCATTCGCGATGCTCAGCGATCAGCCGCCGGGTGGCCTCCAAGACGCGGAGGTCCTCATACACGTACCCTTTCGGCCCAAGCCCATTGGCGTTCTCGCCGTCGGTCAGCAGCGGCGAGAGATCGTCGCTTTGCGGTGTCAGCACGATGCAGGCAGCGCTCTTGTATCCGTCTGGCCGGTCATCGCGTTGGTGCCGGTGCAGACGCCCGATTCGCTGCAGCAGCACGTCCACCGGACACAGGTCCGTTATCAGCAGGTCAGCGTCGATGTCCAGGGATTGCTCCAGGGTCTGAGTGCCCACGACGATCCGGCCGCCGCCCTGGCGAGTCTTGCCCAGTTGCGTCTTTACCGCCCTGTCCAGTAGGCGGCGGTCCGGAGCCGCAAATCGGCTATGGTGCACTGCCGCCACTCCGTTGCCTGCAAACAGGAGGCCTTGGTCGCCGGAATCGGCCAGTTCCTCCAGCGCTCGCTGCGTCTCGATGGCATGACCGACGGTGTTGCGGACCACCAGGACCTTGGCGCCGGAACGGGCCGCCGCGAGGACGCGATGGGCAACGGCAGGGAAGTCCCCCATCTCCGGCGCCGCCTCAATATGGACGTTCTTGTCTTGGTCGTTCTCACCAACGGGGACAAGGCCCTGGCCGTCGAGGGCCACAACGCTGACGGCGGGGTAGGGAGCGTGGCATGCGTCATCCAGCGTCGGCAGGTCGCCAACGGGCAGGCCGACGGCGGACAGCCATTCCCGCCGCGCCACAGCCCCCAGGGTGGCCGACATCAGCAGGGCGTAGCCCCCGGCGCGAAGGTGGGCGTCCAGCAGCGCTTTCAGGATGACCCGCATGTAGGCGTCCGAGGCGTGCACCTCATCCACTACAAGGAGGTTGCGGGCTAGGCAGGCCGCCCGCATGTGGGCGTTCTTGACCTGTAACGCCCCCATCATGGCTTGGTCCACCGTGCCCACGGCAATCTGCGCGGCCAAGAACCGCTTAGAATTCTCGGACGCCCAGGGTCTCTCCGTCGCGGCGTGCTCCTCGTACTGGCTTTCGTGTCCGGGCAACGCGACAGCGTGGGCGTCCGGATCCGTATCGTAGCCGGGGACGGCGAGCACGACCGGTGGCCTATGCGAATCGGTGAGCAGGTTGGCGATGAAGCCCTCGACCCGCTGGTGAATCTCCACCGCAGCGGCGCGGGTGGGAAGCGCGAAGTACAGGCCATCCACCAATTCTTCCTTGTACATCCGCGCGAACCGCCACAGAGCTGCCTCCGTCTTGCCGGAGCCGGTCTCGGACTCGACGATAACCAGCCGCTCGCTCAACGCGATGCCTTGCACAGCCTCCTGGATCGCGTTGGGCGTGCCATCTACCTGCGAGAATAGGGCCCGGAAGCCAGGGGCGCCGGTGAATTGGCGACGCTGCTGGCCCAAGTCCAGGCCAGCGGCATCGACGGCCTGGCTAGCGTTGCCCCGCGCAATGTTAAAGTAGCCGTCGCGAAGTTCATCCACGTACGGAAACCACTTCTCGTTGGAGCCAATCCAGTCGGCCAAGTTGCATAGGCCCAGGAACATGTGCTGGAACGCGGGCTCCGACGGCAGCGGCGGAGCACCGGACTCCCACGCCTTCGGGAACCATCGCCGGGCCAGGAAACCCACGCGCTTGATGTGTTCGCGCGGATCAAGGTTCCCGTATCGCCGCCAGATGCCGGGGTTGGGCTGCCTGTTGGGGTCGTCCAACTGCAGGGGCAGCCCGTGGTGCGACAGGGCGGCGACGAACAGGCCGCAGACGGTCTCGCCGCCGCAGTCGTCCCAGGACTCGGTGGCGTCAAACCACCAGCCCAGGGCGTCGAAGAACCAGTCCGCCGTCTCCCTGTCCGCGTACCTGAGCACTGGGGTCAGGTCTTGGGTGTGGCCAGCACGATACGGCAGACGCCGGCCCGTAGGGGCATCGATGTCCCGCCAAACCTGAGTCTGGAAGCCAACGTTTGCCTTGCCGATATCGTGCAAAGCGGCAAAGAGGGCGAGTCGCGCCGCCGTTGCGTCATCCAAATAATCCAGTCGACCGGCCGCAGCCAGTCGACGCCGGATGGTCGGTTGGTCCAACAAAGCCGCAAAGCAGGCGCCCACATCCGCTAGGTGGTGCTCCAGCAGGTGCACCCGCTCGGGCGCTCGCTGACGGTACGGCGATGCCTTCGCCCAGAATCGGTAGGTGTACGCCGGTGTGCCTCCGGTCTCCGCCATATCCCCTCCACCGCCACATCTGCAGTTACTCTGCACTACGGAGCCTTGCGTTCCCGCGAGAGTATACAGGAGACTGGCTGACTGTGACCCTGCGATCGCCAAGACAGAGGAGAACGATGAGCAACCTGACGTTCAATGCCGTTGACGTTGAAACGGCCAATGCAGACCCCTCCAGCATCTGCCAAGTGGGCATCGTCCGTATTCGTGCCGGCGTCGTCACGGAACAGTTGTCATTTCTGGTCAACCCGGAAGTCCCGTTCAGCCCGGTCAATGTCGGCATCCACGGTATTGAAGAAGAGACCGTCAGGACCAGCATGGCACTGCCGCAGTTAGAAAACAGGCTGCGGGGCTTGCTGGAGGAAACAATCCTAGTCAGCCATACTCCGTTTGATCGCAGGGCGTTCGATGGGGCGATGCGCAAGTACAGGCTCAACCCCATCCAAGCGAACTGGCTTGACAGCGCAATGATCGCGCGGCGCGCATGGCCGACAAAGTATCGGCGTAGGGGTTGGGGTTTGGCAGCTATCGCTAGGGATCTGGGCATCACCTTTCAGCATCACGATGCGGCAGAGGACGCAAGGGCGGCTGCGGAGGTTGTTTTGCACGCTAGTCGACATGCCGGCGTGGACATAGAAGGATGGCTGAAAAAGGGTAATTCCATCGCCAAACATACGCAGTACACAACAGACACGAAATACTGAGGTGCTCTTTGGCGGTGGGCTCGTAGTCGGACGACACCATTACATGCGGAGTGCTATTTCTCTTGACGAGGACCCGTGGTCTCCCCCTCGGCATCACGACCCCGATGAGTGTGGTTCGAATCTCCTTAGGGGGACTGGAAGAGACTCGAACTCTTGGGCGACACCGAGACGAAGTGCCTCGCTGGTACCTCGCTCGATCTCCTATAGTGTCACAGCCCAAGAGTACGTGAGGAAGTTGTTTAAATTGCCTCGCACGCGTCGTCTCCCGCCGTGCATCCTAGACCTAATCACGCACCTGCTCACTGATAGGACGTAGTTGTTATTGCCCAATTAGCTTCTTCGTCCCAGTTGGACAGTAGCGAAGAAACGCTGAGGTACTCGTGGGCGGTAGGTCTGGATTCAGCTAGCAAAGGGGGCATCAAGAATGGCGACTCCTAGTGCTCCTGTCGAGTGCCGCCCTCCGGTTTGACGACACGTGTGAGGCAATTCAAACAATTCTCTTAGGTGCTCCTGGGCGGTAGCGCTCTGGAATCACAGCATACAAGGGTTAGCACAATTCAAGGTATGGTGACAATCTGAGCTCAAGGCCCGCGTAGTCCACCACATCAGACGAAATCAAGAACCTTTACCTTGCGGCTCAGGCTGGCTGTGTGAATGAGAGGGGTATTGGTGGGGGATACGCTTCGGAAGCGCGGTATTACAGAATCGCGAGGGGCCTCTGATCAGGTCGGGGGCGAGCGCAGAGACCCGGCCTGAGGCCGCTGGGCGCAGCCGGTGAACGCCAGTGCGCGCCGCACGAGTGCGCTGAAGACGTGAACCGGGCACTGTGAACCCCTGCCCCGACAAGCGGGGAATGGCTTTGATGCAAAAGGCCGCGAATGGCCAAGCTTTCGCATCAGCAGGTCGTCTTGAAGCAAAAGGCGCGCGCCTCGCGGGCAAGTTGTGGGTGGACTCGCGGGACGCCGCCGCGATGCGCGTCTCCATGACGGGCGAGGACGCGGACCGCAAAGTGCAGGGCAACGTCCGCGTGAAGATCGACATGGCGGTCGAGGACGCGGGCGACGGTGCGAGCAACCTCGTCGTGCACTCGGACGCCAACATCATGGGCAAGCTGGGCGAATTCGGCCAGGGCATCATCAAGCGCAAGACGGACGGTATCATGCAGGAGTTCGGGTGCAACCTCACCAAGCGCATGGAAGGCTGAGGGGAGCGCTCCGTCGTTCTTGTGAGAATAGTGCGTCTGACACACCTCCGTCATTCCAGCACAGGCTGGAATCTAGGGTGGCCGGGCAGGTCACGCTCGCCCGTTCAACCATGGCTGCATGAATACACAACCCGCTCCCGCGTCCATCCCGCCTTGCTGACATGGGTCGCAAGTTAACCGATGCACCTATACCTGCGTTACACGGCAGTAACAGCAATTCGCCGACAATGGCCCAGGTTTTCACGGCAGGAGTGTCCCAGGAAGTGGTGTAAGAGACAGCAGGGTCCGGCAAGACAAGGGCCACCGCGTCACCCTCATCAACGACAAAGATGAAGGAGGTGACGGCGATGGCCAAGGACAGGATGGACGTGTTGGAGCTGTTGCGCAAGGAGGCGCCTGACGCAGACCTCGACTTCCTGCGCGAGGGGCTCCAGGTGCTGATCCAGGCGGTGATGGAGGCCGAGGTGGCTACCAAGACCGGGGCCAGCTTTGGCGAGCACAGTTCGGAGTGGATCACCTACCGCAACGGCTACCGGGCCCGGCCTTGGGACACGCGAGTGGGCACCCGGGAGCTACAGGACCCGAAGGTGCGGGAGGGCAGCTACTTCCCCTCCCTGCTCGAACCACGCCGGCGCAGCGAGCGCGCCCTGCTCGCCCTCGTGCGGCAGGCCTACGTGGAGGGCGTCTCGACCCGCCGCGTCGAGAACCTCGTGCAGGCCCTCGGCTGCGAGGGCATCTCCAAGAGCCAGGTCTCGCGCATCTGCTCCGAGTTGGACTCCGTGGTCGACTCCTTCCTCGGCCGTCCCTTGGACGGCGGGCCCTCTCACTACCTGTGGCTGGACGCGCTGACCCAGAAGGTGCGTGAGGACGGACGGATCGTCAACGTGAGTGTCGCGGTGGCCACCGGGGTCAATCGCGAAGGGAAGCGGGAGGTGCTGGGCATCGACGTGGGGACGAGTGAGGTCGGCGCGTTCTGAATGGCGTTCCTGCGTTCGCTGGCGGCCCGGGGTCTGGGCGGGGTGGAGCTGGAGACCTCCGATTCGCATCAGGGACTGAAGGATGCTATCGCTACGGTGTTCGCCGGCGCGTCCTGGCAGCGCTGCCGCACCCACTTCATGACCAACCTGCTCTCCAGAGTCCCGCGGCGTGCACAGCCCTGGGTGGCGACCATGGTCCGGACGACCTATCAGCAGCCTACCCCTGAAGAGGTCCACGCACAGCATGTGCGCATGGTGGGCATGCTCGACGAACGCTTCCCGCAGGCCGCCGAACTGCTGGCCGACGTGGGCCCGGCTATCCTGGCCTTCACCGCCTTCCCCTTGGCCCACTGGAGGCAGGTCTGGTCGAACAACCCGCAGGAGCGCCTCAACAAGGAGATGAGACGCCGGACCGACGTGGTGGGCATCTTCCCGAACCGCGCTGCGGTCCGGCGTCTCATCGGGGCAGTCCTCGCCGAGCAGCACGACGAATGGCAGGTCGCCCGCCGCAATCTCCCCGCTCTTGCCATCGACATCGGCGACCAGCACGGCATGGAGGCTTCAATGATTCTTCCCGCAGGGGCAGCCTGATCAATCAGCGAGGGTGATGCTCTTACACGACTTGACGGGACGTGACCCGTACCTGAAACTGGGGTATGCCGCTCCCCCCGCCGGTTTGGGAGTGAAATCGGCCGCTATCCCATTTCCAGAGTTCGCAGTTACGTGGTCCAACTAGGCGCTGAAGAGAACACACCCGCTTCGCAGACCATCCTTGGCAACGCTCATTCGTACTGATACTGACCCCAAGGGTGTATTCATCAAGACAAGTATTGCTGGAATGAACACGGCTGGCGCACCGACATGACTCCCTTGCTACTTCCATTCAACGTCATGAGGTGTGCAGTTCACAAACGACAACACAGGGTTCGGATGCTCCTGGTGCTGGCTGGGCTGCTTGGTATGCTCGTTGTCACTGCTCTCGACTCTCCACTTGTCGGCGCGCAGGCCCCATCTGACGAGGCCACCCTCAGTGCCCTGATTGTCAATGACGGCACAATCGAGGTGGACCTGAACCCAGGCTTCACCAGCGCGGGCACCTCTTACCGTACGGCAGTGACATACAGGGGCGCACACCTTACGGTTACTGCCACTCCGACCGACGCCGGCGCAAACGTCGTCTTCCAGGATCGTACCGGGGCGCGTATGGAGGACGCCGAACCCGGTTTGACTGGCCACCAGGTGTCCCTGACGGTGGGAGTGTCCGAATTCCGGATAGTGGTAACCGCCCGGGACGGGATGACCACGAAACTCTATGAACTCACCGTGGAGCGGGACGATGCCCGAATCCTTGGCTGGACGCCGACCCAGGACCTCAACGATGTCGTAGCGGCGGGTAACGCGAGTCCGCAGGGCATCTGGTCCGACGGGACCACGATGTGGGTCGCCGACGATGATGACGACAAAATCTACGCCTACGTTCTGGCCACCGGCGACCGCGATGCGTCCAAGGAGTTCAGCCTGCACTCGGACAACGCCAGCCCAGGAGGCATGTGGTCCAACGGTACGACTGTCTGGCTCGCCGACACAGACGATGCCAAGCTCTATGCCTACACGCTGACGGACGACCCCGACACTATCGGCACTGATGAAAAGGGCCAGCGCGACGCAAGCAAGGACATCTCCCTGCATGCGGACAATAGCGGCCCTTGGGGTATCTGGTCGGACGAAACGACCATATGGGTCACGGACAGTGCCAGCAGAAATCTGTACGCATACGCCTTGGACACAGGAACGCGTCAGGACGGGACCGGCAGCACGACCAACAAGGAGTTCGGCCTTCATGGCGACAGCGCCTTCGCACGTGGCATCTGGTCGGACGGAAGCACCCTCTGGGTCTCCTCGTCGAACTTTGGGCCAAGAAAACGGCTCGTGGCATACACGCTGGACGTCTCATCAGACGGCACGGTCGGCAGTTTCCACGGGGTCCCGGACTGGGACAAGAGTTTCTTCCCTCCCGCCGCGCTCGCGATCGTGGGCGCAGGCATCTGGTCGGACGGGAACACTGCCATCTGGCTGGTGTCCACCGGCGCCGACGGGAAGATCTACTCCTTCAACACACCGCCCTCCGAGGCCGGCGGCCTCTCCCTGAGTTCCCTGACCGTCAACGACGGCACGAGCGATGTGAGCCTGCGTCCGGTGTTCGACCCGGACGAGGCGTACTATTGGACCTCGGTGACCAACGACGTCAACGTCGTGACGGTTACCGCCGTTGCCGGCAACGCGGCGGCAACGGTGGCGTACGTGAACGCGGACGCCGACCAGGGCTCCACCGGCCGCCAGGTCGGTGTCGAAGTGGGGACGACGCGGATCGACATCGAGGTTGCGGCAGCCGATGGCAGGGCGCTCATCCACAGCCTATATGTGGAACGGGACTCCGCCCGGTTCGGCGCTTGGACGCCGACCAGGGACATCCACGGCCTCGGCACGGACGGCATTACAGAGCCCGTGGGTGCCTGGTCCGACGGGACGACCATGTGGGTGCTCGACCGTCTACAAATGAAGCTCTACGCCTATGCGTTGACCACGGGAGTCCGCGACCGGTCCAAGGAATTTGACACGCACTCTGGCAACAGCAGTCCCAGAGGTCTCTGGTCGGACGGAGATACCATCTGGGTCGGCAGCGGCGGGTCGACACCCACACTGTACGCCTACAGGCTGAAGGACGACCCCGACACCACCGGCTCTGACGAAAAGGGCCAGCGCGAGGCAAGCAAGGACATCACCTTGGCAGATCCCAATGAATCCGTAGATGGTGTTTGGTCAAATGGAACCGATACCGTCTGGGTGGTGGACAGCTTCGACACCATGCTCTACGCCTACACACTGGATATTGCATCGGATGGCACGGCAGGTATGAACCATGGAGGCCGGCAAGCTGACAAGGACATCGCACTAGTCGAGGGCAGCTTCCTCAGTGGCATCTGGTCGGATGGTACGACGGTGTGGGTAGGGAACAATGGAGACGATTCCATCCGCGCCTACACGCTGGCCACCGGCGGGCGCGATGAGGCTAGGGACATCCCGTTCACCTTTTACCATAGAGGCCACAGCCGCGGCATCTGGTCCGACGGGATGACCATGTGGAACGTCCACAAAAACAGCGTACGTCTTCCGATCGCCTACAGCAGGGTGTTCTCCCATAAGTTGCCGGCCGCGGAGGAGGGCGCCACCACACTGAGCAACCTCGCGGTCACCCCTTCTCCGGCGGTGCCTAACTTCACGGCGACCCTGCGCCCGGGGTTTTCCTTCTTCACCTCCTCCTACCAGGTTGCGGTGCCGAGCTCCGTCGAGCACGTGACTATTAGCCCTACGCGCAGCGACAGCGCGGCGACGGTAGCCTACCAGGACGCTGGCGGCACAATGCTGGAGGACGCAGACTCGTCCACCACGGGGCACCAGGTGAGCGTCCAGGTGGGAAGGACCGCAATCGACGTTAAGGTCTCGAAAGCGGGGGAGGCGTCCCTCATCTACACGGTCGTCGTGGAACGGGACGGGGGTTTTCGCTACAACTGGACCCCCTCCCAGGACCTCAACAGCTTCCATGACGACAACCCGGAAGTTGACACCGGTGGCGGCGAGACAGTCCGAGCGGTGTGGGGTAACGAAACTACGCTCTACGTCGCTCCCTACCAGCACCCAAAGATATTCGCCTTCAACCGGAGCGACGGGACTCGTAACCGGGAGAAGGACATCGCTACCCTCAGTGATTTCATTCAACAAGATCCTGAGTACATCCTCTTTGCCGGCATCTGGTCCGACGGCACGACCATGTGGGCAGTGGACTGGCACAAGATCCACGACGAAAACGGAATGGACATGAATCCGGCTCCACAGGAACCGGGTCACGGGAAGGTCTTCGCCTACGGCCTGCTGGACGATCCCGACACCCAGGACGATGAGTACGGCGTGCGTGACAAGAGCAAGGAGTTCGCTCTGGACACGATTCACAACCAGTCCGTCCGGGGCGTTTGGTCGAACGGCGCCACATTCTGGGTATCGGACTATGCTCTCGCCAAACTCATCGCCTACCACCTGGAGGACGACCCGGACACCGCGGACGAGAACGAGTTTGGCACGCGTGACGAGGCCAATGACATCACTCTGCACTCGGACAACGACGCTCCCCAAGGCATCTGGTCGGACGGGACCACAATCTGGGTCGCCGACTGGGACGACGACAAGTTCTACGCCTACGTGTTGGCCACAGGCGCCCGAGCCGAGGGCAAGGAATTCGACCTGTATGCAGACAATAAGTACCCCCGCGACGCGTGGTCCGACGGCGCAACCATGTGGGTTCCTGACGTGCTCGGGAGAAAGCTCTACTCCTACGACATGATGGGGCCAATCGAGGTGACGGCAGCGTTTGAGTCGTCGACGTATACGGTTGCGGAAGGTGGTACGGTCGACGTGAAGGTGACGCTGAGCAAAGACCCGGAGCGCTCGGTGACGGTCCCCATCACTGCCACCAACCAGGACGGCGCCACGGGGGGCGACTACTCAGTCGCTTCCACCAGCCTGACCTTCAACAGCGGCGAGCAGGAGAAGACATTCACCTTCACGGCGACCGATGACGCCGAGAACGACGACGGGGAGAGCGTCAAGCTCACCTTCGACAGCCCATTGCCCGGGGGCGTGAGCGCCGGGAGCATTGACGAGACGACCGTCTCCATCACCGACGACGACGTGCCGGCGGTGGAGGTGAGCTTCGAGCTGTCCAGCTACAGCGTGACCGAGGGTGAGACGGAGACGGTCAAGGTAAAGTTCAACGCCGATCCTGAGCGAACGGTCATCATCACGCTGGTCCCGGCGAACCAGGGTGAGACATCCGACGACGACTACAGCGTCGTCCCCGCCAGCCTCACCTTCAACTCCGGCGAAACCGAGAAGACATTCACCTTCACGGCGACCGATGACGCGGAGAACGACGACGGGGAGAGCGTCAAGCTCACCTTCGACAGCCCATTGCCCGGGGGCGTGAACGCCGGGAGCATTGACGAGACGACCGTCTCCATCACCGACGACGACTTGCCGGCGGTGGAGGTGAGCTTCGAGCTGTCCAGCTACAGCGTGACCGAGGGTGAGACGGAGACGGTCAAGGTGAAGTTCAACGCCGATCCTGAGCGAACGGTCATCATCACGCTGGTCCCGGCGAACCAGGGTGAGACATCCGACGACGACTACAGCGTCGTCCCCGCCAGCCTCACCTTCAACTCCGGCGAAACCGAGAAGACATTCACCTTCACGGCGACCGATGACGCGGAGAACGACGACGGGGAGAGCGTCAAGCTCACCTTCGACAGCCCATTGCCCGGGGGCGTGAGCGCCGGGACCACCGACGAGACGACCGTCTCCATCACCGACGACGATGCCCCGTCGTCCCTGACTGTCAACTTCAAGGAGAGCGGCTACCCTGTCACAGAGGGCAGCACTGTGGAGGTTGTGCTCACCCTGGACGACGATCCGGAGCGGACGGTGACCATTCCGCTCTCCTGGAGCAATGAGGACGGGGCGTCGGACTCCGACCACAACGGCGTGCCAACCGACGTCACCTTCAACTCCGGCGAAACCGAGAAGTCCTTTGAGTTCTCCGCTGTCTCGGACCGGATCGGTGACCCGGGCGAGAAGGTGAGCATTAGCCTGGGGACCCTGCCCTCAGGCGTAACCGAGGGCACGACCAGCGAGACAGTGGTCACCATAGAGGACGTAGCGCCCTCGGGATCCACGACCGTCAGTTTCGGTGCGGATACCTACGGAGTGTCGGAAGGCTCGTTCACCACAATCACGGTGGTGATGAGCCATGCCCCGGGGAGTGACGCGAACATCCCGATAGAGATTGAGGACGAGGAAGGGGCCAGCAGCGACGACTACTCGCTCTCGGCGACCAGCGTCACCTTCGGCCCCACGGAGACCTCCAAGACCTTCACCTTCACGGCGACCCAGGACAGCGTGGACGACGACGGAGAGAGCGTGGATCTGGGCTTCGGAACCCTCCCTGAGGGGTTCGTTGAAGGATCCCCGTACACCGCCAGGGTTACCTTGATGAACGACGATAGGTCGGACAGCTGTGATAGCCCCGTATGGACCGCCAGCCTCCGGTTGGGGGACCAGACCACCGCAGATTGGGGACGATTCAAGCTCGTACACCAATTGTTCCACCCAGGACCTCCTTCGAGCCTCAGCGCCGACGAGTTTGAATACCAGGATGAGAACTTCGTAATCATGTCCATCAGCCTCGTTCCCATGGTCCCGAAGGGCACAGCGGCAAGGTCGGGGCCTTTCGCAACGCCTGAGTATGCCAGCTTCAGCATCGACATCGACCGCGGGGGATGGGATGGGCCAGTTTCTGATGGCCAATGGAGCGGGCCGCTTCGTGGCATCCTGAAGCGGCACTTTCAGGATTGGACTTTGTACATCGACGACATGGCATTCCCCTTTGCCGATGCCTTGTTCACCGCCGGCGAAATCAAGTGGCGAGGTGCCGAGTTCAACGACATGTTCAATGACTGGTCACCTGCAACTGAGTACCAGCTATGTATCGATGATACCCCCGTCTCAACGCCGACAAGTCCGGCGCCACCCTCAGCTCCTGGATATCTGCGCCTGTTCCCCGTCAATGGGATCCTGTTTGCCAGTTGGCGAGAGCCATTCAGTAATGGAGGTTCCGAGATCACCCGCTACGAGGTGCAAGTAAAGGAGTGGGGAGACAGTTGGACGAACGCGTCGGACGTGTGGGAATACTCTTCCCCTCCGAATTCGAATGGTCATCAAGTACGCTACGACATCCGCAATTTAACCAACGGGGTGGACTACGTCGTTCGCGTAAGGGCCGTCAACGCCGTTGGAGAGAGCCCCTATTCGGGTGAGACCTGGGTCACGCAACAACGAGACACGCCTTGGTTGGAAGATGCCGTGGTTGACGGCGCGTTGCTGTCCCTCGACTTTGACCGGCAGTTGGACGGCACTTCCGTTCCCGACCCCGACGACTTCCGGGTGCTGGTCCACGAAGAATCACACGTGCCTGTTTCGGTCACAGTGACCGGCCGCAAAGTCATACTGACTTTGCCTGAACCAGTGGTGCATGTCGACGCGGTCGACTTCATTTACATCTTGCCGGAGGACCTGAACGCCCCGCGCATCCGCGACCTGGGCGGCAACTACTACACAACCTTTTCTCTTGAATACGACCAGGCAAGGAACGAAACGGCAATGGTATCGCTGCCGCCGGTGACGGTCAGCGTAGTGGATCGTCCGGAATCCCACAACGGCGCCGACAGTTTTACCTTCCAGATCGCCTTCAGCGAATCCGTAAAGGTCCTGTTTTCCTACGGATCGGGGATGGTGGAAGTGTCGGGGGGCACGGTAACCAGCGTTCAGAACCTGGATCGCCGCACCGAAGAGTGGGAGTTCACCGTCGCGCCGGACCCGAATGCCGACGTGGAAATCAACGTGCCTGCGAACCGGCCTTGCGAAGACAATGTTTATCATCCCTGCGGCAACGGAAACCGGCCTCTCTCCAACAGTCTGGAACTGACTCTCCCCTTCCTGCAGACACAATCCCAGAGTGGCAACTCGTCGGCGACTGGCGCTCCCGTCATCACTGGAACTCCCCGGGTGGGCGAGACGCTGACGGCGGACGCCTCCAGCATTGAGGACGAGGACGGACTGGACAACGTGTCCTACTCCTACCAGTGGATCAGCAACGATTGGGTGAGCGATACGGACATTGCGGGCGAGACCGGCTCCTCCTACACCATGACATCGGGGGACGAGGGCAAAGCCATAAAGGTCAGGGTGACCTTTACCGACGATGCCGGCAATGAGGAGTCTCTGACCAGCGCGGCAGTGGCGGCCTCGGTTTCCCGGTCTGACCGACTGCCCGCGGCCCCCGGTACTCCAACAGTCTCTCCCGAGGGCACGGGAGCGTTGACGGTCTCCTGGAAAATGGCCCCGGACGACGGTGGCCTGCTCATTACCGGGTATCTGGTGCAGTGGAAGGAAGCCGCCGACAGGTGGGAGACTGCGGCAGATGTCTTGGAGGCGACAGTCACCGGGACGACCCACACCATCACTGGTCTGACCGACGGGGTGGAATACGCGATACGAGTCGTCGCCAACAGCGAGGCTGGCAGTAGTCCCGCTTCCGAAGAGGCCTTCGGCACGCCTAGGGAAACGATTCCGCCGGAGCTCTCTGCCTCCATAGCGGACGGGACGACGTTGACGTTGACTTATGACGAGTCTCTGGACGAGAACTCAGTGCCGGGGGCGGACACCTTTACGGTGATGGCCGGCAGCGATGAACGTGGGATTGCCCGCGTTTCGGTGGTCGGAGCCGCAGTGATTCTGACCCTGATTTCGGCCGTGGTGGCGGAGGACGTGGTTACTGTCAGCTATGCCGTCCCGACGGATGAGTCCGCCCTGCGCATTAGAGACGCGGCGGGCAATCACGCGGCATCGTTCGACAACCAGGCGGTGACCAACAACACCGCAACCGGGCAACCGACCATCGGCGGTACAGCCCGGGTGGGCGAGACGCTGACGGCGGACACCACCGGCATCACCGACGCGGACGGGTTGGACAACGTGTCCTACAGCTACCAGTGGGTTGCCAATGACGGAACCACCGATACGGACATCGAGGGCGAGAAGGATGCCACCTACACCCTGGTGGCCGACGACGTGGGCAAGAACATCAAGGTGAAGGTCACCGTTACCGACGACGCGGGGAACGAGGCAACGTTGACCAGCGCCGCCACGGATGTGGTGGATGCAGCGCCCCAGCCCAACAGTCCGGCCACCGGAACGCCGACCATCGCGGGGACGGCCCAGGTGGGGGAGACGCTGACGGCGGATACCTCGGGTATCGCCGACACCGACGGGTTGGAGAACGTCACGTTCACCTACCGGTGGCTGGCTGATGACACAGCAGTTCAGGGAGCGACGAATGCCACCTACACCCTGGTAGAAGCCAACGAGGGCCAGACCATCAAGGTGGAGGTGAGCTTTGCTGATGACGCTGACAACAGGGAGACGCTGAGCAGCGGGGCGACTGACGCGGTGGCGGCCCCCCAGCCGCCGGCCAAGCCCACGGGACTGTCTGCCGCCGTCTCCCACGACACCGTGACCCTCACCTGGGACAACCCGCAGGACGACTCCATCACCGGCTACGTCATCCTGCGCCGCGACAGGGAAATCCACCCGCAGGGGACTTTCGTCACCATCACAGGCGACACCGGCTCGGCGGACACCACCTACATCGACGATACGGTCGAGCCGGATAAGCAATACGTGTACCGTATCAAGGCCATCAACGAGCACGGGGAGGTGAGCGAGCGCTCCCACTGGGTCCGGGCCTACACCCCGGCAGCGCCGGACCCGGCGGGCTAGCCGCCGGAGTAACGGGAGAGGGATTGCCCGGAAGGTCGGCCTTCCGGGCAACGAAAAAAGCTAGCACATATGCATGGACTGGTGCGTGTCTACCACGTTACGTTGCGCGTCCAGGACGGCAGCCAGGACAGGGACTCCATCGATGTGTGTCAAGGGCATCGATGACGGTGCGATGCCCTCCCCTTGGGCGGTGCGGAACAGCGTCCTGCACTCACGGTCTCTCCATCACGGTCATGATGTAGGACGATAGCTTCCTCGATGAGGACTTGGCCTCGGCCGCCTCCTGATGCGCCAGCATGGCGGCGCAGCCCAGCGCGACCACGTGGGTCGCCTCCACCCCGCCTGTGGAGTCGTAGCCGGTGCGAAAGGCGTACTCCACCTCCGCGCCCCAGGGCACGGGGCCCCCGGTTCGCACAGCGCCCTCGCCGTCCCCGCACTCGGGCCCGCCCGCGCCCCCCCACCATGCCGCGCCGCTCGCCTTTCCTCCACCCGAGCACCTTCACCTCGAACGCCTCAGACCGCTCCGAATTAGCTCAAGACCTTCCCGCGTGACCGCATGGTCGTCTGCGAACAGCACCCTTATGTGACGGTAGCGGATGTGGGGTTGCGCAATAGCGGCTTGCGGCGGACGTGCTGGATTCCCTAGATTCACAAACGAAGTGCAACACCAGAGTAAGGTGTTGGCATGGAGTACAAGCAGTTGTCGGAATATGAGCGGTTTCGCATTGCCCACCTACAAGCCGCAGGAACGTCGCAGCAGCAAATCGCTGCAGTTCTGGATCGCGCGCCATCGACGGTGGCTCGGGAGGATGAGGCGCAACTGCAAGCCCACGGGGCGCTACGCCCTCGATTACGCCCATTTGGTGGCTCACAGCAGGCGGTGGCGGGGGCCCGGCTGGAACGGGACGCGGCCCTGCGTGTAAAGGGCAGAGGGGTAGGGCGGCGCGGGCCGCTCAATTGTAGCTGATGGTACACAAGTATATATTTCCCTTTCGAAACATACAGGACAAAGCTCAACGAAGCTGCTGGTATCGCATACGCAGCGCTTCGCGAGTGGGACGAGGACCGGTCGATTGGCCTGTGGCAGCGTATATTCAGGTCAAGATTCCCGCAGCGGGCCGATTGAGGTCTGCGTTAGCTCCAGATGTAGTCGAAGCAGACCAAGTGCAGGTCTTCGCGCGAGAGCGGCGGTTGAGCGTCTGAGGTAGCCGGGCCAGCCTCCGGCGCAAGAGCGTCCATTGAACGGACATGGCTAATCACAGGCTCAATGCTCTGGTCTCGCTGGACCTGTTCGTAGGCTCGCCGCAGGTCTCGGCTGGCGGCATGGGTCATCGGCGACCGTAGGCGCTGCATCGCCTCTCTGACCTCGGCCCGATTGACGGATGGGCTGTTCAGGTACCCCCGCAGCAGCGTTATGACCGTCTGTTGCAACGGGTCCAGGATTCGGGGGGCGGCTTCCACCGCCTGCTGTTCGCGCACGGAGCCGAGGATGTCGTTGATTACCCTGTCTTGGATGGCGAAGACATCGCAGTAGCCCACCAACCGCGGCGTATCCGGTGAGCAGGCGATCAGATTGGCGATGAGGAACCTGTTGTCGAGCACGCGGTCGCTTCTCATGTCGTAGTAGCGCCAGAAGTGTCGCCGGCCCTCGCCCCTCGGCCCAGGCGCAGTGAAGTAGAAGAACACTCCCTTCTCGCCGTCACGCGCCAAGCCGGAGTGGATGCCGTCCGGTAGCTCCTCAAGCATCTCACGCGCTCCTGTGTCCAGCAGGCCCCGCAATTGCTGAAGTAGGAACTCGTTGCTAGCCAACTCAGTGAACTGCTCCTGCTCCTCAATCACAACACCGTCTTCGCCCATGATGCGGCGCAGGGTGTTGAAGTTCCTAGGGTGGACCGTCTCGCCCAGCACCGATGCATCGAGGAACCCGCTGCGGTCGATGTCCGTAATCTTGCGACTCAGACTCTCCACCAGGCCCAGGAGCCGTTCCAGCCCCTCTTCCGGGAACATGTTGTGCACCCACAGCAACGGGTGCTTGGAACCGATGCGGTCGATGCGCCCGGCCCTCTGGACCATGCGAGTGGGGTTCCAGTGCAAGTCGTAGTTGACCAGGACGCCGCAGTCCTGGAGGTTCTGCCCCTCGGATAGGACGTCCGTCGAGATGAGGATGTCCACCTCGCTATCGGAGCCGACTAGGTCGGGCCGGTTGTTGGACTGGGGCGCAAATGCCTGTATGAGGCGAGAGCGTTCCGCCGGCGAAGCGCCGCCGTCCATACGGCGAATCGACGGTCCTCCCGCCTGCTTTCGGAAGTTTTCGCCCCGGTCACCGCCCAACTCCCGATACAGGTAGCGGGCCGTGTCCCGGTAGTAGGTGAACACGATGACCTTCTGGCCCTTCAGGTCCCTCGACAACAACTGCTTGAGGGTCTCAAGTTTGGCGTCCTGGTCCGGCGTGATGCCGCCGACCAGCCTCCAAAGCTCGGTCAGGGAGTCGGCGTCATGCTGGAGGTCTTCGTGCAACTTTCTGAGATCGTATTGCTGAGTGTCTAGCGAGTCCAGGGTCTCCAACGCCTCCCTGGCCTCTTCGCTGGCATCCATCTCGTCAGCACGGCTCGCCGGTGCACTTTCGTCATCCTCGTCCTCTCGGGCGAGGTATCGTATCGCCTTCTGGAAGGAAGCGCTGTCCAGGAGCTTGCCGTCCAGCAGGTAGCTCTCGAATGTCTTGGTGAACTCCAGGGCACGCCGCACGGTGATGCGGAAGGAGTCCACACTGGACTCGAAGCGCTTCAGGTAGCGGCTCCTGAAGATGCCTGCCAGCGCTTCCTCCCGGCCCTGCTCAAACTCGTCCCGCACCACGCCAGCCTTCTTATAGGTCTCAAGCTGGTAGGGCGCCAGGTGCAGGCCCTCAATAGCCTCCACAACCTTGTCGTAGATTCCCGAATAGGTGGATTCCAGGTCGTACCGCACCGTCTTGAGCCGGCGCTCCGGCCAGCTTATGCGCTCACCCCGTATCATGGCCTCTGGATAGTTCTTGCGCACGAAGGCGCGGGTGCGCCGGATGACCACCTCCTCCAGCAGGTTGAAGAGCGCGACGCCGATCTCGTGGTCGGCCACGTTGCGGCGGGCGTTCAGGAAGAAGCGGTAGAGGTCGCCGATGCCGGCACCGGAGAAGTAGCTGCGGTCGCCCCTGGTTATCAGCGTCAACTGGTTGTACAGGTCGAAGATGGTGTTGTTGATTGGTGTCGCCGTCAACAGGATGAGCTTCTTGCGGCTGCCGTCCCGCCCCCTGCCTCCGTTGGTGCTGACGATCCGCTCCAGGTTCTCGTAACGTTGGGCGGTGCGGTTACGGAAGTTGTGGGACTCATCAATGAGGATGACGTCGGCATCACCGACCAGGCCTGCGTCAAAGCCCGCTTGCCCCAGCTCCTCTTGGGACACGATGGCTCCAGCAATGGTGGCGTCCCGAAGCTCGTCGGTCCACATCTTACGGAGGGACGCCGGGCAGATGACTAGCGCCTTCTGTCGCAGATGGTAGGCGTAGTCCTCCAGGAGCTTCTTCCCGATCCAGGTCTTCCCCAGCCCCACCGAGTCTCCAACGAGGACCCCGTCATAGCGGGCAAGGACTCGGCGGGCCTTCTTGACCGCGTCCTCCTGGAACTCGGACAGTTCCACGGCCGACTTGCCGGGCGTGGCCTCGGTGGTCCCCAGGTCTTCCTTGAAGTACTCGAAGAGGGCCTTCATGTACACCTGGTAGGGGGTGTACTCCAGCTGGCCAAACTTGGACGCGTCAAGGAGCTTGATGAGCTCCTCCTTGAAGTCCCGCGACTCCTCCCACCGATCCCGGAACCAGCGGTCCAGCTCAGTGATGGCCTGAGCGCCAACGCCGCTCATCAACTCGCGGCGAAGCTCCATCTCCTCTCGTCCATCTACAGGAGCCGGGCATATCCTCAACATCTCCTCTTCGGTGAGGGCCGTCTTGTGGGAGAGGTTGAGCTCCCTGTTGGTGGTGAGTCCGGCGCCGGTAAAGTTGCTGGAGCCGACGATGGCTGCGATGGGCTGAAATCGGTCAGCGCCGCCGACCGGTAGGTCGCCATAGAAGATGTAGCTCTTGGCGTGGAGGAACCCTTGTTGATAAGCCCGAACACCCACGACGTCGCGGCGCAGGAAGGCAATCAAGTCCTCAACCGCGCGAAGGGTCGCATCGTCAAAGGGAGCGGCGTTCAACTCTTGGACCAGGCGCGAGGCGGCCCGGGGCCGAAGGCCCACGGATTCGCCGTCCTGGGGCTCGTCGCCCAGGAGCAACCGGAAGCTGCCCAATTCTTGCAGGCCCTCCTGAAGCAGCGTAAACCCCCGCACGTTAAAGTAGGCGGTGGCAATGTCCAGCGACTTGCCGCCATACTCCGCCAGAATCTCGCATAGCACGTCGGCCATGCGGTTGATCTGGTTGTCTATGACGTAGGGGATGTACATGACACTCAGACGGGCATCTCTACTGAACGGGCATGAGTGAGGTCCTTGCTCGTGACTGCCCGCGCTTGTGACGGCAGGACTGTCGCGATGGCGGCCGTGTCGCCGTCGAGGGTCAGGAACTCCACCACGTAGGCTTCGCTGCCAGGGTGCACGTGCACGACGACGCCCACGTCACCTGATCTCAGCACCTCTCCTTCATCTCCAAGAATGTCGGCAGTTAGTACAATTTGCTCATGCTCTCTGAACATCTTTCTTACCTCTGGACTGGATAGGCAGTAATGAGCCTGGGATAATCGCTCCCAACATCCGTTTGCCAGACGGTCCTCACTTGGGGGTTCCGTCCATCAGGCGTTTCGAGCGTACCGTCTACATGATACCTTGAACCGTAGACGGTCTCCACGACCTTGACAGCTTCATGGGTTACGCCGTGAACTCGAAGCGCCTCGGCTAAGTCCTGCCAGTGCTCCATGCTGAAGCCAAAGCTGACAAAGAAGACGGCCTTGCCTCGGCCACGTGGGCTGGTGGTCGAAAGCAGATAATCTGTAATTTTGCCTCTCTCTATACGTGCGTTTTGGGCGTTAGGCAATCTCAATTCTCAACCATCCGGTCACAGCATCTCCGTAAGTCGTTTCTCAATGTATTGAGCATCATCCTCAGACAGGCCGTAGCAATGAAAGAGAACCCTGTCTAACGCATCCTGTATAGGTTGGCTCTCAGAAGCAAGCCGTGACCGTTCAGCCCGGTTACTGAGTATTCGTTTTGACTCGATGGTCCATAGCCTAAGACTCATCTGTTCCATTGCCCGAGCAACTTCTTTAGGCAATTCCGCTGCCGTTTTGCAGACTGACACGAGTTGAGACGACAAGTTGTCCCAATCCTCTGCTTCAAATGCGGGCCGCCAGTCTAGTGAGCAAGGTTCGTCACTGATGGTCGGACTGGGCAGAGCATAGAGTTGATAGTGGCTGACCGCCGCGCTCGTACTTGTCAGACGGAAGTACCAATCAGAGATTTTGCTATTCAGCAAGGCCAATATCAGGTCCAAAGAAATTTGACACTCTTGCTTGGGGAAGTAGTTGATCTTGTGATTGCAGAAATGACCCTCTGGAATCATTGCGGCAATTATACGACGGAAGTTGTTCTGTGCTGAGCTTTCCTGCCAGCCAACTCTCGCTGCCCGGTGGTGATTCGCTTTGACACTATCCGGCTTTCCGGAAAGGAACCGATCCTTTCTTAAGAACATAGCTCTTCCTTGAGAGGCTTCACGAAGAGTGTAAAGCCCCAAGTTGGACCCGCGAAGGACTTGCGGTCCGGCGGAAGGGTCGTCGGATATGAATTTTCTTTTGCCATCAGTCGTCTCGTTGACTTCTCCTTGAAATGCAACGCAATGGTCGCCAATACGCCTAATGCGTTCGTGGGAGAATATGCCTAGCGCAATGGTCCAATCGCGTTGTGTACATGAAGGTATAGGTATGTTTTCTGGTTCCAGCGAAAGAACCTCACTAGGCTTGACCAAGAGACCATCTGAAGAGGCTTCAATGAACTGGGCAGTGTGGACGCGGATCATAAAGAATTCTTCCGACGGCTTACTTCTTGCCACAAATACGGCACAAGACAATTTCGCTTCAGGAAACACCCTGCGTTTTGGGTCATCTTTCTGAGGAAACGACTCCACTGCAACCAGCTGCTTTTGTTCAAGAAGCAACCTCCTCATTCCGCGTGCAGGGTCATCTCCAAGTAGGCCCATTGGCACAATGAAGGAAAACATTCCATTGAGAGCAGCCAAAGAGGAGGCCTGACAGATGAAAAGCTTGTACAGGTTGAGCTTACCTCGGACTGCATGGCCATATACTATATTGGTTCTGAAGTACCCGGCTGAAGCTGAAATATCGTAACCAAGTTCTTCAGAGGCTAATACATCATACGGCGGATTGCCCACCACGGCGTCAAAACCCTGGTCGTCTTTGCGTTTCCACGTCCCACGCTCAAGGTCGACGAAGGCTTCGGGGAATTCCAAGTTCCAGTGAAAAAAGCGCTTCTCGGCGCCAATCTTGCTCCCCAGTGCGATTGCCTCCCGGTACTCCTCAGACTGGCCCTTCCCACCAGAGCGTATTTGCTCCACCATGTCGCCGCCAGCCAGAGTCAGGTACTCCTGCGCCCTGGCGTTGCCGAAGTGCTGGCTCACCCAGATGTCCAGCGCGGCCTTGTAGGGGGCCTGGGCCTTCTCGAAGTCTACGTAGAGGCTGTGGCTGCGCTCGGCCTGCTCTACCGTGGCGTCGGGGATTCGCCTTAGCTGTTCGATAGACGCCGTGGCCGCCAGCAAACCTTGGAAAGGGCCGCCGAACAGGGTGCCGGCGTGTCCTTTGGTCTGCTTGGCGAGCTCGGATTCTATCTCCTGTACCGTCGTTCCGATGAGGGAATTTCCGCACTTGAGGTGGTGGTCCAGGAAGGAAAGCGGTGCCCCGATGGTGAAGCAGTCCAGCCACAGGGACACCTTGGCCAGCTCCACCGCCATGGGATTCAGGTCGACGCCATAAGCGCACCGCTTGAGCACGTGTCGCTTCAGCAGGTTGATGTCGGTGAGGCGATCGGTGTCAACGGCGATCCCCTGCCTCTCCATCTCGGCAATGATGGCCTCACGGGTATCCTGGAGGAACCTCGTGACCGGGTTCCAAGGGAATGCCCGTAGGAAGCCCTCCCGCTCTCCCAGGATGCGGTCGCAGATGAAGTCCACCGCCTCAACGAGGAAGTGGCCGGAGCCCATCGCCGGGTCGAGTACCTTCAAGTCGAACAGATCGTCCACGAGACCCGCGTAGCTATTGGCGACTTTGGCAGGGTCGTCGGGCTGCATACCCTGCTTCCGGAATGCCTCAGCCCTGTCCAGAGCCTTCTTGTAGTCCTTTTGGGCATTCCGGAACCTGGTGCGCAGCTTATCGAACTTCGCGGCCAGCATCGGCCCTACCGTGTTCTCGACGATGTACTTCACGATGTGGTCGGGCGTGTAGTAGGAACCGGAGGCCTTGCGCTCCCGGCGATCGTTCTCCAAGTAGACGTCGCCGGGTCGGTACAACCGTTCCTGGGCGTTGCGTCCTCGTCCAATCGTCAGTACCTTCTTCTTGGACTTGACTGCTTCCTGGTAGGGGATTACCTCCTCGGTCTTCTTGCCCTTGACCACCGCCATCTTTTCCTGGGCAACGCGCACCTTGAATTCAAGCAGCCCCTCGTAGATGGAACCGAGTTGCCGAACGCCCAGGGACTTGTAGTCGATGAACACCAAGTCCTGCCGCTTGTCGTCCAGGTCCCGGGCCAAAAGGTCCAATCCCAGCGCCAGGAAGCGGTCGGGTATCTTGTGGGTTGCCAGAAATCGAGCGGTCTCAGCCTCCTGGGTGTGGTCGGCTGAGTCGGGCTTCGTGATGAACAGTCCACCGTTGTAAAGAGGCAAGTTCAGGTCGCGGCTGCCCAAGTCTATGACCGAGAACAGGGCCAGAAGGCGGTCGTACAACTCTGTGGCGTCCGCCGAGGCGCGATACGCCTTGCTCAGTTGGTCAGGAGCAGCATCTCCTATAGGCCCCGCCCTCTCTGCGATGTCCTCCTTCAGCTTGGTGAGACTTCGCTCCCAGTAGCCGCGCACCTCCTTCACTGGCAGCAGGTCCCGCGACTCCGCGTACAGCAAAAAGAGCAATCGATACAGCAGGGTAAGAGTGCCGTTGAATACCTGGCGGCGGAAGTGCTCGTCTGGCTCGCGCTTCAAGGCTAGCTGCTCTGAGACCGGCAGCAATGTAGTCTGGCGGGGGCCTGCCAGTCCTACCTGGCCCTTCAGGTGCGCGATGAAGCCGGCGGCGAAATGGGGGAACACCCGCTCGAACACTCGATCCTTCAGTCGCTCCCCAAGTGCCTTGGCGTAGCTTTCGCTTTCGTCGAGCAGCCTGTCGAGGAGGCTCAACTCTCTGGTCTGCCCATCTCTCTGGACTTCTCTGATGACGAAGGCGCTCCGGCGGAAGAGGAGCCAGAAGTACCGGAACGCCTCGTTGGGGTCGGCCAAGGCCAAGGTCTCCTGTAGGTCGATCTCGTAGTAGTTGGTGGACCGGGAGTGGGTCCTTGCGGAGTAGAGACGCCACAGCTTGCCGTTGGTCACGATGGCCCACGGCGCTTCGCCAGACTCCAAGACAGTGACGACACGGGCGCCGGGGTTTTCGTCTGGCGTCTGCATATCGCGGGTCTCGTCCCTGCCGTCCAGGTAGCGGTTCCAGGAGTAGGCTAGGCAGACAGCGACCGGCTTGTCCGGGTTGTTGGGGGCGTACAGCCGGTAGTCGGTTTCGTCTCCACCACCAGTCCCAACTGTTTTGAAGCCCAACGCTTCAAGGGCTGACTCCACGGAGGTGCGAGCAGATGCGCCATCTCCCGTATTGCTGGTCTGTTGGCGCAACTGCGGGAGAAGCTCCCGCAGGCGGTGATAGGCCTCCTCCGGCCGCTCCCTCCACTCGGCGAGCTCAGGCAGGCGCTCTTTCAGGTAGTAGTCAGAGAACAGGGCGCGGTTGTTGAAGAGTGGCTCCGACCACTCGGCCACGGCATATGCGGAGAGCAGCTTGTCATACTGGGCGTCGGAGTCCAGCTCGGTGTAGGTGAAGCGGCGGAGTACCCGAAGCTGCACCTTGGAGGGATTCCGACGGTTGACTGTGAGGATGCGCGGGCGGACGGAGACCTGGCGCGCCGTCATCGGGGAAGCCGGAGCGCCGGGCAGGGAGCGCTGCAACAGCACGAAATCAAGACGCTCGTAGTCATCCGTCAGGATCAGCAGGTAGTTCCCCGCACGATTGCGCAGAGTCCGGGCCAGAGCTTGAGTCGCGGCCACGGTCACCGAGGTCAGCTCTACCAGGTACGAGTCCAGCGGCTCCGCGCCGTCGTCATGCACGGCTATGCGTTCGATGTGCCTGACCTGGCGCGATAGGGACCCGGCGGTGATTCCCATAGCCGACACGCTCTGAGGCTGCCGAGCGTCTGTGCCGTAGCCGAGGGCAGCGAAGAAGGCTGCCACGCCGTCTCGCGTCGCCAGAGTCTGGATGTCGGCCACGGAAATGTCTTTGTCTTCAGTCATGTTGGCTCACATTGTTTGGTTCATGTTATCAGCGACCATTGTGCTCACAGGTTCAGCCAACCATGCCGGCATCATGGCGCGTGTGGCTGCAAGCTCCTCTACATCTTCAGGTGAGAGCTTATGCTCAAGCGTTTCCAGATTTTCCTCCACCACCTCAGGGCGAAGCTATGCCAGCGCCCGGACTGCCTCACCAGCGGGCCGGCGCGGCGCCACAAGCTGGCACCGTCGGGCATGGCGCAGTTCCACCGCTAGTACACGAGCTTGAGATGACGGCTAGGGCCGGAGGTAAGGTAGACTGAGTCTACAGGCACCTGCGTAGTGAGTCCACGGGCATTCGCTGCCGTCCCACCGCAAGGTAAACTCGTCTCACCGCACGGCGTGGTCAGGGACGCAAGCACCTTGTCCACCGCGGGCGGGCGAGGACCGAATCGAGTCTGTATGGCCCTGAAGTATACGCTTCTAGAAGTTCATGCTTGCGGGCAAGCGGGGACGGAGCCTGGTCGACGGCTGCTCTGCTGCCTAGGAGCAGCAAGGTGCTCGGGCAGAACAGCGTACCCTCCGACGACTCTGCGGTGTAGCCGATTGCGCGCGATGGAAGGCCTAACACAGAGTAGAACCTCTACGATGGAATGTCAGGAAAATAGTATGATGGCTGGCGAATGGCAAGGTGGCTTGCGCTTCGAGGAGTAACCTGTGTACAGCGTCGACTGGGAATCAATCCGCCCGTGGCATGGCTCACAATCCGGTGGGTTTGAGGAGTTGTGCGTCCAACTGGCGCGCATTGAGATCCCCAATGATGCGAAGTTCATACCTACTGGAGCTCCCGATGCGGGCGTCGAATGCTACTGCGTTCTCCCCGACGGGGATGAGTGGGGATGGCAGGCGAAGTACTTCACATCGTCTCTTAAGAACGCCCAGTGGCAGCAACTGGATGGTTCCATCGAGACTGCACTCGACAAACATCCCCGACTAGTTCGCTACTACGTTTGTATCCCTCGTGACCGGTCTGATGCTCGTTTGCCCAACCAAAAGTCGGAAATGGATCGCTGGAACGACCATTTAGCCAAGTGGGAAGGCTGGGCACAGGACCGGGGCATGTACGTGAGGTTCGAGTGGTGGGGCTCCTCAGAGTTGGTCGATAGGTTGTCCCGTGAGGAGCATACTGGGCGCCGTTTCTTCTGGTTCGGGCAGCGTGACTTCACCCAGAACTGGTTTGATCTTCATCTTGATGAAGCAGTGAAGGCCGCTGGGCCCAGATACACATCTGAGATCCATGTCGACCTGCCAATTGCTCGGGATATGGAACGATTCAGCAGGTCAGCTTCTTCGTTCGATGAGGTCAAGTCCCATTCATTAGGGGTTCGGAGGGCACATGACAGCTTGTTGTTTGCCCAGAGGTCGCCGGACCAACGTGCTCAAGAACTAGACCTAGATAGTCTCTCAAGCGCAACGAGCACATTGTTGGATGCTCTGGCGCAATTGGAAGCGTCCCCCACTGGCTATATGCGGTACTCAGAAATAGCGGAGGCAGCAGACAAGGCGTGTGAGGAGGCAATGCAGGCTCTGGAGCGTATCTGGCAACTACAACGTGAAGAGAGGCGAAAGACTGAAGATGCCCTAGCTTCGTCGGGCTACTATGTGGAACCCCTCAGAAACATGCCTTCTTACGTACATCGGCTGCAAATGGCTCTACAGCAAGTTGCTGATGTTTGTAATCAAGCCAATGCACTGGCGAATAGTCAGTTGCTGCTTTTGAAGGGCGACAGCGGAACAGGCAAAACTCATTTGCTCTGTGACTTTGCTAAGAGGCGCATCCAAGCTCAATTGCCCACTCTCCTCCTGATGGGTCAACGATTCCTGAGCGATATTGATCCTTGGGCACAGTCGTTACAGCAGTTAGACTTGTCCCAGAGCAGCGCGGAAGAGTTTGTAGGGGCGCTGGAAGCCGCTGCCCAGGCGTCAGGCTGCCGCGCGCTAGTAATGATTGATGCGTTAAACGAGGGCAATGGCAGGAATATTTGGCCGGCTCATCTAGACTCGTTCCTGGCGAGGCTTGAGAAATCCCCTTGGATTGTCGTGGTTCTCTCGGTTCGTTCGTCATACGAGGAGACTATAATCCCGAAGAGTGTTAGAGACAGGGCTGCCGTCGTTACCCACCACGGGTTCGACGGGCACGAGTTCGACGCCACTCGTACCTTCTTCGCACACTATGGCCTCGAATCCCCGTCAACTCCAATCTTGCAACCTGAATTCAGCAATCCACTTTTCCTAAAGGCGATCTGTGAAGGGCTACAAGGCAGAGGAGAGCGTAGGCTGCCAAAGGGCTTCCAAGGCATTACTGCGGTATTCGACCTCTACCTCAACGCGATTCACGAACGCCTTTGGAAGCCGGGTGCACTCAACTACGACCCCAGCAGAAACCTTGTACGTCAAGCCCTTGAGAGGCTTGCTGAGCGGCTAGCAGAGTATGAGACTCGACGCTTGCCTCACTCAGAGGCTCAGACCATCGTAGACAACCTACTGCCCGGACGGGATTATGACGAGTCCTTATACGCAGCCTTGGTAGGTGAAGGGATCCTAACGAAAGACATGGATCTGAATAGCGGCGGACTCCTGGAAGAGGTGGTATCCATCACCTTTGATCGTTTCGCGGACCACATCATCTCTGACTACCTACTGAATACTCATCTCGACCCGGATGATCCCGAAATGGCGTTCTCCGAGAATGGAGGGCTGGCTTTCCTGGGCGAGGGGAAGCAGTACGTACGGCATGGACTCATTGAGGCTTTATGTATCCAGGTACCTGAACGTACCGGCAAAGAGTTAGTTAGGCTGGCACCCGCTATACTGAATCGACCCAACATCGCCAATGCCTTCCTGCAAAGCATCATATGGCGCAAGCATGACGCCTTTTCGGATGACACTCACACAGTCTTGAACGACTTCTTGCAGCGTGAAAACATCTGGGAAGAGCTCCTAGACACTGTGGTGTCACTCTCAACTGTCCCTGGTCATCCATTTAACGCAGAGTCTCTTAACCGTCGACTCCGCCAAGATTCTATGCCTGATCGGGATTCATGGTGGAGCACCTACCTGCACAGAGTGTGGGATGCCCAAAGCCCTGTGGACCGCCTTATAGATTGGGCATCTCACTCGTCAGGCGATTTCGATGTAGAGGATGAGGTTGTAGACCTAGCTGCAACCACTCTTGCTTGGATGCTCACGACACCCAACCGATTCTTACGTGATAGGGCGACAAAGGCTTTAGTTGTTCTATGCACTGGGCGGTTCGAATCGGTGGGGCGACTAGTGAACCGCTTCGCGGACGTTGACGATCCATATGTGTCTGAACGTGTTTACGCTGTAGCCTATGGCATCGCAACGCGAAGTCACGACGCTGATGCTGTGGGCAAGCTGGCATTGGTGGTATACGAGCGGGTCTTTGCCTCCGAAAGTCCCACACCACACATCCTCCTTCGCGATTACGCCCGCGGTGTTGTCGAACGCGCCATCTATCTTGGGGCAGACATCCCAGTCAACGTCTCACTCGTGCGCCCACCCTACAAGAGCACTTGGCCAGACATACCTGGTGAAGATGCCATCGAGTCCTTGACTCCGAACAGGCAACAAGGGGCTTGGGCTGGTGGGGACTTGGAATGGTCGAGGAACCGAATTCGGCATTCGGTAATGGATGGTTTCCTCAACGATTTTGCACAATACGTAATTGGAGCTGAATCGGAGTCTTGCTGGCTCTCAATTCGTCTCGATGAAGAGCCATGGCAGTCACCGGAAGAGCGGACTGATGCCCTATTAGGGAAGCTGAGCGAAGCCGAGAGAGCGGCGTATGAAGCGTTCAAATGCACTGAGAACGAACCCTCGCCCTTACTCAAAATGGTACGAGGTGCACATTCCCACGGAGAACACGAACTGCAGGCTCTCAGTACAGATATCGAGCAACATAAACGCAGGATCCAGGCTTCTCAACAACTATTGATGTCAACGCTCACGGAAGACCACAGATCCGAGATGGAATTAATCCTACAAGCCAAAGTCAGCGGCCCTCCTCGATTCGATGTACGAGCGATCCAGCGATACGTCCTATGGCGTGTATTCGACCTGGGTTGGACGATTGAACGATTCGGGGAGTTCGACCGATTCTCCATTCGAGACCACGGGAGAGCGGCAGACAAGCCAGAGAGGATGGGGAAGAAGTACCAGTAGATAGCCTACCATGAGATTCTCGCCTTTCTATCCGACAATTATCAGTACCGGCAACCCTCATTCAAAGACGAGGGGGACCGCCAGTACGAGGGCCCTTGGCAACTCCTTGTCCGCGACATCGACCCTTCCTGTACGTTGAGATCTACTCCCGGCGGAACATCTTGGGGACCCCACAAGGCGGCATGGTGGGGAGACGCTGGATACGCTGCGTGGGGCGATAGTGTAAGTCATCAGGACTGGCTAGTTCGGAAGACAGACATCCCTAATGTTGAAGACCTGCTGCAAGTCGTTTGCCCGGACGATGGAAGGCATTGGCTTAACGTGTGTGGCCACTTCGTCTGGAGGCAGTCACACCCTGTAGATGTTGACCCCTTTGAAATCGAGCGAAGGCAACTAGGGCTCCAATGGGTTGCCTATTTCGTGCGCTCCGGTGATGTCGATTCCTTCTTGGACTGGGTCCAAAGCAGTGACTACTTCTCGCTACCTGAGACTGCCAGCATGTATCTCTATGACATCTTCTTCGGTGAATATGGCTGGTCTCCAGCATTTGCACATCAATTCCCTGACTACGAAATCGATAGAGGTTGGGCTAGACCGGAAAGAGAGGAATGTCCGGTCGAGATCCAGCCATCCACTGTTTCCTATACTTCGGAATCAGGTGTGTTCGACTGCTCTGTCGACGACCACTTCACATTGCATTTGCCTCACATTGCACTGCTCGACGCTCTCGGCCTCAGGTGGTCGGCAAGAGCCGCTGACTACCTCAATGCATCACACAAACTGGCCGCCGTCGATCCGACGGCACATGAAGATGGCCCAACCGCCTTACTCATTAGCAAGGAACTAATAGAACAACACCTGAAAGAGAGAGGGCTGGTACTCTGTTGGGTAGTGTATGGAGAAAAATTGATAATCGGGGGAAGGGCCAAATCGAAGTTCCACGGGCGTTTGAAGATATCAGGCGCCTACAGGTACACAGACAAGGGGCCAACGGGATACCTTGGCTTTTGCGCTAATCTCCCGAAGGAGGTTGACTCATGACTTTAGGACTACAGACCCATCCGCAACTCGAAGGTGATTCTGTCTACCGTCAAATTAGGCCCACAGCCATGATGATCTAAAGTGATGCCGCCAAAGAGTAGCCGACGACGTTCGACAAATTGCCCCGTCGGAATCTTCATTCCTGAGCAGGCAGGAATCCAGAGGTGAGCGGCAGGGTGCCGTCCGCCCTGAGCCCGTCGAAGGGCGCACCACCGAAGTCACACCAAACTCCTAGGCGACAACTCACTGCAATATACCCTACCGCGACCCTTTCCTAACCTCTTCGCTTATGGTCGCGATAACCTCGCTGCCATCAATCTTGCCGTTACCGTTCTCGTGCTTGTGCACCATGTTGAGCCATCATCCTTAAGGGGGCAAATCAAGTATGATGCTATAGGGCAACAGCCATAGGGAACGGTGGGGCATGTCAATTAGATGGGAAGACCTTGAACCAGAAAAATATGAAGATATGGTCTCGGTTTTGATCAGCCGATTGCACCTGACTGCTCAGCGAATTGATGGCAAGGGCGGGGATGAAGGCCGAGACGTGCAAATAGTTCCTAAACAGGATGGCCAAATTACGGACGCGTTCCAGCTAAAGTCATTTACGGGCAGAATGGGGAGTGGCCGGCGCGCTCAGGTGGCTGCCTCTCTCAAGAGGGCGGCAGCACTTAAGCCAGCTCGATGGTTCTTGGTCGTGCCCATTGACCCTACTCCTGACGAAGGCCGTTGGTTCCGTCAGCTCGAAAAGAGTTACAGTTTCCCAATATCTTGGAAGGGAAGGACGTGGCTGGACGAGAAGATGTCGGCGTTCCCGGACATACCACGCTATTTCTTAGAGGGGGCCGAACGCGAGGCAATCCGGTTGTTTATGGAATTGCGTGAAGAACAATCGGCAATACAAGGAGTCGGTGACATTGTAGGCCGCCTACGGACGCTTAGCTCTCGCGCAAATGAAATCGACCCCTACTACCGCTTTGAGGTTTCAACTGGAGCTACCGCAGCGAATAGTTGGCCATTGGACGTTGCCCTCTCAGTAAGCTACGGTGACGTGAGAGTGGATGTCTATCCGAAGTATTCCGGTGCTGCCAAGGATCGACCAATCACCATGAACCTTAAGTTCGTCGTTGACCCAAACGACAATTCTGTTCTAGACGCCTTAGACTTCGGCCTTCCGGTGACCATCCCACCCCGCTTGGTTAGCAGCGTGAATATCGATGCGCCAGCTGGCCTTGGAGGGGCATTTTCTGAAGGAGAGGTCAGTCTCTGGCCCACCAACAGTGAACTCGACGAGCCCGTAATTCTCGCTCTGGACATCGCAGACGCAGACAGACTAATGGCCAGCCTGCCGATACGCTTTACGCAACGGACAGGAGGCCCCAAGGGAACGATTCTGACCGGAGTTGATAGCACTGGATGGCTGCAAGCTCAACTTAAGATTGACGTCGATGCTTTTGAGCTTCAGGCAAAGTTCTCGCTGAATCCGAGGCCCGCCATGCCAGCTGCACTATTGCCACTGTTTCAGTGGATACGCATGGCTCAACCTCCGCATTCCATTGCGTTTCGTTGGCCTGGAGGTTCCGAAGTGGCCAGCGAGATACGGACTCCACTGTTCGAAAACGGGACCCTTGGCGACGTAGTTGAGGCACTCGCCTACCTGCAGGAACGTAGCGGAATCTACTGGGAAATGCCCTCTTCAATGACCTATATGGAAGGACAGGACATTTTGACAGCTGCGTCCCTACTTAGGGGAGAGAAAATCGATTTTCCTTGGAAATCGTTAAACCTAGGCTTGGACTCCTGGGGTCCAAAGCTGGAGCAACTTTTAAATGGCGAATCTCAGCCAATCATGACGGAACATGACAGTTGGATCGAGCTAGAGGGAGCAATAATTCCTATAGGACGGATTCGAACAATTCTCGATTCCGCCCGTCTCGAGAATCCTCGTGCCGTCCGGCAAGCGCTAGAGTCTGGCGGGGTGCCACACCTGCGTTTTGTCCCTGGCGCCAACGACAAAGCGCAACGGCTCGTTGTGTCTTGATCACTTTTCCTGCAAACCGCCGACCAACGATGTCGCAACAAATAGAGTAATGTTGCTTCCCTCTCTAGAGTGGGTTCAGGTAAGGCGCACTAGCTCCCACCTTTGAGCCGTAACTCCGTTGAGGAAATTGATGCATCACCCCAACCCTGACACAAGCCCCTAGCGCGAAAATCTCCCCCCTCTCTACGCTCCTCCCATACACACATGGGAGGACACACAGGACAGACCCCTTCAAGGACCTCGAAGAGAACCTCACCGCCATGGTCCGCACCGCCGCGACGGGCGCCGCCAACCACGGCGCCCCCAAACCATGACGCCCCCACCAACGGCGGCGACGGCGAAGGCGCTGTGGGCGCAGACGGCGACGCCCCCAACAAGGGAGGCGCCCCCATCGGCAACCAGAATGCCCGCAAACACGGCTTCTACGCCAAGAACCTCACCCCGGAGCAGCAGGAAGCTCTCCCGGAAGCCAGGAAGGCCTACTCCCTCGTCGAGGAGGTCGCCATCATGCGCGTCAAGGTCAAGGCCCTTATGGAGAACCCGAATACTGATCCCGACCTCATCTTGCGCGCCATGTCAGTCCTTGTTCCCATGGTCCGCATCGACGACCGCGTCCGCTACGGCCCCTGAGGCTAGGTTGTTTCTGGAAAACTGATTCGTCTTGTATCTGAAATGTGCCAAACCAACTACAAATCAAACCAGGTTGTTCCCCCAGGTCGGCGGGGCAGCGGGGCAACGGTCTCGACATGCCAACAACCCTCGCCCTCAAGTACTCCACACCGGCGAAGCATGCCCCGTACCTCGATACGTGGACCGGTATCCAGGGGAGCGGGGGGGCAGGGCACGGGGGCACTCCCACCCCCAACCAACCTCGCCTTCCCGCTCCCCCCGACGCGTCATTCCTGAGCAGGCAGGGTGACCTCGCGGCAAGCGACGTCCAAGTTGCCATTCCACCCTTATCTTTGCGTCTAGGGTTCTCAATCCTTGCCAAGAGCGCGAAAGACACTCAGTACAACCATTTCATAGCTACGGCCTACATGCGATGGTGCTCCGTAGGCCGTAGCTGCTAGGGGTGGAGGCCATTATCATGATGTTCATTGACCTGGTCGAAGTGGAGAATGTCCACCTCCCGGCGCGCGGCGTCGAGGGACCCGGTCCGTGGTCGCGAGTCATACAGGACCCGCAGGAGGTCTATTGGTCGACGGCGAACAATCCCTAACCGGTCTGCGAGATCCCCCGCTTTCAGCAACTCTCCTTCGCGCACGTAGCCTGCGGGGATGACCGCAGAATTGCGTAGGAACAACTTCCTGGCTTTGGCCTCCACCTTCCGGTCGAATTCAAGTTGACGGTCCATATCCTTCCCCTTCCAGCTTTTCCATCATGACGACAAGTCTCCAAGGGTCGCGCATCCGGGCTTGGGGGCCGCACGCATCGCTGTTTTCGTGGGTGTTTCCGGTTTTGACAGAATCGGCGCAGAGCGTTAGAATCAGTTGGCTTCACAGCCCTAGCGTCCAATCCCGTTGGTGGTACAACACCGCGCTCAAAGCCCATTTGTACCCCGAGATTTCGCTACGATAGATATGAATTTTGGGGTTTAACGGAGTGGGCTGTGGGCTCCACATCGTTGAGGAGGAGTTATCCGCAATGGCCAAGCAGAAGTTCATCCGGGACAAGCCACATCTTAACGTCGGCACCATCGGCCACGTCGACCACGGGAAGACCACGCTGACCGCAGCTATCAGCTACGTCCTGGGCAAGCAAGAAAACAACAAGACCAAGTTCGTGGCCTTTGACCAGATCGACAAGGCACCGGAAGAGAAGGCCCGCGGCGTGACCATCAACATTACTCACGTCGAGTATGAAACCCCGGCGCGCCACTACGCGCATGTGGACTGCCCCGGCCACGCTGACTACATCAAGAACATGATCACCGGCGCGGCCCAGATGGACGGCGCCATCCTCGTCGTCAGCGCGCCGGACGGCCCGATGCCCCAGACCCGTGAGCACATCCTCCTGGCGCGCCAGGTGAACGTGCCCTCCGTCGTCGTGGCGCTCAACAAGTGCGACGCCATGGACGACCCGGAGTTGCTGGAGCTAGTGGAGCTTGAGGTCCGCGAGTTGCTGACCCGATACAACTTCCCCGGCGACGACATTCCCATCGTCCGTGTCTCCGCGTTGAAGGCGTTGGCCGACGACCCAGAGTCGATGCAGGGCATCCTTGACCTGATGCAGGCTGTGGACGACTACATCCCTGAGCCGGACCGCCCACGCGACCAGCCCTTCCTCATGCCAATTGAGGACGTGTTCGCCATCAAGGGTCGCGGCACCGTAGTCACCGGCCGTGTCGAGCGCGGCATGATCAAGGTGCAGGATGAGGTCGAGATGGTCGGATTTAGCGAAACCCGCAAGACCGTCGTCACCGGCGTCGAGATGTTCCACAAGCTGCTCGACGCGGCGGAGCCCGGCGACGCAGTCGGCTGCTTGCTCCGAGGCGTGGACCGCGACCAGATCGAGCGCGGCCAGGTCCTGGCCAAGCCCGGTTCCGTAAAACCCCACATGGAGGCGGACGCCGAGGTCTATGTGCTCACCAAGGAGGAAGGCGGCCGTCACACACCGTTCTTCCCCGGCTACAAGCCGCAGTTCTACATCCGGACCACTGACGTGACCGGTGAAATCGGGCTGCCTGAGGGCGTCGAGATGGTGATGCCCGGGGACAACATCAAGATGCGTGTGAAGCTCAGCGTCCCTGTCGCGATGGAGGAAGGCCTCCGATTCGCCGTCCGCGAGGGCGGCCGCACGGTGGGCGCGGGCGTCATTACAAACGTGCCCGAGTAGGAGAGTTATGGCAAAGAAAGGCGACCGGAACGATATCACATTCATGTGCACAGATTGCCGGGAGCGCAACTACCATAGCCAGAAGAACCGTCGGAATGACCCGCAGCGGCTGGAGAGGCGCAAGTACTGCAGCCGCTGCCGGATTCACACCCTCCACCGTGAGGTCCGGTAGGCACTATGGCGAGACAGAACGCCCGCCGGCAGTCCCTGCAACAGAGCATGGGTTCTGCGGCTCAGCGGAGCATGTTCCGCTTGGGTTTCTTCGGCGAGGTCTACGCGGAGCTGCGCAAGGCGGAGTGGCCCACTCGACAGGAGGCCACTCGGTTAACGGGCGTGGTCATCGCGGTTGCCGGTCTTATCGGCGTGATTCTTGGTCTCTTGGACTTTCTCTTCAGCATACTGGCTCGGAACACCTTGTCCTAGGGCCTATGGAGAAGGGAGGACGCATTGACTACGCATGAAAACGTAGGCCAGATATTGGAAGACCCCCAGGACGTACCCGGTGGTGGCGATGGACATTGGTATATCGTGCACTGTTACTCCGGCATGGAGGAGCGGGTCAAGAAGAACCTGGAACAGCGCATTGCCACCATGGACGTGCGGAACAAGATCTTTGAGGTCGTTGTCCCCACGGAAGAGGTGGTGGAAATCAAGGACGGGCGGCGTAGCCCGAAGCGGGAAAGGCTGTTTCCCGGCTACGTGCTGGTCCGCTTGAACATGGATGACCAGAGTTGGTACGTCGTGCGGAACACGCCCGGCATCACCGGCTTCATCTCCGCCGACGAGGAAGGCGAGCGTAAGGCCCGGCCGGTCCCGTTGACGGAAAAGGAAGTCTCCAACATCTTCCGGCGAATGGCTGACGCGCAGCCTCGCGCCAAGGTCGGCCTTGCCAAGGGTCAGAACGTCAAGGTGATCGACGGCCCCTTCAGCGAGTTCATCGGCGTGGTGGACGAGGTCATGCCGGACAAGGGCAAGGTCCGGGTGCTCGTCTCTTTCTTCGGGCGGGAAACTCCGGTGGAGTTGGACTTCCTCCAGACAGAACGCATCGGCTAGCGGCCAACAAGCACGGATATCGCGCGCCGGCTTCGGCTGGCGCCGCATTCTTGAGAGGGTTTAATGGCTAAAAAGGTCAGGGCAATTGTAAAGCTCCAGATCCCTGCGGGGGAGGCCACACCCGCACCGCCGGTTGGACCGGCGCTTGGTCAGCATGGCGTCAATATCATGGGCTTCGTCAAGGAGTACAACTCCAAGACGGCGAACCAGAAGGGCAACATCGTACCCGTGGCGATCACGGTGTTCGAGGACCGTTCCTTCACCTTCGTCACGAAGACGTCGCCTGCATCCGACCAGTTGCGCAGGGCTGCGGGAGTCGAGCGGGGAAGCGCTGCTCCCCGGCGCGAGAATGCAGGTAGGGTGACTGTAAGCCAGGTGCGGGAAATCGCCCGGAACAAGCTCGACGACCTGAACTCCTCGGACGTCGAGTCGGCAGTCGAGATGATCAAGGGCACCGCCCGAAGCATGGGCATTGAAGTTGTGGAGGGCTAGATGACGACGGAGGCCAACACCCGCTCCCGTGGCAAGCGCTACGATGACGCCGTCAAACAGATTGAACACCTTCACCCGTACCCTCCAGCGGAGGCTATCCGCATCCTGAAGGAGATGTCACGGGCCAAGTTTGACGAGACAGTCGAATTGCACATCAAGACCAACGCAGACCCTCGCCACGCAGACCAGCTCATTCGCAGCGTGACGCAGCTGCCCCACGGCACGGGCAAGACGCAGCGAGTGGTCGCCTTCGTCCAGGGGGAAGCCGAGACCATTGCTCGCGAGGCCGGCGCCGACTTCATTGGCGACGCTGACCTCATCCGCAAGATCGAGCAAGAGGGTTGGGTGGACTTCGAGGTTTCCATTGCGACGCCGGAGATGATGGGTCAGATCGGACGCTTGGGCCGTGTCCTGGGTCGCAGGGGCCTCATGCCCAACCCACGCACGGGCACCGTGGTCCAACAGAACGACATTCCTCGCGCAATCCGCGATGCCAAGGGCGGCCGCGTCGAGTTCCGCATGGACCGCTCCGCCAACCTGCATATGCCTATCGGCAAGCTCAGCTTTGACGAAGACGCGCTGCTGCAGAACCTGGCGGCGATAGTGCTCGCCGTTACTGAGGCCCGCCCGGAAGGGGTCAAGGGCCACTTGTACAAGACCATGCACCTGACCTCCACCATGGGGCCCAGCCTTCGACTCAGCCTGGCAGACACCCAAGCGTTGAAGGTGGAGTAGCCGCAAGTACGACTAGCACAGCCACCAGAGTTCAGTTACAATTGCAGAGTCGCCGAAGACCGTGGGTCGCCGAAGGGCGTAATGGCAGCCGCTCCCCACGCAGGTGGTGTTACAAGCGCCCTGGCGCGCAACACCCCGGTTTTCGGCCGGGGTTTTTATTTTGGCGATGGGAGAGTGAACGTTGCCGTCAAATAAGAATGTTGATACGATGGCCGACCTTAAGGAAAAGCTGGCCTCCAGCGATTTCCTCATCAGCACGGGCTTCTCCGGCCTGAACGTCTCCACTATGAACGACTTCCGCCGAAAGCTCCACGCTCAGGGATTGGAGTACCGCGTCGTCAAGAACACCTTGGCGACACTGGCGGCCGAGGAGATCGGCACGCCACAGGTCAGGGAACTCCTGACAGGCCCCACGGGGCTAGTCATCGGCAAGGGGGATCCCGCTGAGGCCGCCAAAATGCTCACCGAACACATCCGCACCTCGCGAATCACCATGCCGGTCAACGGCGCGATAGTCGAGGGGCAGGTCCTCTCGGCGCAGCAGGTGACCGCGCTGGCCTCCATGCCACCGAAACTTGTGCTCATGGCGCAGCTGATTGGACAGATCGCCGGCGTGGCTGCGAGAGTCGCCCGCTCCGTGAATGGCCCGGCGCAGGGCCTCGCCTTCGCTCTCAGTGGGCCGGGCCGAGGCGTCGCCACCGTGCTGCAACGGAACGTGGAGAAACAAGGAAGCTAACGGCAGAAACAACAGAGGAGGAAGGGCAATGAACAAGGAAGAGATTCTGGATGGCATTCTGGGCTTGTCGCTGATGGACGCCGCCTGGATCGTGAAGGAGATGGAGGACAAGCTCGGCGTCAGCGCGGCGATGCCCATGGCGGCCATGGCCGTGGCGGCTGCTCCCGCTGCTGAGGCAGCCGCGCCCGAGGAAGAGCAGACGGAGTTTAACGTAACCCTGACCGAGATCGGCGCCAACAAGGTCAACGTCATCAAGGCTGTCCGTGAAGTGACCACCCTGGGTCTTAAGGAAGCCAAGGACCTCGTCGAGGCCGCACCACAGGCCGTCCGTGAGGGCGTGAACAAGCAAGAGGCCGAAGAGGTCAAGACGAAGATCGAGGCGGCGGGGGCTAAGGTTACCGTCTCCTAGGTCCGAGAATACGACAGCCAGCACCTCGCCTCGGAGCAATGGAGGGCATGCCCGACCTCACTCCGGGGCGAGCGCGTTGCGTCCTGCAACAGCGCAGGCGAAAGGCGGTAGTGTATGAGCCGCCGAAAAGACAAAGAACGCCTTATGGCGTTACGCCGGCAAAACCCGGACTACAGGGGGTTTCGCGGCTACGTCAACGATCCGTCGCGACTGGGGAATACGCCCCTTGTGGCGGTGAACTGTTCCGTGTGTGGAAAGAAACGCAACGTACCGGTGGGGATAGCGGAGGAGCAGGGAGAGAGCTACGTGTGCATGACGTGCCAGGACGAACAGCCGGCCAATTGAGGCCGCCTCGTTCCGGACGCCGTAACCGATACACCATAGGGAGGACACCTCGCGATGGCCGAGCAATCGCCTCCCAATGGGTATCAAGGCAAGATCCACGACCTCCCCGCGGAGGAGCGGCCCCGCGAGCGCCTTCGCGATCAGGGCCCGGGCGCCCTCAGCAGCCATGAGCTCCTCGCCATCCTCCTTCGCACAGGCACCCGGGACGAGGACGTCTTCACCCTTTCCAAGCGACTCCTCGCCATGCGCCAAGGGCTTTCGGGCTTGGCGCAGACCAACTTCGGTGAGCTGGTGCAGCAGCACGGACTCGGTCCGGCCAAGGCCGCTGAACTGATGGCGGCGATGGAGCTCGGCAAGCGGATCGCCTCGCTCCCCAGCGACGCACGGGCCAGGGTATCAACTTCCGCGGACGTCGCGCACCTGCTGCTGCCGGAAATGATGTGGCTGAGCAAGGAGAGCCTGCGCGTCCTGCTGCTCAACACCCGAAACTTCGTCATGGGAGTGCGGGAGGTCTACAACGGCACCATAAACTCCGCCGATGTTCGCGTGTCCGAGGTCTTTCGAGATGCCGTGCGGGAGAACTGCAAGTCCGTTATCGTGGTGCACAACCATCCCTCCGGCGACCCGACTCCGAGCCGCGAAGACGTGCAGGTGACGGGCAAGCTGTTGGAAGCCGGCCGACTGTTGGACATTGAGTTGCTTGACCACGTTATCCTTGCAAGGGACGGCTACATCAGCCTGAAGGAACGGCGTCTGGGGTTCCCGTAACCCCCGGCCGGACACCACACCAGAACCGCCTCACGGGGAAGAAAGCAGGCGCCTGCCCTTGAGCACGGAACCGCACGGCCATCAGCGACCTCGCAGGTACTACGGCTGGGTCATTGTCTGGATTACCGTGCTATCGGCCATCGCCTCGGCCATCATTATCAATCCCACTATCGGCGTCTTCGTCAAGCCCATGGGGGACGAATTCGGCTGGAACCGCTCAATCATTGCGGGCGCCGTCGCCATCGGCACGTTGACGGGGGGCATCGTAGCGCTGGGCGTCGGCCCCATCATCGACCGCTTTGGCGCGCGATGGGTCCTCTTCATCGGCTTTCTGATCATGGGCGGCCTCTTTATCGCCTGGAGCGGCGTGACAACGCTTTGGCAGTTCTATGGCGTCATCATCATCTCGCGGATGCTGCTACAGGGCATCATCAACCTGACCAATCAGACGGTCCTGGCCAAGTGGTTTGTACGGCTCCGTGGGCGAGCGCTGGCCTACGGCAACCTGGGTCAGCGGTTCGGGCAGGGCGCGGTCCCGTTGCTAACGCAGATGATCATCAACGCCGCGGGTTGGCGATGGGCAGCATCATCGCTGGGAATCCTCGCTTGGAGTCTGACGCTCATCCCGGTGCTGTTGTGGATGAAGCGTCAGCCGGAAGACATGGGCCTGCGCCCCGACGGGGACGCACCAGATCGGCAAGAGGCAACCGGGGCACAGACACGTCGTGGCACAGCGCCGGGGCCGGAAGTCCACTTTACGCTCAGGGAGGCCCTGCGAACGCGCACCCTCTACATCCTCCTGGCGGTCCTATGCCTTACCAGCTTCGTGAACACCGGCGTCAATTTTAATCTCATTCCGTACTTGAGCGATCAGGGTCTTTCAGCGAACCAGGCTGTGGCGCTCCTGATGCTTTGGTCGCTCGTGGGGATTCCGGCGGCGCTGTCGGCGGGACTGCTCATCGAGCGATTGCCCACGCAGGCAGTATTGGCCGGTTTCCAACTGGGCATGATCGCAGGGACGTTGCTGTTGCTTGCGCTGGACTCCGTCTGGATCGGGGTGGTGTTCGCGCTGGTACACGGGATAGCCTTTGCCGGCTCACTGCTGGCGCAGCAAATCATTCTGGCCGACTACTACGGCTCCCGGCACCTGGGAGCCCTGCGCGGCGCGGTACTGCCCTGGCAGATGGCCAGCAACGCCGTCGGCCCGCTGGCGGCTACGCTGGTCTTCGACACCCAAGGCAGCTATGTGGTCATTCTCTGGTTGTACGTAGTGATCCAGTCGCTGGTGTTTTTCGCGCTGTTGGCGGCTCGGAAACCCAGGCACCACAGCATGCCGGAGGTCGAGGGGGGGTAGCGAAGCTCGAGCGGGGTTCCAAATGCGATTGCCCGCCGCCGACTTACCCCGCGGGCGTCGAGCGAGTAGCCGCGACGATGCGAACGGCCACATCCGACGCCGAGGGCGCCCCATCTGTGTCCAGCCCCAACGACCCGAGCCAGCGCATGCGCTCGTGGGCGGCGCGATGGATGCTCCCGTCGAAGCCCAGCGCGTCAAGCATCTTCGCGACCTCCGGCATCTCCTCAGCCCTGCGGAAGGCCCGCTTGGGGTTGCCGGGCACAAACCGGTCGACGAAATCCAGCACGCCCGCCATCGAGCGCGAATACTGCGCCAAGACCGTCTCGGCCACGCCGAGCGCCTCAGCCGCAAGCAGGATGTCGAGAGCCAGTGTGGACACGCCCTTCGTCATGCCGGCATGGCAGAGCTTCGCGCCGGACGCCTGCCCGACGACCGGCCCCAGCGGCACGGTGTTGATGCCGTACTCACGCAGCGAAGCCACCTCATCGGCCCGCGGGCCCGAGAGGTAGAAGCTGGCCCCCGCCAGGTTGCGCGGCCCGCCGACAATCCCGCCGTCGACGACGTCCATGGTGTCCGCGTACTCAGACTCGATGGCCTGCACGGTCACCGGGGCGATGGCATTGAACTCGCCGAACAGCACTCGCACTCCGACGCGACGTGCGGCTTCAGCCACCTCGCTCGCGACGACGGGCGCGGCATCGGAGGCGAGCACGGAAAGGACAAGGTCCGCCTGCCGGACCATCTCGTCCATCGATCCCACGTCCGTGACGCCCGCTGCCTCTGCATTGGCGCGCGTTTTCGCGCTGCGGCCCTCGAGAGTCGTGATGACCGTCGCGCGCGCTCCCAACGTCCTCGCGATGGCGCTGCCCATCTCACCGATGCCCAGCAGGCCAATCGTGTCAAAACTCATGGGGTTCTCCTTTCGGAAGTCATGGCGCCGGTTCTCCATGAAGGAAAGCCGTCACCTCTGCGTTGAAACGCTCCGCCTCCTCCATGTGGGGCCAGTGGCCGGCGTTGGGGAAGAAGAGGAGCCGCGACGCGGGCGCAGCCTCGGCCGCGGCCTGTGCGTGCTTCGAGGGAAACACGGGGTCAAGCGCCCCCCACACAATCATCAGGGGCATCTGCAGTTCCCGCAAGCGATCAAGGAGCCGGTGCTCCCGCTTCATGCCCATGAGGTTCACGCCCACCCGCAGTGACCTGAGCACTGCGTCCCGACCTCCGGGCAGCGATCGGGTGCGAATGAGCTCCTCAAACAGGGCCTCGGGGTACTCCTTGCGCGGGCCGAAGACCAACTTCATCATCGCCTTTGCGCTGCGATGGGTGGGCCCCTCCAGCAATTCGCCCACCATCGGCAGCGACATAACCCTCAGGTATCCGGCGATCTCCCTGCCGAACCCGGCTGAGTTGATGAGCACGAGATGCGACACCCGCTCCGGGCGCTGAAGCGCCGTCTGCAGCGCGATGAGGCCACCCATCGAGCTGCCTGCCAGCGCCGCGTTCTGTGCTCCTACAGCATCCAGGAAGCCAAGGATGAAGGAGACTCCGGCCTCTACGGTGTACTCGACGCCCAGCTTCACGCTGTCGCCATGGCCGGGGATGTCCGGCGTGTACACCGTGAACCGCTCCGACAGCGGGCCAATGTTCTCCTGCCAGGTAACACAGGAAGCGCCAAGTCCGTGCAGAAAGACGATTGGCGGGCCATCGCCGGCTGCGGCATAGTGAATGTCCATGCCGTTGACCATGACATGCTCACGGCGTATGGGCAGGGTCATTGCCAACTCCCTGTCATCAGACGGATTGCGGGCGGCCGTGTCGTGAAAGGGACGCGCTGACTGGAATCGGAGGACGGCGGCAGTTGTAGTACAGCAGGCCTGAGACGCCGTACAGAATCATGAACGTGAAGATGACGGCGCCATAGCCCGAGTTGTCCGACACCCAGCCCGCGAACACCGGACCCGCGGCGGCAAAGGGCGTCGTGCCCATGCTCAACATACCCCACAACCGCGCGTAGTGGCTGTTGCCGAAATACTCGCCCAGTATCGCCCGGTTGAGCGCGTGCGCCCCCTGCCCGAAGCCGAACGCGACGATAAACACGTACACAAGTGGAAATTCATTGAGCAGCAGCAGGAAGAGCGAGAGCGACTCGAACGCTACGATAATGCCCATGATCTTGCGCCGCGCGAAAAGGTCGCTGATGAAGCCACCCGCCAGCGCGCCCACGACTCCCATGCCCGCCAAGAGGCCGACGAGCAAGCCAGCTTCGACACCGGAAAACCCGTATCGTTCCTGGAGCATTGGAGACATGTGCAGCACCATGCCCGCCTGGCTCATCTGTCGGAGCGCGAGCGCTCCCATGAATAACCAGAATGCCGGCGCTCGAAACGCCTGACCCACGGTGAAATTCCTGCCAGGCAACTCCGTTTGGGCGTGCGAGCCTTCGCCGGTTGAGTGGCCTGTCGATCCCGTCGGCGCCCTCTGCGCGACGGGGGTGTCGCCGTCCGGCAGCAGGCCCATGTCCTGCGGTCTCGTTCGAATAAGCTTGGTGATTGGCAGCACCAGCAGGAAAATAGCCACGCCCGTCACGACCGCGCCGGTCTCCCAGCCCCAACGAGAGATGATGAAGGCCAGCAACGGGGCGAGAATGACGCCGCCCATGGCCTGCGACGCCATGCCGATGCCCATTGCCCGGCCCTTCTTGCGATTGAACCAGTTGTTGATGGTCGCCCAGTTGGGTGCAAAACCTCCGATGTTCGCGCCGAGGGAGACCATGAACGTCCACGTGACGATGAAGAGCAACAGGTTCCTCGCGAAGAGGCCAAACAGGATCATGCCGAGGCCCATGAGGAACATGCCCACCAGGATTGGCGGCCGTGGCCCAAAACGGTCTATAAAGTAGCCGGTTATCGGCGCGAGCACGGTGTTCTCCGCCCTCGCCAGCGCAATGGCGATGGAGGCGACGGTCTTGCTGATGCCAAGCGCCTGAGAGACCGGGTTGAAGAAGACTGTCGCGCCGTAGTTGGTGACGCCTGAAGAGAAGCCCATGATCACGCAGTTGGCCGCCAGCACATACCAGCCATGGAAGACGCCTTGGCGCCTGCCATCCTCGCTGGTTATGGGTTGAGGTGCGTCGCTAATTGCCATCGTCCCGTCCCTATTGCGCGCGCAGGCGCAACCTGCAGAGCATACCTGTTTGCAGGCGCGCAGAGCAAGCGGCGCGGGCCGCGGGGTGCGTTCGATGGCAATGTGGTGCAAAATGGGGAAAGCGGACTCGATGCGGGAGGGTGACATGACAGAAGCGATCGCAGGACCTATTCACGCTCCGGAGTTCCCCGATGGCCTGGAATGGCTCAACACGGACACGCCCATCCGCCTGTCAGACTTGAAGGGCAAGCTCGTGCTGCTGGACTTCTGGACATTCTGCTGAGTCAATTGCATGCACATACTTCCGCAGTTGCGGAAGCTGGAGGAAGCATTTCCAGAGGAGGTGGTCGTACTCGGCGTCCACTCCGCCAAGTTCCCAGCGGAAAAGGAGACCGACGCCGTGCGGCAGGCCATCCTCCGCTACGACATCCGCCATCCTGTGGTGAATGACCGCGACTTCCAGGTCTGGCAGCGCTACGCGGCGCGCGCATGGCCCTCGCTCTTCTTCCTCGACCCCGAGGGCAAGGTGCTCGGCAAGCACGAGGGCGAGTACCGCTTCGAGGACCTGGAAAGGTTCCTGCGCCCGCTCGTTGAGGCCTACGACCTCAAAGGTCTGTTGCAGCGCAGCCCGGCGCAATGGACGTTGGAGCGGGACAAGCAGGCGGCAGAGAACGCTCTCGCATTCCCCGGCAAACTGCTAGCCGACGAGCAAAGCAACCGGATATTCATCGCGGACTCTGGACACCATCGCATTGTCGTCACGTCGCTGGACGGCGACGTGCAGGAGATCATCGGCGACGGAGAACGCGGCCTGACCGACGGCGGCTTCGCAGACGCGCAGTTCAGCGACCCCCAGGGCATGGCGCTGGACGGCGAAACGCTCTACGTGGCTGACAAGGAAAACCACGCGCTGCGCAAAGTCGACCTCGTGGCGCGGACGGTCGAGACGATCTCGGGAACTGGACAGGCCGCGATGACGTTTTCGCCGCCGGGCCCAGCAAAGGGCATGCCGCTGCGGTCGCCGTGGGACGTCACCGTGCTCAACGGCACGCTCTACATCGCGGTGGCGGGCGCGCACCAACTCTGGTCACTGGACCTCGCCAGCGGCAACATCGGCCCCTTCGCCGGCAGCGGACGCGAGGGTCTCAGTGACGGCCCGCTCATGCAGGCGTGGCTCGCGCAGCCCACAGGCATCACCCACGACGGCGAGTCGCGCATCTACTTTGCGGACAGCGAGACCAGCGCTATCAGGGCCACCGGCACCACGGCAGGAAGCGCTGTGCAGACGCTGGTAGGTATAGACCTCTTCGACTTCGGCGACCGCGACGGAATCGGCTCGCGAGTGCTCCTGCAGCACGTGCAGGGCGTCTGTTACAGCGGCGAAGCGCTCTACATCGCGGACACGTACAACAGCAAGATCAAGCGTGTGGACCCCATCACCAAGGAAACGGCGACGCTGTTCGGCGGCCCCGAGGCAGGCCTGAGCGATGGCGTGTGGACCGAGTCCCGCCTGAACGAGCCGTCCGGCGTTACCTGCGCCAAGGGCAAGCTCTACATCGCGGACACCAACAACCACGCCATTCGCGTGGCCGACCTTGGAACTGGAGAAGTGACTACACTGGAATTGCGCGGACTGTAGGGCATGCCAATCGCCGGCTCGGCGTCAGAACGGGTATTCGTTTGCCGTTGACAGCCCCACGTCCGCTAGCTACCATACGGGTACTGGGAATAGAAGTTTAGTTTGAGGGAGGCGGCAATGCCGGACACGGTTACGCCACTGTCAATCCACATTACGGAGCGAGCGGCCAAGAAGGTCGCGTTCTTTGCCGAGAAGGATGCCAAGGGTAGTGCGTTCGGCCTGCGCGTAGGCGTAAAGGGCGGCGGCTGCTCCGGGCTCACCTACACCCTCTCTGTGGAGTCCGGCCCCCAGGAAGAGGACAGGATCATCGAGGACCAGGGCATCAGGCTCTTTGTCCCCAAGAAGAGCTTCGTCTTTCTGGCCGGCACGGAGTTGGACTTCTCAGACGGTTTGAACGGCAAGGGGTTCGTATTCAGCAACCCGAATGCCAAGAGCACCTGCGGCTGCGGGACCAGCTTCTCCGTCTAGACAACTCGCGACACACAAAGGGCCGCCCTCCCGCGCTCCGCAGGACGGCGGCCTTTGTATATGCAAGGAAGAGGGAATGCAGGCAACCCCGCTACAGCAGGCGCACCAGAAGCTCAACGCCGCCTTCTCTGAGGTGGCCGGATGGGACATTCCCGAACACTTCGGCAACGTCGCTGCCGAGTATGAGGCGGCCCGCACCGGTGCAGCCATCGCCGACGCATCCCATCGTGGGCGCATCGTCGCGAGGGGCAAGGACACCCTCGACCTGCTCAATCGTCTGAGCACCAACCTCGTCGACCCGCTGCCGCCCAACGCGGGGCAGACGACCGTCGTCACGACCGGCAAGGGCCGCGTCGTCGATTGGATCACCGTCCTTCCCTGGGGCGACGACGTGCTCCTGCTCACCGCGCCGGAGCGTCGAACGGAAGTGGCTGAGTGGACCGACATGTTCACCTTTGATGAAGACACCACCCTTGAAGACGTGACGGAAAGCACCGCCATGCTCTCCATTCTCGGCCCGTCCGCGGAGTCGCTCGTGGAGCAGCTGCTCGGCGTCTCCGTCGACACTCTGCCGGAGCTGGGCTGCGTGGATGTGCCATGGCAGCACGCCTCTGTCATCGTCGCGAGAACGGCCCCCGTAGGGCAGCCGGGGTTCAATGTGTTCGTCCCCGCCGCGAAGGCAGAGGCGCTCTGGGACGCCGCTGTCGAGCTCGGCGCTGTGCCCATCGGCCGACAGGCGCTCGACGCGCTCCGCATCGAGGCGCGCGTGCCGCAGTGGGGCAGTGAGTTCACAGAGGACAACAACCCCCTGGAATCCGGTCTCCTTAACGAGGTCTCCTGGACCAAGGGGTGTTACACCGGGCAGGAGGTTGTGGCCCGGTTGTACAATTACCACCGGATACAGCGGTTCATGGTGTCGGTTGACCTGCCTGCGGCCGACGGCTGCGCGCCCGGAGCCGTCCTCATGGCCGACGGGTCAGTCGTCGGGAGAATAACCAGCGTTTCTCCCATCGTTCACGATGGAATGCAGGCCGCGTTGGCGACGGTGAGGTCCGGCCACGCGGCAGCCGGCAACACGCTTCACGTCGGAGAGAGTGGCCCGGCGGTGGTGATCACCTGGGTCCCGGAGGAAGCGCAGCAGGGCGCAACGGCATAGCGGCGCGACATAACGAGTGGAGGACGAACATGGCAACCAACGGTAACGGAAACGGCAACTACACCAACGGCTACCGAGTGGTGGGGACCCGACCCATTCGCCACGACGGCGTGGACAAGGTCACCGGCAACGCCCGGTTCAGCGCCGACGTGAACCTGCCGGGGCTGCTCCACGGCAGGGTGCTGCGCAGCCCGCACAGCCACGCCATCATCAAGTCCATCGACACGAGCCGCGCCGAGGCCTATCCGGGCGTCCGCGCCGTCACGACGTCTGCCGATCTGCCGCAGCTCTCCGGCCTGGTTGAGGACCTTGTGGAGGGGTCGCTCCACAACTTCCGGTTCATGAGCAACAACGTCATGGCATTGGACAAGGCGCTCTACAAGGGCCATGCCATCGCGGCGGTGGCCGCCACCAGCGCCCACGCAGCCGAGCAGGCGCTGGAGCTCATCGACGTCGACTATGAGGTCTTGACCCCCGTTACTGACGCCCGCGAGGCCATGAAACCCGGCGCGCCCATCCTTCACCCCCGCCTGATGAGCATGTCCAACGCGAGCCTTCGCCCCGGCGGCTACCGCAAGGAGGGCGAAGATGGTGAAGAGACGAACCTCGCCAACCACTTCGAGTTCCGTATGGGCGACTTGGAGCAGGGCTTCGCCGAGGCGGACGAGATCGTCGAACGCGAAGTACACACGTCACCCGTGCACCAGGGCTACATCGAGCCCCACGCCGCGACCGCGCACTGGGGCCCCGACGGCAAGCTGACCATCTGGTCCAGCAGCCAGGGTCACTTCATGGTGCGAGAGCAGACCAGCCGGTTGCTGAACATCCCAATCTCGAACGTGAAGGCCGTTCCCATGGAGATTGGCGGCGGTTTCGGCGGCAAGCTGCTCGTGTACCTGGAGCCGCTCGCTGCGATCCTGTCGCGCAAGTCCGGCCACCCCGTGAAACTGACGATGAACCGCACAGAGGTGCTGGAGGCGACGGGTCCCACCGCCGGCTCGCACATCCGCGTGAAGATGGGCGCCACCCGTGACGGCAAGCTCACCGCCGCGGAAGCCCACCTGGTCTACGAGGCGGGCGCCTTTCCCGGGTCGCCGGTGTCCGGCGGCTGCCAGTGCATGTTCTCCCCCTATGTCATCCCCAACGGCTACATCGAGGGCATTGACGTGGTCGTGAACCGCCCCAAGAGCGCCGCTTACCGAGCGCCGGGCGTCCCGTCCGCGGCCTTCGCGGTCGAGACCGTGGTCGACGAGTTGTGCGAGAAGCTGGGCATGGACCCGCTGCAGTTCCGCATGATCAACGCTGCCCGCGAGGGCGAGCGGCGCCTGACAGGGCCGGTCTTCGGCAGCGTCGGCATGACGGACACGGTGGCGGCCGTGCAGGCCCACGATCACTACAACACACCGCTGGAGGGCAAGTGGCGCGGACGCGGCGTTGCGGCCGGCTTCTGGGGCAACGGCACCGGACCGTCGACGGCCACCGCAAGCGTCAACCCCGACGGCACCGTGGGCCTGGTCGAAGGCTCCCCCGACATCGGCGGCACACGGGCCTCGGCGTCAATGCAGCTGGCTGAACTGCTGGGCATCCCGGCAGAGGACGTCAAGCCAAGCATCGGCGACACCGACTCCATCGGCTACACATCCAACACCGGCGGCAGCTCCGTCACCTTCAAGACTGGTTGGGCATGCTACACGGCGGCCGTTGACATCAGGCAGCAGATGATTGCTCGCGCAGCCAAGATTTGGGACGCCACGGAAGAGGACGTGCTGTATGAGGACGGCGTCCTGAAGCACCGCTCGGACAGCGCGCTGACCAAGACCTTCAAGGAGATGGCCGCGCAGCTCAACGCCACCGGCGGCCCCATCACCGGCAACGCGTCCGTCAGCCCTCGCGGCCAGGGCGCGACCTTCGCCGTGCACGTGGTGGACGTCGAGGTGGACCCGGAGACGGGCAAGGTGGAGATCCTCCGTTACACGGCGGCACAGGACGTGGGTCAGCCCATTCACCCGAGCTATGTCGAAGGGCAGATCCAGGGCGGCGTCGTGCAGGGCATAGGCTGGGCGCTGAACGAGGAGTACTTCCTCGATGGCGAGGGCCGCATGGTCAACTCCAGCTTCCTCGACTACCGAATGCCCATCGCGCTGGACGTGCCCCTCGTCGAGACGCTGCTGGTGACGGTGCCGAGCCCCGGCCACCCGTACGGCGCGCGAGGCGTGGGTGAGGTACCCATCGTGCCGCCACCAGCCGCTGTCGCGAACGCCATCCACGCCGCGATAGGCGTGCGCATGCCGCAACTGCCGATGTCGCCGGGAAGGGTGCAGAAGGCGATCGCGGAGCGTGCGGCGGTCTCCTAGAGCGTCAACGACATTCCGCCGTCGACGATGATGACCTGTCCTCGGATCATCGCGGCGTCTTCACTGCAGAGGAAGGCCACCGCCTTCGCCAGGTCCTCTGCGGTCAACAGTTGACCGCCGGGGGTCTTGGACTCCGCCGTGGCCAGCATCTCGTCGCGGTTGGGGAAGTGCTCCAGCGCCTCCGTCGGTACGAACCCGCCGGAAATGGCGTTTACGGTGATGCCCAGTGGTGCAAGCTCCACGGCCATATAGCGCGTCACGGCCTCCAGGCCCGCTTTGGACACTCCTACTGAGAGGTAGTTGGGCAAGACCCGGTTTGCGCCCAGGCTGCTGATGTTCACCACGCGCCCGCCCCTCTCCATCAGCGGGACGGCCTCCTTGGTGCAGAGCCAAGGGGCCTTTGTGTTGATGTCCAACGTCCAGTCCCAGTGCTTCTCCTCCAGCTCCATCCCGGGACGATTGACGCCGGAAGCGGCGTTGTTAATAAGGATGTCGAGGCGGCCAAAGCGATTGCGGACGGTGTCCATGAGCTTGCGCACTTGACGCGGTTCGGCAAGGTGCGCCGCCACACGAACGCACTGGACGCCCAGGCCTTCCATCTCTTGCTGCGCGGCGCGCGCTTCCTTGTGGTTGCGGAAGTAGTTGATGACGACATTGGCGCCGAGGGTTGCAAGTTCCCGTGCGATCGCGCGCCCGATGCCCCGCGACCCGCCGGTGACGAGCGCAACGCGGCCCGCAAAGGGTTTGCCTTGTGTGGGGGAAGTCATAGCTACCTAGGATATCACCAGGCCACCATCTACGGCGATGGCCTGCCCGGTGATGTAGCTGGCGGCGTCTGAGGCGAGGTAGCCCACAAAGGTGGCTATCTCTTCCGGCTGACCGAAACGCCCCATTGGCACGCGTTCCATGATGTACTTCTTGAGCTCCGGCGCCAGGTCTTCCACGATGTCTGTCTCGACATAGCCGGGAGCGACGCAGTTGACGGTGATGTTTCGAGAGGCCACTTCCTTCGCGATGCTCTGCGTGAAGCCGACCATTCCCGCTTTGGCGGCGGCGTAGTTGGCCTGCCCGGCGTTGCCCCGCAGTCCCACAACGGAACCGATGTTGATCACGCGCCCCCACCGGCCCCGTATCATTGTGCGGATTCCCGCGCGGGTGCAGAGGAACACGCTGCGCAGGTCCAGGTCTACGACGCTGTCCCAGTCTTCGTCGGACATGCGCATGAGGAGCGAGTCCCTGATGATGCCGGCGTTGTTCACCAGGACTTCCACGGGGCCAAAGGCTTCCGCCGCCTGTGTGAACATGCGCTCGACGTCGTCGCCCTTGGTCACGTTGCCCTGGAGCGCCACTGCCTGCGAACCCGCTTCCTCGACGCGTTTGACCACCTCGGCGGCGGCGTCCTCATTGCTGAGGTAGTTCACGACGATACGCATGCCTTGCGATGCCAACTGCAGCGCAATCGCCCTGCCGATCCCTCTTGAGCTTCCTGTAATCAAGGCAACTCGGCCATCTGATGACAAGCTCGTTCTCCCGTCTTTCTTAGCCTGCGATGCGTGCCCGTAACGCGGTCAATTCCTCTTCCATCTGGCCGGCCAGGTTGGTCTCGCTCAGGCGGGCCGCAGTGATTACTGCCTGTGAAATGCCCATTGCGCTCGCCCGCCCGTGCCCGACGATGACGTTGCCCCTAACGCCGAAGAGCGGTCCGCCACCGGTATACTCGATGCGGTTCAGCATGTTGTACACATCCCGGCCAACGGCCGCGGCGTCCGCCTCGGACACAAGAGACGCTAGCCGCTCCGTCACGTAGCGGGAGAGTCCCTCGCCAAGGCTCTCGAACGCCTTGAGCAGGATATTGCCGACAAAGCCGTCGCAGACAATAACGTCTACCCTGTCGCCGCACAGGTCGTGCCCCTCAACGTTGCCCACAAAGTTCAAGCCGCTTGCCTGGAACAGGGGGAAAGCCTCCTTGGTCTGCCTGTTCCCCTTGCCCTCTTCCGCACCCACGCTCAGAATGCCAACGCGCGGGTCCGACACCTCCAGGTACGTGCGGCTGAATGCCACGCCCAGCGCCGCGAAGTCCAATAGTTGCGACGGGCGGCAGTCAATGCTGCTCCCAATCTCAATGAACACCGTCTTCGGCGCGAGCCCGATGATGGGGCCGCCCAACGCCGGACGCTCAATGCCCTCCATCATGCCGAGAAGCAAGGCGCTTGCCGCCATGGCTGCCCCGGTGGAGCCCATCGTTACGAAGGCGTCGGCGTACCCTTCCTTAATCATGCCGACGCCCACGATGGCGGATGCCTTGGGCTTGGCCCGAAACGCCTGCATCGGCGACTCGCTGTCCAGGATCACGCCCTCGGACGGAATGAACTTGATGGGCAGTCCCTGGACGTTTTGGCGGTCGAGCTCCGGCTGGACAGCTTCGGCGTCGCCTACCAACAGGACCGCGACACGGCCCTTGCCCTCGGTCACTGCGGCGACGGCGCCGGCAACTGTTTCCTGCGGCCCGTAGTCCCCGCCCATGGCGTCGAGCGCAATACGGAGCGGTTGTGCGTGTGAATTAGTCATCGGCTCCTCACGCAGCAGGCGGCCCTGCCAAGTCAATGATGGCCGAATTATACGTAGGGACGGTTCGGAAAAGCAAGAAAGAGGCGGTTCCAGTATCCCGATCCCCTATGACTCGCCGCTCTTGCCGGTGGGGTTTCCGCCTGATCCCGCGTCCCTTCTCGTCGCTCCGGCGAACGTGGGTATTCGCGCAGGCCCGAGACACGGTACGGCGCGAGCGTCCGGGGGCGCTCGCGCCGTATTCTGCTCGCTGAGCCGTATGGCAGTCCGGTCGAATGACCTCTACGGAACTGCGTGGGGCTGAAGGTCTCTCGAACCCTCGACCTTGAAGAGGCCGGACAACCCGTAGAATCGCAAGGACACTTCTGCTGGCCCGTAGCAGTGATCGGTCAGTCCCATGCTGTGGCCTGGAAAGGCCATTTGCGCAAAAACTCCTGTTTCGCCCGCCTGCCGTGGCCCGCCTAGGGACCTGTAAGCAGCCGTGCCGTCCGTACGCGTCCCGGTAAAGATATAGTCGTCCGGGGAGAAGTCAATCGCCGAGCCGTCCGTCAATCGGCCCGGGTCGGTGTTGTCCCAATCGCCGTCGTAGAAGTCCGGGTAGTCATCGGCGACTCTGCTCCCCAGGGCCCAATAGATGGCCGTACCATCGCCCTGCACTGTGGGGTTGGTGCGGGTGTTGTCCCGTGCGTCGACCTCCGAGGTGCTGCCCAGCACCCGGAATTGCTCCGCATAGGCCGCCAACTCCGATCCCCCAGCCCGCACTTCCTCCTGGACGAAATCGTTGTAGTGGGATATGTCACCTGACATCGCATCATGCGTCCCGCAGGTCACCACCAGCAGCCGGAAGGTGTCGCCGTTGTCCAGTCCCTCCGGCGTTAGGGCCCAGTCCCTGGGCACGACCACTGCCTCGCCCGTGTCGAAATCCGGCGCATCATGGTCACCTTCGTGGGCAAGGGCTGAGGAAGAGAAGACCGCTGTAAACACTAGCGCCATCGCGAGCGCCGCCGGGAGGAAGAAGCTTCGCCTGAGTGCTGCTCTGTGCATCTCCGTACCTCCTGTTGCTTAATGTGCTCCGCATTACCCTCCGACTCGGAATCGCCATCTCTATCCCGTGCACTTCTTGACTTGGTTAATCATAGAAACGTCCCAACTTCCGATGAGTTAGACCTCGGGCCACCCCACTTGTTCTCGCCGTCTCTGCCTCCGAAGGAAACCAGCGACGGCCCGGAAGCGCATGCAATAGCTACCCTTGGCGGGGCTTGTCCGTGCGGGTGTCTTGCGCCCACTGGCGCGGTAGGTGTAAGCAGCGATTGTGGTCGCCGCTGGTCGCGAGACTCTCTCTCTCTATCTTCAGGCCGTCCAGCTACATGCGACTCGTTTCGCATAAAGGATCTTGCTCGAAACGAAACAAACCTCCGCCAAACGCAAGGTTCAGTCGCATTGAAGAAGGGTATGCATGACGAAGCCTGGCGTGGCTGACCCTGGAGGCAAATTGCGAGGAGAGCGCCCCTAGGCCGAGGCCCGCTCCAGCGCCTGCTGCGTGGTGATGCCGACGATGCGCACCTTGTGCAGCAGCAGGACAAATACGGCAACAACTGCGACTGCGCCCCCGCCGAGCGCCACCGCGAACTCCGGGCCCATCCAGTTCGCGACAAGGCCCGCCTGCAGCGCCCCGAGCGGCAACAGGCTCCAGGTGAGGCTATAGATGCTGAACACTCTCCCTCTCAGGTGGTCGGGGACCATTGCCTGCAGCGACGTCTGCACCATCACCATGTAGAACGTTGTCGACGCGCCGCTGACGAAGAGCGCCGCCAGCGCAATCGTGTAGTTGGTCGACAGCGCAAAGACCATGATGGACCCACCGAAGACCACCGCGCCTCCAACGAGCAATACTCCCTTGTTGCGTGACCCGCTCATTGCCGCGGCTACAAGCGCCATCACAATTGCTCCCACGCCCGCCACTGCGTGCATCTGTCCGAGGCCCTCCGGACCGACTTTGAAGACGTCGGTGGCGAATATGGGCAGTAGGATGATGAAGGACATGCCGAAGAAGCTGTTGAGGAACGTCAGACCAATCAGCACAGCGAAGATCTGGTTCTTTACCACGTAGCTGATGCCCTCGATGAGGTTGTGCACCATGCTGCCGTGCGCCGCTCTCGCGATTGGGGGCACCCGCAACGCCGCCATCGCCGCCACCATGCCCGCGAAACCAACCGCGCCGAGGAACAGCGCCGGTCCGGGACCCACGCTCGCGATCATCGCTCCCGCAACGAGCGGGCCCACCACTCGTGTGCCCTGCCACACGATGGAGTTGAGCGCAACGGCGTTCATCAGGTCCTTGCGGGCGATCAGGTGCGGGTAGAGCGCCTGCCGGGCCGGGTTGTCGAATGCCTGCGCGCCCGCGATGAGGAAGGACAGGACGAGCAGGTTCCACAGATTTGCCATGTCGAGGCTCACCAGCAGGCCCATCACCACCAATAGCAGCCCAATGGTGACGGAAACGATCATGATGAGCAGGCGTTGGTCCAGCCTGTCTGCGATGACGCCGCCATAGAGGTTGAGAAAGACCGTGGGCACCGCCGTCACGCCCCCGAGATACGCCAGCGCCTTTGGGTCGCCCGTGATGTCCCAGATGAGCCATCCCTGGATGACAAGAAGCATCTGAAATCCGGTGACGGAGAAGAGCAGTCCCATGAAGTAGAGGCGGTAGTTACGGTGTTGCAGTGCGGAGGTAACGACTGCGAGACGCTCTTTGAAGGTAGGCTTCTCTTGGGGCGTGGCTTGGACGTCCATTGTATTGTCTCGCGAAAACGCCCGGTGGTTGTGGGCCGGCTAGGTCGTGGGGTCTGGTCCTGGCTGGGCGTTTCTTCCGTAGACGCCATGATAGCGTTCGGGCAGGCAGGCCGCAATTCGCAACATAACGCTGTCCATGAGCTCCCGAAGCTGCTCCGGCTCCAGCCTGCCCTTTAAGGCCGGCAGCGTAAATGGCTCGCCGATGGTCACGGAGATGTTGCCCGTCGGCACCGCGATGCGCCAGACGGGTCCGACGTTTTCCGACCCCGCGATGCCCACCGGCAGGATGGGCGTCTGCGTCTTGACCGCCATCAGCGCGACACCCGGCACGCCCTCGCGCATGCCGCCCTCCGGGTGTCGATGGGACTCCGGGAAGACAACGACGGCGCGGTCCTCCCGAAGCAGCCTGCGCATCCACAGCAGCGCCTCGACGTCCTTGCCCTGTTCCTCCGGGTTAAGCGCGTAGGCCCCGTACGCGTGCAGGAACGCTCCAATCACCGGCTTGAACAACCCGCGCTTGGCGATGAAGTTCAGCCGTCGTGGTAGGCTCGCCCCCAGCAGAGGCGGGTCAATGTTGCTCAAGTGGTTTGCGGCCACCAACAGCGGGCCGGTCATTGGCACGTTTTCCCGCCCGGTGACGGTCCAATTGGCGAAGAGCCGGAGCGCCCCCCGCATCATCACGTTGGAAATGCCGTACGCTTTGTTAGGCATGCTCGCTCCGCTCCGACACCAACTCAAGGACCCTCTCGACGACCTGATCGATGCCCAGCGTGTCGGTATCGATGGCCACGGCGTCCTCCGCAGGTCGCAACGGCGACGCGGCGCGGTGGGAGTCGATGTAGTCGCGTTCCTTCAGCGCCGCCTCCACCGCTTCCAGCGAGGTCTCCTTGTCCGTCCCGACCCGTTCTGCGTGCCGACGCTTGGCCCGCTCCTCCACGCTGGCCTGCAGGAACACCTTAACGTCGGCGCTGAGAAGCACCACCGTCCCGATGTCGCGCCCCACCATGACGATGGGGCCGTCCGCCGCCACAGCCTGCTGCTTGGACACGAGCACGTGTCGCACGCCCGCGACGGCCGCCACGCGGGAAACTGCGCCCTCCACCTCGGGGTCGCGAAGCCGGTCAGTCACGTCCTCGCCGTCCAGCAGCACTCGCGTGCCGACGGGGGCATCGCCCAGCGACAGCTCGGCCATCGTGGCGCAGTTCGTCAGGGCATCGTCGTCGGAAAGCGAAACTGAGCCGCGTAACGCAGCGAGGGTGACGGCCCTGTACATGGCGCCGCTGTCGAGAAACCGGATGCCCAACGCGTCAGCGATGCGCATGCCGACAACGGTCTTTCCGGATGCCACGGGCCCGTCAATCGCGATGGTGGTGACCGTAGGCACCGTACCTCTTTCGCGTAAGGGTGGGGGCTACCGGGACGCCTCGCCTACTCCGCGTCCTCCAACCGAGCTTTCACGTCGTTGTAGTCCAGGGTCATCATCCGGATGAGCACGTTCCAGCTCGCGACGGCGCTGACACCGACGATGAAAGCGAACCATATAGTGAGGCTCCATCGCAGCTCTTCGCGGCCAATGTTCGCGTCTATGACAGCGGGGATGGCGCCGAACACGACCAGAATGGCAAGGTTCACAATAGTGAATCTGATGGGTGATCCAGGGCTGTCATGCAGCCAGCGGTGCAGCCTGTAGCGCCAGCTCACGGGTCCTCCTTGCGGCTAACTCTAGCGAAGTAGCATACCGGACGAAGCGTTCGCGGGCAAGCGGCGCAGAGGCCTTCATTGACACGAACGATTGCCGATTCATACGATGGATATAGTACGTGATTGGAGAACGCCTTGACGTCTGACGCTGCCCCCCTGCTGCGCACCGCCCTCTACGACAACCACATCGCCGCGGGCGCTCGTATGGTGCCCTTTGCCGGATGGGAGATGCCGGTGCAATACCAGGGCGTCATCGCGGAGGCCAAGGCCGTCCGCAGCGACGTCGGAATCTTCGACGTGTCCCACATGGGACGCATCGGCATCTACGGCTCCGGCGCCGCATCGTTCATGGACAGCCTCGTAACCTTCAGCGTCAAGACGCTTGCCGTGGGCCGCGCGCGCTACGGCTTCATCCTTGCCGACACCGGTGGCATCCTCGACGACGTCATCCTGTATCACACGCAGTATGAGGACGGCAGCGACATGCTGCGCCTTGTCTGCAACGCCGCCAACCGCGACGCGGTCACCGCATGGTTGACCCAGCATGCCGTGGCCTTTCGAGGCGTCTACTTCATCGATAGCACGGAGCGGACGGTGTTGGTGGCCGTGCAGGGCCCACGAGCGCTCGAGGTCATGGACGACCTCTGCCCCGACGAGCCAAAGCCGTCAAGGTTGCGGCCCTTTGGCGGGGCCACCTTTCCGTTGAATCTCGGCGGCGGCGTGATCTCGGAGGGGTTCATCGGCAGGACCGGCTACACCGGCGAGGATGGCGTGGAGATCGCCTTGGACGCCGCCTACGGCCCGCGGCTGTGGGACGCGCTGACCGCCGCCGGCGCGACGCCCTGCGGCCTCGGCGCCCGCGACGTGCTCCGGCTGGAGGCCGGGCTGCGCTTGCACGGCTCCGACATGGACCTATCAACGACGCCGCTTGAAGCTGCCCTCGAACGCTTCGTCAACATGGATAAGGGACTCTTCCACGGACACGACGCCCTGGAGCTGCAGGAGGAAGACGGTCTTCGACGGCGGCTTGCCGGCTTCCGTCTGCTCGGCGGCGGCGTTCCCCGGCATGGTTCTGCCATCCTCAAATCGGGCGAACCCATTGGTGAGGTTACCAGTGGCACATATTCGCCGATTCTTGACACTGGTATTGCCATGGGCTATGTTTCTGCCGACCAAACGAGTCCCGGCCAAACGGTCCACATCGACCTTCGTGGGCGGCTTGTGGAGGCGGAAGTGACGGAGCTTCCCTTCTACCGGCGTCCAAAATCCTAGCAACGGGAGCACACTATGAGCGAGCACCCCAGCGAGTTGCGCTACACCACCGAGCATGAGTGGGTGCGCGTCGAGGATGACGGCACCGCCACCATTGGCGTGACGTTTTTCGCGCAGGACCAGCTCGGCGATGTCGTCTACATCGTGCTGCCCTCCGTTGGCGCCACACTGCAAAAAGACACCAGGATGGGGGAGATCGAGTCGGTGAAGTCTGTATCCGACCTGTTCGTTCCCATCAGCGGCGAGGTGATCGAGGCCAACCAGGAGGTCATCGACCACCCGGAGCGCGTCAACGAGGACCCCCACGGCGCGGGCTGGATGCTGCGCGTGCGCATGTCCGACCCCTCGGAGGTCGAGAGGCTGCTCACCGGCGAGCAGTACGACCAGGCCGTCGCCAGTTAGGGTACAGGCAACTATGTCAGCGCCCTTCCCCCACTCCTACCACCCACATACGGAGACCCAACGCCAGGAGATGCTGGCCGCCATTGGCGTGTCTTCCGTCGAGGAGCTCTTTGCCGACATCCCCGCCGCGTTCCGCAACCCGGACTTTTCCTTGCCTCCCGCCCTGACCGAGTTGGAGTTGTCCCGCGAAATCGGTGCACTCGCCAGGCGCAACGCCGTCCCCGGCGACTACCCCTGCTTCGTGGGCGGCGGCGTCTACCGGCACTTCATCCCCAGCGTCGTCGGCGCGATGATCTCCCGCGGCGAGTTCCTCACCTCGTACACGCCGTACCAGCCGGAGGTGAGCCAGGGCACGCTGCAGGCTACCTACGAGTACCAGTCCATGATCTGCGAGATCACGGGCATGGAGGCCGCCAACGCCGGCATGTACGAAGGCGCCAGCTCCCTCGCCGAGGCCGCGCTCATGGCGTGCCGCGTCACGAGCCGCTCCAGCGTCATCGTCCACGACACCGTTAACCCGCGCTACCGCGCTGTCGTCGACACATACCTGTCGCCCCAGGGCATCGAGGTGGTGTCCGCCGCTCCGGGCAGCGAGTCGATCACGGACAAGACGGCCTGCGTGCTGGCGCAGTACCCCGACTACTTCGGCACGGTTCGCGACCTCACGCAGTTGGCCGATGCTGCCCACGCGGCAGGCGCGCTCCTTGTCGTCAGCGCCGACCCCGTTGCGCTTGGGATGTTCAAGGCCCCGGGCGGCTTCGGCGCGGACCTGGTGACGGGGGAAACGCAGCCCATCGGCGTCAACATGAGCTTTGGCGGCCCCTACGTGGGGTACTTCGCCAGCAAGATGGCATACATCCGGCAGATGCCCGGACGCATCGCGGGCCGCACCGTGGACGGCAAAGACCGCATCGGCTACGCGCTGACCCTGCAGACCCGAGAGCAGCACATCCGACGGGAGCGGGCCACCTCCAACATCTGTACGTCCCAAGCCCTCATCGCCACGGGCACGGCGGTGTGCCTCGCGGCGCTAGGCCCCGGCGGGCTCAGGCAGATGGCGGATCTCTGCTACCAGAAGGCCCACTACGCCGCCCACGAGATCGGCGCGCTGGACGGCTATAGCGTCGTCGACAGCGGCCCGTGGTTCAACGAATTCGTGGTGCAGTGCCCGCAAACGGCCGCCGAGTCCAACGCTGCCCTGTGGCAGCGGGGCATCATCGGTGGTCTGGACGTCGGCGACGCGATACCCAACGGCCTGCTGCTCAGCGTGACGGAAATGAATACGCGGGAGGAGATCGACTTGCTCGTGTCCGCCCTGCGCGAAATCGCCGGGAAGGCCGCCTCGTGACGACTGACGGCGTGTTCGCCCAGAGTGCGCACCAATCGTTGTGGGACCTGTCGGAGCCGGGCCGCTCCGGCGTGCGCCTGCCCGCCTCCGACGTCCCGGAGCAGCCATTGCCCGACGCATCGATGCTCCGGGACGAGCTGAAACTCCCGGAGGTCGCGGAGTTGGATGTGGTGCGGCACTACACCCGTCTATCGCAGAAGAACTTTGCTGTTGATGCCAACTTCTATCCGCTGGGGTCCTGCACAATGAAGTACAACCCCAAGATAAATGACGTGATCGCCTCGCAGGCGGGGTTCTCGGGCATCCATCCATTGCAGCCTGAGGAGACCGTGCAGGGCGCTCTGGAGCTCATGCACAGGCTGCAAGAGTGCCTGGAGAGCATCACCGGCATGACGGCGAGCTCCCTGGCCCCCCTCGCCGGCGCGCACGGCGAGTTGGCGGGCGTCCTGATGATCAAGGCATACCACGAGGAGCGCGGCGAGACCGGACGCAAGGTGATGCTGGTCCCCGACAGCGCCCACGGAACCAACCCTGCCTCTGCGACGATGGGCGGGTTCGAGGTGGTCACCCTGCCCTCGGACGACATGGGCCGCGTCGACCTCGACGCAGTTGAGGCCGCCGCCAACGACCGGCTGGCCGGCCTGATGATCACGATTCCCAACACCCTGGGGCTGTTCAACCCGAACATCGCCCGCGTGTGCGAGCTTGTCCACAACGCCGGCGGCCTGGTCTACGGCGACGGCGCGAACATGAACGCGTTGCTGGGCCGGGCGCGTCCCCACGACTTCGGCTTCGACGTCATGCACCTGAATCTCCACAAGACGATGAGCACGCCCCACGGCGGTGGCGGCCCTGGCGCAGGCCCGGTCTGCGTCGGCGACCGGCTTAAGCCCTACCTGCCCTCGCCAATCGTCGAGATGGTGGAGGACGAGGGGGGTACGCGGTACCGCTTCGCCACACCGCCGCAGTCCATCGGCACAATGTCCGCATCCCACGGCAACTTCGGTGTGTTGGTGCGGGCGTACACCTACCTGCGAGCCCTCGGCGCGGACGGGCTCCGCCAGGCCAGCGGCGACGCGGTCCTGAACGCGAACTACCTACGGCGGAAGCTGGAGCACGTCTATCGCGTTGCCGTCGACAAGACCTGCATGCATGAGGTCGTCTTCTCCTGCCGACCGCAGCGGGAAATGGGCGTGAAGGCCCTCGACATATCCAAGCGCATGATCGACTACGGCGTGCATCCGCCCACGATGTACTTTCCCCTCATCGTGGAAGAGGCCCTCATGGTCGAGCCGACGGAGACCGAGAGCAAGGAGACGCTGGACAGCTTCATCGCCGTGATGGAGGCAATCGCCCGAGAGGTCAGGGAGACGCCGGACGTGCTGCACGAGGCGCCCCATGTCACGCCCGTCGGCCGCCTCGACGAAGCCCGCGCCGCACGCCAGCCTGACCTGCGTTGGCACGCGCCCTAACACCGTCGCAGGTGGACGCGACTCAGCCCATGCCCGGCAAGTTCGCCCCCGACGTTGATTGACACTCCCCGGAGTCCCTGCCTAGAATGATATTCCGTTGCGGGCGTAGCTCAGTGGTAGAGCCCTTGCTTCCCAAGCAAGTTGTCGTGGGTTCAACTCCCATCGCCCGCTCCAATTTACTTTCTCAACCCCGTGAAGCCCTGCGCAAAACGTAAGAAGCCCCCGCAATTTAATGCGGGGGCTTCTTTCTTGTCGACTTAGCTTCGAGCCCCTAGCCGCCCGGCGCAAGGTTGCGCAGGATGCTCAGCAGACCCGAGAGGCCCGGCTTCTTCTCGACCTGCGGCTCATCGTAATGCAGGCCGCACTCCGTCTTGTCGAAGCCAGCCCAACGCCCGGCCCTCGGGTCCTCACCGACCTCGACCATGCGCGTGCAGTGCGTGCAACCGAGGCTGGGGTAGCCTTGGTCGTTCAGCGGGTTATAGGGCACGTCGTGCTCTGCTAGGTACGCGCGAGTCTGCGTCTCGTCCCAAGCGGCCAGCGGGTTCACCTTGAGTAGATTAAACTTGGCGTCCCACTCGACGATGGCCACTTCCTTGCGCGTCGATGACTGGTCGCGGCGAATGCCGGTGATCCACGCGGCAAAGCCTTCGAGCGCGCGGGCGGTCGGCTCGACTTTGCGGAGTTCGCAGCAAAGGTTGGGGTCGCGCGACCACAGCGCCTCGCCGTACTGCGTGGCCTGCTCCAGCGGCGTCAGCGCCGACTTGAACGCCTGCGGTTCGATGTTGTAGCGCTCCGCCACGAGGTCGCGGAGAGCGTAGGTCTCCGGAAAGAGGAAGTCCGTGTCCGCGTAGAATACGGGGACCGACGGGTCCAGCTTGACGGTCATGTCCAGCAGGACCATGCCGCTAACGCCGCCGAAGCTACATGCCAATGTGACCTTGCCGGGGAACTCAGCCAGCGCCCACGCCAGGATCTCCTCCGGCGATGCGCCTTCCAGCCGACTGTTGACGGCCTCCAGCTCCTCAGCGGTCCACTGCCTCTTTTGCGGCTCCAGTGTCACGTTCTGCAAGGGTCCCTCCCAATTTGCTCTAGCTCGTTGCACAAAAAAATCGCCCTGGCTCATCCGCCGGGCGATTGTGTGGTCTCTGCGCGCTTTTTGCTTGTTCTAGTCGCTAAGACTCTCCACCCCGACGGACGCGGGCATACAACAACAACAGCAACATACACAGCCGTCTGTGGCCGCGCTGTTTACGATGATGTGTGCCTGCTTCGCCAAGGCCGTTCAAACCTGCTTGTTGATTTGTGACGAACGATACAAGCGATGCGCAAGCCTGTCAATACCTCGAACGAAACTCACGCCCCTTGCCCTTGTCGCAGGCCGCTACGATAATGGCGGCGCACTCGAGGGAGGGGAAGAATGCTCGCAGTAGTCCAGCGCCACAAGCTCGGCAGCGAGGAGCACGTGCTCCCCATCCTCCTCGATGCCTACCCCCTCGACACCGTAGGCCAGCTCCACTATTTCCTCGTTTTCTGGTGCCAGGCCGGCCGCGAAGCGATGACCGCCGGTCTCGGCGGCGAGCGCGTCGGCGACATGCTCGCGCTCCTCAGCGAGTACGGCATCGACCCGGACCGCTGCCGCCTGGAAGAGTCCGACGGCGACGAAGACCCCAGCATCGGCCCGCCTCCGGAATGGTACTGGCGCAAGGACTAGCCCCGCAACCGAGACCCTAGCCCTCTCCCGCAAACCGCGCGATCTCCACGAACGTCCGCTCGGCGTCCGACCAGTCGAAGAGCTTGGCCTCCACAACCCGTTCGGCGTCGATCCCCACCACAAGTTGCTGCACCGGGAACATCTTGCCGTCTCCCCACGGGTCCGTCGCGTTCTCCATGTCCACGTTGGAGAGGTACGATCGTCCGTTGGGGTGCGAGTGATAGATGACCAGTGGCGGATCGTCCGAGTCGATGCCCTGGTTGAATGCCAACACGTCCTCCTTGCTAAAGACGTACGCGGTCTCCTCCCCGCGCATCGACGCCGTCGGGTGGATCCCCTGCGATTGCGCGTTGTGGCACGGGCGAGCGGTCGTCACGCCGTCGCCGCCGCGAGCGCCCGCCAGCCAACCACAGCACTCAGCCGGAAAGGCGCTTCGGGCGTGCGCGTACACCCGTTCTAGGATGTCTTGCGGGATATTCAAGGGCGCAGGAGTCTCAGGCATGTGCGGCTCCTTCTTGTACTCCCATTCACCATAGAATCTGAGCGGCCCGCAGGCAAGTCGGGCCCCGGCCAATCTCACCATTGAGCTAACTTTCGTGGCGGTCTTTCCGTTCCCTACCTTGAACGCGCTCTGGAACAGAAACCAGCAGGGGGAAACAATGCGAAGGTTCTTTGTGATAGGAGCCCTGGTCCTGACCATGGCCCTGATTGTACCGGCGGCTTTGCTCGCGTTTTCGTCGACCCAGAACGACAGGCAAGGCGCGAGTACGGCCGCAAGTGAAAGCGATGCCTCGACGGAAACCACCGACTCCAACGGCGACAGCGACCCCAAGCCCTGGGTCGGCCTCTACGTCATGGAAGTGTCGGATCGCCTCGCCGAGAAGCTCGAAATCGACGCCGAGGACGGCATCGCCGTGGTCAAGGTCGTCGAGGACGGGCCCGCGGACACCGCAGGCATCGAGTCCGGCGACATCATCGCATCCATCGGTGACAGCGATGTGTCGACGGTGTCCGACGTGAAGGACGCCGTCAGCGGCGCGGCCGTCGGCGACACGCTCGCATTCAAGGTGGAGCGCGACGGAAGCGAGTCCACGTACAACGTGACCGTCGGCGAGCAACCGGCCCGCGAGGGGAAGTGCGACTGCGACGGCAGGGGTCGCGGCCACGGCGGCGGAGCGAAGTTTGGTGCCATGGGAACGTCCGGGGTCGGCGCCACTGTCGCCACCCTCAACGCAGACCTCGCGGAGAAGCTGGAGATCGAGACGGCAGAGGGCATCGTCGTCGTCAACGTTAGGGAGGACAGCCCCGCGGACGATGCCGGCCTGCAGAAGGGCGACGTCATCGTCTCCGTGGACGGCAGCGCGGTCGACTCGATCTCGGACGTTGTCGAGGCCGTTCGTGACGCCGAGGTTGGCGACACCCTGACCTTCGTTGTGGATCGTGACGGCGAGGACGCGAACCAGACCCTTACCATGACCGTTGAAGAGGGCGATGGCTTCCGCGGCGCGGGCCTCAACCTGAGCGGCCTGGGTAGCCTGAAGGGCGTCCTCTCCGGCGACGGCGACGGCCCCGTCAACATCACGGTCAGCAAAGTGACCGTCAAGACGATAGGCGAGGACTCGGTCACGCTGACACCGACCGAGGAGGGCAACGACGACATCACCGCAACCGTCACCGACGACTCCGTCATCTTCAAGGACGGCGCGAAAGCGAGCCTCAGCCACCTCGCGGTCGACGACGAGGGCTTTGCGGCCGTCATCGACGGCGAGCTCTCTATCCTCTTCATCGGCTCGTTGGACGACAGCGGCCGCGGTCACGGTCGCTTCGGTCGCTTCGGAGGCGGGAACGGCGGCAGCGATGACGCCACGACGTCCCGCCGTTTCGGCCGTGGCTTTGGTGGTGGCGCCCTCACCTTGCCGCCCGGATTCTCCGGAGACCGTGACTCCCTCGGCCCGCTGAGCGGATTCGAGGGCGTTCTTGAGTTGCCCCAGGGGGAGACAACCACCTAAGGCCGCTGGGTAGACCAACTCTTCTCGAGTATCTGAGGAGGCCGGCAAGTGCCGGCCTCTTTCTTGTGAATTGAATACATGTCATTACGTAGCCATATAGACAGAAGCACGGTGCTAGCAGCACAATGGATGCGGCTTGGGCGTTGCCGGACCGGCATCGACCGTGTGACAATCTGGCGCTAATACGGCAGAGGTCTGCAAACGAAGGAGGTAACATGGTTGGGAATACGCTATATAGATGGGTGGCCGTACTTGCTGCCGTAACGTTGGTCGTGGGTGTGCTTGCAGCCTGCGGCAGCGGCACGAGCACGTCCACAACCACGACCGCTACTTCCTCCGGGTCGTCTGCCGCACCCCAGCAACCGCAGGCGCCTGCGCCCGCCGCGGAGGCCTCGGGAGTCACAGCCGCCGCCGGGGCCCCCCAGGCGCCGGAAGCGCCCAAAGAAGCCGCCGTTATCACTCCTCCCAGCATGGTGAAACCCACAGTGGACCGAGTGATCATCGCCTTCCCCGGACCTTCCACCGAGGGGAACGACCCGAACTTCGACTTCAGCTCGCCTCCTAGCGTGCAGCTCCGGCCCATGTATGAGTACCTGGTCGGCGTGAATCCGGAGACTGGCGCCTTTGAGCCGCAGCTCGCCGAAACCTGGTCTGTCGAGCCGGACGGTTTCGGCCTTCGCTACAAGCTTCGTGAGGACGTCCCATTCCACAACGGCTGGGGCACCGTCACGACCGCTGACGTTCAGCATGCGCATTGGAGCATCTCACGGGAGGACTCCCTCCACGGCTTGGCATCCCAGTTCCGCAGGGAGATCACTGACATTCAACCGGTCAGCGATCACGAATTTGTAATCCGGTTGAATAAGGCCAACCCCGGCAACTTCAACGGCATCTCTCAGCTCATTGGCGGATGGGAGATCTCCAGCAAGGCCATGTACGACGAAGTCGGCCAGCCGAAGCTCGCGGAGCAGCCTATCGCCGGCACCGGGCCCTACAAGTTCTCGGAACGGGAGCAGGGCCAATACGTCCGGTTTGAGCGGGCCTCCAACGCCCATTGGCGCGTTACCCCGGACTTCCCGGAACTGGAGCTCCGCTGGACGTCTGAGGCCTCCACCAGGCTGGCCTCCTTGCTTACGGGAGAGATTCACCTGACCCCCGTACCCTCGGACTTGGAAGCCCAGGTGATTGACTTCGGCGGACGCATGCTCAGCGGGAACGTTCCTGGTTTCCGGACCTTCTTCAACTTCCAGGGGTCATGGTGGATTGACCACGGCGACCCGACCTCAGGTCGCAAGTTCCCGGATAGCCCGCTCCTCGACCAGAATGTGCGCCAGGGGTTGAGCAAGGCCATCGACCGCGCCGCGCTGAACGACGCGTTCTTCGGAAACGAGGCGGAACAGGCGGTCCACAGCCACTTCCACCCCAGCCGCCTTGGTTGGAACCCGGCGTGGGTTGACAGGGTTGACGCCGAGTATGGGTATGACCCAGCCGGTGCCCGCGCGGCGTTGGCCGAAGCCGGCTACAACGCCAACAACCCCTTGGAGACGAGCCTGCACCTGGTCAACCTCACCACCTACGCCGGCTCGCTGGACCTCATTGAGTCCGTCCAGGGTTTCTACGCTGATGTCGGCGTCAAGGCCAAATTGCTTACCTTGGACGCGGCCTCACGGCGCGCGAAGAGTCGCGGCCACGAGTTCGACAACCACATCAGCCTCGTATCCACGTCTTCCGACATCTTCCTGGCCGCCCGGGTATACATGACTTCGTCGCACCCAACGGCGGGCAACTACCAGGACGCGGAGGTCAACGGTTACTACAGGGAAGCTACGTCAACCCTGAGTTTGGAGGCTCAGGACGCCGCGCTGCGCAAGATGGGCGACCGTACCTTCGACCTGAACCAGTCAGTCCCGCTCTTCTGGATTCCCGCGAAGATCGCGGTTGACCCGAGCGTGGTTTCCGACTACGTCTTCCCCGGCAACATCTCGGGCACCTGGACGCACATGTACAACATACGGGCTGCCCAGTAGCTGCGACCGAGCAACACGCAGTACGCCCCCGGGGGTTGTCCCCTCGGGGGCGTCTTCGTCTCTCGTCGCTCCCGCAAACTCCACTCGTCTTACCAGCGCAAGCCGGTATCCAGAGGGGAGGGGCGGGGCCGGAACAAGGACAAGTATGCGCTTCACTTTAGCGCCCCTCGTATAGGTCAAACTTGCCCTTCCTGGTTTTGGCCAAACGCCCTTGCCTGACCAGTAGGCTAACTGCCTGCCTCACCACAGGGTCGCCGTAGCTCCTGAACTGTCCGTGAATCTTTTCGAGGGTCTTGGGGCGATCACAGTAATCGCAGATTGCTTCAGCCAGGAACATTTTCTTTTCAGGAAGTCGTTTGAGAGGAGTCACGATGGTATGGCCGGGATTGCCATCCGCCGCCTCCCCTGCAACGAACTCCAAAAGGCCTTCCTGTCTCTCCAAGAAGCCCTTCAACCGGCCCTTCAACACCGGTTTTTCTTCTCTGAGGGCGCCATAGCCATGCACTATGTCCAATTGGATGGCCCCGGGATTCCCGGCGTTGTCAAAGCTGTGGTTGTAGAAGTCGACAAACTCCTCCAATGCCGCCAGCCATGTGTATCCGTGCAAGTCCAGACTAAACGTTGCCATTTCCCCGTTCCTGCAGTTTCTCTTGTCTTTGGCCGTACCCGTTTGGATTCAGTGTAGGAGCGGGCCGGGATGACAGCAATAAAGCCATCACTTCATCATTGCCCCATGTATTGAAATTGACGGCCATCCTCTAGCGCGTGTATGCTCCCGCTTAACCGGACAGACGTCCGCGAAGCGTAAACGGAGGGGAATGCGATGCTCACCAAGGAAGAAAACCGGTACATGACGGAGACCGGCCCCGGCACGCCTATGGGGGACTTCATGCGCCGCTTCTGGCACCCTGTGCTCCTCTCGGAGGAGCTCCCGGAACCCGACTGCCCGCCCAAGCGCACCACCATCCTCAGCGAGCCACTCGTCGCCTTCCGCGACACCAACGGCAACGTCGGCCTCGTCGACAACAACTGCCCGCACCGTCGAGCCAGCCTCTTCTTCGGCCGCAACGAGGAGGCCGGCCTCCGCTGCGTCTACCACGGCTGGAAGTTCGACGTGAACGGTGAATGCGTCGACATGCCCTCCGAACCCGCCGAGAGCAACTTCAAGGACAAGGTCAAGATCAAGTCCTACCCCTGCAGAGAGGGCGCCGGCATGGTCTGGGCCTACATGGGCCCACCCGAGCTCCAGCCTGAGATGCCCAAGCTCGAGTACCTCGACATGCCGGCGGACCAGTACGTCGCCACCAAAGTCATGTATGAGTCCAACTACGTCCAGGTCATTGAGGGCGAGATCGACACCGTCCACGCGTCCATCCTCCACAGCAACCTGGACTCGCTGGACAGGTCAAACACCGCGACGACCGTCGGCGGGCGCTACTCCTACCGCGACCGCCCCGCGCGCTTCTTCGTCGAGGACACGGACAGCGGCATCCTCATCGGCGCGCGCCGCAACGCGGAGGACGACAGCTACTACTGGCGCATCTCGCGATTCCTCTACCCCTACATCACCATGATCCCCCGCGAGCCGCAGGGCTCAGCACGCTCCGGCCTCATCGTGCCCATCGACAACGAGAACTGCTGGTTCTTCTGGGTGCGCTGGAACCCCTACCGCCCCCTGGAGGAAGATGAGGTCCGCACCTACGAGCTCATGAAGGCCAGCCTCGCTCCGGTGACCTACCTTGGCCAGGCCAACAAGCGCAACGACTACATGATTGACCGGGAATTGCAGAAGACCGTGAACTACACCGGCATTCCGCAGAACAATGCCCGCGCCCAGGACGCCGCCATGACCGACAGCATGGGCACGATTGTGGACCGGTCACATGAGCACCTTGGCACCACAGACATGGCCATCATCCGCATGCGCCGACGCCTGGTGCAGGGCGCCCGGGAGCTGGAGGAGGGCCTCGAGCCCTATGCGGCGAGCCACCCGGAGGTCTTTGCCGTCCGGTCCGGCGGCGCAGTCCTCCCCCGCGACGTCTACTTCACGGAAGACCCGTCGGTCCAGGCCGACATCTTCGTCCAATAGCCCGTCACCACGCGACATAAGGAGAGGCCCCGGCGCAGCAATCGCACCGGGGCCTCCCTGTTAAGAGAGGGCGCTGTTCCATGACTCCCGCAGCCGCTTTCCCAACCTGAAGTGGTGGCCCCTCACAAAGCGGCTCCCTTTAGCTCTGGGACTCTCCCCGCAGCCACATACGCATGGACCACCCTTTATTCGCATCTGTAGGAGTTCGTCATAAACGGCCGCCTCAGCCCTCAATTTGGGATCGCCGGCGATACGAAAGGCCCTTATCGCTTCCTCTGGGTTCCGCCAACTCGGCTCTTTGTTAGTTGTATATGCCGCCAAGCTCTCGCGCACTGCAGTTGGCTGCGCCAGCCGCCGCTCCAAGATGAGGTTGGCCGCAGCAATGACTGCCGCCTCAGACATGTTGGGTGGCAATCGGATGCCTGACGCTTTAACTTCTCGTAGCGCATGCTGTCGGAGGGCCGTGTTTATGGCAGTCTGGTACCCCTTGCCGCCATCGGCGCTGGCCTTGAACCATTGCAACACGTCTGCATCCAACCGCAACGTAATCAATTCCTTGAGAGGCCTGTAGAATGCCCCGCGCCGGGCAGTTATCCACAGGTCCGGGTCCATAAGTTCTGGTATATCTGAAAGGTCAATGTCCTCGTCCGGTATGTTGGTAAGCGCGTTGAGTTGAGCCTGCATCCAAGCTGGAATATCAGAAGGAAGTCTCCTCATATTTGTCCCTTTCGTGCCTCGTCGCCCTTCGAGCAGAGATAATTCGACCAATGGTGCCGGGCTCAACTTCTACAATGCTCCCAGTATGAATAACAACGAAGACATTGGCGCCAATCGTCCCGTAGGTTTGCCAGCGTTCTTCATAGGAGGAAGTATCCAATACACTGACGCTATAAGGATCATTAAGAGCCAAGAGCGCGGTCTCAAAGCTAATGCCGTGCCTTTGTAAGTTGGCTGCATTCTTGCCAACATCCCACGTCCAATACACACGCACCCTCTCGTAGTTACATTAGTGTAGTTACACTTTCAATCCATGTAAAGGATAAAGGTGTTGAGAATGGCACTCAACTTGGACACAAGGCGGAAAACAACTTCAAGTTGCCAACCAAGTAGAGAGATACCCTAACTCGGCCACACTACACCCCCGCCCTCGCCCGCCGATGCGCCAGCAGCCACCATTCCAGGCTGTCATGCAGCGCCATCCAGGAAGCCTCGATGATGTTGGCCGAGCAGCCCATGGTGTGCCACGTCGACTCGCCGTCCGTGGACTCCACGAGCACGCGGACCATAGCGGCTGTGCCAGCCACCTGGTCCACCACTCGCACCTTGTAGTCCACCAACCGAACGGCCTCCAGCTCCGGGTAGAACGCCAGCAGCCCCTTGCGGGCCGCGCCATCCATCGCGTTCACGGGGCCGTTGCCGCCCGCCGCCGTGTGGATGATCTCGCCGTCCACCTGCACCTTCACTGTCGCCTCGCAGGCCACATTTTCGGTGGCGACGTCCGCGAGACGTCTGTGCTTCTCCACAATCACCATGAAGTCCACCAGGTCAAAGGGCGCCTCGTAGTCCGGCAGGGCGCGGCGCACCAGCATTTCGAAGGACGCGTCAGCTCCCTCATACTGGAAGCCGCGGTTCTCCTGCTCCTTGATAACCGTCAGGGCGTTGCGCACGACCTCGTCCGAGGCGGGGATGCCCAGGCCCTCCAGCTTCTGCACGACGTTGCTGCGCCCAGCCAACTCCGAAACCAGAATGTGCTTGGTGTTGCCCACCAGCTCCGGCGCAACGTGCTGGTAGCTCTCTTGCACCTTTGCCATCGCCGATGCGTGGAGGCCGGCCTTGTGGGTAAATGCGCTGGCGCCGACGAACGGTTGGAACGGGTTGGGTATCCGGTTCACGATTTCGCTGACAAAGTGCGAGACCTCGGCCATGCTCCGTAACTGCTCGTCCGTGAGGCACTCGTAGCCCATCTTGAGTTGGAGGTCGGCGATGACGGAGATGAGGTTGGCGTTGCCGCACCGCTCGCCGTAGCCGTTCACGGTGCCCTGCACCTGCTTCGCGCCCGCGAGCACGCCGGCAAGCGCGTTCGCCACCGCGACGTCGCCGTCATTGTGCGGGTGGATGGCGAGCGCCGCCTCCGGCACCTCCTCGCGCACCCGGCTGACGATGGCCGACACCTCGTGCGGCAGCGCCCCCCCGTTGGTGTCGCACAACACAACCGTGTCGGCCCCAGCGTCCGAGGCGGCGCGCACGCATTGCAGCGCGTACTCGGGGTTCGCCTTGAAGCCATCGAAGAAGTGCTCGGCGTCCAGCAGGACGGTCTTGCCGTGCCCCTTGAAGAAGGCGACGCTATCTGAAATCATCGCCAGGTTCTCTTCCAGGTTGGTCTCCAGAACCTCCGTGACGTGCATGTCCCAGGTCTTGCCAACCATGGTGACCACGGGCGTATTGGCGTTCAGCGCGTGCCGCAGCGTGGCGTCCGTCTCCGCGGAGCCATTGGCGCGGCGAGTGCTGCAGAAGGCGGCCAACTTGGCGTGCTTCAACTCCAGCGACTGCGCCAGGTGGAAGAACTCGGCGTCCTTGGGGTTGGCGCCCGGCCAGCCCCCCTCAATGAAGTCGATGCCCAGTTCGTCCAGCTTCCGGGCAATCTTAAGCTTGTCCTCGACGGAGAGAGAAACGCCCTCCTGTTGCGTGCCGTCGCGCAACGTAGTGTCGTACAGTTCCACTTTAGCCATGATTCCAATCCCCCTTGACCGGCGCTGCCTGCGCCCGGTTGTTGCTAACAACAAAAGACCCGTCCCTCCAAGGGACGGGCGCTAAACCCGCGGTACCACCCTTATTCCTCCCCGGTCCAGGGAGACGCTTGTAGGGCGCCATCACGCCCCGTCCCGGTAACGGTGGGCAACCGTTGTGCCTACTGCCGATGTTCAGCACAATGCTCGGGAGGGATTTTCGACGGGCGCCCACCTGTCCGCTCTCACCGTACCGGACTCGCTGAAGGCTGCATTCCCGACTACTCGTCTCCGTCAACGCAAGCCATAGGCTAGCACGGGAGCGGGAAGGGGGTCAAGGCAAGGAGCATCTTCCCCCAACCATGAGGCTGGCGCGTAGGTTTCTCCCGCAACCCCTGTGCGATAATGCGCCTACTACTACCGAGGTGCACAGTGACGCTCAAGCGCGCCCCCACATTTGCCCAGCGGCTCCGCGCCTTCCGGCGCGTACTGGAGATGGAAGCGAAGCGTGGCTATGCCGACCGCGCCGTCGTGGGCGGGCTTGGGCGCTTCCTTGACCGCTGGCGCGCCGAGCTTTCCGAGGAAGAGGCAAACTCCCTCCCTCCAGCCCTCGTCGCCGCGCTGGCCCAGCGCAAGTACCACGAGCTTTCAACTGACCTGCGCGAGAGGTGGGTATACGAGGCGCTCACCGCCCTTGGCGACTATGCAGCCGCTTCTGAACCGCTCCCCAAGCCGAAGACCGTTCGCGCGATTCCGCCCCGCCGGCTTGCGCCCTCGCCCGCCGCGCCGACCCTTGAGTCACCTCCGACGATTGTGCGGGATGTCGGTCCAGGCATCGCGGCCAAGTTGGAGAATCTGGGCATCACCAACGTCAACGGGCTGCTGCGCCACTACCCATCGCGCCACCTGACTGTAACCAGCGTGTCCGAGCTCGACAGTGCGCAAGAGATTGCAATCATCGGCACGGTGTGGAGCGTCAACCGGCGGGGTTTCGGTCGAGGGCAGCAGTTGCAGGCGACGGAGGCTGTCTTGGGCGACGCCACGGGCAACGTGCAGGTTGTGTGGTTCAATCAGCCCTACGTCGCCCGCTACGTCAACGCGAATGATCGCATCCTGGTGAGCGGCTACTTCCGCGCCTACCGCGGCAGGCCCACGCTAGAGGCAAACAACTTCGAGGTCCTGCAGGACGATGCCGAGGCTCTGCCTCCCGGCAGCCTTGTACCCGTCTATCCGGCGACCAAGGGCCTGAACCAACGCACCCTCCGCCGGATCATCGGCAATGCGCTGGACGCATGGTTGCCGCGGCTCACCGATCCGATTCCAGAGGTTGTCAGGGAGCGGCAACGGTTGATGGCGCTATCCCCGGCCCTTGGCGCGTACCACCGGCCCGAGTCCGTCGAAGCGAAGTCAGAGGCGCGGCGGAGGCTCGCCTTCGACGAGATGATCATCAGGCAGCTCTTCCTGCTTGCCCGCAAGCACAACTGGCAGGAAGCCCCGGCGGTGCGCTTGCCAATGCACGTGGACGTCCTCCGCTCCTACGTCGACGCATTGCCGTTCAAGCTGACGCGGGCCCAGCGACGCGTGCTCCGCGAGGTGCTGGACGACATCGCCGAGGCAAAGCCCGCGCACCGGCTTCTCGAGGGGGATGTCGGCAGCGGCAAGACCGTGGTTGCCCTGGGCGCGATGCTGAACGCGGCGGCTCACGGCTACCAGGCCGCCATGATGGCCCCCACGGAGTTGCTGGCCGAGCAGCATTTCCAGACCATCTCCCGCCTGCTTGAAGGCTTCCAGCGACCCATCAGCGCGCCCAACCGGCTCGCGCTCTACGTGGACCCGCTGCCGCGTCCGGTCGTAGTTGGCCTGCTGCTTGGCAGTCACACCGCCCGCCAGAAGGCAACCCTTCGTCGAGAAGCTGGAGACGGCGGCATCGACATCCTCGTTGGCACCCACGCGCTGCTGCAGGAGGCTACCGCAATTCCCAACCTCGCCCTCGCTGTGGTGGACGAGGAACATCGCTTCGGCGTTGCCCAACGCCAGGCGCTGATCGCCAAGAGTGGACTGCGCCCGCACCTCCTCAGCATGAGCGCGACGCCCATACCGCGCAGCCTCGCGCTCACGGTCTACGGCGACCTCGACATCTCCACCATTGATGAGATGCCGCCGGGCCGCACGCCCAATCGCACGCGGTGGTTGCGACCGGACCAGCGCGATCAGGCGGTGCGTTTCATCCGCAAGGAGGTTGCCGAGGGCCACCAGGCATTCGTCGTCTGCCCCATCATCGAGGAGTCCGAATCTCTGCAGGTGAGCGCAGCGGTCGAAGAGTACCGCCGCCTCTCGGAGGAGGTCTTCCCTCACCTACGCGTTGGGCTGCTTCACGGCCGAATGACGCTGGCCGAGAAGAACGCGGCAATGGAGAGGTTCCGCGACGGCCAGTTGGACATTCTGGTCTCGACGCCGGTCGTGGAGGTAGGCGTCGATATCCCCAACGCCACGGTGATGATGGTTGAGGCGGCAAACCGCTTCGGCCTCTCGGCGCTTCACCAGCTGCGCGGGCGAGTCGGCAGGGGCGAGGCGCAGGGCTACTGCATCCTCATGGCTGACGAGGTGTCCGATGTCGCCCGTGCGCGCCTGGAGGCCCTCGAGCAGGAAAGCGATGGCTTCCGTATCGCCGAAGCCGACCTCCTTTTGCGCGGGCCCGGCGAGCTCGCAGGCACACGGCAGAGCGGCCTGCCCGACCTCCGGCTCGCGGACCTGCACGACGTCGAGCTCGTCACCGCCACTCGTGACGAGGCGAACGCCATCCTCTCCAGCGACCCGAAGCTGCAGGAGGACGAGCACCGCCTGCTGGCCGACGCGGTCGAGGGGCTTGCGGCGAGGATCGCGGAGCAGTCGTAGCTTGTGGGCGAGGGGCTCGCACGCCGCCGTCTGAGTCTTTGTTTTCACTTGCGCCAACCGTTGCGGTATACTTTACGTACTCGGCACTCCCCTTACGGCGGACGTGCCCACCCTGGATCCGGCGGTGAGACGCAGCTTGCCGCAAAGCGTGAGTGACTATGCACGTTCGAGACGTTGTCGCAGCCCGCGTGACGGAAGCCCTCAACAAGGCCCAGACCACCCAAGCGCTGCCAACCGTCCCCGCTCCCGGGGGAATTGTTGAGCGACCGCAGAACCCCGAACACGGGGACTTCGCCAGCAGCGCTCCGCTCAAGCTCGCCCGCACCATGCGCATGGCCCCCATGGCCATCGCACAGGCGCTGGCGGACTGCGTCGCGATGGACCGCGAGATCGCAACCGTCGAGATCGCGCCGCCCGGCTTCATCAACTTCACCCTCTCGCCCTTGTGGTTGCAGCAGCAAGTCGACGCCATCCTGGAGGCCGGGGAGAACTTCGGCTCGACGAACGTGGGGGTAGGTCAGCGTGTTCAGGTTGAATTCGTCAGCGTGAACCCGACGGGGCCGGTGCACGTCGGCCATGCCCGCGGGGCAGTCATCGGCAGCGTGCTCGCATCAACGCTGGCCGCCGCCGGCTATGACGTGTCACGCGAGTACTATCTGAACGACGCCGGCAGCCAGATCGACCTCTTCCACCAATCCCTCTACGCTCGGTACGCACAGGCACGGGGCCGCGACATCGCTGTGCCCGACGGCGGCTACCGGGGCGACTACATGAAAGAGCTCGGCGACGAGCTGGCGCAAACGCACGGGGACGCCTTCCTCGATATGCCCGAGGGCGAGGGTGTGCGGCAAATCGGCGCCATAGGCATCGACCGCATGATCGTCAACATCCGCGACGACCTCGCGGCCCTTCGCGTCGAGTTCGACGTGTGGTTCAGCGAGAAGAGCCTCTTTGAAGCCTCTGACTACGACACGGCCATGCGTATGCTTCGCGAAGGCGGGCACGTCATTGAGCGCGAGGGCGCAACGTGGTTCGACTCGACGGCCCTTGGCGAGGACAAGGACAACGTCCTCATCCGCTCCAATGGACTGCCCACCTACTTCGCTTCGGACGCCGCATACCACTACAACAAGTTCATGGTCCGCGGCTTTGACCGCGTGACGGACATCTGGGGCGCTGACCACCAGGGGCACGTGAACCGCGTGAAAGCCGTCGTGGGCGCGCTTGGCGTAGACCCGGACCGGCTCAACATCATCATCGGGCAGATGGTGGCGTTGAAGCGAGACGGCGAGTCAGTCCGCGCGTCCAAGCGCACGGGCGACATCGTTACCCTGCGGGAGCTCGTAGAAGAGGTCGGCCCCGACGCGTGCCGGTACTTCTTCCTCGCCCGCTCCGCAGAGGCGCAGATGGAGTTTGACCTGGAGCTCGCCACCAAGGAGTCACAGGACAACCCCGTCTACTACCTGCAGTACGCCCACGCCCGCATTGCAAGCATCCTGCGCAACGCCGGCGAGCGCGGGATCGACTTCTCCGAGGGCGACGTGCACCTGCTGCGCGAGCCCGAAGAGCTGGCGTTGGTGCGCCAACTCCTGCTGTTGCCTGAGATCGTGGAGACCGTCGCGGATACGATGGAACCCCACCGGTTGCCCCACTACACGCTGGAGCTCGCCACCGCCTTCCACTGGTTCTACGACCGCTGTCGCGTCATCTCCGACGACGAGGCGCTGACCCGGGCGCGGCTCAAGCTGGTGGAGGCCTCTCGCATTGGTCTGTCGCGGTGCCTGTCGCTCATGGGCATGGCCACGCCCGAGCAGATGTAGCGCACGCCAATGCACCTCTGGACCGCTCCATGATGAGCCGTCAGCCTCCGGAAGCGCCCATCCGCGCGGGTTTGCTCAGCGGCAGCGTCGCGGCCCTTGCCGCCGCACTCCTCTCCCTTCCACTGGAGTCGCCCCACGACGGCCTCGTCAACAGCGCGACTGTGGTCGGCATAACACTCATCGCGGGCGCTGTAGCTGGTCTCGTATGGAAGCGACTGCCCGAGGGACAGTCCCGCACCAAGCGCTTCCTGATCGTCATTCTCGTGGGCTTTCTCTTGGTCGCGGGGGCAACGGCGCTCATGCAGACGCAAGTGGAGCGATCCCTTTCCTTTGGGTTGCCCGTGGCGGCCCTTGCGGCAGTCATCATCGGGGCGGGTGTCCCGCTGCTGGCGGACAAGGGACGCGCGTTGCCGTGGTGGCTTGCCCTCGCGGCGGTGGCGGTCGCGCTGGCTGTGGGCATCGCGCTGGCGGGACAAGGCGACCAGGAGAGCGGCGAGTTGGAGCTTCCGCCACGCACTGCTGACCTTGAGCGCAACTCGCCCGTTACCTTAACCGGATGACTGTGCGGCCGGACTCCGGCCAACAACGAGGAAAGGCACACACAACAATGCGGAACGCGACTCTCAAGCGCTCAATTGCTCTGGCTCTCGGCTTGGCGCTCCTCTTGGTGACATTGTCTGCATGCGGCGGCGAGTCGGACGACGACGCTGGCTCGCCGAAGCCCGTGCAGCAGCCGGTGGTGTCGTCAGCGACTGCGCCGGCCCAAGAGCCGACAGCCGCGTCGCAGCCCGCGCCGGAACCAACGGCGGCACCCATCGTCGCCACGGAGCCCGCCGCCATGGAGCGAAAGCTCGGCGAGGTCGACGGGGTCACCTTCATCGTCGGCGAGGGCTCCGAGGCCACCTTCACCGTCGGCGAAGTGCTCGCACGGGTGCCGCTGCCCATCGAGGCGGTGATGCGGACGGAGGGGCTGTCCGGCGAGATTCACCTCGATGGGCGGGAGTCGCGCATCACCATCGACCTTCAGACGCTGGAGAGCGACCAGGCCAACAGGGACCGGTGGGCGCGCGGCAGGCTGTTCGGCCAGCACCCTATGGGCATCTTCATCCTGACAGACGCCACGCCGTTGCCCGACGGCTTCGCGGACGGCGATACGGTCACCACGCAGATAACCGGCTCGGTGGAGCTTTTGGGACAGACCATCCCCATGACCTTCGACATTGAGGCGCGCGACGATGGCGACTTGGTGCTCATCCTGGGGAAGGCGACGTTCACGTGGGCCGACCTCGGTGTGGCGACGCCCTCGAGCCCGGCGGTCGTCTCCGTGGAGGACGAGGTCCGCGTCAACGTGTTAATCAGTGCGCGCCCGCAGTAGAAGGGCGGCCTGAGAGGGGTTCGAGGGATCTCAGTCGTGCCCAAAACCGCCCAACTCCAGATACTTGGCGGCTAGCTCTACATAGTGATCTGCGTTGCGCTTGAAGCGCTCAATCTGGCGGTCGTTGACCGTGCCCTTGATCTCTGCCGGAACGCCCGTCATGAAGGTGCGGGGCGCAACCTTGGCGTTCTCCCGCACCACCGCGCCTGACGCGATGATGGAATACTCGCCGATCTCGGTGTAGCCGCCGTTCACCACCGCGCCGTTGCCGATGACCACGCCGTCACCGATCTTGTCCGCGTGGCAGAGGACGCGGTGGCCCATGACCACGTTGTCTCCGATGACCGCGCCGCGCCCATCCGTGTGGATGGTGCTGTTGTCCTGGATGCACGTGTTCACCCCAATGACCACCTTCCCGATGTCGCCGCGGATGACTGTGCCCGGCCAAACGCTGCTGCCTGCACCAATCTCCACGTCGCCGATGACGTAGGCGAACTCGCTGACAAACGCCTTCGGGTCGATCTTGGGCGTGAGCCCGTTCCATGAGCGTATCATCTGCTGTCGTACTCCCTGGTCAGATTGCGCCGGTGCTTGCTGACCCTTTGCGACCGGCAGTTGCGGCGCCTTCGTCGCCGTGGCGCCTTCGCCGTTGAGGGCTATTTCAGCCACGGCAGGAACTTGCGCCATTCATCCTGAATCGCCCTGTGGTGGAACATAACGTATGGGTTGGGCCTTGGCACCCGAGGCTCGGTCAGGAGCGTCATGCGGGCTTCCTTGAGGGTGTTGCCGGCCTTCTTGTGGTTGCAGGGGATGCAGGCGCTGGTGACGTTTTCCCAGACGTGGGGGCCGCCTCGATGGCGGGGCATGACGTGGTCGATAGTGAGATCCTTGGTCTGTTTGCCGCAGTACTGACAGGTATAGCCGTCTCTTAAGAAGACCTCCTGGCGGGAGAGGCGTCTCTGCTGGACTGGGCGCTTCACCATATAGACGAGGCGAATCACCGAGGGGATGTCTACGGCCAGGTGCGACGTGTGGATGGTTCCTCTGCCGTTCTCCAGCATTTCCGCTTTTCCGCCGCCCAAGAGCACGACCGCACGGCGAACATTGCAGACGTTCAATGCCTCATAGTTTTGGTTCAGCAACAGTACCGGCAGCTCTAGGGCGCCCACTCGCGGCCTCCCTACAGGTAGGGTTCCTGACGTCGCCATATTACCAGAACAACAGTTGGCTGCCCAATCCTTCGGCAGGACAGGCCCTTCGACAAGCTCAGGGCGAACGGTAAACGGAGACCAAGGCAACCACGAGGGTTGCCCCTACACCCCCGTCAGCGCACGCGTGGCCTCCAGCAGCTCGTGCACCCTTTGCGTCGAGGGGGCCTCGGCGTAGATGCGAATGAGCGGCTCCGTGCCCGAGAAGCGCACGACCGACCACTCGCCACCCTCCATGCGGTAGCGAATGCCGTCCATGGTGTCGATGCCGAGCACCGCGCCGCCGGCCAGCTCCGTCGGCGACATATCGTGCAGGCGACCCTCCAAGGCCGCCCGTTCGGAACCGTCGAACACGACGTCCAGCCGGTCGTAGTGGTGCGGGCCTACGAGGTCGTAGATCTCCCGGATGACCGCCGAGAGGGTCATGCCCTTTCGCGCCACCAGGTCGAGCAGGAAGAGCGCGCTCAGCACGCCGTCGCGTTCCGGGATGTGGCCGCGAAAGCCGAATCCGCCGCTCTCCTCGCCGCCGATGAGCGCGTCAGTCTCCAGCATCAGCGGCGCAATGTACTTGAAGCCGACGGATGTCTCGTGGACAGGCACGCCGTAGCGCTCGCCAAGCCGCAGCACCATGTTGCTGGTGGTCAGGGACTTCACCATCGGGCCGCGCAAGCCGCGCACTTCCAGCAGGTAGTAGGAGAGAAGGGTGAACACCTGCAGGGCGGTGATGTACTCGCCTGAGCCGTCGATGGCGCCGACGCGGTCAGCATCGCCGTCCATGGCAACGCCAACCAGCGCGTTCGAGCTGAGGACTGCGTCTCGCAGCGGGGCCAGGTTGCGGTCGATGGGCTCGGGATTGTGCATGCCGGGGAATGCCGGGTTGACGGCGCCGCGGACCTCGGTGACGGTGGTCGCGCCGCCGGAGAGAAGGGCGTTCAGGTAGCCCGCGCCGGCGCCGTGCATGGCGTCGACGACCACGTGGCAGCCGACGGCCCGAAGCGCGTCCAAGTCCACCAAGCGGGCCACGTGCGCCATGTACGCAGGAGCGGGATCGATGTCCGTCACGAGGCCGGCGTCTCGACCCTCATGCAGCGAGAGGCGACGGACCTCCCCCGCTTCTTGCACATTCTGAATCACCGCCTCCAACTCCGAGAGTACTTCCGGTGAAGGACTTCCCCCAGAGCTGCCGCGGTACTTGAAGCCGTTCCACTGTGCCGGATTGTGGCTGGCGGTGATCATGACGCCGCCGGCCGCCTTGTAGTGCACCAGGTTGTAGCCCACCACTGGCGTCGGCGCAGGCGCGGTGCATCGAATCGCGTGCATCCCGTTGCCCGCGAGCACCTCCACCACGGCGTCGGCGAACTCCGCCGACTCGAAGCGGGTGTCATAGCCAACAATAACGGGCTCATCCTTGAGCCCCTGCTCCATGTGGTAGTTGGCGACGCCCTGCGCACAGATTCTGACGTTGTCGAACGTGAATTCCTCGGCGATGATGGCGCGCCAGCCGTCTGTGCCGAATCGCAGACGGACATCGTTGGATGGCATGTATTCCCTCCGGATGATCAGTAGACACTATGCGGCAAGCCTCACTGGCCTGCGTCACTAGGATGGTAGTGCATTTTGCCGCGCCCCGCCAAGAGCAAGGACATTTACTGTCTCTGGGAGTGCCCAGCCAACTTACCCCCTGAACGATATTGCGTGGCGAGGCGTATTAAACCGGCATACTCGTTTCCTGGCTGGACACTCGTTTTGACTGGATTATTGTAGCTGGCAGGGGGGCTTTCACATACAGGGAAGTTTTTCCCTGGTGAGAAACGAGTCCTGCCGGAAACAGGATGAACGCGCTGGGACATCGATGCGGGCCATCCATGCAACGCACAGATTGGTGAGTTTGACGAGGTTGAGGTCGTTGGCTCCGTAGGGTGGAACAACGGAATACTCGTATAGTGGTCGGGGACTCGTTTTGACTGGAACTTCGTAGCTGGTGGAAGGACTTTCGCATACGGATGACATTTTGCTGGGGGAGAAACGAGTCCTGCCGGAAACAGGATGAACGCGCCGGGGCATTGAGGCGGACCATCTGTGCACCGAACAACTTGGTGTTCGTGATGAGGTTGAGGTCGTTGGCTCCGTATTCCATAAGGGGACGGTAACGGAGGTTGCGGGGCGCGGGCAAGGGGCCCGTGTCAGGGTCTCTCGCCGGCGCGGGGCGGCCCCCTTCGTGTGCCCCCAGGGCAGGCTTCGAGAGGCTCAGGGTGATCGGAATCGCGAATCGCCCCTACGGACTCGGGTTGGGGTTGGATGCGGAGCACCGCACAAGGCGAGAGCCCAACTCGCCGAACGGATTGGGCTCTCGCTTACTTGCCCTTGTCTTGATTGCGCCTGGCGCTAGATGCCGGCGTCCTGCCGAAGCTCGTCCGCCTTGTCGATGCGCTCCCACGGCAAATCGACGTCGTCGCGGCCGAAGTGGCCGTAGGAGGCGGTCTGCGCGTAGATGGGCGCGCGGAGGCCAAGCTGACTGATGATGGCGCCGGGACGCAGGTCAAAATGCTTGTCCACCAATTCGGCGATCTTGTCATTGGGAATTAGGCCGGTGCCAAAGGTCTCAACGGAGACGTTGATGGGCTCGGCCATGCCAATGGCGTAGGACACCTGGACCTCGCAACGGTCCGCCAGGCCCGCGGCGACCACGTTCTTGGCGACCCAGCGGGCAGCGTAGGCGGCGGAGCGGTCGACCTTTGTCGGGTCCTTGCCGGAGAAGGCGCCGCCGCCGTGTCGCGCGACGCTTCCGTAGGTGTCCACCAGGATCTTGCGCCCGGTGAGGCCGGCGTCGCCGTGGGGGCCGCCCGTCACAAACCGACCGGAGGGGTTTACGAAAATACGTGTCTGGTCGTCAATCAGGTCCGCCGGCACGACGGCATTGATGACGTGCTCCCGCACGTCTTCCGCAATCTTCTCCTGTGACACTTCAGCATCATGCTGTGTGCTCACAACCAGCGTGTGGATCCGCTTGGGCTTGCCGAACTCATACTCCACGGTGACCTGGCTCTTGCCGTCGGGCTTGAGCCACCCCAGGATGCCCTCCCGGCGGGCAACTGCCAAACGCCGCGTAAGGTGGTGTGCAAGGGATATCGTCAATGGCATGAGCTCGTCGGTCTCATTGCAGGCAAAGCCAACCATCATGCCCTGGTCCCCAGCGCCTAGAACCTCTACCTCTGACTTCTCATCATCGGTGTCCCGGTGCTCCAGCGCCCTGCTGACCCCCTGGTTGATGTCGGGCGACTGGGCGTGCAGGCGCACCTGCACCTCGCAGGTGCGGTAGTCGATGCCGGTCTCGGCGCTGTCATAGCCGATGCGCTTCAACGTGTCACGCACGACCTGCTCGTAGTCGACCTGCGCCGTGGTGGTGATTTCACCGAGGACGGCCACGAAGTCGGTGCCCGTCGCGGTCTCGCACGCTACGCGGGCCGCGGGGTCCTGGGCGTAGATCGCGTCGAGAATGCTGTCGCTCACCTGGTCGCAGACCTTGTCCGGGTGTCCTTCCGTCACAGACTCCGAGGTGTAGAGGTAGCTGGGGGACATTGCGAAGGTATTGCCTTGAGTCGTCATTCTCTCTCCCTTGCCTTCCTTTCTTGCTCTCGCGTCCCGCTTAGTGGCCAGAGCGCCGGGGGACGCTACGGTCACAACTTGCGCAGAAGCCGCACACCTGGCGCTAGCTCTCCGCGGCAGGACGTGGGCGGCGGCGCGGGGCGGGCGCTGCCGGAGGTTCGCCTGAGCCCGTCTCGGCAGCGGCCGCTGCACGCGACGACCTGCGGCGGGTTGGGGCAGGCGCGGCTTCTTCGGCGGCTTCTTCGTCCGAGGCTTCCAGTTCCTCAGCTTCGGCTGCCGATTCTTCGGCTTCGGCTTCCGGCTCCGCAGCTTCGGCTTCCGGCTCCGCGACTGCGGTTACCGGCTCTGCAGCTTCGGCTTCCGGCTCCGCGGCTTCGGCTTCCGGCACTGCGACTGCGGCTTCCGGCTCACCCTCTTCGGCAGCAGCCTCCGGTGCGGACGCGGCGCTCGCAGCCCTGGCCGCGGCGCGGCGCGGCGATGGAGCGGCTGGCCTGCGAGCCGCGGGACTCACGCCGCTCGATAGCGGCGCCACGGCGGCCGCGACGGCCAGCGCCAGTGTCGGCGAAATGGTCGAGCCTTCCTTCTCCCTGAGGTAGCTGACCGCGCGCAGGACGCCACCGCTGGCAGGCCCCGCCAACCGTTCCAACTGATCGATGGTGATGTCACCGCGAATCAACCGTCGCGCCAAGGTGCGACGGTCGCGTTGCTTCTTACGGGTGATCCGGTGCTTGAGGACAGTGATATTACGCTTCTTAAACATTGCTTCCCTTTCGCTCGTTGTGCTTACGGCTCGTCGCCATAGCTGACGGGGTAGTCGCGCTGCATCCAGCCGGGCGTGCCGTCCTCGATGTTGTACAGCTTCTCCGAGTCAAAGCCCATGGCCGCCGACATCTCGCAGGCCAAGGCGCTGCGTTGGCCCATGGCGCAAATGAAGAGGAGGGTCTTGTCCTTGGGCAGCTCATCGAACCGCGCCAGCACGGTGTCGACGGGCATGAAGAGCGCGTCCTTCACGTGGCCAGCCGCGTATTCGTCGGGGTTGCGCACGTCGACCACGGCGACGTTGGGGTCAGTGTCCACCATCTGCTTTGCTTCCTCGGAGTTGATCCGGTAGAAGGGCTCTCCAGGGTTCTTCCTTGCCATTGTTATCCTCCCTCAGGGTCGTCAGGTCTGAATGTTTCCCGTTCCGGCTAAGCCCGGTCGCCCAAGAGCAGCTTGAGCTGCTGTCGCGCGCCGGCGGGTCGCACTTCCGGCGAAGTTACGACGGCCATGTCGAGCGCGTGTCCGCAGGCGCAATCACGGTCGCCCGTGAGCCGCGGCACGATGCGCTTTAGTACCTCCTGGGCTGTGGCGACGTTCTGGTGCAGGTTGCGCAGCACCACCTCGACGGTGACGCTCTCGTGGTCCGGGTGCCATACATCATAGTCGGTTACGCAGGCGAGCGTCCCGTAGCACAGCTCCGCTTCCCGCGCGAGCTTCGCCTCGGGCAGCGCCGTCATGCCGATCACGCTGGCGCCCCACGAACGGTACATCTGCGACTCCGCGACCGTCGAGAAGGCGGGGCCCTCCATCACAACGTAGGTGCCGCCGTCGTGCACCGTGGCGCCCGTCTCGCGGCAGCACTCGACCAGCAGGCTTCGCATGGAGGGGCAGAAGGGCTCCGCAAAGCTGATGTGCGCCACGATGCCGTCGCCAAAGAAGGTGGACACCCGGCTGCGTGTCCTGTCGATGAGCTGGTCGGGGACCACCATGTCCTGGGGCGCCATATCCTCGCGCAGGCTTCCGACCGCGCTCACGGACACGACGCGCTCGACGCCCAGCGACTTGAGGGCGTAGATGTTGGCGCGCGCCGGCACCTCCGTCGGGCTGAGCCGGTGTCCTTTGCCGTGCCGCGACACGAACGCGACGGACACTCCCTCGAAGTTGCCGACGGTGAAGGGACCGCTGGGCGCGCCAAATGGCGTCGAGACGTTAACCTCTTCGATGTCGGTCAGGCCCGGCATGTCGTACAGGCCCGTGCCGCCGATGACGCCCACGCTCGCGCTAGGCACCCGCCACCCCCGCTCGAAGGCTTGCGGTGTACGGGGGCGAGATGACGCCGCGCTCCGTGATGATTGCGGTGACCAACTCCGCCGGCGTCACGTCGAAGGCCGGGTTGAACACGTCCACGCCGTCCGGGGCAGCTTGCACGCCGCCGGGCGCGGTCACTTCCGTCGCGGCGCGCTCCTCGACGGTGATGGCGTCACCGCTGGGCGTTGCCATGTCGACGGTGCTGGAAGGCGCGGCGACGTAGAACGGGACACCATGTGCCCGCGCAAGGACGGCGAGCGCGTACGTGCCGATCTTGTTCGCCACGTCGCCGTTGGCCGCGATGCGGTCCGCGCCAACGATCACCGCGGAGATGCCCTCGCTGCGCAACACGGTCGCGGCCGCGCCATCGACGATGAGCGTCGTGGGGATGCCTTCCTGCGTCAGCTCCCACGCGGTCAGGCGCGCGCCCTGCAGAAGGGGACGGGTCTCGGTTGCGACGACCCCGGCGAGCACCCCCTGCTCCCACGCGGCGCGCACCACGCCGAGCGCGGTTCCGTATCCGGCGGTGGCAAGAGCGCCCGTGTTGCAGTGCGTCAGCACTCGCGCACCATGCGGCAGCAATGCGGCACCGTACGCGCCGATGGCCATGTTCGCCTGGAGGTCTTCGGCTTCAATGGCCTGCGCCTCTCGCAATGCACGCTCGACCGCGTCGGCCGCATCGGCGGCGGCGTCAGCGGCGCGGAGGGTGCGGGCGACGGCCCAGGGGAGGTTCACCGCCGTCGGGCGCGCCGCGGCGAGTTGCGCAGCAGCCTCGGCAAGCTCCTCTCGAAAGGCAGGGACGGCGGAGTCGCACAGCGCTCGCGCGGCCAGCACGACACCGTACGCTCCCGCAACACCGATGGCCGGCGCGCCGCGGACCTGCATCGACTGGATGGCGGTCACAACGTCGTGCCAGCGTTCAAGCTCCACGTACTCGACGCGGGTGGGCAGCAGGCGTTGGTCCAGCACTCGAAGTCGATTGCCAGTCCACTCCAGCGACCTTACCTGACCGGTCTTGGCGGTTGTCGTAATCGTTTCCCCCCTGAATCTGGGGCAAAAAAAGAGCTTCCCGGCGAGAGAAGCTCTTGACGGAAGAACACTCTCATCGAATCAAACCGCAGTGCGGCTTGACGGCGTTGGCACCGTGACCACCATTGGGGCCGGTTGCCGGGCATCTTCGGGCCGTTCCCTCAGCCACTCTGGATAAGAGCAGTGCGCCGTATGCAATTATTGGTGTCATGGTAGTTGAGAGCTATGAAGGTGTCAAGGAATAATTACATCTGCCTTACCAACGCTGCAGCTTATACTACGCTGCTTTCGCAAGCAACAGGAGCCGCCTTTGTTAACTGTCCCAGCAGGCCGTATAGTGGGGTCAGCGCGAAGTCCCATAAATGGACGGCGAGATTTCCGGGAAAGACACTGCTGATTTAGGTCAGGAGGCACACTATGGGCAGGCTTGAAGGCAAGGTAGCGCTCATCAGCGGCGGCGCGCGAGGGCAGGGCGCGACCGAGGCCCGCAGGTTCGCGCTCGAAGGCGCCAAGATTGTCATCGGCGACCTGCTGGACACCGAGGGGCAGGCCGTCGCGGCGGAGATTGCCGAGGCTGGCGGAGACTGCGTCTACATCCACCTCGACGTGACGAGCGAGGACGACTGGCGCGTGGCAGTCGAGACGGCGGTGTTGCAGTTCGGCAAGCTCGACGTGCTGGTGAACAACGCGGGCATCCTTCTCAATGGCCGCGTTGAGGACACCACCGTCGAGGCTTGGGACGCCGTCCTCGACGTCAACGCGAAGGGCGTCTTTCTCGGCACACGGGCCGTCATAGACGAGATGCGGAAGGTGGGAGGGGGTTCGATCATCAACATCTCCTCCATCGCGGGCATTGTCGGCAGCCCGAACACCACCGCCTACAACGCGTCGAAAGGCGCCGTGCGGCTGCTCACCAAGTCGACGGCTGTCCAGTACGGACGTGAGGGCATCCGGGCCAACTCCATCCACCCCGGACCCATCGACACGGAGATGATCCAACTTGTGTGGCAGGACCCGAACCGCAGCAGAGAGGAAACCATTGCGAGGACCCCGCTGGGGCGCATCGGCACGGTGGAGGACATCGCCTACGGCGCGCTGTTCCTCGCGTCGGACGAGTCCTCGTTCATGACCGGCAGCGAGTTGGTGATGGACGGCGGGGTGACGGCAATTTAGGACGGGCGCTACCGGCGTGACATGGGACCATGAACGGCATGATAGAATGGGCCCATGTTCGCCACAATGACCAATAAGCAACGGGCCCTCTTCCGCCGCGACGCAGCCACAGCGTTGGTGCAACTATTCGTGCTTGGACCGGCGTTACTGCTGTTGATTGCCTGGACGATGTGGTGGGCAACAGCGCTCATGGGCTTGCCCGGTAACGACCTTGCCCGCGGCTTCCTGGGCGATTCGTTCAGGCTGCTACTTTTCGTCCAGATCTACGTCATGGCTGCCATGGCAATCCCCGCCGCTGCCAGCGCCTTGAGCGACCCGGTGGTGACCAGGCTGGAAATGTGGACGCTAACGGCCTGTCTGATCAGCCTCCTCCCCCAGGTCTTTTGGCTGATTGAGGCGTTTGGAAGGCTCTCGACCAGCTGGGCCGTCGTGACGGCTCCCAGCGGTTTGCGCTTCGCCATTCGACAACAGCCGTCCTTCCCCGCACCGCCTTTCTCTCCCGGCTCCTCTCCCCAGCTCGAATGACCCCAGTCCTCCAATAGACCCAGCGTTCCGCTGACCCGGCTCTCCGGGAAATCGGATGGGGTGCGCTTTTCTTACCCGAGCATAGGCGCAATGGAGGTCTGTATTGAACATTCAAAGGCTGCTTACTGAACCTTTTGTCTTCGGCATCGTCATCTCAATCGCGTGGGTTGTGCTTTGGTCTGTCACTGTGCCCGCGATATTCAGCGGATGGACGTGGGAGGGCCACAAGGCGCTCATCATCCCGGTCTTCGCTGCAGGATTCGTTTGTCTTCTGATGTGGCGTGCCTACAAAAGGCGGTAGACGTCAATAGGGTTAGACGCCCCAACAGACAAGTAGCAAATTTGTAGGAGTTTGAGCAATGATCACAAATACAACAACAAAAAGTTGGCCCATTCTCAAAGGAATGGTACGGCGGCAGTTTCTGAGTGCGGTATCGGTGGCCACGGTGCTGCTGTTCGTCATCACAATGGCTGGAGCGTGCGGGCCCTCGGATGAGGAACTCACGGCCCTGGTTACGGCCGAGGTCGAGAGACAGGTGGCGTTGGTCCCACCCGCTCCGGAAGGCCCTGAAGGGTCACAAGGCCAGCAAGGGCTGCAGGGAGTGGAAGGGCCGCAAGGGTTGGTGGGGCCGGTTGGGCCGCAGGGGTTGACCGGCCCGCAAGGGCCGCAGGGCGCCACTGGGCCACAGGGGCGCGTTGGCCCAGCGGGGTCAGTCGGTGTGCAGGGGCCGAAGGGTGACGCCGGGCCGCAGGGGACGGCAGGTGCGGCAGGACGAGACGGGTCCGCGGTCAGCATCCCCAGGGTGTTGGAAGTCGAGGAGTTGACCGTTTCTGCTGGTGGCTGGGGAAGCTTGGTATTCACTCCCGGTGATCAGCAGAATGTGCCTGCTATCCGGTGGATTTCGTCGGGCACCGAAGTTGCGACCATATGGGGCGGCACTACGGATGGGATGATCCTGAGGAACAGGAACAACGACGGATCTTGGACCAGTGTCTGCATTGATGAGGGAATCGTCGGGATTTGCCGATAGCGGGCGCGCTACAACGTCGACTAGGACGTGACGATAGCCGCGGGGGCGTTGGCTGCAATCTGCAGAACTCGCACCAGAAGTCAAACCAATACCTTAGCGCAGGAGGGAGGGGACACACCCCTCCCTCCTGCGCTCTCAGCATTGGAACGCATCTCCCGCAATCCCCGCAGCTCGCGCCGTTTCACGCGGCCATGCGCGCACTGTATACTGACAGGGAAAGCCCGATAAGGGCCGAAATTGTTGCGGAGGGCAGGTACGTGGCTGAACAGCCCATTATCGCCATCACGATGGGGGACCCGTGCGGCATCGGCGCGGAGGTCATCGCGAAGGCGCTTGCGCGTCCGGAGGTGGCCGCGTGGTGTACGCCGCTGGTCGTCGGCAACGTGGACATCATGCGCCGCGCCGTCGAACTGACGGGGACGCAGCTAGCCATCGAGCCTGTGGAGTCGCCGGATGAGGCAGCCGTAGGCGAGGGCGCTGTCGCGGTGCTGGACATCGGCAACTACAACGCCGCGGCAATGGCGCCGGGAGAGATTTCGCCAGTGGCGGGCAAGGCCGCGATGGAGTGGGTCGTCCGGGCGGGCGAGCTGTGCCTCGACGGCTCCGTCGCGGCGATGGCAACCGCGCCGCTGCACAAGGAGGCGGCCAGCCTCGCGGGCTACCAGGACATCGGGCACATGGAGGTGCTGCAGCGGCTGGCCGAGGCGCCCAAGGTGCTGACGATGCTCATGTCCAAGGGCCTCCGCGTGGTCCACCTGACAACGCACCGCTCGCTCAGCCGCGCCTGCGCGTACGTCACGCATGACAACATCCTGACGGCGCTCCGCCTCACTGACAGCTCGTTCAAGAGTTGGGGCGTCGCCGCGCCGCGCATCGGCGTAGCTGCGCTCAACCCTCACGCGTCGGACGGCGGCCTCATCGGCGACGAGGAGCAGACAGAGATCACCCCTGCGATTGAGACGGCGCTGGCCGAGGGCATCAACGCGGTCGGGCCCGTACCGGCGGACACGATATTCCTGCAGGGCGTACGCGGCGACTACGACGCAATCCTCGCGATGTACCACGATCAGGGGCACATCGCCGTCAAGATGTACGGATTTGAAGAGAGCATCACCGTGAACCTGGGACTCCCGTTCATCCGCACGTCCGTAGACCACGGCACGGCCTTTGACATCGCGTGGCAGAACAAGGCGGACGCCACCAGCATGGTGGAGTCCATTCGCGCGGCGGCGGACCTGGCCACCGGCGCGGGCATCAAGAAGCCGGTGGGGTAACAAACCCGCACCCTTCACCCTTCCATTTCCCTCAGGGCGAGCGGGTGGAGTGCGACCCTTCGACAGGCTCAGGGCGAACGGGGACAGGCGGGCTCAGGGCGAACGGGGGACAGATACAGGAGTGGCTATGCGGATTGGATTCATCGGCGGCGGGATTATGGCGGAGGCCATCCTCAGCGGCGTACTTGACCGCGAGCTTGCCTCGCCGGACGACATCGCGGTGTCCGAGGTGATCGAGGCGCGCCGGGATTACCTCTCGGAACGCTACGGCGTCACCGTCACGGACGACGGCGCGGCGGCAGCGGCGCACGGCAGCCTGGTGCTTCTCGCGGTTAAGCCGCAGGACCTGCCAAAGGCCATGTCCGGCATGCGCAAGTCGCTCTCGAACGATCAGGCGGCGCTGAGCATCGTTGCGGGCGCGACCATCAAGTCGATCCAGAACGGTCTGGACCACGACAGCGTCGTGCGCATCATGCCCAACACCCCGGCGCAGATCGGCGCGGGCGTCAGCGTGTGGACGGCCACGGACAAGACGCCGCCCGAGCGCGTGGAAGAGACCCGGGCATTGCTACAGGCCATCGGCAAAGAGGTGTACGTCCCCAGCGAGAAGTACGTGGACATGGCAACGGGCCTAAGCGGCAGCGGCCCCGCCTACGTGTTCCTGTTCATCGAGGCCCTGACCGACGCAGGGGTGCACGTGGGGCTGTCCCGGGACATCGCGGCCACGCTGGCGACACAGACCGTGCTCGGCAGCGCGCAGCTGCTGCAGCAGACCGGGCGACACCCGGCGGAGCTGCGCAACATGGTCACGTCGCCGGGAGGCACCACCGCGGAGGGCCTCATGTCGCTCGAGAGCAACCGCTTTCGAGCGGCGGTCATGGAAGCGGTGGAGGCTGCGTACCACAAGGCTGTGCAGCTGGGTGAGGAGGACTAGTGCAAGCGATTGGAGCCATAATCATCACTGTTCTACAACTCTTTGTGTTTGCCATCTTCATCCGGTCCATCCTCACGTGGTTTCCCATCTCGCCCAATAACCCCATCAAGTCGGCATTGGACCAGATCACGGAGCCGGTCCTCGGCACACTGCGCCGCTACTTGCCCCGCTTCGGCATGCTGGACCTGAGCCCGATGATTGCCATCATCGTCATCATCTTCCTCATCATCCCTCTGGTGCAGGCCCTCTTCATAGGGTAACGCCCAGGTCACTTTGTTGTTGGAGCAGTCCGCGCAAGAAGACGCCGGACATTTCTTGCTGCTTGGACGCCCTATGCGCTAACAAGGCCCGCACTTGAGCAGCCAGCAGCTAAAGGAGGGTGAATCCATGCCGATGAAGTGGGAAAAGTCCGAGACCGCCGAAATGTGGCGCTGGACGAAGAGCGACAATACGGTGGTCATTCACCTCAACAAGTTCAATGGCACTTTTGAGGTCTCTGTCGTTCGTTCCATCAACAGCGCAGGCATGGGCCTCAACGCCGGCGGCTTCGACTCGCTGGAAGAAGCGCAGGAATGGGCTGCGCTGCTGCTGCGCGAGGACTAGCACGACATAGCGCCTGAGTGGGGAAAGAATGAGCGCTCTGGACAGAGTGCCGCTGGGTGGCAAGATTGCCATTGCCGTCGTTGCCCTGGCGATGGCTATTGCGGTTATCGCGGTGGCAGTCCTGGTCTCCAATGGGACCATCGACGAGCAGGTCGGCAGGGTCCTCTTCGCGATATTCGCCATTCTTGGGGGGATCGGCTTCATCACTGACGCGTTCAAACGAGAGGGCGCGCCGCAGGGGATCCTCTATGTTGCATTCAAGTTCACGTCCCTGGCCTTCACCCTTGGTCTCATCGTCGGCGGCTGGGGCGAGAATTGGTGGCAACTCACCATCGCCGGGGTGGTCGTGGGCGTCATCGTCGGCGTCATAGAGAAGTTTATTAGCAAGGGCGACGGCCCGAATCGCGCCTTCCGGCTGGTGGTCTGGAACCTTGTTGGCCTGGCTGCCATAGGAGAGGGCACTTACATCATCCTACCGCTGTAGAGGTTAAACTGGCTGGGCCCGCTCAATGGGGCCCGCATCTCTTCCCCTTTTCGCACAATTGGTGCAATCTGTGGCCGATGGATGGAAACCCCGACTCCACCGCGACCGTAACGGTCATCGTGGACAGCACGTCATCGTTGACGGCTGACCATATTCGAGGGCTGCCAATTGAGGTCGTCCCACTTCAGCTCAGTGTGGGAAGCCGCCACTACCTGGACGGCGTCGACATCGAGCCGGATGAGTTTTACCGGCAGATCATGGACGACGCCGTTCCAGCGACGACTGCGGCCCCCTCTCCCGCTTCCTACGATGCAGCATTTCAGCGTGCCTTTGCTTCCGGCAGGGACGTGCTTTGCATCACGACAGCCTCGAAGCTGAGCTCCACGTACAGCATCGCGACCGCTGCTTCGCAACTGGCGTTGGCGTCATTCCCCGAGCGACGCAGCATCGTCCTCGACAGCGCTACGGCTGGCGGCGCTGAGGCGCTCGTGACGCTGGCGGCGGCGCGACAGGCTGTCGACGGCGGCTCGTTGGATGAGGTGGAGCGAGTCGCGTGCGGTGTCGCCGAGGGGGTCTACTTCGTCGGCATTCTCGAGTCACTGCGGAGGCTTCAGCGCGGCGGTCGAGTTCCACGCGCGGCAATGTGGGCGGCGTCGCTGCTCAACATCAAGCCCATCCTCGGCATCTGGCCGGGTGAGGGCGAAGTCCGCATGGTGGCGCGACCGCGCAGCAAGGCCAAGGCTGTCGAAAGGGTGCTGCGGACCATCGCGGAGGAAACCGGCGGCAAGCCGCTACACGTCGTCGTGATGCACGCGGCCGCGCCGGCGGAGGCTGAGACGCTGGAATGCCGCATCACGGAGCGGTTCGAGTGCGTGGAGACCATGATCACGCCGTTCACGCCCGTCATCGGCGCGCATACGGGACCAGGGCTACTGGGCGTGGCGTTCTATGCTGAGAGCTAGACGCTACTGCCCTTCCTTTCCACCAATAGGGACAGCTTGTAGCTTGTAGCTTGTTTCTTCCCCCATTCCACCCTGATATAATCGCAGCGGCGGCCCGTCCGGTGCTGCGTAGGCGCCAAGCATCGCCCGCCGGTTGTTGAAGCGCGGGCCAATGGGGTAAAGCAAGCATCGGCAGCACGCCGGTAAGGAGCAACTCGTGACAGAGGTCAGAATCGTAGTGACGGGCATTGGTGTGGTCAGCCCGATTGGACTGACTGCGGACGCGACATGGCAGTCGTTGGTGGCCGGCAGGTCCGGCGTGGGGCGCATTTCCGCTTTTGACGCTGAGGGTTTCGAGACTACGATCGCTGCGGAGATCCCGGACTTCGACCCCACAAATTACATGGAGCGCAAGGAGGCCCGCCGCGCCGACCGGTTCTCGCAGTTTGCCCTTGCGGCGGCGAAAGAGGCGCTTGGTCAGGCGGGGTTGCTGCAGGAGGAACCGCTCGGGGACCGGGTTTCGTCGCTCATTGCCAGCGGTGTCGGCGGCATCATCACCCTCTCCGAGCAGTACGAGGTGCTGCGTGAGAAGGGTCCGAAGCGCATCAGCCCCTTCCTGGTACCCATGATGTTGATTGACATGGCCGGCGGCAATGTCTCCATCACGTACGGCGCGCGAGGGCCCAGCTTTGCCACTGTCTCCGCCTGCGCCAGCGGCGCGGACGCCATCGGCAACGGCATGGACCTCATCCGCAAGGGCGTCATTGACGTGGCCATCTGCGGCGGCTCGGAGGCGCCCATCTGCCCGATTGCGGTGGCCGGCTTCAACTCCGCGGGGGCGCTCTCTCGCAACAACGAGTTCCCCGAAGCGGCGTCGCGGCCGTTTGACGCTCAACGCGACGGCTTCATCATCGGCGAGGGCTCGGCGGTGCTCATCATCGAGCGGCTGGAACACGCACTGGAGCGAGGCGCCAGGCCCATCGTCGAGCTCTCCGGCTACGGCGTCACCTCGGACGCGTCGCACATCACGCAACCGGCGCCCTTCGGCGAGGGCGGCGCTCGGGCGATGCGGCAGGCCATCGCGGGCGCAGGGCTGAAGGCCGAGGACGTGGACTACATCAACGCACACGGCACCTCCACCGCGATCAACGACAAGGCTGAGACGGACGCCATCAAGGGCGTCTTTGGCGACGATGCCTACAAGGTCGCGGTCAGCTCCTCCAAGTCGATGACCGGTCACCTATTGGGCGCTGCCGGGGCCCTTGAGTCGGCCATCTGTGTCCTTTCGATCGAGCGCGGCTGCATTCCTCCCACCATCAATCTGACCAACCCGGACCCGGAATGCGACCTGGACTACACGCCACACAATGCGCGGATGACCAAGGTGGACGTGGCCATGACCAACTCCCTGGGGTTTGGCGGCCACAACACCTCCCTGCTCTTCCAGCGGTTCGAAGCCTAGCGCGGGACGCAATTCATGGCGGATTCCGTTCCGCTGCCGCGCCCCAAGTGGGCGCTTGCCCCGGCCGCACCGCAAGGCGTCGTGGACGCTCTGAGGCTGCCTCGCCTCTGGGCACAGATCCTCTACAACCGGGGCATAGAGTCGCGGGAAACGGCGTGGGAGCTCCTGCACGCTTCTGAGGACGCCCTGCACGATCCCTTCCTCTTCGCGGAGATGGACGTTGCCGTCAACCGTGTGCTGAAAGCCATCGAGGAGGGCGAGACCATCGCCGTCTTCGGCGACTTCGACACTGACGGCGTCACGGCTTCGGCGCTCCTCTACGAGGCGCTGCTCGCGCTGGGCTGCGACGCCTTCGTCCACCTGCCACACCGCGTCCGCGACGGGCACGGGCTGAATGCGGAGGCTGTCGAGGCAATTGCCGAGAGCGGCGCATCGGTCATCATCACCGTCGACTGCGGCATCACCTCCGGCGACGAGGTGCGCCAGGCGAAACAGCTCGGCATTGACGTGATCCTGACTGACCACCACGCGCCCATGGGAGCGCCGCCCGAGGCCTTCGCCACAGTCGCGCCTACCAGCGCATACCCCTTCCCATTCCTAACCGGCGCGGGGCTGGCATTCAAGCTGGTACAAGCGATTTACCAGCGGCTGGAGTTGCCCGTTCCCGCAGGCGCGCTGGAGCTGGCATCGCTGGGGACCGTGGCGGACATGGCGCCGCTGCTCGGCGAGAATCGCGCCATAGCAACGTTGGGCCTCGAGAAGCTGCGCGAGACGGAGCGGCCTGGCCTGCTCGCGCTCCTGTCGGCGGCGGGAGTCGATCGCGAGTCCCTTGACCACGAGTCCATCCCGTTCATCATCGCACCTCGGCTCAACGCCGCGGGTCGGATGGACAGCGCGGAACTGGCCTTCAGCCTGTTGACGGAGGAGGACCCCTTGGCGGTCCAGGAGCTGGCGACGCGCATCGAGGCGCTCAACCGGGAGCGGCGCTCACTTACGCAGGAGCTGGTTGACGAGGGGATGCGGCTGGCCGCTGAACAGGTGGAGGAGGGCCAGCGTCTGTTGTTCCTCGCGGGCGAGCAGTTCAACCCCGGCGTCAGCGGGCTGGTGGCCGGCAGGCTCGTCGAGCGGTATTCGAGGCCGGCGGTGGTGGTGGCCGTAGACGGCGACGTTGCGCGGGCTAGCGGCCGCAGCGTGCCGGACTACCATCTTGCACAGGCCCTCTCGGAGTGCGGCGAGCTATTCCTCCACTACGGCGGCCACCCAGCGGCGGCGGGTTTCGTCGCGCGCACGGACGACCTCGACGACATCCGGCAGTCGCTGCAGGCATCGGCGCGGGAGCGGCTGCGCGACGCGACGCTGGAGCCCACGCTGCGCATCGACGCGGAGGCCGATTTCGCGGACATGCCGGGCAAGACGATGGACTTCATTCGCCGGCTTGCGCCCTACGGCCAAGAGAACCCGCCTCCGGCATTCATGGCGCGTGGCGTTCAGGCGACCTCGAGGCAGCGGATGGGCACGCAGGGTCAGCACATGCGGCTGCAACTGCGCCAGAACGGCACGGCGTGGGAGGCGGTGGCGTTCAACCAGTCGTGGCCGGAGGGCGTGGCCGAGCGTGGCCGCATCGACGTGGTCTACACGCCGGAGCTCAATACGTTCAACGGCCGCACCCGGCTGCAGATGCGCCTGCTGGACCTGCGCGCGGCTGAGTAAGGGGGCCGCGTCACACAGCGCGTTGTGAAGCGGCAACGGGCGTACGCCACCCCTTTCCCTATCTGGAACGCAGCAGCACGTAGAGAGCGAATGCGCGCTGGTCCGCCTTGGGAGCCGCATTGAATTGGGTGATGAGCCTATCCGTTTCTTGAACGTGCTTCAATACATCAAGGCGGAGATAATGTTCCCCGGGGTCATAGTCTGCGCTGTGACGCTGGAATTGCATAAACACAAATTGTTGAGCAAACTCACGAATCCCCACTGGAAACCTACTCATTACGGAATGCTTCTCGCACTGGGCCCTTGTGTATCCGTGTTCCAGCGCCCTGTAGACCTGAAGCCAGGCGGCCTGGCTTCTACTGGCTCGCGTTCTGCCCGCCAACTGATTGGCACAGCAAAGGGCAAGGGTGTGGAACATCGCATAGTAGGCAGCGCTGATAGCGCGCCGTAGTTCCGTTTGCCGTGGCCTGCCCCGCCGTCGTCCCAACGCACCGGACGCCAGACGCAAGCCAATCTTTATGAGGTCGCGGGGATCCATGGCGCCACGTTGTAGTGGTGAAATTCCTCCCACTCGGACTTGTGTATGAAGTGCTTGAACGGCACTATCGGCAAATCTTCTTCCGTGACCTGCTGAAGGACAAGATCGACCAGACCCATTGTCCAGCCCGGATCCAACTTGTCGGGATCTCCGTCATAAACCACGTAAATGAACACCCGTTCCTCGTCCCAATGGTCCTGGCGAGCAATTACGGATATGGGGTCAAAGACGAACTCGCCCGCAAAACGCTCTTCGACTGCCTTACGGACGATCTCTTCTATTTTCTTCAACACATGCTTTGGGGTCTTGGTGACCACTGTGTTACTCCCCTTGCCTGACAAAGTGCGTGTCTCTAGCGCAGAAACTTCCCGCTGGAACCGTCCAATGCCAGAAACTCAGACGGGGTGGGCGCATCTCACTCCCCACCCCGTCATTCAACCCTTATGCACTTGCAAGACTATGCTAAATACCAAGTATACGCCTTTTGCCCCCTAGTCGTCTTCCAGCGTGGAGGTGTCACCGAGCGGCAGGCCGAGCTCCTCGGCTTTCAGCAGGCGGCGCATGATCTTGCCGCTGCGCGTCTTGGGCAGCGACGCACGGAACTCGATGCTGCGCGGCGCGATGGCCTGGAGCCGCCGCCGTCCGTGGCCCAGGATATCGCGGCGGAGCTCCTCCGACGGTTCGTAACCGTCCTTCAGCGCGACGAAGCCCTTGACCACCTCCATCGCCAAGTCGTCAGGGACGCCGATAGCCGCGGCTTCCGCCACCGCCGGGTGCTCGATGAGCACGCTCTCGACTTCGAAGGGGCCCACCAGGTGGCCTGCGGTGTTGATGACGTCGTCGGCGCGGCCCACGAACCATATGTAGCCGTCCTCATCCATGCGCGACTGGTCGCCTGAGATGTACCAACCCTTGTGGAACTTGGTGTTGTACATGGCCTGGTTGTTCCAGTAGGTGTGGAACATGGAGGGCCAACCGGGGCGAACTGCGAGATAGCCCTCGACTCCGGGGGGCAGCGGGTTGTAGTCGTTGTCCAGGATCGCCACCTCGATGCCGGGGATGGGTCGGCCCATCGAACCGGGGCGCACTTCCATCGCGGGGTAGTTGGCGACCATGATGGCGCCCGTTTCCGTCTGCCACCAGTTGTCGTGGATGGGCTGGTCGAACACCTTGGTGCCCCAGACGACGGCCTCCGGGTTCAGCGGCTCGCCGACGCTGTTGATGTGCCGCAGCGACGAGAGGTTGAAGCGGCCCGGGACTTCCTCGCCGGCCTTCATCAGCATGCGGACGGCGGTGGGGGCGGTGTACCACACGGTCACGCCGTACTTCTCGATGGTCTGATACCACGCGCTCGCCCCGAAGCCGCCCTCGTAGATGAGCTGCGTGATGCCGTTAGACCACGGCGCGAACATGCCGTACGACGTGCCCGTCACCCAGCCGGGGTCCGCCGTGCACCAGTAGAGGTCGTCCGGATGGAAGTCCAGCACCCACTTGCCCGTGGCGTACTGCTGGACGACGGCAAGGTGCCGGTGCGCCGCGCCCTTCGGCTTGCCCGTGGTGCCCGAGGTGTAGTGGATGACCGAGTAGTCGTACATGCTGGTGTTGGCGGTCTCGTACTCGTCCGATGCGTCCGCCATCAGGGCCTCGTAGCTCAGGTCACCCTCGGCCAGCGGCTCCTGGGAGCGGCCATTCTTGTTGACAATGATGATGTGCTGCAGGGCGGGCAGGTTGGGGAGCACCTCCGCGATGCGCTTGCGGAGTTCCGGCTGCGTCAGGAGCACCGTCGCGCCGCTGTCCTCCATCCTGTCACGGACCGGGTCCGGCCCGAACGCCGAGAAGAGCGGGCCGACGACCGCGCCATGCTTGAGGACGCCGAACATTGCGAAGTAGAGCTCCGGCAGCCGCTCCATGAACACGAAGACCCGCTCGCCGTGGCCAACGCCGAGGCTTTGTAACACGTTGGCAAATTTGGCGGTCTCGCGCTTCATGTCGCTGAAGGTGTAGCGCTCCTCCTCGCCGTTCTTGCCGACCCAGATCATGGCGGTCTTGTCGCCGCGGCCCGCCGCAACGTGGCGGTCGATGCATTCATGGGCCTGGTTCAGGTAGCCGCCTGGCAGCCAGTCGAGCTCGGCGTAGATATCCGACCACTGGAAGTCCTTTTTCGCCGCGTCCAAGTCCGGCAGGTTGGGCATTACGGTCATGGCCTCAGCGGGTTGCTTGCCGATGGTCTGGTACTCCATGACGCCTCCTTTGCGATTGCACCCCAAGCGATTGGCCTCAGACTACAAAAGCCCCTAGGGAGCGTCAAGCGGGGAGTGGGGGAGCGAGCCCGCTTACCAAATCAGCAAAATTCCCTCAAAGGGCGAAACGAGGTGGTCTCCACCGGACATTTGGGACTGTCTGCCGCATTGGAAGAGCGTACCGGAAGAACAAGCGCTTACTCAGGAATCATGCCTTTAGCACTCTCCGTGCCTCTTCTATGCGCATTCAATCTCGGATAGCAGAGCGATCGCACGCTCCGCTTCAGCCTGAAGATTCTGCAACCCTAGGTTCTTCTCAACAGTCTCAGGCTCAACCTCACGATAGGTTAATACATAATTACGAGCGGATTCCATCTGGGCAATCCACTGGTCAAACAGGAAACAAATTCGGACCGACTCTTCCTTATCGATTACCCTATCTGCATTGATACTCCTCATACTTGCACCAAAAGCATCTACATTAGCCCAGTGATCATACTGTTCAACCCAACGATCCTGCTTTGCCCTGTCTCCATCAAAGGAAGATAGTGAATTGGCTATCTGGGCGTCCGAGCATCCCGATTCACGCAAGCGTTGCTCCGACGCATCCCTCGTCATGGTGGCAAACTCTCGGTTCGATATGACAAGGCCGGTGCAGCCCGCAGCGGGAACGGTTGTGGGCGTGGCGGTAGGACCAGCAGCAGGCGTTGCCGTAGACATGGTAGTGGGTGTGGGTGTGGGAGCAGGAATAGTTGTGGGCGTGGCAGTGGCCGTAGCAGTGGAAATAGCAGAAGCAACAGCAGTGGGAACGAACGGAGTTGGCGCAGTCTCTGGAGGGGGAGGTGTAGTTACACTAACTTCCTCAGGGGACGTTTCATAACTACAGACCCTTAACACAACAATTAGACCCAATACTATCCCGGCTATCCACCACCATTTCGTCTGCTTCCCATTCGAGGCTTGCACTGGATTCTTCTTCCGTTCCCCTACCCGTCCGACGCGTCCAAGAGTCCCAACATCCGGTTCACGAACCTGTGCACTTCCGGACGGTCCACGGCAACCTCGTAGTCTTCCATCTCGTCATGGTAGAAGTTCTTGTGGAACTTCTCGGCAATAGCGAACCCCCCGCGCAAAAGGTCGTCCTGGAACTCGGTTGCCAGGCGGTCTACGGCCAGCTTAAGCGTCCGATGGGTCCGGCAAGGCCAGTTCCGTTGCACTGCAACGGCCATCACAGCGTGCGTCGCTGCGCCCCAGAGCTTCTCGGACGCCTGCAAGTGGTCGCCCGCCGAGAACTCCTGGTCGGAGGCCGTCAGGAAGTCTCGTGCCGTTTGAAGGTGATCCTCATGTTCCATGGTGCAACTCCCTCGAATGGTGTTTGAGGCGATTTCCCAATCACCACCCAAGGCCCTGGCGAACCGGCATTTACCGACTCACCAAGCTTCACATCTTTATCGCCCATGCAGGCCAAACCAAGTTTGACCAAGAAACCCCGTAGTTCCTACGCCTTCGGCTGGATGAGCACGCGTACCGAGCCGTCTCCCTCGTCGCGACGGTTGATGAAGGTGTGGCCCTCCTTCTCCGACCAGAGCATCACGTCGAAGATGTTGAGGGCGTCCCCGAGGATGGCCTCCACCATGGAGTGGTGGTCCGCTTCCGTCTGCTTGGCGAGGGCGGCGATGACGCCGGCGCAGCTCTTGCCGCGGCCGTCGATGACCACCCAACCACCGCCGCTGCTGATGACCGGAGCGTTGCCGTTGCCGCTCGGCTCGTACAGGTCCGGGCGTACGTTGATGGCGCCGGACTTGCGCAGGTCAACCTGTCGCTTGAACTCGGCCACGGACTCCCACGCGACGGCGCGGCCGCGGTCGCCGCTGGCGCACACCGCGCCACGCACGCCAACGATGTCCGGGTTGACGCGGGCGAGCTCGTCGAGGTCGTCCATCTTCAGGTGGCCGGAGAGGGCCGTGCTGAGGCCCAGCTTCTTGCCTTCCAGGACGATGTCACGCAGCTCGGCTTCGGTCAGGAAATCAAACAGGTTACGGCCGTCCTTGATCAGCGTGTCAATGAGGAAACCGTCGCACTCGCCGTCCTTGGCCAACTGCACCATCAGATGCGGGTCGAGCCCGCCTTCGTACAGGAGGTTGTCGGCGAAGAGGGAGCCGACGAGCTTGGTGTTGTAGCCTTCCATCGCCCGCCGCGACTCGCGGAGCACCTCGACCGCGACGTCGTAGTCGGTCACCATGAAGCCGATCTTGACGGAGGTGGCGTCCATGACGGCGGCTGCGTAGGCGGCCATCGCCACCGTGCCGGCCTGGTTGGGCACGACACCCAGGGTCACGCTGACGTGGTTCTCGGGCTGAATCATGGCCCGCACCTGCCGTACGGTCGTCGGGTGACCGGAGCCTACGAGGGCTTCCTGCAGGTTCTTGACGTCTACTACGTCCGCGCCCCCGCGCTCGGCCTCGAGCGCCTCCTCCACGTCCTGCACGCTGACCATGAGCAGCATGCCGGTGGCGAAGTTATTGTTGCCCGTCAGCCATGCGGCCCGGGGTTGTGCGGAGACGCTGGACACAGGCGGTTTGGGCTTCAACGGCATCAGTTCCTCCTTGAGTTGCGCCTTCTCGGCGCCGGTCAGTTGCGGCAGCGGCTGGCGAGTGGGCCCGCCGGCCATGCCCATGAGCTCGCCCCAGTACTTCACCATGGCGACCGGCAGCGCGCCGCCGTTCTTGTCCATGGTGCGGGTCCACCAGGTGTCGGACAGCTCCTTCAGGCGGCGCAGGTGCTTCTCGTAGAAGGCGTCGTCATAGTCGCCAACGCTCGCCTTCTCGATAAACTGCACGTAGTAGTTGCACTCGGGGGTGTCGAAGCGCCAGTCGGAGGTGTTCGCGAACATCACCTGCTGATGGAAGCCCAGGTCCTGCGCGAAGGGGTAGATCCACTCGTCCGGGGTGCTGATGACGTAGTCCTTGCCGAGCGAGAGGTGGGTCTCGATGGAGAGCTGCTGGTTGAAGCTGGCTTCCTTGACACCGACGACCTGCGGCAGCTCGCAGATGCGCCTAAGGCCGTGCGGGCTCATGACGATGCCGAACTGCGGCGAGTTGTAGAACATGACGGCGAGGTTGGTGTTGTCGCTGAGGGTGCGAACGTAGTCGATGACCTGGTCCTCGGTCTTGGCCTCCATGTAGGGGGCGGCGACGACGAGCAGGTCGAAGCCGGCAGCCTCGGCGTGCTTGGCCAAGTCGACGGTCTCGCGGCTCGACGTATGGGTGACGTGGGCGCCAACGGGCCACCGGCCCGCCGCTTCCTCCGCGACAATGTCCATCACGCGGACGCGTTCATCGTGGGTGAGGCTCCAGAACTCGCCCATGCCCCAGGTGCAGCCCGCGCCGCGCGTGCCAAGGGTGCGCACGTGCCGGACGTTGCGTCGAAGGCCATCCTCGTCAAGGTCGCCCTCGTCCGTGAATGGGGTGATCAGGGTGCTCCATTGGCCCTTGAGCGTCTGCCACGCCCAGTCCTGTGCTTCATGCGCCTTGTAGTGCGCCATGGTTCCCTCCGATGCACGGCTTCCCACGCACAGGTGTGCATGGACCTTGATTGAGTCTAGTTTGGGGCATATGCACTGTCAATTGCGCCGCTTTGACCGTAGCTCAAGGTTCAGGTAGAGTCCGGGCGGCAATCACCCCGATCCCGGAAGGAGGACTCCCTTGGAGAAGTCTTACCACATGTATGAGGACATTGCCCCCGTGATGGCGAACTATTCTCGAGCCGTGCGCGCGGGCGATTTCTTCTTCATAACGGGCACCACCGCGGGCGGCAGCGCCGCTGCACAAGGCGACATCGCGGCACAGCTTCGAGAGACGCTGGACCGCATTCGGCGCATCCTGGAGCGCGAGGGCCTGTCCATTACCGACGTGGTGAAGTTCAACACGTACGTCACCAGCATCAGCGAGTGGCAGGAACACGGCGCGGAGATCAACGGCATCTTTGCAGAGCTCTTTCAAGGAAACTACCCTGCGCACACGCTTATCGGCATCTCCGAGCTGGCGGGGACCAACATGAAGGTCGAAGTGGAGGCGACGGCGGTGTTCTAGGGTGGAGGATACGGGAGAGGCAATGAAGAGCGCCCTGCCGGTCTGGCAGGGCGCTCCTGTCGTGCGCTTGGCTTTGGTTGGCGATTTAGGCCTTGGTGGGCACCCATGCGGTGGGGCCGACCATCCTTGCCTTGGCAACCTCAACTGCCTCCAAGGGCGGCATGTCACCGGGGACGGTGGCACGGGACGTGTGCACGCGGTAGGCCATCGGGTTGTTGGGGCCGGACGGCTCCTGGCCCTCCATCAGCGCGCGGGCCGCGTTCAGCAGGCGGCGGCGCACCTTGATGATGGACTCATCCGAGCTCACCAATCGCTCGAGGTTCCGGTTGGCACGCGGGCCCCACTGGTCCTCGACAAGCGCGAGGTCCTGGATGGGGAAGGCCTTGATGCCCGTGAAGGAGTAGTTCTTCTGGGCTATCCTGTCGACAAGGTATTCGTTGTCCTTGTTCTCCTTGGCCATGAAGCTGCCGGGGATCTGCTCCGGGTAGGTGTAGCCGCCGTACTTGTCCTCATGGACCTGCTGCTGGGTGAAGGGGTTGTAGCTCCAGCGCAGCCGGTACATGTAGCAGCTCTCGTCGTCGATGGGGATGCGCATGTTGCTGGCGTAGACGTCCGGGCCGGAGATGCCGGCGGAGCTGTAGCAGGGCATGTAGAAGTGGCCGACGTTGGCCTGCTGCTGCCCGTCGGAGGTGCGGGACACGGCCACGTTCATGACGCCGTAGTCGGTGTCGATGTAGTCGGCGTAGGTGCGGTTCAGGAAGCTGTTGAACACGCCAGCGCCGAAGCGGCGGCCGGGGTTGCCCTCGTTGTTGTCCAAGGTGCTGTGAAGGAAGAAGGCGTGCGACGGGTCGTAGTCGCCCTCCAGCGCCTGGAAGTAGTTGCAGCGGAGGTGGTACTTGCGGAGGTACCTTCGGTCCTCGCCGAAGTCCAGCCACTCGAAGCCGGGCTTGGGAGGCTCCTTGTCCGCGGGACCCATGTAGGTCCAGATCATGCCGCCCTTGTCCCAGCATGGGTATGCCTTGACGGCAACCTTGTCCTTGTAGGTTTCGCCCTCGGGGCTGTTGGGGAGGTCGACGCAGGCGCCGGTTACGTCGAACTTCCAGCCGTGGTAGACGCAGCGAATGCCGGACTCCTCGTTGCGCCCGAAGAACAACGGCGCACCGCGGTGTGGGCAGTGGGAGTCGACGAGGCCGGGGTTGCCGTTCGAGTCGCGGAAGGCGATGAGTTTCTCGCTCAGCAGCGTCACGCGCACGGGCGGGCAGTCTGGTGAGGGGATCTCCTCCGAAAGGAGCGCCGGAATCCAGTGCCTCCGAAACAGGTCGCCCATCGGCGCGCCGGGGCCGGTTTGCGTAAGCATGTCATTTTCTTCGACGCTAAGCACAGCAAATCCTCCTTCTGGTCTTTCCAGTCTCGATTGCAAAAAACAGGGTAGAATCTAACGCGATGCTAGCGCGGCCCGCAGGGGTTGTCAATTTAAAATGCCGGCGCGAGCGCGCAAGGAGGGCCGAATGGCCGAACAAAGCGACATCATCACCATGACGGACATGGCCGAGGTCTTCGACGTGACCGACTCCCTTTCCATCGACCGCGAGCTCATTAGCGTAGAGCTGACCAAGGAGGACCCGGGCTCCGTTCAGCAGGCGGCGAACGGCGAGATCGAAATCACGCTGCCGCTGACGACGCCCCTCGCGCCGTTCATGGCGTCGCTGCGTCAAGCGCTGCTGGGGATGGGCTACCCGGCGGATTGATGGTGAGGACTACTCCCTCTGAAAGGGATTCAGCAACTCGACGCCAAGTTGGTCAAAGTCGCGCACGTTCCGGGTGACCACGGTGAGTCTGTGAACGATGGCTGTCGCCGCGATCATTGCGTCCTCACTCAGAGCGCTCGACCTCCGGTGCATGAGCTTTGCCCACTCCCGGAATTCGGGCGCATCCATCGGCAATACGCCGTAGGAAGCCAGGACCTTGTCCAACCAGACGTGCCGTTCCTCTGCCTTGGCCACATCCTGCTCACGCGTAATCTCAATCCCCGCCTGTATCTCACCAACCGTAACGGCAGACACGAAGAGTTGGTCCGCCGGCACATCCGCCATCCAAGCCAGGACAGCGCCATGTGGACGAGGGCGGCGCAGGTCCGACACCACGTTAGTGTCGAGGAGCTACATCCGCCTACTCCAAGGTCAAGCGATTCGGGTGAAGACGCCGCCCCCGCGGCGGAGTCAGGTCCTCCGTCCGCGCCTCCGGGGTAAGGAGCAACTGCTTCAGGTCCGGCTTGCTCATCCGTTCCAGCCTCCGCCACTGCTCGATGGGAAGGAGCACGGCGGTTTCCACTCCGCGCCTGGTCACGATCTGCGGCCCTTCAGAAAGAGCCGCATCAAGCAACTCACTGAACTTGGCTTTGGCATCCTGGACCGGCCATTTCCTGCTCATGGCATACTCCGTTTGCAAGAGTACTGACTAGTTATAATACTAGCCATGTTTCCATAACCGTCAACACTCATCGCCCTGCCCCCTGACATCGCACCCTTGCCCCCGCTTGCCCTCCCCCGTTAACGTGTCTCCATGGAAGCCAAAGTCCACATGCCTCGGTCCACCTCAGCGGCAACCCCTGTGGTTGCCCCCGCTCGGACCACGCCTGAAAACGCCTCAAATGTGCATGCGGAACGGCAAATCACTCTCTGGAAGGCCCAAAAACTGAAAACTCGAGTCGTATCTGGTAACGACCTTTCCAGATACGACTCGTTCCCCAGAACTTTCTCCTGCGGCGGAACAACACAATTCCGTATGTACCCCGATAGGCAGGCGCCATTCCGGGGCGGCTTGCGAAACAATTCCGGCCATAGCTGCGGTGGGTGGGGCGAGACAATGCAACTCAAACCGAAGCAACGGTGAAGGGCGAGTGGTCCCAGCGGAAGGTCCCTGCCGCTTCCAGCAATGCGCCTCACCGTGTAAGCTAGGGCTGCCTATCGCGCCGAAAGGCTGCATATGCCTTGAGGCGGGGCATACCCGGCAAGAGGAGGGTCTGTCTCATGCCCACGTCGCAAGCGGTGCTTCTGCCCAACAACGTCAAGCCCCTTCGGTACGCCATCCACCTGACGCCGGACCTCTACGCCTACACCTTTGACGGCGAGGAGACCATCGACGTCGAGGTGCTGGAGGCGACCGACACCATCGTCCTCAACGCCGCCGAGATGTCGATCAGCGCCGCGAGCATCATGGACGCCGGCAACGCGGCGGTGGACGCCTCGGCCATCGAGCTAAACGCCGACGACGAAACGGTGTCCATCAGCTTCCCCTCGGCCATTCAGCCCGGCTCTGCGGTGCTTCGCATCGCCTTCACCGGCGAGCTGAACGACCGGCTGACCGGCTTCTATCGCAGCGTCTACACCCGCGCCGACGGCACCTTTCGTACCATGGCGACCACGCAATTCGAGCCGTCTTCCGCGCGGCGCGCCATTCCCTGCTGGGACGAGCCAGCCATGAAGGCGAGCTTCCAACTCACCCTGACCGTCCCCGCGGACATGGACACCGTTTCCAACATGCCCCCAACAGACGAGACGGTTGACGGGGACACCAAGACGGTGCGCTTCGGCGAGTCCCCCGTGATGTCCACGTACCTGCTAGCGTTCATCGTTGCGGAGCTGGGCATGATCGAGCAGCAGGCGGAGAACGGCACGATGGTCCGCGTCCTCACGACTCCAGGAAAGGAGGAGCAGGGCCGCTTCGCGCTGGAGACGTCGGTTGCGCTGCTCTCCTACTTCAACGACTACTTCGGCATCCCGTACCCGCTGGAGAAGCTGGACCACATCGCGATCCCTGACTTCGCGGCGGGCGCCATGGAAAACTGGGGCGCAATCACGTACCGCGAGACGGCGCTGCTGGTCGACCCGGCCATCAGCCCCGCGGCAACGCGACAGCGGGTGGCGGAGGTCGTATCGCACGAGATGGCGCACATGTGGTTCGGCGACCTGGTGACGATGCAGTGGTGGGACGACCTGTGGCTCAACGAGAGCTTCGCTTCGTGGATGGGCGACAAGGCCGTCGACCACATCCACCCTGAGTGGAAGATGTGGACGCAGTTCGTCGCCAACGACACCATCCGGGCATTCAGCCTGGACGGCCTGAAGAACTCGCACCCCATCGAAGCCACCGTGCACACGCCCGCGGAGGTGGAGGAGCTTTTCGACGCCATCAGCTACAGCAAGGGCGCGTCCATTATCCGTATGCTTGAGCACTACCTTACGCCCGAGACGTTCCGGGACGGGCTTCGCCGGTACCTGGACGCCAACCAGTACTCGAACGCCCGCACGGCGGACCTCTGGGAGGCGCTGGAAGACGCCTCGGGCAAACCGGTGAAGTCGCTCATGGACACGTGGACGAGCCAGATGGGCTTCCCCGTGCTCAACGTGCAATCGCGGCACGAGGCGGACGGCGTTAGGCTGGACGTCTCGCAATCGCGGTTCCTGTTCAGCAACGTGATTGAAGACGAGGGGAGCGACGAGTCGTCGTGGAAGGTGCCGCTGAACGTCGCCACCTCCTGGGACGACGCCGGGGCGTCGACGCTGCTGGAGGCGAGGGAGGACACCATTTCGCTGCCCCCTGCGCCGAGCGGCGAAGCGTCATGGTTCAAGGTGAATGCGAGCCAGACGGGCTTCTACCGCGTCAACCTCAGCCCGCGCGACTGGGACGCCCTCATCCCAGCGGTCACGTCTCGGACGCTCTCAGACACGGACCGGCTGGGGCTGCAGAACGACGCCTACGCGCTCTCGCGGGCGGGGTACCTGCCCGTCAGCCAGTTCCTTGCGCTGGCGGAGGGCTATCGCGAAGAAACGGACGCCAGCGTGTGGCGCGACCTCGCGGGCAATCTGGGCGACCTCGACACGCTGCTCTCGGACGAAGTGTGCTATCCGGCCTTCAAGTCGCTGTGCCAAGGCCTGTTCAGCCCGCTGGCCGAACGCATGGGCTGGGAGGCCAAACCCGGCGACGGCCACCTGGACGCCATCCTGCGCAGCGTCGCGCTGGGGCAGGCGGGCTACTACGACGACCCCGCCGTGCTGGCGGAGGCCCGCCGGCGGTTCGACGCCTACCTGGAGGACCCGTCGACGCTGCGGCCCGACCTGCGCGGCGTCGTGTTCAGCCTCACGGCGCAACAGGGCGACGCGGCCACCTACGACAAGCTCTGGGAGCTGCAGCACAGCACCGATTCGCAAGAAGAAAAGGTTCGGCTGCTCATCTCCCTGACGCGCATCCCGGACCCGGAGCTCATCAGCGACGTCTTACAGCGCTCGCTGACGGAGGAAGTGCGATCGCAGGACACGGTATCGGTTTTGGGCGCGGTGTCGGGGAACCCCAAGGGGAAGGCGCTGGCGTGGGAGTTTCTCAAGGACAACTGGGAGACCTTCATGGAGCGTTACGGGCACGGCGGGTTCATGCTGATGCGGCTGGTGGGGCTGCCTCGCGGGTTCACCACGCGGGACCGGCTGGACGAAGTGCGCGAGTACTACGCGTCGCACCCGGCGCCCGCGGCGGAGCGCTCCGTCCGCCAAACGATCGAGGGGCTGGAGCTCAACGTGGCGTGGGTGGAGCGAAACAAGGACGACGTGGGGGCGTGGTTTTCCGGACGGTAATCAAAAGCAAAAGAGCACAAGGAGGCAATAATGAAACTCGTCATGTACAACGACAATCAGCCCGGACTGCTGACGGACGCGGGGGTAATTGACATAAGCGACCTTTGCCCCGGCAGCGGCCAGGCGGCCATGAACCACCTGATCACCAATTACGACGACCTGAAATCGCAGCTCGAAGCCCGCGCCGCCGAAGGTGCGCCCGTTGCCGGCGCACAACTCCAGTCGCCGATCACTCGACCCAACAAGATCCTCTGCATGGGCGGCAACTACCGGGAGTTCGGCGCACGTGAGCCCTCGCCGATGTGGGGGTTCACGAAGTCGCTGGACGCCATCCTCGGACCGGGCGGCAATGTGGTCCTACCGGACGTCGACGCCAACATCTTCCACCATGAGGCGGAGCTGGTGCTGGTCTTCGGCAAGGGCGGCAAGGACATACCGGCTTCGGAGGCCATGGACCACGTCTTCGGCTACACCTGCGGCGTGGACGTCTCGGCGCGCATGCCGGCCACCGGCGGCGGCGGGCGCGTGCCCAACACGCTGCCAATCTCGGAGCACAAGTCGTACGACACGTTCTGCCCGCTTGGGCCCTGCATCGCGACCAAGGATGAGCTTGCGGACCCGGAGAACGTGCAGGTGACGCTCAGCGTGGACGGTGAGGTACGCCCCAACTACAACACGAGCGACCTGGCGCACTCCATCGCGGAGTCGATCGAGTACGTGACGGCGATCGAGGAGATCAGCGCGGGCGACGTGCTGTTCATGGGCACGAACCACCAAGGGCTCGGCGCGATGCAGGACGGCGACACCATCGAGATGGGCATCGAAGGCATCGGCAGCTTCACGTTCACCGTCAGCGACCCGTCGAAGCGGAGCTGGCCAAAGGGCGTAGATGAGGCGACGGCCCAGGACATTCGCGAGGGTACCGGCGGCCCCGGCCGACAGTCACGGCCGCAGTAGGCGGGGTTGCTGCCCTTCGGGCGGAGACCCAAACCCAAGCTAGCAAGTCATTGAGGGGCGCGTCGTACCGAACAAGCGAAATGGCGCGCCCCTCAACATAACCCTATGCAAGAGGAGTGTGAACCATGGCTATGTACCGCGTGTACCCGGACGCCGACGGCATAACTCACATCGAGCCCATGTCGCTCGAGGACCACGCCTACCTTGAGGCCATCGACAACATCAAGGAGGCGGGGATCCACCACTACCCAGAGCTTCGGACCATGGACTTCCACCCGATTCCGGAGCGCCGCCTCATCATCCACATCGAGGGCGACGTGGAGATCGGGATGAGCGACGGCACAATGCACGTCTTCCACCCCGGCGACGTGCGCCTCATGGAAGACGACCACGGCAAGGGGCACACCCATCGCGACCTGAGCGTGGGGACGGCGTTTGTCATCATGCTGAAGGACTGACGGGGGGGTTGCCTTAGGGATTTAGATGGGGCTGCAGGAGCGACTACTGACGGAGTGAGGGTCACCATCCAATCGGCTTGGTGATGAGACCCCTTTCATCCGGTAGAGAGTCCGGGAATTGGCTTTGGCGGAGGTGGGTCTTCCAAAGTCGCTTAACCCTGGTGGCAGCATTGACGAGATCTCTTGGTGTTGTCGCGTGGGGATCAGAATCGGGATTGACTAGCGTAACGGATAGGCCGAGGCCATCTCGCACGTATTTCATTGCGGCCGCAAAGTCAGCATCCTTTGATATCACCACAGCTTGCTCGTACTCGCCATTGAAGCCGTCGACAAGCAAGCGTGTTGCAAGGTTGACGTCAGACCCCTTCTCCACTGAATCAAGCACGTGCACGTAGGGTGATACGCCCGGAATTGGGTTAGCCAACGGCCGCCACTGAGCCCCGGAGCGGAATCTGCCAAATTGTATATCACAGTTTGGCAGCGTGGAGAGGGCCTTTAGATACACTTGCTGCCGTCGCCCTTGTCCAGGATTGTTGGGCCGCGCGCTGATCCTTGCTGTGAAGTAGCAGATCCTATGCACGGTATCTTCGGGAAAAAGGGCCTCCGCTAGTCTTTGTAGGTCCAACCACCTATGTGGCGTATCCTTGAGGGCGCGGAAGTAGAGATTAAATCCATCAATATAGAAATTGGTGATCAAGGTCGGCCTCGCACAAAGAAAGAGACCGCCACGAGGGCGGTCTCTGCCCTACCGACGAAGCGATAGGGGTGGTACCTACTGAATATACTAGAATCGTGGGTTGCTGTCAATCTCTCGCCAGATAAAAGGGAAGACCACCGCAAAGGTATTCTCTGCCGCCAAACCGACAACGGCTGTAACCAGACTCTTCCGCCCTTAGTGAAATCAGACAAACCATTGGCGCCGCTGGCCAAGGGCCCCCCTACTCCAGCGGGACCCACATCATGGTGCGGGGGTTGCCGCCTACTACGCGGGTGACGTGGCCCTGGCCGGTGAGGTCCTCGGCCAGCAGGACGTCGCCGGGGCCGAAGCGCTTGGTGGAGCCGTCGCCGACCTCGATCTCGCCCTCGCCGTCCAGCGTGACGACGTACTGGCGACCGGGGGCGCAGTGCCAGTCGAGCACGTAGTCGGGGGCCTGGCGGGTGAAGAAGGCCTGCCTGGCGTTGGACGGCGGCGTTGCCTCGGACTGGCCCTCGCCTCTTGGGTGGAAGTCCAGGTCAACCTCTTCGAAGTGGGACTTTCCGTCGTCGCCTGTGTAGATGCGGGTAACGTGCATGGTATTCCTCCTGGCCGGTTGGTTGGGGCGGAGAGCCCGAGTGTTTTGCGCAGTATAGCGGTTTCGCCCTCAGGTACCACGGAGTTGCCGACCGTTGGCGTGACTCTCCGACCAGCTACGATAAAAGGGGCAGAGCCCCCGCAAAACCTTGACCCGCGACGAAATTCGTGATACTTTCCCAAATTGCTTGGGACGCGTCCCAAAGTTCACCGGAGGTGACTCCCTTGGAGATAGCCCTTTCTGCGGGCGCCGGCGTGCTGGCGCTTCTTTTTGCCATTGGCCTGGTCTTCCGCGTGGTCAAAGCCGATCAGGGCAACAGCGCCATGCAGGAGATTGCAAAGGCAATCCAGGAAGGCTCGCAGGCGTTCCTGCGGCGGGAATACAGCTTCCTGGCGATCTTTGTGGTGATAGTCACCCTTGTCCTCATCTTCGTCATTGACTGGCGGACGGCTGTTGCGTACGTCGTCGGCGCAATAGTCTCCGCCTCCACCGGCTACCTCGGCATGGCGGTTGCAACGCGCGCCAACGTGCGGACCGCGGCTGCGGCCATGGTGGGGCTCAACCCCGCCCTTCGGGTCGCGTTCTCCAGCGGCGCCGTCATGGGCCTCATGGTGGTGGGCCTTGGTCTCATCGGCGTCTCCGTGTTGTACCTCATCTACGGCAACATCGTGGACACCAGCTCAATGACCAGCACTGAGGCCGCCAACGACATCATGCAGTGGGTGGTGGGCTTCAGCTTCGGAGCGTCCTCCATCGCGCTGTTCGCCAGGGTGGCGGGCGGCATCTATACCAAGGCCGCCGACGTGGGCGCGGACCTGGTTGGCAAGGTGGAGCAGGGCATCCCCGAGGACGACCCTCGCAACCCCGCGGTCATCGCGGACAACGTGGGCGACAACGTGGGCGACGTGGCCGGCATGGGCGCCGACCTCTTCGAGTCCTACGTGGGCTCCATCATCGCGGCCATGGCCATAGCCGCCTTCGCCGCGAGCACAACCGGCGACATCCCCTTGTTCGACAGTCTCTTCTCGCCGTTCATCGTGCTTCCAATGCTCATCGCGGCGGGCGGCATCGTCTCGTCCATTGTCGGCACGTTCTTCGTCCGGGCGGGGGAAAACGCCTCGTTCAGCAGCCTGCTGTGGGCGTTGCGGCGCGGGACATGGATCGCAGGCATCCTGGTCATCGGCTTCACCTACCTGATCACCAACGTGCTGCTGGACTTTCCAGGCGACTCCGGTATGAATCTCTTCTACTGCGTGATCACCGGATTGGTCGCCGGGGTGATCATCGGGTTCGTGACGGAGTACTACACGTCCTACGAATACGGCCCGACGAAGTCCGTGGCCAACAACACGCAGACCGGCCCGGCCACGGTGATCATCGCCGGGTTTGCCACCGCCATGCAGAGCACGCTGGTGCCGGTGCTGGTGGTCGCGGCGGGCATCTGGGTCTCCTACGAGCTCTTTGGGTTCTACGGCGTGGCCATCGCCGCCGTTGGCATGCTCTCGACACTGGGCATCACGCTGGCGACGGACGCCTACGGCCCGGTGGCGGACAACGCCGGGGGCATCGCGGAGCAGGCAGGCCTGCCACCCGAAGTGCGGGAGCGCACCGACTCCCTGGACTCCCTGGGCAACACCACCGCCGCGACGGGCAAGGGCTTTGCCATCGGCTCCGCGGCACTGACGGCGCTGGCGCTCATGGCGGCGTACGCGCAGGCGGTGGACCTGGAGGTCGCCAGCCTTCTCGACGCCAACGTCATGGTGGGGCTCCTCATCGGCGCGATGCTGCCCTTCCTGTTCTCCTCGCTGACCATGCTGGCAGTGGGGCGGGCGGCCTTCGCCATCGTGAACGAGGTACGGCGGCAGTTCCGGGAGATTCCCGGCATCATGGAAGGCACCGGACGACCGGACTACGCCCGTTGCGTCGACATGAGCACGCGCGGGGCCCTGCGCGAGATGATCCTGCCGGGCGTGCTGGCGGTCGTCGCGCCGATCGCCATGGGCATGATCCTTGGGAAGGAAGCGCTGGCGGGAATGCTCATCGGCGCCATCGCGGCGGGCTTCATGCTCGCAGTGACCATGGCGAACGCGGGCGGCTCTTGGGACAACGCGAAGAAGTGGATCGAAAGCGGACAGCTCGGCGGCAAGGGAAGCGAGCCTCACAAGGCCGCCGTAGTAGGCGACACTGTGGGCGACCCGTTCAAGGACACCTCTGGACCGTCCCTGAACATCCTTCTCAAGTTGATGTCGATTGTGGCACTTGTCTTTGCGCCGCAATTCATCTAAGCTATGTTCGAAATGTGGGCTGGTGGCTCACCGGCCCACACAATGAAGCATGGGGCGCCAAGCGCTCCACAGTTAGCGGCGTGGTACACTCGGGAGTGAATCCACTCCCTTTGGATACCCCCGCTGTAGATAACAAGGCAGGGCCTCTATGGTCAAGTCAAGGTCAGCGTTTGCGCTGGCGGCCTTGGCGGTGTCACTAACACTGCTAACCTTGGGCTGCAATGGCGTAACAGCCGAAGCCCCCCAACTGCCGCCTACTCCCACGGCTATCGCACCTTTGCCTTCCCCGTCGCCACTTCCTGTTGACGCGTCCACACCCGTGGGCGGCGGCTCCCCCAATGGCTTGTTCCGTACGCCGACGCCTCCCGACGTTCAACTGTATCCCGCGACGCCGGAAGGTTGGGCGTCCTCTCTCATCGTGTCAGGGCAGCCGAATGCAACGGAGAGCGGCCCCATCGGGTCCGACGGTCAGATGTACGTCAGCTGGGCCGTGACCAACGGGGGGCCGGAAGACGCGGGCCTCCCCTTTTCCGTCGACCTGCTGGTGGACGGCGTGCCCGTCGAACGGTGGTCGGCCGCGATGGGCCTGGCCGCGGGCGAAGTACAGACCGTGCGCGACTGGGAGAACCTGCCCCTTCGCATCAACCTGACGCCCGGCCGGCATGAACTGCAACTGGTAGTAGACTCGACCGGCTACCTGCAGCCGCTCTACACCCCCGGCAACACGGCATCCGTCAGCTTCGACTGGCCGGAGCTGTCCAATGGCTTGGTACCACCGATCGCGCCCGAGCGACTCCCCAACCTGACGGCGTACCTGCCCGAGGGCTGGGACGACCCCATTCGACTGCAGGGCATCCCGAGGACACCGGAAGCCGCAGAAGACTTGAACTCCCCGACCCTTCAGATCGCCTACCGGAACGGCGGGCTATCCAGCATCAGCCGCTTCTTCCTGGTCCACCTCTACATGGACGGCGTGCTCGTCACGAGGTACAACCAAAACGGGCTGATCGCGGACGAAGCGATCAATCCACCGCCATGGGAGTACTGGCTCAACACGGTCAGCATAACGCCCGGCCATCACACGTTGACGCTGGAGTTGGACCCGACGAATCTCGTTGACGAAGCCGACGAGACCGACAACCTGTATTCCGTGGACTTCAACTGGGGCGGGCCCGATTTTGCTGGGCTGAGTTCGACGCAAACGCCCACCTCGGGGCAGCCATCGCTCGTGGCGTACCAGCCTTCCGGTTGGTCCGGGCCGCTGGTCCTCAACAGCTATCTTGGGCAAGCGTCGATGCCAAGCGAGACCTACCTGAACTCGCAGTCGTACGTCAGTTGGGCTATGCGGAACGAGGGGGGCGTCGACTTCGAGAACCCCTACACCGTCGAGCTGCTTGTCAGCGGCGAAGTGGTGCACACCTGGGAGCGCGAAGGTCTAGAGGCGGGCGCCATCGACGTGCTTGTGGACGAACCCGTACCGGCAGCCTTCGCACCCGGCATTCATAACGTGGAACTGCGGGTGCGCACCGCAGCCGGTGAGACAACCGACATCGCCCGCCAGCCCATCAATTGGCGCAGCGGCTTTGCACCGCCTCGCGCGGGCGCACCGCTGGACGCTGAAGAGCGCAGGCAGCGACTTGCCGCGCTGGAGGCCATTCGCTCGACCGTTGCGCCGTTGAGCGAGTCCGCGCAAATGCGAGTGGACGTTGTGGACCTGGTGGACCTGGTCTACCGAACGCTCTACAACCGCTCGCTGGCGGAGGAGTCGCTGTCCATCAGCATCCTGACAGAAGAGGAGTTTGGCGCGTTTGTGGACGCAGAGTGCAGTGATGTCGCGCCGACCCTCTCGAGCAGCATTCGCGGCCTCTACCTGGAGCGGTGCACGGTTGCGAAGGGGTTCGTCGGGTACTACACCAACTGGCGTGGCGCGCCCCGCATCGTCATTCGCGGCGACAAGACGCCAATGGACGTGCTGAGCACCATCTCCCACGAGCTTGGGCACTACCGGCAGGCACTCGTCAATGCGTCGCTGAACGACCAGCCCAACCTCAACATCGTGGCGTTGCGAGAAGCACAGGCCTACGCACACCAGGTGGTCTTCTTCCGCACTTTGGAGTCGCTGACAGGCTTGGACCTCTTGTTGTACCCCAAGCTGCCTGGGTATGAGAGATTCGTGAACATGCGTGTCGGCGACCTGCGCAACCGCGCCGAGACCAGCGAGCATGCCCGCGGCCGACTGATACTGTGGTTGGCCATTCTCTCCGACCCGGAGCTTCGCCAGCAGCGCACCGTCCTGCTGAACAATCGGGCCACTCCGGCACAGACCGCGCGGGAGCTCTTCGACTACCTGGTGGGGTTCTCGCCGGGCCAAGCCCGCCTCTACGTCACGCGGATCATGCAGAACGCCAGCGCACAGATCAACGCCATCGAGTCGTTGGTCACTGCGCGGCTGATCACCGGTCTGCAGTACTGGAACGAGGGCTCGCCGGAGCTTCGTGAGATTGGGCTGCTGCTCCCGTAGTGCACCGCCAGCGAACCTGCCTCAATCGACACTGCACCGAGACTGCGGATGGCGCGACAGCGTCGTGGCGGGGCAGGGTTGGGGTTCGCACTGTGTCGGGCTAGCCCACCATGTTGAGGATAACCCCTGCGGCGATGGCTGACCCCAAGACGCCCGCGACGTTGGGACCCATTGCGTGCATGACGAGGTAGTTGTTGGGGTTGGCCTCGAGCGCGACCCGATGCACCACCCGCGCGGACATGGGAACGGCGGAAACGCCGGCAGCACCAAGCAGCGGGTTGACCTTTCTCCCGGAAGCCAAGTACATCACCTTGCCGAAGATCACGCCGCCCGCTGTGGCAAGCGAGAAGGCCACCAGGCCCAGGCCAAAGATCTTGAGGGTGTCTACGTCCAGGAAGGCGTCGGCCACCATAGTGCCACCCACGGTGAGGCCCAGCAGGATGGTCACGAGGTTGATGAGCTCGTTCTGGGCGGTGGAGGACAGCCGTTCCACCACGCCGCTCTCGCGCAGCAGGTTGCCGAACATGAACATGCCGATGAGCGGTATGGACCCGGGCGCGAACAGGATCGCCAGCAGCAGCACGGTTAGCGGGAAGAGCAGCTTTGTCAGCTTGGGCACGGGGCGAGGCTCGTAGGGCATCTCGACCATGCGCTCTGCCTTGGTGGTGAGGGCCCGCATGATGGGGGGCTGGATGATGGGCACCATCGCCATGTAGGAGTAGGCGGAGATGGCTATTGGGCCGAGCAGTGCCTCGTCGGCGAGGCGTATCGACACGAAGATGGCCGTGGGGCCGTCGGCGCCGCCGATGATGCCGATGGCCCCGGCGTTCTGCAGCGTGAAACCGAGCGCGATGGCCCCCAGGAGGGTCCCGAAGATCCCGATCTGCGCCGCGGCGCCAAGCAACGCCATCGCGGGGCGCTGGATGAGGGGGGTGAAGTCCGTGAGGGCTCCGAGTCCCAGGAACATGAGCAGCGGGAAGAGCTCTGTGCTGAGCCCGGCGCGTTTGAGCAGCACCAGCAGGCCGTCGCCCTCGCCCAGACCGCCGAAGGGCACGTTGGCCAGCATGATGCCCACGCCGATGGGGATGAGCAGCAGCGGCTCGAATCCCTTGTGGATGGCAAGGAAGATGAACCCCAGCGCGATGAGGATCATCACGCCGTTCTTCCAGAGGGCCGCAACCTCACTGAAGAAATTGCTGTCGAAGGGGATTTCGCCGGTTAGCACTGCGTTCCTTTAGGTGGAGATACAGGTCATCGACGGTCCGACCGAGGGCGGACGCGAACTCCCTGGGAGGCCATGAGCGACTGTCGCCCCTGCGCACGCCACGCGCCGGCCATCTCGGGCGACTGCCGCCGCGCCGCCGTGGCTGTCGAGGGGGCGAGCCCTCGCCGGACGAACTGGACCGCCGCCACCATTGCCGCGACCATCGCCGGGTCCGTGCTGGAGTCCGCGGGGCCGCTTGCTGCGTCGGCATCGGCATCGGCAGCGGTGGGTGCGGGCGTTGCAATCTCCGATGCGGGCTCCGCTTTGCCCCGGTTGAGCGCCTTGCCGAGGAGCGCCGTCACGACGGCGAGCGACACCAGCGCGGCAAACACCACGCCGATGCCCGTCCCTGCGATCTCAAAGCCCTTCTGCAGCTCGTCCAACAGACTCCTTTGCGTTTGGCGGCCATGCCATTGTAGCTGCCATTTCCGCTCAATGCCATTGCACCATCGTCCCTTTGACCCGGTAAAGCGTGCCTTCCTGGCCCACCTTGCCCTTGCGACAGGTTGCCGCCCCTGCTAGGGTACTTAGACCCTTTCCAGCGGGAGTGTTATGGCCCAAAAGAGCGTTTCCCTGTTTGTCACGTGCCTTGTAGACCAGTTCTACCCGGAGGTCGGTGAGGCGACGGTGCGGCTGCTTCGCCACCTCGGCGTGGAGGTGGATTTCCCCGCCGGCCAGACCTGCTGCGGACAGGTGGCCCTCAACGGCGGCTTCCGCTCCCATGCCGTCGCGGTGGCGCGGCGGTTCGTGGAGGTCTTCCGCGACAGCGAGGCGATCGTCGCGCCGTCGGGCTCGTGCGTGGCCACCATCCGCACGCACTACGGCGAATTGCTGCATGGCTACCCGGAACTGGCTGAAGAGGTGGCGTCGCTGCAGGCGCGCACCTACGAGCTCTCGGAGTACCTCGTGGACGTGCTCGGCGTCGAGGACGTTGGCGCGAAGCTGGTGTCGCCGGTACGGGCCACCTACCACGACTGTTGCCACGCGCTGCGGGACCTCGGCGTGGAGGCGCAGCCCCGCGCGCTGATGTCCGCCGTCGATGGGCTGGAGCTGGCCGAGATGAAGGACTCGACGTCGTGCTGCGGCTTCGGGGGCACGTTCGCCGTCAAGTTCGCGGACATCTCCACGGCCATCCTGAACGAGAAGCTGCGCAACGTCGAATCAACGGGAGCGGACGTGCTGACGGCGGTCGATTCAAGCTGCCTCATGCACATGGGGGGCGCGCTGCGTCGGCGGGGCGCCAAGGCGCGGCCGGTTCACCTCGCCGAGCTGCTTTGCGAGGGCCTAGAGGGAGAGCGGCCATGACGGAAGTCCTTTCCAGTCAGTTCAAGGCACAGGCCACTGAGGCCATCAACAACGCCACCATCCAGGAATCGCTGGACAGGCTGGTGAACTTCCGGCAGGGGCGCGTCGAAGCCATCGAGGAGTACGGGCAAGCGCGATGGGACGCCCTGAGCGACGCGGCCCGCGAGGTCAAGCGGGAGACGCTCGAGCACCTGGACTACTACCTCGATCAGCTCTCACGCAACGTGGAGCGGGCGGGCGGTCACGTCTTCTTCGCCAAGGACGCCCAGGAGGCCAACGACTACGTGGCCAAGGTTGCGGCGGACAACGACGTGAAGACCGTCATCAAGAGCAAGTCCATGGTGTCCGAGGAGATGGGCATCGAGGGCGTGCTGGAATCGATGGGCATCGAACCGGTGGAGACGGACCTGGGCGAGTACATCATCCAACTCGCCAAGGAGGCGCCGTACCACATCATCGCGCCGGCGTTGCACAAGTCGAAGGAAGAGGTCTCCGAGCTCTTCGAGCGCATCCTGGGCACGCCCGCTGAGAGCGACATCACGGCGCTGGCGGGCATCGCGAGGAAGGTGCTGCGGGAGAAGTTCCTGCAGGCCGACATGGGCATGACGGGGGCGAACTTCGGCGTGGCGGAGACGGGCACCATCGTCATGGTGACCAACGAGGGCAACGGGCGCATGTGCTCGTCGCTGCCGCGGGTGCACGTCGCGACGATGGGCATGGAACGCGTCATCCCGCACCTCCGCGATGTCGCGACGTTCCTGCCACTGCTGACGCGCTCGGCGACGGGGCAGCGCATCTCCAGCTACGTTTCCTTCGTCACCGGCCCGCGCCGCAGCGACGAGGAGGACGGGCCGCAGGAGTTCCACTTGGTCATCCTCGACAACGGGCGCTCGAAGATGCTGGCCGACCCGGAGCTTCGAGAGGCGCTCTACTGCATCCGCTGCGGGGCATGCTTGAACGCGTGCCCTGTGTACGGCAAGGTGGGCGGACACGCCTATGGATGGGTGTACCCCGGGCCCATTGGCGCTGTGGTGACGCCGTCGATGGTTGGCGTGCCCAAGGCGAGGGACCTGCCCTTCGCGTCGACGCTGTGCGGCGCGTGTCGCGACGTTTGCCCGCTGCGCATCGACATCCCGCGAATGCTGCTCAAGCTCCGCAGCGACGCGGTTGAGGGCCCGGCACAAACGCGGGTGCCGAAGCGCATGGAGTCGTTGATGATGCGCGTCTGGCGAAGGACCGTCGCCGGGCCGCGATTGTTCACACTGGCGGGCAAGGCCGCGTCGGTCGCGCAATGGCCGCTGTCGCGCAGAGGCGTGATGCGATGGCTGCCGCCGCCGCTTACGGGGTGGACGCAATCGCGAGACTTCCCTCGAGCGGCGATGCGCCCCTTCCGCGCCCGTTGGGGCAAGCACGGAGGCAGTCGTGGCGGATAGGGAGCAGTTCCTGTCGGGCATACGCGCCGCGCTGGCCTCAGCGCCGAGCAGGGATTCATCACCCGCATCCCACGCTCAACCGACCGACGTGCGCGAGCAGGCTGGACAGCCGCAGGCGCATTCGCCGGAAACGCGCGAGACGCTGCTGGCACAGTTGGAGCGGAGCGCGGCGCTGCAGGGCTGGAATGTTGTGATCGCAGCCAGCCATGAAGAGGCGGCGGCCCGCGTCGTGGAAATAGCCAGGCAGCACGGTGCAGGCACCGTCGTGAGAACGGCGCACGAGGCGCTGGAGCGCATGTCGCTGGACGCCGCGCTGCGGAACGCCGGCATGAAGAGCGTCTTGCTGGCAGAGGGCCCGGGCAAACTGGACGCACAGCAACGGCTGGACGTGGCTGCCTCTGCGGAAGTGGGCGTCACCGGCGTGGACGCCGTCATCGCGGAAACGGCGTCGGTGGCGCTGGCCCCGCGCCAAGGCATGAGCCGGCAGGCGTCGCTGCTGCCGCCGGTGCATGTAGCCGTCGCGACGGCGGACCAGGTGGTGGGCACGCTCGATGACGTGCTGACGCAGCGCCTTGAAGAGCTCGCGATCGCCGAGGAGACCACTTGGTACATGAACCTGGTCAGCGGGCCGAGCCGCACGGCGGACATCGAGCAGACGATTGTGATAGGCGTGCATGGGCCCGGCGTGGTCTACTTGGTTGTCATAACCGACTAGACGCCTACCCCAACTGTCCGCGCCTTCTCATCGACCGCAGGCCCCGGACCGTAGCCCTGATGAGATGTACGCCGGGCCGCGCCATCGCGTCTTCGATCGACACCCCTCCCGTCGCCATCCCGCTCAGCGCGGTGAAGCCCTCCGCATAGAGCTTTCGCCAGCCGGGGCCGAGGCTTCCCCCGACGCCGAGCGCCGGAATCCCTCGAACCGACGCCCTGTTCGCCACGACGGCCGGCGCCTTGTGGTACGCGGTCTGCCAGTCGAGGCGGCCCTCGCCAGTGACCGCTAACGACGCTCCCTCGAGACGCTCGTCCAGCCCGACGGCTTCGGCGACGATGTCGGCGCCCCAGGCGATGCGTGCGCCAAGAAAGGCGACAAGGCCGGCGCCCATGCCTCCAGCCGCGCCACCGCCCGCGATGCTCGACACGTCGACGCCAAGGTCGCGGCGCACCACGTCGGCCATGTGCCCGAGCGCGTGGTCGAGGTGGGCGACATCGTCCGGAGTCGCGCCCTTCTGCGGGCCGAATGTGGCCGACGCGCCCGCCGGACCGCACAGGACGTTGGTAACGTCAGTCGCGATAACCAGTTCCGCCTGCCGCAGCCGCGGGTCCAACCCCGACGCGTCGATGCTAGCGAGCTCCAGCAGACCCGCGCCCCCGAGCGTCAGCGGGCTGTCGTCGTCGCCCAGGAGCCGGACGCCGAGGGACGCCGCCAGCCCCGCGCCGCCGTCGTTGGTGGCGCTGCCGCCAATGCCCAGGATGATGCGACGGTGACCGGCGTCCAACACCGCTCGGATGATCGCGCCAACGCCGTACGTCGTCGCATGGAGCGGATCGCGGACGTTGGGGGGCAGCAGCGCCAGCCCGCACGCCTGCGCCGTCTCGACCACGGCGGTGTGGCCGTCGCCGAGGGAGCCCCATCGCGCCACGACCGGCCCACCCAGCGGCCCCGTCGTCTCGACGTTGTGGTATGCGCCTCCGGTGGCGTCGATCAGCGCGTCAAGGGTGCCGTCGCCGCCGTCAGCGACAGGGCATCGCACGACGTCGGCGTGGGGGAACACGGCGAGAGAGGCCTCGGCCATGGCGTCGGCTGCCAGCCCGGCTGAAAGCGTGCCCTTGAAGGCTTGCGGCGCAATGACAATCTTCATGGGGAATAGGGTAGCGAAAGGAGTGTGGATGGGCCAGTGAACGCGGCTACAGCGCCAACCGCCGGCGGGGATAGCGCCACCGCTCAGCGCGCATGATGGCTTCGAGCGCCTGCGCAGCCTCGTCGATGGCCCCATTCTCATTCACGACGACGTAGTCGAACATCGGCAGGCGCTCCAGCTCCTGTCGAGCAGTCTCCAGACGGCGCTGCAGGTCGACGGTGGGCTCGCTCCTGCGGTCGCGCAGACGGCGCTCCAACTCCTCCATCGACGGCGGCGCGACAAAGACGAACACTGCCTCCGGGTTCAGCCGCTTGAGGGTCTCCGCGCCCTGCACGTCGATCTTGATGATGACGTCCACCCCGCTGGCCAGAGCATTGCTCACCTGGTCTTTTGGGACACCGTAGCGGTTGCCATAGACCTCGGCCTTCTCCAGAAAGCCGTCCTCGGCCAGCTTCTGCTCGAACGTCGTGCGGTCCAAGAAGATGTAGTCAACGCCGTCGGTTTCTGTTGTTCGCTTGGGCCTAGTGGTCGCAGTGACGACGATGTGGACGGGGTACTGCCGCTCTCGAAGCCGAGTGAGCACGGCGTCCTTCCCGACGCCGGAGGGGCCGGACACGACCATCATCAGGGGTTGCGGGCCGAGGGAGTTCAGGTGAGTGCCATCGTTCGAGGGGGTCACGCGGCGGTGCCCCGGCGGGGTGATGCGCCGTGGGCCGGGTCGCTGTTCAGCGGGGCCTTCATCACGATCATACCTACACTCGCGCGTCGCCGCCCGACGGTGGCCTACTCCCGCCGATAGATCGTGGGGTCCGTCTTGTCATCGCCCATACTGCGGAACTTCTTGGCGACCTGGTCACCCAGCAGCATGCCCATGAACTGCTCGGAGGCCTTGAGGCCCTCTGTGGGGGATTCCTCCTCGCCCTCGCGGCCAAGCATCCATCGGGCCCGGGCCTCCCAGGCCTCTACGAGCGCCAGCTCCAACCCCGCCTGGTCGTCCTTCACCAGGCCGCGCAGCCGGTGCAGGTCCTTAATGAACTCGTCCAGCCAGTAGACCAATGCGTCGCGGTTGGTGACTGCGATGTCGCGGTGCATGACGGGGTCGCCGGAAGCCAGCCGCGAGAGGTCGCGGTAGCCGCTTGATGCCAGTTTGCCCATCTCACGCCAACCGGCGCTCTTCGTTGTCGCGCTCACCAATGAGACGGAAAGCAGGAAGGGGAGGTGACTCACCGCCGCCACGTAGCTGTCATGCTCCGCCGCGTCCACAAAATATGGTTTTGCTCCAATGGCCTGCACCAGAGAGACAACGATCTGCGCTGCCTCCGCCGTCGCGTTGCGGGCCGGGCAGATGGCGTAGACCGCGCCGTTGAGCATGGCGGCACTGGCGTCCTTCGGGCCAGACGTCTCCCTGCCCGCCATTGGGTGGCCGCCCACAAAGCTCACGCCCTCGGGCAGCAGTTGCTCCGCCCACGACACGACGTCGGCCTTGGTGCTGCCCGTGTCCGTTACGATGGTGCCGGGCGTGAGGACATCGGCGAGAAACTCGAAGAGTTCCCGTATGGCGAGGACAGGGATGGCGACGATGACGACCTTCGCGTCCCTGACCGCCTCGGGGATGGAACGCACGTCGCGGTCGACGGCGCCCATCTTGCGAGCGGTGGAGGCATTGGAGGGCTCAAGGTCTATGCCGACGACCTCGAGGTTCTTGTTTCCGGTCTGCCGGATGGCAAGGCCCATCGAGGTCCCAATGAGCCCCAGTCCGATAATCGCGATCTTGTCCATGGAGACTCCCTGTATTCTCTACGCTCGGTACGTGCGGACATTATATGCGCCCGTAGGCCAATTGCGCCAAGTTGCGCTACAAGAGCACGTCCGCAAGGAACTGTATCGGCGGCCCAAGTATCCAGTTAAGGATGCCCACGCCAAGCATGATGTCCAGCATTATGACCATCAGGAGGATTCCCGAGCCGTAGCGTTCCAGCCGAAGGAGAGGAATCCCCAGAGACTCCGGCAACAGCCCGGCCAGAACCTTGGAGCCGTCAAGCGGAGCGAGGGGAATCAGGTTGAAGACACCCAGGATGATGTTCAGGAAAAACCACATTGCGAAGAACTGACCTATGACCAGCGAAAGCGGGGCCTCGGACGAGAGCGGCGTGAAGAAGACGTTGAACGGCCACTCCACAATGCCCATCTTGAAGAGCAGCCCAATCAGGAAGGCCAGCACAAAGTTCGAGAGAGGCCCTGCGAAGGCGACCAGCATCATGCTTCGAAGCGCGTTGCCGCCAAAGGCGTAGGCGTTGACCGGGACTGGCTTCCCCCAGCCGAAACCGGCCAGCAGGAACATGATGCTGCCCGCCGGGTCCAGGTGCGCCCTGGGGTTCAGCGACAGCCGCCCCAAACGGCGCGCGGTGTCGTCGCCAAGGCTCGTGGCGGTCAGGGCGTGGCTGAACTCGTGAAAGGTGACGCTGGCGACCACCGCGGCCAGAAGCATCGCCGTGAAGATGAAGAAGGCCGCGGGGTCTTCACCCAGGACGCCCAGGTTACGGAAGATCATCTGGGTCGTCCGGATCGAAGTCGTCATCGTCGTCGGGCTGAGGCCGCGGTCGACCGCCAACGCGCGGCAGCGACGGCGACCCAAGATCGCTGCGCGACTTGCGTCGTGGGAGCGCGCGAATCGCCTGCGAGAGCGCCTTCAGCGCCTCGGCATCCGTGGTCTCGAGGTCCGCAACTACGCCCTCAACGCCGATCTCGCGCAGACACTCGAGCTCCCAGACGGTGAGAGCGCCGTGCACGGGCAGCAGGAACGGCCGACCGATCTCGCAGCGGGCCGTCGCGAGGTGCATCAGCACCTCCAGGGTCAGGGGTGACCCGACGGCGTCGGCGTACACAATGACGTCGACCGGCAAAACCTCCAACGAGCGCGCGAACTCTTCCTTCAGGTCCACCGGCACCACAAGCAGCTTCCCGATGTCCTCGTCACGCAGAGCCTCCAGCGAGGATGTCAAGCCCGTGAGAGAGACGAAGTCTGCGCCGGCCTCGATGAGCGCGGCGACGTCTTCAGCGGCCAACGTGTTGGACTGCGCGCCCCAGGGAACGTTCGGCAGCGCTTGCATCGCCTTCGCCGCCGCCGCGCCGTCGACACCCTCGCTGCGGAAGATGACGCCGTCGAGGGTCACGCCGTCCAGATTGGAGACGGTTTGCGGCTCGGCCGTTGCGGCCAGGAGGACCATGGTGGGCATCGGCTGCCGCCTCGTGGCCGCGCCGAATCCCAGGGGTGCGGGCGCCTCTTTGCCCAGTCGTTCAATGCGTTGAATCAGCTTGCTCATACAACCTCACAGGTGAAATGTCCGGCGGCTGGGGAGAATCATCCGCGCGCCGAAAGACTGCTCGTATGGTAGCACACTGGCGTGGCACGCTGACATTAGGCCGGGTGGTTGCGAACGGCCAGGGCAGACTTGCGTAGATCTCTGCCAGTGCGCCCCGCGCCAACGACCCGAAAGGGTTACCGCCCGAATGACAAGCGCGCGGCGAGGGCGTCGGGGAGGCCTGCCGATGCCATCTTCATCTGCGTCCGCTCGATGTCGTACGCCACGCGACGGTGCGTGAGGGAGTGGGCCTCCGCGTCGTAGATGGAGTAGGCGGCGCGAGGATCGCCGTCGCGGGGTTGCCCTACGCTGCCGGGGTTCACAATCACGCGTGCGACCTTCGGCTCGACCGTGGCGCCGGGCTCCAGCTTAGCAACGTTGCCGGACTCATCGCAGCAAAACGGCAGGTGCGAGTGGCCAAGGAGGCAGAGCTGCGTGGAGAACAGTCGAAAGCACTCGTCAGTGTCCTGCTTTGGCATAAGCCAGGGCAGAAAGTACTCCCACACGGGCTCTCGCGGCGTGCCGTGCAGCAGCGTGGCGTCACCCTCTACGTGGCGAAGCGGGTTCGAGCGCAGGTAGGCCTGCTCGTCCGCGGTGAGCCGGTGGCGGGTCCACAGCGCCGCAGCTCGCGCAGCCGGATTGAACGTCTCGACGGACAGCTCGCCGATGGCGGCGAGGTCGTGGTTGCCGGCAACCGCCGCGTGCGGGTAGGAGCGCAGCAGTGCAAGGCACTCGCCGGGGTCCGGCCCGTAGCCAACGATGTCGCCGAGACACAGAATGCGCCCGAACCCGCCGGACGACTCCGCGTCGGCGATCACCGCCTGAAACGCCTCCCGGTTGCTGTGAACGTCGGCCACCACGAGGCAACGCATACCTTCCACCTTGGCCGTAGCTGGCGGCTCAAGTATAATTCTGTTCATGCTGGTACGGGAACTTGGTGAGTTTGGCCTCATAGAACGCCTGTCCCGGCGTGTATCCGCCTCGACCGCCGGCGCATCCAACCCTGGGGCGCCGCTGCTTCGCGTTCGGGTCGGCATTGGCGACGACGCCGCCGTGTGGGACGCCGACGGCGCCTCCGAGGTGCTGACCACCGACACCATCGTCGAAGGCGCTCACTTCACCCTTGAAACCACCGGCTGGAACGACCTCGGCTGGAAGGCGCTCGCCACCAATCTGAGCGACGTGGCGGCAATGGGCGCCGCGCCCGGGTTGGCCGTGGTGACGCTGGGGCTGCCGCCGGACACCCGCGTCGAGGACATCGACGCGCTCTACGACGGCATGCTGGAGGCCGCGGAGACATTCGGCGCGAACGTTGCCGGCGGCGACGTGGTTGCCTCGCCCACGCTGTTCATCACGGTCGCGCTGTCCGGCGCATTGCCGGGCGCGCCCATGCTTCGATCGTCGGCAAGCCCGGGTGACCTCATCGGCGTGACGGGAGCGCTCGGCGCGTCGGCCGCGGGACTCGCCGCGCTCCAGGGCGCCTCGGCAGCCGCCGACACCGCTGCGTTGAATGCGGCGCACCGCCGCCCGTGGCCCCGCGTCCGCGAGGGGCTGGCGCTGGCAGCGTTGGGCGTCCGGTGCGCTATGGACGTCACCGACGGGCTTATGGATGACCTGGGCAAATTGTGTACCGCGTCGGGGTGCGGCGCTCGGCTGGACGCTGCGTGTGTGCCCGTGCATCCGGCAGCGCTCGCGGCCTTCCCGAAGGAAGCGCTGGCAATGGCGCTCAACGGCGGTGAGGACTACGAGCTGCTCATTGCCGCGCCGCCTCGCTTGATGGCGTCGCTGGGGGACTCACTCGACTGCGACGTTCACGTTGTGGGTGAGATTATCTCAGGGCAGTCAGGACAAGTTCTCCTTATCAACGCTAAGGGACAGGAAATGTCAGCGCCTCGCAAGGGTTGGGACCACTTCGCATGAGAAACACCTCGCACATAGTGAGCCACAGCGCGGAAGAAACATTGCGCATTGGCGCGGAACTGGGCGAGCGGCTGCAGCCCGGCGACGCGCTGCTGCTGACGGGCGACCTCGGCGCGGGCAAGACGACGCTCACGCAGGGCATCGCGCTGGGCCTCGGCGTCGCGGAACGGCCCCGCAGCCCAACGTTCGTCATGGCGACCGAGTACCACGGTCGGCTGCCCCTCTATCATCTGGACCTCTATCGCGTCGATGAACTTGCCGAGCTGGGTGACCTCGGTCTGGACGAGTACCTGAACGGCGACGGCGTGACCGTGGTCGAGTGGGCCGACCGAGCCCCCCACGCATTCCCGCCACACAGCCTGTGGGTCGAGCTGATAGCGACCGACCAGGAGGCGCGGGACATAACCGTTACCTACACCACATTACGGAACCCCGCGCTGGACGAATGGCTGGAGCAGGCCACCGTCGCAGGGAGCGCCTGAGGTGGAGCTCGCCGTCGACACGGCCACGCGCTTCGCAGGCGTAGCTCTCTCCGTCGACGGCAACATCGTTGGCGAGACCTCGTGGCACAGCGCCAACAACCACACGGCGGAGCTCGCGCCGGCGGTTGAGGCACTGCTGCGAGAGGCGGGCGCCGATGCGCGTCAGCTCAGTGGAATCACGGTTATCATTGGTCCTGGCGGATTCAGCGCCCTGCGCGTCGGTCTGGGCTTCGCGAAGGGGTTGGCCGAATCGCTGGACATCCCCATCGCCCCAGTGAGCGCACTGGAGGTTGAGGCTGCCCGCCACTTCGAAGCCGAGGCCGGGCCGCTGTGCCCGCTGCTGGAAGTCGGACGGGACCGCGTGGCCTGGTGCGTCTACGAGCGCGACGGCGATGTCTGGCGCCGCACAGTCGAAGAGCGGGTGACCTCAGTAACCGCAATGGTGGAAGCAGCACCGACGGGCTCGACTCTCTGCGGCGAGGGCGCGTGGCACACCGCCGAGCGCCTTGGGGAGCTCGCGCCGGATGCCCGCATCATCGCGCTGGAGCCGCCGACGCGCTCGCTGGCGGTGCTGGCGTCGCTGGGGCACGCGGCGCTGGTCTCGGGCGGCGTGCCGGACCGGCAGACCCTGGAGCCCAACTACCTGCGCCCGCCCAGCATCACCATGCCGGCAACGCGGGCATCGAAAACACAGGGAACAACAACAACCTAGGAGGCAAACCTTGGCAGATCTCCAGACGACACTTGTGCTCATCAAGCCGGACGCCGTGCAGCGCGGCCTCGCGGGCGAGATCATCAGCAGGCTGGAGCGGCGCGGGCTGCAGCTGGTGGGGATGAAACTCATGAAGGTGGACGAGGCGCTGGCCCACCGCCACTACGAGGCGCATGTGGAGAGGCCCTTCTTCCCGGGCCTGCTCCAGTTCATCACGGCCAGCCCCATCGTGGCACTGGCCGTGCGCGGGCCGAACAGCGTCGAACTGGTGCGGCAAACGATGGGAGCGACCAACCCCTCGGCCGCGGGGCCGGGCACGATCCGCGGCGACCTGGGCGTCGACATCGGGCGCAACCTCATCCACGGGTCGGACTCGCCGAAAGCGGCGGAACGCGAGGTTTCGCTCTTTTTCGCGCCGGAGGAGGTCATCGAGTGGGCTCGGAGCGCGGAAGGCTGGATCGTCGAGTAGCTATTGCACGTGGATGAGCGGCACGGCTTGGCGCCATAGCTCCTCGAGCCGGTAATACTGGCGCTCCTCTGGCGAGAAGACATGGATGACGACGTCCCCGTAGTCCAGCAGCACCCAACCGGACTGCATGGTACCCTCGCGGTGGCTCACGGTGATGCCTTCGCCCTTCAGGGACAGGGTAATATCTTCGACGAGGGCATTGATCTGCCGCGAGTTGTCGGCGCTCAGTAGCACGAAGTAGTCCGCGAAGTCCGCGATAGCGCGAATGTCCAGCAAAATGATGTTGGACGCCTGTTTGTCACTGGCAATCTCAACGGCACGCTGTGCGATTTGAAGCGGTTCTGTGTTTATCATCCCTTGCATTATAGTATGCAATGCGATACCGTCCAACCGAAGAGAATCAAAACGCACCGCAGGAGCATAGGCGGGAACGGGCATTGTCCATATGACGCGTAATCTGAGAGATTGCCTTGACGTATCTAGGGCAAATAATCGTTCACATGCGGAAAGGCTAGGGGTTGACACACCCTAGCGTCGCACCTACTATAGGGTGCGGTATTCTGAATGGGCTGCTGCAACTGCGGTAAGGCCCCAAACACTTCGTACAGCGAAAGGGGATCTCATGGAACGGTATTCACCGAGGCGCATCAGTGGGATTGCAATTCTTCTCGTATTGTCGCTGGCCCTTCTGATCGCCGCTTGCACAGGGCCCGCAGGTCCCCAAGGTGCCCAGGGTGGTCAGGGCAACGCAGGTCTCCCCGGTCTATCTGGCAACCCCGGTCTTCCTGGTGTCCAGGGTATCCAGGGTGAGCCTGGTCTGCCCGGCAACCCCGGTATTGCCGGTGTCCAAGGCCCTCAGGGTATTCAGGGTGAGCGCGGACCGTCCACGGCTGCCGAGATAGTCTTGGCTGAGAACACCTTTGAAGCCGGCGGAGAGCACGACATAACGGTCATGGGATCGGGCTTCGAGCCTGGTGATGTGGTCTTCGGTGAGATCCTGACCGGTGAGGACACCTACCCGGTCGTCGGCGGCACCGCCAACAACTCCGGCGCCTTCATGACGACCGCAGGCATCGACCTTTCCCGTATCTCGGCGCTGGCGACAGGCGTGTACACGCTGCACGTACGCGACACCAATGGCAACAACGCCACGGCGCCAGTGGTGATCACGCCAGAGAAGTAGTCCAAGAACAGGCACAACAAAAGAGGCCCTAGGGAGCAATTCCCTAGGGCCTCTTTTGTTGTGCAAAATCGCGGGGCATTCTGCCAGGGTGCCCCCACCATCTTTCCTTCAATGAGAGGGAAATGACAAACAAGCGAGAGCCACGGCCCCGGTGCAGGAACCGCACCATCCTGCTTACCCTCATATCTTCGATGCTGGTAGTCGTGCTCATAGTGGCGTGCGGGTCAGGGGGCCCACGGGGGCCTCAAGGCCCAAAAGGATCGCCCGGCGAGCCAGGCCTTCCGGGGCTATCCGGCAACCCAGGCCACCAAGGTATTCAAGGTGAGCCCGGTCTGCCAGGTAACCCTGGCCTCCCGGGCTTACAAGGTCCACCTGGATCGCCGGGGCTCGTCGGGCCTAGTACGGCGGCGAATGTGACAATCCAATACAAGAATCTGCGCGGGGTTTACCTTGGGGGAGAATCGACCTTTACCGTCATGGGTTCTGGCTTTGAACCTAGGGATGTGATTTTCGGCGAGGTTTTGAATGGCGACCACAGCATCCCCGTGATGGGAGGCATGGCTAATCAAGCATGCGCCTTTCTGGTCTCTTCTTCCTTTGACCCATCTGGAATAGCTGCCCTAAGCAGGGGTTTCTACTCTCTACGGGTCAAGGACACAAGTGGCAATGTTGCAACATTGCCACTACGACTCTGTGATTTCTATGATCTATGTGCAGAGGCAAAATACTACGATGACCAGTACTACATCGATGACAATTTGCCTATCCCCTGAACGCAAGTTCACGAACACCGGCGTCTCTTAGACTCTTAAGTCCCTGCCAAGTGCTAGGGGTATCACTGTGGCAGGGATTGGGGCCCCCAATTACCCCTACTGCCGCTGCACCCGCACTCGCGTGATGCGGCGGCCGGAGGTGCTGAGGACCTCCACGCGGAGGCCGCCGGCGACAACCTGGTCTCCCTGGCTGGGGATCTTGCCGAGCTTGTTGTAGACCAGTCCGCCCATCGTGTCGAAGCCGTCGCCCTCGAGGTCCACGGCGAAGTGCTCCTTCAGGAAGCTCAAGTTCACCCGCGCGTCGAGGACAACTTCGTCGGTGCTGATGACCTCGACTTCCTGCTCCTCCTGGTTGAACTCGTCCACGATGTCCCCTACGATCTCCTCTAGGATGTCCTCCAACGTCACCAGACCCGCCGTACCGCCGTACTCGTCGACCACAACGGCCATGTGGCCTCGACGGCGCTGGAACTCCATCAAGAGTTCGTCAACGCGCTTCCCTTCCGGCACAAAGTGGGCAGGACGCAGGTAGGACCGGATGTCTTCCCCGTTGGGGGCCTCGGCGTACTTGAGGAGGTCACGGGCGTGCAAGACGCCCTGCACGTTATCGATGCCGTTCTCGTGGGCCAAGATGCGGCTGTGGCCCGCCTCGCGCATAACAGCGAGGGCCTCCGTTATGGGCGCCTTGACGTCAATCGCAACCACGTCTGGACGCGGCACCATGATGTCACGAACGGAGGTCTCTTCCAGTCTCAGGATCGCGTGGATCATCGCCATCTCGCGTTCGTCGGGAGGGTTCACTTCCTTGCTGAGGGGGATGAACACGCGGTCATAGCGGGCGGCCAGCTCCGTCGTGATTTCGGGCAGCGATACAGGTCGTCCGACAATCGACTGCAGCAGCCGGTATAGCCGTACAGTGACCGGGCCCCACACAACAGTCACCACGACGCCGAGGGGCGCGCCAGCCAACGCAATCCGTTGCCAATGCCCCCGGAGCACAGGGTAGAAAGCCAGCGGGAGAAGAAGCGCAACACCAAGCCCGCCCAGCAGGGAGAGGACAAAGGCCCACGCCGCCGGATCGCGCGCCAGCAGGTACGCCGTCAACGCTACAATGCTGATGGCGTCCAGCACCACCTTTACCATCAACAACGTGAAGGCTGTCTCCATCGGCGTTCGCATTAGGGCTTGCAATGCGCTCCGGGAAAAGCCGGTGTGCTCGCCGTTCGCCGAGCCGCTACGGGACTCCGCCCGCGTCAGCGCATGCCGGTACAGGATCACCGCCGCGGAGAGCGGCAACGCGACCAGCCATATGATCAACGGAATAGCGACGTTGCTTTCCAACAAGGGTTACCTTTCTTCGTCAGCCGAGTCTTCGTCAGCCGAATCGCTGTGGGCAGAATCGATGGGTCTTGCCGGAACCCCGACGACGGTCTCGCCATCGGCAACGTTGTGCGTCACGACAGCGCCGGCGCCCGTCCGCGCGCCCTTGCCGACGCGCACCGGCGCCACGAGCACGGTGTCGGAGCCGACGAAGGCGCCCTCCTCAATGGCGGTGTGTTGCTTGTCGTCGCCGTCGAAGTTGGCGGTGACCGCTCCCGCGCCGATGTTCACGCCGTCGCCGACAGTGGCGTCGCCGATGTAACTGAAGTGGCCCGCCTTGACCTCGCGTCCCAGCGAACTTTCCTTTATCTCGACGAAATTGCCCACGTGCGACCCCCGGCCGATGTGGGAACCAGGCCGCAGGTGGGAGAACGGGCCGACGTCCGCGCCCGCCTCCAATGTCGCCTCTTCCAGCATTGAGGCAACCACAGCGCAATCGTCGCCGACAATCGAGTCCCGCACGACGGCGTTGGGACCTATGAGGCACCGCACGCCGACGCGGGTGCGGCCGCGCAGGTGTGTGTTGGGGTGGACGACAGTGTCGCGCCCCAACGTCACGCCGACGTCGATGTACGTGTTTGTCGGGTCCACCAGCGTCACGCCCTCCAGCATCCACCGCTCGCGGATGCGGGACTGCATGGCAGCCTCTGCCAGCGCAAGGTCCGCTCGGGTGTTGACGCCAATGACGTCGCGGGGGTCGTCTGCAGCCACGGCATGCACAAGCTCACCGCGGGCCCGAAACAGGGCGGTCAGGGCGGTCAGATACAGCTCGCCATTGGGCGCAGGCGGCGTGAGATTGAGCGCATCCCAGAGGCCATCGGTGCGCAGAGCGTAGACGCCGCCGTTGACCTCGGTGACGACGAGCTGCTCCAGTGTGGCGTCGCGCTCTTCCACGATGGCGGCCACACAGCCGTCGTCGCCGCGGACGATGCGGCCAAGACCGGGCTGCACGGGATTCTCGACGGTCAGCAGCGTCATTCGCGCGCCCAACTCTTCGTGAGCAGCCATCAGCCGCGTGATGGCGGAGGCCGGGATGAGCGGGGAGTCACCGTTCACCACTAACACATTCCCAATAGACGGCTCGATTGCACCCTCCGCCGAGGCGAGGGCGTTGCCTGTGCCGGCAGGGGCTTCCTGCACGGCGAAACGCGCTCGGCCAGCCAGGTGCGCCAGCAGCGCGTCAGCGTCGAGGGGGAGGACGACAACGGGGTCATCGTGTCCGGCAGCAGCCAGCGAGGAGAGAACATGGTCGATTATGGGCAGACCGCCAACCGGGTGGAGTGGCTTGGGGAGGGCAGAACGCATCCGGGCGCCTGCTCCGGCGGCCAAGACTATCGCCTGCCACGAACTCACAGGCCTGTTAGCCACCATTGCCGTATCGGCGCCGGATAAAAAAGGCTCATCCTTGAAAGGACTACTAAACGCAGTGCCTCCGTGGGCAGTTCTTGTACCACCCTATGCTAGAAAAATGCCTCACCCATTGTCAAGGAGAATCGGGCCCCCGACCAAAGACCGTTTGCGTATAATAGCAGCGATACGCAAGCATGGAGGCATTCATGGAGATTTCCGAATTCACCGGCGACGGCATGCGAGTCATCAAGACGAATCACCCGCCGGAAGACCCCTGCGGGTTCGCGTACCGCCGCCGCCGCATTGACGTGACGATACCGGCCGAGACCGACCCCATTCCCATCGATCGCAACCAGCTACTCTACGTCCTGCCCTCGCCGTTGGAGGAGGGCGATATGGTGAGCTACCGCACGGATGCCAAGATGATCGACCTGTCAGAGCTTTCCCCCTGCACGTAAGCACAGGAACAACTGACGGTCACGCCGGCGACGCCTCGTCCTCCGCGTAGACGATGTCCAACAGTGCGGCGTCAAAGTAAGCCAGCACCTCGCCAGCCACGAGGCCGACGTAGGCGCGCAGCCTGTCCGGGTTAAGGGCCAGCGTTCCGTCCTCACGCTCTGCGACGTCAGCAGGCGAGATTGCCAATTCAGGGAGCTGCAACTCCATGAGGCGGGAAACGCGTGTTTCCGCAATGAACTCAACATTGGTCTGGAGTTGCTGTTCAAACTCGACCCTGGTCAGCGACTTTGGCATAGGTGGCCTCTCACTGTTCACATTCGTGGGGATACCGGCACTGTACGCGGATGAGGCAATCGATGCAAGGCGAACGTCGTTCGGCCATGACGCATGCTTGCTAGCGGGCGTCCGGCTGGATACCCTAGAAGAGCGTCGACGCTGCGGAGAGATGGCAGAGTGGACGAATGCGCCGCACTCGAAATGCGGTATGGGGCAACTCATCGTGGGTTCGAATCCCACTCTCTCCGCCAACAATGTAAAATGGACTATAGTAGTCCATTTCCTTTTTAGTACATTCTTGACGTTTTCTTGCCCTAAAAGTACACTGCGTGTACTAACGTTTCGGGGTGGAAAACTATGGCGCGCATCCAGGGACACGCCCTCACCACCCGGTGGGTGAAGCAGGTCACCAAACCAGGAGAGTACGGGGACGGCTACGGCTTGGCCCTGCGCATTGACGCCCGAGGGAACAAGCGGTGGATCCAGCGCCTCTCCATCGACGGCAAACAGCGCAACATGGGCCTGGGCACATGGCCAGAGGTGACCCTCGACGACGCACGCGCCCAGGCCCTGACACACTGGCAGGCCACCAAGCAGGGCCGGAACCCCATCGAGGAGAAGCGCATTGCCCAGGGCAGCGCCAGCATGCCGGACCTCACTACCTTCGCCGACGCGGCCCGGCGGGTGATCGCCCTCCGGCGTCCCACTTGGAGCAACCCGAAACACTCGGCCCAATGGGAGAGCAGCCTCAAGACCTACGTGTTCCCCTTCATCGGCGACAAGCCGGTTGGGGAGGTGACCCCAGCCGACGTGCTTGCCGTCCTGGAACCCATCTGGACCGCCAAGCCCGAGACAGCCGCACGTTTGCGCCAGCGCATGGAGGTGGTCTTTGACTATGCCGTCACCGCGGGCAAGCGCACGGACAACCCGACCCGATCAATAGCGAAGACCCTCCCCAGGCAGCGCCGCACCAAGACACACCACCCGGCCATGCCCTACGCGCAACTGCCCGACTTCATGAGGACCCTCCGCACATCTCCCACGAACGCGGTGACACGGCTGGCGCTGGAGTTTCTTATCCTCACCGCCGCCCGGTCGGGCGAGGTACGTCTCATGGAATGGGCTGAAGTGGACGTCGAGGCCGCGGCGTGGACCGTTCCCGCTGCCCGCATGAAGGCCCGTAGGGTGCACCGGGTCCCCCTGTCCCGACGCGCGCTCGAGGTATTGGAGGAGGTCCGGAGCCTTGGCCAGGACGGCTCTGTCGTCTTCCCGTCGCGCAAGGGGGAGCCCCTCAGCAACATGGCCTTCACGATGCTTCTCCGCCGCCATGCCGCGGTCGATGCCGTCCCCCACGGCTTCCGATCGACCTTCAAGGACTGGACGTTGGAGCAGACCAGCTTCCCCTGGGCTGTCGTGGAGACAGCACTGGCGCACACCTTGGGATCCGCAACGGAGGCCGCCTATGCGCGCTCGGACCTGTTTGAGCGTCGCAGAGAGCTCATGGAGGCGTGGGCCCGCCACTGCGTGCATGGGCGCAGCACGCCACCAGCCAAACCGGCTTCTCATGGTGCCGGCCAAGACCGAGCGTCTTTATCCGGCACAAAGCAGCCCTTAGGAAAGCGCTTATTGGGAGCGTTGTGGGTCGCTTGCGGCATCCAAGACCACGCCGCCAACGCTCGCAGCTACCACAGCCCCCGAAGCCCCGCTGACGGTGTTTCGGATCTGCCGACCTCTGCCTTCACGGACATGAGCGCATGGACTCCCAGGCGCTGCACGTCTACGGAATGCGCCGCGTGCAGCATGGACTACAGCGGGGTTCACCGCACCCCTGCATGGCGCAAGAAGCGCACGCGCCAGCCCCGCCGAGCCGCGTGGATGGCCGCAGCATGACGGATGAGCAGGGGGCAGATGGGACTTCTGGGTGCTGGTGGCGGTCGTGACGGCAAGTGTCGTGGGGTCGGTATTCATCGTCATGAACGTCATCGGCGGCGCGGCATCGAGGGGTGTTGACGGCATTGGCGATACGGCTGCTGGCCTTGCGGCGCAGGTGTTGGTGGAAGAAGAAGACATCTCATGCAACACCCACTACCACTAGAGATCAGGAGAAATGCAACTCCAGTCCAAAAGCCGTTTCACCGCTTCCCTGCCGTCGCGTGTGGTGGTGGTGGTGGATGATGTCGTGTCGTTCAACCCCCCCTATTTATATAAAAAGGAGGATCTTGGGTTTGACCCCCAAAATCCTCCGGCCCCCCTCCCCGGTGCCAACGGTTTATGGTAAGTGCGGTCAAGACCAGAGAGCGCTGGGCGGCGCGCCATGACAAAGCCGAAGCGTACCCGGGTTCTGCCAAGGCACGGGCCGCCGGCGGCTTCGACCAGGAGCCCGTGACCGTCTGGGGAGCCACTACGGAGTCCGGCCATGACGGAGGAAGGCCGGCCGCCTGTGCCGCCTGTGGGGTCCCCTCATGAAGCGGCACGCGGCCACGGGCTTCCCGACCTGCCGGCCGTGTGGGCGGGAGCGCAACATGGTGGGATGGGAAGCGCAGCGGGAGACCCTCGGCATGCGCGTGCGCGAGAGCGGCCCTTTCCGAAGCTGACCCGCCCCTCGGCCGTCTGCGACCCCGAAAGCCGCGCTGTGGGCATTCTGCGCGGTGGGTATGGTCCACTATCGTAGCTGATGTAGCTGATGTAGCTGATGTAGCTGAGGGAGCGCGCCGGGGCCCTGCAGCTCGAGATCTCGCCGGCGCGCCCGTCGGCGGGGTTTTGCAGCATCCGTGCGCGGGGGAGAGGGTAGGAAGCAGTCGACCTCTGTCGACTGCTTCTCCGGTAGCCCCGCGTTCAGCGCCGCCGCCGAGGAGGGTATAGGGCATTGTCTTCGGGAGTCCAACTTCTCCACGACCACCCCACGCATTAGGGGCATAACCGGCTTGGCCCCCGCCCTCCTTTTTCCCGGCCACCCCTCCCACCCAACGCGCGCCGGAGGCTGTGCCGGCGACGGCGGGGTGCGTGCAGCGCGTTCTGTCCTCGACCTCTTTCCGGCGCGCTCAACGCGAGCTGTGGAGCCGCGTGGAACCAGCAAGGGGGAGCCCACCCGCGGAGGGTAACGCCACAGCGTAGCTTGCGTGGGGGCGTCGGTGGCCTCTCTGTGCACGGTCTGGAGACGGAGCGGCCCCCAACCCACCCTGCGGCCGCAAGGGCGCCAGCACGCGCCCAATATCACGTCTCGCGCCGTCCGGTGGCATCATCCCGCCCCGGTGGGGGTGAAGAGCGCTTCAGCCGCGCAGAAGCGGCCCACAGCGCGTGTTTCTCCCCCCTCAGCCGCCGGATGGTCGCCCCGGCCCTAAAAAGCCGCGCTGTGGGTCTTGTCGCGAGGGTGGGCGTATACTGTGGGCGCCGCAGGCCCGTGTAACCGAGGCTCCCTGGGAAGGCGCGGCATCCGCGCATAGACCCGGCAGCGCACCCCGCCCCGCCGGGTCGAGCACCAGCCCCCCAGGTCTTGGCCGTGGGGGGCTGGCTGCTTGTCCGGCATCGTTGCCCCAGTCAGCCCCTTAACTCGCGCCGCCCCCTCGCAGCGGTGACGACAGGAAACGGAAGCGACGATGCTTACTTCTCTTTTTCCCACGCGCTTCGCAAACAACGCTTTCCTGGACTTCGCCGCATTGCCTCCTTTTCCTGTCGGCGGTCGTGCACCCTGGACGCCGCCGCCTCGGTGCGAATGAAGTGCCCGGTTGTTGCGGGGGGCAGGATCACCGCCCACCCACGTTGGAGTCGAGTGCGCAGAAAGTGGGTACAGCCCGAGGCGTCCCAAATTCGCCCGACGCCGAGGGGGAGGCGGCGGATACGTTTCATCGTCCACAAGCGGTAGATGGAAGGCTGACGCAAAAGGGAAGGGATTCAACACACCGTAGAGGCCCGAGCAGGCGACACACAGGAGGAAGCATGACAACAACGGGAAACACTGAAGGCGAGCGGTCAATGACCATGCTCAAGATCAAGGAGGTCGCGGAGCGGCTCAGGGTCAGCCACGATGCGGTGATCCGGTTGGTGCACACAGGGAAGCTCCCCGCGCACCACATCACCGGCAAGGTGATACGCGTCAGCGAAGCGGACTTGGTCACATTCCTGGAGGCCGCCAAGAGGAACGATTGCAACACACCGTAGAGGCCCGAGAACAGGAAATCGGGGAAGAGGCATGAGCATGAACTCCGTCGATGGAGTAGCCAGAGAGTCAGCGCGGAATCCCCATGAGGACCCAGCGCAAGGCATTCATCGCGCCGCGAGTGCGCTCAGGAAGTGCGCTCGCAATGGACACCCCGCGCGGTCCAAGGCCGTCGTGCTGCTGTGCGTGGAACTGCTCGACGAGGCGATCCGCTGGCGCGACAACGCCATCGCGGAGCAGGTGGCGGCGGAACAGCCGTTGCGAGCGCTGCCCGGCATCATCGACTCGCTGCGGTATATCCCACAAGGGCCCCAGCAGCCCGCGCACCGGAAGTATGAGGGCCGGCTGCTGATGTGGGCGAGCCGGTATGCCTGGGATGTTGCCGAGGGTCGAGATGGGGAAGAGGCAATCACCGGACTCTTGGGCACCGCCGCGATCGGCTCCCAGAGTAGCCCGGAACCCACCCCGAAAGCGTTCTACGACGGCATCCTGACATTGGCGTGGCCATTGGCACGGCGATGAGCGGGAAGATCATGACGACGACGACACACGTTGACCTTGACCTGGTGCTCACGGTCGCCGGCGAGCTCCTCCGCCTCGCCGGTACATTATTATTCCGCCCTTTACACCCCTCTAAAGTAGTTGACCTGAAGAATTGCATTGACGATTGATGGCGCAACTGCTAGCATAGTTGAGTTATACACCGTCGGTGAGTTATGCACTGGCGGTGTATATTTGGTGCGACATCGGCCTGGAGCAGCTTCAGGAAGCTAAAAAGGAAGAACCAATTTACAAGCACGGAAGGCGAGGCACAATGCCATCACGGTACCAGTTTGACACGGGAGTTAATACGGGAAGAAAAGACACCGCTTTGATGAGAGCCGAACCGAGGTGGCCGGGACGTTTGCGTCTTCGACTCCTGGCGGCCATGCTCATCGCCGCTTTCGCCGCGCTCACGATCTACGCGTATACGGCGAACGTGTCGGTCGTGTCGGCGGCGAGTCCCTGTCCCGCGGTCAACGACTGGTGCACGACGATGACGGTGGCAGACGCCGAGGGTGACGGATTATTACACGGGTATGAATTTGACAAGTTCGGCTCGATCGTCGACGACACGATCCAACCCGGCGGCGCAAACATCAACGTCTGGACCGTGCACACCTTTGCGCACCCGCACCCGCAACTGCCCGATTACATTTTCTTCGGCTCTAACCCGAGGGTGCCGCGCGGCACGCAGGTCACCATTGAAGGGCACACGTTCATAGCGGACGCGGAGTCGCATGACGGCGAGGAGGGCGATACGGGCGATAAATGGGAATTTCCCTCCGGCGAGTTGCCCGCCAGCCTGGTCTGGTCGGCAGGCCAGGAGGTCACGGTAAGCGTGAAGCTTGCCTCCCCGTGCGACAACCTGGACAACCTGGTCAACGCCATCGTCGTCAAGAACCTGACCGGTGAGATCACCCAAGCGGGAGACACCAACCTCCACAAGATCAGGCTCGACCCCTACAAGAGCTACCTCATCGAGGCCATCGGAGTGGACGGCAGCGACATGCTCGGCGTCGAGGAACACCCCAACCTCACCCTGGAGGACCCTGAAATCCCCGCCATCTGGAACGCCAGAGGCAGATCCGAGTTGATTACCTACGGTTCCAAGAGTGACGGCAACGCCATCAGGCGCATCTTGCGAACCGACCACCGCACCTACAAGATCGAGGTCTCCTCAGGCAACAACGGCACCGGCACCTACCAGCTCAAGGTCCGGGTCAACAACATCTGCCGGATCAACGACGACGGCGACGTACAGTACCAGTGGGCCGGCGGCCCGGAGGGCTACCCCCAGGGCTCCGACCTGCCCGCTGGAATCGGAGGACGCCAGGTCCTGCGGACCGGCACCGACTGGGGGAACAACAACGTGACCCGGCCGGAGATCCACCACGTTCTCGGCGACAACTGGGACTCCAACCCCGACGAGGACTGGATCGGGGTAGACCTCCAGCAGGGTGAGGAGTACACCGTCAGACTAAGGACCAAGACCAGCCTGCCGGAGAGGCTGCAAGCCACCCAGCTCAAGATCCTGGGCATCAAAGACGCCGACGGGAACGCCATCAGCGGCACAGCCAGCGCGGGAGACGCCGGGAAGAAAGTTTTCGTCACCAACTGGGTGGCGCCCAGCACGGGCCGTCACTACATCGCCGTGGGGACGGAGGGCACCGACCGGACCGGGATCTACTGGATAAGCATCACGAGGAAGGTCTTGAACTGACGGCAACCCGCGACAGCAGCGTCTCCGCCTCGTGCGGCCACTCCCGTTGCCGCTCGAACAGCTCCTCAAGCCCCCTGATGGGTTCCTGCGCAACGGCCCCATCGTGCGGAGGGGTGCGGCGGCACGCAATGGTAGGGACGCGGCGACAGTGTCCGGACGAAACGGGCAAAGTCAGCTACGATTCCGGGCTGGAAACTCGGCCGTGTTCTAACTCGGGGCCTTGACGTACTAAAGGTGTGTCTATGCCCTCTTCTTCATCACGAAGCGTGCGAGGCAAATTGAACGAAATCATCAGGTACTCATGGGCAGTGGCACTCTAGAACGGGAGGCAAACAGATACCTCGCGTGTTTCCTTTGAGTGGGCATCTAGGTTCGAGTCCCGTCCGGTGGGCCGGAGTGGACGGTAGGCAGCACCATCTTTGAGATGTGGTTGACCCTGCAACTCCCCTGTAGTCCACCACGCTAGAGGCGGCCTCGAGCGACATTATCTAACCTCAGCCGCTCCTTAACACAAAGGTGGCGTTCCCAAATCCGTTGTTGACCTGGGTAGGGAACAATTGGTAAAGTCGCGTTATCAACACAACGGGTTGGAATCGACATCCGTCAGATCCAAGCTACGGAGGCCAAGAACCGCTTGGCCGAACTCCTCTGCGCGGTCGAGCATGGAGAGACAGTAGTCATAGCCAGACATGGCAAGGCGGTTGCGCACCTGGTTCCCGCTCCTGCGCAGGCCCACGCCAACCGATCCTCTCCTTTGGTAGCGTGGTAGCGGCTGGAGAGTGGACCGCAAGAGGGCGGAGGGGACTTGGCGACAGAAAGCTGAGGGACTAGTTGCTACAGCGAGATTTTCTACACGCTGCTTGAAGTGAGGACGCTAACAGAGCAGCTCAGGCGGACCTACAAGCTGATCTGGCCTCACTGATCACTCTGGTCAACCGACCGTCGGTGCCAGTGGCCTTCTTGCCCGACAACCCTGCTCCCAACCCGGTCGGACTAACGTATTAGGTGGTAAGAATATCAAGAGCATACCATGGGAATCCGGCTCAGCCAATGCATCGGAGTCGGCCAGTCTATCCAGGGTAGACCCCGGCTTGACACTCGCGTGCCGAAACCTCTGGAAGGTGTTTGGGGACGGAGCCCGGCATCTTGTGGACTCCATCGACCCTGCCCTTTCCAAGGAAGAGGTCTTGGCCCAGACGGGCTGTGTGCTGGCAGTTAGGGATGTTTCCTTCCATGTACGAGAGGGGGAGACCTTTGTCATCATGGGCCTCTCCGGCAGCGGCAAGTCGACACTCGTCCGCTGTCTCGGTCGTCTCATCGAGCCGACTCGCGGCGAGGTCATCATAGACGGCGAGGACTTGCTCGCGATGAACAGGCAGCAGTTGCAGGACATTCGCCGCCACAAGATGGGCATGGTCTTCCAGCACTTCGGCAATTTTCCCCACAAGCGGGTCCTGGACAACGTGGCCTACGGTCTCCAGATTCAGGGCGTTGACAAGGCCACTCAACTCCACCGCGCCGCCGAAGTCATTGAGATGGTGGGGCTCACGGGATGGGAGGGACGGTACCCGCACGAGCTGAGTGGCGGAATGCAGCAGCGTGTTGGGCTGGCCCGAGCCCTTGCAGTCGACCCGGAGATCCTCCTCTTCGATGAGCCGTTCAGCGCTCTAGATCCCCTGATTCGGCGGGACATGCAGGACCAGTTGATTGGGCTCCAGCAGTTGGTCCAGAAGACGATGGTATTCATAACCCACGATTTCCTCGAAGCCCTCAAGGTCGGGGACCGTGTCGCCATAATGAAGGACGGCGAGTTCGTTCAGACAGGCACGCCGGAGGAGCTGGTCTCCAACCCGATCGACGACTACGTGCGGGACTTCACCCGGGACGTGCCCAGATCCAAGGTGCTCACGGCACGTTCTGTCATGACCCCGCCCCGAGTGTACGCCACCGCAGATGAGGGACTAGCCGACCTGATGACCAGGCTGGCCGCCCAGGAATGTGACAGTGCGATCGTGGTCGACGCACAGGACCGTTTCATCGGGACGGTGCATTTGGCGGATGTGCCTGGTAGCGGGGTGGCGCACTCCAGCGTCGCCTCCGTAATGTGGGACTCCTGTGTCATCGTGGAGCCGGATATCCGCCTCGAACGGCTGATTCCCCTGGCCATCGGCGGCGGCGCCCCCATTGCTGTCCTGGACCACGGCCGGTGCATCGGCACCATCAGCCGGGAGGCGGCAATGGCGGCCCTCGTAGGCGACGATGGAGTAGCGACGTGATCCGCACGGAGGCTCTCCAGATTCGCCCTGTCCGGGAGCGCCGGTACCGGGCCATGCTGTGGGCGATCCTTGCCGTCGCCGCGTACATCCTGGCCTATCTACTGGCAACCACCAATGCTAGGACCGACTTCGGAGACTGGCCGCGGAGCTGGGAACCTTCCATCCAGGAGCCGATCGACAACTTCTTTGAATGGTTCAGCGACACCCTCGCCTGGTTCTTCAATCCAATCTCCGAAGTGATAGACGCGGGCCTCGCCGGGTTAGACACATTCCTCCTTTGGCTTCCCTGGATCGCTGTTGTGGCGGCGGCATCGATGTTGGGGTTCAGGCTCGGCGGTAGGTGGCTTGGGGTCTTTTGCGGTGCTGCCATGCTGTTCATCGGCTTCAACGGGTACTGGGACTCCGCAATGCTCACTGTAAGCGTAGTGGGAGTTTCAGTGGCTATCGCCGTAGGGATTGGTGTGCCGATTGGCATATTCGCTTCCCTCAGCAATCGCTTCGAGGCAATCGTCCGCCCGATTCTCGACACCATGCAGGTCCTGCCTGCCTTCGTATACCTCATCCCAGCCCTGGTTCTATTCGGCGTGAGCGGCGCCCAGGGCGTCTTCCTTACGGTGGTCTACTGTATTCCTCCCGTCATAAGGCTCACCAACTTGGGGATCCGGCAGATCCCACGGGCCGCTATGGAAACGGCCCACTCGCACGGCTCGACGACGTCTCAGACACTGTTTCAGGTGCAGCTGCCGCTGGCAAAGAGCTCGATCATGATGGGCATCAACCAGACAATTATGATGGCAGTTGCCATGGTGATAATAACTGCCCTGGTGGGAGTGGACGGGCTCGGCAGGGACGTATGGCTCTCGTTGAGGGAGGTGGACGCGGGGGAAGGACTGGAGAGCGGCATCGCCATCGTGCTCTTGGCCGTCATCCTGGACAGGCTCAGCTACGCCCTCGCGAATTCCGGTCCAAACTCAGCTACATCCGTCCAGGCCATCAGTCCGGGAACTGAGGAGACGGCCGGCCGGAGCCTTAAGAACATGGCTGCCCACTGCGCTCTTCCCATTTCGGGCGTGGGTCTGATAGCCGTCCTGCTTGTTCTCGGCTCCCTGGTCGGGCCCCTGAGAGACTTCCCGGACGAACTGACCTTCTCAATGGCGGACCCCGTCAACCGCGTATTCGACTGGATGGCCGTCAATCTCCATTTCATCACAAGTTGGGTACGGGACAGCCTGTTCCGGGAACTTGGGTACTCACCCATTAACACGGTGCTCCTCTGGCTCCCCTGGCCGGCGCTCATGGTCATCGCGGCCGGACTGGCCTACTTAACTGCTGGATGGCGGGTGGGGCTTCTCGCGGTAGCAGGCCTGGCCTTCGCAGGCTTCGGCGGAGTTTGGGACGTGACCATGGACACCCTGAGCCAGGTGCTGACCGCAGGGCTGTTCACGGTAGTGGTGGGTATCGGGATCGGCGTTGTCGCCTCCCAGAGCAGGGCCTTCGAATCGCTCCTGCGGCCCTTCTTGGACACCATGCAGACCATGCCGATCTTCGTTTACCTGATTCCGGTCATTATGCTCTGGGGTATCGGGCCTTTGGTGGGCATCATAGCCACGGCGGTGTATGCGCTGCCTCCGGTGATCCGCATGACCAGCCTCGGCATCAAGGAGGTGCCGGCACAGGTGATCGAGACGGCCCAGGCCCATGGCTCGACCGGACTTCAGACCATGCTTCAGGTCAAGATACCCCTGGCATTCCCGACGATATTGATGGGTGTCAACCAGACCATCATCATGGTGTTCGCCATGGTGATTATAGCTGGGCTTGTGGGCGGTGGGGGCCTGGGACAGGAAGTCTTCATAAATTCCATCTGGCTAAGGATGGGCGACGGCCTGATTGCCGGGATGACCATCGTCTTCATGGCGATGGCGCTTGACCGCATGACCAGAGGCAAACAGGGCACAGTAATACCTCTTACGGCGCTGAGGTAGCGAGAATCCGGCACACGGCCCGCGAACCCGCACAAGGAGGGATGCCTATAGGACGATATGGCATGTCGCAATCTGACAGGATTGTCTAATACAATCCTGACCCTGAAAGGAGAAAGAAAATGAAAACAGTGAAGAATGGGTGGATTGGTCTTTCTATGATTGTGGCGCTGGCCATGGTCATCACAGTAGGATTGGCCTGTGAACAAGAAGCCGACGAAGGCGTCGCTGAGCCGGAGACCAGGGGCACCCTGTATCTCGTCGACCAGGACTGGAACGGCCAGCTTGCCACGACGGCTGTTGCGCAGATCCTGCTGGAGCAGGAAATGGACCACACTGTCGCGACCAAATTTGCGCCCGCCGATTCGGCGCCACTCTTCATAGGCCTCGAACGGGGCGGTTTCCATTTCGTCTGCTGCAACTGGCCTTCCTACAGCGCCGAGCTCTTGGATGAATACGTGAATGCTGAAGACGCCGAAGTGGAGCGCATGGGGACGGTGGGCATAGTGGGTGAGACCGGCTGGTATGTTCCTTCCTACGTCATCAATGGCCACGCCGACCGCGGCATCGAAGCAGTGGCGCCCAACCTCCGCACGGTAAGCGACCTGAACCAGTACAAGGACGTCTTCGCCACGAGCGATACCGGTGCTAGTGGCAGACTCCTGGAGTTCACTGCTGCGTGGGATACAAGGCCAGAGGAACGACTTGAGGCCTTCGGCGCCGACTTCCAGGCAGTGTTCGCCGGGTCCGAAGGCGCGGCTCTGGCTGAACTCGACGCCGCCTTCCAAAGGGGTGATCCCATCCTCACATACCTATGGGAGCCCCACTGGGCACATGCCAAGTACAACCTGGTGCAGATCGAGATGCCCGAGTGGACTTCGGACTGCTATCCCGAGGGTGACAGTTTCAACTGCGGCTTCCCAACCGACGCCGTAGCAAAGCTGATTTGGCCGGGTCTTCAGGACGAGTTTCCAGTGGCATACGAGTTCCTCTCCAATTTCCAGATGACCAACGAACAGCAGAACGAGATCGTCCTCAACCTCACCGAGAACGACCTGACCGTACGCCAGGCGGCGCAGGAGTGGGTTGACGCCAACGAGTCAGTCTGGAGATCCTGGATTCCCTAGATAGAAATTCCGTTTTCGGGTATGGGTCCGAAGCAGTTATCAGACGGATCGTAAATTGAGGGCCCGGAAAGGGGTCAATCCCTTTTCCGGGCCTGATTTACTGTGGCTAGAGGAGGCCGTCAGCAATAAGCGACAATGATAAACAAGCGGAGGAAGAGAACCGGAGAGGTGTGAGATAGGGCTAGCTCCTTGGATGAGGTGGCGTACATCAGAAAGAGGAGCAGAGATGTCCCAATCAGAGATAGGTAAAGCAGTGGCCACTTAGAGGAGCACGGAGCACGGAGCGCCAAACGTGGACCGCCTAAAGGACTTGGCTCTTAGCGACGTCCGCGAACGAGAGGTCCGCCCTTTATATGAGACGGGTAGGCCGAAAAGGCGTCCCACAATCCCCCCGCGAAAGACCGCCCTGAGACAGACACGGACGGCGGGCGTCCGAGGCCAGTCCGAAAAGGAACTGATTCTCGGCCTGTCGGTGCTGGTGCTGGTGGCGGAGAGAGGGCAAAACAGCGCCCGTCGCCCCGCTTCGAGGACTCCCACACCTGGAGCCACACCTGCGCGAGCACACGGCCCTCGACGCTGGCGGCTGAAGTGGCCACCACCGCCGACGCGGGCCGCGAGCAGAAGAACCCCCAGAGCCAAGGCACGCGTGGTGCACAGCATGAATCACCTCCGCGGGCATCGCTCCGGAGGTCAAAAGGCCCACCTCAGCTACGGCGACCACGCTACTTGACGATAAACCGGCTCACAGGATGCTCGTAGCGCGGCTGTTGGCGGTGCGGATGGGCAAGGGGTCAAGTCGGGTTGGAAACGGGCCGCTCTCGCGCGCGAGGCGACCCCCAGCGGCCTAGCCGCGACGCAGCTGCCGCAGCCGGAGCCGGGCGTCCTCGTCGCGGGGGTCGTTGATGAGCAGCTCCTCCAGGTGGATGATCTCCCGCGCCGTGGCGAGAACCTGCTGATACTCGGCGTCAGAGCCTTCCGGTTCCTCCGGCTCCGGGACATCGGCGGGGTCGAGCGTCTGCGGGGTGGGGGCGTGGAGCTGCTCGATGGGCGGCTTCGTCATGGTGCGCTGGGTGGCGGCGTCCTTGGCGCGTTTCTTCATACGCCAGTGGCGGAGCCGATGAGCCGGACAGCAGTAACGGGCATCCCGGCGTGCGAAGCGAGGCGGTGACGTACAGCCAGGTAGGGCGCACCGTTCAAGGACGTAGGCGGGGTCAGTTGTGTCTCGGAACTGGCTGGGTAGGTCGGCAGCCTTAGTCGCGGTTGCGCGGTGGGATCGCTGCGGGCGTGGTGCCGGTCTAGCCGGTCTAGGCCGCGTTGGGTGGAGGACTAACGTACGGCGGCGACCAGGGCGGTGAGGACGGCGACGGATCGGCATTGATGCTTCCGCAAGTGCTCCCCGACCACACCCGGGTCACTCTTTGGCAATGGTTGCAGGGGCGGGGTGTAGTCGGCCTCGATGGTGCAGAACGCCGCCCACACCCGCGACCACAACGTGCACGCCGGGCAATCGCAGCTTGCGGGGTGCACGGGCCGGTACGCCTGCAACATCACCTTGAAGCGGTCCACCACGATCAATCCCTCGTCCGCCATCGTGTCCCTCCGTCCGTCCTAATCAGGCTGGCTGTCCAGCAGCACCGTGCGGATGGCCCAGTTCCATGCCGTTTGTTCGTCGGGTGCGCCCTCGTTCATGTAGGCGGCTTTGCGCTTGCGGGCGAAATCGGCCATGTTGACGAGATGCTCGTCAAGGATGCCGCGCTTGACCATATCGCGGTAGGACGTCGAGCGGTTCTCTTGGAGATACGTCAGTCGAATACCTTCGAGGCTTGCGGGGTCGTAGGCCATGCTGCTCCCCTTAGTCCAACAGAATCTTGTCACCACCGCGCAAATCGCCCCACGTACACCCTCGGGTGGACCTCAGGGGCGGCTGCGAGGGAGAAAGGCGCGCCACGGCTGCCCTGGGCGGCGTGGGAGAGGGTTTGAGCAGCCGACCGGCCCCCAAGGTCTGCCCGGTGCCCACTGTACCACGATGCGACCGCCGACGCCGAGATCTCGCGTGGAGGGCCTCGGCACGGCCTCTCAGCTATGGCGGGCGCGCCACTTGACCATAACAGGCTCACAGGAGACCCGTACGGGCGTTTTCGACGGCGCGGATGGGCTAGGGGGGTCGGGTCGGCTTGGAAGCGGGCCGCTTTCGCGCGGGCGCACGAGGGCCTAGCGTCGGGGGAGCTGACGCTTGGCCTGTGCGGAGAGCGGCGAGAAGGGGCCACGGAGATGCTTCAGCTTCTCGCGGCGGTCCTCCCATGCCGCGCGGTTGTGTGCGCTCGCGCACGGTCGGCAGCGCGTGAGGCTCTTCGCCGAACGTCGGCGCGACAGATTCCCGCCGCAGTCGGTGCAGGTGGTGGGCGTGTCGGCGGGTACGGTCATGGTCACGCCCGTCCTCGTGCCCGAGGCCACGCCCGAAGTTCCGGGTCAGACTGGGCACGGCTCCGCAAGTCCTCGACCGCCAATGCCTCGGGTGTTGGGGTCTCCAACTCCGGCGCGTCGCGAATCGACGCGCGATGATGCGCACGATGGGCCGCGACGCGATGGGCCGGTCGGCAGAAGCCGGAGGTCCTGCCCGCGACGTGGGCAATGAATGGTTCCCCGCACCAGTCGCAAGTGCGCGTGTGCTGCGTGTTGCTCATGGAGGCAGCGTAACGGAGACCGGGGGCGGCAGCCAAGGGGCACGAGTAACGCAGACGAGTAACGCAGACCGGGCACCTAGGGTCGGCGTCGCTGTCCCTAAACTTACTTCTCTCTGTCTATATAATATGGGGGATTCATCGTCGCAATCACCACCACCACCACCACCACGCTGACGCTCGTGCGCCGCCGGGCAGCACACGACCGTCAGCCCCGCGCGGCATGGCGCGGAGGCGTTCCCGGCGGGCTTCCGCCTCTTCGGGGTTGTTCATCCACCACGCCGCAATCCGCTCCCCGCGCTGCTGCGCCTTCGCTTCGGCCTCGGGTGTCTGGAAGGCGTCGCGGACAGCACGGAGGAGACGCCGCTCACAGTTGCGACATTTGCCGCCCTGGTCGCCGTCACCGCCGACGTGCACCACTTCCCGGACGACCACGACGCTTGTGCGGTCGCCGCACGTCGCGCAGACCGAGTCCACAACGCCGGTAACAACGTCCTCGTCGAGGTACAGCTTTCCCGTGCCACACCGCCTACAACGGCAGTCGAGAATCGTCTGCATCGCGCCTCCTGGGGCGCATTATACGGGCGGGCAGACAGGTCACGCGGGATCGCCCCGGCGTACGCGCTCTGGGAACATTTCCATCTGACCAGTGCCGACACTGGACGCCGGCGCCTCTTCCTCGACGACGGGCGGCGTCGCTTTCCCACCCTTCCTCCGTGCCGTCCTGCGTCTCGCCCGCTTCACCCTCTTGGGCGGGTCCTGCGGGACGTAGGGCGTGACGACGCGACTGACCGGGCCAGCGAGGACCGACCGCACCCACGACTCTTCGCAACGGCTGATGCCGCCCAGGTGCGGGCGCACGATGAAGAGCGTCGCGCCGTCCTCCGCGAGGATGTAGCGGACGCCGTCGACGTCGACCGCGAAGGCATCCCCGCCCTCGGTTCGCTCCCATGCCAGTTCTCGGGCCTGTGTCCGGGCGGCGATGGCGTCTACGTCCTGCGGTTCCATCAGCGCCTTCCCCCGTCCGTCGACGAGACCGGACAGCATGGCGGGGTTCTAGGTGCTCCCAACGCCACACGGCAGGCGGACAGCGGGCGAGAAGGCGGTAGAACGGGCCGTCGCTCCGGATGCTGGGCTGCCGTCCCGCGTTCACGTCCAGCACGTGGGCGAGCGCGGCCTCGATGCTCTCTTGCTTGGCGGTGGTCTTGGTGGCGGTCATCTTGAGCGCGCTACCGCAAATCCGCCGAAGCTCGTCGGCGACAGCGAGTACATGGTCAAGGTCAACGGGTGTCGTCGTGGTCATGTTTCCTCCTTGTCCAAAATCATTTCCTTTTGGGACTGGCCTCGGACACCCGCCGTCCGTGTCTGTCTCAGGGAGGTCTTTCGCGGGGGGATTGTGGGACGCCTTTTCGGCCTACCCGTCTCAGCAGTCGGACGGCGGAGTCTTGGCCAGGGGCCGGATTGGGGCCTTTTCGGCCTTTACTCCTTCCGCCCCTTTGGGCGGCCCGAGTTTCGCCCAGGGCGGCGGGGTGCGGGCGACCGCTCAGACGCGCGGACCTAGCCGATTCGCGAGTTAGGGGGCGTCGCAGGTGATCCTTTGCATTGGCCCTTCCCCAGGGCCAGAACTGCCGCTGCGACCGGCGCGCGGCCACAGAGTCGGGCAGCGCATGAATCACCACCGCAAACCGCGCCTCGGCCTCGAGCGGCAACGGGAGTGGCCGTTCGACCAGCGCCTCAAACTCCCTCGTTCCAGTGCAACGGCCCCGTCGTGCGGGGTGCCGCGGCACACGATGGTAGGGACGCGGCGAGAGTGTCCGGGCGAAACGGGCAAGTTCAGTTATGAATCCGGGCAGGAAACTCAGCGCGTGTGCTAACTCGGGGCCTTGGCGCGTTTGAGGTGTGGCTTTGCCTCCGTCGCGTCACGACGCGTGCGAGGCCATTTGAACAAATTCCTCAGGTATTCTTGGGCAGTGGCACTCTAGAACGTGAAGCAATAAGATACCTCGCGTGTTGCCTTTGAGTCGGCATCTAGGTTCGAGTCCCGTCCGGTGGGCCTGTCGAACCACGACTCCTCCACCTGCGCCCTCCCCAAGGAGCGTGCGCCGCGCTAGTGGATATCAAGGAGGAAGCAGGCGAGGCGACTTCTTCCGCCTTATAGTCGAGCACGGCCCGGGCAGGGACTGCGCCACTTCCTCTCCCACAACGAGCACCGTCGCGCCTCATGGGGTGTCGGTGGCGCCTCGTTGGTCGACGACGATGCTCCGGTCCACGGTCCAGGCCGGAGGCACGGTGAAGCGCAGAAGCCTGCCCGGCTCGAATTGACCTCGATGAGCACGCGTTCTGAGTCTTGCTCGTCGAAGCTAATAAGGTCCACACGAAAATCCCTTACGCTTGCGGCTATCTGGGATAGCAGTCGTCCTCGTGTCATCGGGAGAGCGGCGTATAGTTTTAGTCAGAGCAGAAATTGGATCGCATGGCAAGACTAAACAGCATCGTGCGCGAGCGGCTCCGCATCCTCAGCGAGCCCAACGTCAAACCGCTTGCAACGGCTACGCTGTTCAACGCCGCAGGGAACAACGTGTCCAGCAGCCGCTTGTCGGCGGGCTTGAGCGCGGCGGGAAGTAGGTGGTCGGAAATGTTATCGAGTTCCTGGGGGATGGCGAGGTCACTAGGCGGCGATACCCTGGTCAGCGGCGGCTCAGTGGGCAGCCGAACCCCCGGTTTCATGTGGGCCAGGGCCTCGCTCAGGGACAGGACGGCTGGTGTGGCCCTGAGACGCCCTGTCCGCGAGCGCCTCTTGCCGTGTCCGATCCTGCCATCTCGCTCGCCACAGCCACTGCAGGCCGCCATCGGTGCCCCCAAAGCGCCAGCAGACCGCCCGCCAACCTCCCGTCTACCCGAATTCGAGCCCGGATCATCGCGCCTGTAACTCCCTTACCCCTTCCACGGTTCTCGCGTCGTCCATCGGTGGATTCGGGCTAAGGCCGCGCTGTGTCCGTTGCCGGAATGTCTAGTTCGGAGAGGGATTCTGCTGGGGTGGCGGTTAGTCGGGCGGGTCTGCGACCAGGCTCCGCAAGCGCGCCGTGAACACCGCCACCTGCCCCTTTTCTCGGGAATGGTGGCGGCTCATGTCGTCCAAACCGTCAATCACGTGCCCGGCGTATTCCGGTGTAGCGTCGATGCGGAGTTTACCGCCGTCACGGGATACACTGGCTATTCCATGGAGCGGCAACTGGGAGACGTGCTTGTCGTCCCTACTGTTGGACACAAACAGAAGCCGGCGGTTGGTGGCGGCAATGATGCCGGAGTGTCCTTTTTCCCCTTGCAATTCCGGACTGTAAGTGCCCCAGAGCAGGCCCTCGAGGTGTTCGTCGTTATCGAGAATCTCGGCCAGTTTATTGCGCTCGTTTCCGTGGTTGTCCCGGTAGTCCCATATCGGGTGTAGCAGCCTCCAGTCAGCGTCAATCCTGGGTTGCCCGGAAACCTGCCTTGGCGCAGCCTCGTGATCCCGCATAATGTTGACGAAAGGCAAGACGTCAGCCTTCCGCCGGAAGTTGGCTGCGTATACTTGGCCTCTCTGGTCAACGAACCTGACCGCTTGACCTTCCGTGTGTTCCGTGCATTCCACTGCCAGGATTGTCCCGTGGGGGCAGCTTGCGATTACTTCCTCCTTCCGCCTATGAAGGAGCAAATCGGTGTGCACAGCTAGCGTAATGAGCAGTATACGGCGCTCGGTGTCCACAGCAAGCGCCGGCCGGCCATCCCATGACGTAGACCAATACTCCGGCTCACTCCCGCCTCCCATGCTATGTCTGGAGGGCTTATGGTAGACCGTTTCCGGTCCCGCTGAGCAGTGCGCCCAGTGCCGGACCTGTTCTCCAAGCGCCAAGACATGGGAAAATGCCGCGGCGACCGACTCTTCGTCGCTCAGCAGATGGCCTCTTACAAACCGGGAGAACTCAGCGGCCGCAAATTGCAAGTCCAGGTCAAAGACTGCTCCCGACTTGCTGCCCGTAGCATTGCCACTTCCAGACCCTCTGAGCCTAATCCTGCCGGGTTCCGGTTCCGTGATTTCGTCAATTTCCAGGTAAGTCAGACCAAAGCGGTTCTTGGACAACCGGCCCCGGTTCAGCAAGATTACCCGGCGCCCGGTAGCGACCACGATCCCCCGGTCATGGCGGGAGCCCCACGCTACATTCTTGGTCTCAAAGCCGCACGAGTGCAGTAGCTCGACGTCTTCGCCGGGTTCCAGCAGATTATAGAGCATCTTGCGCTCGCCCTCGTAGCCTCTCCGGCCCCAGCCCTGTTGCAGGGCTTGCCATTGGTCGTCGATCTTTCTCTGCTTCTCTCGTGACGCCATGATTGTTCCCTCCGGCGTAGTTTTTCCGGGTTTGCCGTCCCTGTGTGCCTTCCCCGGTTAGTCGCCGGCGGGGTTGGCCGCGGCGTGGATTTACCGGAATACGCATTCGAACAACGGCTTGGCCCGGCTTCTGATTTGCTTCTTGCCGTTGTGGTCGAGGTAGTAAGCATAGTCCTGGTCCGTGCTGCCGGACAACTTCAAGCCGGAGCAGGTCAACGCCTCATTGTAGTCCACTTGCAGGCCCTGATAGGAAACCTCGACCACGTCTTTTGACGCCATGCCGGAGTTCAGCATGAGAATACGCCGGTCGGTGGCCACGACGACTCAGTTGTGGACGCCGAATTCAGAGCGCTTCACTCCGGTGATCGCCACCATAACCATATCTCCCAGGGTGTGGAACTCCGCGGCGTCGCCCCAACGTCCGCCCATCCAGTACTCGATGTTCTCTCCGTCTTCCAGAACTTCTTTGAGCATGCAACCGCGCTGCGGCGAGAGTCACCAAAGACGACGACCGCAAGCCCATCCCCGTCAGCTTTGCCGGATTCAATGTTCCGGTGGAGATCAAGCGAAGCTGCCACCGTAACGTCTGGACGGCGGTCCGAAGTCGGCTGATCGCCAAGTACACGCGGGATCCTAGGGCCTCAGAGTACGGTATCTACCTCGTGTTGTGGTTCGGCGACACCGAGAAATGCCGCCCCACAGAGTGCGAGGGCTGGACCCCGGAGGCGGAGGAGGACGTTAGACTCAGAATCCAGCAATCGCTCGACGGTCGAGAAGGGCGCTTGATTTCGGTGTGTGTGGTGGTGTCGCAACGCCGCAGTAGTGCGAGCGCTGGCCGGTCGACCAGAGGCTGGACGACGTCGGGCCGCGAGCATGGGCAGTAACAATGCCGCCCTAGTTATCATCTTGCAGTGACAGACTCTGGCGAGTCTGCAAGGACGAGCCACATCTCGAAGATGGTTCTGTCTATCGTCAAGTTTGGTGGGCCTAAGTTGACGGTAGGCAGTACTGTTTTCGAGATGTGGATGGGCTTGTAAGCCTACCAAGCCCATAGTCTGAATCGTCATCGTGCGAAAGGCCTGAGGGAGGCAAGAAAGTGCCTCTAGCGGTCCAGCGCCTGAGGTTCTCTCATGTCGGATTCACGGCGTTGGCTCACTGCTCTTTCCGCATCGTAGGTTTTCCAGTCGGGAACGTGAGCGTTCATCAACGCCTTAAAGAGCTTGCCATGGTTCGGCACGCGTAGATGAAGTAGCTCGTAGGCAATTACGAAGTCCTGGAATCCAACTTCCTGGTGGCTCAAGTCGCTGGCAAGGGTAATGGTCCCGGACGTCGAGCAGGAGCCCCACTTGCGGGTCATGTCCCGGACTCGGACGCGCGGTGCGGGGACATGGAGGCACTTCGCCCAGTACTCAACACGTTGCAGGAGGCCTGCGCGACCCTCGTCAATCTTCCGCATCGGTGCCTCCGCCCAGCAGTATTGCCAGGGCTTGGTCTACAATCCGGCCCCGCTCACCGCTTTCGACACTCAACAGTGGGTTGTACAGTGAAATCCTAAGCCGGCGTTGCTCGTCGGTGTTGACGGCGGCGTTGGGAAAGCGGTCCACAAGCGCCTGGGCCTCTTCTGCGAATTCCAACGGGCTCACCCCTGCGGCTTGGAGGGCAGTGTCGTCCTTCAGAGTCCACTCCCCCGAAGGCTCTTCGGGGGAGTGGACTCGCACGCGGCGGCTGCGGTGGCCTCCTTCTCCTTGGCTAGGGCCTCCAACATGTCCATAGCCGCAAGCCCGGATGTCGTGCGCTCTTCGAGTCCCCTTAGCACATGCTCCGCACGTTCCTTGAGAGGCAGTAGCACAGCCTCCAGTCCCGGCTCGTTCTCTACCTCTCTCTGAAGGCCGCATACTAGGTTGAACACCTTGGCTTCGTCGGGACCAGACTCGTTCCTGAGCGCCTGCCTCGCCCGTCAGTATGTGCTTGCTTTTCTCGTTGCCCGCTACTGACCCGGCCCGCTGACGGTGAACTCCAACGGGCTGGACAACATCCTCCCGTCAGCAGTGCAGATGGCCCCCTGCGCATCGCAGTCCTCGGAGACAGGCAGCTTGACGGTGACGTCCCCGTTGGAGTCCGGTTGGACGACAATCTCCCAGCCGATGTTGCTGCCTTTGACCAGCCGCCGCGCGCCGGTTACCTTGCCTCCCTCCACCGTGAACACATGGTCGTCCCGTAGCGTCAAGTAGCTGAGCGAAAACTCCTCGCTGAAGGCAATCCTGAATCTGAATTCGCCGCTGCCGTTGTGGGATGTTGGGACGCTGGCGGTACTTGCCGTCAGTGGAGGCCCCTTGACGGTGAATTTCAGCGGGCTGGACAGCGCCCTGCCGTCATCGGTGCAGATGGCCCCCTGCGTGTTGCAATCCTCGGTGACGGGCAGCTTGACGGTGACGTTCGCGTTGGAGTCCGGGCTGACGGTGATCTCCCACCGGATGTTGGGGGTGGCGCTGTCCCCGTCCAGTTTCCGGGCCCCTGCCACCGTGCCGCCCGTCACCGTGAACGCATGGTCCCGCAGCGTTAAGGAGCTGAAGCCTTCCTTGGGCTCCTCGCTGAAGCGCAGCTCGAAGGTGAAGTCCTCCTGTCCGTCGTGCGACTCCGGCGCGTCGTGGATGGCGGCAGTCAGCGGCGTCTCCGCGGCCTCCTGTTCCTCTTCATCGGGGATGATCAGGGGCGGCGCGAACACCGCCCGGCTCGTCAGCGACTCCTCGTTGCCGACGTCGTCGGTGAAGGTGACCCGCACCTTGATGGCCTTGCCCTCGTCGTCGTCGGTCATGGTGTAGGCGGCGCCCACGGCCTCCTCGATGTCCGCATCGGTTTCGTCGGCCGGGTCATGGCGAACCCACTTGTAGGCGTAGACCGCCCCCGACAGGCCGTCCTCGTCCTCGATGTCCGACGTGGTCGCGGTCAGGGTCCGCCCGACTCCCGGCGAGCCGTCTATACCCGGCTCTCCCGTCGCGGGGGTGTTCGCGGCCTGCTGCTGCGTCTCCTCGTCGTCGGGGATGACCAGGGGCGGGGCGTACAGCCTCATGTAGCTGGTCAGCGATTCGTCGTTGCCCGCGTCGTCGGTGAAGCTGACCCGCACCTTGATGGCCTCGTCCTCGTCCGTCACGGTGTAGGTGGAACCCCTCGCTCCCGGGATGTCCGTATCGGTGTTCGTCGCCACGTCGTGGCGCACCCACTGGTAGGCGAAGTCCGCGTCCGTCAGGCCGTCCTCGTCCGCGATGCCGTCCGTGGTCGCCGTCAGCGTCTCGCCGTCCCGCACCGACCCGATGATGCCGGGGCCGCCGGTGGCCGGGCTGTTGGCTGCTTCTCCCCTGGATATCCGGCCGGTTCCCTGCCCGGACGAGGTGCTGTTCGTTACCGCCTGTCCGCTGAAAGACGCCGCGGTATTGCCCGACGTGTCTTGCAGCTTATTCGCCGACTCGCCCGTGGGGAGGGTGTAGTCAACCGTCACCATGTCACCCGCCTCCACCGCCGTGGCCAGAGTAAGTGTCACCGCCGCGCCCAACGCCGACACGGAGTCTATGGACCGGGATGCCCCGTCGACATTCACTGCGAAGGCGCTCGCGGGCGGCGTGACGTCCATGTTCAGGTCTTCGTCGTAGGTCAGGGTCAGGGCGGCGCCGTCCACGACGGCCGACCGGAGCTCCGGGGCCGCCTCATCGACGACCTGCTGCTGGACGTAAATCGCCCCCGCCCCCTCGTGCTCGATCGCCGCATTCAGCATGTTGTCCACGCCGTGGATGGAGCCGCCGTTCGGCGCCAGGGAATTCGGTTCCACCAGAAGTGAAGAGTGGGCGCCGTCTGCGTCGGTGAGCGTGTAGCGGAAGACCAGCTGGCGGGACCCACTGCCGCGCAGGTACAGCGCCTGTCGTTCCGCCGTCCCGCTCAGCAGGACCGGCAGCGATGGGTCGCCGCCGGTGGTGTCCACCTGCACCGGTTGGCTGAAGGTGAAGATCACCTCCACGGATTCTCCCGCGCGCCAGGCGTTGTCCGGGCCCGGGTCGTTGAAAACGGGGACTCCAATTATGGTTGCGGCTTCGGCCTGATCCTCGGACTGGCCGGACTGGCCGGACTGGCCGGATATGTACGTCGTATGGCCCAACGCCGCACTCATGCCGCTCGCCGCGCTGACGATGCTGCCGTCCCGATCCCGCAGCGTGTTGGAAGGGACTCTCACCAGGGCGTGCGAGCCAGCTTGCACCGTGTGACTGAACACCGTGCGGTCCGTGCCGGAGCCGCTGGCATATACAGCGAGTCCCTGATGAGAGCCATAAGCGATCCACACCTTCGGGGGGAGGCCGCCCGACGGTGATGAAACGGTGACCGGTTCGCTCCACACCAGCGTCACATCAAGGGTCTCGCCCGCGTCATAAGCCCCGTTGCCTCCGGGCGGATCACCGAACTCGATGTCAACGACCCACGGCGGGGCTTGCCCCGGCTTCAGGCAGCGCAGCCCCACGTCCTCGCTGTGACGACAGTTGTGGATCCTCGGCTGGGGGTGTTTGGAGGGACACTCCAGCAGTCCCGACTCATCGCCATTGCAGTTTAGGTCATCCAGCACGATTTCCTGGTCCTCGGCGCCGGCCCCGAAATACGCGGCGATGTAGCGACCGGAGTCCTCCACGGAGGCGATAAATCCCAGCGCCCGGCACGCCACGTCCGCCTCGCGTGTGGTCCAGTAGTCGTCGCAGATGGTTCCCCAAGCGCCGTCGTAGTAAATCTCCAGGCGCCCCTCGCACGGGCGCCCGTCCTCGGTGGTGAGCGTCCCGTTCACCAGGCGAAGGTCCCCCGTGTTGTCGTCTGTAGTCACCGGCAGTACCCTGTCGAACCCCTCGTATTCACCGCCGGCCGCAGTGTTGGTCAGGGTCCCGGTGTCGTCGTCAGTGTCGTCGTCATGGGCCGCCGTTACCGTCACCGTCTGGGGGGTGTCCCAATTGTCTGCCGTGAAGGTCAGTGCATCGCTGGTCAGGGTGGGCCCGCTGAGGATCAGGTCGGTGCCCGCATGGCCGCTGATGGTCACCGTCACCTCGACGGTGGGCTCGGTGTCCAGCCTGACGGCGTAGTCTGCGCTGTCGCTCTCATCCACCTTCAGCTCCAGCGGGGTGATAGAGATGCCCAGCGGGTCGTTGTCGTCTACGGTCGCCGGCAGGTCCCTTGCAACCCCGGCATATTCCCCGCCGGCTGCGGTGTGGGTCAGGGTCTCGTCGTCGGTGACGCCGTCATCGTCGTGGGCCGCCGCCACCGTCACCGTCTGGGGCCTATCCCAGTTGACCGGTGTGAAGGTGAGGGTGTCGTTGCTCAACCTGCCGCCTCCAAGGTTCAGGTCGGTGCCCGCATGGCCGCTGATGGTCACCGTCACGTCCACAGTGGGCTCCGTGGCCAGGGCGACGGTGTAGCTGACGCTGGAGGCGCCTTCCTCGATCACCGTCAGCGACGTGGGGCTCAGCACGATGTCCGCCGTGTCGTCGTCGGTGATGCTCAAGGTGAGCTCGGCCGTGGTCCCGGCGCTGACCTGCGGGTCCGGCATGGTCCCGAAGCCCAGCTTCACGCCCTCGCCGTCGTCGTCGATGACGTCCTGGGTCGCGCTGAAGGTGAACGACTTGGATGTGTCGCCGTCGTTGAAGGTGACGCTGGGCGGCACGCCGGAGTAGTCGGCGACGCTGACCGTGCCCTGGGGCGTGGGCGTGATGGGGATGATGATTGTGCGCTCAGGGTCGGCGCTCAGGGTGACGGTCACGGACTGCGTGCCGCCCTCGGCCACGGTGTAGGCGCTCTGGTCGAACATCACCGTCACGGCGGGGTCGTCGTCGTCGCCGATGTTGAGCGTCGTCTCGGTCCTGGTCCCGACAGTCACCCGGTCGGGCAGGCTGGACCCGAATCCCAGCTTCACGCTCTCATCGTCGTCGTCGTCCGTGTCCTCCGTCGCCATGAAGGCAATGGTCTTTTCGGTCTCGCCATCGTTGAAGGTCACGTTGGCCGGCACGGAGTAGTCGGCGGAGCTTGCGCCGCCCTGCCCTGTGGCCGTGATGGGGATGGTCACCGAGCGCTCGGGGTTGGCGCTCAAGGAGACGGTCACGTTGACCGTCTCCCCCTCGCCCACGCCTTGGGAATCCTGCCCGAACTGCACCTCAACCTCGGGATGGTCGTCGTCGGTTATGGCCACCGTCGCCTCCGCATGGGGCCCGGCGCTGACTCGCTCGTCCGGCATCATCCCGAATTCCAGCAGCACGCCCTCGTCGTCGTCGTCCACCGTGTCTTGGGTGGCGGCGAAGGTGAAGGACTTGGACGGATCGCCCGCATTGAAGCTGACGGTTTCGGGGACGCCGGAATAGTCGGCGGTGGTGGCCCCGCCCCGGCCCACCGTTTCGATGGGGATGACCAGCGTGCGCTCGGGGTCCGCGCTCAGCGTCACCGTCACCTCAACCTCGTTCTCCGTCACACCCGGCGTCGTTGTATCGTCGCTCTCCGCTACGGTGTAGGCGCTCGCCCCGAACTCCACCGTCACGAAGGGGTCGTCGTCGTCGGTGATGTTGAAGGTGGTCTCGTCCGTCGTCCCCGCGCTCACCCACGCGTCCAGCAAGCCGAATCCCAGCTTCACGCTCTCATCGTCGTCGTCGAGGGTGTCCTGGGATGCGGCGAAGGTGAAGGACTTGGAAGTTTCCCCGGCGTTGAAGGTGACGCTGGTGGGCGCGGAGTAGTCGACGGAGGTCGCGCCGCCCTCGCCCGCTGTCGTGATGGGGATGACCACGGTGCGCTCGGGGTCGGCACTCAGGGTGACGGTCACGGACTGCGTCCCGCCCTCGGCGACGGTGTACGAATCCTGGGAGAACTGCACCGTGACCTCCGGGGCGACCCGCAGCGCCATGCGCAGCACAAACCTGCCGTGAAGTTCCAGACCTGTTCCAAAGGTCTGCCACGGGAGCAGCTCGGGGCGGAAGGGGAGAGCGTCGTGGTCTACGTAGTAGTAGGTCAATGCTCTGAAGTCCACCGACCAGCCGTCCTCGCTGCCCGGATCCACCGGAGGCGCGGCCAACCCCTCCTCCAGGGCGCCGGTCCATTCGCCCCAAGCGGCGATGATGATGGTGCCGTCATCCGCGGGGGTAGTCTGCGAGATGACAATCCAGTACTTGGTGTCGGGATCTACACGCACGCCGTCGGGATGGGCGAACTCCCGGAACGTGAAGTGTTCAAGAGCGATGTCCGTGTTCAGGATTGGTTGCGCAGCCGAAAGCGGCACGGCCGCCGGCATGCCGTCGTCGTCGTCGGCATGCACCGCCCACGTCCCGGCCACGTTGGGTCCGCCCATTGAAAGCGAGAGGCGTACCGCCGTCAGCAGGTAGCCGCTGGTGTCCGATCCGGTCGTGAAACCCTGCGCGTACAGGGGCGTGATGGCTGTCGCGGGGGAGGTTCGTCGACGTAGCCCAACTCGTTGTAGTGAGCGAAGCCCGCGTTGGACAAGGCCGCTTGCGACAACACCGGCTGCAGCGTGGTCGCCTGCGCGGTCTGGCCCGTGCGGGAGCCAACATCGAAGGTGACCTTTGCCTTGAGCCACATGCCCAGATCGCCCGCCGAGGGAGTGTACGGGTTCGACGTGCCCCCTTCTGCTGCGGGGATGTCGCTGTAGGCGCCGTATTCGGTGGCCGAACGCTGCCACTGCCACACCTCATTGCTGACGTTCCCGAACACGTTCCCGACGTCCGCGGTGACCCCGATGCCAACCTGCGCCAACCCCACAAAGGCCAGACCGCCGTCGGTGATGGTGACTGTCTCCGTCGCCACCCAACCTGCACTGACCCCGGCCGGCAGCGGGGCGCCGAAGCCCAGCCGCACGCTCTCGACGTCGTCGTCGACGTCGTCCTGCTCCGCCATGAACGTGAAATACTTGGAGGTCTCGTAGCAAATGCCGTCTTCGATAGTCACGCCGTCGCTGTCGAAACATTCTTCTGCTCTACTGAACGTCACGGTCTGAGGCACGCCCGAGTAGTCGGCCGGGCTGACCCCGCCCAAACCGGTCGCCGTGATCGGGATGATGACCTCGCGCCCGGGGTCGTCGCTCAGGTACACATTGATCGACCACGTCCCGCCCTCGTCCAAGAGGTATAAGTTACGGGCGAACGAAACCGCGACCTGGTTGAGATCCTCATTTGCGCTCTGGGCGCTGGCTGGCGGTCCGGTGAAGAGGACCACCGCCAGGATGGCGATCAGCAAAGCTGTGCCCGCCCAAGGGTGCCGCGTGATCTGTGCCAAGATTGCCAGGAGGGGCGGCAGCCTATGCAATGATGTGGTACTCCTCGGATTTCAAGGTGTTCCCCGTATGGCGCGAACGGCTGGCGGTCCAGGCGCGGCGCGTCTGATAGGCGTCGAGGGTTTGTATGAGCAGGTCAGCGGTTCTCGGTGCTGACAAGGCGAGCCGCACTCGAAAGGCGTACGGCCCGCCTCCGGGAGATGGGATTGGCAACTCACGCTCTCCTTGGCATTTTTAGTGGGGTCTGCAGGCAGGCGACGACTCCGTAATTCAGGCCCTGCCCGTCCGGCTGCAGCGCCAGCGGCGGGTCGTCGGCCTGATCGGGGTTGGACGAGGTGTCCGTGGTTGCCTCCTGCGCATGGGCCACGGACACGAGGACCAGCAAAAGGGCCATGACTGCCAGCAAGGGCAGCAGTCTGGTCAGGGTGGTTGCGCTCCTCAACCGGTCCGCTGCGGGAGAAGGCGAGTGTCTACGCAATGCCCACACCTAGTTCTCCTTCGCCCAGAGCCCGCCCCTGAAATTGGTAACGTCCTATGGAGCCCACACGTTGGAGGCTCCTCTCTTGCTAAAACGGCCCAACGTCCAGCCCGACCCGTAATCATGCACGTCTGGGTTGGCAGCGGATTCGAGCTCGTACTCCACATGGTCCATGTCCGAGAATATGACCCAGTAGTTGGTGCTGGCGGCCAGAACATCGTCGGCGCAGTCGGGGGCGAGGAAGGTATGCGGCGGCGTAGTGTTCCAGTCGACGGCCGACTCGACGACGCGGTTCGGGACCGCTAGGTCGCACACCTTATCGCCGGGATCGCTGCTGGTATTCGGGTGGAGCGAGATGGCCGGAACCGCGCCCCCGTCGGCGACGAACAACAGGACCTTGATGCGGTCGAGCAGGTAGCCGGCAGGATGGGCGCCGATCGTAAACTTGTCGCCGAGATCGACGGAGTCCCCGTCCCCCGCAACTATTAGGACGCTGCTGTTTAAGTTGAGGCCTCCGGTGAAGGTATTGACCATCTGCTTGACGCCGGTGATGTCGGTCAGCGTGATCTCGTAGGGCCCGTTGTAGACCGCCGTACCCGTGTTATACAAAGGTCGCGGCGGCCGCCAGCAGGACCGCCACCATCAGCTTGCGCACCGGCAGGGAGTTCCCCGCGCCTACTCCAACGCCAAACATGCGGTGGAATAGGCCGGATGCTTGCACGCTTGGAGTCGCGGACTTCTTCATAGCTATTTACGCTCCTCAACATTCGAATATGACGGGGCGGCGGCCCTGCGTGGCCGGTGTTGAACCCGTTGTCGTTTGGGCTGTAGGGTCATGATCCTCTCGGTTCCAACGCAGCCCACGCTCTCCGGCTTGACACACAGAAACAGCCTCAACGGGCTGCCGCTGGGGCTGGGGCTGTTTCGACCCTATACACCAGCCTATGTGCGTCGACAGAGACTGCACAAGGTTCGTTTGCAACACTTCCCAGAAGGAATTGGGACGCAACGTTTTCGCAATCTTGAGGGAGCGTTGCTGCATGCATTCGTCGAGTTGTTTGCGCCTTCTTTTATGGATGTTTAGTGATTCATTTGTGTGTGGTGTTTATGAGGACGTTTAGTATGTTCAATCGGGGTACCGTTGCCTACATCGAATTGGGTGCATTGGGACCTCGACGGCTTCGGACTGGGGCGATACGTTTGGAGGCGCGACATGCATTGGTCTCACGGTACACACGAAAGGGGTCCATCTCTATTGATGCCAGAGGACGGTTTGGGCGGAGCGCGTCCCACCCCCGCAGCATCGCAACGCGGGTTGCGCTGGGGGGCCTCTGTTGTTGGGAGGGCTCTGGGCCCTCCCAGGTCAATTCGCGGACCCGTCGCGCTTCCAGCCGGAGCCGAACAACCACCAAGGGTGGTTCTCCACCCACAGCGACTCTGTGGGCACGCAACTGCCGCGCCAGAGTACCCTGTGTCTCAAAGATCACCGTCATGGTGATAGGGAATGCGTACTGCCGCTGGTGGAAATTGAAGTCACCAGGTAGCCGGCGTCCCCGTCTTCGCAGGCTACAAGCAGCACGAGGACCAGGAGTGCCACAGCCACCAACTTCAGTCGGTGCATCTCCTTGCAAATCAATCCTTCCATCTTGAGCAACCAGGTGCATGAATCAACTCCCAGACTCGTCGTGGCGCCAGCCGGAGCCGAAGATCATCCCGTCCTGACTGACCAGCCAGACGCGCACGTCCTCTGTGATCACCCAGTTGCCTTCTGCGGTGGCCTCGAATATATCCGTGCCGAGCAGGTCATTGAGGTCCGTTCCAACCAGTGTCTTGTCGTAGTGGTCTATGACCATGCCGCTCTCGTCGGCTATGAACGCGAACCACTCGCCTTCAACGTTTGCGGCGTTGTTGTAGTACTCAATGGTCGCCGCCAGTCCCGCAAAATCGCTCTCAGGGCTGGCGAAGTAGGCGATGGTCCCCTCCAGCCCTGCCTGGCGGAACACGCGAGCGGCTGTGGAGACCATCGCCTTGGTGAAGTCGTCGGCGTTGACATACCAGCCCGATGCGAACAGCAGCCCGTCGTGCTTCACTACCCAGGCGTTCTTCAGCTCAAGCTCGCCGGTGTAGCCGGCCCCAATGCCGCCGCTCTCCGGGTTCTGGTACACGTAGGACACCCACTTGCCGTCCTCGGTGGCCGAGAGCATGTCCGGGCCGAAGTTGTACCCGTTGGCGTCTGTGCCCACCCATCCCTTCACGTCCAACCCCAGGCGGTGAGCATCGGGATGTCCGATCACCAGGTCGTTCTCGTCGATGATGAACACGTACCACTGGCCGTCTACGCTCTCCTCCCGGTTGTGGTAGGCGAGGGTCGCGTCGAGGCCCTGGGTCTCATAGCGGCTGATGGCGTTCTGGACGAAGTGCCTAGTGTAGTCGGCGGGCGCAGACTTGGGCGGGATAGAGGCCACCACGCCGCGCGCTATCTGCTCAGCCTCGGCGGAGGTAAGACCGGGCTCCGGCTGTGAGATCGCTGCCACAGCAGCTTTGACAATCTCTTCTACCTCGCTCTTGGACAGTCCCGCCTCCGGCTGAGGCATGTCCGCCATCGCAGCATGGATCGCCTTCTCCACGTCGGCGGATGTGAGTCCTGGTTCGGCTGAAGACGGCTCTGGAGATTCGGTTAGCCCGGCGCGCGCTATCTCTTCGACTTCGGCGCGGGACAGCCCCGCATCCTCACCTCCACAAGCGATGGAGAGGATGAGGACCGGAACGGTCAACATCGACGAAACCAGGACGCTCAGCTTGCTGTCAATCACTGCAATGCCCACCTACCGGATTGAGTGCTTTTCAGGGAGACACAACAAAGGTGGCGCCTACAGCCCGCCAATTGCGACGGCGTCGCTGTATGCCACCTCTACTATCCTGCGGCCCTCGGCGAGGTTGCTACTGACGATGATGAGGTTTCCGGACGCGCTACGGGGAGTGCTGGCTCCGTCGTAGTAGATGATGGAGACCTTCAGAAATTTGCCTTCGTCCGCTGCCTCGGGAGCATAGCACCCCTGGGCTGAACATCTGCTGTTGTTGCCTCCGATCAACGTGAAAGGGCCGGTTGCGGTATCGGCTCTGTACCACCGTACCCAGACGATCCGCAGCTCAGCATCCGGGTCCGTCAAGACGGCGCTGAGCACACTGCCCACCGCCGGCGTCTGTGGAATCAGGGTGATAGTTCCCGCCTCGTCGATGTTCTTGATGCGTATCGTGACGGAGACTGAAGCGTCGGTCAGGGCAGGGCTTTCCGCGTTGCCGGAGGCGTCCTCGCCATCGGTCACGTTGACCGTGATGGAGTAAGAACGCTTTACCTCGTAGTTGGGAGACGCGCCGGACTTCACGGTTATCTCACCGGTGCTCGCGTTCATGGCAAAGACCTGGTTGAATCCATCGGCGTCCGCTCCGGAGACCGAGTAGGTGACGGAGTCGTTGTCCGGGTCCGCGGCCGTCGTCTGGCCTACGACGGCGCCGGCGTCGGCGTTCTCGTTCACCTCCATGGTCAAGGGAGCCGCAGTGTCGATGCAGGGAAAGACCGGTTGTGTTATGGACGGCGTATCTCCACTGGCATAGACGGCAATCCTCATCCTGTACCCGTTGGGCCTTTTGGCGGAGACGAAAGCAGGGCGCCACCCGGCGTTGCCTCGGTAGAACATCTTGTCACCCATGGACCACCCTGCCGCGGAGAATTCATGCCTTGACCCCGTGACGCCGAATACCAAGGAGTCCTGTACGGATAAGACCAACCAGTAGCGGGCATTGGCTTCGAGCGTAACGCCGCTGCTCGTTAAGTCCTCATTGGTTGAAATGTCACCGTCAAAGGTCGTGGGGTTGGAAAGAGTGTCAACCGTCTGACCCGGCTCACCCGACCGGTCAGCGCGTATGGTCACCGATGGCGCCGGATTGGGACCGCTGGTGCTTCTCGTGGCCAAGCGCACCTTGGTGAGAGCAACAGCGAAGGGGCCGGTGCAGAATGACTGCGCGTATTGCTGGCCCTCGCCCAGTGAGATTTGGCTGGTTTCTGCCGCTTCCAGGTTGCTTACCCTGACCGTTTCGGTCGACTGCGCTCCCGCGGGGGTGACGCCTGCCACCGCGAGCACGACCGCCATGACGATGGTCGGCGCCCAGAGCCTATGCAGTCGAAACCGGGCGCCCTGTTTGCCATCTTCATCCGTCATCTCAGAACTCCTCTCGTGCTCCTCGGTTTGCTATCCCTCTGCTCTCACCAGTCCGTCGATCAACAGGAGCAATGCGCCGAGCCCTCAACCCAATCGTTGTTCCGACCGCCCGATCCGCTGTCCCTTCTGATCTCCACAGCCCCCAATGCTTGTGGGCCTATGCCCCCTTGAAAGTTTCGGGCCGCTCCTTAGGTTGCACAAGGTTCGTTTGCAACGTTTCCAAGTAGGCTTTGGGACGCAACGTTTAGCCAGATAAAAGGGAGCGCTGCTGCGTGTATTCGGGGATTTGTTTGAGCCTTCTTTTGAGGTGCCTAGATAGTCATTTATGGTGTGGTGTTGAATAGGGTGTGTGACATTTCTTTCGTAGGTACTAATGCCTACACATCTTTGGGTACATTTCAGTCTCGACAACGCCGCACCGTCGCGGTACGTTCGGCGGGGGGCGGCGTGCAACGGCGCTCACCCTGCACGTGAGAGGGGTCCACCTATAGTGATGCCAGAGGACAGTTTGGGCGGAGCGCGTCCCATCCCCGCAGCATCGCAACGCGGGTTGCGCTGGGGGTCGAGCGGCCCGGCCATGCTCGGCGCCGAACTGCGCAGGCGGGTCCTCCGGGCCGTCCGCGCCGACCCGGACGTGATGCTGTATGCCGCGCGGGTTTCGGTCTGGGCGCGCTGGCTCGTCTGGCTCGTCGGCGTGTTCCAATTGGCCTATCGACCGGAGCTCTGGTACGCCACCGACAAGGAGTACCTGTTCCTGGGCGTGCCGCTGCTGGCGTTCAACGGGTTCGTCCACTACCGGCTCCGGAGGGACCGGGCGGTGACGTGGCGCTGGCTCCTCTTCCTCAGCGGCATGGATATCGCGCTGATCACCGCCGCCGTCATCATCGGCGGCGACTTCCACCTCTTCAGCTACGTGACCTACTATCCCGCTTTGGCTCTGTTCGCGGTCGTCTTCGCGTCCCTGTGGCTCAGCCTTGCCTGGGCGACGATGGCCGGGGCCATCTATGCCGTGGTCAGCCTGACGGTGGGCCCCGGTCTCGATTTCGATGCGGGTCAGGAGAAGGCCCTGCTCTTCAGGGTGGTGGCCATGTACGCCGTCGTCGCTTCCGTCAGCCTCATCGCCCGGTTCGAACGGGTCAGGCGGCAGGAGTCCGCGGAGCGGGAGAGGGCGCTGCACCGGGAGCGCATCGATCTCTCCCAGGCCATCCACGACACGGCCGCACAGACCGCGTACATGATCAACTTGGGGGTCCGCAAGGCCATGAGGCAGGCCGGCGGCTCGAACGAAGAGCTCACCGCCACGCTGGCCGCGACCGCATCGCTGTCGAAGGCGGCCATCTGGGAGTTGCGGCGTCCCATCGACGAGGGGCATCTCTTCGAGGGGAGGGAGTTGGGCCGGGTCCTCTGGTCGCACACCGAGACATTCGAGAGGGTCGCGTCGGTCCCCACCGAGATGCTGCAGTCCGGGACCGAGCCCCCGCTTGCCGTGGAGACCCGGGCCCGCCTCTTCTCCATCGCCCACAACGCACTCACCAACGCATTCCTGCACGCCGGGGCCGGCAGGGTGGAGGTCCGGCTGGACTTCGGGGCGGACGGCATCCGGCTGTCCGTATCGGACGACGGGGTCGGCCTGCCCGACGACTACGCCGAGCGCGGCCGGGGATTCAGGGGCATGAGGGCGGACGCCGAGCGGCTGGGCGGTAGGCTCATCGTGGAGACGGGCGGAGGCAATGGGGGAACGACCGTGACCTGCGAGACGCCCTACCGATAGTTAGTGAGAGGAGACCGAGATGTCGTCGACGGAACGGATCAGGGTGATGCTGGCGGACGACCATCCCATCATGAGGGACGGCCTGCGGGACGCTCTGGAGGGCAAGGGGGACTTCGAGGTGGTCGGATCGGCGGCAGACGGGGTCGAGGCGGTGAGCATGGCGCAGAGCGTTGTGCCCGAGGTTATCGTCATGGACGTGATGATGCCCCACAAGGACGGCGTGGACGCCTGCCGGGAGATCATGGAGCTGCTGCCGGACACGCGGGTGCTGATGCTGACGGCCTCGACCACAGAGGATGCGGTCGTGGAGGCGATCGCCGCCGGCGCGACGGGCTATCTGCAGAAGGACTCGGGGCCTGAGGAGCTGGCGGAGGCGATTCGGGAGGTGGCCCAGGGCCGTCTGCGCATACCGGACAAGTCCATACGGCTGGTCTTCGCGATGATCCGCGGCCAGCGGCGGCTCACCCCGAGTCAGGTTCTAAAATCGCTGACCGCCAGGGAGCGGGAGATCCTGCAGCTGTTTGCCGGCGGCAAGTCCTACACCCAGATCGCCGAGGCCAGGGGCAACAAGACCGTGACCGTCAGGAACACGATCTATCGTATTCAGGAAAAGCTGGGAGTCGATACGAAACAGGAGATGGTGGTCTGGGCCGTGAAGAACGGCCTGCTGGATGACGTGGAGCGAGATGGTTGACGCCGCATTCGCCGCAGAGGGACTTGGGCACCAAAGGGTTAGGGGACTTGCGGAGGCTCTGCCAACGGTTGAGCGCGGGCGGGAGCAGCCCACCGGCCACTGCGACAAGTCGCGCGCCGGCTACTCGACGACGAAGGGTGAGGACGGCGAACAGGCCCAACAGCAAAGAAGCGGGAGCTAGACCGAATCGTGCTTCATGTGAGGATTCAATGGTTCCTGGCAGGGAAAAGGGTGAAGGGGAACCCACTACCAGGGGGAGCACATTGCCATTTCAGTCATTGTCTCCACCGTGTTCCGCGACGCACTGCCCAACAACGCCACTGCGCGTTCGAAGCGGTTTCAACAACGCCCTCAGCGCTGTCTGCCGTGCAGTATTGTGATTCTGTCAACCAGAGGCGGTAACGTGCATCAGTTGGCCAGGATCTTGCTGCCACTTGGCGCTACCTTTGCGGCGCTTTGCCTCGCCGGAGCGTTGGCCGCGTTCTTGGTCCACCCGGCGTACGCCCAGGACCCTCCGTCATGTCCAGACCCAACGCCGACAGCGGTAGCGGTAACGGCCGTCCCCATCGTGGTCGCCTCCACTGCGGCGGACTACTTCGTGCTCTTTGTGCGGCCAAACTTGGATGCTGATCTCAAGATCCCGATCTCGGTGACCTTGGGAGAGGAGGACGCCACCACGCTGACGGAACAGCTCTCCCCTCTGCCCAAGGAGCACTACCTGGTCGAGAAATACTCCGTCGACGACCCCGCCGACGTTGACGGCGACTGTATCAGCGACATCGAAGAGCTGGCCGACCTGGGAACCTTGAACCCGATCAATAAGCTTCCCAAGATCGACTTTCGACATGGCACGGTGGCCATTCCGGATCGTGAGACGTTCGAGCGACTTTCCTACAAGGGAACCGATGTTTTAATAGACGACCACCTCACCGACCTGGAATTTATCAAGTTCTTCATCTTTCACCCGAACTCCGCTTGGCCGGCTATCTACTTCATGAACACGGTGACGCACCGGGCACATTATTCCTTTTCCCGCGCTGTCCGGCACCCACGAGCTGGGATGATGCGCGGCGAGATCGTCTACCACCCGGATATCGAGGCGCCCGACGGTTCGCTCGGCGTCTACCGCTTCGAGTTCGAGCCGGGGGATGCCTACCCCTTTGAGGCTGTGCAGTATGCGTATGAGGTGCTGGCCGCCAGCATGCCGCTGCTGGAGAACAACCTAGCCTATTACCCAATGCCCGCAGCCGCGCTGCCGCTCTATCAGGAAGAGCGGGCGAGCTATGACGACTCACGGATCAATGTGATATTTGAAGCGGACATCTTTCCCGATGTCGACTTCCTTTCCCTCAACCGGGGAACGGGGTACGGATACTTGCGCGTCATGGGGCAGGATGAACGTCCCAATTCCCGCGATATCGTGATCTACCAATCGCTGCCCAACGACCTGCCCCGCGTCGCCGGCATCATCACGAGCGTGGCCCAAACGCCGCTCTCCCATGTCAACCTGCGCGCGATGCAAGACCGCGTTCCCAACGCCTTCGTCCGCGACGCCCTCGATGACGCGACTATTGATCCCCTGATCGACTCCCATGTCCGGTACACCGTGACTCGGACCGGCTACACGATCCGGGCCGCCACCAAGGCGGAAGTCGATGCCCACTACGACGCTTCCCGTCCAGCCGCGACCCAGACGCCCAAACGAGACCTCTCGGTCACCGCGATCACGCCGCTCAGCGATATCGAATTTGGGGACTGGACCGCATTCGGGGTCAAGGCGGCAAACGTAGCCGTGCTGGGAACCCTGGGCTTCCCGGACGGCACCGTCCCCGATGGGTTCGCCGTCCCCTTCTACTTCTACGACGAGTTCATGAAGGCCAATGACCTTTACGCCACCGTCTCCACCATGGTGGCCGACACTGATTTCCAGACGGACTACGACACGCAGGAGGACAAACTGAAGGAACTACGCAAGGCGATCAAGGACGCCACCACGCCGGCCTGGATCATTACGGCGCTGGAGGAAATGCATGGGGAGTTTCCGGACGGGACCTCGTTGCGGTACCGGTCCAGCACCAACAACGAGGACCTGCCGGGGTTCAGCGGCGCCGGGCTGTACGACTCCAAGACGCAGGACCCAGAGGAGACCGAGGAGGACGGCATCGACAAATCGATAAAGGGAGTATGGGCGAGCCTGTGGAACTTCCGTGCCTTCGTCGAACGCGACTTCCACCGCGTCAACCATCTAACGACCGCGATGGGAGTCCTCGTGCACCCCAACTATTCAGACGAGCTGGCCAACGGCGTCGCCGTCAGCCACGACCCGATTGGCGGCCTGGAGGGGGCCTACTACGTCAACACGCAGGTCGGCGAGGACCTGGTCACCAATCCGGAGGAGAACTCGGTGCCGGAGGAACTCCTGTTCCTGTCGGACGGCAGCAACGAAGTCATCGTCTATTCCAACCGGGCGGAGACGGAAGAATTGTTGATGAGCGATGCTCAACTGGGGCAGTTGCGACGTCACCTACAGACGATTCATGCGCGTTTCAAGAAGCTGTACGACCCCGCTGCGGACGAGCGCTTCGCCATGGAAATCGAGTTCAAAATCACCAGCGAGGATGTCCTGGCCATCAAGCAGGCGCGCCCCTGGGTCTTTAGACCGCTCAATGAGCCGCCGGAGTTCCCGCCCACGGAGACAGGAGTGCGAAAGGTCGCCGAGGGAACACCGCTGGACACCGAGATCGGCGTTCCGGTGGCAGCCACGGACGCTGAGGGCGACGTCTTGACCTACGCCCTGAGCGGCCCTGACGCCGGATCCTTCCTCATCGTGCCGGAAACCGGCGCGTTGATGGTCTGGACCGACCTGGATTACGAGACCCAGGCTACCTACTCGGTGACCGTCGAAGTCCATGACGGCAGGGACAGCAAAGGCCAGCCCAACACGTCAAGGGACGACTGGGTCACAGTGAGCATCCTACTTACCAACGAGGACGAGGTTGGGACGCTGACGCTGTCCTCGGAGCAGCCGTACCCGGGAACGCCGCTTGCAGCCACGCTCACCGATCCCGATGGCAGCATTGCCGGCTCCTCCTGGGTATGGCATCGTTCAGAAAACGGAACCGGCGCTTGGGCCATCATCGAGGGCGCAATTGCAGCCTCCTACAGGCCAACGGCAACCGACGTGGGCAACTACCTACGGGCAACAGCGTCCTACACCGACGGCCATGGTTCGAGCAAAGCCGTGTCGGGGGTCTCGGCCAATCCGGTGGAGGATAGGGTACCGCCGCCGCCACCTACGCCTACGCCAACGCCTTCGGTGAATTCCAGAGGCGGTGGAGGCGGAGGTTTCGGGCCCGCGCCGGTGGCCCCCGCCTTCGTCGACGGCTTTCGCACGGTGCGTACCGTCGCGGAGAACGCGCGGCCAGGCGATGCCGTCGGTGACCCAGTATGGGCCACCCATCCCGATGAACTTGAGATTGCCTACTCACTGAGCGGGACTGACACAGCCTCCTTCGCTGTCGATGAGGAATCGGGGCAGCTCCGCATGAAGGAGGGAATGGACCTGGCCATCGGGCGCAGCTACACAGTGAACCTCACCGCCACAGACAGCGCCGGCTTTGGGGCCATCATCATTGTGACAATCGAGGTGAGCGAGGCGTCCTTTAGCCGGTACGATCTGAACGGCAACAACAAGATTGAGCGAGACGAGGTCATCAGAGCCGTGTCGGATTACTTCAATGCAACTATCGAGAAAGACGAAGTCATCGAGCTCATCAAGCTATATTTCCAGGGGGATGGTTGAGTCTAAAGCGGGTCCATGTTCAACGCCGGATCAGTTCGGTTACGGGTCTGGCTACAACGCCAACCGGAATTTCAATGTGAGGGTTTTTGACTTTGACCACTATGGTAGGCAGAGGTTGGTATGGCCTTCGATTGGCCGTAGCCCAAAGACGGGACTCCAGCAACGAGAGATCCGCCGGAGGTACAAAAGGAGGCTACTGGAAATGAGACGCGGAGACGCCGCCCTTAAAGAGGCAGAAACGGTACAACTGGTCACCACCGCACTGCCGCCTTACCTCATCCCCCCGCAGTGGCTCAAGCGAACGACATTGCCGTCAACGGCCGTTACACCAAATAGAGTTTAGGCCCATACAGGTGGAGTGAAATGAGAAAGCTCGTTGTCCTACTGGCCATAGCGGCTCTAGTATCAAGCGTGATGGCGGTCTTGGCCGGATGCGGATCGTCTGCACCAACGGCCCAGCCCGCTGCAGCGCCCACGGAGACCACATCGCTACTCCCGAAGCCCACCGCCACCGAATCTTTTTCTCTAATGGATAACTCCGTGTCAACGCCGACTCCCGCGTCTTCTGCTAGCGACGGGCTTGAATTCGCGCCCGTCGACTCTTTCGGAACGTCCAGGAAACAGGAACCCATAACGGTTGTTGATCCGGATTCCCCCCAGAAGGGTAGCTCCGGCGCCACCGGCGCTGTCGTGGGTGACATCTACACCTGGCAGGACGGCGACAGGACCCTGACGGTGATGCTTCAGACAGACCTGGTAGTCGAGAAGGGCTCCGGCGGACTGCCTCGTGACGTCGTTTCTGCCGACGAGGGTGGAACGAACGTTGTCAGGAGTGCGGATGGACAATCGAAGAGTGGTACCCTGCCCGTCTTTCGCTCAGAGTCCGGCGCTCTGATGACCCTCCCCGGCGGCGTTCTGCTGGTGCTCAGCTCTGAATGGAGCCAGGCGGATACGAACGCCTTTTTCTCTGATAACGGGATCAAGATGGACCGCGTGTCGGAGTTGGACTACGTCACTAACGGCTTCTTCGTTGAAACTGAGCCAGGGTTCCCGTCGCTGGTCCTCGCCAACGCCCTGGCAGTGCAGGACGGTGTGGAGATCTCCAGCCCCAACTGGGCAACAGAAGCCACCCCGAAGTGATTGGTGTGAGTGGATGCCATGGGGCGTTGTGCTCCACTGTTCCCGTGAACACTAATGTCTTTTCAGAGGCATCTATCCTATGACCAGGATGTTCAGTCCGGCCAGGCTGCTGTCGGCGGCAGGATTTGCCCTGCTCTGCCTGGTGCTGGCCCTGGGCTACGCCAGCGCACAGTCTCCTCCCGCCGCGCCTACCGTCGACGCTGTAATTTCTGGCGATACCACACTAACCGTGGCCTGGTCCGCTCCTGCCGGCGAAACCGGCATCACCGCCTACGACGTGCGTCACATCAAGACCAGCGAGGATGAGACAGACGACGCCAACTGGGCCGTCGAGGACAACGCCTGGACGTCCGGCGCGTTGGAGTACATCATCACGGGCTTGACCAACGGCACGGAGTACGACGTGCAGGTGCGCGCGGTTGACGAAAACGATGTCGACGGGGCCTGGTCGGCCACAACCAGCGCAACTCCCGCGGACCACGGCAACACTCGCTCCGCAGCCACGAGCGTGACCTCGGGCGCGAGGGTGTGGGGAGCCATCGACCCCGCCGACGATGAAGACTACTTTACCTTTAGCGTGTCAAGGACTGCCGATTATTGGATCTACACTTTAGGCGACCTGGATACCGTGGGCGAACTGCTGGACAGCGGCGGCATGTCCATAGACATCAAAGATAGAGGAGGTGTGCTGCCCAACCCGGACAATTTCTTCCTTTGGCGCAAACTCCAGTCCGGGACGTACTACATCAAGGTAACCGGCTACGGATCTACTGACGAACCGTATATCCTCAGGATCAGGGAGTTCACTGACACCACGTCCAGGAGCAACGCTGCCACTCTGAATCTCAACGGCTCCGCAAGCGCCACCATAGACCCGGAAGACGACGATGACTACTTCAAGCTGGAGCTTTCCGAGACAACGGAGGTTGCCATTCGCGCCTCCGGGTTCCCTGACACCGTTGGTGAGCTGCAAAGGAGTAACGGCACGGTGATAGCATCGAACGATGACGGTTATCTCCCTGGCGGCTGGACGAACTTTCTCATCCGGGAGAGCCTCGCCGCCGGGGTGTACTACGTCAAGGTGAGTTCATTCGCTGAGATTTCCGACGGGCCGTATACAGTGTTCGCCGCGGCCATCACCGAGCCGGGAAGCGCCATCGCAGACGCTCAGCCACTGACCCTCGGCGGTACGGCGGGTGGAACCATAGACCCGGCCGGCGACGAGGACTACTTCAGCCTGACTCTCGAAGAGACCACTTACGTGAACATCGGGGGAGTAGGCAACGTCACCGATATCAGGGGCGCTCTGACCGATGACAACAACTTCGCGGCCCCCATAGATTCGATTCACTTTGACGACCAATTCTCCTTCCAGGGCAGTTTGGGCGCGGGCACATACAACTTAAAGGTGACGGGCAAGGACGCGACAGACACGGGTCGTTACACCGTGAGGGCTATCGTGGAGGGCAGCTACACCTATTTCGTAAACCGCTGCTCCAACATTCCCACAAGTGGAGGCATCAACGACCCGCTCTACGGCTGCCAGTGGCATCTGAACAACGACGACCAGTTTCGCAACAGCGCCGGCCAGGATATCAGAGTCGAGGAGGTGTGGCCGACGTACACGGGCTCCGGCATCAACGTGGCTGTCGTGGACGATGGAATGCACTACTGGCACGAGGACCTGACGGACAACGTTCTCACCTCATTCAATCACAACTATGACCCCGACCTGACCGACATTTACCATCCATTCGAAGATCACGGCACCGCCGTGGCCGGTCTGATCGCGGCGAAAGACAACAGCCTCGGGATGCGCGGCGTAGCCCCCGAGGCCAAGATATACGGATACAACTATCTGGTTGAAGAAACCGATGCCAACGAAGCGAACGCCATGTCTCGCAACGCGGCGACCACGGCAATATCCAACAACAGCTGGGGGCCCGGGGATTCCGGTCAACCTGAGCCTGCCACTGAACTTTGGGAAGCGGCAGTCAAGAATGGCGTCACCACCGGATACGGGGGGAAAGGCGTTTTCTACGCTTGGGCTGCCGGGAACGGAGGCGACGACGACAACTCCAATTTGGACGAGTTAGCGAACTTCTATGCCGTAACTGCCGTCTGTGCTGTCGGGCACGACGACAAGCGCAGCGAATACTCGGAATCAGGAGCAAACCTCTGGGTGTGCGGGCCGTCCAGCAGTGGAAGAGTCGGCCAACCCAGAATAGCCACCACCGATAACGGAAACCGGTATAGGGGCAGTTTTGGCGGCACCAGCGCCGCCACTCCCATAGTCTCCGGCGTTGTTGCCCTGGTGAGAGAGGCCAACAATGCGCTGACGTGGCGGGACGTCAAGCTCATCCTGGCTGCCTCCGCCCGGAAGAACGACCCGGACAACACCGGCTGGGAGGTAGGATCTCTCAAATACGGGTCGACCACGGATCGCTACAGCTTCAACCACGAGTACGGCTTCGGCATGGTGGACGCCAAGGCGGCCGTGGACCTGGCTCTCGGCTGGACCAAGGTCCGCGACTTGCGAGAAATTACCTCTGCGTCCAGCGTCATCAACCTGCCAATCCCCGACTTCCCATCGTCCAGAACGCCAACCACCGTTTCCACCAGCCTGACCGTAGACCCCTATGTGGAGTTCATTGAGTTTGTGGAGGTCAACGCCCGCTTCAGCCATTCCAACTTCCGGGACCTGACCGTTGAGCTGGTCTCGCCCTCAGGGACCGTCTCAACGCTGTCCACTTCTGCGCAGGTTCGCGGTGGGTTGACCACCGAGTTTCGCTTTGGTTCGGCCCGCCATCTGGGCGAGGACGCGGCAGGCGAGTGGACGCTGCGGATTCGAGACCTCCAAATAGGCAATAGGGGAGCTCTCAGGTCGTGGAGTCTCACCATATACGGGCACGGCTCCATGCCCGGCGCGCCGGATATCGATGCGGTTACGCCAGGTGGCGGCACTCTGGCCGTTGAATGGAAGGCCCCGGCCGACCCCGGGGAGACGGCAATCACCTCCTACGACCTGCGCAGTATACGAGAGGATGCAACCGACAGGAGTGATGCCATTTGGGCCTTAGAGACAGGCGTGGGAACACCGAGCAACCGGAGCCACACCATCACCGGTCTTAAGGGCGGAGTCACGTACGAAATACAGGTGCGGGCCCACAACGATTCCGGACATGGCCCATGGTCCGGAGCGCAAGCTGACGAGCCCACCACGGTCGCGCCGGCCACGCCGGCCATAACCTCCATCACACGCGGCGATAGGACCCTGGCTGTTGTCTGGACTGCTCCCGCTGACACGGGTGGCGGAAGCATCACAGCCTACGACGTTGGCTACATCGAGACTAGCGCTGACGAGACGGTGGAATCCAACTGGACGGTGCGGGACAACGCCTGGAGAAGCGGCGACCTTCGATACGTCATCGCCAATCTCACAAACGCGACGGAGTACGACGTACAGGTGCGGGCCGTCAACACCGCGGGGGATGGAGGATGGTCTGACACAGAGACCGGCACTCCGCTGCCGGATGACATACCCATTACCCTGCAGTGGGAAGAGACCGCCATTGAAGCGGCGGAGGACGCCGGGAGCGTCGTCTTGAGAGCAGTTTTCACTACCACTCTGGACACGCCGCCGGAGGCTGACTTCACTTTCGATGTGACTCTGACTACCACCGATGTCGGCACAACCCAAGACGATGACTACACGGGCCCGCCTTCGTCCGCGACTTTTATCGCGAGCGACTTCAGCCAGACCGACGTGAACGGCCAGCAGCGGTATCGCGCAACCAGGGATTTCAACGTAGCCATCATAGACGACACAGTGGATGAATCGGACGAAGCCTTCAACGTAAGGCTGGCCTACCTGACTCCCGGCCTTACGCATCTGCAGGGAGGCTCCTCGACGGCGACGATCACCATTGAGGACAACGACCACGTCGCGGTAACCCTCGGCTGGCAGCAGACGACCGTGACGGCGAACGAGCCCACCACGACCGGCGGAACGACAACCGTAACCCTCACCGCCAGGGCTGTCACCGCGACGAACAAGCAGCCGGAAACCGGATTCGTGCTGGACTACTCCGTGAGCTCCACCAACGGAACAGCCGTGGATCCGGATGACTTTGACGGGGTCCTCAGCGCTGCGGAATCTTTCGGGCCGAGCGACTTTTCGCGAAGGACTGTCGCGGGCCAGAGCCGGTTCGTGGCGTCCAAGGACTTCACGGTGACCATAGCCGACGACGTCGACGACGAGCCGAATGAGACGTTCACCGTGACGCTGCGGCTCTCGAACTCGAGCTTGCCCCACCTCAGCGAGGGTGACACCGTCGCAATGGTGACCATCACCGACAACGACCACGTGCCCGTGACCCTCGACTGGGAGCAATCGTCGTTCACTGTTGACGAGGATGCAGGGACCGTGACCCTCAATGCGCGGGTCACCACAGAGATCGACAAGATGCCGGAGAGCGGGTTCATGGTCAACCTGACCGTGGCGACGGCCAGTGGCAGCGCGGCGCCAGGCACGGACTTCCGGGCATTGACCACTTCGCACAGGTTCCGCCAAAGCGACTTCTCCAGTACGACGGTGAACGGACAGACACACCACCAGGCCACCCGCGACTTCTCGGTCACCATTGTGGAAGATACGGAGGACGAGCCCCAGGAGGAGTTCACCGTCAACCTGGACTACAGCAACCCGTCCTTGCCGCACCTGAGGGGCGGCAGCGAGGAGGCAACGGTCTTCATTATCGACAACGACCATGTTCCGGTGGTCCTTGGATGGGAGGAAACGCAGTTCACTGCCGAGGAGCCGACAAGTCCCGGCGCCACCACTCGGGTAACCCTGCGCGCCATGGCGGTGACCGAGACGGACAGACGCCCGGAGAACGGCTTCACCTTTGACTTTACCGTGGCCACAGCCAACGGCACCGCGAGGCAGCCCGATGACTATGAGCAGCTGGCAACAATGGCAACGTTTGACCGCAGCGACTTCTTGAGAAGCACGGTGGACGGCCAGTTCCGTTGGGTGGCCTCCCGCGACGTTGCCGTCGAAGTCAAGCACGACATAATCGACGAGCCGCTCGAGACGTTCAGCGTGCACCTGGCCTTCGTTGGCCCCAGCGTGCCGTACCAGCGTCGGGGCGATTTGACGGCGACGGTCACCACCACCGACGACATCGCCTCACTCACGGACCTGCGGACAACAGTGAATGGCAACAGGAGCGTGGTGTCGTCGCAAGATGCGCTCGAATACAGCTGGTCAGTCTCCAACAGGGGCCCGTCGGCATCCACCAATACGGTATTCACTGCCACGCTTGACCCTGGCGTGACCTTTGTGTCCGCCACGCCGGGCGGTGCGTGCAGGCGGTCAGGCCGCATCGTTACGTGCTCACTGGGAACCTTGGAGGCCAACGAGACGGCCGATGGAACCATTGTCGTCGAGGTTGCCGACACGGCGTCGGCAGACTTGGAGTTCACTGCCGTAGCCCGCGCAGACCAGTTGGACCGTGCGCCGGCGGACAACGACAATTCGGAGTCCACGGAGCTCATGTCGGCTCCAAGGGCGATCACCAGTCTCCGGGCCACGCCGCACGATTCACGTGTAGACCTGTCGTGGGGCGCACCGGGCGACAACGGAAGCCCCATCACGCGGTACGAGTTGGAACGGAAGTATGGGACCAATGACTTCCGTTCCGTGTTCCCGGCCCCCAGCTTGACGGCAAACGCTTACCGTGACAGTGACGTGGTCAACGGCACGGAGTATACCTACCGGTTTCGGGCCGTCAATGCTGATGGTGAGGCCACCTGGTCCAAAGTGGCGATGGCCACTCCGGGCGCCGCGCCTCCTCCCGTCATTACCCGTGGCGGTGGCGGGTTTGGGCCTGCGCCGGTTGCGCCCAAGTTCGTTGACGGCTTCCGTGCTGCGCGCAGCGTTGCGGTCAACGCGAGGGACGGAGGCTCAGTCGGCGAGCCGGTGACGGCCACGCACCCCGATGACTTAGAACTCACCTATTCGCTCAGCGGTGCGGATGCTGCCCTCTTCACCGTGGATGAGGAGACGGGTCAGATTCGCGTGAGGGAGGGGGCGGAGCTCACCATCGGAAGGACGTATGCCGTCAACCTCACGGCCACAGACAGCGCAGGCTTTGGGGCCATCATCATCGTGACAATCGAGGTGAGCGAGGCGTCCTTTAGCCGGTACGATATGAACGGCAACAACAAGATTGAGCGAGACGAAGTCGTCAGAGCCGTGTCGGACTACTTCAAGGAACTTATCGAGAAGGACGAAGTCATCGAGCTCATAAAGTTGTACTTCCAGGGGGATGGTTGAGCCCAAAGCGGGTTCTGCTTGAGTGTCGGTTCAATGGAGTCAGTGGTTGGGCTACAATTCCAAACGGATCTTAAACATGAAGGTACATGAGTCTGTTCAGTTGGTTGTCCCCTTCGGGACTCGACCCTGGAGGGCCCCAAAAAGGGAAGAGTGAGACACCTGCTTGCCTCACCACCTAGAGTGCCACTGCCCACGAGCACCTGTTGGAGTTCTTTAAATTGCCTCGCACGCGTCGTGACGCGACGGAGGCAAAGACATACCTCCAACACGCTAATGCCCCGAGTTAGTACACGGACCGCGTTGCCCGCCCGGCTTCGTAGCTGAAATGGCCCGTTTCCTTCGGGCTCTCTCTCCGCCACCCCCCTTGCCGACAACATGCTGTCATGGCGAGCGACACCCCTACACCCGATCCCACACTGACGCCGTAGTGAAGGCACAGACCGGTGTTCTCATGGTTCGGGGCGGCGGATTCCTCCCCTAGGTGTGAAGCCATGAGACGTCTGGTTTGAAGCTTGCCCGAACGCTGGAATGCTGAGGGGTAACACGACATCCTCCTATGACGAGGAGCCGGCACATTCCCGCTCGGCGTGTTGCAGGGCTCCGCTTTGGGGTGGTTGGTCTTAGGCCCGTCTTGTTGGGGCTGGGAGCAGTTCGCCCGCTCGATGTCGCGCGCCCTCGGTTGTGATCGCACCCGCGAGAGCGAGTGAGTGATGAATGAAGAGTGTTGGCGCTTTGACCTCCCCCACATTTTACATAAAAGGGATTTGAGAACAGGACCCCGCGTCCATCACTTCATTCATCACCTCTAGGCAGGGGGAACAGCCAAGCCTCTCCCCCGCCGCCAGACGGTGGGAATGAAACCGCCGGGAGCGCTCGCCAAACGTAGTCATACTATTCCGTCATTCCTTGCGGTTGCTGCCTCCGCCACGGCGGCACGGGCATTTACAGCCCGCGCGGTGCTGACGGCCCCTGCATCCTGGCGTTGTACATTCCTGTGGGTGCCTTGCCTTGGGGGCCTAGGTAGGGCGCTGGACGAAGAGTCCACAAGTTCTCCGGAGGCCCGCCGCAAAGGGAGTGTTACCAAGTCATGTAGTCTCGCCTGTCTCGAATGCTGCTCGGGACTTCATCCGGGCACGCTGACGGCAGCCGCTCCGCACGTTACAGCCCATCGAGTAAACGGGTGCCCTTCTTTAATAACTACGTGCGCACCAGCAACGATTTCGGCCCTTGATAACACCATTTACATCCTGATTGAGCGTGTGCATAGTCGCTCCAACATTTTGTTATTAGTGTAGGCACTTTCCAATATTTCGTCTGGGCACACGCAACCCATTAAAGTAGGAGCGTAGGAGGAGAAGCAAATGGGAAAGCTAGCAGTTTGCCTACTTATCGTCCCCATCTTGGCCCTTATGGCTTGTTCAGGCAGCGACGACGACCTTAAGAAGGCGGTGGTCGACAACTACGCGGCAGGCGCCCACGCCTCCTACCTCAGGAGCCTCCCGTCCGCACAGGCATTGGACACAGTCATTGACGAATTCCTGGCCGCGCCTTCACAGCCAACGATGGATGCGGCCAAGCGGGCTTGGCTTCTAGCCCGGGATGACTATGGTGTCACGGAGGTTTACCGCTTCTACAACGGCCCCATCGACAATGAAGAGGACGGCCCCGAAGGCTCATCAACACATGGCCCTTGGACGAGTCCTACATCGACTATGTGCAGGGGAACCCCAACGCCGGGATCGTCAACAACCCACGCGAGTTTCCGACTATCGACGCCTCCCTTCTGATTTTCCTCAATGAAGAGGGCGGTGAGGCGAACATCTCCACCGGATGGCACGCCATCGAGTTTTTGCTCTGGGGCCAGGACCTTAACCCTGACGGGCCAGGCGACCGGCCGGTTGAGGACTACACCACTAACGCCAACGCTGCCCGCCGCGCCACCTACCTCGCATTGGCATCGGATCTCCTCATTGGTCACCTGCAGGACATGGTGGACGCTTGGGCGACGGGTCAGAGCAACTACCGGTCCCTGTTCGTGTCCAAGGACGCCGACGAAGCTCTTGCGGACATCATCACCGGCATCGGCGAGATGAGCCGGGGTGAGCTGGCTGGAGAGCGCATGACCGTCGCTTACGAAGTGCGGTCGCAGGAAGACGAGCATTCCTGCTTCTCGGACAACACTACAAATGACATCATTGCCAACGCACTGGGCGTCCAGCGCGTGTATTCCGGTGACTACGGCGACGTAACGGGTCCCGGCGCCATGGACTTGATTGCAGCGGAAGACGAGGAATTGGCGTCCTCGCTGGAGGAGGAGATCAATCGCTCCGTCGTCCTGGCCAGGTCTATCCCCAGCCCCTTTGACAGGCAGTTGACGGAGGGCCTGCCGGATTCTGACCCCGGACGCCGCGCTATCCTCGACACAATCGTTGCTTTGGAGAACCAAACCGATACAATCGTGGCAGCGGCCCAAAAAGTGGAAATCACAATAAACGTTAGCTAAGGCCTTATGCGTCATACCGGCATTCCGAATAGGGCATGGACACGACCGCTGGTAACATCACTGCTGCCAGCGGTTGTGTTGTTGGCCGTTGTTGCCTGCGGAACGGGCGACGACATCGACCTGAGCGCCGTCTACGACATCCGGCTGGGGGGAGACACAACGGCCTTCTCCACCAGCGGCAACGCTTTCGAGCTTTCGGCCCGCAACTTGGACAATGACCTGCGCCGGAGTTTGAAGTGGGAGACAGCTTCTTCACTCAGAACTGGGTTGTAGCGCCGGCCAGCACGGAAGCAAGAGATGGTTTGGGACCCACACACAACGCACTGTCATGCTCCTCCTGCCATAGCCATGACGGCCGGGGCAAACCGCCAGACCATGCCGACGACCCCGAGCGCGGACTTCTCCCTCGATTGAGCATCCCCGGTCTCAATGGCCCCGTCGCGGAACCCACGTACGGTGGACAGCTTCAGGACCGGTCGATTCTCGGCGTGCCGGCTGAGGGAAGTATGGTGGTTACCTATGTGGAGGCGCCGGGCCGGTACCCCGACGGCACGGAGTACAGTCTGCGCCAGCCCACCTACAGCATCGCCGCTCCCGCCTTCGGCCCATTGCACCCGCAGTGCAAATATCGCCGCGCATTGCCCCTGCCGTCATCGGCATGGGCCTGCTCGAGGCCATTCCCGAGGCAAGCATCGCGGCAAGAGCAGACCCCACCGATGCCAACAACGACGGCATTTCAGGACGGCCCAACTACGTTTGGGACATCCTGAGAGGGGAGTTGGCCCTGGGCCGGTTTGGGTGGAAAGCAAACCAGCCCACGGTGGAACAGCAGACTGCGAGCGCGTTTCTGGGCGACCTTGGCATTATCTCAATCCTGTTCCCCGACGAGAACTGTCCGACTGGCCAGGGGGACTGCCGTGCAGCCCCCAACGGCGGAGCGCCGGAGATTCCCGACGCCCGCCTGCAGCAGGTGACCATTTACGCTCAAACCCTGGCCGTGCCCGCTATGCGAAACACGGAAGACCAGGCCGTCCAGCAAGGGGCCAGGTTATTCGTTGAGTCCCAGTGCTCCTCTTGCCACACGCCTCGGCATGTGACGGGCGACACACATCCATTGGCGCCTCTGAGGAATCAGGTATTTTCCCCCTATACAGACTTGCTGCTGCATGACTTGGGCCCGGGTCTGGCGGACAACCGGCCCGATGGCCAGGCGTCGGGCACTGAGTGGCGCACACCTCCGCTGTGGGGCATTGGCCTTGTGGAGACCGTGAACGGCCACACCATGTTTCTCCACGACGGGCGCGCGCGCAGCCTGGAAGAGGCAATCTTGTGGCATGGTGGGGAGGCGGAGGAATCACGCGTGCATTTCATGGGTCTGAGCCGCGAGGACCGCCCGCTCTCATTCAGTTCTTGAAGGCTTTGTAGCATGAATCGACTCCTGACAGCCGTAGTCCCAATGGTGACCACGCTGGCGTCCTTTTCTGCGGCGTGTGAGTCGAGTGGACCCTCGGACTCCGAGGTGTTGATCAACATTGCCGACGACATTGCTGTTCCCGCCTTCCAAGCCGTTGCCCAAGAGATGGCCCAGCTCAACCAAACTGTCGAGGCGCTTTGCACGTTGCCGAACGGTTCGACATTGGAGGCCGCTAGGCAATCATGGCGCGACGCTCGCGCATCCTGGATGGCCTCGGAGGCGCTGTGGTTCGGGCCGGTCATCGACCGCCGTTCCCAAAGCCTGCTGGATTGGTCGCCGACCGACGTCAATGGCGTTGAACATCTGACCCAGAGCACGCCGTTGACGGTTGAGGAGGTGAGTCAATCGCTCGCCTCGAACCAACGCGGGTTTGGCGCTATTGAGTACGGACTGTTCCACGGCGACGTCCTAGCCGCCCTAGCTGGCAGCCAATCGCGATGTTCATCCCTCATGGTGCTTACGTTCGTTGCGCAGGAGGAGGCCGCCGCCATTCTTGCGGAATGGGTGGAAGGCGCCGACAGAAGCGCGCCCTATCAAAGCTATTTCACCAGCCGCTCGAACCCCGGCTTGCTCGAAAGCGCCGCGGTGGCAGACATGGTGCGCACGCAGGTATTCCTCGTTCGCGACATCGTTGACATCCGATTGGCGTCCGCCTTGGGGCTGCGGGACGAAGCCGCCGATCTGTCGACGATTCCCGGCAACGCGTCGACTACGGCCTCCAGGACCTGTGGTACGAGATACAAGGTATGCAGGTTGCATACGAAGGTGCCGGGCCGAATGCTCTCGGCATCTCGGCGTTGGTGCGCCCGATTTCCGAGGACACTGACGAGCGGCTGCGCGACCAATTCGCCGCCGCCATCGCTGCCATCGAATCCGTCGACGGCCCGCTGCGAGTTGCCATAACCGATCGCCCCGAATCGGTGAACGATGTCTACGAAAGACTGGATGACCTCCTAGTCACAATGGCAACCGAGTTGGTGAGCCTTCTGGGAGTATCGGTAGGGCTCACCGACACGGACGGCGACAGCTTGCGGTAACGTGCAATGGCCGTTTCTTCACCAACTGCTGTGGCCCAACCGCCAGCCTCCATGGAAGAAGCCGGCGTAGCTCGACCTGGCCTCATCAACCGAATTGTACTTGCCGGGCGCCAACCGGTTTCGCCGGCTTCGCTGGCGGCCTTTCGCATCATCTTCGGCCTTGTCGGTTTCGCCACGGTGGTGCGGTTCGTCGCCAACGGTTGGGTCTCCGACGTCTACATCGAGCCGGCCTACCACTTCACCTATGCCGGCTTCGCTTGGGTGCAGCCGTGGCCCGCGTGGGGAATGTACCTCCACTTCGGCATGCTCGGCCTGGCCAGCCTTGGCGTCGCTTTAGGGTACCGCTTTCGGCTGTCCATCGCCGCCTTTTTCCTGCTCTTCACCTACGTCGAGCTCATCGACCAGACGACCTACCTCAACCACCACTACCTGGTCAGCCTGCTCAGTCTCATCATGGTCTTCTTGCCGATGGCGCGCGCCTCCTCCCTTGATGCCTTTCTGGCATCCCGCAGAACGCCATCCTCGCGCCCGGCGCCCGCCATTCCGATATCCGTCTTGTGGCTCCTGCGAGGCCAACTGGGCCTGGTCTACGTCTTTGCCGGAATCGCCAAGCTGAACCCGGACTGGCTGCTCCACGCTCAACCGCTCACCATCTGGCTCTACAACAGCGCAGACACGCCATTCATCGGCGGCCTCGTGCAGGCGCAATGGGTTGCCTACGCCATGAGCTGGGCCGGCGCCATCTTCGACCTCACCATCGTGCCGTTGCTCCTATGGCGGAGGACAAGGCCCTACTCCTACGTCGTGCTGGTCCTGTTCCACGTAGCGACTGGGTTGCTGTTCTCCGCAATCGGCATGTTCCCCTGGATAATGATGGGAGCGGCACTCATCTTTTTCGACCCCGACTGGCCCCTCCGCCTCGCGACGCGACTGCGCGGTTCGCACGGCCCGCAGACCCGAACGCCGCCGCCACAGCCGTCCTACCTCCCGGTGACCGCCCGTCCTGGCGAGTGCACGCCGTCTTCTTCCTTGCAGCCGCATTCCTGGCGGTGCAAGTGCTCGTACCCCTGCGGCACCTGGCTTACCCGGGCAACGTGCGATGGACGGAGGAGGGCTACCATTTCTCCTGGAGGGTATTGATCACGGAGAAGACCGGCCTCGTGCGGTTCCGAGTGAAGAGTTCTGCCACTGACGGGGAGCAGCTTGTCTATCCGGATGACTACCTCACGCCAACCCAGGTGGAGCGCATGGCCTACCAGCCGGACCTCGTGCTGGCCACCGCCCACATCATTCGAGACGATTTCACCCGCCGCGGGCACCCGGCAATAGAAGTACGAGCCGACGCCTATGTCGCATACAACGGCCGCCCAGCGACCCGTCTGATCGACCCTGCAGTGGATCTTGCCGCCATTGGATCTGGCATCGGCCCAAAGCCGTGGGTATCGCCGCCGCCACAGTAGAGGTCATTCCCACAGCCTCAACAGGCGGAACCCATTTAGGGATAACGACTCCCCATCCCCGCGACTTCCTCATTCGCCGATCGTGCACTTCCCAAGACGCGCTATGTGGAAGTCATTATGAGGGACTCTGGGGCAAAACATCAGCAGAGTCCCACGAGGTGGTGTAAGAGACAGCAGGGGCTGACAATTCAAAGGCCACCTCATCACTCGCATCAACAGCCCTCGCAGGAGGAGGTCCACGCGCTACACACGCGAATAGCGGGCATCTTCCCGAACCGGGCTTCGGTCCGGCGGCAGTCCTTGCCGTGCAGCACGACGAGTGGTAGGTCTCCCACCGCCATCTGCCCGCGGGGGCAGCCCGATCAATCAGCCAGGGTGACGCTTTTCTGCCACTTGACGGAATACGACCGTGGGTGGGCTAGGCGATACTCGTACTCTTGTTGCACACCAGGGCGCGCGGTCAGTGCTCCGATGCGGTGCCGTCGTTGACACGACATTAACGGGATTGCCATACTAGATACGTTCCACACTGGTGCTATGCCTGCGTGGAGCGTCCGTCCATGTTGGAGAGGTGCTGGAGTGGACGAACAGGCGCGCCTGGAAAGCGCGTAGGGCTCGCAAGGTCCTCGCGGGTTCGAATCCCGCCCTCTCCGCCAACTAGCCCCCTCCTTTAGTGAATAGATGCGCTAACGGATATGGTATACCCCGCAGTTTGTCCTTTCCCGTTCGACCTCTTCCCATCCTCCGTTTACATTCTTAAGGACACAAGAAGGGACGAGAAGCCATGCCACGCGTCAAGGCCCAAGCGCTCACAGCCGGTTGGGTGAAGCGGGCAACGAAGCCGGGACCCTATAGTGACGGCTACGGGTTGACCCTGCGTATAGACGCCCGGGGCAACAAGCGGTGGGTCCAGCGCCTCACCATCCGGGGACGCCAGCGCAACCTGGGCCTGGGGTCATACGCCGAGGTGTCGCTCGAGGAAGCGCGGGAGATGGCCCTGGCCAACTGGCGAGCAGCCAGGGAGGGTCGGGATCCCGTAGCCGAGAAGCGCATGGAAAGGGCGGGCGACATGCCCATCTTCGAGGACGTGGCCCGCAAGGTGATAGCGCTGCGGCGGCCGACGTGGAGCAGTGAGAAGCACGCTGCCCAGATGGAATGCCAAGCCTGAGACGGCCACGCGGGTGGGGTAGCGCATGCAGATGGTTTTTGAGTATGCCATCGCCTCTGGTTGGCGCACCGACAACCCCGCTGTGGCCGTGTCCAAGGTGCTCCAACGGCGGCGCGGCCAGAAGAAGCACCACCCAGCCATGGCCTACGGGAAGCTGCCCGCGTTCATACAGGCGTTCGGAGCGTCCACCGCGGACACGGTCACAAGGCTGGGGCTGGAGTTTCTGATCCTCACGGCGGCTCGGACGGGGGAAGTGCGCTCATGGACTGGGGGGTAGTGGACACCGAGGCGGCGACGTGGACGGTCCCCGCATCCCGCATAAAGGCCCGCAGGGAGCACCGCGTCCCCTTGTCGCGGCGGGCGCTGGCGATATTGGAGGAGGCCCGGTGCCTAGGCACGGGAAGCGGGCTTGTGTTCCCGTCGCAGAAGGGGAAGCCCCTCAGCAACATGGCCTTCACCATGGTCCTCCGACGGCTCGACGTGGGCAATGCCGTCCCGCACGGCTTTCGGTCGACCTCCAAGGATTGGACATGGGCCACGCACTGCGAGCGCGGAGGCAGCCTGCCTGCGGCGGCAGCTTCTCCAGGTGACGCTACTGTCAGAGCAGCTGCAGCTGCGGCGAAGCAGCCCCTGGGAGAGCGGGTGCGGCTAGCGTTCCGGGGCGCCAGCGGCATAGCGGACCGGGCCTAGCAAACTACCGGAACGCAGCCCGCGCGACGGCTACCCCTACACCCGACCCCACACTGACAGCGTTGTGAAGGCGCTACCGCTGTGTCCATGGGTCAATGCGGTGGTTAATTCCCTTCGATGAGAAGCCAAGGGGCGTCTGGCATGAAGCCAGATCGAACGCATGAGGGTAAAGAGGAAACACAACACACCCAATGACGAGTGGCAGGCAAAATGCTGCCGAGTGGATATCATGCCTCTGCTATGGGGCGGTTGGACAGAGGCCCGCCTTGTCGGGGCGGGTGACCAGTTTCGCTCGCTTCGGTTTTGTGCCCTATAGCGGGAGCGCGTTCGCGTGAGGAAGTGAGTGATAATTGATGAACGTTGTTGCTTTGAAACCCCGGATATTATAAATAAGGGAATAGAGACTAGGACGCATCATCCATCACTTCATGACTCCTTTTTCGGTAAGGAGAGTGGCCAAGCCTCACCTGTGCGGCACGCTTGAACCCCATCCACAACACCATCGTCCCGCGCCCTATCACCGTGACTCCACCAAGACTTCCGACGCCACAGTCGACACCAGGATTTCGCTGCCTGCACCTGACTCCGGATAGCTGAGGAGCCGTGAAGCCGAAGTGCCGGTACCCCAAGCCTCGGCCCGCCGCGGAGTCCCTCTTCGAGTGGGCGCTCGGAGCGGAGCAGGAGCGGGAGACCGAGCCCGTCAGTGCGGGATGCTAGCGCCGCAGCCACAGGAAGGCAATCGAACATGCGTCGAAGCCCCCCCGCTAGTCAATGTACGCGGACATCTCTTGTTGTTCGGAGCGGTCTTGGACGGCAACACCCGTGAGACGGACGCGGCGGCATAGCGCGGTGGCCTCGTCAACGGACTCCGTCGGCAGCGGTGCGCCGAGAACTACAAGCTGACAACCCAAGTTGAGCAGACGCATGAGGGGTGATAGCATCAAGGTCAGTCCAGGTGACGGCGTTGCTTTTCCACCATCCCAAAACAGGGGGGGGCCAGCTCATGACCAACATTCCCACAGCGACCGGCGAATCCCAATCGGACACGCAGGAAACCCTCGACCGTCTCCTGGCCGAAGTCCAGACCGCCGCGGGTAAACAGGTTGGGTATCCGGCCAATCAGACCTTCGACTATTCGCCGCTGGTGCCGTTTCTCAAATACTCGCTGAACAACGTTGGCGACCCCTTTCACGACAGCAACTACTGGAGCAACACCCACGGCATCGAACGAGAGGTCATCACCCGTTTTGCCAGCCTGATGCGGCTGGACCCGGATGAAGCCTGGGGCTACGTCACCTCCGGAGGGACCGAGAGCAACCTGTACGGGCTATACCTAGCGCGAGAGATGTATCCCAACGGGATCTTCTATTTCTCCGAGGAAACGCATTACAGCGTCCTCAAGAACCTGCGGGTGCTGAACGCCCGTTACGTCATGATCAAACGCCAGGAAGATGGCGAGATTGACTACGAGGACCTGCACGGCATGATTCAGGTCCACCGGGACCGGCCTGCCGTAATCATTGCCAACATCGGCACGACCATGCGTGGTGCCATCGACAACATTGAGCGGATAAGGGGCATCCTGCGCGACCTGCAGGTCGTCGACAGCTACATCCACGCCGACGCCGCCCTCAGCGGCATGATTCTGCCCTTTGTCGAGGAGCCGCAGCCCTTCGGGTTCGACGCCGGCATCGACAGCATCGCGGTGAGCGGCCACAAGCTGATCGGCGCGCCGCTGCCCTGCGGCGTCATCCTGACCCACAAGACCAACGTGGAACGCGTTGGCCGCACCATTGAACTGGTCGGAATCCAGGACACCACCCTGTCCGGCTCCCGCAACGGCCTGACCCCGCTGATGCTGTGGTACGCCCTAAGGCAATACGGAGATGAGGGTTTCCGAAAGCTGGTAGAGGGAATGCTGGACACGGCAGCGTACGCGGTGGAGGAGTTCAACCGGCACGGCATAACGGCTTGGCGTCACCGGAACTCGGTTACCGTGGTCTTCACAAGGCCGGCGCCGGAGGTCTTCAAGAAGTGGCAGATCGCCCCCCAGGGTCAGGTTGCCCACATCATCGCCATGCCCCATGTCACCCGCGAGCAAGTTGACGAGATCATCGCCGACTGCACCCGTTGATAACCCCTGGTGTTCTCAACAATTGAAGGAGTAATGCATTGGAACAAATCAACCGGATCACCCGCATCGTCGTCATGGCAGAAAACCAGGTGGGCGTCATTGCCGACATAACGACGACTCTAGCCAACGCCGCCATCAACATCGAATCAATCAACACGGATGCAACCAGCGAGCACGAAGCGGTGGTACTGACTACCGACAATTCCGACCGCGCGCTCTACGTCCTCAATCAGGCCGGATACAAGGCGGTCGGCGACGAGGTGCTTGTCCTCCGTCTCAAGGACGAACCCGGCGCCCTGGCCAGGGTAGCCGAAAGCCTGAAACAGGCCGGCGTGAACATCCAGAGCATGCACATCCTCAACCGTCAAGGCGGATACGCGATGATCGCGCTTACAACCGACGACCGCGCCCGAACCGAAGCCGCAATCAGCGGTGAGACCATCATCTGACCTCCCTGCCCCGAGACGACAGCAGGAATGAGTGGGAATCCTCGTGATACGAATCTCGGCTGGAAGGTCGGCACGGGTACTGACTCGGCACTTTAGCGTGTTTGAGGTGTGACTATGCTCTACGTTGCGCCACGACGCGTGCGCGGCAGCTTGAACAACTTCATCAAGTATTCTTAAGCGGCGGCTCTATAGGACGTGGAGGGGAACATGATGCCCCTCGCCTTGATGTGCCCTAGGTATACGGGTCCTGTGCCGCTCACCACGCCTACCAGCGGACCGATTTCTTAAATGTACACTTGCTTTGCTCGGTCGCATTGCACGTTGCACTTGCCTCCGCAGAAGAGAACGTCCCTTTGAAGGGCTTTCCTCTGCGCTAATCACTCTCCGAGAAGTATAACTTGATGAGATCTATGACCTCGTCCTTGGAGATGTCCCCATCGAAGTAGTCCTTGACGGCCGCGATGACCTCGTCGCGTTCGATATTGCCGTTGCGATTCGCGTCGTAGCGATGGTGCATGGCCTCTACCACCTCAATGGCAACGATGATGATCGCCCCAAAACCGGCGCTGTCTGTGGCCGTGAGGTTCAGCGTAAGCGTTTGACCAAGCTCCAGCTCCACGCCCTCCTTGACCTGGATCTGCCCCGTCTCCTCATCTACGGTGAAGGATGCAGCGTCCGTCCCGCTGAGGGAGTAGGTGATCTCCAGGTCGTCGGGGTGGGTTGCCGGCACAGGCACGCCCACTGCGTCACCGGGCCGGGCATTCTCTGCGACTTCGCGGGTGGCGCGGAAGCCGTCGGCGAACTTCGGCGCGACGGGCGCCGGGCCGAAGCCGCCGCCGCCCGTCGTCGTCGTTGTCGTGGTCGTGGTGGTTGAGCCGCCGCGCGTGGCGAATACCCGGGACAAGACGCTGTCGGCATCAAACGTGCTGTTCAGCGCGGCCTGCATCTCGTACAGTGTGTCCTCTTTCAGATTGGTCAGGTCGAATGTCACCTCAAGATCGATGGTCATCTCCGGGGTCATGGGTGTCCATCCTGACTCGCCAAGCTCTCTACAGCGCAGGTGCACCATGTGTTCCGTGCCGTCCGGCGAGTGTACTTTCACCATCGCCTTGGCGCTGTCCTTCGTGACGCCATTCTCATTCAATGACTCGTTGGTGGGCGTATCCCCCAGGGTGCTGAACATGAAGGACTTGGTATTGGTCCCAGGGAAATCGCTCTCGACTGAAGCTTGCAGCTCGTATTCCTCCCCGGGCATGAGTCCGTCAAGCTGAAAATCGAGGACGTGACCGGGCGGGGCTTCGGAAGGATTTCGGTTGGTCCACGGGTCCGAGCCTGACCGGTACCGCGTGTAAACGGTGACGCTGTCCCTGCGGGCCTTGGTGCTCACACTTACGCCGACCTGTCGTGGGGACTTCTCGTGGACGTGCACCCCGGATGTCGTTGGCGGCATCGTGGTGAAAGTCCGAATGTGCCTGATGCGGAATCCTGGGTCTGTCGACGCCTCGATCTCGTAGTCCGTCCCTGCGATGAGGCCGGTCACGTCGTAGTCCACAGTAACCCTCTCACTGCTGGCGGGGTTATCGACCGTGACCTTTGGCGCATTTACCCACCTGCCTGAAGGGAGCGTCCGGTACCGTGTGTACACGGGTTGGTCTTCCTGGGCCGAAAACTTGACTGTGGTGGTGAGCGCGACAGTGTTTTGTTCGACTACCCCTACGGTGACGCCTACTACTTTCGGAGGCTCCGACTTGACAGTTGTCGAGGCGGTGGCTCCCCTAGGGAACGTGTCATCCAGGGATGCCTCGAATTCGTAGAGGGTTTCCGGCTTCAAGCCATCCGGGTCCATCTCCACCAGGTCCGTGGCCGTTGTGGTCGTGCTGAAAACATTCGAATTCCAGTCCCGATCCCCCACGACACGGTAGCGCAGATAGACGGTTTTCAATGTGGTTCCGCCATGCGCGAAGTGGATCTCCATCTTGAAGTCATACCCATCAATCTCAAGAATCTGGATTCGAGCGACGCGGGGATCGGGAGGCAGCGTCGCAATGACCTTGGACCTGGTATCGGCGGCGGGGAACGTCGAGCTCTTGGAGGCCTCTACCTGGTATTTCGACCCCGGCTCCAACCCGGTCAGCGGGAATTCAGCCGTCCCGGTGTCTGTCGATTCGGGTTGGGCACGGCTCCAGCGGCCGCTGGGCAACTGCCGGTGACGCAGGTTGACGGTTTGCGTGCCACTTGGGCTTGCTATCGAGACCGTTGCCTCTACTGAGGTCTGCATGATGTTGGCGATGGTCACTCCGCTGAGGAAAGGAGTAGCCTGCAGCGTCGTAAAGGAGATGGAGGCAATACCGCCCGGCGAGAAGTTGGGGTCCAAGGACATTTGGACTTCATGCCTGACGCTTGGATCAAGCCCCGAAAGTGGGAACACGACATCATCGGCATTCGCCGGAAGTGAGGTTGTGGGTTCCCAGTTCGCCTCCCCCGCAGTGCGATGGCGGAGGTGGACCATCGGTGAGCGGCCGTACCGGTCCACCACGGTTACCGTGACTTCGGCGTCGTTCGAGGTTGTGTCGTCCACGTAAGCGAAGGACAGTCTCGGATCGGGCGGCAGTGTCTCAAATGCGATAAGGCTGCGAACAACGTCAAACCTTGGGAAGTCGACTATGGCATATGCCAGATATGACGTTGCCGGTGAAAGGCCAGACAACTTGAAAGTTGCCGTAGGCGTATTCATGGACAGCGTCAGACGAGCTCTCTCACTTCGGGGGATGTCGGCGTTTATCACCCGTATCAGAAAGCGCTGGGCGCCGCCTATGGGATCACCGAGGGTTATCGTTATCTCGACTTCGGTCTTGCCGACATTGCTCACTACGAAGCTGGACACCCCAGCATTGTCGGTTTCGACACGGGCTGTAGCTGTCTCACCATTGGGGAAAGTCTCGGTAAGCGAAGCCCGCAATTCGTAGACCGTGTTGGCAAGCAGGCCTGTCAGTGTTTGGGCGCCCGTTGCTGTGGCTGTCACGATGCTCGGCAGGTCGCTCCACTCCGATTCTCCCCGTGTGCGGTTTTGAAGGTAAACGGTTTGCGCATTTTCGTTGGGCACCGCAAGGGTAACCGTGACCTCCGCCTGTGTCGCTGTGACGTTGTCGACTGTCAAAGAAAACAGTGCGGGCGGTGCGGTGGTGAATGTAAGGGTCCATGAACCGGGTGACGGGAAGGTGGGGTCTGTCGATGCCTGCAGCTCATATTCCGTACCGGACATAAAGAGGGGCAGCCGGTGCTCCAGCCGCGTCCTTGTCCCTCTCGTGGTTCCGACCTCTACGTACGTAGGACTCCAGGAGCCGGAGTGCAGGGCGCGGTAGCGGTAATAGGTCAGGACCACATAAAGGTTGTGCCCGGCGAAGTCTACATTGACCTCAGCTTCCGTTTTGCCTACTGACTTGAGGCTAAGTCCCTCGATACGAGCGGGCTCCGTCGTGAGCGTGGTTGCCGTCGTTGCGTACGCCGGGAAATTGCCGTACGTGGAGGCCTCCACATCGTATTCCGCCCCCGCTCGAAGTCTCCTGAGTTCGATGGTCACCGCGTCCGTCGTGGTGCTCGCCCTTGCTCCGGTTGTCCATTGCCCTTCTGAGCCCACCGGACGGTAGCGGCCATACACCGTGCGATTGCTGCCGTCTGTGCTCTGGAGCAACACATTGAGCGTAGCCCCGTCCTGGGTCTCGTCGACCACCTCAACCCCTGCGACCGTTGCCCACAGCGTGTTGAAGCGCACGGACTTCGTGGCGTTTGCCGCAAAGTGGATGTCCAGAGATTCCGCATACTCATAACCAGTCTCTTGTTCGAGCCCATCCAGAGGGGCAACGAGGCTTTCTGTTGGACCTGGAGTTGGAGGAGGAGGAGGGCTGTGAATCAGATTGATCCAGGGCCCTAACGGCGACGTCCTTCGATACCGGGAGTTCATCTGAATCACATTGTCGCTGCTGACGCCGGCGAGGCCAATTCTGACCCAAACCTCGGTCTGGGCGTAACTATAGATCGTCACGTCCGTTATGCGGGGCGGCAGCGTGGTAAAGGTGACCTTGCCGGCGCCAACCGGGAATCCGCTGTGAGTAGACGCCTGCGCCTCGTAGTCAGTGCCACCAAACAGACCAGTCAACTCAAAGACTGCACGGTCAGTTGTGGTGGGCGCCGTGGGGCCGTCCGTCCACTCGTTTACACCCACCTTACGGTACCTGGTGTAGACCTCACGCTCCTGGCCATCGACCCACCTAAGGCTCGCCACGAGCGTAGCGGCGCTCTCTAATCTAGCCTGCACCGCTAGCGAGCTGACAGAGGAAGGGGCCGTGGTATCCGATATGTTGCTGGTCTCAGCGGGAGGGAAGCTGCTGTCGAGAGATACCTCGAACTCATATTCCACTGCGGGGGTTAGGCCCCTAACATCGAACGCTACATCAAGGAATGCGTCAGGGGTACGGGCAACCTCTTCTTGGACACTGCTCCAGGGACCGGACGGCGTGGTGCGATAGCGCAAGTAAACGGGTAGGCGGCTCCGAACGTTGGAAATTCTTACCCCGACGGAAAGAGAGAGCCCCTGCCGATTTCCAATGTACACCTCATAAATGGCAGGGTCCGGCGGCGCAGTGGTAAACAACTCACTTAGCGTGTCGTTATATGGAAACGCAGCGTCTTGGGAAGCCTGCAGCTGATACTGCACGCCGGCCGTCAGTCCCGAGAGCGAGATGTTCACGGTCGAGGTCGTGGTGGTTTCTATCTGGAGGCTGCTCCATGACCCGGACGGAAACTCCCGTCGACGCAGGTAGACCATCTCCGTGCCGCTGGGGTCGTCGATGGTAACAATAACCGGCACATCAGTCTGGGTGACAAAAGCATCTATGACGTCTAGGCGTTCCAGGCTAGGGTTGGCCTGCAGCGAGGTGAAGGTGGTGGACTGCGTCTCCACTGCGGGGAAGGAGGGGTCCAGGGATAGCTGCGCCTCGTACTCGGTATTGGCATTCAGAGAATTCAGATGACGGACGAACGTGGACCGTCCAGCGTTGCTCGACGTGGTAGTCGACCAGGGTCCATCTGGGGTTTCGCGGTAGCGCGAGTGCATCCGCGTGCCAGAATTATTGTTGGCTACGGCCATCCAGATTTCGGTGTAGGTGCCGGTGACCGTCCGGACGGAGATGCTGACGAGGCTGGGGTCCGGAGGATCGGTGTCAAAGTCGGCGCCGGCAGACGTGGCTGCGATGAAGCGATCGTCGAATGAAGCACGTACGTTGTACGCTACGCCAGGCACGAGGCCAGACAACGTGATGGTAGCGGTATCCGTGGACGTAGCTACGGTTCGTTCTGTAGCGGGTGAATTATAGATCCGACCGCCATACACCACGTTGATCACTTGAGGTTGCCCGTTGGGCTCCGAAATGGTCACCGTGACGTCAGCCGTGGTCTGCGTGACATTGTCCACTCTCAGTCCGGTCACAACAGGCGGCTCCGTCGTGAAGCTAGTGGACTCCGTTTCTCCCGAAGGGAACGTGTCGTCCAGCGATGCCTGGACCTCGTACTCCGTGCCGGAAGGCAGACCTGAGAGAGCGAGGTCCCCGGTGGCCGTTCGCGTGGTCACGTTTGGAGCGTCCGTCCAGTCGGTGTCGATATTCCTGCGGTATTGCACGTACACGGTCTGCGGCTGGCCGTTGGGCGCGCCGATGGCAACGGCGACCGTGGCGCTGGTCTGCGTGACGTCGTCCACGGTGACCCGGTCGAGGTCAGGGGGAAGGGTGGTGAAGGTCGTTGAGGCCGTTTCGCCCGCAGGGAAGCTGAAGTCGATTGACGCCTCCACCTCGTAACCCGTAGCCGAGGTGAGGCCAAACAGCAACCCGTCTCCCTGGTCGGTGCTGCTGTGACTCCGAAAGTACGTCCAGCTGCCCGACGGCGTTGCGCGGTAGCGCAGGAAGATGTACTCCTTAAGGCCGTCGGGATCAAGAATGGTCACATCAAGGCGCACGCTGGTTTGGTAAACGTTCCCATTCAAAGCGATTTCACTGACACGGGCCTTCAGGGTGGTGAAGCGAACGTAGAGGTTCTGGCCGCCGAGATAGGCTTCGTCTGTAGATGCGTGAAGTTCGTATTCCGTGCCGGGATTCAGGTCAACGAGGTCCTCGTCAATGGAGTCTGGAGTGAAGCTGATTGAGACGAGAGGGTCCCATATCGTGGTCCCGACTGGGCGGATCCGTAGCGTCACATACCTGTTGGCCATCGTTTGGCTGGTGCTGTTGATGGTCGCGACGGCTGAGGTGTGAGTCCTGGAGCCTACGGTTACGCCGGTGATGGTAAAGTCAGCCGGAAGCGTGGTGAAGCTTTCGCGTTTAACCCCCGTTCTAAAGTTGCTGTCCAGCGACGCCTCAACGTGGTACGTCGTGCCTGCGACAAGGAAGGTCATAAAGTTGAATTCGGCGGTCCCAGTCGAGGTTGACTCCGACCTAGTGAACCCTTCCATCGTGTCACCGATGCGAATACGCACATGCACAGTTAGCGACGACGTGCCGTAGTTCGCCAGTGTGACCGTCACCCTTGCGTCGGTCTTGGTGATATTGTCTGCCGAGACGGTGTCAACGCTGGGGGGAGTCTGTGCAGAGGCGGACGGCAACTCCACCAGCGTGCCCGACGCCACAACCAGCGCGAGAGCCAGCGCGGCGCCCACCCAGCGGACTTTGGCTCTACTCAGAGTTGCCCACAGGCTCTCGACACGGCTGCGCACTCGGTGGCCCCACCCCTCGCTGCCGCCTATTCAGGTCAACAGTCTTTCGTCACAAGGTTGTTACTGACAAGCATTAGTCAGTTATTGCCCAGTTCTCTGGCAACTTTTAGGGTTGCTCTGGAAGTCAACGTTGGCGCGGTGGTCTTGTGAACCGCACCAAATGCAATGCCAATGCCTGTGGTAGAATCGGGCAACGTTAGGAGAGGCCTCCGCGATTGGGGCATGGCCAACTACGCCTTACCATGCCGGCCAAGGGCCATCCGATAAAATCCCAAAGGATTTGATGCCGCACCGAGGACGATACGCGTCCACCTTCCGTCTCAATGCGCAAGGGCCTTGCGCGTTAAGGGAGGCAAGTTGGCCGATGTAATCTGCAGTAGCTGCGGGAGCGCCAACTCGGACTCCTTCAGATACTGCATGCAGTGCGGCGCAACGCTGCGCCCACAAGCCAACCAGGAAAGCGAGCGGCAAGCCCTTCGCTCGCAGCTGGGGGCGGTGCAGAGCCAACTTCTGCAGATGTCGCAGCGGGTGGAGCGGCTGCAGGCGCGCCTCGCGGAGCTGGAGAGCGCGGACGAGACGCGGGCGGCCGTCTTTGGACCTGCCCCGTCGACCCCGTCGGCGGAGGAGCCCGCCGGCGACGCTCCCGTACGCTCGGAGGAGCTGTCCGACGCGACCCCCGCCCCCGCGGCGCCAGCCGACGCTGTACCATCACAGCCTGCCGCGCCCGAAGCCGACGAAGCGCGGCATGCGTTCGCTAGACCTCCGAATCTCGAGAGACTGGCGCCCCCGCCCGACGCAGCTACCGCCACGGCGCCCCCCACGCAGATGCGGGAGGGCGCGGCTGCCACCAACGCCGGTGCATCTTTCACGCGGCAGCCTCCCCCCGACCCGTTCGCATTCCTGAAGCGGATCGATTGGGAGCAGGTCCTTGGTCGGAACTGGCTGGCCATCATCGGGGCGGTGACCTTGGTGCTGGGGATAGGCTTCTTCCTCAAGCTGTCATTGGACAACAACTGGATCAACGATACCGGCCGCGTCCTCCTGGGCTTCGCTGCGGGCGCCGGTCTTCTGGTCACCGGCGAGTTTGCGCGGCAACGGGTGCCTCGATGGTCGCAGGCGGTGACCTCGGGCGGCGCCGCCACCCTCTACCTCACCATCTACGCCGCCTTCGCCCTGTACGAGCTCATCCGGCCCGACGTTGCCTTTGTGCTGCTTGCTGCAGTCGTGGCGCTGGCGGGGCTTCTCGCGCTGCGCTACAACGCCATGGTCATCGGCGTCCTGGGCATCGTCGGGGCATTCATCGCGCCGGTGCTTATGGGGCAGGACTTGTCGGACGTCCGGCTGGTGCTCCCGTACATCCTGGTGGTCGACCTTGGCATCCTGTGGATTTCCATACTACGCAAGTGGCGATTCTTCCTGTTGCTGGGTTGGCTCGGCTCGTACGGAGTTTTCACCCTGGCAGTATCCCAATACCCGGACCAGCACGGCCTGCTGATGCACGCCGGGCTTACGGGCATCTTCCTGATCTTCGCCGGCGCCACCACCTTGTTCCATATCCTCTGGCGGGAAATGCCGAAACAGTTCGACCTGGGCCTCGTCGCGGCCAATGCGACGGCGTTCTTCCTGCTCACCGTTGCCATTCTGGGTGACTACGAAGAGTGGTTCGGCCTCATTGCCTTCAGCCTAGCCGTCTTCTACGGGCTGACGGCGTATGCTGCCGGGAAGCGGCCGGGCGCACCGCCGCATATGGCCTTCATCACGCTTCCCATTGCCCTCATCTTCCTGACGATTGCGGCCCCGCTGCAGTTCGACGGCGCGTTGGTGTCGCTCTCGTGGGGGGCGCAAGGGGCGGCGCTGGTGTTGACGGGGTTCGTCCTGCAGCGGTGGCTGACGCGGTACTTCGGGCTGGGCGTCCTGGCGCTGGCGGTGTTGAGCCTGCTGGCGGCGACGGCATCGCCCACCGCGGAGAACTTCACGCCCGTATTGAACCAGCAATTCCTGAGCATCGCCTTCGTTGCGGCCGCGATGGGCGCCGCCGCGTACCTCTACTGGCGTCGCCAAGCAGAGCTAGTCGAATGGGAGTGGTACGTGCCATGGGCGCTGTCCATCGGCGCCAACGTGCTCGCGCTGGTGGCGCTCAGCGCCGAGGCGTACAACTTCTTCAGAAACCTGGAGCACGTCAACACCCTCGCGAGCCACGAGGCTCGAAACGGCTTGCTCCTTACGCTCACCGTGGTCTGGGGAACCTACGCGACCGGGCTGTTGGCCGTCGGGTTCTGGCGGAGAATGCAGCTTGCCCACATCGCGGGCATGGCCCTCGTCGTCTTCGTAATACTCAAGCTGCTGGTGTTTGACACGTCACGGGTTGACTTTGACCTTCATGAGTTCACGCCCTTCCTAAACGTCCTGTTCCTCACGTACCCGTTGCTCCTCTTGCCGTTGGGCCTCGTCCTGTACCGTTATCGCGCCGAGGCGTCAGCGCCGCGCTTCTACTACGAGTACTACGTCCCGATGGTCATTGCCCTGATGAACATTGCTGTGGTGTGGGCCCTGAGCGTGGAGGCGGTTCACTTCTTCCAGAGCCAGGACAGCCAACTTCAGGGGACCCTCAGCGACGCGAGCGTCACCAACGGGATCCTTCTGTCGCTCACCCTGATCTGGGCAACCTTCGGGACCGGCCTGCTGGCCTTCGGGTTGTGGCGGCGTGCGGCCCTGACACATCTGGGCGGCCTGGCCCTCCTGGCTGTCGCGATACTCAAGTTGGTCCTTGGCGACTCGCAATTTGTGGATCTGGCCCCCAAGATATTCATACCAATACTGAACCCGCTATTCCTTACCTATCTGGCCGTCCTGCTGCCGATCGTCGCAGTGCTGTATGTCTTTCGGCGTCAACGGGAGTCGTTGCCCGCGGAAGAGGCGTTGCCTTACCTCGCGTTCATGTTCCTATTGAACCTTGCCGCCCTTTGGGGCCTGACCGTGGAGACCGTCCATATCTTTTGGGGCCAGGCAATGTCGGCCGGCGGAAGCCTCGACAGCAGGGGCGTTGCGAGCGGGATGCAGATGACGATCACGGCCGTGTGGACGCTCTACGCATTCGCGCTGCTGGTAATCGGCGATTGGCGGAAGGAGCGATTCATCCAGTGGGGCGGCGTTGCTCTGGGCGGTGTCGCTCTGGGCAAGCTTTTGCTCCACGACACGATATTTGTACATCTGGACGCAAACTCCTTCCTGCCCATCTTCAACACGCAATTCCTGACGTTTGCGCTCATGCTCGGACTGCTGGCGACGATGGCCGTGCTGTTGAGGCGCGGACGGCTTCCGCTTCCGAACCTCGGCTCAGAGCCGCTTCCGAACCTCGGTGTAGGGCGGGTCGCGAACCTCAGGATAGAGCCGATCACGGTTGTGTTGGTACTTGCCAACGTCGTCGCAATCTGGGCGCTGACCCAAGAGGTAGTGGACTTCTTCGACTTCCGGGCCGAACGGTTCCTTGAGGCTGGGCAACGCGGACTGGTGCTCTCGCAGGAGAGCGCCAAGCACCTGTCGCTGACTGTGCTCTGGGCAATCTACGCCATCGGCGTCATGGCGGCGGGCATGGCGCTGCAATCGAGCCGTGTAAGGCTGGCCGGGATGGCGCTGCTCGCTGTGCCGCTGGTGAAGCTATTCGGCTACGACGTCTTCCTGCTCGACCGGGTGTTCCGCGTGGTGGCGTTCGTCACGCTGGGGGCGCTGCTGCTGGGCACGGGGCTGGCATACCAGCGGTACAGCCACAGGTTGCGCGGGTTCCTGTTCGGCCGGGAGGAAGAGGCCCCTAACGGCTAGTCTCGGTAGTACGTGCCCGATTCGCACAGGACCGCCCTCGGTGGCGACAGCGCCGACGGGCCGACGTAGAGGAGCCGACCGGTCAGCGTGCTGTAGGCCCTGATAATGTCTGTCAGGGCTGGAGCGTCATCGATGGCCGGCTGTGGGACGTCCTCAGGCTCGCTGATCACCGCGTAGCCGGCAAAGGAATCCTCCTGCGTGTCTACCCAAATCACCAGCCGTGTAACGTCTCGCCAGCGCGCCGATGACTCCACTCGCAGCGTTCCCGTGCATGGCAGCAGCGTCCATGGACCGGCGCTGTCCACCGGCTCATCCCAAATCGCGTCAAACTGGATGCCATCTCTTCCTGCGATTATGGTGCGATAGACTCGAGTCGCCATCCAGCACTGGCCACCGTTGATGCGCTCCACGATGCCCCACACCTGCACGATGCGGACTGCGCCTTCCTTTTCCTGCATAGTCAGCGGCGGCTTCCGCTCTAGTGTGGGGGGACCCCCCACGGGCACAGAGGCGGTCTCGATTCTCTCGCGGGGCTCGGTGATCGGAAGCTGCACCTGCGCCGGAGCGGCCGCTGGCGCGGGTCTCGAGGGGGTGGTCCGGGTCCTGGCCTTCCTCCTTCAGGGTGCGCCCGCCTTTCCGGGGCTCCGGGGGAGGCTGCTCAACGGTTTCATTGGTTCTCTTGCCGTTGTAGCTGCGGTAGGTTGTTTTGGCATTGGATTTGTATTTGCTGTGGCGCATCTCAGCTACAAAGCGAATAAGGTTTTCTCCCGTAGGGAACAACCCCCTCTTTTGCCGGCCAACCCCAAGCTCTCGCGGATTCTCATGCCGAATACAACGAAAGGATTGGTTATCGACGTGTTGGCGACGGCGTGGTTGCGGGGGTTGGTTGCGTTCTCCATGGAGGGAAGGTAACGGAGGGCGCTCCGTGGGGGCAATGGGGTCGTGTCAGGGTGGCGTCGCCGGGGCCGGAGGGGGCCATCTGCGTCGAGGACGGCAGGGTGCTGTCCAGCCCGCTGAAATTCACCGTCAAGGGGCCTCCGATGACGGCAAGTTTCGAGAGCGTCCCGGCGTCCCACAACGGCAGCGACAACTTCAAATTCAGAATCGCCTTCAGCGAGGAGCTCGAGACGGGCCTCAGCTACAAGACGCTCCGCTACCAGGCGTTCACGGTGACGGGCGGTACGGTGGTGGGGGCCCAGCGGCTGGTCAGTGGCAGCAACATTCGCTGGGAGATCACCGTCGAACCGGACTCAAACGGCGACGTCACCATCGTGCTGCCCGCCACCACGGACTGCGACGCGCAGGGGGCCATCTGCGCCGACGGCGACAAGAAGCTGTCCAACCGCCTGGAGCGCACCGTCAGCGGGCCGGGCGAATAGGCCGAGCCCCGCGAGCACAACGGTATCGCATACGCGGTTGCGCGAGGGGGAGACCTTCGATTCAATTGAGGGTCTCGCCTGAATATAGAAACGCACGCTGTCGGAGGTGAATTTGACTTACCGAATGCACACAGTTGCGCTTCATTCTCTTGCTAAAACGTTGCGTCAAGATTACCCCAGAAAGTCGATGCATATGAATCTTGTGCACCTCTGTATGGGCCTGTAATTATGTAGTGGGGGTCAATTGTCAACAACCTGGTCAGCAACACAGGTCAGGCAATGGCTGAATGGAGAGGCGGCCGCCGCGGATCCGGCAACCGGGCTCTGTCAAACCGCCTCCAAGGCTGCAGAGGGGTCTCAAGTCTACAGGAAAGGACTCACCCGATGAATATAGCAAGCAACGTAACTCTGGTTCGGGTATCGATGGTCTGGTTATTGGCCGTCGCCATGGCGCTCATGCTCGTGGTGTCCAATATCGCCCCGGCGACGGCGCAGTCAACTGCGACCGTCATGGTTAGCAATCTGGGAGAAGCGCCGGAAGTCCGCCAACACAGTCGAATTATAGTGGGCGAGGGCCAGGCCTACGCACATTCATTCCATACCGGCAGCACTGCCGTTACGCTTGAAAAAGTCCGGCTGTATCTGCGGGGACTCGGATCAGCGCCCGCTGTCACCATACGCGCTGACAACTCGGGAGAACCCGGACGGAGTCTGCATGCCTTGACGATCCCCACCATCGACTCGCTCATAACCACACACGAGGACCTCACGACGACCGGTTATGTGCTTGCCGCCGATACGACCTATTGGTTGGTGCTCCACAGACAATGGGGGTCCGACACTATCCGTATCGACACCTCGATATGCGATCGGCTTTTGACCCCTGAAGGTGTGACCACCGGAGAGGTTGGCTGGTCGCTGGGCGAAAAGCTTTTCCTCGGTCTGGGGTCGTGGAAGGAGGCGCCCATGGGATGTCGGCGCATGTTGATGGCCGTCTATGCCAGTGCGCAAACAAGCTCACAGAATAAGGCCGCGAACAGCCCGGCGACGGGCTGGCCCGGCATCACCGGGACGGTGCGGGCCAGCGAGACGCTGACGGCGACCACGGACAGGATCGAGGACGAGGACGGCCTGACGGACGCGGTCTTCGCCTACCTGTGGGTCCGCCAGGATCCGGCGACAAGAACCGACGCGGACATCGAGGGAGCGACAAGCTCTACATACACCGTGACCGACGCCGACGAGGGCAAGGCCATCAAGGTGCGGGTCACCTTCGACGACGACGCGGGCAACGCCGAGTCGCTGACCAGCGACGCAAGGCTGTCCGCCCCACCCGTGGTCATCCCCGAGGAGAAGAGGTCGCCGGTGGTGACAACGGGCGGTGGCGGCGGCGGGTTCGGCCCCGCACCGGTGGCCCCCAAATTCAGCGATGGCTTCCGCACGACGCGTGCCGTCGCGGAGAACGCGCGGGCTGGGGATGGCGTCGGGGAGCCGGTGGCGGCTGCGCATCCCGATGACCTTGCGATTACCTACTCGTTGAACGGGGCTGATGCGTCGCTGTTTACCGTTGACGAGGAGACGGGGCAGATCACGGTCAGGGAAGGGGTGGAGCTGGCGCTCGGGACGACGTACACCGTCAACCTGACGGCGACGGACAGCGTGGGGTTTGGGGCCATCGTCATCGTGATGATCGAGGTGACGGAGGCGGCCTTCAGTCCCTACGACCTCAACGGCAACGACGCGATCGAGCGGGATGAGGTCATCATGGCCATAAGGGACTACTTTGACGGGGACATCACGAAGGGCGACGTGATAGAGCTCATCAAGCTGTACTTCGCGGGGCCCAGCTAGGGCAAGGAACCCATGCCTGTACAAGGCGGAGCAGAAGAAAATGTACCATCGTGCAGTTGCGCCCCCTTCGGATGGACAGGTATGTTCCTCCCAAGACCATCAACCCAGGGAGTGTTTGAAACGGATACGCATATTGGTATTTCTGCTGGCGCTGCTGGCGTTGGCCGCGTGGAGAGAGAACATGTCGCTAACCTACCTCAGAGTCAGTGACTTCACCATAGAAATCAACGCACTGGCGACCACCGTCATCTCGGTGCTACTCATCGTGATGGTTGCCTTCGCGATTGAACGTTTCATTCGTCCAAGGCTCCTCCGCTTAATTGTTTCCCAAGTAAGAGAGGGCGCTGACGACGAGGTTTCCGTCCGTTTCCAAACCGTGGCGAATGCTGTGGCGCGTGTCGCCTCCTGGGCCATATTCGCGTTGGCGATAAAATGAAGGCCGAACCTGTTCTTGGCCCCGATCTGTTGTCGGCGCCCCATGCCGAGCGAGTCAACCATTTTGCAGAATCTGGAGTCGAAATCAAGATACTGGCTGAGACGAAACCTATCCACAAATGGAGATTGACAGGCGAACTCCGCAAACGACTCAAGGAGCGATTCGACGCTGAGGGGATTGAGATTCCTTGGCCGCACACCAAGGTCTATTTCAGCAACACACCCAATTACCAACCAGGGTGACGACAAAAGGCTGAGGGAACCAACAGAGGGGAGTAGACCGACGATTGACCGGCATTTCGAGACTTCCCTGTGATACTATCGTGTCATCTTTGCTGCCCTTGGAACCTGAATACTGCCACTATGGGAAATCCCGGTGCAAAGGTCTCCCCAAGGATCGAGCAAATTCGGTTCGAGGGCAGGAATGGCAACGTGAAAGCGGGTCCGGGCAGCCAGACTGGGCTTGGCCTTCGATCACTTACCCGCAAACGGGTGCTGGTCCCGCTCATCTCCCTCATGCTGCTCCTGGTAGGCCTTATCTTCGGCATCGGCTGGTACTTCTCTGGCGTGCTGAACTATGAGGGTTTAGTGATAGGAGAAGATGAACGGGAGTTCGACCTCATAGCCACGGTCGTGGGAGAAGGTCAAATCCGGCTGGAGCAAGGCCCCGACGGCGGTGAATGGACTTGGCCAGGAAAGTGGGGGATCGTCTGGGATGGGGGCAACGGGATGGTCGGGGACATCACCGTGGAAGCAAACGACTTTGTCGTCAGGCGCTTCACCCTCGCTGCCGGAGACCCGCCCCAATCCTCACCGGCAACGTTGTTGAGCGATGTATATCCTGCGGACCCCTTGCTGTACCTGGGCATCGATTACGAAGAGGTCCAGTACGAGGCGCCTCTGGGAAGACAGGATGCGTGGCGGATCGAAGGAGACAGTGGCACGTGGGCGGTCTTCGTTCATGGCCAGCGGGATGGCCCTGAAGAAGGCATACCCGTGCTCTCCGTCCTGCACGAACTTGCCATGCCGTCGCTGTTGATAACGTACCGAAACGACAAGGGACAGCCAGTGGACCCGAGTGATCGCTACCAGTACGGCCTCACCGAGTGGCAGGACCTCCACGCTGCGGTGGAGTACGCCCTCTCCCAGCCAGGGGCCACGGATGTCGTGCTAATCGGCAACAGCATGGGCGGCGCGATAATCATCAACTTCCTCTATGAGTCGCCGTTGGCCGGCAAAGTGAAGGCCATCGTGCTCGACTCGCCCGTTCTGGACTTCAGTGCGCCGGTGGATAGTGGAGCGCGCGAACGCAACCTCCCCGGGTTCATTACCGCCACAGCCAAGTGGGTAACCACGCTCCGCTTCGGCGTGGACTGGGACGCCCTTGACTACCTCAAGGATGTAGACCGGCTCAGTGCACCCATCCTCCTCGTCCACTGCACGCAAGATGAGCGCATACCTATCGACACGAGCGATGAGCTCGCCGAGCAACGCCCAGACCTTGTCGAATACAGCGTGTATCCCGAATGCGGCCATCCCGATGCCTGGTACGTCGACTCAGCGCGGTATGAACGCGAACTGAAGGAATTCCTCCTCAGCGTGACCGGGTAAGCGCCCGTCAAACCAACCTCCAGTTGTTTCTCATATGCTCTGTCGGCATGTTCGTGCAGAGCGCGCACTTCACGAGTGCATTCATCGAACCATGGTCCTGCGCAAGTCTTGAGCACGTGGGAAGAGAGGACTACCTGAGTCGAGCTCCTAGCTAGTGTGGCCGCCATCGTCGGCGCACTAGCAATTGAGGTTGGTCTGCTGGGCCGGAACAGGCGCTATGCTCTACGCCCGCGCCTAGAACAAGGCCCAACTCATGCGAAGGCGCATCGTACCAGCGGACCGTCTTTCCTTGGCCCGGGCTGGAGGGGCGCGACGCTCCAAAGTTAGCGGGCCTGGGACTAGCAGGAAAACATGGGCCAATTCGTGATAGAGCGTCAATGTTAGCCGACCAGGGTCGCGGACTTTCTTGATTTGCGAGACGGCGGCCCGCGCATCCGTGGGTGGGTGATGCCTACGCGATAGCGAGCGACGCCATGACTTGACCGAGGTTGGTCTCCTCGTCGAGATGACAGAGGCGGTCCAGCGCCGTCTGCTGACGGGACTCGACCCAAGTTGCCCACTCAAAGGCAATACGGGAGGTATCTGATTGCCTCCCGATATAGAGTGCCACTGTCCAGGAATACCTGATGAAGTTGTCCAATTTGCCTCGCACGCGTCGTGACGCGACGGAGGCAAAGCCACACCTCAAGCGCACCAATGCCCCGAGCTAGTACACACGCCGAGTTTGCACCCGGAGTCGTAGCTGAAATGACCCGTCTCGTCCCGACGCTCTCTCCGCCGCAAGGGCTCTTCAGTGCCCGCCTGCCAACCTCTTCACTGTGCCGCGACTACCTGAACCTCTGCTGCGTACTTCATCCTGATCGTATTGGAGTGCTGTTCCCTCCCCCCAACATTGCCCGCACGTTGTATAGTGGATTCCATGGATGACACCAAATACTCGGTTGCCTTCTCCCGCATACCATCCATCGGCACCGTGCGCATGCGACTGCTGGAGTCCGCCTTTTCCTCAATGCGGGAAGCCTGGGAGGCCCCGGCGTCGGCGCTCAAGGCCGCGGGGCTCACTGCCAGCGCGCTCCAGCAGGTGACGTCGCGCAGGCCCGGCATCGACCCGGACCACGAGATGGAGTTGATTGAGCAAGTTGGCGTTCGAGCCCTCTCCTGGCACGACTCCGACTACCCCGCCGCGCTCAAGGAGATCTACGACCCGCCGCCCGTGCTCTTCTGCAAAGGCGGTTTCGCGCCCGCAGACGTGTGCGGCGTCGCCGTGGTGGGAACGCGCCGCGCCTCCGCCTACGGCCGCGAGGCCTGCCACACGCTCGTGAGGGACCTGGCAGCGGCGGGCGTCACGGTTATCAGCGGGCTGGCGCGCGGCATCGACGCCATAGCGCACACCACCGCTCTGGATGCGGGTGGACGCACCCTCGCCGTCATGGGGACTGGCGTCGACGTCATCTATCCCGCCGACCACAAGCAGCTTGCGGAGCGCATCGCCGACTCCGGCGCGCTCCTTTCCGAGTACCCACTCGGCACTCGGCCCGATTCCCGCAATTTCCCACGCCGCAACCGGCTCCTGAGCGGCCTGTCGCTCGGGGTTCTCGTGGTCGAGGCGCCGATGGACAGCGGCGTCATGCACACGGTGCGCTTCGCCCTCGACCAGGGTCGCGATGTCTTCGCGGTGCCCGGAAGCATCTTCTCGCCGACCAGCCTCGGCACGAACCGCCTGGTGCAGGATGGCGCCAAGCTGGTTACGGACGCAGCCGATATCCTCGAAGAGCTGAACGTGATGCGGCTGGAGCAGCAGCCCGCGCTGCCGGGCTTCATGCCGCTCCCCGCGCCCGAGGGCATCGAGGCGGAGGTGCTGCAGCACATCGGCTCGGAGCCCATCCACATCGACGAAGTGCGGCGACAATCGGCGCTGCCGGTCGCCAACGTCAGCAGCACGCTCTCCCTGCTGGAGATCAAGGGCCTCATCAAGCAGGTGGGTGCGATGCGCTATATTAGAGTAATGGAACCCGCCGCCCGGTATGGCACGGGCCACTAGAGGGAATATGGCAAAAGACCTGGTAATCGTAGAATCACCCACGAAGGCGCGGACCATAGAGCGCATCTTGGGCAACAAACACACCGTCATGGCGTCGCTCGGCCACGTACGCGACCTGCCGGTGCGCGGACTTGGCGTCGATATTGAGCAGAACTTTGAACCCAAGTATGTGGTCGAGCGTGACGGGGGCGTGGGACGCGGCGGGCGCAACCGGCAGAGCAAAGCCGAGCTGGTGGAAGAGATTGCCGCCGCCGCCGCCAAAGCGTCGACGGTGTACCTGGCGACAGACCCCGACCGAGAAGGCGAGGCTATTTCTTGGCACATCATGGAAGCGCTGCGGGAACGGAATGTGGTGCCGAAGAAAACCCAGCGTGTCGTCTTCCACGAGATCACCGAGTCCGCAGTGAAAGAAGCGTTCAACTCTCCACGGGACATCGACATGGACCTCGTCGATGCGCAGCAAGCACGGCGAGTGCTCGACCGGCTGGTCGGCTATAAGCTCAGTCCTCTCATCAGCAAGCACCTGATGTCCGGCGGCTTGACGGCAGGGCGAGTCCAGTCCGCGGCGCTGCGCATCGTTGTCGATCGGGAGCGGGAGATTGAGGCCTTTGTGCCCGTCGAGAGCTGGAGCATTGAGGCCGCGCTTCGCAAGCCGAGCGACAAGGACGCCGTGGAGTTCACCGCAAGGCTGCACTCGCGCCGGGGGGAGCGCAAGGCGCTGGTCATGCCGGACGAGGCGGCAGCACAAACGGCGCTCGCCGATCTGGAAGGCGCGTCGTACGCGGTGCGCAGCGTGCAGGTCCGGCCCGTGAAGCAACGGCCCTCAGCGCCCTTCATCACCAGCACACTGCAGCAGGAGGCGTGGCGGAAGCTGCGCTTCAGCGCCAGCAAGGCAATGTCCGTCTCCCAACAACTGTATGAGGGCATCGGCTTGGGCGCGGAAGGCCCTGTGGGCCTCATCACGTACATGCGCACGGACTCCACCAACCTGGCCGCCTCGGCGGTCAAGGAAATGCGCGACTTTATCAAGAAGGAGTACGGCGCGCGCTATGTGCCGTCGCAGACGCGCACCTTCGCCAGCAAGGTGAAGGGGGCGCAGGAAGCGCACGAAGCCGTCCGACCCACGTCCGCCCTGCGCACGCCGGCATCCGTCAAGGCACACCTGTCCAACGACCAGTACCGGCTCTACGACCTCATCTGGAAGCGCACCGTTGCGTGCCAGATGGCCGACGCTGAAACCGAGCGGACGACAGCCGAGATCGACGCCGAGGCGCCGGGACGGACGGCGTATGTCTTCCGCGCCACCGGCTCCGTGCTCACCTTCCCCGGCTTTCGCGCCCTCTACATGGAGGGCCGCGACGAGGCGGACGGTGATGACGAGTCGAAGTTGCTCCCCGCGATGGCTGCGGGCGACGCCCTCACGTGCCGGTCGCTGACGCCCGAACAACACTTCACCCAGCCGCCGCCGCGCTTCTCAGAGGCCACCCTGATTCGCGCCCTTGAAGAGCGCGGCATCGGGCGGCCCAGCACCTATGCCGCCATCGTCTCCACCATCCAGCAACGGGAATACGTGCAACGGGACTCGGGGCGCCTGGTCCCCACGGTCGTCGGACTCCGAGTCAACGATTTCCTGAACGAGCACTTCACGCAGGTGGCGGACCTGGACTTCACGGCGAAGCTGGAGGAGGAACTGGACGAGGTTGCGCAGGGAGCGCGAGAGTGGCGGGCCATGCTGGCCAAGTTCTACGGGCCCTTTGCCGAAAACCTGCAGGTGACGGCAGGCAGCGCGCCCCGGGAAGGCATTAGCGCGGGCGAGGACTGCGCCGAGTGCGGCAAGCCGATGATCTTGAAGAAGAACCGCTGGGGCGGCACCTTCATGTCCTGCAGCGGGTTCCCGGATTGCAGGAACGCCAAGGCCCTCCCCACCGGTGACGACGCCGCCGAACCCACGGCGCCGCAGCTCACCGAGGAGATTTGCGATCTCTGCGGCAAGCCCATGGCCCTGAAGAAGAACCGCTGGGGCTCCAACTTCCTCTCCTGTAGCGCCTACCCCGTATGCAAGAACGCAAAGCCGATCCAGGTGGACACCGGCGTCGCGTGCCCGGATTGCGGCGGCGCACTGATGGAGCGGAAGGCGCGGCCCCGGAAGGGTCGCAAGGGATCATCCACCTTCTACGGCTGCGCCAACTACCCGAAGTGCTCGTTCACACTGAACCAGCGCCCAATGAAGGAGCCGTGCCCGGAGTGCGACGGCATGCTCGTGCAGCGCGGCCGTAGTGGGACCAAGTGCACCCGCTGCGCCTACCAGGGCGAGATGGAGCAGGAGCCGGCGGTCGCTACAGCGGAGGCGTAACACATGGAAGGGCCACCCCGCGAACACCTCGCCCGACCAGCGCCCGTCGAAGGGCCCGTTGAGCGCGAGCGCCCCGCATTCCCCGGCGACCCCGGTGAGGGCCACTGGGCGCGGCCCATCGTCGAGCGTCTGCGGATTCACCTGCAAGCGCAGCGGGGACTGACGCCCTACACCGTTCGCAACTACCTGACTGACCTGCTGCCCTTCTGGCGCTTCCTCGACGACCGCGACGTAAGGGACCTGTCGACACTGGTCCGTCCGGCGCTCCGCACATACCTGCACTGGCTGCTGACGGACGCGAGGCCCATGAACGGCGGTCGCGACAAGCCACCCGCCCTTCGACGCGGCGCGCTCGGCTACGTGCCCAAGAGCGTTACGCGCAAGCTCAGCGCCCTGCGGACACTCTTCGGGTGGCTGAAGCGGCAGGGCGACATCCCGAACGATCCGACCGCGCTGCTCTCCACGGCCCGCACGGCGCGCCGTCTGCCGAACTTCCTTGACGTCGAGGAGGCTGCCGAGCTGATGGAGACGCCGGAGCCGTCGTCGCCCGCGGGGTTGCGCGACCGCGCGGTGCTCGAGGTGCTCTACGGCGCCGGGCTGCGTGTCAGCGAGCTCACCGGGATGGACGTGACCGACGTGAATCTGGAGGAACGCAACGCGCGTGTGCTGGGCAAGGGCTCCAAGCAGCGGATGGTGTTGTTGGGCACCAAGGCCGCCAACGCCGTCGACTCCTACCTGCGACACGGGCGACCCCACCTCCGCGCCGCTCGAGACGGCGGAGCGCTCTTCCTCAATCGCAGCGGCGGCCGGCTCACGCCGCGCAGCGTGCAGAAGCTCGTACGCACCTACGCAATCCAATCCGGCATCGAGGCTACAGTGCACCCGCACACGCTGCGCCACACTTTCGCCACGCACCTGCTCGACGGAGGCGCGGACCTGCGCGTGGTGCAGGAACTCCTCGGGCACTCCAGCCCAACGACAACCGAGATCTACACGCACGTCACGCAGGCGGCGGCACGGCGCACGTACGTCGCGGCCCACCCGCGGTCACGGCGGCCGTCGAGTTAAGTACGCGCCCTGCCGATGTTGAGGGCAACGGTTGACGGCCTGCGCCCCCACTACGCTAGAATGTTCGCATAGGGTCAAGTCGAAAATACGCCGCGGCCCACGGCCCGGTGTCCACCACCTCCTGGATAGGAGCACGATACTCCAGTGACATCCATCTTCACCGCCGAGCTTTCGTTGCACGACGTCTTCGTCTGCATTGACGTGGAGACAACCGGCCTTGATCCCGAGCTGGAGACCATCATCGAGGTCGGCGCCGTCAAGTTCCGGCGCGGCAACGTCGTGGAAACCCTCTCCAAGCTGGCGAACCCCAAACGGCAGCTCACCCCCTTCATCAAGCGCCTGACGGGTATCAAGCAGGCCGAAGTCGACGGCGCGCAGCCCTTTGCCGCCATCGCCGATGAGGTGCGCGACTTCGTCGGCGAGGCCCCGCTCATCGGACAGAACGTCTCCTTTGACATCGGGTTCTTGGCGAAGGCCGGCGTGCGCTTCCCCGGTCCCGTCTTCGACACGCGCGACCTCGCATCAATGCTGCTGCCGAACGGCAACTACTCGCTAAACATGCTCGCTCGCGCCCTGGGCGTACCGGCGTGGAACGCCCACCGCGCCCTGGACGACGCAGTCGCCACCCAGCGGGTGTTCGAGCGATTGGTCGACATGGCGGTGGACTCGGACCCCGGCGTGGTGACTGAGCTCGCGCGCTTGGCTCGGACCGCCAACTGGCCGCTGTCACGACTTCTGAACGCAGTCGTGGCGGAGCAGGCAGCGCGAGGCAATTCACGCACGTCGGTCCTCGGAAGCGTGGACATAACCGCGCTCGAGCGGCGCATCCGGCCACCGCGCCGGACGGCGGCGTCCTATGCCGCCATCGTGGCGAATGACTCCTTGCCGCAGGACCCGGAGGAGATGGCTGCGGCGCTCGTCGGGCCCGGCGGCGCGCTGTCGGAGATCGCCCCGAAGTTCGAGCATCGCGTCGAGCAGGAGCAGATGCTGCGCGCCGTTGCCCTAGCGTTCGAGGACGGCAACAACCTTGTCGTCGAGGCGGGCACGGGCGTCGGCAAGAGCATGGCGTACCTGCTTCCGGCGGCGGCCTTCGCGCTGCGCAACAACACGCGCGTGGTCGTCTCCACCAACACCATCAGCCTGCAGGAACAGCTCGGGGGCAAGGACGTCGAGACCGCCGCGAAGACCCTAGAGGCCGCGGGAATGGCAGGCGCCGCCAACCTTCGCTTCACCACGCTCAAGGGCCGCGCCAACTACCTCTGCCTGCGGCGGTGGTCGCACATGCGGACGTCGCAGACACTGTCGGTGGACGAAGCCCGGTTCCTCGGCAAGCTCACAACGTGGCTGCAGGACACCCCCAGCGGCGACCGCGCCGACCTGCGCATGGCCCGGCCCGACAACAACGTCTGGGCGCGTTTGAATGCCGAGGGCAAATTGCTGTGCCCTTCGGGCGAAGGAGCGTGCTTCCTCCGCGCAGCCCGCGAACGCGCCGAGTCCGCCTCCGTCATCATCGTGAACCACTCGCTGTTGCTGGCGGACCTCGCCAGGGGCGGCGGCCTGATCCCCGACTACGACTACCTCGTCATCGACGAGGCCCAGCACCTCGAGGCCGAGGCCACCAGCCAGCTCAGCATCCGCGTCGCCCACGCGCAGGCGGTCGAGCTGCTGGAAGAACTGGCCAATCCTCGAGGGCTGGTCATGGAAACGGTCAACGCCTTCCGCATGACTCCCGCCGCACAATCCCGGCGCCAGGCCACCGCGGACGCCGCCCAGCAGGTCACGGAGGCGGCGATTCGAGCGCGGGAGCGCCTCGACGAGTTCTTCCCCCGGCTCATCCGCTACGTCCAGGACCGCAACGAGGGCAACCAGGGTCAGCAGAACCCGCTGCGCGTCACCTCGGCGGTGCGGGCGCAGCCGGACTGGGCCGCCCTGGAAGTCGCATGGGAGAACCCGAGCAGCGCCATCGGCGACCTGCTGCGGGCTCTCAGCTCGCTATACGGCTCCCTCGACGGCCTCGAGGACAACGACGTCGCCGACTACGACACTATCCGCTCGGAGCTGGCCACGCGAGAGGGCTCGCTCGCCGAGCTCCGCGCCAACGCTGACCGGTTCATGTACCAGCAGGACGCCGAGAGCATCTTCTGGGTGGAGGGGGCGCAGCCGGGCAACCTGGCGCTGTGCATCGCGCCCCTCCACGTGGGTGAGACCCTTTGGGAACAGCTCTTTGAGCGCCGGCAGAGCGTCGTCTTGACGAGCGCCACCCTCACGGTGGCGGACAGCTTCGCGCCCCTGCGTGAACGCCTGGGCCTCCGCGACGCCGAGGAGCTGCTCTTGGGCTCGCCCTTCAACTACCCGCAATCGGCGTTGGTGTGCATCCCGAAGGACATGCCCGAGCCGAACAGCCCCGGCTACTCGGCCACCATCGCCCGAACGGTCGCCGACCTCGCGAGGGCCGCGGGCGGGCACACGCTCGCGCTGTTCACGTCGCACGCCGCGCTTCGAGCGGCTGCCGAGCAGGCCCGCAGCGCGCTGGAGGGCGAGGACATCCGAGTGTTGGCGCAGGGCGTCGACGGCGCGCCCGCCAACCTCATTGAGGAGTTCATGGCCAACCCGAAGGCGCTCCTGCTGGGCACGGCCAGCTTCTGGGAGGGCGTCGACCTGGCCGGCGACGCGCTCACGGTGCTGGCGCTCACGCGGCTGCCCTTCGACGTGCCGTCGGAGCCCGTCTTCGCCGCCCGCTCCGAGGGCTACGAGGAGCCGTTCAAGGACTACGCTGTCCCGCAGGCCGTGCTGCGCTTCCGGCAGGGCTTTGGGCGGCTCATCCGCACGGCCAGCGACCGCGGCGTGGTGGCGGTGCTGGACCGGCGGCTGACGGCGCGCTCCTACGGCAGCCTCTTCATGCGCTCCTTGCCGGAGTGCACAGTGGAACAGCCACCCCTCCGCGACCTGCCGGACATCGTCCGCCGTTGGCTCTCAGCCCGCCCCACCGACCCCCGTTCGCCCTGAGCCTGTCGAAGGGCACTCTCGCCTCGCGTTCCCTCGGGCAGGAATCGTGTCCCTGACTTCGCCCCCACCCCACGCAACCGCCACACGCCGTATACTGCCCTTGATGCCAAGCACACTCGCCACAACCCACGTCGCCGTCGACCAACCCCTGGACATGCCCCTCACCCTCGAGAGCGGCCAAGCCTTTCGCTGGCACAACGACGGCGGTGTCTGGAGCGGCTTCATCGAGCGCCGTCTCCTGACGCTGGAGCGCGACGACACCGGCCTGCACGTCACCTTCGACCCGCAATCGCACCCCGACGCCGACCGCGCCGTCCGCGCCTACTTCCGCCTCGACGACGACCTCCCCGGCATCTACGCCCAACTCTGCGAGGACGAGCGCCTCGCAGCCGCCGTGCGACAGCACTGGGGACTGCGGATCCTCCGGCAGGACCCGTGGGAGTGCCTCATCGCCTTCATCTGCTCGCAGAACTCCAACATCCCGCGCATCGCGGGCACGCAGGAGCGGCTGGCATCGACGCTCGGCGAAGAGGCGACGCTGGGGGCGCTGACCCGGCGCGCATTCCCGTCGCCCGAGACGCTGGCATCGGCGGGCGAGCAGCGACTGCGTGAGCTGGGGCTGGGCTACCGGGCGAGGTACGTCGCGGGCACCGCTGAGGTTGTCGCGGCGGGCCGCCTCGACTTGCCCGCTCTCCGGGCCGCGCCCTACGACGACGCCAAGGTGGCGCTGCTCGCGCTGCCCGGCGTAGGCGAAAAGGTCGCCGACTGCGTCCTGCTCTTCGCGCTGGACAAGTTGGACGCCGCGCCTATCGACCGCTGGGTGCGCCGCGCGCTGGAGGACTGGTACCTCGACGGCCAGCGTCTCAGCTATCAGGCGCTATGGGCATGGACGCGAGAGGCCTTTGGGCCGAATGCGGGCTACGCGCAGCAGTACCTCTTCTTCCGCCGCCGGGAGTCCGCGCGCGCGAAGGGAAAGGCTGAGCCGTAGGGCCGCTCCCTACCCCGCCAGCACCCCCGCCAGCGACTTCACGGACGCGCCGGGGTACGTCACGCCGTCGAGGACTACGATCGGCCGGCGGATGAGCCGCGGCTCCCCCACCATCAGCTGTACCTTCTCGTCGTCGCTGAGCGCGTCGACGTCCAGCCCCAGCTTCTTCACCGTGGGGCTCTTCGCGGAGAACATGGCCGTCGCGGAGGAGTCCGCCGCAAGGGTCCGCACCTCGTCCTCGGATAGCCGCTCCGCAAAGAAATCACGCTCCGTGATCTCCACGCCTGCTTGTGAGAGAACCTCCCTCACCTTGCGGCAGGTGGTTCAGCGCTTCCAGGTGTAGACGTACGCTTCCTTGGCCATGGTGCCGTCCTTTCCGGATGGGGTTTCTGCGATCGTTTTACTGCGACGACAGGCGGCGGCGCACCAGCGCTTCCTCGTCCCCGCGCGACGCAACGAGGCCGTCGAGCCGCGCGTCCAGCAGCTCCCGCAGCAGCTCGCCGACGAGCGGCCCCTGCGTCACGCCGAGCGCCAGCAGGTCGTCGCCCGTGAGCAGCGGCCGCACGTGCCGCAGCTTGTCGAGGTAGTCGCGCAGGCGGGTTGCGACGGTGCCCGTGGACAGCGTAGCCCACGCGAACACTGCCTCCTGCGACGCGCCCTCCAGCAGGTCGTAGACGTCGGAGGGCGAAATGTCTGTTGGCGCGAGGTGCGGAAGCTGCTCCCAGACCAACACGGTGTCCTCGATGACCTTTGCCCACGGCCTCGGCGCATTCAGCCGCTCGGTGAGTTGCTCGGCGTCTTCCGGCGAGAGCGGCGACGCCAGCAGCGCGAGGTACCCCATGGGGCCCGCGTCCCGCAGCGACCGTGCCGCCGCGCTCATGGCCGCGCTCCAGGTGAGCCCCGGCATCACCGCCTCCAGCAGGCCCAGCCCGTCCGCGTGGGCGAGGGCCACCTCCGGCGCAGCCTCCGCGAAGATGCGTTCGAACTCGTGGCGTACGCGGTCGCCGCTTACGGCGTCCATGTGGCCCAGGTTCCTTTGCAGGTTGGCCTCGGTCCCCATCGACATGTGCAGCCTCAGGCGAGCCTCGTAGCGCACTGCGCGGAAGGCGCGCGTGGGGTCGTCCGCAAAACTGCCGTCGTGGAGCACCGCAAGGACGCCGCGGCTCACGTCGTCAACGCCGCCGTTGTAATCCAGGACGGTCCCAAATCGCCCCGGCGCGAGGTCCACCGCAATGGCGTTCACGGTAAAGTCGCGGCGAGCCATGTCTCCGTCAATCGTCGTCGGCCTGACCGAGGGCAGCGCCCCCGGCGACTCATACGTCTCCCTGCGGGCCGTTGCAACGTCCACGGTCAACCCGCTCGCCTCCAGCTTGACCGTGCCGAACTGCGACGGCGCGGAAACGCTCCCGCCCAGCGCCTCGGCAAGCAGCGCCCCAAAGCGGGCGGCCGCGTCCATTGTGGGCACAGTCTCCTGCACCAGCAGGTCGGGGTCGCCGGGCGGCCTGTCCCGGAGCACGTCCCGCACCATTCCCCCCACCAGGTAGACGTGGAAACCGTGGCGTTCCCCCTGCACGCCGCACGCCAGAAGGAAAGCCATCATCTGCTTCGGCAGCCGCTTTGACATCAGCCGGGCCATAACTTCGCGATCGGGCACTCGGGTTACCTCCTTTGCGTTTTCGCCCCCACTGAGCGCGTCGAGGACAGCATATCACGACACAGTGCGACCGCCTCACCCAATCCCCGCGAGCTCCGCAAGTCGGGGTGCGTAGGGCGGTCGACTGCTATTGGGCGCGGCGCAGGACGGGTTGGAAGGCGCCGATAACCAGGATGAGCACAAAGCCAAGCGACGCCGTCATGCCCAGCGCCTTCGGTGCGCCGAAGACCTCCGCCATCGCGCCGACGAAGGCCATCCCCAGGGGCAGCGCGCCAATGCCCAGGGCCACGGCGCCCATCGCGCGACCCCGCATCGCCGGGGTTGCATGGAGAACGGAGAGCGTCGTTTGCATGGAAGCAAAGCCGCCGATGCCGACTCCGGCAACTATCAATAGCGGGATCGCCGGCAGGTACCACGGCACTTGGCTGAACACCACAATCACTCCGCTGACCAACAACGACCCGCCGACAAATACGAGTCCCAGGCGCTTCAACCCCACCGCGCTAGCCAGGACTATGCTCGCGGTGAGGGCGCCAAGGCCGTCCATGCCGCTCAGCAAGCCAAGCAGGCCCGGCCCAACACAGTAGACCTCACGGGCGAACACCGGCGTCAGTTGGAAGTAGGGCGCCACCATGAGGTTGATGACAACGGTGACCAAAAAGATGTTGCGAAGGACGGGGTTGCGCCAGACGTATGCCAGGCCCGCAGTGAGGTCCGTGACGACAATGGCGACGGCGCTGCCTTCCCGCTTCGGTCGCTCCCGGTTCGCTGAGGGGTCCGGAATCCGGAGCAGCATCAGTAGCCCAACAACGTAGCAAAGGACCAGGAACCCGTATGCGGCAGTCGGGTCAGCCAGAGCCAGGATTCCCCCGGCGATCCATCGTCCCGCCATCATCATGCCGGTTAGGGACGCCGCGTCGATGGTCATCGCGTTGACGATGGAGCGGGCGGGCAGCATGTCGCGAATGAAGGCGCGGCGCACCGGGAAGTCGATCGCCCAGGCGGAGCCGGTGAGCAGCGCGGCGCCGTAGACCAGCCACAACCGCTCCTCGCCCAGCAGCAGCACAACGGTAAAGCCGATGGTCACCGTGAGGTTGATGGCCTGTGCGAATAGCAGCATCCGCTTCTTGGGCACGCGGTCCCCAAAGGAGCCCGCGATGGACCCGAGCAACCCCATGGGAATGAGCCGGAAGGTGCCCACCAGCGCAACAGCCAGCGGCGAGTCCGTCAGCTCCAGCACCAGCCACCCAAGAACGATGAGGTCCATCCAGAAGGCCAGGTGCCAGAGGTGTCCCGTCATCCAGAGCACGCGCCAGTCGCCGTGCACCAGCGAGCGGAACGTTGGGATCCGGGCTAGGCCGCGCAGCATGTTGTGACCAGCCGTTGACGGGCCGCCTGTTCGTGTTGGGGTGTCCTCATTGCTGCCGCTTGGCCTGTTCCATAGCCTCGCTGTTCTGCCGGTTCAGGGTTGCGGGCGTCGTCACGGCGAGCCCCGCGTCGACCGACAGCGTGACCCCGGTGACCCAGCGCGCCTCGTCGCTTGCCAGGTAGAGGTTGGCATAGCCGATGTCCCACGCCGTGCCCTCGGTGCCTAGCGGCGCCGTTTCGACTCGAAGGCCCCGCAGCGACTCCGTCATGCGCATCTCCATCCGCGGCGTGTAGACCTGCCCCGGCGCGATGGCGTTGACGCGGATGAGGTCTCGCCCGTGGTCCGACGCCATGGTCTGCGTCAGCCCGACGATCGCCGTCTTGGACACGGAGTATGCCAGCGGCGAGTGCGCCCGCAGCCCCGCGATGGACGAGAGGTTGGTGATTGCGCCGCCTCCGGTCTTGATCATGTGGGGTATGGCGGCCCGGCTGCCCAGCACCACGCTCTTGACGTTGACGTCCATAACCTGGTCCCACTCCTCCACGTCCAGCGACAGCACGTCGCCCCGCGAGGAGATGCCCACATTGTTCACCAGGATGTCGAGGCGACCGTAGCGGTCGACGGCGGCCTGGCACATGGCATAGCAGTCGTCAGAACTGGTAACGTCCGCGACGAACACCGAAGCCTCGCCACCCTCCTCCTCGATCATCCGCAGCGTGTCCATTGCCGCTTCCTCGACAATGTCCACGACAAGCACCCTAGCCCCCTCCCGCGCAAACAGCACGGACGTCGCCTTCCCATTGCCAATACCCTCAGCAATGGACCCCGCGCCCGTGACCACAGCAACCTTCCCTTCCAACCTAGGTCGTCTCTCCGGCATAGTTCCCTCCTCAAGACAGAGTATACCTGATGCACTCCTTACTTCGTCCGCGTTGAGCTTGCCGAAGGGCCCGTCCACACGGGGGTGTCAATCAAGGTGAAGCGCCTGCTGCCGGGCTGTTCACCAGGAGCGCTCCATCCAGCCCCGCGAACCGGCGGTCAAAGGTATGGAGGGGCGTGGCGTAGGCTCGCTCAGCCGCCGCGAGGATCATGAGATCCGCGAAGCCTACGCCTCCCCGACGATAGCGGCTGGCTGCACTGGCCACGTCGTCTGCAGCCTCCACTACAATGCTGTCGGTGGCAATCAACTCAACAAGCACGTCCGCAATCTGGGCACGGGTGAACCTGTAGGCCCGTTCCAGTACCCAGACCATCTCAATCGCAACTTCGCGGCATATGAATCCCGCGTGTTCCGGGGTCAACCCCTCCAGCAATGTTCGTGCGGCAAATGCCTGCTCAACATCGTCATTCACGAGGTACCGTACAATTACGTTGGTGTCTACGGCAATCACGAGTCGGACGCCCCGTCGATGATCGCGCTTTCCATGTCCTCCAGCGTCACGGCCTTGCCGGTATGCCGCAGTACGCCGAATAGCCGGGCTATGGGACGCACAGGAACGATCCTGACTTCACCGTCCTGGATAATGTAGCGCACCCGATCGCCTGACCGAACGGAAAGAGCCTCCCGCACGGCCTTGGGCAATGTGGTCTGTCCTCTTGAAGTAATCCCGGATTCAATCATACAATGTCCTCAAATGCATTGTATTAGCTGCTTATGCATTACAATTGCAAGTATACCAATGAATGCCTCAGTCGTACAGGACTTCCTTCCTCGTCATTCCCGCGCCCCTCCGCGTCATTCCTGCACCCTTTCGCGTCATTCCTGCAAAGGCAGGAATCCAGAGGGGCGGGGCTGCGTGGGACCGTAGGGGCGGTTCGCGAACCGCCCGTCCCGCCGCAGCGGGACCTCCACCCCTCCGCCACGACCAGGGCACGCCGACCCGCGCACCCCCACCGTCTTACCGGCGAAAGCCGGTATCCAGGGGCGAGTGGCGGGGCGCCGCCCTCCCGTTCGCCCTGAGCCTGTCGAAGGGCCCCCTCAACCGCGCCCGTCAGCCCGACGACGACGCCCCCCTACGCAAACAGCGGGTCGTCCTCATCCTCCGACGCAGCCCCATTCGAGCGGGGAGCAGCGGCGGGCGCCTCCCTTCGAGGCCGTCGCCGCATCAGCGCGTCGTAGCTCGTGTCCGTGCCGTACTCGCGCACCTGCACCGCGACGGGAATCGGCACCGCCTCGCCGAAGAACAGCGCCTGCTGCCGGGAGCGCAGCCCCGCCAGCACCGAGCGCAGCTCGCGGCTGCCCGACGCCCCCGCCATGACGGCGTCGACGTCGCGCTCGTCGTCCAGCAGGCAGCACACCTTGGTGCCCACCTGGCTCAGCACCTCCGGGTCGATGGCGCTCGGCCGCTGGTCCACCACCAGCAGCGTCACGTTGTTCTTGCGCATCTCCCGCGCGATGATGCCGAAGGGCGACTGCGACGCTACCGCCGGGCTCAGGAACCTGTGCGCCTCCTCGATGACGATGGTCAGCGGCGTGGTCGAGCGACCCTCTTCATCCGACGACTGCCGCTCCCGGTAGCGGTCGTGTATGCGCCGCGTCAGCAGGTTCGCGACGAGCATGTACGCGAGCACGTCGTCGCCATACCGGCCGAACTCCAGCACGACGTGCTGCCCCCGGTCGAGGTGGTCCATGATCGCGGCCACGGCGTCGGCCCCCGGCGCGTCCGTGACGAACGGCAGCCGCACAATGCGGTTCGTCAGCCGTCGGTGCAGCGTCGCGAGGGCCGCGCCGTTCACGTTGATGCTCGTGGCCAGCTCGCCGATCTCGTCCGTGCCCTCCAGCCGCAGGAACTCGCGCAGCCAGCGCCCGTCGCCGAACTTGCGCCCCAGCGCGAAGGCGGCCTCGGCGGCGGCATCAGAGATGCCCAGCGTCTCGCGCAGCGCCATGACGTCGTCGGGCGTGATCTCGCCGTAACCAATCTCCACGCGGAAATCGGGCTGCACCCTAGCCCCGCGCGCCCGCCGCTCGTCCAGCGCAAAGACGGACACCTCGGAGGGAAAGAGCTGCTTCAGCGACTTCACCCGCCGCCCGCGCTCCACGTCGCCGCCCTCCCAGCCGTACTCGTTGTGCATGTCGAAGATGAGCAGCGCGGAGAGGCGGCTCTGCAGCACGCCGATGAGCAGCAGCCGCGTCAGGAAGCTCTTGCCCGTGCCGCTCTTGCCGAACACGCCGTTCGACCGCTGCAGCAGCGTCTTGAGGTCCAGGCAGACGACGGCCTCCATGTCGAGCGGCGTGCCGACGGCGAAGTGGTCGCCGCCCTCCTCGCCGAACACCTGCGCGACGTCCGCCTCCGACGCCCTCGAGGCGCGCGAGAAGTGCGTCGGCACCGTGCGAGCGGGAGCATTGTCGCCCGGCGACACGGCAACCGTAGGCAGCACGAGCCGAGGCCGCACGACGATGGTCCCGTAGGCCGCCGTGCCCGTCAGCGCCTGCGAGACGAAGGGGTCGCTGAATCCGCCGGGGGCGCTGCGGATGTGGGTGTCGGTCGAGGCAAGGCGCACCTCGCTCACCATGCCGAAGAACCGCCGCGATTCGCCCTGAATCACGACATAACTGCCGACAGGGATGCTCTCGACCGACGCCCCCTCCGCAAGGCGCACTTCCACGCCGTCAGCCAGAGACCCGCCGACCACCGCGCCGAGTATCGCGCCGCTCCCGTCCACCGTCATTGGATGCCCCGAAGTATCGCGTTCAGCCGCGTGACGTCGCTGGCAAGCTCCCCCGCGAGGGCCCGAGCCGCGCGCTGCCGAAAGCCGTCGGCATCATTGCGCCCCTCGGCGGCAAGCCGCACGCTCGCGGCAATCACCTCGTCGATGGCAGGCACGTTCGCGGTGGCGAGCAGGTGGAGGTAGTCGAGCTGCTCCGTGAAGGCCCGCACGTCGCCGTCTTCGCAGCAGTACACGAAGGCGTGGATGTGCGGAGGCGCGGCGGGCAGCCGCTGCGCGATGGCCCCCGCGCGGTCGTGCCCCACCACGAGCGCCTGCAGGTGCGTGGCAAGCAACCGTGCGATCTGCGGGTTGTTGCGGTACACCGACGCCTCGTCCGGCTCCCCCGCGCCTCGTGCAGCAACGCGTCGCCCGGGGTCAAGCGCGGCGGTCGAGACGCTGTACACAACGCCATACACAGCGGGGTCGCCAACGCGCACCAGCGCCCCCAGCGGCGGCGCGCCGTACAGGGTGTAGCACTCCGCCGAGAAGCCGGTGGAGCTCGCCTCCACCACCTCGCCAATGCGGCTGTCTTGTGGGGCTGTGGACACGGGTTACACCTCTCAGCGGTTGCAGGACGCGCCAATCCCCTCCGTTCGCCCTGAGCTTGTCGAAGGGTCTCCCTGAGCCTGTCGAAGGGTGAGAGGGGAAGCGCCTACACCCAGGGGCGCCGCTTGGAACGCTGCTTCTGGGAAGTGTACACGGACAACCCCCGCTCCTCTAGGGCGCGCTCCACCATGTTTCGGAAGGCTTCCCGGTCCGCGCCCGTGACCACCGCCTGCTCGTGCGCCTCCTGCAGCGCGACGGGATAGCCCGCCCCGCGCCGAGCGTTGTCGACGACCAGCGCGTGCGTCAGCGACAGCAGCGCCGGTTCAACCGCCACCCACGCCGGAACCTCGACGCGCCCAATCTCCTCGCCGACATTGACATAGAAGAAGTGCACGCGATGCACCCCATAGGCGTCCCGCGCCACAGGCGACCGGCTCGCAAACACCGCCGAGCGCTGCCCCGGCGCCAGCGTCCGCTCGAAGATCACGCGGTCCGTGAGCCCATGCGCCGCGTCGCACCGCCGAGTCCCCGGCACGAGCGCGCGGCAATGCGTCTGGCAGTGCCCCACAGGGTCGAGGTCGCACAGCCCCAGCCGCAGCAGGTTCACCACCTCCGAGCTGTTAGGCAGGCTGATGTACGACGCCACGGCCACGCGGCCCCGTTCGCCCTGAGCTTGTCGAAGGGCCACCTCGCGTATCCGGTCCAGCGCCGCCAGCAGCCCGTCGTCGAGCAGCCGCGTCCGCACGTAGTCCGGGTACCGCCCGCGCGGAGGCAGCTCGCCCCCGAGCTCCCAAAGCACCAGCGTCCCGTCCAGCAGCGCAAGCGTGGGCAGCCCACCGCCCGCCTCCACCGCATCCGCCAACGCCACGGCCTCCTCCACCGTGCGCACCAGCCCCATCAGCGCCCCCTCCACCGGCTGCCGCGCCGACGGAGAGCCGGGGTCCTGCAAGAACAGATCGGCGTCCGAAGTCCGCAGCCGAGGCCGGCTGAAAATCTCAGCGTCCGGCGAAGCACCATAGGTAAGCCGACACCCGCCTATATTGATAAGCGCACACCGCAGTGGCAAATGCCGGTTAACGTCGATATGAGAACCATCCGCAGCCACCACACTGAAGTCAGCAGGCGTCGACGGCGGGTCAAACACCCCACCCGGCCCCTCGACGGCCTCCGCAGGCAAAAACGCCAGCATCCCCCGAGCAGCCTCAACGCGGGCATTCAAAGTCGCGGCGTCTCCCTCGCGCAGCGCAGCAAGCACCGCGTCAGCCCGCCGCTCCCGAGCCGCCCCAAAGTCCGCCCCCGCAACAGCCGCGTCAATCTGTGCTGCAGTCCGGTAAAGGTCAAGCGCCATGTGCGTGCCTCCGTAAATCAACCTTCGCAATTGCCGCCCTCGCGGGAATCCAGAGGGGAGGAAGGGCCGTTCGCCCTGAGGGAAATCGAAGGAAATTATATATTTGACTACCCGCCGCAGGCGGGGGGGGGTAAGTAATGGAAGAACAGCCTAAGAACTTTCCAGCCTCTTACGTAATGTGTCCCAAAGTTGGTCTGCATCCTCTCGGATGGAAGGAGATTGAGCTAGGTGAGTTTGGGCCGATTTTACCAAGTCCTCCATCAGAGCAAGATAGTGCTTCCGAGCGGAGGGTGAGAGAGTGGGCCACAGAATCTCTTGCGCTGTGTGATAGGCTCCGAGAAGAAGTTGAACCGCGATGGCGTCCACTTTTGCCAAATTGGGAAAACCCTGTTACTCAGGATGACTAGACAGGAAATCTTCCAGCATGACGCTCCTTTAACAACTGAAGCGGGTTGTGCTCCGAGTGTAAGTCTGAGTGATGAGAGGGGGGAGTGTGGGAACAACAATCGCAGTAGTAGTCATTGTAGGAATCGCGATAGGTGTCAGTTGGCTTTGGAACGAGAAAATAATCTCCAAATCGGCTTATATGATACTGCTAGCTCTAGACATGATTGCGGTTGCTGCGTTCTACATCTCAACCACCTAAAGAGAGAGTCTGAGTGACCATCGGATAATCATATATATAATTCCCAAATCGAAGCCCGTCCTAAGGCTCTCGAAGGGGGTGAACGGGGGCGCGTTTGCGCCCACTAGACATATATATACGCCTCAAGATAGTAGGGGTAACGGTACGCTCGGACTATTCGCTCCACATCGCCTACTGCGCGGAAGGCTGCATCCGCGGCAATCACGCTGTCCAGCGCGTCGCCCTTGAAGTCCGCCAACACCCGACGCCTGACCGCCCTGTCCGCAAACCCGACGCGGCCGCTCTTTTCCAGCGAGCTCAATATGAACTCTCGGGCCTCAACACTTCCCCGCGCGTCCTTGTACGACCCATAGAGACCGGACGCCTTGAGGGTGCTAGCAGGACACACCTCCATCAGCCACGGCACGCCGTCGCCGGAGTCATGCAGCGGCGGAACGTTGACCAGGTTCTTGGCCACCAGCGGGCCCAACAGTTCTTTGATGCCGTAGTAAGTCTGCCTGTAGATCCGCAAGTTGTACGGCGAGAAGGGCGCTGCCGCCTCGATGTCCGTCAGCCGCCGAAGCTCCTTGCGGTCCCCGACGCGCAAGGCAGAGTCCGTGCAGGACGCCCTGAAGTCAGCCTCTGTCCGAAATCGCTCAGGAAAACGCTCCAAGAACTCAGCCCAGGATTCAGCTTCGATCAGGTCCTTGGGCAAGCTGAATGGGAAGTCACAGCCAAATGCCGCGTCTTCCGCATCGGCGATGAAGTCTCGTAGCGCAGAAAGCACCTCGCCCCGTTCCGCTTTGCATTGCAGCAGCTCCGTCGACGGTGAACACGCCTCCACCATGATCCCCCGGCCTCTGGGCACGGCTTGCGCGATCCAGATCTTCTTGCCCGCGTCCTTCGCGCCGCTAAAGTCCACGCCGTACACGCGCTCCTGCATCACGAGCGCCCCGGGTCGCGCAGCAGCACCCGCTGGTCGCCCTGGCGGCGCGTGATGTGCTGCTGGTCGAGGTGCTCCAGCAGCGGCAGCGCGTACTTCCGCGACGTCCCAAAGGCGTCCCGCACGTCCGCGACGGTGATCGCCCCGTGCTCCCGCAGGTGCGCGAGTATGCGCTCGAGCATCTCCCCGTACGCGCCCGCCGCAAACACCAGCCCGTCCGCCACACGCACCACGCTGCCGCGCTCCACCAGCACCCCCAGCAGCGCCGAGTCGAGCTGCAGCTCCGTGGGCGGCGCGCACGGCTCGCGCTCCAGCGCCGCGACGTACCTGGCGGCCTCGGCTTCCTGCGCGTCGGACAACGTGACGCGATGCCCCGGCGCGCGCACGACGGCCCCCGTCTCCTCCAGCACCCCCTCGTCGGCGAGTCGCTGCAGCACGTGCGCGAACGTCGCCTGCGGGAGCTTGAGCCGGTTGCGCAGCTCCTCGCGTCCGAGGCCCGTGCGAAGCGGGTTCGCCGAGTGGTACGCCTGCACCGCAGCGTCCGCCTGACCGCGAATCCTCGCCCAGCCGGTGGTTGTCATAAGCACGGCGCTGGCGTCGGCGGGCGCCCCTCCCAGCACGACCACCTCGCCCTGCTGCGCCAGCTCGACGACGAGCGCCGTGGTGTCGGCAACGGCGAAGTTCGCCGCACGCGCGAGGGCAGCGATGCCGCATGGCTCCGCGGACTCCAGCGCCTTCAGGACGAGGTCCTCCGGCGCGCCCTCGGCCATAACCTCGAGCTTCTCCAGCACGCCGAGTTGGTAGCGCCGGTGCCGCGCGGGGTGCGGGTCGACGATGCGGCCGCCGCCCAGCGTCCACTGGGATGAGCGCAGCACAAAGTAGTCGCCCTTCACCAGCGGCAACGGCTCGGCAAGGTGCACCTGCGCCCATCCGTCCTGGCCGGGGCGCAGCTCGGCGACGTCCAGCAGCCGCACGCGCGCAAAGGTCTCGCTGGAGCCGGAGTGGAACGTGACCCCGAGGTTGTGTCGCAGCGGCCCAGGCGCAGCGGGCACCATGCGTAGCTGCACGTCGGCGGTCCGCGTCGGCTGCAGCCAGCCCGGCAGCGTAAGCACCTGCCCGCGCTCCGCCTCCTCCTGCGTGGTGTTGGCGAGGTTCACGGCGACGCGGTTGCCCGGCCCGACGCTCTCGATTCGATGCTGGTGCGACTGCAACCCCCGGATGCGCCTCCGCAGCCCCGACGGCAGCAGCTCGACTTCCTGCCCGACCGTCAGCGCCCCGTCGAGCAGCGTGCCCGTCACGACAGTGCCGAATCCCGGCATGATGAAGCTGCGGTCGATCGAGAGCCGCGGCCGACCCAGGTCCTCGCGCCGCACGGTCTCCACGAGCATGTCGTCGATGAGCGCCGTGAGCTCGGGCAGCCCCTGTCCCGTGATCGCCGAGACGAGGCACATCGGCGCCCCGTCCAGCGTTGTGCCCCGCAGCGCCTCAGCAACCTCGTCCCGCACGAGGTCCGCCCACTCCTCGTCGACGGTGTCCGCCTTCGTCAGCACGACGATGCCCCGCTTCACCTGCAGCAGGTCGAGGATGGCGAGGTGCTCGCGCGTCTGCGGCATCACCGACTCGTCCGCCGCGACGATAAGCATCGCGAGGTCGATGCCCCCCACGCCCGCGAGCATGTTCTTGATGAATCGCTCGTGGCCCGGCACGTCGACGACGCTGATCTCGCGTCCGCTGGGCAATGTGAACCAGGCAAAGCCCAGCTCAATCGTCATCTCCCGGTCCTTCTCCTCCTGGAGCCGGTCCGGGTCGATGCCCGTGAGCGCCTTCACCAGCGTCGACTTCCCATGGTCAACGTGGCCCGCAGTGCCAATGACGTACATGCGCGTTCCTTCGCAAGGGTAGGTTCAGCATAGCAGAGGGTAGGCGACGAAGCACAGAGAGCTACCACAACCGCTCACCCGCCGCAGCCGGCAGGCCCACCCCGTCGGCGGAGTAATACGTTTGAGTGGTGTACAATGGCGCCGGCAGGGTCAGCAAACTGTGCCCTGGTCCCTTGATACCAGGGACTGTCCCGTGCCGCCCTGATACTTAACTGTCAAGATAAAGGAGGAGAACATTGGCAACGAAAAGCAAAGTGGTCGCGGGGGTGTTGGCAATCTTTCTCGGAGGATTTGGGATTCACAAGTTCTACTTGGGAAATGTCCGCGCGGGCATAATACACCTCGTACTGACCCTTCTCATCATAACCGCCCCAATCAGCGGAATTATCGCTCTGATTGAGGGCATAATGTACCTGATGAAGTCGGACGAGGAATTCCACAACACCTACGTAGTGCAACGGAAAGCCTGGTTCTAGCCAGAGTAGCCGGCGACGCCAGGTAGCGTTGGAACCGGCCCGCCCCCTACCACAGCCGCTCGCCCGGCGTCGCCGTCTCCCCCGCGTCTGCGCCCGCGAGCCACGGGTCGTCGCCCTCGCGAACGATGACCTCCTCCGAGCGGATGCGGTGGTACGGTATCGTCGGGTCGAGCGCCGGCAGCCCCACGCCCTCGTCGATGCCCTTCGCCGCGCGGACCATGAGCTGCCGCAGCCGGATGATCGCCCCGTCGGCCGAGTACAGGTGCTCGCTCGTACGGTCCATGATGGGCCCCATGCTCTCCGTAACGGCGTAGTCCTGCTCCGCGTTCGGCAGGATCCCCGAGATGAGCGTCTTCTTCTGCGCCTCGCGGTCGATCATGTAGTCGTTGTCGGCCCGCTTGAGCCTGCGCCGAGGGTCGGCCGGGTCCATGATCGTGTTCTCCGCGAAGGCCGCCTCGCGCTCGGCGGCGCTGAAGGGCCGGTCGGGGTTGCCCCGCACGAAGAAGCGCATGCAGTTCTCGTCGTCCACCGGCACGATGAAGAAGCTGCCGCTGGCGAGCCCCGGGCTGGCGATCATGCTGCACACCGGGAAAACGTGGCTCGTGATGCGCAGGTGGCGGTGTCCCGCGTCCGTGGGCCGGATGCCGATGAGCCGGAAGCCGTACTCCGTGTCCTGCACGTGGATCACCGCGTACCGGTAGTGCGCCAGCAGGTACGAGCGAAGCTGCGGCGACGGCGTCCCCGGCCGGTCCGAGTCGTCCGGCTCCAGCGCAAAGTCCGCGTACCGCCGGTGCAGCGTGCCAAGGTGCGACGAGTCGATGTTGCCCTCGATGCTCTGGAGGTAGTTGCAGTACACGGGCACACGGGCCGCGATGACATGCGAGTCCGGCAAGCGATTGAACAGGAAGTCCGGCGGCGATGGCTGCAGGTCCGGTGGGCCCATGTACGTCCACACCATGCCCGCCGACTCGACGACCGGGTACGCCGTGGTGTGCACCGTCTCCATGAACTGGCTCTCCGGCTCGCTCGAGGGCATGCCGACGCAGTTGCCATCGACGTCAAACTTCCAGCCGTGGTGGATGCACATCAGCGCGCCGCCGGCGGGTATCCCGTAGTACATCGACACCCCCTGGTGCGGGCAACGCTCGTCGATGAGGCCCACGCGCCCCTCGCTGTCGCGGAACGCGACAAGGTCCTCGCCGAGGAGCCTAACGCGCACGGGCCGGCAGTCGTTGTCCGGCAGGTCGGCGGAGAGCAGGCAGGGGTGCCAGTAGCGTCGAAGCACGCGCCCCATCGGCGTGCCGGGCCCCGTTCGGCAGATGAGTTCGTTGTCTTCCTGTGTGAGCATGATCGACTCCCGCGTCTCGATGGACGCAGCATAGCAGAGGCAGCGCATGGCGACGAGGGCAGCCTCGGCGGGTCTTGACCCGAAAGCCGCATTGCCCGAGCATGGGCCGTACACATTGTGGACCCCGGTCAAGAGTGGAGGTTGGTCATGGTGCAAGTGGACCTGTACTACGCGGAAGATAGCCCCACGTATCACTTTCTGGACGACTGCCCCGTGGGAAGCAAAATCCAACCCGAAAACCAACTCAAGGGCGATGGCGGCAAAAGGCTCTGCGCGGACTGCTCCAGGATGGCGATGTCAGACCTAACCGGCCCCGGCATGCACCCGTAGCGCCGCCCCGGTGGCGAGGGTAGGTCCCCAGCCCCCATGGGAGCTAGGGCAAGTGCGCGGGCTCAACGGACCGGACTTAATTGCGAACGTTAGAGGGGCCTCAATAAGGGCCCTCACATGTACCCCCTCAAAGGGTCAAACCCGTGTGGCTGGTGGATCACGGACTTCCTAGTCGGGTAGCGATCCTCCAAGAAGCCTTGAGATCACGCATCGTTTCCCAAATGCCGTCTCATGTGGTCGGCAGGCCTGCCTCAGTCCCAACATGCTGCCCGCGGTGGGTGTCGATAAGCGGAGCGAAGAGGACGATACGGGGGCTTCTTGGTCATCGTTCGGCGACCTATTCGCCAAGCGGCCCAGAGACCTCGGGATCCAGGTGGCAGAGTTAAAGGGACGGGTATCCAACTTGGTCTAGCTAATAGGGTTGCTGCTTGATCTCTGCGAAACAGGACCATGAAATAAAATACGTCGTAGTCAAATCGCATATCATATGATGTATTGAAAACTTGTGGGTCAATTAAGCATCAGGCGGAGCAATGAGCGCGGAACTGAACATCCGGAGGCATCCTGACGTCGACAAGACCCTCCAGTCCTTGCCACAACGCCTTGTAAATTCGTTCGAGATCTTCGAGCAACGACTAAAGTGTAACGGGGATTTGTCAGCCTTCATCAACACGCAACCCTTCGCCCCAGAGGATGCCGTTGGTAATCGCACCCTGATAGAGCACTATCACCTGCCTCCTTGCCAGCCTGTTTGTTACCTTGTCGCATTGGTGCGTTCAATTGATACCGCATATGTACTGGACGTCTTCGAACATCCTCCACAGGGAACGTTTGCGTCAACCGCCATAGAGGAACGCCTATATTCCCGTTTATCAGACATACTCCCAGAGCTCGCGGAGTATAGGCTTTCAGGTTCACTCCGCTCTGGGATGCCGGTTGACAAGAAAATCTTGTACGGGGCCGGATCCGTGAAAGGTATTCCTTCAGTTACCCCTGTAAGAGCATCAAATGCGGACTATCTCCCTCTGGGTCAATTGACTGGCCTTTCAGGCGAACAAACTCGTGTTGGCATTGTTGTAGGCACGTTTGAAATACCCCGAGAAGAGATTCCGAAAGAGGCCATCGAGTGTATTGAATATGAGGATCACCCGGAAAGGGAGAGCCTGACCCTCTACATTGGGGGATGGAAGTGTTACTCAGGCATTTACAGAAAAGAGACAGAGAACCTAATTCTATGGTTTTGCCCGCTACATAATGTCGTCATGCTAACGAGCAACCGCATGAAGCCAGTTCTAGTCGCTCTAAGCGACCATGACTACCTGCGACTAGTGGCCGATCTCAGAGCTAAGTTCACCTCAGCAGATGGCAAAGAACAGGAACTGGGGGAAATTGTGGACCGCTTGATTGAACATTTTCCGCTGTACAGAGCCTAAAGCCACAGTCGCGCATCTGATGCCAGAAGGTGTAGCCCGGCGCGGGCCCGAGCAGCGCCTCTTCCCCCTCTCCCGCACCCTGACACCACCCCCTTGCCCCCACACCGCGCCCTCCGCTACCTTCCCTGCATGGCCCAGCTCAGCGCACTCCACATTGACATAACCCACATCGCATGCACGAGTTGCATCGACGCAAGCATGCTCAGCGTGCATGACGGCTTGCGGTTGGGACCTCGACAAGCAGAGGTTGTTACCCCTCTGCGAAAACATTCTTGGATTTATAGCTGCAACGTGCCACACAGCTACAAAGTCGATTGCAAACAACCGCCCGCCGCAGCTATGGATGGGTGGGAAACAACCTGCCCCCGCGCAGTCCCAGCAGGCCGTGCCAACGGCCACACTCCGAAAGGAAGGAGTGCCGCAAGTGTCTACTTGCGCAGACGCGAGGGCGCGCCCTTACGCCAGCGTCACCGGATCAACGTCCACGGTCCACGTCGGCGGGATTGGCAGCGATCCGAGCAGCGACGGCATGTCCGTCGCGGGCGAGGGCAGCATGCGCAGCACGACATGCCAGCGGTAGCGTCCTCGAACACGGGCGGGGTAGCCCGGCGCGGGCCCGACAATCTCGACCTCGGTGAGCCCCTGCTGCGCCAATGCAAGCTGCAGCTCCGTGCCGAACCGGCGGGCCTCGCTCGCGCCGTACTCGCGATTGGTGTGGCTGAAGCTGAACCGCGCCAGCCGAGAGAAGGGCGGGTTCCGGTGTTCTCGGCGCAGCGCAACTTCGCTCTCAAAGAAGGCGTGGTAGTCCTGCTGTGCGCCGGCCTGCACCGCGTAGTGCTCCGGCGTGTACGTCTGCACCACCACGCGGCCCGGCTCGCTGCCGCGCCCTGCTCGGCCCGCCACTTGGCACAGCAGTTGGAAGGCCCGCTCCCCCGCGCGGAAGTCGGGCAGGTACAGCCCCAGGTCCGCCAGCACCACGCCCACCAGCGTGACGTTGGGCAGGTGGAGCCCCTGCGCCACCATCTGCGTGCCCACCAGCACCTGCGCCTCTCCCCGCGAGAACCGCTCCATGATGATGCGATGGGCGTCCCGCTCCCGAGCGGCGTCCCGGTCCCAGCGCAGCACGCTCGCGCCGGTGCTTCGCTCGACCTCCTGCACCACCCGCTGCGTACCCAGGCCCAGGTAGCGGATGTGCGGGCTGTGGCACTGAGGGCAGTCGCCGCCGGTGCGGTGGCGCCGCCCGCACTGGTGGCACACCAGCCGGTCGCCCTCCGCGTGGTAGGTCAGCGGTGACGAGCAGCTTCGGCAGAACAGCACGTGCCCGCAGCTCCGGCACTGCACGGTCCCGGCGGAGCCGCGGCGGTTCAGGAAGAGGATGGCCTGCTGACCGCGCTGCAGCGTGTCGGCAAGGGCGTCCGATAAGGCGCGACTGAAGATGCTGCGAACCCCGGCCTTCAGCTCCTCCCTCATGTCGACCACCTCCACATCCGCGAGGGGGGCGGTCATCGGCACGCCGTCGTCCCCCGGACGCAGCCGGTCATGCAGCGCCAGCAGCCCGAGGCGCCCCCGTCCGGCGACGTAGTACGTGGCAATGTCCGGCGTCGCGCTACCAAGCGCCACCGTCGCCCCCGTCAGCCGGCCCAGGGTCATCGCGGTGGAGCGGGCGTGGTAGCGCGGGGCCATCTCGGCCTGCTTGTACGTCCACTCATGCTCCTCGTCCAGGATGATGAGGCCCAGGTCGGGCATGGGCGCAAAGACCGCGCTGCGCGTGCCAAGCACCACGTCGTAGTCGCCCTCGCGCACGCGCCACCACGTGTCGTAGTGCTGCCCGGCGGTGAGCCCGCTGTGCAGCAGCCCAACGCGCCCCGGAAAGCGCGACTGCAACCTCGCAACGAGCTGCGGCGTCAGCGATATCTCAGGGGCGAGCAGCATCCCGCGCTTCCCCACCGCGACGCAAGCGGCAAGAGCGCGCAGGTACACCTCGGTCTTGCCGCTGCCAGTCGGCCCGTGCAGCAAAAAGGCGCCCGCCTGCCCCGAGCGCACGCTGTTCGCAATGTGCCCCACCGCGTCCGCCTGCTCCGCCGTCAGCATAAGCCGCGGCTCCGCGACCTGCTCGTAGTCGGCAAGGGGATCGCGCACCCGCCTCTGCGCCTCAATCACCAGCAGCCCGCGGTCGACGAGCCTGCGCACCGTGTCAGCCCCAAACTCCTTCCGAGCCTGCGCCGCGTCCAGCGTCTCCTCGAGCAGCACCTGCTGCAGCAGCGCAAGCCGCCGTGACGTTAGGGGAAAGCCCCCCGCTGCCCGCTGCGCCTCCTCCACCGACACGGCAAGCCGCAGGTGTTGGTCGAAGGCGGGCCTAGCCGCCTGCCGCGACATCTCCCACCGCTCGGCAACCAGCCCGGCCCGCACCAGCCGTCGCACCGCCCGCACGGCAGCCCCCCCCAACGAGCGCTGCAGCGCCTCCTGAGGCACACGCCCCCGCCGCCGCAGCAAGTCGAGCACGCGGCCCTCAGCTTGGACGGTCTCCTGCCCCCCGCTATCAGGCGTCGGCGGCTCCTCTGCAACAGGCAGGCTGAGGTACCGAACAAGGCGGCGGCGGAAGTCCTGCGGGAGCATGACGGCGGCGGCCTCGTACAGCGAGCAGCGAGTCTCGCGGCTGAGCCAACGCGCAAGCTCGAGCTGGTGCGTCCCGAGGATGGGCTCGGGGTGCTGCGCGTCCAGCACGGCGCGAATACCCTGGATTTCGGAGACGTCGGAGAGGGCGAACACCACCCCGCCAACGCGGCGGGACAGCAGAGGAACGAGGACGGGCTGGCCGGGGAACAGCTGCATACTGGCGGGGATGGCGTAGGTGAAGGTGCGCTCCGGCCCTACGGCGGCATCGACAGCGACTTCAGCGTAGCGGGCATGCGACCACCCCGACTGAGCAGCCATAGCGCATCACCTGTGGCCCGTCGCGCGGCGAGGGCCGTGGGATCAGGACTGTTCTTTGGTGGCCTCGGGCTCGGGTGCCTCGGCTTCGCCGGCTGGCGCATCCTCGGCAGCGGGGGCTTCGTCGGCAGGCGCTTCCTCAGCAGCGGTGGCCTCGTCGGCGGGCGCGTCCTCGGAAGCGGGGGCCTCGTCGGCAGGAGCCTCGTCCTCGGTCTCCTGTGTCTCCGCGGCGTCAACCTCGGCGGCCTCCATGGTGTCCTCGGTCACCTCCTCGACGAGCTCCTCGACAAGAAGTGCCTCGGCGGCGGCGACTGCGGACGCAGCCATGGCGGCGTTGCTGGCCTTCAGCCACGCGGGGAGGTTGGTCTGTTCCTTGATACGGGCGGCGCGGCCCTGGCGCTCGCGGAGGTAGTAGAGCTTGGCGCGGCGGACCTTGCCGTAGCGCTGCACCTGCACGGACTCGATGTGCGGAGAGTAGAGGGGGAATGTGCGCTCCACGCCGAAGCCGCGGGTCACGCGGCGGACAGTGAAGCCGGCCGCGGGGCTCTTGCCGCCCATCCGGCGAATCACGACGCCCAAGAAGGGCTGCGTGCGGGTGCGCTCACCCTCGCGGACCTTGTAGTTGACCTGGACCGTGTCCCCGGCTCGGAACTCCGGGATGTTTGGGTTCTTGTTGACTTGTACGAGATGATGGGCGTCCATGCAGGTCCCTCTAGCAATGTGAAAATTGGTGCAACCAACCAATGGTACACGAAAGGCGGCGCAATGGGCAACGGGTGCTATGTAAGCAGCCAGTGACCAATCGTGCATAAATTGGGGAAGTGCAATTTGGAAGTACTCCCAATGGGCAAGTCGAAGCTGAAAGTCAGTCGGGTTATACCCCAAAGAGTTGCTGCACCAGCAGAGCAATGGACGATGCGGCGACGATTGCGGCAATCATCTGGGCCACCATCCATTTGATGAGTCGGTTCTCTGCGCTGGCAATCTCAGTGGCAAGCTCTCCGCGCATTGTTGCTATCTGCGTTGAGAGCTCGCGATGCTGGCGTTCGTTCTCCAGGGCATAGGCATGAAACCACTGGGGAACATTGTCTTCTACTTGCTGAGTAGTCATCTTGATCACCTCAACTTACCCGCAGATTACGCACTCACCTCCGCTCCCAGCAATGGCCCTCCAAGAAATAATATAGGGATTGCCGCCACCCGTTGTGTACTCCAAAGGCAATTATACACAATTAGTGCGGCAATTAAACCCGGCTCACCTGAACGGGCTTGACGAGGAGGCCGCGCTCTGGTCGAGGGCGATGGCGAGCTCGCCGACGGCGCCGTGCAGCGAACCCCCTACTCGTACCAGGCCGAGCCGAACACGAAACCGTCGTGGCGCACGACCCACGTGTGGCTGATCGTGGGCCACCCGGTGATCGGGTGCCAAGCATGCGCGTGCACCCATCGCCCGCTTTCGGAAATTTCGATGTCGCCCCAGCTGTTTCCCCTGTAGTCTCTCCCCAGGCTCCGGATGCTGTGGCCGAGCAGCGCTTGGTCCTGGCTCGCGACGAATCGGTCTTCGGGGTTCACCATGAACACGTGCCACGTCCCGTCGACGCTCCATGGGGTGAGGTAGTATTCCGCCGCTTCTGCCCAGCCGTGCTCTTGGTAGTAGCGGATGGCCCGGTCCACCACATCTACGGTGTAGGCATTCGGGTTTGGCGTAGCGCGCTCGGCCACGTCCTCGCCGTCGGGCGCGTTCAGCGCAACCACGAGGGCGGTGATGGCGACGGCCACGGCGATGAGCGCCAACACCAGCGACATTCCCGCGATGAACCTTGGACTGCGCAGACCGCCTACTCCCTGCGTCTCGCGCCGAGGAGGGCTGCCTTCCGGCTCCGGCGCAGAAGGCGAGTATTCGTATGGTCTAAGGTTCCGGCGCATGTGACCGTATGAGAGGACAAGGGTTGTCGCCTGGCGAGACCCTGTCGACTGTAGACCGCCTCACGCTAGGCCTTGGCCACCTGCACGGGCATGATGTGGAGACCCGGCACGCGGAGCATCGGGTCGTCGTCCGCGCTCTGGTCTAAGGCGATGGCAAGCTCGCCGAAGAGGACCGTGGCGGAGACGACGCCGCGCAGCGGGCCCGTCGTGCGGACAAGGCCCCGGATGCGATGGCCATTGGCCGCGACGTCTATCACGTCGCCGGGGGCCACGCCCATGGCGGCAGCGTCGTCCGGGTGGAGCTCCAGCGCGTCTTCGCGGCGGATGGCGTTCTTGCCGTTACTGCGCACCACCTCGACCTCGCCCGCCGGCAGCGCGAGCACGCGGCCCGGCGCGAAGAGGAAGGTCGCGGCGTCGGAGCTGCGAGGCTGCAGCGGCTGCAGCGGCGTCAGGTCTGCGCGCTCCGGCATCGACCACGGTAGCTGCACGCCGCCGGCGTCGAGGGCGTCGTCCGTGGCTGCTGCGTAGGCGGGAACGGCCTCGCGGATCTCCTGCAAGACCGGCGCGGGGTGTCCACCGAACTCGCTAGCGCCCATCCGGTGCCCTAGCTCGGTGAGCGTGAAGTCGGCGGGACGGGCCTCGCCCGGCGGGTCGATGGCGGCGCGACGGCGCAGCGCCCAGCGGTCAAGGCTGGTGACAACGCCGTTTTCCTCCGCGAAGGAGGTCATGGGCAGCAGCACGTCGGCGGCCTCCGCCAGCTCCGACATGAACATGGACTGCACGACAAGGAAGTCCGTGTGGGTGAGGGTGTGCACGGCCTCCGGCGTGAACAGCGCGCTGTCGCCGAGGACCATTGCAGCCTTGACGCTCCCCTGCCCAATCGCCTCAAGCGCCTGCGCCGCGCTCAACCCGGCGTCACCCGGCGAGCACCCCATGTCGAGGGCGCCCTGGCTCGCGGCGCCGGGCCGCAGCGGGAACAGGCCGCTGGATGGCTTCCCAAGGTTGCCCGTTGCCAGGGCGAGGTTGAGGAGCGCGTCCGTTACCGAGGCGCGCTCGGCTTGCGCTACGTTGTCGAGCGCGTACACGATGGCGGCGCTGCCCGCCTGCGCGAACGCTCGCGCCGCAGCGGCGATCTTGTCGGCGGGTACGCCCGTCGCATCCACTACAGCGTCGAGCGTATAGCCAGCCAGCGACTCGCGCAGAGCGTCGAGTCCGCCGGAATGCTCGGCGATGAACGCGTCGTCCTGCAGGCCCTCGTCGAGGATGGACCGCAGCATGCCGCCCACAAGCGCTAGCTCCGTGCCCGGGTAGGGCCGCAGCCAGAGGTCGGCGTACCGCGAGAGCTCGACCTCGCGGGTGTCCACCACGATGAGCTTGCCGCCGGCCTTGTGCGCCTTCTTGATGGGGATGGCCGCGATGTTGTGCTCCTCCGTGGTGTTGCTGTTGACGACGAGCACGCAGCCCGCGTTCTCGATCTCGGCGAGCGTCCCCGTCGCGGCCATGGCGCCGAGTCGGCGGCCCAGCGGCTCCACCAACTCGGGGCGATGGTCGACGGAGAGGTCAACGTTGTTGGAGCCCATGACCTCGCGGGTGAACCTGCCAGCAAGGTAGGCCTGTTGGTTCGTCGCGCGAGGCGTGAGCAGCAAGGAGAAGGCGCTGCCCTTGTAGTCGGGCAGGAGGGACACGATGGCCTCCATCGCCTGCTCCCACGTCGCCTCGACGAGCTCACCGTGCTGGCGGAGCATCGGCGTCTTGAGCCGGTTTCGGCTGTTGACGAACTCGTTGCCGAACTTGCCCATGTAGCAGAGCTGCCCGGTGTTGACCGGCGACTCCCAATCGCCAAGCGAGCGGATGACGCGCCCGCGCTTGTCGACCTCCAAGTTGACCTGGCAGCCGACGGAGCAGTGGGTGCAGGTGGTCTTGACCACGTTGACGGCCTTGTCCCACTTGTGGTCGCGCTCCACGAGGGCGCCCACGGGGCAGACGTCGATGCACGCGCCGCAGAACTCGCAGCCGGACTCCAGCAGCGATATGCCCTGCGACGTGCCGACGAGCACGGTGCCGGAGCGCTCGATCATCGCGATGGCGTCGTCGCCGCGCATCTCCTCGCACACGCGGACGCAGCGGGCGCAGACGATGCAAAGGTTGTAGTCGCGGTCGTAAAATGGGTCGCCGGTCTCTATCTGGAGATTGCGGTAGTTGTAGCTGAGCGGCGATTCAAGGTTGACGTTGACATAACGCACCGTGTCCTTGAGTTCGCACCGCTCGTTCTTGGGGCACACCACGCAGCGGTCCATAACGCGGACGTGGCGCAAGCAGATGTCCTGCGGGCCGCACAGCTCGATGCGGTGGCAGGTCAGGCAGCCGTGCGGGTGTTCGGAAAGCAACAGCTCCAAGACGCTCTCGCGCAGCCCGCGGATCTCCGTCCCAACGGAGTTCACCACCATGCCGTTCGCCACGGGCAGCGTGCACGACGCGGGCGTGCCCCGACCGCCCTCCACCTCGACGCAGCACATCCGGCACGCGCCGTAGGGCTTTAGGCCGGGCCAGTAGCAGAGGTAGGGAATGTACACGTTGCTGTCGATGGCCGCCTGCAGCACGGTCTGCCCCGGCTTGGCCTCGATCTCAACGCCGTCTATGGTGAGCTTGATGGGCTCCGTCATTGCGCTTTGCCTCAACCCTCTATCGTGCGGCGGCTATCCCGCCTGCTTTTTTGCGGCGACCGCCTCGACGTACCACCCCGCGACGGGCGTCGGCGACGTGCGCGTGGGACGGTGGAAGCGCGCGGTGCAACTGCCCGTGGGGCACCGCCCGTCCTCAAGGTGGGAGCGGAAGTCCTCTTCAAAGTGCTTCAGCGACGAGCTGATGGGGTTGAACCCCAACTGCCCGTGGCCGCACAGCGACCCCATGCTCATCGTCTTGCCGATGGTGCGCATCAGGTCGAGGTCCGCGGGGTTGGCCTTGTTCGACGCGATGCGCTCCAGCGTGTCGAGCAGGTGCGTCATGCCGAGCCGGCAGGGGAAACACTTGCCGCACGACTCGTACTGACAGAAGGCGACCATGTTCCACGCGAGGTCGACTGCGCACACGTCGTTGGATGCGACGATGATGCCGCCGGACCCGAGGATGGCCCCCGCCTGCGACATGCCCTCGTAGTCGAGCATGATGTCCAGGCTGTCAGGCCCCAGCACGCCGCCCAGCGGGCCGCCGGTCTGCAGCAGCTTCACCGGGCCGCCCGACGCCACGCCGCCCGCGATGTCGTTCACCACCTGACCCAGCGTCAGCCCAAAGGGCACCTCATACATGCCGGGGTAGTTGACGTCGCCGTTAAGGCACAGGATGGCCGTACCCTTGCTGCGCTCGTAGCCGATGCCCGCGAACCACTCGCCGCCCTGCCGGACGACCTCGGGCACGTAGGCAAGCGTCTTGACGTTGTTGATGTTGCTGGGGTTGCCCCACACGCCGGCCTGCGCCGGGAAGGGCGGTCGGAAGCGCGGCATGGACCGTTTGCCCTCGATGGCCTCCATCAGCGCCGTCTCCTCGCCCGCGACGTAGGAGTCGCCGGTAAGCGCGACTTCCATGTCGAAGGAGAAGCCGGAGCCGAGGATGTCCTCGCCGAGCAGGCCGTTCTCGTAGGCTTGCCGGATGGACTCCTTCGCGCGGTCGATGGGGCCGTCGTGGCCGTGGCGAATGAAGATGTAGCCGTAGTTCGAGCCCGTCGCCCGGCCCGCGATGATGGTGCCCTCGACGACCGTGTGCGGGTCGCTCTCGATGAGGCCCTTGTCGTTGTAGGCGCCGGGGTCGCCCTCCTCGCAGTTGACCAGCACGTACTTGTTGGGGCGGTTGGAACCCTGCAGGAAGCCCCATTTGACGCCGGTGGGGAAGGCCGCGCCGCCGCGCCCGCGCAGGCCGGAGGCCTTGACCTCATCGATAAGCTCCACCTGGGTCATGGACGACAGCGCCTTGGCGAGCCCGCTGTAGCCGCCCGCCGCCAGGTACTCGCGGATGTCGCCCGGGTCCACCGTGCCGCAGTTGCGCGTGGCGATGCGGACCTGCAGCCGCCACTGATCGCCGTCTTCGATGCGCGGGATGCCGTCGACCGCCCCCTCGCCGAGGGTGCCGAGCACGTCGCCGCCCTCGCTCCAGCGACCCGAGGCCGCGGCGTCGAGGATGGCGGGGACCTGCTCGGGCGTCACGTTGCGGTAGAAGACGCGCGGGCCACCGGGCGCCTGCACGTCCACCAGCGGCTCCGCGTAGCAGAAACCGATGCAGCCGACTTCTTGGACGGCAACGTCGAGCTCCCGCGAAGACGCCTCGGCGCGCAGGGCGTCGAGGACGGGGAACGCGCCCGCAGCGTGCCCACAGAGCGCGACGCCTACGCGGATTCGCGTACGGGCTGCAAGCGCGGCGACATGCGCCTGCGCGGCCTGCTGAATGCTCTGGAAGCGCTCGTCGACGGTCATGGTCAGTGGCTCCCGTTCCCGCCGGCCGCACGAAGCCCGGTCAGCAACGCATCGACGGAAGCGGCGTTGGCGCGGCCGTGCAGGTGGTGGTCGGCAGAGACTACGGGCGCCTGCCCGCACGCGCCGAGGCACGTGTTGTATCGAAGGGTGACGACGCCGTCCGGGGTGTCCCCCTCGCCGCTCAGGCCGAGGGTGTCGTGAACGCGGTCAAGGAGCCGCTGCGCGCCCAAGAGGTGACACGTCGGCCCCCAGCACACCTCAAAGATGTGATTGGCGGGGGGAGTGAAGCGAAAGTTGGGGTAAAAGGAAGCGACGGCCCAAACATCGTTGGAAGTGACGCCCTCGCGGGCGGCGACCTCCTCCATGGCCTCCTGAGGGATCCAGCCAAGCTCGTCCTCCACCGCCAATAGGGACGAAAGCACCGTAACCGTAGGCTGCGGTTGTTCCGTGACGGCCCGGACTATGCGGGCTCGCAGGGCTTCGTCTGCCACGTGGCCCCCTTTGCGGCGCTGGCCCCAGACTACGTGAATCTTATCACGGGCACGGTGGGGTTGCTAGGGGCATCGGCGCGGCTACGGCACGCCTGCGTGCGCTGCGGAGAACGACGGGGTTGGCCCCGCTTGCACACGCCCGCCCCCTACGGCATGATGAGTCGGAATCACAGAACCATGGAGGAAGTCATGCCCGAGCCCAAGGTGTTCGTCTTTGCGCCCGCCGACACCGACAGCCTGCAGGAGCTGGAGTCAGCGGGCTGCTCGCTGACGCTGGGCAGCGCCAACTGGAGCGACCCCACCGGCGACTCGACGGAGCGGCTGGCCGAGATGGCCTCCGGCGCCGACGCCCTCGCCGGCACGTCCATCAAGGGCGCGAAGATCTCCCGCGACGTGCTCTCGGCGTCCGAGGGGCTGCGCATCGTCGCCAAGTACACCGTCGGCGTGGACGAGATCGACGTGGACGCGGCGACGGAGCTCGGCATCCTGGTCACGCACGCGCCGACGGAGGCGAACTGGGGCGGCGTCGCGGAGACCACGGTGACCAAGATGCTGACGCTGCTCAAGAACACGCGGGAGCGGGACGAGCACCTGAAGTCCGGCGGCCCGTGGCGCAGCGAGGCGCTTACCGGCGTGCACCTGGGCACGCGTGAAGAGGACGGCTACGAGGGCATCGTGCTGGGGCTGATCGGTCTGGGGCGCATCGGCAGCCGCGTGTCGAAGCTCATGGCGCCGTGGGGCATGCGCATCGTCGCCCACGACCCCTACGTGCCCGACGAACACTTCGCCGAGCTGGGCGTCGAGCGGCTGGCGCTGGACGACCTGCTCCGGCAGTCCGACGTGGTCAGCCTCCACGTCATCCTGACCCGCGAGACCAACCACATAGTCAGCTCGCGAGAGCTGGGGCTCATGAAGCCCTCGGCGGTGCTGATCAACACGTCGCGGGGCCCCGCCGTCGACGAGCCGGCGCTGGTGGAGGCGCTGAACGGCAACGTGATCGCCGGCGCGGCGCTGGACGTGTTCGAGGTGGAGCCGCTGCCGATGGAGAGCCCGCTGCGGTCGATGGGCAGCAACGTGCTGCTCTCGCCGCACATGTCGTCGCACAACGTCGGCGGGGGCATCGGGCCGGGCATCAAGTGGGGCACGGCGGACGTCCTGCACGCCCTCCGCGGCGAGGAACCGGAGCACGTCTACAACGTCGAGGCTCTCCCCGCCTGGCGCGAGCGGTTCCAGGGGCGGTCCTTGATCTCGTAGGGGCGATTCGTGAATCTCTCGACGTGGGCCTAGCTTGCCCCATGCCTGAGCCGGAGCGAACGGCGGGAATGGCGCAATGCCTAGGCGCTGTACTTCCGCACCAGTGCCTCGTAGCGCGGATCATCGCGCTCCGCAAGACGAAAAGCGCCCAGCCACCTCGAGGCAAAGGAGGGCGCATCCTCGCCGACCTTCTCCCTGATTGCCTGCTCAATGAGCGCCGACAGGGACACTCCCCGGGAGCGAGCGTACTGCCTGGCTCTCGACAACACTTCTTCGTCCACAGTGATGGTGAGCTTGTGCTTCATCTCGCTCTTAGCCCTCAACTCTGAGATGCGGGACCACTACTTCAGGTACGCAATTGGACTGGGTTCAAGCACCGTCGCGCCCCCCTACCCCGCCGGCTCCGCCGCTGCCCCACCCGGCGCCGTCGCCGGCCCCGCCTGCGCGCGAGGCGGCGCCGCCATGATCATGAGCCCGCCTGCCAGCAGCCACCCGGCCGCGATGATCAGGAAGGCCGTTGTGTAGGACCCCTGCAGGTCGAAGAGGAGAGCAATCATGAGCGGGCTCAGGGCGCCGGCGATGGTCATGAAGGGCCTGATGATTCCGTTGATGGCGCCGAGGTGCATTCGCCCGAAGTAGTCGGCCACCACGAGCCCCTGCAGGGTGATGTACGCCCCGATGGTAAAGCCGTGTAGCCCGACGGCGATGAGCATCGATGTCTGGCCGCCCACGTTCAGAATCAACAGCACTGAGCCGGCGCTCAGGATGAGCTGCGGGCCGATGAGGTATCGCACGGGCACCTTCTCCGCCAGCAGTCCCCACACCGGGCGGAGGCTCACGGAGCATATGGCGAACGCCGTCCCGCTCAACGCCGCCACCGACGCCACCAGGCCGATGTCCTGGAAGTAGGTGACGAGGTTGGCGTGGAAGCCTCCCATCCCCATGCCCACCAGCATGAAGGCGCCCACTATGAGCCAGAAGGAGAGGGTGCGCATGCTCTGTCGCACCGTGAAGCCCTCGATGACGCGAGGCGTCCGCGGCAGTGTGGGCCCGTGCGTGTCGCTAGCGATGGGCGGGGCGTCGGGAGGTTCGCCGTCGGGAAGCAGTCCCATGTCCTCGGGTCGCGTCCGCACCAGGAACGACAGCGGCACCAGTACGACCAGGGCCACGATCCCCAGCACCAACCATGCCTCGCGCCAGTCGAACAACTCAATCATCGTCTGGATGGAGACGGGGAAGATCATTGGCCCCAGGCCCGGGCCCATGGACGCGAGCCCTAACACGCGGCCGCGTTTCCGCACGAACCACTTGGGCAGGATGGTGCGCGGCAGGGCGTTGGCGCCGGTGATCTGGGCAATGCCGCCCGCAAGCCCGAAGAGCAGGTAGAACTGCCACAGTTCGTCGACCCAGCGAGTGGCGATGAGCGAGCCGCCCAGCAGCAAGCCCGAGAGCAGCATCAGCCGCCTCGGCCCGTTGCGGGTGTCCTGCAGCGGGCCGACGAAGGGCGCAAGGAAGCCCGCCACCAGCGACCGTATCGTCAATGCGCCAAAGTAGCTGGCCCGCGACCACCCCAGCGCCTCCGTCATCGGCCGCGCCATGACGCTCGCGCCCCAGACGCCCGCGCCCGTGGAGAACGAGCCGGCCAGGATCGCGACTCCGAGGATGACCCAACCATAGTAGAACTTGGGGAGACGCAGTCCCCTTCGCTGCTCCATAGTGCGCAACTATAGCAGGATTGGGGCGGTGCGTGTCATTCTGGTTTTACGGGCGCAGCGGGTGAAATTTCCTCTTTCGAGAGAACGACGATGGGAGGGACGCGCGCCTACTGTGCTGAGCCCTGCGACCGTCCCGCCGGGGCCAACGTAGCGCCGACCGACGCCATACGCGGTGGCGCCGCCAGCATCGTGAGCACTCCGGCGGCGACCCATCCCGCCGCGACGATCAGGAACGCCAACGTGTACGAGTCCTGTAGGTCGAACAGCATGGCAATGAAGAGAGGGCTCCCGGCCCCCGCAATCGTCATGAAGGGCCGCATGACGCCGCTGATGGCGCCCAGGTGCGCCCGCCCAAAGTAATTCGCTACCAGCAGCCCCTGCAGGGCGATGAACGCCCCAATCGTCGCGCCGTGCAGCGCCGAAGCGATGAGCATCGATGTCTGTCCGCCCACGTTCAGGATCAGCAGCACCGTCCCCGCGCTCAGGATGACCTGCGGGCCGATGAGGAAGCGCACGGAGATGCGCTCGGCCAGCAGCCCCCACAGCGGTCGCAGGCTGACGGAGGCGACGGCGAACGCCGTTGCGCTAAGCGCCGCCACCGACGCCGCCAACCCGATGTCCTGGTAGTACGGCACAAGGTTGGCATGGAAGCCGCCAATGCCAAGGCCGACCAGCATGAACGCGGCCACCAGGAGCCAGAAGGAGGGCAACCGTATGCTCTCCCTGACGGTGAGACCCTCTACGGCGGCGGGTGGCTGAGGTTTGGCATGCTGCGGTCCGGCGGCGTTGGGCTGCGGTTCGCCCGGCGCATCGCCGTCGGGCAGCAGGCCGATGTCCTCTGGCCGCGTGCGCACCAGGAAGGAGAGCGGCAGAAGGAGGCAAATGGCTACAATGCCGAGCACAAACCACGCGATCCGCCAGTCGGAAACGTCAATGAGGCTTTGAATGGAGACCGGAAAGATCATCGGGCCAAGACCGGGGCCCATGGCCACCAACCCCATGACGCGGCCCCGCCTGCGCACAAACCACTTGGGCAAAATGGTGAGGGAGAGCATCATGCCCCCGCAGATCTGCGCCACGCCCCCCACAACGCCGAACAGCAGGTAGAACTGCCACAAGCTGTCCACGTACCGAATGCCCATGAGCGCCGCACCCAGCAGCACGGCCGACAGCAGCATCAGCCGTCGCGGCCCGTTGCGCGTGTCCCACAGCGGGCCGACTATGGGCGCCAGCGCGCCCGCGACCAGCATGTGGATAGTCAGCGCGCCGTAGAAACTCGCCCTTGACCACTCCAGCGCCTCTGTCATTGGATTGGCCATGACACTCACGCCCCAGACGCCCACGCCCGTCGTGAACGATCCGGCGATCATGGCGGCGCCCACCAGCACCCAGCCGTAGTAGATGTGAGGGAAGCGGAATCCCCTTCGCTGCTCCATAGGGCGAAACTATAACAGGATTGGGTTGGGGCGTGCTGAGTGTCCGAAGCTGCATGCGGAATGAGGTGGCCCAAAAGCACGAAACGCCGCCCTGACACGGGGTCATTGCGCGAGCGAACTGCCCCTCGCTACCCTACTCCCATGGAAACCGCAGCCGCCCAACCGCAACCGCCCAACCGCAACGGAGAGAAGGGAATTGTTTCCGCCGTCAATCCCTATCTGCAAGAGGCTGTTTCAGATACGCGGATTGTTTCGTCAGAAAATGTGAACCCAATCAAAACGAAACAAGCCCGGTTTGGGTAGGAATTGCCGCTCCCGCTCCTACGCGGAAGTGGCGGAGTCCTTGATGACGGCCTCCGGCAGCTCGCCCGTGACGGGGTGGCCGTAGTCCGAGAGCAGCAGCCGCGCAACCTTGCGGCCGATCCGGACGCTGTAGTTGGTGCCCCGGTCCTCAGGGTAGATCTGCGTCGTGTTCGCCAGATACAGGGCCGGAATCGGCGTGCGGTGTGAGGGGATGCCCGCGGCGTAGCCCGTGCGGTTCACCGGCTGCGCCGCGTTCTCGCGGTGGTAGTGGCTCGCCTTTATCCAGCTCTCGTCGAAGTCCGGGTTCAGGCGCTTGAGGTGCGGCACGTACTCCGCCAGCAGGTCGTCATGAGGTATGGAGTACAGCCGGTCCTCGCGGTCCAGGTAGTTGGACAGGTACAGAAGGTGGCTGCCGCCATAGTGCTCAGGCGGCACGAAGTTCGTGTGCTCGATGGCCGCCACAAACGGGATGCTCCGGTCGGCGATGTTGAGCCAGTAGACGGGCGTCAGGGACCGGTCCAGCTCCAGCACAATGAGCACCGCCGCAAGGTACGTCGTGCTCGTAAGGGACTCGCGGTAGGACTCCGGCAGCTCCGGCGCAAGGTCAGCGAAGATGCGCGAAGGTGTGGTCGACAGCACGGCGTCGTAGCGGCGGACTTCAGCCTGCTCGCCGGACAGTTGCACTTCGAGCCCTACGGCCCGCCCCTCCTCGACTGCGACGCGGGCGACCTCGGCAGAAGTGTGGACGGCGCCGCCCATGGCCCGTACGCGCTCGCCCAGCGTGTCGAACACCTCGCCGAAGCTGCCCATCGGGTAGCCCAGCCGCTCCCCGCCCAGGCTCCGTCCGCGAGAGGCGAGCCGGAGGGCGATCTTGCCCCAGAACCACGTCATGCCGATCTGGTCGTAGTGGCGGCCGAACTTGCCTCGCAGCAGCGGCTCCCAAACTGCCTGGTAGGCGCGACGGCCCACCCACCGCGAGAGCCACTCGGCGGCGGTAGCGTTCTCCAGGCTGCGCCAGTCTCTTCGACGGCGCAGCGCCAGCGTCACGAGACCCAGCCGCATCCGGTCCACAAGGCTGATCGCGCTGAATCGCAGCAGGTCCGTGGGCGTCGCGAAGGGCCAGATGCGGCCACTGTGGTAGAGGCCCACCTTGGACGGGATCCACGCCAGCTTGGGCCCAAGTCCCAGCTCGTGGATGAGCCAGACCATGTCGGTGTCGCTGGTGAAGAGGTGGTGGTAGCCGCGCTCCAGCCGGCCTCCGCCGACGTCGAAGGTGGAGGCCTGCCCGCCCAGGAAGGGCGCCCGCTCAAAGACCTCGACACTGTGCCCCTGGCGGAGCAGCTCGAATGCGGCGGCGAGACCCGCAGCGCCGCCGCCAATGACGCCGACCCTCACGCCGTGCCCGCCTCGCCGGCAGCGGAGGGCTGCTCGTCCTCCTCGCGGCTGGACCGGGCCAGCTCCGTGAGGGTGTGGTTGCTCAGCGAGGCATAGGCGATGCCGATGACGGTCACGGGAATCAGCAGCGCCGCATGCACCACGAGCACGTAGGCCGACGCCACCGACACGTCGACCGCGAAGTAGACCAGCGTCGCCTGCGCAAAGAACTCGAAGGGGCCGACGCCGCCGCCGCCGGAGGGGACAATCGTGCCCAGGTTGGAGGTGGCGGTCGTAAGGATCAGCACGCCTATCAACTTCCAGATGGAGAAGTAGTCGTCCAGCCCAAAGCCCAGCGCGATTAGGAGGAACAGGCTAGCCTCAAACGTCCACACTGGAATGGAGAGGGCGATGATTTTGATAAGCCGGTCCGGTTGCCGGAGCGCCGCAAGCCCTTCCAGGAAGCGCGACGAAAGGAAACTGGCCATCGGGCGGACGCGCGCAGGCAGGTAGTTGAGCACCCGGGCCATGAAGCGCTCGACCCTCTCGGGCCAGATAGCCATGGAGATGAGGAGGAAGGCGAAGGAGAAGAACGGCACGCTCAGCATCATCGTCAGCAACAGCCACGGCACCCGCGTCAGTTCTCCTATGCTCCTGAACAGGTCGATGGGCGGGATGAACAGGGCGACCACACCCACCAGCAGCAGCAGAGCCATGCCGTCGGCCACGCGCTCGATGAGGATCGTGGCGAGCGCTGTGGTCTTGGACACGCCCTCGCGGATGTTCAGGAAGTAGGAGCGGACCAGTTCACCCAGTCGGACGGGCAGGACGTTGTTGGACGCGTAGCCCACCAGGACCACGGGCCACAGCCGCGCAAACCGAAAGTCGCCAATCGGCGACAGGATGATCTTCCAGCGCAGCGTCCGCCACATGAGGGAGAGGAGGTACATGCCGACGCCAGGGATGAGGTAGAGGTAGTTGGCGTCCTGAACAGCGTCCCACAGGTCGCTGAAGTCAGCGCGCCACAGGAAGATGGTCATGAAAAAGGCGCTTAGGACGAGGCCTATTAAGAACCGCTTAGACAACAGCAAAGAGGCTCACTCCGGAGACTGTGTGGGAAAATCAGGCGTTATAGTTTCTTCTAGCCATGAGTATATGGGCCGCCACGCCGCATAAGCAACGGGGCTAGCCGGGGTCTAGCGGCCCCATTCGAAGCAAGTCATCCGAATAGTAGAGGAATGCGTCCTCCGACCCCAACGGCGTGTCGAAGTCGCGGAAGAGCCAATAGCGGAAGGCGCTCCGCCACGAGTCGCGGTCGGTGAAGCCGTTCCATACGTCCCCGGGCGTAAGGTTGCGGTAGCTTTCCGGGAACCACCATCGGTGCTTGTAGCGCATGACCTGCGTGAAACCGGACTCCCGGAGGCCCGGGTCCGCCAGCGACTCGTTGTTGGCGTGCACTAGGACAACGCCGCCGTTCTCGTTGACCGGCTGACGCGGGCTCTCGTACGTCGGGTAGCCGACGTTGTCGAAGTTTCGGAGGTACCACGCCCATGGCCACGAGAAGCCGCTGCGTCCGTCGACGCTGATGGGTATGGCGCTCTTTTGTCCGGTCTGATCCGAGAGGCGCTCGATGTCGCCCACGATGTTGACGATGTCCGGCGAGGTCTGCGTGTAGACCAGCAACTCCGTCGGCGTGTCGCCGTTGTGGTAGGAGGCCGTCCAACCGGCGCGCACGCCCAACGTGAGCAGGACGACGGCGAGGGCGAGCCCCGCGAAGCCGAGCCCCTGCCCCGTCCCAAGCCGCGTCGCGAAGTAGTACACCCCCGCGATGGCGCCGAAAAGTAGGAGCAGCAGCCCCCAGACGCGCAGGAAGGCCTGCGCATCGATGACGGTTGGTGAATCGTAGAAGAGGAGGCGGTAGGCAAGGAGCAGCGCCAGCGGCGTCAGCGGCAACGCGAGCCATGCCCCCTCGCGCACTGAGAGCCTCCACGGCACGGCCGCAACAATCCGGCCAAGCGCGAGCCCCGCCAGAAGCGCCGCCGGCAGCATCACGTGCACCAGCAGCCAGGGCATCTTTTCCGCCGCGAGGGTGAAGAGCACGAAGTTGACGACCATCCAGAAGATGAGAAACGCCGCGAAGAGCGCGGGCGACGATAGGGCGACACGGTTGTGCTCACGGGCCGGGGTGTTCCACACGGCGTCTAACGGCGCGAGCCCGTCGCCGCGCATGAAGTACCATACCGCTCCGCCGACTGCCCCCGCGGCGGCGAGAAACTCGTAGTTGCCGCCAATCACGAAGTAGTAGTACCAGGGCTGCGCGCCCCGGGCGACTTCCTGCTGCGCCAGCCAGTAGCCCAGGCTCTGCCAGACGCCGGTAACCACGCCAAAGGGGCTGCTGAAGAAATTGGAGAAGAGCAGCACGTAGATGATGCCGAAGATGCCCGCACACATGAGCCATCGTCGCCAGTCCCACGCGAGGCCAAGTGCAGCGGAGACTGCGAAAAGCACGGCGGTGACCAGCACGGCGACGTAGCGCCCGCCCTCCAGCGGCATGCCGATGCGTCCCGCGCCCGCGTCGTCGTTCAAGAGCACCAGCCCGAGGGGCCCCTGCACGACGAAGGACGCCGCCGCTGCCATCGGCAGGCTCAACGTGAAAAGCACCAGCAGCATGGCGGCCGGCGCGCTGATCTCGGAGATCTTCAATCGCCCAAGGACGACGTCCTTCACGTCGGAAAGCGACAGGAAGGCGAGGAAGGCGCCGACGGTGAAGAGGGTGATGTAGACGGTCTCCTTGGCGGCAAAGGACAGGGCCAGGATGGCCGCGGCCGCGTATAGCGCGACCGGCTGCCGGTCCCGCATGTACCGCCACACCACGATGATCAACCCCAGCGTGAGCGCCGCCATGAGGATGTCATTGCGGGCGAAGCGGCTGAAGTAGAGGAGCGTGGGGGAGAACGCCAGCAGGACGCCCGCGCACATCGCCCCCGTGCGGCCAAGCCAGTCGCGAAGAAGCCAGGGCAGCGCGACCAGCCCCGTGCCCACAAGGGCGTAGGTGATGCGCGCCGTCGCGTCGTTATCGCCGAAGAGGAAGAAGACCAGCGCGTTGAGATGGTACTGCAGCGGGCCGTGCAACAGGGGATTGTGCTCGTAGCCGCGGCCCACGGTGATGTACCAGCTATAGAGGGCGTGCAGGCTCTCGTCGTGGTGCATGGCGCGGTCGCCCAGCTCCCACACGCGCATCACCAGCGCGACGAGCACGATGGCGACGTAGAAAGCCAGCTCCCAGCGGAAGGTCAGCCACGCAGGCGTCCAGCGTCCCGACGGGCGCGATAGTCCGGACGGCGCCTGCGTCTGGAAAGTCGAGGGGTGGTAGGCGATGGGGTTACGCATCGTCGTTCAACACCGCGTAGATCTGCACGTCATGATGAGAGAACGCAAGCGAGAGCGTCGAAGATAGGTGTTCGAGTGTGTCCACGCTGTAGGTATCCCTTTCGCGCTTCCCGAGCACCACGTATCGAACGCCGTAGCGCTCGATGACCTCCGCGGCCGTCTCGGGGTCGGAAGCCTCGTAGAGTGCCTCGACGTCCTCGGCGCGGCCGGTCTGCGGCTCGGAGGATCCGCGCCATTGCAACTCGTGGCCGGGCCAGTTCAGCGGCGACGGCAACCCGGTGAAGGACGCCACGCGCCCGAAGGTCGAGTAGTCGCCGCCGACAGCCTCGACGATGACGTCGTCCGCCTCGGCGTTGGCCCGCAGCCACTCGATGGCCGCGTACTCACCGGGCTCCTGCTCGCGCAGAAATGCCGTTGCGTCCAGGGTGAATTGGCTGCCGGAAGTCGTTGTCACAGTAAGCGCCATTCCCGCGGGTAGATAGAACGCGCCAACAACCAGGGCGGCAAACCCGAACCCGACAGCCACGCCGGCGCGGCGAAGCCAGAGGCCCCCCTGAAGAGCGCTTCGTACTCCAAAGTATAGGGTGAGCGGCGCAGCTACGGCAAGGATGGCCCACGCCTGATAGAAGAGCTTGAAGACGGTGTTCATCCGGTTGTCGAAGGTGTCCACGACGTAAAAGAGCTCCGGTCCCATTACCAGCGCGACCCCCATGGCCGCCACGCCGAGTGTGAAGGCGAGCGCGACCCCATCAGCCCCCGAGGGCGCTCGGAGCGCCGCTGCCAGCATGGCGGAGAGCGCCAGCGAGAGCGGCAGCGCGACCCACAGGCGGTCCGCAAAGTGAGCCGTCTCGCCCGTGGCGATCACGACGGCAAGCCACAACATGAAGGGCGCAAGTCCCAACGCGACAGCGACCGCGACGGTCTTGTCGATGACCAACGGGCCCTGCGTTCGTGAGTAGACCGGGAGCGCCACGGCCGCAACTGCAACGGCAAAGACGCCCCAGACGATGGCGAAGTGCAACGGGGCGCTGCCCGGCGTAGTAACGGCGGCAATGCCCTTCACCTGCCCGGCGATGGAACCAAGGTAGTAGGGCAGGTACGGCACGACAGCCAGTAAGAGCAGCGCGACTGCCACCCCCGTGGCCCACGCCGCTCCGCCGCCCCACCCCTCGCGAGCGGCGCGGTAGGCCCGCAGTATCGCCGCGCCAACGCCAACCGCAAAGAACACCGGCAGGTCCCACGCGTTGATGAAGCCCAGCGCGCCCAGCGACAGGCCCATCGCGATGACAAAGGGCCAGCGCCGCCACCACCACTCGCGCCCGAGGGGTGTGTCGTCGGCGAGGAGGTTGAAGGAGAACGCTACGAAGAGCAGCACGAAGGGGATCGACATAACGTGCGGGTGAAGGTCGCCGAGAAACCAGCTAAAGAAGGGGTACTCATGGATCGTGGGATCCAGACTCACGCCCGCCACCACGGTGTCGATGACGCGGCTGGAACGCCACCACCACCAGTGGTCGGACGGGAAGAAGGAGGCGCCGCCGCCGGACGCGTCGAGCCCTTTGATGCCCACGGCCTGCCAGAAGCCGTCAGAGCCGCCGCCCCATGCGCGGAGCATCTCGAACACGCCCTCCAAGTTGCCGAGAAAGCCGAGCATCAGCGCGGCCAGCAGCCCGACGCCGAAGGCCGTTTTGAGCCTCGCGCCCATGCGAAGCGCGACGGCGCACACCAGGCTCACGGCGCCCATCGCGGCCATCGCGGGCAGCAGCGCCAGCGCAAGGTTGTACACCACGCCCGACGGAATCCCCGACAGCAAGCCGGGCAAACCCATCGTCAGGTAGCCGAAGTAGTAGTAGCTGATGCCATGACCGGACAGCCATGGGTCCATAGGCGGGAAGGTGGACGCAATCATGGAGGCGTTTAGGAAGGCGAAGTCCATGGGCTGCTCCGTGTGGCCGATGCCAGGCATGCCCGCCCGCATGAGCGTCCACAGCGCGAAGACCGCGAGGAAGACCGCCTCCGTCGCGAGCAGGAGCCGCCATTCGTGCCGCACAAAGCTAACGAGCTCCGGCCACAGCCGCCTCGCGAGCACGGCCGCCGCGACGGCGAGGGCGACGAAGACGAGCGCAGCCGTCGCGCGCGGGCCGAGGGGGACTTGCGCGCTGCCGAGGAGCCAAACAGGATAGGCGAGCATGAGCATGCCCAAGGGCTTCGCAAAGCCGAAGCCCCGGTCTTTCAGCGCAGGAAGGAGCGCGTAGGCGAAGGGGAGCGCCAGCAGGCCCAGCGCCTCGATGGTGAGGAGCCAGAGGATCGCGTGCGTCACGGGGCAACCTTCGGCTTAGGGACGAGAGATGGTGTGGCGGAGCCTTGCCGCGTCATCACCGGCTGCCGCTGAACAGCGCTTCCACGTACTCTTCAGGCGCAAAGGGAGAGAGGTCATCCATGCCCTCGCCGGTGCCGACGAAGCGCACGGGCACACCCAGCTCGCGGGCGATGGCAAGCACGACGCCGCCCTTCGCGGTGCCGTCCAGCTTCGTCAGCACAATGCCCGTGCAGCCGATGGCCTGCGTGAACTCCTTGGCCTGCGTCAGGCCGTTCTGCCCGGTTGTGGCGTCCAGCACGAGGAGGACCTCGTGGGGGGCGGCATCGTCCAGGCGGCCAAGGACGCGGCCAATCTTCTTCATCTCTTCCATGAGGTTGCTCTTGGTGTGAAGCCTGCCGGCCGTATCGACGATGAGCACGTCGACCCCTCGCGCCTTCGCGGCCTGCATGGCGTCGAACGCAACGGCCGCCGGGTCGCCGCCCTGGTTGTGGGCGATAACGTCGGCGCCGGCCCGCTCGCCCCAATGCTGGAGCTGCTCGATAGCGGCGGCGCGGAAGGTGTCGGCGGCGGCTAGGAGGACCTGCTTGCCCTCGGCGCGGAAGAGCGCGGCCAGCTTGGCGATGCTCGTGGTCTTGCCCGCGCCGTTCACGCCGACCACCAACACGACCAGGGGCTTGTGCGGTGAGGAAGCGTCGGCGCCGTCGATCGGGCTACCCTCGACCGAGGTGAGCACGTCGAGGATGTCTGCCTTCAGCGCCTCGAAGACCTCTTCGGCCGAGCGGGCGCCTCGGGAACGGTCGCGGGCGCGTTCCAGGAGCTCCATCGCGAGCCCGACGCCGACGTCCGCCTCGATCAGCAGCTCCTCAGCCTCGTCCCAGACGTCCTCCCCGGCGCCGCCGCGGACCACCAGGTCCTTCAGCCGGCCAAAGAAGGTGGACCGGCTGCGCTCCAAGCCGCGCTCCGCCTCTTCCTTGCCACCCTTGCGATTGAGAAAGCCAAACGGCATTGCGCCTGCGCTCCAATTCCCTTGTGTTGTGATCAGCCTAGTTGAACAGGCGCGGTATGCCCTCGCCAATGCCAAAGGACAGCGCTGCGGCGACGGTGCCAATGAGCAGCACCTCCAGCCCCTGACGCCACTTCGACTTCTTGACCACGCGTCCCTTCCAGACGCCCAGCGCGAAGAGCCCCGTCAGCGTTACCGCGACGGACACGGTGATGGCCGTGGTCTTACCGAGGAAAAAGTATGGGAGAATGGGTATCATCGCCGCCACGACGAAGGCCGCCCCCATGGTCAACGCGTCCTTCATGGCGTTGGATGTCATCTCAGGGCTGATGCCCAACTCCTTCTCCAACAGCGTCCGAAGCCAGAGGTCCTTGTCCTCGGACACCTTGTCGGCAAGACCGCGTGCCTCTCGGAGGCTCAAGCCTTCCCGTTGATATAAGGAGACCAGTTCAGCCAGCTCCTCGGCCGGGTGCTCCTCCAGCTCCCGCGCCTCCTTCGCGATCTCCGCCCTCTTGAGGTCCTCCTCAGCGCGGGAGCCGAGAAATGCGCCGGTTGCCATAGAAATCATGCCTGCAAGCGCCCCTGCGAGACCTGCCACCAGGATGAACGAATTGGAGTCGCCGGTCACGGCGGCGGCGACAGCGGTCACGAGCGCGAGGGTGCTGACAAGGCCGTCCTGTGCACCGAAGACGACTTCGCGGAAGCGGGCCGACGCGGCGATGCGCCAGCGCTCCGTGTCCACCTCTTCGGTGCTGGCCCACGACTGCCTGTCGACGAAGGGTTCTGCAGCACTCGTCCTCTCCGCCGCCTCAGCCTGTTGGACCTGCGCCACGGTTGGCTGCGAAAGGGCCTGCTCCGAGAGTTTCTGTTCGAGCTCCTGAATACTCCGCTCAAACATTGCAAGGTGGTGCTGCTCCCGGTCCATTGCCATACGAAAGGTATCGGCGGCGTCCCGCCGTCCTTCATCGAGGGCAGCCTGGATCATCTGCGGGTAGACGCGGACAGCCTCCTCGGCCTCGCCGGCGATAACGCCGCGCAGGTTCTCCACCGTCGACTTGACGTCGCCCGCCACGCGCAGGTGGTTGATGCCGTGGATGTACTCGGCACCGGCGACCTCCTGGAAGATCTGCGCCACCTCTGGATGGCCCTCAATCAAAGCCTGCTGGGAAAAGGCCTGATACTTCATGTTGGCCACAGACTCCGTGACGATGGCGTTCCAAAGGTTTCTTTCGGTCCTTGTCAGGGAGCTTCCTGTTGTCATCTCAATCCCCCTTGTGCCCCATCCCGGGGCGGGTCGGGCATCTAAGATCTACTCAACGTAAATGCGACCACTGCGACTATTCTATCCCTCCTTGACTTGGATAAGCACGCGGCAATGGTCACTTGGACCCCAGTCATCCACACCGTTGAGGGCACTCACGGTGACCGAATCAACCATGCTTTCTGACGCGAACACATAGTCCAGCTGGTTAGTAGCCGTAGCGGGGGAGGAGCCTATGTTGTAGTAAGTGGGGACGTTCAAGCTGTCTTTAGGAAGCCAGTCCGGCCAGGGAGCGGCTTGGCGACCATTCGGATATTGAGGGCCGACGAAAGGCAGTCCGATAGCCGCCATCCGTTCGAACACAGTGTCGTTGCGTCGTTTCCAGTATGCGTTAGAGCCGAAACCGTACCAGAGGGTAAGGTCGCCGGCGACAATTATGCGATAACCCCGCTGTTTCCCGATCAGCAAGGACAGGTCAGAGATCGTCCGATGAGCTGAGGCGTCAAGTACATTCCAGGACATTTTGCCCGTGGACCGATGGGGCTTTTCGTATCCCGCACACATTGAGACAGCGAAGAATGGTTCGCCATTGGGTGGAATGACGATGGCTGCAGAGATGCAGTCTGGATGGCTGACAGCGAAGTCTCCGGGCTGGGCGTGGGCGAGAGGCACAGGCCTCAGCCATTCCACCTGAACTCGGTCGGACAGTCTTACGATGGCTGACCGGCTGATTCTTGCGCCGCTATCGTTACGGAATGGCTCCGGATCCACGTCCAGCCTGTCGGCCACATCCTCCGGTGGCGTGCAAGCCTCCTGCAACAGGGCGATATCGGCGTCTCCGCGACGCTCACTGAGGAAACGCCAACTGTCCCGCTTGTGCTGCATGTTCCAGTTGAGGATTGTGGTCACGGTGTACTCCGCGCGGGATTACCTAATGAAGGGCGGAATGACTCCAGTCACCCCCGCACTACAGCGTCAAACTCGCTTCGCGATATGCTGGCCTGTTTGAGGATGGATGAAAACGTCCCCGGAGGGATTTCGCTCGCGCCAACCTTGATGAAGACTGTGCGTGTCCCATTGGGTGTAAGAAGCTGTAGTTTGAGATGGCTGCCTCGCTGGGAAACATGCTGGAAGCCGAGCCGCTCCGGCGCCCTGATAACTTGCCTGCTGCTATAGGGCATTCAAGCTGACTGTCTCCGCACCTACATCACTCACAGAGATGACGTCGGTATCGGGAGCATCTTCAAAATAGAGCTCAAGGGCTTCCGTGATGGCGGCTCGCGCCTCTTCACGGGTGTCCCCAAATGAGGACACCTCCACGTTGAGCGCCTGCGCCACCCACGCTTTGCCGTCACTGTAGAGGACAACTTCAATCGTGCGCATATTTGCCTTCCTTTGGCTAGTGTAGCACACGCGCTCATCCCAACTAGAGCGAAGTATTCGCCCTAGTTTTCACCTTGTCAGGCATTGGCAAGCGGGCCGCCCGGGCTACTCCTCGAGCTGCGTGGTGACGCTGTCCTTGCGAGTGACGGTGATGTGCGCGAAGTCGTGCTCGCCGTCCGCACCGTGCCAGTGCTTCTCGCCGCCGGGGGAGAAGATCACGTCGCCGGGCTCCAGCTCAGCCTTCTCACTCTCCGTCACAAAGAGGCCTTGGCCGGACGTGACGATGAGCAGCTGGTCGCTGGAATGCGTGTGGAACTTGTTGCGCACGCCGTGGCCGAAACCGACCACCGACGCGTTGAAGTCGGTGCTGTCCGGCGCCAGGGGCTGACGGTAAACGTCCTCGCTGGTGAAGAGTTTGGACGACGCGGACTCCTTGGGGACCTCGCTGATCTTGGACTTCTTCATCATGTCCTCCCTTTGTTCTTCGTTGCCGGACCAGTAGTTGAGTTCAGGGGCAGCTTACCGCATCAGGCCGCCGCCGTCGCACACGATGCTCTGGCCGCTGATCATCGCGGCGTCGTCGCTCGCCATGAAGGCGATGAGGGCGGCGAGGTGCTCCGGGTAGACGCGCTCCTTGATGGCCTGGTTCTGCATGGTTCGGTTGAACGCTTCCTCGTCGGAGTGGGCCATGGTGCCGGGCGTCGCCACCTGACCGGGCATGACCGCGTTCACGGTTATGCCGTCGGCGCCGGCCTCCTTGCACAGCGTCCACGTGAGGCCCTGAATGGCGCCTTTGCTGGCGGTGTACGGGAACTGCCCGGGCGCGCCGGCGAAGGTGGTGCGCGACGCCACGTTGATGATGCGCCCGTTGCCGCTCTCCTTGATGTAGTTGTACGCGGCACGAGTGGTGTGGACGTAGCCCATGTAGTTCACGTGCATGAAGCGCTCGACGTCCTCCGTCTTCCAGTCCATGAAGTGGATCCGCGGCGAGAGGAGACCCGCGTTGTTCACGAGGATGTTGATGCCGCCAAAGCGCTCGACGACTTCCCGCATCGTCTGCGCGAGCTGCTCCTCGTTGGTGGTGTCGCACTGCCAGGCGACTGCCTCGCCGCCCGCAGCGACGATGGCTGCAACGGTGTCGTCGCAGTCCAGGATGTCCAACGCGGCAACCTTAACGCCCTCCTCGCCGAGCCGGATCGCGGCTGCCGACCCCATGCCGCCGTGAGCGCCGGTGACCACGGCGACTCGTCCTTGAAGACCCCTCATGCTCGATGCTCCTTGTGCGACTTTGTTCTAGTTTGCCTTGGCGGCAGCTTGCCTTACGGGCTTGTAGGCCGTGCCCCGGCGCTCCGGTGTGCGCTGCTCGACGTACTTCAAGACTGGGACGCCATAGCCGCAGCTAGTCACTGTGCTGTCCACGTCAATCTCAATGACCTGACGTTGCTTCACTCCGATTTCCTCGTCCGCGCTGGCAGCCACCAGAAGCTCCGCCAGGGGCGAGTCGTCCAGGGATGAGACCGTCGCCTTTCCGAACAGCCTGACGACGGCGGCGTTCTCGCCCTCGAAGGAACACACCATCACCGTCATTGGTCCGCCGCTCTTCGCGTGCCGAGCCGTTTCATTGCCGCTGCCCTTGTAGTCCAGGTACGCGACCTTGTTGGGGCTCAATACGTGCAACGGAACGCCGCCCTTGGGCGAGAGGTTGACCGGCCCGACACCCTCCGGACCCTCGCCGAGTGAGGGGTCGGCGCTCGCCACGAAGAAGAGATGGGCGTTCTGAATCAGGGCCGCCTGCTCATCGGTGATTGCGCGAAAGTACGTCGCCACAGTGACGCCTCCTAGCTTGGACAACCGTGGCCCCATGATAGCAACGGGCATCGTGAGCGTCCACCGCGAACGCCGCCCGTAGGCGACGTTGCCGCTTAGCTGCGGCGCGCCCGTCCCATGAGGGCCAGTAGCGCCAGCGTCAAGCTGACAGTGCCTACGAGCGCAATCGCGCCCATGCCCTTGAGGATTGCGGGCCAGTCCCAACCCTCGGTGATTAGGGAGCGCAACCCATCTAGGAGGTAGGTGACGGGGTTGTACGTAGCGATGGCCTGCAGCCAGCCCGTCATCGCCTCCAGCGGCACGAAGATCGTCGTAAGGAAGACAAACGGGAAGAAAAGCAGGAAGCTTACGTTGACGGCCGCCGGGTTGCCAGTCTTGAGGGCGATGGCATAGGGAAAGCCGGTGAAGGCCAGCCCCCACAAGCCTGCCATGAGGACGAACAGCGACATTCCAGGCAGTCCGCTCTCAAAGCGGACACCGAAGATGAAGCCCAGCAACAACACTGGCAACGAAAGCGCCACGACAAGCGCGAAGTCCGCCACGGTCAGACCCAGCAGCAGCGCGAGCCGGCTGACAGGCGTGAGTGCCAGCCGGTCGAAATAGCCCGTCTGGATGTCGGTTACGAGTGTGATTGCTCGAGAGATTCCCGTGACGGCAAACACGATGGCCACCGGCAGCTGGAATGCCCTGTAATCCAGCCCCGGGATCTGCTCGGCGATATCCTGCAATGCGCCAACGTTCACGATGAAAAAGAACACCGGAATGACCAACGCAGGATAGATGGCCTCCGGGTCACGTGGAATGGACCGCAGCGCCCGGCCAGCAACTGACATAACGTCGCGGTGGAACCCGGCATGGCGGGCCTGGACTGGGGTAGGGGCAACCGTGCTACTCGCCATCTGCAGTCTCCTCCGTGCCAACCTCTTCAAACCGCGCGCCGGTGACGCTGAGAAAGACATCATCCAGGGTTGGCGTGTGCATGCGAATCTCGCGAAGTTCCACGCCGCTTTGGTTCAGGGCAAGCGCCACGGCGCCGATGTGCGCTGCGCCGTTCGACACCCGCGCCACAACCTCGTTGCCGTACACGTCCACTTGCTCGACGGTGGGCAGGCTGCCGACGGCGCGACGAGCCTCCTCGGCGTCCCCGTCCACCTGCGCGATGATGACGTCGGACCCGAGCGAGCGCTTCAGCTCGGCGGGCGTGCCCTCAACGGCCAGCACGCCCTGGTTGATGATGCCGACCCGGTCCGCCAGCTTGTCGGCTTCTTCCAGGTATTGGGTCGTCAGGAATATGGTCACGCCCAGGTCTTTGTTGACACGGCGGACCTCCTCCCAAACCTTGCTTCGACTGATGGGGTCGAGGCCGGAGGTTGGCTCGTCGAGGAAGAGGATTTCCGGGTTGTGGATCATGGCGGCTGCGAGGTCCAGCCGCCGTTTCATGCCGCCCGAGAAGGTGCCGATGCTCCGCTTCATGGCATCGCCGATGTCCACCAGCGAGGACAGCTCGTCGACGCGCTGCCGCACCTGCCGGCCTGTCAGCCCGTAGAGGAAGCCCTGCAAGCGAAGGAACTCGATGCCCGTCTGCTTCGGGTCGAGGGCTGTGTCCTGCAGCGCGGCGCCGATTCGCAGGCGGATCTCGCGGGCTTCAGAGACCAGCTCGCGGCCAGTCACCCACGCTTGACCCGCGGTGGGCAGCAGCAGGGTGATGAGCATACGCACGACCGTCGTCTTGCCTGCGCCATTGGGGCCAAGAAAGCCGTAGACTTCGCCTCTAGGGATGGCTAGGTCAACGCCGTCCACGGCCTTTACATCGCCAAAGGAGCGGGAGATTCCAGCCGCATAGACAGCATAATCGTTCAATTTGGTGATTCCACTCGTGAAGTTGCCCTGACCCATCTAGTGTACGGAGCGAATGCGGACAGGTGCAACATGCGCGCCAACCCAACGAATTGAGGATTGGGCTAGGGATGAACGCCCCAGCGCTACCGAGTCGCTAGCAACCCCTCTAGTCGCCCGACAAACAGCGCCACTTGCGTAAGCGAGTCCTGAACATTCGGCCGCTCAAGCCAACTCTCGAAGAAGTTGGTGTGAAGGCTGTTAGCCACCTGGAATTGCATACGAGCGTCCGGCTCTTGCATCTCGTCAACCAGCCGGTTGACCACGCGAAACAGGTCGCGATGGCTCTCATGCGCCCATCCGCGTTCCTCCGCCACGGCCTTGACCATCGACACAGCGGCGCCCCACCCCTTTTCCGAAGCCTGACCAAGTTCGTCCCTGTCAAACTCTTCCGCCGCCTGGGCAAGGTAGATCCGGCTCCGCTCAAGGTAGTTGTTCTGTGTAGTCATGACGTCGCTGTCCTCTGCTTCACGTTTGTTCCCGTATCGCCACGTTTGTTCCCGTATCGCCGTGGCGCTCCGGGACTCAGATAATTGTAACTTTAGTATAGCCTAATTGCAGCGCAATAAAGAAGGGTATGGGATGAATAACTGGTCAATAGTGCAGGCAATTGTGAAATGACTTGAGGAGAAAACTTGGGGGCGCAACATTTCGCGTTGCGCCTCTCTTCGCGTCGTTTCTACCCGAACCTAGGTCGGCGTGTTGTCCAACTCCGGGTGGTGGACAAAGGCCTTGCGGAGTTCCTCCGTCGCCTCAAGCCAGTCGACGTCGCGCGGCAGTATAGCGCCGCCGGACCGCACCTGGTAGAGCTCCGGGTTGTCGGCGGCAGGCGCGGGCACGCCCTCTTGCAGTGCGCGGGCGGCGTTGATGAGCCGCTGCCGAGTCTTGATGATCATGGTGTCGCTCGTGCCGAGCCGCTCGTGAGTGCGGTCCACAACGGGGCCCATGCTTTCCGTGATGGCCTGGTCCTGCATGTGGATGCCGGAAATGCCCGTAAAGGTTTTGTTGCGTTGCGACTCACGGTCGATGTTGTAGTCGTTGGCGCGGTTGGACTCGAAGCGGAAGCGCTCCAGCAAGCCCGTGCCGTTGGGCAGCATGCTTCGCGCCCCGCCGAGCCCGGCGATCGGCTGCCCATCTGCGGTCTTGCGCGCCATCGAGCTATTGGTGTTGCGGATGGACATGCTCATGAACATCGTGTGGTCGTCGTCCACGGGGATCCAGCACCGCACGCCGATCTTCTGGCCCAGCCGGCCCTCCGGCGGAATGGTGTAGAAGGGCATCATGAACTGGGCGATGCGCCAGTAGTAGCTGTCCTCCTCCGCGGGGCGGTAGGCGCCGTACATCATGCCGTAGTCCGTCTCGACGACCTTGTAGTGGGGCGTCTTGTCTTTCTGGTTATAGTAGTCGAACGTGCCGGGTTGGACGTCCTCTGCGGAGACCTTGCCTAAGTGCAGGAAGCTCAGGTGCGCGGTGTCTATGTCGCCCTCCAGCGCCTGCATCCAGTTGCACTCGCGCAGCCCGGCCGAGTTGCCTTCCGCGCCCTCTTCCATCATGTTGGGCTCGATGTCCGGCAGCGGCGGCGAGACCTCACGCGGGCCCATGTAGGCCCAGATCATTCCGTTGCGCTCGACCATCTTGTACGCCTTGATCTTGACCTTGTCCTTGAAGTTGCTCTCCGCCGGCTCGGACGGCATGTCGACACAGTCGCCGTTCACGTCGAACTTCCAGCCGTGGTACACACACCGGATGCCGCACTCTTCGTTCCGACCGAAGAAGAGGCTCGCCCGACGGTGCGGGCAATAGTTGTCAATTAGCCCCAGCTCGCCGTTGGTGTCACGGAAGGCGACGAGGTCCTCGCCTAGCAGGCGCACCCGCACGGGCGAGCAGTCCGGCTCCGGCAGCTCAGTCGAGAGCATGGCCGGAATCCAGTATTCGCGAAGCAGGTCGCCCATCGTGGTGCCCGGGCCAACACGAGTGAGGGTCTCGTTGTCGAACTGCGAGAGCATCAGCTCCTCCTTTGAGGCGTATTGTTAGCAGTCTAGTTAACGGCAATCGGGCGTGTCAAGAACGCCGCTTGCCCACCCGTCGCGGTCGTGCTAGCCTCCAGGCATCCGGAGATGGAGGAACAACATGACCGTGTACACGTACGACCACATGCACCTGCGGAGTAGGGACCCCATTGCGACGGCGCGCTACTTCGAGACGATGTTTGACGCCCAGGTGCTCGAGTCCGTCCAAAGCGACGGCCAGCCCCGCGTCGACCTCGACCTGAACGGGCTGACCATCTTCATCGCCCGCGCCGGCGAGAGCACCCCCGAGGGCCCTAGCGAGCCGTACACCGGCCTTGACCACTTCGGCCTGCGGGTGGACGACATCTTCACCGCGGCAGAGGAGCTGAAGGCAAAGGGCGCGGAGTTCTCGACGGAGCCGTTCCAGCTTCGGCCGGGCGTCAAGATCGCCTTCGTGCAAGCGCCGGGCAACGTGCGCATCGAGCTGCTGGAGCGTGACTAACTGCACATAACGACGATTGGCTGATTGTCATTCGCTTTGGCGCCAGGGAGGGTGGTGTGTGGCCGCCCTCCCTTACTCGTAGCGCGGGGCTTCAGCGGGCGCGACAGCGGCGGCTTGACGCGCCGGCAGCAACGTCGTCAGCAGAGTGAAGACGTATGCTCCCACGACGATCACGCCGAAAGTCGTACATGGGATGACAAACTCAAGCAAGGGCTCCTCTTCTCGGAGCTCGTTGATCAGGTTTACGGAGGCCACCAGTCCCAGTCCCACGCCCAGCCCAATGCCCAGCAGGGCGATGAACGATGACTCCACTATTAAGCTCAGTTGCACCATGCCCCGCGAGAAGCCGATGGCCCGCAGGACACCGATCTCGTGCCGACGCTCGCGCCGGAGCGGGCGCTGATGAAGCCCAGCGCCACTATGCCAACCACCAGGCCGAGCAGCATGAAGCCCACCATCAGGTTGAATAGGGCGTTCCGCGCCGACTGGGCCTCAGCCAGGAGCGCTTGAAGGTCAATCGTCTCCATGCCGTTTTCGAAGAAGGCGGCTTCAATGGCCTTGGCCGCCTCCGCCGTATCGCCACTGACGTTGAAGAAGTACTGGCTGGCCTCCGGCACATCGTTGAATGACCGCGTGGACGTCAGGAAGCCGCTGGGCAACGGGCCGTCCGAGGAGGCGTAGTTGTCCAACACGCCGATGACCGTCATCTCAAGGATCTCCCCGCTGTCCTCGTCCTGTACGACAACCTTGATAGGGTCCATGACCTCGTTCTCAAGAAACAGGCCCTCCACCTCGTGCAGCGTGAATTGCTCCTCAACTAGCCTAAACGCTACTTGGTTACGCGCCGGGACCATCAGTGCGCTGACAACGGCGGTCCCGGGGTTGTCGCGGAGGGCACGCCACACCGCCGGGCTGTCCACCTCGCCGTCCACGGTGTGCTCGGCCGTCGCAAGCGCGATGTCAAATCCGTTGCTGGCAATGAAGTCGTCGTCGAGGCCGGTCATGAGGCTGTGCTCGGTCTCGCCGTCGACGTTGAGGGCCAACCGGGCCTCGGCCCCGCTATCTGATCGCACTGTACCGACGGAGGGAGTGCCTCCAACCCGCTCCACCACGTCCCGTGCTGCACTTGCATCAACCGCCTCGGACAGATCTTCGATCGGGTTCAGGTCGGACGCTGCAAAGCCGGTGACCTCGTAGCCCCCCGCCAGCCGGTCCTGATCGCTGTACAGATTGTCCATCACCTCTACCAGTGTTGCCATCGAGGTGTCGGAGAAGATGACGATGGCGAACATGGCCAGCGACATGCCCGTCCGGTAGCCATACCGCATCGGGTAAGACACTGCGAACTTGATGACCGGAGACAGCTTGCGGATACGCCCGAGGGTGCCGGTCATAAGCCTGAGCACCAGGTGCGAGTTGTTGACCGTCGCCAGCACCGCGCCCGTGACGATGAACACCCCGGTGGCGAGGAAGCCCGAAATATCCTCATTCTAGTCTTCCCGTATGACGCTGAAGAGCTCGTGCGGGATCAGCCAGTACACGGTCAGCAGCACACCGGTCACCGTGTACGTCCACCGAGCGGACGCCCCTCGTTACCAGACCGTCAGGGCAAGGCCAATGATGACAAGCGACACGCCAATGCCGAGATTGACGATCTGTTGGTCCTGTAGCGCAACCATCGCCGTGAGCACACCGAGGAGGGTGACGACAACGCCCTGTACCAGCAGCGCGCGCCGGGAACCGGATGATTCCGGCTCCGGCAGGTCCCGTATCGCGCGGACAATGTTGAGGCGGCTGATGCGCCGGGACGCCAGTATGACGGTTTCCATGGTCAGCACGCCGCCCGCCAGAAACGCCGTCAAAAAGCTCACGAGCTGGAAATGGAAGTTGTAGGAGAACCCGCCGCCCAGGTCCGTCCCGCCGAAGATGGCGTCGACAAACTGCACCAGCATGTACCCCAGCCCGACGCCGACGACGGCGCCGACTATCGCGGAGCCGCTGCCGTAGATAGCGCCCTCAACGGTAAACATTCCCACCAGGTGCCCCCGCTGCATGCCGACGGCGCGGGCCATGCCCATCTCGCTCTTCCGCTCGGCGGCCAGCATGGAGAAGATGAGGAAGATCAGCAGCAGGCCGGCGCCGTTAGAGAAAAGCCCGAACGTGGTGAAGATAGAGACGAACAGCGAGCCGATCTCGTTGGCCCTGTCCACAACCTGTTGCTTCAGGCGCACCACGTGGAGACCCTGGCCACCCACGTCGTCGCGCCCATCGTATCGCTCGACAATGGTCCCGGTCAGGCCCAGTCCGGAGTTGACGTCGCCCTCATTGGAGATGAGGACCGCTGAGACCTGCCCCAGGCGTCCGAGGAACGACTGCGCGGCGGCAAGCGGCATCACAAGGGTCACATCCGTGCCACCGGGCCGTGAGAAGTACTCCTCAATGACTCCCGCAACGGTCACGGGGACAAATTGGCCGGGGCCCAGCACAACCAGTAAGGAGTCCCCCATCGTGGCCTGCAGGGACTCGGAGGCCTTCCGGGTGACGTAGACCTCGTCCGGCCCCACTCGGGCCAAGTCGACGAGGGTGCCGGAGGTGTCGTAAAGCTGATCGAAGCCGGGCGCAAGCTGCGGGTCGAGGCCGGCCAGCTCCGCCCTCGACTCGAACTGGCGTGTGGCCGGGTTCGTGACGGCGACGTTCTCTGACAACACCGGCAGCACGCCGCCGACGTCCGCGTCTGCCTGCAGGTCCGAAACCAGTCTCGCGATGCCCTCCTCGCTGAAGCCCTTCGGCAGTGCCCGGCCCGTCCACACCTCCGACTCCTAGTCCACCGCCACCAGCTCGTCAACGTAGCGGAGCGATTCCGTGGCAACGCTCTTGATGCTGTAGGAGACGGAATCGCCGATGGTGAAGGCGCTGGCGATGATGGCTGTCCCCAGCATCAGCCCCATGAGGATCAGGAGGCTCTGACCCGGCCTGCGGGTTGCGTTCCGGAAGGCCATACGCACCAGGATTGGGTTGCGAATTCTGATGAACAGGAGATAGGCCAAGGCTAGGCCGAAGACAACGGCCAGGAAAGCGGCGATGCTGGTTACCGGCGCTCCGAAAAGCTCGTCAATGTGCGCTACGCTGTCTTGCCCCTGCCGTCGTCGACGATGAGGCCGTCCAGCATGCGAACGGTCCGATGCGACATCTCCGCCACGGCGTCCGAGTGCGTGATGATCACGAAGGTGTTGTTGAGCTCCCGGTTCAACCGGATGAGCAGTTCCATCACCTCTTGCGCGTTCTCACTGTCAAGGTTACCCGTTGGTTCGTCTGCCCATACGATTTCCGGCTGGTTCACAAGCGCACGGGCGATCGTCACCGGTTGCTGTTGTCCGCCGGAAAGCTCCGAGGGGTAGTGGTTGGCGCGCTCGGAGAGCCCGACCAAACCCAGCGCCTCGGTAGCCTTGGCGCGAGACTCCTTCTCATCGAAGCCGGACACCAGCAGTGGCATTTCCACGTTTTCAAGCACTGAGAGCACCGGAAGCAGGTTATAGGCCTGAAAGATATAGCCCATCTTGGTTGCCCGGAAGCGGGTCTTCTCCGCGTCCTTCATCCGCGCGAAGTCGGAGCCGCCGATGGTGATCAAGCCGGAGTCTATGTCGTCGAGGCCGGAGAGGCAGTTGAGGAGGGTTGTCTTGCCGCCGCCGCAGGGCCCATGATGGCCATCATTTCGCCTCGAGCAACGCTGAGGCTGACACCCTTGAGTACCTGCACCTGCAGTTCACCGGGGCCGTAAGCCTTGATCACGTCCTGCGCCACGACGACCGGCATTGAAGAATCGCTAGACATAGCACCCTCTTTCAATGCGCATTGCTAAGGGAACTCATCAAGCAAATGTGGTGCCCCCAGCGGGATTCGAACCCGCGGTCTCCACCTTGAAAGGGTGGCGTCCTAGGCCGCTAGACCATGGGGGCATTCTAACTGGTCGTCAACTGCAACTGAAATCGACTGCAAAGTTCATGCAGTGACAATTTCATTATGGGTTTGGCTACGGATACAGCGCAAGCGTCTCCAGCCCCATCGACTCCGGCAGACCAAACATGAGGTTCATGTTCTGCACCGCCTGGCCCGCCGCGCCCTTCACGAGGTTGTCGATGGCGCTGACCACCGTGAGGCGGTCCGTGCGGGCGTCGATCGTGGGGTAGACCAGGCAGTCGTTGTTGCCGAGGGTGTGCTTGGTGTGCGGCGGCTGGTCAACGACTTTCGCGAAGCGCTCGTCCCGGTAGAAGTCACGGTAGATTTCAGTGAGGGCCGCAGCCGCCTCGTCGCCGTTGGGAAGCGAGCCGGGGATGATGTCGGCGTAGCAGCTACTGAGAATGCCGCGGGTCATCGGAATCAGGTGCGGGAGGAAGGTCACGCGGGGCTCGCTCCCGCCATTCATCCGCAGCTCCTGCGTGATCTCCGGCAGGTGGCGGTGGCCGTCCATTGAGTAGGCGCGAACGCTCTCGTTGACCTCCGAGTAGTGGGTGCTCAGGGCAAGGCCGCGGCCTGCGCCTGACACACCCGACTTGCCGTCCACGATGACGTTTGGCGCTATGATACCGGCCTGGACAGCGGGCGCCAACGCCAGGATTGCGCCTGTGGGGTAGCAACCCGGGTTGGCCACGAGACCCGCCGCGGCGACTTCCTCACGATGGAGTTCCGTAAGTCCGTAGACGGCTTCCTCCAGCAGCTCCGGGTAGGGGTGCTGGACGTTGTACCAGGACTCGTACTCAGGCAGGCTCTTCAACCGGAAGTCCGCGCTGATGTCTACAACCTTGACTCCCTTTTTGTAGAAGGGCCCGCACGCCTCGGCGCTTGCCTTGTGGGGGAGCGCGGAAAAAACGATGTCCACGCTCTCCTCGATCTCCTCAGTGATGGGCAGGTCCGTGGCAGCCAGGTGCGGGAACACCTCTGCCAGTCGCTGCCCGGCTGCGCTGCGCCCAGTGACGGCGACCATCTCGGCCTCCGGGTGGTGCGCCAGGATACGTGCGAGCTCGCTGCCCGCATAGCCGGTCACGTTCAGAATACCAACCTTCATGGGTCCTCCAAAGGAACGGGTGAAACGCGCTCAAGCCGCCCAGGTTACGAAAAAAGTATACGGCGCAGGGCAGTCCCCCGCAATGAAACCTCGCCTACCGGGCCTGCTCCAGCAGCATGCGGTACACCTGCAGCAGTGCCATAACCACGGCACGGCGCTTGACGAGCGGCCGGTCAGGCGGGAAGCGCATGACCGTGCTCTCAACCGCGCCATTCATCGCGACTCCGGCGTACACGGTGCCCGCGGGTATGCCATTCTGCGGGCCGGGGCCGGCCACACCGGTAATCCCTACACCCACGTCGGCGTCGAGCGCCTCCCGCACGGCCTGCGCCATGGCCCCGGCGACCTCCGCGCTGACGACGCCGTGCTCCTCGATGAGCCTGGCGCTTACTCCCGCCAGCGACTTGACCTCGGTCGCATAGGTGACAAGGCTTCCCTTGAAGTACTGGGACGCGCCCGGTACGTCGGTGACGGTGCTCGCCAGCAGGCCGCCGGTGCAGGACTCCATCGCCGCCAGCGTCAGCCCACGCTCCGCGAGCAGTGCGCCGACCCGCTCCTCCGGCGTCTCACCGTCGACGCCCCAGATGGCAAACTGCAGCGCCTCCCGAATCTCCGCCTCCATGGGCGCGATGAGCGCGAGGGCATCCTCCTGCGTCGGAGCGCGCGCGATGATGCGAAGGTGGATGCCGTCCTGCCGCGCATAGATGCCGAGATACGGGTTCTCAAGCCCGAAGAGGGAGCTGACGTACTCGCCGACAGCCGCCTCGCCGAGGCCAATCGTCTTGAAGGTGCGGGACATAATGACGGTGCCCTGCGCACGCTCCTTGAGCCTCGGCGCGGCCTGTTGGTCCCACATTTGCACCATCTCGCCCGGCACACCCGGCATGGCGATGATGATTCTGCCGTTCTTCTCCGCCCACCAGCCGGGCGCTGTGCCCCGGGGATTGGGCAGCACTGTGACCGAGGGGATGACGCCGGCCTGCTTCTTGTTGGTTTCCGGCATTTCCTGACCCCGATTGCGGAAGTTGGCTTCCATGGCGGCTATCAGGTCTGGATGCAGGGTGATGGTCTCTCCGAAGGTCTCCGCGATCGCCTCCCGCGTGATGTCGTCCTTGGTGGGCCCGAGTCCGCCGGTGCAAATGATGACGTCGGATCGCTCCATGCACTTGCGAAGCATCTCAACCATCTCGCCCATCTCGTCACCCATAATGGTGACAGTGTGCAGGTCAACGCCGAGCGCCGGCAACCGGGCGGCGATGTGGGCGGAATTGGTGTCCAGGGTCTCCCCCATGAGGAGCTCTGTGCCAAATGACAGGATTTCTGCGCGCATGCGGGATTCCCCCTTGGTGCAGGTAGTGAATGCGTTGAGTATAGGGGAGCGGCAGGTACACGCCAAGGGCGAGGATTGTGCCTGAAGGCGCTGAGGCAGGCAGGTGTGGCTCGACGGCGCTATTGTGCCGCGGGCGTGGCCTCCGCTTCAGCCTCGGCGGTGATGGGCGGTTCGTCGACGAGACGCTCCAGCGTTTCAAACCACGGCGCGTCAACCGTAAGGAGGAACGGCTGACCCTGGGCACGAGCATAGTAATTGTCGCCATCCGGCGTTGGGCCGCCGATCTCCAGGATGCTCTCCCAGTTCGAGCTTTCGATGCCCTCAGGGGGCAGGTATTCGACGATGACGACGGCTCGGGGTTCGAGCAGGTCGTACTTCGCAAGGTCGTCAATGCGGTCCGCTTCAATGCCGAGGAAGTCGGGGCCGTCCAGCAGGGGCAGGACCTCGGCCCAGCGCTCCTCGTCTATTGGAGTCCGGTCCGCATTTGCGAATCGCCATTCGAACGACTCAATCACGAAGTCTGACGTGACCTCGCCCTTGGTCACGCCGAGGTAGAGCACTCGTAGCGGGTCCAGGCGGTAGAACCACTGTGGGTAGGGCGGCTCGAAGGCCAGACGACGCAACACTTGTCCCCATATGGACTCAATGACGTAGAGGTTATCGTCGCCACGCTGATAGGCGTAGTAGCCGGAGCCGTCGGGCGTCGTCTTGCCAAGGTACAGTTGCAAGGAACGGCCGCCGGTTAGGCCAAGGTCAAACACCGTCGAGGGCGGGTCGAGGCCGTAGGTCTCATAGTCCTCAATCTCCTCGGCGAGGACGCGCCGTGCGCGCGGGCCGCTGAGCACCAATGTGACGCCACCCCAGCGGGCGAGGTCGACGGGGGGCTGCTTCTCGCCGTCGAAGAACCAACCCTCACCCTCCCTGTAGGAGAAGTCCTCTTTGGTCGTCTCCGTCTTCACGGAGATGAACTGAATGTCGTCCTCCTCAACCTTGTAAAACCAGAATTGGTCAGAGGGTTCAGCGGGCTCTTCCATGTTGCTGAAGACAAAGAACCACAGTCCGGCGACGATCACCAGAATGGCCAACAGCGCTCCCGTTGCTGCGGTGTTCATGCTCGGTGGGGCTCCGTCATGTACGTCATATCTCCAGCATCACCGGCGGCGCCACCAGACCGCTATGCTGGCCAGCCCAATGGCGGCAGGCAGGAGGAACCAGCTGGAGAAGCGAATGAAATCGAATTCCTGGCTGGTCACCACCAGTTCCCGAAATGCGAATGGCTTTGGCCTGATCGAGATGAGGTCGTAGTCCTCGGCCACGTAATTCACCGCGTTCAGGAAGAAGTCGAGGTTCGTGGAATACGGTGAGTAGCGGTTCCCCGCAAAGTCCGAGTCGCCGAAGATAGCCAGCGTCGTGGGCCCTCGCGTTCCCTCCTCGGAGACGCACTCCCGGCTGCGACCGGCGACCCGCAAGACAGTGTCGATCTCTTCCCCGACGATGCCACATGCGTGGACGACAACGCCCAAGTTGTAGGGGCCGATCTGATCGCCTGCCGCAGGGTTGAATGTCTCGCTCTCCGGGCTATTCGTCTTCCAGCTCAGCACGGTGGACCGGGCCAGCGGAATGTACTCCACCCACGGTGGCATCTTCTCCGGCTCAACGGTAATCTCAATTGGCGTCGATTGCGGAAGCAGCACGGTGTCCAGGTCTCGCGTGATGTTGGTCTGCAGGTTGTAGTGGCCGCTCTGGATTAGAGGGCTCCGGATGTCACCAAAAAGCGAACTGCCGGGGTCAACAATCGTGCTGTCCCCAACTGCGATGCCCCATGGTTCCAACAACGTCCGAACGCTGTTGGGCGCGGGCGGGTCGACAAGGAAGATGGCCCGGCCGCCGTTCTTGAGCCACGCGTCGTAGCTGTCAAACTCCTGAATTGACATATTTCGAGTGGGGCCGGGGAACACCAAAACTGCCGCATCCTCTGGGATAACGCCAACCTGCGCCAGGTTCAGCGTGTCTACAGTGTAGCTGTCCGCCAGCACGCCGCGGGCGGCAAAGGCAAAGCCCTGTCCATCCTCGGGGTCCGGGTTGATAGCGTCCTTCTCACCATGGCCAGTCACAAAATAGACCTTCTTTTGCTGCTCTCCCGTCACAATGAGGAGCATGCTGGTGAGGTCCTGCTCAGAGAGCGGCGGGACGTTGAGCACCACTGCCTGTCCGGAGTCCTCCGCCTGGAACACGATGGAGGGGAACTGCGAGAGTTCGTACAGTTCAGCGCGGGACGGGTCGGACTCCGGGTCGATGAACTCGTAGGTGAACATCCGGCTTGACCGCCGCTCGAACTCAAACATCAGGTCATCGGCGAGTTGCTGGTTGGCCGCCTGGTCCTGCCTCTCTGGGACAAAGAAGGCGACCGCGTGCACGTTCTCGGTCAGATTTTCCAGTACCTGCGCTGTCTGAAGCGCCAGCGAGAATTGCTTCGACGCTGTGAGGTCCGCCCGCGCGACATTGTGGAAGCTGATGAAGTTGACGAACACGACGATGCCCGTGAAGGCGGCCACCATCAATATGGCGTTGATGGCAAAGCGGCCCCGCTGTCCCGACAACGCCTCCCTGATATTGACCGACGAGAATAGCGCAGCGACAACCAGGATGACCCCACCGGCGATCATCAGGTAGTTGCCATAGGTCCGCAGGTCGTCTGCCCACAGCCAGAGGGCAAACCCTCCGAGCAGCGCCACGGCTCCGACAATTGCCAGCAACAAGGCCGCTGCTGAAAGGACGGCCTTTATTCGTTCCCAAAGGCCTGCGCGTTGGAGATCTTGCTCAGCCATGCTACCTCCACCGCCTTGACTCAATGTTGCGTATGGTGAGGAAGAGGAAGAAGGCCATCACGCTGAGGTAGTAAATCACGTTGTTGGTGTCCAGGATGCCGCGTGAGAAGTCGTCAAAGTGGCCGCTGAGGGATACGCCCTCCAACACCTGCGCGGCGACGCCAGAGGTGATGTCCGCCGCCTGGTTCGTAAGCAGCATGAGCAGCAGGGCGCCAAAACTGACGACAGCGGCAACAACCTGGTTGCTGGTGAGAGACGAGGCGAGCATTCCCACGGACAGGCTAGCGCCTCCGAACAGGATGATGCCCAGGTAGCCGGTAAACACCGGTCCAATGTCGGGGTCGCCATAGGCGAAGAGGAGCACAAAGTAGAAGAAGGTGAGGGCCAGCGTCGCCAGAAGAATGGCGAGCACAGCGGCGAACTTGCCCAGGACGATCTCGTAGTCGCGGATGGGCGAGGTCATGAGCAGTTCCAGGGTGCCGAGCTTCTGCTCCTCCGCCAGGAGCCGCATGGTGATTGCGGGCGCCCACAGGACGAAGACCGTCGTGCTGGGCTCCAGCCATCCACGAATGCTCGCCTCCGGGAAGGGCACGCTTATGCTGGAGACAAAGAGGTAGCCGGTGATGGCAAGGAACACACCGCCAATGATGTAGGCCATCGGCGAGGTGAAGTAGGTCTTGGTCTCTTTCCAAAAGATGGCGAAGGTGTTGCGCCAAGTGGACAACAGATAGGCCATCATACCGCTAAGGGTGAATTTGGGCATAGAAACAGTCGGTGACTTCAACGGGCTGCGCCCTCCTCATCTTCGGGTGAGGTCAATTCCAGGAAGATCTCCTCAAGACTCATGGGGACGATGCTCAACTGAAGCAGCCCCCAGCCGTGCGTCACCACCATCTCCGCAATCGTCTCCCGCAGGTCATTGCCGGAAGGCGACTCTATGGTGTAGCGAGGGCCCGTGGCGGTGTCGATGTAGCGCGCGCCGCTGACACCGGGCAGCGCGCGAAGCTCACGGATGACGTCGGCGCTGGGGCCGCGGATCTCGGCCTGCACCTGCTCGGTGCCGCGCAAGCGGACGGCCAGGTTGTCCGGCGTGTCCTCGGCGACGAGGATGCCCTCATTGATAATGATTACCCGCTCGCAGACGGCGCTGACCTCCGGAAGTATGTGGGTGCTCAGCAGTAGCGTCTGCTCCTTGCCCAGCTCCTTGATGAGCTGACGTGTTTCCACCACCTGGATGGGGTCGATGCCGACGGTGGGCTCGTCGAGAATGAGCACCTCCGGCTCGTGGAGGATGGCCTGCGCCAACCCCGTTCGTTGCCGGTAGCCCTTGGACAGCTTGCTGATGAGCGACTTTCGGTAGTCGCCCAGCTTGACGCGTTCGATGACGACGTCTATGCGCTTCTTGAGGTAATCTCCACGTATGCCGCGTATGGCGCCGAGAAACGACAAGTAGTCCTCGACGGTCATGTCAGTGTAGAGGGGCACAGTCTCCGGCAGGTAGCCGATGTGCCGCCGCGCTTCCAGCGATCCGGTCATGGTGTCGTACCCAGCTATGCTGGCCAACCCAGTGGACGGCGGCAGGTAGCCGGTGAGAATGCGCATGGTCGTAGTCTTGCCGGAGCCGTTGGGCCCCAGAAAACCGACGACCTCGCCCTTCTCGACGTGGAAAGAAATATTGTCTACGGCGAGGTTTTCGCCGTAGTACTTGCTGAGGCCCTTGACCTCTATCATCGTTTCCGGCATGACCATCCCTGAGCGCAAACTCGAGCGCCGGGTCTTGCCCAACGCTCGGCGCACAATATTTGAGTATACCGTGTCAACGCGCCACTATCCAGTAAGGTTAGCACCGTCGTCTCACTGCGAAAGCGAAATTGGGAAGCGCAGGCTGTCCACCTGTTCCCATCGTAGTTGCACAATCTCGGCGCCATCCGGCACTTCAAAGACCATCCACCCGGCAATGTTGAAGTCCTGCGGCAGATCAGACGGGCCCCACAGGAACGGAAGGTATGGGCTGAGCGCGGCCGGCGGGGCGTCCAGCCTAACGCGCCGCTCGTAGGGGTCTACTGGCAGCCCCTTCTCGCGCTCCATGCCCTCCAGCGTCCCGGACTCTGCATCGATGTTCAATGAGAGCAGTCCCGAGCGGTTGTTCCAAATTGTCACACGCGCCACGACGAAGTGATGCCCAGGCTGCGCTGGCCCGACGCTGTAGTACCCAAGGTCCAGGTCCTGGTAGATGAGACCATCGACCACCTGCAGGTCAGCAACGTTCATGGTCAGACCCCGGCCGGCCAATGTCACATTGGTGAACGGATCTTCACCACCACAGGCGGCCGTCAGCATGGCAGCCAGCGCCGTAAACAGCGCCAAAAATCGCACGTACCTCACAAAAACACGTCCATTTTGTTGATTTGCATTCTTGATACAAACGTTTTGCGAATGATTAACGTTTTCAGTTTATAGCTGATTGCCCGTCTCACCTACGGCTCGCGGTGAACGACGGCATATCCCGGAGCCGTTGGACCAGAGGCGGCAACGTCTCCAGGAAATAGTCTACATCATCTTCGGTTGTGGCTCTGCCCACGGTCACGCGAAGGCTCCCCCGCGCGATGTCCGCCGGCCGGCCAATGGCCGTCAGCACATGGGACGGCTCCAGCGAAGCCGTCGAGCAGGCGCTGCCGCTGGAGGCGTAGATGCCCTTTAGGTCCAGCCCCAACAGCACGGGCTCCGCTTCCAGTCCTGGGAAGCAGACATTCACGTTGTTCGGCAGGCGATTCGTAGGGTGGCCGTTCAGGATTGTTCCCGGTACCCGCTCCATGATGCCCGCAGCCAGCCGGTCGCGCAGGGCCGCGCTGTGGATGGAGGCAGCCTCCCGCTCGAGTTCGGCTAGTCGAAGCGCCACAGCCATCCCCACGATTGCCGGCACGTTCTCCGTACCCGAACGCCGTTCCCGTTCCTGCCCGCCGCCCATGAGCAGCGGCGAAAATGGCGTGCCCCGCCGTACGAAGAGCACACCTGCGCCCTTGGGCCCGTGAAACTTGTGTCCGGACAGGCTCAGCAAGTCGACTCCCAGCGTCTTTACGGAGAGGTCAAGGTAACCTGCCGCCTGCACTGCATCCGTATGGACCAGAATCGTGCGCCCCTGTTCCTTGGCCTTTTCCTTTACCAGCCGGGCTATCTCCGCCACCGGCTGCACTGTGCCGATTTCGTTGTTGGCGTACATGACGCTGACCAACACCGTTTGGTCCGTAACCGCGTCAAGAACGTCCCGCGGGTCCACAAGCCCGGCGCCATCGACGGGAACGTACGTGACGTCACAGCCCATACCTTCTAGCTGGTGACACGTATGCAAGACTGCGTGATGCTCGATGGCCGTGGTGATGACGTGGTTGCCCGTGGGGCGAAGGGCCATCGCGCCGCCCTTGATAGCCGCGTTGTCGGACTCAGTGCCGCCGCTGGTGAATACGACCTCGTTGGCGCGGCATTCCAGCGCCTTCGCCACGACGTCCCGAGCATCCTCCAACGCCTTCCGGGCGCGCTGCCCAACGGCGTGGATGCTGGAGGGGTTGCCGAAGGCTTCCTGCAAGTACGGCATCATGGCCTGCAGCGCCTCCGCCCGCAGGGGCGTGGTCGCGGCGTGGTCCAGATAGATATCGCGCTGGCCCGTGTCCACCAAAGTCGACTCCTGAACTGTGTTGCGGCCGTAGTAAACGAGTAAACGCCGGCAACTAGCTAGCTATTGTAGCACGGGCGCCGTTCTGGCTACAGGTTCAGCGCCGTCCGCAATTGCATGTAGGCGTAGAGATCTGCCCGCGTCAAGATTCCGGTGACTTGCCCGTCTTGTTCGACAACCACGGCAGGAGGGCCTTCGTCCTCCTCAAGTACCTCCATTACGTCCGAGGCGCGCTGTCCCGCGTCCATCCTCGGGAATGCCGACAGCGGCGTCATCGCTTGCATTACGATGGCAAAGCTCCATACGTTTCGGGGGAGGCGACGGAGCGCCTGGAGGTGCAGAACACCAACGGGGATCTCGTCGACGCCCACGAGGACCGCCCCACGGCCCTTTCGCATGAGGTGCGCGTTGACGGCGTCGGCGATGGTCATCTCGGCCGCCACAATTTCGGAGGAAACAACCTGCCCCGCCGTGACATCCCATAGCTGCCGGCGATCCCGCGCCGCGCTCTTCGCGCTGGAGGCCGCCATGAAGATGAAAGCGCTTACCATGACAGGCCAAAGGTTGATGAGGTTACCCGTCCTCAGAAACAAGGCTACGCTTCCCAACGCTAATACAACTGCGAAGGCCTGTCCCAGCAAGACGGCAATGCTGGTAGCCAGCCAGTAGTTGCCCGTGAGGCCCCACACGACCGCTCGAAGAACACGGCCGCCGTCCAGGGGAAAGCCCGGCAGCAGATTGAACAGGCCAAGGGCGAGGTTGGTCCACCCCAGCAACAGGGTAACCACTATAACGCCCTCCCGCAGGCGTCCTGTGAGGAACACGGGGGCCACAAAAAAGGCGATGCCCAGCAAGACGCCGCCGATAAGCAGGCTGAGCAGCGGGCCAACAAAGGCGACGATAAACTCGGTCCAGGGCCGCCTCGACTCTCGTGTGATGTGTGAGACGCCGCCAAGCAGGAACAGGGTGATGCCGCGCACAGGCAGGCTATGCCGGGTGGCCATGACGCTGTGGGCAAGCTCGTGCGCGAGGATGGAGCCGAAGAAGAGGAGGCCGGTCGCCCCGGCCAATCCTACAAGCGGGAATGCTCCCCATCTCGGGAGTTGCAGGCTGAGTTGGCCGAAAACGATGTAGCTGACAAGGGCAAGGATGATGAACCAGGTGTAGCTAACCCCGACAGGGATGCCGAGGATCCTGCCAAGCGATATAGAGCTGCGCATGGGCCACCCCCAGACCGCCGCGGGAGTTTGTGCGGTCTAGTTAAGCGTAGCATACCCCATGAGCTTGTAGGCGAGTTTGGCCGCGGTGTACGCGCAGCTGACGGGCCCCTCGGGCGGGGCAAGCTCCATCAGGTCGAAGCCCACAATGCGGCGACGGCTCGCCACGGTCCGCAGCAGCGTGAGCGTTTCCGACCAGAGCATGCCGCCGGGCTCGGGCGTGCCTACCGCCGCCATGATGGAGGGGTCCAGCGCGTCCAGGTCGACGCTGATGTAGACCGTTTCCGTCAGGTTGGAGAGCACGGCGTCGGCCAGTTCAGCGATCGAGCGGTCCTGCGGCCACGGATACATCGGCTGTCCAGTTTCCTCGATAGCCTCGCGCTCCTCCGAACTCAAGCTGCGCACGCCGACGAGGGCCAGCGGGCACGACTCCGCGATGCGGCGGCCCACCGTCGCGTGGCTGTACGGCGACCCTTGATAGCTGTCACGGAAGTCGGCGTGGGCGTCCAGCATCAGCACGGAGAGGTCCGGGTGGCATTCCTTGAGCGCTCGGACGGCGCCAACGGTGATGGAGTGCTCGCCGCCGAGGGTTACCATGACCGTGCCTGCGCGGTATGCGCGGCCTACGGATTCCTGCACCCGCTGCACCGTCGCCTCCGGGCCCGCGGGGTGGGGCTGCACCTCCGGCAGCGTATGAATGCCGAGGTCACAGGTCTCGCGCTCCAGTTCGAGGTCGTAGTCCTCCATCTGCCGGGAAGCGTCGATGATGGCGTTGGGGCCTGCGCGAGCGCCGGTGCGGTAGGACACGGTGCCGTCATAGGGCACGGGCAGCACGAGGAATCGCGATGAATCGGGGTCGGACTGCTCCGGCGGAAGCGCAAGAAAGTTCCACGGGAGGACCGAGTCGTCGTGGGACGGGCCCGACATCATCGCCTAGGCCGGCGTACTCAGCTTTGACCGGTCGGCGTCCAAGGCGCGGCGGGCCTGCTCGGGGCTGTAGTGGTCGAGGCCCCGCTCGAGCACCCAGGTGTTGGCGTCGTGCAGGTCAAAGCACTCCTTGACGTCCTGGAGGGCCAGATCAGTGTCAAAGTCCTTGCAGGAGAAGACGTCTACCTGCACAAAGCTGCGGTCCGGGAAGGTGTGCACGCTGATGTGGCTCTCCGCGATGATGACGAACCCGGACACGCCCCAGTCCTCTGGCACGGGGCCGTTGTAGGTCAGCACCTGGGGCGTGATGATCTTGGTCATGCCGATGCGGTCTGGGAAGGAGTCCAGGAATTGTCGCACGTGCTCTTGGTCCTGCAGCAGGGAGTGATTGCCGGTGTAGCCGTCGATAACCAGGTGCATGGGCCGTGTCCTCCGTTCTCGATGTTGCATCGGCCCGCTGCCGATGGGCATAGCTCACTCGCTCAATGATATCTGTCGGAAATCAGGTGCGACAGCGCAGTAGCCTACCACTAAGCGTCACGCCAATCAAACCGTTACGAAACTCGACGCCACGAACAGCCTTCTTGACCGTCGCGGCGTTCTTTCTTGCCAAGGTGTGGGGTGAGCGAAGGGATTCGAACCCTCGATTTCCTGAGCCACAGTCAGGTGCCTTACCGCTTGGCCACGCTCACCACAGGTACGTTTATAGTCTAAGACACCTAGGAATAGTGGTCAAGAAAATGAGGTGGAGCTGCGGATTCAAGTCCCACTGTCCGCAGCTCCACCTCGACGTCTCGTATGCCCTGGAGACCACTGCTACCGCGCGCCGCCGAGACTACGCGAGGTCGTAGCGGTCGAGATTCATTACCTTGTCCCACGCGGCCACGAAGTCGCTCACGAACGCCGCCTGCCCGTCGTCGCACCCGTAGACCTCCGCGAGGGCGCGGAGCTCGGAGTTTGAGCCGAATACCAGGTCCGCCTCGGTGGCCGTCCACTTGACGTCACCGGTGGACACGTCGCGTCCCTCGAACACGCCGTCAGAAGCCGCCGCCCACCGGGTGTTCATGTCGAGCAGGTTCACGAAGAAGTCGTTGGTCAGCGTCCCCGGCCGGTTGGTGAAGACGCCATTTGCGGACTGCCCGGAGTTCGCGTTAAGGGCGCGCATGCCGCCAACCAGCGCCGTCAGCTCAGGCGCCGTCAGGGTCAGCATGTATGCCTTCTCCACCAGTTGCTCTGCCGCCGACGCCCCGTTGCCGGCCTTGACGTAGTTGCGGAACCCGTCTGCAGCGGGCTCAAGCACCCCGAAGGACTCCTCGTCGGTCCACTCCTGCGTCGCGTCGGTGCGTCCAGGCGTGAAGGGGACCTGCACGCTCTGCCCGGCGTCACTTGCAGCCTGCTCGACGCCCGCACCGCCTGCCAGCACGATCACGTCAGCAAGCGAGACCTGCTTGCCGCCGCTCTGCGCTGCGTTGAACTCCGACTGGATCCCCTCCAGCGTCGACAAGACGCCTGCCAGCTCGGCGGGGTTGTTCGCTTCCCAGTCCTTTTGCGGCGCGAGGCTGATGCGCGCCCCGTTCGCTCCACCGCGCTTGTCGGTGCCGCGGAACGACGCCGCCGACGCCCAGGCGGTCGAGACCAGTTGGGACGCGGACAATCCCGAGGCGAGCACCTTGGCCTTGAGGTCCGCGACGTCCTGCTCCCCGATCAACTCATGGTCAACGTCGGGGACAGGGTCCTGCCACAACTGCGGCTCTGCGGGGAGCAGCGGTCCCAGGTACCGGCTGCGGGGCCCCATGTCGCGGTGGAGCAGCTTGTACCACGCCTTGGCGAAAGCATCCTCAAGGTCCGCGGGGTTGTCGAGGAAGCGCTTCGAGATCGGCGCGTAGGCCGGGTCCATCCTCATCGAGAGGTCCGTCGTAAGCATGAAGGGGGCATGCTTCTTTGCGGGGTCATGGGCGTCCGGCACGACGGCCACTTGGGCTGCATTCGCCGGAGTGAACTGCGACTTGCCGGCGGGACTCTTCGTCAGCTCCCAATCGTAACCGTGCAGGTTTTCCAAAAAGTTGTTGTCCCACTTCGTGGGGTTCTCGGTCCAGGCGCCCTCAAGGCCGCTCGTGATTGCGTCGCCGCCCTTGCCGCTGCCGTGGCTGTTCCCCCAGCCTAAACCCTGCGCCTCGATGCCGGCGCCCTCGGGCTCGGGACCGACGTGCGCCTCCGGGGCAGCGCCGTGCGCCTTGCCGAAGGTGTGGCCGCCGGCGATGAGCGCAACCGTCTCCTCGTCGTTCATCGCCATGCGCTTGAACGTGTTGCGAATGTAATTTGCCGCAAGGTTGGGGTCCGGGTTGCCGTTCGGCCCCTCCGGGTTCACGTAGATCAGGCCCATGTGGTCAGCGCCCACCTGTCCCTGGAGTTCCCCTTCGGCGTCGTGGCGCTGGTCGTCAAGCCACGTGGTCTCATTGCCCCAGTCCGTCTCGTCAGCCTCCCACACGTCCGGCCGGCCGAAGCCGAAACCAAACGTCTTGAAGCCCATCGACTCCAGGGCGCAGTTGCCGGCAAAGACGATGAGGTCTGCCCACGAGACGCTCTTGCCGTACTTCTGCTTGACCGGCCAGAGCAGCCGGCGCGCCTTGTCCAGGTTCCCGTTGTCCGGCCAGCTGTTCAGCGGGGCAAACCGCTGGTGCCCCGACCCGCCACCGCCTCGACCGTCGGTGATGCGGTACGTCCCTGCTGCGTGCCACGTCATGCGAATGAACAGCGGCCCGTAGTGCCCGTAGTCAGCCGGCCACCACTCCTGCGAGGTCGTCATTACCTGCTCGACGTCCTTCTTCAACTCAGCGACGTCCACGTTCTTGAAGGCCTCGGCGTAGTTGAAGCCGCTGCCCATCGGGTCCGACGTGGGAGAATTCTGGCGAAGAGCCTTCAGGCTCAATTGATTTGGCCACCAACCTTGGTTCGTAGTCATAACACCTCTCCATATAGGGTTCTGCTGTGTGTGGCGCAACTATACCAAGAGTATGCCGCGCACGCCACATTGTAGCCCTTATCGTCAACCTATCGGAAGCCCCGGAGACCACGCGTTGAGTAGGGGTACGCCGACACGTAGTGCGGTTCGGCGCGCGAGTCTGCGTCGCAGGTGCGAACGATCGCCGGTCAGCCATCAGGCCCCTACAAGACCCCAAACCACCGCCGGCGTTCCCCCTGCCCCGGAAACGCCGCCTCCAGCGCCGCAACGTCCTCGTCCGAGAGGCTCCATCCCGACGCCCCGCAGTTCTCCTCGACGCGCATGGACGCGTTCGTCTTGGGGATGACCATCACCCGGTCGTGGTGCAGGCACCAGTTGAGCGCCACCTGCGCGACGGTGCGCCCGTTCCGGGCCGCCACCTCGGCCAGCGCCCTGGCGCCGGCGCCCCGCTCGAGGTTGCCGAGTCCCCGTGCCAGCGGGCTATACGCGATGACCGTGATGCCATTCGCCAGGCAGTACGGCAACACCTCGGGCTCGATGGAGCGCTCCGTCAGGCTGAACTCCACCTGGTTCGACACGATCCGCGCCCTCGACAGCGCAGCCTGCGCCTCCTCCATTAGGCCCACGGAGAAGTTGCTGACGCCGATGTACCGCACCTTGCCCGCGTCCACCAGCTCCTCCATCGCGCCCATGGTCTCCGCAATGGGTATGCGCGGGTTGGCCCAGTGCAGTTGGTACAGGTCGATGAAGTCGATCTTGAGGCGCTTGAGGCTCTGGTCGGCGGCCTTGAGCAGGTCGCGGCGGCGGAAGTGCGACGGCGATACCTTCGTCGCCACGAACACGTAGTCCCGGATCTCCTTGATCGCCTCACCCACGGCGTCCTCCGTGCGGTACGCCTCCGCCGTGTCGATGAGGAACGCCCCAAGCTCGACTCCGCGCAGCAGCGGCGCACTGCCGCCGGTGTATTCCCACGTGCCCAGGCCGACATCCGGTATCTGAACTCCGCTGTTGCCAAGCTCCTGCAGGTTCATGCGTCCGTCCTTCCTTCATCCAGCGCGGGCGGCGGCGCGGCGCCCTCCAACGGCGGGGCAGACTGAGTGAATGCGCCATCGACGACGCCACCTTCGGGCGACGCCCCCGGCGCCATCGGAGCCGGCATTGTGAGGGTGGAGAGTGACTGCGACAACTTCCACTGCAAGCGGTTCAGGGCGGGCTGTAGGTCCGAGAGGTCTCGCACCATCTTGTTCGCGTCCAGGATTGCGCCGCGCAACGTGACGCGCACGTCGCTGACGATGCCGGTGCGCTCTGCGCCAAAGTTGGCCTGCCCTGCGCGGGCCGTCGTGGGGTAAGCCTCGCCGCGCCAGTCGATGGCGACCAGGTGCCGCCGACCGTCCAGGGCGTACTTGATGATGAACACTCCCACGATCAGCGGCACGAGCACAACGCCCACCGCCGCGGCAAACCACTTGCGCTTCAGCGCCGAGAGGCTGGGCTGCCTCCACCGGGCGACAAGGGCGCCCTCGAACTCACCGACGTTCCCAAGCGGGCCCTGCGTCACCGGTACGTCCGCGAGGTCCACGGTGAACCCCTCGTCCTCGAGGGCCTGCACAAAGTTGTCCGTTATGCGGCGAGGGTGGCCGGATGTGCCCTCCCATCGCCACTCTATGGGCCACTCGGACATCTCCGTTCGAAGGGTATCTATTTCCATGGTTTTCCTATCTGAGACACGGCGGTTGACGCCGCGCGTTTTCACGCCGGGACGGTTTGTATAGTACCATGTTCAATAGACCAGACCACAATGAGACTAGTCGTCCTGTGCGGCCTAGCGGCGGGCCAAACGGCCCATGTGACTGCACATAACGCACGAATATCAACACCATCAACCGGAGGAACGAACTATGCAGACCGTCGCGCTAGGGTCCACGGGCATTCAGGTGAGCCGGCTGGGAATCGGGCTGTCGGAGATTGGATCCACGCCGATGGAGCTGTCCGCCGTCGAGGCGCTGCTGAACGGCGGCCTCGACATCGGCATCAACTTCCTGGACACGGCGGCATGCTACGACAACAGCGAGGAGTTGGTGGGGAAGACGGTTGCCCACCGGCGCAGCGAGTACGCCCTCGCTTCCAAGTGCGGGCACATTGCCGGAGGCTATCAGGGTGAGGAGTGGACCGCGCAAACGGTGACGGACAGCATCGACCGCAGCCTGCGGTTGCTCCAGACGGACTACGTGGACCTGATGCAGCTCCACTCCTGCAGCGTCGAGACTCTGGAACAGGGCGACGTTATCGAGGCGCTGCTGAAGGCCCGCGACGCAGGCAAGACCCGATTTGTCGGCTACAGTGGCGACAACGAGGCGGCCATGTGGGCCGTGGAGAGCGGCATCTTCGAAACGCTGCAGACCAGCTTCAGTCTCGTCGACCAGCAGGCGCGGAACGGGCTTTTCGCCGCCGCTGAGGCACAGGGCATGGGCGTCATCATCAAGCGTCCGATTGGCAACGGCGTGTGGGGCCGCGCCGAGGCGTCATCCCCCTACGCGCAGCCGTACTTCGAGCGCCACCAGGCCATGTCGGCTCTTGGCGCAGTGGATGGCGAGGACGACCCCATCCGCATGGCAATGGGCTTCACCTTCGGGCACCCGGAGGTGGACACCGCAATTGTCGGAACGACAAACCTCCGCCACCTGCAGTCGAATGCCAAAATGCTGAATGAGGGAATTGATCTGCCGGCGGGGACGATGGAGACCTTGGTGCAACGCTTCAGTCAGCTGGGCGCCGATTGGACGCAGAAGACGTAAGGGGCTCGAGCTAGGCCGCGCCAAGCACGACTGCAATCATGTGTCGCTCAAGGGCCTTGCCCAGAGTCTGGGTGACGCCCAGGCGATGGTGGTCTCCGACAGTGACCACGTAAACGACGCCCAGCAGCCGTCCCAGACGGAAGTCGAGCACCAATGAGGAGACGAGTCCCTTTGGGCCCTCCTGTATCGCCCGGATGCTGACGGCCTCGTGGTGGAACTCCTCGTCAAGTGGCATTTCCTCAACGGAGAGCAGGGTGTGGCCGGGGCCCAGCTCCTGGCCCACCTTCTCCTTGAACTCCTCCAGGAACACCATTTGCATCCACTTGCTCACGGCCTCTGGGCTCTCCATGAAGTGCACAACTGTGGCCAACGCGAGGTCCGCGCCGTCCAAAAGGTCGCGCTCCTCCACAGTGGTCAGCCATTCGCGCTGGAAACCGGTGATGCGGCCAAAACCCCGCAGGTCCTGTGCGGAGCGATCGGAGAGAGGGAGGGCAGCCATGGCCTCGTTGGTCAATTCGCCTTCACGCACCACCTCGAAACTATCCGTTCCCGGAGGCAGCTGCTCCTTGGTCAGCAGCATGCGCTCCAGGTCCTCGGGGTTGACCGTATATGTCGCGCGTGTGACGGCGTCTTGCGTCATTTCTGCATTCCTAAGCTGTAGGTGCAAAAAGCCTCATGCCGTGCGCATGAGGCTGAATCGACGTCAGTGTACTTGCGGCAGTGAGGCGAGCTCTCGCTTCATGGGTGGGCGTACTCGCGAGGATGCTATCGCCCTGCCGGGTTTGGAACGCTTGGCGCGACGGGCAAACACACACCTTGCGCTTGCTGCCGCGCTGTCTTCTGCATTTGTTGGCGGGAGTGCGAGGGAGTCGAACCCACCCGCCCCGTACACGAGGCGCAACGGATTTGAAGTCCGCAAGAGCCACCGGGCCCCATCCACTCCCGTGCGCGCTGTCAATGCGTCCGGGAGCTACTCCAGGGCGCTGTCCAGCCGCCGCTTGAGCTGCGCCTTGGGCATCGCGCCGACAATCTGCTCAACCGGCTGCCCGTTGCGGAACACGATGAGCGTCGGGATGCTGCGAATGCCCAGGCTCATGGGTGTGTTCGGGTTGGCGTCAACGTCCACCTTGGTGAACTTGACCTTGCCGTCGTACTCGTCGGACAGCTCGTCGACGATGGGTGCGATCATCTTGCAGGGCTGGCACCAGTCCGCCCAGAAGTCAACCAGTACGGGCAGGTCGCTGTTGACGACCTCTGCCTCAAAGGTCGAGTCCGTAACCGCTTCCGGCTTTGCCATTGCGAATATCCTCCCTATTCTTCCGTCTGCCGGGCATGCTCACCGTTCGAAGGCGACGCTATTTTCGGCATTGTAGCCTAAGTGTACTTATACGCAATTTGCGGCGCAACCCGAATCAGGCGAGCGCGAGGGCGCATTTGACCTCGACGCGCGGATGTTCATCAGGCGCCAACTGTATACTCGACCCATGCCAAGCCCCACCCCATCGACTAAAGTCAAAGCGGCCAACGTGAATGAGCACACGTGGAAGCGACGCGCCTTCCACCTTTGCGCCGCGCTGGTCATCCCTGCCGTCGCCCTGGCGCTAGGGTACAAGGCCGCCGTGTACACCGCGGCCATCGCGGCGGCGGTGTTCGCCTCCGGAGAGGCCCTCCGGCTTGCCGTGCCCGCGGTCAACGTTCGAGCCATCGCATGGCTGGGTCCGCTGATCAAGCCGCGCGAGAAGCGGACCCCCACAGCCGCGACATACCTCGCGCTCGCGTCCCTGGCCGTGCTGTTCCTCTTCGGCATACCGCAGGCGACGCTGGCGTTGGTGTTTACGGCGTTGGGCGACCCCGCAGCAGGCATTGTCGGCACACGCTATGGCAGACTGCGCGTGCGCGCATTCGGGCGAAGGCCCGGGGGCAAGAGCGTCGAAGGCACGCTGGCGTTCCTCGCAGTGTCGGCGGCCGCGGCGACGGCGCTCTGGGCGGCCGGGGTGTACGGAACCCTCTGGCCCGCGCTGGTCGGCGCCGCAGTTGCCGCCATCGTCGAGTTCCTGCCCATCCCCGTGGAAGACAACGTTACGGTCCCCCTGGCGAGCGCCGCAGTCATGTGGCTGCTGTGGGTTGGGTAGACCGTAGCGAACATTGTTGTCATAACCGGTAATTGCGCGCGCTTTGCTGTTGACCCGCATTAGTGCCGCTGATACACTCTGTTGGTTCTTGACATAGGCTAGGGAGAGAGCATGCTGGTCATTGGGCTCACGGGAGGCATCGGCGCCGGCAAAAGCGAGGTCGCCCGACTTCTGACCGGACACGGCGCCGTCATCATCGACACGGCTCTCCTTGGCCACGAAGCCTACGCGCCGGGAACCCTGGTCTGGAGAGCGATAATCAAGACATTTGGGCGAGATATCCTCCTTCCAGACATACAGATTGACAGGAAGATACTGGGAGACATCGTCTTCGCCGACCCAGCGGCGCTCGAAAGCCTCAACGCCATCACGCGTCCCGCCATCAGCGACATGATTCGGGAACGTCTGCGTGCCGCCGAGCGTCTGGGATCACGAGCGGGAGTAATTGACTCGGCCACGCTGGTCGAGGCCGGGTGGACGGAGCTGGCGGACGAGGTCTGGGTCGTCACGGCGCCTAGGGAATCGATCCTCCAGCGGCTGCGGGTGCGGAGCCGACTCTCTGACAAGGCCATCATGGAGCGGATCGATTCCCAAATCACGGACGACGAACGGAAGGACCACGCGGACATAGTCATCGCTAACGACGGCAGCATGGCAGACCTCCGGGCCAGGGTAGACACCCTGTGGGAACAGCGAATTCAAGCGAAGGTGGGTAACCATGGAGCAGCCTAGGGTGAGAGGGTCAGGGTTTCAGACACTTCAGATTGAAGAGTACGTCGTTGAGAAAGAGCCGTTCTACATGCCATTGGGCAACGAGATTGAGCTCTTTGAGGCAGCGTACCTGCAGAAGATCCCCGTCCTGCTGAAGGGACCCACTGGGTGCGGCAAGACACGGTTTGTAGAGCACATGGCCCACCGGCTGAGCCAGCCCTCCTCCGTCCGGCAGCAGAATGGGTCGGAGGTGCGCTCCGTGCCGCTGGTCACCGTGGCCTGCCACGAAGACCTCACGGCCAGCGACCTCGTCGGCCGCTACCTCATCGACGCGGAAGGCACACGCTGGATCGACGGTCCGCTGACCCGCGCAGTGAAGGTCGGCGCCATCTGCTACCTCGACGAGATCGTCGAAACGCGCAAGGACACCACCGTGCTGATCCACCCCCTGACCGACCACCGGCGCATCCTGCCGATCGAGAAGCAGGGGCTCCTCATGGAGGCCAATGACGGCTTCCTGCTGGTGATTTCCTACAACCCCGGTTACCAGAGCGCGCTGAAGGACCTCAAGCACTCCACCCGGCAGCGTTTCATCTCCATTGAGTTCGACTACCCGCCGGCGGAGATCGAGGCGAAGATCCTGGAGCACGAGGCCGGAGTGAGCGAAGAAGTCGCCCTCAGCTTGTCCAAGCTTGGCGAGAAGGTTCGCAACCTGAAGGACCACGGGCTGCAGGAAGGCTCCAGCACCCGTCTGCTCATCTACGCGGGCAAGCTCATGAGCCAGGGCGTCCCCGCTCGCGACGCATGCCAGGTCGCCATCGTCTGGGCCCTGTCCGACGACATTCAGGTGCAGCGGAGCATGGAGGAAGTCGTCTCCTCGATTTTCGAGTAGATTTGGAGCGCATGAGCATCCCAACCCCAGAGGCCCTCGAAGCCCTCTTGGGGAAGGCCGAATCCGCAACGGCTCTCCCGGCTGACCTTATGCATGCCGCAGTGCTCCTTCCGCTCTTCGAGCGCGACGGCGGGTACCATTTGGTGCTCACCCGCCGCAGTTACCAGCTGGCGCGCGACGGTGGGGTTATCTGCTTCCCCGGCGGCGGCGTTGAGTCCTCCGACCCCGACCTTACCCAGACGGCGCTTCGTGAGACGCACGAGGAGATTGGCGTGGCGCCGGAGGACGTGCGCGTGCTCGGCGCCATCGAGCCCTACTTCACCCGCTACGGCTTCGCCATCCACCCCGTCGTTGGCCTGATTCCCGCGGAGTACCCCTACCTGCCCAGCGAATCGGAGGTCGACGAGATTATCGAGGCGCCCCTGGACGCCCTCTACGATCCGTCAAACCTGCGTCATGAGGGCCAGCTGCGCCCCGAGGGTCTGGTAAACCGATTTACGTACGTGTATCAAGGCCGTATCATCTACGGCGCTACGGCACAGATGCTTTCCCGGCTTTTGGAACTGATAGCGGAAGGTATGGAAAAGGAGGTCCCATGGCAGAGCAGGACCCCCGTCTGGAGAGCATAGCCCGGGAGTTGTCGCAGTTTCCCGCGGCCGTTCTCCAGCAATACGAAACGGCACACGCCAAGGCACGCACACTGCTGTCCGCCGAAGACCTGGTGACTTGGGCGGAGCAGGGCGCGGCAATCGCCCGGCAGTCGGTGCGAGCGTGGGAGGCCACCGCGGACTACTACGCCGCCAGCATGGACGTCCTGCCCTTCCTCTCCTTCGCCAACTTTGTCCCGTGGTCGAACTACGGCGCGGAGCTTTGTCAGTCTTCGCCGACGATCGCCGTAGCGTACTTCCGCGCCAGCGTCTTCACCCTGCCCCACCTCCGGCCCCGGCAGGTCGCCGGCTGGAGCGAGCTGGGCAAGTCGCTGTCCAAGGGGACTTGGAAGTCCACCGCGCTGGCCTGCAAGTTCTTCGAGGTCAGCCCGCAGATGGTTGCGTCCATGACCTTCCCGGAGATGGAGCGCTTCATTCGCTTCATCGACATCCTGTCCCAGCGTTCCTACGACTTGGCGACTGAGTGCCTCGATCTCAGCCAGCAGGTCTTTGCCCAGCTAGGCGACAGCCGCGACAATTTCATCTCCCTTGTGACGACGCTTGCGGACGCCAACGGAAACTGGCGCGAGGTCAAGGACTGCTTCGCGGTTGGTGGCCGGGCAGTGGCCCGCGTCGAGCGCTCGCAGCGCGGCCGCTTCCTCAGTCTGGCGGAGCGTCTCTCCCGCAGCGGCCAGGGCGGCGTTATCTCCTTCCTCCGCGACGGCTCACAGGGGCTGGGGCAGATTGACTTCGCCACGCACCCGGTGGTTATTGGCCTGGGAGAGCGGCTCATGGCCGTGGCGCCTCCGGCCGTACCGCCCTTCTTCTCCGTCGTGGCCATGGTGCTGAGTCGAGTGTCCCCGCCGCAACTGGAAACGTGGTACGGCGAGGGCGCGCGGCTGCTCGCCGAGAACCTGGAAAGCGGCTTGGCCTTCTTCCGGATGGAGTCTTCCTACGCTGAGGAGCTTCTCGACAAGCTTTCGGCAGGCGTTGAGTTGAGCCGTGTCCGGGACGTCGTGGGGCTCTACTCCCGCGCGCTGGCCGGCAACGACATGGAGATCGCCCCGGCGCAGGAGCTCGTTGAGAAGGGCATCGGCTGGGTGTCCGGCAACCACGCCACCATCGAGGGCACCACCCTCTACCTGCCGGCGCTCATCGACGGCGCGCCTACAAAGTCAGAGAACTTCGCCAAGCTCAAGGTCATCGCCACGCACCAGGTCGTCCACCAGGAGTTCGGCAGCTTCGGCTTCAGCTACGAGAAGCCTTCGGATCTGTTTCGCAACCTGCGCCCGCTGGTGCAGCACTCCCGCCACCACATCCGGGACAAGTCCCACGATGAGCAGGATGAGGTGCCTCAGGAAGAGGTGGCGGAGACCGGCCCCGTGTCAGCCGAGACGGGCTGGGTCACTGACATGCAGGGCTTCTTCGACCTCTTCCCCGAACGCCACATGGCCCTCGACATCTTCACGGTTGTCGAGGACAGCCGCCTCGACGCCCGCGTGATGCGCGAGTACCGCGGCATTGGGCCGGCCTACCGGCGCTTGCAGGAGGAGTCGCTGTCCGAGCGGCCCTTCATCCAGGAGATGCCAGCCCAACAGGGACTGATCGAGTTCCTGGTGCGCGTCAGCCTTGGGCAGCGCAGCGGCATACCGGTAGCCTCATACCTGGTCGAGGACGCCATGCTCATGGCAAAGCTGGCCCTGCGGGTTATGCGCCTCGGCTCTACCGTCGAGGACGCCGCTGAGGCCTCACTACGCATATACCTCTTCATCGCAGGCATCCCCAACCACTTTGTCCCCAACAACCAATGGGTCATGGTGGACGTGCCGGAAGAGGACGACTATGAGGACCCGGAGAACATCGAGGACCTGCTGAGTCGGCTGGATCAGCCGGAGCAGGAACAGGAGCAGCAGGAGTCCGAAGATGGCCAGGGCGAGCAGCCCTACCAGTCGCCCCAGGACGTGGAGTACCGCGGCGAGTTCAAGCCCGAGCTCGTGCAACTGCTGGAAGAGATGAAGGAAGCCCAGCGCCAGGCCAATGAGGGCGAGGCCCCGCAGCTTACCCGCGAGATGCTGGAAGAGCTGCTGGCCCAGAGCGCCGAGTTGGAGCAGGGCGGCGACTACGACATGGACACCAGCGCCACTGCCAAGAACCTCATGCGAGAGGTCGGCATGAAGCTTCCGCCCAAGGAAGCGGCGCAGGGGCAGGGACCCTTCATCCACATCGAGGACGAAGGCGGGCCGCTGGAGGCCAAGGAACCGCACACCAGCGTCTACGACGAGTGGGACTTCCGCGCCGGCGACTACCGCCCCAGGTGGTGCGTCGTCCGGGAAAAGACCATGGCAGAAGGTGACGTTGGTTTCTGGCAGACCGTCCTCGAGGCCAACGCCAGCATGATCGCCGAGATCCGACGCCAGTTTGAGCAGGTCCGCCCGGAGACCTTTCGAAAGATCCGCCGCCTTCAGGATGGCGAGGAGTACGACTTCGACGCCCTAGTGGAGGCTATAGTCGACATGCGGCTCGGCCTGAGCCTTCCGGACCGCGTGTACTGGCGCCGCAACAAGATGGACCGCGACGTGGCGGTGCTCTTCCTGCTGGACATGAGCGCCTCGACCGGCGAGGCCATCGACGAGTCCCGCGGCGGCCCGGACGAGTGGGACGCACCCGGCAATCCCGTCGACTACATGCTGTGGCTACGCAACCGCCGCGCCGGTGACGGCCCGCCCCGTCGCACGTACAAGCGCATCATCGACCTGGAGAAGGAGAGCGCGATTCTCCTCATCCAGGCCCTGGAGACCCTTGGCGACAAGTACGGCATCTACGGGTTCTCCGGCTATGGCCGCGAGAACGTGGAATACTACACCATCAAGGACATCAACGAGGGCCTGACGGACCGTGTTCACAAGCGCATCGACAAGATCACGCCGCTCCACGCAACCCGCATGGGCCCGGCCATCCGCCACAGCGTCAAGAAGCTGGACGAAATCGACGCCAAGACCAAGGTGCTCTTCCTCATCTCCGACGGCCGCCCGCAGGACCGCGGCTACAGCCGCGAGGGTGTAGAGAAGGAGTACGCCGTCCACGACACCCGCAAGGCGCTGCTGGAAGGCAAGCAGAAGGGCATCACCCCGTTCTGCCTCACCGTCGACAAGGCGGGCCACGACTACCTGAAGACCATGATGGGCGACATGGGCTACGAGGTGCTCTCAGACATCAGCATGCTCCCACAGCGCCTCCCGGAGCTCTACAAGCGCCTCACGGTCTAGCCCCCACAACGCGTCAGAGCAAACGAGAGGCCCGGCGGCACAAACCCGCCGGGCCTCTTCACGTCATACAGTACCCCGAACGCTGAACTCCGTAGGGGCGATTCGTAAGTCCGATCACCCTGAGGCTCTCGAAGGGCCGTCCCGCCTCGTGGCGGGACCCCGCTCGGCCGCAACCTGCCCACTCTGCCCGTTACCGTTGCAGGCCGGCGCACAGAAGGACCGGAAGCGGCGAGCCGCCCAGCGCCAGGACCCTGACATCGCCCCATTGCGTCGGTGTGCGGTCTCCCGCTACCTTAATCCCATGACAAGCGCTGACAACCCGTCCATCAAGACCACCGCCACCCCCGGTGCACCAACCGCACATACAAAATGCACTCGAATCCGTACAAACGAGTCGTATCTAAAAGTGGGCATTTCAGCTAGGACTCGTCTCCCAGATTTTTTATCTTTGTTTCCTCTGGTATCTGGCAACGCCACTCTCAGATACATTCGCCTATGCTCGTTTGCACACTCCCGACTATCGCATGCTGCCGGCCATCCGCCGTCCGCGAGAATCGCGACGCTGGGGCGCGCAACGCTCTCCCATCGCGGCAATCACGATGGGGCCTTGCGCCCGCGCCTCACCTCGACGTTGTATCATGGCGCAGGCCATCCATCCCCGAAGCGTACGTGACACAGGAGCCAATTGGAGACAAGACCGGAGACTGAGGCCACCGTCCCGCTAACGTGGCGACACAAGCTGCCGTTCTTCCACGGCTACGTGATGGTGGCCATCGGCTTCTCCATGATGTTCGTGTCCAACGGCATCAACTGGTCCCTTGGCGTCATCGCCAACCCAATGAGCGAGGCCCTCGACTGGACAATAACCGACGTCTTTGCCGGGCTCTTCCTCCGCATCCTGATGGGCGCGCTCGGTGCCTTTGTCCTGACCCGGTTCGCCGACACTCCGGGCGGCGCGCGGCGCACCGTCTTTCTGACGGGCCTCGTCATCGCGAGCAGTCTCGCCCTCACCAGCCGCGTGACCGAGGTGTGGCAGTTCTGGCTGCTAGTGGGGGTGGTGACCGGCTTCATGTCAGGTGGGCACGCCATGCTGTTTACCCAGGCCGTGGTGCCGCGATGGTTCCGCAAATACCGCGGTCGCGCCGTCGCCGCCGCGACAATGGGGTCGAGCACCGCTGCGTTCGTCCTTCCCACCCCTATCGCCTTCCTCGTCGGCGAGCTCGGCTGGCAAGCGGCGTGGGTCCTGCTCGCCTGCCTCTCGCTGATCATGTCCGTGCTGCCCTCGCTGCTCATCGTGCGGCAGCCGGAGGACCTCGGCATGACCCCCGACGGCCTCCCGCCGGACGTGCCGTCTCCGTCGTCCCGCCCAAGGCGAGCTGAGCCCGCCGTCGACGCCCACACCGCGGTGCGCTCGCGGCTCTTCTGGTTGCTCGTCATAACCCTGTGCTTCGCCACCACCTCGTCGATGAGCGTGCCCGCCATCATGGCGCCCATGTACGAGTGGAAGGGTTTCGACCCGGCGGCGGCGGCGTTGGGCGCCACTGTCTACGGTCTGTTCAGCATGACCAGCCGCTTCCTGTGGGGCTGGGTGGCTGACAAGGTGCACATCGCCGCGCTGGCCGTTGGCGTCGGCCTGTTCAACGCCGTCACATTCCCGCTGCTCATTGTGCTGAGCGGCGGCAGCGCGTACGTGTACGCGGCCATGGTGGGAGTCGGCGTGTCCGGGCTCGTTGTCGTGCAGAGCCTGGTGTGGCCCTTCTTCTTTGGCCGCCGGCACCTGGGCGCAATCGTCGGCATCAGCCGGCCCTTCCCCGTGTTCATGAGCGCGAGCGGCGTCCTCTTCATGCCGCTCATCTTCGACACGACGGGCAGCTACAGCCTGTCGCTGATAGCCATGAGCGCCGCGGCGGCGATGAGCGTGGTCTTTATGCTCATCGCGATACGCAGCCCCATTCCGAGGAACTCCGAATGACCGAGGCCTCCCTGCAGCGCGCGACATTCACCATCCGACCACTGCCGCCCTTCGACTTCGCGATGACGGCGGACTACGCCACATACTTCCGCGGCCGCAACCTGTGGGAGTTCTACGAGAATGGCGTTTATCGCCGCGTTGTTGACTTGCCCGGTCAGCTTGGCGTTGCCGCAGTACGATCGCTCGGTTCGGTCGACGCGCCGCTGCTCGAAGTGGAGGTCGCGGCGCCGACGCTGGACGACGACGCAGTCGCCGAGTCCCGCCGGCAGGTTGAGTGGGTCTTCCAGACGCACGTGGACCTCGCGCCCTTCTACCGCATGGCGGAGGGCGACCCATTCCTCGAGCCGCTGACGGCCATGCACCGGGGCTTCCGCGTTCCGCAGGGCACGTCAGTCCTCGAGGGGCTGGTGAGCGCCATCCTGGGGCAGCAGATCAGCGGGCAGGTCGCTCGAGCCGTGCGCACGGCAGTGATGGAGGCCTACGGCGAGACCTTTACAGTCGACGGCATGGAGTACCGTGCATTCCCCACGCCACAAGCCCTTGCCGCCGCCGGCGTCGAGGGCCTGCGAGGGCAGAAGCTCAGTTGGCGGAAGGCGGAGTACGTAGCAGACATCGCTTCGAAGGAAGCATCGGGAGAAATAGACCTGGAAAGCCTCTTCAGCCGCTCCGACGAGGAAGTGGTCGAGACCCTCACGGCGCTCCGAGGCGTCGGCGTCTGGACGGCGCATTGGCTGATGGTGCGCACCCTGGGCCGTACCGACGGCTTCCCCCACGGCGACCTCGCCATCCAGCGCACCCTCGGCGACGTGGTCAACGGAGGCGTCCGCATGACGGCGGAGGAGGCGCTGGCCTACTCCCTGCGCTGGTCGCCATACCGAACCTACGTCACCACCTACCTCTTCGCGGCCATCCGCTCCGGCCGCCCGGACTGGCTACCCCCCACGCCGTAGTGGGCGCGGGCCGCCGAATCCCACCACATTGCGCCAACGGACAGCAAAAGTGGCATAATCAGTTGTATGAAGAGGAGAACTGCTCTTTCCATGATGCTTGCCGCCGCGCTGGCCGCATTGCTGGCCTCTGCGCTGGGGGCGTCGTGGAGCGACGGGGAGGACTCCTCGACGGGTATGGAGCAGATCACGTTGCCGGCGGTGCCAATCGCGTTGGCGCCCGGGTGGAACCTGATTTCGCTCCCATTCCAGCCGTATGCTCCAGCGATCGACGTCATCGCGCCCTTGGGCCACCCAGCGGACGTCGTCATGACGTTTGATAGCGCCCAGAAAGTCTGGGCCGTGTCCCAACGAGACCCGGAGACAGGGCTGTTTTCCGGCGACATCCTGGAGATGAACTCAGACAGGGCCTATTTTGTCCGCACGGACAGCTTTCTCCCATTGCTGGTGGGTAGGCCCCCCATAACCACCTGGGGCACGCCGCCCGCGCCTCCGGTTGCCCTGCAAATCATGGAAGGCTGGAACCTGGTGCCGGTGGTCGCCCTCAACTACCGAATACCGTATGCCGTTGCGGCGGACGACTACTTCAGCTCGCTGTCGGCAGGGGGCCGCCCAACCTGGCTGCGGGCGATGGGCTACAACACCTTGGCGCAACGGTGGGTGCCGATCTCGCCCGGCGACGTCTCTCTGGTGAGCGCGGGCGGCGTCAACCCCTGCACGAGCCTGCCCGTCGACAGGGAGCGCGTTGAGGCGGGCATCGAGCGCTGCCAGGCCGGCGAGTACACGGAGCGGTCGCCTGCCGGTTCCATGTCCGACGGCAACGTTTGGGGGGAGTTCGACGGCAGAGACCAGGTTTCCCTGCGAGCCGCCCTCAGGATGGGCAAGGGCTACTGGGTCTACTCCACCGTGGAAGGCGTAATCCTCCCGTAACCCGAGAGGCAAGAGTAAGCAAGGGAGGGGCGGCTGACGAGCCGCCCCTCCCTTGTCATTGGTGAGTTGTGATGCTACCGGCTGAAGGTAAACGTAAACAGGCTGAAGTCCGGCGAGTTGGCGCTCAGCCGCAACTCACCGCGCCTCTGCATGGGACTGTGCAGCACATTGTACATGCGCGGGCCGTCGATGCTGAGCACCGTGTTGCCCTCCCTGTCCTCGATGATGTCCTTGCCGCGGTGCTCGGCGGGGATCGGCTTGCCGTCCAGCGTCACAATGACCCGGAACGGATCGCCGCCCTCCGGTCGCACAACGGCATTCACACTGCGTGCGCTGTAGTTGATCGCCACGTAGTCGTTGTAGTCGCTGGTAGACCTGCCGTGGGTCACGCTCTCGCTGTCAATGCTCCAGAGGCCGTGAAGATAGAACTTGCCGTCCTCATAGTCCCCCGGGTCGTTGAACTGGATGGGAACTTCGCCGCTCACAGCCTCACTGTTGCCGAGGTAGTCGCCGCTGCGCCACGCCCGACCGGCGAAGAGCTCGCGAGTCTTGGCCTCGCCGGAAGGCGGAGCGTCGCCATCCTCGGGGACCACGCCACCGACGGGGATTGCGGAGATGTCGTTGCCTGCTTCCTCCAGCAGCGCGCGAACCCATAGCTCCGTATCCAGGTAGGCGCCCTCGCCGATGTGGTGGTAGCGGGCCTCGCCGCTCTGGTCAATGAGGAACTTGTGGGGCCAGTACCTGTTCTTGTAGGCCCTCCAGGTGTTGAAATCGTTGTCCATGGCCACCGGCCACGTTATCCGCTCCCTAACCATTGCTTCTCGGACGTTCCCCTCGTCCTTTTCGAACTCGAACTCCGGTGCGTGAACGCCAACGATGGTGAGCCCGTTGGCGGCGTACTTCTCGTTCAAGTCGCGCAGGTACGGAAGCGTTCTCAGGCAGTTGATTCAGGTGTATGTCCAGAAGTCCACCAAGACCACCTCACCCTGCAGCTCTGTCATGGTGAGGGGCGGGCTGTTGAGCCACTTGGTGAGCCCGGTGAACTCCGGTGCTGCGTCCTCATCGCTCTCCGTGGGGGGCGTTATCTCGACTCCGCGTTGCAGCGCATCTTCCACCGCGCTGATCCGCGGCGCCTCCGGCTCGACGGGCGCCGACGCTGCCGTCGATGGCGCAGCAGGCGCGGCGGATGATGCGATGTCGTCGCCGCCCGAGCAGCCCGCAAGCGCGAGCATGGCTACCGCCGCCGCAAGTGCGATGATTGTGCCGGTCCGACGTTTCACAGACGTACCTCCTTTCACAGGGTTTCTCACGTTAAAGGCTATATGTTCAGTATACGATGGCTGAGGCCCCCCTAGTCGAGAGCCATTCGCAACAGCCAGCGCAACAAGTGCCTCCATGGAGCATGGAGCGTTCAGACGGCAATGCGAATGAGGTCGTACATGTGGCGCGAGAGTCGGAATGCCTGCGCCAGACGGTCCCAAAGGCCGCCCTCGCCGGGAATTGTGTGGTTGAAGGTGAGAAACTCCGTGTAGCGGAAGTCGTCCCTGTCCCCGACAGCTTCCACCAGCCGTCGAGACTCCCCGACGGGCACGTGCCGGTCATAGCGGTCGTGCATCACGAGGATACGGGCGGGCATCTCTTCGATGTGATTGGAGGGTGAGATATCGGCCAGCCCCTCCCGAAACTCCGGCGGCAACGCTGCGTAGAGCTCGTCGGCCTCCTGCGGCGTCACGCCTTCGAGCATACGCGCGACGATGCGCCCGCGCTGCGACAGCCCTTGAAGCTCAGCCAGTGTCGCCGGCATGTCGTCGAGGTAGTGGCGAGTGAGCACCCGCGCGTCTCCGGGGTCGTCCACCGTTTCGATGAGCTCGTGGCCCAGCACGCGCATCGTATGCGAGTGCGGTTCCCACGGAGTGCGTTCGCCATCCTCAACCACACTGCGTGAGGCCGCCTCCAGCAACAGCGTTTCGAGGTCAAAGTAGGGGCCGAAGGCGTTGATGAAGTGCACGTCGTCACGAATCCGCGGATCGGCGGCGGCCACCATCGCGAAGGAGCCGCCAACGGAGAACCCGCCCAACCCAACCCGCTCCGGGTCCACGTATGCCTGCGCCGCCAGGTACTCGAACGCGCGAACCAGCTTGTCCGGGTCGTCTAGCTGTACGTCCGCATCGCGGCCAAGGTCGGGCGACCAGTGCAGCATCGTCACGAAGCCCGCCCGCGCCAGGGCGTAGCCAAGGTTGGTAACAGTTTCGTCGCCGAGCCCCGTTTGCCCGGCCCCGATGGACAGCAACACCGCCGCACGGGGCGAATCGCCCGGCGGGCGGTACACGTCGGCCACGTCGCTCGCTTCAAACGAGCCATACACGGCCTCGTGGCGCACGGGCTCCCGTGTGAACCATGACTGAGGTTTCACGGGCAGGTCCAACGTCTGCGTAACAAACAATACGGTGTGGAACCCCGCTCGTGCCTGCGGCACAAACAGGAACACCAGTGCTAGCAGCACGACAGGCGCCGCCACATACTTCAGGAACACGAAGGTAATCCTGATGAGGATCCGTCTTAGACGGCGCCTGAAGGGTCTCCTCACGTCAAACTCTCCGCATTAGGTGTGCTGCCTAAGCGAAAGCGCCCAAGGGTTTCACCCAGCGCAAGCTCTTGCTGACTAACGACGCCCGTGCCCGACGTGGGCTCGAAGGACAGCCGTCCCGCACCCAGCTATTCCCGCCGAGCGGGGCAGCCGTCGCGAAGGACGCAGCCGTCGCACTGTGGCCGCAGGGCCTTGCACACCTGTCTCCCATGCGAGATCAGCGCCACGTGAAAGGCGTACACATCCTCCGTAGGCACCAGCGATTCCAGCACATCATGTGCCTTCTCCGCGGACACCTTGGGCCCGATGAGCCCCAGCCGCTTCGACACGCGGTGGACGTGGGTGTCGACGGCCATGGCGGGCATTCCCAGCGCAAAGCAGAGCACGATGGCTGTCGTCTTTGGCCCGACTCCCGGTAAGGCGCGCAGCCACGCCTTCGCTTCCTCTAGCGGCATTTCCGCCAGGAAGGAGAGGTCGTAGCCGCCGGTAAGCTCGCGCACCTGCTTCAGCGTCTCCTGGATGCGCGGCACCTTTTGCTTGGCGAGCCCCGCCGATATCACGTATGGCGTGACCTCTTCTGGAGCTGCGTCGGCGATGGCGTCCCACGAGGGGTAGGCTGCCTTGAGGCGGTGTCCGGCCCGCTCCGAGTTCACGTCGGACGTGTGCTGCGAAAGGATGGTGAAGACCAGCTCCGTCACCGGGTCGTAGCGGGGCGACCACTCGGCCCTGCCCTGCTGCTCTACCAGCAGATCGAACACCTCGGCGGCGCGTTTTCTGGGCGACCGCGGCCGGCGGGGACGCCGTTCCTTTACGGGCATGTCCTACCTCTGACCCTGACATGAGGTTGATGCGCACAGTGAAGCGGGCGTGGCAGCATCATGGTACACGAACCACCAAGGTGAAAGGAGCGGGATATGGGAAGAATACTCGGAGACTTGACGATTCGACTCAACAGGAGCGGCGCTACGTGGAGCTTGGCGGAACCGCTTGAGTACCACGTGGGCGCAGAGGACAGCGACACCGTCGTCCAGGTGCCGGCGGGATTCCAGACGGATCTCGCCAGCGTGCCATGGTTCGGGCGATGGCTGGTGTCGAGCTGGAAAGGCACAGCTCGAGCCGCCGTTGTCCACGACTTCCTGTACTCCGTCGTCGGACGGCGGCTGCACGGCTTCACGAGAGCACAGTCCGACGCAATCTTCGGCGAGGCTCTGCGGGTAACCGGCTCAAAGGCTTGGCCCCTCATCTGGGCAGCAGTGAGGCTCTTCGGACTAGCGGCATGGCGCGGAAGGGAGCGGGAAGCCGTCGAATCGTAGCTGCGGCAAAGGCGGTTGCCGAGGCCGCCACCCCGGCTTATACTGCCCCTGCGCCAACAGGCCAATCTATGAGCATGCTGTTGGCGCAGGGGTGGCGCCACGCATCGGACACCTCGGCGGGCGGCACACCCACTCCGGGGGCAAGACATCATGGCAACCATCTTTCACATCACCACCCGCGAGCTTTGGCGCCGGTCCATCACACGAGGTCAATACACGCACGAGAGCCTGCGCGCAGAAGGCTTCATTCATTGCTCCGCGAAAGAGCAGGTGTTGGGCGTGGCGAACTCCAAGTTTGCCGGTCAAGACGACCTGGTGCTCTTGCGCATCGACACCAGCGACGTCATGTCCGTCATCCAGTACGAGAGCGCAGCGGGGTCTGAGGAAACCTTCCCTCACATTTACGGCCCACTCAATCACGACGCCGTCAAGGCGGTAGTCGATTTCCCGCCAGCGGCCGATGGCTCGTTTTCACTGCCGGCGGATTTGCAAGACTAGCTCAACCGAGGCGTGGATGGGACGCGCCCTAACGCCTACCCAGCCCAGGAGTGCGTTGCTATAATGGCGCGCAACAAGACAGGGGGAGTGCCATGCGAGACCTCATCGAAAGCGCGTTGAAGGGACTCAACGCAGACTACGTGGAGATCCGCGTTGAAGAGCGGGAGTCCACGTCAATTACCTTCCGCGGACGTGAGCTTGACGAGATCGGCCTCAGCACGGGCAAGGGCGGCAACGTTCGCGCCTGCGTCAAGGGCGGATGGGGCTTCGCATCCTTCAACAGCTTGGACGACCTTCGCGCGAAGGCGTTGCAGGCTGTTGAACAGGCACGGATGGTGGGCAACGAGAAGACGGATCTGGCCGACGCGCCTCCCGTCGTGGCCATTATCCCGCCGCACATCGTCAGTGACCCCGCAGAGGTCTCGCTTTCGGAAAAGCACCGCATCCTGGAAGAGTACTTGGACCTGCTGTGGGGTGGACCGGAGATCCAAACATCGTCGCTGCGGTACGCGGACGGTCACCGCACCATGTACTACGGCAACACGCAGGGCACCTTCACTGAGCAGGCCCGCATTGACGTGAACTTCTGGGCCAGCGCCGTGGCTCGCGCAGGCGGCGATGTACAGCAGGCCAGCATCAGCATGGGCAGCCTGGGCGACTTCGGGTTGGTGCACCGCATGCACAACACCGTCGCGGAGCTGCCGCAGAAGGCTGTCGACTTCCTCAATGCGCCTCAGGTCAAGGGCGGCGAGTACACCGTTATCCTGGACCCCATTCTGGCGGGCGTCTTCGTCCACGAGGCCTTCGGCCACCTCTCTGAGGCTGACCACGTCTACGAGAACCCGAAGCTGCGCGAGGTTATGGTGCTCGGCCGGCGCTTTGGCGGCGAGCACCTGAACATCGTCGACGGCGCCAAGATTCCTGCGCTCCGCGGCAGCTTCCAGTACGACGAGGAGGGCGTGGAGGCACAGCGCACGGACCTCATTCGCGAGGGCGTGCTAGTCGGGCGCTTGCACTCGCGGGAAACCGCGGCCAAGATGGGCGAGACGCCCTCAGGCAACGCGCGGGCCATCGGGCACCAGTTCCCGCCCATCGTCCGGATGACCAACACCATCATCGAGCCGGGGGAGGCCAAGCTGGAGGACCTGCTGGAGGGCGTCAAGGAAGGCGTCTACTGCAGCAACTGGTACGGCGGAATGACCAGCATGGAGCAGTTCACCTTTTCCGCCGGCGAGTCGTACATGATTCGCGACGGCCGTATCGAGGAGGCCGTCCGGCCCGTCATGCTCTCCGGCAACGTCTTCACGACGCTGGAGAACCTGGACGGCGTCGCGGACGACCTTGAGATGAACGAAGGTGGCGGCTGCGGCAAGGGCGGCCAATCACCGTTACCCGTGTCCAACGGCAGCCCACACATCCGGCTGCGCAACTGCCTTGTGGGAGGGCGGTAGGATGCTTGAAGAAGAAGTTCTGGCCCTCGCCCAGAAGCATGCGGACCAGGCGGAGGTCTTCTTCGTCAGCAGCCGCAGCATTCCCGTGTCCTATGAGGGCAACCGCCTAAAGAGCGTGGACACCAGGGAATCGAGCGGCATGGCGCTGCGCATCATCAAGGACGGCCGCATCGGTTTCTCGTCCACCACGGACATGGAGGACAAGGAGGGGCTGGTGGCCCGGGCAGTGGAGATGCTGCCCTTCGGCGCCCGCGCTCACCTGGATTTTCCCGCGGCCAGCGAGTACGCCCACGTGCCCACGTATGACGAGGGAACCGCCGCATTGCAGTCGGCCTCCCTGGTGGAAACGGGAGGCGCGCTGATTGACCGGATGCATCAGGCCTGGCCGGACGTGGTCTGGGAGGGTCGAGTATCGCAGAGCGTCTCCACCACACGGCTGCTCAACAGCGCCGGGCTCGTAGCGGAGGAAACCTCCAGCAGCATGGGCCTGGGCATAGAGGGGACGCTGGTGCGGGACACGGACATGCTCTTCGTTAATGGGCGTGCCAGTTCCTGCAGGCCGAACTTGGACATGGAAGCTGTGGTGGCCGCGCTGACGCGCAAACTGCAGTGGTCCGAACGGCTCGCGGCATCACCGACGGGGCAGGTGCCCGTCATCTTCACGCCGCAGGCCGTGGCCGGATTGCTGCTGGGTCCGCTGCTGGCCGGTTTCAACGGCCGCAACATTGTGCAGCAGTCCTCGCCACTCATCGAGAAGCTGGGCAGCAGGATCCTGGACCCCCGGATTACCGTCTGGGACGATCCCACCAACCCCTACATCCCCGGCAGCCGTACCTTTGACGACGAGGGTGTGCCGGCCACGCGGTTCCCACTGGTGCAGCAGGGCATCATCGCCAACTTCCTCTACGACTTGCAGACGGCGGGCCAGGCCGGCACCACTTCGACGGGCAGCGCCCATCGGGGCCTCGCGAGCCAGCCGGGCCCAGGCCCCAGCGTCATCGTCATCGAACCGGGTGACACCACCTTCGCCGACATGATCGCAGGCCATGAGAAGGCGCTGGTGGTAGATTCTTTCCTGGGCGCCGGACAAGGCAACATCCTGGGCGGAGACTTCTCCGCAAACGTCCTCCTTGGCTACGCCGTGGAAAACGGCGAGGTCACTGGCAGGGTCAAGGACACAATGGTCGCAGGCAATGTCTACGCTATTCTGGAGGCGCTGAGCGCTTTGGGGTCGGAGCCTGAATGGGTGGGCGGTTCTCTACAGACCCCCGCCCTCTGCTGCAACGGCGTCTCCGTATCATCGAGGGGCTAGGGGGCGCCCGTGGCGCTAAGTGACTTTCTTCAAGAGCTGGTGCAGGACGCCGCACCAATGCGGTACGCCGCATTGGTGGAGTTGTCTGGCCTTGGCACGGAGGAGATTGAGCTCGTTCGCGATGCTTGGCCGCGCATTGCGCCGGACCGCCGCCTGACACTGGTAACCCGCTTGGTGGAGACCAGCGAGGACAACGTAGACCTGGACTTCAGCCAAATCTTCAAGCTCGCTCTCAAGGATGACGGTGAGAACGTGCGCGCCAAGGCAGTCTCCGGTCTCTGGGAGTGCGAAGAGCGCCCTCTGATGACCGCCCTGCTCCGGCTCCTGCACTACGACCCTTCCATGGAAGTCAGGACCGCCGCTGCCCAAGCCATGGGTAAGTACGCGGAACTGGCTGAGGACGGGAAGCTCCTGCCCTCGGACAGCAACCGCATCAAGACGGCGCTCCTTCCATTGGTGGAGGACGAAGGGCGACCCCTGGACCTGCGCCGCCGCGCCCTGGAGGCCGCGGGAGTCTTCAGCGACGACAGGGTGTCGCAACTCATCCGATGGGCATACGGGCACTCAGACCCGCGAATGCAGCAGAGCGCCATTTACGCCATGGGCCGAAACGCCAGTCCTGAATGGACGCCGGTCGTCCAGCATGCCCTGGAGCGGGAAGAGCCCGCCATGCGTTACGAGGCGGCGCAGGCCTGCGGCGAGCTCGGTGCGGAGGAGATGATTCCCCACCTCTTGCCGTTGCTGAAGGACGAGGACATGCAGGTGCGCATCTCCTCCATCAACGCCCTCGGCGCCATCGGCGGGAGCGTTGCCAAGAAGGCACTGAGTGTGTGCGTGCGATCAGAAGACGAAACCGTTGCCCAGACCGCCAGCGAGGCGCTGGAGACCCTCGAGCTAAACGAGGACCCGCTTCACTTCAAATAGCTGGGGCCCACGCCCAACTCTCCCCACGCCATGGCCGCCGCGCCAAGCAACCCTGCGTCGTCGCCCAGAACTGTTGGTGTGACCGGAAGGGTCGACTTGTCGCCGCGCATGCCGTGGGCCCTCGCCGAGGCGGCCATGGCCGGCCAGAAGATATGCGAGTTGCTAGCAACGCCGCCGCCAATGACGATCATCTCCGGGTCCAGCACGCTCCGCAGCGATGCGATGCCGACTCCGAGGTAGCGCCCGCCTTCGCGCAGGACCTCGCCGGCGAGGTGGTCGGCACGGGCTTCGGCGCGCACGAGGGTCTCGGCGCGCACGCGGTCCAGGTCGCCCCGGACCATCGACCGCACCACGCTCTGCTCACCACGCTCCAGCCGCTCTCGGGCCATGCGCGCCAAAGCGGTGCCGGACGCCATCACTTCCAGGCACCCCACGCCACCGCAGGGGCACAGTGGGCCCGCCGGCTCCACGACCAGGTGACCGATCTCTCCCGCGAATCCTCTTATGCCGCCGTATACCCGTCCGTCCAGCACGAGGCCACCGCCGACGCCCGTCCCCAGCGTCACCATCACCAGGTCCCGCATTCCCCTTCCGATGCCATATACGTACTCGCCCAGCGCGGCGAGGGAGGCGTCATTGTGGACCCACGCGGGGAGGCCCACGTTCGCCGTGAGGTCGGCGGTTGGCGACGTGCCGTCCCACGTGGGGAGATTGGGTGGATTGTGTACGGTGGCGGCAACCGGGTCGATGGGGCCCGCCAGCGCCATGCCGATGCCTACCACCTCCACACCGGGCGTCGCCGCGGTCATTCGCTCGAGCAGACCGGCAAGACGACGCATTGCTGCCGGCTCTCCGCGCCACGCCTGCGTCGGCACTGCGTCGCGCATGAGGACGCCGCCTTCTGGCGTGATCAGGGCACCCCGCATACGAGTGCCGCCAAGGTCCACTGCGAACACTGCCCTATCGTCAGACACGCACGCCACCTCCTAGTCAACCGCTACACTATACGCACTATCAATGCGGCGGGCCAGCGCATACCTTGGGTTGAAGTGCGGGCAACCTATGCGCAATAATGGCGCAGCAATCCAGTCGCACATCCTTTGACTTCTTATGGTGTGAACTATGACGACGCGCGGAAGAGTTGAACACCACACCTCCTCGGGCGGTGTGGTCTGCAGGGTCCGGGACGGCGTGGTGGAGACGGTGCTTTGCGGAAGGGACTCGCCCAGGAAGTGGAGCCTTCCCAAGGGCACCCCGGAAGCGGGCGAGACGGTGGAGGAGACAGCCCTCCGCGAAGTCTCGGAGGAGACCGGTCTTCAAGTGGAGATTGACACTCCCCTTGGCACCATCACATATTGGTTCATGCTGCCACCCGATGGTGTCCGCTGCCGCAAGGTGGTCCACTACTTCCTCATGCGCACGGTAGGCGGGCACACGGACCAGCACGACGCCGAGTTCGACGAGGTGCGGTGGTTCGCCGGGGAAGAGGCGCTGTCCATCATGCAGTACCCCAACGAGGTCCAGACGCTGGAGAAGGCCCTGGAGAAGATGGATGAGGCGTCCGGCAAGGCCCATCATTCCCACGAGAGCGGGAACCCAGAGGTGGGCGTGGAGGCACGCAAGGGGAGATGAGGGACCAACTGCCTGAAACATTCTTCATGTCCGGGGAGAAGGTGTGCATCCGAGAGAAGCGCCTTTCCGACGCGGAAGAAGACCATTCTTGGCGCTGCGACCCGGAGCTCGCCCGCCTGGACGCCGCCGCGCCTCTGCGCATGGAGTTTCAGGAATTCCTGCGCCAGTTCAAGCGAGAGTTGGAGTACCCCAGCGCTTTCTCACGCCGCTTCGGCGTTGACACGCATGAGGGCGTGCACATCGGCAACTGCATGTACTACGACATGGACTACTTTCGCGGCACGGCGGAGCTTGGCATCCTGCTGGGCAACCGCGACTACTGGGGCGGCGGCTACGGGACGGAGGCGGTCCAGTTGCTGCTCTACCACATGTTCACCGCCATGCCCATCAAGCGCGTCTACCTTCACACGCTGGACTTCAACCACCGCGCACAGCGCTCATTTGAGAAGTGCGGGTTCAAGATCATCCGCCCGGTGAAGCGCAGTGGGTGGGAGTTCTTCTACATGGAGCTCAAGCGGGAACGCTGGGTGGAGCTGCAGCAAGAGGCGCAGGCGCGCGATGCTAGGAAGCGGGCCCAGGAGGCGTCGTCCTAGGCGTCGCGTATGGGTAGCTGCACCGTTGCCGTGCCTGTGGTGGTCTGCTCGCCCTGGCTGTTCTGCAGCGTTAGTGCGCAGTCGATGAGGTGGGCGCCGTCCTGCTCGTACTTCTTGGTGACACGGCCGCCGCAGGTGAGGTCGTCGTCCGGGACGTCGGTGCCGCGGTAGCGTACGGAGAGCTTCCTGAGGGCGCCCTCGGGACCCATCCAGTCGGTCACGACCTGGGCGAGGTACGCGTTCTTGAGCGCGCCATGCACAATGAGACCCGGGAGGCCGATGTCCACCGCAAAGTCCTTGTCATAATGCACTTCATAGTAGTCGCCGGAGGCTCCAGCGTACTTGACGAGCTGGCGGGTTGAAGGGCGCTTCACCAGTGGCGGCAGCTCGTGACCAACCTCCACGTCGTCCCAGAACGGTGTCTCAGCCATTGGCAAGCTCCCTAGTACCGGATCAGCGTGTTCTTCTGGGTGGCAACCCACTCGCCGTGCTGGTTGGTGTAGCGGGTCTCAATCTGCAAGAAAACGGAAGGCCCAACGCCAATGCTGCGCTGGTTCACGCTGGCGAATCGGGTGATGGCCGTGATGGTGTCGCCGGCGTGGACTGGGGCTCCGTACTCCCAATCGCTGCCGCCGTCGAGCATCTGCGGAAACGCCACCAATTCGGGGGCGGACGGCAGCTCGGAGAGCATGGCGCGCAGGAACGTCGGCGGGGTGGTGTTCGCCCAACGGGGGCTGTCGTCGCCGATTGCCTCGGCGAAGCGGCGGACATGGCCGCGCTCGACCTCCATGACGGCGGGCGGGACGGGCCGCTCCATGAGCGCCTTGCGGGCCTCCGGCGAAAGGGACTTCTCCTCTGTCATGGGCTGCTCCTTGTCAGGGAATCCGTTCGGGCGACCCCCTTCGACAGGCCCTTCGAGAACCTCAGGGCGGGCGGTTCGCGAACTGCCCCTACATGCGCGCAACCCTTCGACAAGCTCAGGGCGAACGGGGGCGGACGGGTTGGAACGCAGGGAGGGGCCCCTTGCGGCAAGGGGCCCCTCCAAGTTGCCCGAGTTTTAGTCTAGTAGTCCATTGGCGGAGCCGCCATGGAGGGCTCCTTCATTGGGATGTCCGTGATCATGGACTCGGTGGTGAGGACCATCGCGGCGACGGATGCCGCGTTCTCCAAGGCGGACCGGGTGACCTTGGCGGGGTCGATGATGCCGAACTCGAGCATGTTCCCGTAGGCCATGCGCTCGGCGTCGAAGCCCCAGTCTGCCTGCTGGTTCTTGACGGCCTCCAGGACCACCGCGCCCTCGCGGCCCACGTTCTCGACGATGAGCTTGACGGGCTCTTCCAAGGACTTGCGGACGATGGACACGCCGGTGCGCTCGTCGCCCTCAAGGGTGGCCATGAGATCATCAAGGGCGCTCTGGGTGCGGACCAGCGAGACGCCGCCGCCGGGGACGATGCCCTCTTCAACGGCTGCGCGGGTGGCGGACAGGGCGTCCTCCACGCGGTTCTTCTTTTCCTTGAGCTCCACCTCGGTTGCGCCGCCTACCTTGATGATGGCAACGCCGCCGGACAGCTTGGCCATGCGCTCCTGCAGCTTCTCGCGGTCAAACTCGGAGGTGGTCTCCTCAATCTGCGCGCGGATCTGCTTGATACGGTTCTGGATGTTCTCCTCGGAGCCGTGGCCCTCAACGACGGTGGTCTCGTCCTTGTTGGCGGTCACGCGGCGGGCGCGGCCCAGGTCGGTGACCGTGGCGCTGTCGAGCTTGCGCCCAACGTCCTCGCTGATGACGGTGCCACCGGTCAGGATGGCGATGTCCTCCAACATGGCCTTGCGGCGGTCGCCGAAGCCCGGGGCCTTGATGGCCAGGCAGCTCAGGGTGCCACGAAGCTTGTTGACGACCAGCGTTGCCAGGGCCTCACCCTCGAGGTCTTCAGCCACGATTACCAGGTTCTTGCTGACCTGAAGCACGCGCTCCAGCACGGGGAGCAGGTCGTTCATGGCGGAGATCTTCTTGTCGGTGATGAGGATGTATGGGTCGTCCATGATGGCTTCCATGCGCTCCGAGTTGGTTACGAAGTAGGGGCTGATGTAGCCGCGGTCGACCTGCATGCCCTCGACGAACTCCGTCTCGTTCTCCAAGCCCTTGGACTCTTCGACGGTGATGACGCCGTCCTTGCCGACCTTCTCCATGACCTCGGCAATGAGCTCACCGATCTTGGTCTCGTGGGCAGAAAGGGAGGCGACCTGGGAGATCTGCGAACGGCCCTCAACAGGGCTGGACATGCTCTTGATCTCAGTCTTGATGACCGCGACGGCACGCTCGATGCCGCGCTTCATGGCCATGGGGTCGGCGCCAGCGGCCACGTTCTTGAAACCCTCCTGGATGATGGCCTGGGCCAGCACGACGGAGGTGGTGGTGCCGTCGCCGGCGGTGTCGTTGGTCTTGCTGGCGGCTTCCTTGATCAGCTGGGCGCCCATGTTCTCAAAGGGGTCCTCAAGCTCGATCTCCTTGGCGATGGTGACACCGTCACTGCACACCTGCGGGGGGCCGAACTTCTTGTCCAGCACGACGTTGCGGCCGCCGGGTCCGAGCGTGACCTTGACGGAGTCCGCCAACATGTCGATGCCGGACTTCATCCGCCTTCGCGCGTCCTCAGAAAAGAGCAACTGCTTTGCCATTACGACTCCTTTACGTTTCTTTGCTTATGCGATCGACAGCCCTGCCTACGAGACCTTGGCCAGGATGTCCCGCTCTGCCAGGAGCAGGTATTCCTCGCCCTCTTCCTTGATCTCGGTGCCGCCGTACTTGGCGTACAGGACCAGGTCGCCTTCCTGAATGTCCATCTGGATGCGATTGCCGTCATCGTTGCGCCTGCCGGGTCCCACGGCAACGACGCGCCCTTCCTGAGGCTTCTCCTGCGCGGTGTCCGGCAGGAAGATGCCGCTCTTGGTCTGCTCCTCCCGCTCTGAGGGCTTCACCAGGATCCTGTCGCCCAGCGGTGCGAATGTCCGCCCCATATGCACTCCTTTGTCGTGTTTTGGACATAATATGAAGTTAGCACTCTCACGAGTTGTTTGCTAATTCCTCATTGATGGTACAGATTCAGCTTTAGGACTGTCAAGTCTTGGCGCCACTCTTAGGTGGCGGCGTCGCAGCGCCATGCGGGGAGGTGTTGCGCCCGGCATGGCGCGCACCCTCACCGGCGGGGCAGGGGCGAGGGAACGAGCAACTCGTTTCCCATCCGCAGCCGGTGTTAGGCGTCATTTTCGGCATAATCAGGGCTACTCGTGACTCGTTCCTGCATTCGATCTGTAGCTGCTGTGGCACATGCCGGCTACAAATCGAAGACCTTTTTGTGATTCGAGCGGCCGCTTCCTGTTTCGGCACAGTCGTGGCTATTTGAGACTCGTTCCTGGATTCGATTTGTAGCTGCTGTGGCACATGCCAGCTACAACTCGAAGATCTTTTTGCGATTCGAGCGGCCGCTCCCTGTTTCGGCACAGTCGAGGCTACTCGTGACTCGTTCCTGGATTCGATCTGTAGCTGCTGTGGCACATGCCAGCTACAAGTCGAAAACCCTTTTGCGATTCGAGCAGCGCTTCCTGCTGTCGCAGCCGAACCGCACCCAACCAGCGGCGCCGGACCTGCGGGCAACGAAGACATGGGTGCACTCACCAGGTGCACTCGACTTGGCGCCCTCGACGAGGCAAATGTGCGGGCTACGGTCATTGTTACACCCTCCACGGGGGAGGGTAGCGGAGGCGGCTGATCGGGGGCAAGGAGACGATGTCAGTGGTGGGGGCCTGGGGTGACGCAGGGGGGAATGGGCTTGGTCGGGTTCTTTGACGAGCGGCCCTTCGACACGCGACCCTTCGACACGCTCAGGGCGAACGGGTTGATCGGCAGGCTCAGGGCGAACGGGTTAGGGGAGGCCCTTCGAGAGCCTCAGGACGGGCCCTTCGAGAGCCTCAGGACGGGCTCTGGGCGAACGGGGTGAACGGGGGCAACCACGAGGGTTGCCCCTACAGTGGCGTTTCCTCCAAGTCGAAGCGGTACTGCTCGATGACGGTGTTGGCGAGGAGGGTCTTGCACATGCTGTCGACCTGCTCGCGCGCCTCGACTTCCGACGCCGCTTCCACACCGACCTCCAGGTACTTGCCGACTCGCACACTCAAAGGCGACTCGAACCCGATGTTCTTGAGCGCGCCCAAGACCGTAATGCCCTGGGGGTCGTTCACGGTGGGCTTCAGCGTCACGTAGACCCGCGCCATATACCGCATGCTTGCTCCCGCTACCCGGCGTCCGGCGTCGCCGACTCGGCCGGCTCGGTCGTCGAGCCGCTGGCGTCGTCCGCGCTTCCACTAGCATCCGTGGTGGTGTCGGTGGAATCGGCGGCGGCAACGGTCGCTACGGGCTCCACTTCGATGGTGACGGGTTCAGTGGCGGGCACCACCGGCGTCGGGGCAGCCTGCATTATGCCAGGCGAGTCGCAGCCACGGGCAACCTCCGGGCCGCGCGCCTGGTAGGCGTCCGCGAACTCCTGCATGGCGTCCTCGTCCACGCTGTCCAGATAGAGAACGCGGTTCCACGCCGTCAGCGCGATGGTGGCATCCATGTCCGGATAGGGCGCCATCAAATAGTAGAGGGGCCAGTCAGGCAGGCCTATCGCGGCCGCTTCAATCTGACCGATGAGAGCGGGGTCCGTGGTGTTGTAGTTGATGTTGACGAAACCGTGCTCAAGGTTGTGCACCATGAGCTCTTCCGGCACGGGCTCCTCGAAGACGCCGCAGCTTTCCCACGTGGGGGAGTGCGTGCCGGAGGAGGCCGGCGTGGAGTTGTAGTAGCCCGCGTCCGCACGGTCGCTGAGGCTGTCGAAGTGGATGCGGCCCTGGTCTGCGACGACCTCGCCGGGACCGGGTGCGGGCCTCGCAAAGAGGCCGCCGCGTTGCAGGATCTCCTGCTGGACCGTATTACCAATGTTTCCAAAGGAGGGCAGCGCCAAGCCGGCGATGATCAGGACGGCGAGAATGCCCATACCCACCGCAGCGAGGATCTTGATCATCCTGTTCTTCTGCTTGTTCCGGTTCTGCCTGGCCTTCCGCCTCTCGGTCTCCGACATTCTCTGGTTTGATCGCTGTCTGGCCACGTTGCTCCTTTAGGGTAGGGGTTGTCCGGTCAGACGCTGATAGGCCTCGAGGTAGCGCGACCGGGTCTTGTCCACCACATCCGCCGAAAGCTCCGGCGCCGGTGGTTCCCGGTCCCATCCCATGGCGGTCAGCGCATCCCGAACAAACTGCTTGTCGTAGTTCGGCTGGCTCTTGCCGGGGGCGTACCCCTCGGCGTCCCAGAAGCGGCTGGAGTCCGGAGTCAGCAGCTCGTCGATGACGATGAGCTCTCCGTCCAGCAGCCCAAACTCCAGCTTGGTGTCCGCGATAATGATGCCCTTGTCGCGGGCGTAGGCGTCGGCGTCGGAGTAGAGCCCAATGGTCTTCTCACCGAGGGTCCGGGCCATCTCCTCGCCGACCATGTCGCCCAGCTCCTTGAGAGACATGGGCATGTCGTGGCCCTCCTCCGCCTTGGTCGTCGGCGTGAAGAGGGTTTCGGGGAACTTGTCGCCCTCGACAAGGCCCGCGGGCATTGCCATCCCGTGGACTGTGCCGGTCTTGCGATACTCGGCCCACGCCGAGCCGGTGATGTAGCCGCGTGCAATGCACTCGACGTCGAGGCGCTGCGCGCGCTTGACGACCATCGCCCGGCGCGCGATCTCCGCCGGAACGTCCGAAAGCGAAAGACCGGGGACGTTGGCGGCGTCGTTGGCCATGCAGATGAAGTGATTGGGCATCGTGTCCGCAGACATGGCGAACCAGAAGGCCGAGATGTTGGCGAGGACCACGCCCTTCTCGGGTATGGCCGTGGGCAACACGACGTCGAATGCGGAGATGCGGTCCGTGGCGACCATCAGCAGCAGGCCGCCGCCAATGTCGTAGGTATCGCGCACCTTGCCTCGATGGATCTGGTTCGGCAGGTTGGTTTCAGCTATCGCTTCCACAGTTCCCCCACGTAGTCCTTAGATTTGCGCATTAGTTGGCGCCTATGCCGGCGGCCTGGTAGATGTAGTCGACGTGTTCCAAGTAGTAACCGTAGTCGAAGAGGCCCTCCAGCGCATCGCCGGGCAGCATTGCAGCTACGCGATCGTCGGCGCGGAGCAGGTCGCGGAAGTCCTCCTCGGAGTCCCACGAGCGCATGGAGCGCTCCTGCAGGAGCTCGTACGCCTCAGCGCGGCCCATGCCGGCCTCAACTAGGGCGAGCATCACCCTCGGTGAGAACACAAGCCCGCGGGTGAGCTCCAGGTTGCGCATCATTTGCAGTGTGTCCACGCGCATGCCGCCTATGACGCCGGTCATCAGGTCCAGCATGTAGTCGATTGCCAGGGCGGAGTCGGGCAGCGTCATGCGCTCCGCAGACGAGTGGGAGATGTCGCGCTCGTGCCACAGAGCGACGTTCTCCAACGATGTAGTTGCGTAGCCACGGACCAGCCTCGCCAAGCCGCAGACACGCTCCGAGAGCTCCGGGTTGCGCTTGTGCGGCATGGACGATGACCCTGTGGTGACGTACCCCGATTCGCCAAAGGGCTCCTGCACCTCACGCACCTCCGTGCTCTGGAGGGACCGCACTTCCGTCGCGATCTTTTCCAACGTCGCGCCGATGAGGGCGAGGGTCTGCACGAACTCCGCATGGCGGTCGCGCTGGATGATCTGGTTCGAGACGGCGACGGGCGTCAGGTCGAGCTGGCGGCACACGGAGGCCTCGATCTCCGGCGGAATGCCGGCGTAGGTGCCTACGGGCCCGGAGATCATGCCGACTGCCAGGCGGGAGCGGGTCTCGGCCAGCCGCTGCCGGTTGCGGCCCATCTCGCTCCACCAGAGCGCCAGCTTCAGCCCGAAGCTCATGGGCTCCGCGTGCACGCCGTGGGAGCGGCCGATGCAGGGTGTGTCTTTGTATGCCAGCGCCTGACGTTCCAGCGTCTCCTGGAAGCGCCCGATTTCGCCGTCGATGAGGTCACAAGCCTCCGTCATCTGCATGGCGAGGGCCGTGTCCTTGACGTCGTTGGAGGTGAGGCCGTAGTGGACCCAGCGCGACTCCGACCCCAAGCTCTCGGATACGGCGCGGGTGAAGGAGACGAGGTCGTGCTTGGTCTCGTCGAACCAGCGGTCGTAGGAGGCGCGGTTGAAGGTGGCGCCGCGAATGAGCGCCATGTCCTCAGGCGGCACGACGCCGAGGTCGCACCACGCCTGGCAGGCGGCGATCTCGACGCGCAGCCACAGCGCGTATGCGTTGTCGTCAGACCAAACGCGCTTCATATCTGGCCGGGAGTACCGTTCAATCACGACATAACCCCTCTGGGAGGAATGGGCCAACAACTAGGATAGCATGGCGCATTGCGCGTAGGGAGGGGATTTTTCGGGGCATTTCTTCTCCCATCCCACCCCAGCAATGGAGAAGCGCCCGATACGCATTCACTGGGCATTACGCCTGCCCCTGCTTCGTAGCCGGCTCCGGCTCCCACACGCCGGGTATACCCGACCGGAAGGCGGCGAGCACGTCATGGAAGTCCTCGAAGGGGATGTAGGGCACGCCGTTGGTGTCACAATGGTCGCGCATCGCTGATCGGGCGAAGGCGGCGTCGGCGAGCCGGGCGGCGCAGTAGTCGGAGTAGCCGTCGCCGATCATCACGGTACGCACGGCTGCGTCGCTGCCACGGGAACCCTCGAGCACGTGGCACTTGCAGTTGCCCCACTCCCAGCAGGTAGGCGTCTCGTACGGATACGAGTATTGAAGCTGCCTCGGAGCGCCCTCGACGCCGACGGCATACGCCGGAACGTGCTCCAGGCCCGCGTGCTCCAATACGGACTCAACATAAAACTGCAGTCCATTGGTTACGATTACCACATGGATTTCGTTTGCATTGCAATAGTTTACGAATTCTTGGAAGCCCTCACGGGGCCAGCAGAGACCCTTCAGGCCCTCGCTCATCTCCTCCAACGTGGCGTCGAGGCCGTTGAAGGCGCGCTCCTGGTACTCCCTGAGGGTCATTTCGCCCTTGCGAAAGGCCTCGCGATGGGACTTCCACGCATCACGCTCGGATACTTCCTCGCTGCCGAAGCGCTCGAGGAGCGTCTCCGCCACGTTTTGCGCGGCGGCCGTGCCGTCGAAGTCCACCAAGACCACGATTCGGGGGGCGCTCATGCGTTCCGTAGCCCCTCGCGGTAGATGGCGTAGGCCTTGTGTATCTGTGGGTGCTGTAAACCGAGGATGCTCGCGGCCAGGTACGCCGCGTTGCGCGCGCCCCACGCGCCGATGGCCACGCACGCTACGGGGACGCCCGGCGGCATCTGCGCGATGGTGTAGAGGGCGTCGATGCCCTGCATGTCACTCGTGGGGAGCGGCACGCCAATGACCGGCAGCGTCGTCCATGACGCCACCACGCCCGGCAATGCCGCGGAGCCGCCCGCGCCCGCGATGATCACCTGTATGCCGCGTTCTTCCGCAGTCGTGACATAGTCCATCACCCGCGCTGGGGCCCGGTGCGCGGACATCGCATTGAACTCGTACGGAATGCCCAGGTCGTTCAGCACGGTGAGCGTGTCCTGAATGCGCGGCTCGTCCGTCCGGCTTCCGACAAGGACTCCTACCAACGGTCTCACTTCCATAGCTGGCTGGACCAACCTCCTTTCCTATGGCTACCCGGCTCGATGTTCGCTCCCGAATCACGTATTACGGGGGCGTTAGTATGACAGCGCTAGCTGACGACCCGTTCGTCCGGGGGCAGGATGTAGCATGTGTCGAACTCGCACACCTCGTCGACGAGCCGCAGCTTATGGCATTCGCTGGCGGACAGGAAGCGGTCGCGGCCGGAGTACACGAAGTTCGTCCACCACTTGGCCGTGTGCAACCCCGTACGACGGCGAAACAGCTCGCCGATCTTCTGCTGGTACGTCGTAGCCAGCTTCTGGTAGTCGGAGAAGATCTTCTGGTCCTCGCCCACCACGGACCACGTGCCGCTGTGCAACATCATGGTGGAGAAGAAGCCCATGGACCGCCGGTCGCCCGCCTGCGCGATGATAGCGCCCATGGAGTAGGCGTAGCCCAGCACAACCGTGTCGACGGGGATGATGAAGTCGCGCTTGATCTTGTACATCATCTCCATCATGGCGAAACCGGCGCCCATTGAGCCGCCGCCCGAGTTGATGTAAATGGTGATCCGGCGCTGCCCGCCCATACGTTTCAGTTGCGACGCAATGACCAACAGCGACTTCGAAAAGCGCTCTGCCTCCACGTCGTTGATGTCACGGACGAAGTAGACGCCAACCTGGTCCAGGAACGAACGCCGGTTTGCTTGATCCTCAAGGAGCTCCGCCAACGATGGCACCTGCTGTGTCACGGCCTACCTCCCACTCGCCGCCGGCGCCAGCGCCGCGATGTCTCGCCGGTATTGCACGCCCTCAAAGCTGATCCGCCCGGCGTTGGCGTATGCCCGCTCCCGCGCGTCTTCCAACGTACCGCCCATTGCCGTGACGGTGAGCACACGCCCGCCCGCCGTCACGACGCCACCATTGTCGTCCAGCGACGTGCCGGCGTGGAAGACGGCGACATCGCTGTCGACGTCGTCCAGACCAGCTACATGATGCCCGACGGTGTACACATCGGGATAGCCGCCCGACGCTTGCACTACACCCACCGCGGCGTTCTGCGACCATACGATGGGCGTCGCATCAACCGAGCCTTCGCAGATGGCCTCCAGCACGTCCAGCAGGTCCGTTTCCATGCGAGGGAGCACCACCTGGGTCTCCGGGTCGCCAAGCCGGGCGTTGAACTCGATTACCCTGGGGCCGTCCTCGGTCAGCATCAGCCCGCCGTACAGGATGCCGGTGAAGGGGCAGCCCTCGGCGGCCAGGGCGCGGACTGCCGGGGCCATGATCTCCGACATCACCCGCGCCTCGAGCTCGGCGTTCCAGGCGAGCGGCGGACTGTAGCTGCCCATGCCGCCGGTGTTCAGGCCCTCATCGCCATCCCAGATGCGCTTGTAGTCGCACGCGGCCATAAGCGGGCTTAGGTGAACGCCGTCGGTGAAGGTGAAAACGCTGATCTCCTGTCCCGTCAGGAACTCTTCCACCAACACCCGCCGGCCGGCGTCGCCGAAAGCGCGCTCCACCATTATCTCGCGCAGGGCGTCGAGCGCCTCCTCGCGCGTCTGGCACACGAGGACTCCCTTGCCCGCGGCTAGGCCGTCGGCCTTCACCACGAGGGGCGCGGACACCAACGAGACGTATTCGCGGGCCTCTCCGTGGCTGGTGAAGACCTCCGCACGACCCGTGGGGATGTTGTTTCGCTCCATCAGGCGCTTGGCGAAAGACTTGGATGTCTCGATGCGGGCGGCAGCCTGCGTGGGCCCGACGATGCGCAGCCCCTCGGCGGCGAACCGGTCGACGACACCCGCTTCGAGCGACGTCTCCGGCCCCACGACGGTCAGGTCGATCGAGTGTGCGTGCGCCGCGACGACGAGGCCCTCGACGTCCGTTGCGCGCACATCCAGGTTGACGCCAAGTTGCGCCGTGCCCGCGTTGCCGGGGGCGGTGAAGACCTCCGAGACGCGCGGGCTTGCATGCAGCTTCCACGCGATGGCGTGCTCTCGCGCCCCGTTGCCAATGACCATCACGCGCATGGCGTAGCTACTCCCACTCAATCGTGCCGGGGGGCTTGGAGGTGATGTCGTACACCACGCGGTTGACCTCAGGCACCTCATTCACGATGCGGCTGGAGATCTTGGCGAGGACCTCGTACGGCAGGCGCGCCCAGTCCGCAGTCATGGCGTCCTCTGACGTCACGGCGCGAATGGCGGCCAGGTAGCCGTAGGTGCGGCTGTCGCCCATGACGCCGACGCTGCGGGTGTCGGTCAGCACGGCGAAGCTCTGCCAGAGTTGCCGGTACAGGTTCGCGCCTTTGATCTCGTCCATGACGATCCAGTCGCAGGAGCGGAGCACCTCCAGCTTCTCTCGCGTCACCTCACCGATGATGCGGATGGCGAGGCCCGGCCCGGGGAAGGGCTGTCGCAACACGATCTCCTCCGGCATGCCCAGCGCCAGCCCGACGTCGCGGACCTCGTCCTTGAAGAGGTAGCGCAGCGGCTCCACGAGCGACAGCCGCATGTGGGCGGGGAGCCCGCCCACGTTGTGGTGCGTCTTGATCTTGGCGGCCGCGCCGGTCTCCGCGGACGTGCTCTCGATGACGTCGGGGTAAAGGGTGCCCTGGGCCAGGTAGCCAACGTCCTCAATCTCCTCCGCCACGTCCTCAAATACGCGGATGAAGGTCTCGCCGATGTTACGGCGCTTCTGCTCTGGGTCTATGACACCTTCCAACGTGGCGAGGAACTGATCGCTGGCGTCCACGTGGATGAGGTTCAGGGCCATAGAGCGATTGAAGGTGCTGACGACGCGCTCCGCCTCCTCGCGGCGAAGGAGGCCATTGTCGACGAAGATGCAGGTGAGCTGGTCGCCGACGGCGCGGTTGATGAGGGCGGCGGTGATGGCGGAGTCGACGCCGCCGGAGAGGGCGCAGATGACGCGGCCATCGCCCACCTGCTCTCGTATGCGCGACACGCTCTCCTCGATGAAGTTGCCCGCCGTCCAGAGCCCGCCGCAGCCGCACACGTCGTACAGAAAGTTCTGGATGAGCTGCGCGCCGGAGGGCGTGTGGACGACCTCCGGGTGGAACTGCAGGCCGATGATGCCGGCGTCGTTGCCCATCATGGCCACCGGCGAGTTCTCCGAGTAGCCCAGGCAATGGAAGCCGGGCGGCATCGACGTCACCTTGTCGCCATGGCTCATCCATACGGGCATTGAGGCCTGCAGCCCCTGAAAGAGCGGGTGCTCCGAGGTGTTCTGATGCACGACGGCGTGGCCGTACTCTCGTTGTGCACTACCCTCGACGGCGCCGCCTAGCGAGTGGGCGAGAAGCTGCATGCCGTAGCAGATGCCGAGGACCGGGACGCCGCCGGTCAGCACGTAGGCCGGGAGCTGCGGCGCGCCCTCCTCGAAGACGCTGGCGGGGCCACCGGAGAGGATGAAGCCCTTGATGTTCAGGTGGGCCAGCTTGTCTTGCGGGACGTCGTGGGGGTAGATCTCGCAGTAGACGTGGGCCTCACGTACGCGGCGGGCGATGAGGCGGCTGAACTGGGAGCCGAAGTCGAGGACGACGACCGCCTCGTCGCCGCCCTTGGGGGCTTCGCTGGGAGCAGTGGTCTGCCCGAGATTCTCCTCGGCGATTTCCAGGTAGGTGGAGACCTCTACGTCGCCTGTGGTGGTGACCCTGTGGCTCGATGGCCCTGGGCTCGTGCTCACACAACCCCCTTTGCGGAAATCGTCGCGGTGCGTGAGGCAAGCGTAGCATCGCCCGCTGCCTCCGTCTACGCGCTACCCCACTATTTTCCGCGATAAAGGGCGCGTTGTGAAAGCGGGTGACCGGCGACTTTGGGGCGGCTTGTGCAACCGCGTGGGTCACCCCCAACGCCCACTTTCGTGGGGGCAGGCCCCAACTTTGATTCGATTTGGATTCGACTTTTTTTAATCTGGGAAACGAGTCCGCTACGAAAGTGCCGTTTTCAGATACGACTCGTTCAGTCGCAAACGAGTGCCTTTTCGCCGATTCCGCGGGGGCTTTTGGGATGTACGAGCCGTTTTTGGGGCTCGTACAACACCTCTGGGGGGTCTCACGGGCTGTGCTCAAGATGACGTTGCTCAACATGACGTAAGGGTAGCGCGGGCCGAGGCGTGGGCGCGAGGGGCTCATGTCAGGGTAGGGGATAGGACCCGAGGCCGTTGGGCGCGAGCGTACCGGCTCTTGGGTTCCGCGGAATGACTGCTGGGGGAAAGGTGGTATACTCTGTGGGCCGGAATCTCAGATACAAAGTGGGTTTGCGTGACGTCACGTTCAGCTATAGCAGACATCGCCGCCGCCGTGGAGACGTTGCGGGCAGGCGGGCTCGTCGCGTACCCCACGGACACGCTCTACGGGCTCGGCGCGGACGCGCTGAACGAGGCCGCGGTGGAGCGCGTCTTCGAGGCGAAGGGGCGGCCGCAGGGGATGCCGCTGCCGCTGCTCATCGCGGACGCGGAGCAGCTTTCGATGGTGGCCGAGCATGTGCCGGACGTGGCGCTCAGGCTGGCTGAGGCGTTCTGGCCCGGCGGGCTGACGCTGGTGCTTCCCGTGTCGGAGGCCGTGCCGACGCTGGTGACTGCTCGCGGTTGGAAGGTGGCTGTGCGGTTGCCTGACCATCCCGTGCCGAGGGCGCTGGCCGAGGGGCTGGGACGGCCCATTACGGGCACGAGCGCCAACCGCAGCGGCGGCCCGGAACCTCGGACCGCCGCCGGAGTGCGAGAGGCCCTCGGCGACGCGGTGGACATCGTGTTGGAAGCGGGGCCGTCGCCGGCCGGGAGGTCGTCGACGGTGCTGGACGTCACCACCGAGCAGCCGCGCATCCTTCGGCTGGGCGCGATTTCGAAAGAGGACATCGAACGGGCGCTTGGCGTGCCTGTCGCATGGGAGCGGCCCGCGGAGGCCAACGCATGAGCATGAAGACCTCGTCAGGTTGGAGCGGTCCGGGCACCAGAGCCGCCCAATCCGTTCGTGGAACCCTTCGAGAGCCTCAGGGCGAACGGATTGGGCTGAACGCCCCGCAATGGTTTGGGGAGGCCAACGCATGACACAGCCTGCCCTCATCGCCCGCCACGAGGCCGCCATCGAGGCCGCACTGCGCGCCGCCGTCGAGAGCCGCACGGACCCCATCTACCGCATGATGGAGTACCAGCTTGGCTGGGTGGACGACCAGGGCATGCCGCAATCCCGCGTGCCGGAGCGGAGCCGCGCCGCGCTCTACCTCGGCGTGTGCGAGGCGCTTGGCGGGGACGTCGCGCTCGCCATGCCCGCCGCCGCGGCCGTCGAGCTGCTGCACGAGTTCACGCGCGTCCACGAGGACATCCAGTCCGGGGCGCCGGAGCAGGGCAACAGGCCCAGCGGCTGGTGGATCTGGGGTCCGGCTCAGGCGATCAACGTCGGCGACGCGCTGCACATGGTGGCGCGGCTGACGCTGCTGCACGCCGAGGGCGCAGACCCGGAGCGCGTCCTGGAAGCGGCGATGGTGATGGACTCTGCGGCGCTTGATCTGTTCGAGGGGCAGCAACAGGACCTCTCGATGCAGCTGCAGCCCACGGCGACACGGCAGGCGTATCTCGACATGGCTGCACGGCAGACGGGGGCGCTTCTGGGCTGCGCGGCGCAGCTTGGCGCCCTCGCGGCGGGGGCGGACCGGGCGGCGCAGGACGCCTGCCAGGAGGCGGGGCGAAGCCTGGGAGTCGCATTGCGGCTGCAAGACGACATAACGCAGCTTTGGAGCGGCGCAGAGGCTGGACCTAACCCGGTCGTCCACAAGAGCTTCCCCGTTGTGCTGGCCATCGCGACCGCGCCCGTGTCCGTCAAGCGCGAGATAGGCACGCTGCTGATGGCGCGGACGCACGGGCCCGCGGACGCGGCGCGACTGGCTGAACTGCTGGACGAGGCGGGCGCTCGGCAGGGGGCGATCGATGCCGCAATGGCGGCGCGCTCGGGCTTCAACGACGCGTTGGGTCGCGCAGGCGTCGCGGAGGGGCGGCGTTCGGACCTTACAGCCCTCGCCGAGCACCTGACACAAAACCTCAATCCGGCGTCCTAAGGAATCCGGCGAACTGAGGAGAACGATGCCCAAGCAGAGTGTGCAAGACGTCGACGTACGGGGCCTTCGGGTGCTGGTGCGCGTGGACTTCAACGTTCCCATGGAAGACGGGCAAATCAGCGACGACAACCGCATTCGGGCCGCGCTGCCGACCATTCACTACCTGCGGGAGCGCAACGCCCGCGTCATCCTGTGCTCGCACCTGGGGCGCCCGAACGGGGTGGTGGACGAGAGCGCGCGACTGGCGCCCATCGCGGAGGGGCTGGAGGCCGTGCTGGGCGCGCCCGTCAACTACGCGACCGAGTGCATCGGCCCCATGGCGGAGGCCGACGTCGCGGCGATGGAGCCCGGCGAGGTGTTGCTGCTGGAGAACCTGCGTTTCCACGCGGGCGAGGAGAAGAACGACCCGGAGTTTGCCGCGCAGCTAGCCAGCTTGGCGGACCTCTACGTGAATGACGCCTTTGGCACAGCGCACCGGGCCCACGCATCGACGGCAGGCGTCGCAGCGTTCCTGCCCGCAGTCAGCGGCTTCCTCATGGAGCGGGAGCTCACGATGCTCGGCAGCGTACTGGAGGACCCCAAGCGCCCGCTGGCCGCGATCATGGGCGGCGCAAAGGTGTCGGACAAGATTGCGGTGCTGGAGACGCTGCTGGACCGCGTGGACGTGCTGGTCATTGGCGGCGGCATGGCGGCGACGTTCATCAAGGCGATGGGCTACGGTGTCGGCGACTCGTTGCTGGAGGAGGAGCGCGTCGACTTTGCGCGGGAGACGATGGAGCGGTGCGAGAAGCAGGGCGTCAACCTCGTCCTGCCGCCGGACCTGGTGGTCGCCGACGCCTTCAGCGAGCACGCGGCGACGCAGGTGGTGGCGGCCGAGGCCATTCCGGACGGCTGGCGCATCATGGACGTCGGCCCAAGCGCGGTGTGGGACTTCACGGAGGCGCTCCGACCGTGCGGCACCGTGCTGTGGAACGGCCCCATGGGCGTCTTCGAGTGGGACGCGTTTTCGCACGGAACACGCGCCGTCGGCGAGGCTGTGGCGTCGCTGGAGAATGCTGTTACCATTGTCGGCGGCGGGTCCACCGCGGAGGCCGTGGCCGAGCTTGGCCTGGCGGAAGAAATGACCCACGTCTCGACGGGCGGGGGCGCATCACTGGAGTTCTTCGAGGGCAAGGAGCTGCCCGGCGTCGCGGCCCTCCTCGACAAGGAAGCGTAAAGGAGCCGACATGATCGACTTTCCCGCGCTGGCGGACATCGTCAGCAGGTCGCCGTCCAAGATCGTCATGCTTGTGGCCGACGGGCTCGGCGGGCTGGCGCACCCCGAGACCCGCAAGTCGGAGCTGGAGACGGCCTCGACGCCCAACCTCGACCGGCTCGCGGGGATGAGCGCGTGCGGGCTGACGACGCCGGTGTTGCCGGGCGTCGCGCCGGGAAGCGGGCCGGGGCACCTGGGGCTCTTCGGCTACGACCCGGTGAAGTACCTGATCGGCCGGGGCGTGCTGGAGGCGTTGGGCATCGGGGTGCCCGTCGCGCCCGGCGAGGTCGCGGCACGGGGCAACTTCTGCACCGTCGACGGGGATGGCGTGATCGTCGACAGGCGGGCGGGTCGCATCGCGACAGAGGAGAGCATGCCGCTGGTCGAGATGCTCGACACCATCGACGTGCCCGGCGTGCAGGCGTCCGTGTACCCGGTCAAAGACTACCGCTTCGTGCTGAAGCTCACCGGCGAGGGCCTGAGCGAGCAGGTCGCGGAGACGGACCCGCAGCGGGTGGGGGCGTCGCCGCTGGACGCCGCCGCGATGACGCCGGAGGCCGAGGCGACCGCCGCCGCCGTCAACCACTTCATCCGCGAGGCGCGCAGCATGCTGGCGGAGCAGCCAAGGGCGAACATGCTCACGCTGCGCGGCTTCTCGCTGCTGCCGCACCTGCCGTCGATGGGCGACCGCTACCTGCTCGACCCGGCGGCCATCGCCGCGTACCCGATGTACCGCGGGCTCGCGAGCCTGCTGGGGATGAAGGTCATCCCGACGGGCGGGACCTTCGCCGACGAGGTGGTGACGCTGCGGGAGCACTGGGACGAGCACGACTTCTTCTACCTGCATTACAAGCCCGCCGACGCCGCCGGCGAGGACGGCGACTTCGACGCGAAGGTGGAGTCGCTGGAGGCGCTGGACCGGTTCATCCCCGAGCTCCTGGACATGGAGCCGGACGTTTTCATGGTGGCCGGCGACCACGCGACGCCTGCGATCCTGGCCGCGCACTCGTGGCACCCCGTGCCATTCCTGCTGCACTCCAAGTGGACGCTCGGCGAGGGCGTGGACAGCTTCGACGAGCGAGCCTTCGGCATGGGGTCGCTGGGACGCTTCCCGGCGGAGCACATCATGCTGCAGGCGATGGCGCACGCGGACAAGCTGGTGAAGTTTGGGCCGTAGGGTGGTCGGGTTAGACCGCAGACGGCACGGCAGGCAGAAGGTGAGGTTCCCGCCTCCGCGGGAACGACGGGTTGGGGGTAGGGCCGTAGGTGGTGGGAGAGGGCAACCACAAGGGTTGCCCCTACAGTTGGGGGGGCCCTTCGACAGGCTCAGGGCGAACGGACTGGGCTGGGGATTTGAAAGGAGCGACATGGCTCGCGCCGTGGTTGCAGGCAACTGGAAGATGAATTCCTCCGTGGCGGAGGCCAAGACCCTCGCCTCCGAGCTGCGCGAAAGCATCGGGTTCATGGAGGATGTGGAGCGCGTGCTGTGCCCGCCGTTCCCGTACCTTGCGCTGGTACGCGAAATCATGACCGGGTCGTCCATCGCCGTGGGCGCGCAGAACATGAGCGAGCACGAGAAGGGTGCGTTCACCGGGGAGGTCTCGCCGGGCATGGTTGCCGAGCTGTGCACGCACGTGATCCTGGGCCACTCGGAGCGGCGCGCGCTGTACGGCGAGACCGACGAGGCCGTCAACCTGAAGGTGGATGCGGCGCTCAAAGCGGGCCTCACGCCCATCATCTGCGTCGGCGAGAGCCTGGCGCAGCGCGAGGCCGGCGCGGCGGAGGCCGTGGTGGAGCGGCAGCTCGTGAAGGCGCTGGACGGCGTCGAAACGCCGGGGGCGATCATCGTCGCGTACGAGCCGGTGTGGGCAATCGGCACGGGCGTCCCCGCGACGCCGGACCTGGCGGCTGAAATCATGGGCGGCGTCATCCAACGCGTGCTGAACGACACCTACGGCGAGTCCGCTGCCTCGGCGACGCCGCTGCTGTACGGCGGCAGCGTCACCGCCGACTCGGTGCGAGGCTTCGTCGAGCAGGAGTGCATTCACGGGGCGCTCGTCGGCGGCGCGGCTCTTCGCGCGGAGGAGTTCACGCAGATCGTGCGCATCACCGCGGAGGTGAAGGGCTAGGCGTAGCACCCCCCGGTTCGCCCTTCGACAGGCTCAGGGTGGACGGGTAGCTTCACATAACAAATTCGAGAGGGCTCACCATGCCAATATCCCGGCTTCAGTTTGAAATGGGCATAGATGACGGCATAGAGGCCCTCATGGTCTCTGTGTATGACCTGCTGGAGTCAAACCCCGACGCGGCGTACTCGGAAGAGGAGTTGTACAGGTTGTTCACCGCCAACGCCCCAGGCAGCTACATCGACACGTCACACCTTGACATAGCGTTGCAGAAAGTCGTGGAGCTGGGTTGTGTAGAGACGCGATCGGTGGCCAACGCCACGTACTACGCCTTCCTCTGCGAGGTCGACAAGGAGACGTGGGTGCTGGTGGCTGACGAGTCGGACGAGGCGGAGGACGATGCGCCCGACGCCGACGAAGCAGCGCCCGACGCCGACGAAGCAGCGCCCGACGGCGAAGAAGCGGCTCCCGACGACGGCGAAGCGGCGGCGCCCGACGAGGAGCCCCCGGACGAAGAGCAGTCCGAGCCCGCAGCGCCCACCTCGACCTAGCCGCGTTGAACGAACCCATGACCACTCCCCACGATCTGCCAACGCCGCTGCTTGTCATCGTCGGACCTACTGCCGTTGGCAAGAGCGACCTCGCACTGCATCTTGCGCGGCGCTTTGGCGGCGAGATCGTCAACGCGGACAGCCGGCAGGTGTACCGGGGGATGGAAGTGGGAACCGCCGCGCCGACGTCGTCGGCGATGGCCCTAGTTCCCCACCACCTCTACGGCATCGCCAGCCCTGACGAGCGGTTCAGCCTCGCCCGGTACCTGCCACTCGCGACGCAGGCCATTGCGGACGTCGACGGACGGGGCGGGCTGGCCGTCGTGGTTGGCGGCACGGGGCAGTACGTGAACGCGCTGGTGCAGGGGTGGCAGGCGCCTCGCGTGCCGCCGGACCCGGCGCTGCGGGAGCGCATCGAAGCGATGATCTCGCAGGACGGCGTGGAAGCGGCCGCGCAGGAGTTGCGGGAGCTAGACCCGAACGTCGCGGCCCGCATCGACCTGCGCAACCCTCGGCGAGTGGTGCGTGCGCTGGAGGTGGCTGCAGCCCTCGGGCCCGGCGCGCACGGGGGGCAGTCGCCGTCGCCGTACCGGTCGCTGGTTCTGGGGCTGACCACGTCGACGCGCGAGGAGCTGTACGAGCGAATCGACATCCGCGTTAGCGCGATGCTCGCGGGCGGGTGGCTGGACGAGGTGCGGGCGCTGCTCGACGCGGGGTACTCGGCGGGGCTCGCTTCGCTGTCGAGCATGGGCTACCGGGAGCTGGCGCAGCACATGCTCGGCGAGCTGCCGCTCGAGGAAGCCGCGCGGCGCATCAAGCTGGCGCACCACCGGCTCGCGCGGCAGCAGTACACGTGGTTCAAGCCGACGGACGCTCGCATCCGGTGGCTCGAGGCCGGCGCGGGTGTCGAGGCACAGTCGGAGGCCGTGGTGTCGGAGTGGGTCGAGTCGACTCGGTCGATTGGCTAAGGCAGACCGTGCCCGCTTTCGCCTACTTGCGGATGGTCACCACCGGCTCGCGCGGCAGCAGTACACGTGGTTCAAGCCGACGGACGCTCGCATCCGGTGGCTCGTGGCCGGCGCGGACGTCGAGGCGCAGTCGGAGGCGGTGGTGTCGGGGTGGGTCGAGTCGACTCGGTCGATAGGTTAAAGCAGACGGCGCCCGTCCCGTGCAACCTACTCCCGGATCACCACCACTGTGTCGCAGACGATGTCATGGATGCCGCGCCTGTCGCTCCTGAACGCGACCATGAACGCGCTGACGATGATGGGCAGGATGATGTAGCCGCTGATGGTCAAGACCACGAAGCGGGCCAAGGCGCGGCCGGGACTGAGCAATGTCCCGTCAGGCCGGAGAACGCGCATGCGAAGGAGCAGGACTCCGATTGTGCCGCCCAACATCGAGACCATTGCCGTGGCGTATATGCCGCTCAGAAAGAGGTTGACCCCTGAGCCTGGAGTGAAGATGGGCCCCGAGACCGGTTCACCTGCAGCATCCGTCTCTACTGCAAACATGTCAAAGAGGTTCTCGCCGAAGAGCAGCCACGACAGCAACGCGGAGACCAACAGGAGCGGGAGCGTGTCGATGATGGACGCCGCGAAGCGGATCCAGAAGCCGGCGGGGCGGCTCACCTCGAAGATAGCGGGGGCTCCGCCTACGCCCATGCCGCCGGGGCTCATTTCACGGAGCTGTGCCCCACAGTCGGAGCAGAAGGTACCGGCGACCGTATTCTCATGGCCGCAGGACGGGCAATCGACGAATAAGGACGTGCCACAGTCCCTGCACAGCCGGGCAAGGTCGGTGTTTTCATGGCCGCATGTTGGGCAACGCATCGGTGTCACCTCCTACTCGGAGTATTGTATTCGTGAGCGCGCGCTGTCGTAACCCGCCCTTGTCGTCGCAAACGGCGCCCACTACACTGAGTGCAGCTACTCTGACGTCAATTGCAGACCATGCGCGCGACCAACGCGCGTGCACGACTGGGGGCAGGCTATGGACTTTGCGAAAATGCACGGCGCAGGCAACGACTTCGTCGTGGTGGACGGGCGCGGGATGGACCGCGACTGGGCCTCGTTGGCCGTCGCTGTGTCCGACCGGCACTTCGGCGTGGGCTCCGACGGGCTGCTGCTGGTGCTGCCCTCGGACGTGGCCGACGCTCGCATGCGCATGTGGAACCCGGACGGCTCCGAGGCGGAGATGTGCGGCAACGGCATTCGGTGCTTCACCAAGTTCGCCGTCGAGCGCGGCCTGGTGACGCCCCGCGACGGCCGCTTCTTGGCGGAGACGCACATTGGCGTGTTGGAAGTGGAGCCCATCATGCGCGACGGGAAGGTTGTTCGCGCGCGGGTGAACCAAGGCAAGCCGGTCCTGACGCCGGAGTTGGTGCCCGTCGACCCGTCGCAGCGCCTCGTGCCCATCGGCGCGGGACACGTTACGGCGCAGTCGGGCAACGGCGCGAACGCTCGGTACTACAACCCGACGGACATCGTATTCGACTGGCCGCTGGCGGTCCCCGGCCACTCCTTCGCCTTCACGGGCGTCTCGATGGGCAACCCCCACGCCGTCGCCTTCCTGGACACGCCGGTGGAGGAGTTCGCGCTGGAGGCTATCGGTCCGCTGGTGGAGCACCACGCACTCTTTCCCAAGCGCGTCAACTTCGAGGTGGTCAACGTCGTCGACCGCACGCACCTCACGGCGCGAGTGTGGGAGCGCGGCGCGGGGCTGACGCTCGCGTGCGGCAGCGGCGCGTGCGCCATCGCGGTGGCTGCGCGCATCCATGGCTACACCGACGAGCAGGTCTCCGTGCAGCTTCCGGGCGGCACGCTCACGATGACGTGGGACGGCGAGGGCGACATCTTCCTCGAGGGTCCGGTGGAGCTGGTCTTCGAGGGCCGCTGGCCGGACTAACCACCCCTCGTAATCGACATAATTGCACGATTCTCTATCTGAGCCTGTGCGATTCCCGTCAGAGCAGGAACAACGTGAAGTGGAAGGGATCACATGAAGTTCACGCAGCGCATCCAGCAGCTTCCGCCCTATCTCTTCGTGGAAATCTCCCGGCGAATCGCGGCCAAGCGGGCCGAGGGCAAGCGTGTCGTCTCCTTCGGCATCGGCGACCCCGACCTGGCGACGCCCGACCCCGTGCTGGAGGAGTTGAAGCAGGCTGCGCACCATCGCCCCAACCACCGCTACCCCGAGACCGAGGGCCTGCCGCAGTTCCGCGAGGCCGTCGCTGGGTGGTACAACAGCCGCTTCGGCGTGGAGCTGGACCCGGCCACCGAGGCGCTGTCGCTCATCGGCGCGAAGGAGGGCATCGGCCACATCGCGCTGGGGCTGCTGGAGCCGGGGGATATCGCGCTGCAGCCTGACCCCGGATACCCGGTCTACAACGTCGGGACGCTGTTCGCCGGCGCTGAGCCGTACTGGCTGCCGATGACGGAGGAGAACAGCTGGCTCCCGGACCTCGAGGCCATCCCCAACGACGTGGCGCGGAAGGCGCAGGTTCTCTGGCTGAACTACCCCAACAACCCAACCGGCGCGGTGGCGGAGCTCGACTACTTCGAGCGGGCCGTCGACTACTGCCGCAAGCACGACATCGCGCTGCTGCACGACGCGTGCTACACGGAGGTCGCATTCGACGGCTACCGGCCCGTGAGCGCGCTGCAGGTGCCCGGCGCGAAGGACGTGTGCCTGGAGTTCCACTCGCTGTCGAAGAGCTACAACATGACGGGGTGGCGCATCGGCATGGCGGTGGGCAACGCAGACCTGGTCAAGGCCCTCTTCCTGGTGAAGTCCAACCTTGATTCCGGCGTCTCGCAGGCGGTGCAGCAGATGGGCATCCGCGCGCTGGAGACGTCGCAGGAGGACATCGACGCGCGAAACGACCACTACCAGGCGCGCCGGGACAAGGTGATCGCCGCGCTGCACGGTCTCGGCATCAACATCGAGCCACCCAAGGCGAGCCTCTACGTGTGGGCGCCGGTGCCCGAGGGCTTCACCTCGGCGTCCTTTGCCACCGCGGTGCTGGACGACCTCGACATGGTGGTGACGCCGGGCAACGGCTACGGCAAGTACGGCGAGGGCTACATCCGGTTCTCGCTGACCCTGTCCGACGAGGACCTCGACGAGGGCGTGCGACGGCTCGCGTCGTGGAAGGTGCCAACGCCACAGTAGTCGACGCTGCCAGCGATACGACCTCGAGGGCGCGACTACGGCGTCATCGAGCGTGACGCCAACGCCGGCTAGCCTCGCTTAGTCGCTGGCGCGCGCCCTGTTCGCCCCTAGGCTCCCCTCAATCGGAGCGATTCGTGAATCGCCCGCCCTATTGCATTGCCACAGCGAGTAGAATCTAGGCAGCGCAGACCTTGAAATCTGCCTTTTACACGACATAACGACAGTTTCAGATAGGCATCGATAGCGTCCGTCCACGCACCGGAAGGAGTACAAGTTCTGCCAAGACAACGCGAAAAGCCATCTCCCAACGGGCTGCACTCCACACGCATCGAGCAGGAGCGCGCCCTGCTGGTAGGCATTGCACCGAAGAGCGGGCGCAATACTCGTTGGGCACTCGCTGACTCTATGGGCGAGCTCGGGCAGCTTGTGCGCAGCGCGGGCGGCGAGGTTGTTGGCGAAATCACCCAGACGCTGGACCGTCCCACATCGGTCTACGTTGGCCAAGGCAAGCTGGAGGAGATCAAGGAGAACCGCCACGATTCCAACTACACCGTCGTTGTCTTCAACGACGAACTCAAACCGTCGCAGCAGCGGAACTTGGAGCGGGAGCTGGAGGTGAAGGTGCTGGACCGCAGCGCCCTCATCCTGGACATCTTCGCGGACCGCGCCCGCACCAAAGAGGGTGTGCTGCAGGTGGATCTGGCCCAACACGAGTACCTCTTGCCGAGGCTCGCGGGGCAATGGTCGCACCTGGAGCGGCTCGGCGGCGGCATCGGCACACGCGGGCCCGGCGAGACGCAGCTGGAGACGGACCGGCGCCTGGTGCGCGATCGCATAGGCCGCCTCAAGCGCGACCTCGAGGCGGTGCGCGCCCACCGGTCGCGGCACCGCAATCGACGGCAGGCGGCGCAGACGCCGTTGGTCTCGCTGGTGGGGTACACCAACGCGGGCAAGAGCACGCTCTTCAACGCGCTGGTGCGCGCGGGCGTCCTCGCGGAGGCCAAGCCATTCTCCACGCTGGACCCAATCACGCGGCGCATGGCCATGCCGGACGGCACCCTCGCGCTGCTGACGGACACGGTGGGGTTCATCCACAAGCTGCCCCACACGCTCGTCGCGGCATTTCGCGCGACGCTGGAGGAGCTGGCAGAGGCCGACCTGCTGCTGCATGTCGTCGACGTCAGCCACCACAACGCGGCCGAGCACGTGCAGGTCGTGGAGGACACGCTCGCTGAACTGAAGCTCCATGACAAGCCGCGGCTGCTGGTGCTGAACAAGATGGACCTGGCCGTCGCTTCCGAAGACGGCGCGGCGCCTGACCTCTCGGCGCTCGGGGAGAGCGCGCAGGGAGGCGTCATGGTCTCCGCCGCCGAGGGGTGGGGGCTCGACCTGCTGCTGCACGCCATCACGGAGCGGCTCGACCGGGGGGCGGTCGGGGTCGACGGCAACTCGCAGGTGCACTTCATCGACTGAACCGGCGCGTGCGAGGAAGAGTCCGCGCGAGGAGGAAGCATCACCATGGACGTGGGATCCGTTGCGCCGGCCTTCACCCTGCCGGGGACGCTTGACGAGGAAGTGACGCTGGCCAGCTTCCGCGGGGAGAAGAACGTTGTGCTGGTCTTCTACCCGATGGACAGCACCGGCGGCTGAACACGCCAACTCTGTGCCCTGCGTGACGACAGGGACACGTTCGAGGCCGCCGACACGGTGGTGTTTGGGGTGAACCCCGGGAGCATGAAGTCGCATGAGCGTTTCAGTGACAAGCACGGGTTTCCCTTCAGCCTGCTGGTCGACGAAGGGGGCGAGGTCGGGATGGCCTATGGCACGCGGACGCTGAACAAGCTGGCGCCCCTGCGCACCGTCGTAGGCATCGACAAGCGCGGAGTGGTCGTCTACTACCAGCGGGGCATGCCGAGCACGGAGGAGATCCTCGCAGGGGTCACTGGCGCCGTCGAGGGCTAGCGACGAGCGCTCGTCGAGGGGGGCGTGGCCGGGGGCGCCGGTCGCGTCACGCGGCCTCTCGCTCGACGGGCGGCGCCCACTGCTCTACGGCGCCGCTGAAGAGGTAGAGGCGGCCATCCGCCAGAAGAATGTCACCGCGCTCTCGCTTCTCCACATAGCAGACGGCTTGGTCAGTGTCATGCTCCCTGGCGCAAGCAGCGCAAAGGACCAGGGTCACCTCACGGAAGTGTCCGAGGACTCGCTTCGTAAGGTTACCGTCGCTCCCTTCCACGTAGATGTGGGGCTGGGATGCGCCGATTGCATAGCGACCGCCAGTGTGGCCGCAGTAGGGGCATCGCCTGCCCTTGCCTACGAAGGCCTCCCATAAAGACCACAGGTTGAAGTCCACTTCGGCGCTGCCGCGCAGGGATGTGGCCACAATGCCGCCGTACAGTTTGTTCCAAGGCGATGTCACACCCGCTCCTTTCGCGAGATGAGCTACGCAATCCCTGACGCCCATCACAGCAACCGTTGAGCTGCATCCCGTATATTTACTGTAAGATGCGGGCAAGGCTGGCAGTCAAGATTTTTCCCAAACACCTGCTGCGGGGCGCCTGCCTTCGGCTCCCGAAAACACGTTTTCTGTCATCCCGGGGGCCTCGTCAGCAGTTTGAAAACTACTTCGCACTATATTCATTATGTACGTTACAAGACTGTTATATTACATAACTGTTGCCTTATGTCGTTTGTGTACATAGGGTATGGCAGTGTTGCGAACTTCCGCTTCCTTGCCGTGAACGGGCAGTTTCGCCGACTCCGTGGAAGAGCGTCATTGCGCCGCGTTTGCGTCGCGGGATGACGCGCAGGCCGACTAGGGGCGCAAAACGGCTGCTTTGGGCGCGTTGATGGGCCGTCACTCGCTGGGGGCCTCAGGACGGCTGCGTTACGAGGGCTGTGTGAGGCGATGGTCACCCTGGGGCGCAAAACGGCTGCTTTCGAGCCCTGGATGAGCAACTACCCACCTCGGGCCGCAAAACGCCCGTTTTCGGGGCCTCGTTGGGGCCATGAGCGCTCACTGCCAAAAGCAGAGGGGCCTCCGCTGTGGCGGAAGCCCCTCGAGTCGATTCGTGTCGTTGTCGCCGGAGTTAGCTGCGTGCCTCCATTGGCACGTACTCCAGGTCCATGGGCCCCTCGTAGTACAGGAGCGGGCGGATGAGGATGTTGTTCTCAAACTGCTCCAGCACCTGCAGCGTCCAGCCGGGGATGCGTCCGAGCGCAAAGATGGGGATGAACAGGTCCTCCGGGATGCCCATCAGGTGGTAGATGGAGCCTGCAAAGAAGTCGACGTTGACGTGGATGCCGCGAGCCCGGTAGGGGGCCATTGCCTCAACCAGGGCGTCCAGGATCTGGATCCACTGCGGCTGTCCCAGCTTGTCGCCCAGGGCCTTGGAGCGGTCGCGAAGGTGCTGCGCCCGCGGGTCCTCGGCGCGGTAAACTCGGTGGCCGAAGCCCATGATGCGGCCGTGCCCGTCCAGCACCCGCCGCGCGTACGCCTTGGCCTCTGCCGGGTCGCCGATCTCCTCGGCCATCTTCATCACGGACTCCGCCGCGCCGCCGTGCAGCGGGCCCTTCAGCGTGCCGATGCCCGTGACGATCGCGGCGTGCAGGTCGGCCATCGTCGACGCCGTCACCCGCGATGCGAAGGCCGACGCGTTGGCGCCGTGCTCCGCGTGGAGGATGAAGTCGACGTCCATGAGCTTGGCTTCGTCCTCGTCCGGGACCTCACCGCGCATCATGTAGAGGAAGTTGGCCGCGTGGCTCAGGGACTCGTGCGGCGCGACGGGCTGCAGCCCCTGCCGGATGCGATAGTGCGCGCAGATAATCGTCGACGCCTGCGACGTTATCCGGAGTCCCTTGCGGCGTACGGCATCCGGGGAGTTGTCCTCCACCTCCGGGTCGAAGGAGGAGAGGGCCGAGACCGCTGTGCGAAGGACGTCCATCGGGTGGCCATCCTTCGTCAACTCGATGACGCTGTACATTTCCTCCGGTATCGAGCGGTTGCTCTTGAGCGTGGCGTCGATCTCGTCCAACTGCTCCTGGGTCGGAAGGCTCCCGTACAACAACAAATAAGCCACCTCTTCAAAGGTGGACTTTTCCGCAAGGTCGTGAATGTCGTAGCCGCGGTAGAGCAGCTTGCCTTCGGTGCCATCGATGAAGCTGGCCTGCGTGCGGTCAAGGTAAACATCCTTAAGGCCGCGCCTCAATTCCACTGATCGAGTTGCCATGGCAGACGCCCTCCTGAAATCCCTGTTGGCTGTTGGCCTGGACATCGCCGTCCGAAGTCCACTTTGAAGGGAAGACCCCGGACATCATGGAACGCCCAATTTCAGACGCATCCCGCGCGAATACGCGCGAATATAATTGGGCGATGCTTCAGGGCAATGCTAGCACCGCCCTATGGCAGTGTCAACGAAAATTCTCCGAAACCGGCCATTGCCCGTGCTACAATTTTAGAAAGGGACATCGTTCAGGCGCCACCCCCGCATGAGGACAGTGACTTGCCGCTTTTGAAACTGCAGACCCTTTCCCGCATGGTGCGACCTGCCGCCATCTGGCAGGTTTTCACCGTGGCGCTTGCCGTCGCGGCCCTCACTGCCGCATGCTCCCTGCTGCCCGAGAGCGAGCCCACCGTCTTGACCTCAGCCATCGTCGAAGAGGCCGAATCGCTCATGCCCGGGGAGGTGCCCGTGCTCGCCCTCAGCCCCGTCGGCGACATCTGGACGATCCTGTCGACGAGGCACGTGGACCGGGCGGACATCGACGCGGACGACCTGGTCCAGGGCGCCGTCGACTACCTCATCACCGCCTCCGACATGCCGGACCTCCGCGACGCGCTCATTCCCGCCGCAGACCAGGAGCGGCCCGAGAGCCTCCCGGAGGAGTTCGCGCCGCTTTGGGACGCGTGGACCGCTATCTACCAGGAGAGCGACAGCCCCGAACCACTCGACTCCGTCAGGCTCTCGCAGGCGGCAATGCGGGGCATCGTGGCCGCGCTTGACGACCCGCACTCCGCCTACGTGCCGCCCCAGCGATACGAGTTGGAGGACCTGGAGTTCATCGGAAGCTACCAGGGCGTGGGGGCGGAGGTGAACGCCCGCGATGAGACGTTCATCCTGACGCCGATGCCCAACAGCCCCGCCGCACAGGCCGGACTTCGCGCCGGCGACGAGCTGATCACCGTCAACGGCGAGAGCGTCGAGGGGTGGACTACGCTGGACGTCGTCAGCAGGGTGCGCGGCCCCAAGGACACCGACGTCGTGCTGGGCATCATTCACGCGGGCGGGTCGAGAGTCGTGGAGATCACCATCACGCGCGGGGACATCAACCTCGAAAGCGTAACATGGCAGAGCACGCCCGACGGACACGCGTACGTGCGCCTCTCGGGCTTCTACGCCAACACCGACGAGGCGCTGGAGACGGCTCTTGTCGAAATCAAGGAGTCGGGCGCGCGCGGCCTCATCCTGGACGTGCGCAACAATCCCGGCGGGCTGCTCTCCACGACCGTCAACATCGCGAGCCACTTCCTCGACGGCGGCCTCGTGGTCTACGAACTGGACGGCGCGGGCGAGCGCACGGACTGGAACGCCAAGGACGGCGGAGTCGCGACGGAACTGCCCCTCGTGCTTCTGGTCAACCAATTCACCGCCAGCGCGGGCGAAGTGCTCGCGGGCGCACTGCAAGACCGGGAGCGCGCAACCATAGTCGGCGTCACCACCTTCGGCAAGGGCAGCGTCAACCAACTGGCGCCCCTCTCCGACGGAGGCGGCCTCTACTACTCCTACGGCCGCTGGTATACTCCCGACGGGCGCCTCATCGAAGGCAGCGGGCTGGAGCCGGACAACGAGGTTGATCGCGGGCCGATTCAACGCGACGAGCAGATGCTCTACGCCCTGGAACTGATCGCCGAGTTGGCGCCGCCGGCAGCGGGACAATCGAGTAGTGGTGCGCAAGGGTAAGTATTATGTCTACCAATAGGGGCCGCAAGCCGGCCAAGTCCTCGACACCCATCGTCAAACGCGCGGGGCCCGTCGCGGTGAACCGCCGCGCCTCCTACGACTATGACATCCTGGAAACAGTCGAGGCTGGGCTGGTGCTGACCGGCACGGAGATCAAGTCCATTCGCACCGGCAAGGTCGACCTGCGCGGCGCGTACGCCCGCGAAATGAAGAACGAGCTCTGGCTCGAGGGCATGCACCTCGCCCCGTACAAGCAGGGCAACGTCAACAACCACGAGCCAAGACGCCCTCGCAAGCTGCTCCTCCATCGACGTCAGGTGGACGAACTGACGGTGGGGGTGTCGCAGAAAGGGCACACCATCGTCCCGCTGCGTCTGTACATCAAGGGACGTGTCGCCAAGATCTTGCTTGGTCTCGCCAAGGGCAAGAAGCACTATGGGAAGAAGGACGTGCTCATCCAACGGGAGATGGACCGCGAGGCTGCGCGCCACATTAAGGAAGACCGCTAGGGACGGCCTCGTCCAGTGTGCTATTCTAGAAGGACACACAACGTCATGGGGACGCGTGGTTTCGACAGGGGGTAGCAGAGCGGGATTGCAGGCCGAGGTCCGCCCTCCTCGTTAAACAGGCGGAACAAAAGTAACTGGCGAGCGCGAACTCGCACTGGCCGCCTAGCGCGGCCCGTCCGTCCTTCCCTCCCCTGAAGGGGAGAGCCGGGCGCAACAAAATCAGGGTGCTGCCCTAGCTCACGCCGATCCGCGAAGGCTTAAGACTTGTCTCGGCTAGCCTGACCAGACCCTGCCGCCGGGGGCTATGAGGGCGAAACTCAAATCGGCGGCTACGCCTGGAGTATATCCCCTTGAGCGCTTTCTGGACGGGGAGTTCGACTCTCCCCCGTCTCCACCAGAAGGCAACACGATTGGCCAAGCCGAAGGCCGGGCACACGCCCACCGGAGGCTTGGCCAATCGCTTTTTCGAGGCCAGCGGCGTCGACGAGCCTACGCCTTCAAGCTGAAGGGCGGGTAGTGGTCGTCGAGCAGGTACAGGTACGCGCTCACGCGAAGGCCCCAGCGCATGACTCCCTCGATGAAGTCGAAGAGCCCGCGAGGGTACTTGCCGGTAAACAGGATGACAAAGGCGGATACGATCAGCAACACGAACGCGACGATCCCCAGCACCGCCAGCGCGATGCCGTGCGGAATGCCCACGTAGAGAATGCCAAAGAAGAACCGCAACGCCGCCGTGAGCCTCGACACCTGCTCCGGGTACTCGATGCCGATCGCAGCCGGGTAGTCATTCGCGGTGAGCGCGAACGGCGGGTACCGGTCAGTCATGAGGTTGATGTACGCGTCCACACGAACGCTCCAGGCGTGGTAGCCCAGCATGATGTCGAATATCCCTCGCGGGTAGCGGCCAGTGAAGAGCACGACGACAAATGCAATCACGTGCAACACCAATGCTACGATCGACAAGATATAGAGGATGATGCCGTGGGGAATGCCGACGTAGAGCCAACCGAGGAACACCTTGAGCAACAGGTGCAGCCTTGATAACTGCTCGGGATACTCCACACCCAGCCGGACGGGCGCCGAACCTGCGTCTGCCATGAGGACCTCCGTTTCCGCGCCCACAACGTGGGCGGCCCGCCGACGACTCGGCCATTCGGTCCCGGGCCCCGCACTGCGCCACCGGCCTCATGCGGCCCGGCACCGCCATTCTGCGCCCGTTTCTGCTGTGACGCAAGACGTCGCAACGATGGTCTTGGCCTGCGATGCGACGCCCCGTGACGTGCGCCTTCCCCGCCGCTGTGCGATGATAGCCGGGCGCGCTGCCGAAGAGCGATGCGTTGCCCAAGCATCGGCATAAGGGCTACACTCCATGGAACAGAGGGCGTGAACGCCCCACAGTGAGGAAACGGCACAATGGTGGATCAGGCTACGTATCGTGCCCAGAGCAGACAGTTCATGGGGCAGGCGTTCCATGAACTGGAGATTGGCGACTTGCGCCAAGCGTCAGAGAAGGGATGGGGCGCGGCCGCTCAGATGGTCAAGGCGGTGGCCGATTATCGGGGATGGCGGCACGGCGCACACCGGATGTTGAACGAGACCATTTCCACGCTGGCAGCGGAGGCCGACGAGGCGGAAATAGGGACGCTCTTCGCAGTGGCCACCACTCTGCACACCAATTTCTACGAGGGCGGGTTGAGCCACGCCATCATAGAGGATTCCCTTCACCAGACGTCGCGGTTCATCGACAGGCTGGAGGCGCTGCTCCCTGCGTAAGGGAGCGTCTGCACCGCCTGGCCCTGCTCCGGCGCCCACGGCGGCGTGCGCCAACCAACGCGGGAGAAGGTGATATGGAAGCGAAGGACAAGGTCGCGGTGATCACAGGCGCCAGCAGCGGCATCGGGAGGCAGTCGGCGCTGGTGCTGCTGGAGGCGGGCTATTCCGTCGTGCTGGCGGGCCGCCGCGCCGAGCTACTCGACTCCGCCATCGACGAGGCCGGCGCGCCAGCCGGCAAGGCCCTCGCCGTTCCGACAGACGTCAGCGACCCGGAGTCGATCAAGAACCTCTTTGCCAAGACCGTTGAGACCTTTGGCCGGCTGGACCTGCTCTTCAACAACGCAGGCCAATTCTCGCCCCGTGACCCTCTGGAGGACCTGACCATTGAGCAGTGGACCACGGTGGTCAACGTCAACCTCAATGGCGTCTTCTACTGCACGCAAGAGGCCATCAAGATCATGAAGAGCCAGACGCCCATGGGCGGGCGCATCATCAACAACGGCTCCATCTCGGCCCACGCGCCGCGGCCGAACTCGGCGCCCTACACCGCCACGAAGCACGCCGTGACCGGCCTCACCAAGGCCACCGCGCTCGACGGCCGCAAGTACGACATCGCCTGCTGCCAGCTCGACATCGGCAACGCGGCGACCGAGCGAACGGCGAGCCGCGGGGGCAACGAGCAGCCCAGCGGCGCGTTCATCGAGGAGCCGAGAATGACCGCGCGGCAGTCGGGCGAGGCGATCCTCTACATGGACAGCCTGCCGCTCTGGGCGAACGTGCAGTTCATGACCATCATGGCGACCAAGATGCCCTTCATCGGGCGAGGCTAGTCACGGGGCGCTAGTCCTGCGGCGGTTCGCCAGGCGGTTCGCCCACGACGCGCGTGTGGCGCTCGACGTAGGCCGGCCACGCCTCTGGGTTGACGAGCCTCGGCGGTCGCTCGCCGCGGAAGATGGCCGCCCACTGCAGCGCCGCCGACTCCGACATCGCCGCGTGCGCCTGCTTGGTCGGGCCCGACGTGTGCTGCGTGGCGAGCACGTTGTCCATCTGCAACAAGGGGTTGTCGGGCAGCGGCGGCTCCGGGTCCCACACGTCCAGCGCCGCGCCCGCCAGCGAGCCCTCCTGCAACGCGACGGTCAACGCACGCTCGTCGATGTTGGGCCCGCGCGAGGTGTTGATGAAGTACGCGGTCGGCTTCATCAGGCTGAACTCCCGCGAGCCAATCATGCCGCGCGTCCTCTCGCTCAGGGGCACGTGCAGCGTGATGTAGTCGCTCTCCTGCATCAGGTCGTCAAGGGAGCAGGGCTCGCCTCCCCGCTCGGTGATCTCAGCGTCGCTGAGGAAGGGGTCGTGGACGAGCACGCGCATCTGGAAGGCCAGCTTGCAGATGTCCGCCACCCGCGCGCCGATGTTGCCCATGCCGATGACGCCCATGGTGCGGTACTGCACGTTGTCGCCGACAAATTGCCCCGGCCGCTTGAGGACTCCCTGATGCAACGCCCGGTCCGCTTGCGGGATCTCCTTGGAGAGGCTGATCATGGCGGCGATGACGTGCTCGGCGACCGGCTCGTTGCCGATGCCGCCCTGGTTCACCACGAGCACGCCCGCCGCCGTGCACGCGTCGACGTCCACCGCCTCGAAGCCGGCCACGCGCGAGCCCACCGCGAGCAGGTCGGGGCAGTCCGCCAGCAACTCCGCGTCCACGGCGATCTCCCGCAGCGAGAGCAGGTAGCCGTGCGCCGTGGCGAGCGCCGCTCGCTTCTCCTCGAGCGGCAGGCTGCGGTCCAGGCAGACCAGCTCCGTGTTCTCGTCCTCGGCAAGCATCTGCTCGCCCAGGGGGTTCGTCCAATGGCCAAAGTACACCAGTCGCTTCTTCACCGTTCACCTCCGTTGGTACCGGCGCGTCGCATAGTACATGAGCACTCAGACAAGCGACGAGGGTTGGAGTTGCCCCCAACCCTCGTTGTGCTTATGTCAACTGCAATGGCCCGAACCCTCTGTCATCGGCTAGGCATGCGTCAGCGACGCGTAGCCGGGGAGAGAGGCTCGCCAGGTCTTTTCCTTGCCGAAGTCCAGGTAGTTGACCTTGGCCTGCTCCGGACCCTCCAGATCGAAGGGCAGCTTGTACAGCTCGACTACGTTCTTGACGGTCATCTCGTACCGCTCTTCGTCCGTGCACTCGTCCAGGATCTCGGTCAGGACTTGCTGCGAGTGCGGGAAGACGGAGTCGCCATGGGGGTAGTCGTTGCCCCACATCAGCGTCTTGGTGCCGATAAAGTCGCGGGTGCGGATGCCTAGTGGGTCGTCCTCAAAGGTCGCGTAGAAGTTGCGCAGCCAATAGTGGCTGGGCATCATCGGGAGACCCGAGGTGCGCTCGCCGCCGCCGCGGATGTACGCCCAGTCGAGCCTCTTCAGCACGTGACCGATCCAGCCGGTCTCAAACTCAGTGATAACGACCTTCAAGTTGGGGAACCGCTCGGTGACCCCGGACTGGATCATGTCGGCGATGGTGAAGGCGGCGCCGGCGAAGCCCATGGGGCCGTTCGCGCGGCTGGGTGCCTGCCGGGGCGGAAGGCCGTGGTTCTCCGTCGCGCCCGTGAACAGGTGCATGTTCAGCGGCATCTCAAGGTCCTGCGCCGCGGCCCAAAACTTGTCGTACCACGTGTCCACGTAGAGGTGGTCGGGAGGCGCCGTTATCGGAACGCAGATGCCGACGTGCCCCATGGCCTTGCAGCGCTCCATCTCCTCGATCGCCTGGTCCAGGTCCCAAAGCTGCACCGCGCCGAGCGCAAACAGGCGGTCGGGGGCGGGGCTGACGTAGTCGGTGATCCAGTCGTTGAACACCGAGAAGGTGTCCTTGACGATGTTCAGGTCTTCCACCTGGTACACGTTGAAGAGCAGGCTGGGGTACAGCACCTCCGCGTCGATGCCATCCTGCTCCTGCTCCTTCACGCGCTCCGCGACGTCGTAGCAGCCGGGCAGCGCGAGTCCGTAGCCGCGCTTCATGTCGGCGCGGGCCTCCGGGCTGGTGAAGTCGACGTTCTGCTGGAGGAAGCCCGCGGCGGGCAGGCCGATCTTGCCGTTGCCCAGGTGCATCTGCGGCCCCATCTCAGGGTTGGAAACGGCCATGTGCGGGGCCCGGTCTCCGTATTTCTTGATCAACGGGTCAAAGAACTCAGCCGGCTCTACGATATGTGAGTCCGCCGAGATACACAGTCTCCTTGCCATGGTTCCTCCTTCTGCCTTTCGGCGCCTGGCCCTCCGGTTCCGGAACTGTTCCCCTAATCCTAAATCATGGGCGTGGACTGCGTCACCTCTGTCAGCGGCAGCGAGTTCCGCCACGTCTTGACCTCAGGCGTCGGCACGTAGTTGATGCGCGCCTGCTCCGGCCCCGTCAGCTCGTAGGGAAGGTGGTACAGCTCGACGACGTTCTTCACCGTCATCTTCCACTTCTCCTCCGGCGTGCAGTCGTCGAGGATCTCGCTCAGCACCTGCTGCGAGTGCGGGAAGATGGAGTCGCCGTGGGGGTAGTCGTTGCCCCACAGCATGGTGTCGACGTCGATGAAGTCCCGCGTCCGAACGCCTAGCGGGTCGTCCTCAAAGGTGCAGTAGAAGTTGGAGCGCCAGTACTCGCTGGGGAGCTTGGGGAGACCCATCGTGCGCTCGCCTCCGCCGCGGACGTAGGCCCAGTCCAAGCGCTTGAGGGTGTGGGCGATCCAGCCCGTCTCAAACTCCGTCACCACGAACTTCAGGTCCGGGAAGCGCTCGCAGACGCCCGACTGGATCAGGTCCGCGATGGTGATGGCCATGCCGGCGAAGGCCATGGGCCCATTCGCGCGGCTCCGAGGGTCGCGGCGCGACAGGCCGTGGTCGGACGTGGCGCCCGTGAAGATGTGCATGTTAAGGGGCATCTGCATCTCCTGCGCGGCCGCCCAGAACTTGTCGTATGCGGGGTCCACGTAGAGCAGGTCCGGCGGCGCAGAGGCGGGGATCGATGCGCCGACGTGCCCCATCAGCTTGCTCCGCTCCATCTCCGCGATGGCCTCGTCGAGGTCGTAGAGCTGCAGGCTGGCCAGCGGGAACAGCCGGTCCGGCGCCTTGCGGCAGTAGTCCGCCACCCAGTCGTTGTAGAGCCGGAAGGTGGCGTTGAGGATGTCACGGTTTTCCACCTGGTACACGTTGAAGATAACGCTGGGGTAGATGACCTCGGCGTCAATGCCGTCGATGTCCTGGTCCAGCAGACGCTCCGTGACGTCGTAGCAGCCGGGGCGCGCCAGCTCATAGCCCTTGGCGCGGAGCTCCTGTGCCTCCGGCTTGGTGAAGTCCACGTTCTGCATGAAGAACCCGGAAATCATGAGGCCGAGACGCCCGTCGCCGAGGTTGAGCTGCGGCCCGCGCTCCGGGTCCGCGATGACGACGCGGGGCGCGCTGTCGCCGAACATCTCGGCGAGCGGCTCAAAGAACTCCACGGACTCCACCACGTGGGAGTCGGCGGAAATACACAGCTTGCCGTCGTCCATGACTCCTCCCGAGTAACTTCCGTTATGTACAGGGCGGGGACGGCGGTTACCGTCCCCGCCCTGCGGGTTACCTTACTGATCTAGCCGGACAACTACGCATCTACTTCTTCACCGCCACGATTTCCTCGAGGTGGGTGAAGGTGCCGTGCTCCGTGCCGTTCCAGACGTACTCAGCAATGATGTCCGGGTGCACGGCGACCTGCGCAGGCAGGTACCAGAGCGGCACGTTGGCGTGGAGGCTGTAGCTCAGTTCACCAACCGCCCGGATGTTGGCTTCGTGCTTGGACCAGTCCATCTCGGACTGAATCCTGCCGACGATCTCGTACATCTCCGGCGTCGCGAAGCCGTTGACGCCGCCGGTGGCGTGCCAGGTCTGGCGGTTCGCCAGCGCGAAGACCGGGTGCGTGCTGCTGTTGTCGACGTCCACCCAGTCGACGATGCCCTCGCCAAGGCCCGCCTTGCCGCCACGGGTCGCGCGGCTCAGGGCGTTGCGTGAAGCGCCGTCAATGGTCACCAACTCCACGTCGACACCCACGTCGCTCCAGTAGCCGGCCACCGCCTCGGTCACGTCCTCACAGCCGGCCATGACGACGCAAGACCTGATGCGCGTCTTGATCTCCAGCGGGTTGTTGGAGTCATATCCGGCTTCACGGAGCAGCGACCGTGCCGCTGCCGGGTCGTAACCGTACTCAGACTCAAAGTTCTGTGCCCATTCCGGGTTCCAGCCCACAAACTGCGGGTGGAAGTGGTTGAGGATCATCTTCTCGCCCTGGGGCGCAAAGGCATTCTGGACCTCGTCGCGGTTGATGGCCTTGTTCAGGGCCTTGCGCACTCGCACGTCGAGAAGCTTTGCATCCGGATAGAGCGGCCAGCCCGCAACGCCCGTCTCCGGGTTCGGGAAGGCCGCGTAGAACTGCATCCATACGCGAGTGCCAAAGTTGCTGTTGCTCTTGATTTCCAGACCTGCCGAGGTGGCCTGCGGTTGCAGGTCGGGCGGAATGTCCGACATGTGGACCTCTCCAGCCAACAGCGCCGACAGCCGTGTCGAGACCTCGTTAATCCAGCGCATCTCCAGCTCAGGGAAGTCCGGGGTCACACGCCAGTGCTCGCCGGGGGCGCGCTCAAAGACGATGCGCTGGCCCTGTTCCCGCTCCAAGAACTGGTACGGGCCAGTGCCGGCAAGAGGCGTGCTGTTGGGCGTCTCAGGGGCGCCGTTGGCGTCCCAGTCCGCCTTGCTGACCATCGGCAACTGCGTCCAGCGGTCAGAGAGCGCCAGCAACAGGAAGCTGTTGGGGCGACTCATGCGGAAGACGATCTCGTGGTCGTCCACCTTCTCGATAGATTCCGTGAAGGCCCTCCAGAAGATGCGGGAAAAGACGTGAGCGTCATCAAAGGTCACAAACTCGTCGAAGAAGTTTATGGCGTCGTCAGCAGTAAACTCCCCGTTGCCGTTGTGGAACTCCACCCCCTCGCGAAGCTCGATCCGCATGGACTGGCCGTCGGGCTCCAGCGTCCATGAGGTGGCCAACCCAGGCACGAACTCGCCCGCCGAGTTTACCGCCAACAGGTTCTCGTACATCGGCCGCAGCTGCAGCGCGTTGAAGCAGCAGAGAACACGCGCGTCGCTGTGTTCGGTGGATGGGGTGGTTGTTGCGAAGATCAGCCGGTCAACAACTGCCTTCGGCATCATTGCTTCTTCCGCGGGCGCCGCCATCGTGTCGCCGCTGCTTGGCGCTTCCGCGGGCGCTGCCGTGGGCGCCGGCGCCGCCGTGGTCGTCGTCGTAGTCGCGGTGGTCGTGGTGTCCGTAGTGGCGGTGGTGCTTGCGCCGTCATCGCCGCCGCACGCGGCCACAACGAGCAACAGCGCCATGCTCATCGCCAGCAGCGCCAATATCCCCCCTGAACGTCTACAAAAACTCATGCCCTGTCCTCCTAGTGAGTGTGTTTGTGCCGGAACTAGCCGTAAACATTGAGACGCCAGATGTTCGCCAACGGTTCCCATGTCGGCAAAACCGGGGATTCTATCCCCTCACTTCAAACTAATCCGGGGCGCACCAATACTACGCCCCGCTTTGCCACGGTTCAGTTGTTGCGCAAAATCGTATAGCTTAGGCACATATAAGTCAATAAATCCCGCAGCCCATTGCGACGCCTTCCGGCGCTAGCCGACCGGCGCCTCCCCGACGATGGACTTGTGCCGCGCCACGTATGCCGGCCAGACCTCCGGGTTGACGATGGGCGACGGCCGCTCTCCTCGGAAGATGGCGAGCCACTGCCGTCCGGCGTTCTCGCTCATGTTGAAGATGGCCTCGTGCGACTGCCCGGAGCTGTGCGGCGTCGCGAGGACGTTGTCGAGCTTCAGGAGCGGGTGGTCAAAGGAGGGCGGTTCGATCGCCCAGACGTCCAGCGCCGCGCCCGCGATGACGCCCTCCTTGAGCACGCGCTCCAGGGCCTCCTCGTCGTAGAGGCCGCCGCGTGCGTTGTTGACGAAGAATGCCGTGGGCTTCATCAGCCGGTACTCCCGCTCGCCAATCATGCCCTTGGTCTGGTCCGTCAGCGGCGTGTGCAGCGTGACGTAGTCGCTCTCCTTGAGCAGCTCGTCCAACTCGACGCTCTCGCCGCCTCGCCGCGCGATCTCTTCGTCGCCCATGATCGGGTCGTGCACCAGCACGCGCATGCGGAAGGCGGCGCTCAGGATCTCACCCACCCGCGAGCCAATGGCGCCAAAGCCGACGATGCCCACCGTCTTGCCCAACAGGTCGTTGCCCGTGAGCTCGCCGGGCTTGCGCTGGATGCGCGCGTGCAACTGCCGGTCGGCCAGCAACGACCGGTGCGACAACATCAGCATCGAGGCCGTCACCGACTCCGCTACGGGCTCGTTGCCCATGCCGGTCTGGTTGCAGACGAGCACGCCCGCCTCCGTGCACGCGGGAATGTCGATGGTGTCGTAGCCCGCCAGTCCCGACACGATGGCCAGCAGGTTCGGGCTCCTGTCGATGACCTCCTGGGTGTTGGGCGGCATGCTGCGCCCCTGCACGTGCAGGCCGTGGGCGTCCGCCATCGCCTCCCACAGTCGCTCCCGAGGGTCCTGGGCGCTCAGCTTCACCATCTCTATGACATCCGGGTGGGTGTAGAGCTCCTCCTCCCCAACGGGAGCGATGAACCGGTCAAAATACACAAGCTTCTTGGCAGCCATGCGTTTCTCCTTCAAGTATTGTCGACCGCCCGTCCCCACGCCGCGAACGCGCACCGCTGCGGTACAGCCCTGACGCGTACGCGCACCTCGCCATGGGTCGGCGAAAGAACCCAAACACTGTAGCAGGCTTAAACGCATGGGCGTCAATAGCGGGGGTCCGGCCCTGATTTGTCGTCGAACAAGGAGCAAGAAGGCGCCGCACGTACAGCGTCACTCACGCCACCACCCGCTGTTCTATTGAGGTTCCCCGCCGCCCCGCAGATAGTCCATCAAGTCGACATGCATCGTGTACTCGGAATAGTCGATGTATGCAGCCACAATGGCAATGGTTTGCAGCGCGAGCGCTGCGGGTCTGGGCAGCGCAGCCCTGTTGAGCCGGTCAATGACCGACGTTTCCGGCTGGTGCGGCTTCCCCATGCGTGTAATCGCTTCCATAACGGGGCTGTCAACGGTGTCCGCCCCCTCCTGTCCTGCGATGTAATCGAGCAGGTCGGCGGCGCTATGGATGGCCAGGCGGCCCGACTCAGAGACCGGCGACATTCCACCGGCGATGACCCGGCAAACCATAGCGACGGTGTGCAGGTGGTCGTCCGGTTTGTCGCTGGGACGATACTCTTTCATCGCCTCGATCACTTTCATCATGTCCTTCGAATCCATCATTTCGCTCCTCATGCTACCAAGAAGGGGGTGCGGTACCGCACCCCCTTTTGATCTAGGTCTCCCAAATGAGATTGCCTACCCGCCCGCCTCCAGCACGAGGCCGCTGGCCTCGAAGCGCTCGCGGACGTCCTTGGTGTACTCCCACCAGTCGACGCCGCCCGGCAATACCGCCTGGCCCGAGCGCTGGTGGTACGCCCTCGGCGTCTCCAGCCCTGGAGGCGGCGTGCCGTCCTCCATGAGGGCTCGCGCCGCGTCCATGAAGCGACGGCGCGTCCGGATGATCATCTGGTCCGTCGTGCCCAGGTGCTCCTTGGTGCGGTCGTAGATGCTGCCCATGCTCTCGGTCATCGCCATGTCCTGCTGGCGAATGCCCTTGATGCCCGTGAAGCTGACGTTGTTCCTCTGGGCCTCACGGTCGACCTGAAAGTCGTTGTCCCAGTTCTGGTCCAAGTTGTAGCGGTCGAACCAGCCGGTGCCGTTGGGCTTGTAGTCCCGCAGTTGGTCCCTCGGTTCCTCGCCCGGCTTCAACGCCCGAACGCCCCACTCAAGGGTGTTGTGGTCGTCCATGGGCACGTAGGCCAGGAAGCTGGCGTTGGAGCCCAGCGGGTTGTCGATGCCGGGGACCATCGCGAAGAACGGGAAGAGGATGTGCCCGACGCGCCAGTACTCCTGGCCGTCTTCCGTCGGGCGGAACATGCCGTAGGAAGTGCCGTGCTCGGTCACCTTGACGCTGAACTCGCCGTAGCGGTTCTTCGCCTGGTGGTAGTTCATCGAGCCGGGTTCGGTGTTGTGGATGGTGAAATGCCCAAGGTGAAGGAAGGTCACGTGGACGGTGTCCATCTCACCCTCAAGCCCCTGCATCCAGTTGCAGTTGCGGTGGAGGACGGTGACGGTGGAGCGCTCGTGCATGTTGCCCTCGAGCTCCGGGAGCTCCGGCGGGACCTCGCGCGTGCCCATGTATGCCCAGATGATGCCGTTGCGTTCATGAGTTCGATACGACTTGATCTTCACCTTGTCCTTGAAGTTGCTCTCCGCAGGCTCCGAGGGCATGTCGACGCATTCGCCGTTCACGTCGAACTTCCAGCCGTGGTAGACGCAGCGCAGGCCGCTCTCCTCGTTTCGACCGAAGAAGAGGCTTGCCCGGCGGTGCGGACAGTTGTTGTCGATGAGGCCCACGTCGTTGTTGCTGTCGCGAAATGCGACGAGCTCCTCGCCCAGCAGCTTGATGCGAACGGGCGGGCAGTCCGGCTCCGGCAACTCGTCCGATTTCAGGCCGGGGAACCAGTATTCCCGCATCAGGTCGCCCATGGGCGTTCCCGCCCCAACTCTACACAGCAGTTCGTTTTCTTCGGGCGTCAGCATGCTTCGTATCCTCTCTTGTTGCGTTCTTCCTATTGGCCGGTCAGTCTTCCGGCCGATTCAGGGTAGTCGGTTGTGCGGGCGAAGAACCAGTCGCCCAGAGCCTCCATCCAGGGAACGCCGCCGGGCAGCACGACTGCGACCGAGCGCACCTTGTACGCCTCCGGCGTTTCGACGCCCGGGGGTGGCGTGCCGTCCTCTACCAGCGCCCGTGCCGCCGACAGCAGTTGCCGCCGAGCCCGGATGATGCTGGCGTCCGCCGTGCCAAGGTGCTCCTTGGTGCGGTCCATGATGGCGCCCATGCTCCACTCGATCGCCGCGTCCTGCTGTCGAACGCTGGGGATGCCGGTGAAGTTCTTGTTCTTCTTGGCCCACAGGTCCATGTGGAAGTCCGTCTCAGGAGAAATCGCCGGCCACCAGTTGGCGTAGAAGGTGCCCTTCTGCTCGGGCTTCCACGGGCCCTGGTTCTGCGACAGCACACCCGGCTCGTCCGGCAGTTCCGGCGTCGGGAAGCGGCTGCCGGGCATGGCCTCGGTGGGATGCCACTGCAGGCCGAAGTGCATCGTGTAGTAGTCGTCGATGGGCACGTAGATGGACAGGGGCACGCGAGAATTCGTGGCGGGGAACATGCCGTAGAAGGGGAAGAGGAAGTGGCTGGCGCGCCAGTAGGAGTTGCCGTCCGGCTGCTTCCGCTCGGCCCCGTAGACCAGGCCGTATACCGTCTTTTCCACGTAGAAGTCCGCAACCTTCTCTACGGTGTAGCCGCCGTACTTGGGGTCGTCCTCAGCGTGCAGGCGGCCGTGAAGAATGGGGGCGTGGGTGGAGTCGAGCTCGCCCTCCAGCGCCTGCATCCAGTTGCACTCGTAGATGAACCGGCGGTAGTGCCGCCGCTGCTCCTCCGGCACAAGCCCCCACTCGAATTGCGGCATCCCGGGCGGGTCGTCCTGGTTGGGGCCCATGTAGCACCAGACCACGCCGCCGAAGTCCGCACCCTTGTAGGAGGTGATCTTCATCTTGTTCTTGAAGTTGCTCGTGGGCGGCTCGTTGGGCATGTCGATGCAGTTGCCGCTCACGTCGAACTTCCAGCCGTGGTACGCGCACCGGAGCCCGCCTTCCTCGTTGCGGCCGAAGAACAGGCCCGCGCCGCGGTGGGGACAGCGCTGCTGCGTGAAGGCGACGTTGCCCTCCGAGTCGCGCCACGCCAGAAGGTCCTCGCCCAACAGGCGGACCCGCTGCTGCTGGCCGTCGGGCTCAAGCTCCCACTCGTAGGCGGCCGGAAGCCAGTATTCCCGCATGAGGGCGCCCATCGGTGTGCCGGGTCCCACCCTACACAGCAGGTCCGTCTCTACTTGGGTCAGCATTTGTCCCTCCTTGTGAGTTGACAGCAGGGGTTATGTCTCAGCGATTGTAACAGGGTTTGTGAGGAAGTGAATACCGATTCCATCGATTTACCAAACGAATCTGGAATAATAAGCATTTCTTCCGAATACCGCCACGCCATGCCCTAGCCGTAACGCCCCACGTTCAGCGCGGCGAACACCATGAGCACCGGCACCATGACCATGATGCTGACAATGACGCCGACCATTATCGCTACGAAGCTGAAGATGCTGCCGTACAGGCAGGAGTTGCCAATGGTGGCCTTCATGGTCCTGGTGCCCGCCCCGCCGGAGAGGACGCCATAGGCAAAGCCCACGACAATGATGCCTAACAGGCTGAAGAAGTAGAGGTCGCGGTCTCCGGTCAACGCGCCTATCAGCGCCGCCACGATGCCGCCGTACAACCCGACGTAGCCGCCCGCGACGCCGCTCGCGCCGTTGATCTCGACCATGTCTTCCGTGTGGTGGCCCACCCACTGCGAGCCGCGCCGCTGCGACGACTCGCGCATGCGTGCGTCGGCGGCCTTCTGCAGGGCGCCCGAATTCTGCAGAGCGCCGGGACCGACTCCCCTTCTCACCTGCATGGCAGTGTTTCGCCCTCTCTTGCCTGTCCGCTGCTGCGAGTACTCTAGCCCCAAAGCTCCTGTGTGGCTAGCCGTGCCCCCTCCGCCATCGCCCGCAATTTGGGCATTACGATGGTCGAGTGCACGCGAGACCTGCCCGCGAAGGTGCCGAACCCGCAGTCGGTGCTCGCCATGACGTTGTCCCGCCCGACGACGTTCGCGTAGCTCAGTATCCTGTCGCGCACCAGCTCCGGGTGCTCGACGAAGTTCGTCGTGGAGTCGATGACGCCGGGGATGAGCTTCTTGCCCTCGGGCAGCTTCACATCCTGCCACACCCGCCACTCGTGCGCGTGGCGCGGATTGGACGCCTCGACGGAGTACGCGCCCGCGCGCACCTGCAACACGATGTCGACGATGTCTCGAAGAGGCACGTCGCGCACGTGCGGCCCCTCGTTGTTGCCCCAGCAGATGTGGAAGCGCACGCGTTCCTCCGGGATGCCCTCCAGCGCGTAGTTCAGCGCCTCAACCCACAGGCCCATGACCCGTCGGAAGTCCCCCAGCGAGCCGTCGCGGAACCGCGCCCAGTTGCGCCCCATCGCCATCTCCGGCGCGTCCACCTGCAGCACGAAGCCCGCGTCGGCGATGGCCCGGTACTCGACCTTCATCATCTCCGCCAGGGCGTAGACGTACGCCTCCTCGGTGGGGTAGTGCTGGTTCGCGATCCGCAGGTCGAGGATGCCCGGCGACGACGCGGTCATGAATGCGCCCGCAACGTCGACGCTAGCGAGGGCGTCGCGGAAGTTGGCGAGGTCCGCCTCAACGGTCTCCGGGTGCGTCCACGCCATCGGCCCGACGCAGACCGGTCGCGGGAAGGCGACGCTGCCCAGGAACCCGACACCGCGCCACCACTCCGCGAACTCCGGGAAGTCGACCTCCGTGGGCGCTTGCGGCGACGGGTCCACGCCCCCAAGCCCGCTCACCCGGTCCTTGATGTAGTCCGAGAATCCCGCCTTGCTGAACTCGCCGTCGTTGACGATGTCCACGCCCGACGACGCCTGCTCGCGCACCGTCTCCGCCACCGACCGCCGCACCGCGGCCGCGAGTTCTTCGGCGTCGTAGGGCTGCCTCGTCTCCTTGGCTTGGATCATCGCCAAGAGGTCCGGCGGCCTCGGCAGGCTGCCGGTGTGCGTGGTCAGGATGCGCTCGACTTGGTTTGTCACGAGCCCTCCCCGCGTTAGCCCCACAGCTCCTTGGTCGCAAGCCGTGCGCCCGCCACCAGCGACTCGAACTTCGCCCAGCACACCGACGCGTGCCCAACCCGAGAGCCGATGCCGCAGTCCGTGCCCGCCATGACGTTCTCGCGGCCCACAGCCTCGGCGTAGCGCACGAGCCGCTGCGCCACCAGCTCCGGGTGCTCGATGAAGTCGTTGGCGTGGCCGATGACGCCGGGGATGAGCAGCTTGCCCTCCGGCAGCTTCACGTCCTGCCACACCTCGTACTCGTGGTCGTGGCGCGGGTTGGACGCCTCGATGGAGTAGCCCTCCGCCTTGACGCTCAGGATGATGTCCACGATGTCCGCCAGCGGGATGTCGTGAACGTGGGGCCCCTTGTAGCTGCCCCAGCACATGTGGAAGCGCACGCTGCCTTCCGGGATGTCGCGCAGAGCGTGGTTCAGCGCGTCGACGCGTAGCTGCGCGAACTTGCGGTACTCGGGCACCGTCAGGCCCGCCTGTATCTGCCAGCCGTCCGCCAGGTCGGGGTCGTCGATCTGCAGCAGGAAGCCCGCGTCGACGATTGCCTTGTACTCCTCGTGCATGGCGTCCGCGATGGCGAAGAGGTACTCCTCGTCCGTGGCGTAGTGCTCGTTCTTCATCCAGTGCTCGATGGTGCCCGGCGCGACGGCGGGGAGGTAGGGCTCCGGCCCGTCAACGCCCTCCAGCGCCGCCTTGAAGATGGCGATGTCCTCGGCTATCGCGTCGTGGCCCGTGTACGCCAGCGGGCCCGTGCACACCACCTCGAAGCCGCCCAGGTTGCCGCGTCCCTCGAAGTAGTCGGGAAAGTCCGCCGCGTCCCGTCCGTAGATGCGCGCCAGCACGTTGCCCGGAGTCGACGGCCGGTGCACGTGCCCCGTCAGCCGCTCCCGTGCGTAGTTGGTGAAGCTCGACTTGCCCAGCTCGCCGTCGTTGATGCTGTCCAGCCCGATGCCCACCTGCCGCTGCACCGACTCCCCGATGGCCTCCCGCAGTCGAGCGGTCAGCGCGGCCTCATCCACCTTCTCACCCGTGCTCTTGTCCAGCACCATCTGCCGCAGGTCCGGCACGCGCGGCGTCGTGCCCGCGTGCATGGTCAGAATGCGTTCCGTACTCCGAAGCATCGTCTACTCCGTGTTGGTTTCTTGAAATGCGACCGCTCGCAAAGGCGCGTCAAAAGGCCACAGGGCGATCCACAATCGCCCCGCCGCCTCGACCTGCCGGCCCTTCGCGGCGCCCCTATTCCTCGATGGGAATCGTGCACGTGATGCGCGGCACGTCGCCCACCACGCGTGTCGTGTGGCCGTGACCCGTCGTGTCCTCCACGAGGTTCACGTGGCCCGGCCCGAAGCGGTAGAGCGTGCCGTCGCCCAGCCCGATCTCGCCCTCGCCCGCCAGCGTGATCACGAACTGCTTGCGCGGTCCGGGGTGCCAGTCGACGAAGTGGCCCGGCGGGTACTCGCGGAAGGTGATGTTGGTGGCCTTGAGGCCCTCCGCCAGCTCCGGGTGGTCCGCCAGGCTGAAGTCCTCGACGTGGGATTCGCCGTCGTCGCCCGTGTACATGCGTGTGATCGGTTCCATAGCAGTCCCTCCCTTGTCCATTCGCCCTTGCGCCCATGCGCCCGTGTGCCCACGTTCCCATAGTGCCCACGTGCCCATGTGAGCGTTCGCCCAATTGTGCCCCACAGCGCGGAGGCGCGCAACGCCTACGTCTCCGTGACGCCCCGAACGTCGGCGCGGAAGTCGTCCGGGCGCGGCCCCCGGTCGATGACCACGTCGACGACCGCCGGCAACCCCGACGCCTGCGCGTCGCGCAACGCCGCCGGCAGGTCGCGGCTGTCCCGCACCTGCACGCCGAAGGCCCCGAAGCCCCGCGCGACGGCCGCGTTGTCCGTCGGGTAGAACTCAGACGCAATCTTCTTCCCCTCCGCCTGGTGCTGGTGCACCATCCCCAGCGCGCCGTCGTTGAACACCACGCAGATCATCGGCAGGTCGTACTGCATCGCCGTCGACAGCGCGTTGACGGTCATCATGTACCCTCCGTCGCCGGTGACGCACACGACGGGCCGGTCGCGGTACACCAGCTTCAGCGCGACGGCCGCCGGCAGCCCCCAGCCCATGCCCGCCGTGCCGCCGGGGCAGAAGAACGTGTGCGGCTGCACGGCCTGGAAGATGTGCGCCATCCATGTCCGATTGTTGCCCGCGTCCAGCGCGTACACCGTGTCCTCAGGCATCGTTGACCGCAGCAGCGACACGAGCCGCTGGGGCGTCACGGGCGAGCTCTCCTCGTGCATGGCGGGCTCGTCGTAGTAGCTGTGCCGTTGCCTGCGCTCCGGCATCGAGGCCGTCCACGCCTCCCGCTCCGGCGTCGCCGTCGACCCGCGAGCACGCGTTTCGTCCAGCAGCTGCCTCAGCACCTTCGCCGCGTCGCCCACAAGCCCAAGCTCGACGGGGAACGTCCACCCCGCGTTGTTCTCGTCGATGTCTATCTGGATGATGCGCTGCCGCCGCGGGTCGAAGACGCTCGGACGCTCGCGCACCGTGTCCTGCGGCGAGAGCTTCGCCCCCACGACGAGCACCGTGTCCGCGTCCCCCACGACGGCGTTGGCGGCCGCCTGCCCGTACACGCCCGCCATGCCCACCGACAGCGGGTGCGTCTCGGCGATGGCGCTCTTGCCCTTGTAGCTCGTGGCCACGGGCGCGCCCAATGCCTCGGCCAGCTCGCGAAGCAGGTCGTGGCTGCGCGACACGTGGACGCCGTTGCCCGCGACGATCACCGGCCGCTGCGACGCTGCCAGGATGTCGACGGCGCGTGCAATGTCCTCCGGCGCGCTCTGCGGCTTGGCGGTGGTCAGGTACCCCGCTGTGTGGTGCAGGAACGGCGGCGACTCCACGTCGACCTCGCCGCCTGCCGCCGCCGAGCGCATGACGACTGCCGCGGGGCCGGGCCGCCCCGTGGTGGCGTGCTTCAGCGCGAGCTGCGTGCCGATGACCGCCTCTTTCGGGCTGGCCGCCAGCGTCGTGTACTTGGTCATCGCGCGGAAGATCGCCGGCAGGTCGATGCTCCCGTACTCGCCCGCGCCCGACTGATTCGCCGGGTGCTGCGCCGACCCGCCGTCGGAGGTGTCGGTCACCACCAGCATCGGCGAGCTGCTCAGCATGGCCTCCATGATGCCGAAGCTGGCGTTGGAGCCGATGAACAGCCCCTGCCCCATCACCGCCGCGGGCTTGCCCGTGGCGCGGCCATAGGCGTCCGCCATGATCCCCGCAACCTGCTCGTGCCTGACGAGAATGGGCTTGATGCGGTCCTCACGCCCATGCATCAACGCAAAGATCTGGCTCGTCCCGCCCCCCGGTATCCCGAAGACGTACTCAACCCCAGCCTCTTCCAACACCTGCAGAATGTGCTCCGCTGTACTCGCCATTGCTGCTCCTTATGTCACCCACCGTCGTTCCTGCGAAGGCAGGAACCCCGACAAACCCCAACCGCCCGCAAACCCCAACCGTTCGCCCTGAGCCTGTCGAAGGGTCCCCCGAACGGAGCGTCCACCCACCTACCCCCACAGCCGCTCGCTGGCCATCCGCGCGCCCTCCGACAGCGTTCGCAGCTTGGCCCACGCGATCTGCGGGTGCACCCGCGCTCCGAGTCCGCAGTCCGTGCTCGCGACCACGTTCTGCCGCCCAACCACCGTCGCGATGCGCTCGATGCGGTCCGCAACCAGCTCCGGGTGCTCGATGGTGTTGGTGGAGTGCGTCACTACGCCCGGCATCAGGATCTTGCCGTCGGGCAGCTTGGTGTCGCGCCACACCTTCCACTCGTGCTCGTGCCGCGGGTTGGCCATCTCAACCGTGTACGCCTGCGCGTTCACCTTCAGCACCAGGTCCACCACGTTCTTCATCTCCAGGTCGAACCCGTGCGGGCCGTGCCAGCTCCCGAAGCACAGGTGGAAGCGCACCTGCTCCTCCGGAATGCCCTCCAGCGCGTGGTTCAGCGCCTCGACGCTACGTTCAAAGCGGGCCCGGAACGCCTCCAGCGTCATGTCCTGCGTCTCAAACTTGCCCACCGGCGCGTCGATCTGCAGGATGTAGCCCGCGTCCGTGATCGCCTTGTACTCCGACCGCAGTGCCTCCGCGACCGCGTAGACGTACTCCCGCTCGTCCGCGTAGTGCTCATAGTGGCTCTGGGGCAGCACGTTGTCCGGCCCGATGGACGGCATGAACACGTTGACGACGGTCCTTGACCCGATAGCCGTGCGAAGGATGTCGACATCCGATGCAATCATCGCTTGCCCGGTGTACTCGACGGGGCCGACGTTCACCAGGTTCTGCACCGTGGCGGAGACGCCGCCTGCCCGCTCCTGCCGGATCCGCGCCGCGTTGGCGTCGTAGTCCTGGTAAAACTCCTCGAAGGCGCGCCGGTCCCGCCCGACGATCCCCGCCTGCGTGCCCGACCCGACGACGTCGCTCGACCGCGGCTCCCGGTGCTCGTACCCGCCGAGCCGCCCGCCGATGTAGCTGGTCCAGTTCGTCTTGCCGTACTCGCCGTCGTTGATCACGTCGATGCCCGCGTCCAACTGCTCCTGCACGACGGCTGCGACGGCGGTGTTCATCGACTCGGCAAGCTGCGCCTCGTCATAGTCGCGGCCCGCGGTCTTTGCCAGCACCGCCTGCCCCAGCTCCTGCGGCCTGGGCAGCGCGCCCACATGGGTGGTCAGAATCCGGTCCTCACTCCGCCTCACGGTCTCCTCCTGTATGTTGTCGATGTGTGTCGCCGCTTCCCCAACCAGTCATTCCGGGGAAAAGCCTGCCCCGTACCTGATACGGGGCCCGAATCCATTGGGGTTACACGTCCTCCGTAGGGGCAACCCTTGTGGTCGCCCTCCCACGTCCTCCGTAGGGGCAACCCTCGTGGTTGCCCGCCCCCGTCAACCCTTATCTCAACTTAACGGTCCAACCCTCAATCACAAACCGTCGCTCCCTCCCTTCCCCCTCAGGGGGAAGGTTAGGATGGGGGAGTCCCCTACGCCAGGCGCTGCACGTCGTCGTGGACCGGCTGCCAGTCCGCGTAGTACGGGCCGTCCGGCTCCTTCCACTCACGCAGCGAGATGATCCAGCCGGATGGGTCCTTGATCATCGCCTGCAGCCCCCAGAAGGTGCGCGCGCTCCATGGCTCGCGCTCCACGTGCACGCCCGCCGCCCGCAGCTCCGCGATGGACTCCGCGATGTCGTCCACCTGCAGCCCGATGCGCGGCTCCGTGCGCCCGTCCGTGTCCGGCGTGTTCTGTCCCTGCGTCAGCTCCAGAAGCACGCCTCCAAGCTCGCAGTATGCCGACGCCGACGCCCCGCTCCCCATGGCGTACTTCCGGAGCAGCTTGAACCCCAGCCGCTCCGTGTAGAAGACGATGGACTCGTCCACGCTCCGGGACGGCAGGTAGATGTGGCTGAATGCCTTGGCTTGCATGATTTCCCCCTCGTTATGTAACGCAGCGCCGGTCCGCCGCATACGGGTTACCCGGTCTGCCCTTTGCGCCCCGCCAACATACAGGAAGTTGCACTGCAAGGCAAAGCGCGCCTGCGACCGTACGTCATGGGCCTGTCCTGAGGCTCTCGAAGGGCCTGTCCTGAGGCTCTCGAAGGGCCTGTCCTGAGGTCCTCGCAGGGTTCTCGAAGACCCTGACACGGGCCCATTGCCCGTACGCGGCGCCTTCCGCTACCGTCTCCCCATGGAAACCGGATGCAACACCCCCAACCACGCCATCGACCTCCGGCCGCACACCAATCGGTTTGTTGGCTGGGACACTGTTACCCAGGAGCTGGCGGGTCGCGACCCTCAACAAGCGGGGGGTTGTTTCTCACGGGCGCAAAAATTGGGACGAAACTCTTGTATATGGAACGAAGACGCCAGCTACGACCACCCCATCGAAACAACCTCGCTGCGCCGGCGGGGCGCGCAACAACATCACTGGTGCACGTTTGACGCCCCCGAGCTCCGATGCTAGCGTACGGCCATCGCAAATGAAGGGGGCCCCCATGGACTTCGTCGACACCCACTGCCACGCCGGCACGAGCTGGTTTGAGCCCATCGAGACACTGCTGGCCTGCATGGACAACAACGGCGTGCAGCGCGCCCTGCTGACCCAGCACCGAGGCATGTTCGACAACGCCTACCTCTTGGAGTGCATCGAGCGCTTCCCCGGCCGCTTCAGCGCCATCGTCGGCGTCGACGCCTCGGACCCCGACGCCCCCTCGACGTTGCAGGCGCTCGCCGCCAACCCGGACGTGTGCGGCGTGCGGCTGCTCCCCTCGGACCGCTCCCCCGGCGACGACCCCGCAGCCATCTGGCGGGTAGCAGGCGAGGTGGGCATCCCCATCAGCGTCTTCCTCGTGAACACGGCCCACTCGGCGGACGCGGGCTTTCAGGAGCTCATCCTCAGCGTCCCCGACACCACCATCATCCTCGAGCACCTCTGCGGCATGTACCACCCCCGCAGCCCCGAGTCCGTGATAGCGCCCTACGACAACTACGAGAAGGCGCTGCGGCTGGCCTCTCGCCCCAACACCTACATCAAGTTCGGCGGCATAGGAGAGTTTGGGCAGCGCCCCGCTCGCCTTTCGACGGAGCTCCGCTTCGAGGACGTCCCGCCCGCCATGGAGATGGCCTACGAGGTCTTCGGCGCCCAGCGCATGATGTGGGGCAGCGACTTCCCGCCCGTCGCCGGCAGAGAAGGCTACCGCAACTCCCTCCAAGGCGTCCTCCACCACCCAATCTTCAAGACCGAAGAGGAGCGTGAATGGGCCTTCAGCAAGACGGCCCTGCAGGCGTTCCGTGTGCGGGAGGGGTAGGCACACTCAGAGGAGATGACCATGTTCCACTGCAGCGTTTGCGGTTCCGGCGAATGCCGCGATGAGGCGGTTGATAAGGTCTTCAATGTGGATGGCGAATACGCGCTGGTGGGCGGTGTGCCCGCCGTCGTGTGCCAGCGGTGCGGGGAGCGCTCGTTTAGTCGCGAAACGACGGAAAAGGTGCGCCTCCTGGTCCACGGCCAAACAAAGACCTCGAAGTCTATTCCCATGCGGGTCTACGAGTTCGCCTAGACCCTACCCCGCCTCACGAGGAGGCGCCGCCTCCACCTGCCGAGGCGGCCGCGCAAGCAGCATCGCGCCCACGCACAGCAACCACGACAGCCCCATGCACCACAGCCCGAAGGTGTAGCCGCCGGTCCGGTCGAAGCTCTGCGCCATCAGCAGCGGCCCGGAAGCCATGACGGCTGTTTCGAAGGGCCTGCCGACGCCCACGATCGCGCCAAGGTGGCTCCGGCCAAAGTACGCCGGCCAAACGAGCGAATTCGTGCCGATGAGTCCGCCGATGCCGAAGCCTGCCAGCGCCGCGTAAAGCAGCGCCACGTTGCCCTCCATGAAGATGAGCATGGGCATGGCCACCGCAGAGAATGCGCCAATGCCGATGATCACCGACCGGATATGGTAGCGTTCCGCCAGGAAGCCCCAGAAGAAGCGCGCCAGCACGCTGAAGAGGCCGTAGATGCTAAAGCCCAGCGCCGCCGCCTGCGTCGAGTGGCCCTTGTCGATGAACATGGGCACCAGCGTAGAGGGCACGCCGTTGGGCGACAGGCTTGCCGTCGCCAGTGCAAAGACCAGTATCCACATGACGGGCGTTCGCACCGCCTCCGACAGGGTGTAGTTGCGGACGTGCTGCACCGCCGACGCCCGGTTCGCCGGGATCGGCTCGATGCCGCCGTCGGGCTCAAGGCCGACGTCCTCCGGCTGCCGCCACACCAGCAAGGCCGGGAGCACGGTGAAGACCCCCGTCAGCACACCAAGGAACACCCAGGTGCCGCGCCAGCCCACGCTCTCCAGCACAAAGGCCGTCAGCGGCGGCAGCACGAACGCCGCCGCGCCCGACCCCATCGTCGCGAAGGCCATGGCCCGGCCGCGCTTGCGGAAGAACCAGCGCGGCACCACGGCGGACATGATGAGGGAGCCGGCTCCGGCCACAGAGATGCCGCCCACCACGCCGTACAGGGCGAGGAACTGCCAGTGCGTATCGACGTAGGACACCGCCACCAACGAGAGCGCCGCCAGCGCGCCGCTGACGATGGCCAGCGCCCTCGCGCCGTGCTTCAGGTCGGCGAACCGCCCCAGCAGGAACATGCCGGCGGCCCCAACGAGCATGCGCAGCGTCAGGCCGAGGTAGATGGACGAGAGGCTCCAGCCGAGGTCGTCGCGCATCGGGACGGCGATGACGCTGGCCGCCCAGAAGGCGCCGGCCATCATGAAGCCCATGACGAAGGTGATGACAACGATGACCCAGCCGTAGAAGAAGGGCAGCCTGCCCTGCCATGACTGTGGGCGCTCACCTGTTTGCTGTTCCGCCACGCGCGTCCCCCTGGTTGCGCTGCTCTAACGCTAGGCCTGTCAAACCGCTCGCCCTGAGCCTGTCGAAGGGCCGATGCCCTACCCCGCCTCGGGACGAGGCGCTGCTTCTTGCGCCTTGTCCGCTTCCTGCGACGGGTCCACCTGCCGCATGGGGCGGGCAAAGAACATGGCGGCGGCGCACAACAGCCAGGAGACCCCCATGCACCACAGGCCGAAGCTGTAGCTGCCCGTGCGGTCGAAGCTCTGTGCCATGAGCAGCGGCCCCGACGCGTTCACCACGGTCGCGAAGGGTCGGCTGACGCCCACGATCGCGCCGAGGTGCGTTCGCCCGAAATACGCCGGCCACACCAACGTCTGCGTTCCTATGAACCCGCCAATGCCGAAGCCCGCCAGCGCGGAGTACAGCAGCGCAGGATTGCCGCTCACAAATATCAGCAGGGGCATGACAATGCCTGTGAAAACGCCTATGCCGATGATCACGTTGCGGATGTGGTAGCGTTCCGCCAGGAACCCCCAGAAGAAGCGGGCCAGCATGCTGAACAACCCGTAGATGCTGAAGCCCAGCGCCGCCACCTGCGTGGTGTGCCCCTTGTCGATGTACATGGGCACCAGGGAGGCGGGCACCCCGTTGGGCGAGAGGCTCGCCGCCGCCACTCCCAATATCAGCACCCACATCACGGACGACTTGAGCGCCTCCGACGTGGTGTAGTTGCGCACGTGCTGCACCGCGGCGGCCCGGTTCGCAGGGATGGGCTCGATGCCGCCGTCCGGCACCAGGCCAACGTCCTCCGGCTGCCGCCAGATGAGGAATGCCGGGAGAATGGTGAACATCGCCGTCAGGGCCGCCAGCCCCACCCATGTGCCCCGCCAGCCAACGCTGTCCAGGATGAACGCCATAACCGGCGGCAGTATGAAGGCTGCCGCTCCCGACCCCATTGTCGCGAAGGCCACGGCGCGGCCCCGCCTGCGGAAGAACCAGCGCGGCACCACCGCTGACATGATCAGGAAGCCTGTCCCCGCCTGCGTCATCCCGCCGACGCCGCCGTAGAGCAACAGGAACTGCCAGTGCGACTCCACCTGCGACACCGCCAGCAGCGACATCGCCGACAGCCCCCCGCTGACGATTGCCAGCGACCGTGCGCCGTGCTTCAGGTCCGCGAATCGCCCAAGCAGGAACATGCCGACGGCGCCAACCAGCCCACGCATCGTTAGACCCAGGTAGATGGACGAAAGGCTCCAGCCAAGGTCTTCGCGCATGGGCACGGCGATGACGCTTGTCGACCAGCCGACGCCCGCCGTCATGAAACTCATCATAAAGGCGATGACGACGATGACCCAGCCGTAGAAGAAGGGCAGCCTTCCCTGCCACGACTGCGGCTCCGGCTGCGCTTCCGCGCCCGTGCGATTCTCTGCCAAGTAATCCTCTCCCTACCCTGGGTCCGCCGCACAAAAGAAGAGCCCCACGACCCTCCGCGAGGCGAGCCGTGGGGCTCTTGCTGCCCAAAGGCAGCGCCTTACTTTACGGTGATGTCGTCCAACACCTCGGAGTCGTCAGTGAAGTATACATCTCTCGGAAGCACGCAGCCGCCGGAGCGCACCTTGTAGGACTCGGGGTGGTGCGGCGGGAACGGCTCGACGCCGTCTTCAAGCGCCCGCGCAGCCCTGATGAGGCGGCGGCGCATCCGGATGATCGCCGTGTCCGTCGTCGCCAGGTGCTCCTTGGAGCGGTCGGCGATGGTGCCCATGCTGTCCGTCATCGCGGAGTCCTGCGCCCGCACAAAGGCGATGCCGGTGTACGACTCGGTCCGCTGCTTCTCCCGGTCGATGAGGTAGTCGTTGCGGCGGTTGCCGATGGCTAGCCATGAACCGTCGTCCCTGATGTTCAGGTCGAAGTTGTTCTCATACCGCTGGTCCTCAGTCAAGGGGCCGTAGGGGTTCCAGCGGATGTGCACGAACCAGCAGTTCTCGTCGTCGATAGGCACCATGGCGCCGCCCTGGGTGATGCCGTGCGGCTCCCGGGGGATCATGGTGAAGTAGGGGAAGAGCCAGCGGGAGATGCGCCAGTAGTAGCTGTCTTCCTCTGCACGCCGCCGTGCGCCGATGAGGATGCCGCCGTCGGTGTCCTCGACGAAGAACTTGGGCGCGCGGTCCGGGTACGAGTACTTGCCCGCCAGCGACGTCGCCGTCGGGGCGTCGTCCAGCGCGGACAACCGGCTGTGCAGCAATGACGCGTGTACCGTGTCAATGTCGCCCTCGACGACTTGCACGTAGTTGGACTCATAGCGCAGCTTGGACACGGACACCTGATCCGGCCCGAGCCCGTTGTACTCCAGCATCGGCAGAGGCGGCTCAAGCTCGGCTGGCCCCATGTACGCCCAGATCAACTCGCCCGCTTCCTTTACCGGGTACGCCTTAATCTTTACCTTGTCCCTGAAATTGCTCTCCGCCGGCTCCGACGGCATGTCGACGCAGGCGCCGCTCGTGTCGAACTTCCAACCGTGGTAGACGCAGCGCAGCCCGGCCTCTTCGTTCCTGCCGAAGAACAGGCTTGCGCGCCGGTGCGGGCAGTTGTTGTCCAGCAGCCCCACCTTGCCGGTGGAGTCACGGTACGCGACGAGGTCCTCGCCCAGGATCCTCGAGCGCAGCGGCGGGCAGTCCGGTCCGGGCAGCTCCTTCGAGAGCAGCACCGGGTGCCAGAAGCGACGCATCAGGTTGCCCATAGGCGTGCCGGGGCCCACTCTGCAAAGGTATTCCGTCTCTTGCGTGGTCAGCATTGCTGAAGCCTCCTCTTGAGTCTATGCACTTTCCGACGACGTGAACTTGCCCGCGAGTGTACTCCACTGCACGCGCGTACGCTAGGCAAAAATCGCGATACTTGACATTCGCCTAGGGAATCAGCAGCAGCTTGCCCGTAGTCAGCCGGCCCTGCAACTGCCGGTGCGCCTCCGATGCGTCCTGCAGCGCGAAGCGGCCATGCACCCTCACGTTGAGCTTCCCCGACTGCACCCAGCCCAGCACCTCGCCTGCGCGCCACTCCAGCTCCTCCCGCGTTTGCGTGAAGGCGTTCCCACCCGTCCGCGTGAAGACGAGCGACTTGGCGCCGATCTTGGCGATGTCCAGCGTCGGCACCGGCCCGCTAGCCTGCCCGTAGAGCGCCATCATGCCCCGCGGCGCCAGTACCTCGAGCCCGCCGTCGAAGGTGTCCGCTCCGACAGCGTCGTACACGACGTTGACCCCCTTGCCGTCGGTGATGCGCTTGACCTCCTCCACGAAGTCCTGCTGCGTGTATAGGACGGCGTGGTCGGCGCCGGCATTCATCGCAATCTCCGCCTTTTCGCCCGTCGAGACCGTTGTGATGACCGCCGCGCCCCGCATCTTCGCCATCTGGATGAGCAGCAATCCGACGCCGCCCGCGCCCGAGTGCACCAGGGCCGTGTCGCCCTCCTTGAGTGGGTAGACGGACTGCGAGAGGTAGTGCGCCGTCATGCCCTGAAGCATCGACGCCGCGCCCAGCTCGATGTCCATGTCGTCCGGCATCTTGATGAGCCGCCACGCCTGCGCGACGACCTTCTCCGCGTACGAAAACCGCGTTGCGCTATAGGTGACGCGGTCGCCCACCGAAACCTCGGTTACGCCCTCTCCCACCTCCACGACGATGCCCGCGCCCTCGTTGCCGGGAATGAACGGGAGTGGCACGGGATACGCGCCGGAGCGCTCGTAGACGTCCCTGTAGTTGATGCCCACCGCCTTCAGCTCAACGAGCGCCTCGCCGGGGCCGGGCTTTGGGTCGTCCACGTCAGTGTAGGTCAGGACCTCGGGACCGCCTGCCTCAAATACCCTTGCCGCCTTCATGATTCCTTGGTTCTCCCTATTCCCGCGGTATTTCCGCGGTATTTCCGCGGTCGCGGGGTCCGGTGCACTAGGGAATCAGCAGCAGCTTGCCCGTCGTCAGCCGGCCCTGCAACTGCCGGTGCGCCTCCGAGGCGTCCTGCAGCGCGAAGCGGCCGTGTACCCTCACGTTGAGCTTCCCCGACTGCACCCAACCCAGCAGCTCGCCTGCGCGCGCCTCGAGCTCCTCACGCGTCGCCGTGTACGAGTTCAGGCCCGGCCGCGTTATGTACAGTGACTTGGGGTTCAGCGTCGACAGCGTGACCGTCGGCACGGGGCCGCTCGATTGGCCGTAGAGGGCCATCAGGCCGCGGGGCGCCAGGCTGGCTATGCCGCCCTCGAAGGTGTCGGCGCCCACGGCGTCGTAGACCACCTGCACGCCCGCGCCGCCGGTGATGCCCTTCACCTCTTCCGCGAAGTCCTGCTGGGTGTACAGGATGACGTGGTCCGCGCCGGTGCCCTTCGCCAGCTCCGCCTTCTCGCCGGTGGAGACGGTGGTGATGACCGTCGCGCCGCGCATCTTGGCCATCTGGATGAGCAGCAGGCCAACGCCGCCCGCGCCCGCGTGCACGAGCGCCGTGTCGCCCTCCCGCAGTGGGTACGTGGAGTTCGAGAGGTAGTGGGCGGTCATCCCCTGCAGCATGACCGCCGCGCCAACCTCGATGTCAAGGTCGTCCGGCACCTTTATCAGCCGCCACGACGGCGCGACGACCCTCTCGGCATACGACCGCCCCGCGCCGGTGTATGCGACGCGGTCGCCGACGGCCACCTCGGTCACGCCCTCGCCAACCTCCACGACGATGCCGGAGCCCTCGCCGCCGGGGATGATTGGGAGCGTGGGGTTGTTCGCGCCGGAGCGGACGTAGACGTCCATGTAGTTGACGCCCGCCGCCTTCAGCTCAACGAGCGCCTCACCGGGGCCGGGCGTGGGGTCGTCGACGTCCATGTACTTCAGGACTTCCGGCCCGCCGGCCTCCAATACCTGTACCGCCTTCATGTTTCCTCCTCTATTGCAATCCTGCGGAGCCCGCTTGCCGAGCTACTCCTCCACCACCGCGATGACCTCGATCTGCACCTTCATGCCGCCGGGGGGCGGGTTGTACTGGCTCGTGTGCCGCGCCGGTCGGTCATTCTCGTCCGGGAACATATCGAGCCATGGCGCGTTGATGTGGGTCCGGTCGCCGAAGTCCTGCAGGTAGCACGTGAGCCGCACGATGTCGTCCGTTGTCGCGCCCGCGTGTTCGAGGAACGTTCGCAGGTTGCGGAAGCACTGCCGCGCCTGCTCGGCGACATCCTCGCTAAGCTCGCCGTTGTCGGCGTTTATGCCCTGAATGCCGGAGCTGTAGACGATGTTGCCGACCCGCGCGCCGAAGGGGATCGGCGCATTGTGGGCCACGCCGGGGATGTGGATGGTCTGCCTTCTGCCCATTGTTGCCTCCATGCGATGCTCGCCCGCGGCGCACTACGTCGACGTGGGATGCAGCGGAACGGTAGCAGCATCGGGCCGCGCGTGGCAAGCTGCGAGGCTATACACCAAGACGGGCCCAGCGGTGCGCCGGGCCCCTTGTGGGTAGTGTTGCCGTGGGTTCCTGGTCTAGGTGACCTTGAGGACCCAGAACTGGTGCTCCAACTCCGGCTCGCCCTTGGGGAGCAGGTGCTCGGGCTCCGTGCCGTCCACGATGGTGATCTTGCCGGCGGCCACCAGCTCTTCGTGCTTTGCCTGGAAGCCGCTCTCAACATACACGTCGGCGCGGACGGAGTAGACGATGTGGCCGCCGGGCTTGGTGACGCGCACAAGCTCGTCGAGGCCACTGGCCGGCGCGTGAGCGAGCGAGAACGTGCCGATGCTGATGGTTGCGTCAAAGCTGGCGGTCTCGTAGCCCAGCGTCTCGCCGAGCACCATCCGGTCGAAGCCCTGGTAGGCGCCGGTCTTCTTCGCCACTTCCAGCATGCCCTCGGAGAGGTCCATGGCGACGATGGAGCCGTAGCCCTTCTCCTTCAGCGCCGCTCCGACGAGGCCCGTGCCGGCGCCGGCGTCGAGGATGTGCGCGCTCGTCGGCGCGTACCCCTCGAGGATGTCCGCGCCGCGCTGCGGTCCGAAATAGCCGAAGTCATCGATGACGTCCGCGTCGTATTCCGACGCCCACTCATCGTAGCGGGCCTCAAGCTCCGCATTGTCCCTGGAGGAGTAGACCCACTGGACTCGGTTGTTCTCGGTCATGGCGTGTTCTTCACCTTCCCCGGCATCGTTAGCTGATCCTGAGCACCCAGACCTGGTGCTCAACCTCTGGCTCGCCGATGGGCAGCACGTGCACAGGCTCCGTTGTCTCCACTATCGAGAGCTTGCCGGCGGCTTCAAGTTCCGCGTGCTTCTCCTTGAAGCCGTTCTCCTCGTACACGTCGGGCCGCAGCGAGTAGACGATGTGGCCGCCCGGCTTGGTGACCCGCACCAGCTCGTCGAGGCCGCTGGCGGGCACGTGGCCGACCGTGAACACGCCGACGCTGATCACTGCGTCGAAGCTATCGGTCTCATAGCCCAGCGTTTCACCGAGCACCATCTGGTCGAAGCTCTCGTAGGCCTCGGTCTTTTTGGCTATCTCCAGCATGCCCACGGAGAGGTCCATCGCGACGATGGAGCCGTAGCCCATCTCCTTCAGCGCCTTGCCGACCAGCCCCGTGCCCGCTCCGGCGTCGAGGATGCGCGCGGTGGGCGACGCGTACCTCTGGAGGACTCCCGCGGCCAACTGCGGCGCAAACCACCCGAAGTCGCGGTCCAGGTCCGAGTCGTAATCCGCCGCCCAAACGTCGTAGCGTTCTTGAAGCTCGTTGACGTCCTTAGACGAATAGATCCACTGCACCCTGTTCTGCCCAGTCATAGATCGGTCCTCCATGCGTGGTCTCGTTATGTCAGTGCTTGGCGCAGGCTAGCTTGCTTGCGCGATGTACAGGCCCCAGCCGAGCTCATCGCGTTCCACGGCCTCCACCATTTTCCCGTACGCGAAGTCCAGCGCCGTCAGCTTCTCCTCGAGCTCGCCACGGGCATGCTCACGGGCCTTGGCGCCCAGGTGCTGGTAGCTCTGCCGGAGGAACCCGGAGAGGTCCTCTGCTTCCAGGATGGTGAAGCCTATCTGCTTTAGGTAGTCCTGGTAGCCCGTAAAGCTGAATGGCGTGTCGAAGAGCAAGCGGTCGTAGACGTACTGGCGCGACTGCTCGCTCACAACCGGCTTGGGCTTCAGCAGGTCGTCCAACACCAGCAGGCCGCCCGTCGCCAGGACACGGCGGGACTCCTGCAGGGCCGTCTCCTTGTCCGCCACATGGTAGATGGTGGCCTGGCTCCAAACGTGGGTGAACTCGCCGTCGGCGAAGGGGAGGTCCGTCGCGGAGCCGTGCTCGAAGCGCAACAGCCGCTGCAACTCCTCCGGCTGTTGCGCGGCCATCTCCTTGGCGTTGTCGACGCGGACGCCGCTCAGGTCGATGCCCGTAACACGGCAGCCGTATGTCTGGGCCAGCCAGAGGGCCGTGTTGCCGTTGCCGCAGCCCAAGTCCAGCACGTAGGAACTCGCGTCGATGCGGCCCTTTGCCCCCATGACCTCGTCCAGCCGGGCAGAGGCCCGCAGGAAGTCTCCGCCGGTGGTCTCGTCGAAGTAGCCCCAGTGCAGGCTGCCTTCGGAGTCCCAGAAGGAGCGGTAGATGGCATCCTCTTCGTCGTAGAACCGTTCGGTTTCGGCTTCGCTAAACCCTCTGTTCATACTTCGTCCTAAGGTAGTCTGTGAAACGGTTGTTCTCGTCGACCAGGATTTGCTTGGGTTCGATGGGGACGTCGGAAACCTCGTAGGCCAGGATGACGACGACGTCGCCGGGTTCGCACAGTCGCGCTCCCGGGCCCTGCACGGCGATGGTGCCGGAGCCGTACTCGGCCGGCAGGACGTAGGTCTCCCAGCGGTTGCCGTTGTTGGCGTTGCAGATGACGACCTGCTCGTACTCCCAGAGGTCGCACTTCTGCATGAGGGCGCGGTCAATCTCGACGCTGCCGACGTAGTCGAGGCCGGTGCTGGTAACGTAGCCACGGTGGATCTTTGACTTCAAAACAGTACGCATTTCATCCTTCTGATTGGTTAGGCGTGAGAGTAAAAGGAAGTTGGCAGTAAGAGAGGTCAGGGGACGCGATTGAGTACGCCCAGGTCGGCGAGCGCCAGACCCGGTGCGATCCATTTGTATTGGTAGAGTGCGATTTTTCTTGCCATAGCTGCTAACCATTCCACAGCGTAAGGGACGCAATGCAGCGGCCCTCAATGTCTTGCCGGTGACGAGGGGATGCTATTGTCGAGCGCAAGGCATGTCAAACCGTCCGGGTGACCGATTTCGTCATATTCCAAGCGACAGCAGCCAAAGACTGTGCGCAACATCGCCGACAAGCCCAATTTTCTCTTGGTATATCGCTCATTTTCTTCCAATTCACGACGATTTATGCACATTTCCATATTCGTATGACCGTTGCTAGGTGGCCATACGTTATTGTCGAGGCGAATAGAATACATCGGGCTTGTATCCAGCGCTCGCCAGAAGAGCGACGCGCGGCGTTAGGGCACCAGCCCCGAATGACGCAGCCGCATCCGAGGGCTGGCTCCGGGCAGTCGCAATTGTGCTGGGGTTTCCTCCGTGTCAAGATGGATGGGATGAAACTCCTCCTTGGAAGCGCCTACTCATGAGCCAACAGCCAAACATCGGGCGCAACGCCAACCAACCTCGTTACGCCTGGGTAGTCATGCCCCACCTATGGGCCATGGACCAGGTCAACAACCTCATCTTCTTTTCCCTGGGCGTCATGGTGCCTATCTGGAAGGATGAGCTCGGCCTGAGCCCGACCCAGGCGGGCCTCATGGGCACCGTAGGCTTCTTTGGCTTCGGCCTTATGGCGCTCCCCGCGAGCATCTGGCTTACGCGCCATAGCCCCAAGCTCATCACGCTCCTATGCTGTCTCGGTATGGCGGCGTCCACGCTGATACAGGCGCTGGCCCCCGGCGCGCTCCTCCTGATGCTCGGCAGGTTCCTCTTTGTCATGCTTGCCGCCGCGAGGACCCAGATACAGGTGATGTTCATTCAGCAGTGGTTCCGGCCCCGGCTCTACGCGTCCATCAACAGCCTGGACTTCGGCAACCGCTCAATCGGGCAGACGCTGTCACTGGCCGCGGCGCCTGCGCTCATCTTGCTGTTGGGCGGATGGCGGGGCTTCTACTACATGGCCGCGGCGATGCTGCTGCTCATCACCCTGTCCTGGGTATTCCTTGGCCGCGAGAACCGCGCGGGAAGGGCAGAGGGAGCTCCTCCGCCGCCGGATATAAACCCAGCGGGCGTGCTGAGGCGTCACAAGTCGCTATGGGTCGTCGCGAGCGCGCAGATGGGCGTCGCAGTTTGCTTCGGCTCTTTCCTCACCTTCTACCCCACCTACTCCATCGACAAGCTGAACATCTCCCTGGAAACAGCGGGCTTGCTGATGAGCGCATTCCCCATTGGCGGCATCGTGGGCACGCTGTCGTCAGGACCGCTATCCCAGTGGTTGGGAAGGCGAAAGCCATTCATCTGGGTCCCCGGCCTCATTCTGCCGGCGAGCTACCTTCTGCTATTGCAGGCGACGAACGTACCACTTGCCGCGCTGTTCCTCTTCACCGCCGGCGTCTTCTCCATGGCTGTGCCGCCCGTGCTCTTCACCATCCCCATGGACATGCGTCTCGCCCACCGCGAGGTTGCCGTGGCGCAGGGGCTCATGCGCACCCTCTTCCCGCTCAGCGCGATGTGGGGCCCGCTCTTTGTCGGGATCATGGAGGAAGCGACTGGTTCGCTCTTCATTGGCCTGTTTATCGTTGCGCCGCTCAACATCACGCTCTTCATCAACGGCATACTCATGCCGGAGACGGGCATTCGCGGCCGCCTCGACCGGATGCGCGCGGCGCGAGCCGGATAGGCGGACGATAGCTCCGATGCGACCGGTCCATTGACCTGTTTGCGCTCCGTTCTTGCCCGGCCCGCGTCCATCCTCTACCATGAAACCCTTCCAAGTGCCCTTGGACGCGTCCCGGTTTTTCCATCCTCCACCCGGAAGGACAGGCGCATGCCCCACGAACTTTCCCTCTTCTGGGACATTGTCATCATCTTCGCCGCAGCCTTCGTAGGATCGCTGGCGGCGCGTCTGCTGCGCCTGCCAATGTTGGTGGGTTACCTGGCCGCCGGCATGATCATCGGCCCGCACATGCTGGAGGTGATTGGCAATCAGGAGACGGTCGAATCCCTTGCCGAGTTCGGGGTTATCCTGCTGCTCTTTGCCGTGGGCGTGGAAGTGTCCTTCCGCGACGTCGTGAAGCTTCGCAACATCGCCGTGTTCGGGACCCTCTCGCAGATTGCGTTGATGGGGGCCATTGGTTACGGCGTGGGACACCTGCTTGGCCTCGATGCCCCCAGCGCGGTGACGTTGGCCCTGGCGATCTCGCTCAGCAGCACGATGGTCGTCCTGAAGACCCTGAACGACCGCGGCGACCTGCTCAGCCTCCACGGGCGAATTCTCACCGGCATGCTCCTCGTGCAGGACCTGGCCTTCATCCCCATGATCGCGGTCTTGCCCGCGCTGAGCGGCGAAGGCGGCTTTCTCACCGAGCTCTTCATCGGTCTTCTCAAGGCGGCCGCCGTGCTCGGTGGCATGGCCCTGCTGGGAGGCCGCGCCCTGACGTGGATACTCCACCGCGTAACGCAGCTTGGTTCTCGCGAGATGTTCATTCTCTCGCTGGTTGCCATCTCCTTCTCGACCGCAGCGCTCACCAGCGCCGCCGGCCTCTCCGCCGCCCTGGGCGCCTTTGTAGCCGGCGTCCTGCTCAGCGAGTCCGAGTTTGGCCATCGCACCCTGGGCGAGATTACCCCGCTCCGCGACACGTTTGCCGCACTGTTCTTCGTCTCCCTGGGCATGCTCACTGACCCCGTGCATATCATGCAGGACCCCGTGCCCGTCTTGGCAATCGTCGCCCTGGTGCTAGTGGGCAAATTCGGCGTCACAGCGATAATCGGGCGGGCGTTCGGCTATCTGCCGCACACGGCGATGCTGGTGGGGTTCGGCATGATGCAGATCGGCGAGTTCAGCTTTCTCCTCGCGGCCACCGCGCTGCAGTTGGGCATAGTGGATCATGAACTCTTTTCGCTGGTCATCGTGTCCGCTGTGATTACGATGGCGCTAACCCCGGGCACTCTGGCGGGCGGGGCCGCGGCCCTTTCGACGGTGAGCTCCCGCTTCCGGTCCCTGCGTCCCTACCGAATCGGCCACCCTGAATTCGAATCGCGGCTCCACCACATGCGCGGCCACGCCGTCGTGTGCGGCCTTGGCCGCGTCGGCGCCCTCGTGGCGCAGGTCCTCAACGAGCACCACGTCCCCTTCATTGCCATAGACCTTGACCCCAACCTCACCCGGCAGTGGCGGGAGCGCGGCCTTACCGTCCTTCACGGCGACAGCCACAACGAGCGCGTACTGGAGGCCGCCAGCGTGCGGTATGCCCGGCTCCTCGTGGTCTGCGTCACCGACCCCGTCGCAACCTGGCTCACCGCGCACAACGCCCTTGCCATGAACCCGGAGCTGGACACCGTGGTCCTGGTGCGACAGCGTGAGGAGGGCGAGCGGCTCAAGCGACTGGGCGTCGGCGAGGTGGTCTGGCCGGAGCTGGAGGGCGCACTGGAAGCGTTGCGCCATTCGTTATTCCGCTACAGGGCCAGCGAAACCGAAGTTGAGGGGCTGGTAGACCGCCTACGCACCGAGCTCCGTTTCAGCAGCCCCGGGGATGTCGAAACCGACGCCCATCCCAACGACTGGCCCCGGTGACCCTGCGCCGAGCGGCCCGCGTCGTGTGGCGGCTTCTATACGGCGCGACACATGCAGGGGAGGGCCCCTCAACCCTCCCCTGCTGGGGCTGCTCGACACTCGGCGTTCTGGCTACCGGCCCACAACCGTCTGCTTGTGCGCGCCGTTGACGGTAATCGTGTACTCGACGCCCTCCTCCAGGACCCCGAGCGGCACGCGAGTCTCCTCGATGGGGTAGTCCCTGGTGCAGCGAGCCTGCGGGTCGACGATCTGGTGGTGGGTAATCTCGACGTTTATCGTATTGTCGTGCTTCCGTACGACCTCGTAGCCGTTGAACTGGGTGCAGCTCCCCGACGGCCTGCCGGAGACCACCTCAACAACGTACTGCACCGGATCGCTCTCCAACTCATATACCTCGACGCGCTGCACGGGCGACTTCACGATGATCGAGTCGCGGAGGGCCTCCCTGGGCAACGTGAACGTGCTGACAGTCACGCCGTTCACCGTGACCGTGTAGGGTTTGCCCGAAGATAGCTCGCCAGGAATAGGCTCAACGGCATCCAGTTCCACGAACTCGGCCGCGCAGCCCGTGTCCCAGGGCACGCCCGGCGGCTGCTGCAGGGTGAGTGTCGCGGCAATCTCGTTCCCCTCAACCTCGACGCTCTGGCTGCCCGGGCGGGCGCAGTCTTCCACGCTCGACTGGTAGAACTCGATACGCAGGAAGTGCTCCTGCTCGTTGGGGATGCGGTTGGCGCGGATGACCCATGGCGGCGCTTCCACCCACGTGCGGTGGTCGCCGTCGACCTGCGCCGAAAGTTCGGGCGGCGGCTGAACGAGCACAAGCTGCATGTCCACGCGGTCCGGCCTGCCGCGCGTGATGACGTCGTACGCGGTGTCGTTGGTGAATGCGAGGCGGCCGTCGGCCTCCTCGATGCGGACGCTGACGGAGTACGTGTTGCGGTCGTCGATGTCGTCGCGGTTGTACTCGACCTTGAAGGCGATTGGCACCTGTCCGGGGTCCTCGATGATCTGCTGGGCGATGAGCGGCGCGGCTGCGTCCTGTAGCGAGGTGTCGCGCAGGCTGACGATGAGCTGCGCCCCCGGGGTCAAGGGGATGTCCTCCTTGTACGTGACCGTACCGCGCACCGAGGCGTTCGGGTCCTTGCCCGACGGCACGACGGCGGTAACCGTGGCCGTCGGGTTTGCCGCCGGGCTGCTGCTGCAAGCGGCCGCCGCAAACAGCATCGCGAGCACGGCAATGGCGGCGAGGAAAGCGATTTTGGGTGAGCCCTGCATCGTGTCACCTCTATCGGGCGAATTGGGCCTCTAAAGGACTGCCCTCCGGCGGCCTCTCACATACTTAGACACCGTTTGCGCCGGGAAGGTTCCAATTGGTTGGAACGGGGCTGGCATCGACTGCGGTTGGGCAGGCGCTCGAGGGTCGTGCGGTGCGTCGAACTCAGGGCGCTCCGGCAAATTCAGAGGAGGGCTGGCCCCTTGCGCAGCCCTCCTCCGAGGTGGGGTGCCCAAATTTAGCTAGTTTTCCGGCCTGGTGCCCAGGGTGACGGTGATCGTCTCCGTCTCGCCGTCGCTGTGCAAGACATCCAGCTCGATCTCGTCTCCTGGGCGGGTGTTCTCGACCAGGTAGGAAATGAGGTCATGCATCTTCCTCACCGCTATGCCGTTGATGGCCGTGATGACGTCGCCGCCCAATACAACATCCTCTCCATCAATGGTCACCTCTTCCTCACCGCCCTTGATGCCTGCCCCCTCTGCGGGGCCGTCTTCGATGGCTTTGACGATGAGGACGCCGCGGGACGCTTCCGGCAGGCCTAGGTGCTCGACGACGTCGGCGGTCAGCGTTGCGCCGCTGATGCCCAGCCACGCGTACTCGTACTTGCCGTGCTCGATCAGGTCCGGCACGACTTGCTTCGCGATGTCGATGGGCACGGCGAAGCCCACGCCGGAGTTGCCACCCGAGCGGCTGAGGATCTGGGTGTTGATGCCGATGACGTGACCACGCCGGTCCAGCAGCGGGCCGCCGGAGTTGCCGGGGTTGATGGGCGCGTCCGTTTGCACCACCAGCGGGATGGAATATGGGCCGCTCCCGCTACGAATGGTGCGCCCCAGCGCGCTCACTATGCCGCTGGTCAGGGTGAAGTCCTGCCCAAAGGGGCTGCCTATGGCCAATGCCATCTGGCCGACACGGAGGTCATCGAGGTCGCCACGCGGCAGCGGCTTCAGATCTCGAAGGGCGGGATCCACCCTCAGGATGGCCAAGTCGGAGTCCGGGTCGCCGCCGAGGAACTCGGCATCGAGCTCCGTACCGTCAGCGAATACGACGCTTACGCTGTCGGAGCCCTCTACGACGTGCCAGTTGGTGAGGATGTGCCCCTCCTCGTCCCAGACGAAACCGGAGCCGGCCCCCTGCTGGAACTCGTCAAGTGGGCCGCGGGGAATCCCACCGAAGAAGTCGCGGCCGAACTGGTTGTCGTCAGGGTCGATCCGGTGTACGGCGCGCACAAAGACGACGGACGGGAGCGATTGCTCGTAAATGTTGGCCAGCACCTGTTCCCTGGCCGCTACGATTTCCATAGCGTCGAATTGGGTCTCTACGACGGTCGGCATCGAGCCGTTCACGGTCGTCCGTGGTTCGATACCGACCGAGTCGACGCGGGTGTCTGTGACAACGCCTACGGAGGTTGTGATCGCCGTCGGCGTCGGCCTTGGTGTGTCCGTGTCGGTCTCCGGCCCTGTGACGTCCTCCGGGGTGTTGCAGGCGGCGAGGAGGAAGACGAGGGCCGCTCCTATGTAGAAAACGATGCCAGCGCTCATGGTTTTTCGCTCCCGTAGCTGATTTCTATGTAAAGCGTTTGATGAGCGTTTGTTTCGCATTTGATTTGGATTCATTGCTGCCGCCTCTATTTTGTATCTGTGTGCCCCCTCTTCACGAACAGTCGCCTATGGGCCAGTGGCAAGGCTCTCATTACTAAGAACGTAATGAGGCTTGCCGGGTTAGCTCGCCGTTCATTGGACAACGCCAGCTACAATTGCTATCGTATGGCGGCAGCACGCTAATCGGAGGATTTCCATGCCGGAGAACTACGTAAAAGTCGCCCAGGCATCCGCAGTCAAGCCCGGAAGGCTGGCTATGACCAAGGTGGGCGACGTGGAAGTCATGATCGCCAACCTCGACGGCGAGTTCTACGCCCTCGACAACTTCTGCCCGCACGAGGGCTGGGCGCTCCACGAGGGCATTCTTGAGGACGATTGCGTCGAGTGCCCCGGCCACAGCCACTTCTACAGCGTCAAGAATGGCCAGCGCACCGGCGTGCCCGATGAGTCGGCCCGGACCTTCCCCCTCAAGGTGGAGGGAGACGACATTCTGGTGGACCTGGGCTAGGGACGGCTCCCCTACAACCCGTGCCCCATCCCGTAGGGGCGGCCCTTGTGGCCGCCCGCCTTATGACTGTCGGTACTCCCGTTCGCACTGAGCCCGTCGAAGGGCGAACGCAGCTAGAACTCGATCCCCGGCTGTGCCTTGATGCCCTTCTCCGCAAAGGGGTGCTTGATCTCCCGCATCTCCGTCACGAGGTCGGCGTACTCAACGAGCTCATCAGGCGCGTCCCGGCCCGTGATGATGACGTGCAGTGTCGACGGCCGCTGCTTCAGCGTCTCGATTACCTCCGCGGTGGATACCCACCCAAACTGCAGCGCATACGTCATTTCGTCCATCACGATGACGTCGTAGTCGCCGTGCAGCAGCGCTTCCTTGCAGTTCTCCCACTGCTGCGCGGCCAGTTCTCCGGAGTGGTCCAGGTCCTTGGAAAGCCACGTAAAGCCGTCCCCCACCGCGGTCATCAGAATGCCCACCTTCTCCGCGGCCCGCTGCTCGCCGTAGCGAGAGCCCGAGTTCTTGATGAACTGGAACATGCGCACATTGAGGCCGCGCCCCCACGCACGGAACAACACCCCAAGCGCGGCAGTCGTCTTGCCCTTGCCGTTGCCGGTGTTCACGATGACGAGGCCCGTTGCCTTCCGTCGGCCCGTCCGCGGCTTCGCCTTTTCCTCGCCCGCCGCGTGGTCATCTCCACGCGCATCCTGTGTCATTCCGTGTCTCCTCGCCTGCAATGGCGTCTTTCAGCTACGAATCCGGGCTCGCAGAATGTCACAAACTATGTCACATGCCCGGGTCTTCGCACCACTCATGGTGATTCCTGACGCTCAGAAGGTCAACCGGCGACCTCGCGTGCGACGCCCCGAATCTGCTATCCTGAGGCGGGCCCGACCGGTCGCTCGCAGCCGCGCGCGGAATGGGCTGACACCACCGAAGGAGCGCCACCTTGGCCGAAGACTACATCCGCGTCGCCAACGCTTCCGACCTGCATCCCGGCGAACTCATGCGCGCCGAGGCCCACGGCTACGAGATCTGCCTCGCCAACATCGAAGGCGAGGTCATCGCAGTCAGCAACGAGTGCCCCCACGCGAGCTGGCCCCTGGACATCGGCTTTCTGGACGGAGAGCAGATCGTCTGCTCGGGCCACAGCATCGCCTTCAACATCCGCAACTACGTGAAGGCCTCGCCCTACGACCCGGGCATCACGACATACCCGGTTAAGGTGGAGGACGGCGGCATCTGGGTGGCGTCCCGCTAGACGCAAGGCCGCCCGCCCTTCGACAAGCTCTGGCAGGAACCCCGCCTCCTACACCCCCGCGACGCTGCGCGCAGACTGAAGCGTGTTCTTCAGCAACATTGCGATGGTCATTGGCCCGACGCCCCCCGGCACCGGCGTGATGGCCGAGGCCACCTCAGACACCGGCCCGAAGTCGACATCGCCAGTCAGGCGATAGCCTCGTTCCCTCGAGGGGTCGTCGACGCGGTTGATGCCCACGTCGACCACTACGACGCCCTCCTTGACCATATCTGCCGTGATGAACTCGGGGCGGCCCGCAGCCGCGATGAGGATGTCGCCCTGCCGCGTAATCTCGCCGAGGTCTCGTGTGCCCGTATGGCAGACGGTCACCGTGGCGTTGGCGCCGGCTGCCTTCTGGAGCAGCAGCATCGCAACGGGCTTGCCGACGATGTTGCTGCGTCCGCACACGACCACGTGCTTGCCCGCCGGGTCATGGCCGGAGCGCACCAGCATCTCCTGCACCCCCGCGGGCGTACACGGCACAAACGTCGGGTTGCCGGCGGCGAGGCGGCCGACGTTGAACGGGTGCAGGCCGTCCACGTCCTTTTCAGGGTCTATGGTGTAGAGCACGGCCTCCTCGTTCACCTGCGGAGGCAGCGGCAACTGCACCAGGATGCCATGGAAGCGCTCGTCGGCGTTCAACTGACGGACCAGTTCGACGACCTCGTCCTGCGGCGTCTCCTGCGGCAGTCGGTACGTCTCGGAGAAGATGCCCACCTCCTCGGCGGCGCGGCCCTTGTTTCGAACGTAGACAGCCGACGCGGGGTCGTCGCCGACCAACACGACCGCGAGCCCCGGCGCGACGCCCGTCGAACCCACAAGTGCCGCCACGCCCTCGGCGACCTCCGCCCGCACCTGCTTGGCTATCTCCGTCCCACTGATGATCTCCGCCGCCATGGGTGGGTACCTCCGTCAATGTTGTAGGGGGCCTATAATGATAGCAGCGACCCGCTTTCTGAAACACCTACAGGCCGCCCCTTCCATCCGGCAAATGGGCATGCTATACTCCCTGCGACAGAATGAGAGAGGAATAGGTCCCGAAGCAACGTGGACATCGAGCAAAAGCAAGCCATCATCAGCAACTTCAAGACCCACGCGACGGATAGCGGTTCAACCGACGTGCAGGTTGCGGTTATCACTGGCCGCATCAATGAGTTGAATCGACACCTCCAAATCCACAAGAAGGACCACCACACCCGGCGTGGTCTATTGAAGCTTGTTGGGCAACGCCGGCGCCTGCTGAACTACATCGGCAGGACCGCGCCCACGCGATATCGCGCTCTTTTGACCAACCTCGGTCTGCGCAGGTAATCACCTTCAAGCGGACGGCCCCTTCCTCCTCTCGCAACGTATAGAGGAGGTTTCCCCATGCGCCACACCGTTCAATGTGATGTTGGCGGCAAGACACTTACCATCGAGTCAGGTTGGGTCGCCGGGCAGGCCGACGGCTCCGTTACCCTTCGTATCGGCGACACCGTCATCCTGGTCACGGCCTGCATGAGCCCCAAGGCCCGCGAGGGCATCGACTTCTTCCCCCTGTCCGTCGACTTTGAGGAGCGGCTCTACGCCGTCGGCAAGATCCCCGGCAGCTTCTTCCGCCGCGAGGGACGCCCGGGCACCGACGGCATCCTTGCCGCCCGGCTGACCGACCGCCCCATCCGTCCGCTCTTTCCGAAGGGCTTCCGCAACGAGGTCCAGATCGTAGCGACCGTGTTCTCCGCCGACCGGGAAAACCCGCCCGACGTGCTCTCCATCGTGGGCGCGTCCGCGGCCCTCTCCATCTCCTCCATCCCCTTCGAGGGCCCCATCGCCGGCTGCCGCGTCGGTTACGTCGACGGCCAGTTTGTGGTCAATCCCTCGTACCAACAGATGGACAACAGCAGCATGGAGCTGGTGGTGGCCGGCAGCAGAGACGCCGTCGTCATGGTGGAGGCCGGCGCCAAGGAAGTGCCGGAATCGCTGGTGCTGGACGCCCTCGACGAGGCCCAGCGCGCCAACGCGAAGATCATCGACGCCATTGGGGAGCTGGTCCGGCTGGCGGGCAAGCCCAAGGTAACCGTCGAGCCGCCCGCCGAACCCGAGCAGGCCGCCTTCGACGCCGTCACCGACGAGGTCCGCGGCCGCATCAAGTCCGCAGTCTTCGCGGGCCGCGAAAAGGGCGAGCGCGACCGCGAACTCGGCCTGCTCGAGGCCGAGGTGGCCGCATCAGTCGCCGAAAACGTTTCCGGCTCCCAGGTGGCGGGCGCCTTCGACAAGGCCGTCAACCAGGTCTTCCGACACGGCGTTCTCAGAGAGAACGTGCGGGCGGACGGACGCGAGCGCACGCAGGTGCGCCCCATCACCTGCGAGGTCGGCGTCCTGCCGCGAACGCACGGCACGGGGCTGTTCACCCGCGGGCAGACGCAGATCCTCAGCGTCGTCACGCTGGGCTCCCTGAGCGACGAGCAGCGCCTGGACACCCTGAGCCCCATCGACACCAAGCGCTACATGCACCACTACAACTTCCCGCCCTACTCCGTGGGCGAGGTACGGCGCGTCGGGTCTCCGGGCCGCCGGGAAATCGGCCACGGCGCGCTTGCCGAGCGGGCGCTTGAGCCCATGATCCCGAGCAAGGACGAGTTCCCGTACACCATCCGCGTGGTGTCTGAGGCGCTGAGCTCCAACGGCAGCACCTCCATGGGCAGCGTATGCGGCAGCACCATGAGCCTCATGGACGCCGGCGTGCCCATCAAGGCGCCTGTGGCCGGCGTGGCAATGGGCCTCATCATGGGCGAGGACGGCGAGTACGCCGTTCTGACCGACATCCAGGGCCTGGAAGACCACCTGGGCGACATGGACTTCAAGGTGGCGGGCTCAGCCGAGGGCATCACCGCCCTGCAAATGGACATCAAGGTGAAGGGCATTACGCCCGCCATCATGCGGGAGGCGCTGGCTCAGGCCAAGGACGCCCGACTCTTCATCCTCGACAAGATCCTACAGACCATTCCGGCGACGCGCGGCTACATGAGCCCCTTCGCGCCGCGGATGATCAAGATCTCCATCCCCGTCGACAAGATCGGCGCGGTCATCGGGCCAGGCGGCAAGACCATCCGCGCAATCATCGCCGAGACCAAGGCAACCATCGACGTGCAAGACGACGGCACAGTGTTCATCGGCTCCCCCAACGAGGAGGCGCTGGAGCTGGCCCGCAGCAAGGTGGAGGGCCTGACCAAGGAAGCCGAGATCGGCTCCATCTTCAACGGCAAGGTGGTCCGCAGCACCAACTTCGGCGCATTCGTGGAGATCCTGCCCGGCAAGGACGGCCTCGTGCGCTTGGGCGAACTGGCCGAGGAGCCGGTGGCCCGCGTCGAGGACGCCGTCAACATCGGCGACATGGTCAAGGTCATGGTGATCGAGGTGGACCGGCTTGGCCGCGTCAACCTCTCCCGACGCGCCGTGCTGCAGGGCCTCACGCCTGAGGCCGCGCTGGCGTCGGCCCCGCCGTCCAACGGCGACGGTGGTGGACGCCCGGGCTTCGACAGGGACCGTAGGCCGAACTTCCCGCGTGGCGGCCCCCCTCGCAGCGGCCCGCCGCGCTTCAACCGCGACTGAGGTAAGTAGGCAGCCATGACTACAGAGTCAAGCGGCAGTCAGCTCCGAGTGCTCATACATGGCGTCTCCGGCCGCATGGGCGGCGAGACGCTTGCGGCAGTGCGTTCCGCTCCCGACATGATGGCGGTGGGTGGAGTCGACCTGCGCGAGTCCTCGGAGCTTGCCGCTGACTTTCCCTTTTTCACTGATGTCGGAACGGCCATCGAGGCCTGCGCTCCCGACGTGATGGTGGACTTTTCCATTGCCGACGCCTCCCCCGCCGCCCTGCGAGCGGCCGCCGAGCGCGGCGTTCACGCGGTTGCCGGCACAACGGGCATCCCGGACGCCGAGCTGCACGCCATTGACGCCCTCGCCAAAGAGAATGGTGTTGGCGTTTTCATCGCCCCCAACTTCGCCATCGGCGCGGTGCTGCTGGTGCAGATCTCCCGGACCCTCAGCCGCTTCTTCGAGGTCGCAGAGATTGTGGAGGCGCACCACGATGCCAAGATTGATGCCCCGTCCGGCACCGCGCTCGCCATCGCCCACGCGCTTGTCGAGGGCCGAGCGGAGCCCCTGGCGCGGCAGATGCCGCAGCGAGAGCCCGCTCCGGGCAGCCGCGGCGCGGAGGTCGACGGCGTATCGATTCACGCGCAACGCATGCCGGGCCGCCTCGCCCACCATGAGGTGGTGCTCGGCACGCTGGGGCAGACCCTCACCCTTCGCCACGACACCATAGGCCGCGAGTGCTACATGCCGGGCGTTCTCACTGCCATTCGGCAGGTGGTACAATGTAGAGGTCTCGTAGTAGGGCTGGAGAAGCTGCTCAACCTGTAGACGCGCACCCTCCAGCGCTGCTCCAGCACCCACATCGCAAAGGAACATACACACATGAGCGGAGCAAACATCGCTGTCGTTGGGGCCACCGGCGCCGTTGGCCGCGTTGTCCTGAGCATCCTGGAAGAGCGCGGGTTCCCAATCGGACGCGCCAAGCTGCTGGCCAGCAGCCGCTCCGCCGGCACCAAGCTGCCCTTCATGGGCGAGGAGTTGGTGGTCGAGGAGGCCTCGCCGGACGCCTTCGAGGGTTCGGACATCGTCTTCTTCGCGGCAGGCGGCGGGACGAGCAAGCAGCTCGCGCCGGAGGCCGCCAGGCGAGGGGCAGTCGTCATCGACAAGTCATCGGCGTGGCGCATGGACCCGGAGGTGCCACTGGTCATCCCCGAGATCAACCCCGACGACCTGCTGGCCCATCACGGCATCATCTCCAGCCCAAACTGCTCCACAATCGTCATGCTCATGGCGCTGGCGCCGTTGCACCAGGCCAACCCCATCCAGCGGATCATCGTGGACACGTACCAGTCGGCGTCGGGCGCGGGCGGCAAGGGCATCACGGAGCTCTTCCAGCAGACCCACGACCTGCTCGACGGCAAGTCGACCACCGCCGCCACCTTCCCGTACCCGCTGGCGTTCAATGTGCTCCCCCACGTCGAGGAGTTCACCGACGACGGCTACACCACGGAAGAGACCAAGATGGAGAACGAGACCCGGAAGATCATGCACCTTCCGGACCTGCCCGTCTCCGCGACGTGCGTTCGCGTGCCCGTGCCCGTCTCCCACAGCGAGGCCGTCCACGTGGAGTTTGAGCGCGTTATGTCACCTGAAGAGGCGCGCGACATCCTCTCCGAGTTCCCCGGCGTCCGTGTCGTCGACGACGTTGCCGCCAAGAGCTACCCGCTTGCCGGATTCGCGGCGGGCAAGGACGAGGTCTTTGTGGGGCGCATCCGCACGGACAAGGCGCTGACCAACGGCCTCACCCTCTGGACCGTGGGCGACAACCTGCGGAAGGGCGCCGCCTTGAACGCCGTTCAGATAGCAGAAGAACTGCTTGAACGGAGGCTCGCCGGCTCCAACGGCAACGGGAGGTAGCGCGTATGGCCGCACAGATCGGCAGACTCTTGACCGCCATGGTGACCCCCTTCGACACTGAAGGCCGCGTGGACTACGCGCAGGCCCGGAAGCTCGCCCTCGCCCTTGTCGCGTCCGGCAGCGACGGCGTCGTCGTCGCGGGCACCACAGGCGAGTCGCCCACCCTGACCCCCGACGAGCAGACGCGCCTCTTCGCCGAGATCAAGGAAGCCCTCGACGGCGCGGGCGACGTGGTCGCCGGCACGGGCAGCAACAGCACCGCGGAAGCCGTGAAGTACACCGAGGACGCCACGAAGGTCGGGGCGGACGCCGTCCTGTCCGTCGTTCCCTACTACAACAAGCCGCCGCAAGAGGGGCTGTACCGGCATTTCAAGGCCATCGCGGAGAGCACGGACCTGCCCGTCATCCTCTACAACGTGACCAGCCGCACCGCCATCAACATGTCGGCGGAGACCGTCATCAGGCTGAGCGAGATCCCCAACATCGTGGGCATCAAGGAGGCCGGCGGCGACTTGGGCCAGGCGGCGCACATCATCCGCGATGCGCGACCCGGCTTCCTCGTCTGGTCCGGCAACGACGACCAGACGTATCCAATGATGGCGATGGGCGGCTACGGCATCATCAGCGTCGCCTCCCACCTCGTCGGCAACCAGATCAAGGCGATGATGGGCCTGACGCTGGAGGGCGACCTGGAGCGCGCGGCGGCGGAGCATCGCCGGTTGCTTCCCCTCTTTCAGGGCCTCTTTGTACTGGCAAACCCCATCCCGGTGAAGTACGCTGTAAACAAGGCTGGTTTCAATGTGGGCGAGCCGCGCCTGCCGTTGGTCACCCCTGACCCCTCCACGGCAGCAGGGCTAGACAACCTCATGCAACAGTACGAGGTTGACCTGCCCACGGATTCTTAGCCGTCGACCCAGGGCCGCCGTAGCTCAGAGGCAGAGCAGTTGTTTCGTAAACAACAGGTCGTCGGTTCGATTCCGACCGGTGGCTCCACACGGTTCACTCAACCCACCTCTCACTAGCTACGATTTCCCCCTATTTTGACGCCTGGCGCTTGATTTATCGCCCTTGGTGGTGGTATAAATGTGGTACAAAATCCTTGTACCACCACACGCGGGAGGCGACATATGGTGACGGCGGTGGAGATTATGGGCGGCCAGCGCATGACGAAAGCGCGGGCTGAGGCGTTGACGGAGCCGGGGCGCTACCCGGAGGGCACGGTGACGGGCCTCTTCCTGCGTATCGCTCCAGGGGGCAGCAAACAGTGGATTCAGCGCGTCCGCATCAACGGCGTGCGCGTGGACAAGGGTCTTGGCCCCTTCCCCCGCGTCGGCATCGCCGAGGCCCGCCATCTGGCCGAGCGCAACCGAGGATTGATTCTCGCCGGCGAGGATCCGTGGGAGCGCAAGCAGCAGATCCGGGCTCAGGCGGCGGAGCGGGCGCCGGCGCTGGAGACCCGGCGCACCATGCCCACGTTCCTTGAGGCTGCGCGGTTGACGGACGCGGCCTTGGCGCTCACCCGCAAACCCGGGGCGAAGAAGACCGAGAAGTGGCTCCGGTCCCTCGAACTTCACGCCAAGGTGCTACACAACATACCCCTCGACCGCATCACCCGAGACGATGTGGTAGCGGCCGTCAAACCCATCTGGCTCACCCACCATGATACTGCGGACGGGGTGTTTCGGCGCATTCGCCAAGTCCTCGACTACGGGCTGGAACATGGGCTACTGAACGAGAACGTTGCCAACGGCAGCTTCAAGTTTTCCTTGCCTTCCCAGCCCAAGCTCCAGCGCGGCCACCAGCGCGCCGCCCCTTGGCAGCAGATACCGAATATAGTCTCCCGAGTACGCGCAAGCACCGCGGCCGACGTGACGAAGCGCGCCACTGAGTTCCTCGTCTTGACGGCTGGACGGTCGTCGGAAGCCCGCGAAGCCAAGTGGTCGGAGATAGATTGGGAGAGCGCAGCCTGGACGGTTCCCGCTGAGCGCATGAAGGGGACCACAGGGCGGCGTCACGTAGTCCCCCTGTCCCGCCAAGCCTTGCACCTCCTTGAAGAGCAAGCCGCCGACGGCGGCTCAGTGAACGACTACATCTTCGTCACCCGCAAGGGCAAGCACTTGTCGGAAAATACCATTACCCATCTCCTTGAACGCATCGGCGCGGGATCGACGGCCCACGGGCTCCGCTCCGCCTTTGGCGGCTGGACAGACGATACGGGCGAGGATCACCGGCTCGCGGAAATGTGCCTGGCTCACACGGTCAAGAATGCGGTGGAAGCTGCTTACTACCGGACTGAGATCATCGACCGCCGGCGCGAACTCCTACAGCGATGGGCCGATTTCGCCACGAGATCTTAGAGTCACGTCGGCTTGGAAACGGGCCGCTCTTGCGCGGGCGCGCGCAACCCCGGCGGGCTAGCCGCGCCGCCGCAGCTCCTGCAGCCGCTGTCGGGCCTCCAAGTCGCGGGGATCGGCGGCCAGCAGCTCCTGCAGGTGGTCGATCTCCTGGGCGACGGCGCGACGGCGCAGGTCCTCGCCCTCCGGCACGTCGTTCGGGTCCACACCTGGCACGGCTTCCACCAGCACCGGCGGCATGGCGCGGGCCGTCTCGACGGGGGGCACCGCCGCTCTTAGGTCATGCCCCACCTGCGGGACGGCCCCCTGCTGCCGTGCTCTCCGGACCCGCGCATTGGCGGCGTCCCGCGCCAACTTGCGGCACTTGCTGGTGTAGGCCGCGAACGCTCGATCCAGCCGCCGGAGACGGGCCGCGTCACCGCCCGCGCCCTCCAGCTCCATGACGCGCTGGAGGCGGGTTATGGCGTCGTGCCACTGGTCGCGGTCCGCTTCCGCCCGGCCTCGGGCGCTGTCGGGAAGGTGCAAGGCGAAGCGGGTGAATCCGCCGTTCCTGGCGTAGACCTTGGCCAACCCCGCTTGGAGCGACTCCATGACCCCCGCTCGACCGCCGTTCTCCACGAAGAAGGCCGCCTGCCGGTCGGCGGTCTTGCCGTAGTGCTGCATCAGCTGCCGCAGCTCCTGCTTGGCGTCGATGTAGTCACCTGCGCGTATCTCAAAGAGCCCCCGCAGGTAGGCCGCCGACTTTGCCACAGGCCGCTGACGCCGACGCGCCCGGTCAGCGGCCCGTCGACAACGGTCGCTACAGTAGAGCGCGGGCCGCCCTGGGCCGACGTGGGGTGGGACCATGTGGTCGCAGGCGGGGTTGCCGCACGGCTGGGGCACGGCTGCTGCTTGCTTGGCGGCCGCGCACCGCCGCCGCCAGTGGCGCAGCTGGTGGGCCCGGCAGCAGAACACAAAGGCGCTGATCCGCCGCCGGACACGTGGCTTGGGCCGGAAGTCCTTGAAGGGCCGCCGGCACTCATCACAGACGCCGGAGAAGGGATAGCGTCGGGGCTTGGTGCGCTGTCGTGCCATGGACTCAGGATAGCACAGGCCGGGGGCCTCGCGCGCCCACGTCTGCCGTATCGTCATTGTGCGGGCGACGGGGTCGCACGCCTGCGCGCACGATAGCCGTCTCTCATTAGCGTTAGCGACATGGAAGCGACGCACGTAGGCTACTATCCAGCGCGTCCTAATGCATGGTCTGGGGGGAAGCCAACATCGTCCTCCACCACCGAGGGGGGCCGGGGGGATTTTTCGACCTTAAACAAAGATGACCTAAAAAGATATCATATATGACGTGGGGCACCCCCCAGCGTCGACGGGACAACCACCACCACCACGTCGGCCACCCGCGTCATGCGACGGCGGTCCCGCGCTGCATTGTGGTAGTCGTTCTTGCATTGGGGTTTGCACCATCGTCGGTTGACGCGGCTCGCCCGCTGGACACCCGACGGCTCAATCTCTCCCCCACACTTCTCGCACGTCCTCAGCGTGGTCAAACGCGCCGCGATGTAGTCCGCTAGGCTGACGACGTCGACCAGGCGCACGCGTCCGCTGCCGGTCGGCGGGTCTCCCTGCACCATGCCCGCGTCAATCCAGCGGCGGACCGTCCGCACCGCCACATCGAGGCGACGGGCTGCGTCCGTCACCGGGACGAGCTCGACAAAATCCGACGGCTGCTGCCAATCGCACAGAAAACACTTGATCTCTCCATGCAGCGAGGCGACGGCTCGGGATCCACACCGCTGGCACTTCATGCCCCTATCGTCCACCACGGCAACGCGCCGCCCTCAGCGTGTCCAGGACGGCGCGTTTCTTTGCTCGGATGGGTTGAGGGCCGTGCGAGGGCGCTACCGCAGCGTTTTGGCCGTGTTCTGTGCGGCTGGTGGCCTGTCCCGCGTGTCACCGGCGGGGGTGGTTCGCTGCGGCGCCGCGGTCGTTCGGCCTCTGCTTCCTGAAACATCGTCGGCAAAGATGGTGATGCGAGTCCATGAACCGCGCCGACGCCGGCACCTTGGCAAGCACCCGCCGCCAGTTGCTCCGGAGTTGTGTGGGCCGTCCACAAGCACGGCAGAGCGGGCCTTCCCGTGGGATCGTGCGGATACGTTTTTGCTTCATTCGCCATTCGGTTGTGTCTCAGTTTGACATTCCCCTCAGCCTTGGGTAGCATCGCCTCGCTCCGTAGCAAGAGCACAGCCTTAGCGCAGGCGGATTCACCTCGTGGCCCCTAGTGGGCGCGCTGGGATGACGCTCTTGCTACGGAGGCTGAATCCTGTCCACTAGGGGTCCACCTCTGCTCCGCCCCGGCCCCTGTGGGAAGGGAGTCGCCCATGCAACCGATACGCGGCATCCCCACCCGCCTCGCGTTCTTCACGACCGCCCTCATCTGGCCCGCCAGGTCCTCCCTCTGCCCGGCCCGCTGTCCTGGCGGCCGATCCCCTCCCGATAGCTTCTTCATCCCATGAACCCGTCGTTGTCGCGGCGCGCTGCGCCGTGGCTACCCGTTTGTTGCACCGAGAGGAATCTCTCATGGTCATGTTGCGCCTCGTCTGTTCGCCTCACCAACCCATCTGCGGCAGACTTAGACCATGACGTTGTCCCGTGAAGGGAAGGCACCGTTTATGCCAGACCGTTATAAACCAGACTTTCAGCCCCCCCAGCACCCGCCATACTGCACCTGCGCGCGCTGTAACGACCCCGAGGGCCGCGTCGTGGCGGAGATTGATGAGCAGCAGGCCCAAGCCCATGCTGCGTACCTCCGGCGGCTGCAACGGGTCGCCTCCCATGAAACGGCCAAGTATCGATGGAACCTCCCACAAGCCCGCACGCCCTCTCCGCCGACGGGGAGCAGCATCGGCGGAACCGATGCCCGACGTCCCGGTGTACCGCCGAGTCCGCTTTCCTCTCCACTCCCGGCTGCCTCCAGGTTCGGCGGCGGCGCCAGTGTTCCAGCCCCGCAGGACCAGCACGCCGGTGCGGGCGCATTCCTGGCCCTCCTTGCGGGCGGCGTGATCGCGCTCGGCATTGTTGCGGTAACGACGTTCGGGATTCCAGACCTCTTTCGTCATACCTTGGATGTCGGCTGCACGGGCAGCATGGAATCCACCCTGTCCTGCGGCGATAAGATCGTCGTGTCATTGGTGGGTACGACGTCGCCGGCGCTGGAGCTCGGGGACGTCATCGTGTTTCCGCAGTGCCCGGAGAACCGGCTGCGCTACACGCGGTGGCGGGGGCCAGGTTCCAACGCCTACGCCGAGGTCATGGTCGTCCACCGCATCATCGAGGTTGGCACGGATCGGAACGGCGATCTGGCATACCGGACAAGAGGAGATGCCAATACCCGTGCGGAGCCGTGTTGGACAAAGCACCGCAACGTTCGATTCGTTGTCGATGAGATTGTCAACGGCGAGTAGTGGCAGGACTCAGGGTAACCAAGTATATAAATCCCTCGTTGTGGCAGTGTCTCAGTTTGAGATGTTTCGTTTTGTGGAGGCTTCTCCGAGAGCATTGAGGGTTCAGGAGTTCAGCAGACAATGCCGGATCGCTTCTTTGCTTCGAGGTGGAGACGGCGGAGATCCGACACCTTGTCCACGGTTCCATGCCACCCGTGTCGTCAGTCCCAGTTCGCGCTTTATCTCCGCGATCCAGCAGGTCTTGACTGTTAGTCCGGTCCGGCGCCGTACACACTCAGCAATCTGCTTGTAAGTCGGCATACCCTGTTCCTCCAAACTGAGACACTACCCGCATTTCTCAGTAAGTGCTGCTAAGCCCTCCAACTTGTAGTTGATGCCCTTTTGGGGAAAATGGTCTTTGACAATATTTATCAGGGAACGCCGGAAGGTTACTTTGCCTATCCGGTTCAATTGCTACATACCTCGTGGGGCTGGGGCATACCCTAGCTTGATCTGTTCGCTCGGAGTTTCGCCGTATAGTATGTCTGGCTCGGCTCCAAGAGAATTGGAAACCTTCCCTATTCGGTCTCGAAACCGCTGTCATCGAATTTCAGAGTGCGACTATTCTCAGTGACAGTCCGTACGACCTGTTCCGGCGCGCCGTCTGGAATGTTGGCCTTTATTTCCAAAGTGAGTTCTACGTCCGCTCCCAGCAGACCCGCTAGGTGAGCAATTACCTCGTTCGCTACGTCGCTCGCGTCTCTACCGAATCGCGTAGGGTCCAATTTGACCGATCCGTGGTAACGCTTGGCGACTGGCCGTGGAGGTGGCTCAGGAGGATCACCCTCAGAACCATCACGCACTCCCACTGGTGTTTTGGGCTCTGGATTATAGATGGTTCCAATCTCCGTACTCGGTGGATTATTTAGGACTTGCTCCTCAGCCATCTGCTTCCGTGCCACGTCAGGACGGACTAAGAGGCCAGGATCGGTATCCAAGAGGGGACCACGAGGCCCAGACTGGAGGCCCCGGTATCTTCGCGCATCGTAGTCATAGCCATCTGCGTAGGCGAAAGAGTCCTGTTCCCAGGTCATCAGCGAGAGACCGTTACGTATGGCTTCGAGTAAAACCTGAGGCTCCTTCAGTCTGGGCAGGTAGGAAAAGCGGGCAAAGTCGTCCAAGAGTTGCCGCACCGACACGTGGTCTCCCCGCCACAGGGGTATGCGGTCTAGTTCCATGCGTAGCCGAGTGCCGGCGAAGGAGGTAACCAACAACTCGTCGTTGCGCATCCTTCTATTGGCTCTCTCTGCAAGAGGCCCCTGCCCGGCCAATCTGATGTCTCGCCATTCCACGTTGGCCTGAGGAGTAGTCTGCACAGGAACCAGCAACCACTGATAGGTTTCCCCGATCCGGGCAGCGACGGCGCCCTCGGCGGCAGACCGCTGGGACTCTGCCTGTCGCACCTGATGTGGCGGAAGGTCGAGAGCCTCCTTGTCGTCAAGGATCGACTGCCACGCTAGGTAGCGCCTTACTCCATCCTCTAGGTCCTGAAGGCGCGTATCATCCGCTGCTAGGAAGACTAAGGTGTTCCTGAACAGGCGCGGCGTGTTTCCTCGTGACTCCAGCATGGATTTGGCGGCGGTAATGGCGCGGCTACCCGACCCTGCCTCCCTTGTGTGCGGGTAAGTCGGACCGAGCACCACTAGACTCGCATCCTGGTCGTCTTGCACGTCATGGGATGATGGGGGAAGGATGTGGACCTTGTTGAAATCGCCCCGAACACTTAGGTCTGCTCGAAGCCGCCGTTCGATCTCCTGGTCCACCTTATCACGGTTTCGCCGGTACTCTTCGGCCCGGCTCTCGGCGAGGTTGGCCACTGTCGGCTGGGTCGAGTACCAATAGCGAGCGCCGTCTTGATACAGGTAGGTTGCGGCGCTTCCGAGTCGCCGCATCGCGTCACCGAAGACTGCGGCCGGCTCTCCTGGAATGACGCATCCAAGCTTGATACGCCGGTCTTCGATTCCCTGGTTCGCCGCTGCCGGGATGGGGGCGGAGCCCAGGTAGATGGATCGGGCCACCCGGCGACATGCCCCGTACTTGCCCAGGCTGGGCACATCTCCGTCCAGCCTCAATGGAAGAGAGTTCGCGCCGTCTATATCACGCTCTATGACGGGGACCCAGTTGTCTGGAAGGTATCGCGTGAGCTCGAATTGCACGCGTGGGTCGTCCAGGGGCACGTTGGCCGGCATAATCAGGGGATTGCGGTCGCCCTTCTCCCAGAGGCTGTGAATCACCGCCGCCATTAGGCGCAAGACACCGCGAGTACGCTGGAAACTCTGAAGGGTCGACCAATCGCTATAGAGCCGCTCGAAGACCTCCGGGTGGATGGGGTACGCTTGTCTGATGCGCTTCTCGTAGTCCACTTCGGCACACTCTGGAGGGAACTCCTGGTGGCTTGTGCGGTAAAGGTCGCAAAAGGCGCGGGCCACGTTGTCACGGGTGGCGAAATTCGCTGGGTCGGCGATGGGCTGGAACAAGCGGCGGCGCACGATCTCGAAGCTCTCCTCCGCGCTAGCTGGACGCCACGACGAGTCGACACGTCCGATGACGTTTCGTAGACGACTAAGCGCGGCCCGACCTCTCAGTCCGCCCACCTCCACGTCACTAGCCTCCGCATGGGGCGAATCCATAGATTCAGAGGCCGGAAGGCTGATGACCAGCAGGCAGTTCTTAGCGAGCTTCGCCGATTCCGACAATGCTTGCGCGAAGGTAAACTGGGTCTCGAAGCTACCAGCCGGAAGGTCTCCCTCGTCGTGGAGCTGCCTGGCGTACGCCACCCATTCGTCGATCAGGATGAGCGACGGCCCATATTCGTTCAGAAGCTCGCGCAGCGCGTCCCCTGGGTTGGTCGCCAGTTCATCGTCCGCTTGGACCCGCTCGAAGGCCTTGCGGGCTTCGACCTGTCCGCCTGCCGCAAACCCAAGCTGCCAGGCGAGCTCTCCCCACAGTGTCCGCACCTCTGTGCCATCCGCCTTCGCGACGGGGTTGCCGGGCGATATCCGGTTGCCGACCAGGACCACGCGGTTGACTGAAGGCAGCTCTGCCACTCCGGTCTCCTGCATGACGGCTTCCATGCCGGATAGTTCACTGACGGGCGTGCCGGAGAAGAGGTGGAAAAGCGCCAGCATTGAGTGAGTCTTGCCTCCGCCGAAGTTTGTCTGCAGCTGCACCACAGGGTCGCCGCCGGCCCCGGACATCCGCTGCACCGCGCCTCCCAACATCTGCCTCAGGCTGTCCGTCAGGTAAGTGCGCCGGAAAAACTCGGCGGGGTCCCGGTACTCGTCGGAGCCCTCTCCCAATCGCACCTGCCAGAGGTCCGCTGCGAACTCTGCCTGCTGATAGTGCCCGCTGGCCACATCCCGATGCGGACTGACGACCTCGCGCCACGGTGCGAGACCTCCAGTCGTTTGGCTTTCAATTGTTGTTCCCGCTGTCCTGCGCCTCTGCGTGCGCGCCTGCTCGTCGAAGCGCACGCGCAGCAGTTCCATCTTCATGTTCTCGACGTCTCCGGCCTCCTGCGAGGAGACCGCCGTCAGGAGCCGGTGGGTCGAATCAAGAGCCCGGTAAGCATCGTCGCTGGAAAAAGACTCTTGGTGCGCCCAGCGATTGCGGATATCCCGCAACTCGCTCACGAGGCTCCGTTCGGCATGTCCGAGCGTGTCTCGATAGACGTCGTTCCAAGACTCCCACATGACCCGCAAGAGGGCCGCGGCATCCATGTTGGAGAAGTGCCCCTTTGCATCTTGGACAGGCTCTCCTAGGACTTGCTGCAACACTTGGTCGGACCGTCCCTTATGGTGGTTGATGAACTCCCGCGAGGCGAACGGCGCAAGACCGCCCTTAAGCGCGTCCATCGCGCCGCCCACCCGTTCTCTGTTGGTAATTGCCATACGTTTCCTCTCTGCAATCCTACTCGGCAAGCGCGCCGCGACGCCGGAATTCCGCCACTATGGAGTCGTGGACCGAACGGGCCTCGGACTCCGCGCGCGTTGCATCCGCGTCGCTGGGCTCCGGCCAATCGCCCGGATACCTCGTTTCAACCGCCCACTCCGTCAGTTCGGCCAAGTCAGTGTGCGTGGCCCTTACTGGCCAACTGTCTGGAAGAGAGTTGCGCAATGCGTCCAAGTCATGGGTGAACGGGAATTCGACCCCTTCCAGCACTAGGGCCGCCTTCAGCGCCTTCTCTGCGGCTTGTTGGGAGAGCCAGCAGGCGTGACGCGGCGCGGACGGTGATCCCGTTAGCAGCCGCAGCGCGACCTCAATGTCCTCTTCGGAGAACCGCAGCCAGCGAAGGGCCTCGGATACGGCGGAATCAGGGTCGTTCATAGACAACCTTTCCCTCTCGAAGCGCGGCATGGAGAACTGTGCCCACCAGGTGACCTCGGCGCGTTATCTCATCGGGCGTGGTTACCACTATATCCTTGCTCACCGGTAGGTCTCCCAGCGTCCGTCGTATTTCCACCGCCGCTTGACGTATGTCTGGAATGTCTACCATTACCACAAGCAGGTCCACATCGCTCGACTCAATGGCGGTGCCCCTAGCATAGGAACCGAAGAGCACGACGCGAGATGGCTGGAACCGTCCGACGATGCGGTCCACCATGGTTGAAATAATCGCTTCAGCGGTCATCGGGCAACCCCATTCTCCCCTGCGTGGGGCGGACAACTTGCTGGGCTAGTCGAGCGACCTCTGGCCAACTCTGCACGAGCGCATTGTAGCTGAGGGCCTCTTGGGAACGGTTCTTCTGATCGCAGATGCGATAGAGGCGATAGGCCAACTCACGAGCGGCCTCAGCGTGCGGGCCAAGCTTGCTCATCAGCGAGGCGGCAGCGCCCTCGCCTTCCTTGTCATGCACGCGGACCAGATGGTGCACAGCCTCCCATACGATGAGTCGAGAGTCGCTGTCCGGGTCCCAGTCCTCGGGCAGCTCGTTGGGTCGCAGCAAACGCACCTTGCCGGCACCCGAACGCAGTATCCCCGCTTCCACCATGCCAGCGACGCTAGTGTTCTTGGCCGTGGACAGCGTTTCTGCCACACCGTACTTGCCTTCGGCGAACCCCGATTGCTCGAACCAGGCTAGCGCCCAGCGGGTATCAGAGTCGAAATTGCCCTCCTGCTCAGCGAGCACCTCGTCAAGGGTCTGGTTGATGAGGACAAGGGCCTCCCGCACCGACAGCGCCTCGCCGCTGGCATTCAACACTTGGGCATAACGGGTGAATACTGACATACCCGGCCCGATCGCGGCTTGGGCCAAATCCACAGGGGCGATGTTGCCTTGCTGCATCTGGCGCAGCCCACCAGGCAACTCGGACTTCAGAGCGTCGAGGAACTCCCGTCGAGTGGCAACGGGCGCATCGACGGGGCGTGGACGGCATACGAGAACTATGCTGGAAGCAAGGGCGTTGGTGCCCATTCCAACCATCCGATTGCCCAGCTCCGTTCGCATTGGCCAGGTGCCTGTGACGGCGAAGCCGGCATGGATCACTGCATCAAGAAAGGTTTCCCAGCCAGTACTGGCAACTCCGTCATCGCTTCGGCTCTCCGACTGTTTGAAGGCGTAGAAGATAGTGACTGGGAACGCGAGATGTGTCTGGTCGGCAAGCCTCTGCATCGCCAACGTCATGCCGGAGAGGAAGAACTTCTCTGCCTTCTCCTTGCTGCCATGGCGATAAGGAGTTGCTACCAACTCGTCAGTCTTGGGCACGGCCAACGTGGCGAAGAGGTCCGGAAACACAGATCGCAACGATCGACGCAGCCAGACGTAGAAGAAGTCCGAGAGGTCCGCGTAGCCAACATTGTCGTAATACGGCGGGTCGGTGGAGACAAGCTTGCCTATGCTGACTGACTGGATAGTAGCGTCATCCTGAGTCGTGAATCCTTGCGGCTCGGTTGAGCCTGAAAGCCCTTTGATGACACCGTCAACAGATACGCCGTAATCGCCGGCGGCTCCAGCAAAAGGGTTCACATCGGGGAAATCCCAAGTCATAGGGATAGCTTGTCTTGCGAAGGCAGTAACAGTCTGGCCCCTATCGGGAGTCCAACGTGCGATTGTGCAGAGCGTGTTGGCCATACGGTCCACCGCGAACGCCAAGTACACCCCCACCGCCTCCACGTACGCCGTCGCGCCAGTCCCGCCGTCTCGCAGGGGCGAGCCACCGTCGTCCCTCATTCCCGCTGCGACAGCGTCTCGTTGGACGCGGTCCCGTGCTTCCGCTACTAGGTCGGAGAAGGTGGTGAGAGCTACCAGCTGGCGGTCGGTGAAGAGATCCCGCCACTTGGTCATGCCGTACTCCTGGACCCGGAAGCCGAGTGCTCGTTCTGGCAAGTCTGTCTTTGGTGTGTCCTTGGGCATTGCACTCAGCGCGATGTTTTCTTGCTCCTCCGTAGGCTCCAAATAGACCCGGCTCCGATCACCCTCCGCAACAACCGCCATCAGACGTGCGCCCATACGGCCGGCCTTTGCTTCGGATCGTAGGTAGTCAAACGGCATCGGTACACCAGACATGACACAAAGAAAAGGGCTGCCGCTGCTGCCAGACTTGGTGCCATTCTTGGCACTCTCAGGCGGCGTCCCCACCTCGACCGTGAACTGGTAGCCGCCATCCTCGATCACCGGCGCCACGTAGGCTTCCTTGCCCTTCTTGGTAGTGAGTAAGAAGGTGGACGCTAGAGGAACGTCCACATCGGCAAAGGCAGGGTTGGGGCTCTTTACAGTTCGCGCCCAGAGCCATGCAATGACGGTGACCTTGCGGCCCACGTACAGCTTCAGGTCTGGGCGCTCCCGCGCCATCTCCGCCGTAACCTCGATCTTGGGGTACAGGAAGCCGATGCGCTTCGCGGCCTCATCGCTCATCCACTTGCCGTAGTAGCGAACATCCTCTGCCATGCCGGCGGTGCCCTTCCAGACGGCATCGGTCGAGCCCTTGCCCTTCCGGGATTCCGGGTTCACCGGCGGCTTCCCGGCGAACTTGGGCGGTATCTCAATCATGGCTTTGTTGATCAACACCGCCACCGGGTTCAGGTCACTGGCATGAGCCTCAAGCCCCAGCCGCTGTGCCTCCAAGGGTATGGCACCGCCTCCGGCAAAGGGGTCATGGAATGCCGGGAGCTTGTCCGGGTCGAACAGATCCGACGCCCTGGGATGTTCCCTGTTGTCCTCGCAGGTACGCCGCCAGCTTCTCCGAATCTCCTCCCGTGCAGCCTCCAGGACCGTCTCGTTGGTGGTGCTTTCCCACTTCACCAAATCCTCAATGATGCGAAACAGCCGTTGCCGCTCCTGGGACTGGGCTTCTTCGGTGGGGAACAACTCCGGTCGGGCCGAGGGGTCGTCCACCATCTGGGAGAAGAGGACCGCGCGCGCCGCCGCCAGCGGCCGCCGAGCCCACCATAAATGAAGGGTGCTGGGGTGCCCATGCCGAATCGACTTCTCCCGCGCTGACGCGACGTTGATGGCCTCCAGAGGTAGGGCGACCTCTATGAGCTTCTTGCGGACTACCATCGCTTCTCCTAATCGGTTGACAATTGGGACCCGATAGACTTGGCCTCGGTTAGGTCAGCCGCGTGGCAAATGCTAAAGGCCAATGCGAAGCCCTGGTTCTCCGGCAAGTGCGCCATCGGTTGGCTAACTTCGCTGAGGATGGGCTTCCCAAGTCTATCGACAACTGCCTCAGGTCGCGGCCTACGCGTATCAGTCACAACGCCTGCAACCTGGAATTCATTCGCGGACCGATCATTTCGACTGGCCTCCACTGAATCTCCTGTTGCTGTGTGCGTCAGTATAGATGCGTGAACCATCCCTATCAATCATTGAACTGACAACTCCAGCTTCCACAAACGGCACAGAAGTATCACGGTTTTATTCGCTATACAGCTAACCCAACCACAAGGGAAATCCAAGGGAAAAGACGCGTTGGTTATATATCAACGCTGCACACGATGCTTCAAGAGGATGTGTTGGAACTACTTGAACGTGACAGCCTAAGGCGGTCACGTCAACGTTGTCTGAGCCAACGCCAACCGCATCTACGACAATCTTTCTTCCATCGCCTCGCAAGGAAGAGGCCGATACTGTCGCCAGATGCGATTCCCGGTACCACATGACGGGCAGAGCCAGCTACTGGATTCCGTCGCGAAAGAAGTTCCTGCCCCGCTGGTTTAGCGACAATGGAAAGTGCGGTGAATCACGTTAGTAGTGTTCATGACGGTACCGCTGCACGCGTCAGCAACTCCGGCAGGTCGTAGTTCACACTGGTAACCCCAAAGTCCGGTTCACGGCGAAACGGCCTGCGGACGTAGTAAATGCGGTCAGTCCCGCCGTCTTGGAACTCCACGATTGCCAGGATGTAGTCTTCCGGTTTGTTCAGCGAGGTTAGGATTTCATTTTTGGTGACCGTCACAGTTGAGGCACCCTGAACCCTCCCCTTCACCTCAATGAATCGAAGCTTTCCCGTGCTAGGCACGCGGCTTTCGACATCGTAGCCAAGTTTGTCCAACTCCCGGTCCACCGGGTCGAACCCAAGGCCGCGCTCTGTCTCCATGACAGCGGCCCTGGCACGCGCCGCCGCCACTTGAGTATCTCGGGTCGCCACACTTGTGCTGACTGAGCCAGCCATCTTATGAAGGAGTCCAGCCGGAACGACCAGCACTCCGCCGAGGACAACGGGTGGCAATGGGGACAACTGACGCTCGCGTTGAATCGCATCCATCCGTTTCTGCAAGCGTGCTTGAAGGTCGTCAGCCCTACGGCGAGCTTCGGAGGAGTTCAGGCGCGCGTTTGGCTTTCCAGATTGCTCCTGAGACTGGAGGTCGGCGGCCCTATGGTCCCAGTAGGCAATCTCTTTGGTTAGGCGCTCCTTGACCGCTGCCTCCGTCTTAGTGAGGAGTTCCAGTTTTCGAGACCGGACCTCTTCGAGGTGCTCGGGCACCAAACGAGACACAGCATATTCGACTGCCTTGGCTTCCAGGTCACCGCCAATCCAGCTGCACTCGGGTCTACCTACTATCTCCTGCACACCCGGCTCCCCGTCGCTCAATGGCCGGTAGTCGAGGTAAGGCGCATAGTCTTGCCCCACGGTCTCAAGCTCCGCATTCACTTCCACATAGAGCATCCTCTTGGAGATGGTCCGCTGTTCTCCAGAGCGCGTGCGGCTTCCGTCCTGGATGCTGTGCTCCAAGGACATGAGGACCTTGGGCCGGTCGCCATCGTCGTTGTCGTCCACTAGCACCGAGCTTTGACGGAGCACGCCGCGATGTCGTTCTAGTGTCAGGTCTATGGTGGCGTCCAGAAGCGGATGGCCTGGGCAAACGAATGCCGCCGGCGGCTGACCAGGAGGAGCTATGAGGGACTTCTCAAAAGTGATGCGCTCGTAACGCTGCAAGACCGGCTCGCCCAAGCCGATCAGTCGGTCACGATCCCGCACCTGCGCCGGGACGTGGTTGACCTGGTAACGCCGAGACTCCCGCTCCGTCATCCTGCCGCCGAGCCGCCGAAAAGCTTCCATGAAGAAGGATTCGATGTAGTGGGGTTGCAGCCTCCTGACCTCAGCCCTTTCCATCTCTTCCCGAATCTTGAGCACTTGGCTCGTATCCATCGAGTCTTGGGCTAGAGCTGAATCGGACAACAGGTCTTGGATCTGGCCTTGATCGAACGCATCGCTAACCGCCTGGGTCAGCCGAGCTTGAACTTCAGGACGCTCCCCATATCTTATGGCCTCCAGCAGCAGGTCGCGTAGTGGCTTCCCCTCGAACTGAAGCTTACCCAGCACGTCAAAGACCTGCCCACCCAAAGCCTTCCTAGCCTCCTCAAGCTTCTCCAGCAGAGTGCGATAGACGTCTCCCTCCCTAGTCTCCTCCGCTATCAGATTCCAGAGATGACAGACTTCTGTCTGCCCGATTCGGTGAATGCGACCGAATCTTTGCTCGATGCGGTTCGGGTTCCATGGCAGGTCGTAGTTCACCATAAGATGGGCGCGTTGGAGGTTGATTCCCTCTGAGGCAGCATCGGTTGCTAAGAGAATCTGCACCTCCGGGTCGTGCAGGAAGGACTCCTGGATAGCTCGCCGGTCCTCGCGTCCGATGCCACCATGGATCATAACCACGGCCTCTTGGCGGCCCAGTAGTGTTGTTATCCGCTGGTGGAGGTAGTTGAGTGTGTCTCGGTGTTCGGTAAAGACGACGAGCTTCTGGTGGGGAGATGGCACGAACGGTTCCTCGTTCACGTCTGATGCGGCGGTAAATAGCCTGTTGAGCAGGTCGGCGAGTTCTTGCCACTTCTTATCATCGCCGCCAGCCCGCACCGTCTGCGCCAGAGATTCCAGCTGGCGCAGACTCTGGATCTCGGCTCTAAGCTCGTCAAATGTCCGCGCTGCTGTGGCGCGGTCTAGTATCTCTTCCTCGGCGGCAACGATCTCATCATCGGGGGCATCCTCCAGATCCGCGATGTCTTCGTCGTCCCACTCGGGGGCGCTGGCAGAGAGCGACGCGGTGACTTGTGAGCCTCGCTGCAAGAGCTGAAGCTCACGGAGACGGCTCTCCAGCCGCTCCTTGCGCCGACGAAGTGACTGGTAGATCGCTTCGGGCGACGAAGCCAGCCGCCGTTGAAGGATAGTGAGTGCGAACCCCACGGTTCCCGCTCGTTTATCGCTTTGAAGGGCCTCAGCCCGATTGAACTCCTCCTTAACGTAGTCAGTCACCTCTCGGTACAGGCGGGCCTCTCCGTCGGACAACTTGTAGGGGACCGCGTAGGCGCGCCGCTCAGGGAACAAGGGTGTGGCATCGAACTTGAACAACCTCTCCTTCACCATCCGACGCATGAGGTCCGAGACATCGGCCGTATGGACGCCATCACGGAAGCGGCCCTCGAAGCGGTCGCCGTCCAACAGGGCCATGAACAGTTGGAAGTCCTCTTCTTTGCCATTGTGCGGAGTCGCAGTCATCAGCAGGAAATGGCGTGTGCGAGTCGAGAGCATCTGCCCCAGCCGGTGGCGTTTGGTGTACTTAATCTCGCCGCCAAAGAAGGATGCCGACATCTTGTGGGCCTCGTCGCAGATGACCAGATCCCATCCGCCATCGCGTGCCCTGAGCAGTGCCTGGACATTCTCGTCACGGGACAGCTTGTCGAGACGCGCTATGGCCAGCGGCGTCTCGGAGAACCAGTTGCCTGTACGGGCGGCCTCCAGCTTGTCGTTCGTCATAATCTCGAACGGAAGCTGAAATCTCCGGTATAACTCATCCTGCCATTGCTCGGCCAGACTGCCGGGGCATACCACCAGGCAACGTTCCAAGTCACCGCGAGCAATGAGCTCCTTTATCAGCAACCCGGCCATAATCGTCTTTCCCGCGCCGGGGTCATCCGCGAGAAGAAATCGCAGAGGCTGGCGGGGCAGCATCGAATCGTACACCGCCGTGATCTGATGAGGCAGAGGGTCCACAATGGACGTGTGAACGGCGAGTACCGGGTCGAAGAGGTGCGCCAACCGGATTCTCTGGGCCTCGGAAACGAGACGGAAAAGGTTGCCGTCACCATCAAAGGACCACGGAAGCCCGCGCTCAAGTACCTCCAAACTGGGTTCGTCGTCCCGATAGAGGAGACGACTACCCACGAGCCCCGTTGCCGGTGTTTTGTAGGTTAGTTCGACTGCTGAGTCGCCGTACCACCTGACACTGACGACCTCCGCCGGCCCGTCAGATGCTACACCTAAAACAAGGGCACCGGAGGTCAGGCTTTCGAGTACTGCCATGTTCCCTTTCCTGTCGAAGCTGCCATCTATCGTAAATCTATTTGATGGTGACAATCAAAGTTATGCTATGGGTGACCTTACCCCGAAATTAGTATCAGTGGTTAGTAGAGGCCACCCGAAGGACTTAATTGTAGATGGCCGCGGGGGCCGATAATTCTCACCCGCGACGCTTCCCCTGACAGGAATCTAGCAAGAATGGAACGTGGCTCAGCCCAGGGCGCTCGGCCAAGGTCATGAAGTGGGCTACGATTTTTGTCCGCCCCTCGATGGGTTCCGCCGAATAACTTCGTAGACATTTTGCTGCAGTTCTTCCAGCAGGCGAAGGTCAATCCTCTCAATGCCTTCATGGGCTATTGCGTTTCGATGGGTGTTGACTTTCTTGAAGGCTTGCTCTTCCTCTATTTTGAGGCCACAACCGTGAAGGAATCGCCTGCACCGGTCATGGAGTCGGAGGAACCAGAGCCTACGGTAGGCATCGTCTGTTAGCGGGGCCAATTGGAGCGCGTCCAGCAGTTGCCGTAGCGGTGCCGGGTCCGCTCCAACTGAGTCGACTTGTGCTCTGATCTGACTGACAAGTGCTGCAATCCCACGGGCTTTCTCGCGCAGCTCTTCTGTTGCTAGGGGAGACGATCTGGATACATCCGGACTCGAAACGCTAAGCCGCAGCAGATCAAGCCAACGGTCGTCTGTCGTGCGATAACTCACCTGATCACCGATTTTCTCAAAGCTCCCAGTCGCATCCAGCTTAATCCTCACGGCAGCGAGCACTGCATTTCGCCAGTGTGGCTTATCGTCGAATGGCGGGACTGGATGCTCGCCACCATCCACGAACAGGAGGTGATCACCAAGGCCGAGGTCAGCCTTCCAGCACTGGCCGTCCGTTGCCGGCCAGGCGCTCAGTTCCTGTCTCACCTGAAGCACAACGTGGAGTTTTGTGGCTGACTTTCCTGAATCGGAGTTACAACAGTCACGCACCCAGGCCCGCCAGGCGGGATCGTTAGCAAACTGGCCTGCTAGATCGTTCTGAGCGAGGTATTCCTCAGGGTCTGTCGTGACGCCAGACCTGAAGTCGTCGGCGTTAAGAACGACATGCGAGAACTCCTCGCCAGCAGCAGCGAAGAACTGAGGGACGCGGTAAATTGCTGTGCGGAGACACTCCGACAGTAGACAGTCGAAAGGGACGCCATCGCGCAATGCTGCTGAGACATTGACCGGCATGATATGTACTCCTGTCGCGGTATTTCTAGGGAATTATATAAAATCTTACCCGGCGTGTCCCTTTTTCAAGCAGGCGTCGTGACCTGCCTCCCGATAACCGGTCCATTGATAATTGGAGTCCTTCCGGGAGAAATCAGGAGGACAGCATGCGGAAAAGCAGGTTTACGGACGAGCAGATCATCGGGGTGCTGCGAGAGGCAGACGCAGGAGCGCCAACAGGCGATCTGTGCCGCCGCCATAGGATCGCACCCGCGACCTTCTACAACTGGAAGGCGCGATTCGGCGGGATGAGCGTGAGCGAGGCACGGCGGCTGCGCCAGCTGGATGAGGAGAACCGCAAGCTGAAGCAACTGCTGGCGGAGGCGACTCTCGACAACCACGTGCTCCGGGAGCTGCTCCGAAAAAATGCCTAACGCCTGCCGCCCGACGCGAAGCCGTGCACCATATCCGGGAGCGGTGGGGCTTCAGCGAACGTCGCACGTGCAGGCTGATCGGCATCCAGCGGTCGGTGGCCCGCTACAGACCCCTGGGGAACGACGGACCCGAACTCCGCAAGCGACTGCGCACGCTCGCAGCGGAGCGGCGGCGCTTCGGGTATCGCCGGTTGGGGGTGTTGCTGCGCCGGGAGGGCTTCAGCGTGAACCACAAGCGGGTCTACCGGCTCTATCGGGAAGAGGGGCTGTCCGTCCAGCGGCGGCAGCGCATGCGCATGGCGGGCGTCGATCGAGTCCCTGCGCCGACGCCGGAGCGCCCCAACCAGCGGTGGTCGATGGACTTCGTGGCCGATGCCCTCGCCAATGGCCGGCGGATCCGGGTGCTCACCGTGATCGATGATTTCACTCGGGAGAGCTTGGCCATGGAGGTGGACACGTCGTTGCCGGGCCTTCGCGTGACGCGGGTGCTGGACCAGCTGGCCGTTAAGCGGGGGCTGCCGGAGCTGATCACCGTAGACAACGGCCCTGAATTCGCCGGAAGGGCCTTGGATGCTTGGGCGTATGCCCATGGGGTGCGGTTGCACTTCATCGAGCCTGGCAAGCCGGTGCAGAACGCCTATATCGAGAGTTTCAACGGGCGGCTTCGCGACGAGTGCCTCAACGAGCACTGGTTCATGAGCCTTCCTACGGCCCGCACCATCGTGGAGAACTGGCGGAAGGACTACAATGCCGTTCGTCCCCACAGCGCACTGGGCAATCGGACGCCCGAGGAGTTCGCACAACAGATGGCTAGGAATACGCCGGTCGGGCTCTAAGAATCCCTGGACCTAATTCGGGAAGCAGGTCACTTGAAGGTGTTGAAGGGTACGCCAACCCTGATGGCCCGGTTGCATATGCGGCGGAGGCCGTCGGCAACGACAAGGACCTGGACCAGGTCAACTCCTGCCGGTCTGCTTGTGGTCATGCTTCCTTCTCGGCGACGCAGTCATTATCTGGTTGTGACGCAAAAGGGTTCGCATGTTGCACACGGAAGCGGGGTCCCTTCCCCCCGGTCTTCGTTGTTCACCGTCATTCCGAGCAGCCCAGCTTCCTGGTTGTCTTTCGCTGCGGCCTGCCGTCTGCCGGCAGATAGGCCTTTGGGCGGCGTCGCCGGTACAGGTCGAGGCAATCACGGCGCATGTTGTCCAAGACGTACCCGCCGCGCCCAATGATGCTGATGAAGTCCTTTTCGTCGAGGTCTCCGCCGCACATAGGGCAGACCGTCAGCGCCGCTTCGCGCCACTCTCCTGCGAGTCCAGTCTCCTTGTCGGATTCCAGCACCAGCTTTTCCACCACCTGCGCCGCCGGGAGAATGTCCTTGTAGTGAGCGTCGTGGTCCTCGGACAGGTCGCGCCGTTCGTACCACTCCTGGAAGGTCCCGTTGGCGACGTGACCGACCGGGCCAGCGAGGACCGCCCACACCCACGGCTCTTCGCACCGGCTGACGCCGCCGAGATGCGACCGCACGACGAACAGCGTCGCGCCGTCTGCCGCGAGGATGTAGCGGACGCCGTCGGCATCGACGGCCACGGCGTCCCCGCCCTCGTTTCGCGCCAATGCCAGTTCTCGGGCCTTTGTCCGGGCAGCCAAGGCGTCTACGCCGTGCGGTTCCATCATCGTCACCGTCTAGCTCTCCCCCCGTCCGTTGAAGACACGGCCCTCTTGGAGACACTCCAGGTGCTCCCAGCGCCATGCCGGACGCGGGCAGTAGGCCAGCAGGCGGTAGAACGGGCCATCGCTCTGGATGCTCGGCTGCCGTCCTGCGTGGACGTCTTGGACGTGGACGAGGGCGGCCTCCCAGGACTCTTGCTTGAAGACGCTGAAGGTGACGCCGGCCTTCACTGCCCGCTGGCACAGCCACCGGAGCTCGCCGGCGACCGTAAGCACCAAGTCAAGGTCAACGTGTATCGTCGTCATGCTCTTCCTCGCTCATCGCCGTGCCAATGGCGCCGCTAACGTCAGGATGCCGTCGTAGAACGCTTTCGGGGTGGGTTCCGGGCTATTCTGGGAGCCGATCACCGCAGCGCCCAAGAGTCCGGTGATTGCCTCTTCCGCATCTCGACCCTCGGAACGATCCCATGCGTAGCGGCTCGCCCAATTCAGCAACCGGCCCTCGTATTTCCGGTGCGAGGGCTGCTGGTGTCCCACAGGGGCATGCCTTAGCGAGTCGATGATGCCGGGCCGCGCTCGCAACGGCTGACCCGTCGCCACCCGCTTCGCTATGGCGTTGTCGCGCCAGCGGACCGCTTCGTCAAGCAGCTCTACGCACAGCAGCACGACGGCCTTGGACCGCGCGGGGTGTCCATTGCGAGCGCACTTCCTGAGCGCACTCGCGGCGCGATGAATCCCTTGCGCTGGGTCCTCATTGGGATGCCGCACTGACTCTCTGGCTACTCCATCGACGGTGTTGATGGTCATGCCTCTTCCCCGCATTCCTGTTCTCGGGCCTCTACGGTGAGTTGCAATCGTTCCTCTTGGTGTCCTCCAGGAAAGCGATCACGTCCGCTTTGCTGAACCGTACCACCTTGGAGGAAATGCGATGCGCGGGGAGCTTCCCTGTGTTCACCAGATTCATCACCATATCGTGGCTGACATTGAGCCATTGCGCGACCTCGTTGATCTTGAGCAAGTTCATTGACCGCTCGTCTTCTGTGTTTCCCGTTGTTTCCATTCCCTCCTCCTTCGCTATGCTCTCTCTGTTCCGAAACCGTTAGGATTCGGGGCACCTGTTCCAGGGGCCGCCGCCCCTATCTGTTCAGACCCGTCGGACAGCACCCCCTTTTCGGTGCGGCGTCCTTCAGCAGCATGAAGCGTTGCCGGAGGGACACCCAGGGCCTTCGCCCGTTGGCGCGTTGACAGGCCCTCCGGCAACGCCTCCCATGCCGTCCAATCAATCTCCCGACGTGGGCGCCCGAACTGGACGCCCTTGGCTTGCGCGTTCTTGATGCCGTCGCGGGTCCTGCGGATGATGATTTTGCGCTCGAGCTGCGCGAAGAGCGCCAGAACCCCGGCCATAAATTCGCGGTACGGGTCGCCAGGGTCGCCGATCTCGCCCAGAGTCCCGTCCGCCGTCACTAGGGCCACGTCCAGCGTCTTCAGTTGCTCAGTGATGTTGACGTAGTCAAGCATGCTGCGGATCACGCGGTCGAGGGCGTAGGCGAGTATGGCTTTGGGGCGTGTCCTCGGGTGCCAGCGTTTCAGGTCGGCCATCATCGTGCGCCATGCCTTGCGGCCGCGAAAGTTGACGGCGCTGGCGTGGTCCTCGTAGACCTGGTGCACGGTGTAGCCGTGACGCTCTGCGTACTCCCGGCAGACGCGGACCTGGGCAGAGGTGTCTTGCCCCTCTTCCGTGCTGACTCTGGCGTAGATGACGACGCTAGCCATGACGCTCCCTCGCTTCCCTGCATTCTCGTGCGAGCCGCGCTAGGGGGCGTTCCAGCGTGCCCTGGTCGTCGCTGGCCGGGGTTGGGGAAGGGGCCTTTTCGCCCCTCCCCGCGCCCAACTGGATGCCAAACCCGACCAGGAGCTTCCCGCCCTGCTGTGGGGCAGCCTGCGCCGCCTGTGTGGGATTGAGAGGGCGGGTTTTGGCCAGAGGTACGCAGTAGTTGTGATAGGCGAGGCCGTTGTCGCGCCAATATTCAGATCCCGGCGTAATCCGCTTCGAGCATCCGCCGCACGGGGATCGGGTGTCGGGATCCCCCGCGTCTCCGTCGTCGGAGGACGTTAGCGAATTAACGTCATCTTCCGGCTCGTCCTCGTCGGCGGGCTTGCCCTTCGATTGCGGCTGGACGAAGGGGGGCGGGTCACCGAGGGCGCGTCGGACATGGCCGATGGTCATGATGTGCCGGTCCCACCATGAAAGGGTTATCTCTTTCCTGCACGTCCAGCAGCAGACCTTCGTATCGCTCTGGTCTGCCTGGTCTAATTGGTCCATCATCACTCTCTTAGATAGTTGCGTCACGCAAGTTGTCCACACACTCTCTCTCTATTTATCAACTAGTTCGCGGCCGCGTTTCACGCGCCCGCGAAGAAGCAGGGGGGTTGTTCTGGCGCTCAGGGGAGGGTTTGTTGACAATGACCTCTTGCCCGTCGGGGAGGGTTATAGTTTCGAACTCGTGACCGGGATGGCCCTTAAATGTGAGGTCAGTAATGTTGACGGTGATCAGCGAGCGTCCCATTGGGTTGCCTTGCATCCGCGCCTCCATCCGGACAAAACTCGGGAGGTCTTTCGTGGGGTAACAATTTCGTCTGTCGTCGGCGGAGACCTGCTTTCCGTAGTCACGGATCGCTATCCTGATGCAGTCGGCTGTGAAATCCATATTCACGTCCCCCCGCTCTTGCAGCTTCCCCGCCTCCGTCTCGCTTAGGGACAACCGATTACCTCTCATGGCTACCACCTCCATACATTCAATGAGGACGACCCCGATGCTGTTTTGGGCGCCGGTGCCAATCCGGCTTCTTTCGCCTTTGCCCATGAACGCAGCCAGCGACCAGGCACGAAGTGGGTGGGGTTTGACCTCTTTCACTCTCGCATATGAAAGCAGCTAGCGGCGAGGCTTGACGGGGGTCGATTTTCGGGTGTTTGGACCCTCTTTCGCCTTTGCCCATGAACGCAGCAAGCGCCCAGCCACGAGATTGACGCGGGAGAGACGGGCAGGGGGGAGACTGCGCCCATTAGTTATGGGCGCAAGTTGCATTGGAGTGACGTCAGGGAAGTCGCGTGACTCTGTCGTGTGGAAGTCGCCGGTCATTTGGATCGTCGGCTCCTTAAATAAGATGCGCCCCAAGCCGTCACGGTGCTTGGGGCGTATCTCGGTCGGTGAGCCAACCGATAAGTGTAATTCTAGCTGCCAAACACCGTGACTGAAAGGCACGCCCTACTTTGGATGAGTCGAAAATGGCCGTCAAGACCGGTAGAAATTAGGAATTTGCACTTTCTGCGCACCCCCCTCTTGTATGCACCTCAGGCGCGTTGTTGCCGCTATGATTAGCTTCAATTTGACGGTACCCCCTTTTTACGCGCCTGAAATTGCTCAAGATTGGCCGGAGTGGGGGGTGCCTTCTCGTCACCGGGCCGGGGGGTTGTCACTGGCGCCGGGCGCGAGGTGTCGCCACATCGAGCTTTAACAGAATCGTCGCAGAGCGTTAGAATCAGGTGACTTCGCAGCCCTAGCGTTCAACCCTGTTGGTGGTACAAATCCGCGGTCAAATCCCGTTTGTACCCCGAGATTTCGCTACAATAGATATGAAATTTGGGGTTTGACGGAGTGGACCGGTGGCTCCACCCTCTTTCCACACGCTCACCCTAAAGTAGGGGCAACCCTCGTGGTTGCCCGCTCTCAAAAGGACCCCCGTAGGCGCAACCCTCGTGGTTGCCCGCCCCGCTCAAAAGGCCCCCCGTAGGGGCAACCCTTGTGGTTGCCCGCCCCGCTCAACGGGTCCTCCGTAGGGGCAACCCTTGTGGTTGCCCGCCCCGCTCAACGGGTCCTCCGTAGGGGCAACCCTCGTGGTTGCCCGCCCCGCTCAACGGGTCCTCTGTAGGGGCAACCCTCGTGGTTGCCCGCCCCGCCGCTGCGAGGGAGGGGTAGGCAAGAATGGCGAAGGCCAGCATCCCATCTTGATAGGGAGTCAAGGCGGTGCGCGACATTCGGCGGTCAATCCGTATGAAGGGATACGACTACCGTAGCGCCGGTGTGTATTTCCTCACCATCGTTGCACAAGGGAGGTCGCTGCGGTTCGGTGATGTTGACGCGGGCGCGTTGCACTTGAACGACGCGGGCGAAATGGTTCGCCGATTCTGGGAGCAGATGCCTGAGCGCTTTCCCTCAATCACAATGGACCAATGTGTGGTGATGCCAAACCACATTCATGGAATCGTGGTCATCCATTAACCCAACATAGGTGCGTTCCTCGTGGGCGCCCACCACAAGACCGAGGCAACCACAAGGGTTGCCCCTACGCGGTTGGGAGACATCGTTGGGGCAATCAAATCTTTGACTACCCTGGAATACGCAAGAGGCGTGGACAGCAAGGGTTGGCCGCCATTCGACAGGCGGCTTTGGCAGCGGAATTACTATGAACACGTCATTCGAAGTGAGGCGGAGTTGGCGGATACCCGCACATACATTAGCAATAATCCATTGGAGTGGACTCTGGACAAAGAAAACCCAAGCGTGATTCTCCCGTAGGGGCAACCCATCCCCCACCCTGACACGAGCCCCTGTCGCCCAAACCCTTCGCTGCCTTACTCTCCCCCATGCATTGCGCCAGCGGTGCGCCCCTCACCTGCCTCAGGCAGTCCAGGGAATCAGCAAAAGGAGAGGAAAATGCCCAAAAACCCCTCAAGAATCGTCCAAAACCCACTCGTATTGGGAATTCGAGTCGTATCTGAAAAGGCCAATTTTATATGAGACTCGTTTCCCCAATCTCCCCCGAAACAAATCGAATCGAATGCGGCCCGCCGCAGGCCCGTCCGGACACCCCACTCCCGCTCTTCTCCATGTACAATCCCCCAGGTGGCGTACGCCGCCCCATTACAGAATGTACAAGGAGCGCCCATGGACATCAGCCTGATGGTGGAAGGACAGAACGGCCTCACCTGGGACAAGTGGAGCAACATCCTGCGCAGGTCTGAGGACGCGGGGCTGTCCGGCGTTTTTCGGTCCGACCACTTCTTCATCGGCACGCAACAGGAATCGCTGGAGCCCTACCTCTCCTTCACGATGGCCGCGCTGCAGACCGAGCGCATCCGCTTCGGGCCGCTGGTGACGCCGGTGACCTTCCGCCCGCCGGTCAACGTGGGCCGCATGGCCGCCCAGCTCGACCTGCTCAGCAACGGCCGATTCGTCATGGGCCTCGGCGGCGGTTGGAACGAGTCGGAGCACGTGGCGTACGGCGTACCATTCCCGCCCATCGGCGAACGCCTCAGCCGGCTGGAGGAGGCTATTCACGTCATGCGCGCGCTGTGGGGCCCCGGCCCCGCCAGCTACGAGGGCCGCTTCTACACCCTCAAGGACGCCGACTGTCTGCCCAAGCCGCCGGTAGGCCGCCCGACGCTTCTCATCGGCGGCGGCGGCGAGCGGCGCACCATGCGCTTTGCGGCAAAGTACGCGGACGAGTGGAACTGCCTGAGCATGTCCCCGGAGGCCTATACCCACAAGGTCGAGGTGCTGCAGGCCCACTGCGACGCCCTCAGCCGCGACCCCTCGACGCTAAAGCGCTCCATGATGACCTTCGGCGTCGTCGGGCCCAACCCCCAGGCCGCCGCTGAAGGCTACCGCGGCTTTATGCGGAACGTCCGCGCCACGTCAATCGACGACATTATGTCCGCCGCTCGCGAGCGGGGCATGATCGTGGGAAACACGGAGGAGGCCATCGACCGGCTGGGGCAACTGGCGGAGCTCGGCGTGGGAGAAGTCATGTTCCAGCACATGAACTTCTCGGACGATGAGTTCATCGCATACCTGGGCGAGGAGTTAGCCCCCAAGGCCGCAAGCCTCTAGGCGCACGCCCTTCGATTGCCCTCGGGGCGAACGGCGGTTCTCTAGGACTTCACCGCGCGCCGGAGCGACGCTCCAAATCGCCCCCGCTGCCACTCCCGCACCTCCGGTGAGTGCAGCTCCTCCGGGAACGACTTCGGCTCGCGGGCCAGCCGCTCAAGGCTGCGCATGGGCCATACCAGCGACGCGTCTACGCCCAGCGCATTCGCCTCGACGTTGCGCCACGCCTTCAGCGCTGCCAGCCGCCGGACCTGGGACTGATTCGGCCTGCTCCTCGGCGGCAGCGTCGGCGCGGGGCGCTCCAGCGGCGGACCGCTCAGCCCCTCCTTCACCACCGCCCGAATATCCCTTCCGAACCGCATCGCGAGCTTTGGGTTTAGCTCCGTGTGCTTCTCCAGTGGCGCCTCCGGGTCCGCGGCCACGGCGGCCAGCGCCGTCGGAGGAAGCACGTGCGACGGCGGCCGGTCCTGGCGCCTCGCCTGCTGCTCCCGGTAACGGTAGAGCGCGAGCAGCACGGCCCGATGGCGGCTGTCCAGTTTGCGTGACTCCGGCAGCGCCAGCACGGTATCGCGCAGGTCCTGCGGGGTATGGCGCACCTCGCACTGCCGCTCGCACTCCTCCCGCACCCACTCCATCCGCCCCAGTTCCTGCAGCCGCTCGGTCATGATGTCGTGCAGGTCGAAGAGGTAGCAGACGTCGGCGGCGGCGTACTCCAGCGCCCGTTCGTCCAGCGGACGCTTGGACCAATCAGCCCGCTGGATCCTGCGGTCCTTGGGGATATCGATGCCCAGCACGTCCAGCAGCAGCGCGGCGAGCCCCACGCGCTCCAGCCCCAGGAATCGCGCGGCGATGTGCGTGTCGAACAGGTTGGTGATCGTCAGGCCCCAATCGCGATGGAGCCCGCGCACGTCGTAGTCGGCGCCGTGGAGCAGCTTCAGGACGCGGGGGCTCGCCAGCGCGGGCCCGAGGGGCGAGAGGTCGACAAGCGCCAGCGGGTCCAGCAGGTACGTCGACTGCGGCGTCGCCACCTGCACCAGGCACACCCGCTCCGGGTAGTGGTGCATGCTGTCCGCCTCGGTGTCGATGGCGATGCGGTCGCAGCGCTCAAGGGTACTGCAGAGGTCAAGGAACTGTGGGTACTTCGTGACGAGCGTGTACGTCGGTGAGAGGCGCTCGGTCACGCGGCGGCCTCCGTCGCAGGCTCCTCGACAGGGCGCGGCGGCCGGGTCATGAACACGACCAACGCGGCCAGCAACCACATGACGATGACCAGAGAGAAGGGCACAAGGTAGGACCCCTGCCAGTCGTACAGCGCGCCCAGCAGGATGGGACCCATGGCGGAACCCAGCGTGATGAAGGGAAACATGACGCCTCGGATAGCCCCGATGTGCCCCCTGCCGAAGTAGGTGACCACAAGGAGCGCCTGCAGTTGGAAGAAGACGGCAAGCGTGAGACCGTGGTAGACCGCCCAGGCGTACATCATCACGGTGTTCTGCACGCCCAACAGGAAGAACACGCCCAACACGGCCAGAAACGCCTGGAGGACCATGAGGTTGCGGATGTCATGCCGCGCGGTGAGGTAGCCCCAGACAAAGCGCGCCGAGACGGAGAAGATGCCGAACACCACGAGCGCGGAGGCGGCCACCTCGCGGCTGAAGTTGATGTCGACCAGGTAGGGCACCCAGTGCGCCTGGAACCCCGGCAGCCCGACGATGCTCAACGCCAACGCGAGGCACAGCATCCAGAATGACTTGCTGCGGATCGCTTCCCCGCGTGTGAAGCTGCGCTCTGTGCCCGGGTTGACATGGCGGCCGCCTGCGCTCGACGGCGGGGGCGCCGCGCCGGGGCGGTCGCCGTCCGGGAGAAGGCCCATCGACTCGGGCGACGTCCGCACCAACAGCGAGAGGGGCAGGAAGACTGTCGTCGCGGCGATGCCCAACCACATCCAGGCATCGCGCCACCCGACGGCGGTGATGAGAAACGTGAGGATGAGCGGGAAGATCATCGGCCCGGTGGGAGGGCCCACCTGCATCCACATGATGGCCTGCGCCCTCTTCCGGATGAACCACTTGAGCACGACGCCTTCCAGGATGGGGTTGCTGGTCAGGGCCAGCCCCAACGCGCCGAGGACGCCGTAGGTCAGGTAGTACTCAAGCGGCGTGTCCGCCCACTTGACGAACATGAAGGATAGGCCGAAGAGCACGGAGCCGATGGGCAGCGCGACACGCGGCGCCCACGGGTGGTCTCCCCACGGGCCCACGATGGGGCTGAGCATCCCGCCGGCGAGCGTCCGCACAGACAGCGCGCCGAAGATGAGGGTGCGGCTCCATCCAAGGTCTTCCTGCATGGGCACCAAGAATACGCTGGTGGCGAAGACCGCGCTGCCGACGTTGAATGCACCTTTCACTGCCGCCACAAAGACGATGACCCATCCATAGAAGAACCGGGGTGCAGTTTCGGCCGTCGGTGAGGACACTCGCCGCTCCTCGTAAAGCTGGCCATAGCATACCCCACGCGGTTCGATGCGTCATGCGGCGCGGCGACGGCGACGGAGAGGGCGCGCCCTGCCTTGACACCGTCCCACACGGCGGCTACGTTGCCCCTGCCCACGAGACCATGACACCGCGCATCCCACGTGCGCGAGACTGGAGCAATGCCATGCCGATGGCCCAACTGCAAAACGGCGTCAGCCTCTACTACGAGGAAACGGGACAGGGCTTCCCCCTGGTCTTCGCCCACGAGCTTGCGGGCAGCTACGAGAGCTGGCGCGCCCAGGTGAGCTACTTCTCGCGCCGGTACCGCGTCATCACCTACAATGCCCGCGGCTACCCGCCGTCCGACGTGCCCCCGAACGTGGATGACTACTCGCAGGAGCAGGTGGTGGAGGACCTGCACCAGCTCTTGCAGTATCTCGGCATCGAGCAGGCGCATGTCGCCGGGCTTTCCATGGGCGGCAACATGGCCCTATGGTTCGGCCTCACCCACCCCGAGGTCGCGAAGTCAATCATCGTCGCGGGGGCGGGAACAGGCAGCACCGACCCCGAGACGTTCAACAAGCAGTCGATCGGTTACGCCGAGACGCTGGAGTCGGGCGGCACGGCGGCAATGGGCGGCTACCTGCGCGGGCCAACGCGCATCCGCTTTCTGCAGAAGGACCCGCTCGGCTGGCAGGAGTTCGCTGACCTCTTTGCCGACCACTCGGCGCAGGGGAAGGCACGCACGCTGCGTGGCTACCAGGCGCGAAGGCGCTCCATCATGACGCTCGACGAGGAGCTGCGCGCGATGCAGGTGCCAACACTGATCATCCTCGGGGACGAGGACGACCCGTGCCTGGAGCCCGCCATCTACATGAAGCGCCGAATCCCCCGCAGCGGCATCGCGGTGCTGCCGCAGACGGGCCACGCCTGCAACATCGAGGAGCCGGACGCGTTCAACCGCGCAGTCGACGCCTTCCTGACCGCCGTGGAAGCGGGCCGATGGGACGCCCGCGACTCCGGATCCGGCGTAGGCTTCACCAGCCCCGCCGACCAGGTGTAGGGGCGCCGCCACCCCCCCGTTCGCCCTTGTACATTGAGGAAACCGGGTGGCAGGTAGAGTAGGGGCAACCCTCGTGGTTGCCCTGGCCCCCAAACCCCGTTCGCCCTGAGCCTGTCGAAGGGCGCATGCCAACGGGTTTGATAGAGTAGGACGCCAAGCGCCCCGTTCACCCTTGGGTTTCTCCAAGGAGAACGGGGCGCTCGATTGTCAGGGGAATCCGATTCGGCCTAGCCCCAGGCGCGGCGGGCCGTCTCCACCACGAGCTCCAGCTTCCGCAGCTGGTCGTCCCACTGCAGCGGGTTCCCCTGCAGCGTCGAGGAGAAGCCGCATTGCGGGCTCAACGCCAAGGCGTCCATGTCCGCGTACTTGGCCGCCTCTTCAATCCGGCTCAGCAGCAGGTCCTGTGACTCCATCTCGCCGGCCTTGGTCGTCACCAGCCCCAGCACCACCGTCACCCCCTTGGGCATGAACCGCAGCGGCTCAAAGCCGCCCGCGCGCTCGTTGTCGTACTCCAGCAGCCACGCGTCCACCTCGAGGCGGCTGAAGAGCTGCTCGGCGACGCGGTCGTACCCGCCCGACGTGTGGAATGCGCCGAAGGCCCCGTTGCCCCGGCACAGATGCATCGCCACGATCGTGTTGCTCCGGTCGACGCCGCGAATGCTGACGTTGTCCGCATCGATGTCGTCGCTCAGCGCCTGGTCCTGGTCGACACCGAGGGCTGTCCACTGGGCGCGCCGGTCGTCAGGGATGTAGTCCGGGTAGTGGGGGTTGTCAATCTGCACGTACGGGCACCCCTCCTCAATGAGGGCCACGACCTCGCCGCGGATAATGGCTGCCGCGTCGGCCAGCACGGCCGCCCGCGACGCGTATACCTGGTCCGTGACGCCCGGCTTGTAGCCGCGCGCCGTGACGTAGCTGGCCGCGGGCATCGTCACCTTGTACGGACCCGGTGCGTTCTGCTTGATGAAGGCTGACTCGTGCCCCGTCAGTCGCCGCGTCTGTGTCAGCACCCCGCCGATGACACGCCCTCCGGCACCACCGCCGGGAACGCCGATGGGGTTGTCCGGGGTGATTCCGGCGCCGACCCAGTCGCTGCGTCCGCCCTGGAAGGGCATGCTGACGGCGGGAGCGCCCTCGATGTAGCCCTCCACGGACTCGCCGAAGCCGCCGGCCCAGCCACTGCGGCGAATCTCGCCGTCGGTGTAAATGCCGATGCCCGACTGCTTCTGCAGCTCGATCACGCGCAGGATGTGCTCGTCCTCCACCTTCCGCAGGGCGTCCTCGGTGAGCTGCCCCGCGACGAACGCTTGGCGGGCCTCTTTCACTTCGGCAGGCCGGAGGAAGCTGCCCACGTGGTCCGCTCGATACTGTGTTGCCATTGTTCCTTCACTCCTTTGTGAATGTTCTCTGTGTCTCCGCGCCGCCCGAGGCCGCACGACGGCACGGCGCAAAATAGCGGCCCTTCTGTTATAGCACAATTTAGGGGAGGCGGGGGCTTTGCATGCCTGCCTCACAAGGCTTCCAGAGTTGCTATTGCGAACGCAGAGTTCTGGATTGAGTCTCCTATTTCGTCGATGCGCCGCTTGTTCTTGTAGTAGAACAGGTCATCGTTCGTGAGTCCTGTTATGTCGAGTGCCAAGTTGAGCATTTGGGGCTGCAGGCGGCGGTTGAGCAAAATGCCCATGCCGGCGCCGGCAATGCTGCCGCCTATGCCACCGCCTATACCTCCAGCCGCGTTACCGATGCCGGGGACCACGCTCCCGACGAGGCCACCCGCAGCCGCACCAGCTTGCCCTCCTGTAATGGCCAACACTGCGGAGACGCCCATTCGCGACATCAGCGTGAGGGTCTGTACGACCTGAATATTGTTCCTTGTAGTGCGGTCGGCATCCTTGAAATTCCGCTCTGTGCTTACGACGCTGTAGATCAGGCGTGCCCCGGCAATGATGGCGCCGACGTACGGGAGAAGGTCTGTCACCCCGTCCGGCACGTCAATGCCCATGTTGTCGCTCAATGTGGTCAGACCGTCTTCCATACCCTCAACTTGATGGTAGCCGGTCGCTGAGGTGGCCTCGAAATTGTCCACCTGACCAAGCAAGTGTGGATAGTTGGCGGAGATCCAATTGTAGATATCTGTATTCACCAGAAACGCAATGTCAGGGCTGGTTTCCATGGCGTCTACAACGTCGGCTCCGTAGGGCGCCGCACCCGTCTTAACTTGGATGAATACTTGTTCACCGCTCTCGCTGATTGCGGAAATGTCCCATACCGGTTGCGTTGGGTCAGGCGCTATCTCTACATTCTGAAATCCGTGCTCTTCTAGGAACTCCTTGGCATCCAATTCCGCCATCTTCCCTTTAAGACCGTTAAACAGGCCTGCCGAAGAACCCTCGTTTTGAGTTTCAAGTAGCAGCACATGCTCTTGCAGCGAGTGTTCGGCGGCCTGATTGGGATAAGCCATCTCGTACGCCTGCTGAACATTGTCGTCAACGTCGCCACCGCCAACGGCGGACAGCATCGCCTGTGAAGATTCCGTCGTAGTGTCAGCAGCGAAGAAGGCGGCGTCCATTTCCGCCAATTCAGCTACGATGTCTTCTGCAGACTGGTGCTCCTCGTACGCGACGCCCGGCAGTTCTTGCAGCTCGCTAATATATACTCAGTGGACTGCATGGTGATGCTGCTACCTTCCCAGCAGGGCGAGGACGCTCAGGACCATTGCCGCTACACCAACTGCTGCGGACGCCGCTGAGAGGCCAATCACGAGACTTCGCGTTTGCCGAGCCCTTCGCTCAGATTCCGCCTTGGCCTGCTGAACGGCAATCTCCACAAGTTGCCCTATCCCGGCTGCGATATTCGCGACCTCCGCATCAAATTCGCGTTTGTGCTCTTCACGTACTGCGGTTACCGCGTTGTGGACGGCGTTAGCGACCACCTCAGGCAGGGACTCGTGCTCGCCGATGTGGCGTGTGAGCAGTTCGTGTTGGCGAATGACACGGGGGATGAGCTCCTGGTTTATCTTGTCCTGCTCTTCCCAAAAGCGGACTTTTTCGCTGATGGGGACAGAGTCCTCTGAGCCCTGGGTAGACATTGATTGTCCTCCTCACTTCGTGCGGGGTCTCGAAAGCCGCAGGTTGCGTGCGTATCACCCCAGCCCGTGCAGCCGCCTGTACGTTTCCAGACCTTCCGGCAGGTCAGCGGTGCGGAGTTCGCCCTGGTAGTGTCTTCGCATCGTCCCGCCCAGGCCCGTCGCGAGGTCCGCCATGCGCAGGTAGTAGTAGGTGTTCAGCTCCCGCCTAGCGAACCGCCACACGCCGTCCTCGCGACGGTACTCGTCGGCGTAGCGGAAGGCGGCGAGCCAGCCCTCGCCCTGCAGCCCCATCTCGGCGTGGCCGCTCACCCAGCCGTGGGCGCTGTCCGGCCCGTCGAAGGTGATGACGTGCGCGTGCGGCGTGTGGAGGGTAACCCCGTACTGCAAGAACCGCGCCGCATAGTGCTCCCGCAGCGCGGCCCTGCCCTCCAGGTGCAGGGAACCGTCACGCTGGCGATGGACGCAGTCGTCCGTGTAGTTCCCCACGAACGCCTCGAGGTCGCGGTCGTCTATGGCGCGGCAGTACTCGGCGACCAGGTCACGAATGGCCTGTCGGTCCTCCAGTTGCCGCAGCCGTTCTTCAATCGACGCCATGCTAGCGCTCCACCGCGACCCGCTCCGTGAAGCGGATGGACTCGTGGAGCGTGATCGCCTTCTCGCGCCACTCGTAGAACAGCGCGTTCACTGGGGCGCGCTCCGGCACGCGCATCTCCGCGATGGCCGTGTCCATGTCCTCGACGGTTGTCTCATAGTCGGTTATGTAAATGTTTTGCCCGTTGAACTCCCCCACGTAGCGATGGCATGAAAAGAAGTGCGGGACCTCCGCCATGAGCTTGGGGATGTACCAGCCCTCGTACCAGGCGTTGAACTCCTCCTCGTACTCCGGCTTCAAAACCAGGCGCACTTGATAGACTGCCCTCGTCATACGTTTTCTCCCAATTCAGTGTGCACAGCCAGCGTAAGGGCGAGCCCATGACCCGTCAACGACGAGCAGCCCCTCCTCGCGCTCCCTCTCCCCCGTGATACCATGGCCGCGACCCTCACACCTAGAAGGAGCGCGACGCCATGGACGACCTGCGCGAACCCGGTCCGGACGACGTCGTTGCCGCCGCGGAGGCCTCCCACGCCCTCCTGTCCCCGCTTGCGGACATGGACTGGTCCGTCATTGCCGGCGATCTCGAGTGGGACTGCCGCCAGACCCTGGAGCACGTGGCCTTCGTTCAGCTTTTCTATGCCACCAGCGCCGCCGATCCGTCTCAGCGCCGCCTGTCAACCGCCCGCATCAACAATTCGGACCGGTCCATAGGCGAGTTGGTAAACGTCCACCTCGCATTGAGCAACGTGCTCGCCGCAGTCCTGCGCAGCATGTCCGAGGACGCGCGGGGCTTTCACCCCGCCGGCCTTGCCGACCGCTACGGCTTCGCCGCGATGGCCTGCACGGAGACCCTCGTGCACACATGGGACATCGCGTGCGGTCTCGGCGTCGACTTCACGCCGCCTGAGGACATCGCCGCGAAGTCGCTCGCACGCCTCTTCCCCTGGGTGCAGGACGAGGGCGACCCGTGGCAGACGCTGCTCTACGCCGCGGGACGGCGGGACTTGGGCGGCAATGACCGGCGGGCCCCAAACTGGTCATGGCAGTGTGCGCCTCTGAGCGAATGGAAGGGTGACATCAGGGTGCGCGCCGGGTAGGCACGTCCCTAACCCTTCCCGTTCACCCTGAGCTTGTCGAAGGGTACGCCGCGCCTCTTGCACGGCGTTGGCCCCGTGATACTATAGCCGCGACCCCCAACCGAGGAGGAACGTTTCTCCATGGAAGACCTGCACGAACCCGGCCCGGACGACGTCGTAGTCGCCGCCGAAATCGCCTACCAACTCTTCGCGACGCTGGCGGACCTCGACTGGTCCGACATTGCCGGCGACCTGGATTGGGACTGCCGCCAGACGCTGGAGCACGTCACCACCGTCCAGATCTTCCTGGCATCCAACGCGGCCAACGAGTCGCGCAGCCGCCTGCCGGGCGCGCGCACCAACAACCCCGACCAGTCGATAGCCGAGCTGGTGACGCTCCACCGGGCGCTGGCCAACGTGCTCGCCGCCGTGCTCCGCTCGATGCCGGAGGACGCGCGCGGCTTCCATCCAGCGGGTCTCGCCGACCGCCACGGATTCGCGGCCATGGCCTGCACCGAGACGCTTGTGCACGCCGCAGACATCGCGCAGGGACTCGGCCTCGACTTCGCGCCGCCGCCGGAAATACCGGCCATGGCGCTGGCCCGGCTCTTCCCTTGGGTGCAGGACGAGGGCGACCCGTGGGAGGCGTTGCTCTATGCCGTCGGCCGCGTGCCCCTCGGCGCGAAGGAGCGTCAAGCGCCCAACTGGTGGTGGCACTGCGCCCCGCTCAGCGAGTGGGACGGCACGGTGAAGGTCCGGCCTGCCTAAAGACTCTGCTCGCATAACAAGACAACGCCTGAGAGGTGAACCATGCAGCTACCCATATCTACCATGCGCTACGACATCACCATGCCCCTGCTCGACGGCCGCGTCCAGATTCCCGGCGTGGAGCTTGCGCCCGGCCCGACGGCCGCCATGGTCTTCAACGAAATGCCCGCCCTACAATCCGGCGACTTTGGCCTGTGGGACCTGAACCTCGGCTACGTGCTCCCCGCCATCGAGGCCGGATGGGAGATCGTCGGCCTACCCATCATGGTCAAGCGCAAGCCGGTCTACACCTTCATCTACTGCCGCGCCGACGCCGGAATCGAGACGCCGAAGGACCTTGAGGGCAAGCGCATCGGATCGGGTTCGTATCCGACGTCGATCACCGTGTGGGCGGCCGGGCTGCTGCAACACCGGCACGGCGTCGACATCTCGACGCTCAGGTGGGAGGTCACCAACAGCCGGCGCGTCTTCCCGCTGCACGTGGACCGTCCCTCTGTTTTGCCCTCCCTCGAGGCGACTGACGGCCAGGCGCCCGTTGGCCCTCTTGACCGACTCATGGCGGGGGACGTCGACGCCATCATCTCGGACATCTCTGACGGGGCGGCCTTCGCCATGCTGGAGGCGAGCCCTGACGTAAAGCGCGTCTTCCCCAACTACCAGGAAGAGGACCTGGCCCTCTGGAACGAGATGCGCATCCACGCGCCCATGCACCAGATGGTGATGAGCCGCAAGCTGGACCGCGAGGACCCCGAGTTGGCCCTCCGCGTGTACGACGCCTTCGTCGAGGCCAAGCGGCTCGCCTACATCGACGCCGTGAACGACCGCGCGGGCTTCTCCCTCATGTACCAGCGGGAGGCGGTGGTCGAGCAGGAGAAGGTGTGGGGCGACCCGTGGGTCTACGGCGTCAAGGACGACATGGGCATGATCGACACGTTCCTGTCGCTCAACGCGGAGCAGGGCCTCACCAGCAAGCGGCTCTCGGTGCAGGACTGGATGGCCGCCAGCACCCTGGACACGTAACCACCCCTATCCGTTCGCCCTGAGCATGTCGAAGGGCAAAGCCGCTAACACTAAATCTCCCGGAAGAGAATACGTAGGAGAACTCCATGAAGCACAGCACGGACCGGATCCTGACCACCCACGTCGGCAGCATGCCCCGCCCGCCGGAGCTTCGCGCCATGCTCGACGCCAGGCAGGCGCTGGAGCCCTACGACGAAGCGGCGATGGCGTCCCTCGTGAAGGAGTCCGTCGCCAACATCGTCGCCCAACAGGCGGAGGTGGGCCTGGACATCATCAACGACGGCGAGCAGTACAAGACCGGCTGGTCGGGCTACATCCGGGACCGCCTCGGCGGCTTCGAGTTCCGCGACGTGCCTGCCGGCAGGGGCAACATGGAGCGCGGCACCGAGCGCGTCAAGGGCGACTACGATCGCTACTTCGAGGACCAAGCCAGGAACCGGGGCGCCGCGCCCGCCAGGCAGATGGTCTGCACCGCCCCCATCGCCTACACCGGCCAGGCCGAAATCCAGACGGACGTGGACAACTTCAAGGCCGCTCTGAACGGCGTAAGCGTGGCTGAGGGCTTCATGGCCTCCGTGGGCCCCGACAACGTCGGCTACCAGCCTGAGCAGAACGAGTACTACGGCTCGGAAGAAGAGTACGTCAGCGCATGCGCGGAGGCGATGCGTGAGGAGTACAGGGCCATCGCGAACGCGGGCTTCGTCCTGCAGGTGGACACGCCGGTGATGAAGTTCAATGCCCTCGGCATGGAGCTGCCCGACTTCCGCATGCGCTTCGGCCGGCTGGTAGAGCTGTTGAACCACACGCTGCAGGACATTCCTGAAGAGCAGATACGCCTGCACATCTGCTACGGCGGCATGCGCGGCCCCCACTCCGAGGACATCAACCTCAACGAGTTTGTTGACCTATTGCTCCAGGTCCGGTCGTCCGGCATCTCCTACGACCAAAACCCGCGCCACGAGCACGAGTGGAAGCTGTGGCGCGACGTGAAGCTGCCCGACGGCAAGGTGCTCATCCCCGGCGTGGTCGCGCACACCAACGACGTCATCGAGCACCCGGAGCTCATCGCGGACCGCATCGAGCGGCTGGCAAACCTCGTGGGACGCGAGAACGTCGTGGCGGGCACGGACTGCGGCCTCGGCGGCAGGGTGCACCCGGACATCGTGTGGGGCAAGTTCCGTTCGATGGTAGAGGGCGCAGGCATCGCGACCAAGGCCCTCTGGGGACGCTAGCGTCCCGCGCCAGAAAAACCCCTTCCCCCTGAGGGGGAAGGTTGGGATGGGGGGCCGCCCCCTACTTGTTGTTCTCCTGCAGCGCCCAGAACACCGTTTCCGGCTTCATTGGCAGTCGACGGATGCGCGCGCCCGTCGCGTTGCGGATGGCGTTGGCGATGGCCGCAACCGGCGGCACGATGGGCACCTGTCCCGCGGCTCGAATGCCCAGCGGGTGCTCCGGCGCCGCCTCCTCCAGGATCACTGTCTCAATGGGTGGCACGTCGAGCGACGTCGGCAGGCGGTAGTCGAGCAGCGTCGCGTTGCGCAACACGCCGCTCTCGTCGAAGTCGTACTCCTCGTGCAGCGCCCAGCCGATGCCCTGCGCGACGCCGCCCTGTACTTGTCCCTCCACCTGGTCCGGGTTGACGCTGAGGCCCACGTCCTGAAACGCGGTGTACCGCAGCAGCTCAACCTTGCCCGTGTCCGGGTCAACCTCAACGTCCACGACGTGCGCGGCCGCGTTGGGCGCCAGCACGCCAAGGTTCATCGACGGCGTGTTCACGCTGCCGTACCCCACCAATGCCCCGCCGCTGCCAGGGGCCTTCTGCGCCACGTCCGCCCAGCCAATGGCCATCTCCGATGCGCCCCGCACGTAGAAGCGCTTTCCGGCATATTCGATGTCGGCCATGTCGACGCTGAAGTGCGCCGCCGCCCTTGCCTTCATCTTGCCCAGCAGGTCGATGCTCGCCTCCCGCACCGCACGGCTGGCGACGTACGTCACCATGTCGCCGGAGCTGGAGTCCGAGTACCCCACGACGTCAGTGTCGCCCATGATGACCCGCACGTCCCGCATGTCGATGCCCAGCAGCTCCGCCGCCACCATCGCGAGGCTCGTGCGGGTGGAGGACAGGTCCACGGTGCCCAGCACCAGCGCGACCGAGCCGTCGCCGCTCAGCGTGATGTGGCTGCTCGCCGTGCCGCCGGGCACCGTCCACATGCCGAGCGCCATCCCACGCCCGCGGTTGGCGCCCTCCAGCGGCGTCGTCCAGCATGGGTGCGCCTCAATAGCGTCAAGCACCCGGTCGAAACTCACGGACGTCAGCGGCACGTTGTCCGGCATCGGGTCGCCGGCGTGGGAGACGTTGATGCGGCGCAACTCCAGCGCGTCCATGCCCAGCGCCTCGGCCAGCTCGTCCACCGCCGACTCCAGCGCGAATGCCGTCGGTGTGCCGCCGGGTGCACGGTAGGCGTGCACGTGGGCGTGGTTCGTCACCACGTCGAAGCCATCGACGCGGAAGTTGGCGGAGCGGTAGTGGGAGAACACGCGGCGGATGGCCAGCCGCACCGGCGCGCCCGGGAACGACCCCGCGTCGAACACGAAGCGCCCCTCGATGGCCGTCAGGACGCCGTCGGCGCGGGCGCCGAGCTTGACGCGGCAGGTGATGGCGTTGCCCGGCCCCGCCGTGCGCAACACCTCCTCGCGGCTCAGCGCAACGCGCACCGGCATCCCCGACTTCCGAGAGAGCGCCACGGCCAGCGCGCTGCACCGCACGTTCGTCTTGCCGCCAAACGCCCCGCCGACCTCCGTCGGGACCACCTTGACGCGGCTGGGCAGCACGCCCGCAATCATTGCGATATCCCGGCGCTGCCCGAAGATGCCCTGGGTGTTGGCCCATACCGTCACGTTGCCCTGCGGGTCGACATAGGCGGAGTCCACGTTCGGCTCGATGTACCCCTGGTGCACAACCTGCGTCTTGTACTCTCGCTCGATGACGACATCGGCCTCGGCGAAACCCGCGCCGACGTCCCCGCGCTCGAACACGACCTGCTCCGCGACGTTGCTCGGCTCGGACGCGATGCCGTCGGGCGACTTGGTGAAGAGGTCGCGGAGCAGGACGGGCGCGCCAGGCTGCATCGCAGTCTCGACGTCCAGCACGGGCGGCAGCGGCTCGTACTCGACGTCAATGAGCTCCAGCGCCCGCTCCGCTGCCTCCGCCGTCCTCGCGGCCACGGCGGCGACGGTGTGCCCGTGGTACAACACCTTGTCCCTCGCGATAACCTCCTGCGCGGTGAAGTAGCTTCGCTCGGTGGCCGTCCCAAAGGGAGTCTCCGTACCCGGCGACGGCAGCGGGAAGTCCGCGCCCGTGACCACCGCCATGACGCCCGGCAAGGCCTCCGCGGCGGACGTGTCGATGTGCACGATGCGTGCATGGGCGTACGGGCTGGGCAGGATTCGTCCGACGAGCAAGCCGGACAGCTGCACGTCGGCCCCGTACTGCGCGCGGCCCGTCACCTTTTCGACGCCGTCCACCTTGGGCGTTCGCGTGCCGATGACTCTGGGTGTGGGCGCTGTTGTCGTCATGGCTCACTCCTCACTGCGGAAGGCGTTTACCGCAAAGGGGTCCTCATGGCTCCAGTATCGGTTTGGCCCATTGGGGCGTCAAGGAAACGCGCGGGCAAGAAAACAGGCCCCGGGGGTGCTTCCGGGGCCTGTCCAATGCGGGATTGTCCGGTCTAGTGGGTTGCGCCGGCCTACTCCTCAGACCGCTTCTGAAAGCGGTTACGGATGTACACCGCTATCGCATTCATGGAAAGCAGCATGACCAGCAGGACAATTATTGCCGCTGCCGCCAGCGACTGGAAGTCCTGCGGCCGGTTGGTCCAGGCGTAGATCTGCACCGGCAGGACGGTGAACCGGTCAAAGGGCGTCGCGGGAACGAAGGTGATGAACACCGCCGCCGCGATGACTATGATGGGCGCCGCCTCACCGATGGCACGTGAGAGCGCGAGGATGGTGCCCGTCGCGATGCCCGGCACCGCCGAGGGCAGCACGACGCTGCGAATGACCTCCCACTGCGTCGCGCCGAGCCCGTACGCGGCCTCCCGGTGAGATGAAGGCACCGCGCGGATGGCCTCACGCGACGCCAGGATGACGATTGGCAGCACCAGAAGGGAGAGGGTGAGGCCCGCCGCCAGGATTACCCGGCCCAGCGCCAGGTAGTTGACGAAGACGGCCAACCCCAGCAGGCCGTAGACGATGGAGGGCACCCCAGCCAGGTTTGAGATGTTGATCTCGATGAAGTTGGTCAGCTTGTTTTTGGGCGCGTATTCCTCCAGGTACACGGCCGCGCCCACGCCGATCGGCACCGTGAACAGCGCCGTCAAGAACATGATCCACGCCGTGCCCACCATGGCGGACAGAATGCCGGACTCTTCCACGTGACGCGAAGTGGACCTGGTCGTGAGGAAGTGCCAGTCCAGCGAGGGCAGACCCTCAACGAGCACCCGCGCAAGCAGCGATACCAGTCCGGTCACGCCCACCAGAACGCACAGGATGAACAGGACCAGGAACAGGCCGCCAATGAGCTTTCGCATCTGCAGCCTGGGATTGAATTTGTCCTTTAGCGCTTCCATTAGTACCGCTCCTGCCACCGGCGCACGATGAAGTGCCCGAGGAGGTTCATTGCCAGGGTCATGAAGAAGAGCAGCAGACCCACCGCGAAGAGGGTGTTGTACTCGACCGAGCCGTGCGCTGCTTCGCCCTGGCTCACCTGGACGATGTAGGCGGTCATAGTCTGGATCTGCTCGACGGGGTTGAAGGTCAAGTTCGGCCGCGCGCCGGCCGCGATGGTCACCAGCATCGTTTCGCCGATGGCCCGCGACAGCGCGAGAATGAACGCCGCCACAATGCCCGAGAGCGCCGCCGGCACCACCACCTTGAGCGCAACCTCGATGCGCGTGGCGCCCAGCGCGAACGCCGCCTCTCGCAGGGAGCGTGGCACTGCCACCATGGCGTCCTCGCTCAGCGACGACACGATGGGGATGATCATCAGCCCCATGACCAGTCCGGTGCTGAGGGCGTTCCAGATGGGCAGACCACCGATGAACCCCTGAAGAAGGGGCGTCACAAAGGTGAGCGCAAAGTAACCGTAAACAACCGTGGGAATGCCCGCCAGAATCTCGAGGAAGGGCTTGAGGACGCGACGGGCCTTGTCGGGCGCGTACTCGGCCAGGTAGATGGCCGTTCCAAGACCCACGGGCACTGCGACGATGGCGCCCAACACCGCGACCAGCATCGTCCCGGACACCAACGACAGTACGCCGTAAGACCGTGGCTTGAGGACGGGTGACCAATTCGTGCCCGTGAGGAAATCGAAAACGCCTATCTCCTGGAAGAACCCCCAGGCCTGGCTGGCGAGGCTGTACAGGATGCCTACCGTGGTCACGATGGAAAGCACAGCACAGGTGAAGAAGATGTACTTCATCACCTGCCCTACAAGGGCCCTCCGCCTTGCCCGGTAGGCGTATGCGGCGCTCCCAGATTCCGGCAGTGACCTCGTAGTGCCGCCCCCCCTATCAATTGCCATTCGGGCTTCCCCCTCTTAGAGGGAAGCGGGAGCGGCGCCCTCGTTGTGGAGGACGCCGTCGCCGCGCTCCCTAACCTACACTATTGAATCTTGGAACGGCTGTCGTCGTACTCAGCATCGGTGAGGGCCACGTAGCCAACCTCGGCGGCCAGCTGCGCAGCGTTGTCCAGGTAGAAGTCCACGAAGGCGCGCACTTCCGGCTTCACAAGTTCGGCCTTGTTCACGTAGATGAAGAGCGGCCTGGACAGGGGGGTGTAGGAGCCGTCCTTGATGGTCTCGGGCGTCGGTTCCACGCAGCCGTTGCCGCCGTCGATGGCCACGGCGTTCAGCCTGTCCTGGTTCTCCAGGTAGTAGGCGAACCCGAAGTACCCGAGCGAGTTCTTGTCACCGGCGACGCCCTGCACCAGGATGTTGTCGTTGGCGTTGGGGCTGTAGTCGGCACGGCTGGCCTGCGCCTCACCCATGATCTCCTCGGTGAAGTAGTCGAAGGTGCCGGAGTCCGTGTCGGGGCCGTACAGGGTGAGTTTCTGGTCGGGGAAGCTGGAGCGGACCTGATTCCAGTTGTTGACCGAGGAACCCGGCTCCCACATGGCCTTGAGCTCGTCCACCGTCAGGCAAGAGGCGAAGTCGTTGCCCGGGTTCACGGCGACGGTCAGGCCGTCCACCGCAACCAGCAGCTCGACGTACTCGACGCCGCTCGCCGCTGCCGCCTCTGCCTCGGAGCTCTTGAGGGGGCGTGAGGCATTGGAGATTGCCGTGTCGCCATTCGTGAACCGCTTGAACCCGCCGCCAGTCCCGGAGACCGCCACGTTGGGGTTCACGCCGTTGTGAAGCTTCTTGAACTCTTCCGCCACTGCAGAGGTGATGGGCTCCACCGTGCTGGAACCGTCGATCTCGATGGCCCCACTGAGCTTATCCGTCGTGGAGGACTCGTCGTCGCCACCGCAGGCCACCAGGCCGAGGGACAGGACGAGGACGGCCATCAGGGCAACCCAGACAAGGGTCCGCACTTTGGACAAGGCAGGCATGTATTCTCCACGTTCGCGAATGATTTCACCAGGTAGGGTACAGGAGCTTGATTAACGTCCATTGAAGGCCACATTAAGGCACCGTTAACCGTTACAACTCGAACCATTCGGCCTCGTCCACATAGAATCGCCATCGAACCCGCACAGCCGACAAACCCAGGTGCGCTCCACCGTAACGGCGCCAATCCCTGACTGCCATTGCTCCGTCATTCCTGCTCGCATGGAGGCTACGCTGCCATTCTTCATAGGCGCCCTCCCTTCCATGCCCAGAGTACGGTCCGCGCGTGAACGTGAATTGACTTATGGTAAGCGGCCGCAAACATTGGACAAAAGAAGAGGCTCGCCATAGTGGCGGGCCTCTTCATCGCTGCCGGAGACTCGCTACCCCGTAGGCACCGTGAAGGTAAAGGTGCTCCCCTGACCGGGCTGGCTTTGCGCCGACACCTCTCCCCCGCATTGCTGCACGATGTGCTTCACGATGGCGAGCCCGAGCCCGCTGCCTCCGTCGCGGCGCGCGCGGTCGCCCTTGTAGAACCGTTCGAAGATATGGGGCATGTGCTCCTGCGGTATGCCGACGCCCGTGTCCTGCACGCTCACCCTGACGACATCGGCGCCTTCCTCAGCCTGGAGTCGTATGCTGCCCCCGCGCTCGGTCCACTTGAGGGCGTTGTCGAGGAGGTTGGTGAGCACCTGCCCGATGCGCCCCTCGTCGGCGCGCACTCTTGGCAGGTGTTCCGGGACCTCCATGTCCAGCCGCACGCCCTTCTGAGCTGCTCGCACCCGAAGGCGGGACACGGCTTCCTGCACCACTGGCCCAAGCTGCATGGGGGCATGTGGCGCAGCGTCCAATCCGCTTTCGATCCGGGCCAGCTCCAGCAGGTCGTCCACAAGCGAGTTCATCCGGTCAACCTCGCGGAGGATGCGGCCAAGAAAGTCTCGCGCGATGGAATCGTCGTCGATCCCGCCGTCCACCAGCGTCTCTGTCATCAGGCGGACGGACGCCAGGGGGCTCCGCAACTCATGGGAGACGTTGCTCACGAACTCTCGGCGCGACGACTCCAATTGCCGCAGCATGCGAAGGTCGTGGATGGTCAGCAACACATCCGGCGGCGTGTTGCCCGGGAGCGGCGTCGCTATGATGTTGACCGGAATCAGGTGCCCCGCCTGGTTCAGGTCAATCTCGGCCGTCTGACGGAGGCCCGACCGCTGGCAACGCGTGAATATCTCCCGCAGGTCGGGGTCCCGCAGCACCTCTGCGTAGTCGCGCCGGCCCACATCCTCCGGCCGCAGGCTCAGCAGTTGCACCGCCGCAGGGTTGACGAGCTCCATGCGCCCCTGGGCTCCCACCACGACGACGCCGTCGCCCATGGTGTCCAGTACGGCCGCCATCTTGTCGCGCTCGGCGGCGAGGTCGTGAATGATGTTGCGGAGGGAGTTCGCCATGCTGTTGACGGCCACCGCGAGGCCGCTCGTCTCACCGGAGGCGGACACCTCAGCCCGATGCTCCAGTTCGCCAACGGCGATGCGGCGGGCGGAGCGCGTTACCCGTCCGAACGCTCCGCGCGTCATGTACGCGAGAACGTACGCCATGACGAGCAGCAGCCCAACGGCGATGCCGCCCGTGGCCGTCAGCGTCATGCCGATGCGCTCCTGGGTGGCAAGGGGGGCATCCGCCATGAAGCCAAGCAGGCTCAGGGCAGCCCCGAGGGCGGTGAGGGCGGTCAACACCGCAAACACCAGAACGACGCGCCAGTGGAACCCGCGCGGCAGTTTCATCCCTGGAACCGGTACCCTACTCCCCGTATGGTGATGATGCGGTGGGGGCTGCCAGATTCTGCTTCCAACTTCTGGCGGATCCAGCGGATGTGGACGTCGACCGTGCGCGTATCGCCGATGTAGTCCTGACCCCACAGACGCTCCAGGATCTGGTCTCGGGTAAAAGCCCTGCCCTTATTGGCCACCAGGAGCGCCAGCAGTTCGAACTCTCGGGGCTTGAGCTCCAGTTCCTCGCCGGCCAGTCTTACTATGTGGCTCGCCAGGTCGACCTCAAGATCGCCGGAGGTGAAGACCTCGCTGGAAGGAAGGGCATCGTCGTGCGCATGGTTTCGAGTCCGTCGAAGCACCGTGCGGAGCCGTGCAAGCAGCTCCCGCATGCTGAAGGGCTTGGTTATGTAATCGTCGGCGCCAAGCTCGAGGCCCACCACGCGGTCGACCTCTTCGCCCTTGGCCGTGAGCATGATGATGGGCGTGTCCTGCTCGCGACGCAGAATGCGGCACACCTCCAAGCCGTCCAACTGCGGGAGCATGATGTCCAGGATGACCAGGTCCGGCCGTTGCTCCCTCGCCAGGCGCAAACCGCGAACGCCGTCGCTGGCCGTGAGCACCTCGTAGCCTTCACGCTCCAGGTTGTACTTGAGCGCTTCTTGGAGGTTCTCCTCATCTTCTATGATCAGGACCGTGCCTTCGGCCACAGGCGACCTCCCGCCGTCAAGATCGATGGGACAGGTTTACTTGCATTCTACTCGCGTACACAACAATGGCGTAATCCCGCAGCGTGACCGTTAACGGAAACTTCACCCGGCGTTAGAGGCACCCTAGCTGCACGGCAGGCGCTCCTAGGTGCGGGAAGGTTCCGTTTCGACGGTGCACATGCCCATTGTGCGTCTGCGGACTGATACGCATCTCCGGCTTGCGGGAGCTGGGAGACACACAAAGGTGCATTGGTCCGATGGATGGTTGATGGTCGGGGCGGGCAGGTTTGAACTGCCGACCTCTTGGTCCCAAACCAAGCGCGCTACCGCTGCGCTACGCCCCGAAGGGATTGTGGAGTGCCCCCGGGGCGACTCGAACGCCCGCCACCGGCTCCGGAGGCCGGTGCTCTATCCGCTGAGCTACGGGGGCCACCACTCCACTATAGCAGCGGCCTCCTGCCCCAACAAGCCGCGCCCCCCCCAGCGTCACCCTGACACGGACCCGTTGCGCGCTCGCCGGATTCTCGGCTAGCCTCCTTTCATGGAGAGCGGCATCAAGCACCTTAAGACCGACATCGATCGCGCCGCGAGCGTCGAGCGGTCCGTTGCGCTCAGGGGTCGTGCCGGAATTGGACGGAGTGCGGCTCGCTGTTGGGAGAGGGATTGTTTCGCCAGAAAAAATCGTCCTGTAGCCGCAACGGGTCATCGCATACCTAAAACGATGCAGGAAACAATGTGCGACCGCCCCGACGAGGCAAAGAGGAACACTGTCAGTGCGCCGCCTTCGCACCCGAGGGCTGTGCCCGGTAATGAGAGGAGTGCAGCTCGTTGTCGGGGGAGGGATTGTTTCGCCAGAAAAAATCGTCCTGTAGTTGCATTGGGTCATTGCATAGCTAAACGATGCAGGAAATAATATTCCTTGCCACGACGGGGTGCCGCCACGGCATGGCAAGGAAGCAACCTCGATGCTTCATGGCGTACCCCGTCCCTTCCCGCCCTCATATGCCTATGGTACCCTCGACATAGGAGGGTACCCCATGACAACGTCTGCGGGCCGCGTCGTCGTGGCCATGAGCGGCGGCGTCGACTCATCGGTCGCCGCGCTGCTGCTGGCGCAACAGGGCTACGAGGTTATCGGCGTCACGCTGCGCCTGTACGCCGAGGAGCGCTCCGACGCCGCTCCCCTCAGCCGCGGCTGCTGCACGCTCGAGGACATCGACGACGCCCGCCGTGTCTGCGCGGCTATCGGTGCTCGTCATTATGTTATCAACGCCGAACGCGAGTTCCGCTCCGCCGTCATCGACCACTTCCTCGCCGAGTACGAGCGCGGGCGCACGCCCCACCCGTGCATCGCCTGCAATGACATGATCAAGTTCAGCTTCCTGCTGGATCGAGCCCTCGCCATGGACGCCGACGCTATCGCGACGGGCCACTACGCCCGGACCGAGCGGGAGGCGGACGGCACAGTGCGGCTGCTCAAGGCCGTCGACCCCTCCAAGGACCAGTCCTACGTGCTGTTTGGCCTCCGGCAGGACCAGCTCCAGCGGCTGTTGCTGCCCGTGGGCAACTACGCCAAGTCGGAGCTGCGAGAGCTGGCCCGGCAGGCCGGTCTCGGCGTCGCGGACAAGCCGGACAGTCAGGACATCTGCTTCATCCCGGCGGGCGACTACCGCGAGTTCCTCACCCTGCACCGCGAACCCACCCCCGGCGAGATCGTCGACGTTGACGGCGCTGTGCTGGGCACTCACCAGGGCGTCGACCGCTACACCGTGGGACAGCGCCGCGGCATCGGCATCGCGAGCCCGGAACCGCTGTACGTCCTGCGGCTGGAGCCGGAGGCGCGGCGGGTCGTCGTCGGGCCCGAGTCCGCGCTCTTCGCCCGGGGCCTCGCCGCGACGGGCGTCAACTGGGTGCGCGGGACGCCGCCGGACGGGCCCGTGCAGGCCACCGTGAAGATCCGTTACAAGGCAGCGGAGTCCCCCGCGACGGTCGTGCCAACGGAGGACGGCGCAAACGTGTGGTTTTCCGAGCCCCAGAGGGCGGTTACTCCTGGACAGGCTGCGGTATTCTACGCGGGGGACGAGCTGCTGGGCGGCGGTTTCATCGCCGGCCCCCTTTCGCGCGGCGCGGAAGACCAAGCGCAGCCCGCTCTTACTCCGGCGTAAGGAAGTACGATGAACACCCTTGAATTCGTGGAAATGGCGGCTACCCAGTCGCGCAACGCGACCCTCGGCCTCGTGTCCGACCTCGAGCGCGAGCAGCTAACATGGCGCGCCGGCCCAGAGGCCAACCCCGTCGGCTTCCTGCTCTGGCACGTCTTCCGCACGGAGGACCGCTACGTGCGCCTCCTCACCGGCCAGGAAGAGACCTACACCACCGATGGCTGGAATGCGGCATGGCCCCTGCCCGGCACCATTACCGGCGAGCGCGCCGCGCTCACCACCGGCAACAGCTGGACCTCCGAGGAAGTCGGTGCGTTCGACATCCCGCCGCTGGGCGAGCTGCTGACCTACGGCGAGAAGGTCCGCGACCGCGCCATGGAATTGCTGCACAGCCTCGACGCCGACACCCTCGACGAGGTCCCCAATCCTGAGCGGCCCGAATGGGTCACCGCCACCTACCTGCGCTCGATGATTACCCACGAGTTCGGCCACCAACAGCAGATGGACTACATCGTGGGGCTGCAGAAGGCCGCCGCGGGCGCCTAGCGGATGCCCACCCAACCTGATTGGTCGGCTGAGCGGCTTCTATGGAAGCAGGGATACCTGCGCGTCGCCGGTGTTGACGAGGTTGGCCGCGGGCCGCTTGCCGGCCCCGTATTCGCAGCCGCCGTCGTCTTCCCTCCCTCCTTCAGGGCGCGCAAGCTGCCCGGCCTGCGCGATTCCAAACAGCTCACCGCCAAGGCTCGCGAACGCCTCGCGCCGCAGGTGCGCCGTTTCGCGGCCGGTGTCGGCGTAGGAAGCGCAAGCCCCTCGGAGATCGACGCCCTCGGCATCGTAGGTGCGACGGTGGCTGCCATGTCCCGCGCCATCCGCGAGCTGCCGCAGTCCGCCGACCACCTGCTCGTCGACGCCCTTCGCCTCGAATGCGACGGCCTGCCGTGCCGCGCCATCATCCACGGAGACGCGCTTTGCTGCTCCATCGCCGCCGCGTCAATCGTGGCTAAGGTCGCCCGCGACAGCCTCATGGTGGAGCTTGACGCGCTGCACCACGGCTACGGCTTCGCGAGGCACAAGGGCTACCCCACAGCAGAGCATCTTGCGGCCCTCGAGCGGCTGGGCCCGACGCCACTCCATCGGCGCAGCTTCGCGCCCGTGCGGCGCGTGCTGGAGGCCGGCGTTGCCTCATAGTCGAATGCGCCTCGGCCAGGCAGGCGAGGACATCGCGCGCCGCCACCTTGAGGAGCGCGGCTATGCGCTGCGGGAGGCCAACTACCGCTGCCGTTGGGGCGAGGTGGACCTGGTGATGGAACATGAAGGCGCCGTCGTCTTTGTGGAGGTGCGTACCAAGCGGAGCACCGCATTCGGCACGCCTGAGGAGTCCGTGACGGCGGCCAAGCGGAAGCGTCTGACCGCCACGGCCTACACCTATCTGCAGCAGCACGACCTCGATGTGCCTTTCCAGATCGATCTGGTCGCCATCGCGGTCAACACGCGAGGAGAGGTCACGCGGGTGACACACCTGGAGAACGTCGTCACTGAGGACGCGTTTGCCGAATGACGCGCTAGCGCACCAGGTCCCTCCGTCGGAACACCTGAACAGCCGCCGCGGTCGTAACGGCGAACACCCCGACGTAGACGGCGATTCCCGCCCAGTTTATCTCTCCCTCGGCAAGCACCTGCAGCGAGTCGTAGTAGTAGAAGAGAGAAAAATACTTCAGCCAGCCAACGGCCCCGACCGCCGTCCCTAGGACGTTCGCGAAGTAGCTCACCGCCGTCAACAACCCCGCAACCGCCAGCGAGCGCCCCGGGTCCAGTGAGATGCACGACGCCAGCGTTGAATAGCCGGCAATGGCGGCCACCAGGAGGAAGCACACGGCATGCACCGCTATCACGTTGGCCAGGTTGGCGTCCTCGCCGATGGTGAGCGCACCCAACAGGACCGCAAGCATCGAGAACCCCGTAGCAGCAAGGGCCAGCGTCATGAATCCGGCGAGTTTGCTCAGCAGGAAGGTGCTCCGTTCCACCGGCTGCGCCAGCACCACGTCCAGCGTGCCGCGGTCCACCTCCTTGGACACCAGCCCACCGCAGTACACCACGGCATAGATGCCCAGCAGCAGGGGCAGCCAGGAGATGTACTCGACGTTCAGGTACCCCGCAAAGGTGAATGCGCCGGCCTGAAAGACCAGCGACGTTTCGTCCGCCCCTATGCCCATAGCAGCTCTCAGTTGCTCGGGCATAGCGTCCAGGTACTCCTCAAAATTGACCCCGGTGTCGCCCAGCGACGGGTAGATCCAGACCACCAGCAACGCCCATAGCACCAGGACCACGCTCCACGCCACCACGCCAACGCGCGCCAATGTCAGCACGTTGCGGTAGATAGACGCGCTCATGCCTCACCTTCGGCGCCTGCCTCACCTTCGTTGCCGGTGTAGAAGCGAGTGAACGTGTCCTCCATGCTCGCCTCCGGGAAGACGACGTCCTCCACCGGTAGCGTCGCAAGGTGTCCGATGAGCGCGCCGACTCGCCCCGACACCTGCAGCTCCGCTCGCGGCCCCTCGCACGCCACGACGATCACGCCCTCCAGCGCGAAGTCCTCCGGCGACGCGTCTCGCGACAGCGTCACCTCCATGCGGCGCACCTGTTGCCGGTGCAGTTCGTCGACGTCGAGCATCGCCGCGAGCACGCCTTCGCGAATAATGCCGACGCGGTCGCAGAGGCGGTCGACCTCGCTGAGCACGTGGGAGGAGAAGAACACGGTCACGCCGCGGTCGCGTTCCTCCAGCAGCAGCTTGAAGAACTCCTGCTGCACCAGCGGGTCCAGCCCAGTTGTCGGCTCGTCCAGGATGAGCAGCCGGGGACTGTGCGCCAGCGCCTGCACAATGGCCAGCTTCTGCCGCGTTCCGTGCGAGTAGGCCTTCACGGGCCGGTCCAGGTCCAGCCCAAGCCGCTCTGCCAGCGCATCGCCGCGGTGAGATGCGCCGTTGTGGTGACTCTGCATGAGCGCGAGGTGCGCCCGCCCCGAGAGGCTCTCGTAGAAGGCAGAGTCGCTTGACACGACGCCGCAGGCACGCCGCACCTCCAGCGACTGCGAGCCTACGTCCATGCCCAGCACCGTCGCGCTGCCGCTCGTCGGCTGCAGCAGATTGAGCAGCAGCCGGATGGTTGTCGTCTTGCCGGCGCCGTTCGGGCCCAGGAACCCGAAGACCTCGCCTTGGGGCACCTCCAGGTCCAGCCCAACGACACCGCGGCTCTTGCCGTAGTATTTCGTCAGTCCGTGCGTCTCAATTGCGTTGTCCACGTGCGTCCTTTCAAGCAAGTGTCCGCCGCTTCAACGGCATTATCGTAGCACGAAGGAGGCCGCGCTGACCCAGCCTGCAACATCCCTTTGAACGATTCGCGAATCCTCCTCTCCTTCACACCTTGTGCCCGCAAAGAATGTCCATTCCAACAACCGCCTTTTCGCCGAAGAGAAGAATCCCCACAATGCAATTGGAATCAGGTGCACTCGCCCCACAGCTTGCGAAAATACACGGAAAGTCCGGTATTCATCCCAGTTGACAACGTTTCAACAATTCGAGCAAAATAGGGCTGCAATTACCAAAGGACTCATCAATGACGACGCAAGAACAAAGCGTTCCCAAATACTTCGCGGACTTCGTGCAGGAGAACGCCCGCCAACACCAGGAGTTGGCCGACCGCATCAGTTCCGTGGAATCCGGTTTAGCCACCCGCATCAGCGGCGGAGAGACAAGCCTCGCCGACCGCATTAGCGGCGTGGAGATAAGCCTTGGCAACCGCATCAACGAGGTTGAAGCGGCCCTGACCGCCCGCATCAGCGGTGTGGAGACCAGCCTTGGCAGCCGCATCAGCTCCGTCGAGGGCGAACTCCGTGTCATCAAGGCCGTCAGCGTCGCTATCTTTGCCGCGGTGGCCGTGGCAGTGATCAAGTACGTCTTCGGCCTCTAGCCCCCACACCCCTAGCTTTACATCCACACCCGCCGTTGCTACGCTTTTTGCAGCCCGTTCCACATCACACCCCTCGGAGGTACCTGTGTCTGACGCCCCCCGTGCCGTGACCATGGAAAAGATCGTCTCGCTGAGCAAGCGCCGCGGCTTCGTCTTTCCCGGCAGCGAGATCTATGGCGGCCTTGCCAACGCCTGGGACTACGGCCCCATGGGCGTCGAGCTCAAGCGCAACGTCAAGGAGGCCTGGTGGCGCGACGTCGTCCGCCGCCGAGAGGACGTCGTCGGGCTGGACGCGGCAATCATGATGAACCCCGCCGTGTGGGAGGCATCGGGCCACCTCGCGGGCTTCACCGACCCCCTCGTCGAGTGCCGCGAGTGCCGTCACCGCTTTCGCGCCGACCACGTCGAGTCGTCCGAGTGCCCCGACTGCGGCGGAGCGCTCGGTGAAGCCCGGCAGTTCAACCTGATGCTCAAGACCTTCCTGGGGGCCGTGGAGGACACGGCCAGCACCGTCTACATGCGTCCGGAGACGGCCCAGGGCATGTTTGTGAACTTCCTGAACGTGCAGACCGCCACTCGCAAAAAGCTCCCTTTCGGCATCGCGCAGATAGGCAAGTCCTTCCGCAATGAGATCACCCCCGGCAACTTCATCTTCCGCACCCGCGAGTTTGAGCAGATGGAGATGGAGTTCTTTGTGAACCCCGGCGAGGACGAGGGCTGGCACGACTTCTGGATCAAGGAGCGGCTCGATTGGTACGTGCGCCACGGCGTCCGCGCCGAGAACCTGCGACTGCGCCCCCACGACGCCGACGAGCTCTCCCACTACTCCAAGGCGACCACGGACGTCGAGTACCTCTTCCCATGGGGCTGGGCCGAGCTCGAAGGCATCGCCAACCGGACTGACTTCGACCTACGGCAGCACTCGGCGCATAGCGGCGCACGGCTGACTTACTTCGATAACGACACGAATCAGCACGTTACGCCCTACGTCATCGAGCCCGCCAGCGGCGTCGACCGCGCGACCCTCGCCTTCATGGTGGACGCCTACGATGAGGAGGAGGTCGGCGGCGAGGCTGCGGGTGCAGGCGCCGGCGAGGCCCGGGTGGTGCTGCGATTCCACCCCCGTATTGCCCCAGTGCAGGCTGCGGTGCTGCCTTTGAGCCGCAACGCCCGCCTGACTCCGCTAGCCCGCGAGGTTTTCGCTGGTCTGGTGGACGACGGCCGTTGGCGCGTGGAGTACGACGACGCCCAGAGCATCGGCCGCCGCTACCGCCGCTTCGACGAGGTGGGCGCCCCCCTCTGCATTACCGTCGACTTCGAGTCGCTGGACGACAGCCAAGTCACCATCCGTGACCGCGACACCCTCCTGCAGGACCGCGTCGCCATAGCGGACCTGCAAGCGGAGTTGGCAAGGCGAGTAGGGTAGGGGGCATCCGTCCAAGCTGCTGGAGGGCCACGGGCCACGGCCCAACGTGTCCTCCATCAGGACACCCCAACCCCACGCACCTGCACCCTGACACAAACCCCTTGCCCCGCCCTCCCGCGCGTCGCTACTCTTGTCCTATGAAACACCACGCACTCCCGACGTCGGCCACACCCCGCCGCTACGCGGCGGCGCTGTCTGCGCGCAAGACAGATCCCGGGTGTGCTTCCCAAGAAGAGAATTTTCCTGAAACAATTCAATTCCCGTATCCAGAACCCCTTCGTCCAGCTACGAGATTGTTTCCGGAAACAAATCTCACCCAGCTACGATTGTTTCGAAACAACTCCCTCGGCCCAGCTACGACGGGAGGCAATTGTTTGAAAACAATCCACCCTTGCCCAGCTACAACGGGAAGCAATTGTTTGAGAACAATCCACCCCTGCCCATGCCTTCGCCACGCTGGAGCATTGGCGGCAGCAATGGTCATCCCCGTATCCGCCCGCCTCCCATCCCAGAGCTACGGAAGATGTTCTGGAACTGCGTTTCGGTTGGTAGTCCATGCCAACGTTGCGACTCCATGTCAATTCGCCAGAGAACGTTGCCCGGCGATGGACACGGTGGTACCATTCTACCGCTATCCCGCTCTCGCATTTTCTGGTACGATTGTGTTGGAAGTTAACCAATGGCTTCTCAGGAGCTTTGCATATGACAAGCAATTCCAACCACAACGACCAGATTATCGCGTGCCTCCGCACCATGCGCGAGACCATCGACAAGCTGCAAGAGCTCCTGGGTTCCCCTATGGAAGACACCATGGAGCGCATGTATCGGCGCCGCCGCGAGCTCCTGACCCGCCTCTACGCCACCGGTGGCCTCGACCAGAAGGGCCTCTTCGGCCTCCTCGATGAGCACGAGACGCCGCACCAGTGGATTGGCCAGCAGGTCAAGTCCGGCTACATAGAGAAGTTCCCCCGTCCCAGCGGCAAGGACCTGTACGTTGCCACCCACAAGGCCGTGGAGGACCTGAGCTTGCAGGAGGAGGCCTCGGCGCTGATCTCCTCCACCGACGAGACCTTCACGACCGACTGGGACAGTACCGAGGACGCCGCCTATGACCGTCTCTAACACCCACCACGGTGACGTCGTCCTCGTCCCATTCCCGCTCAACTCGCCGACGTCCACGCAGCGCAGGCCCGCCGTCGTCGTCAGCGGCGACCACTTCAACACCGGCACCGGCGAGGTCATCATCGCCCCCATCACGGGCCACGGGCGCGCAACGCCTCGCATCGGCGACTACACCGTCATGGACTGGACCAACGCGGGCCTGCTGGGGCCGAGCACAGTGCGCGCCCGCCTGACCACCTTGCGTTCCTCGCACTTGCTGCGCAAGCTGGGAACGCTCTCTCGACGAGACATGGAAGGCCTGTCCCAATGGCTCCGCCGCGTCATGGAGCTGTAGCTGAGGCCCTTCGTCCCCCGACACCCCTTGGGACGGACACAGCTTTGCTTACCGTCCACCTTGGGCCGGTCATCACCCTGAAATCATGTTAGTGAGAAGGGGCACACGTGCGTATCGTCCACACGGCTGACGTCCACATCGGGGTGGAGAACTACGGGCGGCCAGCCACGCAGTCGGACATCGACGCCCTTCCCGACTACTTCGCCCCCGGCGTCGACCGGCGCACGTACCTTGGCCTCTCCACGCGCCTCCTCGACTTTCTCTGCGCCCTCGACCAGGTGGTCGACTACGCGCACCGCAACCACGCCGACCTCGTCCTCATCGCCGGCGACGCCTACAAGAGCCGGGATCCGTCGCAAACGCACCAGCGCGAGTTCGCGCGACGCCTCGCGACCCTGGTGAATCGTGGCATCCCCGTCTTCCTGCTAACGGGCAACCACGACATCGCCCATTCCCCTACGCGTGCCACTGCCCTCGCCATCTTCCCCACCCTCGACGTGCCCGGCGTCACCGTGGCAGAGCGCTTTGGCACGCATCGCGTCGAGACACGTTCTGGTCCGCTTCAGATTGTCGCGCTGCCGTGGATCCGCCGCGGGCAGTTGCTGGCACGAGAGGAGCACCAGGGCGTTCCTATCGACGAGGTCACCCGCTACGTGGAAGAGGACCTGACGGCCCGCATACTGGCGGAGGCGGACGCCCTCGACCCTAGCGTCCCAGCGATCCTCGCGGGCCACGTCACGGTTAACGGCGCCGTATCCAGCTCGGAGCGTTCGATGATGCTGGGCCGTGACTACGCCCTGCAGCCGAGCACCCTCGCGCTGCCCGCCTTCGATTATGTCGCCCTCGGGCACATCCACAAGCACCAGTGCCTCATTGCGTCGCCCCCCGTGGTCTATCCGGGCAGCCTCCAGCGCGTGGACTTCAGCGAGGAGGACGACCGCAAGGGCTTTTGCGTCGTAGACATCGACCCGGATGCGCCGAGAGGGCAGCGCACGCGGTGGCAGCATGTGCCCACTGACGCCCGCCGCTTCCTCACCATCGAGGTCACCGTGCCTCCGGAGTCCCAGGACCCCACCGCTCTTGTGCTCGAGCGTATCGCCCAGCGCGATTTCGAGGGCGCCGTCGTCCGTGTGCACGTCACGGTGCCAGCCGCCATTGCAGGCCGCGTGAACGAGCGCGCCATCCGCTCCGCATTGGAAGGCGCACACTCCGTCGCCGCCGTCAGCCGCGATGTCATCCACGCCCGCCAGCCGCGAATCGGCTCGGACGCCCGCGGCATCACGCCGCAGCAGGCGCTGGAGCGCTACCTGGACGGGCGCACCGACCTCGACGACAACGCCCGACGGCAGGCCCTCTCGTGGGGCACGGAACTGGTGACGGAAGAGACGGCGAGGGAGTAGCGGCGTGGACGTATCGGCGGTGGCGCTGGTCATTGCCCAGTGGGTGCACACGCTGGCGGCCGCCTTCTGGGTGGGTGGCGGCCTTGTCTACGTGCTCGTCATCCGGCCTCTGACACGGCAGGCGGGAAGCGGCGGGCAGACGCTGGCGGACGAGTTTCGCGGGCTGGTGGACATTGCCGTCATCGCGATGGTGATCACCGGGGTCGTCCTCGCCTTCGAGCGGCTGACATCCCAACACACGGGCGTCGGCTACGCGGCGGTTTTGGGGGCCAAGCTGGCGCTCACGCTTTGGATGTTCTGGCTGGCAGGCGTCATTCGCAGACGAAGGCCTCCGCCGGCCTCGACTCGAGCAACCTCTGCCGCTCCCCGATCCGGATGGCGCCGCACCATGGACTCGGCCAACCAGGTCGTGATCATTGGCGTCGTGGTCTTCCTGCTTTCCACCGTGATGCAGGCGCTGTTTGAACGCGCGCTGCAATAGGTGTACTCTGCCCACATCGGCCCTGAAGGAGCGTGCAATGCGCCGAGACCTCATGGACATCCTGGCGTGCCCCGTCTGCAAGTCCCCGCTGACGCTCGAAGCGGAGGCGGAGGCGGAGGAAACCGACGAGGTCATTTCCGGCTCGCTCCACTGCCCGAAGTGTCCCCAGACCTACCCCATCGTTGACGCCATCCCCAACTTGCTACCGCCCTCGCTGCGCCAGTAGCCGGCGCCAGTCACAACTCACCAAAGAACGCATCAAGCTCGTCCATAGCCATGCACTCTCTCAGCAGCAGGTTTGCCGCGTGCTCCACTGCTTCAGCAAATCTACCTTCATGAACGTACTTCCCGCTTCCCGATTCCGGCCGCCCAAGCACCCAACCCGACGCCTCATGCTCCACCAGACCGATTATGTAATGCCGGTGGCTGTGTCTGTTGCACACGGCGTCCACCTGGGCCGCAGTCGAGGACTTCTTTAGAACTGTGTACTGCCTTCCCTCGTAGGATACGGCCTTACCGGTGGCAGTCATTCGCCCTTCGTCCCCGAAGAAGTCCTCGATGTCCCTCATTGCGGAGCACTCTTCCAGCAGCAGGTCTGCTGCGTGCTCCACGGCAGCCTCCAAGTCGCCGTCTAACGGGTATCCCCGACTTTCCCGCCCCACGGCCCAGTCACTGTTTCTATCGCCTGACCCGCTTGACACCCATTGATAATTGCTCTCATCTATCAGGTTGACGAGGAAGTCCTCGTGTTCGTGGTTCCCACAGATGAGTTGCACACTCGCCGAATGGAGCGAGTTTTTCGTTATGCCGAAATGCTGACCTCTGTACTGGTGGAGCTTCTTGACGCTCATCTTCACTCCTCTGCCTCATTCCCAAAACACTCGAGCCATATGAGAACATTCCGAACCTGGGAAAATGGGGAGACACGCTCAGCCCCACCACGAACGCCGTCGGATACCGCCTGCCTAAGGTTGTACCTTCGCTGATACTTCTCGAGGCTCACTGTGGGCCGCGGTGGTCAAGGAGGCGGAACATTTCGTAGGGAAGCACTGGGGAACAAGGGACATCACCGCTTCCACTGGCTGCAACTTTGCTTAAGCCAACGGACAGGGGGCGAAACCGCAGAAGAGGGGGCAGTAATCCGGAAACCCTACCTTTCCACTCCCCGGCCGCGCGTCACTTCCTGCATCAAGTTCGCGAAGAACTCCTTGTTCGTCTTGGACTTGCGCAGCCACTCCAAAACTCGCTCGGTGGCGTCGGTCCCGTCCATGTTGGACGACTGCTGGGACAACGAGATCATCCGGCGCAGGAGCATCACCTGCTTGAAGGTATCTTCCGCTAGCAACAGCTCGTCCCGGCGGGTGCCGCTGCGGTGGATGTCGAGAGCGGGGAAGACGCGTTTCTCTGCCAACCGACGCTCCAGGTGGATTTCACTATTGCCGGTGCCCTTGAACTCCTCGTAGATGACCTCATCCATGCGGCTGCCGGTCTCCACCAGGCACGTCGCGACGATAGTGAGGCTTCCGCCCTCCTCCGTATTGCGAGCGGCGCCAAAGAAGCGCTTGGGCGGGTATAGCGCGCTCGTGTCGATGCCGCCGGAGAGCGTGCGGCCGGTGGACGGGAGCGCCAGGTTGTAGGCGCGGACCAGCCGGGTCAGGCTGTCCAGGAGCACCACAACGTCCTTGCCGCTTTCCACCAGTCGCTTGGCCCGCTCCAGGGAGACCTCCGCCGTTCGGCAGTGGTCCTCCACGGGTTCGTCAAACGTTGACGAGTAGACCTCGCCCTTGATGGAGCGCTTCAGGTCCGTAACCTCCTCCGGCCGCTCACCTGCCAGCACAATCATAAGGTACACGTCCGGCGCATTGGCCAGCACGCCGTTGGCGATGTCCTTCAGCAAGAAGGTCTTGCCGGCCTTCGGTGGAGACACGATGAGCGCCCGCTGCCCCTTGCCCAGCGGCGACACCAGGTCAATCAGCCGCTGTGACAGGTTTTCAGGGCGCGATTCCAGTATCAGCTGTTCCGTGGGATACATAGGCGTCAGGTTGTCGAAGTGCGCGCGCGTTCGCGTCAACTCCGGGTCCGAACCGTTCACCGCCTCGACGCGGATGAGGCCGAAATAGCGCTCGCCCTCCTTGGGTGGACGCACCTGCCCCGTCACCTGGTCTCCGGTGCGCAGCCCGAACCGGCGTATCTGCGATTGCGAGATATACACGTCGCCGGGGCCGGCACGCAGGCCCTGCTGACGCAGGAAGCCGTAGCCGTCGCCAATGATCTCCAACAAGCCGGTGGCAAGCACGTACCCCTGACGCTTGGCGATGGCCTCCAACAGGTGGAAGACGATCTCCTCCCGTCGCAGGGCGCCGTTCTCCACGCCCATTTCATGGGCCAACTCGACCAACTCTTCCTTGGTCATAGCCTCTAACTGTGCCATACTCACTGCGGTCTCTTGCATGTCACTCCTCAGTCGCTGTCCTTGCGTCGTCCCCCGCTCTCCGGACCAGTGTTGGCGTCGAACCTGCGGGGGCACACTCTTGCATTACTTCTCCACGATTTCTGAGCCGTCTACACCGTCCAGCGGCAACGGCGGCTGCATTCCTTCACGCGTCACGTGCTGTGCCGCGGCAATGAACTCCCTAAAGAGCGGGTGCGGCCGATTTGGGCGGGACCGAAACTCCGGGTGGAACTGTGTTCCCACCATGAAGGGATGGTCCACCGCCTCGGCAATCTCCACCAACCGCCCGTCCGGCGAGAGCCCGCTGAAGCGCATCCCGGCGTCTTCAAGCCGCTCCCGGTAGTCGTTGTTAAGCTCGAAGCGGTGGCGGTGCCGCTCGCCCACCACGGCCTCCGCATACGCCCGCGCCGCGATGGTCCCGGGCGCCATGTGGCAGGGATACACGCCAAGGCGCATGGTGCCGCCCATTTCCTTGATCTCCCGCTGCTCCGGCATCAGGTCAATCACCGGGTCCGGGGTCTCCGTGTCAAACTCGGTTGAGTTGGCTTTTGGCAGGCCCGCACAACTGCGTGTTCGCTCCACGACCATCAGCTGCATTCCCAAGCACAGTCCCAAGAACGGCACCTGGTGCTCACGGGCGTACCTGACCGCCTCAACCATGCCGTCGACGCCACGGGGCCCGAACCCGCCCGGTACCACGATGCCGCAGGCGTCCTTGAGGAAGCGGTCCGCGCCCTCGCGCTCAACGTCCTCTGACGGCACCCATGTGACTTCCACGTCGCGGTGGTGGAACAGACCCGCGTGGTGCAGCGCCTCCTTGACGGAGATGTATGCCTCCGGAAGGTTCGCGTACTTGCCCACAACGGCCACCGATAGGGGAGTCTTGGGCTCCTTGATCCGCCCGACGATTTCCTCCCAGTCCCCCAGGTCCGGATTGAGGTCGCCCAGCCCCAGCGCCTTTGCCAGCAGGCCCGACAGGCCCGCTTCCTGGAGCACCAGCGGCACCTCGTAAATGGTCTCGGCGGTTGGAAGCGGGATTACGGCGTCCCGTTTCACGTCGCAGAACAGTGCAATCTTGTCTTTAATGTCCTCAGACACCGGGAAGTCGCTGCGGCACATGATGCAGTCCGGCTGAATACCAATGCTCCGAAGTTCCTTCACGCTGTGCTGGGTTGGCTTCGTCTTCAGCTCGCCGGTCGAAGAGATGTGGGGCAGCAGTGTGACGTGGATGTAGTAGACATTTTCCCGTCCCACGTCGTTCGGCATCTGCCGGATCGCCTCCAGGAAGGGGAGTCCCTCGATATCGCCGACTGTGCCACCGACCTCGACCACCACCACGTCCGGGTCCGATTCCGCCGCGAGCTTCATCATCTGCTGCTTGATCACGTTGGTAACGTGCGGAACCGTTTGGATGGTGCCTCCCAAGTACTTCCCAAGGCGTTCGTTGGCGATGACGCCGCTGTACACCTGTCCGGCGGTCACGCTGGAGGAGCTGGTCAGCTCCAGATCGATGAACCGCTCATAGTGGCCCAGGTCCATGTCCGTCTCAGACCCATCCCGAGTGACAAAGACCTCGCCGTGCTGGTACGGGGACATGGTGCCGGGATCGACATTTAGGTAGGGGTCAAGCTTCTGGACAGAGACGGAGAGGCCGGCGCTTTTCAGGATTCGCGCAATGGATGCGACGCTGATGCCCTTGCCGACGGAACTCACCACGCCGCCAGTCACAAATATGTATTTCGTCATACGGGGAAGCCGCTTTCTCCCGGCGTGTGAACAGTGTGCGACAACGGAGGCTTTGCAGGTGCTACGTGGAAACCAGTGGGCTGCGGGTGGGGGAGCCGTCGTCCCCAACCCAGGGGACCCTTGGCTGATACGCGCGTTCTCGTACCAAACGAAACAGTAGAGGCTGCCCCAGACTTTGTCAAGTGGCCAAGAACCGCGCATGGGCCCGCATTCCGCGCCTCGTTACCTGCATCGCCAACGCCGCGAATCTGCATCAAATTGTCGTTGACCTCATCCAAACGTTTCTCTAGAATGGCGCCTTAAGAAATCTGCAGCCGGGAGGGAGCATGAACTCTGGGATTATTGGCAAGATAGAGAAAGCCAAGCGGTACGCTCAGGACCCCGGGCGTGTCACCCTCCTGAAGTTCACAGTCCTCTTTCACGGCGACCATTCAGACCACACACTCACCTACGACGGTGGCACCTGGCATTGTGAGTGCGCCTTCTTCGCCACCCACCACACATGCAGTCACACGATGGCAGTGGACGCTCAGCTGGGCAGCATGATCCCGGCGGAGTTCTCCGCGCGCTAGCACGGCCGCTCTGCTACTCCTCAAACCTGCGGATGACTAGGCAGGCGTTTTGTCCGCCGAAGCCGAAGCTGTTCGAAAGCACCGTGCGAACGTCCGTCTGCCTTGCGACGTTGGGCACGTAGTCCAAGTCGCAAGCCGGGTCCGGCTCCTCGTAGTTGATGGTCGGGTGAATGATGCCCGACTCGATGGTCTTCACCGCAACCACGGCCTCGACAGCTCCCGCCGCGCCCATCGCGTGCCCGATCATCGATTTGGTGGAGCTGATGGGCACGTTGTACGCCCCGTCACCGAACACCTGCTTGATGGCCAGGGTCTCCACCGCATCGTTTATCGGCGTCGACGTCCCGTGCGCGTTGATGTAGTCGATCTCATCCGGGCGCACTCCCGCATCGGCCAGCGCCCAGCGCATCGCCCGCGCCGCGCCATCGCCGTTGTCGTCGGGGTGCACCGGGTGGAAGGCATCGGAAGAGACACCGTAGCCGACAACCTCCGCAAGAATGTTGGCGCCGCGGCTCAGGGCGAACTCCATCTCCTCCAAGACGAAGGCCCCCGCGCCTTCGGCGGGCACGAATCCGTCTCGGTGCGCCTCGAACGGCCTGCTGGCCTTCGCCGGATCCTCGTTGTTGGAAGAGAGCGCCTTGATGACGCTGAACCCGCCCAGGGACAGATGGCAGATTCCCGCCTCTGTGCCGCCGCTGACAATGACCTTGGCGGTACCGCGCCGGATCACCTCCGCACCCTCGCCGATGGCCTGCGTCCCAGCGGCGCACGCCGTGATAACGGTGTTGGTGTACCCCTTCAGCCCCAGCAGCCGGCTCACATGTGCCGCCGCCATGTTGGGCAGGACCATTGGGATGAAGAACGGTGATTCCTTCATGCCGCCGCGCTCAAAGAGCACCCTTGCGTTCTCTTCAGTGACCGGCATGCCGCCGTTGCCGTTGCCCATCAGCACTCCGGCCTCCTCCGGGTCCATGTTGGATCCGTTCAGCCCGGCATGCTCCATGGCCCGCAGGGCCGAGGCTACCGCCAACTGTGAGAACCGCGCCATCCGCCGCGCCTCTTTGCTATCTATGTAGCTGGTGGGGTCAAAGCTTGTGACCTCGCCCGCGATGCGGCACGGAAACCCCGTTGGGTCGCACAACGTCATCGGCCCAATGCCGGACCGCCCCTGCACCAACGCGTCCCAATACTCTTGCACCGTCTCGCCCAGTGGGCTTATGACGCCCATTCCCGTTATGACAACTCTCTTTCGCTCTGCCACTGTTTACCTCACCCGTGAAGAAAATCGGACGTCCTGAAACTCAGGGTACTCCTCTGGGGGGATGCCAAACAGGCACTCCCGCACTTCCACAGCCGTGAACAACGACCCAGTTGCCACCAAGAGGTCGTCCGGCCCCGCAATGGCTTTTGCCTTTGCGAATCCCTCTGCCACGCTGCCACCCCACTGTACCGGCACGCCAGCGAGGCGAAACTCCTCCATAAGCACGTCCATGGCCACCGCTCGAGGGTGCCTCGACGCCGTCACTACGGCGGCCTCCGGCGCCAACATGGCCAGCGCCTGCACGATTCCCCGCAGGTCATGCCCCAGCGACGCCCCGAACAGCAGCACCCGCCGTCGCGTGCCAAAGTAGTGATCAAGGGCCTGCACGAGCCTTTCCGCCGAGTAGGGGTTGTGCGCGCCGTCGGCTACCACCAGGGGTCGCTCTTGCAGCACCTCCAGCCGCCCCGGCCATGACACCCCTACGAGTCCACGCAGCACGGCGTCGTGCGGCACCGCAGCACCGCGCTCGGCCAGCGCCTCCGCCGCCGCGATGGCGCAGATGGCGTTCTCGACTTGGTGCTCGCCCAGAAGGGGAATCCAGCCGTCCCACGCGCACTTCGGGCCCTCTACATGGAAGGACTGGCCGCGCAGGTCGAAGCCGGTTACGCGCCAGTCGTAGCGCTGCGCGGTCTGCACAAGCTCGACGCCGACCGCGTCGCACGCCTCCCGCAGCACGGCGATGACCCCCGACGGCTGCGGCGCCGTCACCACCGTCGATCCCGGCTTGATGATGCCCGCCTTGTCCCGCGCGATGGCCTCCACCGTGTCACCGAGAATCTTCGTGTGGTCCAGGCTGATGGAGGTGATGACGCACACCTGGGGCGACTCCACCGTGTTGGTGGCGTCCAGTGTGCCACCCATCCCCACCTCAAGCACCTGCCAGTCCAGCCGCCGTGCGGCGAAGGCGTGGAAGGCCATCGCCGTCAGCGTCTCGAAGGTGGTGACGCCCTCGCCGCTCAGCGCCTTCACGGAGGGCCACACCGCCTCAAGCGTCGCGGCGAAGTCCTCCTCCGATAGCGGCGCGCCGTTCACCTGCACGCGCTCTCGCATGGTGTGCAGGTGCGGCGACGTGTAGAGCCCGACGGAGAACCCGCTCGCCCGAAGGATGGATGCCACCATGGCCGAGGTGCTGCCCTTTCCCTTGGTGCCTGTTACGTGCACCGTGGGCGTCGACAGGTGGGGGCGGCCCAGCGCGTCAAGCAACGCGTGCATGCGGCCGAGGTCGTAACGGGGGCGGGCTCCGGGCGGCTCCACCATACGTTCCAGGTCCGCCAGGCCCAATACGTAACGCAACGCACTTGTGTAGTCCAACGCTACTCCTCACGGACGCCAGGGTTACTGCGGCTCGGGGCCAGAAGCGTACAACGTGGTTGTTGGTGGCATGGAAGACGCGGGGCGCTGCGCCCTACATCGCGTCGGTCTGTGGCGATTTCAAGGTACCAGAGCGCCACATCGTAGTCAACGCGGATGACGGTTGCGCCCCTAGACCTTTTGGCCTAGCCTAATCCTCCGGAGGTGGTTCCTTGACCAACGCCGACCTGTCGTTCACCCCTGCCTGGCAACTTCGAGAATGGATTGCGGCGGGACAGCTTTCGCCAGTGGAGCTGACTGCCCATGTGCTCCAGCGCATAGAGGAACTCAACCCCAAGCTCAACGCCTTCCTCACCGTGTGCGGCGACGAGGCTTTAGCAGCAGCCATGCAAGCTGAAGATCAGGCGCTCCGCGGCGAGGACGTGGGCCCTCTCCACGGCATCCCGGTGCCCATCAAGGACCTGAGCCGCACCGCCGGTGTACGCACGACGCGCGGCTCCCTCATCTTCAAGGATGACGTCCCCACCGTGGATGACCTGGTAGTGGCGCGTATCAAGGCTGCGGGCGGCATCGTCATCGGCAAGACCAACACGCCGGAGTTCGGTCACCGGGGCACGACTGAGAACCTGCTCGGCGACCCTTGCCGGAATCCGTGGGACACAGAGATGACGCCGGGCGGCTCGAGCGGCGGCTCGGCGGCGGCGGTTGCCGCGGGAATGGCGTCCATCGCGCAGGGGAGCGACGGCGGCGGGTCGATCCGCGTGCCGGCCAACTTCTGCGGGGTCTACGGCTTGAAACCGTCTCGGGGCCGCGTGCCGAGCACCTACAGCGGTACGGGGGGCTGGAACGTCTTCGGCGTGGCAGGCCCACTCTCACGCGACGTGCGGGACGCGGCCATGCTCCTGAACGTCATGGCGGGGCCATACCCGGAGAACCCCATGTCCATACTGGAGGAGCCGCCCGACTTCACGCTGGGGCTAGACGGCGGCGTCAAGGGGCTGCGTGTGGCGTATGCGCCCAGCATTGGCCGCATGCCCGTCGACCCTGAGGTACGCGCCATCGTGCGCGACGCCGCGGGGCAGCTCGGGGACCTCGGCGCGGAGGTCGATGAGATCGACCCGGACGTGGACGGCATGTCGCTGCGGGAGTCCTTTCGCACGATCTTCGTGAGCGACATGTCAGCGGGCCTGGGGCGGCTGCTGGACACCCACGCGGACCTGCTCATGAACACAATGCGCGCCTACCTGGAGGACGCGCTGCGATGGAGCGTTGCGGACCTGGCCCGCGCCCTCCGGGAGATGGAGCGGTTCAACGGCGTCATGCGCGAGGTGTTCCTCACCCACGACCTGGTGCTCAGTCCCGTCAACGCCGTGCCCGCCTTCCCCATCGAGGGTTGGCCGGACACCATCGACGGCGTCACGGTGGAGCCGCGGTGGGCCTTCACGCCATTCTGCTACCTCTCCAACATGACGGGCCAACCGGCGGCCAGCGTGCCCTACGGTTTCTCCGGCAGTGGACTTCCCATCGGCGTGCAGCTGGCGGCCCGTCATGCCGACGAGGCAACCCTCCTGCGGGCGTCCGCGGCGCTGGAGGCCGCGCACCCGTGGGCGCAGCACCGCCCGCAGGTGAGCTAGCGGACGTCGTTCGCAAGTCCAGACTCGGCGGCCACTGCCCTTCCTTAAGACGGCGGCAGGCCCAGAATCAGTGTTGCGCACAGGCAAACGAATACGTGTTTTTCCGGGTGGGGTACCCAAAGCGTATCCGGGCAGACACGCAAAGTGCACAAGAATAAAAAATATAAGGAAACGAGTACTCTTGGGGTGAAACTCAACCCGCTGTTCTTCGGGCATACGGATGCCTCTGGCGACCTTCTTGCACTCGGCGGCTGCGGTGTTCATGCGGCGAGGGTAGCGCGAGGCGAGTCGCCGGGGCAAGAACGCCGTGTCAGGGTGCCGGCCAACATTCACCGCGCCTGCGGTAACGTTCCCCACCGACGGACTCCATCGCGGTCGTCCACCTCGGTGAGCAGCCGGGTCACCGTCACGGCGAGCGCCGGGTGCACCGCGTCCGCAGCGACGTCTGCCAGCGGCACGAGCACGAAGGCCCGCTCAGCCATGCGCGGGTGGGGGATGACCAGGTCCTCTTCCTCCACGACTGCATCGCCGTAGAGGATTATGTCCACGTCGATCTCACGGGGGCCGTTGAGGAACGTTGGGGTGCGGCCAACTTCGGCCTCGACAGCCTTGACCGCCGCAAGCAGCCCTCGCGGGGAGAGCCCCGTCTCCACGCGGCAAGCCGCGTTCAGGAACGGCGGTTGGTCCGCGTAGCCGACGGGGTCGGTCTCGTACACGGGCGAGACTTCCAGGACGCGGACGCCATGCCCGAGCAGCAGCGCGAGGGCCCGTGATAGGTTCGCCGCGCGGTCGCCCACATTGCCGCCAAGAGCTAGGTATGCGACGGTCATGGCGACGGGCGCCAGCCGCGCACGATGGCGTCGCTCATGCGGGCAACGCGGGCCATTGCCTGCACGTCGTGGACTCGCACAATTTCGGCGCCGTTCGCGATGGAGAGGGCCACCGCCGCGGCTGTCCCTTCCAGCCGTTCCTCCGGCGGCAGCCCACCCAGCACCGTGCCGATGGTTGACTTGCGGGACACTCCAACGAGGACGGGCAGCCCCAGCGCAGTCTTGATGTCCCCCAGCCATCGGATAAGCTCCAGGTTCTGCGCGGGCGTCTTGCCAAAGCCGAAACCCGGGTCGACGATCACCCGTTCCCTCGGCACCCCCCGCTTTACCGCTGCGTCAATGCTGGCGCGCAGGCTCTCGATGACGTCGGGGATGAGGTCGTCGTACGTCGTGCCAAGCTGGTTGTGCATGAGGACGATGGGCGTCCCGGTCTGAGCGGCGACGTCAGCCAGCTCCGGGTCGCGCTGCAGCCCCCAGACGTCGTTGATGAGGGACGCCCCTGCCGCAACCGCTCGGCGCGCCACCTCCGCCTTCGTCGTGTCGACGCTGACGGGGATGCCCAGCGAACCGCGCAGCCGCTCGAGCACGGGCATGACGCGAGCCAGTTCCTCGTCCACGGACACAAAGGGCGCGCCCTCACCGTAGACAGAGCCAGGCGGGCGGGACGACTCTCCGCCGACGTCGACGATATCCGCGCCCTGCGCCTCGAAGGCCAGAGCCTGTTTGACCGCGGCGTCCACGTCGCCCGCGAGGCCGTCGCCGGAAAAGGAGTCCGGCGTCACGTTGACAATGCCCATGACGTAGGTGCGGCTGCCCCACTCGAAGCGCCGCCCGCCGATGTCGACTGTCCACTCAACGGCATGCCCGCCGGTCACTGTACAACCTCCGCGGAATGAGTCACGCCATCGTACCACCGCCAATGGCTGGGCAACAAAACACCGCCCGCCCTGACCTGCCCCATGGCCGTCAGAACGAGCGGCGTTTGCGCTACTCTCAGTGAATGGCCTTGCGCTAGTCGTCGCCCTTGCTGGCCGACGCGCGCTCAAGCAGCCGGTCGACGGAATGCCCCAGCAGCAGCCTGCCCAGTCGCTTGTGCCCCAGCACGTAGTAGTGCCTGTTCCACCACTGCCGCACGTCGTTTGCGGACTCGAGCTCCTTCAGCTCATCCGCCGCGGCCTGAATCTTTGGCTCGAGTTCTTCTACGTTCTTAGTCGTCATTGGCTAATCCCCCTGGTTGTCCTAGTTTTGCCGGTTCCGCATGATGTCGATGAGCTCCCGTACCGCGTCCGCGGACCGCCCCAGCGCCGCCTGCTCGTCGTCCGTGAGCTTCAGCGTGATGACCTCCTCCACGCCGGCAGCGCCCAACTTGACGGGCACGCCCACGCACAGGCCCTCGATGCCGTACTCGCCCTGCAGCTTCACGCAGCACGGGACGATCTGCTTGCGGTCGAATAGGATGGCCTCGACCATCTGCGCCACCGCCGCGGCGGGCGCGTAAAAGGCGCTGCCCGTCTTGAGCAGCGCGACGATCTCACCGCCGCCGTCCTGCGTGCGCTTCACGATGGCGTCCAGCCGGTCCTTGGGAATGAGATCCCCCACCGGTATCCCGCCGACGTTTGTGGCGCCGACCAGCGGCACCATCGTGTCGCCATGGCCGCCCAGCACGTATGCGTGGACGTCCTGCACGGAGACGCCGAGCTCCGCTGCCAGGAAGGTGCGGAACCGCGCCGTGTCGAGAATGCCCGCCATGCCAAAGATCTTCTCTCGCGGCCTACCCGAGACCTCCAGCGCGTGCTGTGTCATGGCGTCCAGCGGGTTCGTTACCGTGACGACGATGCCGTCCGGCGAGTTGTCCACCACCTGCTTGATGACGCTGCCCACGATGTCCATGTTGGTGTACAGCAGGTCGTCGCGGCTCATGCCCGGCTTCCGGGCGATGCCCGAGGTGACCACCGTCACGTCCGAGCCCGCGGTGTCCGCGTAGTCGTTGGTGCCGATGACCGAGGCGTCGGAGCCGACGACGGGGCCGGACTCCAGCATGTCGAGCGCCTTGCCCTGCGGCAGCCCCTCCACGATGTCCACCATCACGACGTCGGCGTACCCGCGATCGAAAATCCGTTGTGCCGTCGTCGCTCCCACGTTGCCAGCGCCGACGACTGTTACCTTCTTGCGTGCCATAGTCTGTGTGTGACCTCCATTGGTTTTGTTTGGCCTACTTCATGCGCCCTTCGACAGGGCGAACGGGAGGGCTAGGGTTGCCCCTACCGCTTCGCAACCCTGCCCCTCTGGGTTACTGCCTTCGCAGGAACGACGATGGGGCGCTACGCCGCGTCGACGTACGCCTGCCAGCGCTCGCCGACCTTGGGGTCCTCAACCGTCGCCATGATGTAGTCGCCGAAATCTGCTCCTGTCGCGCCGGTGCTGCGGCCCGTCATGACGATTTCGCGCTCGTACTGGCCGCAGATGTCCAGCGCCTGGTGCAGCTTCTGCCCCTCGTCCGGGAAGCCGATGTGCTCCATGAGCATGGCCCCCGCCCGAAGCATGGAGCTGGGGTCGGCGAACTGGGCGCGGCCCTCTTGCACCATGCGAGGCGCGCTGCCGTGAATCGCCTCGAACATGGAGGACTGGTTGCCGAGGTTTGCACTGCCCGCCGTGCCGACTCCGCCCTGAATCTGGCCGGCCTCGTCAGTCAGGATGTCGCCGTACAGGTTCGGCATGACCAACACCTGGAACTCGGCGCGGCGCGCCGGGTCAAGCAGCTTGGCGGTCATGATGTCGATGTACCAAGCGTCCAACTCGATTCCCGGGTAGTTCTTGGAGATGTCCTGCGCAAGGTTCAGGAAGTTGCCGTCCGTTGTCTTGACGACGTTCGCCTTGGTGACGGCGGTGACCTTGGTCTTGCCCGTGCGCTTGGCGTACTCAAACGCTGCATCGATGATGCGCTGTGAGCCGGGCCGTGTGATGACGCGGAAGTCGATCGCGAGGTCGGAGTCCACGTTGATGCCCTGGCTGCCTACCGCGTACAGGTCCTCCGTGTTCTCGCGGAAGAACGTCCAGTCGATGCCATCCGCCGGAATGCGGACGGGACGCACGTTGGCAAAGAGATCCAGCTCCTTGCGCATGGCCACGTTGGCGCTCTCAAGGTTGGGCCAGCCGTCGCCCTGCTCAGGCGTGTGGGTTGGGCCCTTCAACGTGACGTGGCATTCCTTGATCTGGGCCAGCACGTCGTCGGGGATCGACTTCATTTGCGCCGCCCGGTTCTCAATGGTCAGCCCCTCGAGCACCCGGAACTCCACCTTGCCGGAGGTCACCTGGTCCCTCAGCAAGTACTCCAGCACCCGTTGGGCCTCCGCTGCGATGAATGGCCCGATGCCGTCGCCGCCCAGCACGCCCACGATGATGGGCGACACGGACGAGAAGTCCACCGGCGGCGCCGCCGTCTTCAATCGCTCTACACGCTCCATCTGCTCCTGCAGCACAACACCAAAGTGCTCCTTGGCTCTCTCTATCGCCTGGGTGTCTACCATCCTTTTCCTCCTTGCGGGCCTACCCCTGTGAGGGCGCCCGCGCTCTGTTGCTGTGTGTTCCTGGTTAGGCTACTCCGTTGCGATGACCGCCAGCACGTCTCCTCGAGCAACGCGGGCGCCGGCCTGCTGCGACAGGCGCGTGACGACCCCGGCCGCGGGCGCAGGGAGCGTGTTCTCCATCTTCATCGCTTCCAGCACGACAACCGTCTCGCCGACGGCGACGCGCTGTGATTCCGCTACAGTATAGCGCACCACCGTTCCCGGCATCGGCGCAGTCAGCAGCCGCTCGCCCGGCGCGGCCTGTGCAGCGGGCGCGGCCTGCGGCGCTGGACTCCGCGCCGGTTGGGGCCGGGGCGCCGGTCGCGTTGGCGCCGGGCTTGGAGCGGCGGCGGCCGTTGCCTCTGCTGGCCCCTCACCCGCCGGAGCTCCAGCGGACGTCACCGTCACGCTGAACGACTGCCCGTCCACGGTGACCTGCACCGCGCCTGCCTCCGCCGACTCGCCCGGCGTTACCGTCACGGACAGTGGGCTGCCTTCGACCGTAACGTCGAAGGTGCGGGGCGCGGCCTGCTCCGCGGCGCTCACAGCGGGATGTTCCCGTGCTTCTTGGGCGGGAGGCTGTCGCGCTTGTCTCGAAGCATCTCGAACGAGCGGATCACCCGCATGCGCGTCTCCGCCGGGTCGATCACGTCGTCAATGAAACCGCGCGCTGCAGCGACATAGGGGTTCGCGGTCAGATCGCGGTACTCCTGCACAAGGCGGGCACGCTCCGTGTCCTGGTCGTCCGCGTTGCGGATCGCCTCGCGGTGGATGACGTTGACGGCGCCCGCGGGCCCCATGACTGCAATCTCGGCCGATGGCCACGCGTAGTTCACGTCGGTCCGCAGGTGCTTGCTCCCCATGACGATGTAGCCGCCGCCGTAGGCCTTTCGGGTCAGCACACTCACCTTGGGCACCGTCGCCTCGGCGTAGGCGTAAATGAGCTTGGCGCCGTGCTTGATGATGCCGCCGTACTCCTGCTCCGTTCCCGGCAGGAACCCGGGTACATCGATGAACGTGAGGATGGGCACGTTGAAGGCGTCGCAGAAGCGGACGAAGCGCGCTGCCTTGAGCGACGCACTGATGTCGAGCGACCCCGCCAAGTACGCCGGCTGCTGCCCGACGATGCCCACCGGGTGCCCGTCCATTCGCCCGAAGCCCACGACAATGTTCTGCGCGTTGTTGGGCTGCACCTCAAGGAAGTCGCCGCCGTCCACTACAGCGTCGATGACGTCCTTCATGTCGTAGGGCTGGTTCTCGCCGTCGGGCACGATGGAGCGCAACGATTCGCAGAGGCGGCTGGGGTCGTCGCCGCAGTCGCGCCACGGCGGATCCTCGGCGTTGCTGGAGGGCAGGAAGTCGATGAGCCGCCGCACCTGCGCGAGACATTCCTCGTCGTTGGCGAAGGCAAAGTGCGCGACGCCGCTGATGGCGGTGTGGGCGTGCGCCCCGCCGAGCTCCTCGTGCGTCACCTCCTCGCCGGTCACGGCCTTGATGACGTCCGGGCCGGTTATGTACATCTGCCCGGTGCCCTCGGTCATGAAGATGAAGTCAGTGATGGCCGGCGAGTAGACGGCGCCGCCCGCGCATGGGCCCATGATGACGGAGATCTGCGGCACCACGCCCGATGCCAGGGTGTTCAGCAGGAAGATGTCGCCATAGCCCTTCAGGCTTGAGACACCCTCCTGGATTCGCGCGCCGCCCGAGTCCTCTATGCCCACGACCGGCGCGCCCACCTTCATGGCGAGCTGCATGATCTTGCAGACCTTCTCCGCCACGACCTCGGAGAGCGAGCCGCCCATGACGGTGAAGTCCTGTGCGAAGACGAAGACCTTCCGGCCGTTGACGTGACCGTAGCCGGTCACCACTGCGTCGCCCAGCACCTTCTGGTCTGCGAGGCCAAACTCGGTGGCGCGGTGCGTCGCGAAGCTATCCAACTCCTGGAAGGAGCCAGGGTCGACCAGCAGCGCTAGGCGCTCACGCGCGGTGAGCTTCCCTTTCTCGTGCTGCTGTGCTATGCGTCGCTCGCCGCCACCGACGAGGGTCTGGGCGCGGAGCTCTTGAAGCTGTTCGAGGCGGGACTCTGGTCGTTGTTCCACAGGCGTACGCTCGTCATTCTAAGGGTTATTCCAAGGGAGGAGCGCAATAATCCTAGCATGCGCGCGGGCGCCCCCGCAAGAATTGGGCTTCTGCCCGCATTCCTGCGCGCACGGGAACCCTTCGGCACGGCGCAGCGACAGGCGTTCAAGCCGCTCCCGCTCCAAGTGCGCCTTCCCCTCGGCGAAAACCGGGACCCACGAGAAGCGCGGGGTGGCGCGCACCTTCCGACGACCAGTCTGTTGTCAACGCTGGACAATACGGTTGGCTATTGTACAATATGCACGATTGTATTATGTTCCCTACAGGGTAGCCAGGGAATTTGCGAAGTCGGTCGCCAAGACGGGCTTTTCGATAAGGGGTCACGATGAAGCAGCAGATTGACACCTACCTCAACCACCTCGCCGTGGAGCGCGGGTTTTCAGGAAACACCATCATGGCGTACCGGAACGACTTGTACTCCTTGCTCAAGGACCTTGAATCGAAGAATTTATCTGACTGGAAGAGCGTTACCACGGACCATCTGTTGAAGTTTGTGCTCCTCTTGCAGGAGAAGGGGTACTCAGAGACGACTCGCGCCCGCAAGACGGCCGCTGTCCGCTCCTACTTCGCCTTTCTGGTCGACGACCGCTTGATCGAGAACAGCCCCGCAGCCGAGCTCAGCTCCCCAAAGATCGGCCGCAGTCTCCCCACCGCCCTCTCCGAGGAGGAGGTCATCCGCGTGCTCGAAGCGCCCATGGCCGTCGACACCCCAGAATCGCGCCGCGACAAGGCAATGCTGGAGTTGCTCTACGCCACCGGCATGCGCGTCACCGAGCTCGTCTCGCTCAGGGTCAACGACGTCAACCTGAGCGGTGGCTTCGTGCGTTGCATCGGCAAGGGCAACAAGGAACGCCTTATCCCCTTCCACGAGCAGGCCCTCGACGCCTTGGCGTTCTACATCGAAGAGGGGCGCGATTCCTTCCTGAACGGCAACCCAAAGGAGCCGGCCCTCTTCCTGAACCGCCGCGGTGAACAGCTAACGCGGCAGGGTTTCTGGCTCATCCTGAAGGAGTACGCGCGCAAGGCGGGCATCACCAGCCCAGTAACCCCGCACACACTGCGCCACAGTTTCGCTACGCACATGCTGCGCGGCGGCGCCTCCCTGCGCCAAGTGCAGGAGTTCCTCGGCCACGCCAGCATCGCGAGCACGCAGATCTACACGCACCTCACGGACGACCACCTTCGAGAACAGTTCGAGGAGGCCCATCCCCGGGGCAAATAGCCCGGTCGCCCCTCGCCTTCAAGCCACGCGCCAGTTGCGTGGCAACCGAATGCGGCGGGCCGGAGGGACATGGCTGAGATGCGCATCGCTGTAGGAAGTGACGAGAGGACGAAGCTGACCGACGCCGCCACCGCGGGCGGTGCCCGCTGTTGGAGCGACTCCAACATTCTCGCCATGGGCCTGCGTGGGGTCTCCATCGCGGTGGCATCGGAAATCTTGGACGCGTGGTTCGCCGGACAGCCGGACGACTCGGAGCGCGCCAACATCGAGTTGCTGAAGGGCATAGACTGCCGCGAAGGGGAGCATACGCCGTTCGCGGTAACTGCACACCAAATAGGAGGCGTCCAATGACCGTTATCACCCTTAACGGACAACTTGGCGGCGCCGCCCGGGAGGTCGGGCAGGAAGTCGCCCGCCTGCTGGACATCGATTATGTTGACCGCATTCTTCTCGCTGAAGCAGCGAAACGTGTCGGCGCCCCAATCTCGGCCCTTGAGGAATTGGAAGAAGAGGACCTGTCGCTGGGCAGCCGTCTAACGCGGCTGGTGCAGATAGCCTTCGAGCGCTCCGCCTACTCGGGCAACGGCGGTGACCCATTCTTCGGCACCGGCGTCGACACCCTGCTTGCCCGCCCATACCCGGAGGGTGAGAGCCAGGAGGAGGCCTCGGCGGCCGCGACCGCCGGAATGCACATCGACGACACGCAGTTCTTCAAAGTGCTGATCGACGTCATGCACGACCTGGCAAAGGACGGCAACGTCATCATCATGGGACGGGGCGGCAACATGGTCCTCAAAGACGTGCCCGAGGCCTTTCACGTGGGGGTTGTAGCCCCAATTGAGTTTCGCATCAGCACGTCCATGGAACGAAACAACATGGACCGGGCAGAAGCTGAACGCTACGTGATGATGGAGGAACGAGCCCGCATCAGCTTTTACCGGCGTCACTTCAAGGCCCATCCGGACGACCCGCACCTGTACCACATGATGGTAAACCCTGCTACCCTTGGTATAGAGAGGGCGGCCAAGCTAGTAGCCCAGGCCTTTCCCCTCGAATCCTAGACGGACCGCAATCGCGAACACGACACCGCCAGGGCGCGAAGACCCGCGCCCCTGCACCGGAGGACATGCATGCCCCGCAGTTCCAGAGGCGCAACAGGACACAGAGGTCACCGCTCCCGCAGACGCCCGGGCAGTCAAGCAGTTGCCGAAGCAGCGCCGCAGCCGTCAACGCCGGACAGCGCTACGTCGGCGGTGACGCCTGCCTCGCCATCCGACGCCCAATCTACAGCCCCAGCCGCGTCAGCGGCGCCCGCGCCGACTCCCCGCCGCACACCCGAGCCTCGGTCGCCGGGCTCGACGGTCTCGGGCGCTTCCGTCCACGGAGACCCGCTACTGAACAAGGAGTTGGTGCGCATTGGGGCGCTTGCGGCGTTCATCGCCGTCCTCCTGGTCGTCCTGACCACGGTCCTCGGGGACTAGCGATTCACCTGGGCCCACCGCCGAGGGAGCCGCACCCATTGGCTGCAAGACTCACGGTAAGGACGTCGCTTCAATGGCACGCTTCTGTCGCGGGAGGGCAAAGCACTCGGCGTTAACGCGGCCCCTCAATTTTGGTGTTTGGGTGGGGCCCCTACAGCTCCCACTCACCCATGGCGTAGAATAGCCATCATGGTAGACACACCGGAAACCCCCACGCAGGCAAAAGACCCAATGCGGCAGCGCTTGGCGTCGGTCCCGGCAAAGCCGGGCGTCTACCTTTTCAAGAACGCCACGAGCCAGTTCATTTATGTCGGCAAGGCGGCCAACCTGCGCAATCGCCTTCGCTCGTATTTCGGCACGCCCTTCGGCCTTGTCCCCAAGATCCGACGCATGATGCAGCAGGCCAGGGACTTCGAGTTCGTCGTGACGCACTCGGAGAGCGAGGCACTCATCCTCGAGAATACCCTCATCAAGCGCCACCGCCCGCCCTTCAACACCCGCCTGCGCGACGACAAGACCTACCCTTACATCAAGATTGATCCAAGCGAGGAGTTTCCGCAGATCTACTTCACCCGCCGTGTACTGAATGACGGCGCACGGTATTTTGGCCCCTTCGCCAGCGCGGGCTCCGTCCGCAAGACCCTCGCGCTGCTGAAGAAACTCTTCCCGTACCGCTCCTGCACCAAGACCATCACGGGGACGGACGCCCGACCCTGCCTCGAGTACTACATCCACCGCTGCGTCGCCCCGTGCGTGGGCTACGCGGACCAGCGCGCCTACAAGGAGGTCATCGAGCAGGTGCTCATGTTCCTGGAGGGGAAGACTACGGACGTGGTCCGGCAGCTCAACCAGCGCATGCATGAGGCCGCCGAGAGCCTCGAGTTCGAACGAGCGGCCCGCCTCCGCGATCAGGTGCAGGCCATCCAGCGGGTCAGCGAGGACCAGAAGGTCGTATCACTGCGGAGCCAGGACATCGACGTCATTGCCATGGCTCAAGAGCGCAACGAAGCGTGGGTTGAGGCATTCTTCATCCGGAAGGGTAAGCTCGTTGGCCGCGACCACTTCATCATGGACGGCGCCCTGGACGAGGAGGAGGGCCGCGTGCTCGCCACCTTCGTACAGCAGTTCTACGACCGCGCCTCCTACGTGCCGCCCACTATCCTCCTACAGCACCCCGCGGACGACACGCCCCTCCTAACGGAGTGGCTTACAGGGAAGCGCGGCACCTCTGTGCAACTGCATGTGCCTATGCGCGGAGAAAGGCGCCGGCTCGTCTCGATGGTGGCGGAGAACGCGTCGCAGGGGCTGAGCATGTCGCGTGCGCAACGGCTCGCAGGGCAGGGCGCTCTCGACTCCGCCATGGCCGAGGTCCAGGAGGCCCTGAGCCTGCCGCGCCTTCCCAAGCGCATCGAGTGTTATGACATCTCCAACATTCAGGGCACGGACTCCGTCGGCAGCATGGTAGTCTTCCAAAACGGGGCGCCTCGCAAGGAGCACTATCGCCGATTCAAGATCAAGTCCGTCGAGGGGCCGGACGACTTTGCGTCGATGCGCGAAGTGTTGCGCCGACGCTTCGGTCGAATGGCGGCGTCCATGCCGTCCGAGGACGCGGCAATCCTTGATGCGCAGCCCAGCAGTGAGCCAGAGGCCGCTGAGGCACCGGACGGCAAGGCGTGGGAGAACGTCCCGGACCTCGTCCTTATTGACGGCGGAAAGGGCCAGCTCTCTGCGGTGCATGGAGTGTTTCTGGAAATGGGCATCTCGACGGACGTGGTGCCCCTCGCGTCGCTCGCCAAGCGTGAGGAAGAGCTCTACGTGCCACACAGCCCGGAGCCGACGGCCCTTCCGCGCAATTCCCAGGGCCTCTTCCTAGTCCAGCGCGTGCGGGACGAGGCCCACCGGTTCGCAATCACCTACCACCAGCGGCTGAGGTCCAAGCGGCAGACCCGCTCGGGTCTCGACACGGTGCACGGCATCGGCCCCAAGCGTCGGCGTATGCTGATGCAGCACTTCGGGAGCCTCCAGGCCGTCCGCGACGCCACGCTGGAGGAGCTTTCCGCTGTCCCCGGCATGACCCGCGCTCTGGCCCAAAACGTCAAGGAGCAGCTCTAACGTCCCACCACGCCATTGCCCGACGCTCACGTATCCCCGTCGTTCCCGAAACCCTCATTCGTTGCTGCTGCGGTGGCAGGAACTCAGAGGGGCTGTTATCGGGGGACAATTTCGTAGGGACAAAGGCACGAGGGGAAAGCGGCGTTACGGTAAGGGGCGTTTGGGGAATACGCCCCGTAGTAACCGTCAACCAGAAGGCGGCTACGCGTCCACCTGCCCCACAGTCAGCCCAAGCCGGTTCCGCACCTGCCACAGCAGCATCGACGCGTCTCCGCGCGGGTGGGGCGTTAGCCCACGTGTGCGAAGCAGGTCCTTCAACGCATCCAACGACTGCATCACCCGCGTAGACCCATCCTCAAAGGTAACCACGGGAAACTGTCCGCGGAACCATCGTGCCCGGCGCTGGGGGGCCTCCGGGGCGGGAGCCGGCGCTGATGGCTCCGACCACACCGGCAACACTTCTTCTGCTACCACAGACTCTGCTGCGGTCTCCTCTGGTTCAGACACCAGTTCCATCATCGGCGCGGAGAACTCGGCTGCCTCTTTCCGCTCGTCTACGGCGGCGGCCGACGGCAATGGGTCCACCACTGCCTCGACGGGCTCAGGCTCGAGGGCAGCAGGCGGCTCCGCCAGCTCGACGGCCTCCGAGGACTCGGGCTCCTGGGGTGGGGACTCCGCCGCCGCAAAAACGGGCGTGGGAGCAGGCGGGGTGGGCGTGGGCGGCGCGGGCACGAGAGACGTGCCGTCCTCCAGCTCCAGCCGTCGTGCCTCCAACACCTGCGTTGCGAGCCGGAGGTACAGAGGCGTCTCTGGGGCCTTCAGTGACACCTCACCCAACAAAATTTCAAACAATGGACGTGTTTGGTTTGTCATGTCACGACATTAGCGTCACAAGACGACTCTGTCAACTCCCTGTGTAAAAGTCACATCTCGACAGTCCCTGGACGTCTCGACCGCTCACTAACTTTGGGCAATTGTGTCACGGGAGACGCCATGACAATCAAGCACTCGTCGTCAAGGCGCCGCCACCCGAGAAACCCACACGTTTCCCACAATCGGTGTGGGAAATGTGTGGGAGACAGCCATCGGGGGTGTGGAGAGAATGTGGGCTAGAGTGTGGGAACGTTAAGCGCTAGCGGGGGATCGTGACGGGTATTCAAGCGGGTCAGATGCGTCACACCTTCGAGGTTAGAAGTTCTCGGTTAAGCAAAAGAGCCGGCCAACTTGAATGGCCGGCTCCTCGTGTGTCTTGTGTACGCGCTCGGCAAAGAAACGGGTGTTAGCTTACCACTGCACGAACATGGGCATGACAACGTGGATGTAGTTCTCCGTGTCCTTGGGACGCAGCACGCCGGGGCTCGAGGGCGTTGTCACTTCCAATGCCACGCGGTCGGTGCCGATGACGCCCAGGACATCGGTGAGGTACTTTGCATTGAAGGCGATCTTCGCTTCGTCGCCCTCCACATCCGCATCCATCTCGGCGCTGTTCTCGCCCACCTCGTCAGCACGGGCGACAAACTGCAGTGCGCCCGGCGTTCCCGGCTGGATGTGCAGCCGCACGATGCCTGAACTGTCACGCGCGAAAATGGAGGCGGTCTTCGCCGCGCGAAGGCACTCGTCGACCTGCAACCCTGCCCGCGTGGTATACCGCTCCGGTATCAGCTGCGAGTAGTTGGGGAAGGACCCCTGAATGAGTTGTGACACCATCTCGACGTCCTTGAACCGGAACAACGCCTGTCCCCGCGAAGCGGAGATGACCATCTCAACCGTCTCATCGTCGTCGCTCAAGAGACGGTTGAGCTCGTTCATGGTCCTACCGGGGATGATGACCTCAGTGGCCTCAGAGGCCGCCTCTTGCAGCGTCCCGTGGTGCACCGCCAGCCTGAAACCGTCGGCGGCCGCCAACGTGAAGCGGTCCTCGTCGATCTCCATCTTGACACCCGTCAGCACCGGCCGAGACTCCTCTGTCGCCGCCGCGAAGACCACCTGCACGATGGCCGCCCGAAGCGCTCGTGACGACACCTTGACCGCGACGCCCTCCTCCACCGTGGGAATCGGCGGGAACTCCGCGGCGTCGGTACCGATGATGCGCCCCTGGTTTCGGGCGCAACTGAGCTCCATGGCGTGCGGTTGGGTCGTCGATTTCACGTCTACGCGCTCGTTCGGCAGTGAGCCCACAAAATCGGTGAGCAGGCGCGCGGGCACGGTAATCTCGCCCTCCTCCTGCACTGTGGAGCCGATCCACGTGCTTATGGCAACCTCAAGGTTGGTGGCGGTAAGGCGAAGGCGGCCCTGGTCTGTGGCAATGAGTACGTTTTGCGTGATAGGAAGGGTGGTCCGGTTCGCCACAGCCCTGCCTACCACGCTCAGTCCCTTGTTCAACGTTTCCTGAAGGCAGGATACGTCCATATACATCACTCCTAGGGATTTTTACCAAGTATAGGGCGATGGCGAACAACCCCGCAACGTATTTCACAAGGCCCTAGCGGCAGTTTCGCGCGCGGCCTCAGAATCGGACGTTTCCCTCCGTACGCAGCCCAAAGGAAAAGCCCCTGCATCTCCCCCTCCGAGCTGCAGGGGCCAATTCCACGGCCACGCGGAACTCCACTTGATGTCTATCGACTCTGGTGCTTGATCTCCAAGGTCTCGTCCGGCGCCAACGCGACTCGGCGCACCTGGATGCCGAGCTTCAGCAGCCAATACCCGATGGTTGCCTTGCTTACGCCGAACTCCAAGGCGGTGCCGGAAAGCCCTCGCTCATTGACCATCTCGGGAAGCAGCCGTTCGAGCGGTCGCTTGTACTGCTCCTCCACTCGGATCATCGCTGGTGTCATTCTTGGCATTTCCTTCACCCCCTTGTGGAAACTATCCCACTGCAGATAGCCTACAGCGTGTTCCATACATTGTCAAGCCCCTGTCCATTACTTGCCTTAAACAAGTTTAAAACTTTCTAAGGCAATGACTAGAACACCAAGGTTTCATAGCTGAATAGTACGATGATACTTCTGAATTTACAACTGTCACAGTGTCATAAGGGATGTCTATCGAGGTGCATTGTGTCGTCTCTGGCGGGTTAGCTACCTCGATTTCGCTCGCTTATGGCCTCCACTACCCCATCGTTCAGACCCAACGGCTTTGAGTTCGCGCCGCGCTGTGACATGTCGCGTGGCTCACTCTACCGGTTTCGAGCGTAATGCCCTCGACCTTGCCCTCGTCCCTTGGCTTTCCCGTTCGTGGACAGGCTCGCTAGGGGACGCCTATAATGACCCTCGCCCAAGAGAGGACTCTCCGTACATACCGCGAAGCTATGGATTGATGCCGCATGCTCCGTACCGGCGTAGACATTGTGGAGATCTCACGAATAGGGGAAGCGGTCGCCCGGTGGGGTGACCGCTTCTTCAACCGCATATACACCTCCGGGGAGCTCGCCTACGCTCGAGGGCGTCTCCCACAGCTGGCCGGACGGTTCGCCGCCAAAGAGGCGGTCATGAAGGCCCTCGGCACCGGCGTCCGTGGCGTCGGCTGGCGCGAGATCGAAGTCGTACGCAAGCCGGGGCAGGCGCCCACCGTCGTGCTCCACGGCCGCGCAAAGGCACGCGCTGAGCGGCTGACCCTCGGGGAGATTGCCATCTCCATATCGCATTCCAGGGACTACGCAGTTGTGGTCGCCGTGGGAGAGACACGTGAAGATAGTCACGCCTGACAACATGCGCACCCTGGAGCGCCGCGCTGTCGAGAACAGCGGTTCCCTCGACGACCTCATGGAGCGCGCCGGCCTTCTGGCAGCCCGGTGCGCCTGGGACATGTTGCAGCCGGGCGACGCCCCGCAGTCGCGCTCTGTCATGCAACCGCCTCCCGTTATGTCCACGTCTCCCGTTTCCGAGGAAATGTCCGCGCCTCGCGTGGTGGTCATTGTGGGACCCGGCAACAACGGGGGCGATGGTCTCGTGGCAGCCCGCCACCTGCAGCGCTGGCACGGCGGAGTGATCGTCGTCATTGTCGGTCTTCGCCCGGACGACGACCCCAAGAGACGCCTCGCGCTCGACGCCGGGGTTGCCATCGTCGGGGAAGACGATAACCCCATTGGCGCCCTCGAACGGTCGCTGCCCACCGCCTTCCTTGTTGTGGACGCCGTGCTCGGCATTGGCGCGTCCCGGCCCCTCGAAGGCAGCATTCGCGACGCCATAGAACTGGTGAACGCCGAACGCGCGCGACGCGCCACTCTGCACGTGCTCGCGCTGGACGTCCCCACCGGCATCGACGCCGAGAAAGGCGATGCGGACCCCAACGCCCTCGACGCCGACGTCACGGTGACCTTCGGCTTCCCCAAGCATGGCCACTTCCGATTCCCAGCGGCGGCGCGCGTGGGAAGCCTTGTCGTCGCCGACATCGGCGTCCCGGACGCCATCGCCGAGGACGTCACCGAGGAGGTCGTTACGGCGGGGTGGGCAAGGGCGCACCTGCCTCAGCGGCCCCTGGACGCCCACAAGGGCTCCTTTGGGCGGGTTCTTGCGCTGGCCGGCTCCCGAAGTTACGTTGGCGCGGCGCACCTAGCCTGCATGGGTGCGGCCCGCTCCGGCGCGGGCTACGTCACATTGGCCGTGACGCCAGTGGTGCAAGCCCTCGTCTCCGGCAAGCTCACGGAGAGCACGTACCTCCTGCTGCCCGACGACGGTGATGGCTTGGCGGACCCCGAGGCGGCGGGCACATTGCGTGACGCAATGCCTGCCTGTGACGCCCTGCTCGTCGGGTGCGGACTTGGCCAGAACGATACTACACGGCTGCTCCTCGACCGGCTCTTGCTATCCCCTGCGCCGCTCCCCCTGCCGATCGTGATCGACGCCGATGCCCTCAACTTCCTGGCAAGCACGTCTGGATGGTGGGAACGCCTGCGGGCAGACGCCGTCCTGACGCCGCACCCCGGCGAGATGGCACGGCTCATGAAGTGTGGCATCGCCGAGGTCGAGTCAGAACGCATCGGCGTGGCCCGCCGCGCAGCCGTGGAATGGGGCGTCACAGTGCTCCTGAAGGGCGCCTTCACAGTCGCCGCGTCGCCCGATGGCCTCGTGCGCGTCCTACCCTTTGCGAACCCGGCCCTCGCCACCGCTGGCACCGGTGACGTGCTCGCGGGCTGTGTGGCGGGTTTCCTTGCGCAGGGCCTGCCGCCATTCGACGCCGCCAGCCTCGGCGCCTTCCTCCACGCCGCCGCGGGGCAGCTCGCCGCCGAGGAGGTGGGTGAGGCGGGCGTCATCGCCAGCGACCTGCTCCCCCTTCTGCCCAAGGCCATGCGGACCCTGAGGGACGGGTCCTTCGCCCCCGGCATCCAACTCATTGCCTAGTACTCCACAACCCGTCGATACCGTGCAGCGCCTGCCCCGTACCTCGATTCGGACCAGAAACCTCACCGCAAACCAACCCATTCCGCGCACGCCAGACGCCCTCCGCGCGGGCCTGACATCCCTATCTGCTATACTCAACCCGAGGCCATTGCAATGCTGCTAGCAATTGACGTCGGCAACACCAACATCACCATGGGCGCGTTTCGCGGCGACGCCCTCGCTGCCACGTGGCGCATGTCCACCGAGTCCCGCTGGCAGCCCGACGAGTGCAGCGTCATCCTGCAGTCCATGATGACGATGAAGCACGTCAGTCCCGCGGACATTGACGCGGTCGTCATATGCAGCGTTGTCCCACCCCTCACGCCCGTCTTCGAGGAGGCCTGCGTCAACACCTTCAACACCGCGCCCCTTGTCGTTGGGGCGGGCACGCGTACCGGCGTCCGCATCCTCTACGAGCCCCCGCGTGACGTCGGCGCGGACCGCGTCGTTGACGCCGCCGCAGCCTTCCGCCTCTACGGCGGTCCCCTCGTCATTGTCGACTTCGGCACCGCCACGGTCTTCGACGCCGTCACCAAGGAGGGCGACTACTTGGGCGGGGCGCTCTTCCCCGGCGTGCAGATCGCCTCGGAAGCGTTGGTGCAGCGGACGTCACAGCTCCGGCGCGTGGAGCTCACGGCGCCCAAGTCGGCCATCGGCCGCAACACCGTCGCCGCGCTGCAATCAGGCCTGGTTTTCGGTCACGTCGCCCTCGTCGAGGGGATGATCGCCCGCTTTCGCAGCGAACTCGGGGGAGACGCCCGCGCCGTGGCAACCGGCGGACTGGCGGACCTTGTGGCGTCACAGACGGACGTGTTCTACGCCGTCAATCCGGACCTCACCCTCATCGGCCTTCGGTTGGTGTACGATATGAACAAGAATGGAGGCGCGTCCTCCTGAACCCGGGCCCCCGGCCCTTACCCAGAAAGGAAGGGACCATGCCAGACCCGTTGGTTGGTAAGCACGTTATCCTGGGCGTCACAGGAAGCATCGCGGCCTACAAGGCAGCTGACCTCGCCAGCAAGCTCACACAGGCCGGAGCACACGTCGATGTCCTCCTCACCGAGAGCGCCACCAAGTTCGTGACACCTCTCACCTTCCGAAGCCTCACTCACCGCGCTGTTGTCACAGACCTCTTCGACGCCGACTCCCCGGAGGCCATCGAGCACGTTGCGCTGGCTCGCCGTGCCGACGCCCTGCTCGTCGCTCCGGCGACGGCCAACACCATGGCGAAGCTCGCGCTGGGCCTGGCGGACGACGTTTTGACGACGACGGCCCTCGCCGTCACCGCGCCGGTCGTGGTGGCACCGGCGATGGACGCGGGCATGTGGGAGCACCCAACAGTCCAGCAGAACGCCGCCACCCTTCTCGAGCGCGGCGTGCACATTGCCGGCCCCGGCTCGGGCAGGCTCGCCTCCGGGCTCATCGGCCACGGCCGCATGCTGGAGCCCGCCGAGCTGGTGGAACAACTCCGCTGGGTCCTCGCCCAAGGCGGCGACCTCAACGGCCGCCGCCTTGTAGTCAGCGCAGGGGGCACACAGGAACCCATTGACCCCGTGCGGGTTGTAACAAACCGCTCTTCCGGCAAGATGGGCTACGCCATCGCTCAGGCCGCTCGCGACCGTGGCGCAGACGTCACACTGGTGACGGCCACATCCCATCTGCCTACGCCCTACGGTGTGACAACCGCTCGCGTCACCACCGTCGCAGACATGCGCGCCGCGGTACTCGACGCGTGCTCCAACGCCGACGCCCTCGTCATGGCGGCCGCCGTCAGCGACTACCGTCCCACGGCCGTCGCCGACCACAAGATCAAGAAGCTCGGCGCGGAAGCCAACAGCGGCATCACGCTGGAGATGGAGAAGACCGGTGACTTCTTCATGGAAGTGCCGGAGGGCGTCCTGCGGGTGGGCTTCGCGGCGGAGACGGAGGACCTGCTGGAGAACGCCCGCTACAAGCTGCAGGCCAAGTCGATGGCGCTCATCGTCGCCAATGACGTCACAAAGGAAGGCAGCGGCTTTGAGGTTGACACCAACCAAGTGACAATCATCGGAACAGATGGTGTGACAGATGAACTTCCGTTGCTCACAAAGTACGAAGTAGGCGACAAGATCCTTGACCGTGTCGCCCCGCTGCTTACCAAGCGTGACGGATAGTATATGTCACACAAGCGTGTGACAGTCTTGTGTTGGAGCGTTCTGTCACAAGCGCTGTCACACTAACGCAGACGTCACACCCACTGTCCTGCCGGGTCACAACGTCACACCCATCATTGCCGTCACGGAGACGACGTGTCCGTGACGGCGGAAGCCTCTCCCATCGTCTTCGGCGCCCTGCGCTGCGAAGCGTCCGCGAATCACCCTCTCGCCACGGCCGCAAAACGGCCCCGCTATCGCTCGCCGCTGAGCCAAACACCACCCCAGCCCTGAAAAACGCCGCTTTCAGCGCCTTTCGTAGCTGCAGGCCCTCGGAGTGAGGGCGAGGCGGGTTACGTTATGTCCATTTCGCCATCAGGAGTCTTGCTGGGCTAGTCCTCGTGGCCGTCCTCGTCCGCGGAGCGCCCAGCCCGACGGGCCTGCTCCTCCGGCGGGCGGACGTTTCGGAACTGCGCCCAAAGCAACAGGTCGTACAAGACCTTTATGGAGCCGCCGATGATGAGCGGCGCGCCAGGCAGCATCGCGGCCACCAGCTGACCCGCGATGTACGGCGACGCCAACTGACCACCCTGCCTGCCAAGCGACGACATGCCCGCCGCAATCGTCTGCTCTTCCGGCGCAACGACGGACATGGTGTAGGAGTTTCGCGTGGGCACGTCCATCTGCGAAAAGAAGCCTCGCAGGAGCATCATGCCCACGGCCAGCCACGCAACGGGCGCGAAGGCCATGCCTATCGATAGCAGGTTCGAGGGAATGTGCGTGAATACCATCGTGTTGATCAGGCCTATGCGTTTTGCGAGCCACGCCGCTATGAACGCCGAGAAGCTGCTTAGGATGTTGACACCAAAGAACAAGCCCGCCAGCGACTCCAGCGACAGGTCAAAGCGGAGGCTGAACCAGTAGGCCATGAAGGTCTGCACCATGAGGCCGTCGCCGGAGGAGTCCATCGCGCCCAGCGCCGTCAGCCTGTAGATGATGCCCTTCGAACGACGCGGCCACGAGAACAACGCTCGCCGACCCTCGGCAGGCGGGGCCTCGGCAGCCGACGAAAGCCGCGTGAAGACGAGCACGACCAGCACGCCGACGCACGCGTACAGGAAGAACATGACGCGGTACGCATCCAGGACGTTGATGTCCAGCGCGCGTTCCATGACCACCGGCATGCTGCTGAAGAGGGCTCCAAAGGCCGCCGACATCCCTCTGATGACATGGTAGTAGGCAAACAGCGTCGTGCGCTGGGTATCGGGGGCGGACCGCGCCAGTATCGGTTGCTCCAGCGCACCGTGGGGGCCGCGGTCGCCGCCGCCCAGGCCAAAGCCCGCGAAGCCGCTGACGAGCAGCAGCAGCCAGAAGGATTCGGTCAGCGGGAAGAGCGTGCCACCCAGGACGGTGAGCAGGGTGATGGCGATGAAGAACCTCTTCCGGCCCACCCGGTCCGCGAAAAGCGAGGCCAGCATGATGAACACAGTGCTGCCGGCCAGCACTGCCACGAGAACCGTGCCCACACGCACGGCGTCGAAGCCCTTCTCCGCGAGGTACAGCCCCAGCAGCACACTGACGAAGCCGACTGAGAACGAGCGCAGGCTGGCCGTCAGCAGGACCAAGCGGCCGTCGGGGGCGAGCCAGATGAGCACTAGCGCGCTCCGCCGGTAGGGCCGGACGCCTCTGCGGACGCGCGCGCCCGCTGCCGCGCCTGCTCCTCCGGCGGGCGCACGTTGCGGAATTGCTGCCAGAGCAGCAAGTCGTACACGACCTTGACGAGTCCGCCCACTATCAGGGGCGCGCTGGTAAGCGACGCCGCCACCAGAAGGCCCGAGATGTAGGGTGCGCTCATCTGACCGCCCTGCCGGCCCAGCGTCGACATGCCCGCCGCCACCGTCTGCTCCTCCGGGTCCACGACCGCCATCGTGAATGACTGCCGTGTCGGCACGTCCATTTGCGACATGCTCTCACGGATGAGCAACAGGACAATCGTCAGCCATGCAAACGGCGAGAACGCCATCGCCACCACCAGCAGGTTCGCCGGAATGTGCGTCCACACCATCGTGTTAATCAGCCCAATGCGCCTTGAGAGCCACGCCGCGAGGATCGCCGAGAAGCTGCTGATGACATTCGCGGCGAAGAACACCCCCGCCAGCGATTCCAGCGTCAGACCATACCGCAAGGTGAACCAGTATGCGAGGAAGGTCTGGAACATGAAGCCGCCGCCGAAGGAGTCCATCGCGCCCAGCGCCGCCAGCTTGTAGATGATCCCCTTCGAGCGCCGCGGCAGCGTGATGCCTGCCCGCCGTCCATCGGCCGCCGGCGCCTCCGCAGCAGGGGAGAGCCGCAGGTACACGACCGTCACCACGGCGCCGACGCTGGCATAGAGGAAGAACATCACCCGGTAGCCGTCCAGCCGGTCGAGGCCCAGCGTCTGCTCCAGGATGATCGGCATGCTGCTGCACAGCGCGCCCATCGCAGACGCCAGCCCGCCGATGACGTTGTAGTACGCGAACAGCGAGGTGCGGTGCTCGGCGGGCGCCGATCGCGCCAGCACGGGCTGCTCAAGCGAGCTCTGCGCCGCGCGGTCCTTGCCGCCCAGGCCGAAGCCCGCAATGCCACTGACGATCAGGAGCAGGATGAAGGAGTCAGTCAGGGGGAAGAGCGCGCCGCCCAGAATGGTCAGCAGGCTCAGCGTGATAAATGACCGCTTCCGCCCAAAGTGGTCGGCAAACAGCGACGCCAATGTCGTGAAGAATGTGTTGCCTGCCAGCACCGCCGCGAGGACTGCACCTACGCGAACCGGGTCCAGTCCCATCTCGGCCAAGTACAGGCCCAGCAGGACGCTGACGAAACCCACGGCAAAAGAGCGCAGGCTGGTTGTCAGCAGGATGAGCCGACCGTCAGGCGCGAGCCAGCTCAGCACCTGCTTACTCCGTCAACTGCGCAAGGAGTTCCTGCAGTCGCGCTTTCCGCTCCTCCGTGGCCCGCTGGCGTTCACGCTCCCGTTCGACCACCTCTTCGGGGGCCTTCTCGAGGAACTGCGCGTCGGCCATCCGGGCGCCGAGCCGCTCCAGCGCCTGCTGCGCGTCGGCGAGCTCGCCGGACAGCCGCGTCCGCTCCGCCGTGATGTCGACGAGACCCTCCAGCGGGATCGCCATGACTGCGCCGCCGACCACCGCCGTCGCCGCGCCGCTCGTGGGCAGCTGCTCCCCACCCTCGAGGAAGCGCAGCGGCTCCACGCGGGCCAACGCGCGAATGAGGGGCGCTTCGGCTGCCAGGAACAGACCTGATGTGCCCGGGTCCACCAGCAGCTCCAACGGCTGCGCCGGGGGAATGCGGAACTCGGCGCGGGCGTTGCGCACCAGCCGAATGGCCTCGCGCACCGTGGCAATTGCATCCTCCGCCTCGTCATCGAACGCGCCAGCGTCGGCCACCGGGTATGGCGAGACCATGATGGAGCCGGCCAGCTCGCGCTCGCTCGGGGCGCGGGAGACGAGGTTCGACCACGCCTCCTCAGTCACGAAGGGCATGAACGGGTGCAGCAGCCGCAGCGTCGTCTCGAGCACGTGCACCAGCATGGGAACGGGCGAGGGACCGTCGTTGTTGCGGATGCGCACCTTTGCGGCCTCGATGTACCAGTCGCAGAACTCGCTCCAAAGGAACTCGTAGATGGACTGCTCCGCCTCGCCGAGCTGGAATTCCTCCAACTGCCGCGTCACCCTCGCAACGAGCTTGTTGAGGCTGCTCTTGATCCAGCGGTCCTCCAGGTGCATGGGCTGCGGGTCGCTCCAGCCGCGCAAGTCCTCGGCCTCCTCCATTGCGCGGACGACGTAGCGGGTGGCGTTCCAGATCTTGTTGGCGAAGTTGCGGGCAGCCTCCAGCTTCGCGTTGCCGAGGCGCGCGTCGTTGCCGGGCGCGTTGCCGACGGTGAGCGCGAAACGCAGGGCGTCGCACCCGTATTGGTCGATGGCCTCGATCGGGTCGAGCACATTGCCGCGCGTCTTGCTCATCTTCGCGCCCTCAACGTCGCGGATGAGGCCGCTCAGGAAGACGGTGTGGAACGGCGCCTTGCCAGTGTTCTCCAGGCCCAGCATGATCATGCGCGCCACCCAGAAGAAGAGGATATCGTGGGCGGTCTCCATGACGCTGGTGGGGTAGAAATAGTCCAGGTCCGCCGTCTCGTCCGGCCACCCCAGCGTTGAATGCGGCCACAGTCCGGAGGAGAACCATGTGTCCAGCATGTCCTCGTCCTGCCGCAGGTCAATGGAGCCACAGCTTGGGCAGGCGGCCGGGTCCTCATACTCCACAATCTCGTGCTCGCAGGCGTTGCAGTACCAGACAGGGATGCGGTGCCCCCACCAAAGCTGGCGACTGATGCACCAGTCTCGCAGGTTCTCCATCCAGTTCTCGTAGATGCGGGTGAACCGCTCCGGGACGATGCGCACCGTGCCGTCGCGCACCACGTCTAGGGCGGGCTTGGCCAGCGGCGCGATGCTCACGAACCACTGCTTGCTGACCATCGGCTCCACGACCTGCGTGCAGCGCTGACAGTGCCCGACGGCATGCCGATGCTCCTCTACGCGCTCCAGCAGCCCCGCCTTCTGAAGGTCTTCCACAATCTGGATGCGGGCCTCAAAGCGGTCCAGGCCTGCGTAGGGGCCAGCCTCAGCGTTCATCGCGCCGTTGGGGTGCATGACCGTGATGATGGGCAGCCCGTGGCGCTCGCCGAGGTCGAAGTCCGTCGGGTCGTGACCGGGCGTGACCTTGAGGGCGCCGGTGCCGAACTCCGTCTCGACGGCCTCGTCGCCGACGACGGGGATGCGCCGCCTCAGGATGGGCAACACCACTTCCTTGCCGACGAACTTCGCGTACCGCGGGTCGTTGGGGTTGACGGCAACGGCGGTGTCGCCGAGCAGCGTCTCGGGGCGGGTCGTCGCGACGGTCAGGCGGCCATTGCCATTCACGAGGGGGTAGTGGATGTAGTAGAGATGGCCCTCGGTCTCGCGGTGCTCGACCTCCAGGTCGGAGAGGGCCGTGGCACAGCGGGGGCACCAGTTGATGATGCGCTCGCCGCGGTAGATCAGGCCCTTTCGGTACAGGTCCACAAAGGTATGGCGCACGGCGCGGCTGGGGCCGGGGTCGAGCGTGAAGGTCTCCCGCGACCAATCGCAGCTCACGCCGAGGCGGCGGTGCTGCTCGCTGATGCGGCCCCGCGACTTGCGGACCCAGTCCCAAACGCGCTCAAGGAACTTCTCGCGGCCGAGGTCGTGGCGGGTGAGGCCTTCGGCGGCAAGCTCGCGTTCCACCACCACCTGCGTCGCGATGCCCGCATGGTCGAGGCCGGGGAGCCAGAGGGCGGGCTCGCCCAACATGCGGCGCCAACGGGTCAGGGCGTCCTCGACCGTGGCGCGCTGGGCGTGGCCGAGGTGGAGCTCGCCGGTCACGTTTGGCGGCGGCTGAATGACGACGAAGGGGCGCTTCCCCGGCTGGATGGCGGGGGTGAAGTACCCGGCGTCCAGCCACTTCTGGTAGAGGCGTTGCTCCACGGAGGCCGGGTCATAGGCGCTGGGAAGCTGCTGGGGAGTCTCGAGGGTCATGGCGCCGCCTGTTCAATGGGATTGGCCGCCAAGCCGGAGCATGGGGCACCTTCCATTGTACCGCACGGCGCCACTCTTCATGGAGGCGCCTGGGGTGGGCGCGTCCGATGCCGGCCCAGCCACCAGTTCGAGTCGAGTCGAGTCGAGTTTTTTCGCGGAAAGGAAACAACCTCCACTGTTGCTTGACGCGCAGCCTTTGACCATCGATGCGGACCATGCCGACAATGATCGGGCTTGCGCGCCTGACGGCATGAGGGCCCGTGATGTTCTGGTTCCGGTGGGAAATTGCTTCCATAGGGAGACGGTAGCGGAGGCACCGGTGTGGGGGCAATAAGGTCGTGTCAGGGTGCTGTCCGGCGCAGGGGGTGAGGTTTCTGCGGAGGCGGGAGGCCCCCTTCGTGTGCCCTCAGGACAGGCTTCGACAGGCTCAGGGCGAACGGACGCGCCCCGCGCCTCTGGGTTCCTGCCACCGCAGGAATGACGATGGGGGGAGTGCAGGGTGTCGCGACCGTGGCGGGCGGTAGGGTTGTTTTGGGTTGTTTTGGCATTGGAATCGTAGCTGGCTTGGCAAACTTTAGCTACAACTCCAAAAAGTTTTTTGCAGAGGGGAATCAACCTCCCCTGTTGCTTGCCGAGCCGCCTTTGACCATCGATGCGGACCATGCCACCAAGGATCAGGTCGGCGCGCCCGACGGCATGAGGGCCCGTGATGTTCTGGTTCCGGTGGGAAATTGCTTCCATGGGGAGACGGTAGCGGAGGCACCGGTGTGGGGGCAATAAGGTCGTGTCAGGGTGCCGTCCGGCGTAAGGGGGTGAGGTTTCTGCGGAGGCGGGAGGCCCCCTTCGAGTGCCCTCAGGACAGGCTTCGACAGGCTCAGGGCGAACGGACGCGCTCCGCAACTCTAGGTTCCTGCCACCGCAGGAATGACGATGGGGGGAGTGCAGGGTGTCGCGACCGTGGCGGGCGGTAGGGTTGTTCAGGGTTGTTTTGGCATTGGAATCATAGCTGGCTTGGCACACTTTAGCTACAAATCCAAAAAGTTTTTTGCAGAGAGTAAACAACCTCCCCTGTTGCTTGCCGAGCCGCCTTTGACCATCGATGCGGACCATGCCACCAAGGATCAGGTCGGCGCGCCCGACGGCATGAGGGCCCGTGATGTTCCGGTTCCGGTGGGAGATTTCGACTTCCATGGGGAGACGGTAGCGGAGGCACCGGTGTGGGGGCAATGAGGCCGTGTCAGGGTGCCGTCCGGCGTAAGGGGGTGAGGTTTCTGCGGAGGCAGGGAATGACGCTTGCGGGGGGCCCCCTTCGTGTGCCCTCAGGACAGGCTTCGACAGGCTCAGGGCGAACGGACGCGCCCCGCGCCTCTGGGTTCCTGCCTCCGCAGGAATGACGATGGGGGGAGTGCAGGGTGTCGCGACTGTGGCCGGCGGTAGGGTTGTTTTGGCATTGGAATCGTAGCTGGTTTGGCACATTTTAGCTACAAATCCAAGAATTTTTGTGCAGAGGGAAAACAACCTCCCCTGTTGCTTGCCGAGCCGCCTGTGACCATCGATGCGGACCATGCCGGCAACGATCAGGCTGGGGTGCCCGACGGCATGGTGATCCGTGATGTTTTGGTTTCGGTGGGAGATTACTTCCATGGGGAGACGGTAGCGGAGGCACCGGTGTGGGGGCAATAAGGCCGTGTCAGTGTGCCGCCCGGCGTAAGGGGGTGAGGTTTCTGCGGAGGCGGGGAATGACGCATGCGGGAGGCCCCCTTCGTGTGCCCTCAGGACAGGCTTCGACAGGCTCAGGGAGAACGGACGCGCCCCGCGCCTTGCTCCTGCCCTGGATTCCCGCTCTCGCGGGAATGACGATGGGGGTGTGCGGGACGGCATGTGTTGGTGGTGATGGAGAGGTGAGGGTCCCGCTGCGGCGGGGCGGGCGCTTCGCGAAGCGCCCCTACGGCGACCCAGGGGCGTTACGGCGTGCGGTCTCCGAAGGCTACTACTATACGCTGGTCGTCCTCAAAGACTATGGCGCGGTAGTCTCCGTTGAAGGCTTGGCCGTTGAGCGAGATGTTCTCGACTATGGCGCCGGGGCGCGTGTCGGGGCTGTCCTCCCAGACCTCAAAGAAGTCACCGACGGTGTACTTGCCATCGCCGACGATGTAGACGTAGGAGGAGTTGTCCACCGTATGCACGGGCCGCGTGCAATCGTCCGTAACGCCGACGTCCTCCGGAAGGAACTCCGGCGTGCCGTTCCAGACGGTTACCAGCGTCACCTTGATGCCCGATGCTTGGTCGCTCTCGTCGATGCACGCTGTCGTGGCGTCGCCCGCGAGACCGCTGCAGGCGGACAGCAGCAGCGCCATCGCAAAGAGGACGATGACCGTGCGAGACGCGGGACATAGCGAACTCTTGGGTTTCATGCTCATTTCCTTGGTGGGTGAAGTTACCGCCGGTGCATCGCCAGGTGGGCTGAGAGGTCTTCCGCGGCGACCGACGGCAGCGAGCCAAGGCGCTCGTGGAGCCACTCCAACGCCTTGCGGGTGTCGCTGGCCACGCGGGCCGGGTCGGAGCGATAGACGCGCGTCTTGAAGAGCCAGTAGGTGAACGCCTTCAACTCCGTGCCGGGCGCGTCCCGCGGGTCGGTCATGGGGCACTCGGCGCGAAACTCCGCCAGCAGCTCGCCGCGGGGATGGCCGTAAATCTTGCCGAAGACGGCGTCCGTCACGCCGCGCCTCGACTGGACGCTCAAGCTGTTCCGCTCCTTGCGCACCTCTTGTTGGACGACAATCTGCAGGGCCTGCTCCACGGTCACACCGTACCAGTAATTCAGGTATGCACGATACTTGGTAACGCCGAGCAGACGCCGCACCTCTTCCATCGGCATGTCGAAGATGAAGTGTCCGGTGTGGAGCCGGGCCCGCCGCTCGTCCTCGGGGATGAGCTCGTGCACCTCCGCGCCGAGCCGCCGGGCGAGCATCAGCCAGTCGAACGCCTCGCCCAGCAACAGGTACTGGCGGCGGACACCGCCGATGGTCTCCTCCGGCTGCGTCCACTGCTCCATCGCCTGAAGGAGCGCCTCCTGCCAGGGCCGCCCGTCCTCGACCGCCTGCCGCAGGCGAAGGGTGGTCTGCGAAACCGGCTGGTCGTCCGGGGGCGATTTGCCGTCCAGGGTGGACGCGTCCACGGTGGACGCGTCCATGCTGGACGACTGCCCTTGCGTGCGCGCGCCAGTCATCGCTGCACCGCCACGGGGTTCGAGTGCGCCAACTCGCGCAGGCACGCCTGTATGGCCTCAAGGGAACGCGGACCGGTGTTCGGCAGCCATGCGCCCGCGCCGGTGTCGAGCGCGGCCTGCAGCTCGTCGGACGAGCTTGCGCCCGTCTCCGCCAGCAGCCGCCGGACAGAGGCGCCGCCGATGCCCGGCACGTCCAGCAACGCCAGCGCCAGGGGCGACGTGCTCGCGGACTCACGCTCGAAGGTGCGGACGGTGCCGGTATCGAGGAGCTCGCGCACCTTGCCGTCGATGGCCTTGCCAATGCCGGGAATGGATTGGAGGTTTGCGCCCGACGCCACCATCGCCGTCAGTGGCTCCGGCAGCTCTCGAATGGCCTGCGCGCCCTTGCGGTACGCACGCGCCTTGAAGCCGCCGCTCTCCTGCATCTCGTACAGGCCCGCGAGCCTGTCGAAGAGGCGGGCGATGGCATCGTTGGTATGTGCGGACGACTCGGACATTACCCCGCTCCGTGGCACCGCTTGTACTTCACCCCACTGCCGCACGGACATTGGTCGTTGCGTCCCACCTTGCGGCCGTCCCCCGCGCCTGCCCCCACGGGCTGCGGCGCTCGACTTCCGGCCGCGGCGGCCATGGGGCTGCCCTTCATCGCGGCCGCCCGGTTGGCTGCGCGGTTCGCGGGCCTGCTCGTCGACGGGCGGCCTTCGAGCAGCGTCGCGTGGTAGATGGTGTGGACGATGTCGTGCTGGATGGTGGCCATCATTTCCTGGAACTTCTGGTGGCCCTCCGTCCGGTACATGACCAGCGGGTCCCGCTGCCCGTAGGCGTGCAGGCCCACGCCGTGGCGCAGGTTCTCCATCGACGTGAGGTGCACAACCCAGTGCGAGTCGATGGTGCGCAGCGTCACGAGCCGTTCGATGACGCGCATATGCTCTTCACTGACGGCCTGCTCACGCTGCTCGTACAGCTCAGTGGCGTAGTCCTGGACGCGCTCGCCGATCTCGTCGCCGGACAGCGTCCACAGGACGGCGGCCTCCAGGTTCGGCGACAGGGGGAAGATGGTGCGCAACTCCTCCACCATGTCGTCGACCGTCCAATCGTCGGGGTCGTTGCCGACGACGTGCTTGTCGACGATGGTATCGAGCTCCCGCTCCACCATGCCCTTGATGTTGGCTTTAAGGTCTGCGCCCTCCAGCACCTTGTGGCGCTCCTCGTAGATGACCTCGCGGTGCGTGTTGATGACGTCGTCATACTCCACGAGGCGCTTGCGAATCTCGAAGTGGGAGGCCTCGACCTTGGTCTGCGCGTTGCCCAGCGCCTTGCTGACCATGTTGTTTTCCATGGGGGTGTCGTCGCTCATGCCCGCGAGGCCCATGATGGACTGGATCCGGTCGCCGCCGAACCGCCGCACCAGGTCGTCCTCGAGGGACACAAAGAAACGCGTGCTGCCCGGGTCGCCCTGCCGGCCGGAGCGGCCACGGAGCTGGTTGTCGATGCGCCGGGCGTCGTTCTTCTCCGAGCCGATGACGTACAGTCCGCCGAGTTCCACCACGCGGCGGTGCTCGTCGTCCCACTTGCGCTGCACGGTGGCGCGCGCCTTTTCGACGGCCTGGGGAGGCGCGGTGTCGATCGACGTGAAGCCTGCCTTGCGCAGCTCCTCCAGGGCCAGCATGTCCGGGTTGCCGCCGAGGATGATGTCCGTGCCACGGCCCGCCATGTTGGTCGACACCGTCACCGAGCCAACGCGCCCCGCCTGCGCGACGATCTGCGCCTCATGCTCGTGGTTTTTGGCGTTCAGCACCTGGTGGGGTACGCCGCTTCGACGCAGCATCCCGTCCAGCAACTCCGAGCTCTCGATGGACGCAGTTCCCACAAGGATGGGCCGGCCTTCCTCATTGATCTCCTTGATCTCGTTCACGATGGCCTGCCACTTGCCCGGCTGCGACCGAAAGATGAGGTCTGTGTGGTCCTCGCGCACGCGTTCCATGTTGGGCGGAATGACGATCACGTCCAGCCGGTAGATGCGCATGAGCTCTTCGGACTCGGTCATGGCTGTGCCCGTCATGCCCGAAAGCTTCTCGTACATCCGGAAGTAGTTTTGCAGGGTGATGGTGGCGTAGGTGATGCTCTCCTGCTGCACCCGGAGGCCCTCCTTGGCCTCGAGCGCCTGGTGCAGCCCGTCCGAGTAGCGCCGCCCGTACATCTTGCGGCCGGTGAACTCGTCGACGATGACGATGTCGCCGTTCTCGACCAGGTACTCCTTGTCCCGCTGGAAGAGCACCATGGCCCGTACAGCGTTCTCGACGTAGTGCGTCATGTAGTAGTTCGCGGGGTCGTACAGGTTACCGATGTTGAGCGAGTGTTCCACCTTCTCGATGCCGTCTTCCGTCAGCGAAACGGTGCGGTGCTTCTCGTCGATGGTGAAGTCTTCGTCACGTTCCAGCCGGGGAGCGAGGCGCGCCATGGTGCCGTAGGTCTTCGTCGCCTCCTGCGCCGGCCCGCTGATGATCAGCGGCGTCCGCGCCTCGTCGATGAGGATGTTGTCCACCTCGTCCACAATGGCGTAGTGGTGGCCGCGCTGCACCTGCTGAGTCGCGTCCACCGCCATGTTGTCCCTGAGGTAGTCGAAGCCGTACTCGTGGTTGGTGCCGTAGGTTATGTCAGCGTTGTACGCTTCCTTGCGCGACACCTCTCGCAGTGCGTTCATCGCCGGGTTGTCCGAGTGCACCTCCGGGTCAAGCACATAGGAGCGCTCGTGCTGCAGGCAGGCCACGCTCATGCCGAGGCTGTGGTACACGGGCCCCATCCATTGGGTGTCGCGCTTGGCCAGGTAGTCGTTCACCGTGATGATATGGACGCCGTTGCCGTTCAGTGCGTTGAGGTACGCCGCCAACGTTGCGACGAGGGTCTTGCCCTCGCCGGTGCCCATCTCCGTGATCTTGCCCTCGTGCAGCACCATCCCGCCGATGATCTGCACGTCGAAGTGCCGCATGCCCGTCGAGCGTCGCGCCGACTCGCGCACCGCGGCGAAGACCTCCGGCATCAGGTCGTCCAGCGCTTCGCCCGAAGCAAGGCGCTCACGGAAGCGGGCCGTGTTGCCCGCGAGCTCCTCTTCGCTGAGAGACTGCACCTGCCGTTCAAGGGCGTTGGTCTCCTCCACGACGGGCCAGTGCTTCTTCAGCACCGCGTCCGGATTTCCCTTGAACAGCTTTCCCAACATGCCAACCATAGTGACTCCCCTATTGGCGCCGGGCCGTTGCCCGCGGGCGCGCCTCCTCCTAAATGTCTGTGAAGAGCTCGCCTACGGAGCGACCCTCGTGAATGCGGGACATCGCCTCACCGAGCAGGCTCGCGACGGACAGCACCTTCACTTTGGGCAGGCTTGTGTCGCAGGCGCTCGGCAGCGTGTCCGTGACGACCATTTCCTTGGTGCCCATACTGTTGATCCGGTCCACGGCCGGATCTGTAAACACGCCATGCGTGGAGCAGGAGTAGACTTCCCTGGCGCCTGCCTCCAAGGCCGCATTCACCGCCAGCTGCAGAGAGCCGGCCGTGCCCGTCTCGTCGTCGAAGGTGATGGCCGTCTTGCCCCTTACTTCTCCTATAACGTTCATGACCTCCGTGTGGTCTTGGTTATCCAATCGACGTTTTTCGATGATAGCCAGCGGAGCGCCCAATTTCGTCGCCATGTCCCTCGCCCGCTTGCTGATGCCGATGTCCACGGCCACCACCACCGGGTCCGGCAACTCCTTGCGACGGAAGTAGTCCGTCATGATCGGCAGCGCGGTCAGCTCGTCCACTGGGATATTGAAGAACCCCTGGATCTGGCCCGCGTGCAGGTCCACCGTCACCACCCGGTTCGCGCCGGCCACGGTGAGAAGGTCCGCCAGCAGCCGCGCGGTGATGGGCACCCTAGGCTGGTCCTTCTTGTCGGTGCGCCCGTAGGCGTAGTAGGGGATGACCGCCGTGATACGCCCTGCCGACGCCCGCTTGGCCGCGTCGATCATGATGAGCAGCTCCATGATCGTGTCGTTCACCGGGTAGGAGAATGGCTGGATGATGAAGACGTCTTGCTGCCGGATGTTCTCCTCGTACTGCACAAAGGTGTTGTCGTTGGAGAACTTGGAGACGTGGGCCTTGCCCAGCGGCATTTCCAGGTATTCACAGACGTTATCAGCCAATGCCGAATGGGACCGGCCGCTGAACACCTTCATCTCATCCAGATACGGCATGCCATCTCCTCCAATCTATTCTGGAAGCGGGCGCGCCACAGCAGCCCATGCCGTGGCCATGTTACAGCCACGGCAATTATAGCATGGGCCTATGCTCGAAAACCCCGGAATGCATCTTCCCAAGGGCCCTTCACCATGCAAGACGCCAGAAAACTGCGTTCGGTTCCCAAAGCGTCGCCGTATCTGATACAATGCCTTGGCTTTTCTGAACGCACCCAATTGATGAGCCTTGGAGGAGGAATGCCTGCCTACGCGGTTATTGGTGGCCAATGGGGTGATGAGGGCAAGGGCAAAGTCATAGACTACCTTTGCGAACACGTCACCATGGTGGCCCGCTACTCCGGCGGCAATAACGCCGGCCACACCGTACTCAACGCGTCGGGTGAGTTCAAGTTCCACCTCATGCCCTCCGGCGTCATCTGGCCGCAAGTCACGCCCGTCATCGGCAACGGCGTGGTCGTCGACCCGCATGTTCTCATTGACGAGATCAACGACCTGCGCGCGAGGGGGATCGACGTCAGCAAGCTGCAGGTCAGCGACCGCGCGCACATCATCATGCCCTACCACGTGCGGCTGGACCAACTCGAAGAGATAGGCCGCGGGCAGGACGCGCTCGGCACCACGGGCAGGGGCGTCGGGCCCGCCTACGTCGACCGTGTCGCCCGCGCCGGCATCCGCTTCGGCGACGTTCTCGACGCCGAGGGCCTCCGCGATCGGCTCACGCAGGCCACCGCCCGCGCCAACCTGGCCATCACCAAGGTGCACGAGGCGGAGCCCTTCGACATTGACGAGCTCTTTGCACAGTGCCTGCGATGGCGCGACGAACTTCTCCCCTTCATCGCCCCGGTGGAGGAGCGCGTCCGTGAGGCCCTGAGCCGCGGCGAGAACGTCCTACTGGAGGGCGCGCAGGGCACGTTGCTCGACCTGGACCACGGCACCTACCCCTACGTAACCTCGTCCCACTCCAGCATTGGCGGCGCGTGTGCCGGGCTGGGCATCGGGCCCCGTTCCGTGGCGGGCGTCTTCGGCGTCTTTAAGGCCTACACCTCCCGCGTTGGCGCGGGCCCCATGCCCACGGAGCTCAACGACGACATGGGCGAGGCCATTCGCACCATCGGATCGGAATTCGGCACCACGACGGGCCGTCCCCGCCGCTGCGGCTGGTTCGACGGCGTCGCCTCCCGCTACGGCGTGATCGTCAATGACCTCACGGCCGGCATTCTCACGCGACTCGACGTGCTGGACGGCTTCAACCCCGTCAGGGTATGCGTCGGCTACGAGCTGGACGGTCAGCCAATCGAGGGGTTCCCGGCACAGATCCGGGCGTTGGAGCAGTGCAAGCCCATCTACCGGGACTTCGCGGGGTGGGACAAGCCGACAGCGGGACTGACCAATTGGGACGACCTACCCAAGGAAGCTCAGGCGTACGTCAGGGGCATCGAGGAAATCATTGGCTGCTCAATCGACCTGGTCTCCACCGGACCACACCGTCACGAGACCATCAGTCGCAAGCAACTGATCCCGTAGACGCGCTCTTGCGGCGCGGAACGGGAGAGAGCCGGGGCGGTCACGCAGTCCGTTCGTGAGACCCTTCGAGAAGCAGATGCACATGCACTGAGCCTTCTCCGAGCAGAATATGGCTGCGACGAAGCGGCTGCGGGCGGCCTTCTGCCCCGATGCGGGCTTCAACCCCGGCAAGATTTTTTCCTGACGAGGCTCAGCCGCATCGGGAGTCGGAATCAAATAAGCCCGTGCCGGAAGCCTCTGGGATGTATGTTTAGCGCCAGGATGGAACGGCAAATTCGGATTTCACCAGGAGAGAAACATGAGCAACTTTGAGACATTGCAGGCTCGCCTGGCAGCGGGGGAGACGATCTTGATGGACGGGGGTATGGGCTCGGAGTTCGAGACGCGGGGGCTGACAAGCCCCACCACGTGGTCGGGCGGTCCGATGCTCACCCATCCCGAGTTGGTGAGGGATATTCATCAAGAATACATAGAAGCGGGCGCCGAGATTATCATCACAAACACCTTTGCCACAGGGCGTGACCTGCTGGAAGAGGGCGGCCTCGAGCATAGGGTAGCCGAGGCCAACAAGCTGGGAATCGAAGCGGCGGTACAGGCAAGGAGAAACACCGGGAAAGAGGACTCTGTGGTCATTGCGGCCTCCGTATCTACGATGGCTCCCAAGGAACACGCGGAAGTTCCGGTGCCCTATGAGCGAGCTCTAGAGACCTACCGGGAGCAGCTGGGAGAGCTGGCCAAAGGCGGCGCGGACGTGGTGGTGGGCGAGATGTTGGTCCGAATATCAGACACGCTGGCGGTGATAGAATCGGCAGCGGAGTTGGGTCTCCCGGTGTGGGTAGGGCTCTCCGTGGTCCGGGACGGAGACGGGCTCTACCTGGGCATCCAAGGCAGGCATGGAAACGAGACCCTTCAAGACGCGATGGATGCCATCAAGGACAAGGACATCGCAGCGGTATTCATCATGCACACGCCGGTGGACGACACGGGGCCCGGGCTGGAGATAGTCAAGAAGAACTGGTCGGGAACCTTCGGCGCCTACGCCCATTTCCCTGGCCACGAGGGCTCGACCCCCGAGGCAAATGCCCTGGACCCACAGCAGTACCTGGAATTCGCCAAGGGGTGGAGTGAGCAGGGGGCGCGGATAATCGGAGGGTGCTGCGGAACGAGACCCGACCACATCCGGGTACTCAGGGAGTGGCTGTCCGGCTCCTAGCCCGGAGTCCGCCAAGCTTCCGCATAACATCATGGCCATCCCTCACTCCCTGCAATGGGAGATCAATCGGAACGTCGAGGCTCAACCGGGTCCTGGAATACGAATTCTCGGACCTGACCGTGGTGGTCCAGCGCGGTGCAGCAACTAGGCGATTCGGCATTCTCATCTCGCTGCCTCCAAATCGACCGCCCACGAGTACCTGAGTTTTTGGTGTCGATTGGGCAATTGGGATGGAGAGCCTCAGGGCGAACGGAAGGGCACCTTCACCCGACGCGGACGCCGTCCACGAAGCACGCCAGCCGGTGCTCCGCTACGATGCGCACTTCTACGTGCGTCCCCACGTCATATTGCCGCGTGTGATGCTGCATGATGCGCACCGTGCGCCCGTTGTCCAGCGCAACCTCGTACAGGTACGTTGGCCCCTGGAACACCCGCTCCATGACCACGCCCTGACCGTTCTCTGACGGCGTCAGCGACATGTCGTCCGGACGCAGCAGGACTTCCGCGCCATCTTGCGGCGGCTCGCCCGTCCACGGGATATCGCCCGCGACGGTCCGCAACCGTCCGTCTTCATAGCTGACGGGAAGGAAGTCCGCGATGCCGATAAACTCGGCCACAAACCGGGTGGCCGGTGCGTGGTAGATCTCCTCAGGCGTCGCCGTCTGCTGGAGCGCGCCCTGATCCAGCACGGCAACGTAGTCGCCCATGAAAAGGGCTTCGTCCTGGTCGTGGGTGACGAAGAGGGCCGTGGAGCCGGTGAACTTGAGGATGTCCCGCACCTCTCGGCGCACCTGTTTGCGAAGCGCCTCGTCGAGGTTGGAGAAGGGCTCGTCCAGCAGGAGCACCGCAGGCTGCGGACAGAGCGCCCTCGCGAGCGCGACACGCTGCTGCTGTCCGCCAGAGAGCTCGTGCGGCATCCGGTCGCCAAGCTCCGCCATGCCCACCAATCCCAGCGTCTCGTCAACATGCCTGGCGCGGACGGCTTTGTCGCCAATTCCGAAACCCACGTTTGCGGCTACTGTGAGGTGGGGGAACAGCGCGTACTCCTGAAAGACCATCCCAATCCTGCGGCGGTCCGCCGACACGAAGCGGCCGGGGCCCGCTACTCGTTGCCCCGCAATCTCGACGGTCCCGGAGTCCGGCGACTCAAATCCCGCGATGATGCGGAGGGCCGTCGTCTTGCCGCTGCCACTGGGGCCAAGGAGCGCGAGAATGTTCCCTGATTGCGCCACGAGATCCAAGTCTTGCAGCGCATAGCCCTCGGCGCCGGCAAACCGTTTGGACACCCCTGTGCATTGCACTGCGGGAACGCTCACTGCCCTCTCCTTGGCTCTCGGAGAATGAGAAAGGCCGTCGGTACTGCTGAGACCGCCACCAACAGCAGGGCGGGCACGGCCGCCTGCGCAAAGAACGCCTCCTCGGCGGCGGACCAGATGGACGTCGCCAGCGTACCATACCCAATGGGGCTCAGGAGGAGGGTCGCCGGTAGTTCTTTCATAGCTGTCAGGAACACCAACGCCCCGCCGGCCAGCATACCAGGAACCATAAGGGGGAGCGAAATGCGAATCACAATGCTCAGCGGGCGGTGTCCAAGACTCAAGGCCGCCTCCGACAGGCGCGGGCTCACCTGCATGTAGGTGGAGCGAAGCGCTCCCATCGCCTGCGGGAAGAAGAGCACCACGTACGCGAACACCAGCAGCCCCAGGGTCTGATACAGAGGGGTGGCGAATCGCGCGCCGAAGAAGATGAGCGCCAGCGCCACGGCGATGCCCGGCAACGCGAAGCCCGTGTACGCCAGTCGCTCCACAATCCAGCTCAGCCGCCCCGGGAATCGCAGCGTGAAGAGGACGACGGGCACCGCAGCGGCAACTGCCACAAGCGCGCCCAGACCAGACGCGTACACCGAGTTTAGAGCGTTGCCCCACAGCAGCCGCACTGGCTCGCCCGCCGCGATGCCGCGCAGGGCCAAGAACGCCAGCAGCGCCAGCGGCGCGGCCAAAGAGAGCGCGGTTACCGCTGCCGCAAACCCAAAGGCGGGCCACCGCCATCTGCCCAAACGCACAAGCGACACGGGCCGCGCCGCGCCCGTCGCCGCCCGGTAGTAGCGGGAACGGCCGCGGACCTGCGCCTCGAGCACCACCAACGAGAGCGCGGCCCCAATCATCACGAGCGACAACGCCGCGGCCAGGGACCGGTCGAAAGCGGTCTCGTATTGCAGGTAGATGGCCCAAGTGAAGGTCTCGTAGCGCAGGAGCGACACCGCGCCGAAGTCGCTCAATGTGTACAGCGCGACCAGCAACGATCCCGCCGCAATGGACGGGCGCATCTGCGGCAGGGTGACTCGCCAAAGCGTCTTCCATTGTCCATTGCCGAGAGAGCGGGACATCTCGTCCAACGCGGGGTCTTGCCCCCACAGGCTGGCCCGCACACTGAGCAGAGTGTAGGGGAAACTCAAGAAGGTTATGGTAAGCGCCGCCCCGAAGAGGCCGGAGATGTCCGGCAGCCGCTCCAAGCCGATGAGTCTCTCCATCAACCCCTGAAGCATGCCTCGCTGACCCAGCGCCACCACTACCAGAAACGCGCCCACGTAGCTGGGAATCACCAACGGAAGCACGGTGACGACGGACCAGAAGCGTCGCAGGGGCAGGTCTGTGCGCACCGTCAGCCACGCCAGCGGTACCGCAATCAGCGCCGAGGCCACGGTGACCACTATCACCAGCGCGGCTGAACGCAGGGCGATCTCCAGCGTCCGCGTGCGCCAGAGCAGGTCCAAGACCTCGCCGCCGCCGTCCAGCGACCGCTCGACGAGGTAGACCAAGGGCAGCGCCATCGCTACGGCGACTGCTACGGCGGGGGCCCATAGCAGAGCAGGCGGACGGCGCCGTCCGGCGTGGGGAATGCCCCCGACGCCGAGGAACCGGAGCAATGCGTTGCCTCTCCGCTGCCCTACGGCTTGCATGACACCTGCCCGTTTAAGGTGGACCAATTAAAAGCTAGCAAACCAGTCCGCACGCTGCTGCTTTCGTCAGCCATTCAGCAAGCGGACTGGCACGCGGCCAACGCTGGCCTCCTATGCCATCGAGGAGGCGAGCGATCCGAGTATGGAGGAGTCTACGGGGTGATTCCCACATCCCGCAGGAGCGCCTGCGTCCCTTCCAGGTCGGCCATCTCCTTGGGAGTGACCATGGGATTGTTGATCTCCTCAATGGGGGTCAACCCTCGTTGCGTTACGACCCCCTCCAACAGCGGGTATTCAAAGGTCTGGCTGGCAAAGAATTGCTGCCCCACCAGCGAGAGCATGAACTTGATGAACCGTTCGGCGTTGTCCTTGTTCTCCGAGGTGGAGAGGATGCCTACTCCGGCCACCATGACCAACGCACCCGGCCCGCCGCTTCTAATATGGTAATTGCGGGCCTTGAAGGAGTCACCCTCCTCCGCCAGGAAGCGGTGCAGATAGTAGTGGTTCACCAACCCAACGTCAATCTCGCCAGCCGCAGCCGCCGCTACCTGGGGGGTGTTCTTGGGGTACACCGTCGGCTCGTTGGCCTGCATTGCCTCAAGCCATTCGCGGGTGGCGTCCTCGCCCCACCTGCTCCGCATTGCGGTGACCATCGCCTGGAAGGAGCCGTTGGTGGGCGCCCAGCCGATGCGGCCCTTCCACTTGGGGTCCGTTAGCTCCCGGATGTCGTCTGGCAGGTCCGCCTCAGTCAGGGTCTCCGTGTTGTAGACCAACGTGCGTGCGCGCCCGGATGTGCCCACCCAGCGTCCCTCCGGCGAGCGTGCCCACTCCGGCGCCAAGTCCAACACGGACTGCGGCAGCGGTTCCAGCAGGTCCTCCACCGCGCCCAACCCGCCTGGATCCTGCGCGAAGAACACATCGGCTGGGGAGTTGTTCCCCTCCTCGTGAATCGTTGCCGCCAGCGCCGCCGTGCCTGCGTAGTTTACCTTCACGTCTATGCCCGTCGCATCCGCGAACTGCTTGATGATGGGATCGACCAGCGATTCACTTCGCCCCGAATAGACGGTGAGCGAGCCGGGGCCTGAGTCTTCCCCTTCGCACGCAATGACCGCCGAACCGAGCAACGCAGTGACGCACAACAGCGACAGCCAGCCGCCCATCACTCGACACTTCCTGGCATCCCACCATCTCAAAAGTGAACAGCCCGTTAGCATAGCCTAACCTCCATAAACTGTATAGGATTCAGTAGTCTCCAAAGCTGGAACGAACCTTCATTGCTCAAACGCATCAAGGTATAACACAACAACAAAGTAGTGTCAACACTTTATTTTAGTTACTATACACAAACACACAAAGGTGTGCGCAACAACTGGATAGTTTGTATGGGAGAGTCTCTGCCATCAGATGATGGGCACGCCTGGCGCCAAGGCCGTCGTTCCGCATTCCGGGTCCAAACCCACGTGTGAGCTCATTGACGCCGCGCATCGTGCGGGTGCTACCATCCCCGCAGCCCACCCGGTCAACCTTGGAGGCCGTATGGAAACCCTCGCTTCCCTTGCCCTGGCCGTTGAGTCATGCACCGATTGCACGCTATGCGAGACGCGCAACCGCAGCGTCCCCGGTGAGGGGCCGGAGCGCCCGGACCTGCTTTTCATCGGCGAGGGCCCCGGTCACCACGAGGACCAGCAGGGGCGCCCCTTCGTCGGGCCAGCGGGCAAGCTGCTGGAGGAGCTGTTGGCCCTCATCGGCCTCACTCGCCGAGACGTCTACATCGCGAATGTCGTCAAGTGCAGGCCGCCGGGCAACCGGGACCCGCTGCCCGCGGAGATCCAAGCGTGTCGCAAGTACTTGGACCAGCAGATACGCCTGCTTGACCCGACTGTCATCGTGACCCTGGGCCGATTCTCCATGGCCCGCTTCATGCCCGGCGCAACCATCTCCCGGGTCCACGGCCAGCCGAAGCAGTGGGGACACCGCACCATATTCCCCATGTACCACCCCGCGGCGGCCCTGCATCAGGGCAGTCTGCGCCGCTACCTGGAAGAGGACATTCGCAAGCTGCCCGCGCTCGTGGAGGAGGCCCGCCGGGCGGCGGTCGTCGACTCGCAGGAGGAGCCTGCACCGCAACCCGAGCAGCTCAAGATGCTGTAGCCACCCGCGCATATCCCGTGTACCATGGAATCACACGGCGTCCCACCTTGGGAGGCCGACCCGAAGATTGACAGGGCAAGACTTCCTTCATGCAAAACCTAGGACGCTTCCTGAGGCGGCAGGACCAGCCGCTTGACGACTCCTCCCCACGGGCCACCGATGCTGCGTTGCATGTCCCCTCGGATGTACTGCGGGTTATCCCCCTGGGCGGCCTCGGCGAAATCGGCAAGAACATGATGGCCCTTGAGTACGGCGACGACATCATCGTCGTCGACGCCGGGGTCATGTTCCCCGAAGAGGACATGCCCGGCGTGGACCTCGTCATCCCCAACATCGCCTACCTGCGCGAGAACCAGCACAAGGTCCGCGCCATTCTCATCACCCACGGCCACGAGGACCACACGGGCGCCGTGCCGTTCGTCCTTCCGGAGCTCAACGTGCCCGTATACGCGCCCCGGCTGGCGCATGGCCTCATCGAGGTGAAGCTCCGCGACCACCGCATCCTCTCCGCCTCGGAGTTGCACGCCATCGAACCGGGCGAGACCTTTGCCTTCGGCGTCTTCCGGGTGGAGTTCTTCCACGTCTGCCACAGCATCCCGGACGCCACGGGCATCGCCATCCACACGCCCCGGGGCCTCGTCATTCACACCGGCGACTTCAAGTTCGACCACACGCCCGTGGACCAGGTGCCAACGGACTTCGCGCGCCTTGCCGAGCTGGGAACGGAGGGCGTCACCCTCCTCTTGTCCGACTCCACCTACGCTGAGGCTGAGGGCTACACACCCTCTGAAGCTGTGCTGGACCCCAACCTGGAGCGCATCATTGCTGAGGCGCCGGGCCGCGTCATGTTCGCCACCTTTGCCTCCCTCATCGCCCGCATCCAGCAGATCGCCAACGCCGCAGCCAAGAATGGCCGCAGGGTCGCGGTCATCGGCCGCAGCATGGTGAACAACGTCGCGATGGCCCAGCAGATGGGCTACCTGCGTGTACCCGAGGGCGTCATTGTCCCTGCGGAGAGCCTAGCGAGCATTCCGCCCGAACAGACCGTCATCATCATGACCGGCGCGCAGGGCGAGCCGACGGCCGCCCTCTCCCGTATCGCCAACGACGACCACCGCGACCTCTCCGTCAACCCGGGCGACACCATCGTCCTCTCTGCCTCACCCATTCCCGGCAACGAGGCGGTCATCATGCGCACCATAGATAACCTCATGCGCCGGGGCGCGCGCGTGCTCCACTCCAGGAACTCGCAGGTGCACGTCCACGGTCATGCCAGCCGGGAAGAGTTGAAGCTCATGCTCCGTATGATCAAGCCCCGCTACTTCGTGCCAATCCATGGCGAATACCACCACCTCGTCGCCCACGCGGAGATCGCCATGGGCATGGGAGTCAGCCCAGACCGCACCTTCATCCTGGAGGACGGCGACGTCCTGCAGTTCGACGAAAGCGGCGCCGAGATCGTTGACAGCGTGCCGGCGGGCCATATCTACGTCGTGGGCCGTCACCTGTGGGACCCCTCGAGCGGCGTGTTCAAGGAACGGCAGACCCTGGCCCGCGACGGCGTTGTCGTCGCCGCCGTCACCATCGACGCCACGACGCGCCAGCTAGGTGCGCCGCCGGTACTCACCACCCGCGGCTTCGAGGCCCCGGACGACCACCACGAGGTTATGGCGGCCGCCACCCAGCGCCTGCAGGACGCCCTCTCCCAGCATTGGCCTGACGACGAAGTCGAGGAGGTCGTCCGCCAACAGACTGCCCGCGTTCTCTCGAATTTCCTCAGGGACGCCACCGGCCGCCGCCCTGTCATCCTCGTCCTCGTCTCTCTCACTTAGCCTTCGCCTCCCGTCGTTCGCGCTTCCCCGGGAACCTCACCCTTCGCCTGTGATAAAATCGCCCTAACTGCGAACCCGTGCGGACAAGACGTACGAGAGGCTGGAGATACGCCAACACACGTAATCTCTCGCTGTCGCGCCAATGAAAAATCCCGCGGGCTGGAACTGTCTGCCCTGTTGAATCGTTGGGTACAATAGTAGTAGTTGTGTGTGCTGCGGACGGTTGGAGCGCTCGCAGGCTCCTTCCTGTCCCCGTGAGGTGTCCATATGGTAGATACAGTTAGGCCCCCCAAGAGCAAGCGGGCGGCGAAGTCGCCAGTCCCGCGCACCGCGAAGCAGACCTTGCCGAAGACCAGCCAATCCTCCATGCCCATACTTGTCATCGGCGCCGCAAGCGTCCTTCTGGTCAGTATTGGCGTCGCGCTCTACCTGTGGTGGGCACCCGTCAGCGACGCCGCCGTGCAGGTGTGGGAAGCCCTTCGATACACCTATGTCGCCCTCGCCGTATGGCTTGTCGCCTTCCCGGTGACCCTCAGCCGCCGGCGTGACCTCGTCAAGCGATTCCCCCACTACTGGGCCTCGGCGCTGCTGATGGTCCCTGTCGTGGCGGGTTGCCTGCAGCTGTCAGGGCAGGGCCTCGGAGGAGACTTTGGCGGATGGATCGTTGGCTCCAGCGCCACATGGGGCATCGTGCGCACCGGCGCTATATTCGCCGCGGCCCTCGCGGTCGCCGCGCCCGGGCCCGCGCTCTTTCTTGGAAGGCTAGCCCTCATAGGCCTCGGCTTCCTCGCAGTCTACGCCTGGGACGCCCTGGGTTACGTGATGCGTTGGATACAGGCGGCCGGAGTCTGGATCGGCATCAAGTGCACGGAGGTCTCGCCGAGGCTGGCGGGGGCCTTCGCCGCCGTGTGGCGCGGCATCTGCGCCGTCTACAGCAAGGCGCCCGTCCACATGATTTTCGTCGCCGCGGCGGTCATGGTGGGCAGCGTTGTGTTGCGTCGCCCCGCCGGCGGACGCCGACGCTCGCGACCGCAAGCGGACCCGCGCGAGCCCTACCCGTACCCACAAGGCTACTTCGAGAACGTTGGCTCCTATGGCGAGACCACGCTTACGGCGCCCGCCCCTCGGCCTTCGCCGATGGTCCAGCAGCAGGTCGAGCCGGAGCCCTCGCTGCATGGTTACGAGTCTCCATCGTTCCTGCGTTCAGACGCCCGCCCATTACAGACTACGGCAGCAGCCGCAGCTGTCGAGGCCGTGGACGACGACGAAGACGATGAAGACCGCGTTATGTCAGCATATGCGGAGCCCGTCGACGAGCAAGAAGAAGTCGAAGCCGAGTCAGACGAGGATACCGACGACGAAGACCTCGATGCCCCGCCCTTTGACCTTGACGACGATGAGCTTGTGGACGACGGCGACGACCTTGACGACATCGCAGACCCAGAGGTCATCGACCTGCACAGCGACTCGGCCCGTAGCGGAGGCCGCATCGCCGCCACCAGCAGCAAGTGGGAGCTTCCTCCGCTGGACCTGCTGAAGACCGTTCCCCGCAGGGAGGTGTCGGATGAGGTCCACCAGGTCACGGCCCGCCTCATCGAGCAGACCCTCACCGAGTACGGCATCGATGTTTCCATCAAGGAGATCCGCCCTGGCCCTGTCGTCACTCAGTACGGCATCGTGCCCGGCTGGGTCCGCCGCTACAAGGATGTCCGCGAGCGCAACCCTGACGGGACGCCCACCCGCGGCGCTGACGGCAAGCTCGTGAGCCGCCGTGTGGAGGAGAAGACCCGCGTCCGCGTCGATCATGTCCTTGCACGTGAGAAGGACCTGGCGCTGGCCCTCGCCGCGCCCAGCCTTCGCTTTGAGGCGCCCGTCCCCGGCGAGTCCTTCATGGGACTGGAGGTCCCCAACGCCCAGCGCGATGTCGTCACCTTGCGCTCCTCATTGGAGAGCGGCGCCTTCCAGGCCATTCAGAAGAAGGCCAAGCTGCCCGTCGCGCTCGGCCTCGGCAGCGGCGGCGAGCCCGTCATGACAGACCTCGCGGACATGCCGCACCTGCTCATCGCCGGTTCCACCGGCAGCGGCAAGAGCGTCTGCATGAACGTCATCATTTGCTCGCTGATGATGCAATGCACACCGCAGGACCTGCAGATGTACCTGGTGGACCCCAAGCGTGTGGAGCTCACCGCCTACAATGGCCTGCCGCACCTCATCGCTCCCGTGCTCGTCGAGGCCGACCAAGCGGTCCCAGCATTGCACGCCCTCATCGCGGAGATGCAGTCGCGGTACAAGAAGTTCGAGGCCCGGGGCGCCCGAAACATCGCGTCCTTCAACAGCAAGCTGGTCAAGGGCGAGGAACGCATCCCCTACCTGTTGCTGGTCATCGACGAACTCGCCGACCTCATGATGACGGCCTCCGGCGACGTCGAGCACGCCCTCTGCCGCCTCGCCCAGCTTGGACGCGCAACGGGAATTCACCTTGTCGTCGCGACCCAGCGGCCGTCCGTGGACGTGCTCACCGGGCTCATCAAGGCCAACTTCCCCAGCCGCATGAGCTTCGCCGTCTCCTCCCAAGTCGACTCCCGCACGGTGCTCGACAGCGCCGGCGCGGAGAAGCTTCTGGGCCGCGGCGACCTCCTTTTCATGCCCACCAACGCCGTCAAACCCAAGCGGCTCCAGGGCGCCTTCATTTCAGACGATGAAGTGGACGCCATCGTTTCCTTCTGGAAGAAGCAGAAGGGTAAGCCCAAGCCCTCCATACAGATGGAGCTCGCCGCACCCGACAATGAGGAAGACACCATGCTGCAGGAGGCCCAGCGGCTGGCCATCAATCACAGCCGCATCTCCGCCTCACTCCTGCAGCGCAAGCTGGGCATCGGCTACGCCAAAGCGGCCAGCCTGCTTGACCACCTGGAGGACCGCGGCATCGTTGGCCCCGGCGACCCGGGCAAATCCCGCGAGGTGATTACACCCGGCGGTTAGCTCCAGGGTGTATGATGGTTATACGTGGAAATTTCGGCGCATTACCCGGCGCCGAAGGCTTGAGGGAGTTGGACAGTGCCTCGGCGCATCACAGGCGTCATTAATACACTACTGGGACGAAGGGGCCATACAGGACAGATGGTTGCCCTCGCCCAGGACGTGTGCCTCTTTTGCGGCGCCGCTCTGGCCGACTCAGCCCTCTACCTCGAGGCCCGTGTCTGCCCGGAATGCCGCTTCCACTACAGCATCACCGCCCGTGACCGCATCCAACTTCTCGCCGACCCCAAGAGCTTTCGGGAGAAGTTCCGCGCCGTTGTCTCCATCGACCCGCTGCTTTTCAACAGCCGCGACACCTACCGCAGCGACATCTACAACGCCCAGCTCCGCACCGGCCTGACGGAGGCCGCCATCGTAGGGCAGTGCCGAATCGAGGGCATCTCCACCGTACTGTTGGCCCTTGATTTCAGCTTCCTTGGCGGCAGCATGGGCCTCGTCGTCGGAGAGAAGGTGGCCCTGGCCTGTGAGCTGGCCCGCAAGAAGGACCTGCCGTTGGTGGCGCTGGTCACCAGTGGGGGAGCGCGGCTGCAGGAGGGCGCCCTGTCCCTTATGCAAATGGCCAAGGCGGCCACCGCCGTCAGCGCCCTCCATCGCAAGGGGCTGCCGTACATCGCCGTGTTCGCGAACCCCACCACGGGCCAGGCCTATGCCAGCTTCGCCAACATGGCTGACGTGCTGCTGGCAGAGCCCGGCGCCCTCATGGGGTTCGCGCCCCTCCGCGTGCTGCAGGAATCGGCGGGGCAGGCGCTGCCAGAGGACTCGCACACGGCCGAATCGCACCTGCGCCACGGCATGCTGGACAACATTGTCGACCGCGAGGACCTGCGCGGCGCCATCGCAACGACCTTGCGGCGGCTCGTGCCCGCAAAGACGCGCGTTCGCCTGCTCGTCCCACGGGACCGCGACCAGGCGCCTGTGGGCCAACTCGGTGCATGGGAGGCCGTACAGCGCACACGGCACCCGGAGCGGCCCTCAGCCCGCGACTACATCAACCGCGTCTTTCGCGAGTTCGTCGAGTTTCACGGCGACCGCCTTGCCGCCGACGACCCCGCTATCATCTGCGGCGTCGGCGACCTGTACGGCGCGTCCGTTATGGTCGTGGCGCAGCAACGCGGTTACACCCCAGAGGGAGAGAGCCAACCGCCCTCCATCGGGCCGGAGGGCTTTCGCAAAGCCATACGCGCCATGGAAATGGCGACCAAGTTCCAGATTCCCGTCATAACGCTCATAGATTGCTCTGGGCCGTCGTTGACACTGGAGGCGGAAGAGCGGGGACTGGGCAACGCCCTGGCCAACACCATCTTCACCATGTCCAACCTGCCGGTGCCCACCGTCGCCGTCATCCTCGGCGAGGGAGGCCGCGAGAGCGCCCTTGCTTTCAGCATTGCGGACCAGATCCTCATGCTGGAAGGGGCCATTTACACGCCGGCGTCCCCGGAGGCCGCGGCCTCGATGCTCTACCGCGACGACAGCCGCGCGCCGGACGTCGCCCTCTCCCTGCGCCTCACGGCCAAGGACGTGAAGGACCTCAACATCATCGACACCATCGTGCCTGAGCCACCGGGCGGTGCGCACACGGACCCGGAGGCCTCTGCCTACACACTGGAGCGCGCCCTCGTACGGGCTGTCTCACGGATCGAGCGCTACTCCACCAACCGCATGCTCTCCCAGCGGCACAAGCGCTACCGCAAGAAGGGCGAATACGGCGCCTACTACCAGCAGTTTCTAATGAAGGAGGCCAAGCAGCTCCAGCAGACCAAGAGCGCCCCCAAGGACCTGCCAATGGCCTCTGACCAGTGGGAAACCGAGATCCTGGCATTCCCGGCGAACCCGCCGGAGTTGGTTGGCATTGACGATGCGGACGACGACCTCTCGCTGCCGCCCAACCTCACGGAGGACCCTGTCGCGCCGGAAAAGGACGAGTCCGAGCGTTAGCCGCCTCGACTTGCAGCCATAGCAGTCCCCCCACACGACTACTCGGCTTATGTCTGCTCCCCGGACACTGCCGTTAAACTAATCCGAGCCTCTCGCAAACTCCTGGCGTCACAGGTAAAACGAAGAGCGCCGGCGCAAATGCGCCGGCGCTCTCATACTCGCGGTTTCTCGTCCCCGAGCCGCTTAGCAGTTGAGTCAGCTGCGATTGTCTATGTCAAACACGGCCCGCACTGTTATCCGCACTTCCTGCTCGCCCGGGCTGATCGGCGTCGACACACTTGAATCCGCTACAACCGACGCGAAGGCCCTCTCGGCGAAGACCGGCTGTGCGCTCACCTCGGACAGGTAGACCATTGGCCCCAAGACTACGCCTGAGTATGATGCCAGCTCGGCCGCCTTCACCAACGCGTCCGCCACCGCCATCTCGCGCGCCTGCTTTGCCAACTCCGACGTGTCCTCGATGGTGAAAGTGATGCCGTTGACGCGGATCAAGTCGCCGCCCGCCGTGACTGCGCCGTCCAGCAGCTCGCTGGTCCGGTCCATCTCCCGCACAAGCACCTGCACGGTGTTGGAGACCTGGTAGCCCGTGAGGACACGCTCGCTGCGGCGAATGCCCTCCTCGATGCGCTCCTGCCAGTCGTACTGCGGCTGGATGGAGATGTGCTGCGTGCGGATGTCCGACGTCGCGACGCCGCTGCCCACCAGGTAGCCGATGACCGCCGTCATGGCCTCCGCCGCACTCTGCCGTGCCTCCGAGACGGTGTCCGCCGTAGCCGTCACTCCCAGGTTCAGCTCGACCAGGTCCGGCGGCGCTGACACGCTCCCGACGCCATTCACCCAAATACCGGCATCCTGCGCGTCTCCAATGACGCCAGTCGCTTTGAGATCGATGTCGGCCTTCGGCTGCTTGTCGAACTCCGCCATGCTCCCGAACATCGTCAGGAACTCCATGGCCATGGCGAACCCTTCTTCGTTCGACATCCTCGAGTCCGAGCCATCCTTGTCATGGGGCATCATTATCGAGTCGCTCTTGTCGCTGTCCATCGCGGAGCTCGAGTCCGAGCCCATCGCCGCTGTCGTCGTGGTGGCGTCAGTTGGCGTTGTCTGCGCTGTGCTCGCCGCGGGCGTTTCCTCAGCAGCCTCGTCCGGATCGTCGCTCTCGCATGCAAGTGCGGCCACCAGGACTAGCACCAAGGCCAAGCTTATGAGCAACCGGGAAAGGCGTGAGATGCCCAAGATGTGCCTCCTGTAGTGGGTAGGGGAGTAGCCCCTGTATAAGAAGGGACGCGGTTTGGCGCCGAGAGGTTCCGTTGGCGCCTAGGAAGAGGTGGTGCGGCGGCGCAGCAGGACGGAGATGGCGGCCATCGCGGCAGTGAGCGCCAGGAGGCCAAGTTCCAAGGGCCAGAGCTCAAACCGGAACCATGAGTGCTCGGTGAGCGTGGCGTCCGGCTGGGGCGTCGTTTCGGTGCCGGGTATGTCAGTGGCGCCTGCGTCGCCCGGAGCGGGTTCGGTCACTGGGGAATCGCCCAGGATCGGAAGGGGCTCAGGTCCGGGCGGAGTGCCCTCGTTCACAAACGGAGCGTCATCCACCATAGCTACCGGGATGGGTACCGTTGGCGTGCCGATGACGCCGGTCATGTCTCCGGCGAAGACCACTGCCAGCGCAATCGCCGCTGCGGCTGCCATCGCGCGAAGGCCGACCATCGGAGCGGGCCGCCACGAAGGAATCGCCGCTGCGGTTGCCATCGCGCGGAGGCCGACCGTCGGAGCGGGCCGCCACCACGGGCGGGCGGGTTCGGCAACGAAGACCCGAGCGGGCACGGGGATCGCGAAGCTGCGAGGGGTGGGCTCTGTGGGCATCATGCGGAGAACGCCCACCACCGCCTTCATCTCCTCCGCGTGCTGTGCGCAGTCGGAGCAGGATGCCAAGTGGGCCTCAACCCGCTGCATCTCCCGATTGCGCAAAGCACTGTCAAGGAAGGATGAAACCGTTTCCAGTGAGCAGTGCCGGTTCCCAAAGCCCTCGCCAAAGAGCCACATGGACAACCTCCACTAACCAGAACGAATCTGGGCGGGCAAAAGTTCCCGCTGGGTGGAGAGTTCGGCGCGCATCGCCTCCCTGGCACGGCTCAGCCGGGACTTCACCGTGCCTACAGGCGTCTTCAAGACGCGCGCCGCTTCTTCGTAGCTAAATGCCTGGATATCCACCAGAATCAACACCATGCGCTGGTCCGTCGGCAGGGTGCTCAGCGATTTCTGGATGAAGCTCGACAGCTCCCGCCGGACGGTGTATTCCTCCGGCGTCTCCATCTCACTCTGCACACTGAACGAGGGGTTTTCCACCAGGGCGTCCAGTGACGTGTTGCGGCGCACCTGCGCGGACCGAAGGTGGTCGCGGCAGGCATTGGTCGCGATGCGGAAGAGCCAAGCGCGGAAGTTGCCGGCGGAGAAGGTGTGGAGCGCACGGTACGCGGAAACGAAGGTCTCCTGCGTTATGTCCTCCGCCGTCGCGGATTCCCCGACCATACGCAGGGCCACGTTGTAGATCGAGGTCTGGTAGTGCTCCACCAGACGATTGAAGGCCCCTGCGTCACCCTTCTTGCTGGCCTGCAGAAGCGTTTGCTCATCCATGACGTTACCAATACTCCTACTCTCGCGAGTATAGCATACCTGTCTTAGCGTAGAATACAGCCTGCCCCTATCTCGTCGTGCCTCCGCAAGCGAATGCTTGCGCGCTGTCCGCACGTGGCCTACACCCGGGGGCGAGGGCCGAGACGGTGACCCCAAGCGCCGGGCTTCCCACCGCAGGAAGGCCGGGGAGCTGTCTCCGACAACAAAATGCGGCCTGTCCACGTTACACTATTGGCATACCCGTATCCACGTCCACGGACGAAGGGGAACGTGAAGACATTTCTCTTTGAGGCCCTGGAAACGCTCCTGCTCGGGCTTGGCGCCTTCCTGGTGCTCCAGGCCTCGGTGCAGAATTTCCGCGTCCAGGGCCAGAGCATGGACCCGACGCTTGCCAATCAACAGCATCTGTTGGTCAGCAAGCTCGCCTATGCCGTAGTACCCTTCCAGACGGCCCTCGCCGCGACCGTCGGCGATCCCGACGGCGACGCTGCCTTCGTCTTCAACCCTCCGCAGCGCGGCGACATCGTGGTCTTCCACATCACCGACCGATCGGGCGCCGACCTGGTCAAGCGGGTTGTCGGGCTTCCCGGCGAGACTGTTGAGATGCGCGACGGCCGCGTCTACATCGACGGCACGTTGCTGCCCGAGCCGTACCTGACCAAATTCGACGAATCCGACGAGGGCCCGGTCAGCGTACCCGAGGGCCACTACTTTGTATTGGGCGACAACCGCGCCGTCAGCTACGACTCGCGATACATGGGTCCCATCCGCATGGAACAGATTGTCGGCAAGGCGTGGGTCTCGTACTGGCCACTGGACCGCCTCGACGTGCTGGACGCCGACGCCCCGCCCCTGCAGTAGCGAGGGACACGCATGAGCGAAAGGCGGCGTTTGCCAGATACAATCGTGTACGTACAACGTTTATCTATCAATTGCTTTACAAATGTTATTCAGCATACGCCACTATGAATCGGCTGGAAGCGCCTGCTACAATGTGCATACGGGCCGTTAGCTCAGTTGGCAGAGCACCGGACTTTTAATCCGGGTGTCCAGGGTTCGAGCCCCTGACGGCCCACCATTTTCTCCAGACGGTGTTCCCACGAGTCTCCCTTCCCCACTGTGCTTTGCCTCTCTCTTGAGCCCCACCTGAGCTGTCGCAGGTCCTTGTTGCTCGCCGGCGCGGCGGGCGCTGGGCCGCCCGGAGGTTGTGTCGCGACTGTGGCCGGTGGGGGAGGTTGTTTTGGCATTGGATTTGTAGCTGGTTTGGCACAGATTAGCTACAACTCCAAAAAACTTTTTGCAGAGGGAAAACATCCTCCCGTTGTCAGGGGCCGCGTCCGCACGATCCTGGAGACGGACTGTGCGGGCGACCCGAGGCGGGCCGGGTGGCGTGAAGGGAGCATGGGGGGGTTGATTCGCGACCCGGGGGGTTGCGGGAGGTTGTTTTCGGGTGGGTGGCTGTAGCTGGCGGATTCGTCCTAGCTACAACAACTTTTGTTTCAGTTTTTGCGCCCGTGAGAAACAACCTCCGGATTTCTGGGGCTGATCCGCAGAGGGTCGTCGTTGGGGACCCTGCGGGCGCGGGGTGCCATGGCGCGGTAGTGGTGGCGATGTGCTGTTCCATGGGGGGGATGGTAGCGGAGCGTCGGCGTTGGCGCGAGGGGCTCGTGTCAGGGGGGGGGGGCCTCCTTCGAGTGCCCTCAGGACAGGGTTCGACAGGCTCACGGCGAACGGCGGTGTTCGCGCGGGCCCTTCGAGGGGCTCAGGGTGGTCGGGATCGCAGATCGCCCCTACGGGCGTTGGGGGAGTCGGGTAAGACTAGGCGTGCGAGGCAATTTGAACAGCGTCCTCATGTGCTCTTGGACTGTGGCGCTCCAAGGGGTTGGCCCTCCTGGACACATCTTATGTCCGGCCAAGGGCGCATGCGAGTTCGAGTCTTGGACGGTCCGCCATTTCCGGGCAATCTCAATAACCACGCGCCCGTTTCCTGCACGTACATCCTGCGGATAGTATGATGGTTTGGAAGAAACGTATGTTATTTGCATCTGACATCAGCAAAGTCTACTCAAACAGAACCCTTTTCAGTGAGCTCACATTGAGCGTAGCCGCCGGGGACCGTATTGCATTGGTAGGCCCAAACGGTTCCGGGAAGACCACGCTGATGGATATCCTGGCAGGCGAGACTGCCCCGGAAACGGGGAGCATCTCCCTGCAGCGCAACGTCACTCTGGGCTATCTCAAGCAGGAACCAGAGTCGTTTACGGGCAAGCCGCTGCTTGAAGAGGTGCTGGAGGTCCGCGCCGAGGCGAACGCCCTCGTCGACGAGATTGCCGCCGTGCATGAGGCGCTGTCGTCGGAAACCGACCCTGAGCTCCAGAGCGACCTACTCGACCGCCTCAGCGAGCTTGACATGGCTTTGGAGGCCGCCGGTGGAGATGACCGCGAGCACGAGGCCAAGGCGATCCTGTCAGGCCTTGGCTTCAAGCAGGGCGACTTCACGCGGCCCATGAGTGAGTTCAGCGGTGGTTGGGCCATGCGGGCAGGCCTGGCCAGAATTCTGTTCAAGAATCCCAGTCTCTTGCTCCTTGACGAGCCAACCAACCACCTTGACCTCGACGCGAACCTGTGGTTTGAGAAGTACCTGGCCTCCTTTCCGGGGGGCGTGCTCGTCACATCTCACGACCGCGCCTTTCTGAACCAGACCGCCACCAAGGTCCTTGCCATCGAGCCGGATGAGGTGGCGCTTTTCACGGGCAATTATGACGAGTACCTGGTTGCACGCGAGAGCGCACTTGAGACCAGGCGGGTGGCCTCCGCCAGGCAGGAGCGCGAGATCAAGAAGCAGATGCGCTTCGTGGAGCAGTTTCGCGCCAAGGCAACAAAGGCCACGCAGGTGCAGAGCCGGCTGAAGCAACTCGAGAAGATACAGATCATCAAGCTGCCGAGGGCCACCAAGAAGGTCCGCTACTCATTCCCGGAGCCCCCGCGGAGCGCTTCCGAGGTCATAACACTGACCAACGTAAGCAAGTCGTACGGCGACATCGAGGTCTACCGGGGCATGGACCTGACGCTGTCGCGCGGGGACCGTGTCGCGCTCGTCGGACCGAACGGCGCCGGGAAGACCACGATGCTGAAGATACTTGCAGGCGTCATTCCGATTGATGAAGGGGAGCGAAAGACCGGGCACAACGTCGTCACCACCTACTACGCGCAGCATGTGCTTGAGCTCCTCAACCCGAAAAATACGCTCATTCAGGAAATGCAGCAGGCGGCGCCACGGGAGTCGGAGCAGAACCTGCGGACCACCCTTGGCGGCTTTCTGTTCAGCGGCGACGACGCGCGCAAGCCCATCTCCGTGCTGTCCGGCGGTGAAAAGGCCCGGGTGGCCCTGGCCAAGCTGCTCCTTCAGCCAACCAACCTGCTCCTCATGGACGAGCCGACCAACCACCTTGACATCACTTCCAGGGAGGTCCTCGCGGACGCCCTCGGCGACTATCACGGCACCATCTGCTTCATTACGCACGACCGCACGCTCATACGCCAGGTTGCTAACAAGATCGTAGAGATAGACGGCGGCCAGCCCACGGTTTTCCCTGGAGACTACGACAGTTATCTCTATCGAAAGCAGACTGAGGCCGATAAGAGGAGCGCCAACGGATCGGCCAATGGGTCGGCCAGCGCTGCCGCCGGACGAGGCCAGGCCCGGAGCCGCTCGGGGAAGCCGATCGGCGACGAGGAGCTGGAGCGGCGGACGCTAACGCAAGAGGCGCGCAGGCTCGCCAAGCGCATAGAGCAAATCACCGTGTCCGTGGCTGACCACGAGTCCCGCATTGCGGAGCTGGAGGTCAAGTTCTCCCGTCCCGAATCCTTTAGCGAGCGGTCGCAGCTTGCCGCCTCAGGCGAGCGGTACCGTGTGCTCAAAGAGGAGGTGCAGACCCTCTGGGATGAGTGGGAGACGCTGTCACTGGAGGCGGAGAACGTCGACAGCAAGCTGGCGGGGCTGCATGTCGGGTAGGCGCGAGGGCTGCGACGGGCGTTGCCTTGTTCGTCGGGGTTCCTGCCTTCGCAGGAACGACGGGTGGGGGTGCGGTTGTGGGCCACGTGGGGCGGGCGCCCCGGCAGAGCCTGGGTGGGCGATTCTCGAATGGCACCTACAGCGTTGGCGGCGCGGCAGCGTCGAGGCGGGGAGGGTGTCGGGGTACAATTCCGACGAGACTGCCTCCCGGTACGCTACGGCAGAGAAGCGCGTCATGTAGTTGGTCTCCGCGGCGAGAGATGGCAGTGAGGAGTTGGCGATGACGACAGAGAAGGCCCACACCTACTCGGATGCCGAGTGGGGGGCTCGCGTAGACCTGGCCGCCGCCTACCGGCTGACGGACCACTTCGGCATGACGTCGCTGATCTACAACCACATCACCGCGCGCGTACCCGGCACGGACGACCAATTTCTTATCAATGAGTACGGCCTTGGCTACGACGAGGTCGCCGCTTCGAACCTGCTCAAGCTGGACAAGGACGGGAACATCCTGGAAGAGGGCGAGCACCGGATCAACTACACCGGCTACGTCATCCACTCCGCAGTCCATGCCGCACGGCACGACGTGACCTGCGTGATGCATACGCATACGCCCTATGGGATGGCCGTGTCGGCGCTTGCGGATGGCCTGTTGCTCCTACAGCAGGAGGGTTACCAGTTCCATGAGCGCATGGCGTACCACGATTTCGAGGGAGTGGCGCTCGACGTGGACGAGCGGGAGCGGCTGGTGACGGACCTGGGCGACAAGAATGCGATGATCCTGCGCAACCACGGCTTGCTCACTGTGGGGCGCTCCGTCGGTGAGGCGTGGACCCGGATGTGGAACCTCGAGCTCGCGTGCAAGGTGCAGGTGCTGGCGCAATCGACCGGGCAGACCATCCGACAGACGCCAATCTCGGCTATCGAGAAGACCGCCGCCCTGTTCGACGACGACTCTGCCGCGCTGGAGTGGGCGTGGCTGTTGCGGACGATCGACCGGAAGGACCCGTCCTACAAGGAATAGCGGGGGCCGGGTGCGCGCGGCGGCGCCGGTACCGAGCGGAGGAGCGCCCAGCCGATCCCCGCGAAGCCGGCGGCAACCATGAGCGCGGGGAGGACCAGGAGCTCGTCGCGGAGGATTGCGATGGGCGTCAGCGCCGCGCCCAATGCCAGGATGGCGCCGAAGGTACGGGACGGGGCTCCCTCGCGAATGACTGCCGCGCCAAAGAGCAGCAGGCCCAATACGAGCGACGGTCCTCCAAGCTCGCCGCAGACTCTGAGCAAGTACGACGTCCGCATCTCACGGACTGTGTCTTCCTCCAGGCCGGAGACCTCCGGAAAGGCCCAGAACACAAAGCCGCTGACCGCGAGCGTCCCCAATGTCCCCAGCGCCATGCCGCTCCAGCCCAAGAGGCCCAAACGCTTGGCGTTACTGGCGTAGAGGCCGATCAATGCGACGGCCATCGTCCAATGTGCGCCGAGCCACAGCGCACCCGTGACGGCTAACAGCGCGCGAGCGTCCGCCCGGCTGGTGTCGTCGACGAGGAACAGCCAATAGAGGAGATGGCCCAGCGCCAGCAACGCGGCCGTCGTCATGCCGGAGAGGCCAAAGAAACGGCGCTTCCATGCCTGGCTCATGGGCGTTCACGCCGCAGGGCGGCAGAAGCCTGCGCTCGACCGGCTCGCGGCCCTACCATCCGGCGTCGCTACCGCTGCGTCTGGCGGAGCTTGGGGTCGAGGCTGTCGCGCAGCCAGTCGCCGAAGAGGTTCAGCGACAGCACAGAGAGGAAGATCGCCACTCCGGGGAAGAAGCTCACCCACCAAGCGATGACCACGTAGTCGCGGCCGTCCGAGATCATCACGCCCCACGCGGGGGTGGGTCGCGGGATGCCAACGCCCAAGAAGCTCAGCGTGGACTCCAAGAGGATAACGAATCCCACCTGAAGCGTCGCCAGAACGATGACGGTGTTGAGGACGTTCGGCAGCAGGTGCTTCATCATGATCCGGGCGTTGGAAGCACCCGTCACCTTGGCCCGCATCACGAAATCCCTCCCCCGCAGGCTGAGGATTTCGGCGCGTACCACACGCGTGTACCGGTTCCATAGGAAAAACACGATGACCGCGACGGCAATATAAATGCTGGCTCCGAAAACGCTCACCAGCAGAAGGGCGATCAGGATGTCCGGCACGGAGGCCTTGATATCCACAATTCGCTGAATGACATGGTCCACCCAACCGCCGTACCAACCGGACACCAACCCCATTGTCACGCCGATGAGCGCCGAGAGCGCCAGTGAGGAGAGGGAGACCAGCAGGGCTATGCGGGCGCCGTAGATCAGCCTGCTGAGGATGTCGCGACCCTGCCGGTCGGTGCCCAGCACGTGGTCCCACGCGCCGCCTTCCAGCCAGACCGGCGGGGCGAGCCGCCTGATCGGGTCGGCGTCCTGCACCGGGTCGTAGGGAGCCAGCACCGGCGCCAACACACCCGGGATGAGCACAACCACCAGCAGTATGAATATCCAAATGAGGGGTAGACGCCGTAGACCGCGCAGCCGGTCTCGGGCGCGTTGGGCCAAGGTGGGCCCGGGCAGCGTTAGGCTGCCAATGTCAACGGCCATGTGGCGTCCTCCGAAGTTCTCTAGAGGTTCATCTTGCCGAATCGAATTCTGGGGTCCACGTAGGCGTACAGGATATCCACAACGATGTGGAGCACGATGATCACCGACGTGCCCATCAGTGTGATGGCCTGCACGACGGCGTAGTCCCGGGCGTTAATCGATTGAATGGCCAGCAGCCCAATGCCCGGCCACGCGAAGATCGATTCGACCACGACGGATCCGGTGACGATGTTGGCGAAGATCACACCCAGGAACGTCAACGGGACGATGGCCGCGTTGCGGAAGACGTGCTTCCAAACGATCTTCCACTCCGGCAACCCCTTGATCCGCGCCAACTTCACGTATTCCGAGTCCAATTGGTCCAGCATTGTTGAGCGCATGAGCCGCAGGATCGTTGCACCCGGCGTGGCCAGCACGGCTATGGGCAACACCAAATGCAGCCACGTTCCCTTCCCGGACGCGGGCAGCCAGTCCAGCGTGATAGCGAACAGCCAGATGAGCATGATGGCAAGCCAGAAGTTGGGCATAGCCAGGCCGACAAATGCGACGAGCTTCCCAAAGTAGTCGAAGAAGGTGTCGCGCTTCACCGCCGTGAGCACGCCGATCAATAGCGAAATGGGGAGCGAAATCGCCGTTGCCACGCCGCCCAGCAAGAGGGTTGCGGGGAGCCGCGACCAGATGAGGCTGGAGACGGAGCCGCTGCGGCTGAAAGAGTCCCCAAAGTTCCCGGTCACGATGTTGCGCATGTAGATGTAGTACTGCGTGGTAATTGGGCGGTCCAAGCCCCAGAGGCGCCTGGTCTGCTCTATGCTCTGTTCGTCGCCCTCGTCCTCCCCGGCGTACAGCGCTTGAGGATCGCCGCTCGCCCGCACGAGTACGAAGACCAGCAGGCTAACGCCAAGAAACGCAAGAAACCCCTGGGCGATCCGAATCATTATGTAGGACTGCATAAGCTCTACGTCCGCCGAAAACGAATTGGCGCAGGCCGCCTTCCACGGCTCTCGCAGACGCCGGGGCTGCTTCCGTCGTCCAACCGAAGGCTCGCGGCGCAGGGCTGACGGTTAGTCCGGCTGGTACTTCCGCAGCGAAGGATACAGGTCTCTCGCGCCCTCGCCCAACACCCCTGCACGGTCCTCTTCAGACAGGAAGGCAAGGCCCTCCAGCAAGATGCTCTTCGAATCCGCAAGGCCACGGCCAAAGGAAGACCAGATCAGGCGCCGCGGCCCAAAATGCTCCAGCAGCGCGAGCAAGAGCTCCTTCGCCGGTTGGCTCTCCATCGTGCGCTTCACGAAGTTCACCGAGAAATTCACGTAGGTCCTCGGGTACTCCGCGAGACCCAGGAGATCCCGCGCGGCTTGCGAACCAGCGCCCTCGTCCGCAGGCACGTGGGTCAGGTTGTTGAGGCTCAAGGGTAGCTCGGGGAAACGCTCCAACAGCCGCCGCGTGTTGGGCAGGACCTCTGGCATCGTCGCCTGGGCGTTGGAGGGCACGCCCAAGTCACGAACGCGCTCCCAGGCGGGAATCAGCTTCGGGTCGTCCACGTAGTTCGCCAGTCCGCGTTCGTCGCCCGGGAAGCGGTGGCCGGCCTGGGGCCCGCCGCCCCAGAAGCGCACGCCGTGCATGCCTCGCTCTTCAATCCAATAGCTGATCGTGTCCGGGGCGTCCGGCTCGAGGATGTCTATGTTGGCCACGCCCACGAAGCGGTCCGGCGCCAGGGGCAGGGCGTCCGCGCAGTAGCTGTTGTCGAAGCCGTGGAATCGGGACGCCATGAGATAGGCCTGATGCAAACCTGCTTCGTCCATGACCTTAAGGAAGTCCTCCGGCGCGTTGACCTGGTTCTCGGTGAACTCGCTCTCGGTGCCAGGGAAGATGTTCAACGGGTACTTGTCTCGCGCCTCCGGGGGCGCGATGACGTGAATGTTCGTGTCGACGAGCACTGCCATTGCTGGACCTCGCTTCCAGGACCTACGGCCCTGGTCAATTCCTCTACGTTGCCCCAATGCCCAAAACCGCCTCGGCGATGGTCAGACACCGCGCTCCCGCGGCAGAAACGCGGTGACCCTTCCTCGCGTCTCTGCCACGAGAGCGAACGTGCGCTGGCCGTCCGGCGCGCTCTTGCCCTATACGGCGTGTTCGACGAAAGCCTTGCGCAGCTCCCTGGTCTCTTCCACCCAGTCCGCGCCCTTTGGCAGGAAGACCTCTCCCGTGCGCACCTGGTAAAACTCCGGGTTTTGCACACCCGACGGCGGCGCCCCCGTCTCCGCGAAGTCGATGGCTGCCCTGATCAGGCGGCGACGCGTGCGGATGATCTGGGAGTCGGAGGTGCCCAGATGCTCATGGCTGCGGTCGTAGATGGTACCCATGCTGCTGGTCATCGCGCGGTCCTGGTGCCTGCCGCTGGGGATGCCCGTGTAGCTGCGCCCGCCGGAGTTGAGTTTGGAGTTGCGTTGCACGTCGCGGTCCAACATGAAGTCATTTTCGGGCTGCTCCACAGGGCGGAAGCGTCCGTACCAGTCCGACGTGTTCGGCAGTAGCTCGTAGTGGTCCAGGGCGCTCTTGGCAATGAAGTGGACGTACAGCGTGTGCTCGTCGTCCATGGGCACTGCAGCAGTGAGGCTGGACGGCTTGCCCTTGCCCTGGAAGCCCCCGCCGGTGGGTGAGATGCCGTAGAAGGGCATCAGGAACTCGGCGATTCGCCAGTAGTCCATGCCGGGAGGACCATCGCGGTAGGTCCCCATGCAAGCGCCAACCGGCGTCTCAAGAATCTTGAACTGCGCCTTGCGACTCTTCAGATAGTAGTGGGAGAAGCTGTCCTCCGGCTGGTCCTCCCAACGCGTGGCGCCCGAGTGCAGGATGCCAGCGTGGATGGTGTCGATGGTCCCTTCCAGCACCTGCAAATAGTTGTGGTCGTGCTCCATGGCGATGGTGTGGTAGTCCTCTGCAATGTTGGCCTCGATGTCCGGCAAGGGAGGGAGCTCCCGCTCCGAGCCCATGTACACCCACACCGCGCCGTTGCGCTCTCGACAGGGGTAGGTCAGCGCCCGCACCTTCTCCCGGAAGTCACTCTCCTCCGGCTCGCTCATCTGGTCGAGGCAGTTGCCGTCCACGTCGAACTTCCACCCGTGGTACACGCACCTCAGGCCACCCTCCTCGATGCGTGCGTAGAAGAGGGACGCGCCGCGGTGGGGGCAGTAGTTCTGGATCAGGGCAACCCGTCCTTCGGTGTCCCGGAAAGCGATGAGCGGCTCCCCCAGCAGCATGACCCGGACCGGGGGGCAGTCTGGGTGGGGAAGCTCACTGGAGAGCATCCCCGGAAGCCAGTATTGGCGCATCAGGTTTCCCATGGGAGTGCCAGGCCCCACGCGACAGATCAGTTCGTTCTCTTCAGATGTCAGCATTGTCCTCTCCCTTTTCCCTATGCCGTTGCTTGCGTCCTCAACCTCAAGGCTGTTTTCTGTGGCGCCTGTTTAACTCGTGGTCATGCGCCGGGACCTACTGGACCGCGCGGATCAGGTAGAAGTGGCTCCAGGACAGTCCGCTTCCAGGATACGTCCAACTCTCCACAACCGCCGGATTGACGGTGACATTGCGGGGGAGCCAGAGCATCGGCACGTGCTGAACACTGTCGAACGCCAAGTCGCCCGCCTCCCGGAAAAGGCGTTCATGCTCCGCCGGGACCATCGTGCTTCTTGTGGAGGGTTGCAAGGTGTTGAACTCCGGCAACACGAAGTGCCAACTGGTGTGGAAGTTCTGGCTTGCTTCCGTCAATAGCCAGCTGAAAATGTCTCGGCCGCCTGTCCTCAGGTAAAGATGATTGTCGAATTCCCAGTTGCGCGCCTTAGCTCTGACCGTGGCCGCGTCCAACGTTTCGAAATTGACGCTGATTCCGACGTCTTCGAGCATCCTTGCAGTTGCCTCGATGACGTCCGGTCCTTCCGGCAGGCTGGTCTGGAAGATAAAGGTGAGTTCGTATGGGTTGTCAGGTCCAAAGCCGGCCTCGGCCAGCAGTTCCCGCGCCGCCGCCTGGTCGTAGCCAAACTGCTCTGGGTACCGCTCGGCCCAGTCGGGGTTCCATCCACGAGTCGATTCCTTGTACCCGTTCATAACCGCCAATTGGCCATTGCCGCCAAAGAAGGCCTGGTTCAGGGTGTCCCGGTCGATGGCCTTTGAGATGGCTCGGCGGATCCTGATGTCCATCATGGGAATGTCGTCGCCGAAGACGTACCCAAGCGAGGCGTCTTCCCGGTCCTTCAGATGGCAGCAGACGAAGGCGATGTGCATTCTCAGGTCGCTGGCCTGGGCGTCGATGGTCTCCATGCCGCGCCTGACGGCCTCAGTGGCCAAGTCGGTTGGCAGGTCGGCGATGTGGACCTCGCCGGTGAGCAGGGAAGCCATTCTGGTGGACGCCTCTGGTATCCAACGAAGCTCCAGCTCCTCGAAGTCGACCTGGTCCCTGTAGTGGGTGCCTGCAACGCGCCGGTAGCGCAGGTAGGAGCCTTCCTCAATGTCGTCGTACTGGTAGGGGCCCGTGCCTGCTATCGGTTCCTCCCCAATCTCCGGCCAGCGTTGGTTCGCGGCGAAGAACTCGTCGAAGTGCGCCTTGCTGTTGATGACCGCTATCTCTTGGTACTGGCTGATGGCCCTGAACAGGATGGGGTTGGGCTCGATCAGGGGCATCACTACCTCGTAGTCGTTGACGACCACAACCCCGTCAATCTGGTTCCGGAAGTTCCTGCCGGTCCCGAGCTCGGTGTCGGGATGCGCCATCTCCCAATACATGTGCTCAACGTCCTTGGCGGTGAACTCCCCCCACCCGTTGTGGAACTGGACCCCCTGCCGCAGCGTGAACCGCATCTCCTCTTCAGACACGGACCAGTCGGTGGCGAGGTACGGCAGCGCCTGTCCGGTGACAGGGTCGATGTCCACGAGGTTCTCGTACATGGGGGTCTGCTTCCAGTTGTTGGTCCTGAAAATGTTGGGCGTCGAGATGTCCTCGCGCTCGATGGCGGTGGAGGCGAAAACGAGGCGCTCCACTGCGCCTTCGACGGCCATTGCCGCAGGCGGTGGCGCCTGCGGCGCAACGGCACTGGCGGGCTGCTGCGGGGATCCCGGAATAATGCTTGCCCCTGCCGCCGCGGTAGGAGCCGGGGCCGCCGCCGCCGGAGCCATGGCGGCCTGGGGGGGCTGCGTTTGGGACGCGGGCGCGCTTGTCTCGCCGCCGTTGCCGCCGCAAGCGGCCGTCGCCAGCGCAACGGCCAAGAGTCCGGCTAACCCCAGAAGTGTCGCTTTGAACATTTTCCTTCGATACATGTTTTCCTCCCGTGCCAACTTTCTTACGTTGCTTGACTTGGCAAGTCTGTCAACGTGATTATTGTCCCTGTGTCGCCGCCTTTGGAGACGCCTTTACACTACACCTATTCCGGTGCCAGTCAAGGCACCCAGCTAATATGCGGCGCCCATTCCGACCAGGGCGGACGGAGCGGCTATTCGCAGCGATGTTGTTCCGGTATGCGCTTGTTCGGCGGTACCTCTCGGCGTTGCCTGCGTGCCGGCTAGCCCCGGACGCCCGGAACAATCTCATCGCACAGCAACTTCAGGGCATCGCCAGGCTCCGGCCCCCACTCCGAGAACATGAGCTGTTGAAACCCGTGCGCCTGCGCCATTCCCAAGACTTCGACCATGCGCTCCCGGCAGTAGACCGGGTCGCCCGCCACGAAAATGCCGTCGATCATGGCGTCAGTCACCAGCGACATGAACTGCGCGGGCGAGGCGCCTTCTTTGCGTGCCGTGTCCAGGCGATCCATCTCTTCCGGCGAGACTCCGAGACGCGCAATCTGCTCTTCGGTATATCCGCGATCGCGCAAGCTGAGGATTCTTGTCCCGGCGCTGCGCCGGACGAACTGACGGGCGGCCTCGCGGTCCCGCGCTACGGAAATCTTGATCTCGGCCACCTTCGGCAGTTTCCCGCTCTTCCCGGCTCCGGCGGCTGCGTCGTCAAACGTCTCCAACAGCGACGCCATGCGCCCCGTGCGGGCGACGGCTTGAAATGTCCCTCCGAATATCAGACCGTCCATGAACTCCCCGCCCACGGCAAGGCTCAAGGGGCCATTCCCGCCGCAGTAGAGGGGCACTGGTGTTTTGGAACTGAAGTTCAGCTGAAACGACGCGTCCGGGGCGAAGTTGAAGTAGGACGCAATAGTCGGGTAGTCGTTGAACTGCACGGCCTCGCCGGCCAACAAGCGACCGAGGCTCTGCGCCGTCTCCCGGAGCATGGAGATGGGCTTGGGAGTGTTGACCAAACGCGGAGTGCCTGCGTTGCCTCGGGCGATGCCGATGCTCAGCTCCTCGGCGTCCATCATCTCGCTTATGGCCGCTGCCGCGTCTGCGACGTCCACCGGGTTGCGGAAGTACTGCACCATAACGGCGGTGCCCAGGTTGATAGGAACGTTCGCCGCCAGGGCCGCCAGCACCACGAAGGAGTTGCGGCTTTGCATGTTATCCGTAACCCATATCTGCGAGACGTCCGCCGCCTTTGCCGCCTTGCCCAGCCCCACAAGCTCGGACATGGGCACGTCCCGGAATGTCGGGATATGAAATTGCAGGCCTACCTCAATGGGTGGCATCGGTCAGTATGTCCGTTCCCGCGCCATGCGCGCGATAGGCGCGGCCTGTGCTTTCAGTCATCCGGCGAGCGCCTCCGAGGCCGCCTTCACCGTGCCCTGGTTGCCCTGAATCTCGATCGTGGTCCCGAATGGCTCCGACATGCGCTGGAAGCGCTCCAGGGTCTCGCGGGCGCCATCGCCCTCGGCCAATTGGGGGCGGCCCGAGCGAGTGCGCGGAAGGTCCTGGCCGAACTCGATGGGGTGGAGCTTGAGGTCGAGCAGGCCGTTTTCGTCAAAGGACACGACCGCGACGGCGCTCTGGTGGTGGGGGTCGGTGCCTTCGTATTGGCGCCTGGGCCCAGCCCGGCGGGTCTCGAACAGGTCCGCCGGCACGTTGTCGTGCCCCAGGCCGTAAAGGACCATGCTGTCCTGTGGCATCCGCTCAACGGTGTCATTCTCGATGACGAGGGCGCCGAGGCTGTAGAGGATGGGCTTGCCCTTGTAGATCTCGATGCCCCGGTCAAGGTGCGGGCCGTGGCCGATGAACACGTCGGCGCCGGCGTCAATCACGGCGTGGGCCATCTCGACAACGTGCTCCGCGGGGTCCTCTTCCTGCCGGCCACCCTCGTGGCTGTGCATGGTGAAGACGACCCAATCGGCCATCCTGCGGGCGTTGCTGACGCTCTGGATGTTCCGCTGCATGTCGGTCAGGTGGATCCGCGTGTGGCGCTCGAAGGAGTCACCCAACACGAACCTCGCAGCGGGGTCCTCCGTTCCCACGCCCAGGATGTTTCTATCGGGGAGGTAGGCGACCTGCGACTCGTCCTCGCCGCTCACGCCGTATGCACGGTTGTACCAGGCCGGGACCGCCTGCCTCCATCCGAACTGCTCGGCCATGCCCTTCAGGGTCTGGAAGGTCTCCCGGTCGACGGTCCACTCGTTGATCCAGCGAATGAGGTTGACGCCGGGCCTACCCTGCATATCAGGGCGCTGGTCGCCTGCGCGCGCATTGGGCCGCGCGGACGTTGTGGCGGAGACGAGCGCGACGCGGCCCTTGGCGGTGTCCAAGTACGCGGGGAACAGGGCGTCGGCATAGTGCTTTCCGGTGCCCGCGTGGACCATGCCAGCTTCATCCAGGTACCGGTTGTTCGTTAGAACGCCGTTCTCACCGAAGTCAGTGCAATGGTTATTGGCGCAAGCCATGAGGTTGACGCCAAACCATTGAAGGTCCTTGATGAACTTGGGATCGCACCGCATGTAGGTCTGCGAGTAGTACGTGGGCGAGTTCTCGTAGTTGTGGAAGAGCATCTCGCCGTTGGTGAACCGGACGTCCGATTCATGCAAGAGGTCGCGCACCTTCAGGAACCGCTCTTCCCGAAACGGGGCCAACGCTCGGCTGATCATCGAGTCGCCGGTGAAGGCCATGGAAATGGGGGCGCCGCTAGTCTCGTAACCCATGTTCCCTCCTGCTGAAACCACCCTGCTTCACAGGCCGGACGTTGCTTGCGGAATCCCAGCCACTTTCACTACGGATTGCATTATGTACACAGAGGATTCTCTGAGGCGTCAGGCTATCTACTCGCAAAAGCACTGTCAACCCGAATAGGCCCGTTGTGTTGCGGGGAGGACGCCACGTTGCGCCGGTGGTACGGGCATCTGTGACGATAGGTGAGGCGCCGGGTACCGCGCTCGTCGACGCCGGAGCTCGAGGATGCTTCGGGGTCTGCCCTTGGCTCACTTCGGCAGGTTAGAGGCAGAGTTGGCCGCTATTTCGCTAAGAAAGGGAGGAGGCTGGCTGTGAGGGAAGGTCTGCTCTAGTTGGCTGGGGTGATGTCTTCGCCGGCACTTGGGCCGCTGCACCATTAGTGGTCGCCTGACGTTTGCCATCCAACCTGGCGATCTCCGAGTGTGCCGGCTACACGGGCGACCCCTCGTGGGGTGCGAGCATTGTCGCGAGGGAGGATGCTGCGGTCGAGGCAGCGGGGCTGCTCGCTTCGGTTGGCACTGGCGCCGAAGTCGAGGGAGGGTTCGATTCACAATCGACGGCAAGGGCTGTGGACGCCAACAGGAAGAACAGAACGGCCCCCGCGCCGAGCAGGCCACTTCGAGTCACTTGGCGCAGGTGGCGCAAGGATCTGTCCTCCCCTCCGCCGTGATTCTTGCCTGTGGCGCAAAGTCCATGCTCCAGATGCGGTCTTGCGCCGCCAGCCTCTTCACCGAACTGAGCTTTCACCATTCCCACCCTACGGAGGCGCTGGCTTGAAGTCTGTACGCAGACGAAAAACGCACACGCTCACAATGGGCGTGTGCGTTGCACAGACGCTTGCGTAAGCCATGTCCGCGCGTCGAAAAAGCACGTAGGCGGGGTCCGCGCAAGCAGCAATACGGCTAGTCCCGCTGCGGGGACGGAGGCTGTAGGGGAGTGACTGCGGAGAGACGCTCGAACGTGGGGCGCCGGCCATTGCCGGCGGGGCGTCGAAGCGACTAGACCCTGGCTGTCGGAGTTGAGCGGGTTGCAGCGTCGGATGTCGGCACGGCCGCTGGCTGCTGAGGAGCGCCCTCGATTGGCTCCAGGGCGCTCCTGCTTCCCATCCGGTACACTGCAATCAGCAGGTTTCCTCCCAGAATGAAGACAACGTAGGCAAAGATACACATCGCATGCCACATGTAGCCCAAGTTCACGCGATCCAGCGCCTCAGCCCGCGTGATGCCCATCGCGGCAAAGTCAAGTTCCCAAGACCGCACCAAATTGTGGTCTGGAAGCACACTGGGGAGGTCCGGCGACACGTAAATCGCCATGATCGTTCCCGCACCCAATAAGGTCGAGATTATGGAGAAGGTCACCGCGGTTGACATGAGGAACTGCCGGTCCCGCTCGCTGGGATTGATCGATGGCTCATTCACGACGAGCAGCGCGATGAAAATGGCTGCCACGACCGGCAACAGCACGGAAAGTTGTATCCACACCGACACGTTGGAGAACACCATCACGAACGCATAGAGGAACACAGCCGACGGCAGCGCCGTCCACGTCGCCCGGCGTAGAGCGTTGTTCACGCCCCGTCGCCCGAGGTTCTGCCACTTCCACAAGGCCTGGAACAGCAGCCCACCGCCCATAGCAAGCGTCAGGTTCGTAAGGAGGGCCAGCATGTATGGCATGTGCGTACCAGCGAAGTCCCCGATCCTATAGAAATTGTAATGGTCCATGCGTAACGGCGCGAATTGCAGCAATGGGGTGGTCAACAGCGTAAAGAGGGAGACCCAATAGAAGTCCCGGATGATGGCTCCACGCTCGGGCAGCAGCAGCCCCTGCGCCAACACCACCGCCGTTACAAGTCCGACATACACCACCGGCGTCCAAGAGTCATTCAGCCCCAGCAACGAAAGGGCTTGTCCGCAGGCTACGATAAATGCACTAAGCGGCAGCCATCGAAGGAGCAGCAGCCGCGTCGTGTCCCTGAGCACCATCGAGTAGCTCGCCCGCGTTTGCACTTCATCGTCGGCGCCAAATACCTCGCTCGGACCGGGGTCCAGCGATGCCGCTGGACTGACGGCCAGCTCGACAGCACTCGACGTTGTTCGTTCCCACGCCGTTTGGAAGTCTGGAGCCAGTCCTGCCAAGAGTATCAGACCGGCTACTTCCGTCTGCGAGAGGTTAAGCGACCTTCCAAACGCCTTCAGTCTGTGGATGGTGGGGCGGGTAGCGCCCGACTCCCACCGCGAGACAGTTGCGTGGCTGAACCGCTCCCCGTACTCGCTGTCCACCGACGCCATGCGCTGGAGGAGTTCCTCCTGCGTCAGACCGCGCCGCCCGGCCTCAGACGTGAAGGACTCACGGTAAGCCCGCATTGCGAACCCAACCTGGGCCGCTCTCATCCGCTGCACATCTAATTTAGGAGTCATTGTCTCGCGCACATTCCAGATACAGAAATGTCAGAACGTATCCCGTTCACTGCCTTGAACGCATTATCCCCACGCAGTGCACTTGGGGCAAGGCTGATGGACGCGGGATTGCACCCGCAGCTATAACACTTCCGCCTAACATTCTTGTGTCTATAATTGGTCCCAATGTGTATATTGTGTGCGCGACGTATGCGAGCGAAACCGAGCAAGAGTCGTGCGACAGCCGTCGAGAAACCATGCCGCCTTGGCCAAAGGAACACCCTAGCGCTTCTGGTGCCCTCAACGGGGCGATGCTACCATCCTCAACCGCAGTATCCTGGTACGACTGTGTCCATTTGCGGCGAAACGCGAGCGACACGGAAGGCCCTCGGGGCCAAAACAGTTTGCCTGATCATTGGCTTGAAACCAGCGAGGCGCCCGGTGAGGATGATGGGGAGGCAACCACGGCGTGGAACTCCATGAGGCTCTCTTTGCGGTTGGTGCGCTCATCGTCACCGCCAAGCTGCTTGAAGGAATATTCAAGCGCTTTGGCTTGAACTCCATCTTTGCCTACGCCGTGGCCTGCGTCATTCTCGGCCCCGTGACCGGCCTCGTCAAAACGGGCAAGGAAGTCGAGCTTATCCTGGGAATCGGCATCTTTATGTTCTTCTTCCTCATTGGCCTTGAAGAGCTTGACATCGCCGGGTTCCTGAAGGCCATTCGCGGGCGGCTCTTCATTGCCGCAGTCCTGTCCGTGACTCTGTCGATGCTCGTATCCCTTGCAGTGACGACTGACTACTTCTTCAATCTTGGCCTCGGCCTGGACTTCACTCAGGCCTTGGGACTCGCAGGAGTCCTGTCGCTCTCCAGCCTCGGCGTCGTCGCCAAGGCGAGGGCCGTCTGCGGGAACCCGTGGGCGTCCAGATCTTTACGGCCGTGATCATTGCCGAGTTGATTGCCCTCTTCGTGGTGGGATTCGCCATCAGCGAGCACTTCTCAGGAGGCGAACACGCCCGTCTGGACGCGGTGAGTGTGTCGGCCCTGATAGCGGAGATCCTCGGATTCGCCATCGTGACGTGGTTCGTTTCCAACAAGCTCGTTCCCAGGATGCTGGGCCTGTTTTACCGGCTGCTGCACGTACCCCAACTGGCCTTCGGAATGCTGCTTGGCGGCCTGTTTCTCGTGGTAGTGGCGGCCGAGGCGGTCGGGCTACACGGTTCACTGGGAGGCCTTCTGTTCGGCGCCGCCCTTTCGTTCCTGCCCTATCAGATGCGCCGCGACATCATGCCCGGCATGCGTGGCGCCGCCGACGGCTTCTTCGTCCCCCTGTTCTTTGCTTCGGCTGGGCTCCACTTCAGCCTGGAATTCCTAATGCTGCCCTGGGAGACCGTCGTGATAATCGCCTTCGTTCCACTGGGCGGCAAGGTCGCGGCATCCTTCGTCAGCACCTACGTCACCCGTATCGATGCCCCATTCGCCACAGCCGTGGGCCTCATGGCAAAGGGCGTTGCCGAAATCGCGCTGCTCCTGGTGATGCTGCACACCGGCGCCATTGACAAGGACATCTTCTCCCTGCTGGTCCTCGTCATGCTGGCCTACATCCTGCTCACACCCATAGGCATTGGCTACGCGCTTAGGAAGATGGCTCGTTCCACGGGCGTTATTTCAGCCGCGGAACTCCCTCCATCTTTTGAGCGCTTCGTCCTGGACGAAATCAGGGTGAGCGACATCCTAGATAGATATCGTGCACATCCCGAGTCATCACAGACGGTCAAAGGCTTTGTGGAGGACTGGTTGTTGCAGGACCAGCACGACTACATAGTGGTGGACCATGGCGAACTGGCCGGGATTGTTACGGTAAGTGTGTTGCGGTATCTGCCCCGTAGTGAGTGGGACCACACGCCGTTGGCCCAGATGCTACGCCATGACATGCCTGCGGCTCATTCTGACGGGTTCTTTGAGGACGTGTTGCAGCGCATGACGGAGACCTCCCTCTCGGTCCTCCCCGTCGTCGACCGTGAGACTGGTACGTTCATCGGCTCCATCAGCAGCCATGAGATACTCGAAATGCTCATCTTCTCCGCCAAGGGAGAATAGGCAGAGGGGCTGCTGGCCAGCCCCCAAAGAGACCCTGCGCCCGAGACTGGCCGCTACGCCCCCGGTGCGCGGTAGTTCACCGTCTTCCCCGCCGCCTCGTCCACCGTCTCCGGCGTCACGAGCACGACTGCCCGGAAGCTGATGGCGCCGGCCTTCCCAACCTCCATCGACGCCGCAACGGCCGACGCGTCGTCCGGCAGGTCCGCGATGATGTACAGGTCGTCGCCGCCAAAGCCGTAGTAGAACGACTCCATGCTGCCGCCCAGCCCTTCGAACATCGCGGCAAACATGTCCCGGCGCCCGGTCCCGCCTTCCTTCTGAAGACCCGCAATCCCCGACGGCGTGTAGTCTGCTATGAATAGATACTTCGGCATCATCATCCTCCACACTAGTGATGCGCCAAGGTAGCAGCCCCGTTTAGCAACGGTCAATGTGAATTACGTTAGACAGCGTTTAGCACTTACGTTGGGTAGCGCCACCCACCCCGTCGTCGTTTCGGCATAGCTCATCAGTGGTCAGCTCGGACTACGCCGCGTTCACCCGGTCGAACAGCTCCACCACCGGCTGCGGGGGCGGCGGTGTCGCCAGCGTCGCCCCGATGGCCGACACCATCGCGATGACGAATGCGGGCGTTGCCGGCGAAATGTCCCACACGCCCCCCGGGCCGCCGCTCAGGAACTGCCACAGCGTCGCCGCCAGCGTCCCGATCACCACCGCCGTTCCCGCACCCCACGCATTGAAGCGGCGCCAGTACAGCCCGAGAATCATGACCGGCCCGAACACGGCCCCCATCCCGCCCCACGCATAGCTGACCAAGTTAAAGATGGAGTCCGAGAACCAGACCGAGAACACCGCCGAAACAACGCCGATGACCACCAGTAGACCTCGCCCCATCCACACCCGTGTGTTCGTGGCCAGCCCCCTAGCGACTCGACTGAACACGGGGACGTCCTCCGTCGCAATCGCCGACGCCAGCAGAAGCTGCGAGTCCGCCGTGCTCATCACCGCAGCGATCACCGCCGTCAACAGCGCCCCGAGCACCACCGGGTGGAAGAAGACCTCAGAGACCACGAAATAGACCCGCTCCGTATCCGCAACCGCTCCCAGCATCCCGGCCTCGAACAGCGCCGGCCGTGCGATCATGCCCACTACGAAGGCCAGTGCGTACACGGTCACCAGCCAAACGACGGCAATGTTGCGCCCCTGCGGCACCTTGTCCTCGTGTTCGATCGCCATGAAACGCTGCAGGATGCGGTGTGCGCCCAGTCCGCCGACGGCCCATCCGGACACCGAGAGCGCGAAGCTCAGCGTGATCGGCGAGCCGTCCGCGAGCGTGAACGGGTCGAAGAACCCGGCCCCTGCGCCGTGCCCGAACGGGTGCACTGTCTCGAACAGCAGCGTCACCACCAGCACCACCAGGCTCCCCAGCATGAGGAGCGCCTGTGACACGTCCGTCCGCGACACCGCCATGAAGCCGCCGATCAGCGTGTAGGTGGCTACGGCAAGGAGTGTCAGGATGACCCCAGCGGTGAGGTCCAGCCCGAAGATCTGCTCCAGCAGCTTTGACCCGCCCACCAACCCGGAACTCACGTAGAAGACCACAAACACAATGGTGATGACCCCGGACACCGCACGCAGCGTTCCCGTCGTGTCGCCGAACCGTGTCTCCAGGAACTCCGGAATGGTTACCGCGTTGTTGGCGGCAACGCTGTAGCGACGGAGCCGCCTGGCGAGAAGCGTCCAGCTCAGAAAGATGCCGATGGACGCGCATACCGGCACCCACATCTCGGCGAGGCCGCCAGTGAAGGCCAGCGCCGGCAGCGCCAGCATCGTCCACGCGCTCGTCGTCGACGACCCCGTGCTCAGCGCCGCGGTGAAGCTGCTCAGGCGCCGCCCGCCGAGGGTGTAGTCCGCCATGTCCCGCATCTGCCGCGCGCCCACGATTGCGATGCCGATGAGCATCCCGAAGTACGCAGCAAATCCGAAGATCACCCAGGCGTTGGCCATCCGTCCCTCGTCCTCCGCTTCTCCGTGCTAAGTGGCGTCACCGGGCCGCCGCCCACTCTACCATATTTGTACTAGCCCAAAACGGCGTTCCATCAAGGCCGATCGCCCGATACAATAGTATTGGGCGGCGCCAACGGAGTTGCACCGCCCGACAGAGGTATGGCCCCATGGAGCCAGGTTGGTCAAACCGGGAGGAAATGCCAAAAGGCCTACCGCAATAGACCCAGCCCCAGTAGCAAAATCCGAGCGGTGACACGCCTTGACGCACACACACATGAAGTTTCGTTATGTAATCAACCCCCGGGCCATCGCACTTCTGGGGCTGATGGCGATTCTTGCCGTAATCCTGGCCATCTCCGTCTCCCCGCTTCACGCCCAGTCCCCGCCGGTGAATAACGCGGACCAGCCCGCATTGGACGTCGAAGTTCTCGTTGACGGCCTGAACCGCCCTTGGGACCTCAGCTTCACGCCAGACGAAACGATGCTGTTCACGCAGCGCTCGGGAGTGCTCAGCGCCCGCCTCACCGACGGCACGGTGCAGACCATCACTGCGGACTTCAGCGACTTTCGTGCTTCCGGCGAGGGCGGCTTAATGGGCATTGTCGTCGACCCTTCCTTTGGCTCCGACCGACGCTTCTACACGTGCCAGACGCACATGAGCCCTCGGGAAGTGCAGGTCATCGCGTGGACCATCAACGCCGACTATACGGAAGCAACCCGTGTCGACGACCCCCTCGTCGGCGGCATATCCGGCGGCGGCAGGCACAGCGGCTGCCGGCTGCGATTCGGCCCGAGCGGTTACCTTTGGATCGCCACCGGTGACGGCACGTCCAGGACGGTACCCCAGGACCTCACCGCCCTTGGTGGGAAGGTCCTGCGGGTAAACGCCTCCAACGGCGCCGGAGCGCCTGGAAACCCATTCTCGTCGTCGCCGCTGGTGTACACCTACGGCCACCGGAACGTGCAGGGCCTGGCCTGGCGACCGGTCTCGTGTCAGATGTGGACGGTGGAGCATGGCCCGTCTACTGACGACGAAATAAATCTGCTGGTCTCCGGCGGCAACTACGGTTGGGACCCGGTGCCCGGTTACAACGAGGGCGTCTCTATGACCGACCTCACCAAGTACCCGGACGCCGTTGAAGCCAAGTGGTCGTCGGGCAGCCCGACCCTTGCCACAAGCGGCGGCATCTTCCTGGTGGGCAGCCACTGGGGTGATTGGGAGGGTCGCTTTGCCGTAGCCTCGCTGAAGGACAGCACACTACGCATCTTCGAGTTCGCCAACGACGGCGCATTTGTCAACCAGGTCGTCGTATCAGAGCTCAACGGTACTTTCGGCCGGCTGCGCACCCCCATGATGGGCCCGGACGGCGCGCTCTTCATCACCACGTCCAACGGGAGCAATGACAAGATCTTGCGGGTGGAGCCCGAAGACGGTTTGACTGACCTGCCTCGGCCGTCCTGCTCACGGCATATAACCCAGAGCGGTTCGAACGGCGATGGCACCTTGGGGGGCTTCGGCCCCGCGCCTGTCGCGCCCAAGTTTGACGACGGTTTCCGGACTGAGCGCGAGGTTTACGATACCGCCGCACCCGGCGACGCCGTCGGCGACCCTGTGGTCGCCACCCATCAGGACGACCTCGCGATCACGTACTCCCTCAGTGGCACCGACGCTTCCAAGTTCACCGTCGACGAGCAGACGGGCCAGCTCCGTGTTCGAGAGGGAGTTACGCTGGTCCTTGCGAGCACATTCACGGTCAACCTGACCGCCACGGACTCTGCGGGATTTGGGGCCATCATCATCGTAAACATCGTCGTAATAGAGACGCCCTACCACGATTACGACAAGAACAAGAACGGGCGGATAGACCGGGATGAGGTGCTTGCGGGGGTATCAGACTACTTTGCTGGAGATATAGAGAAGGAAGAGGTGATAGAGCTCATCACGCTGTACTTCCAGGACTAGTGGCGCCTACTGGTTCGCGCGCTCCAGCACAAAGCTGCGCTTCCCGCCGTGGCTCACAACGTCCATGCGCATGTGCCCCATCGTCCGATTCAGGCTGGAGGCCACCAGCAACACCTCCTGCCCCTTGTGCCGGAACACCATATCCGTCAGTCCGGCCGAGTCCAGCTTGAAGCCAAACCCTTCCCCCTGAGAAATCAGCCGCATGACATCACCCTCCGAATGGCCCGCGTCCACCCGGCCTTTGTACAGCGCGTCGAGGGCTGCCTCTGTGACCTGGAACATGCCCGCAGTATACCACCCAAAATCTCGCCGCTCGACACGCCCGAGTTCTCCCCGAGACTCTCGAAGGGCACGCAACGCCTGCTGAAACTGGCATATACTCATACCTCGAAGGGAGCGACTCCATGAAGTTCGGCCTCTCACTCACCGGCATGCTGCAGCAGCCCCCCGGAACGGACATGGTTGCGGCAGTGGAGGAAGCCCTCGGCCTGGTCAGCCTGGCCAGGGAACTGGGGTTCTCATTCCTTTACGCCGGACAGCACTTCCTGAGCCACCCCTACCAGATGCTCCAGCCCCTTCCGGTGATGGCTCGACTGGCTGCGGCCGCCCCCGGCATGGACCTGGTCACCACATCGGTCCTGCCCCTCGCCCACCCTGTGGACGTGGCGGAGCAGGTCGCGACTCTCGACGTCATCACCGGTGGCCACGCCATCCTCGCAACCGCCCTCGGCTACCGTGACGAGGAGACCAGCGCCTTCGGGGTCGCCCGCCGCGATCGCGTCTCGCGCATGGTGGAGGCGCTGGAAGTCATGCAACTCCTCTGGCACGGCGAAGGCCCCGTCACCTACGAGGGCCGCCACTTCCAGCTCCACGATGCCCCCACCGGCCTGCGTCCCATCCAGCGGCCAGGCCCGCCCGTATGGATCGCCGCCAGCAGCGACGCCGCCGTCGAGCGCACCGCGCGCCTCGGCTACCCCTGGCTCATCAACCACGCCGACTACCCCACCATCGAGCGCCAGGTCGCCCTCTACCGCGACGCCCGCTCGAAGGCCAGCCACTCGCATGACGTCGACCTGCCCATCCTCCGCGAGTTCTTTGTCGCCGACACGACCGAGGACGCCGTCCGCATCGCCCAACCCTACGTCTCCGGCAAGTACGAGACCTACGCCCAATGGGGCCAGGACCAGGCCCTTGAGGGCGAGCGCTCCTTCACCTCGGAATTCGCCGCCCTCGCTAAAGACCGCTTCATCGTCGGCAACATCGAGCAGGTCGTCGCCGACCTTAAGCGCTACGAGGCCCTCGGCATCACGCACATTGGCCTCCGCATGCGCTGGGCCGGCATGCCCCCGGAACCGACAGCCGACGCCATGCGGCTAACGGCGGAGCGGGTGTTTCCCTACTTCCAGTAACTTCCGCTCGCCCTGAGCCTGTCGAAGGGCACCCTCCCCGGACTTGTCTGCGCCTCTACATACCCTACCGCCGTGGTGTACAATCCTCCCCAACAGCGCTCGGACGCACACGGAGGACGACGCCATGCTGACCCAGCACGAGAACGACACCCTCGCCCAGGTCGGGCCCGACACCCAAATGGGCAACCTCTTCCGCCGCTACTGGCTCCCCGCACTCCTCTCGTGGGAGCTCCCGGAGGGCGATTGCCCGCCCGTGCGCCTGCGCCTTCTCGGCGAGGACCTTGTCGCCTTCCGCGACACCACCGGCGCCGTCGGCCTTGTCGGCAACTACTGCCCGCACCGTCGCGCCAGCCTCTTCTTCGGTCGCAATGAGGAGTCCGGGCTGCGCTGCGTCTACCACGGCTGGAAGTTCGACGTCGATGGCAACTGCGTCGACATGCCCTCGGAGCCCGCCGAGAGCAATTTCAAGGACAAGGTGAAGCTGACCGCCTACCCAACCGAGGAGTTTGGCGGCATCGTCTGGGCCTACATGGGGCCAGTGGAGGCCACGCCGCCTGTCCCGCACATGGAGTGGACGCAGGTGCCGGACACCCACCGGGGCGTCAGCAAGGTCGTCCAACCCACCGGCTGGCTGCAGGGGCTTGAGGGCGGCATCGACACCGTCCACAGCACCTTCCTGCACCGCCGACTCGCCGGTTTCGGCATCGCCGCTAGAGACCAGGCCATCCGGCGCTCCGCCTCCGCCATCGTCGAGGTCGTACCCACCGGCTACGGCTACACCTACGCCGGCCTGCGCCCCCTCCCGGACGACGCCGGCGTCTTCGTCCGCGGCTATCACTTCGTCATGCCCTTCTACCAGCTCCGCGCCGCCCAGCTCGGGTCCGTCCTCAGCGGCCGCAGTGAGGTCCGCCGCATCGTTTCCGGCCACGCTTGGGTGCCCATCGACGACACCCACACCATGGTTTGGAACTACACCTACAGCTTCGGCGACGACCCCCTCACGGAAAGCGACCAGCAGCTCTACGGCAGCGGCAACGAGCTCTACAAGGACATCGACCCCGCCAACGGCTTCCGCGCCTACGCAAATGCCGGCAACGACTACATGCTGGACCGCGAGATGCAACGCACCGTCAACTTCACCGGCATTGCGGGCGTCAACGTCCAGGACCGCGCCGTCCAGGAGAGCATGGGCGCCATTTGCGACCGCACCAAGGAGCACCTCGGCACCACGGACCGCGCCATCATCATGGCCCGCCGCATCATGCTGCAGGCCGCGCGCACCGTCGAGGACGGCGGCGACCCGCCCGGCCTCGGCACCGACATCTACGGCCTCCGCGCCATCGAGAAGATCCTCCCCATCGACGTCAACTGGCGCGACGCCCTCCACGAGGAGCTCTACAACCAGCGCCCCTACAACCCGGAGTACACCCCCGCGTAGCGACTTCCGAACCCTTCGCCCTTCGATTTTCCTCAGGGCGAACGGAGGGGGGCGGCCCTCTACCTTCCTCCTTAATGGGGGAAAGTTGGTACGCGGGTGTAGCAACTCACCCCCCCCCCGTCGCACCCCATCCCCCGTTCGTGCTAAAGTACCCCCGACAAGCAACCCTTTAACTCAGAAAGTGTGGAGCGCGTTATGACAAGCATTGGGATCGTCGGATGTGGCGCAGTCGGCCAGGCCCTTCTCAAGGCCAGCGAGTCCGGCAAGCTGACCCTCCCCATCGCCGGCGTCACCAGCCGCACGGAGGCGACGGCCCGCGACTTCCTCGAGACGCTCGCCTCGCCGCCGCCCTACTGCACCCGTGAGGAGCTTCTCGACACCGCGGACCTCCTCGTCGAGGCCGCCGGTGGGAGCGTCGTCCCGGACCTCGCCCGAGAGACCTTCGGGGCGGGCAAGGACCTCATGGCCATCAGCATCGGCGCTCTGCTCGACCACCCGGACATCCTGGACCTGGCCGCGGAGCGCGGCTGCAGGCTCTACGCGCCCTCGGGCGCCATTGCCGGGCTGGACGGCATCAAGTCCGCCTCCTCCGGCAGAATCGACCACGTCACCATGACCACGCGAAAGCCGCTGAAGGCGCTGGAGGGCTCGCCCTACCTCGTGGACCGCGGCATCTCCGTCCTCGGCTTCACCGAGGAGACCGAGATCTTCTCCGGCACCGCCCGCGAGGCCTGCCGGGGCTTCCCCGCCAACGTCAACGTCTCCGCCGCCGTCAGCCTCGCCGGCATCGGCCCCGACGAGACGCGCATCCGCATCATGGCCGTCCCCGGCCTCGAACGGAACTGTCACGACATCGAGGTAGAGGGCGAGTTCGGCCGCCTGCACATCCACATAGAGAACATCCCGACGGAGAACCCGCGCACCGGCCGACTGACGGTGATGAGCATAATCCGCACCCTACAGAACCTCGCCAGCCCCCTGCAGATAGGGACGTAGGAACAAACCACGAACCGACAGAAGAAGGGACGGCGTCTAACGGCGCCGTCCCTTCAAGTTGTTCCTACTCGTGAAGCCCTACACCGCGTGCACCCCATCCCCCACCATCGGCCGCACCGCCAATGCCTTCATCCGCTCCATGACATCAGACGCCACCGGGTTCCCCGGCGCTTGGCGTCGCAGCTGCTTCCGACGCTCCGACGGACCGTCCGGCCAAGCCCCACGCCGGTGCGGACATGAAACCGTGATAGGCCACGGCCAGGTCGCGAGCCCGCATGTGGGGGGCTGCCGCACCGAAGCCAAACCACTGTGGAGGCGGGACCGCAACGTCCATCCACTGCTGGGCCGCATCCAGCGCAATGGCATAGGCCAACATGGAATCGGTTTCGTCCCGGTCATCCGCCGGGTCAGACTCGGGCAGGGATTCTTTCAAATCATGCCACTGACGTATCTCATTTGCCCCGGCTTGCGTTGGCGGCAGCATACCCGCATGCATCGGCGTCGCAATCATCCAATATGTGAAGCCGATGGCCGCGCCAGCGAGGGAGTTCGCCCACCATTGGGACAGCCATAAAGCCAGCCAAAGCCCGCCTCCAACGCCCATCAACACCCCCGCCAGAAACCCCAATTCGGCTCCATCACTGAAATGTTCCCTCATTGCCCGTATCGGGTTGTCACGGAAAAGGCCTTGGCGCTGCAGGTACTCCCCCAACTCATCGCCGATGGCATCCTTATGCTCGTTCATCAGGTCACGCAGTTCTTGGACCGTCATGGCGCGCGATGGCAAGCTTTCGCATATCAACCGTTCCCAGTCAAACTGCGCGGGGCCCCGCTGCGTCAGCCGGTATCTGAAGCCACTTCCTGTTCCGACGCCCTCGAATTGCAGCGTACCAACCTGGCACATCTCGATTATGGTCGCCAGCAGTGTTCGGTCGCTGACCAGGCGGTCTTCCAGCACCGATACCGCTGCCGCCGGAAGCAGATCGGACTGCAGTGCTGCCGACGCCAATGAGTCCGGGCCTTTGGCCCCCTTCTTGGGCCGGTACGTGAGCCACAACACCAGCACGAGCAGCAGCGCGACGCCGACGCCTATCAACCGGAAGCCCCAGGCCAACAGCTGCTTCCAGTCCATATCCCGGAAATCGGGGAACCCACTCTCGGCGATAGCCCCGCCAGGGTCCAGCGCGAACAGCAATCCAATGACGGCAAGGGCCGCCAGGGTTGCCAACACACTCACCATAGGATCCCCCCATCCCGGATGTGCCACTTGCGCTCAATAGTGCAGAGAAGCCCTCTGTTCTACCCTGCCAACTTAGGCCTCAACGTAAGAGTTCTCGATTTTGTCCAGTTTGGTGGGCCTATTCGGACTCGAAACCCCTTACCTAATACACCGGTGCTAGCGGAGGCTAGCGACAACGCCATCAAAACATAGGTTCCTCAATGTCGCAAGACGCCACTGCGCCTGCTCACGGTTGGGATCCCAGATCGCCCATCCAGGACGGGGCAAGGTCGCGGCCCCTCAAGCAATCGCGAGGGGGCAGAGCCCTTCAGCCCCGCCCCCTCGTGATTGCCGTTATGTCTGATGCGCCCCTACGCCGCCTGCACACGCTCCGACGGCGGTCGACCCACCGTCAGCTCCTTGATGCGCTCCATCACCTCCGTCGCGGGGGCGTCCGCTGGCATCGAAACCCGCGCCGTGTGCGCGCGGAAGCCCTCGGGCTTGTGCGGCCCCAGCGGCTCCTGCCCCTCCTGCAGCTCCATCGCCGCCTTCAGAAGCCGTCGACGCACTCGCATCAGCGGTTCGTCCGAAGTCACCAGGTGCTCCAGCGACCGGTCGGCGCGGCTTCCCCACTGGTCCTCCACCAGCGCCAGGTCCTGAATGGGGAACGACTTGATCCCCGTGTACGAGTAGTTCTTCTGCAGGATCCGGTCCACCAGGTAGTCGTTGTCCTTGTTCTCGACCGCCATGAAGGTTCCGGGGATCTGCTCCGGGTAGGTGAAGTTCCCGTAGCGGTCGACTTCCTTTTGCTTCTCTGTGAACGGCTCGTAGCTCCAGCGGAAGCGGAACATGTAGCAGCTATCGTCGTCGATGGGGATGCGCATGTTGCTCGAGTACACCCCCGCCCCGGCGATGCCCGCCGAGCTGAAGCACGGGAGGTAGAACGTGCTGGCCGACACCATTTGCGAGCCGTCGGCCTCCGGCGTCGCAGAGATGTGCATCATCCCGAAGTCCGTCTCATCGAAGGCCAGGTACTTCATGCGCAGGAAGGTCCGGTTGCCCAACCGCGATCCCAGCGTCGGCGCCGCGTCCTGGATGGCGCCCGGCGTCGCCAGGTCGGCCGTCATGTGCAGGAAGGCCGCGTGGCTCGGGTCGTAGTCGCCCTCCAGCGCCTGGAAGAAGTTGCAGCGAAGGTGGTACTTCCGCACGTAGGTCTGGTCCTGCGGCAGGCTCATCCAGTCGAAGCCCGGCCGAGGCGGCACGTTCTCCTTGGGCCCCAAGTACGCCCACACCATGCCCGCCGCGTCGAAGCACGGGTACGCCGTGAGGCTCACCTTGTCCTTGTACGTCTCCCCCTCCGGCGAGTTCGGCAGGTCGACGCAGTTGCCGTCCACGTCGAACTTCCACCCGTGGTACACGCACCGGATCCCGCACTCCTCGTTGCGCCCGAAGAACAGTGGCGCGCCCCGATGCGGGCAGTACGAGTCAACCAGCCCCGGCGTCCCGTTCGAGTCCCGGAACGCGATGAGGTTCTCCCCCAGCAGCTTCACCCGCGCCGGCGGGCAGTCCGCCGAGGGAATCTCCGACTCCAAACACGCGGGAATCCAGAACCGGCGGAACAGCTCCCCCATGGGCGTCCCCCGCCCCGTTTGGGTGAGCATGTCATTCTCTTCACGGCTCAGCATCCGTACTCTCCTGCAAGAATTTGCCAATTGCCACTAGCTTTACCGCCCACGCCATGCAGTGTCAAGGGGCAATGCGCCGTTCGCACGCATCGTCCTGCCTGCGGAGGCAGGGAACCTGAGACAGGAAAACGTCCAAAACTCCCACCAATCACCTAGCGGAGCCTCCACACGCGAACCGATATACTCTACGCAAGACCACCACGAATTTGTAGCCAAAGGATACCCATGGCAGAAGAAACCTCAACCCCACGTGCCAAACTACGACTCAAGCTTCCCGAGCTTCCTGTTGACCCCAAGGACCCTTGGCACGATGACGTGCTTGGCCGCAAGGCCATTGCGGAACGCCTGAGTCAGGTAGTTGAGCACGAGGATCAACCCTTTGTAATAAGCCTTCATGGCGCTTGGGGTACAGGCAAGACATTCATGCTAAGACGTTGGCAAAGGGACTTAGAGAACCAAGGATTGCGAGCCATCTACTTCAACGCTTGGGAAGAAGACTTCTGTGATGACCCAATGCTGACCATTGTGGGTCAGATGTCCGAGTATTTCGAAAATTCCAGTCTTATGAACGGCGCCATGGAAGTCGGGCGAGTTGCCTCCATTCTACTAATGAGGAATCTCAAAGGTATCGCGAATAGGTTCACAGGCGCATCTTTCGAAATTTATGGGACAGAGAACAAGGATCAACAACTCGTAACGGAGTACCTCGCATTGCATGCGGTTAAAGACGACTTTAAGGACAAACTGGCAAAGCTGTCGGAGGAAGTACTTGAGGAAACCGGTCGCCCGCTTGTCTTCATCATTGATGAACTAGACAGATGCCGCCCCACATTCACCATAGAGTTACTCGAGCGCGTCAAGCACATCTTTGACGTTCCCAACATAGTCTTCGTGTTGGGCATCAACAGAGACGAGCTTTATAAGTCCCTCAAATCGGTCTACGGGGACATCGACGCTGATACGTACTTCCGTCGGTTCTTTGACTTGGAGTTCAATTTGCCCCCAGTGGATGCGCCAGCCTTCGGCAAGTACCTAATGCAGAGGTATGAACTGCGGCAGTTCTTTACTTCTTTAAGCGAAGAGGCAAAGCATCCTGGCCACTTACAAGACTTCAAAACCCTGGAGGACGTCTTCCCTGTCATTTGGGCGCGCCTAGGTTTATCTTTACGCGAAATCGACTATTGCGTACGTTCTATAGCAATGGTGGGTAGAAATACATCCTTGCGCCAACCAATGTTGTCTTGGTGGCTTGGTGTGCTTATACCCTTGAAATTGAAGAAGCCAACCCTATATAAGAAGTACATTGACGGGGAGTGTCTTGGAAGCGAGGTCATAAATTACCTAGACAAGAATCTCTTACCAGACGACGAGAAGGAGAACTCTCGTCAAACGTTGTGGAATATTGAGGCTTTTTTCTACTTTGCTGACCAAAGCATAAGTCGTTCTCAATATGCTTTGAGTATTCTACCCAAGAATCCGGCAGCCGTTCAGCTGGAAGCACTGGAACGTGGCGAGTCGCTAACCAATCGAGAATACTTGTCTGAACTGACGCAGGTAGAGAGCGGAAACAGCCAAAAAGTTCAGTTCATCAAGCAGCGCCTGCAATTCTTAGATCAACACCTTAATGAATTTCCAAGGAACATTGTCGCGGCTTTGGCAAACCAAATTGAGCTTCATGAGGGATTCATCCGGAAATAGCATCCCACCACGAACTAGCTGCTCCCAAACCAGAAGCCCTGCGCCTTAGGGAGGGAGTATCCGACCTACGCCGCGTGCACCCGCGCCTCTGGCGGCCCCACCGTCAGCTCCTTGATGCGCTCGATGACCTCCGTGTCCGGCAGGTCTGCCGGTATCTTGGTGCGCGCCGTGTGGGTGCGGAAGCCCTCAGGGTTGTACGGCCCCGGCGGTTCCTGCCCCTCCTGCAGCTCCATCGCCGCCTTCAGCAGCCGACGACGCACGCGCATCAGCGGCTCGTCCGCCGTCACCAGGTGCTCGAGGCTCCGGTCCGCCCGGCTTCCCCACTGGTCCTCCACCAATGCCAGGTCCTGAATGGGGAACGACTTGATTCCCGTGTACGAGTAGTTCTTTTGCAGGATCCGGTCCACCAGGTAGTCGTTGTCCTTGTTCTCGACCGCCATGAACGTCCCCGGGATCTGCTCCGGGTAGGTGAAGCCGCCGAACCGGTCAGTCTGCTTCTGCTTCTCCGTGAACGGCTCATAGCTCCAGCGGAAGCGGTACATGTAGCAGCTGTCGTCGTCGATGGGGATGCGCATGTTGCTCGAGTACACCCCCGGCCCGGCAAGGCCCGCGGAGCTGAAGCAAGGGAAGTAGAAGGTGCTGGCGCTCACCGTTTGCGTGCCGTCGGCGTCAGGCATTACACCCACCTGCAGCATGCCGAAGTCCGTGTCCTCAAAGGATATGAACTTCATCTTCAGGAAGCTCTTGTCGCTCAAAAGCGATCCGAGCGTCGGCGCCGCGTCCTGGATAGCGGAGGGCGTTGTCAGGTCGCGCGTCAAGTGGAGGAACCCGCCGTGGCTCGGGTCGTAGTCGCCCTCCAGCGCCTGGAAGTAGTTGCAGCGAAGGTGGTACTTCCGCACGTAGGTCTGGTCCTGCGGCAGGCTCATCCAGTCGAAGCCCGGCCGAGGCGGCACGCTCTCCTTCGGTCCCAGGTATGCCCACACCATGCCTGCCGCGTCGAAGCACGGGTACGCTGCGAGGGTCACCTTGTCCTTGTAGCTCTCCCCCTCTGGCGTATTCGGCATGTCGACGCACGCCCCGCTCACGTCGAACTTCCAGCCATGGTACACGCATCGTATCCCGCACTCCTCGTTGCGACCGAAGAACAACGGCGCTCCCCGATGCGGGCAATACGAGTCGACCAATCCTGGCGTCCCATTCGAGTCCCGGAACGCGATCAGGCTCTCCCCCAGCAACTTCACGCGCACCGGCGGGCAGTCGGCGGAGGGTATCTCCTCGCTCAAACACGCTGGCATCCAGAACCGGCGGAACAGCTCCCCCATGGGCGTCCCCTTGCCCGTTTGGGTGAGCATGTCATTCTCTTCACGGCTCAGCATAAGATTCCTCCACTCGATTTCGGCCTAGTGCGACTAGCTATACCGCCCACGCGATGGGGTGTCAAGGCCCGCATTCCCAATCAACCCGTGCTCCCGAGCACGCCCGACCCTATCCGCCACCTGCCCTCGCGTCCCGAAGTCGAGCAACTGCAAGACCTCCCAGGGCGGCGAATAGGGGGAAACCGACGAACAATCCGATGGGAAACCAGAGTCGCTCCGGATAGAAGACGTAGAAGGAATAGACGCCCCACAGGGCAAGCAGCGCTCCGATGGCGCCCACAGTAACAACGGCGTTCCTCGACGCAACGCGAGCCCCAACGGCGCCGCCGGCGAATCCCCCGAGCGCGCCACCGAGCACGACCAGCGCCAGTCCACCCGCCCTTGCACCCTCGACGCGCGCCGCCGTCTCCTCGGGCGTCTGCGGGTCAAGCAACTCCGGCGGCGTAGGGTACGCCCACTCAGCGACGAATCCGACAAGCAAGAAGACAACGTTGGCAGCAACGACGCCCAAGACCACCGCAAGCAGTATTCTCAACGCTCCCCCCTCCAATTGCGGTCGCCCAAATCTTCACGTCGCAGCCAGTATGCCGTCAAATGCCAAAGGGGATGGAGAGAAATTGCACATCAAACCTGCAGCAATTCAATTGACACGGTCACCATCTACAATGATAATTGCTGCATCTTGGAGGCACAATTATGACCATGATGGACGACGCCCCTCTCACCCGGCGTGAATTCCAGTCGTTCCGTGAGGAAATGCGCCAAGACTTCCGAGCGTTCCGAGAGGAATTGCACCGAGAACTCCAGCACTACGCGACCAAAGCGGACCTCGCCGAGACAAAGGCAGAACTAATCAAGTGGATCGTCGGCCTCATGTTTGGTGCGATTGCCGCCGCAACCACCTTTGCTTTCGCCGTTGAGCGCCTCCTCGGAAACTAGCGCCCCCACCTCACGCCCGCAGCTCGAACGCCTCGTCTGCCATGTCCACGATGCCCCTGCTTATGCTCAGCGATGCCGTCGCGCCCGGCGATGGCGCGTTGCGGACGTGGATGGCGCTGCCCGTTACGGTGATGCGGAAGTCGTCCACCAGCGCCCCCGTTCGCTCGACGGCCTGCGCCCGAACGCCTGCGCCGCCCTCGCCCAAGTGCCGCTGCTCCACCTCCGGCACCAGCCGCTGCAGCGATCGCGTGAATGCGCCCTTGCTGAACGAGCGGTAGTACTCCTGAAACGCCGTCTTCCAGTAGCGACCCGCCATACCCCAGAAGCCGGGAAACCCCAGCGTCGCCAGCGTCTCGCCGATGTTCACCTTGAACTTGGTGTACCCCTCCTGCGCGAAGGCCAGCACCGCGTTCGGCCCCGCTTCCACGCCGCCGTGGATGCCCTTCGTGAAGTGCACCCCCAGGAACGGGAATCGTGGGTCCGGCACCGGGTAGATGAGCCCGCGCACCAGCGACGCCCCTTCCGGTGTCAGCGTGAAGTACTCGCCGCGAAAGGGGATGATGCGCAGGTCGTAGGGCGCGCCCATCATGTGCGCGATGTTGTGCGCGTACAGCCCCGCGCAGTTGACGAGGTACCGCGCCGACACGTCGCCCCGCGTCGTCTCGACGGTGATGCCGTCCGCGTCCTGCGACACCCCCTTCACCTTCGCGCCCATCACCACGTCGCCGCCGTTCTCCTGGAACCGCCGCGAGTACGCCTCCGTCACCTCCGTGTAGTCGACGATGCCCGTGTTGGGCGACCACAGCGCGCGAATGCCCGCCGAGTGCGGCTCGAGCTCCCGCAGGCGCTCCGGGCCGATCATCTCGAGCCCCGGCACGCCGTTGGCGACGCCGCGCTCGTGCAGGTCGTCGAGGCGGCCAAGCTCGTCCTCCCGCGTCGCGACGATCACCTTGCCGCACAGCTCGTACGCTACGCCGGTCTCGTCGCAGAACTCCATCAGCGACTTCGAGCCCGTCACGCAGTTCTGCGCCTTCAGCGACCCGGGTTTGTAGTAAATGCCCGAGTGGATGACGCCGCTGTTGTGCCCCGTCTGGTGCGCCGCCAGTCGCTCTTCCTTTTCCAGCACGCCGACGCTCAGGTTAGGGTGGCGGTGGACGAGCTCCATGGCCGTCGCCACGCCAAGGATGCCGCCGCCGACAACCGCTATGTCGTATGAATAGTCAGCCATTGCCGTTCACCTCAAAGGACCCCTGCGAGAGTTGGCTCAACGTAGCAGCCCATAGGGAGCGGCGTCAACAAACTCATACCCTTCCAATCCGTTCGTGGGGCCGCCCTTCGACAGGCTCAGGGTGAACGGGGGGGGCGACAGGGCAACCACAAGGGTTGCCCTTACGGTGGGGGGTTGGGTGCGCTGCCTTCGCCCCTTTCGACAGGCTCAGGCGGCCCTTCGAGAGCCTCAGGGCGAACGGATTGCCCCAACCCCCACGCGCCGCCGCGTTAGGCTACAATACCGTCGCCACGCAAACTCACATATACGGAGGCCGCTATGAAGACTGTTGACGCCATCATCGACATTTTGCAGCGCGAGAACGTTGAGTACCTGTGCTGCTTCCCGACTACGTCCGTCATCGACGCGGCGGCCTCCGTGGGCATGCGGCCCATCATCTGCCGGCAGGAGCGCGTGGGCGTCGGGATTGCGGACGGCTTTGCTCGGGTCACCAACGGCCGACGGCCGGCCGTCTTCGCGATGCAGTACGGGCCCGGGGCGGAGAACGCCTTTGCGGGCGTCGCGACCGCCTACTCGGACTCCACTCCGATGCTGCTCATCCCACTCGGTCAGGCGACGTCCATCGCCGGAGTGCCGCCCATCTTCAGCTCTGAGGTCAGCTACAACTCCGTCACCAAGTGGGTCGAGCGCCTTGACCACCCGCACCGGCTCCCCGAGGTCATGCGCCGCGCCTTCAGCCGCCTCTACCACGGGCGACCCGGCCCCGTCATGGTCGAGTTTGCCTCCGACATCCTGGAGACCGACATCGGCGACGCGACCGACGCGTACAATGCCGTGACACCGGCCCTGTCCGCTGCCGACCCCCGCGACGTGCTGGCGGCCGCCCGAGCGCTCGTCGATGCGCAGCGCCCCGTGATCTTCGCGGGCCAGGGCGTGCTTTACGCGGAGGCGACGGACGAGCTCGTCGAACTTGCGGAGCTGCTCCAGATACCCGTGATGACAACCATGCTCGGCAAGAGCGCCTTCCCCGAAGACCACCCGCTGTCGGTGGGGGTCGGGGCAACCGTGATGACGCCCCACGGCTACGAGGCAATGCTCAACGCCGACGTGGTGCTCGCGGTGGGGGCGAGCCTGACGCGGCACCCCATGTCCCTCACCGTGCCGCCGGGCAAGACGGTCATCCACGCCACCAACGACGAGGCCGACATCAACAAGGGCTACCCCGCGGCCTACGCCGTCCTTGGCGACAACAAGCTGACGCTGGCGCAGTTGGTTGAGGCGGTGCGAGAGGTCCGGGGCACGGCGGCGCAGCGCGACAGCAACACCGCCGCCGAGATCGCTGAGGTGCGCGACCGGTGGATGCAGGAGTGGGCGCCCATCCTCACGTCGGGGGAGACGCCAATCAACCCGTACCGCGTCATCCACGAGATGCAGCTTGCAATACCGCCGTCGGAGGCCATCGTCACCCACGACTCCGGCAGCCCTCGGGACCAGATGCTGCCGTTCTACATCGCGCCGACGCCGCGGAGCTACCTGGGCTGGGGCAAGTCGCACGGGCTGGGCACGGGGTTGGGGCTGACCATCGGCGCGAAGCTGGCGGAGCCGGGCAAGGTGTGCATCAACGTCATGGGCGACGCGGCCTTCGGCATGACGGGGCTGGACGTCGAGACCGCTGTGCGAGCGGAGGCGCCCATCATCACCGTGGTGTTCAACAACGGCACAATGGCCATCGAGAACCGCAACATGATCTCGTCCCACGAGCGGTACAAGGCTCGCGACCTGGGCGGGCAGTACGCCGACATCGGCCGGGCGCTGGGGGCATACGCGGAGCGCATCACTGACCCCGAGGACGTCGGCGCCGCGTTCCAACGCGCCCGCCGGGTGACTGAGGAGCAGGGGCAGGCGGTGCTTCTCGAGTTCATCACGTCGATTGAGACGCGGTTCTCGCACCGCCGCGCGCTGTAGGGGGCAAGGGAGACTTCGCGCCCTGGCGGGGCTGTCGTCGATTCGATTTGGTTTGATTTTTTTTGCATTCTGGGAAACGAGTCTCCTACGAAATCGTCCATTTTAGCTACGACTCGTTTGGGCGAAAACGAGCCACTTTTGGGGTGATTCCAGCCGCTTTCGGGGTGATTCTTGCTCATCGCGCAGCTTCTTCGATTCCTTCTATCCTGCTCGAGTTCGTAACGTCGGTAGAGACGCGGTTCTCGCACCGCCGCGCGCTGTAGGGGGCAAGGGAGACTTCGCGCCCTGGCGGGGCTGTCGTCGATTCGATTTGATTTGATTTTTTGCTTTGTGGGAAACGAGTCTCCTACGAAATCGTCGGTTTTAGCTACGACTCGTTTGGGCGAAAACGAGCCACTTTTGGGGTGATTCCAGCCGCTTTCGGGGTGATTCTTGCTCATCGTGAAGCTCTTGCGGGCTTCGTGAGGCAGGCGGGGGCGGGATCGGGTCGAATAACGCATGGGGGAAGGGTATTGCCGTTTGAGGCGAACGCGCCAGAGGCTCATGTCAGGGTGACACGGGGTTGTTGCGGACGGGGCAGGCGGTTCTCTACGCTGAGGGCATGGAGAAGAGAGACGCAGACAACAAGCCCGAGAAGTCCAAGAAGCGGCGCAGCGGCGCACAGCCGGGGAACACGAACGCCCGAAAGCACGGGTTCTACTCGTCCTATCTCCCGCCTGCGGAACGGCGGAAACTGCGGGAGGCGAGTGGGCTACAGGGCCTGCAGCATGAGATGGAACTCTTGCGGGTCAAGCTGGGGGCGATGGCGTCGAACCCCGACGTCACCATCAGCCAGATGGTTTCAGCGGTAATCGCAATCGCCCGGGTGGCGGCGGCCGACCACCGGATCTCCGTCGCCGAAGAGGGGAACATGAGCCTGGCGGAGAGCCTCGCGGGAGTCTTGAGGGGCATAGGCGTGCCCCTTGGGTTGGGCGAGTTTTACGACGATGCGGAGACTGGCGAGGGGTGGGGGGAGGATGCGGGGCGGTGAGGGGGGTGGTGGGGGTTAGCCCCGCTAGCCCCCGTCCTCGGAATCCGGTGGTTTCCATTGCATTGCAATCGGAATAGTCTCGCCACCGCCAGCTATGATGCTGACCCAACCCCAAATGCGCCGGCGGTGTCCAACGACGTGGCAAGACGGGATGATGGTAAGGGGTTCTGCGTTCGAGGCGATTGGCTGCTTCCACGAAACGGCTCCCTCCCTGGGAAAGTTTCTCACTTCACTCTCGCCTGGTCCGATACGGACCGTTGCTCCAGGATCCAATAGTTGGTGCCGCAAGTGAACTTCGCGTAGAAAGCCATGAGCAAGGCTCTCAGAGACCTCGCTAAACCTAGCGATTTCATTCCTCTTCCATATTCGGTGTCCGATCCACCCGGCGAGGCGGCGGAAGCTTTTCAGTCGTTTCCCTCGCTCTATCTCGCGCTCTTCTTCTCTTCCGGACAATTGCGGGAGGAGGTCGCTAAGAGGAACGTGGACTGTCCATGAATCCACAACGACGAAAGTATTGCCGTGATTCCTAATGCTCATTTGGATACTTCTGTCTGACCATGACTGCTCAATGTGGGTGGAGAGTGAGACTTTGACACGACTACGCTGGGAGTGGATCAAATAGCCAATAACGAGGCCAAGTACCAGCACTACAATCTGTTCAACGATTGTCTCTGCAAGCCAAGTCAACATGGAATGAGCTTAGCAGATTCGTGAGTAGCAAATGATGGGAAGGAACCCAAAGGGCAAAATTGACTTGTGTCGGGTTCACTAACCCTTGAGAGGATACGGGCCCTCGGGTGAACGACCCACCACTGCCGCCCCGAGAAGGGCCCCGTATCGCGCTACGGTGGGCATAGTGCGAAGGGAGACATGGGATTCTGCCTTCTGGGTTGTGGGAATGCCCCTCTTGCCCCGCACCTCTGGATTCCTGCCTTCGCAGGAATGACGCTGCGGGGGGTAGGTAACGCGGCAATGGTTCGTGGTGGGGTTTCCCCGCCCTGCGACCGTTCATACTTCGATTTCCCTCAGTACGAACGGTCGCTCCCCGCCCCTACCTACCCAGCCACTTCATGCCTACGCGTGAGGGGCAGGGCAACCACAAGGGTTGCCCCTACGGAGGAACGACGGTGGGGGGCGCGGGTGTGGGCCTTCTGGGTTGTGGGAATGCCCCTCTTGCCCCGCACCTCTGGATTCCTGCCTTCGCAGGAATGACGCTGCGGGGGGTGGGCGACGCCGCGATGGTCCGTGGTGGGGTTGCCCCACCCGTCTGGGGCCTGGCGCCCCCCCCCCGTTCACCCTTCGATTTCCCTCAGGGCGAACGGCCCCACAGCCCCGCCCCTGAATCCCGGCTTTCGCCGGGATGGCGATGGGGGCGATTGGAGAATTGGGCCTACGAATACGAGCGCTCCCCTTACCGACCCAGCCACTTCAGGCCTACGCGTGAGGGGCAGGGCAACCACGAGGGTTGCCCCTACGGGGGCGAACGTTGGGAACCACGGTGAGGTTCCGGGCGTCTTATTATTTGAGGGTAATTCGTGACGCGGTTGTCCGTGTATCCTTGGCATCCAACTGTGAACGCAAGACAGTATGACACTCGAAACCTACCTTTCCTCAGGAGAAAGGCAGCAACAGGAGCATTCATGCAGACACTCATTGCAAGGCGTCAGGGGATGGGGCTCAGGGTCTCATCCGTAGTTGCAGTGGCTCTTGCGCTCTTGGTTAGCGCCCTCTTGTTCCTCTGGAACCCGGGGGTGGTGTACGCGTGCAAGTGCGCGGCGCCCGGCGCTCCCGCAGAGGAGTTGGCAAAGTTCGACGCAGTATTCACAGGGAGAGTCGTTTCTATCGAACACTCCTACGATCCGAATGCGACAACGGTCTCGCCAGAAGACCGGACCACTGTTGGCTTCGAGGTCAGCACCGTGTGGAAGGGCGACGTGCTGAAGAGCATGGACGTCACCACACCACCGACCGGCGGGAGCTGCGGTTTTGCGTTCACCGAGGGCGAGGAGTACATCGTCTATGCGTCCGACAGCGCGTATGGTGACAACGGCTATACCGTCGGCATTTGCAGCCGGACTGCCCTGCTCGAAGAAGCGCAAGCTGACATCGACGAGCTTGGAGAGGGCAACCCTCCACAAGCGGAGACGGGCGGGCCATCGCTTGAACAACCGGAGGCGACGGGCGCGAGTCTGCCTTGGGTGGTCATTCTGGCGGTTGTCGCGGGGGTCATCCTGGTTGCGGGAATCGCAGTGTTCGCGCGTATGAGGCGCAGATAGGGCGCACTCCCCTACCTGTCGAGCCACTTCAGGCCTAAGCGTGAGAGGCAGGGCAACCACGAGGGTTGCCCCTACGGGGAACGACGCTAGGGGCGCGCCGGTGTCTGGCTTCTGGGTTGTGGGGATGCCCCTCTTGCCCCACCCCTCTGGATTCCCCCGCCTTCGCGGGGGCAGGCTCTGCCTTCGCAGGAATGACGCTAGCGGGTGATTGGAGGATGGGCCCTACGATTGGGGGCACTCCCCCTACCTGCCCAGCCACTTTAGCCCCACGAGCCACTCCCACCACGCGACCACCACGTCGGTGGCGCGGTAGTTGTCTAGCCATTGGGCGCCGTGGAGGGCGTATTCCTGGAACTCCTTTAGGGCTGTTAGCGGGACTAGCCATGCCAGGGAGCGGGGCCAGGTTAGGTCGTAGGTTGGGGTGTAGTGGCGGGCGGCGGCTACGAAGACGAACCAGAACTCGAAGACGTTGGGGAAGAATAGGAGGACGGTGCGGCTGCCTACGGCTTCGAAGGTGAGGACGCCGAGGATTCGGTAGGCGAAGAGGGCGGCGGCTATGGTGCGGGGCGGGCCGGTCCAGCGGAGAGCGACCCAGAGGAAGGTGAGCATGTAGGCGAGGTCGAGCCACTTGTCGAGGGACTGGTAGTTGCGGACGCCGCCGAGGTCGAGCAGGTTCATCATGAAGAGGTCTGAGAAGTCGATGAGGATGGCGGCGATGGAACCTGCGAAGGCCCATCGCAGGACGAGCAGCGCGCCGCCGATGCGGACCGCCGCGATGATGAGTTCCTCCGTCGTCATGCTGGGCACGATACGGGAGGGTAGGGAGCGGTGTCCAATGGGCGCGCACCTGTGATTCCGCGTGATATGCTCCCCGCATATGCCGCAGCACCATCACCGTAAGGAGCATTTCATGGACTGGAACGCCGTTCGAGCACAGTTCCCCGGCCTTGACGACCGCACGTTTCTTGACGCCGCCTGCGTCTCGCTGACGCCCTCGACGGCTGAGGATGCCGTTGCGCGCTTTGCGAAGGAGCTGACGCGGCCGTCGCATAGGAACGCGTCGGAGCACCACCTGTGGATGGATGGGACGCGGGAGGAGGCGACCGGGCACGTCGCGGGGCTGCTCGGCGTGGAGCGGCGCAACGTCGCGCTTGTGGAGAGCACGACGCACGGGCTGAACATCGCCGCGCAGTCGATCCCGTGGCGCGAGGGTGATGAGGTGGTTATGTGCAACCTGGAGTTCCTGCAGGTGGCCATTCCCTTCGTGCAGCTCTCGAAGACGCACGGCGTCCGCCCGGTGTTCCTGGAGCACGAGGCCGGCGTCGTGCCCGCCTCCGCCTACGCCGCCGCCATCAACGAGCGCACTAGGGCCGTCGTCCTCAGCTCGACCCAATGGTGCAACGGCTATCGCGTCGACCTGGAGGCCGTCGCCGAGGCGTGCCGGGCCCGCGGCGTGTGGCTCATCGTCGACGCCGTGCAGCAGGCGGGGGCGGTGCCGCTGCCGACGGAGGGCGTCGACTTCCTGCTGGCGGGCGGGCACAAGTGGCTCAACGCGCCGATGGGCACGGGCTTCGCCTGCCTCTCGGACCGCGTCCTCGAGGAGCTGCAGCCGAGTAGCTGGGGTTACCTGAACCTGACGACACCCGACGGCGGCTGGGTCAACTACTTCACGACGCCGACCATCACGCCGGACCGCGACTACGCATTTACGGACTCGGCCAAGCGCTTCGAGATCGGCGGCACCGGCAACTACCCCGGCGCCGTCTGCCTCTCGGAGGCGCTGCGGATCACGAACGAGGTGGGCGTCGCGCAGTCGGCAGAGCGCATCTGGCAGCTAGGAGAGCGGCTGCAAGAGGGGCTGCGGTCGCTGGACGTGCGACTGGAGACGCCCTTCGAGCGGGAGAACCGGGCGGGGATCATCACCTTCCACTGCGGCTCTCGCGAGCGGGACGGGGCGTGCCTGGAGCGGCTGCTCGCGGAGGGGATCAGCGTGTCGCAGCGGTACACGTCGGGCGTGGGCGGCGTTCGGGTTAGCATCCACTACTACAACAACGAGGACGACGTGGAGCGGCTGCTGGCGGTGATGGGGGAGTGGTTGCGGGGGAAGCCCTTCGACAGGCCCTTCGAGAACCTCAGGACAGGCTCTGGGCGAACGGATTGGGCAGTGGGGACAGGGCGACCCGACACGCTCGGATTCCGGCCCGTGTATCGGGTCGCCATGCGCTATCTGTAGACATGCGCTTTGGCGTTGTGCAAGAATTAATTCGCTCTGCTGGACAGAGCCACTCCCAAGGAGGCGGAAAGAAATGGAAGCTATATTTCTGGTCCTGGTTGGGGCGGTGCTGTTTTCCCAAGCCTGGCACATGTTAGGCCTGTATTCCGACGGCAGGAGCGTGGGCGTAATCATTGGGGGGCTTTCACTGCTGTCCCTGGGGGCCGTCCTGCTGGAGCCATTGCTGCTCACCGGATCGGGCGACAAGACGATTTCGGCCGCGAACCACTTGTCCGAGCTTACAGTGACGAAGTCGCTGATCATTGTGTGGGCCGTGTACGGCATAGCGGTGGCTGCGCAGGCGCTGTGGGACCAGGACGAGCGTGCCGTGGGCTTCTACAGCGCGGTGGTGGCGGCCGTGACGGTGTTCAGCTTCTTCTACTACGCAGGGACCCTGGGTCCTCGATACGGAGACCCGACCTGGCTCAGCTTCTCCGCGGCGACGCTGCTGCTGTCCGTGGTGTCGGCCATAGTCTTTTTCGCGCTGGGGTTCACCTTCAGGGGCCTACGGCCGGTGGCGGCATGGTTCCTGCTGCTGGGCGGAGGGACCGTTACGTTTATCGGGCTGGCTGTCGGCACTCGGGTGATCGCCTAGCCGGCGGAGGGCCCCATACCTTGAAGCAAAGCGGCGCTCAGCGGCGTCGCCGAGGGGACAACGGATATGGCCGACACGTCCATGTCGATCGAGGAGATCCTGGCCGCGAGCCGGCGTGAGGCGGCGCTCTACGAGTGGAAGGGCACCTTCGCCGACTATCTAGCTATGGTGATCGAGAACCCCTCCATGGTGAAGCTCGCCCACGCGCGGGTCCGGGACGCGGTCCTTGCCAAGGGCGTGGACACTTCGCCTGCCGGAGAGCCGATCTACCGGCTCTTCGAAAACGATATCTTCGGAATGGAAGACGTGCTGAAGAGCATCGTGGAGCACTTCGAGGCCGCCGCGAGGGGCACGGAGACCAGGAAGCGGATCCTGCTGCTGCTCGGCCCTCCGGCGAGCGGCAAGTCGACGATCGTCGCGCTCATCAAAAAGGCGCTGGAAGACTACACGCGCACCGATGAGGGGGCGGTCTACGCCCTCGCAGGCTGTCCGATGCAAGAGGAGCCCCTCCATCTGATTCCGGACGCGCTCCGCCCGGTGTTGAAGGAGCAGTACGGCATTGAGATAGAGGGGGACCTGAATCCCCGGAACCGCCATCTACTCAGGACGAAGTACAACGGCGATATCGCTGAGGCGCCGGTTGAGCGGGTGGTCTTCTCAGAGCACGAGGCGGTGGGCATCGGCTACTACGTGGCCACGAACCCGAACTCGGACTCCTCGCTGCTGGTGGGGAGCATTGACACGGGCCGGCTGGAGGGTTCCCGGACAGAGGTCGCGGGGCAGGCGTTTCGGATGGATGGCGAGTTCAACGTGGCGAACCGGGGGCTGATCGAGCTAGTGGAGATGTTCAAGGCCGACAGGCACCTGCTGACGACCCTGCTGGGGTTGGCGCAGGAGCAGGTGATCAAGATGGAGAAGTTCGGGGCGATCTACGCCGACGAGGTCATCATCGGCCACTCGAACGAGGGGGACTTCAACACCTTCGCCCTGGACGAGCACTCTGAGGCGCTGAAGGACCGCATCACCGCCATCCATGTGCCGTACAACCTGCGGGTCAGCGAGGATGTGAAGATCTACGAGAAGGTGATGGCCGGGCGGCAGGAGAGGGGCGTCACCATTGCCCCGCTGTCGCTCCGCATCGCGGCGACCTACGCCGTGCTCTCGCGGCTGCAACCGCCCTCCCGGCAGGGGATGACGCTTCTGGACAAGATGCGGCTCTACGACGGTCGTATGGTGGGGGCGTACACGCGCCAGGATGTGGTCGAAATGAAGCAGCACCACGTTGGGGAGGGTATGAGCGGGATATCGCCCCGATACGTGATGAACCGAATTGCGACCGTCGCCAGCGCTCCCAACATCAAGTGCGTGACGCCGCTTGCCGTGATCGACAGCCTGTGGCGGGGCATAACCGAGAACGTGAGCCTTGACCAGACCGGCCGGGCGGCATCCATAGGCCTCATAACCGACACCGTCAGCGAGTACAACGAGTTGGCGGTCAGTGAGATACAGCGAGCGTACAAGGACTCGTTTGACGATACGGCGGCTATCATGCTCACCGGATACCTGAGGAACGCGCGGACCTACTGCTCCGAGGAGGGCTCCGATGAGGACTACGACGAACGAGAGATGCAGGAGATGGAGCGGGCGATAGGCATACGCGAGAGAGACAAGAGGGCCTTTCGGGAGGAGATAGACCATCTGGCGGCCCTGTACAACAGACGCGAGCACAGGTTCACGTACACCACTGAGCCGCGGCTGAAGGCGGCCATTGAGGCGCGGCTCTTCCCTTCAGTTCGAGAGTTGAACGCGGCCCTTATGCGGCCCCGCCAAGCTCGTCAGCGGGCGGAGTGGACGAATCGGCGCATCCTCATTGTCAAGCGCCTCATTGAGAAGAACGGCTACTGCGCCGTCTGCGCCGAAGACACCCTTGAGTATGTGACGCAATTTCTGCAGAACAAGACCATGTTCAGGACTCCCAAGAATGAAGGCGTGGTCTGGCAGTGGGAGCTCTACCCGGAAAGTGAGACCCTGGCCGCGCGCGCTGAGGGAGGCTAGGCCGGCTGCCGGCGGTGGTGGGGGAGTTTTGCGGGGTTAGGGGTGTAGCGGATTGCCTACGACCGAGGGGCCTGCGGCCCCGCGTTCACCCCCTTCGAGAGCCTCAGGACACGCTTCGATTTCCCTCAGGGCGAACGGCCCCGCCCTGCCCCGCCCCTCTGGATCCCGGCTTTCGCCGGGATGACGAGACCCCTGGCCCTTCGACAGGTCAGGGCGAACGGAGTGGGATGGGCTCAGGGGTAACGGGGGCCTCAGACTGCCAATTCTCGATACTCGCCGGTCTGCATGTTGCCTATGGCTGATTGAATCTCCTGGACCCGAGTCTGCATGCGGGGCCAGGAAGTCGACAGCAAGACAAGGACAGCTAGACCGCGCGAGGAAAGATCCTGTTGGTATCGGAGTTGGTGGTCGGTGGTGACGAGCAGCTCGTAGCTGTTCTGCTCTGCCCTGTCCAGCAATTCGCCATTGCGGAGGGTGGACCATCCCATCTCAAAAGCCGTATCCACGCTGTGTTCATCAAGGAATTGCCTGAGAGGGACGGGCGTGCCCTGGTCAAAGAGGACCTTCAACGCTTGGGTGCATCCGCGAGCGATTGCATTTCAAAGGCAAGGACGGCTTCCACAGCGGTTCGGTCGACGCCGGGAAACCACTCAAGGAACTGCTGCACGGTGGCGCCGTCCTTGAGGTTCTCAAAGAGGGCGGAGACGGGCACCCGTGTCCCAGCAAACACCCACGCGCCGCTTGCCCTTTCGGGGTCTCGTTCCACTTCAGGGCATGTTGTCCAATCAGCCATGGTTTCACCTTTTTGGAGTGTACGCCGGGCGCGGAGGTGGGTCAAACGGGGTGCCCCTTTCGACGGGCTCAGGACAGGCTTCGAGAGGCTCAGGGCGAACGGGAGGGAGGGCTCCCCCATCCTAACCTTCCCCCTGAGGGGGAAGGGACATTCTCTACGCGCCTAGTTGTGTGCGGACTGTTTGGGCCTCTGCACGGCATCAGGGCCGGTTACGTTGGTATAACTACACCATTGCGGGCCAGCGCCGCACGGACTTCCTGCTCTTGCCTCTCGTCGACCGCTACCTCGAAGCGACGCGCCAAGTCGGCACGTGCGATGGTGTAGGCTGCCCATGCCTCTTCGAGCGTGGCCGGCGGAGCGTGGCAGCCCATTGGACCAAGCAAGAACGCGAACATCTTTGGCAATTCGGACGCTACGAGCGAGTGTTCGCCCTTTAGTCGCTTGCCCGCGAGCCAGAAGGACCAGTCCCAGAAATGCGTGTCTATGTCCTGAAGTGTCTCGGCGGAGGGTTCCCATGGAGAATCAGCAACGTGCGGTACTCCGGTAAATAGAAGGTTCACCACCACGCCACCGCGCAGCATGAAGATGTGGTTCCAGATCCGGCTGAGCGGGTCCCAATGCGGCCTGATGGGGTCGAGCGGGGCCAGCAGTCGCGGCAAGTCTGCTCGGAAAGCCTCAAAGTCGTCCACGGCTACAGCGAAATCCCCGTCGGACAAAGGGCCAGGGTCCCCTCGGGCTCGTGAGCCCGTCAGTGTGACGGAAGTGACGGCGTTATGCGCTGACAGAGCACGAGTGATGGCGGCTGGTACGCTATCCATGGCATTCTAGGCCCTCAGGCGACTCAGAGGGTGCGCCGTGGATTCGGCCATTGCGGGTCACTCTCCTCTTGCGCCGGAGTCGCCTTGCTGAATCACGAAGTCTCGGCGGTCTCCGTACAGGATGGCGCGGTTCAGGACGCTGTCGTAGGTGTCTGAGTCAATGCCCTCGACCTCGTCCATGACCCAATACTTGTAGTTTCCGAGAAACAGGTAGGGTCGCGTCTGGTGGAAGAAGCGGCATTCCACGCCCTCGCCCCGGAGGATGCGCTGGCAGAAGGCGGCCAGTAGCTCCTGCTGTGCGTCCTTTTGGATTACAACGTACTCGTGAGGCCAGGTGTCGCGGTACGTTGTTGCTTCTCGCCAAGGGGCGTTGGCTATTAGGTCCATGATTTGGGTGGTGTCCGGTGCGGAATCGGGCATATCTTGTCCCCTCACTTTTAGCCTCACCCAAGAGGCAGGGCAACCACGAGGGTTGCCCCTACGGCCACCATGGATACCGGCCTTCGCTGGTATGACGGCGGGGGGGCGCCCCCCATCCCCGGCCTCCGCAGGGGCAGGCTCTAACCTTCTCCCTCGAGGGGGAAGGGACTGCACGGTGCACACCTGGCCCCTTCGACAGGCTCAGGGCGAACGGGAGGGAGGGAGGGCTCCCCCATCCTAACCTTCCCCCCGAGGGGGAAGGGACACTCTCTACGCCCCCAGCTGTGCGCGCACCGTCCGCACGACGCGGTTGGCGTCCGGGATGTAGGCTAGTTCCAGGTTGCGGGCGTAGGGGACTGGGGTGTGCGGGGCTTGGACTCGCATGATGGGGGCGTCGAGGTAGTCGAAGGCTTCTTCACCTATTGTGGCCGCGATGTCTGCGGCTACGCTGCACGTCGGGGTGTCCTCGTCTACTACTACCATGCGGTGGGTCTTGCGGACGGACTCGGCGATGTGGTCGTAGTCGATGGGGAAGACGCTGAGGAGGTCGACCACCTCCGCGTTGACGCCCTCTGTCGCAAGCAACTCCGCGGCTTCGAGGCACACCTGGGTCATGCGGGAGATGCCAACGAGCGTTACGTCGGAGCCCTCTCGCACGGTGCGCGCCACCCCGATGGGCAGCACGTACGGTTCTTCCGGGACGTCGCACTCCAGGTGGTAGAGCAGCTTGTGTTCGAAGAAGATGATCGGGTCGTTGGAGCGCATCGCCGCAATCAGCAGGCCCTTGGCCGTGTATGCGTCCGACGGCACGACGCCCTTGAGGCCGGGGATATGCGCCATCAGCGAGTACAGCGACTCCGAGTGCTGCGCCGCCGAGCCAACGCCCGCGCCGATGCGGGTGAGCATGGTGAAGGGGAGCTGCACGTTGCCGCCGTACATGTAGCGCATCTTGGCCGCGTTGTTGAGCAGTTGGTCAAAGCAGACGCCCACGAAGTCCATGTACATGAGCTCCGCCACGGTGCGCATGCCCACAGCCGCCGAACCGATTGCCGCCCCGATGTAGGCCGCCTCGGAGATGGGGGTGTCGCGGACGCGGTCCTCGCCGAAGCGCTGCACGAGGCCCTGCGTCGTGCGGAACGGGCCGCCCCAGGCGTCGACGAAGCCCTGATTGCGACGGCCCGCCGCGCCGGCGATGTCCTCGCCGAGCAGGATGATGTCCGGGTTGGCTTCCATCTCCTGGCGGAGGGCCTCGTTGATGGCATCGCGGTAGGAGAGGGTTCGGCCTGCGGTTTGCGTCATGATTGCCTCCGGTTTATGTCCAATTCAGGTGTGCGGCGTGGGTGCTATGGCGCCCCCTTCTCCCCCGTATCAAGCGAACGGTGGGCAACCACGAGGGTTGCCCCTACGGACGCCCCACGGCCCCTGCCCCTCTGGATTCCTGCCTTCGCAGGAATGACGCGGGGGGGGAACCTCCTCGCGCGCGAGGAGGGCAACCACGAGGGTTGCCCCTACGGACGCCCCACAGCCCCCGCCCCTCTGGATCCCGGCTTTCGCCGGGAAGACGAGGGGGTGCTAGAGGTGGGCGCCGCGGCTTAGGGCGTTTTCCGGCGCGTCTACGTATACGTCCGTCAGGAGCTCACTGATGTCAGGCGCGGGGGACTGGTCGGCGAACTGGACTGCGTCATCTACTAGCTGCGACGCCTCCGCCTCGAGCTCGTCTAGCTCCGCGGCGTCGAGGAGGCCCTCGGCTGTTACGCGCTCGCGGAAGCCGGCGAGGACGTCGCGGGCCTTCCACGCGTCTTCTTCCTCGGTCGTCCGGTAGTTCTTGGGGTTGTCGAAGGCCGCGTGGCCGTAGTAGCGGTAGGTCTTGCACTCGAGCAGCGTCGGGCCGAGGCCGGAGCGCGCGCGCCCGATGGCCGTGCCGGCGGCGTCGTACACGGCGAAGACGTCCATGCCGTCGACGACGACGCCGGGCATGTTGTAGCCGCGCGCCCGCTCGGCAATGTCCGCGATGGGCGTCGCGTACTCCACCGGCGTCGACTCGGCGTACTGGTTGTTCTCGCAGACGAAGATGACGGGCAGCTTCCAGATGGCCGCGAGGTTCATGCTCTCGTGGACGATGCCCTGGTTGGCGCCGCCGTCGCCGAAGAACGAGATGGCCACCTGGTCCGAGCCGCGTTGCTTGGCGGCCATCGCCGCGCCGACAGCGATCGGCACGCTGGAGCCGACGACGCCGTTCGCGCCGAGCATTCCCTTCGACATGTCGGCGATGTGCATGGAGCCGCCCTTGCCCTTGTTGGTGCCCGTCGCACGCTGCAGGATCTCGGCCATCATGCCGCGCACGTCGACGCCCTTCGCGATGCAGTGGCCGTGGCCGCGGTGCGTAGACGCGAGGTAGTCGGCGTCCGAGAGGTGGGCGCAGATGCCGGTCGGCACACCCTCCTGCCCGACCGACAGGTGCAGGGCGCCTCGCAGGCTGCGCTGGCCAACCTCGGTGAACGCCCGCAGCTCGAATTGGCGGATGGTCACCATGGTGGCGAACATCTTGCGCAGGTCTTCCCGCGTGATTTCCATGCCGCGCTCCTTGATGCGTTGTTCTTGCGTGCAGGCCCCGTTCGCCCCCTACGAGAGCCTCAGGGCAAACGGCCCCGCACCTCTACCGCCCCAGTGCTTCGACAGGCTCAGCACGAACGGGTTGGGATGGCCTGTCCCGGTCCTGAGGCGCTATCGCGCCCCGTTCCCCCTTCGATTTCCCTCAGGGCGAACGGCCCCCCGGCACCGCCCCTGCCTGTCGGGGTTCTTGCATTTGCGGGAATGACGAAGGGGGGTGCCTGCCCGTCGGGGTGCCTGCCTTCGCAGGAACGACGGGCTAGGGCTGCGCCTGCTGTTGGGCCTGTCGGGCCGCTACGGCTTCTGGGTTGGTTGAGTTTTCGCCCATGTAGATGCCCCGGTCCCACGTGCGCTTCAGCGGGTCCGAGACGTGGATGGTCATCCGGCCGATCCCCTGGATCTCAATCTCGCCGGTTTCCCCGTCCTGCAGCGGGCCGAGGCCCTCGTGGTTGGTGCCGCAGCTGAGCACGTCGCCGCTGTTCATGGTCATGATGTTGGTGGCGAACTCGACGAGCTCGGGTACGCGGTGCTCCATGTCGTCGGTGACGTAGTCGTGGCGTAGTTCGCCGTTGTTCCAGAACTTGACCCAGAGGTTGTTGGGCTCCGTGATCTCGTCCGCCGTGGTGATGCAGGGGCCGAGCGGGCCGAAGGTGTTGAAGGACTTGCCCATCCAGCTACCGGAGCGCCATGTGCTGCGGCCCTGGGCACGGGCGGAGACGTCGATCATGCACGTGTAGCCGAAGACGGCGCTCTGCCAGTCGGCCTGGCTCACGTCCTTGGCCGGGCCCTTGAAGACGATGCCAAGCTCCGCCTCATGCTGGAACATGTACGGGCTGGTGTTGTTGGGAAGGACGACGGTGTCGCCGTCGCCGATGACGGCGTCGGGCGACTTGAGGAACATGTTGAGTGGCCTAGCCTCTCGCTGCGCGTGCTCCCAGTAGTTGCCGATGCAGTTGAGCAGCTTGCTGGGGCGGGGGAGCGGAGGTCGCAACTGCACTTCGTCGAGCGGGGTCACCGGGCCGTCTTCGAGAATCTGCTCCAACGCCGGGCGGAGCGCTTCGAAGTTGTCGATAAGCGACTCCATCTGCTGCTGTGGCGTGTTTGCGGGCAACGCGTAAATCGCGGACGCGACGTTGACGACGCCGTCGTCGCGGAGCAGTCCTACATGGGGGGCCTCGTCGGCAGCGTCGGAAAGGTGGTTGAACCGGACGATCTTCATGTTACGTCTCCCTCAGGTGTGAGTCGGCGTCATGGTAGCCGTGGGCCCGACGACGGTCAACCGCGGGGGGCCCTTCGACAGGCCCTTCGAGAGCCTCAGGACAGGCTCAGGGCGAACGGGTTGGGGTTCGACGGGACATTGTACGGGCTAAGGGCGAGCCGGGGCAGTGGGCGCTATCGCGCCCCCGTTCCCCCTTCGATTTCCCTCAGGGCGAACGGCCCCGCGCCCCACACCCCTGTGATTGGCGCGCTCCGTACTGCGATCATCCGCGAGCGGCCCTTCGACAGGCTCAGGGCGAACGGGTTGGGGTTCGACGGGACCTTCGATTTCCCTTTGGGCGAACGGCCCCGCGCCCCTCATCCTTACGGCGGGCGCGCCCCGTAATGCGGTCAACCGCGGGGGGCCCTTCGACAGGCTCAGGGTGAACGGGTTGGGGTTCGACGGGGGGCTTCGATTTCCCTCTGGGCGAACGGCACCGCGCCCCTCATGTTTACGGCGGGCGCGCCCCGTAATTCGGTCAACCGTGAGCGGCCCTTCGACAGGCTCAGGGCGAACGGGTTGGGGTTCGACGGGACCTTCGACTTCCCTGTGGGCGAACGGGCCTACGCCCCGCACCCCTTCCCACATCCTTGACGCTCCCGCCGGGGCTGTCTAGCATGGCTTTGCCCCCACATTTCAAAAACCACGGAGGCCCCATGAAAGGACAGTTTCAGGTCATAGACACCCTGCGCCATGTGATTGAGCCCCCGGACCTTTGGGACCGCTGGCTGGAGCCGGCGTACAAGAATCAGGGCGCCATCCGCGTGGACGAGAGCAGGGTAGCCATGATCGTCAACGGCCGCCCCGTATCCCGCAACGCCGTCAATTTCCTGGCGAACCCCGTCTACCGCGAGACCTACGCCGACGCCGTGTCCGAAAACTTCAGCCCGCAGTCGCACCTTGCCGACATGGACATCGAGGGCGTGGACGTGGGGTTGCTGCTGCCGACGGCGGGGCTCTACGCCATCTGGTCGGACCACATCGACGCGGAGCTGGCGGCGGCGCTGGCGCGCGCGTACAACAACTACCTCGCCGACTACTGCCGGGCCGACGCGAGCCGGCTCAAGGGCATCGCGCTGCTGCCGCTGCAGAGCGTCGAGGCGTCCGTCGAGGAGCTGCGGCGCGCGGTGGGCGAGCTTGGCTTCGTGGCGGGGTTCCTTCGCTCGAACCCCGTCGTACACCGCGACCTGCACAACCGGGCGTACGACCCGCTCTACGCGGCGGCGCTGGAGCTCGGCGTACCGCTCGTCGTCAGCAGCGCGACGGGGAGCGTGCTGCCGGAGCTCGGCGCGGACCGCTACGCCGACGACCGATTCTCCCACGAGGCCGTCTCCACCACCTACGAGCTGTGGGTCGCGATGATGTCGCTCTTCAGCCACAACGTGCTGGAGCGCTTCCCCGGCCTCAACGTCGGCTTTCTGGGCGCCGGGGCCAACTGGCTCCCCTTCTGGATCGAGCGGCTGGAGGAGCACTGGGGCGAGATTCCCTTCGGCCTGGACTGCCCGAACACGCTGCCGCCGGACTACGTCTTCCAGCAGCAGGGTTTCGCGGCGATGGAGCCGTGGGAGACTGGCCTCGCCGGTGTGTTGCACGAGGTTGGCGACCAGGCTGTCGTGTGGGGCAGCCAGTACCCGTGGCCGGCGTTGCCCTCGTTCCCGAAGGAGCTTGATGCGTTCGTCGCCGACCCGTCGCTGTCGGATGAGCAGAAGCGAAAGGTGCTGTGGGACAACGCGGCGGGGTTGTTCAATATCTCGTGAGACGGGGAGGGCAACCACGAGGGTTGCCCCTACGGCCCTTCCGGCCCCGCCCGGACCCCGCACCTCTGGATCCCGGCTGTCGCCGGGAAGACGGTAGCGGAGGGGGCAGCAGCTTATTGACGACGTTGCGTGGAGGGGATGCCCCTCATGCACCACACCTCTGGATTCCTGCCTTCGCAGGAATGACGCGGGTGAGAGCGCAGGAATGACGCGGGCGAGAGCGCAGGAATGACGCGACAGGGGATGGAGAATGACCGTAACGGGGGATGACGCCCCTCGACGGGCTCAGGGGCGAACGGGAGAGATGAGCCGTGGGTTTGGCGGGGTTCCCCTGCCTTCGCAGGGGCAGGCTCTGCCTTCGCAGGAACGACGGTAGATTCGCAGGAACGACGGTTGCAATGAAAGGGATATAGCCATGCCGGTTGACCCGCAGGTGCAGGAGTTTCTTGACCAGATAGCGGCACTTGGGTTGCCGCCGCACTATGAGGTGGGGGCGGTGCAGGCTCGGGAGAACGCCAAGCTGCGGCCTCGCGCAGTGGGGCCGGAGGTGGGCGCCGTCGAGGACCGGACGGTGCCGGGCGGCGATGTCGACGTGCCTGTGCGTGTGTACTGGCCGGAGGGCGACGGGCCGTTTCCGATGCTCGTGTGGATACACGGTGGCGGGATGGTCGTCGGCACCATCGAGACCTGCGACGCCGCCTGCCGACGGCTCTGCCTGGGCGCGAGCTGCGTCGTCATCTCGCCCGGGTACCGGTTGGCGCCGGAGCACCCGTTCCCGGCGGCGCCGGAGGACTGCTACGCCGTCGTCGCGTGGGCTTCGGGGAACGCGGAGTCGCTCAAGGGCGACGCTTCACGACTCGCGGTGGGGGGTGAGAGCGCGGGCGGGAACCTCGCGGCGGCGGTCGCACTGATGTCGCGCGACCGGGGTGGGCCATCGCTAGTGCATCAGTCGATCATCAACCCCATGCTGGACCTTGACTTTGACACCGAGTCATACCTGCGCAACGCGGAGGGGTACTTTCTCACTCGCCGGACGATGATTTGGTACTGGGAGCAGTACCTGCAGAGCGCGGAGGACAAGGACAACCCCTACGCCCTGCCGCTGCGCGCGGGGGACCTCTCGGGGCTGCCGCCGGCGCTGCTGCTGGCGGGCGAGTACGACCCGCTGCTGTCCGAGACCGAGGCGTACGCGGCCCGGTTGCTGGCTGCGGGCGTCCCGGCCACCTTCACCCACTACCCGGGCGCGAGCCACAACTTCTACAACATGCCGCCCTCGGTGGACGTCGCGGTGCGGGCCATGGGGGAGATCATTGACGCGGTGAAGGCGGCGTTTGGGAGCGCGGTGAAGGCGTAGGGGCGCGGGCTGCTACGAAACCGTTGTGCCGGCGCCCTCTCCTATCTGACTGGGAGAGGGTACGCATTTCTTGCGTAGGCTTGCGGCTGTCACCCTCGGAAGACTTTCGCACCCGCAGGGGTTGTTTCTACCAGTACTATGCTGGACGAATCCAATCGAATCGAAGGGAACGCCTACATGACGCAGAAGCCGACGCTGTTGGAGGACGTCAAGCTCATCGTGGAAGGGGGCGAGGGCGGTTATACCCTAATCGCGCAGGAGGAGGGCGGGCCGCGGGTGCTCGCTGAGGGGCTGCCGCGGGAGTATGCCGAGCGGATCTCGGTTATTTGGAACTTCTGCGAGGGGTTCGGCACTGCGTCGTTCGGACGGGCGACGCTGCACGTGCTGATGGACGCGATGGAGTAGGGGTTCGGTCAATGGAAGCGGTCGCGGAACCGGTTCCCGCCATGCGGCGGGACGGTCGATTCGCGAATCGACCCTACGAAAGCGGTGTTATGTTGACTGGTTTGGGGATTTGGGACTAGAGTCAGCGGCGAAGCAGGTAGAGGAGGAAGATCATGCCGTTTTATGAGAGAGGCGACACTCGCATTTACTACGAGGAGGTTGGGTCCGGGTTTCCGCTGCTGGTGATTCCGGGTGGGGGACTCAACTCGACCGTGGCTTCGCTGGGGACGTCGGTGCCGTTCAACCCGATGGAGGTGTACAAGGACGACTTCCGCGTGATCGCGGCCGACCTGCGCAATGCGCCGCCGGGGCAGTCGAGCGGGCCGGTGGAGATCGACCGCCCCTGGGACGCGTACTCTGAGGACCAGCTTGGGCTGATGGACCACCTGGGCATCGGGGAGTTCCTGGTCATGGGGTTCTGCATCGGCGGGCCGATGATCCACAACCTGCTGCGGCTTGCGTCGGAGCGCATCGTAGCGGCGGCGATGATGCAGCCGAGCGGGTTCCGGGCGGAGGCGCCGGACCTGTTCTACCAGAACAACACCACGGGATGGGGGCCGCCTCTCCGCGAGAAGCGTCCCGAGATCACGATGGACATGGTCCACGACTTCCTGACTAACATGTACACCAACCGCGCGGACTTCGTGTTCACGGTGTCGCGCGACTTCGTGCGCTCGGTGCAGACGCCGCTGCTTATCGCGCCGGACGACGTGACAGCGCACCCGTACGCGGTCGCGATGGAGGTTGCGGGGCTGGCGCCGAACGCCGAGGTGACGATCTACCCGTGGAAGGACTCGCAGGAGCACATCGACGAGGTTGTGGGGCACGCTCGGCGGTTTTTGCGGGCGCACGCGCCGGCGGGGGCGGCGGCGTAGATTCGCGGGGCGTGAGTCTGCTCGGGAGACCCTTCGACAGGCTCAGGGCGAACGGAGGGCGGTGCGGCCCCCTTCACTTTGTCGCGTGGGGGGTATTCCCCTCGCGCCCCGCACCTCTGGATTCCTGCCTTCGCAGGAATGACGCGGAGTGGGGAGCAGGGATGACTTTGGCTAGCCGCCCCTAGATCTTGGGTGCTACTTCTTCTGCTATGACTTCCAGGTGTTCCATGTAGTTGTGGACTGGGTTTAGGAGGAGGTGGTTGGCGCCTGCTTCTACGAGCTCCGCTAGCTGCTCTGCGATGTGGTCTGCGGTGCCTACTATGCTCCACTGCTCGGCGAGGGCGGGGTTGCCGTAGAAGCCGCCAATCCACGAGCGCAGGCCGGCCCAGCCTCGGGCTTCGTCGGTGTCTATGGCCAGGTAGACGCGCTTGGTTACTCCGAAGGTTGCTGGGTCTCGGCCTTCTTCTTCCAGCATGTGCATGAGCTCACCGTGTTCTCGGATGAAGGCCTCGTTGGTGCTGGAGCCGGCGCCCATCCAGCCGTCGGCGAGGCGCGCGGTGCGGCGGAGCGCGTCGGGGGCGCGCGCGCCGAACCAGAGCGGCGGGTGCGGCTTCTGCACGGGCTTGGGCTCCATCTTGACGCCGGAGAGCGTCGCGAACGATCCCTCGAAGTCCACGGACTCCTCTTGCCACAGCGCCTTCATGATGCGGATGCCCTCGACGTAGCGGGCGACGCGGCGCTCCTCGGGCAGCCCGTACGCCGGGAACATGCGCGTGTTGGTGCCGAGGCCAAGGCCGACGGTCAGCCGGCCCTCGCTGAGGTGATCGAGGGTGCTGAGGCTCTTGGCGAACTGCACCGGGTTGCGCAGGGTGCTCACGAACACCGACGCGCCGATGCGCACTCGCTCCGTCAGCGCGGACACGTACGCGAGCAGCCCCGTGGGCTCCAGGGACGCGATGGTTCCAGTGATCTGCTCCGCCACCCAGAGGTCGTCGTAGCCGAGCGCCTCCGCGCGCGCCACAAACCGGCGCACGAGCGCCATGTCGACAGCGCCGTCCGCGAACCCCTGCGGCACGGCGATGCCCAGCTTCACTCCGCTTTTTGTTTGCATACGCCCTCCTTTGACGGGGTGGATTGTAGCACGGGGGCGTGGTGAGGGTGGGCGGGCGGTGGGGGATGGGGGATGGGGACAGGGGGTAGAGCGAACGGCTCCACGTGGCGCCGGCCTGATGCGAGCGGGGTGCTTCGACAGGCTCAGCACGAACGGGCGGCGGTAGGGCGGTGGGCGCAGAAGCGGCCCCGCACGGCACCTTCCCTGCCGGTTGACCGTGCGCCTTAGCGCAGCTAGGCTGCACGTGCTCCAGCATCACGACAGGAGACCCTTATGGCCCTTGGTGACCAGGCTAAGATTGGGATTTCGTTGCCGCAGGCGTTTCCGGACGGGGTTGTGCAGCCGGCGGTTATCTCTCGGTTTGCGCAGCGGGCCGAGGACCTTGGTTATCACAGCCTTTGGGTGCAGGACCGGTTCTTGGGGCGGACGACTTGGTTGGAGCCGCTGGGGCTGCTTTCCTTTGTTGCAGGGGTTACGTATGACATCCGGCTGGGGGTGGCGACGATGCCGCTGCCCTGGCACAACCCGGCTCGGCTGGCGAAGTCGCTGGCGTCGCTGGACCAGCTTTCCGGCGGACGGCTTATCGCGGGCCTCTCACTTGGCGGTTTTTATGTGAACGAGAACATGCCGGGGACGGCGCCGGAGCGGCGCGTGGCCGCCTTCAACGAGGGCCTTGAGGTGATGCAGCGGCTGTGGACGGAGGAGGACGTCGACCTCGACGGCGCGTACTGGCCGCTGCGCAACGCCACGCTGGACCCCAAGCCCGTGCAGAGCGCGGGTCGCGGGCACATGCCTATCTTCCTCGGCGGCGGCAGCCCCGGCGCGATCCGCCGCGCCGTCCGTGTCGCCGACGGGTGGATCGGGGCGAGTTCTTCGACCATTGAGGGCTTTTGCGAGCAGGCGGCGATGGTGCGGGAGGCGCTGGCGGAGGCGGGGCGCGACCGCTCGACGTTCACCATCGCCAAGCGGCAGTTTCTGGCGCTGGACGACAGCGTCGACCGTGCGACGCAGCGCATGCGCGACTGGGCGGAGCGGAGCATCGGGAACGCGGACCTCGGCGAGCGGGTGAGCCTGCGCGGGCCAAGCAGCGAGATTGCCGCGGGCCTGCAGGAGATCGTGGGCGCGGGGGCGGATTTGCTGGTGCTCAACCCTGTCGACGAATTTCTGGAGCAGGTGGAGCACCTGGCGCTCGTGATGGGGCTGGAGAACGACGACCGGTAGGGGGGGCGAGTCCGGAAAGAGACCCTTCGACAGGCTCAGGGCGAACGGGGGCGACTCCCCCATCCTAACCTTCCCCCTCGAGGGGGAAGGGACTCCGCACCGCCCCTGGATTCCGGCCTGCACCGGAATGACGACGATTTGAAGGAGGACAACATGCCAGACCTCACCCCACTCGCAGAGTCCGTTGGCGCGCTGCTGAAGGAGCGCGGGGAGAAGATTGCGGTGGCCGATTCCTCGGCCGGGGGGCTTATTTCTGCCGCGCTGCTTTCGGTGCCGGGGGCTTCGGCCTTTTACATTGGGGGGATTGTGTCGTATACGGGGGTGTCTCGGGTGGCGCTGCTGGGGATATCCGAGGACGACATGGCGCGGGTTGGGATGCGGGCTAGCACGGAGCCGTATGCGGCGCTCATCGCGAAGACGGTGCGGGAGAAGATGGGCGCCGACTGGGGCATCGCGGAGACAGGCGCGAGCGGGCCGACGGGGAATCGGTACGGCGACAAAGCTGGGCACGCGTGCTTCGCGGTCTCCGGGGCCGTCGAGCGCGCCGTTACACTCGAGACGGGCAGCGCGGACCGGGAGGCGAACATGTGGGCCTTCGCGGAGCGGGCGCTTTCGCTGCTGGAAGAGTGCCTGCGGGCGGCGTAGTCGGTGGCGTGAGCCTCGGTGCGCGAGACAACCTGCGACTTCCCTTGGGTCGAGGGGAGGGGGGAGGCGGTCGCACTATTCGTAAGACGCCCCTGGTCAAGCTCAGGACAGGCCCTTCAAGAGCCTCAGGGCGAACGGGGGGCGGTGGATGCCCGTTCGTGGGGGGCCCTTCGACAGGCTCAGGGCGAACGGGGGTGGTAGGGCGAACGGAGTGGGTGCCATGCGTCGGGGTTCCCCTGCCTTCGCAGGGGCAGGCTCTGCCTTCGCAGGAACGACGGGGGGGCCGTTGCCGCTGGGGCACTGGCTGTGTACTCTAGACCAAACCTTTGAGGAGCATCGCATGGTGAAGAGCGCGGCCTCAACAGTTGAGGAGTATCTTGCTGAGCTGTCGCCGGAGAGGCGGGAGGGGCTGAGCACGGTCCGGGACGTCGTGCTGGAGAACCTGCCGGAGGGGTATGAGGAGATCATGGACTTCGGGATGATCAGCTACGTTGTGCCGCTTTCCGCGTATCCGAAGACGTACAACGGCCATCCGCTCATGTACGCCGCGCTGGCCGACCAGAAGAACCACATGGGCCTGTACCTCATGTGCCTGTACACCCACAGCGAGGACATGGGCTGGTTTGAGGAGCGCTTCAAGGCCAGCGGCAAGAAGCTGGACATGGGGAAGTCGTGCGTGCGTTTCAAGAAGCTCGACGATCTGCCGCTGGACGTGGTGGGCGAGGTCATCGCGGGGACGTCGATGGAGCAGTACATTGCCTACTACGAGGAGGCGCGGGCGGCGTACACGCCCCGGAAGCGCCAGAAAACCGCAAGTTAGCAAGGGAGCGAAATGCATATCCTGTTTGTGACGATCAAGATGAAGCCGGAGCACCGGGAAGAGTACATGGCGGAGATGCTGCTCAACGCCAAGGGCGCGCAGCAAGATGAGCCGGGCTGCCTGCGATTTGACGTGGTGGTGGACTCGGAGGACGCGAACACCATCCACCTGTACGAGGTGTACAAGGACGAGGCCGCCTTCGGCGAGCACCAGGCGTCGGCGCACTTCAAGCGCATGCAAGGTGCGACGGGCGACTGGCGCGACGGCCCCGCGGCGGTGCATCGGGGCGCCAACGTGTCGCCGACGGACGAGGAGTGGGGGTAGCAGGCAGCCGCCCTTCGACAGGCCCTTCAAGAGCCTCAGGGCGAACGGAGCGGGGGCAGGGCAACCACAAGGGTTGCCCCTACGGGATTGCCCCGCCCGTCTCCCGCCCCTCTGGATTCCTGCCTACGCAGGAATGACGAGGAGGGGAAGCAGGAACGACGAGGAACTAGCGGGAATGACGACGAAGGGAAGCAGGAACGACGAGGAACTAGCGGGAATGACGACGAAATAGAAGGAGGAGGACACCATGCCACGAGTGAAGTTGTTAACGGAGAAGACGGACGTTCAGGACGACCAGCACGACGAGATTGACGCCATCGTCGCGACGCTGAACCGCGTGGGCGGGCCTTTCGGCGTGCTGCTGTACAGCCCGGGACTGGCGCAGAAGGTCATGGAGGCGGGCGCACACGTCCGGCTGCAGTCCACGCTGTCGCAGGTGGAGCGCGAGCTGTGCATCATCGCGGTCTCCCGCGAGAAGGACGCGCGGTACGAGTGGGCGTCGCACGTTGCCACCGGCAGGCGGCAGGGAATGCGCGAAGAGGCCATCGAGGCCGTGCGGAACCGCGAGGATGTCGGCGGGCTGGAGCAGGACGAGCAGGACATCATCACCTACGTCCGGCAGCTCCTGCAGACCAACAAGGTGGAGCAGTCGCTGTTCGACTCGCTGGTGGAGCGCAAGGGCACGCGCTGGCTCGTGGAGCTTACGGGCACCATCGGCCAGTACCAGTACATCTCCGCCATCAACAACGCCTTCGACCTGCAGCCGGCAGAGGACGCCGACCAGCTGCCGGTGCCGTAAACAAAGGCAGCGGAATCGTCCATGGAAGTGCAGCGAGGACAGTTCGCCGAGGGGCCGTTGCCAACAACGTCGCTCTACACACGGGTTGGCGGCATTCCCTATTTCAAGGCGCTGGTGGAGAGCTTCTACGCCAAGGTGGAGGCCGATCCGATCCTGCGCCCGCTGTACCCGGAGGACCTGGAACCGGGCAAGAACAACCTGGCTATGTTCCTAGTGCAGCTATGGGGCGGCCCGCCGTACTACTCGATGGAGCGCGGCCGTCCCATGCTGCGCATGCGCCACATGCCCTTCGCCATCGGGCAAGCGGAGCGCGACGCGTGGTTCACACACATGCGCGGTTGCGTGCTGGAGTCCGGGGTTGATGAGAGTGACGCCGCTCTGCTGCTTGACCATTTTGAGAAGGCGTCTACTTTCATGATCAACAAGGACTAGCGCGTCGGCGCGAGCTGTTTGTGGGAGCCCATTCGACAGGCTCAGGGCGAATGTCACCGCTCTGTTCCCTGCCTCGGTGCGAGCGGGGTGCTTCGACAGGCTCAGCACGAACGGACGCGGGAGTGCGAGCGGGGTGCTTCGACGGGCTCAGGGCGAACGGGGGCGGGGGTGCGAGCGGGGTGCTTCGACAGGCTCAGCACGAACGGATGCGGGGGTGCCCTTCGGGTGAACGGCCGGGGGCGGGCAACCACAAGGGTTGCCCCTACGTACTTGCGCCCTGCCCTTCGACAGGCTCTGGGCAATCGGGTTAGCGGACAGCTACCATGAAGATGCGGCGGAAGGGGTAGATGGTGCGGCCGTCGGCTTGCTTGGGGTAGTGGGGGGTTACTCGGCGGCGGTATTCCTCCACGAACGCGGCTCTCTCCTCCTCGTTCAGCGGGTCTAGGAGGGGGCGGAGGGAGGAGCCAGACGTCCACGCGACGATGGGGTCGTCGCCTTCCAGAAGCTGGTGGTAGGTGGTCTCCCAGATGTTGAGGTAGGAGACCAGCGGCCGCAGGATGGCGTAGTACTCGTGCGGCATCAGCACAGGGAGCTCGCGCAGGATGGGCACCACGCGGTCGCGCCACGGGCCATTCTTCGCCGTCTCCGCCATGCTGACGTGGCTGGGCTCCCGCCAGTTGTTGGGCACCTGGATGGCGAGCGCACCGCCGGGCTTCACCGCCTCAACTACGCGGGGCAAGAGGTCATGGTGGTCGTCCAGCCACTGGAAGGTGGCGTTGGAATAGACGACGTCGCCGGGGGCGTCGGGTTGCCATGCGTTGAGGTCCGCCTCCACCCACTCGATGTCGGCATGCTCGGCACGGGCCCGCGCCAGCATGTCGGGGGAGCCGTCCACGCCGACTACTCGCGCGTCCGGCCAGCGGCGCTTCAGGTGAATCGTCGCGGTGCCGGGCCCGCAGCCGAGGTCGTACACGAGCTCCGGCCGCTCGATGGGCACCTGCGCCAGCAGGTCGAGGGCGGGTCGAAGCCGCTCGTTGCCGAAGCTCAGATAGACCGCGGCGTTCCAGTCGCTCGTGCTCATTCAAGCCTCCTGATTCACACAACAGCCGTTTGCGTTCAGGTGGAACCCCACAGGAACGTGCGGCAACCGACCTACTGTGCACGCAAAGCATACACCGCAGAGGAAGACATGGCTGTCGGCGGAGAGAGAATGGAGCGGGCGATGGGAATTGAACCCACGACAACCTGCTTGGAAGGCAGGGGCTCTACCGCTGAGCTACACCCGCGCGCTCGATCTTGCTCTAGAACCGGGTCTCGCGGGGCCGGGCCTCGTTGACCGTCAGGGCGCGGCCATCGAGATCTCGCCCGTGCAGCGCCGCAATAGCGGACTGCGCGTCGCCGTCCTGCGGCATCTCCACGAATGCGAATCCCTTGGACCGGCCAGTGTCACGGTCGCGAATGATCGTGACGGAAGCCACCTCGCCGTAGGTGCGAAAGATCTCCTCGACTTCGTCTTCCGTAGACGAGAATGAAAGGTTTCCCAGATAAATCCTCACGCCTTGCTCCTCTTGCCTCGTATAAATCTACACGCCTCGCCAACTCCGGACGACGCATCCCTATCAGTATAGACGGTTGGCATGGAGAATCTAGGGGCTGCCATCCCTGGTTGGCTGCGCGTCTACGTACTCCGCGAGCAATGACAACGCCGCGTCCGCAGCAGCCCGCCGAACCTGCTCCCGGTCTCCGTCGAAGTGGTGGGTCTGGACCGACTCGTAGCCGTCGCGGGACGAGAGCGCTATGTAGAACAGGCCGACGGGTTTCGTTGGCGTGGCGCCGCCGGGCCCGGCAATGCCCGTATCCGCGACACCGATGTCGGCGTGGAACAGGTGACGGGCGCCGCGGGCCATCGCTAGGGCGACGGCCTCGCTCACGGCGCCTAACGCGAAGGCGGCCTCGGGGACGGCAAGCACCTCCGCCTTGGCCTCATTGGCGTAGGCTGTGACGCCTCCCATGAAGAATCGGGACGAGCCCGGCGCTGACGAAAGCAGGTAACTCAGGAGGCCGCCGGTGGCTGACTCACCTACGGCGACGGTGAGTCCGCGCTGCGCGAGCGCCTGGCCTAGCTGGTCTATGTCAATCATGGGGGTATTTTAATGTTGTTGCGGTCGAGGGCAAAGCCGGGCCACAGGCGCAGCGGATTTTCGAGGGGGAGGCGTTCGGGTCGACAGTGGTCGATTCGTGCGAGCGACGACGGGTGGGTCGAAGAGTGGCTCGGAAATACGTGGACAGAGCCCGCGACATTGCTGCTTGGGCTATAATGGCGCCAAGAACATCTTAAGAGGCGGCAATGGACCTGGTATTTGATCGCGGCGACGCGGCGGCTCCCAAAGGGCATGCCCTCCTGTACTTCCGGGAGGCAAGCGGAGTGGGAAAGCTCTACTCCACCTACGTTGTTGTCCTGCCCATCTCCATTGACCTGGTCAAGTACATGCCCCCATTCCTTGCCAACCAACTCCCCAACGTCAATGCACAGGAGCTCTCCGCCTTTGCGTTTCCGCCCATGCCGGAAGAGGCGGGAGGGCAGTCACAGCTGGAGTCGCTGGCGGCGGCCCGTGGCGATGATCTGCTATTTGGCGGCGACATCGCGACCGAGCAGGTACAGGAAATGCTCCTGCGCGTCAACGACGTGGTACAGCAATACGCAGAGCGCTACCAGAGCTACATCGGCGTGGCGGCTCAGCCCGAGGAGATTGCGACACCGGAAGCCCTCGGCGGCCACTCGGTCAACGAAGTGCTCTTCGAGCTGATGAGCGAGCGTGACCGGCTGGGCGAGCTGGCGAAGCTCACGGGGCGCTTGCGCTTCGCCGTCGAGGGCAACGACACGCGGCAGGTGCAGGAGGTTGAGGACGAGGTGCGGGTGCTGGCTCGCTACATGCCGTCTCGATACCAGATCGACGCGCTGCTGCGGACGGCGAAGGACCCCTCGCGCTCCGGCGGCGACCTTGCGCAGCTCTACCTCGAGCGGTGCTACAGGCTCGCCGACGAGGACTACCCGAGGTTGCAGGAGATTGAGGAGCGGATACGGGGGTTGGAGGCGGAGTAGGGGTTTAGTTTGAGGGATGAATCATCCTGCCCCGGTCATTAGCCCCGGCGCGCGCAAAGAACGAGGGGAGGACTGCGTTGCCCTCCCCTTGCTGTGCTATTGGCCCAACTGTTCTTTAAGCCATGCCATCCCCAAGTTGGTTTGCTGTGGGCCCAAGATAGCGCTGAGCGTACCCTGTCGGAGTGTCTTCCTAGTGTCCGGAACCGTTGTGTAACGCTCCTGCACTGGCTCCCCACTGCGAAGAATCAACCCATGGCGGCCCCGCCGCCGCTGCATCCAGCCCGCCGCCAAAAGCAGCTTAATCAGTTGTTGGCCTGTGACCGTCATAGGGCTGCGCTATACGGCCAAGCCGACGGGCAATGTGTGCACTTCTCGGTATACGGGTTCGGGCGCAGGCACTTCGTCAACGGCGATATTATTTTCGCGGAAGATACGTTCCCGCGTTCCATCTTCCTCAAGGACGTCGAGGTATTCGGTAACCATCTGTGTCAGGTCTCTTTGAACGCGACGACGGGATCGACCGAACGTGCTGGTGCCCAGTTCAACACAGGTGCCTACCCAATCAGAACCCTCTCGTTCAAATTGAAATGTAAGTCTTACGTACCCCTGTACCATCTCCGGCCTCCTGTGTGTCCGCCTGCCTCCAGTGTAACAGTAGCGCGAGGGTATGAGACACCTGTACCGCTGTCAAGGCGTCACTCCGGCTGCGTGGTCCTGCCCCGAACTGGATGTAGGGAAGGCGTTCGCTTTGCACCCTCCGCCCGCGCGCCCTTCGTCAGGCTCAGGGCGAACGCGGGTGGACCGAGGGCGCCCACGAGGGGCGCCCCTACACAACGTTGACGCACGCGTTCCTTCGCATTACCCTTCGCATGATGGCTTCTTGCGCGTTGCGCGCGGAGGGTACTGCCACAATTAACCAGGAGGAGATAGATGCTCACACGGGAAGACAATGAGATGCTCACTCGGGTTGGGCCGGGGACGCCTATGGGCGAGCTTATGCGCGAGTATTGGATGCCCTTCGGCCTCTCCGATGAGCTGCCGGAGGCGGATTGCCCGCCGGTCCGCGTCATGCTCCTGTGCGAGGAGCTGGTCGCTTTCCGCGACTCCGACGGCAAGGTGGGACTTCTCGACAACAACTGCCCCCACCGCCGGGCGAGCCTCTTCTTCGGTCGGAACGAGGAGTACGGCCTTCGCTGCGTGTACCACGGCTGGAAGTTTGACGCCAACGGCGACTGCGTCGACATGCCGTCGGAGCCGGCGGAGAGCAACTTCAAGGACAAGGTCAAGATCAAGTCCTACCCCGTCGAGGAGCGCGGCGGCATCATGTGGACCTACATGGGTCCCCGCAAGACGACCCCGGGCCTGCCCGAGTTGCCGTCGAACATGATTGACGACGTCGTGGTGTCCGCCTACATGCGGCCCTGCAACTGGATGCAGGCCCTTGAGGGCGACATCGACACCGTCCACACCCTGTACCTGCACCTAGGCCTCACCCAGTTCGAGGACGCGCCCGAGGGCAGCTGGGCGTGGTGGCACCTGCAGAACCGCGCGCCCCACTACGCGGCCATCGACACGGACTTCGGCACCATGTACGGCGCATACCGGCCCGCCATGGACGGGATGAACTACTGGCGGTTCGCCAACTTCCTGATGCCCTTCTACGCGATGACTCCGCCCGGCGTCCTGGGTCTTGAGCACAAGTTCCGCGCCTGGGTGCCCATGGACGACACCCACACCCTGGCAATCTCGTCCAACCAGCGCTCGCCGCTGTTTGGCCCCAACGGTGAGCGGCCCAAGGGGAAGTGGGCGTCCGGCGCCACCGATGTTTACCCCAACGGCACAGGCTTCTTCGACCGCTTCCGCTGCGTCGCCGACATGGACAACGACTTTGGGGTCGACCGCGAGGCCCAGAAGACGAAGAGCTTCGCCGGCCTGAAGAGCATTTTCCTGGAGGACCAGGCCGTCACCGTCAGCATGGGCCCCGTCGTCGACCGCGAGAAAGAGCGGCTGGGCACCAGCGACCAGATGATCATCCGCTCGCGCAGGCGCCTGCTGCGGGCCGCCCGCTCATTGCAGGAGGGCGAGACACCGCCCGGCGTCGACAACCCGGAGGTGTACGCCGTGCGGTCCGGCGGCGTCATGCTGCCCTTCGGCTGTGACTGGTACGAGGCCACCAAGGACTTCCGCGACGGCTGGATCGACCACCCGGAGCTCGACCGCGCTATCATCGGCGGCATACCCGCGGTGTAGGGGCGGTCGCCACTCGCCTCCTTCGAGAGGCTGAGAGCGGCCCTTCGACAAGCTCAGGGCGAACGGGACTCGGATACATAGAGCGGCCCGGCGGGACATTCCCGCCGGGCCGCTCTGTTTAGTTTTACTTCTACGGCTGATGGTTGGCCCTTGCCCTCGTCAGACGTGGGGCTGCATTCGGGCCGGTGGGTGCTCCGCGTGGTGGTTCTCCTCACAGTCCGCAACAGACAACTCCACTTGCAGGGTCACGTGGTTGAGACCGTGCTTGTACACGATCTTTCGCAATTGACTCAGGATTTCCTCCTGTCGTCCGGCCTGCGTCGGGCTTACGAATACGTGGGCCGTAAAGGCGTCGTAGCCGGAGGTGATGGCCCACGCGTGCACGTCATGCACCAGCGTGACGCCTTCCACTTCCTCCATCTCACTGCAGATGTAGTAAAGATCCACGCTGTCGGGTGTTCCCTCAAGCAGTACCTTGAACACCCGCATGAACAGGCCCCAGGACACCTTGAGGATGAGCAGCCCGACAAGGACGCTCATGATGGGGTCGACTATGTACCACGTTGAATTGGATTCGGCAAACGACAGAATCAGGATGCCTGAAATGATGACGCCTACCGATCCCATCAGGTCCGCCAATACATGCTGAAAGGCGCCCTCGACGTTGAGGCTCTCTCTCGCGGCCCTGTGCAGCACCCACGCGGCGGCGATGTTGACCACAAGGCCAATGACGCCAACGCCGAGAAGCAGGGGACCCTCAACCTCAGGCGTATCGAAGAAGCGGTGGTAGGCCTCGAAGAATATCCACCCGGCGATGAGCCACAGGCTCAGGGTGTTGAGCAGCGCGGCAAGCACCTCCGTCCGGTAAAAGCCGAAGGTTGATCCAGCCGCGGCCGGGCGGTTGGCGATCCACATGGCCACCAGCGCCAGCAGGATCGACGCCGCGTCGGTAAGCATGTGCGCCGCGTCAGCGAGGAGGGCGAGGCTTCCCGAAAGAACGCCGCCAACGACATCCACAAACATGAACCCGCCAATAAGGGCGAGGGCAAGAATCAGGCTTTTCTTGCTGGCCCCACGCAGGTCGTGATCGGGCCGGTGCTCAGTCGTCACAACGTTTCCCCTTCGCGCAACACCAAATGTCCGGCAGGTCGTTGCCTAGCCGGACATCTGGCTTGCAAATCGTTCGGGTTACGTAAAGTGCCTGCCCAATGCCGACGCTAGGCGGCGTGGACGGCGTGGTGGGGGTCGTCTGCAGCAGCGCAGTGCTCGTCGGCGTGCTCGTGGCAATGGTCGTCGTGCTCATGACTGTGGTCGTGTGCTTCCGCCATACATCCCTCCTCTTGGTTGCTAATACATATGCTTTAGGATTGTTGCAAATTACCTAACATTATTGTGCTATATCAACCCTCTTAGCGGGAATGATGCAACGTCTATAGTCGTAAGCGAGACGCGATACAAGGTGCTAAGCGCCTTGCTATTCGTTCTCAACGAGCAATGTGCGCGACGACGCCTCGGCAAGGCGTGAGCAGCGGGAATCGCAACCATGTATCGGAAACGGGCTTGCGCGAAGCGAATCTCCCGGTTGCGCTGTCCACCGGGGCCAGACATTGCCCTATAATGAAGAAAGCACACAGCGAACGGAGGCGCCGATGAAGCGAAGATGGCCCTGGTCCCTGGGCACGAGCCGGTGGTCCGCGCTCCTGGCCCTTGCCGCCGCCCTGGGTCTCCTTGCCGCAGTAGCATGCGGCAGCGAGACGGACGATGCGGCGGAACCTGCGGCCGAGCAGAGTGGAGCCACAACCGCTACGACGGACACTGCGGCGGTCACTGAGCCCGTGGTCACCATTGGCCACGAGGTCGGCATGCAGGCGCCGGACTTTACGGTGGAAACCGTTGCGGGCGAGTCGTTCACCCTGTCCGACGTCAACGCCGCCGGGTCGCCCGTGTTGCTGTATTTCTTCGCAACGTGGTGACCGACGTGCAATGCCGAGTTTCGGCATCTGCGGACGGTCTACCCTGACTTCCAGGACAACGTGGTGCTCATCGGCGTGGACGTGGACCCCGGCGAGTCGGTGGACCGCATCAGCAGCTGGGGAGAGAGCAACGGTTTCTTCTGGCCCCTGGCTCCCGTTAGCGCCGATCCCCTGAAGGACTATCGTGTCAGCCAGCAGTCCGCGGCCGTGGGCATCGACGCCTCGGGCGAGATTGTCCTGCGGAAGAACGGCGGGCTGCAGGGCGAGGACCGTTGGCGCGACTGGCTGACTACGCTTGCCGGTGAGACGGCGTCGGCGGAGCTTGAGGTTCCGTCGACGGCGGCGTCCGTGCCGGTGGCGCCGGCGCCTGTCGAGGCAGTTCCGACGGTCGCTCCGGCACCCGCGGCGGCGACCGTCGCGCCTGTAACCCAGCCCGTCCAGCCCGCGCCGACTGTGGCTGTCGCGGCGCCTACTGTGGCGACCGCTCCCACCGTCGCGCCGCCGCCGTTCGCGGCTCCGGCGCCGACCATCACTCCGTCACCGATTCCAACGGCGAGGCCTGCACCGACTGTGACGCCGTCACCGATTCCCACGCCAACGCCCAAACCACAGCTGCCTTTGGGATCTGAGGTGGGCAATCGCGCGCCGGACTTTACCGTGACGGCGGTGAATGGGGAGACGTACACACTCTCAGAGGTGAACGCCAGCGGGAAGGCGGTGATTGTCTATTTCTTTGCGACCTGGTGACCGGTCTGCAATGCGGAGGTTCCGCATCTGTCGAGTGTCTATTCAGCCAACAGCGACGACGTTTTGATCCTGGGCGTCAGCTATGATGTGGTAGCGACTGAGTCCGAACTTCAGAACTACGCGAACAATCGTGGACTGAGCTTCCCACTTGCTCTCTACGACCGCAGCGTCGTCAGGGACGCCTTTCGCGTGACGTCGCAGTCGAGCGCTGTGGGCATCGACGCAAACGGGACGATCCAGTTGCGCAAGGGCTTCGGCGGGATGAACAGCAGCCAGTGGCAGGAATGGGTGGACACGCTAAATGGTTCGTAGTGTGCCACTTGTCCAAGACCGCGCGAAGAGGGGCCGCTGAGCGGCCCCTCTCTTGTTGTCCGGCGGCGACGTTCGGGCCTAAGCGGGGGCGGGCAACCACAAGGGTTGCCCCTACGTGCTCGCGCCCTGCCCTTCGACAGGCTCAGGGCGAACGGAAACTTGCTACGCCCGCGCAAGGAGGGGGCGGAGGTTTCGCACGTTTGCCACGTCCTCAATGTGGAGGACGCGGTCTATGAGCTGCTCCGTGGCGTCCTCGCCCAGCACCGGCACTATTAGATCGCGCGCCTTTTCGCATACGCGGGCTGTGTCGAGGGGGTTCTGGGCCGTGCCCGGTGCGTACTTGGTGTGGTGGGTCAGCGTGCGCCCGTCTCGCGTTGTTACCTCGATGATTGCCTGCCTCGGGGCTTCCGCCATGACGAGACTCGCTTCGGGCTGCAGCGTCACGCGCTCCTTCATGGACAGCACCTCGGCGTCGGCCATGCGCTCGTAGGAGTGGGCGGAGGTGAAGGAAACGGCGCCGTCCACGAGCGCCAGCGCGATGCAGTGCTGGATGTTGACGTCCGGCATGGCGCGGTTGTTGACCACGCCCGCGCCATCGGTGGGCAGCTTGGCGACGACGCTCTCCACGTCGCTGCCGATCAGGTTGTGCGCGCCCGTGATGGTGAACAGCGCGTCCAGCGCCGACTGAATGGGGTAGCCGACGGCGTAGGGCTTGATGGCGGTGCTGGTGACGGAATAGTGTTCGCCGAGGCCTTCCACCAGATGTCTCGGGTCAGGGGCTTGCGAGAACGCCAGCAGCAGGTTGTGCTCGCCGTCCAGGATGTTGGGGACGCCGGAGAAGCCGAGCTGCACCATGGTGGCGGCGGTCACGCCGTTGCGGGCGCCCATGCCGGCGAAGTCAAAGGCCTTCTCGACGTGCTCCTCGTCGCCCACCCATGCCCAGAGGCCGGAGGCCTGCTGCGCCGCGTAGGAGAGGACGTACCTCATCTGCATCGCGTCCAGCTGCGCCAGCGACGCCGCGGCACCCGTCGCGCCGAATGTCGAGCCGAAGCCCTCCGCGCTGTGGTGCGCGGCCCGCAGCTTGTCGGCGTCAACCGCGAGCAACATTCGGCACGCTACGTCGTAGCCCAGCGCGACGGCCCGAAGCATCTCGGTGCCGGACGCGCCCTCGCGCTCAGCCATCGCCCACGCGGCGGGGACCACGCTGCAGCCGGGGTGGGCCTTGGACGGGGGGTCGAAGTCGTCGGTCTCGTCCGCGTGGCCCATCATGCCGTTGGCAAGGGCCGCATTGGCGGCGGAGGTCACCACATCCGTCGTCATGACCATGGACTCGGGCACGCCGCCCAGCGTGCGAACGTACTTGTCCGCCATCTGCCCGGGCAACAGGGTGCTGCCGGACACGATCGCGGCGAGGCTGTCGAGGAGACGGTGCTTGGCCTCACGGTCCACGTCCGGGGGCAGGGCGCGGTCTCGGGCCTGCGCCATGTAGTCCGCCAGGACGCCGGTGATGTTGCCGTTCGCGGATGCTTGGGTCATTGTGCTCCCTTCGCGTGGGTGATGTTGGGCCGCACGTAGTATACCCGGCATTGCGTCGTTGCTGGCAAATGAAAGGGGCCGGCGCACTCGCGTGCACTCCGGCCCCTCCCTCGCCGCCAACAAATGGAGTCCGCTACAACCATACTTCGGGTGGCCTACCGCGAGGTGCCCCCACCCCCTCCGCGGAGGCGCCTCGCGTTTCCACGCATTTTCCTTCGGCAAGTCCTGCCCGAACACTTGTGCTTAGAAGAGTAGAACATACATTCCCTGTTGTCAACACCCCAGACTTCCTGAGTGGTTCGTCGCCGTTCCGCGGGGTTTCGGCCGTGCAACCATTTTGCGAATCGGCCCTGCGAGGTATGCCGAAGTGCGGGGTGTATGGGCTGTGGCCGGTGGGAGGTTGTTTTTGCAATGGATCTGTAGCTGGGTTGGCGCACTTCAGCTATAAATCCAAGATTTTTTTGCAGAGGGAAAACGACCCCTCCTGATACTTGCCGAGCCACCTCTGACCATCGATGCGGGCCATGCCGCCAACGACCGGGCTGGGGCGCCCGGAGGCATGGGGATCGGCGGTGTTCTGGTTGTGGTGGGAGATTGTGATTGCCATGGGGAGACGGTAGCGGAGGCGCCGGAGTGGGGGCAATAGGGTCGTGTCAGTGTGCCGTCCGGCGCGAGGGGGTGAGGTTCTCGCGGAGGCGGGGGTGAAGGGGTGATGCGGGGGCTGTTGGTGGTGGGGGGCCCCCTTCGACAGGCTCAGGGCGAACGGATTTGGGAAGCGCGCCTTTGGTGGGAGTGGGGGATGCGATGAGGTGGGAGACGCCCCGCGCCTCGCCCCTCTGGATTCCTGCCTTCGCAGGAATCACGCGTGCGGAAGGCCCCCTTCGAGTGCCCTCAGCAACTGTTATGGATGGCAAGGGGGTGGGGGTTCCAGGGGGTCTGGTGGCGGACGATGGTGTTGAGGATGGTGAGGAGCTTGTGCATGCAGGCGACGAGTGCGACCTTCTTGGGTTTGCCCTGGGCCACCAGCCGGTCGTAGAAGGCCCGGATGACCGGATTGGCGCGCAAGGCCGCGACGGTGGGCATGTAGAGGGCGGTGCGCACGTGGGCGCGCCCGCCCCAACAGGACCGCGGGCCGTGGTGTCGGCCGCTGTCGTGGGCGAGGGGCGCCAGGCCCACCAACGCGGCGATGGCCTTCTTGTCCAACGCCCCCAACTCGGGCAGGTCGGCCAAGAGGGTCAGACTCAGGATGGGGCCTACCCCGGGCACCGTGCGCAGGAGCTGCTCCCGTTGCTGCCAGTGGGGAGATTGGCCCACCCGCCGGGTAATCTCCCGGTCCAGGTCCGCCAACTCCGCGTTCAGGACGGCGACCATCCGCTCGATGCGGGTCAAGACAACGGAGCGGGCCATGTGGCGGCGTTGGAGTTCCGCGGTGCGCATCTGGACCACCTGACGACGGCGGGCAGTCAAGGCCGCCAGGTCGCGGTCTCCCTCGGCGGTGGGCGGTTGGGGGGTGACCTCTGCCACTTGGCCGTAGCGGGCAATGACGCGGGCGTCCAGGCGGTCAGTCTTGGCCAGGATGCCTTGGGAGCGGGCGAAGTCCCGCACGGGCCGGGGATTCACCACGGCCACGGGCAGACCGGCTTCCCCCAAGAGGGCGGTTGCCAGGGCTTCGTAGCCGCCGGAGGCTTCCAGGGTGATGAGGGCCGGGTCCAGGGCCAGCAGGCGGAGGACCAGGGCAGCCACCGCCTCGCGGGTGTGGGGGACCCGCCACGTCTCCCCCGAAGGATGGGTCGCGACGTCCAACCAGTCTTTGGCCACGTCAATGCCGATGAAACACCGCTCTGGGGCTGCCATACGTCCTCCCTTCGGCCCTGCCTTGTGGATGCGGGCTCCTTGCGGGCCCCGGCAACTGTTCGGGCTCCGAGGAATGGCGGGTGGGGCGACCACGCTGAGGCTCGGTCTGCTGACCTGGGACAGTCCGGTCTGCCCCACCCTCTCCCTTACTATACAAGGACAGGCCCTTCGAGGTCTCAGGACAGGCTTTGACAGGCTCAGGGCGAACGGATTTTGGAGGCGCGCCTTCGGTGGGGAGTGGGGGATGCGATGGAGGATGGAGACGCCCCGCGCCTCGGCCCTGGATTCCTGCCTTCGCAGGAATGACGCGTGCGGGGGAGGGTGATGCGGGGGTTGCTGGTGGTAGTGGGTTCCCTTCGACAGGCTCAGGGCGAACGGACTCGGGGAGCGCAGCTTCGGTGGGGAGTGGGGGATGCGATGGGGGACGGAGACGCCCCGCGCGGCGCCCCTCTGGATTCCTGCCTTCGCAGGAATGACGCGTGCGGGGGAGGGTGATGGGGGGGCTGTTGGTGGTGGGGGACCCTTCGACAAGCTCAGGGCGAACGGACTTGGGAGGCGCGCCTTCGGTGGGGAGTGGGGGTGCGATGGGGGACGGAGACGCCCCGCGCGGCGCTCCTCTGGATTCCTGCCTTCGCAGGAATGACGCGCGTGGGGGAGTGCGGGAAGGACGAGAGGGGGAGACGGCCCCGCGCCGCGCCCCTGCCCTGGGTTCCCGCGAGAGCGGGAACGACGGGTGGGGGGTGTGGTGGGACGCGTTGGCGCGAGGGGTTCGGGTCAGGGCGGGGGCCCGCTTTCGCGGGCGGGCGGTTCGCGAACCGCCCCTACGACCGGGGTGGGGCGCACGAGGACGGGGGTGATGCGGGGGCTGCTGGTGGTGGAGGGCCCCCTTCGAGTGCCCTCAGGGCAGGCTTCGACAGGCTCAGGGCGAACGGATTTGGGAAGCGCGCGTGCGGTGGGGAGTGGGGGATGCGATGGGGTGGGAGACGCCCCGCGCCGCGCCTCTCTGGATTCCTGCCTTCGCAGGAATGACGCGTGCGGAAGGCCCTTCGACAAGCTCAGGGCGAACGGATTTGGGAGGCGCGCGTGGGGGAGCGCGGGAACGACGGTGGGGGAGTGCGGGCCGGCGAGGGCTGGTGGTGGCGGGTGGGGGGATCCCGCAGCTGCGGGAGGGCATTTTGACAGGCTCAGGGCGGACGGGTGCGCGCAGCGTCGTGGCGGGGGGCGTTTGGGGAGCTAGTAGCCGACGTTCTCCAGGAAGGATGGGTCGTCACGCCATTCGCCCCAGACACGGACCCAGACGTCCAGGTAGATGGGGCGATGGAAGAGTTCCTCCATTTGCAGCCGGGCCGCCGTGGCGACCTCCTTGAGCGCGGCGCCACCCTTGCCGATGAGGATGCGCCGCTGCGTCGTCCGATACACGTACACAACGACGCTCACGTAGTCCTTTTTGCGCTCCACGCCGTCGGCCTCGGTGAACTCCTCCACCTCGACGGCAGTGTCGTAGGGCACCTCCTCGGCGAACCGGCGGAAGAGCTGCTCACGCACCAACTCGGAGGCCAGGAACCGCTCGGAGCGGTCAGTGATCTCGTCGGCGCCGTACTCCGGCCCTCGCAGCGGCAGCCGTTCGACGAGTAGCTGAACCAGCAGGTCCGTGCCGTCGGCGTGGAGGGCGCTGATGGGCACGATCTCCGCCGATGGCACGAGCTCGGCGTATGCCCGCATGAGCGGCAACAGCAGGGTCTTGCCCACCTTGTCCACCTTGTTGATGGCGATGACGATGGGCGTTTCTTCAGCCTCCAGCGTCCTCAGCAGCGACCTCTCCGTCTCGCCAGGAGGCCTGGGCTCGACAACCAACATCGCGAGGTCCGCCGCCACCATCGCTTCCTGCACGTGGCCGAGCATCCGGCGATCGAGGGCGTCGCGGGTGCGTCGCATGTAGCCGGGTGTGTCCCAAAAGACGATCTGGTAGTCGTCGTGAGTGAGGATGCCGAGCAACTGCTGACGCGTGGTCTGGGGCCTTGGCGACGTGATGGCCAGCTTCTCTTTCAAGAGCGCGTTCATCAGCGTCGATTTGCCGACGTTGGGGCGGCCAAGGATGGTGACAAAGCCCATCCGGTGTGTTGAGGCCACCCGCGCACGACCACGGCGCGCCGCGGCCTTGACCGTGGGCTGTTCAGACGACCCTGACGCTTCCGCCGTCGACATTGCGGTCAGCCCCTCGCGAAGGCTAGGACTTCTCCCGCTTCAGGTAGGCGACGGTAGTGCCGGAGGGGACGCCCATCTCGTCGGGGTCGGACTCGTCGATGTACTCGGTCTCAGTGACCGAAATGAGCTCCCAGCCCTCTTCGCCCAACTCGTTGAGGATACTTTCGTACTCAGCGACGCGGCCTGCGCCGTCCTCGACCTCGTCGCCCAATTCAATCACGCGATATTCCCACCTTGCCATATCCTGCTCCTGCCCATCTTCGCGTCGGGCCGCAAGCCCGCATCAACCGGGCGCCAGCCGCGTGGTGCGGCCGGCGCCGTATCTACCTAAAGGCTATTGGCCAACTGGAACGCCTTGCCTTCCATCTTTATGTCAGGCGCGTAGACCAGTTCCGTTTGCTGGAACTCCCGAATGTTGAAGGCGCCCACCATGCCCATGCAGGCGCGCAGGGCGCCGGTCAGGTTCATGGTGCCGTCCGTGCGGGACGAGGGCCCAAAGAGCATCTCGTCCAGCGTTCCCTTGGTGCCCACGCGAATGCGGGTGCCCCGGGGCAGCGCCGGGTCGGGCGTCGCCATGCCCCAATTGTAGCCGCGACCGGGGGCTTCGACCGACTGGGCGAAAGGCGTGCCGAGCATGACGCCGTCGGCGCCGGCGACCATCGACTTGCAGAAGTCGCCGCCGGTGCGGATGCCGCCGTCGGTGATGACGGCAACGTAGCGGCCCGTCCGATGCAGGTATTCCTCTCGCGCTGCGGCACAGTCCATCGTCGCGGTCACCTGCGGGACGCCGATGCCGACGACCTCGCGGCTGGTGCACGCTGCGCCGGGGCCGATGCCCACGAGGAGGCCGCTAATGCCGTTCTCCATTAACTCCAGCGCCACGTCGTAGCCAACGCAGTTGCCGACGATGACCGGACGGCGGATCTGCTCCACCAGCTCCGAGAAAATGAGGCCGCGGTAGCTCTTGGAGATGTGCCGGGCCGTCGTCACGGTGGACTGCACCACGACGACGTCAGCGCCCGCCTCGACGGCGATGGGCGCGAACCGCTTGGCACGCTGCGGGGTGACAGCGACTGCGCACTTAACGTCGCCGGACTTGATCTCCTGGACTCGCTGCGCCACGAGCTCGTCCTGTACGGGCGTCTGGTAGAGCCTCTGCAGCAGGGCGGTCGCCTCTTCGATCGGGGTCTCGGCAACCTCGGCGAGCTTGTCGGCGGCGTCGGGGTACCGAGTCCACAGACCCTCCAGGTTCAGGACGGCGAGGCCACCGAGCTTGCCCATCTTGACGGCAAAGTCCGGCGAGACCACGGCATCCATGGCGGAGGCGAGAACGGGGACGGAGAAGTGGTGCTCACCAATGGTGAGGCTCATGTCTACCTGTTCTGGGTTGATGGTGACCTCACCGGGGACAATAGCTACCTCGTCGAAACCATAACTACGGCGGATTTCCTTGAAGCGGGGCACCCCCATTAGACCACTTCCTTTCTGCGGCGAAAGGTTTCACGGAGTTTAGCAGCGGGGAATTTCGCCGTCAATTTGCGTCAAACGCGCTTTATACCGAGTTTTGCGTGGCAGTGGAGCCGATTGGCCAAGGGTAAAAGTCAGGGGCCCGTCGACGTGACAGGCCCCCTCCGCTATTGCGTTCTTTGCCGAGTAATGTTTGCTCATGCCCAAGGCTTGCTTACTCGCTCACCACAGGATTGCGGAGCGTCCCAATTCCGGGGATCTCCACTTCCACCACGTCGCCGGGATGGAGCTCGCTGGTCTGCCCAGGCGTGCCCGTGTAGATGATGTCTCCGGGGTCCAGGGTGACGTAGCGACTGATCTCGCTGACGACGGTGGGGATGTCGAAGATGAGGTCCTCGGCGTGGGCGTGGTTGTGGGTCTTCTCGCCGTTGACGGAAACCTGAATGGTGAAGTCGAAGGGGTTGAAGTCCGTGCTGATGACGGGACCCAGGGGACCGAAGGTGTCGGCGCCCTTGGCGCGCCACCACTGCATGTCCTTCTCGGGGCCGTTCTGCCAGTCGCGGGCGCTGACGTCGTTGCCGATGGTGTAGCCCATCACGTAGTCGAGCGCGTCCTCCTTGGAGACTTTGCTGCAGGTCTTGCCGATGATGGCGACGAGCTCGCCCTCTTCGTCGACGCGGCCGGCATCCTTGGGCAGCACGATGTCCTCGCCGTCGGCGATGATGCAGTTGTGCGGCTTGTAGAAGCCTTCCACGCGCTTGGGGGCGGGTCGCTCGCCCAAGTGCGTGCTGTAGTTCAACGCGATGGCAATGACCTTGCCGGGCTGAACGGGGGCCAGGAGCTGTACTTGGTCGAGGCTGTGGATGTGGTCGGTGACCTCATAGTCCTCAAAGGGCGTTGTGGTGATCTGCTTCACCATGCCGTCTTCCACCACGCCGTAGGCGACCTCGCCATGAGCGTAGTACCGTGCAAACTGCATCTTCCCTCCTTCAGGTGTTGTGTGTGTATGTGTTGTGCAAGAGTATAACGAATTTCGTTACGGATGCCCAAGGGGGTTTCCGGCGATTTTGCGGAAACGGACGGATTCTCGTGGGTGGCCTCGGATGCACAAGAGCCGTTGCGGGTGCGGGAATCTGCGCGGGACGCTATGCCTTCGCTAGATGCCCGTGATGCGAATGGAGGAGTGCGCCTTGTAGATGCGGTTGATGTTGATGAGCAGCGACGTCAGGTGCTCGACGTAGCGCGAGTTGACCAGCGCGCCCCCGTTGACGGCGCGGACGCCCTTGATGGATTCAGCCAGCTCCATCACCTTTGCCTTCGCCTCGGGGTCGTCGCCGCAGACGACGACGTCGCAGTCGAGCGGCTGCATGGGCATGAGCAGGTCAATGGCGCTCAGGTTGTGGAACGCGCCGATGACCGAGGACTCCGGCAGCAGGTCGCGCGCCTCCTCGGCAGCGGAGCCCGCCTCGACCGGCAGCGCCCGCGCGGAGCCCTTCACGAACACCAGGGGCGCGACGACATTCACGATGACCTTGCCTCGAAGGTGCTCCTCAAGTTCGGTGAGGGTGTCCTTTTGCGCCTGGTACGGCACGGCGATGAAGACGATGTCGCCCATCTGGGCAGCCTGCTCATTGGCGCCGCCCATCACGCTGGTGGCGGGGTAGTTCTGCGGCAACAGCGCTCGCACGTCGGTAGCCGCCGTCACGCCGCGCTGGGGGTCGCGGGAGCCAAGGAATATCTGCTCGCCGATGATGGCAAATCGCAGGGCGAGACCCCGACCCTCTGGACCTGTCCCGCCAATGAAAGAAATCATGTGAACCGCTCCGTCGCCCCACCCGACTATAGGGCAGTATGAAACTACCGTCATTAAGCATATCAGAAGTGCGGCAATTCACCCAACCAGATGTGGTCCAATGAGCTCTGTAGGACCTCTACCGCCCCTCGAATGTTGCTCGATTTGTGCAGCTACAATAGAGCCAGCGCCCATGCTTCAGGTGAGCAATTGCCCAACAACAGTTGCCCAACAACAGTATGGTATGCTGCCAGACATGGAATCGGCGGTTTCGACACGAGACACACTGGTGCGGCGGACGCTGTTGGCGGCGTCGCCCATTGACGGCGCGGGCGTGGCGCGAGCGGCTGCAGCCGGCGCCGACGCCGTTGTCCTCGACATGGCTCGGGGGCCCGCCGCACACCGGCGCGACGAGGCACGGGGCGTGCTCGGCGAGTCGCTTGCGGCGCTGGCGCGGTCCGGCGGGGAGACGCTCCTGTGGACGGACGCCGCCGGCGTCGCTGAGGACCTCGCAGCCTGCCCTTCCGGCGCAATTGCCGGTGTCCTGGTCACGGCCGGGTCACGGGAAGAACTCGACGCTGTGGTCGGCGCGCTGGGCGACTGGGAATCGCGCCACGGGATGCAGCGGGGAGTCGTCAACGTGGAAGTGGTGCTGGCGACGGCGGCAGGGGTGCAGAGCTGCGCCGCCATCGCCGCTGGCAGCTCGCGGGTGGTGGCCCTCGCGTTGGACGAACAGGCGCTGCTCCGCGCTGTCGGGGCGAACGGCGGCGCGAGACGCGACCTTGCCGCGTACTACCGGGGCGCGGTCGTCGTGGCTGCCAGGTCGCTTGGCGTACAGGCGCACGGGGCCGTCGGACAGGGAGTGGGCGCGCTCGCAGGCGGATACGCCGCGGTGGGTCGGCGCATGGGACTGCGCGGGGCGCTCTGCTTTGATGCGGACGTCGTCGCACTGGTGAACTCGGGCTTCAGCCCACGCGAGGGCGAAGTGGAGGCCGCCCGGCGGGTGCTCGCCGCAATGGACGCCGCAGTCGCCGACGGCCGGGGCGCAATCGCGGCGTCCGCGGGCACGATGGCGGACCTCGCCAACGTCCGGCAGGCGCGTGCGGTCATCGACCGGGCCGACGCCATCAACCGCAGGCTCGAGCCTCCCCTAGTCGACGAGGGTACGCCGGCACCGGGACCCACCTCGGAGGAAGGGAGCGCTCCGCCTTGGCGCTAGCCGACTACCTCCAACCGCATGAGCGCGTGGCCGCCGAGTGCGGGCAAGTCGCGGCCACCAACCTGCGGCTCATCCACCACATCGCCCGCTCCGGCGCGCCCGTTTTTCGCGAGTTGCCGTACGCGGCTGTGCAGGGCATCAAGCTGACGCAACGCCCGCGGACAACGACGGTGGTGCTGGGCGCGCTCATCGCCGCACTGAGCCTGCTGGCCGGGCCCGGGACGCCGCTGCAACTGGCGGCTGGAGGCCTGGGTTTGGCCGCCGTCCTGCTCGGCGTCATCTTTGGCGACCTATCGCTGGAGATCTCGACGGCGACGGGCGGCGCCAAGCCCCAACGATGGCCAATGCGGGAAGTCGGCCGCCGGGAAAGCGAGACGCTGGTCACCGTGGCCCGCGCCTGGATGGACGGCGGCTACGACCTCACCCCCGAGCCCGCCCTTGCCCCGCTTGCATCGAGCGCCCGCGCCCGCTCCGTCCTCCTCCTGCCCGCGGACGATGCTGCGCAGACCCTGGCGGCGATGGGCGGAAGCGCCGACGTCCTCTGCCTGGACATGACGACGCTCGTGCACGCGTCGCGGAGGGGCGCAGCGCGGGAGCTCGTGCCTAGTGCGATCGCGGTGGCGAAGCTGGCGGGCCGTCGCGTTTGGGTGCGCGTGAACATAGAAGACGCAGACGATGCTGAGGCCGACCTGGCGGCAGCCGTCGGGCCCGGACTCACTGCCGTCGTGGTCGCCGCCGAATCGCCCGACGAGGCCAAGCAGCTTGACGGCCTTCTGACCGACCTTGAGGGTGAACGCGAATTGCCCGAGCGGGTCCGCATCGTCGTCGAGGTGCAGAGCGCCGCGGGGGTCTGGGCGCTGCGCGAGACGCTGGCCGCCACTTCGCGCGTTTCCGCGGTCATGGCAGCTACCTACGACGTCCTCGACCTGTTGGGCAGGCCGGACAACCGCGCAACGTGGACGACGCTGCGCCCACCGGCATTGCCGGAAACGGCGCACCTCCGCGGGAGGATTGCAGCGGCGGCCATGGAGGCGGATGTGCCAGTGTACGCATGCCTCGCAACCGGCGTGGCGCCGGGCGGGCTGGTCGAGGCGCTGGGCGTCGATGCAGCTCAGCGGCTTGCTGAGGGGGCTGAGGCCGCGCAGGCTTTCGGCTATCGGGGCGCAGTAACCCTCCACCCGGAGGCCATCGACGCCTGCAACGCCGCGCTGCAGGGGACGCCGTCGGCGAGCGCGCCGGCGCCTACGGCCCCTGTCCCGTCCAAGTGGCAGCCCGTTGTGCCGTCGCACTTCGGCATCGGCGTGCCGAAGCCCCCGGCGGCGCAAGCGGGAGGACAAGCCGCCGAACAAGAAGTCCCCACCAAACCAGCGGATGTCGCGCAGGCACCCATCGCGCTGCCTGCTAGTCCACCTGCGCCTACGCAGTGGCAGCCCGTCGTGCCCTCGCACTTTGGCATTGGCGTGCCCCCGAGCGAGCCGCTCGCGCCGTCGGGCAACGCTGACGGCACGGAGGCCGCGGACTCGACTGCACCCAACACGCCGACAACGGAGGGAAGCTAGCCGATGCCGCCCGTTCGCCGCTCAATGCTGTTCACGCCAGTGAATGTCCGCCGCTTTGTTGAGGGCGCGTGGCGGCACTCGGCCGACGTGGTTGTGCTGGACCTGGAGGACTCCGTTGCGCCCGAAGAGAAGCCCGCAGCGCGCACCGCCGTTCGCGAGGCAATCGCGCTGGTGCAGCGCGGCGGCGCCGAGGCCGCCCTGCGTGTCAACCACGACCAAGTCGAGGCGGACTGCATCGCCGGCGTCTGGCCGGGGCTGTGCGCCATCGTCCTACCCAAGGCTGAGACGGCAGGGCAGGTCGAACGGCTCGGCGCGTTCCTCTCGCAGCTAGAGGCGGAGCGCGGCATCGCTTCAGGCTCGGTCGAAATCATGCCGATGGTGGAGTCGGCGGTGGGTGTGCAGAACGCCTACGACATCGCCATCGGCAGCTCGCGCGCGCGGGCCTTTGGCGTGCTGGGCGAGGCGGACCTGACGGCAGACCTCGGCCTCTCCTTTGACGACCTTCGCGAACTCGACGTGCTCGCCTACGCCCGGGGCGAGGTCGGACTCGCGGCGCGGGCATTGGGCAAGGCTGTCAACGGACGTGCATGGACGCCGGGGCGTTCGACGATCGCAGACTACGGAGACGCGGCGGCTCTGGAGCTCTCGATGCGGGCGTCGTGGGAGGCCGGGTGCCGCAGCACCTTCTGCGTGCATCCAGCACAGGTGGCCGCCGCCAACAGGCTCCTGCGGCCCATGCAGTCGGAGGTCGTGCGGTGTGCGGAAGCGATCCGCGCCTACACAGAGGCACAGCGACAGGGGCAGGCCTACGCGGTCAAGCAGGGCGTCATCATCGACGGCGCCATCGCCCGTGCCGCGCTGTCGACCATCGCCTACGCGCTGGACTGCGCGGCCAAGGACTCGACGAAGCTGCTGCGTCGACGGGAGATGGAGGCGGCGATGGAGGCTGCGGCAGAGGACGAGGGTTGATGCACGGGTCAGAGCTGCTATACTGGTGGCATGGGCTGGCAACTGCGTAGCGGGGGCTGGCCCTCCTTCTTTTGGGGAATTACCTTTCGGATTTTGTGCCTGCAAAGCGATAGCGAACGCAATTCGCTGCTCAGTAAGAGAAACGCAGCCCGCCATGCGCGGCAGTGGCTGGAGGGCGTGAGCCAAGCCTTGGAGGCAGACCGTCATTTACCGGAGCCTATGGCCTAGAGACATTCTCCGGTTCAGCTAGTTGCAGCAGCAGCCTTACGACGTTCTCTACGTCAGGGCGGCTCTCATCAATCGTCTCGGAGGCCATGAAGTTATTGTAGAAGTTGCCGTGGAACATCTCAGCGGCGGAAAAGCCCAACCGCAACAGTTGATAGTCCGGCGAGTCCGTTAGCTGGTTTATCACCGCCCGGTACGCCTTATGGGAGTTGCACTTCAAGCCGCGCTTCTCAGCCACCGCCATGATCGCATGAGCCGTCGCGCCCCACAGCTTCTCCGACGATTGCAGGTTGTCTCCCGCCGCAAACTCTTCAATCGACTTCGAGAGGAAATCACCGGCGATTTGAGCATGGGACACCTTTGCCATACCGTGCTCCGTTCCTTTGACGATACTCTATATTACCACAGGAAAACCCGGCGAATTGAGCGCTATATTCTCCCATTCCCCTACCCTCCGCGCGGCTAGCCCTGTGCATGGAGGAAGCGGCGCGGGCTGGACACCATTCAATAAGTCGCTTGCAATAGTCACCCCGTCAGTCCCAGCCCACCTCCCACCTACAGCAGCCCGTCGGCACGGAGCGCGGCGAACGCCTCCTCGAAGGACGAGAGGGTTGCCTGGATGTCGGCCTCTGTGTGGGCTGAGGACACGAGGCCGGAGGGGCGTCCGCCCATGAGGTCTATGCCGGCGTTGATGGCGGCCAGACGCATCGCGCCGGACACCGCGGGCGATGTCGCGGGCTGCCCCTCTGCCGGGTGCAGGTGTTCCGGGTCGGAGCATTGGCATTGGGCGCCTAGGCGTATCTGGAAGATCGACGCGACGCCGTAGCAGCAGCCCGGCACCTCCAGGCGCGTTAGCAAGTCGTTGAGGCCCGCTCTGAGCGTCGTGGCGCGGGCGTCGGCGGTCGCATTCGGTTCGCCTGTGGCTACCAGACGCAGCGCAGCCGTGCCAGCTGCCGCCGACACCGGGTTCGCGTTGAACGTCCCCGCGTGGGCTACGCGATTTTCCCCCGCGCCCTCACGGTGCGCGATCATGTCGAGGATGTCGGCCCTGCCGCAGACCGCGCCGCCGGGCAGCCCGCCCGCCAGTATCTTGGCGAGCGTCGTTATGTCCGGAGTGACGCCGTAGAGCGCCTGCGCCCCGCCGGGCGAGATGCGGAAGCCCGTCACCACCTCGTCAAAGATGAGGAGGACCCCATGCTTCTCCGTCAGAGCCCGCAGGGCATGCAGGAACTCCGGGTACACCGGCGCACTCCCCATGCTCGCGCCCGTGGGCTCCAAGATCACCGCGGCGATGTCGTCGTGCGCCTCCAGCGCGCGCTCGACCTGCTCCGGGTCGTTGGGCGGGACCACGTACGACAGCGCGGCCACCTCCGGCGCGATGCCGCCCATGTTGCGGCCAGCGCCCGCCAGCAGCAGGTCGTTCCAGCCGTGGAAATGGTTCGTGAATCGCAGGACGTGGGTCTTGCCCGTGTAGGCTCTCGCCAGGCGAAGGGCAAGCATCGTCGCTTCTGTGCCGGACGCCGTGAACCGCACGCGCTCCGCCGAGGGCACAAGCCGCTGCACCAATCGCGCCCACTCGACCTCCTCGCGGTGGCTGGCGCCCAGGTGCGTCCCCTTCTGTAGCGCATCGGTTACCGCCTGAATCACCTCCGGCCTCCCGTGGCCGAGCAGCAGGGCGCCGTGGCCCATCACGTAGTCAACGTATTCGTTGCCGTCGACGTCCCACTTGCGGCTGCCGTTGGCGTGGGTGACGACAATGGGGAACGGCATCACGTAGCGGGTGTCGTGGGTCACCCCATCGGGGAAGAGTCCCACAGCGTCGACGTATGCCGCCGCGGACCCCTCGTGGTTATGCGCGTACTGTTCCTGGATCGTTGGCATGCTGTTCCCCCTCTTTGGCGTTCGTGGATGCCCGTTTGGACCGAAGTGGGCATGTCCCTATGCTATCATGCCATGACCGAAATTCGCTTGGGATGACGATATGCGAAGCTACCTGACCCACCTGGAATGCACCGCCTGCGGACAGCGCCACGACGCCGACGTTCTGCAGAACCTCTGCCGGGACTGCGGCAAGGTGCTGTACCCGCGCTACGACCTCTCGGCGGCGGCAAAGGCAGTCTCGCCCGCAGACATCGCATCCCGCCAGCAGACGATGTGGCGCTATCGCGAGGTGCTCCCCGTCCGCGACGACGCCTTCGAAGTGTCGCTCGGTGAGGGCGGCACGCCGCTCCTTCGCGCCGAGCGACTGGGCGCGGCACTCGGTTGCACGGACCTCTACATCAAGGAAGAGGGTGTGAACCCAACGGGCAGCTTCAAGGCCCGGGGCATGGCCGCCGCAGTCTCTCGCGCAAAAGAGTTGGGCGCGGAACGGCTGGTGGTGCCAAGCGCGGGCAACGCGGCGGGGGCCATGGCGGCCTACGCGGCTCGCGCAGGCATGCCCGCCTACCTCTTCATGCCGAACACCACGCCCCAGTCGAACATCCTGGAGTCGCGCATCGCCGGGGCGCAGGTGGAGCTGGTGGAGGGGCACATCGGCGACGCCGGACGCGCAGCACGAGAACGCGCCGCCGTCTCGCCCATGTTCGACATGTCCACCATGAAGGAGCCCTATCGCGTCGAGGGCAAGAAGACCCTGGGCTACGAGATTGCCGAGGCGCTCGGATGGGAGCTGCCGGACGTCATCGTCTACCCGACGGGCGGCGGCACCGGGCTGCTGGGCATGTGGAAGGCCTTTGGCGAGATGGAGGAGATGGGCTGGATCTCCGCGGGCCAACGGCCTCGAATGATCGCCGTTCAGATGGAGGGATGCGCGCCCATCGTCAAGGCCTTCCACGAGGGTCAAGAGTCCATCAGCCCATGGGAGAACGCCACGACCGTGGCCGCAGGCCTGCGCGTGCCGGGGCCCGTCGCCGACTACCTCATCCTGCGCTGCCTGCGCGAGAGCGGTGGCACGGCCCTGACGGTCACCGACGACGAGGCGCTCGCCGCCGTGCCGGAGATCGCCGCCGCCGAGGGGGTCTTCGCTTGCCCTGAGGGAGCCGCGACGCTGGCCGCGCTCCACAAATTGCTTCAGTCGAGCGGGGTGGATGGCACGGAGCGTATCGTGCTGCTCAACACGGGCAGCGGGCTCAAATACCTGGACGTACTCGGCTAAGCAGTAGTCCGAATCGAACGACCGTCGAATTCGCGCAGGGCAAGAGTCCTTGGCGACCTCGTATAAGGTGACGGCAGGACCGGCCACTACTCGCATCGCCGGGTAGCTGCTATACTGTCGTTTACTGCATTCTGAGAGACTGCATGCCGCGTCTCTGTCGTTAGGAGAACCGTCGAAGATATGGGAACCTTCAAGCATCCAACGCGGTCCACTTGGCACACCTCCGTCTGCTCGCGGTGCAACCGCATGATTCAGCGGGTGAAGCTGCCCGGACTGCAGCAGCGCACAACCTACCGCGTCTGCGACCGCTGCCTGTCAGAGGGGACCAACGCGCAGAACCAGGCGGCGGCGGCGGCGGGCACTCCCGCTCCAGCCGGTGCAGCTCGAAGGCCACGCGGCCGCGGCGGACGTCGGCCCACGCCACAGGCGGCCCCGGCAGCATCAGCCGAATAGGCTTCGCTCGTGTAAAACGATAAGACCGCCCTTGGCGCGCAGCATTGCCGCCGGGGGCGGTCTTGTTGTTGGCGGAGCAGGCCATCCGCTCCGAGTGACCGCGCCCTCTCGGCGACGGCGGCGATGCGCTCCACGGAGGTGGGACCCTCACCTTTGGATTGAGAAGGGCGTTGCGCGAGCCTTCAAGGATTTGGCACATGCGTGCTAAATGGTGTAATGTTGCAGGCGCAAGGAGCGCATGGGCATGCGGCACATTCTGCACGCGGATATGGACGCCTTCTACGCGTCCGTTGAGCAACGGGACAATCCGAACCTCGTGGGGAAGCCGGTGCTTGTCGGCGGCTCTCCCACGTCCCGAGGCGTCGTGGCGGCCGCTTCCTACGAGGCCCGCCGCTTCGGGGTGCACTCCGCCATGCCGATGAGCGTCGCCGTGCGACAGTGCCCACACGCCGTCATCGTTCGCCCCCGCTTCGACCGATACCGCGAGGTCTCTGACCAGATACGAGCAATCTTCCTCGGCATGACGCCGCTGGTCGAGCCGTTGTCCCTGGACGAGGCCTACCTCGACGTCACCGCCGTCGTCACGCCGGACCGCAGCGCCGAGTCAATCGCCCGTGAGATCAAGTCGCGGGTGCGGTTGGACGTGGGGCTGACCATCTCCGTCGGCGTCTCGACGTGCAAATCGGTCGCAAAGGTTGCCTCGGACTTCGACAAGCCTGACGGGTTGACCGTCGTGCCGCCCGGCGACGAGGGCGCGTTCCTCGCGCCGCTGGCCGTCCGGAAGCTGTGGGGCATCGGGCCAAAGACCGCGGCGCGTCTGGAGGCTGAGGGCGTTCGCACGATCGGGCAGTTGGCGGCCAAGCCCGAGGAGTGGTTCTCACGATGGTTCGGCAAACGCGGGCCTGAGATTCGCCTCATGTCGATGGGGCAGGACGACCATCCCGTCTCGACTGAACGGGAGACCAAGTCCGTGAGCGCGGAGACCACGCTGGCCGAGGACGTGTCTGAACTGGAGGAGCTCCGCGCTATCGTGAGGCGCGTGAGCGAGCGGGTAGCTCGCCACCTCGACAGCAGCGGCCTCCAGGGGCGGACGGTGACGCTGAAGCTGCGGCTGTCGGATTTCACGACGTTCACGCGGCAGGTCACCCTCCCCTCGCCGGTGAGCGACGCTTCCCAGATCGACGAGGTCGCCCAGGGCATCCTCGAGCGCGAGGCAACGCCGGGCCGCTGGTTCCGCCTCATCGGCGTCGGCGTGTCCCACTTCGGCCCCGCGCCGGAGAACCCGCAACTGGCGCTGTTTGGGGAGGAGTGAGGGTCGAGGGGAGTCGCATTGACACGAGAGAGGACAACATTCTACGATAACATTGTAAATAGCCCGTGTAGGGCTAACACAGGAGGGGTAGGCGTTGGCCTGCCCTTACCTGTTTATTGGAGCAACTCCCTCCCAACCTGCGGACTTACCTTCTCCGCGATGGCCCTGTTCACTCGTTGTCCGAAGGGCCCAACACGATAGGCATGCGAACCCACTGACTCCTCGATAGTGAGTCTCGTCTGGTCAGCAACGAGCATGTCCGCGATTTGCAGCCCTGCCACATTGTGTTCCTTGCTTCTATACAGAAGAGACTCATCCAGGTAAACGGTAGTGAACTGTTCAGGGGAGAGCAAGCGGGATCCAGTGTTCCTCAGTTTCGTGTATGCGCCCACCAATGCACTGTCATTCTTGCTTTCACGCGATTCCAGCATTATGTCGGCAGTCCCATCTTCCCTTGGCGCCAACCAGGACCCTACGCGGTCCAATAGGTCTGCGAGCACAAGCGCGTAAGGATTCGTTGTCGCGTCTCCGTACTTTTCCATCCGGGCGCGTTTGTCGACAACAACCGTGAATACCTGCATCGGGCAACTTGTCAGGAAATCGATCAGGCCATCCTCCCATGCACGGTTTCTCAAGGAATCCCGAAGCACCCAGAAATTGCTTCTCCTTCCCATTATGTCCCTTCTATGAAGCACAAGAGGGTAGTCGGCGTCTACCAGGAAGTGCCTGCGCTTGAGGGCTTCCAGTTCCAGGGGGATCGTCGGGTTGTAGTCAGCCTTTTGGAAGACGACGCCTGTTAGACCCAGGTACCGTCTTCCCTGATTGCTCAGCCCTCTATAGGAGTGGTCACCGGACTCGTCAATGTAGACGCGGTAGGTCATGTAAAGATATTCGGAGACAAGTCCGAGAACGTCAAGGACAACGCTGTAATTCGCAGCCTTTTTTAGGTGAATTTTGATGAACTCTTCCAGTGTAGCGAGGAAATACTGCCCCTAGCCTCGCTCAGCAGGAACCTTTGGTTAACTCCCCGTCTGCCCACGCCACAGTTGAGGCCTCCGCCTTCTCGGAGTAGCATGGTGGCAGGAGGTCGGTATGGAGGTTATCCTCGGCTCACCCAGAGGGTTCTGCGCCGGCGTTGTGCGGGCGATAGACATCGTGGAGATTGCGCTGCAACGCTTCGGCAGCCCGGTGTACGTTCGCCACGAGATCGTCCACAACCCCTTCGTCGTGGAGGAGCTGCGCGGCAAGGGCGCCATCTTCGTCGAGGAATTGAGCGAAGTGCCGGACGGGCACTTGGTGATCTTCAGCGCCCACGGCGTGTCGCCGGAGGTGCGGCGGGAGGCTGACCGGCGCGGCCTGCGTGTGATCGACGCCACGTGCCCCCTCGTAACCAAGGTCCACCTCGAGGCTGTCAAGTACGGCGGGCAGGAATACACCATCCTCCTCGTGGGACACCGCGACCACCCTGAGACCATCGGCACTTCAGGCGAGGCGCCGGACAAGACCATCATCGTAGAGACCGTGGAGGACGCGCGCGCCGTGCAGGTGCCGGACCCGGAGCGGGTTGCGGCGCTGACCCAGACCACGCTGAGCGTCGACGACACCCGGGACATTGTGGACGCCCTCCGGGAGCGCTTCCCGAACCTGCTCATCCGCAACGACATCTGCTACGCTACCACCAACCGGCAGATGGCAGCCAAGTCGCTGGCGGCGGACTCGGACGTCGTGCTGGTCATCGGGGCGAGCAACAGCTCCAACTGCAACCGCCTGCGCGAGGTGGTAGAGGCGATGGGCATTCCCGCCTACCTGGTGAACGGTCCCGATGAGCTCTCTATGGAGGCCGTGGCGGGCGCCAAGCGGGTTGGGATCGTCTCTGGCGCCTCTACACCCGAAAGCCTTGTGGAAGCCGTAGTGGCAAAGTTGGAGCCGTCCACCATCGTTGCGCGGGACGTGGTCGACGAGGACGTCACCTTTGTGCTGCCTCGCGAACTTCGCGGCGAGGCGCCGCCCGCGGGAACGCCCTCCGACGTTGGCACCCGCAGCATCTAGCCCGTAATAGGACTGGTCATTTCAGTCACGACTGAGTACGGTTGGCAGCAAAAGACCGCCGTTCTCCCTTCGATTTACCAGAGGGCGAACGGCGGCTTTTCTTGCCCGCTTCCCCGGTTACCAGTCCGGCGCGGCGTCGTAGATCTGCTGAATGAACTCCCACGTCTTGACGGCATCGCCGAAGTGACTGTTTGGCTGCTCACCCGACTTCAAGCAGTCGATGAAGTACCGGTGCTGGTGCCAGAACCCCAGGTAGTGCTCCGGGTTGCTCCCCAGGTCCTGGCTGAACACCTTGGAGTCGTAGACCTCCATCTCGCCGCTATCCGCCACGACGGTGCTCTGCCTGTCCGCGTCCACCGTCACCGTGATGTTCTTGCCAAAGATCTCGGTGCGGAAGAAGCCGGCCGCCGTAGCGCCGGGTACGATGGCCGCGCCACCACTCACGATGCTGTAGTGGAGCTGCCCCACGATTCCGCTGGCAAACTCCACCTGGGCCATGACATGGTTCGCGACAGGCCCCGGCGTGTACATAGTGCGCACATTGCTGGTGAGCCCCACGACGTCGCCGCCGCCGAGCCAGCGCAGGTGGTCTACGGAGTGCATGCCGTCACTGGTGAAAATGTCTAGCAACCCCGCCCCGCCTGTGTGAATGCCAAAGTCGCGCGTCGACTTAAGGTTGGCCACTGTCACCGCGTGGATGGGGCCTCGCTCCTCCACACGCGCTTTGAGGGCGGCCACCGAAGGGACGTGGCGGCGTTGGAAGCCCACCATGGTGGTGCAATCGTTCAGCTCCGCGTAGTGCGCCAGTAGCTTGATGCCGTTGAGGGTCACGCTCGGCGGCTTCTCGATGAAGACGTTGCGGCCCTGGCTCAGGGCGTATTGCGTCGGCCCAAAGACGTCCTGGGGCGGCATAATGATGTAGACGGCCTCCGGATCAACCTCGTCCAGCATCTTCTTGTAGTCCTGGTAGACACGGGGGACCTCCCAACGCTGGGCCGTCTCCTCGGCCTTCTCCGGGATGATGTCGCACAAGGCGGCCAACTCGACATCGGGCTGGCTGGCGACCGATGGGTAGTGGCGCCAATTGGCCTGCTTTCCGGCCCCGATAAAGGCGACGCGCGGTCTTGAACTTACCATGGCTCAGGCCCCTTTCTCTGTGCGCAAGGCGCACGCTGCAATGCCGGCCCACAGGGATGCGAGTATATGAGCCCGCCGTGGGCAGGGTCAAGGAGACCCGCGACCTCGCTTACACGACGCGCCTCGGGCGAACGCTTGCCCCGAGTGTCTCCGTAGCGCCTAACTCCCGGGAAGTCCATTATGTCAGAATGGCTGGGCCGTGAGTACAACTATGCAGTTTGGAAGCCCTCCCAAGCCGAATTCCAACTTCTGAAGGAGATCCACCACGCGGGCGACGTCGCCCCGACTTCACCCTGCCCCTCCTCGACGGCGGCGAGCTGAGCCTCTCCGACCTTAAGGACAGCGCGGCGAGATGATGCGTCCGCAACGCGAACCCGCGGAGTCCGGCGGGTAGAAGCAATTGCCTACAGCATAGAAGGGCCCGCCCCGTTCGTCCCTTGGGATGAACGGGGCGGGCTTCACTTTTTACTTGGTTGCGAGGCTAGCCGACGCTGTCCGCCACTTCCTTGAAGCGCCGGATGACGTCGATGTGCTGCTGCGGGGTGTCGAGGCCGGCGCCCATGGTCACGGCGTCGAGCTGCGTCGCGCCCGTTTGCTTCCACGCCGCAATGGCCGTCGCCCACTCGTCCTCGGTCGTGCGAGCGGGGTTGGTGCGCGTGCAGATCTCGATATCCGCCGGGTCTCGGCCTGCCTCGCGGGCGAAGTCCCACATCCGCTCCAACTGCTGGCGGCCCGCCTCGTCGGGCTGAAACTGCGGGAGCCAGCCGTCGGCCAGCGCGCCCACTCGGCGCAGCACCGGCTCGGCTCCACCGCCCATCCAGATGGGGATTGGCCGCTGCACGGGCATCGGGTTGAGGCCCGCACCGTTGACCGTGTGGTATTGCCCGGAGAAGTCCACCGACTCGTCCGTCCACAGCGCCCGCAGCAGCGCCACCTGCTCCTCTACTCGACGGCCACGGGTGCGGAAGTCCTCGCCCAGCGCCTCGTACTCGACGCGGTTCCAGCCCAGGCCGACGCCCAAGCGCATTCGGCCGTTGCTCAGCACGTCGATGGCCGCCGCCTGCTTCGCGACGAGGACCGTCTGTCGCTGCGGCAGAATGATAATGCCCGTGGTGAGGTTGATGGTCGAGGTGAGTCCGGCCAAGTAGCCAAACAAGACAAAGGGCTCGTGAAAGGCGGAGTTGATCGTGTAGGCGCCGCCCCAGTCGGGGTGCTTGTCCGGGTCGGCGCCAAGCACATGGTCGTAGACGAGAATGTGGTGGTAGCCCAACTCCTCGGCGGCCTGCGCGAACTCGCGGATGGCGCCCGGGTCGGAGCCAATCTCCGTCTGCGGGAAAATCACACCAAGCTTCATGCTCGTCGCCTCGTCAGCAGTTTTGTGGGAGGTCTACCGTGCGCCGACTGCCGGGTTTCTCGCGGTGAGCACACCGGGCAGCAGCAGCGCCACCAGGGTGCCAAAGGCGTAGAAGCAGGCCGCGTACATGAAGATGATGCTGAGGCCGTAGGTATTGGTCAGAAAGCCCAGCACAATGGGAGAGAGGGCGCCGAAGAAGGCGTTCACGCCCCACAGCAGCCCGATCATGCTCCCCTCCAGGTTCAGGCCCTCCGCCATGTCCATCGACCCGGCCTGCGTCAGCGAGTTCACGGAGAACATGAAGATGCCCGCCAGCGCCACCAGCCCAGCCAAGGCCAACCCTTCGTTGAAGAAGATCATCAGGGAGACGATGACGGTGGAGCAGACCATGATCATGAAGATGACCCTGCCACGGCCCCAGCTGTCGGAGAGCCGTCCAAAGAACGGCCCGCTGAAGATGGCAACGGCCGTGAGCAACGACACGTATACGCCGATGCCAAGGGCGCCCATTTCCAGTTCACGTCGCAGGTAGATGGGCAGGAAGAGCAGGACCGCGCCGTCCGCTATGCCCCGGATGCCTCCCACAAGCAGCAGCGCCAGAAACGCCTTGTGCCTGAACAGCGTGCCAATGGTGCTCAATTGCTCCAACAGAGTCCGGTCGCCGCCCTGCACCATCATCCGCTTGCTGCCGCCGATGTTCCGCAGGTAAATCATGATGAGGATGGCCACACCGAGCGCCATGGGGAAGACGCCCCAAAGGACCGCCTGCCAGGCGATGATCCCAAGCAGCAGGCCGAACACGACGGGCGCAACGGTCTCGCCGACGTTCCCCGCGGACCGGTGCAGCGAGATGTAGTAGCCGCGTCGCTCCGGGAACCGCTGCGACAGGATGCCCAGCGCCGGCGGGTGCCAGACAGACCCCGCGGCGGCGGCAAACCCCAGCGCTATCAGGATGACGTAGTAGTTGGGAAAGACGCCTATGATCAGGTACCCAAACCCCATCAGGCCAATGCTTCCGGCCAAGATGGGGCCGCGCAGGTGCTGAATGCGGTCCGTGATGACGCCGCCGCCCATCGAGGCGACGCCGCTGCTGATGCGTCGCGTTGCCTCCATCACGCCCGCGCCAATCGTGCCGATGCCCAGGGACTCCATCATGAAGGGCAGCAGCACCAAGAAGCCGCGCGAATACACGTGCTGCATCGTGTGGGCGGAAATTAGCGCCCACGCGACAAAAAGGTCGCTCTGGCCGCGTTCGGACCGGGGTTTCTCCTGAACTGCAACGGGACGGGCAATATCTGCTTGGGCCATTCAGATCTCCGTAGGGTTATGTGTGGGTCAACGCGACGATGCTACGCGGGCGAGGGTGGGGGTGTCAAGGCAGGTACAGCAATGCCCGGCCGACGGCATTGAACAGGCCCATAACACCGTTCCCTGCATTATCTGTTCCGAGCCAACCAACATTTCCACCATAGCGATTGTAGAGCAATATTCCTCCACCATTGTCAAATGAATCGAGCGAGATTGCCGAATTACCCGCCGCGTCATTCACATGGATAGCCCCCTCTACGGATAGGATCACATTCCCGGCCGAAGTCTCTCGCATAGCTGCAACTATGTCTCCCTGTCGATTCCAAATGTATATGCCATTGCCAACAGATGATGAAAGACTTACCGCCACTTCCCCACGCGAGTCTCTCACCCATATGTCGCCGTTGACAGTCAAATCTCCATCAACAACTCCGTCAAGCCGACCTAGAGGACCTTGCTGTCCGCGAAGACCCTGCGGGCCAGCTACTCCTGCAGACCCTTGCGGTCCGGGTTCTCCCTGGACACCTTGCTCCCCCTGCGGACCACTCTCACCTTGAGGGCCAGGAGGACCCTGTTTGACATGTACCACACGGGCTGTCATCAACTCATCAATTCTCGCCACGTATGTGTCTTCGAGCCCTTGGGCCTCCGCCGACAAGTCTGCCCTCAGGTCCATCAACAGTTGTTGGGCGACCTCGGACTTGGCTGCGTCCACGCTCTGTTGCACCAGTTGGTTTACTTCGGCCTCACTCAGGCCACTCTGGCATCCTGCAACAAGGGCTACCACGATTATTGCCAAGAGCATGATTCGACGTGGCATGACGCACTCCTCAATTGTGTTTTTCTTGATATGAGGGACGATGGGTGTATCGGCTGGAAGTAGTGAGTGGATGAGGAAGAATACCACAAATTGACCAGAGTGGATGACACAAAGGTTTTACTAATCAGCGGACGTAGCCATAAATGGTTAGAGGTCAGGAATCCACACCACCGAGCTTTGGCGCGCCATGGCGATGCCCCTCAGGACGAACGGCCCCACCAACCCCACACCGTCCCTCACGATGGGCGTGCCCCTACCCGTTCGGGCAAGCGGAACCCACACACCCCTACCCGCTGATCGTCCCCTTGGTGCTTGGCACTTGGCCCTCTTGGCGGGGGTCTAGGGTGATGGCGGCGCGGAGGGCTCGGGCTAGGGCTTTGTAGAGGGCTTCTGCTTTGTGGTGGGCGTTTTGGCCTGCGAGGACTGTTGCGTGGAGGTTGAAGCGGCCCTCCATCGCGATGGACTCGAGTGAGTGGCGGACGAGGTCCGCGGGGAGGCTTTCGACCATCTCCGCGTCGATTGTCGTGTCGACGATGGCGTAGGCGCGGCCGCTGAGGTCGACGGCCACCTGCACCAGTGTTTCGTCGAAGGGCACCATGGAGTGCCCCATGCGCATGATGCCCCGGCCGTCGCCGAGCGCCTGATTCAGCGCGCGGCCCACGGCGATGGACACGTCCTCGACGGTGTGGTGCCAGCCGGTCTTTTCGGCGTCGCCCTGCGCTTCGATGGTGAGGTCCATCAGCGAGTGGCGCGCCAGTTGGGACAGGAGGTGGTCGAAGAAGCCGTTGCCCGTGTTGACGCTGTACTGCCCGGTGCCGTCCAGACACAGCTCCACGCTGACCTTGGTCTCCCGGGTCTCCCGCTGTACCGTGGCCCTTCGTTCTTCCATTGCGCCACCTACTTCAACAATTCTCTGAGTGCGCTGATCAGCGCGTCCGTATCCTCCGGCTTGCCCGCCGAAATGCGAAGGCAATCGTACAGCCGGCCCTCGTCGAACCGCCGCACAAAGATGCCTCGCTTGGCCAGTTGCGCCTGCAACTCCGGCGCGCGGCCCGGCGGGAAATCGCACAGGAGGAAGTTGCCCTTAGCCGGGTAGCAGTGCACCCCCAAGCTGTCTTCGAGCAGGCCGCGCATCCGCTCCCGCTCCTCCACCAGGGTGCGCACCTTCTGCAGCAGCGCGTCCGTGTCCTGCAGCGTCGCGTAGAGCGCGGTCTGCGCCACCACGCTGATGTTGTACGGCTGCTTGATGCCCATGACGTACTCCACCAGCCGGGGGTGCATGATGCTGTAGCCCAGCCGTACGCCCGCCAACCCGGCCCACTTGCTCAGGCTGCGCAGTATGACGAGGTTGGGGTATTCCTCCACGAGGTGGGCGACAGTGAAGCCGCTGAACTCGTGGTACGTCTCGTCCACGACGACGATGAGCCCCATGTCCAGAAGCGCTCGCACGTCCGCTTCCGGCGAAAGCGTGCCCGTGGGGTTGTTGGGGTTGCACAGGAAGACGAGCTTCGTGCGATTGTCTTTGGCTGCGCGCACGGCCTCGACGTCCACGCCGAAGGACTCGTTTCGCGGCACGGGCACAACCTCGACGCCCGCCAGCTTCATCGTCACGGAGTACATGCCGAAGGTGGGTACAAGGTCCAGCGCCTTGTCGCCGGGGTCCATGGTCAGGCGTACCACGATGTCGATGAGCTCGTCCGCGCCGGCGCCGGCCACGATGCACTCCATCGGCACGTTGGTGTAGGCCGAGAGGGCCGCACGCACCTCGCGCTGAAACGGGTCGGGGTAGATGTTGAAGCCTTTGAACTCGCCGAGCGCCTCGGCCACCTTCGGCGAGGGCCCGTAGGGGTTCTCGTTGGCGTCCATCTTGATGACCATGCTGGCCGGGATGCCCTCGCGCCTTGCCAGCTCCTCGGGCGGCTCCACCGCCTTGTACGGTTCGAGCGCACGGACACTCGCGCGCACCAATTGGTCAACGTTGTCGTTCATCGTCCATTCCTTGGGGCCCGGTCCAGTCGCAGACGGGCCGCTCGAGCGTGTCCCTCCAGCCCCTCCGCTTCCGCCAGCCGGGCGGCGTCCTCGCCGAGAGCCTGGAACGCGGCATCGTCCAGACCTATGACGGAGGTGACCTTGAGGAATTGGTGCACCCCGAGTGAGCTGTTGAATCGCGCGGTGCCGCCGGTCGGCATGACGTGGCTGGGTCCGGCGATGTAGTCGCCCGCGACCTCCGGCGACGCCTCGCCGAGGAACACGCCGCCCGCATTGCGAATACCTCCAAGCAGCCGCCGCGGCTCCTCCACCAGCAGGCACATGTGCTCCGGTCCGAAGTAATTCGCCAGCGACACCGCCTGGTCAAGGTCGTCCACGAGCACGGCGACGCCTTGGTTTTCGATGGCTGCCGTGGCAATGTCCCGCTTGGGCAGCGTTCGCAGCTGCCGCTCGATCTCCGCACAGACGCTATCCAGCGCCGCCGCCGAAGTGGTGATGAGCACCGGCGACGCGAGGGTGTCGTGCTCCGCCTGCGCCAGGAGGTCGGCGGCGCACATGACGGGGTCGACGGACGCGTCGGCGATGACCAGCGTCTCCGTTGGCCCGTACAGGCCGTCCACCGCGACCTCGCCGTAGACCATCTGCTTGGCCAGCGTCACGAAGATGTTGCCCGGCCCGCACACGATGTCGACCTTGGGCACCGACTCCGTTCCGTACGCCATCGCCGCGATTGCCTGCGCGCCGCCTATCTGAAAGACGCGGTCCACACCGGCGACGTACGCCGCGGCCAGCACCGCCGGGTTGGGGCCCAAACCCTGCTGCGAGGGTGTCGCCAGCACGACTTCGTCGACGCCGGCTACGCGGGCAGGCACCGCGGTCATCAGCACAGTCGAAGGGTACGCCGCCTGGCCGCCCGGCGCGTAGACACCGGCGCGGGCCATGGCGGTGAACCGCTCGCCGAGACCCGTGGCGGGATCCATCCACGACTTGGGAAGGCAGGCCTCGTGGAAGGCTCTCACGCGGTCGGCCGCGGTGTGCAGGGCGCTGCGCAAGTCCGGCGGGGTTTCGTCGTAGGCCCGGCGCAGCTCCGTCGCGGTTGCCTCAAGAGAGACCGGCGCACCGCCGTCCAGCATATCGGCGTACCGGCGCACCGCGTCGTCGCCCTGTGCTCGGACATCGTCCAGCACGCGCTGCACCGCCTGACGGGGAGACAAGCGGTCGCCGAAGAGCGCCTCGATGCGGTCCAGCGTGTCCGGAGACGCCGAGTCCCACACACGTTGCGAGCCGCGGTCGAGGGCCTTGCGCCCAGCCTCGTATCCCTTGACTACCCGCATAGCTCCACTATCACTCCAGAGTTGCCGACGTTAGGGCTCGTCGTCCACGGGCGCGCCGTCCGCATCCACAGCGGCGGCGAGCCGCTCGTACGCCTCGCACTGCGCGAAGAAGAGGTACGACGGCTGCGAAATGGTGATGCCGTTGCCCCCGAAACTCCGCAGGTAGTCCACCGCATCCAGCGCGCGTTCCTTCTCAACGAGAATCGTGACGCTGTGCAAGTCGTTGCCGTTGGGGTCGAACACCGGCGCGACGGTTGGACCCTCCAACCCCGAGAGGTCCCGCTGCTCGAGGATGAGCGCCGCCACCGCCTCGGGTGAGGGCCCTCGCACGTTGGCGGCGACGCGGCAATAGTCCTGCGCCCGAAGGTTGCCCTCGGCGCGCTCCAGCACCGCCTTCACCATCGCCAACTTGCCGGCGGACTCCCGCAGGGCTCGCTTGTTGGCGATGAAGCAGGTCTGGGACGAGAGAATCGTGCCGTCCAGCAGCATCTTGAGGCGGTTCTCCCGCAGCGTCGTGCCGGTGGCGGTGATGTCGGCGATCAGGTCCGCCTGCCCAATGGCCGGGGCCACCTCCAGCGTGCCGCTGGACGGGACCAGTGTCAGGTAGTTGATACCCTTGGAGAACAGGAAGCGCTGGGTGAGTCGCGGGTATTTCGTAGCCACCCGCAGCTCCCGGCCGCGCTCCCGGAACTCTAGCGCGATGTCCGCCAGGTCCGCCGTCGTGGTGACGTCCAGCCACGTCTCCGGCACCGCGAGCGCCAACTCGCAGCCGCCGAACCGCAGGTCGTCCATGACCACGAGGGCGTCGCCGTCTTCTTGGGTGGACTCCAGGACTCTGTCGAGGCCGGTGATGCCGCAGTCTGCGGTGCCGTCCTCCACCTTGCTCGGGATATCGGATGCGCGCTGGAAGAGGGTGCTGACGCCGGGCACTCCGGAAAGCCGGCCCGTGTAGCCACGACTGCTGATGCGGCGGTTGGGCATGCCACAGGCGCGCAGGAAGTCCTGCGTCGGGTCATAGAGAGCCCCGTCGCTGGGAATGGCGAGCCGAAGCCCCTCCCGTTCCCCGGCGCCGTTAGAGCCAGGTGCGTTCACTTGCCCCGTCCTCTCCAACTGCTACGATTGCGGAAAAGCCCTGCCTGCGGGCGTAGTCCTCGTCCAATTCACCGTTCAGCGCGACCGCCGCCGCCTCGCCGCCGAGCCGCAGCGACGCCGCGGTGCGTAGGGCAGCCGCCAGGGCGCCGGGCGTCCGAGGCGCTACCAAAGCGCTCTTCTGCGTTCGTGAGTCTTCAGTCAATGCGCCCGCGGCGGTCAGCGCATCAATCACGGGCTCCAGGCTGTACGCAAAGCCCAGCGCCGGAACGTCGTCGGAGCCGCCAAGCGCCTTCACGAGACCGTCGTACCGGCCTCCGCCTGCAAGTTTTACGGAGGCGTCGGGCCCACCCCATACCTCGAACAGTGGACCGGTGTAATAGGCGATGCCCCCCGCCAGTCCCATGTCGATTGTGACCTCGACGGCCTTTCCGTCGTGCAACGCGAGGGCCGCCAGGCTCGCCTCCAGCGTGTCGAGCGACGCCGCGTCGAGTCCGTACGACACCGCCAGCGACCGCGCCCGCTCGACAGCGTCCGTCGGCTCGCCCTGCAGTCGAGAGAGGTTGCTCGTGAATTCCATCGCCCGCTCGAGCTGTCTGGGGTCGTCGGAGGCCTGCAGCTTGCGCCCGAGCCGCTCCAGAATCTCCGCCGGCGTCCGAGCGCCAAAGGAGACGGTGGCGGAGGCGTCCACCGCTGCCATGTGCTGCGACAGCGCCGTCAATCCCTGCCGTTCGCCCAGCACGAGGAGGCCGAGCTCCTCTGCCCGAGCGAGCACCGCGGCCAACTGCTCAGGACCCTCCCGCAGTTGCCCGATGGCGTTCAGGAGATAGTGCGTGGCCCGCTCCGAAAGCGAGAACTGCCGCAGCAGCCCGAGCACCGCGCCGACATCGCCCACGACGAGCCGCAGCGGACGCAGCCCCAGCGACGTCAGCGCCCCGCAGGCCGTCGCCATCACCTCGGCCTCGGCGGCCGCGCCGCCCGCGCCGATGAGCTCCGCGCCTACTTGCGTGAACTGCCGGCCGTGGCCAACCTCACCTGACGCGTACCGGAAGACGGGGCCCGCGTACTGCCACCTCACCGGCAGCGGTTGCGCGCCCTCCTGTTGCAGGAAGAGCCGGATAACCTGCGACGTGAATTCCGGTCGAAGGCTGACCTGGTGCCCGCCGGGCTCCACGAAGCTGTACATCTGCGAGGCTAATTCGCCGCCCGACTTGCGCAGGAAGATGTCCGTGGGCTCCAGCACGGGCGTGTCGACGGTGCGGTACCCGCACAGCGACAGGGCCGCCTGCAGTTCATTCTGCACACGCAGCTTGTGGCGATTCTCCTCCTCGAAGAGATCGCGCATGCCCATGAGGGGTTGCTTGCCCTGCGACGCCAATTTACCTCCGCTATTCCCGAACAGATCCGCTGTCTATGCCCCAAACGAGAGACATACGCATTTCATTGTATCTCAGGAAGGGCGTAGCTTCAAACGCGGCGGCAGGTTGGGACTCGAAAAAGGGGCGTTGGGGAGGCTAGTCGGTGCTGACGATGACCTCGCCTGTCCTGCCGTCGTAATTCATGACGCAGTGCTGGAGGAACATGCGGCCGAGGATGAACGAGTATGGAAGGCCTGATTCCGTCAACTTTGCGCCGAAAGCGCTTCCACGCACGGTGTAGTCGAGTTCTGGAATATGAAAGTGGGCTCCAAACACGAATCCGCGTTCAACTCCATGAACACCGGCTATCGCCGCTTCTCGAAGCTGGGGCAGTGCAAGGCTGAGCGCGAGTGAGGTATCTATAAAGTTCTCGTCCGAGCCCGTATCGATCAACGCGAGAAATGACTCCCCCGGAATCTCTGCAGGCAAGGATGGATTACCTACCGGTGAGAAGTCGTAGCCGATATGGACATGGAGCGTGGGCCCGTCCTCAACCAATCCTTCGGACTGCGGTCGTCCGGGAACCCGATGCGGGACAAGCCTAACGGTCGGCATGGTCTGGCGGCACCTTTAGCGGCCTGGTCGAATGCAAGGTCGGAATGACGTACGTAGGCTCCAGCCCCACCTGTCGGACATGGTACGGTCCCCAGCCAAAGCGGAGCGCCGAGTCCTGGAGCGCCTCCTGCTCAGAATCGTAGACTCCTGCAAGATCGCTCTCGTAAATGATAACCCATTTGCCCATGCAATTTCGTTCGAGTTCATCGCGCACGGTTTCGTATGCCGCCATATTGCGACGCAACGCAGCAGCTTGCTCTTCGTTGGTCGGACGCGCCTTTCGTGACATAGCCAAGTCAGCCTCCCTTGGTAACGCCCTCGCCAAGCCTGTTCCTGCCCCCCACCGTTTGATCTCCGACGAGCCTTCACCGGGCAATGCGGGAAAATCCTAACACATTTCGGGTTAATTTTGCGGGCCTATTTCACCTATTTCCCAGAATTCCCCGACCACCGTGACCTCCCCGGCGTTCAGCGTCACCGTGCTTCCGTCGTCGCGGCGCAGCAATAGGTCCCCGCTGTGGTCCACGTCCACGGCGACGCCCTCCTCGACCGGCCAGGCCGCCGAGGGCGCTCCTTGCGCGCCGCCCCAAGCGACCCGGACGCGCTGTCCCAGCGTATCCAGCATCCCCCTCCACCGCTGAAAGAGCTCCTCCTCGCCCGCTTGCGCCGCGTAAAGAGCGTCAAGGGAGCGCAGGAACGCCTGCAGCACATGGAGCCTGTCGACAGGACGGCCCAGCGCCAAGGCGAGGCTCGTGGCCTCCGCGGGCGGCGTCAGCGACGGCGTGGGGTCGTGGTTCACGTTGAGGCCGACGCCGAGGACTGCGTAGCCGTCATCGCCCTCCACATCGTCGAAAGGGGCCCGCGCCTCAATGAGCAGGCCAGCGACCTTCTTCCCGTTGACGCGAACGTCGTTGGGCCACTTGACTGTCGCAATGAGGCCGGTCGTGGCGTGAATGGCCTCCACCAACGCGACGCTCGCCGCCATGTTCAGGCTGCGCATGCGATCAATCGGAGGCCGCAGGATGATGGAAAGGGAGAGGTTCTGGCCGGGAGACGAAACCCATGGCCTTTCGAAGCGGCCCCGGCCCTGCGTCTGCCGCTCGGCGAGGACGACCGCGCCCTCAGGCGCGCCGCCCTCGGCCATGCGGCGGGCGGTGTCCATCGTGCTGGCGAGGGAGCGGAAGCATCGGACGCGCCTGCCGATAACGGCAGTCGTCAGGCCGCGTTTCACGTCGCGGGAGGACAGGGTTGCCTCAGTCATGGCACGTCGCTCTTGAATGGAGGGGCCGGTGGGCCTGTAAGCCGAGTTCTGTACCCGTCTGCCATCAGTTTACGCCCCTTGCGGGGCTTCCTCCTTATGGGCAGAAGGGCGGTGGCCATCCCTCTAGCCCCGGCGTTGCCGCCGGGGTCATGCAGCCAACCCGGGGGCGAGTCGGGCGCTCATGGCCCCCCTATTTGGCCTTGCTCCGGGTGGGGCTTGCCCGCCGCCGTGTCACCACGGTCGGCCGGGAGCTCTTACCTCCCGATTTCACCCTTACTCCGGCAAGCCGAAGCGGTATGTTTCTGTGGCGCTTTCCGTCGGGTTACCCCGCCTGGGCGTTACCCAGCACCCTGCCCGTGGGAGCTCGGACTTTCCTCTCCAATTGCTCGGAGCGGCCACCCAGCCCACCGGCCCCAGTGACATTGTAGCAGGCGGGGCACGTCGTGTTGGCCTTGCGACCACCTTAATGTGGCAGATGTGGAGCTAACTACAGGCGACCCCTCAGCCTGGAGGCTCGCTACCCGGGGTAGAGGTATCGGCCGCAGTTGGGGCAGCGGATGGGTTCCGGCGTCGTCCGCGCCAATTGGAGCTCGTGGGAGGGGATGGTGATGACGCAGCCGGCACACATGCCCCGCTCAATTCTCGCGACGGCCTGCCCTCTACTGGCTTCCAGTCTACGGTAGCCCTTCAGATCGGCGGCGCTCAGGGCCCCCTCCGCCTCATCCCGTGCACCGGCGACCTCTTTCGAGTGCCGTTCCAGTCGCTGTTGCTCGTCTTGAAGCGAGGGCAGCGCTTGCCGCCAAGCGGCCTCGGCGTTTTGGTAGGCGGCCTCCAGCGATGCGGCACGGGTCTGCGCCGCCTCCACCTGCTCCATCTTGACCAGGAGCTGTTCCTCCAGGTCTGCCCGCCGTTCATTGAAATGGGCGATCTCGCGTTGGAGCGCCAGAAGGTCCTTGGAGGCTGCGGTGCTGCCGCTGTAGAGTTGCTGGTCCAGGCCCTTCAGCCGCTCAACGGAATCCTGCACCCCGCCGTCGAGCTTCGCCTGCTCGGCCTCCAGCGCGGCGAGGGCCCTCTGGGCGCGGACAGCCAGCGCATGGGCGTGGACGGCGGCATCGTCGCGCTCGATCCGCGCGGCGATGTCCGCCAAGTCGGCCATGTTCTTCTTGATGGCCAACTCCAACTCTTGGAGCTTGTACAGGGCTTCGATGGTCGCCACAGGCATCGCTCGCGGAAAGAGTGGGAACGGGGAATAGGGCAACATTCTAGGAACCGGCCCCGTTCGGTGTCAACGAGCGACAACCGCGGGGAAGGTCGGCATCACGACGCTTCACAGGCAGTTCGGCTTCCAATTTGTTGCAAGGTCATAACCCAAGGCGGCTGACGTTCGTTACCACGGACAAGAGTTCCCGCTGTAGTTTCCAAAGCGAAGTCGCGCGTACTTGCGCAGCCTTGGACCTACCCTGCCTTCCCTACGGGAAATGGGGGCTAGTCTGTATGCTTTTCATTTAGGGCGGTGGGTTGTTACCATAGAGGACGAATCAGCCATGACGTTGAGACCGGATTTGCTAGGCCTATGGGCGTCGCCGGTTTGCCGCCTGTCCGAACCTGTACTCATCCAGCCTCCCGTTATACTGCGTGGCAAGCTGTCCCCACTCGTGGAAAGGGAAACTGCAATGAATAGGGTTATTGTCGCGGCGGCGGCTCTCCTGCTGACTGCAGCCCTCATAGCCTGCACGGATGACTCGGCGGACACGGACGCAATGCCGGACCCGACGCCGATTCCGACGTCAATGCAGGCGCCGGCCACGCCCGCACCCGCTCCGACCGCGGCGCCCGCCCCGACGGCGACGCCGCGCCCGACAGTTGCCGCGCCCACTGCGGCGCCGGCAGCAACCGTAGCGCCTCCGCCCACGCCAGCTCCGACGCCGAAGCCCACGATCAACGACATCCTGGACACCGCAACGGCGGCCATCGTCCAGGTCGAATCCACGGGCGGACGCGGTTCGGGCACAATTTTCGACACCCTTGGCTACGTGCTCACCGCGGAACATGTGGTCGGCGCGGACGCAGCCGTGATGGTGACCCACGCCAATGGCGAGGTGGAGCAAGCCCTGGTTGTCGGCCGGGACGAGGTCCGCGACCTCGCAGTGTTGAAGATCAGCGGCGGCCCGCACCTGACAGCATTGAAGCTGGGAAAACTGGAAGACGTTAAGAAGGGCGACCAGGTGGTGACCGCGGGTTACACGCCCTTCAATGACGCCACCACCTCCACCATCGGCATTGTGTCGGAGATTCTTGAGCACGACGAAGATCAGTTTACCTACCTGCAGACGGACGCCACCTTCCATTCGGGGCAGAGCGGAGGCCCGGTCATCACGGAAGAGGGGTTGGTGGTAGGCATTGTCAGCCGCGCGCCGGCGACAACCAGCCCGTTGGTGACACTGGGCTGGGCCATCGCCATGGACGAGCAGGTCAGAGGCCTCATCGATCGCATGCAGATGGGGGAGGTCAATCTGGTCCCGATTCTTCCGGGGCCCGGTCACTCGTATCGCGACCCCGCGCCGGTGAACTACCCCGTCCGCGTGCTGAGCCGCTACTTCGACGGCAGCCCGCTCGCCCACGACATCACGGTGCTGCAGGTCCTTCGCGGCGAGCCGGCGTGGAACCTCATCCAGCAGGCGTACCGCTTCAACCTGCCGCCTAGGCCGGGCACCGAGTACATGCTCGCGTGGGTCCGCATTGACTACACGCTGGGTCCTGAAGGACACACGGACTGGGTGAACCAGTTGGACTTCGGGCTGCTTTCCAGCCAGGGGCATGACTACTACATCCCCTTCAACCTGCGGCCACCCCAGCCCTTCCTGAGCGCCCGGCTGTATCCCGGCGCCCGGATCGAGGCCTGGACTATCTGGCAGGTTGACGTCAGCGACCCTGCCCCACTGTTGATCTTTGGTCTGGACTCCTTCTACCGCAGCGGCAAGGGCTACTTTTCAACCGCCGAGACGCCGGAGGACGAATCAGCGGGGGAATCTGAACGATCATAGATTTGCGGAGGACGCGGCCCGCAGCGGGTTCATCCTCCGGCAGCAAGAGTCGCGGTACACACACCGTGATGAGCGGCGGGCCTGCTGCGTGAGCGGCGAGGTAAGCCACCATTAAGGAGAAGCAGATGTTCAAGTCGGCTACGCTGGGAACACTGGGCCTAACCCTCGTGCTGCTGGCGGCGGCGGTGGGTATCGGCATAGGCATTGGATACCTGGCATTCCAACCCGCATCCACCGAGGCTGCGTCCAGTCTGGACACCAGCCGGGAACGCGTGGCACGGTTGGAGGCGTCTATAGCAGAGAAGGACGCCCGGTACTTGGACCTCTTGAACGAGGTGGCCGGCTTCAAGGCGGACATCGCCACCGCCAAGGCGACCAATGTGACGCTGATGGAAGAGATGGACAGGCAGGGCGAGGCTCTGGCCGCAACCGAAAAGACGAGCAGTGGCTTCCAGTCCGACCTCGACACGACCGCAAGGCGTATTGGCGTCCTGGAGTCGCAGATCGGCGGGCAGGCCGACTTGGCCAGCCAGATCACCGGCCTCCAGGAGGCGATCTCGCCGTTGGCGGAGGACCGGCTGCTGCTCGTGGAGTTGCGCAAGGACACGCCTGACAACCTCGAGGACGCCAAGGAGTACTGGGAGCGCGTGAAGGAGCTCGCGGTGGCCTCTGACCCAACGTTGGGCACAAAGGTCGACCGGGTGCTCGCCTTCCTGCCCACCTACTTCGAATGGTTTGAAGGCGAGTACACCGACACGTGCGAGTCCTTGCAGGCCTTCTTCGACTCCGGCGCCGTCGAGTTCGGCACGCTGTCGGGAGACCTGCAGAGCGACGTCTTCCTGCTGCTCATCAACCGCATCGATGTCGCCACGGGCTTGGTCGACAACTAGAAGGGCCGCCAGGCGGAACAGCGCCGGCACGAAGATTCAAGCAGATTGAAAGGGGATCAAGGCATGAAGCGGAGCATGATGCGAGTCTTGGGGCTGTTGGCCGTCATTCTGTTGGTAACGGCTGCGCCGCACGCCGCATTGGCGGAGGGCCCAGAGAACGACGCCGACAACCAGGGAACGCCGGACCAACTGGAACGGCGGGCGCCCCAGGCCGTGACACCGTGGATCAACGACGTGGCAAACAACGTCAACGCGGCGCCCTTCACCTACCTGACGCCCTTCACGGAGCTGCTCTCCAGCTCCATAGGCATCATGGCGCGGGGCCTCGACCCGAGGGGCCCGCTGTCCATGGCCGGCCGGACCCGCAACACCTACGGGCCCCCGCCTGGGTTGGCATGGGAGGCCGTGCCCGAGGTCTACATGGCTCCCGCTGCGCCTCCCGGGGCCCCGGTCTCGCAGGGTGCGGGCCTCGTGCCCTTCCGAGACCCGGCGCCGGCATTCAGCCGCAACGTCCTCATCCCGCGAGACTTCTCCAATGCGCCCATCCAGACCGAGCCGAGTATCGCGGTGAACCCCAACGACCCGGACCACCTCGTGATGGGCGCCGTCGACTACAACTTCCCCAACATCAGCATCTACGTCTCCATCGACGGAGGGGTAACGTGGGAGGGCCCCTCGCAGCCGCCGTACCTCGCCGACGACATCGGCGCGGGCGGCGACCCGGTGGTGGCCTTTGACCGCGACGGGAACGTCTACGTCATCTTCATCTCCATCGGCGTGGAGGAGTTCACCGTCGGCCCCGCCGCGGACCAGGCCATCGTCTCGAGCATCGGCATCACCAAGTCGGAGGACGGCGGCCGGACGTGGAACGAGCCCATTTCCGCGGCACGCAGCTCCATCAGCAAGAACCTGAGCCCGGGACCGGGCGGCCGCCTGGAAGGCGACATTTCGTTGGGCTTCCTGGACAAGCCGTGGATGGACATTGGCCCCAGCGCTGACGACCCGGACAAGGACGTCATCTACATCAGTGTCACCGAGTTTGAGTCGGTATACCCCATCGTCTTCCCGTTCTCCGGCAACTTCCCCTTCTTTGGCGTGCCGATTCTGGAGACGTCCATCAAGGTCGTCAATTCCGATGACGGCGGCAGGAGTTGGAGCACGCCCCAGCTGGTCAGCCCCGTCGTGCGGCGAGTCTTTGCCCGCGGAGACAGTGGAGAGGAAAACGCCTCTGAGGAGGAGACGCAGGAGTTGCAGGACGCCCCGTCGGAGGCCACCGGCACGCAGCGCGTGCTGCAGGGCTCGCAGCCGCAGGTGGCGCCCGACGGCACCGTCTACGTGACCTGGCTCGACTCCACGGACGACGACTCCATGGAGGGCTTGGCCGAGAACTACGTCGCCCGCTCCGACGACGACGGGGCGACCTTCGGCAAGCCGGTGCGGACCGGCGTGTTCAACGAGCCCGGCTTCCGCCCCCGCAACGGGTTCTTCCGCTACTGGGGCTCGGCGTTTCCGCAGATCGCCACCGGTCCGGGCGACCAGGTGTACGTGGTCTACACTGCCCGTCCGCCTGACTCCAGCATCGACGACGGCGACATCTATTTCTCCCGCTCCATGGACCGCGGGGAAACGTGGACCCGCCCCAAGCCGCTGAACGGCGACGAGACGGACCACCTGCAGTTCTTCCCCAGCATCGCCACGTCGCCGAACGGCGACCTGCACGTGATGTGGGGCGACTTCCGCGACGACCGCGCACAGACGCGCTATCACATCTACTACACAACCTCCTCGGACCAGGGCAACACCTGGGGCTTTCGTGACGAGGAGCTGGACATCGACACGCCCGACACCCGCGTGACCGACTACCACTCCAACGCCAACAAGGGCTTCCCGGGCGGCGTCTTCATCGGTGACTACTTCTCCATCGCCGCCTCGGACAAGGACGTGTACATGACGTGGGCGGACACTCGCCTGGGTGAGTTCGGCCCGACGAACCAGAAGATCGGCTTCACCCGCCGCGCGGCGATACAGTCGCCGGAGGTGTTCCTCAACCCGCCGGCGGGCCCGGGCGGTCAGCCGGTCACGCTGCAGGGCTTCAACTTCCAGCCCGACATCAATGTGCTCATTCGCGTGGGCGGCGTGTCCGTTGCCTCCGAGCGCACCAACGAGCTGGGCCGGTTCACCAGTCAGGTCTTCATCCCGATCTCCGGCGAGGGCGCCCACGCCATCGACGTCTTTGACGATTCGGGCAACTTCGCGACGTCCTCCTTCTTCATGGAGTTCGGCTTCGATAACATCCAGGATACGCAGGAAGCCCTTGTGGACCGCATGACGTCGCTGGAAAGCACTCTGCAGGGGCTGGCCACGTTGGCGAGCGCCGCAGTCCCCGCGCAGCCCGACGCCCCGGCGCCGGCACCTGCGCCGGAGATTGTCATGCCGGAAATCCCGGCCCCGATCATCGAGGACACCCAAGCCCCGTGGTGGCTGCTTATCGTCGCGGTGGCGGGCACTGCCGTCGTGGTGGGAGGGCTGAGTTACCTCGCCGCGCGAAAGACCTCGTCCCATGCGAGCGAAACGTAGGCAGACCGGTCCTGACAAGGAAAAGAGGTGGGAACCCGCCACCGTCTGGCGGCGGGTTCCCACGGGAATGTTGAACGGAAAATAGGAGGAGGCCCCATGCAGGCCCGTCGACTCCGGCTATTGCTCACCCTGAGCGTTGTCCTGCTCCTTGCCGCCGTGCTGGGCGCGGGCATCGCGTACGCCGCCGACCCGGAGCAGTCGCAGACGGGCCCCGCGGTGGACAAGGTCTACTTCAAGGCGTTCCACGTCGACCGCGCTCCGCTTGACCTGGCGCAGGGGAACATGGACCTCTACCTCTTCGGACTCAAGACCGCCGCCGCCACCGAGCTCCGCGACTCCGACGACCTACAGATCTTCGAGGCGCCCGCCACCACCCTCTCCATCATCCTGAACCCCGCGGAAGCGCCCGAGGGGCAGCTCAACCCCTTCTCCATCCGCGACGTCCGGTGGGCGCTCCAGCACCTCGTCAACCGCGAGTTCGTGGCCGGCGAGATCTTCCGCGGCATGGCCGACCCGATGGTCACCCACATCAGCCCCTCGGACTTCGACCAGCTCACCGTGTTCGACCTCATCCGCGAGCTGAATATCCGCTACGACCCCGAGTTCGCGCGCAGCCTCATCAATGAGGCAATGACCGGCGCCGGCGCGGAGATGCGCGACGGCTTTTGGCACTACAACGACCGCCCCATCCGCCTCAAGTTCATCATCCGCATTGAGGACGAGCGTCGCGAGATCGGCGACCTTGTCCGCGCGGAGCTTCGGGAGGCGGGCTTCCAGGTGGACCCGGTCTACCAGAACTTCGCCCCCGCCATCCTGACGGTGTACGCGTCCAACCCGCAGACCTTCCAGTGGCACCTCTACACCGAGGGCTGGGGCCGCTCCGCCCCCAATCGCTACGACTATTCCTCCATCAACCAGTTCACCGCGCCCTGGACCGGCGGCATGCCCGGCTGGCGCGAGGCCGGCTACTGGCAGTATGAGAACGATGAGCTGGACGAGATTGGCCAGCGGATCTTCACCGGCCAGTTCTCCAACGAGGGCGAGCGGAACGCGCTCTATGAACAAGCCACCCGCATCGCCGTCGAGGACTCCATCCGGGTCTGGGTTGCGACCGTGCAGAACAGTTTCGCTGCCAACAAGGCCCTCACCGGCGTGACGCAGGACCTCGTCGCCGGGCCCAAGGCGCCGTGGACGCTCCGGGAGGCCGAGATCCCCGGCCAGAGCGAGCTGACCGTCGGCCACCTGTGGGTGTGGACGGAACGCACGACGTGGAACCCCGTCGGCGGCTTTGGCGACGTCTACAGCACGGACATCTGGCGCAACCTGAACGACCCGCCCATCTGGAACCACCCCTTCTCCGGCGTGCCGCAGCCGGTGCGCGCGTCGTTTGAGGTGGAGACCGCGGGGCCGTCCGGCACGCTGACGGTGCCCGCCGACGCGGTCATGGTCGACCCGCCGACGGACACGTGGAAGGCCGTGGGCGCCGGGACACAGGCCACCAGCAAGGTCACGTTCGACTACAGCAAGTACTTCTCGGCCGAGTGGCACCACGGCATCGACATCACCATGGCGGACGTCCTCTACTCCATCTACCAGGGCTTCGATCTGGCATACGACGACGACAAGTCCAAGGTGGAGCGAGCCCTGGCCGTGACCGCGCGCCCCTTCCTCGACACCTTCAAGGGCATCCGCGTGCTCGACGAGAACCGGCTCGAGGTCTACGTGGACTTCTGGCACTTTGAGGAGAACTACATCGCTTCCTACGCCAGCCCCTCCAGCGTCTCGATGCCCTGGGAGGTGCTGGCCGCCATGGACGACCTGGTCTTCGAGCAGCGGCGCGCCGCCTACAGCGACACCGCCGCCTCCCGCTTCGACGTGCCGTGGATCAGCCTCGTGCAGGACCGCGACGCCCGCCTCGTCCGCACGACCCTGCTCGGCTTCCAGCGCGAGGGCAAGGTGCCGGAGGGCGTATTCACTATGAACGGCCAGTCGCTGGTCTCCGAGGACGAGGCGCAGGCGCGCTACAAGGCCGTCCTCGACTGGTTCAGCGAGCACAACCTCATGGTCATCAGCAACGGGCCCTTTATGCTCACCCGCTACGACCCACCGGCGCAGTTCGCGGAACTCACGGCCAACCGGCACCCGGACTACCCCTTCTCCAAGGGCGACTTCAGCTTCGGCGAGGCGGAGTTGGTGCGGCTGTCAGAGACCCCGTCGACGCCGCTGCAGATCGGCGCTGCCAACACCCTGACCGTGCAGGTGGACGGACCGGGGACGGTGGGGCTCCAGTACACCCTCTTCGACCCGGCGGAGAACAAGGTGCTCGCCAAGGGTCAGGCGCAGCCGGGCTCGGGCGGCGCGTTCACCATCGCGCTCGACCAGTCCGTCGGTGACTCGCTGCAGCCGGGCCTGTACCAGCTCTACCTTGGCGGCTACAGCGACGCCGTCTCCAGCATGACACAGCGCCGCATCGACCTTGAGGCGTCGCTGGACGCCGCGGCGTCGACGCCGAGCGCCCCGGACGCATCGACAACAACGGACGGCGCTCGACCCGAGGCCACCGCGGCCCCGTCGGAGCAGACTGCGCCGGTGCAGCAGCAGGAGAGCAGCGGAGGCTGCGGTCGCGCCGAGCAGACCGAGTCCGTGTACGCGCTGGCGGTACTCGGGCTCATCGGCCTAGTCTTCCGGCGACGCATCTGGCGCTAGAGGAACTCTATTCTACCCGTACGTGTGAGGGGCGGCTCCGAGTGGGGCTGCCCCTACTATTTTCTTCCTCCGCCACCCTGACACGGCGTCCTTTCCCAAGCGCTCCAGTCCACGTTATCCTAACCCCATGAAGGCGAGATACAGCATGCGACCGAGCCTCAGCGCGAGCAACCACATGGCTGACGCAGATGCGGGATCGTCTCCGTTCGAACCGGCTGGCTGCCGTGTCCGACGGTCTCCCCAACGGGTGGGGATTGTTTCGTCATTTTCGATTCAATTACCCGGGCGTCTGCCCAAGAGCGGGTTTTCTGTAGCACGCAGACAAGAATTTTGGCGGCATATTCGCGGAGCGCAACCTAAAACGGGCTTCGCCGCCTTCGGTATACTGGAGTCAGCGGCCTGACGCCGCGCCAATCCTGGACCTGACGGAGGAGCCCTTGGCGCTTGCCCGCACCCTTGGCCTTCGCGCCGCCACGCTCCTGGGCGTGCTGCTCACTGTGCTCGTGCTGCTGGTGGTGATGCTTGGCTCCACCGGCTTCTCCGACCGCATCCTCACCGCCGTCATCAACGAGGAGATCCGCGGCCTCCGGACGGCGCAGGCGACGCAGAGCCGCGACCCCGACGCGCTGGAGGAGGCGCTGCAGGTCCGTCGGGAGGAGCTCATTGCCTTCTACGACCTGGACAAGGCGTGGTGGGAGCGGATGCCCGCCACCGTCTTCCGCGTCATCACGCTGGACCTCGGCGATGCCCGCACCCTGCGCAGCTCCGACGGCAGCCGCCGCGTCTCCGACATCGTCCTGGAACGGCTGCCCAACACCGCCCTGCTCCTCACGACGAGCCTCATCATCACGGCGGTCATCGGGCTCGCGGTCGGCGTCAAGATGGCGACGCGCGTCGGCACCCGCCTCGACCGCTTTGTGACCTTCGGCGCGGCGATTTCCTTCGCGCTGCCCGCGTGGTGGACGGGCATCCTGCTGATCCTGCTGCTCTCGTTCCAGTTCAACATCCTGCCGAGCGGGGGCATGTTCAGCACCCCGCCGCCGGTGGGTGGCATCGCGCGCTTCTTTGACGTGTTGAAGCACGCAATCCTGCCCATCATCACCCTGGTGTTGGTCAGCGTCGGCCCCTACCTCTACGCCGTCCGGACAATGACCCTGAACGTCGCGCAAGAGGACCACGTGCTCGTGGCCCGTGCCAAGGGCCTCGCCGAGAGCGCCGTCATGCGGCAGCACATCCTCCGCGTCGCCGCGCCGCCCATCGTGACGGGCCTCATCCTGAGTCTCGTCGGCTCCCTGGGCGGCTCCATCCTCGTCGAGACGGTCTTCAACTGGAACGGCATGGGCCGCCTCTACTTCGAGGCCGTCGCGGGCACGCCCGACGAGGGCCTCATCGTCGCGCTGACCTTCATCTTCACCCTCATGTACGTGGTGGCCCGCTTCGTGCTGGAAGTGCTCTACCTTCTGCTGGACCCAAGGGTACGGTACGGAGCATGAACACCACGCTGAAAGACGCAGTTCGAGTGCTGGTGGGCAGCAACATCGGCAAGGCGGGACTGACGATGCTAGGCCTCCTCGTGGCGGTGTCCGTCTTCGTGTTGGCCACCTACCCGCTGGACTTCGGCACACGGGAATGGAGCAACCCCGCCGTTTGGGCCGACAACCCCAAGGCCGTACCCCCGGTGTGGCTCAACCTGCTGCCCGGCTCCGACAATGTGGCCCACGCGACGCTCACCGCCGCCGCTCCGGACGAGGTGCGCCACGTTGGCAGCGTCAAGGCGGAGACCTACCGCCTGCCCCTGTCCCACAACTTCGACGGCTTCCCCACGTTCATCTCCTTCTCCCTGGGCGCGGTGAGGTTTCACGACAGACCGCCGCTGATCACCCTCACTCTGGACCGGCCCGACAGCGGCGCGGTGCGGCTGCTGCAGCACGTGCCCACGGGCGGCCGCGACGGCGAACCCGCACCCTATGTGCGCTACCTTGACACGCCCTATCGCATCCTCCTGAGCACCGACGAGACCGTGCGCTCCTCCCTCGCGGATTTCCACAACGAACGCTACGGCACGGCTCTCGACGAGCGCGACCTACGCAGCCTCGGCGAGCAGGCGGCGTTCGGGACACCCGACGGCGAGGGCGACGCGTTCACGCCCCTACAGGGAGAGTACGAGTTCACCGTTACCGCCACCTTCGCCAACGAGCACGACACCATCGACGGCGCCAGCGTCGTGATTGGCGGGGACGTTTTCGGGGTCATGGGGTCGGACTCGCAGGGACGCGACCTCGCCGTGGGGCTGCTGTTCGGATTCCCGGTGGCGCTCTTCATCGGGCTACTGGCCTCCACCCTCACGACGGCCATTGGGGCGTCGCTGGGCATCATGAGCGGCTACCTGGGCGGCTGGGTGGACACCGCGATTCAGCGGCTGGCGGACGTGGTGGCGAACGTGCCGCTGCTGCCCATCCTCATCTTCATGGTCATCGTTCTGGGCTCGAACCTTTTGTTGATCATCCTTGTGCTGGTGGCGTTCAGTTGGCCGGGCCTCACGATCCTCATACGGAGCATGGTGCTGCAGCTACGTTCCGGGCAACTGGTGGAGGCGACCAAGGCGCTGGGGGCGTCGCAGCGGCGGGTCATGCTGCGCCACATCTTCCCGCAGACCGCGCCGTACGTGTTTGCCCAGATGATCTTCTTCACCCCGGCGGCCATTCTGGCCGAGGCGGGACTGAGCTTCCTCGGCCTCGGCGACCCGTCCATCCCGACGTGGGGGCAGATCCTGGAGCAGGGGTTCCGCACGGGTGCGGTCTACGTCGGCTACTGGTGGTGGGTGCTGCCCCCAGGGCTGCTCATCGTGCTGACGGCGATGACCTTCGTGCTGTTGGCGCTGGCCATCGAACCGGTCCTCAACCCGCGCCTCCGCACGATGCGTTAGGGGGGGCGTTAGGGGCGATAGCGCCCGGAAGTGGCCTTGCGGGCCCAAGCATTTTGGCGATGGGTTGCCGTATACTCGTCGCATGCTCTTCAACGTGACGAACGAGGCGCTGGAAGCCCTTCTGCACGGGCGTATCTCGGAGGGACACCCCTCGGGGCAGGTCATGCGCGTCATCTGGGACGGCGACGAGCTGGCCTTCGAGATGGACGAGCCGGACCTGCTCGACATGGTCTTTCGCTGCGAGGGCGAGGCGGTGTTGCTCGTAGACCCCGACATGAACGCCGACCTGGGCGACATGGTCCTAGACGTCGCCGCCGACGATGAAGGGTATAGCTTCTTCCTCACTGGCATGGACTAGCGGCGCCCACGGGCAGCACTCTGTCTCACACCGTGCCATGACTGCCCTTGACACTCGCACTCCCCTCGCCGAACCTAACGTCCATTCCTGTTGCCGCGTACGCCTGCGCCACCCCGTGACACAGGCAACGCCACGGCCACCTCGAAGGGAGTATTCACATGGGCTTTGCGGTCTACGGCAACCCCGGCGTCACGCATTGGGACCGGGAACGCGCCTTCAATGGCGTCACCCTCTACTCGACGCAGGGCGGCGACAAGACGCACCTCGTCGACATGAACGGCAACGTGGTGCACGAGTGGACGCCGCCGGCGCCCGCCAAGCCCTACTACGGCTTCCTGCGGGACAACGGCAACCTGCTGCTGCGCTGCTACGACGGCAATGAGCCCTACAAGCTCGGCGGCTACAGCGGCGTGCTGGTGGAGCTCGACTGGGACAGCAACGTCGTGTGGCGTTACGACAACCCCGTCATCCACCACGACCACACGCTGCTGCGAAACGGCAACATCATGGTCATCGGCTGGGAGGAGTTGACCAAAGAGCAGGCCTCGAGGGTGCGGGGTGGCAAGGCGGGCTCGGAGGGAAGCGACCACGGCATGCTGGGCGACTTTCTGATCGAGTTGACGCCGGACAAAGAGGTGGTCTGGGAGTGGCACGGCTGGGAGAAGCTGGACCCGGAACAGGAAGTGATCTGTCTCCTGGATGGCCGCGGCGAGTGGACCCACTGCAACGGCGTCATAGAGCTCCAGGACGGCAACATCTGCGTCAGCTTCCGCCTGACCAGCCAGGTCCTCTTCATCGAGAAGGCGACGGGCGACGTGTACTGGCGCTGGGGCCCCGGGAAGATCTGGCACCAGCACAACCCGACGCAGATGGAGAACGGCAACATCCTCATCTTCGACAACGGCGAGCACCGCGACACCGCCGTCTCCTATTCCACCGTGGTGGAGGTCGACCCCAAGACCGACGAAATCGTGTGGCAGTTCCGCGGCGACCCCGTGCTGTCGTTCTACAGCCCGAACATCAGCGGCACGCAGCGCCTCGCCAACGGCAACACCTTCATCTGCGATGGCCGCACCGGGCGGCTGTTCGAGGTGACGACGGAGGGCGACGTCGTCTGGGAGTTCATGAACCCGGAGATTGCCCCCTGGCGAGGGGAGAAGCTGGCCCGAGCAGTGTTCCGGGCGCTGCGGTACCCCGTCGACGGGCCGGAGGTGCGCGGTCGAGTGTAGCCGCGGCGCCACCCTCTCGCGGTGTTGGGCACACCACTCCAGCAACGAAAGGAGCACAAATATGGGCTTTGCCGTCTATGGGAACCACGGGGTGACCCATTGGGACAAGGACCGAACGTTCAACGGCCTAACGCTCTACAGCACCATGGGCAGCCCCAGTACCAGGCTCATCGACATGGACGGGAATGTTGTTCATGAATGGACCCCTCCCGAGCCCGCCAAGCCCTTCTTCGGCTTCCTGCGGGACAACGGCAACCTCCTTGTGCGCTGCTTTGACGACACTGAACCCTACAGCTTTGGGGGCAAGGGCGGCATTCTGGTTGAGCTGGACTGGGACAGCAACGTCGTGTGGCGCTACGACAACCTGGTCATTCACCACGACCACATCGTCCTGCGCAACGGCAACATCATGGTCATCGGTTGGGAGCCGGTCGGCGAGAAACTGGCCGCGAGAGTCCAGGGCGGGCAGGAAAAGCTCGACGACGAGGGCAACCCCAAGGAGATGATCGGCGATTTCCTCCTGGAGATAACCCCTGACCGGGAAGTCGTCTGGGAATGGCATGGCATAGACAAGCTGGACCCCGCGCAGGAGTTGATCTGCCCCATGGACACTCGAGAGGAATGGACCCACTGCAACGCCGTCCTGGAGCTCATGGACGGCAACATCTGCCTCAGCTTCCGCCAAACGAGCCAGCTCATCTTCATCGAGAAGGCAACGGGCGACGTCTATTGGCGCTTTGGCCCCGGCGAGCTCTTTCACCAGCACAACCCGACACAGTTGGCCAACGGCAACCTGCTGATTTTTGACAACGGCGAGCACCGGCCCGAGGAGGCCGTCCATTCCCGAGTCGTGGAGGTGGACCCCACGAAAAAGGAGATTGTCTGGGAGTACAAGGGAGACCCCAAGCCCTCCTTCTACAGCACCCACATCAGCAGCGCCCAACGGCTGGGCAACGGCAACACCTTCATCTGTGACGGCCGGACCGGCAAGCTCTTTGAGGTCACCCCAGAAGGGGACCTTGTGTGGGAATTCATGAACCCGGAGATCTGCGAGTGGAGAGAAGAGAAGCTCAACCGCGCAGTGTTTCGGGCCCACCGATACGCGATTGACGGCCCGGAGGTGCGGGGACGCGTCTAGCAGCCATGGCCAAGGTCCGCGCTCGCCCGTGCCCTTGACACCAATTGCGCGCTCAGCGAGTCTTACGCGCAACCCTCGGACTATGGAGCGGTCGATGCGTCTTTGCGCGTTCGCAAGGCGAAAGGCAGCCACCGCTTGACTCGAAAGGAGCAGGAACATGGGCTTTGCAGTCTTTGGAAACCACGGGGTCACCCACTGGGACAAGGAGCGCGCTCAGGACGGTGTGACGCTCTACACCACCATCGGAAGCGGCGTCACGCGGCTGATCGACATGGACGGCAATACAGTGCATGAGTGGACGCCGCCCGCGCCGGCCAAGCCCTTCTACGGCATTCTGAAGGACAACGGCAACCTGCTAGTGCGCTGCTATGACAACACTGAGCCCTTCACCGGCGGCGGCTTCGGCGGCATCCTCGTGGAGCTGGACTGGGACAGCAACGTCGTCTGGCGCTACGACAACCCCGTCATCCACCACGACCACATCGTCCTGCGAAACGGCAACATCATGGTCATCGGCTGGGAGGAGATGACGGATGAGGAGGCGGCAAGGGTGCAGGGCGGCGTCGAGTTCGCCGCCGGACAGGGTCCCAACCACGCCATGCTCGGCGACTTTCTCCTCGAGTTGAACGCAGACGGGGAGGTCGTCTGGGAGTGGCACGGCAAGGACAGGCTTGACCCGGAACAGGAAGTCATCTGCCCGCGAGAATTTCGCGGTGAATGGACCCACTGCAACGGGGTTACCGAGCTTGCGGACGGGAATATCTGCATCAGCTTCCGCCAGACCAGCCAGGTCATCTTCATCGACAAAGCTACAGGCGACGTCTACTGGCGCTTCGGTCCCGGCGAGCTCTCTCACCAGCACAACCCTACGCAACTGGCCAACGGCAACCTTCTCATCTTCGACAACGGCGAGCACCGCACCGTAGGCAGCGTCTACTCGCGCGTGGTTGAGCTTGACCCCAACAGCAAGGAGATTGTGTGGCAGTTCCGGGGCGACCCGGCCCTGTCCTTCTTCAGCACGGGCATCAGCAGCGCCCAGCGGCTCGACAACGGCAACACCTTCATTTGCGACGGCCGCACGGGGCGGTTGTTTGAGGTGACAACAGAGGGCGACGTCGTCTGGGAGTACATGAACCCGGAGACTCGTCCCTGGCGTGCCGAGAAACACAACCGCGCGGTCTTTCGTGCGCGCCGGTATGCGGTCGACGGCCCGGAGGTGCGAGGGCGAGTATAGCTGGTCGAAATGCGGTCCGATTCATACGCTCGGCCTACCGCAGCAGACAAATGGACTCAGCTAACGTGCTTGGGAGAATGGGTCAATGTTTCGCGTGAGAGTATTGCCCCTCTTCCCCTTGCATCATGGCGCCAGAATGGATAGTATTCAAAGCTGCAATTCAATACTGACTTCGTGCCTGGAACTGCTGAGCGAGGGGCGTGATTTGCGGGTGCCCACAGCACCGCTTTCTAATCGAGGGGGGAAACTCAATGGCAAGCTTACGTCTACTGACACGATTGGCCGCAGTTCTAGCGTTGGCGGCGATGCTCGGGGCATTTGCTGCGTGCGGCGGTGACTCGGACACGGGCGGGACAACCGCAACCACCACCACCAACCCGTCGGCGCCAGAGCAGCCGGCCCAGCCGGCCGCGCCAGACCAGCCCACCGGTGAGGCCGGCGGCGCAATGATGGCGCCAACCGCCGAGCCGGCCATGATGCCCCAGGCCGCGCCAGAGGTCATGATGGCCAAACCCACAGTCGATCGGGTCATTGTGGGCATCGTGCCCTTCGGCCAAGAGGCCAACATCCGCCGCATCGTCGGGCAGATCTCCGCCGTGCAGTTCGACCCCATTGACGAATCTCTGGTCGGCATGGACCCCAACACCGGCCAGAAAGTGCCTGAGTTGGCAACAGAGTGGGCGATCGAGGGCGGCAATACCTGGCGCTTCAAGCTGGAGGAGGGCGTCCAGTTCCACAACGGCTGGGGTGAGGTCACCTCCCAGGACGTGAAATTCGCCTACGAGGAGTACATCAAGGACGACGCGATCGGGGGCGCGCGCAGGCCGCTGCGGGCGCAGATCGACAGCATCGAGGCAGTCAACGACCATGAGTTCCTCATCCACCTCAATCAGTTCGACGCCGACCTGATCAACCTGCTGTCCCGGGCCCAGCCTGCGGTGTCCATCGTCAGCAAGGCTCACGCTGACGAGATAGGCACCGACCCGGACTTCGACGCCGAGCCGCTGGCCGGAACCGGCCCCTACCAGTTCATGGAGCGCGAGCAGAACGTCTACTTCCGCTACAAGCGCAACGAGAACCACCGGAGCATCCGGCCCGACTTCGCAGAGCTTGAGTACCGCTACATGAACGAGGCCTCCACCCGTCTGGCGGCGTTGCTGACCAAGGAGATCCACGTCACCAGCCTGCCGGACGACCTCTACGCCCAGGCGCTGTCCGACGGCATGAAGGTCATCCAGGGCAAGGCCTCCCTGCGTCGCGTGTTCATCAGGTACCAGTGCTGCTACATCAACCCGTCGACGGGGGAGTACCCCATGCACCCGGACTCGCCGCTACAGGACGTCCGCGTCCGCAAGGCGTTCAACAAGGCCATAAACCGCGCCGAGTTGAACGAGGGACTCTTCGGCAACAAGGGCATCCCCATGTACATCCACACCTTCAACCCCAACCTGGAAGGGTGGACCCAGTCGTGGGTCGACCGTTTCCCGGAGGCCTATGGCTATGACCCCGTGGCAGCCCGCGCTCTCCTGGCTGAGGCCGGCTACAACGAGAACAACCCACTGGAGACCAATGTCCACGTCTTCAAGCTGGCGCAGCTTCCCGGCGCCGATGACGTCGCGGAGGTCTTGGCCGAGTACATCCGGGAAGCCGGCGTCAAGGTCAACTTCGTGCAGGAACCTACCGCCTCTCGGAACACCAAGCTCCGCACCCAGCAGTACGGCAACGACCTGATACTGGCCACCACCAGCGCCGGCCAGATCGTCGGCGCCAGCGTCTACGGCGCCAACATCATTTTCTCGCGCACCGCGACGACGCCGGAGCTCGACGCCAAGATCACAGAGCTCCGCGCCGAGACTAACGATGCCCGCCGCACACAGCTCTGGACCGAGTTTGGCAACCTCAACTACGACAGCTACAACAACATACCCCTCTTCTGGCTGCCTGCGGAGGTTATCGTGAACCCGGAGGTCGTGAGTGGGTTTGCGTGGCCGGGCGCTCTCTCCGGCTTCTGGTCGCACATGTGGGAATTGAAGTCCGCGTAGCATCCGCCGCGGCAAGAGCCAACATCCTGGAGCGGGGGGCGGCGCCCCCCGCTTCCACGTACCGGGAGGCTCCATGAACATCAAGGTACTCATGCTGGGCACAGGCACTCCGCAACTGCGGCCCCACCGGTGTGGCAGTTCCAGTCTCATCCAGATCGGCGGGGACCACATCCTCATCGACTGCGGGTATGGCTCGGTGCGGCGCATGGCCGAGAACGGCGTCCGTCTGCATGACGTGCAACGCCTGCTCTTCACGCACCACCACTATGACCACAACGTCGACTACCCGTCCTTCGTGCTGCACGGGCGGTCTGGCCGTGACACGCCGCTGAACGTCTTCGGGCCCATCGGCACGGAGAAGCTGTCGAGCGACCTCTTCCAGACCGGCGGCTTCACCATCGACCTGAACAACCGCACCAACCAGAGCATCGTGTCGGGCACAATTCTCAGCGGCGTACAGGACATCGACGCCGGGTTCACGCTGGAAGGCGATACGTGGAAGCTCACGGCGGAGCGCGCCGACCACTTCACCGTCGGCGGCAACTTCACCCTGTGCTACCGCATCGACACTGACGACGGCTCCGTCGTCTTCTCCGGCGACACCATCCCCTGCGACGGCATCCGGAAGCTGGCCGAGGGCGCTGACGTGCTCGTGCACGAGGTCTACTGGCAGCCCAACCAGAGCAAGGATGGCCGACGGCCCTTCGGCTTGGATGACGCCAGCGAGACGCTCTACGAGGCCTCCCGCCGCACCAAGCACTCGCTGCCAGAGGAAGTCAAGACGATCGCCCATGACGCGGGCGTGAAGCGGCTCGTCCTCACACACCTCTTCACAGACGATCACCTCGACGAGTTGCAGGGCTACATGCAGCAGGGTGTCGAATGCGAGGTTGTCCTTGGTGAGGACCACATGCGCTTTGAGGTGGGGTAGGTACCGTGGCGTTTCTGGAAGTTGAAGACCTTCGACTGGCCTACATTACCGACCGGGGCCTACTCTGGGCCGTGGACGGAACGTCGTTCACCCTCGAGCCGGGGGAGGCGCTTGGCCTGGTCGGGGAGTCCGGCAGCGGCAAGAGCAGCCTCGCACTGGCGCTGATGCGGCTGCTGCCCCGCAACGCCCACGGGCCGGAGGGCGCCGTACGGCTGAACGGCGTCGAGGTCCTCTCACTGGGCGAGGAGGAGTTCCGCAGGGGCTTTCGCGGCAACGTCATCTCCATGGGCTTCCAGGGCGCCATGAACTCCCTCAATCCCGTCATGCGGGTCGGGCACCAGATTGCTGAGCCGCTATTGGTGGACGGCGACGTGTCCAAGGGCGAGGCGCACTCCAAGGTGCGCGCCATGCTGGAGATGGTGGGCCTGCCGCAGGAGGCCTTCGGCCGCTATCCGCACGAACTCAGCGGCGGCATGAAGCAGCGTGTGGTGATCGCCATGGCGCTGGTTCGCGACCCCAAGCTAGTCGTTCTTGACGAGCCGACATCTGCGCTGGACGTCAGTGTGCAGGCGCAGATCATGAACCTGCTCAAGCGGCTCAAGCGCGAGCTGAGCCTCTCTTTCATCTTCATCACCCACGACCTAGCCCTGGCCAGCGATGTCTGCGACTACGTTGCCGTCATCTATGGCGGTCGAGTCGTAGAGATCGGCGGCATTGAGGGAGTGCTGCGGCGGCCGTCGCACCCGTACACGGAAAAGCTGCTTGCCAGCGCGCCTCGGCTTCGGAGCGGGGTGCAGCCGGAGTTCATCCCGGGCGCGCCGCCGGACCTGCTGGACCCGCCGGCGGGGTGTCGATTCAGCCCGCGTTGCAGCTACGCCATGGAGATTTGCTTTACAGACGACCCGCCCCTATTCACCATCGAGGCGGGCCACACCGCCCGCTGTTGGCTTCGGCAGGATGCTGCGGGGACGTCCAAGGGATAGGGGTCGGCTACAGCGTCATCACTGCTTCCAGCCGGTAGCCTTTCAGCTTTTCGCGGCCGTTCAGCGCTCCGAGCTCCGCCAGCACCGAGAGCCCCACGACCACCGCACCGGCGCCTTCCACCATGCGAATGGCCGCGGCGAGCGTGCCGCCAGTCGCCAAGATGTCGTCAACTATGAGGACGCGCTGACCTGCCTCGACGCCGTCGCGGTGCATCTCAATGGTGTCGGAGCCGTATTCAAGGTCGTAGTCGACGCTTACGGTCTCATACGGGAGCTTGCCGGGCTTGCGGGCGGGCACAAACCCGGCGCCAAGACGCAGTGCGACGGGCGTGCCCAACAGGTATCCGCGGGCCTCGACCGCCAGCACGGAGTCAATGCGCTCGGCTGCCCAGGGGGCGGCCATCCCGTCCACCGCGGCGGACAAGCCGGCGCTGTCTTTGAGCAAGGGCGTGATGTCCTTGAACATGATGCCCGGCTGGGGAAAGTCCGGGATGTCTCGGATGAGCTGGTGCAGGTCCATCGAACACTCCTCAGTCAGTGGCTGGGTGAACGGATTGCATGTCCTGCGCCTGTTCGTGGGGGGTATACAGGTGGCATGCGACGAGGCGTCCCGGGCGCGCCTCGATGAGCTCCGGCTCCACGACGTCGCAGAGTCCTGCCATGAACTTGGGACACCGTGGGGAAAAGCGGCAGCCCATTGGAATGTTCACAGGGTTGGGCGGCTCGCCGGGCACTGTAGGACGGTCGCGCAGCCGATTGTCCGGGTCCGCTTCCGGTACAGCCTCGATGAGTGCGACGGTGTACGGGTGAAGCGGGTCGTCGAGCACCTCACCCGGCGGCCCTTGCTCGGCAACCCTGCCCAAGTACATGACGGCGATGCGTTCCGAGAAGTAGCGCGCCGTCGCAATATCGTGCGTTATGTACAAGAATGCGATGCCCAGCCGCTTCTGCAATTCTCGCATCAAGTACAGGATCTCAGTGCGGCTGGAAGCATCAATCATGGAAACGGGCTCATCGGCGAGGATGTAGTCAGGCTGCAGGATGAGCGCGCGGGCAATCCCCACACGCTGCCGCTGCCCGCCAGAGAGCATGTGCGGGAACTTACTCATGAACTCTTCCGCCGGCGCCAATCGCACTTCTTCCAGCGCCCGCTTCACACGATCGTCCCTATCCGGCAGGCCGTGGATGATCAGCGGTTCCTCCAGTACTTGCCGCACGTCCATGAACGGGTCAATGCTGGAGTAGGGGTCCTGGAAGACGGCCTGGGCCCGCCTGCGAAACCACTTCAACTTTCCCTCGCCGGTGCCGGTGATTTCGACGCCGTCGAAGACGACGCTTCCCTCAGTGATGGGCGCGAGACGCAGCGATGCGCGGCCGAGGGTTGTCTTGCCGCTCCCGGACTCGCCGACGACGGACACGGTCTCGCCCCGGTCCAGCGACAGCGACACCCCATCGACGGCGCGCACGGTGTCGGCCCGGAAGAGCATCTTTCGAGCGGAGAAATGCACTTTGATGCCGTCCATGGATAACAGCGGCGCCAATGCTATCCAATCCTCCACATAGCCGTTTCCAGAATTAGAGATGCAGACATCCTCCAACACTGTCAAGCACGGGGCCTGCATCCACATTGTACGCGAATGGAGCGCCCCAAATCCGACTGTAGTAGGTCGGCAGTAAATCGACAGATTTCAGCCCATAAGCGTCAGCGAAGAATGGCTACCAATTAATCTCGGTGTTACAATACCGGTTACTACCTTGGAGGGTACTCATGCAGAAGGTATGGCTCTGGACAATGCTGGTGATTTTGATGGCTGCCCTATTTGCCGGCGGCCTGATTTTAGGGCTCGGCACAAACGCGCCTGACGTTACAGCGCTCCGCGCGGAGACTGAGGAACAGCAGCAAGAACTGACCAGCATGCAGTCCCGTCTCTCAAATCAGGACAGTCAACTGGCATCGATCAACACGCAGCTCGGCGACGTGAACGCTGAGCGCTCCGGCCTGAGCGTCTCCCTGGAGGCTTCACGCTCCACCGCCAGCGACTTGGAAGTGGACAGGGCAACGCTGTCAAACGAGTTGAACAACGTCCAGACACAATTGGTCAGGGCGGAGACTTCCCTGGCGAGTACGGAAGAGCGGGCACACAATCTGCAGGTACGCGTGTTGGGACTCCAGGAGTCGCAGAGGGACCTCACCGCTGCTGTCGGGCTGCTCTCAGAGTTGGAGGAGCTCAACAACTCCCAGTATTGGCCCAATCGCGGAGATGCCCTGCTCCTGGTTGAAGAGGGGCACCGAGCCGCTAACCAAGACAACTTTGCGGAGGCCGCCAAGTTCTTCGGCGAGTCCAGCAGGGCCTTCGACCTTGCCAAGGCAAACGTGGAGGAGCTCACAAACAAGAGCGAAGAGCTTGCCGACCTGGTCCCGGACGACGCGAATCAGGTCTTTGTTGACAGCCACCGGCGTGCCCGGTCCACCGTCTTTGCCATGGAAGCGCAGGCCCGGACGTACGAAGCCGCTGACCAACTCTACAGGATCATCGGCGAGTGGTTTGACACGGAGGAGCCAACCAGCAGCGACCGTGCTCGATGGGGGGAACTCGCGGACATGGCCGAGGACCAGTTTGAACTAGCCATGGGGGCGCTGGACGAGGCCGACACCTGGAGCCCCGGCCTCTGGCGCCGAACGGAAGCTCTGCGACTGAATACTCGCGACTGGCGGAACCTGCTTGTGGGCATCCGCTTCAACATCATCGACGTCACGTCCTAAGAGCGGGCTCCAGCACCCACCCCCCTCGTCAGCAGGGCCTCCACCTCTTCGGCGGAGGCCCTTGTGATGCGCAGGCGCAGGTGACGCGCCAGAGCCTCAGACACCACGGTCCGTACGACTACGGTGTCCACCCCACGGCCGAGCTCGCACTCCAGCGAGGTCACCGGAAGGTCCGGTACGCCACACGCCACGATGTGCTTGAAGTACCTCAGGTCTGTACTCACGTTGAGCGCGAATCCGTGGCTGCTGACGCCTCTGCTCACGCGCAACCCGATGGCGGCAATCTTGCGTTCTTCCGGAGGCTCCCCAACCCAGACGCCCGGCATGCCCAGTTGTCTATGGCCTGCCACGGCCAAGGCCGCCAGCGCCTCCATCAGGGCCGCTTCCAGGGCACGTACGTAGCGAACCGGACCGCCCAAGGCGCGAATGTCGATGATTGGGTAGCCCACCAGCTGACCGGGCCCATGGTAGGTGACCTCGCCACCGCGGTCGACTTGGTGCACGGCCACGTCGAGTTGGGTGAGGGCCTCGCCGTCGAGCAGCACGTCGTCTATGCGGCCCCGGCGGCCCAGGGTGTAGACGTGAGGGTGCTCTAGAAGCAGCACCGTGTCTCCGATGCGGTCCTGCTGTCGCAACTCCACTAAAGCGGCCTGCAGCGCCCAAGCACGCTGGTACTCCACTTGGCCCAGCCAGTAAATCACCGCCTGTTCACGCTCGCCCATACGGCCATTATGGGCTCGCTGGTCGGGGCGCGCCAGCAGGCGGGATTCGCTACAATGGGGCAGGAGGCTGTCATGGCAGACCGACGGTTTTGGCTGTTCAAATCAGAACCCAACGCGTATTCCTACGCTGACCTGCAGGGGGACGGCGTCGCCGAGTGGGACGGCGTACGCAACTACCAGGCGCGCAACTTCCTTCGCGACACGATCCAGGAGGGTGACGGCATCCTCTTCTATCACAGCAACGCTGCGCCCATGGCAGTCGTCGGGACGGCGGTGGTGGTGCAGTCCGGTTACCCGGACGCGACCGCGTGGGACGCCGCCTCGGCGCACCCGGACCCCAAGAGCACGCCAGACAACCCACGCTGGTACGTGGTGGACATCCGGGCCGACCGCGAGTTTGAGAGTCCGGTCACACTGGAGGCCATCAAGATCACACCGGGACTGGAGAAGATGATGGTTGCCCAGCGTGGGGCGCGGCTCTCCATTCAGCCGGTGACACCGGAAGAATGGGACATCATCACCAAGATGGGCGGCGTGGGGTAGCGCAATGCGAATAGGCGCGCACGTATCCTCCGCCGGAGGCATCAGCAAGGCCGTCGATAGGGCCGTGGAGATCGGCGCGGAAACGATTCAGCTCTTCTGCTCGCCGCCCCAGGGGTGGAACTACAAGCCACCACCCGAAGGGGAGATTATCGCCTTCCGGGAGAAGTCTGAGGAAGCGGGCATCGGGCCGGTCTTTCTGCATGGCATCTACCTTATGAACTTCGGCAGCCCTGACGAGGCGCTGCTGGCCAAGTCCAAAGGCGCCCTCTCCAACTACATGGAGTGCGCGGCGCAGATTGGCGCAGAGGGCGTCATCTTCCACAGCGGCAGCCACATGGGCCAAGGCTTCGAGGCGGTCCTGCCGCAAACCGTGGCTGCGCTACTCGAGGTGCTGGCTGCCGCGCCAGAGGGACCAAGCCTGCTGATTGAGAACTGCGCCGGCATGGGCAACCACATCGGCGCGTCGTTCACGCAGATCGGGCGAATCATGGAAGGCATCGACAGCCCACGCGTCAAGGTGTGCCTAGACACGCAACACAGCTTCGCGGCGGGCTACGATGTCTCGCAGACGGACTCGCTGAATGAGGCCATGGCGGAGTTCGACGCGGCGATTGGCCTGTCCAACCTTATCGCGGTTCATGCGAACGATGCGAAGACGCCTTTTGCGTCGGGAGTCGACCGGCACGCCAACATCGGCGAGGGACACATCGGCGACGCCGGGTTCGCGGTCATCATGGCGCACCCCGCTTTCAGCGCCGTTCCCTTTCTGCTGGAAACCCCGGGCGAGGGCAAGGGGCCGGACCGCGCGCAGCTCTACCACTTAAAGGCCATTCGCGACAGGTCGGGGGCGGATTGATGGGCGTCCGACTTTCCTCGGACGATTTTCAACGGCTCGTGGCCAAGGCACTGGACACCCTGCCGCCAGAGGCATTGGAGCTGCTGGACAACGTGGACGTGCTCACCCAGCTCTGGCCATCGGCGGACCAGATGGAGGAGACGGACACGACGAACGGCTACGGCCTGCTGGGATTGTACGAGGGCACTCCGCTCATCGACCGGGACCACTACAACTGGGCGCTGCCGGATCGAGTCACGCTCTTCCAGCGTCCGATCGAGGCCATTTGCGACACCCGCGAGGAACTGGAGCGGGAGGTGCAGATAACAGTAGTGCACGAGTTGGCGCACCATTTCGGCTGGAGCGACGAGGAGATTCACCGAATGGGCTTCGGCTAGCTCCCCGCCGCCATGAAATTCGCTATAGCGCCGCCGCGTGCTCCAGAACTCCGCCCTCAGCTGTCCGCACCCGAAGGAAGTCCTCACGGTCGGCGTGGCCCTTGCGGGTGTTGCGGGCGCGGTCCAGGCGCTCCTCAGCCACCCGGTTGGCCGCCTCGTGTGGCGGAATGCCGTGCGTTTGGGCGGTCTTGAGCACCTCGGTCACCGTGTCGTAGATGAGGCCAACCCGCTCCCTGGCGATGTCTTCGTCGTAGCCATCGACCTCAACCGCCAGGTTGATGACGCCGCCGGCGTTGATGATGAAGTCCGGCACGTAGACGATGCCGTGATGCCAGAGCTTCCTACCATCGTCCGAGGTTAGCAGCTGGTTGTTGGCCGCGCCGGCAACCACCTTGCAGCGCAGGCGCCGGATCGTCTTTTCATTCAGCACGCCGCCCAGGGCACAGGGTGCAAACACGTCACATTGAGCGTCGTAAATGGCGTCCGGATCCGTCAGCACCTTGCAGTTGAGGGCGCGCGCCCGTTCCAGCGCATCAGGGTTCACGTCCGTGACGATGACGCGGGCTCCGGCGGCCAACAGGTGGCCGACGAGCGAGCTGGCGACCTTGCCGAAGCCCTGCACCGCGACGGTTACGTCCCTCATGCAGTCAACGCCCAAGGCTTTCTTCACGGCCGCCTTCATCCCACGGTAGACGCCAAAGCCGGTGATGTGCGAAGTGTTACCGCTGCCGCCTAGGTGCGCGGGCAGGCCCACGACATGCCTGGTCTCCTTGCTCATGGCTACCAGGTGCTCCGGCGTGACGCCAACGTCCTCGGTTGTTATGTAGCGCCCCCCAAGTGTTTCGACATGGCGGGCGAAGGCGCGGACTGTGGCTTCCGTCACGCTGGTCCGGGGATCTGCCCAGATGAGGCCCTTGCCTCCGCCGAAGTCCAGCCCAGCCGCGGCGCTCTTGTACGTCATGGCCTTCGCGAGGCGAAGCACGTCGGCGAGGGCGTCCTCCTCCGTAGCGTGAGGCCAAATCCTGACGCCACCCAAAGAGGGACCAAGGGTGGTGTCGTGGATGCAGATGAATCCTCGGAGGCCGGTATGCTTGTCGACCGTCACTAATAGTTGCTCGTAGTCGCCGGTCTCTAGGGTCTCGATGATTTCCATCGCTCGCCTCCTCTCCGGCGCCGGAGAGGTCCAGCGCCGTTTGCTGTTTCCCTCTCCTTCCATTATACGCGATTTCCGCCTCCGTGACGAATTTCGTCGCATAGTTTTTCGCAAATTCAAACGAGTGAGGAACAGACTGCGAGCAAATGCAAAGAGGCGGGCTTGCGCCCGCCTCTCCAAGACTCAGCAGCGGCGAATAGCGACGTTAAAGGTCCCGACTGTTCATTAACTTGATCGCAAGGAGCGGCAGGATGAGGATCGGGACAGCCCCGAGGGCGACGAGTACGGTAACTTCTGTGGAAAGGGACTTGCCCTGCAGCACCAGCGGCAGGTTTCCAAGCACGCCCTCCGGCGAAAACCCGTCGGCGTAGGCCAGGTCAAGGATGCCGAGGCCCATGTACCAGATAACGCCCAGCACCACCAAGCCAAGCATGGTGTTGTTTACCAGGACACTGACCGTAATGCCCATGAAGGACAGGACAGTGATCATCAGCACCCAATACGCCAGCCCCACGAGAATGCCTTCTATGGTCATGTCGTTGTTGAGGGCCATCAGGCGCATCAGGAGGGCCGTCGGCGCCACTACGATAAGGAACATGAAGGCATTGCCGGCGGACCGGGAGACCAGCTTCGCAAGAAGGTATGGCGTCGGTGCGATGCCGCGGCTGATGATGGACTCGCCAAGAAAGCGGAATTCCTGGGAAATGGCGCTGACGCTATTCGCCAACACAATAAGGCTACCGAAGCCGAGATACAGCACGAGCCCCCAACCCATGAGGAACGACGAATCGTCTATGAAGTTGCGGGAAACAATGACGGCAACCACGCCGCCGACTACTGTGAGACCGAACCAGAACCGGACGATCCACGATTTGGCCAGGATCATCAGGTCATATTCAAGAAGACACAGGAACGCATTGGTACTAAGGCCCCGACGCATCAATTCACCTCGTCAGATGGAGCGGAGCGGAGCGAGGGCAGACCGTCCCTGGGGTTCCTGGACGGGGGGTAGATCCCCAACTGGGCCATGATGTCCTCAGTGTCCAGGGCCCGGGCGAAGCCCTTCCGCCTATCTTCTTGCAGGGTCTTCAGGAAAGCGTCCTCCAGATCCCCAGCAGGCTGAATGGACTTGAGCACGACGCCGTGACGGGCGAGCGCGTCCAGGACCTGGCTGAGAACGGAGATAAACTCTCCTTCCCTACTGTTAAACGCAATACGGACCGTATTTGCTCCAAGACGCTCGAATTGAATGCCGCGGACCTCCACCGTCGCAGCCTGCAGGCCGAGCTCGATCTCGCCCTCAACGAGCAGGTCGATGGTGTTTGCCAGGGTGAGCTGCTTCATATCGAGCACGGAGCCTGTGAACACGAGTTTCCCATGGTTGAGGATGCCCACGTAGTCACACGTCTCGTCGGCGTCGGGCAAGATGTGGGTCGAGAGGATGATGGTCTTGCCCTTGCGGCGTAGCTCCTCAAACAGGTCCAAGGTGTAGTGCCGGCCCTCGGGGTCGAGGCCAATGGTCGGCTCGTCCAGGAGGAGCAGGTCGGGGTCGTTCATGAGAGCGGAGGCGATGCCGAGGCGTGTCCGTTGCCCGCTGGAGAGGTGCTCGATTCGCTGCGAGGACGCCTGCAAAAGGTCCATGGCATGCAACAGGGCCGAGAGCCTCGGTTTGCGAATGCTGGAAGGGATGCCAAACAGCTTCCCAACAAGGTCCAAGTAGGTAATTGGCGTCATGTCGACGGGGAAATTCCCGTTTTGGGAGTGGAAGCCGATACGGCGGCGCAGGTGGCCGGAGGAAAGGGTCATCGGCTCCTGGAATACGCGGATGCTGCCGGCAGTCGGACGCTGCAGGCCCATGATGAGCCGGAGGGCGGTGCTCTTGCCGGCCCCGTTGGGACCGATGAGTCCAAAGATGCATCCCTGCGGGATGGAGAGGTTGACGCTGTTAAGGGCAATCTGCCGGGTCTCGTAGATCTTCGTAAGGTCAACCGTCTCGACTACGTCCATCTTCTCCCCCTCCAATAGCTAGTGGTTATATTCGCACAAAAGGCAAAGGCCGGGCAATAGCGCGGCTATTTGTTGAGACCCTGTTTCCGGGCGGACGCGCGGCTTTGACGGAGGCGCGGCGTCCATCTACAATGGCGCCATCTATTCGGGAGGTGCGGCATGGCCAAGCTCTCTTGTGATGTGTTCTTCGACTACACCTGACCCTTCGTCTACAACGCAGCCGTGTGGCTGGAGTCGGCGCAGGAAACAGCGGGTGACGAACTGGAACTGAACTGGCGCGGCTTCCTGCTGGAGCAAATCAACAGCAAGGAAGGCCCCGACTGGAAGGTGTGGGAGCAGCCCGACGACTACGAATTTCGCGGCATGTGGGCGCTCCGCGCAGGTGAAGCAGCCAAGGCGCAGGGCCCAGAGGTCTTTCAGAAGTTCCACATGACGCTGCTGCGGGCAAGGCATGAAGAGCGGGTCAACGTCGGCGACCGCGAAGTGCTCATGGAGATCGCGGCGCGCGTTGGGCTGGACTTGGAGAAGTTCCGAGCCGACATGGAAGACCAGGCAACCAAGGACAAGGTGACAGCGGACCACCTTGAAGCCGTGGAAAGCTTCGGCGTTTTCGGCACGCCAACCTTTGTCTTTCCCAACGGCGCAGCGGCTTTTGTGAAGCTGCTCAAGCCGCCGGAGGCTCGCGCCTCACGCGCCCTGGAGCTGCTGGCGGAAATGATGGAGGACCACATCTACATCGGCGAGGTGAAGCGGCCCCAACCGCCGTGGCCAAAGGGCGCCTTCACCGCCGGGAGCTAGCGACGCCGGATGGACCCAGCATTGGAATCGGTGCAGCAGGCAATGGGCGTCCGTTTTCGTGACGCCTCTCTGCTTCGCCTGAGTCTTACCCATAGTTCCTACGTAAACGAGCACCCCCAGGATGCTCCCGCCTCCAATGAACGGCTGGAGTACCTGGGGGATGCTTTTCTGGGCCTTGTGGTCGCCCGAAAGCTCTACTTGGACCACCCGGACATGTCTGAGGGTGACTTGACCGAGGCACGGGCGTCGATCGTGCGCGGCGACTCTCTGAGCCGTTGTGCGCTGGATCTCGGCCTCGGAGAGCACCTGCTGCTTGGGCAGGGCGAGGAGCAGACCGGCGGCAGGACGAAGCCCAACAACCTCGCCTGCGCGCTCGAGGCGGTGGCGGGTGCGTTGTACCTCGATCAGGGCCCAGAGGCCGCCGGGGCATTCGTGCTGCGCGTACTAAGGCCGTACTTGGACGCCATTGTCGACCGGCAGGTGACCCAAGACCCCAAGTCGCAACTGCAGGAAACGGCCCAGGCGCGGGGCTTTGGCATCCCCCAATATCGAACTGTCTCTGAATGGGGACCGGGGCACGACCGCCAATTCACGGTCGAGGTTGCCGTCGCGGGAGAGGCCCTTGCACAGGGCAGCGGGCGGCGCAAGGTGGACGCTGAGCGGCAGGCGGCCACAGCGGCCCTCGCCCTTCTCACCACTTCGGAGGCCGGACGGGCGGATGAACAGGAGACGGCGTCGCAACCGGACACATCAAGGGAGTGATCGGCGTGATTCGCGCCCGGTGTGGCCGTGGGTATTCCTTGCGGCGGTGGTCGCAGTGATCCTCGCGCTGGCAAGGACCGTGCTTTAGCGCCAAGGAGGATGCCATGCGGTGGATCATACTTCGACCAGTTGCCGCCGTAGTCGGCTGGGGAATCGCCGTTCTTTCCTTCAAGATGGCGCTGCTAGGCGCGTTGCGGTTCTTCCTGGTCACCGGCGCGAGCCCCGCCTATGTCCTGCAGCGCAAACGATGGTACGAATCGACGATTCTGGGCCGGCCGATGGGGCTGCGCGGTCTACTGCACTTCGGCATGTGGGCCGCTGAGCAGGGAGGTTCGCGGCACTGGCCCTAGATGGCCATAGAACCGGTGACGAAAAGGGGTGCGAGGGTTCACTTTGCTTGACACTGTATTGAGGGTATGATACTTCTATCCAAACTGAACATTGTGCCCGGGGGGATAGGCAAGCTACGCATTCCACAATGCATCCTGTGCTCAGGCTATTGAATCTCCGCTAGCACAGGTTTGACATCCCGAGTATAATCGCCGCACTCTACAACACATCAATGACTGAGCAACCTCAAAGAGAAAAGAGGAGGACATGCAGCGATACATCATGATCAGGCTGGTCCAATCGATTTTCACCCTCATCGGGGTCAGCATCATCGTGTTCTCCCTCGCCCGGCTCTCCGGCAACCCGCTCGACGTTTTGCTGCCGGACGAAGCCGATGACGAGACCTTCCTTCGCATCAGCGAGCTCTGGGGCCTGAATGACCCCTGGTATATCCAGTACTTCACCTTCGTGAAGAACGCCTCACGCGGCGAGTTCGGCCCATCCTTCAAGTGGCAGGGCCGGACGGCGATGGAGCTGGTGTTACTGCACCTCCCAGCAACCCTTCAGTTGGCGTTTATATCCATCGCTGTATCGGTGATGTTAGCCGTGCCCATTGGGGTGATGTCCGCCGTGAAGAAGGGGACTATGCTGGATACAGTGGGGAAGCTAATTGCCCTGCTGGGGCAGTCGCTCCCCTCCTTCTGGCTGGCCATCGTGCTCATCTGGATCTTCGCCGTGCTACTGGGGTGGTTCCCCACATCCGGGCGGGGCGGCGTCTCCAACATGGTGCTGCCCGCCGTGGCGATGGGGTGGTTCTCTGTTGCATCGTTCATGCGCCTCACACGATCCTCCATGCTCAACGTGCTCGACAGTGAGTACATCAAGCTGGCCCGCATCAAGGGCCTGCCCGAGTGGAAGGTTGTTTGGAAGCACGGCCTGAAGAACGCGGCAATTCCCCCGCTGACGGTGTTCGGGGCCATCGTGGTCGGTCAGATGACCGGCTCTGTGACCATCGAGACCGTGTTTGCTTGGCCGGGCGTCGGCCTGCTGGCGTTGCAGGCAGTGAACGCCCGCGACTACCAGGTGATTCAAGCAGTGACGATGTTCATCTCAGTGCTGTTCATCGGCATGAACCTGCTCATCGACATCCTGTACGCGTACATTGACCCGCGGATCAGGTTCAATTAGGAGCACCATTCGACGAACACACTTACCGAAGGGATAAGGAGTACGGGCAATGGCGACTGAGGGAAGCGTTCTTCAACTACCGCAGAGGCTACCGTGGCACAGCGTTGCAAGATTGAGGCACCTGGCGAACTTGATCTTAAAGGAGTATCCGGTCGTATGGCTGACCATCTTGTTCTTGGTGCTGATCTTCCCGGCGCTTACTGCCGACTTTACCGCTCCACATCACCCGTTGAAGCAACAACTCAGCAAGCGGCTGACCCCGCCGGTGTGGGACCAGTCCGGCGAGAAGCCAGGCACCTGGTCCAACATCTTGGGAACTGACAAGCAGGGCCGGGACATCCTAAGCCGCATCATGCACGGTTCCCGCATCTCCCTGATGGTCTCGCTCTCCGCGCTGGCGATTGGAGGGACCATCGGTACGACCCTTGGCCTTATATCGGGCTACTTCGGGAGATGGGTCGATCACCTCATCATGCGCGTGGTCGATACATTCCTCGCATTACCGCTCATCTTGATGGCGCTAGTGATCGTGGCGGTGTTCGGTCCAAGCTTCTATACGGCCATTGGAGTAATATCCGTGCTCCTCTGGTCACGGTACACGCGACAGATCCGGGCTGAGGTATTGTCCATCAAGCAGCTGGACTTTGTGGCCAGGGCGCGCGTGGCCGGCTGCTCCAACTGGCGGATTATCATCAAGCACATCTTCCCCAATGTGGTGAACACGCTTATCGTGCTGGCCACCCTGCAGGTGGGAACAGTGATCTTGTTGGAGGCGACACTGAGCTTCCTCGGAGCCGGCATTCCACGGCCCAACCCGGCCTGGGGTGTCATGGTCGCGGACGGCCGCGACCACATCGCGAGCGCATGGTGGATCGCTGTCATGCCAGGTCTGGCAATCATGTTCGTCGTTCTTTCCATGAACATGATGGGTGACTGGCTGCGCGACAAGTTGGACCCGAAACTGCGGCAGGTGTAACACAATGACCACAGGACAGCCAGAAACTCAGAGCGGGCCGGCCCAGACGCGTGGTGACGTGGTCTTGGATGTCAAGGATCTGCGGACCTACCTCTATACGAGGTGGGGCATCACCAAGGCGGTTGACGGCCTGAGCTTCCAGGTACACGAAGGCGAGACCCTTGGCATCGTGGGGGAGTCCGGCTGCGGAAAGAGCATGACGGCGCTGTCCCTGTTGCGGCTGGCGCCCAAGCCCGCCGCCCGCATTGTCAGCGGCGAGATAAACTTGGACGGGGAGAACATTCTGGAGCGGCCGGAGTCAGAAATGCGCTTCGTCCGCGGCCAGAAGATCTCCATGATTCTGCAGGACCCCATGACCTCTCTGAACCCTGTGTTCACCGTCGGCAACCAGATGGTAGAAGCGCTGAGCTTGTACTATCACGAGGAGCAGTCCAAGGGCCTGCAAGGCCGCGCCGTGGACATTTTGCGGAGAATGGGTGTGGCCGCACCGGAGCGGCGCGTCTTTGACTACCCTCACCAGATGAGCGGCGGCATGAAGCAGCGCGTTGTGGGCGCCATGGCCATCTCAGGCACGCCACGCGTGCTCATCTGCGACGAGCCCACAACGGCTCTTGACGTGACCATTCAGGCCCAGTACCTGCGGCTGCTCAAGCAGGTGCAGGCCGAGACGGGCGTCTCAATCATCTTCATTACACACGACATGGGCGTGGTGGCGAAGATGTGCGACCGTGCCTTGGTCATGTACGCCGGTCGCGTCGTAGAGCAGGGTGACATTCGCACCCTGTTCAGCAACCCCTCACACCCGTACACGCAGGCGCTGATGGCCTCTGTCCCCTCCATGGAGAAAAGGCACGTCGACAAGCTCTACTCTATTGAGGGACAACCCCCAGCCCTCTTTGATCTCCCCGTGGGTTGCCGCTTCGCCAACCGGTGTGAGTTTGCCACAGACAAGTGCTTCGAGGAGTACCCGCCCTCCTTCGGCAACGAGCAGGGCCACTCGGCCGACTGCTGGCTGCTGGACGGGCAAACTGAGTGGAGAAAAGTGGCGGACGCCGCCGCGTAACCTTACCTTTTGGAGGAAACATGGAACAGGACACCCTGCTCCAAGCTACAGACCTGACCAAGTACTTTCCCGTTACCAAGGGCTTGGTGCTCCAGAAGATCATCGGGTGGGTGCAGGCGGTAGACCATATCAACTTCTCCATACCCCGCGGCAAGACCCTGGCGCTGGTGGGTGAGTCCGGCTGTGGCAAGACAACGACCGCCAAGCTTGTCCTGCGATTGGAACGGCCTACCACCGGTCAGGTCACACTGGAGAACGCCGACGTTCACAACCTTGAGGGTGATGAACTCAAGCAGTACCACACAGACGTGTCGGCGGTCTTCCAGGACCCTTGGAGCTCACTAAGCCCGCGCATGCGCGTTCGCGATATCATTTCCGAAGCCTTGTTTGTCAACAAGAAGATTGACAAGGTCGAAGCGTATGACCGCGTAGACTACCTGCTGGAGCAGGTAGGTCTTCGGAAACAGCAGTCCACCCTCTACCCCCACGAGTTCAGCGGCGGGCAGAGGCAACGTTTGGCCCTTGCGTCGGCGCTCGTAGGCAACCCGAAGCTTATCTGCCTGGACGAGCCGGTTTCCGCGCTTGACGTGTCCATCCAGGCGCAGATTATGAACTTGCTGAAGGATCTTCAAGATTCCTTCGGCGTCGGTTACCTGCTGGTGGCACACAACTTGGCCACTGTCCGCTACCTCGCACACGAAGTCGCCGTCATGTACCTGGGCGAAATTGTGGAGCAGGCCGAGACGGACGAGCTTTACGAAAATACGCTCCACCCGTACACCAAGGCGCTCTTCTCAGCGGCGTTGACGGCGAACCCAGACTCCCAGCGTGAGGAGATCATTCTCCGCGGCGAGGTGCCCAGCCCCATCAACCCGCCGTCTGGTTGCCGTTTCCACGTCCGGTGCCCCTCCGCGATGGACATCTGCTCTCAAGAAATTCCGGTGCGTAAGGAAATGACCCCGGGCCACTTTGTCAATTGCCACCTGTACTAGAAGCACATTCAGCAAGTTGCAGGAGCGCCTCGCCAAGGGTGGGGCGCTCTTGCTTTGTGCCGCCGGGGCTGCAATGTGGTGGGCAGTGCAGTAGAATGAGGCCAGTCGCGCGGAGGTCGCACATACATGCAGCACGTGTTTCATGAGACCGTTAAGGCCCTGGAGGCGGGCGACCCTTGCGTGATGGTCACCGTCATCCAGACGGAAGGTTCAACGCCACAGAAGCCGGGCGCCAAGCTGTTGGTTCGCGCGGACGGAAGCGGCGTTGGCACCTTGGGCGGCGGCTGCGTGGAAGGCGATATCTGGTTCGCTGCGAAGATGCTGCTCCGGGGCGGCGGTCCTGCCGAGGTGCGAGACTACGAGCTTACGGAGGAGATCGCGGCCCGCGATGGGCTAATCTGCGGCGGCACCATGCACTTCCTCCTGGACCCCATTCGTGAGCCCATTGACGTGCTTCCGCAGCTGCAGCAAGTAGAGCGGGCCTACGACGGCGACACAGCTATCGGAATTGCAACGCTGGTGGGTGTGCCAGACGGTTCATCGCTCGCGGTGGGCAGCAAGCTCTACCTGGATGCCACCGGCGCCACCAAGGGCACGCTTGGCGACACTGGGCTCGACGCGCAAGGCGTCGACCACATTCGGCAACTGCTCGCCTACGGCAAGTGCGAACACTACACTACGGATGAGGGCTTCGAGCTCTTCATCGAGGCATTCACGACGCCGCCAACGCTGGTGGTAATGGGCGGCGGCCACATCTCCAAGGCGCTGACGAACCTTGCGGCGCCTCTGGGCTACCAGTACTACATTGTTGACGACCGCCCGGAGTTCGCCAACCCCGAGCGGTTCCCCGACGCCGTCGAGACCGTTGTCGCCGGGTACGACTCCGGGCTGGAAGGCATCCCCATCACCCCCAACACCGCCGTCGTCGTCGCCACACGGGGCCACCGCTATGACGATATGGCCGCCGAGGCAGCTGTGCGCTCTCCGGCGGGCTACGTGGGCATCCTCGGAAGCAAGCGCAAGAACCTGCTCATCTTTGAGGAGCTCTTCCGCAAGGGCATCGCGGAAGAGCGAATCCGTGCTGTGCGGGCACCGGTGGGCCTGGACTTGGGAGGCCGCACGCCGGAGGAAATTGCGCTTAGCATTATGTCAGAGATCGTAGCGCTCCGGCACGGAAGCAATGGCTCGCCGCTGCAGATGGACAACCGCCTCTTTGGCATCGCCCGTGAGAAGGGCACGACGGTCCCCGGCAGGAGCTAGACGTGCCGGGTGTCGCAGCTGTCCTCCTTGCCGCCGGCGAGTCCTCCCGTATGGGCCAACCCAAACCCCTGCTGCCTTGGGGCAAAATCCCTCTCGTGCGCTACCAAGTGGACTCGCTGACAGATGCCGGCGCTACTTCGATAGTGGTGGTGCTGGGGCCGACCACACTGGACGCGGAATCCCACGTCGCCGGCATCGACGGGGTGCGGACCGTGGTCAACTACCGCGCGGCAGAGGGCAAGACCACCTCTGTCCGCCTGGGTGTGGCACAAGTCACGGAGGACGCTGAGAGCGTGCTGCTACTTGCGGTGGACCAGCCGCGCACCGCCTTCATCATGCGCCGCGTTATCGACGCGCACGAGTCAGGCTTGTCACTCATCACGCACCCCACCTACCAGGGGCGAGGTGGACACCCCATCATCTTCCGCCGCTCGCTGATACCGGAGTTGCTGGGCGTCACGGAGGAGCGCGAGGGCATCCGTGAGGTCGTGAGCCGCCACACGGACAAGCTGCAACGGGTGGAACTCGGCGACCCGATGGTGCGCCTCGACCTGAACACGATGGAGGACTACGAGGCCGCGTTGGCGCGGTACGGTCCATGGCCCTAGGGGTACGCAGCTTTTTCGCCCCGTCCCCCTATGCTATGCTGAGGTCTGCCTCGAAAGAACGATCGGGGAGCGCTTGCAACCCCTCAAACAACCCTGGATTCGGAGACGAACAGTGCCGGGACGCATAGGCGTCATACTCGTAGGGGCGGGAGAAAGCCGCCGCATGGAGGGCATCGACAAGGTGTTTGCCATGCTGCGGGGCCGACCTATCCTTGACTATAGCCTTGGCGTGATGGCTTCAGTGCCGGAGGTTGCAACGGGCGTCATCGTCGTCTCCGAGCGTGGCGTGGCGCAGGGGCAACACGTGCTCATGCGCCGTGGCTGGTCTGTGGGCTGGAGCATCTGCACAGGAGGCGCCCGTCGCCAGGACTCAGTGCTGCGGGGGCTGGAGCGGCTCGCGGACGTGCAGTGGGTGGTAATCCATGACGTCGCGAGGCCGTGCGTGGACCGCGCGATGGTCTACCGGGGGCTGGAGGCGGCACAGTTGACAGGAGCAGCCGTCGCCGCGGTGCCCGTCACGGACACCGTCAAGGTCGTGGAGGGTGGCGTTCGGGTCGCAGAGACGTTGGACCGTTCGCGGCTTTGGGCTGTGCAGACACCACAAGTGTTCCGGCGAGACCTGCTGGAGGCGGCGTTCGCACAGGTACGGGACAATGTTACCGACGAGGCAACGATGCTGGAGCAGTTGGGACACGAGGTGCACGTCTTCCCCGGCGACTACGGCAACCTGAAGGTCACCACTCCGCAGGACCTGGCACTGGCTGAGGCCATCCTGGCGTCCCGGGTCGTTCCGGAGGTGTTGCCATCCGCATAGGCAATGGCTACGACGTTCACCGCCTGGTCGATGGCCGTCCCCTGGTGCTCGGCGGCGTTAGCATCCCTCACGAGAAGGGCCTCCTCGGCCACAGTGACGGCGACGCGCTGCTGCATGCTGTCATCGACGCGCTGCTGGGAGCGGCCGGAATGGGCGATATCGGCGGGCAGTTTCCCTCGAACGACCCGGCGTACAAGGATGCGGACAGCCGGGACCTGCTGCGGCGCGTCGCGGCCCTCATCGGCGGCAACGGTTGGAGACTGGTGAACCTGGATGCTACAATCATTGCGGAAAGGCCCGTGATGAAGCCGCACTTGATCCCCATGCAGCAGTGCATTGCGGACTGCCTGTCGGCTCAACCGGACCAGATAAACGTCAAGGCCAAGACCAACGACGGCATAGGGGCCATCGGCGGCGGCGAAGGCATCGCTGTCCACGCCGTGGCCCTGCTTGAGGAAACCCCATGAAGCTCTACGACTCCCTGACCGGCGAAAAGCGCGACTTTGTGCCCCATGACGACACCGTCAAGATGTACGTGTGCGGCGTCACTCCATACTCCTCGTCCCACGTCGGCCACGCCATGTGCGCCGTCTATTTCGACACGCTGCGCCGGTACCTGGAGTACTCCGGGTACGAGGTCAAGCACGTCCAGAACTTCACGGACATCGACGACAAGATCATCGACGCGGCGGCAACGCAGAAGACATCGCCGGTGATGCTCGTGGAGGAGATGGTCGAGGAATACCTCGTAGACATGGCCAACCTCAACATCCTGCCCGCCCACATGTACCCGCGCGTCACCGACGAGATCCCGCGGATCATTGAGATGATCCAGGGGCTTATCGACAAGGACTTTGCGTACGAGTCCGAGGGAGATGTGTACTATCGCGTCACGCGCTTCCCGGGCTACGGCAAACTGAGCCACCGAACCCTCGAGGGGATGATGGCCGGTGCCCGCATCGAGCCGAACGTCCTGAAGGACCACGCCATGGACTTCACGCTATGGAAGGCGTCCAAGGCGGGAGAGCCGTCGTGGTCGAGCCCCTGGGGCGAGGGTCGCCCCGGCTGGCACATCGAGTGCAGCGCAATGGCTGTGCACTACCTTGGTCCGCATTTGGACATCCACGGCGGCGGGCAGGACCTCGTGTTCCCTCACCACGAGAACGAGATCGCGCAGACGGAGGCGTTCACGGGGCAGGAGCCGTTTGCGCAGCACTGGGTGCACAACGGTCTGCTGCAGATGGACCAGGACAAGATGAGCAAGTCGCTGGGCAACCTGGTGACGGTGCGGGACGCGCTGGACAAGTTTGGCTCGGACGCCATGCGGCTCTTCTTCCTGAACTCCCACTACCACAGCCCGCTAGCCTACTCTGAGGAGGGACTGCAAAGGCAGCAACGCGCCGCCGATCGCTTGCGCAACGCGCTGGAGTCACCGGGCAGCGACTCGTCCGCCGAGGCCGTCGACCCCGAGGCATTCCGCCAGCGCTTCATCGCCGCAATGGATGACGACCTGAACACGCCGCAGGCCCTTGCAGCAGTGTTCTCATTGGCCCGCGACATCAACCGTGGCCGGGAGGAGGGGAAACTCCTGGGCAACGCCCAAGATTGCCTGCGAGAGCTCACCACCGTTCTCGGCCTTCGGCTGGAACCCGAGGCGACGGCGTCCGGACAGCCGGCGAGCCCCTTCCTGGAGCTGCTGGCAGAAGTGCGCCAGGAGCTTCGGGCCAGCAAGCAGTTCGCATTGGCGGACCACATCCGCAGCCGGTTGCAAGAGCTGGGCGTGTCGCTGGAGGACACCGCCGAGGGATCCAAGTGGCGCTTCACCTCCAACTAAGCATGATTTCACCTATACTCCCTCCCCTATACCGAGCGAGGCTGCCGCAATGGCTACCGCACTAGTCGCAGACCTGTCCCGCCTGCTGCCACGGCAGCGTGTATCCGTCGACACCGACGAGCTTGCACGGGTGTCCGGGGACGCGCTGGCCGCGTACCGTGCCTTCCAACGCACGGGCGGGGTTGAGGTCCTGCCGGCCGCGCTTGTGTCGCCCACCCATGCGGAAGAGGTTGCCGCCGTGGCGGCCTACGCCTCTCAGCGGGGCATCCCCCTCGTGCCGCGCGGCGGCGGGACGGGCGTTATGGGTGGCGCAGTGCCCGTCGAGGGGGCGATCGTCGTCGAGCTGCGCGGTATGGACACGGTGCACGATATCGACCGCGAGGGGCGCCGGGTGACCGTCGGCGCGGGGGCGATCCTTGAGGACGTCGAGGACGCGCTCATCCGCCGGGGGTTGCTGCTGGGCCACGACCCGTGGAGCCGCCCCATCGCCACCATTGGCGGGGCCATCTCCACCAACGGCATGGGCTACCTGGCCGGCAAGTACGGCAGCATGGGCGAGCAGGTGCTCGGCCTGCAGGTTGTACTGGGTACCGGCGAGGTTGTCGAGACGCCGGGCGTGCCCAAGGTGGCCGGGCCAGACGTGGACAGCCTGTTTGTCGGCGCTGAGGGCGCCATGGGCATCATCACTCGCGCAACGCTGTCGGCGCACCCGCAGCCCGAGGAGCGGCACCTGTGCGCGTACCGGTTCACCGGCTTCATTGCGGGCTATAACGCCGTCCAGGAGATGCATGCCATCGGCCTGCGGCCTGCGATGGTGGACTTCGACGAGGAGTTCCCTCGAGACCCCATCGGGCAGCCGGATGAGAGCGAGACGACGCTCTACCTCTCGTTCGAGGGGTACCGCGAGGAGGTGGCGGCGCAACGCGAGCGCGGCCATCGCATCTGCAAGGCAGCCGGCGGCGAGCTGCTCCCCGCCGAGGAAGTCGAGGAGTTCTGGCGTGAGCGGCACTCGTCGGCGGAGCGGTACAAGCGCGAGGTGCTGCAGCACGGGCACGCGGCGCGACGTCGCAGGCGGCCGTGGCGCATGGACTACCTCCACGTGGCGATCCCCTCGTCAAAGGTGCCTGAGTACCACGCCTACTGCCAAGGACTGCTGGCGCAGCGGGGCATCCCCGTCCGCGAGTGGTCGCTGTGGGGTAGGCCTGAGTACTTCTCACTGCTCATCTCGGACCCCTCGCCGGCGGAGCATCCGGACGCGACGCTCATGGGGCAGGCGGTGGACGACATCCTGTCGGCGGCGCAGGACATGGGTGGGTCGATGGAGTACTGCCACGGCGTGGGGTTGAAGCTGACCCACCTGATGCGGCGTGACCGCGGCGACACCGGCTTCGAGGCCCTGCGGCGTGTGAAGCAGGCGTTGGACCCGCAGCGCATCCTGAACCCGGGGAACCTGGACCTGTAGGGAACCCTCTTCCCCTAGTGGAAGAAGCGGTCCGCGTGGCCGGCGGTTTCGGGTCGCTGGACTCGGCCATGTACCAAGTCTCCCCACTCTGCCCCGCACCTCTGGATACCGGCATTCGCCGGTAAGACGGGAGACTAGGAGAATGCTCGGGCCTTAGCCCCGGACGCCTGCCCAAGTCTCCCCACTCCTCCCAACCCCTCTGGATTCCTGCCTCCGCAGGAATGACGCGGTGGGGTGCGGCAGGAAGACGCGGTGGGTGGCGGCAGGAAAGACGCCGTGGGGTGCGGCCTTCGACGGGCTCAGGGTGAACGGACGGGTGTGACACGCACCTGCGCGCCTTGCCCCACACCTAGCGCTTCTGATGCGCTGCCGCCTGGCTTGGCAATCTCCAGGGTGTCGTGGCTGCCTACTATGGCCACTAGGGGGCGGGATGTGTCGTAGTGCTCGCTGAGGCCCTCGATATGCTGGCCGGCGACTTCCACCACTGCGTATTGCGGCAGCATGGGTGCGGGGATGTTGGTCACGAGATTGCCGTAGTGGTCCACATAGATGACCTCACCCGCGACCACGCCCTCTTGCAGCATAGGCTGCGGGAAGGGCAGGCGCCAGAGGTCGGTGACGGGGCTGCCCATTTCGGGTGCGGGGACGCCGGCGGTGTAGTGGGCGGCTACGGGTGCGAACACGTCTCGACCGTGGAAGGTGTTGCTGACGCTGCTGCGCCAGTAGGCGGGGTTGGTGAGATGCCACGCCTTCACACCGGATGGCAGCGGCGCGAGGCCGGAGGTCGAGGGCGGGGGGTGGTGGTGGTCGCCGTGCCATGCTACACGTGTAAGCAGGCCGTTGTCCGGGGCTACGAACGTGCCTTGCGGCGTCTCGAGGAGGACGGGGCGGCGTTCGCTGCCCACGCCGGGGTCTACGACGGCCACGAAGACCGTGCCTGCCGGGAAGGCAGCGACCGCGTTGCCGAGGAGAGAGGCGCCGACTCGGACGTCCTGGGGCGGGACGCTGTGCGTTATGTCTACTAAAGTGACGGAGGGGTTGATCGAGAGGACGGCACCCTTGAGCTCACCGACGTAGGTGTCGCGGACGCCGAAGTCTGTGAGGAGCGCGATGACCGGGGCGGCCATCGCGTCTACAGGTCGGCGAAGCGGGCGCTCAGGATAGCGATGGCGACGAAGAGCACGATGAGACCGATGGTGAACCGGTAGAGAAGCAGCTCAATGCCGCGCCGCACCCGGAAGGTGCCCTGCGCGGCCCCGAAGGCGCCGGAGCCCTCGCCGCGTACCTGCATGAGGATGACGGCTATCAGCAGCACGGACACCAGGATCAGCGTGACGTTCAGAAACGGTCCCATTGTCTACGTTACTTCCTTTCGTGACCCTTACCTGGATTCCAGCACCCTTCGACAGGCCCTTCGAGAGCCTCAGGACAGGCCCAGGGCGAACGGATTCCATTAGCTTTTGCGCGAGGCCAACTGCTCTTCCAACAACTGGTTAACCACCGCGGGGGCGGCGCGCCCTCTGGTTGCCTTCATCACCTGGCCCACAAGGAACTTGACGGCGTTCTCCTTGCCGCCCAGATAGTCTTCCACCGCCTGCAGGTTGTTGTCCAGCGCTTCTTGCACGGCGGCCAGAATCGCGCCCTCGTCCGTTTCCTGCGAAAGCCCCTTGGCCGCGACTATCTGGCGAGGCGCCGCGCCGCTCTCGAACATCTCCTCCAGCACCTGCTTGGCCTGCGTTGTGCTGACGGTGCGGTCGTCGACGACGTCGACGAGCTCCGATAGGGCGGCAGCGGTGACCTTGCTCTCCCAGAGCTCCTGGCCAGCCTGGTTCAGCAGACGGGCCAACTCCGAGTTGATCAAGTTGGCGATGGCCTTGGCGCGGGCTTGGAGCGCTTCGCCCTCCAGCGTGCGGACGGCGACTGACTCCTCGAAGTAGTCGGCGGTGCGACGGGTCGCCGTCAGGAGCGAGGCGTCGTAGGGGGAGAGGCCGTAGTCGAGCTGCAGCCGCTCGCGCCGGGCGTCGGGGAGCTCGGGCAACTGCGCCCGGACCTCCTCCACCCACTCTCGCGAGAGGAGCAGCGGCGGCAGGTCGGGTTCGGGCAGGTAACGGTAGTCGTTGGCGTATTCCTTGGAGCGCTGGGAGACCGTGACTCCCTTCTCCTCCAACCAGCCGCGGGTCTCCTGCGCCACCACTCCGCCGGATTCCAGCAGCTCTATCTGCCGCTGGATCTCGTATTCCAGCGAGCGGTAGACGGCGCGCAGGCTGTTCATGTTCTTCACTTCCACCTTGGTGCCGTACTCCGTTGTGCCCTTGGGACGCACGGACACGTTGGCGTCGCAACGGAAGCTGCCCTGGTCCATATCCGCGGTGGACACACCGATGTACTGCAGGATGGAGCGGAGCTTCAGCAAGTACTGGCGGGCCTCATCCGGGGTGCGCAGGTCGGGATCGCCCACGACCTCCATCAGGGGCACGCCGGCGCGGTTGACGTCCATGAGGGCATGGCCGGCGCCGGCGCCGTCACGGGCGTGCTGGAGCTTGGCGACGTCCTCCTCCAAGTGGGCGCGGGTGATGCCGACCTGGCGGGCTTCGCCATCGCTCTCGATGATCATCCAGCCGCCGTAGGAGATGGGGTTTTCAAACTGCGAAATCTGGTAGCCCTTCATCAGGTCCGGGTAGGAGTAGTTCTTGCGGTCGAACTGGGCGAACTCGCCGATGTCGCAGTTGAGGGCGAGGCCGGTGCGGATAACGTACTCGACCGCCTGCTTGTTGATGACGGGCAAGGTGCCGGGCATGGCAAGGCAGACCGGGCAGACGCCGGTGTTGGGGTCGTTGTCCTGGTAGTCCGCGGGGCACGAGCAGAACATCTTGCTCTTGGTGAGCAGTTGGGCGTGCACCTCAAGGCCGATGACGGGTTCCCATTCCACGTGGAGCGCTCCTATCGCCGCATAGGGTTTTGCGCGGCGCATTGCAGTAGTACAAGTATACGTTCGCCAGCTACGGCGGGCAAGGCGGTTTCCGCTTGCGGGGTGAGGGCGGACGGTTGGCTGAGACTCCGTCAGCCGGGTCATCCACATCATGCTGCCTCTGCCCACCGGGGCTGTGAGTAGATGCCCTGCATTGCGCAGGGGTGGAGGTTGTTTACCGGGCTGCCGTGGCTGTTGGAGGTTGTTCTGGTGAATGGTTCTGTAGCTAGTTTGGCACATCTCAGATACAAGACGAAAGTTGTCTTCCCCTGGGGGAAACAACCTCCCGGGGATGGGGGCCGAACCGCAGGCGGACGTCGATGCGGGCCGTGCGGGCGAGGAGCGCAATGGCGCGAAGGTGGAGGCGATGAGATGTTCCATGAGGGAATGGTAACTGGGGCGTCGGCGTTGGCGCGAGGGGGTCGTGTCAGGGTGGGGTTCCCGCGTCGTTGGGGTTGTCGAGGCGCCTTGTCCTGTTTGGGTTGCATTTCTTGATTGTTCCTTTTCTGGCGAAACAATCCCGGGGGGCCGGTTTGGGATGCGTGGGGGTGTGGACTGGGCGCTGCGCGCATGGGCGTTCGCGGGCGCCTTTGTTGTTGTGGTTGCGGTGTGGGTTGCGGTGTTCATGGGGGTAGGGTAGGGGTTGGGTAGCGTCGGGGGGAAGGGGCTCGTGTCAGGGTGGGGGGTGTGGGGAGTTGCGGGGGGTGCGGGGGCTGCTGGTGGTGGTGGGCCCCCTTCGAGAGCCTCAGCAACTGTTATGGATGGCAAGGGGGTGGGGGTTCCAGGGGGTCTGGTGGCGGACGATGGTGTTGAGGATGGTGAGGAGCTTGTGCATGCAGGCGACGAGTGCGACCTTCTTGGGTTTGCCCTGGGCCACCAGCCGGTCGTAGAAGGCCCGGATGACCGGATTGGCGCGCAAGGCCGCGACGGTGGGCATGTAGAGGGCGGTGCGCACGTGGGCGCGCCCGCCCCAACAGGACCGCGGGCCGTGGTGTCGGCCGCTGTCGTGGGCGAGGGGCGCCAGGCCCACCAACGCGGCGATGGCCTTCTTGTCCAACGCCCCCAACTCGGGCAGGTCGGCCAAGAGGGTCAGACTCAGGATGGGGCCTACCCCGGGCACCGTGCGCAGGAGCTGCTCCCGTTGCTGCCAGTGGGGAGATTGGCCCACCCGCCGGGTAATCTCCCGGTCCAGGTCCGCCAACTCCGCGTTCAGGACGGCGACCATCCGCTCGATGCGGGTCAAGACAACGGAGCGGGCCATGTGGCGGCGTTGGAGTTCCGCGGTGCGCATCTGGACCACCTGACGACGGCGGGCAGTCAAGGCCGCCAGGTCGCGGTCTCCCTCGGCGGTGGGCGGTTGGGGGGTGACCTCTGCCACTTGGCCGTAGCGGGCAATGACGCGGGCGTCCAGGCGGTCAGTCTTGGCCAGGATGCCTTGGGAGCGGGCGAAGTCCCGCACGGGCCGGGGATTCACCACGGCCACGGGCAGACCGGCTTCCCCCAAGAGGGCGGTTGCCAGGGCTTCGTAGCCGCCGGAGGCTTCCAGGGTGATGAGGGCCGGGTCCAGGGCCAGCAAGCGGAGGACCAGGGCAGCCACCGCCTCGCGGGTGTGGGGGACCCGCCACGTCTCCCCCGAAGGATGGGTCGCGACGTCCAACCAGTCTTTGGCCACGTCAATGCCGATGAAACACCGCTCTGGGGCTGCCATACGTCCTCCCTTCGGCCCTGCCTTGTGGATGCGGGCTCCTTGCGGGCCCCGGCAACTGTTCGGGCTCCGAGGAATGGCGGGTGGGGCGACCACGCTGAGGCTCGGTCTGCTGACCTGGGACAGTCCGGTCTGCCCCACCCTCTCCCTTACTATACAAGGACAGGCTTCGATTTCCCTCAGGGCGAACGGCCTCCCCGGCCCCGCATGACTCTCGCGCTGGGTTCTTGCCTTCGAAGCAATGACGCGTGGGGGGCAGGAAGGCGAGGGCTGATGGTAGTGGAGGGCCCCCTTCGACAGGCTCAGGGCGAACGGACTCGGGAAGCGCGCGTGCGGTGGGGAGGAGGGGTCGGGGATGGGGGATGAAGACGCCCCACGCCGCGCCCCTCTGGATACCGGCTTTCGCCGGTACGACGGTGGGGGTGGGGGGCCCGCTCTCGCGGGACGGGCGATTCGCGAATCGCCCCTACGGCGTGGGGTGGGAGTCGGGAGCGCAAAGGGGGTTGGTGATGGGGGTGCCCCGCCCATGCCCCTCTGGATTCCTGCCTTCGCAGGAATCCAGAGGGGTGCCCCTTCGAGAGCCTCAGGGTGATCGGAGCCCGGTGCCGTGCCCCTCTGGGTTCCTGCCTGCGCAGGAAGGACGACGATGGGGGGTGTCGGGCCGGTGTGTGCTGTCGGTGTTGGAGGGGGAAGTTCCCGCTGCTGCGGGACGGGCGATTCGCGAATCGCCCCTACGGCCGGGGTGGGGCGCACGAGGGCGGGGGTGATGCGGGAGCTGCTGGTGGTGGAAGGCCCTTCGACAGGCTCAGGGCGAACGGACTCGGGAAGCGGGCCTACGATGGGGAGGACGGAGACGCCCCGCGCCGCGCCCCTGCCCTGGATTCCAGCGTTCGCGGGAACGACGATGGGGGGGTGTGGGGTGTGGCGGGGGTTGCTGGTGGTGAGGGGCCCTTCGACAGGCTCAGGGCGAACGGATTTGGGAGGCGCGTGTGCGGTGGGGAGTGGGGGATGCGATGGGGGACGGAGACGCCCCGCGCCGCGCCCCTGCCCTGGATTCCAGCGTTCGCGGGAACGACGATGGGGGGGTGTGGGGTGTGGCGGGGGTTGCTGGTGGTGAGGGGCCCTTCGACAGGCTCAGGGCGAACGGACTCGGGAAGCGCGCGTGCGATGGGGAGTGGGGGATGCGATGGGGGTTTGGGTGGGGGTGCGCCGCGCCGCGCCCCTCTGGATACCGGCTTTCGCAGGTACGACGATGGGGGGGTGCGGGGCGGCGGGGGGTGCTGGTGGCGGTGGGGCCCTTCGACAGGCTCAGGGCGAACGGTGTCGGGGAGCGCGCGTGCGATGGGGAGTGGGGGATGCGATGGGGGACGGAGACGCCCCGCGCCGCGCCCCTGCCCTGGATTCCCGCGTTCGCGGGAACGACGATGGAGGTGTGGGGTGTGGCGGGGCTGTTTGTGGTTGGGGGGTGAGGGTCCCGCTGCGGCGGGACGGGCGGTTCGCGAACCGCCCCTACGACGGGGAGTGCGGGAAGGACGATGGGGGTGTGGGGTGCGGCGGGGGGTGGGGGTTGGGGCGTGATTTTCGCTTTGATGGGGCTGGCTTTTTGGGAATCGGCTGCGGGGGGATTGTGGGGTGGTTCGCATTGACACTCCTCTCATGGGCGACTAGGCTAGGCCAATCCTCCAGACTGCCTCGTCCATAGCCAGCCAAGGCGACAGCAAGCGGCCGACGGAAAGGGGCGCGATGCTCACATTCCGATACTCGCAGTGGGACGGTTCGCAGCAGGTCTTTGACCCGGACCAAGACGACCTCATGGAGGCGCTCGCCGAGGACCTGATGGAGCACGGCGACATCAATCGCGCGCTGCGGGACATGATGCGCCGCGGCATGCAGATGCCCGACGGCCAGCGGCTCGACGGGCTGCGCGACATGATGGAGCGCCTTCGCCGCCAACGCCAGCAGCAACTCCAGCGCCACAACATGGAACACACCATGGATGACCTGAAGGAGAAGCTGCAGGACATCCTCCAGACGGAGCGGGAGGGCATGGACCGGCGCCTCGAGGAAACGCAGGAGCGAGTCGGCGAGCCGGGGCAGGACCCCACGAAGGACCAACTGCTCGAGAACCTGCGGAAGCAGGTGGAGCGCAACAAGGAGACGCTGGACGACTTGCCGGAGAGCCTCGGCGGGGCCGTCCGGGAGCTCAACGAGTACGAATTCATGGACCCGGAGGCCGCCCGCAAGTTCCAGGAGCTCATGGACGAGCTACGCGGGCAGATGGCCAACAACATGATGCAGAACATGCGCCAGAACATGGAGAACATGACGCCCGGCGACATGTCCGCGATGCGCCAGATGCTGCGCGACCTCAATGACATGCTGGAGACGGGCGGGGAGCCCAACTTCCAGGAATTCATGGACAAGTACGGCAGCATGTTCGGGCAGGACCCGCCGCAGAACCTGCAGGAGCTGCTGGAACACATGCGCAAGCAGATGGCGCAGATGGACTCGCTGCTCAACTCCATGTCGGCGGAGCAGCGGCAAGAGTTCATGGACCTGATGGACTCGATGATGGACGACGAGACGGCCCGTGAGCTATCGAAGCTGGCGTCGCTCATGTCGCAGTTCCTGCCGCCGGACGACCTCGGGCAGCGCTACCCGTTCATGGGCGACGACCCGCTCGACCTGCAGCAGGCCATGCAGCTGATGGGCGAACTGCAGGACATGGACCAGCTCGAGAAGCAGCTTCAGGAGGTCGCGCGGCGGGGCAACCTGGACGACCTGGACCTCGACGAGATCGAGCGGCTGCTGGGCGAGGAGGCGCGGCGCAACCTGGAGCAGCTCAAGGACATGGCGCGGATGCTGGAGGAGGCGGGCTTCATCCGGCACAACGGCGATCGCATGGAGCTGACGCCGCGGGGCATCCGCAAAATCGGCCAGAAGGCGCTCAAGGAGGTCTTCGCCAACCTGAAGAAGGACCGGATCGCCAGCCACGAACTTTACGAGGCGGGCCTACAGGGCGACATCTCGGGCGCGACGCGGCAGCACCAGTTCGGCGACCCGTTCGACATCTCGCTCCAGAAGACGCTGAGCAACGCCATCGTCAGGAACGGGCCGGGCACGCCGGTGAAGATCCTCCCGAGCGACTTCGAGCTCGTGGAGCGGGAGGAGGAGACGCAGGCCGCGACGTGCGTGCTGCTCGACCAGAGCCGCTCGATGGGGCACTGGGGGAGCTGGTCGTCGGCGAAGAAGGTGGCGCTGGCGCTCATCGCACTGGTGCGGAACAAGTTCCCGCGGGACTCCATCTACCTCATCGGCTTCTCGGACTACGGACGGCGCATCAAGGAGGAGGACCTGCCCGAGACATCGTGGAACGCGTGGGTGTCCGGCACGAACATGCAGCACGCGTTGATGATGTCGCGCAAGCTGCTGAACAACCACAAGGGCGCGACGCGGCAGGTCATCATGATCACGGACGGCGAACCCACCGCGCACATGGAGGGGGACTACGCGGCGTTCAGCTACCCGCCGAGCTTCCGCACGATGCAGGAGACGCTGAAGGAGGCGCGGCGGTGCACGCAGGAGGGCGTGACCATCAACACCTTCATGCTGGAGTCGAACCCGTACCTGCTGGACTTTGTCGACAAGCTGACGCGCATCAACCGGGGGCGCGCGTTCTACACGAGCCCGTACCAGCTCGGCGAGTACGTGCTGGTCGACTACATCAACAACCGGCGGAAGCGGGTGACGGCGTAGGGGCGGGTGTTCTCGATTTCCCTGGCGATTTCCCCAGCGCATGAATAGCAAGAGGGGCGCCCGTGGTGGGCGCCCCTCTTTGTTTGCGTAGTGTTTGCTTGCCTTAGATGGCCAGCGTGTCGAAGATGTCCTCCGCCCGGCGGGTCCGGGCATTGACCGTGGCCTTGGCCATGCGCTGGTCGAGCGGGACCGAGTTGGGGTCCTGGTAGATGAGGCCGAGGGGCAGGCCGGGCGCGTCGACCATGGCAATGGCAGCGGAGCGGTCCGCGGGGTCGTGCTCGGCCGGCACATCGTAGATGACCGGGGCGATTCCCTTGGCGGGGTCGCCCTTCAGGACGTCGTAGGTGTTGTTGTAGGTGGTGCACGGTGACTGCACGTGCACGATGGCGAAGCCGGGGTGTTCCATGCCCTGGAGGATCAGGCTCGCCATATCCCGTACCTTCGACGAGAAGCTAGACGCGATAAATGACACGCCAAGGGTCATGTACAGGTGCAGCGGGTTGATCTGGGCCTCTATCTTGCCGTAGGGGGTTGAGGAGGTGACGACGCCCTCCGCCGTTGTGGGCGAGCTCTGGCCCTTGGTGAGGCCGTAGACGCCGTTGTCCATGATGACGGCGCAGACGTTCAGGTTGCGGGCAGCTTGCGGGCCGATGTGCTCGGCGCCGATGCTCAGGAAGTCGCCGTCACCGGCCACGACGATGACGTTGAGCTCGGGGTTGCCCATCTTCACGCCCAGGGCGAGCGGCAGCGAACGGCCGTGGATGCCGTGGAAGCCGTAGGGCTGCTGGCCCTCGAGCAGGTGGACTGTGTTGCCGGAGCAGCCGATGCCCGCGACGACGACGTTGCGCTCGATGGGCATCTCGGTCTTGACCATCCACTGGTTCATGGCCATCTCGAGGGAGCGCCGGACGCCGAAGTCACCGCAGCCGGGGCACCACTTGAAATCGTACTCGGGGTTCTTCTTACTCATACGTTCACCATTCCTCTCGCCCCAGCGCCCAACCGCTCCTCCAGCCGTCGTGCCAGGTTCCTCACGTTGAACGGCAGTCCTGTGTACTGCGTAATGGACTCCGCCTTGACGCCCAGGGACCGAAGGTAGCTGGAGAACTGGCCCTGGAAGTTCAACTCCGGGACTATGACCAAGTCCTTCTGCAGCAATTCCTCCAGGAGCGTGGCCGGCAGCGGGTGCAGGTACATGGTGTAGTACCAAGCCACGTTCAGGCCGTAGCCCTGTAGGATCTCGTAGGCCTCTTCGGTTGGGCCTTTGGAGCCGCCCCACGGCATGACTGCGACGGTGGCGTCGGTGTTGTGGGCCTCGTATTCGCCGTCCTCAAGCAGCTTCAGCTTGGAGAAGCGGCGCTCCATCATGTGGACGTGGCGCTCGGGCAGGTGGGTCGTATCGCCGAAGGGGTCGTGCTCGCTGGCGTTCGCGATGTAGGGGCCGGGGCCGCCGGGAATGGGCATGGGGGAGACTTCGTGGGCTTCGTAGCGGAGGTAACCGTTGTCGCCGTTGTAGACCTCTCGGTTCTCCACATGGATCTTGCTAACGTCCGGCCGGGGGATATTCTGGGCTCGCTCGGCCAGCATCTGCTCGCTCAGCAGGATGACGGGGCCCTGGTAACGCTCGGCCCAGTTGAAGGCGCTGACGGTGCCGTAGAAGCACTCCTCCACCGTGCCGGGGGCGATGATGGGCATGGCCGAGTCGCCGTGGGCCGGATGCAGGGCCACCTGGAAGTCGGACTGCTCCGTCTTGGTGGGCAGACCGGTGGCGGGGCCGCCGCGCTGCACGTTCACGAGAACGTAGGGGACCTCCGTCATCCAGGACATGCCGACCGCCTCGCTCATTAGGGAGAGGCCGGGGCCGCTGGTGGCGGTCATCGCCTTCTTGCCGGAGAAGCCGGCGCCGATGACCGCGTTGATAGCTTCGATCTCCGAGCTGGCCTGGTAGGCGAAGTTACCCTCTCCGGCCAGGTTTCGCTCCATGAAGATGAGGATTGGCGTGGCGGGGGAGATGGGGTAGCCGACGTAGAAGTTGACGCCTGCGGCCAGAGCGCCTGCCGAAACCGCCTCGTTGCCCTTGATGAGAATCTGGGGGTATTCAGGCTTCACAGGGGGCGACATTTCCGCGAGGGTGAAACCGCTGGCGGCGGCGTGGCTTCGGCCGAGGAGCATCGCCTCGATGTTGGAGCGGATGATCTCGTCGTCGCCGGTGCGGCCCCGGGTGAAGCGCTTGGTCACGAATTCGTCCAGGAACTCCTGGGGCATGTTCACCAGGTGGGCAAAGGCGCCGATGACCACCATGTTCTCGGCGCGGGCATTGCCGGTGGATTTCGCCAGTTCCTCGAAGGGGATGCCGAAGCTCTTGCCATCGCCATCCAACTGGAAGTCACCCTGGTTATAGATGATGACGCCGTCCGCCGCGACTTCATCCTTGTGGTTGTCGTACGCCTCACGGTTGAAGCACACCAGCACGTCGATCTGGTCGCCAGCGCTACGAACGGACCTTGTGGAAATGCGGGTCTGCGTCCACGTAGGGCCTCCCAGAATCTGGGAGGGAAAGGTGGAGAAGGTCTGCACGTGGAAGCCGGCCATGGAAGCCGCCTGGGCAAGACCGTCGGCGGACGTCACCATGCCCTGACCGCCCTCTCCCGCGAACCGGATAATGAAATCGTCCCGCTTCAATTGGACCTCCCATGCACTGCTGCGTTCACTCCCGTTCCGCCCAGTTGTTCAGAGCGGGGCCGCCGTTCCCGGGGCGTCGCCCGGTGTTGGCGCGCTGCCTGACGGCAAACGCCAAAGACGTTTGCAACTATCTGCAAACCCAACAGCCAAAGTACCATCGCGGGAGGGCGCGTGTCAACAGGAAATCGTATGTGCACAGCTTCACAAACGCCTTCACGTGACGAAATTCGTCACGTGGCGAAGTGGGAGTGGCGAAGTCGTGATAAAGGCTCCAGCGCTTGGCTGATTTGGGGGAATCAAGCGGACTTCGACGGTCTTTTGCCGACTTTCGTAGCTGCCACCGTGACGCAAGCGCGTAGCCGGCTTCCGCCAACGCAGGGCAGGCTGCCTATGCTATGATGCAGCGGCAGCAAAACGCATGGAGGCAAGGTGTGCCTGGCCCGAAGAACAATCTGGGACGCGCGATAACGCTGACGGCGGACGCCGTCGGCGAGCCAGGCAACCGCAGATTCCGGCTCCTGGTGGAGGCGGAACTCGGGGGGGCCTGCCTTTGGCTAGAGAAGGAGCAGCTCTTCCAGCTGGCCATCGCCATACAGCGGCTGCTGTCGACCATGGACAATTCCACCGGCGGAGGACCCTCCAAACTTCCGTCGCGCACCAGCGATGCCTACCACGAGTTCCAGGTAGGGCGACTGATGATCAGCGAGGAGGTCCGCGGCCCCATCCTGAACCTGCTGGCCAAGGACCAGGACGACTCCGACAGTTCCGAAGCAACGGTGGGGACGCTGGTGGACATTGACCAGCTCAAGACGCTATCGGAGCGGGCGCTGGAGGTGTGTGCGGCGGGGCGGCCACGATGCCCCCTATGCGGAACACCGATGGGGCCGGAGGGCCATCAGTGCGTGCGCACCAACGGCTATCACAAGGAGATGGTAGACGACCTCCCCCGGTGACGGGACCCCCGGCCCACTATTTCGTGTTTACGCGCCTCTTATTCTAGCGGTCCGGCCGCGTTGACCAAGCCGACGGCGCCGAGAGCCGCTCTCGCTCCGTCCTGCGTCCGCGGCCCGCGATGGCAAGGATAACGATGGCGAAGGTAGCGCCGACCGCGGCGCCAAACGGCTGCCAGAGTACGAAGGGATAGCTTGACCGCACGCCCTCCATGACGGCTGGAATGCCGGCAATCGCAGTGCCCATAAGGGCGCCGATGCTGCCCCAGATCAGCTGCTCAAGCGTAGAGGCCAGGCGCTCCTGCAACCGCTGCGTTCGGACAGCCCAGTCCGGCCAGTCCATGTTCGGACGCGGCGGCTGAAGCTGGGGGCGAAAGCGGCGGTCCATCCCAGGGGCTGCCTCTTCGGCCTGCGCATCAAGCTCCGCCTCGTCGGCATACTGCTCGGACGGGCGGCGGCCCAACAGGACAGAGGAGCTACGGGAGCGGGAAAAAGCGGAATCAACACGCGGCTGCTGCATGGAATCCTCCTATCTACTTGACCCATTCGGCGCGTCACGGCGTGGCCATGCGCGGCGTTTCCGGCTAGCAAAGTATCCTAGCCTGCTGAAAGTTAGTATACCCCTGTGGCTAAAAAAGTCAAATTGCATTGCAATTGCAATGCGCCGCGGCAGACAGACCAAACAAGAGGACAGGCAGCCAGACCGTTGTGTCCCGTTGCCCAACTCGAAGCCGGCGCGCGGGAAAAACAAGGCGCGTCAGTTGTGCAGACTAGGCCGACGCTTTGGCGAGCAGGGCCATGGGGTTCGTCTCCAATATCGAGGTGAACTCCTCTTCTGTCAGCCCGGCTCCAATGACAATCTGTCTCACAAGCTCCTCGGTGAGCAGGTCTCCGGGAGCGTGGCCGTCTGAGTCCACGACGAGGTTCGCGCCAACGGCCATCGCCGTGCGCGCGACGTGGCCGTTGGTGAGGCTGTGGCCGGCTCGGGCGGAGAGCTCCAAGTAGATCCCCGCTTGCCGCGCGATGTCCGCCTCCTCCTCCGTGATCATGCCGGGGTGCACCAGAATGTCGACATCGGGGCTCTCCAGCGCGGCGCGATTCGTTCCCTTGGCGACCGGCTCCTTGATGGTCTCGCCGTGCACCAACACAATCCTCGCCCCGTTCGCCTTCGCCCTGCGGGCCGCCTCGCCGATGCGGTGCGGGGGCACGTGGGTGAGCTCGACGCCGGGGACCACCGTGATGCCCATGTTCTCAGTCGCCTCGGCGCATTCCTTCACCAGGATTTCGAGCACCCGCTCCTGGTCGTTGATGCCCGCGTGGTCCGTGACAGCCATGGCGGTGTAGCCGTTGGCGACGGCTCGCCGCATGAGCTCGATCGGCGACAGCACGCCGTCGCTGAGGAAGGTGTGGGTGTGGAAGTCAAAGAGCATGTGTCCTCCTGGCCGTTCGGCCGCAATCGCATTCGCCTCTCCATGATAGTGCATATGTGCGGCCCGCGTGGAGTATACTGGCGCCAACCCGCAAAGGGAGGTGAGAGGTGACCCAATCAACCGCCGGTTACGCCAGGCCGGAGCTCCTCGCAGAGCCCGACTGGCTGGAGGAACACCTGGACGACCCCAACGTGCGCGTGATCGATTGCGCCACGTTCGACCTGTACCAGAAGGCCCATATCAAAGGGGCTGTCGGGCTTCGGGTCAACCCGTTCATCAAGGACGCCAACGACTCGCTGCACGTCATGCCGCCCGACCAATTCGCCAAGCTGATGGGCGACCTGGGCGTCGGGCCGGACACCACGGTGGTGTCCTACGACACGGCAGGCGGCGTGCCCGCGAGCCGCATGTGGTGGGTGCTCAACCACTATGGCCACACCAACGCCAAGGTGCTCAACGGTGGCTGGGAACGCTGGTTCCACGAGGGCCGTCCCGTCTCCCGCGACGTGCCGAGCGCAGCCTCGGCGGCGTTCACGCCTGTGGTGAACGACGCCGGCCTATGCTCGCTGGACTACGGCAAGGCGCACGTGGGCGACGAGGGAGTCATCTTCCTGGACGTGCGCTCGGACGGCGAGTGGACGGGCGAGGTCAGCCGGAACAACAAGCGCATCGGCCGTGTGCCGGGGGCCGTCCACCTGGAGTGGACCAATTTCATGAACCCGGAGCCCAACCGCTCGTGGAAGACGGCGGGGGAGATACAGGCGCTGCTGGACGCGGCGGGGGTGACGCCCGATAAAGAGGTGATCACCTACTGACAGGGCGGCATCCGTGCGGCGCACGGGCTGCTGACCCTGCGGCTGATGGGGTATGACAACGTTCGCAACTACGACGGCTCGATGGGCGAGTGGGCCAACCTGGAGGACACGGCGCTGACAACGGAGTAGGTTGCGCGACAAGAAGACAACCAAGGCCCCCGTTCGTCCCGCAGATTCGGCAGGATGAACGGGGGTCTTTTGTGACCCTTGCATTGTGACTTATGTCAGGCCGACTAGCCTTCCCCGCCCCGATGGTCGCAAGCTGCTATAGTCGTATTCCATGAAGGAGCCGCGCTACTACCTTGCCGTTTTCGGCGATCCTACGCGACCGGGGCACATAACGGTGGAGGAGGGGCGCTTCGGCGTGCATGCCGGGTGGCCCGAACGCATCGCGCCGGGGGACCTCGTGCTGCTGTACTGCACGGGCGGGTATGCCCGGTACCCCAAGAGCGTTCCGGGCGTCGGCGTTGTGGAGGAGGTGGACCACGGCAGCCGGTCCTTCACCTTCGACTACGAGGCGCTCTCGCGGCCGATACCGCTAGAGGAGCTGCGGTTCGCGTTTGAGCCGGTGGACGCGGCCAAGCTGAGGAATATACGCTTCAACAACCACTGGCTGTTTGAGATTGCGGCAGCGTCTTTCTTCGCGGCGGTGGAGGGGGTGTTGGGCTAGGCCGCAGCGACTTCGGAGATTCCCGTGGGGCACAGGTCCAGCAGCGGGCACTCGGCGCAGCGGGGAGCGCGCTTACGGCAGGCTTCCTTGCCGAGGCTGTCGAGCAGTGCGTGGTACTCGTTGTAGAGGTGCGCGTCTGGCGGGAGGGCGTCCATGAAGATGGCGCGATAGCTCTCGTAGCGCTCGTCGGGGGCGCGGATGCCCATTCTCGCGAGGATGCGGCGGGTGTAGGCGTCCATCACGAAGCTGGGCGCGTTGGCGGCGTAGAGGACGATGTCGTCCGCGGTTTCCTCGCCGATGCCGTAGATGCCGAGAAGCTCCTCGCGCAGCGGCTGCCACGGCTGGGCGAGCATCCGGGAGAGGTCGCCGCCGTGGTGGTCGTAGACGTGTTGCGCGAAGGCCTTGAGCTTCCTCGCCTTCACGTTGAAGTAGCCGGACGCGTGGACCAGATCCGCCAGCTCCTCCTGCGGGGTGGCGTGGATGCCCTCCAGGGAGAGCGCGTCGGCCTCGCGAAGGCGCCGCATTGCGAGCTCCACGTTCGTCCACGCCGCCGACTGGGTGAGGATAGCGCCGATACACACCTCGATGGGTGTCTCCGCGCCGGGCCACCAGTGCTGCGGGCCATAGGCGTCGAAGAGGCGGCGGTAGACCTCCATGAGGAACTCTCTCGTTGGTCGGCTCATGCGCGCCACCACGCCGCGGTCTCGCGCTGCAGGGAGGCGAGGTCAGGGTATTCGCGCTCCACGCGGGCCACGTATGCCTTCGCCTCGGCATCAGAGGGCGCGAGGTCCACGACGGGCGCATCGAGGTCGTAGACGGAGCGGTCTTGGGGCGGCAGGGCCACCTCGACGGGCAGCGGCTCCCAATTGCGACAGCTCAACGCCTTGCTGAAGACGGCCAGGTAGGTCTCGGGATCGTAGCCGACGTCGACGGGGGGAGGGGCGCCGGACGCGGCGGCGAATTGTGTGGCGGCGTCGAAGAGCTCGGCCCACAGGAGCCGAACCACGCTGGGCACCGCATCGTTGCGCTCCCGCTCGTGGCGGGGCTTCTCTGTGGTGGCGGCGCGTGCGGCCTCGATGGCCTGCTTCACCTCGACCGTGGGCACGGGCACGAGGAATCTCGTTGCCTCGGAGCTCAGCGCGGCTTCGGCCTCGTCACGGGCGGGCCTTGCAAGCTCGACGAAGCGGTGGCCGATGAGGGGCGTCTCGCCTGCAAGGAGGCCTTCGCCGTCAAGGTGGCGCTCGGCCCACGCTGCTGCGGCGTCGCGGGCCCAGAGCCCGGCTGCCTTGCGGAGGACTGCATGGGTAATGCCGTCGACCTCCGGGTAGCGGGCCAGCAGCGCGCGAGCGTCGAAGGGGCGGCGGGCGACATCCCATTGCAGCAGATGGACGCGGCGTCCGTGGCGGTGCGCGGCCTCCGCCAACTCTCGCAGCAATAGGCTCTTGCCCACGCCGGGGAGGCCGGCGATGAATACCATGCGGTGGGACTGCGCCACTTCGTGGAGGCGAGCTATGTATGGAGTGTCGTACGGCATACCTTTCATGTTACAACAAGACCGGCACTTCACCGGCGATGGCTATGGACTCCCGGGTGACTGAGCAGGTGAAGGCGTAGGCCTCGACGCCCGCGGCGACGGCCTCGCGGAGGGCCGCGCCGAAGAGCGGGTCATGGGCGTCGTAGGGGGAAAGGGCGCGGGCGTCTCCGCGTTGTATGACGAAGACGGCCGCGGCGCGGTGGCCTTCCCGTACGGCGCGAACGAGCGTCGAGACGTGACGGCGACCGCGGTCCGTGGGGGCGTCCGGGAAGCGCGCGACGCCGCCCTGCACCAGTGTCACAGACTTGATCTCGACGTAGCACAGCTCGTCCGGCGACGACAGGAGAAGGTCCAGGCGGCTGTCGTGGTAGCGGACCTCGCGGCGGGCCGAGGGGTAGCCCTCGAAGTGGGGTAGTGTGCCGTCGCGCCAGGCCTCCCACACGAGCGCGTTCGGGAGGCGGGCGTCGGCGGATACGAGGATGGAGTCTTGCGCCTGACCGCGCTCTGTACCGTAAGCCGCCGAAGGCTCCCGCACGCCATCGCCTTGGGGCCGGTCGATCGCCACAAGAGACAGGTCGAAGGCTGTTTTTCGGTGGCTCGCAGGCTGGTCGGTCAGGTAGCAGAGGCTTCCGGGCTGCAGCAACTCGCGCAGACGGCCGGAGTTGGCGACGTGGACCATGACCTCGCGTCCGTTCAGCGACACCGTGGCGGCAAAGCGGTTGAGGCGCCGAACGAATCGGGCCTCGTGGAGCGGGGGTAAGCGCATGGAGTCTCCAAAGTCGTGTGCAATGGCGGCAACGTTGGTGACCTTGAGGCAATCCGTTCGTACAACCCTTCGACAAGCTCAGGGCGAACGGATTACCTCAAGCATCATTCGCGCAGGTTGATGAACTCGAGCAGCAGCGGGTGGACCTGACGAACGCTGTCCATGGCCTGCTGCGCGGCATCGCGGATGGTGAAGTGCGCCTGCGGCTGCGTGCGCAGCTTGAAGTAGTGGTAGCACTCCCGGAGGTTCATGCGGGTCAACACGCGCCGAAGATGGGCGTGGGTCACCACGTACTCGGCCAACCGCGGCGAGAGGGCGGCCACGCAGGCGTAGGCCTCGGCGGCGACGACCATGGCCTCGCGATAGGACGCTGAGAGTCCGCTGTCCTGGAAGAGTTGCGGCTCCACGTAGCCCTCGGCGACGGTCAGGGGCTGCGGTAGGTACGACTGCATCCGGTGGCGCTTGAATTCCCGGTATGCGCCATAGTCCATCAGGTATTCGAAGGTGTACTCCACCTGCTCCAGCTCACGCGCGGCGGCGTCGTGGGGGCCGAGGCTGTCGAGGGCGGAGGCAATTACGGCGGCGCCCTCCTCGGCGGAGAGGGACTCGGCGCGGCGGCGGACGGCATCGTGGGACTCGTGGGCGTTGCGGTAGAGCAGCGCGGTGATGAGCGTGGTCTCGGCATCGGCGGGGTAGTCGACAAGCCGCGCCTCGACGTTGCGGGGGCCGGGGTCAACCACGGACGATGGTGGAAGCAATGATGCCGTCTGCGCCTGCAGCGCCTCGCGGCTGCGGACGAGGTAGTCGTTGCGATCGGCGTGGCGCACCAGCGTCGGGGTGATGATCTTGGACTGCTCCTTCATCTCCTCGCCAAGCTCGCGCTCCTCCTGCAGGTCGGAGGAGAGCAGCTTGCGGACGGCGTGCTCCAGCGAGCGCGTGTTCATCGTCACGCCCACGTTGGTCAGCGTGGACGCGGGCAGGATGAAGCGGCAGGCGTCCGTCGCGATGCGGCGCAGGCGGAGACGAAAGGCGCCGTCGCGCTCGTTCTCCCGCTGCGGGTCAAGGGTTGCGAGGTAGGCCTGCGTCTGCTCGACAAGCTCGTGGTACACCGCAAAGAGGCGCCGGCACGCCGAGGTGTACGATGCATGGAGCTCCGGCGCGTCGTCGAGCTCCGGCGGCGTGTAGAAGGCGTCGCGCTCCAGCACCTGGTAGCGGGAGGACTTCTCCGTGTAGGAGGCCAAACGATTGTCCTCGAGGGCGTCACAGGCCAAGCGAGAGACGTTCTCCACGGCGAGGTGCACCACGGCGTGCTCGGCGACGGAGGCGTGGCCATAGCCGAGCACCCAGCGCTCGTGAAAGTCCGAGGCCTTTTCCGCCGTCACCATCTCCTTGATCTCGTCGAAGGGCTCCGGCCGCCGCGACGTCATCGCGAAAACGACAGCAAGCTCCTCCTCCGAAACTTCCTTGGGGTCCAGCGGATAGACGCGGCGCGCAAACGATGCCTGTTCCGTAGATGCCATTCTCCCACCCACATTAAGATGCCTCTGGTTACGCCTAGTGTACTTTAACGGAATCTCCAGTTGCGTTGGGCAGTGGCGGCGGTGTTTTGGACGTTCCTTTCCGTTCCGTCACGAGAACTGCATATGAGGTTATTCCGAATCTTGACATTTGCTCTCGGTTGTGACTACGATTCACATATCGAGGCGGTTGTTCGTGGCGAACGGCGGCCTGCGCTTGGAAGCAACAGCTTCAATGATCCTACCTACCGGCGGCTTTGTATCTGCAGGGCTCCGGTGAAGACGTCGAAAGACACGGAGCCCGGGGGTGGGCGATGCCAGAGCGATTTAAGCAGGAAATTGAAGAGATCCTGGAGCAGTCCGAGGCGCTTCCTCCGCAGTCTCGCACCAAACGTGCGCCCAAGACCAACGCGGGCGAGCCCAAGTCCTCCGGTGGCGTCATTACCCCAGGCAGGGTCATCATCGCCGGGGTTCTCCTCCTCCTCACCTTTGCGCTCATCTTTGACGGCACACTATCGACGGTCTTCCTGTGGGCAGGGCTCGTCATAGGCGTGCTGGGCTACGCCTTATTCTTCGTGCGGGCGGACCGGGCGGAGAACAAGCCACACTGGCGGGGCACACCCGTGGAATACGATTCGACGTCGAGCAGCCCGTCCTTCTGGGACAAGCTGACCCGCCGCTTCCGCAAGTAGGGCGACCGCCAGACTGCCAAGACTCCGGGAAACTAAAGAGGGTCCCCTCCACATGGAATGGACCCTCTCCTGTTGTTCAGTCCTGCGCTACGCCGCGCACTCACCCTCGCCGCGCTCCACCTTGTACAGCACGTCGCGGTTCCAGTCGATGTAGTAGTGGATAGTGTCGCGTTCCAGCGCCGGCACGGTGGACACGGGCTGCAGCAGCGCTTCGTACGCGGCCACGCCCTGTCGATCCACGTAGTCGTTGAAGACCTCATCGTCGTTCCGGTTGGTGACGTAGTCCTCAACGATGACCTTCACGGCCTCTTCTATGCGCTTGGAGGGCACCTTCACCCGCAGGTGATAGCCGATGCGAACGGGCTTGATCTGGCTCCCGCCGATGTAAACCTCGTACGCAGGAACCTGGGCGCTGCCGCTCTTGATTGCCGCGCCGTGAAAGCCGATGTTGCCAAGGTGGTGCTGGCCGCAGCCGTCCGGGCAGCCGGAGATGTTGATGCGGATGTTGCGGGCCAACTCGTCCTGAGCCTTGTAATCCTTGAGGGCGTCCCACAGGTTACCGGCGAGGCCCTGGGAGGAAGTGATGCCAAGGGCGCAACTCTCGGTGCCGGGGCAGGAGACGATGTCGCTCAACTCGTTGGCGCCGGGCTCGGCCATGCCCACGGCGACGAGCTTCTCGTACAGCGCGTGCAGGGCGTTGTTGGGCACCCATTGCAGCGTCATGTCCTGGCGCAGCGTCATGCGGATGCTGCCCGCCAAGTCCCGAGAAATGTCGGCGAGCTGGAAGAACTGCTCGTCCGAGACGTTGCCCAGGCGCAGCTTGATGAAGACGGCGCTGTAGCCGTCCTGCTTCTGTCCGATAACGTTGCTGCCCAACCACCGCTCGAAGGCGGGGTCGTCGACCGGGAAGGGCGGGTAGTCGGCCGCGGGCGGCGGCGTGGGCTCCTCGTACTCACCGGCGGAGAGCTCGTCCATGTCGTAGGTGACGTCGGCAAGCTCGTCCCGCATGACCTGCTCCACCTTCTCGCGGAAGGCGTCGATGCCGATGCGGTTGACGAGGACCTTGACGCGGGCCTTCATCTTGTTCTTGCGGAGCTCGTCGGCGGCGTTGAAGACGCGCAGGCACGCCTCTGAGACCTTAAGGAAGTCCTCGACCGGGACGAACTCGTAGAGCTCCTGGGCGATGAGCGGCTGGATGCTGGTGCCGCCACCGACCACGATGCGGAAGCCCTTTCGCTCCACGCCGTTCTCCTCGCGGATGGCCGCGTGGAAGCCGATGTCGTGGATGGCGGTCATGACCCAGTCGTGGGTGCAGCCGGAGAAGGCTGTCTTCCACTTACGTGGCATGTTGTGGGTGAAGTCGCGTCGCACAAAATTGCGGATGTAGGCGACGGCGTACGGACTGGGGTCAAAGACCTCCTCCGGGCACACGCCGGTCAGCGGGCAACTGGTCACGTTGCGAACGGTGTTGGAGCAGGCCTCGCGGCTGCCGAGGCCCGTCGTGCCGAGGGTACGCATGACCTCTGCGGCGTCGTCCAGATTCATGAAGTGGTACTGGACGTTCTCCCGGGTGGTGATGTGGCCGCGCTTTTGCGGGGTGTAGTCTCGGGCGATGCGGCCCAGGCTCTCCAGCTGGTCCGGCGTCAGGCGGCCGAGGGGCACCTTGACGCGCATCATCTGGTTGTCCGGCTGCCGCTGGCCATAGACGCCCTGGCGCAGACGGAAGGCGCGGAACTCCGCCCCGTCCATGTCGCCGGAGCGGAACCGCTTGGCCTCGTTTTCAAAGTGGTCGATTTCCTCTGGAAGCACCGGAATGATGACATTCGGCAAAAATCGGTTGTCGGCTGAGGTGGTCATGGTCCCTCCTTAATTGTCTCCAAAACAAAACCCCGCTCTTTGTGTTGGCGAGCGGGGCTGCACCGGAATCGAATTTCGGCTACCCCTATGCTGGTCGACAGCACCCGTTGTTGAATGAAACAGTCACCATAATGACGCTAGTCTAGGGTTCCCCAGGAAGGGTGTCAAGGTATGCGCAATCTACGCTGCACGTCCCGCGCAAACAGCTATAATGTGAGGCGCAACTGAGATGGAGGATAGGATGGCTGAGGCTCAGGGCGAGATGCGACGGCAGGTGGTCAAGTACAACTTCTACCAAGTCGATCCAGCGTGGCGCCGCTTGCCTGACGCCGAGCGCGACGACCACCGGCGGGAGTTCGCCGCCATGGTGGGCGAATTCTCCGACCGCATTGAGGTCCGCACGTACTCGCTTGTGGGCATGCGCGGAGACACCGACTTCCTGCTGTGGCTGTTGGGCTGGACGCTCGATGACGTGCAGGACTTCGCCGCGGCGGTCAACAGCACCGGCCTCGGCAAATACCTGCGGACCGCGCACTCCTTCCTCTCGCTGACGCGGCCCTCGCCGTACGTGGACAGCCACATCCACACGGGGCAGGAGGGGCGCGCCAAGGCGGTTCGGCCGCAGAGCCCGGACCACCCGTACCTGGTGGTCTACCCCTTTGTGAAGACGGCGGACTGGTACCAACTGCCGCTGGAGCAACGGCAGGAGATGATGAACCAGCACTTTGCCATCGGTCACAAGTACCCCGGCGTGCGCAACAACACCACCTACTCCTTCGGCATCGACGACCAGGAGCACGTGGTTGCCTTCGACGTCTCCAACATCGACGAGTTCCTTGACCTGCTTATGGAGCTTCGTGAGGCGGCGGCCAGGCCGTACACGGAGCGCGACACGCCCATCTTCACCTGCATCGCCTGTGGGTTGGACGACATCCTCCGGGGAATCGGGTAGCCGAGATGGAGAAGCTCAAGCACGTCCCGCGGGCACTGATGTGGATAGGTTCGGCGCTCATCGGACTGAGTGTGCTGATAGCTATCGTGGCGGATGGGCGACCTGGCATCATTTTTATCATGGGCGGCATTGGCCTGCTGTTGCTGGGCTTCGGGCTGACCATCCACTTCTTCACCGAGGGCGTGGCCGGCAGGCGCACAGGTGCGTAGCCGCTAGCCCAACACGATGATGCTGCTGGACTTGAGCACCAGACTCACCTCGACGCCGGGCCGCAGCTCGAGCGCTGCCGCCGCTTCCGGCGAGAGCGCCGCGAGCATTGTCGCGCCCGCGTCCGCCGACACCAGCACGCTATCCCCCACACGGTCGAGCGCAGAGACCGTCGCCCGAAGCACGTTGCGCGCACTCAGCCCGTGCGGCGGCTCGGCGGCCACCAGCACGTCGGATGCGGGCACGGCCACGGCGATCTCCTCGCCCTTCTGCCGGTCGACGGCGGGTAGCCAAAGGGTGATGCCCGCGAAGATTGCCTCCGTCAGCCCGCTGTCCGGGTGATGGCCGACCACGCGGCCCTCCAGCAGCGTCTCCATTTGCGCGGGCGCCAGTAACGGCAACACCGGCCCCAGGTGGAGCACCCGGCGAGGCGCGTCCAAGGCCACCTGCTTTCCGCTGTCGAGCACCAGCGCCTGTTCCGCCAACGCCACAACCTCCGACAGCGCGTGGGAGACGTAGAGCATGGGGATGCCCGTCTCCTTGTGCACGGCCCGAAGGCGCCGCAGGATACGGCCTCGCGAGGGGAGGTCCAGCGAGGCCAGTGGCTCATCGAGCAGCAGCACCTCCGGCGACGCGGCCAGAGCTCGGGCAAGGGCGACCCGCTGGCGCTCGCCGCCGGACAGGGTTGACGGCATGCGGTGCAGCAGCGGCTCGACTTCCAGCAGGTCGACCAGGGTGTTGGGCATGAGATAGCGCCGGTGCTTGGGCGTGTGGTTGTAGCCGAAGAGGATGTTCTCGCGGACGCGGAGGTGGGGGAAGAGGAGTCCGTCCTGGTGCACGTAGCCCACGCGCCGCTGCTCCGGGGGGCGGTTGATCGCGAGGAGCCGGTCCTTGTTCGAGAAGAGGGTACGGTCCCATAGTTGCAGGGTGCCGGTGTCAGGGCGAGTTGTTCCCGCAATGCAGTTGAGCGTCGTGCTCTTGCCGCTACCGGATGGACCGAAGATGGCCGTTATACCCGCAGTCAGCGATGCGTCCAGCTCCAGGGTGAAGTCCGGGTAGCTCTTGCGGAAGTGCAGTTCCAGAAAAGGTTCACCCATAGCTACGCCACCGCCCGTTTCAACAGCCATCGATGTGTGAGGAGCGCCGCGAGGGCCATGACCAATGAAAAGCCAATGAAGCGCACCGCGGCAGAGTCGTCGCCGGTCTGCAGGTTGGTGTAGATAGCCAGGGGGAGGGTCTGCGTGTGCCCCGGGATGTTTCCCGCGACGATGATCGTTGCGCCGAACTCGCCAAGGCCCCGCGCAAAGGCCAGCAGCGTTCCAGCCGCGATGCCTCGAAACGCGAGGGGGACAGTGACGCCGGTGAACACCTTCCATCGACTTGCCCCCAGGGTGCGGGCAGCCATTTCGAGCCGCGTGTCGACGCCCGCCATGGCCACTTCCATGGAGCGCACCATCAGGGGAAGGGCGACAAGCCCGGCGGCCATCGCCGCGGCAAACCAGGTGAAGAGGAGCTCGACGCCCAGGCTCTGCTGCAGACCGGCAAGCGGCCCGTTGCGGCCAAGCAGCAGGAGGAGCGCGTAGCCGGTCACGACGGGCGGCAGCACCAAGGGGAAGGACACGAACGTATCCAGCAGCACTTTTCCGCGCAGCGACGTCTTTGCCAGGACATAGGCCACGGCTAATCCTATGGGCAGCCCAAGCAGCGTGCCGACAAAGGCCACACGCAGCGAGAGGAAGAGGACGGAATACTCTTCAGGCGTTGGCAATACGGGAAACCCTTTCCTTGCGGGATGCACAAATGGTAGCGGGTGGGGGCTGGCGTGCCAAGGCGCACCCGTGTCGTTGCAGCACGGCGCTACGGCGTCGTGAAGCCGTGCGCCCGAAAGGCCGCTTGCGCCTCCTCAGTCCGCAGGAACGCCAGGAAGCGCGCTGCTCCCTCCGGGTTGTCCGCGTTCACCAAGGCGGCCGATGGGTACCGCACCGGCTTATGGCTGCCTTCCGGGAAGCGCCACAGCACGCGCACGCCCTCCACGCCAGCGGCGTCGGTGGCGTAGACAACGGCGGCGTCGACGGAGCCGGAAGCGGCGTATTGCAGTGCCGTGCGCACGTCCGGCCCGTAAACAAGCTTGGGCTGAATCGACTCCCATAGCCCAAGGCCCTCCAAGGCCTCCTGCGCGTAGGCGCCAGCCGGGGCGAGCGCAGGGTCCGCCATCGCGATGCGGCGAACGTCCTCCAGCAGCAGACCCTCTGGGGATTCGATGGCGACGCCTTGTGCCGGGCCCACGAGCACGAGCGCGTTGCCCAGCAGGTCGGCACGGCTGCCCGAGGCCAGGAGTTGGGCGGACTCCACATGGTCCATAGGACCCCTGCCGGCGGAGACGAAGACATCGGCGGGGGCGTCGCGGACTATCTGCTGCGCCAGTGTCGTTGAGCCGCCGAAACTGAACCGCACGTCCGTGTTGTGCTCCGCCTCGAACTGCTCCCCCAGCGGCTGGAGGGCGTCGGCGAGGCTGGCGGCGGCGAAGACGGTCAGCGACGAGCGGTCCTCGCCTCCGCAGGCGGCGGTCGCAACGGCCAGCACCATCGCGACGGCGAGGGTCCTCGCGATGGCGAGGGGGGCGGGAAGCAACCGTGGGCGTGTTTGCAAGTGCGCGTCCCTGTGGTGGAGTAGCACCATGCTAGCACAGGCGGCTGAGGCACCGTCGAGAGGAAGGGGGCACTCGGGGAGCCTGTCCTACGACCTCACCCCTCGTGTGGTATAGTGCTGGTATCTAAATCAACCCCGTGTAGGAGAATGCCCGCGATGACCAATCAGAGCTATCACCTTGGCGCCCGATCGACGTTGAGCACGCCCCAGGGCGACCGGGTCTACTACAGTCTGCTGTACCTGGAGAAGGAAGGCCTCACCAACCTGGACCGGCTGCCGTACACCATCCGCATCCTGCTGGAGAACGCACTGCGCAACATGGACGGCTACCTCGTGGAAGAGGAGGACATCGCCGCAGTGGCCAGTTGGCGGCCTGAGCGTCCCCCGGAGCGCACGTTCCCCTTCATGCTGGCCCGGGTCCTCATGCAGGACCTGACCGGCATCCCGGCCATGGTCGACCTGGCGGCGATGCGCTCGGCGATGGCGCGGTTGGGCGGCGACCCGCAGAAGATCAACCCGCTGGTGCCCTGCGACCTGGTCATCGACCACTCGGTGCAGGTGGACTTCTTTGGCTCGCAGTTGGCGCTGCAGCGAAACGTGGAGCGCGAATACGAGCGCAACCAGGAGCGATACAGCTTCCTGCGCTGGGCCCAGAACGCATTCAAGAACTTCCGGCTTGTCCCGCCCGGCGCGGGCATCGTGCACCAGGTCAATTTGGAGTACCTGGCCGACGTAGTGACGACACGGGAGACATCGGACGGGCTGACCATCTTCCCGGACACGGTCATCGGAACGGACTCGCACACCACCATGATCAACGGCCTCGGCGTGCTTGGCTGGGGCGTCGGCGGCATCGAGGCGGAGGCAGTGCTCCTCGGCCAGCCGTACTACATGCAGGTGCCGGAAGTCATCGGGGTCAAGCTCAGCGGCACCCTTCGCGAGGGCGTGACCACGACGGACATGGTACTGACGCTCACGCAGATGCTGCGGCAACGGGGCGTGGTCGAGAAGTTCGTGGAGTTCTTCGGTTCCGGGCTGTCCAACATTCCGCTGGCCGACCGCGCCACCGTGGCAAACATGTCACCGGAGTACGGCGCGACGTGCGGCTACTTCCCCATCGACGACTTCACGCTCGCCTACCTGCGGGGCACGGGCCGCGACGAGGCGCAGGTAGCGCTCGTCGAGGCGTATGCCAAGGCGCAGGGGCTCTTCCGCACGGACGACTCGCCGGACCCGGAGTACACGGACGTGCTTCACCTGGACCTGGCGGACGTCGAATCGAGCCTGTCGGGCCCGCGCCGCCCGCACGACCGCGTAGCGCTGACCGACATGAAGCGCAGCTTCCGCAGCGCCTTCCCGGATCAGACGGCCGGCGCCAACGGCAATATCCCGCTTGATTCGGACACGGAGATTGACGGCGAGACGCACAAGATTGGCCACGGCGCCGTGGTGATCGCCGCCATCACGAGCTGCACCAACACCTCCAACCCCTCAGTGATCGTCGGCGCGGGGCTGCTCGCAAAGAAGGCCGTCGAGAAGGGGCTGTCATCCAAGCCGTGGGTCAAGACGAGCCTTGCCCCGGGCTCGCAGGTGGTGACCGACTACCTGGCCGCCGCCGGGCTGACGCCCTCGCTGGAGGCCCTCGGCTTCCACACCGTCGGCTACGGCTGCACCACGTGCATCGGCAACAGCGGGCCGGTGCCGGAGCCGGTGGCCACCGCCACAACGGACGACGACCTGGTCGCCGTCTCCGTGCTGAGCGGCAACCGGAACTTTGAGGGACGCATACACCCGCTGATCAAGGCAAACTACCTGGCCTCCCCCATGCTGGTGGTGGCGTACGCGATTACCGGTACGGTTGATGTCAACCTCTCGGAGGACCCCCTCGGCGAAGGGGACGACGGACAGCCGGTCTACCTTCGCGACATCTGGCCGACGCAGTCGGAGATCCAGCAGACCATCTCGGAGACACTGAACCCGGAGATGTTCCGGTCGCGGTACAGCACGGTGTCGGAGGGGTCGGACGCCTGGAAGGCGGTTCCCGCGCCAACGGGCGCCCTGTTTGATTGGGACCCGGACTCCACGTACATCCGCGAGGCACCGTACTTCCTGGGCCTTGAGATGGACGTTGACGAGCCGGAGGACATTCGCGGCGCGCGGGTCCTCGCCATGCTGGGCGACTCGATCACGACGGACCACATCTCGCCGGCGGGGGCCATCCCAGTCGACCGGCCCGCGGGCCAATACCTGATAAGCAAGGGCATCGAGCCGGTGGACTTCAACATCTACGGCTCCCGGCGCGGCAACCACGAGGTCATGGTGCGCGGCACCTTCGGCAACATCCGGCTCCGCAACAAGCTGACGCCCGAAAAGGAAGGCGACTGGTCCGTCTACCTGCCGGGCGACGAGGCCACCAGCATCTTCGAGGCATCCCAGAAGTACATCGAGCAGGGCACGCCCACGGTGATCCTCGCGGGGAAGGAATACGGGTCGGGGAGCTCCCGCGACTGGGCGGCAAAGGGGCCCAACCTGCTGGGCGTGCAGGCCGTCGTGGCGGAGAGCTACGAGCGCATCCACCGCAACAACCTGGTGGGCATGGGCGTCATGCCGCTGCAATTCAAGCCGGGGGAGAGCGCGGAGAGCCTTGGGCTGACTGGGCGGGAGACGTTTGAGGTCGTCGGCATCTCAGAGGGACTCACGCCGGGTCAGACGGTGCAGGTGCATGCGGTCGGCGAGGACGGCTCACGGCTGGCCTTTGACTCGACGCTGCGCATCGACAACCAGGTGGAGATTGACTACTACAAGCAGGGAGGCGTGCTGCATACCGTGCTGCGACGCCTGCTTCGCGAGGACTAGGGAGCCCAAATTTCAGGCACAGCAGAAGCCCCGCCCTCAACCCGGGCGGGGCTTCTTACTTTCCGGGGGATTATGACGGTGCTCTAGGCCTCGCCAATGTTGCGGGGAGCTTCCAACGTTGCGGTCCGAAGAACGTCCATGTCCTTGCCCTCAAAGTACTTGTAGTTCACGTCGATGAAGGACTCCTCTTCCGCAGGCACTTGGTCCTCCGCGAAGATGGCGGTGACAGGGCAGACCGGCTCGCAGGCCGCGCAGTCGATGCACTCATCCGGGGCGATGTACATCTGATTGTCGTCAGCGGTGGTGTAGATGCAGTCGACCGGGCAGACGTCGATGCAGGCGCCGTCCTTCACGTCGACGCAAGGGGAGACGATTATATAGGTCATGGGTTGGGAAACCCCCTTTCGGTTTTGTCTCTAAATAGCTGCCAGACGGCCGCGCCCCGGCCCACCCGGCGCGTGGCAAGTATAGCACAGCGCATACGCACCGTGCCTATTCGATGTTCCGCTTTGCTGTCTTTGTGGCCTGTTTGAGGAAGGCCATATCCTTGCCCTCGAAGTACTTGGCGTTGATCTCCAGGTACTCCTTCTCGGCGGCGGGGACACGGTCCTCCAGGAAGATGGCGTTGACGGGGCAGGCTGGGATACAGGCGCCGCAATCGATGCACTCGTCGGGAGCTATGAACATCTGCTTGTCGTCGTCGGTGGTGTAGATGCAGTCCACCGGACACACATCGATGCAGCTGCCGTCCTTCAACCCGATGCACGGAGAAACAATTATGTGGGTCATTGCGGGCTAGCCTCCTCTATGCAGGAATATGTGGACTCGCCTGTGGTCACCAAAACAGCGGCAATTGTACCACACGGCATTCGGGAACGGGAGTGCCGTGGCTAGATACTAATGCCGTAGTTGCGCTTGCGGACCATGAGGCTCACAAAGGTCTCTGTGCGGCGCACCCCTGAAATGGTGCCCACTTCCGACTTGAGGAAATTGCCCAAGTCCTCGGAGGAAGGGAGGGTGACCCAGCAGAAGATGTCGAAGGAGCCGGTGGTGACGGAGACCCAGGAGCTCTCCTTCAGCGCCGCAAGCTGCCGGGCTACCTCGTCGATCTTGTCCGGGTCCACCTGGATGCCGACCAAGGCCTCGGTGTTGTAGCCCAATACCTCCGGGTCGGGAAGGGCCACGACCCTGATGATACCGTCCGAGAGCAGGGTCTGCAGGCGCCTGCGGACCGTGCCCTCGCTGACGCCGACGTCGCGGGCTATGCGGGCGTTGCTGGCGCGCCCGTTCTCCTGAAGGATCTGGATGATCTTGCGGTCCAGTTCATCCATGCGGAAATACCCCTAACGCAAATTGATACAATCATCGTACGAAGCGTGACGAAATCTGTCAAATATAGGATGTTACAAGGGTGTTACAATTCACGACGGGTGGTAATCAGCCGCGAATGCTCTGGATTGTGCCTCTCTGGAAACGTGGCGTGCCTGGTTGGAGCGCAGACTGAGGCTACAAGCGTTAGGGCCCTGGAAGGCACATTCCCTGAGGGTTAGCTAGTCTCTGTCTCGAGCTCGGAATAGCTGGGTTGGGTCTCAGTCTCCGCCTGCGAGGCGTACTTGGAGGGGCACTTCACGATAATCTGGTCCGCGTGAAAGACGCCGTTCGGGCCGTAGCTGCCCTCCGCGATGATCTCCGAGTGCTCGTTGAAGAAGAGGTCGGGGACGACGCCGTTGTATTGGGCGGCGAGGGTGTGGCTGCCGCCCTCGTCGGCGAGGGCGAAGTTGGCGAGCGTACCCTGGGGTTCGCGCTCAAAGCTGTCGGGCACCAGCTTGCCGGACACCCGATTCTGGACACCGTAGGCGGAACTGCCCTGTTCCCGCAACTCGTCCACGGTGAGGTAGTACACGGTCGAGCCCTGGAATGCGAGGAATGCGAAGTAGAACAGCGCGCCAAAGAAGAGGACGCCGCCGATTACCAGCCTTCCGTGGCTGCGCAGGAACGACCGGCGCTCCTCCTGGGGCTCGTCCAACGGGTATGCGGGTTGCAGTGAGTTATCCATACGTTACTCAAAGTATATCTGGGCGTGGTTGACGGCGCAACGGAATCGCATCCGCGCTAAATCGCCTGAAACGGCGCGCCCCACAGCGCGAACCATTGCTCAAGCCGCTTCTCAACAGGCAGGTGCTCCTCGACCTTGGCCGCAAGCTCCAACTCCAGCTCATTGTTGCGGCGATGGGTCTCCGCGATGGGAGCGAAGGGGTAGTACGTGCCGCGCTTGTGCGTGAAGATCCACTGTACCTCCTGTCCCTGGTACATGAAGGGGAAGACGGCGGCCAGCAGAAGGTCTCGAGCGCCGCGCTCAAAGAAGCTCTGGCCAACCACGTAGAGACCCATTGCGAGGTCCTCAAACTGCTCGTCGGCCATCAGCACCCAACGATAGCCGTACTCGTCGGTCTCCACCTTGTACCGCGTGCCGGTGTTCTGCTGCCCGGAATGCAGGAGGCCGAGCACCTCTTGCTCCAACTCCGCAAAGGCGTCGCCGCTGGCCGGCTTGTAGGTGAGGCCCGCTTTGCCCGTGCTGGTCAATTGCAGGGAGGACGAGAACGTCGGCTCCGCGACGGCGATGGCGAGGATCGCGTCGTCCTTGGACGCTCCGCCCGCCTGGCCGCCGCGGTTGCTGAAAAGCGGCATTACCTTCCCCCCTCAAGGTCCTCGGCGAGCTGGTGCAGGCGGGCGACGCGCTTTGCCATGGGCGGGTGCGACGCGAACAGCCCGGCCAAGGACTCACCCTTTAATGCGGAGACTATGAAAAAGGCGTTGGCGGACTCTACTTTCCGGAGGTCGTCGGTGGGGATGCGTGCGATGACCCCTGAGATCTTCTGCAGCGCGGACGCCAGCTTGGAGGGCGCGTTCGTCAGGTGGGCTCCGCCGTAGTCGGCGGCGTACTCGCGGTAGCGGGAGAGGGCGAGGATGAGCATCGTCGCAATGAAGTAGACAAGGATGGAGACGAAGTACGCCAGCATGAGGGCCGCGCCGAAGTTGCCGCCTCCCGCACGATGGCGGCCCATGCCCCCGAAGAGGCTCATCCACATGAGCATGTTCATCAGCATGGCGGCGACCGTCGCGAAGAAGCTCGCGAGGGTCATCACGCGGACGTCGTTGTTCTTGATGTGGGTGAGCTCGTGGGCCAGGACGCCCTCAAGCTCGTCGGGGTCGAGCCTGTCCATGATGCCCGTGGTTACGCAGACGAGGGCGTTCGCCTGGTTGCGGCCCGTCGCAAAGGCGTTCGGCACATCGGACATGGCAACTGCGACCTTGGGCTTGATCATGTCCGCCCGCTCCACCAGGCTATCGATCATGGCGTGGAGTTCCGGCTGCTCCTCCGGCGTCACGACCTTGGCGTGCATTGCGCGCAGCACCAGCTTGTCTGAGGCGAAATACTGGATGCCGAGCATTAGTGCCGCGATGACGATGACGAAGATGATCGGCACGCCGAGGGCCATCATCGCCGTGACGAAGAAGAGGTAGAGCGCGGCGAGCATGAACATGGTGAAGTACATGCGCACTTGCAGGCCGCCGTCCCTTCGGTAGGTCCACCTGGGGTTCATGGACATTGCTTACTCCCTGATGCGCGCACCATGCCTAATGCGTGCCGCTGTGACAGCTTCATTATACCGTAACGGGGGGAATCCCGACGGGATAGGACGTCGCCGGTCACAGCAATGGGGTCCCGGCTTCCGCCGGGGTGACTGGCGAGGGGGGTGTTGGGTATCGCGGCTGTGACCGGAGGGGGTTGTTTTTGCAATCGATTTGTAGCTGGCTTGGCGCAGATTAGCTATAAATCCAAGAATTTTTTGCAGAGGGGCAACAACCCCTCATGTTGCTTGACGGGGCGCCTCTGACCATCGATGCAGACCATGCCGCCAATGACCAGGCTGGGGCCCCCGAAGGCACGGGGACCCGTGATGTTTCGGTTGAGGCGGGAGACTTCAGCTTCCATGGGGAGACGGTAACGGAGGTACCGGAGTGGGGGCAATAAGGCCGTGTCAGTGTGCTGCCCGGTGGAAGGGGGGGTGGTTGCGGTGGAGGCGGGGGCGATGCGGTGGCTGCTGGTGGTGGGAGACCCTTCGGCAGGCTCAGGGCGAACGGACGCGGGAAGCGCGCGTGCGGTGGGGAGTGGGGGATGCGATGGGTGGGAGACGCCCCGCGCCGCGCCCCTGCCCTGGATTCCCGCTGTCGCGGGAACGACGATGGGGGTGTGGGGGTTGGCGACGGCTGGTGGTTGTGGGGTGAGGGTCCCGCTCTCGCGGGACGGGCGATTCGCGAATTGCCCCTACGACGGGGTTTGGGGGTGTCGGGGCCGGGTTCCTGCCTCCGCGGGAAGAACTGTCTGGAGGCGGGGTGATGCGGGGGCTGCTGGTTATGAAGGGCCCTTCGACAGGCTCAGGGCGAACGGACTCGGGAAGCGCGCGTGCGGTGGGGAGTGGGGGTGGCGGAGACGCCCCGCGCCGCGCACCTCTGGATTCCTGCCTTCGCAGGAATGACGCGTGCGGAAGGCCCTTCGACAGGCTCAGGGCGAACGGAATTGCGAATCGGCCCTGAGACGGTGGGTGGGCCTTCGTCGGGCTCAGGGCGAACGGCGGGGAATTGCCACTGCGATGTCGCCGGCAAATGGCGGGGGTTAGGTGTTTTGGCCGAGGGTGATGATGATAACGCCGGCCACTACGAGGAGGGCCCCGATCAGCACTCGCCATGTGATGCGTTCCATGCCCCGGAGGAAGATCTGGGAAAAGAGGATGGCGGTGAGGGGGTTCATCGCGAGGATGGGCGCAACCACCACGACGGGAGCGTTCGAGATGGCCAGGAACATGAGGGTGATGCCGCTTCCGGCGGCCAGGCCGCCCAATGCCGCCCATACCCAAGCGCGTTTTCGCGTGCCCACATCGCGGCGCACGTCTGGGGCTGAGATGACCGCCAGGACGAGCAGGCCGAAAGTCATACCGAGCGTCGCGGCCAAGAGGGGCGGCGTGTCCTCCACCACCTGCTTCGCCAGGATGAGGCTAGCCCCATAGGCGATGCACGCCGCTCCGGCCAGCACATACCCAATGACGTGCGAGCGGGTGAGCCCGGACTGGGTGGCCTCGGGGGTCTGCAGCGGTGGCCTCATCGCCGTTCCGTCACAATCAGCAGGACGCCGGACACGACGACCAGCGCCCCAACGATGAGCAGCAGGTTGACCTCTTCACCAAGGAGGAGGATTGCCAAGAGCAACGCGGGGACCGGCGACGCCGACACAATAGGGACCGAGCGGCTGAGGCCGATGCGGCTGATGGCGGAGTAGTTCAGGAACCTCCCCATCAGGAAATTCGTCATGCCGTAGAAGAAGACGGCGACCACGGCGCCCAAGGTCATCGCGGTCAGGTCGTCCCAGTGCAGCAAGAACGACAGCGGTATGAGCAGCAGGAGTCCCGCGAAGAGGGAAAAGACGGCGCTGGTGGTCGGGCGCATGTCCCGCAACGCCAGGCGGATCCACACGTTTGCCATGCCCCAGACCGTGGACGCGCCAAGGGCAAAGAGGATGCCCGTCATGCGAAGGTACGCTCACCAAGGATAGATTGGAAGATGCGGAGGCCGTCGGCGCCGCCTAGGAGCTCGGACGATGCGCGCTCGGGGTGGGGCATCATGCCGAGCACGTTGCCGCGCTTGTTGACGATGCCCGCGATGTTGTTGAAGGAGCCGTTGGGGTTCGCCTCTGCCGTGGGCACGCCGTCGGCGTTGGCGTAGCGGAAGACCACCTGGCTGTTGAGCTCAAGGTCGCGCAGGTCCTTGGGGTCGGCGAAGTAGCGGCCCTCGCCGTGGGAGACGGGCATGCCGAGGGCGTCGCCGACCTCGCAGGCGCGGGTGAAGGGGGTGTCGGCGTTCTCGACGCGCAGGTGGGTCCACTCGCAGCGAAACTCCAGGTGGTCGTTGCGCAGAAGGGCGCCGGGGAGCAGGCCGGCCTCGCACAGGATCTGAAAGCCGTTGCAGCTACCTAAGACGAGACCACCGCGCTCAGCGTAGGTGGCGATGGAATCCATGACGGGCGAGAGGCTGGCGATGGCGCCGGTGCGGAGGTAGTCGCCATAGGAAAAGCCGCCGGGCAGCACGACGCAGTCGAAGCCGGTCAGGTCGCGCTCCCTGTGCCAGACGTAGCGCACGTCCTGCTCGAGGGACTCGCGCAGGGCGACGCCGAAGTCGCGGTCGCTCCATGTGCCGGGGAAGACCACTACGCCAAAACGCATGCAGCTCCACTCCGCTGGTTCACTGACTAGCTAGCGATTGTTCGCCCCCAGCCTGTCAGACAGTGACACACTCGAGCGTTGCACTCAACCAAAGGAAGACTAGGTGCGCGGAACCTCTCTCTTCAATTCCTTTGTTATTCTGTTCCTTACTTTTTTGGTCATGACGTACCCACTGCATGGGCATACCTTTTTGCCAATTCCGAATTTCAGTGAGAAACCCCAAGCACCAACCCTTATATGTACATCTCTTGAATCGTGCTTGCATGGCCCAATATTGGGGAACCCACTCTTGACGTTCTCGCCATAGATTTCAAGAAACGCATTAGCATGCTCTCGTAAATAGTGTCCACACTCACAGCGATCACTTCGACTCGAATGCTTAAGCATAATACTGATTCCAGCCACACTGTCCAAACTAACGACACCATAGCAATCGTGCATGTCATTGACCTCATCAGTAATCATGTTGTTCACAGGCACATGATTCCCCAAAAAAACACCCCAACCACTCACTCGGTTGGGGTCGGTTCGCTCTGAATGCTGGCCTCCGAAGCTAGGCTTGAAGCAACTCCGTCACGGTGGCGTTGACGAGGCCGCCGTCGGCCTTGCCCTTCAACTGGCCCATCACGCGGCCCATGACCTTGCCCTTGTCGCCGGGGCCGGACGCACCCAACTCGGCGATGATTGCGCGGACGACCGCCTCAACCTCGTCACGGCCCATGAGCTGGGGCAGGTACTCCTCCAGAATGGCCAACTCGGCTGCTTCCAGGGCTTCGCGGTCGCTGCGGCCGGCTGCGCGGTAGGCCTCGATGCTGTCGCGGCGCTGGCGTGCCTGCTGCTGGAGGGCGGTGATCGCCTCGGCGTCGTCCAACGGGCCGCCCTTGGCCTTCTCCGCGTAGGAGACGGCGTTGCGGGCCAACCGCACAACATCGCGGCGAACGGTGTCGCCGGAACGCATGGCCTGCCGCATGTCCTCAGTCAGCCGGTCCTGGAGGGTCATAGCGGGGCTACGAGTTCTTGCGGCTCTTGCGGCGCTTGGCGGCTTCCTTCTTCTTGCGCGTCACGCTGGGCGGCTCGAAGTGCGCCCGGCGGCGCGCCTCAGACAGGACGCCGTCCTGCTGAACGCGCTTGTTGAAGCGGCGGAGCATGCTCTCGAAGGTCTCGCCTTCCATCTGGTGAACTTCAGACAATGGTTGCCTCGCTCTCGTATCTTAGAGGCTGCATTATAGGAAGATTTCGTAGGGGGTGTCAAGGAACGCGCCTTGGCAGCGGTAGGGGCAGCACCTATAGTAGAAATTACTATGACAGAAGCAATCCAACGCGACGCGCCCGTGGGGCCCGCCCCCGGCGACCGGACGGAGTTGACCCTCGGCGAGCTTATTCCCACCGGCGAGTGCATGGCCGTTTGGGACAGCGAGCCTGCGACGGTCTTCGGCGGCATCCCGGGCGAGCGTGTGGTGGCCGAGGTGGTGCGACGGCGTCGCGACCACGTTGCCGCGCGGGTGGTCGAGGTGTTGGAGGCGTCGCCGCACCGCATCGAGTCCGACTGCGCGTACTTCTGGCCTTGCACCGGCTGCCAATGGCGGCATATCTCGTATGAGCATCAGCTCGAGATCAAGCGGGAGCGCGTGGAGCGCTCGCTGCGGGCGGCGCCGGGGCTGGCGGGGGTCGACGTGCTGCCGACGATGCCAAGCCGGACGACGTCGGGGTACCGGAACCACGCGCGGTTCACGATCGGGCCGGGCGGCACGCTCGGTTACGTCAACAACACGACGCGAAGGTTCCTTCGCGTCGACCGCTGCGACCTGATGCACCCGTGGATCAACGACGCCCTCGCGCATCTGCAAGAGCGGTGCGCCGAGACGACGCAGCTCTCGGTGCGCTACGGGGTCAACACCGGCGACTACCTGGTGCAGCCTCGGCTTGTTGGGGCCGGCATCACGCTGGAGAGCGGGCAGAAGCACTACACGGAGGCGATGCTGGGGCAGGAATTCCGGGTGGCGTCGCCGTCATTCTTTCAGGTGAATACGCCGACTGCTGAGGCGATGGTGGAGCTCGTGGGGGAGCAGCTTCGGCTGGCGCCCACCGACGTGCTCGTCGACGCCTACGCTGGGGTGGGCGTGTTCGCGCGGATGCTGGCTGACCGGTGCGCGCGCGTCATCGCCATCGAGGAATCGTCGGCGGCAGTGAAGGACGCGCGGGTCAACGCGGAGGACTCGCCGACCGTCGAGTTCCGGCTGGGCAAGACGGAGGACGTGCTGCCGACGCTGGAGGACACGGTGGACGCCCTCATCCTGGACCCGTCTCGGGCTGGATGCGACCGCCGGGCGCTGGACGCGGTGGTGCGGCTGGGGCCGCGTCGCGTGGCGTACGTCTCGTGCGAGCCGGACGCGCTGGCGCGGGACCTTGCGGTGCTGGTCGAGGGCGGCTACCGCGTGGAGATGGTGCAGCCGGTCGACCTGTTCCCGTACACGCACCATATCGAGTGCATCGCTGTGCTTGCTCGGGACGTCGACGGGGGGGCATCTGCGCTTACGCTGGCGTCGGCGTCACCACGGCGGCGGGAGCTGCTGCAGCTGCTGGGGGTCGAGTATGACGTGACCGTCTCGGGCGTTGACGAGACGCCTGGGGATGGGGAGGACTCGCCGGAGCGGCTGGCGCAATCGCTGGCGCTGCGGAAGGCGCGGGCTGTCGCCGTGGAGCAGGCCTCCGGGTTGGTGTTGGGCGCGGACACGGTGGTCGCGCTGGACGGCGTCGTGTACGGCAAGCCCGCGGACGCACGGGAGGCCGAGGCAACGCTGCGGGCGCTTCGGGGGAAGACGCATACGGTGATTACGGGCGTGGCCGTCGTGGACGCGGCGACCAGGGAGAGCGCGTCGGCCTTTGACGCGACGCGGGTCACTCTGCGCGAGTACACGGACGACGAGATGGCGGCGTACATCGCCTCGGGCGACCCCTTGGACAAGGCGGGAGCGTATGCCGCGCAGGACGCCGGATTCCACCCCGCCGCTGCCATCGAGGGGTGCTGGACCAACGCCATCGGGCTGCCGCTGTGCCGAGTGCGCTCGATGCTGGCGGAGCACGGCGTCGCGACACCGCGGGGGGACGACTGGGGGACTCCCGGGGCATGCACCGGCTGCGCGTCGATTCCAGAGCAAGGGTGGCCGCTGCCGTGAACATGATGGGCGTCGGGCCGCTGGAGCTCTTCGTGGTGCTGCTGGTCGCCTTCCTGGTGCTGGGGCCCGAGCGCATGGTGTCGTCGGCCCGCGACGTTGCCAAGGTGGTCGCGGACCTGCGGCAGACCTTCTCGAACATCCCGCGAACGCTGGATGATTTGCTGGAGCAGCCTGAAGAGCCTGATGCCGAAGAGGTCGAGCCGGACGCGGGTCCGGGCGTCGCGAGACCGCGTCGGCGGCGCTCGGCTGACGACGACTCGGGCGATGGGGCGTAGCCGTGCCCGACGACGCGCGCCCGCTACGGAAGCACCTCGAGGAGCTGCGCTGGCGGCTGCTGGTGGTGGTCATCGCGGTCATCGTCGGCGCGGGGGCCAGCGTTGTCTTCTTCCAGCCACTGGTGGAGGTACTGCTGCGGCCGGGGGAGGGCTACCTTTCCGCGACCGGCGGGCCGATCTACACGGAGGTCACAGAGCTGCTGGGCGTCACGGTCAAGGTGGCGCTGCTGGGCGGACTGGTCATCGCGCTGCCGATCCTCACGTACCAGGTTGTGGCCTTTGTCTCGCCGGGGCTATCTCGGCGGGAGAAGACGTACCTCATCTCCATGACGCCGGCTGCGCTACTGTGTTTCGCGGCGGGGGCGGCCTTCGCCTACTTCGTGCTCATCCCGCCAATGCTCAAGTTCCTGCTCACCTACGCCAACGACGTCGCCCTGCCGATGATCCGTATCAGCAACTACGTCAACCTCCTCATCACGCTGGTATTCTGGATGGGGGTGATCTTCGAGACGCCGCTCATCATGTTCACGCTCGCGAAGGCGGGCATCGTGAGCCCGGACGCGATGGCGAGGGCGCGGCGGTTCATCATCGTGGTGGCGTTCCTGCTAGGCGCGATGATCACACCCACCTTCGACCCGCTGAACCAGACCCTCGTGGCAATTCCCTTCCTCGTTTTGTACGAAGTCGGGTTAAGGCTGGCACGCTTCGCCCGGCCGAAGGCGCGCTCGGAGGAGGCGGAGGGCTCGGCGTAGCGCTGTGGTCTCGGAGGGCAGACGGGTTTTCCCGAGGGGGAGGAAGAAATGGCCACGTACGATCTTGTCATCATCGGCGCAGGGCCGGGCGGCTACGTTGCTGCGCTTCGGGCTGCGCAGCTTGGCATGAAGACGGCCGTCGTGGAGCGCGACAGCGTCGGCGGGACGTGCCTCAACTGGGGGTGCATTCCGAGCAAGGCGCTCATCCGGAACGCCGAGGTGGTCGGCCTCTTCAAGAACGCGCAGTTCTGGGGCGTCACGATGGACGGCATGAGCGCGGACTTCGGCGCGGCGGTGAACCGGAGCCGGCAGGTGGTCAACCGGATGACGCGAGGCGTGTCCTACCTCTTTCGCAAGAACGGCGTCGACGTTGTCACGGGCGCCGGGCGACTGCGGGACGCACACACCGTCGAGGTGGAGGGCGCTAGCGAACCGCTGGAGGCGGGGGCCGTCATCATCGCGACGGGGGCGCGGCCTCGGTCGTTGCCCGGCCTAGAGGTGGACGGCGAACTCGTCATGACGAGCCGCGAGGCGCTGGAGGCCAAGACGATGCCCGCTTCAGCAGTGTTCGTCGGCGGCGGGGCCATCGGGTGCGAGCTGGCCTACGTTTACAACTCGTACGGCGTCGACACCACCATCGTCGAGGCGCTGCCGCGATTGCTGCCGCTGGAGGACGCGGAGGTGAGCGCGGAGGTGGAGCGGGTGTTCGACAGGCAGGGCATACACTGCAGGCCCGGCACACACCTTGTGGGCCACCGGCGCGAAGGCGGTCAGGTCGTCCTTACGGTGTTCACGGCCGATGGGGAGGGCGAGGAGGAAGTGCTGACAGACCGCGTTGTGGTGGCGGTGGGCGTGCAGGGCAACGTCGAGGGTCTGGGGCTGGAGGAGGCGGGGGTCGCGACGGAGCGGGGTCTCGTGACCGTCGACGAGCACCTGCAGACGACGGCCGAGGGCGTCTACGCGGTGGGCGACGTCAACGGGAAGCTGGCGCTGGCGCACGTGGCGTCGGCGCAGGGCGTGTACGTCGTGGAGCGGCTGGCGGGGCTGGACCCGGCGCCGCTGGACTACGGGCTCATGCCGCGGGCCGTGTACTGCCAGCCGCAGGTTGCCAGCTTCGGGATGACGGAGCAGGCGGCGTTGGACGCGGGGCTGACGGTGCGCGTGGGCAAGTTCCCGTTCCGCGCCAACGGCAAGGCACTGGGCGCCGCAGACTACGAGGGCTTCGCGAAGGTGGTCATGGAGGAGGGCTCGGAGCGCATTCTGGGAGCGCACCTAGTGGGGCCGGAGGTGACCGAGTTGCTGGGCGAGCTGTCTATGAACCGACTGCTAGAGGGCACGGTGCGGGAGCTTGGGACGATGGTGCACGCGCACCCGAGCCTGTCCGAGGTGGTCAAGGAGGCGGCGCTGGCCTGCGTCGGCGAGGCGCTGCACGCGTAGGGGGCGTTGGGGGTTTCCGGGGCGTCAGGCAGGCGCGGGTTATTCACCCGTGGCTGATTCTCCTGTGTAGAAGGCGGTCGTGCGCGCTGCTGAGGCACGCGCGACGTCGGGGTCCGTTCCCACCTCAATTGCGGCTTGCCCCCATGCATCGCTGCTGCCTGTGATGAACGCCTTGGCGTCGGGTGAGGCGGCAAAGGCCTCTTCGTCGGGCTTTGGCGCGGCAGGATCTGCTATGTGCAGGGCGAGTCCCAAAAGACCCAACTCCCAGCCGACGCCGACCGCGCCCGGACCAAACTCGTCCCAGTGTGCCGAAAGGACTGCAGTGTGCGTGAGGGTGAGGCGGGCGTGTCCGGCTCCATCGCCGAACAGGCGCACTTCCACCCAACTTACGTCTCCGGCGAACTCCCACGTCAGGTCGAAGTGCGACAGCCGCTCGCACGCCGTGATCGTGCCTTCGGCGTTGCCCTCCACCTGGTAGCGGCCGCCAAGTTCGAGATTGCCACTGACCGTGGTGAACCAGCGTGGAATGCGATCGCTGTTGGTCACGGCGTCCCACACGTCTTCAAGCGTGGTGGCGAAGCCTCGAGATAGCGTGACTGCGCTCGCGGGTTGACCATCGCGCTCCGGGAAGGCGACGGAGCGGTGTACGGCGCTGAGGTGACTCTCGACGTCCAATTCCATGATGCTCCCTGCCTTTCGTAGCGGGCTGCAGAACAGTGTAACGCTGTCTCGATGTTCGCAGGAGACGCGAGAGATTCTACCGTAAGAGCGGCGTCTCACGATGCGCACGCTATGCAATGCACAATCGCCACCGAGTTCCGGAGGAATGCGCAAACCCTCGGCGGGCGGCTATGAGAGGCTTATTCGGCCCTTTGCGCGGCAGCCTGCTGTGGTAGAATCGGGGCGCCCGCTGGACGGGCAACCCCTCGCAAGGAGAGCAACTTGGCCATCACCGTTCTCATGCCGCGTATGGGCTATGACATGCAGGAGGCGCGGGTCGTCCAATGGCTTAAGGCCGAGGGTGACCACGTCAACATGGGTGAAGACATCGCCGAGATTGAGACGGACAAGGCAATTGTGCCCATGCCGTCCGTCGGCACGGGCACGCTACTCAGACAAATGGCCGCCGAGGGAGATGTCGTCCCTGTGGGGCAGATCCTTGCGGTCATAGGCAAGCCGGGTGAGGAGATTCCTCCGGAGATGCTGGTGAGCGCGGCTCCCACCTCGGAGAGCGCGGCGCCTTCCCCTGAGCAGGCCGTTCAACCCGCGGCGCCATCCACTGGCGCCGGCGCTTCGACAGGCTCAGCGCGAACGGGTGTGGAGGCGCGAACGGGTGCGGAGGGTGGTGTGCGGGCGTCGCCAATTGCGCGGAAGCTCGCGGCGGAGCATGGCATCGACCTGGCGCACGTGACGGGCACGGGGCCGGGCGGTCGGATCACCGAAGCCGACGTGGCGGCCTATCAGGAATATCTGTTGTCGGAGGCGGCTGAGCCTACGACGAGCGCGGAGACAGTCCCCTTGAGCCGCATGCGCTTGGCCATCGCGCGGCTGACGTCCCACAGCAAGAGCGAGATCCCGCACTTCTACATGGGTATCGATGTATCGGCGGACCCGGCGCTGGCCCTTCGGAGCGAGGTCAACCCGAAGCTGCAGTCGCAGAACGTGCGGCTCAGCGTGAACGACATGGTCGTCAAGGCGTGCGCCCTGGCATTGGAGAAGCACCCCACGCTGAACGCGAGCTTCGCGGGTGACTCGCTGCTATTCCACCCGTCCATCAACATCGGCGTCGTCGTGGACATGGACAATGAGGGAATCATGGTCCCCTCGCTCCTAGAGTGCCAGGACAAGACGATCCTGGAGCTGTCCACGGCGGGGCGCGACCTGGTGCGCAGGGCCAAGGAGAACGCGCTGCGTCCGGAAGAGTTGACCAGCGCCACCTTCAGCATCAGCAACCTGGGGAGCCTGGGGGTGAACACCTTCTCGGCGGTGGTGCACCCGCCCAACGCCGCCATCCTCGCGGTGGGCGCCATCCGGAAGGAGCCTGTCGTGCGCGGCGATGAGATCGTCGTCGGGCAGGTGATGAACCTCACGCTCTCCGTGGACCATCGGGTGGAGGACGGCGTCACGGCGGCCCGCTTCCTGGGCGAGCTGAAGCGGCTGCTGGAGCGGCCCCAAGAGCTGTTGCCGGAGGAACTCCGTTAGCAGGACACAACTCAGGCTTTCCGGCCAGCCTTTCCGCTCGTGTGACCCTTCGAGAGCCTCAGGGCGAACGGACAGGCCGGCCTCGGTAGCAGGCACAAATCTGCGAACGACATTTGGAGGTGATCTGTGGCCCGCATGAGCGGAGGCAAAGCTGTCATCGATTCCCTGATGGCGCAAGGCGTGGATACTGCCTTCGGCATCATTTCCGTGCACATGATGGGCGTGTACGACGCGTTGTACGACGTGCAGGACCGCTTCCGCTTCATCAGCGCTCGCCACGAGCAGGCCGCGGCGTACGAGGCCGACGGCTACGCCCGGGCCTCGGGCAAGCCGGGTGTGTGCTTCACCAGCACCGGACCGGGCGCCGCCAACACGCTCGGCGCATTGGGCGAGGCGTGGTCGGCGTCGTCGCCCGTGCTGCAGGTGACCAGCAACGTCGACCTGGCGCTGGTGGACAAGGGCCTTGGGTTCCTGCACGAGCCGTTCAAGCAGCAGCAGATGTTCGAGTCCGTCACGCGCTGGACGGCGATGCCCCGGACACACCAGGAAATCTCCCAGACCCTGCTGGACGCGTTCAATCGCTTCCAGCAGGAGCGCCCCGGGCCAATCGAGATTGAGGTGCCGACGGACATCCTTCACTCCGAGGCGGAGGTGGAGGTACTCGGTAGGCGGGAGCAGGCGAAATCGGCGGGGGACCCGGCGGCTATCGCGCAGGCGGCGGAGGCGTTGTCCGGGGCCAAGCGCATCGTCATATGGGCCGGCGGCGGCGTGATCTCGGCGGAGGCGACGGCGCAACTGACGGCGCTGGCGGAGCGGCTGGGCGCGGTGGTCGTGACCACCTACGGCGGCAAGGGCGCATTCCCGGCGGACCACCCGCAGTACGCAGGCGTGACATGGGGAGGCCGAGGCCCGTACGGACCCAACCCAATTCACCAATACCTCCCCACGGCCGACGCGGTCATCATCGTGGGCAGCAGGATGCCGTACCACATGACCAGAATGGTGGGCATTCAGCTTCCTGAGACCATCGTGCAGATCGACATTGACGGGGCTGAGCTTGGGAAGAATTACCCCGTCAAGGCAGGGGTGCAGGGCGACGCGGCGCTGGCGCTGGAGCAGCTCTCGGCGGCGCTGCCGGACTCGGCGGGCGGCGGCGGCGGGGCGCAGGAGGCCGGGGAGCTGCGGAAGCAGATTCGCGAGGCCTTCGGGGCCAGCGAGCCCAATCAGCAGCGGACGCTGGACGCCGTGCGGGGCGTCATCCCGCGCGACGCCATCGTCGTGAGCGACGCCACCCTGCCGGCCTACTCGGCGGTGCAGGCCTTCCCGGTATACGAGCCGCGCACGTACCTGGGGCCTCACGGCTGGGCGGACATCGGGTTCGGGTTTCCGGCGGCGCTGGGCGCGTCGGTGGGACGCCCGGACGTGCCCGTGGTGCTCTTCAGCGGCGACGGTGGCTTTCAGCTCAACATGCAGGAGCTGGGCACCGCGGCGCAGTACAACATCCCGCTCACGGCCATCGTGTGGAACAACAGCTCCTGGGGCGTGCTCAAGGGGCAGCAGCGGACGCTCTTCAACGAGCGTTACATGGCATCCGACCTGGTCAATCCCGACTTCGTGCGGCTGACGGAGTCCTACGGTCTTGAAGCTACGCGCGTCGAGAACCTGGCCGAGCTGGAGACGACGTTGGACGGGGCCATCAAGAACCGGGGCTTCCACCTCATCGAGGTGTCGATGCCCAACGACTTCGCCGGGTTCCGGTAACGCGGGCTAGATGCCCATGATGCTGTAGCCGGCGTCGACGTGAATGACCTCGCCGGTGACGCCTGACGACAGCTCGCTGCACAGGTAGAGCGCGGTGCCGCCCACATCCTCGTGGGTGATGTTGCGCGCCATCGGGGCCCGCTCGGCGTGGATGCGTTTCATGTCGCGGTAGCCGGAGATGACGCGCGACGACAGCGTGTCCAGCGGCCCCGCGGAGATCGCGTTGACGCGGATGCCCTCCGGGCCGTACTCGGCCGCAAGCTGCCTCACCGAATTCTCCAACGCCGCCTTGGCCACGCCCATGACGTTGTAGCCGGGGAAGACCTTTTCCGCGGCCAGGAAGGTCATCGCCACGACGGTGCCGCCCTCGGTCATCAGCGGCGCGGCGTGACGCACCATGGGGATGAGGGAGTACGCGCTCACGTCGAGCGCCACCCGGAAGCCGTCCCGTTCCGTCTTCGAGAACTCGCCGCCGAGGTCATCTCGATTGGCGAAGGCGATGCTGTGGACCAGGATGGACAGACTGCCGAGGGACTCGCCGACCTGCTGGTAGAGGTTGACGACGTCCTCGTCCACGGACATGTCGCACTGGAAGAGGGGCGCGTCACCGATTTCGGCCGCGAGGGCCTGCACCGACTCACGCAGCCGCTCGTTCTGGTACGTCAGGGCAACGCGCGCGCCAGCCTCGTGCAGGGCCTGGGCAATCGCCCACGCAATGCTCCGCTGGTTCGCCACGCCGAAGACGAGCGCGTTCTTTCCACTGAGGTCCACTGTGTACATGCAGCCTCCAAGTGCCCAGGGTTTTCAGACGAATGCCTGAAAATCATAGCATACGCGGGGGTTGGGCTGCGGGTGGGAAGAGAGCGAGGATTTCGCGTCCGAGGAAACGACGGCGTGAACCAGAGGGCTCGCGAATCGCGCCTACGATTTGCCTGAGATGACCACGTCCGCGCGCTCCATGACGCGCTTGTGGTCCATGTACCAGTCGAAGCCGACGGCCCAGCGGTCGACCCAGACGGGGTTGTCCGGTCGCTTCAAGAGCCGCGCCGTCCGCTCGTTGGGCTGCGTGTCCACGTAGACGGTGAGGTCGTAGGCGTCTATGAGCTCCGGGCGCATGGAGTAGACGCCGTCCACGAGAACTATCCCGTCCGGCCTCACTTCTACCCAGTCCAAACGCTTTTCCGCAATCCAGTCGTAGAGCCGGTAGCGGCCCAGTTCGCCGCGGCGGAGAGGGCGCAACACCTTGAAATTGAGCGCGCGCCAGTCGACGTGCTGCTCGTAGCATTGCTCGGGCGAGAGGCCGCCGGGCGGATCGACGCCGAGGTCGCTGTAGAAGAACTCCAGGTCGACAACCTGACTGCCCGGGAGCAACCCGTTCAGTGTCCGCGAGAGGGTGGACTTGCCGGAGCCGCTCGGCCCGTCAATGGCGACCATGGTCAGGGGTGCGCGGGCCGCCAATACGTTGACCAGCGCGACCAACTCCTCCATGGTCATGTGCATTGCCACGATCGACTCCAATCCAGGAAGGGCGCCACTACCACCACACAGTGTCGTCCGGCGTGCCTTCCGGTCGCTCCGGGCGGGCTATCCACGGGAAGGCGCTCAGGTACTTCCACCCTGAGTCGGCGAAGACCATGACCACGTTACCGGACTCCATGTCCGCGGCGACGCGGCGGGCGGCATGGAAGACCGCTCCGGCGGAGATGCCTCCGAAGATCCCCTCCGCTTCGACCAGCCGGCGTACTGCCTCGAAGGCCGATGCGCTGTCCACCATGAAGCGCCGGTCCAGCAGCGAGAAGTCCAGCAACGGAGGGATGTACCCTTCTTCAAGGCTGCGCAGGCCCTGCAGGCGCTCGCCGAATTGCGGCTCCACGCCCACGATGATGGTCCGGGGGTTGCGCTCCTTCAGCCTTCGCCCGACGCCGGTGATGGTGCCGCCGGTGCCGATGCCCGCCACTAGGGCGTCGACCTGCGGGAGGGCTGCAAGCACCTCAGGCCCGGTGCCGTCATAGTGGGCCTGCACGTTTACCGGACTGGCGAACTGCTGGGCGAACCACCAACCGTTCTCGCGAGCGAGCCGCTGCGCCTCCTCGATGGGGCCGAGCATCCCCAAGCGCGGCTCCGCCCACTGGATCTCGACGCCGAACAGCTCCAGCAGCTCTGGGATGCCCGGGGCCACCTGCGGCGGCACGACGGCCCGCATGGTGTAGCCTCGATGCTTAGCGCACGCCGCAAGGGCGAGGGCCATGTTGCCGGTGCTTGCCTCTACGATGGTCTGCCCGGGCGTCAGGCCCCCGCTCTCCTCGGCGGCCTGGATGATGCGGAGCGCGACCCGGTCCTTGATGCTGCCGCTGGGGTTGTTGCCCTCGAGCTTGGCGAACAGGCGCACGCCGGGCTTTGGGCTGGAGTGCGGCAGCTCGACGAGGGGTGTGCCGCCAATCGCCGAGAAGTAGTCGAGAGCGCTCATGCAAACCTCAAGCAAGACTAGTTAAGAACGCGTCCGGCGTATCTGCTCATGGTAGCGGCGTAATGACATCGCGTCACGCCCTCGCGCGCGCTTGACACCCCCATCCAGCGGGAATACTGTTGCCGTAATCGGCTTAATCATAGTGAGGAGGGAAGCAATGCCTATTTCTCTCAACCACACCATCGTCCCGGCGCACGACAAGGAAGCGTCAGCCAAGCACATCGCCCACATCCTCGGCCTGAAGTACGAGGGCGGCATGGGGCACTTCGCCCCGGTGCGCGTGGACGAGAAGTTCACCCTGGACTTCGACAACCGGGAGAAGTTTGAGTCGCACCACTACGCCTTTCAGGTGACCGAGGACGAGTTTGACGACATCTACGGCCGCATTCAGTCGGATGGCGTTGTCTACGGAAGCCTGCCGGGCTCACAGGACGACATGGAGATAAACCACCGCCGGGGCGGGCGCGGCTTCTACTGGAAGGACGCCAACGGGCACAGCTGGGAAGTTCTCACTGTCCCGTCGTAGCGGGGCGCAGACGCCCTCGACGCCCCCGACTCTTCGCGGGCACGCCCTTGCATGCAGCGGGGGGAGCTCGCGGCGGCACGTCGCGGGGGGAACAGCGCCTGTTGTGGGCGGATCGACAGGTGGGTCGCTCGGTCGGTGCAGGCTTGTGACTATGCTTTTCGGTCCACACGCAACAATCTGCGGTAAACGTTGACGAACCGGCTTGACATTCACCACCCAACGTGTATAGGATTCGGCAAACCGTTCAGAAAGTCTGACGGCTGAATATAGGAGGTTGTAAGCTATGCTGACAAGGGATGACAACGAACTGCTTACCAATATCGATCGAGGCTCCCCGATGGGCGAGGTATTTTGCCGATTCTGGATTCCGGCGCTGCTGGCAGATGAGCTTGCGGGACCGGACTGCGACCCCGTAGAGATGACACTCTTGGGCGAATCCCTCGTCGCATTCCGCGACACCGACGGCACCCCCGCGCTGATGGACAAGTACTGCCCGCACCGGGGCGCATCGCTGTTCTTTGGCCGGAACGAAGAGTGCGGCATTCGCTGCATCTACCACGGCTGGAAGTTTGACGTCGAGGGCAACTGCGTCGACATGCCGAACGCGCCAGAGGGCGAGACGTTCAAGGAGAAGATCAAGATTCGCGCCTACCCGTGCGTGGAGGCCGGCCGCCTTATCTGGACCTACATGGGACCGGCGGAGAGCAAGCCCCCCTTCCCGGAGTTCGAGTGGACGAAGATGTCGGTGGACCACGTCTACGTGCGCAAGTTCGTGATGGAGTGCAACTACCTTCAGGCGATGGAAGGCGACTACGACCCCGGCCACGGGCCCTTCCTGCACACCGTGCTGGACGGCGGGCCGCAGGTGCCGCAGTACAACGTCATCCCCAACCAGAACCGGCAGCGGCCGACCCCTGACAACGAGGAGTTCCCCAAGGCTGTGGGACCCCGGCGTCAGACCGAGCAGGACAAGGACAACTGGGGCTACGTTGAGAACTCCGACTCCGGCCTCCTCTTCGTCCGGGCGGGCGAGCGGGCAGACGGCACCAAGTTCGCCAGCGTGTCCCCCTGGATGGCGCCAATCTTCCCGACGGCCGGCACGACGGCAGGCCCGGACACCTACTCCAGCAACATCCGGATTCCCATCGACAACAAGAGCCTGATGTTCTACCGGGTCCGGTGGGCATATGACCCCATCCCCGCCACCGAGCTCGATCACTACAAGAACGACGGCTGGTACTTCCCGGAGCTCATTCCCGGCACCTTCAAGCCGGTGAAGAACATGGCCAACCACTACCAGATCGACCGCAACATGCAGCGGTACTTCAACTACTCCGGCCTGACCTGCTTCCCGCTGCAGGACATCTCGATGATGGAAGACCAGTGGGGGGCCGTTGCCGACCGCACCCAGGAGCACCTGACGAGCTCCGACTTCATGATCATCGCGGTCCGCAGGCGCTTGCTGAAGATGGCGCGGAACATGATGGAAGGGGAAGAGCCCCAAGAGCCGTGGCGTCCCACGGCCTACTCCTACCACCGTTCGGCGCTAATGGACAAGGATGCAACGGTCGAGGAATTGATTGCCAAGGTCAAGGCCACATGCACGTCGCAGCACCTGACCGAAAAGGTAATCGTATAGTCACAGCGGCATAGGCTAGGGCAACCAGCCAGGGCCAAGTGAACGATATTGACGCCCAGCCCGCATGGGCTGGGCGTCTTAACGGGAGAAGGAACTATGGCAGAAGAGGAAAAGATTGCAGTAATCGAAGGACCACATGGCGCGGCAGAGATCATTGAGATCTGGGAAGGCGGTCGCCTCCTCGGATTTGAGGTCCGCCACGGGGGCGTCGCAGTCAAGTGCAGGAACATCGGCGAGGCGTACATCGAGGCCGGCGAGCAGGTGGGCAAGGAAGTACAGGGGCAAGGCCGCAAGTACGCCTAAACGCGCCGCACGGGCGGTATAAACATGAGAGGAGGGGCGCTTGCACAGACGTGCAGGCGCCCCTCCTTTTGCTATGAAAGACCGTTTCGGATCGCGGGGCGCTGTCCTCGACGGGGGCGGCCTAGCCCTCGTGCTGGGCGGTGTCCTGCCGCGGGGCCGCTGCTCGTCTCGGCGGGCGCAGGAAGACCATGAGCACGCCCGAGGCTGCGGCGGATATCGCGAAGCTCGTGAAGGCGATCGTGTAGCTCCCTGTAACGTCGTAGACAAAGCCCGCAAAGACTGGCCCGAGCACCAGTCCGAACATCTGGACGAAATCCATCGTGCCGGAGATCGTGCCGAAGGCCCGCCGCCCGAAGTAGGCGCCGCGAGTGGCGTTCATCGTGACCGCGCCGCCGCCCCAGCCTATCGCGTAGACCGCGATGTACAGCACCAAGAGCGTCCAGCCGTCCGTGACGTTCGTCAGGATGAGGGCGCCAATGCCCACCATCATCATGCTGACTGCCATGATGTAGCGCGGCGGGAAGCGGTCCGCCAGATACCCGAAGCCCAGACGACCGACGACGCTGGTCAGCGTTGTCGCCGCAAGGATGAACGACGCGACCTCGAGGCTGCGTCCCGTGTCGACCATGAAGGGCACCACGTGCAGGGAGATGGCGCCAACGGCGAACTGCCGCAGGCCGAACGCAATCGCAAGGAACCAGAACACCGGCAGCCGCAACGCGCCTCGCAGGGTGTAGTCGCCCTCAAGGTGGTCCGCTGCGGGCCGGGCAGCGCTTGAGTCGTCGGCGGCGCCTGCGTCGGCGGGCGCGGGCGGGCGCTCGCTGGGGCGTTCGCCGTCGGGGAGAAGGCCGTAGTCCTCGGGGCGAGTGCGCATGACCATCGCCAGGGGTATAGCGAGCACCCACACGGCGATGCCGGCCACGACCGCGGTCATGCGCCAACCATAGTTGACTATGAGGAACCCCAACACCGGGATGAATAGCCCGCCCAAGCCGCTGCCGGTCAGGGCGATGCCGATGGCAAGACCTCGCTTCTTGACGAACCAGTTGGCAGGGGCCACCAGCGCCGGCACCCTGATGCCGATGGACATGCCCACAGAAATGACGCCCAGAAAGACGACGTAGAACATGACGAGGGAGGTGACCTGGCTCATGAGGATGAATCCCACACCCATCGCGATGGCGCCAATGGTGATCATGCGTCGCGGGCCGAAGCGGTCCACGAGGTAGCCGCCAAGGGGGCCCATCATGCCGCCTTCCAACTGCGAGAGGGAGATGGCCCCACTGAGGGCCGCACGGTTCGTGGAAAACTCCTCTTGCAGGGACAGGAAGAATACCCCAAACCCCTGCCAGTACAAGCCGCTGCCGATCACCAGCACGCTCATGGACGCCAGGACGATCCACCAGCCGTAGTAGATGCCCGGCGGTCGGGCGTGTTCTTTTTGCTCGCTGCTCATGCAACTCCAAGGCTATGGGTTTGCCTGGACGGAACGGTGGGCTTGTGGCTCGTTATGTCACACCCAGAGCCAGCAGTACGGCGCCAATCCCCGATATCGCTATGCCCGCAAGGACCCGAGGGCTGAAGCTCTCCAGTTTCCTGTTGAAGATAAATCCAAGAAACGGCGTGAACACGACGCCCAATCGGGTCAACGGCGTCACGACGGACACCGGCGCAATGGCGAGCGCGGCAAATCGGAAGAGCTGCGCCAGGAACACGGCCACGGCGCTGGCGAGGAAGATGGGGACGACGTTCATGTTGAAGCCGCGCAGGTCGCGCACTCGTCCGGGGATTGCAAGCGACGCAATCAGTACTGACGCCGCCGCGATGTAGGCCACCATGCCGCCCGCAATGCCCAGTCCGGTGTCCTCCAAGGCATACCGGATCATGACAGGGCTTGTCCCGTAGGCTGCCGCCGAAAGCAGGCCGTAGAGGTACCCCTCAGCGTAGCGGGGCGATGTTGCAGCGTTGGGACGCGCCGTGGAACCGGACGCGGCTGGCTGACTCGAGGGCTGGGGTGGGACCTGGGTCGCAGTGGCGGCAGCCGGTTCCGGTTGGGGCTGACGCCGCCGCTCGATCATGACCAGCGGGCCCACCATGAGCAGCAGAATGCCCACATACATGAGCGGGGTGACTTTCTCGCCCAGCACCAGGATGGCGACGACAACGGAGTAGAGGGTGTTCGTCGCCTGCAGGGGCTGCGAGCGATTGGCCCCGATGGCGTCGATGCACCGGTAGTTGCAATAGCGGCCGATCAGGAAATGCAACACACCGGCGGCGGCCAGCATCCCAAGGGCTTCCAGGGAGAGGTCAAGGGTATTGAGGAATTGGCCCGTGGCCACGGCAGCCACCATGAACAGCGGGACGCCAATGATGACGGTTATGTACAACCCATAGGATGCCGAACTGCCAACCACCCCCCGCCGCGCGGCAACGCTGCTGAAGCCAAATGAGAGGGCGGAGAGAACAGCAAACAGGGCGCCCAGCATATTCGTTCCTATGTCAAGACTTCGGCGTCCGTGTCCCAAGCACATGTCCCAGAAATCGCGGCGCACTTGAGAGGCGGCTGAGACGGGACTATTATAGCGGCATACTCCCCGGCCTGCTGAGACGTTGTCACGTTGCGGCAAACAGGGCTGTGGCACGCGTGAGAGGAGCGGGAAATGGGCTGGTCCATCCATCACAAGACGGGTCTTCTGCACCATGACGACTCACACGCATCTCAGGGGTACACGCTCATCGCCATGTCCGGGGGGAACACTGCCTACCTCATAGACATGGAGGGGCGCGTCTGCCACCGCTGGCACCACGAGGAGGGGCTCGCTTACGGGGTCCTCCTGCCCAACGGGAACCTGCTCTGCCGATCGCGTGGGGCGGGCGGAACCGGGGCGCCGGGAGAGCCGGTTACCGGCATCATGGAGCTGGACTGGGACGGCAACGTCGCGTGGGAGTACTGGGACTCGCGGGCGCACCATGACTTCGAACGCTTGCCGAACGGGAACACGCTCGTGGTGCGGTCGGACCCGATGCCGCAGGACGTCGCGCGGCGTGTGCGCGGCGGGCGCGGGGACATCGACGCACCGATGGCGGGCGAGATGGTCCGCGAGGTGGATGCGGAGGGCTCGACGGTGCGCGAGTGGAGCATGTGGCAGGCGCTCGACCCGGAGACGGACGTGATGTGCCCGTTCGAGTCGCGGGCAAATTGGCTGCACCAGAACGCGCTGACCGTGACGCCGGACGGCGACCTTCTCGTCAGCTTCCGGCAGATAGACACGGTGGGCATCGTCGACCGCAACACGGGGCAGTTCACATGGAAGTGGGGGCCGGGGGAGATCTCGCACCAGCACCACCCCACGTACTTGAACAACGGCAACATCCTGATCTTCGACAACGGGCCACACCGTGGCGGATCCACCTACTCGCGCGTCGTCGAGGTCGACCCGAAGACCGACACGATTGCATGGGAGTACGTCGGCGACCCGCCAATCTCGTTCTACAGCTTCCACATCAGCGGCGCCGAGCGGCAACCCAACGGCAACACGCTGGTCACCGAGGGTGCTCCGGGCCGAATCTTCGAGGTCACGAACGAGAAGGAGATCGTGTGGGAATACGTGAACCCACACTTGATCCCGGAGAGTGCGGCCTTCGGCTCCGGCGCGCGGAACTCGGTTTTCCGGGCGCACCGCTACACGGTGGACCACCCCGCGCTGGCGGGACGGGACCTCTCGCCGGAGACGCCTGGGTAGTTTCGTTTCCACGCAGATTGCGGAGTGCGGGGTTCGCGCTCACACAAGTACGGCGCTGAAATGCTCCAGTATCCCGGCTGTCCCATTGGACACGCGGGCTTTCTGCGAGTATCTTGCCAAGACTGAGTGGCGAAGCAGTCGGCGCATGACAGCAACGCCGGAGGCAGGATGACGCAGGCCAAGGCAAAGACCAAGACCACGACCAAGACCAAGACGGGCATCCCTCGCATCGTCCGCAGGAACACGCTCCTGCTGGCCTCCTCGCAGGCGTTCAGCGGCGCGGGGGGGCAGATGGTGCCGACCCTTGCCCCGGTGCTGGTTATCCAGATGATCAACAACGCGTCGCTGGCGGGCATCGGCACCAGCATCACGGGACTCAGCCGGCTGATCATCGCCTACCCCATTGGCCGGCTGACAGACGCTTACGGGCGCCGCCTGGGCGTCGTGCTGGGACTGCTGTTGACAGGGTGCGGCGCGGGCATCATCGGCGGGGCGGCCATACTGGGGAACTTCCCCATCCTGCTGTTCGGACTGCTGGTGATGGGGCTGGGAACGGGCGCCGTGCAGCAGCTTCGCGTCGCGGCCGCCGACATGTACCCGCCGAGCCGCCGCGCGGAGGGCTTGGGGCTGGTCCTGACCGGCTCATTGGTTGGCGCCGTCTTCGGGCCAATCCTTATCCGCACCTCGGAGGCGCTTGCCCCCGGCTTCGGCCTGGAAGCTATAGCGATGGCGTGGTTCTTCGTGCCAATCGCAGTAATCGGAAGCATTGCCGTCATCATGCAGGTGCGGCCGGACCCGAAGGAGATCGCCAGCAACCTCTCGGACTACTACCCGGACTACGTGCCGCCGCCGGCCGTCAGCGGGGCCCCCACGAAGGTGAGCATCGTCACCTTCGTGAAGGAGTATCCAAAGCTCACAGCCTTTGTGTCCATGTTCAGCGTCCAGGGCAATATGAACATGATGATGGCCATGACCTCCCTGGCCCTGAATGAGCACGGGTTCCCGCTTTCCGCCATCTCCCTTTCCGTGGCGCTGCACGTCATTGGCATGTTCGGATTCTCAATCCCCATCGGGCGGCTTGCGGACCGGGTTGGCCGCCGCAACACCATGCTCCTCGGCATCTTTATCGCTGCGAGCGGCACCTGGTTTGTGGTTGCGACGCCCTACTACTGGATCATCACCCTAGGCACCTTTCTGGTGGGCGTGGGCTGGTCCTGCGTGAACATCTCGGCGACGGCGCTGTACGCGGACACCACCGCACCATCGGCGCGGGGCCGCGTCATCGGTGCGAACGACACGTTCACGGCCACGGCGGCCATCGGCATGCCGCTGGTGGGCGGCGTGGTGGTCGAGCAACTCGGTCTACGAGTGCTTGGGTTCTTCGGGATGGCCCTCATGGCGCCGGCCCTCTTCTTCCTGCTTCGGCTCAGGGAGCGCTACCCCGGGACGTACGAGGGCCCGGGCGAAAGGGCGCTCGAGCGAGAGAAGGTCTAGGCGCAGGAGACTTTGCCGTCGAAAGCAGGGTTGTGTACATTGTTGCCAACACGTCCAACTATGGAGGGAATTGATGTCTGCGTTTGAAGCCGGACAGCGTGTCCGCATCAAGGAGGCCATCGGCCAACTCCCGGACAGCTGGAACGGCCGCGAGGCAGTGGTCGTGGAACCGGCTCCCCGGGACCTGGGGTTATTGGTGCGCTTCGACGACGAGCCGAACCGCACCTACGCCGTCGCAGAGAACTGCCTGGAGGCGGCGTAACGCCGAGAGCACCTCGCACGCCATCAGAGTGACAACACTACACTTGCCGGGCCCAGGAGGATGGAATGGCCCTTTTCTCAGAAGGACAGCGGGTGAAAATAGACCGGGGAGCGAAGGACCCACCTTCGCCGACCGTGCTCTTTGACCGGACCGGGTACGTCTTCAAAGTTATTGACATGTTCGACGGCACCAAGAGGGAAGGCGCCCCGACGGAGTACATGGTCTGGTTGGACGGTGACTCCCAGCCCAAGCATGCCACTGAAAGCTGGCTCATCGCCATTTAGGCGCCTGAGGTCTGATTCGTCCGGAAATGCGAGCGGCCCCGTTCATCTGCCCTTGGTTGCGTGCAAGGGCCGATGGATGGGGCCGTTTTGCGTCTTTAGTCGGATGGATGATGCGATAGGGGATAGTTGAATTGGTGCCGAGGGAGGGTGTCGAACCCACACGCCCTTTCGGGCAGCGGATTTTAAGTCCGCCGCGTCTACCATTCCGCCACCTCGGCCTGAACGAACAGCGTGCAGCTATTCTAGCGTTGGCCTCGTTGAAGGGGCAATGCGGAGGGTGGAGATCCCGTGGAGGCGACGGGCGGAATCGAACCGCCGAATAAGGGTTTTGCAGACCCTCGCCTTAACCACTTGGCTACGTCGCCTAGTTGACCTGGTGCCCAGGGCGGGACTCGAACCCACACGGGTTGCCCCACGGCCCCCTCAAGACCGCGTGTCTACCAGTTCCACCACCTGGGCAGGGCTACAGGCAAACCGAACCATAGTAGGTTTCGGCTCTATAGCAATCTTGCCACTCCAAGGGCGACCCTGTCAATGTGCTACAGCTTGGCGGGCGGCATTCAGTAGGGTAGCATTGACCACGCCATGAGCACTGGACAGGACAGCCCCTTCCGTCCCGACTTCTTCCGCCGGGAGGACGAATCTCCGGACGTCCTCTTCTACAGGGAGCCGCGCCTGGTCGTCCACATCGACGAACAGGCCATAGAGGCCGTGGGCGAGTACCTCAGCACGAGCCTGCCGTCGGACGGCATCATCCTGGACCTGATGAGCAGCTGGCGATCGCATCTTCCGGCGGACTTTGCACGGGAGAGGCTCATTGGCCTGGGCCTCAACGCTGTGGAGCTTGCCGAGAACCCTCAGCTCGACGACCGGCTGGTGGCGGACATCAACACCGTGCGGGGCCTGCCCTTCCGCGACAGCTCGCTGCACGCGGCCGTCATCACCGTATCCATCCAGTACGTCACCCACCCGGTGGAGATCTTCCGAGAGGTAAACCGGGCGCTGGAGGACCAGGGCAGCTTCCACATCATCTATTCCAACCGCATGTTCCCCACCAAGGCCACAGCCATATGGCGGTCGCTGGACGACCACCAGCACGCGCAGCTCATCTCCGCATACTTCGCCGTGGCCGGTGGATGGGAACAGCCCCGGGTGGTGGACATCAGCCCGAACCCAGGGATGTCCGACCCGGTCTACGTGGTCACCTCGCGCAAGGTGGCGGAGTGATCCGGCGTCTGCTTTAGCGCCACGACCAAAACGCCACAGTCCCCTCCGCAATGGCTCTCGGCTCCACGACACCGCTCACGTCCAGAACGATGACCTCGTCCTGAGACCGCACGGAGCCGTCGGGCTCGGGCAGGCGACCGGCGAACACCAGACGCGAGCTGTCGGGTGACCAGAGGGCATGCGAGTGGGCGTACTGGTCGAAGTAGGTGAGCCAAAGGAACGTCTCCGCTGACGGGAGAAAGCGCACGAGCTCTCGCGGCGGGGACCCGTCGAAGCCCACTACCTTCCACACCAGCCATTCCTCGCTTGCATCCAGCGAAGCGTACGCAAGGCGTGAACCGTCGGGAGACCAGGTGAACGCCAACGTCGGGTCGGTTACCGCCAAGAGCTCTTCCCCCGTTTCCGTGTCGAGGACGCTGAAGCCCTCGAACAGGGCCAAGCCGGGCAACAGGCTGCGAGAGTAGGCAATCCGGCTCTTCACGGGCGACCAGAGGAAGTAGGTGAGTCCCCCCAGGTCCCGGACGAGCTTTGAATCATCGCCGTCGGGCGAAGCCGTGAAAAGTGCGAGACCGCCATCCGGCGACGCGCCTGCGTGCGCCATGCGCTCGCCGTCCTGGGAGAGGCCTGGAGCGCGGAAGGCGGCGCCAGTTAGAGGCAATTCAGTGAGCTCCAATTTGTCGGTTCCCTGCGCCGAGAACAGCCCCTCACCCACGTGCAGGAGCGCACTATCATCGGTGGGCGACCAGACAAAATACAACGGCGCGCCGGAAGTGACTTCCGCCGCACCGCCTTCGCCGTTCGCGTTTGCCGTGTACAACGTGAGTCCGGACGCGCCGGACGCAAGAAAACCCAGGTGCATGCCATCGGGGCGCCAGTAGGGGTAGTGCGGCGCTCCCTGCGCGACCACCCCGACGTTGGCGGGGTTGTTTGCGAAGACCACGGTTTCGATGCCGGAGGAGCGGTCGATGACCCGCAGGTCGACGCCGTCGTGCGGTGAGCCTTCAGAGACGACGCGAGAGGCCGCCAGCCGTTCGCCGTCCGGCGACCACGTCGGCCATGCGTAGTAGGAGGAGGAGCGGGCCTGCGCCAACCCCGCGGCCGCAAGGCTCGCGACGGGGCCGGCGTTGATGCGCGTGAGTTGCTCTCGGAGGGTGCCATCGCCCCGGATGGTGAAGACGTTGCCGTCGACGCCAATGTAGGCGATGAGGTCCACCGGCGCAGGCGGCTCGGGAGTGGCCAGTTCGCGTTCCACCGGGGCGCTGCACGCCACCAATGTCGCAACGGCGAGCGCAGCCAGAGACATTACCAGCCACAGAGGGGCGCGGTGGCGAAGAGTCAACGCAACAGTAGGGGCTATCGGCATGTTTCTGCAGAAGTGGCCCTGTAGTGCGGGCGTGGCGCCCGGGGATTTGGCCTTGGACTGGCTCTTGCGGGGCAGCGTTGCCACGCTACCGCATCTTTCGGCCTTTGTTTACGGTAATTCCGCCATCCTTCTCAATGATCCCATCGTAGAGGATGCTCTCAGTATTCAGGTCGTTGAAGCCCCTCTTGTTTTCTGCGACAACGCTCGTTGGGGCGAAGACCCGAAAGTTGGTCACCTTTCGGCCAGCAGTTTTCCCGCCTTGGGAAACTGCCAGAAATTTTTCGGAGTCAGGGTAGGGGACACCGCACTGGTTCGCCAATTCGATCCTCAACTCACGAGACACAACTTTCCCGCCGGAACCTCCGAAGAAAGGCCACATATTGGCCCCCTTTCCGCGCTCAATGGCACTGCCTCATCATACGCTACTTTTTGGCCTATGTATAATTTGGCGCCTCGGTCGTACAGCGAGACCAGAGCGCCGGGGGGAAAAGCAAGAGGGCCAGCACTGCTGGCCCTCACCATACGTTTCGTTGGCAGGAGCGCGAGGATTCGAACCCCGGACCGGCGGTTTTGGAGACCGCTGCTCTACCAGGCTGAGCTACGCTCCTGCGTTGGTAATGGCGCCCCTGGAGGGACTCGAACCCCCGACGCCCTCCTTAGGACGGAGGCGCTCTATCCTCTGAGCTACAGGGGCATGGTGGAGATAGGGGGATTCATATTTTCATATGAATCTAGGCACAAATGCTGGATATTCCCACATTTGTTACCACAACTTGAACGGAAGAGGAGTCCGCTCAAGTACTGCTCGACTAATGTATGGCTGCGAGTCATGTCCCGTCAAGTATCCGTGTTCGAAGTCAAGCCTTTTGTGGGATTTTGAGGACCTGCGGTCATCCGGCCTGTGGCACCCATGGCGTTCCTCTGCGAGCTACCGCGTTGAGCTGGAGCAGGATCTTGCGCATTACCGCTACCACTGCAACGTTCCCCGGCTTCCCACGATGACGAAGGCGGTCAAAAACCGACGCACTTCGCTGTCGTGGCGGATGACCGCCCACGCGCATATGTATAGGGGGCGCCGCACCAGTCCCGGCCACCCTTGATAGCCCGATGCCCTCGCTTCTTGCCGCTGTCTCGGGACCAGGACGCCATCCCACCAGGGAGGTCAAATCCTTGCTATCCCAGTGGCCCAGTTTGGGAAGGTGTGCCACCAGGGTTGCCGCGTTCAGCGGCCCGATGCCGTGCAAGGTCCGGTAGAGGGCGGCGCGGTCGGCGAGGGCGTCTCAACAAGAGATGTTATTTCAGCTACGAACCTGGGTTCCAGACTCGCGCAGTGTACTAAAACGGGGCTAAGGCGTGCTAGGGGCGTGAGTGTACAGTAGACAAAACCATTGGTCCCTCGCGTGGTAATGGTAACCGAGAGATCGCGCTCCTATTGAGGACTGCGGTCGCGATATTTTGGTGGTGCCGGGTGTCCTCCCAAATTGTCGAAGCGGCAACGCTCATACGTCCTGCACTACGCTATGTGTTCAGTATGAAGGAAGGCAAACTCCACAGAAGGGCACAAAAGGACTTGCAGACATGCACTAACGGTGCTTTCCTTCGCGTAGGTGAGACCGCTACAATCCGGCACACTGAGCACGTCATTGGAGGGAGGGCAGGCATGCCACCGATAAACCAACCACCGCGCACCGGAACTTGCTATTGTAGTTGTGGGGAGCCCACACAGCGTTACTTCGTTCCGGGCCATGACAGCAGAGCGCCGTGGTTTGTTATTAAGCAGAAATACGGCAACACTGCCGCCTTCTTGGTAGCGCACGGTTACGGCCCCGGAGGCAAGAACGCTCGACCCGAATAGTCGTGATTGGCATTCAACCAGACGATTGGAGAACTCCTATATGACCACCACACCACGCCAGCGCAGAAACTCCGCCGCCACCCCACCCGCCGACGTTGCCCCCGAGGCTCAGATGTGGCGCATGGCCGACGCCCTTCGCGGGAGCATGGACGCCGCCGAGTACAAGCATGTCGTTCTGGGGCTGGTCTTCCTGAAGTACATTTCAGACGCGTTCGAGGAGGCGCACGCGCAGTTGGTCGCTGAGCAGGATAAGGGCGCCGATCCTGAGCACCCAGACGAGTACCGCGCCCAGAACATCTTCTGGGTGCCTGCGGAGGCGCGGTGGCCGAACCTGCAGGCGCAGGCTCGGCTGCCCACCATCGGGCAGGCCGTCGACGCGGCTATGACCGCCGTCGAGCGGGAGAACGAAGTGCTGAAGGACGTGCTGCCGAAGGACTACGCCCGGGCAGCGCTGGACAAGGAGCGACTCGGCCGTGTGGTGGACATGGTCAGCAACATTCAGGTGGGCGGCGCCGAGGCTCGTGCCACCGACGTGCTGGGCCGCGTGTACGAGTACTTCCTGGAGCAGTTCGCTATTGCCGAGGGCCGCAAGGGCGGCGAGTTCTACACCCCGCGGTCCGTTGTGCGGATGCTCGTCGAGATGCTGGAGCCGTACCATGGGCGCGTGTACGACCCGTGCTGCGGCTCGTCGGGCATGTTCGTGCAGTCGGTGGAGTTCATTCGAGCCCACGCCAGCGGCAACGGCAACGGCGGGCGGGCCAAGAGGGACATCTCCATCTACGGTCAGGAGTCCAACTACACCACCTGGCGGCTTGCCAAGATGAACCTGGCCTTGCGGGGAATAGAGGGGCAGATTGCCCAGGGCGACCGCTTCCACAACGACCAGCACCCGGACCTGCGCGCCGACTTCATCCTGGCCAATCCGCCCTTCAACGTTTCGGACTGGGGCGGCGAGCGGCTTCGCAGCGACCGGCGCTGGGAGTTTGGCGTGCCGCCCGTGGGAAACGCCAACTTCGCATGGGTGCAGCACTTCCTGCACCATCTGTCGCCGCGGGGCATCGCGGGGTTCGTGCTGGCCAACGGCTCCATGTCGTCGAACCAGTCGGGCGAGGGCGAGATCCGCAAGGCCATCGTCGAGGCGGACCTGATGGAATGCATTATCGCGCTGCCGGGGCAGCTTTTCCGCTCAACGCAGATTCCTGCGTGCCTGTGGTTCCTGTCCAAGGGCCGGCGCTACGGCGAGCGCCGCGCCCGGCCCGGCGAAACGCTGTTCATCGACGCACGGAAGCTTGGGCACATGGAGGACCGGACGCGCCGCGACCTCTCTGCCGAGGACATCGCGCACATCGCCGCGACATACCACGCGTGGCGCGACGGGAGCACTGAACCGGCCTACGCCGATGTCCCCGGCTACTGCAAGAGCGCATCGCTGAACGAGGTCCGCGGGCACGGCCACGTCCTCACCCCCGGCCGCTACGTGGGAGCCGCACCGCAGGAGGACGACGGCGAGCCCTTCGCCGAGAAGATGGCGCGCCTAGCCGCCCAGTGGCGCGAGCAGCAGGCCGAGGCCGCCCGCCTCGACGCCGCCATCGCGGAGAATCTGGCGAAGCTGGGGTTTGGGGAGTGATAACGCGAGCAAGTGCGGCAGTGGACGGGCGGCGCGAGGTCAGTCTGGGCACTATCTGTACCAAGATTGGCAGCGGCGCAACCCCTCGGGGAGGTAAGGAAGTATACCTAAAGGACGGTTCCTACTCGTTGATCCGTAGTCAAAACATATACAACGATGGGTTCCGCCGTGAGGGCTTGGCGTACATTACAGAACAGCACGCAACGGAGTTGGAGAACGTAGATGTGTTTGAGGATGACGTTCTCCTCAACATCACAGGCGACTCCGTGGCAAGAGTATGCCAAGTCGCCCTTGACGTGCTTCCTGCGCGGGTCAACCAGCACGTTGCAATTGTTCGGCCCGATGCCGAGAGGCTGGATCCAAGATACCTCCGCTACTTCTTGGTCTCACCCGAAACGCAAAACATACTCCTTTCGTGGGCAGGATCTGGGGCTACGCGTAACGCCCTCACGAAAGGGATGATCGAGTCAATCACTATCCCCCTCCCACCCCTACCCGAGCAGCGCGCCATCGCGCACGTGCTGGGGACGCTGGACGACAAGATAGAGCTGAACCGCCGCATGTGCGAGACCCTGGAGGCGATGGCTCGCGCCCTCTTCCGCTCGTGGTTCATCGACTTCGAGCCGGTCCGCGCGAAGATGGAGGGCCGCTGGCGCCCCAGCGAGTCGCTCCCCGGCCTCCCAGCGGAGCACTACCACCTCTTCCCCGACAACCTCGTGCCCTCCGCCCTCGGCGACATCCCGGATGGATGGGAGGTGCGGACGCTTGGCGAGGTGGTGGAAGTTGTTGGTGGGACGACACCGAGCACTAAGGTGCCTGAGTATTGGGAAGACGGAGTCCATTGCTGGGCAACACCTAAGGACCTTTCCCCCCTGGCAACGTCGGTACTCTTGGACACTGAACGCAAGATAACTGATGCGGGTTTGGAGCAGATAGGTTCTGGACTCCAGCCACCAGGTACGTTTCTCATGTCCTCGAGAGCACCCATTGGATACCTCGCCATTTCAGAGGTGCCAGTAGCTGTTAACCAGGGATTCATCGCCATTCCACCCGGCATAGTCCTTCCAAACCTTTACCTGCTCTATTGGTGCCAGTCCAATTTAGGGGACATCATCAACTATGCGAATGGGTCCACTTTCCTTGAAATAAGCAAGAGTAACTTTCGTCAGGTTCCGGCTTTAGTTCCAAGTCAGGAGATCATGGATGTATTCCTGGCGGGAGCAAAGAGCTTACATGATAGAATTGTAGCCAGTGAGCGTGAATCTCATTCCTTAGCCGCCAAACGTGATGTGTTGTTGCCACTGTTGGTGTCAGGAGAGGTGCGGGTGACAGATGAAGGCTCTCATGCGAACAATGACGATTGATGACCAGATTAGAATCCTTGAGCGGTTCAACGAGAAGGTGGATCGCCTAGAGCAACGTGGGTTTGTGGAAGAATCCCAAGGTGGGGGCGCGATCGTTGAATGGCGGAGGGGACGAGGTTGGGATGGCTTCTTCGCCGGGCCGTCGGATAAGACGGTTGAGGCGACTGTTCTCACATTGCGGCTCTTTATGCTGAAAAATGAGAGCACCTCTCTTTCGAAGATGCAAACCCTCTATTCTGATTTGAACGTAGAGCCTCGACTTGTCTCCAAGTTCACCGAGATCAGGGAACAACTCAACTGTTATTTGAATTCCGAGTCCAACCTTTCGATCTCCGACGACGGGCCAATGACACGCCGAGAGATTTTCGACCTTTTCGTCAATGGCGATCTGGCACACGCAAACAACGCGACGACCGAAGCCAACTATCGGGCCATTCGGGAGACGCCGATGTTTCCGGTCTTTCAATTGGATTTCACATTGACGGTCCAGATAATCATGTCTGCGTTATCCGAGATGCAGCAGGTGAATTGCGTGGCCATTGAGCAACTGCGTCGTTGCGAAAAGCTGGCATGACCACTCTCAACGAAAACACCGTAGAGCAGGCCGCGCTCTCGTGGCTGCGGGAGTTGGGCTGGCAGGTCGCCCACGGGCCGGACATCGCACCCGACGGCCCCTCGCCGGAGCGCGACGACTACGGCGACGTTGTGCTGGCACGCCGCCTGCGTGACGCCCTCGCGCGGCTGAACCCCGGCCTGCCCCCGGAGGCGCTGGACGACGCTTACCGCAAGCTCACCCGGCTGGAGGGGGCGTCGCTGGACGCCCGCAACCGCACCTTCCATCGCATGCTTGTGGCCGGCGTCACCGTTGAGTTCGTCGCTGACGGCCGCGTCCGGGGCGCGCAGGCCATGGTGATGGATGCTGACCGCCCGCGCGCCAACGACCTCCTAGCCGTCAACCAGTTCACCGTCACGGAGAACCGCCACACCCGTCGCCCGGACATTGTCCTCTTCGTCAACGGCCTGCCCCTGGCCGTTATGGAGCTCAAGAACCCCCTGGATGAGGAGGCCACCGTCTGGGCGGCGTGGCAGCAACTGCAGACCTACAAGACGGAGCTACCCTCCCTCTTCGCCATGAACGAGTTGCTGGTGGTGTCCGACGACACTACGGCGCGCATCGGGTCTCTTACCGCTGGACGTGAGTGGTTCAAGCCTTGGCGAACCGTCACCGGCGAGGGTCTGGCGGAGGGCGCCGCCTCGGAGTTCGAGGTGATGGTGCAGGGCGTCTTCTCGCCGGACCGTTTGCTGCCGCTGCTGCGCGACTTCATCGTGTTTGAGGACGACGGCGGGCCGCTCCTCAAGAAGGTTGCCGGATACCACCAATTCCACGCCGTTCGCGCCGCCGTCGACGAGACGCTTCGGGCTGCAGCGCTCCAGGGCGAGGGGGCGGCCGTCGCAGAGCAAGCCGGCGAGGGCCGCTACGAGTCGGGCCGCAAATCCGGCGGCGCCCACGGCGACCACCGCATCGGTGTCGTGTGGCACACGCAGGGCTCCGGCAAGAGCCTCACTATGGCCTTCTACGCCGGCGCCATCGCCCGAGAGCCAGCCATGCGAAACCCCACGGTCGTCGTCCTCACGGACCGCAATGACCTGGACGAGCAGCTCTTCACCACCTTCTCGCGCTGCCAGGACCTGCTGCGCCAGCCGCCCTCACAGGCAGAGAGCCGCGCGGACCTGCGGGGCAAGCTCGCGGTGGCGGCGGGCGGCGTGGTCTTCACCACCATCCAGAAGTTCTTCCCGGAAGAGCGCGGCGACACCTACCCGATGCTCTCGGACCGCAGCAACATCGTGGTCATCGCCGACGAGGCGCACCGCAGCCAGTACGACTTCATCGACGGCTTCGCGCGGCACATGCGGGACGCGCTGCCCAACGCCTCCTTCGTGGGCTTCACCGGCACCCCCATCGAGCTGCAGGACGCCAACACGCGCGCAGTCTTCGGCGACTACATCAGCGTGTACGACGTCCGGCGCTCCGTGCAGGACGGGGCGACGGTGCCCATCTACTACGAAGGCCGCCTGGCGAAGCTCATCCTGAACGAAGACCAGCGTCCGCGAATCGACCCGGACTTCGAAGACGCGACCGAGGGCGAGGAGGTCGAGCGGAGGGAGCGGCTGAAGACAAGGTGGGCGCAACTCGAGGCGGTAGTCGGTGCGGAGCCGCGCGTGCGGCAGATCGCCGAGGATCTCATTGCCCACTTCGAGCAGCGGCTGGAGGCCATGTACGGCAAAGCGATGGTGGTGTGCATGAGCCGCCGCATCTGCATCGACCTGTACCGGGAACTGGTGCGCATCCGCCCTGAGTGGCACGACGATGACGACGGCCGGGGCGCGATCAAGGTGGTGATGACCGGCTCGGCCACGGATCCGATCGACTGGCAACCGCACATCCGCAACAAGCCACGACGAGAGGCCCTCGCGAAACGCTTCCGCGACCCCGATGACCCATTCCAGATCGTGCTGGTGCGCGACATGTGGCTCACCGGCTTCGACGCTCCGTGCCTGCACACCATGTACGTCGACAAGCCCATGCGCGGCCACGGGCTGTTCCAGGCCATCACCCGCGTCAACCGTGTCTTCGGCGACAAGCCCGGTGGCCTCGTCGTGGACTACCTTGGCTTGGCGCAGGACATTCGAGAGGCCACCGTCACCTACACGGAGAGCGGCGGCAAGGGCCAAGCGACGGTCGATCAGGGCGAGGCGGTCGCCGTCATGCTGGAGAAGCACGAGGTCTGCTGCGCCATCTTCCACGGCTTCGACTGGTCGGCGTGGGAGACCGGCACGGGACAGCAGCGGCTGGCGTTGCTTCCGCCGGCGCAGGAGCACGTGCTGGCGCAGGAGAACGGTAAGGACCGATTCACGGTGGCCGTGCGCGAACTGTCGCAGTCCTTCGCGCTGGCGTCGACGCACGATGAAGCACGGCGCATCCGGGACGATGTCGCCTTCTTCCAGGCGGTGCGCACCGCCCTTACCAAGCGGGCCGAAGCCCTCGCGCGTCCCGAGGATGAGCTGGAACTGGCGGTGCGGCAGATCATCTCGCGCGCCGTGGCCTCGGAGGGCGTGGTGGACATCTTCGCGGCGGCAGGGTTGGAGAAGCCGGACATCTCCGTGCTCTCCGAAGACTTCTTGGCCGAGGTGCAGGGCATGACCCATCGCAACTTGGCCGTCGAGCTGCTGCAAAAGCTCATCCGAGGTGAGGTGGCCGCTCGAAGGCGACAGAACGTCGTGCAAGCCCGTTCCTTCGCCGACATGTTGGAACAGTCGCTACGGCGCTACCAAAACCGTGCTGTCGAGGCGGCGCAGGTCATCGAGGAGCTCATCCAACTGGCGCGAGACATGCGCGAGGCCAACGCCCGCGGTGAGCGTCTCGGCCTGTCCGAAGATGAACTCGCCTTTTACGACGCCTTAGAAACCAACGACAGCGCCGTCCAGGTCCTCGGCGACAACACCCTCCGGGACATCGCCCGCGAGCTTGTCCAGACGGTGCGCCGAAACGTCACCATAGACTGGACGGTGCGAGAGACGGTGCGGGCGCAGCTTCGGGTGCTCGTCCGGCGCATACTACGGAATCACGGCTATCCACCGGACAAGCAGGAGAAGGCGACACAGACAGTGCTGGAGCAGGCAGAGGCGCTGTCCGAGGGGTGGGCCGAGGGCGGTTAGGCGGAGGGGATGTCCGGAGGAAACGGGCCATTGCAGCTACGAATCCGGGCTGAAGACGCGGTCGGCGTACTAACTCGGGGCCGTGGAGTGCTAAAGGTGTGTCTATGCCCTCTTCTTCATGCACGAAGCGCGCGAGGCAGATTGAACGAAGCCATCAGGTACTAATGGGCGGTGGCACTCTAGAACGAGAGGCAATCGGATGCCACTCGTTGTTCCTTTGAGTGGGCATCTAGGTTCTAGTCCCCTCCGGTGGGCCTGACTTGACGGTAGACAGAACCATTTTCGAGATGTGGTTGGGGGCTCTGTGATCCTTGCCACCGCGTTCTTTACGGGGAGTTCGAGCCTCTCCAGGTGGGGAGACGCACCCAAGTACCCGGCTCACGAGAGACCCGCTCCCCCGGCCAGGCTTCAGACCCGGCGCCGGCAGGCTGGGGCCGCCGAGGGAGGGGCAGGCCAAGCGCAACCCGAGACGCTGAGGCTGTTCTAAGGGTCGGACCTTGCCTTCCAAGGCCAGGTTTGAGGGCCGGGGCCACAGGCTCCAGTCCGAAACCGCGTCCCTCTTCGAGTGGGCGCCGGACAACGACCGGGAACGGTGCACAAGCCGGTCGGCGCAGGATGCTAGACCGCGGCGATACGGGGGAGGCCGTCGCACAAGGCCACCACCTCCCTCGCCTGAACATATGTGTGCGGCCCTTTTGCGTTTCAGCCCGACCGCCGCCGTTACCTCGTACCGGCCCACTCGATGGTCTCTCAGTCGGTGAACAGGTGGACGAGGCCCAGGCTGCCGGCCAGTTCCACGAGCGCCTTCCGGTGCTGATGGTTGGGCTGGACCCCGCCTTCAGCCCAACGCCATACGGTGTGGCGATAGGTCTCCAAGCGGCGGGCGATCTCAGACCACGACAGGCCCGACTCATCCTGGAACCGCTTCGCCACTTCGGGAAGTTATCGGGGAAGAGTTAGGTTCTTCTGCTGCAGTGTGTGCGCTGTCGAGGTATGGCGCAAGCGCTCCCAGAGCACAGCCGAAGGTCCTCTCCTAAACGGGCGAAGGGCTCCCATTTCCGTATCGCTCGTTCCGCGGGAGGTCCGGGTCCCGGTCGGAGCGCCTGCCTTGCCCGTTCATACTTGCCTGCTTCTTTTTGTTCCCCGCTACTGGCCGGGCCCGTTGACGGTCAGTTCCACCCGATTGGACATCGGTCTGCCGTCTGCCGTGCAGATAGCTCCTTGGGCGTCGCAACTCTCGGTCACCGGTAGGGTGATGATGACCCGACCGTCGCCGTCCGGCTCGACCGTAATCCGCCAGCGTACGTTGTTGCCCTTCGTGATCCGCTCAGCCTTCTTCACCGTGCCCCCGTCCACCGTGAAGGCGTGGTCCCGCAGGGTCACATAGCTCAGCGGGAACTCCTCGCTGAAACGCAGCTCGAACGTGAATGTGGAGCTCCCGTCATGGGACGACGGCACGTCGTGGGCGCTGGCCGTCAGCGGCGGTCTAACGACTGCCGCCACCACCGCGCCCGTTGCGGCGCTGGTCAGCGACTCCTCGTTGTCTCCGTCGTCGGTGAAGGACACCCTCACCTTGATGGCCTTGCCCGCGTCGGCGGCAACAAGGTTGTAGGTGGAAGCGGTTGCCCCGTCGATCTCGACGTCGTCGGCGAGCCACTGGTAGGCGAAGGCAGCGTCGTCGAGGCCGTCGGCGTCGGCTATGCCAGTGATGCCAGCGGTGAGAGTCTCGCCCACCTGGGCGGCGTCGGTGATGGTGGGAGCGCCCGTCGCCGGGGTGTTCGGCCCCGGAACGACCAGCAGAAGCCCACCGGACAGCTTCCCGCCGCCCTCCGTGCAGATGGCGCCATCGGCGGAGCAGTCGGTGGTGGCGTTCAGGTCTATAGCCACGTCGGCGCTGGATCCAGGGGTGACGGTGATCTCCCAGCGGACGTTCTTGCCCGGCTCCAGCCGGCGCACATGGGTCACCGATCCCCCGGTCACGGTGAACGCATGGTCCCGCACCGTTCCGTAGCTGAAGCCCGGCTTGGGTTCCTCGCTGAACTGCAGCTCGAAGGTGAACGCTGTTTGCCCGTCGTGTGAGGACGGCTCACCGCTGACACTGGCGGTCAGACGGTTGGATTCGTCCTGAGGTTCACCCAGTCTCGACGTTCTGGCCGAAGCCGTGTCGTTCGTGACCGCCTGTCCGCTGAAGGAGGCCGCCTTCCTGCCGAGGGTGTCCCGAATGAAATCATCGCCTACGGGCGCGGTGTAGTCCACCGTCACCGTGTCCCCGGCCTCCACCGCCGAGGACAGAAGCAACAACACATTGGATCCGCCCACCCCGACGCCGAAGAGTGACCGGGATGACCCGTTCACTCTCACGGCGAAGGGAGTCGTCTCCAGCGTGACCCCGTTGTCCAGGACCTCGCTATAGGTCAGCGTCAGGGTGTCGCCGTCCACTGTGGCCGACTGGATCTGCAGGCCCGCCGCCGTCACCACGGTGGGCGCGCTGGTCAGCGTCTCCTCGTTGCCCCCGTCGTCGGCGAAGGCGACACGCACCCTGATGGCCTTGCCCACGTCTCCGGACACTACGGTGTAGGTGGCGCCGGTGGAGCCGGCGATATCCGCGTCATCGGCCAGCCACTGGTACTGGAAGACAACGTGATCCAGGCCGTCGACGTCCTCAATGGTCGTGGTGTCGACAGACAGCGTCTGCCCCACCTCCGGGATTCCATTGATGCGCGGCTCACCATCGGCCGGGGTGTTTGAGAGGGCGTGCTGGCCGGAGGCAGGCTTCGTATAGGTAATTTCATTGGATGGCTCGCTGTCGCCGACGCTGTCGGTCGCTATGACCCGGATGTTGTACTCGACCCCGGGGGTCAGCCCGTCCAGAAAGTGGGAGACGGGGCGTTGGGAACTGTGGCCCCGGGTGGTCTCCGACACGGCGGTGGCCGTGTCCCAGCTGCCGGAGGACTGCTTCCACTGGATCTTGTAGCTGTCCACCGGAGGCACTCTGTCGTTCCTGGTCTGGGGTGTGAGCCAGTACAACTGCGTCCTCCCTCCGTCCTCCTCCCCTTTGACACGCAGGTACAGGGGCGGATTCAGCGGCTGCGGCGTCCGCTCCGATCTTGGGTCCTCCACGAGCCTGAGCTTGTAGGGTTGGCCCTCCTTCCAGGCGCGGCGCAGGTCGTCGATATCCCCGCCTGACCACCGCCACCAGGCTCCAGCTAATTTCCTGGCTTCGCTGAAGCGAAGCGTCGCGGTCAGCGTTTCGCCGTCGCTCACGGTGCTGACGTGCAGCGTCCAGTCCAGCCAGTCATTGTTCGGCGGCTCCAACACCTGGTCGCTCGTACCGCTCAGGTTGAGAAAATCAATCAGGAAGTGCGTCCGTTCTGGTATGCCGAACGGCAGTACGACATGGTTGTCGTCGCCGGAATCGTGACCGTTCTGGGGCACAGTGATTTCAAGCAACTGGTAGTCCGCGCCGTTGTGGCTGAACTCCCTGTTGTCGACTTCAGCGGTGTACAGATCGTACCTGCCCTCCCAATGCACCGTGGCGTTAAACTTCATGGTGGCGCACCAGATGTCGACGTCCCCGCAGTCGTCGTCGGTGACCCTCACCGGCAGGTCCTTGGTGACGTTGACGTAGTCGCCGCCCGAGGCGGTGTGCGTCAGCGTCCCGGTGTCGTTAGCCCCGTCGTTGTCCTCGCCCGCCTTGACCGTCACCGTCTGCGCGGTGTTCCAGTTGTCCACCGTGAAGGTCAGCATGTTGCTGCTCAGCGTGGTTCCCGACAGGCTCAGGTCCGTGCCGTCCTGTCCTGAGATGGTGACCGTCACGCTGCCCGAGGGCTGTGTGGCCAGCCTGACCGTGTAGCTCGACCCCGCCGCGTCTCCCTCCGTCACGGTGAGGTCCATCCCGCTGAGCACGATGGCCGCCGTGTCGTCGTCGGTAACCGTCACCGGCAGGTCCTTCGTGACGGTGACGTAGTCCCCGCCCGAGGCGGTGTGCGTCAGCGTCCCGGTGTCGTTGGCCACGTCGGCGTCCTGGCCCGCCTTGACCGTCACCGTCTGCGCCGTGTTCCAGTTGTCCACGGCGAAGGTCAGCATGTTGCTGCTCAGCGTGGTTCCCGACAGGCTCAGGTCCGTGCCGTCGTGTCCTGTAATGGAGACCGTCACGCTGCCAGAGGGCTGTGTGGCCAGCTTCACGGTGTAGCTCGACCCCGCGGCGTCTCCCTCCGTCACGGTGAGGTCCGTCTCGCTGAGCACGATGGCCGCCTTGTCGTCGTCGGTAACCGTCACCGGCAGGTCCTTCGTTATGCTGGCGTAGTCGCCGCCCGAGGCGGTGTGCGTCAGCGTCCCGGTGTCGTTGGCCCCGTCGCTGTCCTGGCCCGCCTTGACCGTCACCGTCTGCGCCGTGTTCCAGTTGTCCACCGTGAAGGTCAGCATGTTGCTGCTCAGCGTGGTTCCCGACAGGCTCAGGTCCGTGCCGTCGTGTCCTGAGATGGTGACCGTGACGCTGCCCGAGGGCTGTGTGGCCAGCTTCACCGTGTAGCTCGACCCCGCCGCGTCTCCCTCCGTCACGGTGAGGTCCATCCCGCTGAGCACGATGGCCGCCGTGTCGTCGTCGGTGATCGTCACCGGCAGGTCCTTCGTGACGGTGACGTAGTCCCCGCCCGAGGCGGTGTGCGTCAGCGTCCCGGTGTCGTTGGCCACGTCGGCGTCCTGGCCCGCCTTGACCGTCACCGTCTGCGCCGTGTTCCAGTTGTCCACCGTGAAGGTCAGCATGTTGCTGCTCAGCGTGGTTCCCGACAGGCTCAGGTCCGTGCCGTCGTGTCCTGAGATGGTGACCGTGACGCTGCTCGAGGGCTGTGTAGCCAGCCTGACCGTGTAGCTCGACCCCGCCACGTCTCCCTCCGTCACGGTGAGGTCCATCCCGCTGAGCACGATGGCCGCCGTGTCATCGTCGGTGACCGTCACCGGCAGGTCCTTGGTGACGTTGACGTAGTCGCCGCCCGAGGCGGTGTGCGTCAGCGTCCCGGTGTCGTTGGCGCCGTCGTTATCCTGGCCCGCTTTGACCGTCACCGTCTGCGCGGTGTTCCAGTTGTCCACCGTGAAGGTCAGCATCGTCTCGTCCAGCGTCAGGTCGGTGCTGTCGTGTCCTGTAATGGAGACCGTCACGCTGCCAGAGGGCTGTGTGGCCAGCTTCACGGTGTAGCTCGACCCCGCGGCGTCTCCCTCCGTCACGGTGAGGTCCGTCTCGCTGAGCACGATGGCCGCCGTGTCGTCGTCGGTGATCGTCACCGGCAGGTCCTTCGTTATGCTGGCGTAGTCTCCGCCCGAGGCCCTGTGCGTCAGGGTGGCGGTGTCGTTGGCCCCGTCGGCGTCCTCGCCAGCCTTGACCGTCACCGTCTGCGCCGTGTTCCAGTTGTCCACCGTGAAGGTCAGCGTCGTCTTGTCCAGCGTTAGGTCCGTGCTCGCCTGTCCCGTAATGGAGACCGTCACGCTGCCAGAGGGCTGTGTGGCCAGACTGACCGTGTAGCTCGACCCCGCCGCGTCTCCCTCCGTCACGGTGAGGTCCGTCTCGCTGAGCACGATGGCCGGCTCGTCGTCGTCGGTGACCGTCACCGGCAGGTCCTTCGTTATGCTGGCGTAGTCTCCGCCCGAGGCGGTGTGCGTCAGCGTCCCGGTGTCGTTGGCCCCGTCGGCGTCCTGGCGCGCTTTGACCGTCACCGTCTGCGCGGTGTTCCAGTTGTCCACCGTGAAGGTCAGCATGTTGCTGCTCAGCGTGGTTCCCGACAGGCTCAGGTCCGTGCCGTCGTGTCCTGAGATGGTGACCGTGACGCTGCCCGAGGGCTGTGTGGCCAGCTTCACCGTGTAGCTCGACCCCGCCGCGTCTCCCTCCGTCACGGTGAGGTCCATCCCGCTGAGCACGATGGCCGCCGTGTCGTCGTCGGTGATCGTCACCGGCAGGTCCTTGGTGACGGTGACGTAGTCGCCGCCCGAGGCGGTGTGCGTCAGCGTCCCGGTGTCGTTGGCCCCGTCGTTATCCTGGCCTGCTTTGACCGTCACCGTCTGCGCGGTGTTCCAGTTGTCCACCGTGAAGGTCAGCATGTTGCTGCTCAGCGTGGTTCCCGACAGGCTCAGGTCCGTGCCGTCGTGTCCTGAGATGGTGACCGTGACGCTGCCAGAGGGCTGTGTGGCCAGCCTGACCGTGTAGCTCGACCCCGCCGCGTCTCCCTCCGTCACGGTGAGGTCCATCCCGCTGAGCACGATGGCCGCCGTGTCGTCGTCGGTAACCGTCACCGGCAGGTCCTTCGTGACGTTGACGTAGTCCCCGCCCGAGGCGGTGTGCGTCAGCGTCCCGGTGTCGTTGGCCACGTCGGCGTCCTGGCCCGCCTTGACCGTCACCGTCTGCGCCGTGTTCCAGTTGTCCACCGTGAAGGTCAGCATGTTGCTGCTCAGCGTGGTTCCCGACAGGCTCAGGTCCGTGCCGTCCTGTCCTGAGATGGTGACCGTGACGCTGCCCGAGGGCTGTGTGGCCAGCCTGACCGTGTAGCTCGACCCCGCGGCGTCTCCCTCCGTCACGGTGAGGCCCGTCTCGCTGAGCACGATGGCCGCCGTGTCGTCGTCGGTGATCGTCACCGGCAGGTCCTTCGTGACGGTGACGTAGTCCCCGCCCGAGGCGGTGTGCGTCAGCGTCCCGGTGTCGTTGGCCCCGTCGGCGTCCTGGCCCGCCTTGACCGTCACCGTCTGCGCCATGTTCCAGTTGTCCACGGTGAAGGTCAGCATGTTGCTGCTCAGCGTGGTTCCCGACAGGCTCAGGTCCGTGCCGTCGTGTCCTGAGATGGTGACCGTCACGCTGCCCGAGGGCTGTGTGGCCAGCTTCACCGTGTAGCTCGACCCCGCCGCGTCTCCCTCCGTCACGGTGAGGTCCATCCCGCTGAGCACGATGGCCGCCGTGTCATCGTCGGTGACCGTCACCGGCAGGTCCTTGGTGACGTTGACGTAGTCGCCGCCCGAGGCGGTGTGCGTCAGCGTCCCGGTGTCGTTGGCGCCGTCGTTATCCTGGCCCGCTTTGACCGTCACCGTCTGCGCGGTGTTCCAGTTGTCCACCGTGAAGGTCAGCATGTTGCTGCTCAGCGTGGTTCCCGACAGGCTCAGGTCCGTGCCGTCGTGTCCTGAGATGGTGACCGTGACGCTGCTCGAGGGCTGTGTAGCCAGCCTGACCGTGTAGCTCGACCCCGCCACGTCTCCCTCCGTCACGGTGAGGTCCATCCCGCTGAGCACGATGGCCGCCGTGTCATCGTCGGTGACCGTCACCGGCAGGTCCTTGGTGACGTTGACGTAGTCGCCGCCCGAGGCGGTGTGCGTCAGCGTCCCGGTGTCGTTGGCGCCGTCGTTATCCTGGCCCGCTTTGACCGTCACCGTCTGCGCGGTGTTCCAGTTGTCCACCGTGAAGGTCAGCATCGTCTCGTCCAGCGTCAGGTCGGTGCTGTCGTGTCCTGTAATGGAGACCGTCACGCTGCCAGAGGGCTGTGTGGCCAGCTTCACGGTGTAGCTCGACCCCGCGGCGTCTCCCTCCGTCACGGTGAGGTCCGTCTCGCTGAGCACGATGGCCGCCTTGTCGTCGTCGGTAACCGTCACCGGCAGGTCCTTCGTTATGCTGGCGTAGTCGCCGCCCGAGGCGGTGTGCGTCAGCGTCCCGGTGTCGTTGGCCCCGTCGCTGTCCTGGCCCGCCTTGACCGTCACCGTCTGCGCCGTGTTCCAGTTGTCCACCGTGAAGGTCAGCATGTTGCTGCTCAGCGTGGTTCCCGACAGGCTCAGGTCCGTGCCGTCGTGTCCTGAGATGGTGACCGTGACGCTGCCCGAGGGCTGTGTGGCCAGCTTCACCGTGTAGCTCGACCCCGCCGCGTCTCCCTCCGTCACGGTGAGGTCCATCCCGCTGAGCACGATGGCCGCCGTGTCGTCGTCGGTGATCGTCACCGGCAGGTCCTTCGTGACGGTGACGTAGTCCCCGCCCGAGGCGGTGTGCGCTAGAGTCACCGACTCGTTGCCGGTGTTGTCGTCGTCGCCCGCCTTAACGGTGATCGTCTGCGCCGCGCCCCAGTTGGTGGTGGTGAAGGTCAATCGGTTGTTGGTCAGCGTCATCCCGCTCAGCGTCAGGTCGGCGCCTTCGTGTCCTGAGATGGTGACAGTGACGGTGTCGGAGGGCTGGGTGGCCAGCTTGACGGTGTAGCGGTCGCCGGTGGCGTCCTCCTCGGTCACGGTGAGGGACTGCTTGGACGAGACCAAGTTCCTAGTATCGCTATCGGTCAAGTTGACCGTTACACTGTCCGCCGCAATCCCGGCGTAGTCGCCGCCAGACAGGGTGTGGGTCAGAGTGACCGTCTCACCGACAGCGTTGTCGTCCTTGACCGGCGTGACGGTGATCGTCTGTGCCGTGTTCCAGTTGGTGATGGTGAAGATCAACCGGTTGTTGGTCAGCGAGTCGCCCGACAACGACACTGCTGGGCCACTGCCGCCGACAGTGACAGTGACGGTGTCCGTGGGGCTGGAATTCAGCTTCACGGTGTACGAGCCGGCCACCGCGGCCTCCCCGGACGCAGGCTCGTCTAGGCTAATGGAGGTGGGATTGATGGTCACCCCATGCGCGTCGTCGTCCACGAGACCAACGTCGGCCACATCCTCGGACCGCTGGCCTCTGAGGTCCGCGCCCTGGGGCGCGCTGATCTTGAAGCCAAAGAACTCGGTCTCCTCGCTCACGTCGTCGTTGGTCACTTGGACGGTGACGGTCTTGGTCGTCTGCCCGGAAGTGAAAGTTACGGAACCCGAAGTACCGGCGTAGTCCTCGCCCTCGGTTGCCCCGGTCAGGCCTTGCCGGGCTGTGAACAGGTCCAGAAGCCCTGCTTCGCCAGTGGCGTAGTCTACGGTTACTTCCCCCGCGCTCTGACCCACAAGCGTCAGCGTGAAGGTGACCGGATCCTTTGCGTTCTCGGAAACGTAGCTCACCGCTCCGGCGGGGCCCGCCACGCTTACCACCGGCTTCGGGTCGTCGTCAGCGATGGCGCCTGTGGCTGTCAGGGATGTCGCGCCGCCGTCCAGCGTTGCCTTGTTGTTGTGGTTGGTCAGCTGCAGGGTAAAGGTCTCGTCGGCAGATTCGTACACCTGGTCGTCAGTGATGGGTATGCGAATGGTGCCGCTGCTCCGGCTTGCCGGGATGCTAAGTATCTTGTAGGTTTGGCCGGTTTCCACCTCCCGGGTGTAGTCAGATCCGGCTATGGCTGTGCCGTCTACGGTGGTGTACCGGATCAGGACGGGAGTCGTGCGCAGGATTGGCCGGACGGCTACCGTGAACTCGACGTGGCCGTCGGACTCCGAGGCTTGGGCGTCATCCAGGTATATGTAAGCCTGGGTGGTGTTTTCAATTTGCACCCATATGTCTCTCACGGTCACGCTGCCGTAGTCGCCTCCGGATACCTGGTGAGAAATTACAGCATTCGTGAATGAAGTATCAGTCCCGTCATCCAGAGACACTACGGATATGGTCTGGGCGGTGCTCCAGTCGGAGGGGGTGAAGGTGAGGGTTTCGGGCGTGAGGCTGATTAGATCGCCTTGCCTGCCGGCTACGGTGACGGTAACCGTGTCCGTAGGCTCGCTATCCAGGACCAGGGAATACGTTGACGTCCCACCTTCCTTCATGCTGATGCCAGTGCCGTCGGCCAGCTTCGCAGGTGAAACGGTTATGCCCCTGGTGTCATCGTCGATGATGGTGAAGGAGGCGGGCCTGACAGGCAGGGAGTTCTCCGAGCCGCCGGCGACCAGCTCCGAGCCCCGCAGGGTAACCGTCTCGTCCTCCTCGTCGACGTCGTCCATCACGGTCCTGAACCGCAACGTGGCGGTACCGCTGGTCTGCCCCGCGGGGATCACTATGTCGAAGGTCTCGACCTCCCCGAACGCGCCCTGGTCGTCCTCCACCTTTAGGGGTGCGAAGTCGTCAAGGTCGGCAGCGTGGGTGGCGCCGGAGTTGGGGTCAAACTGGACCCGCACCGTGGTGTCCACGTCCCGCGGGTCTGCGGGGCGCAGGGGGGCGTTGGAAGCGTCTCCCGGCCAGCGGATGTCCGAGAAGGACGCCGTAACCGTAATGTCGTGCTGGCTTGAGTTTTCGGCCACCGAATCGAAGACACCGTTGTTGCTGGTCAGGGCCAGTTCAACCCCGGTGGGTTCAACGAAATCGTCGTCGGCGATGGTGACCAGTGCCTCATCCTCGTCGCCGATGAGCCTCTGATACTTATAGATGGAGCTGCTCAACAGCAGTTGGAACGTCTCGTCCTTTTCCCGCACGTCATCGTCGTAGAGGGTGAGGGAGAATTCGAACCGGGTCTGGCCCGCCGGAATGGTTGCATGAATCAGGCCATCGGGGGCCTCGAAGTCCCCCGTCCGGCCAAGCCTCGAAAACGCCGGTGTGGCGGTCAGGTTGACGTGAGCGTCCAGCTCGACTTCGAACCGCGCATCCTCGCCCCACACCCGGTCCAGAACAACGGCAAAGTCCACAGAGCCCGCGTTCTCCGGTGTAGGGTCGGCGCTGACCAGCTCCAGGCTGGCCGTGGGCCGGTAAGATACCCCTGGCGGAGGAGTGGCGTCGTTGATGACGACGGTGCGGTACTTCTTGTCCTCCTCCACCAGTACGCCTTCGGGGGGGACCAGCGTTACCCGGAACTGTTCCTTTGGCTCGTCAATCTGGTCCCCGAGGATGTCAATGGTGATGGTCTTTTCGGTTTCGTTCGCCTCAAATGTGATGACGCCGGGGGTGCCGGAGTTGTCGGCGTAGTCCACGCCCTCCACGGGCGGGTTGGGCCGGCCGCCGGTGGGCCAGGGTTCCAGGGTGTAGGCCACCTGGACTTCCTCTCCGGATTGGCCCACCCTGGTAACCGTCAATTTGGCCTTGGCCTTGGCCTCCCCGAATCCTGGCTCGGTTACCGACAAACTGCCCGATTCATTGAAGCCGACGGATACGCCGTTCCGGACCCTCATATATACCCGGGACGCTTTGGAAATAGTCTGACCATCACTGGCGGTGACGTCCAGCCGAATTATCGCATTGTTGCTGTTCAGGTCTTTCTCCTGTACCAGGAAGGAAGCCTCACAACTCTTCGATTTACCGTCAGCGATCGGCCCATCGATCTGGCAGGCCAGTCTTGGCTCGTTGGTGCCATCGCTGTAATGCTGACTGGTGATGTCTATTGAGGTTAAGCTGTCAAGACTGCCGGTATTGGTGACCGTCACTGGAATACGCACTGTCTGACCAACGGTGACCCACAATGGGGCCTCAGCTCCAACCACCAGTGCACGTTCGAAACCTTCGTATTGCACGGCGACTATTGCCGAGCTGGGATCTCCGCCTTGATACACGCGGTTCAGTCCATACCATCCCCCGTCACCAAAAACCGTGTATGTGAGCGTTAATGGGTAAAGCGGGGCTGCCTGTTGCGGGGTAAATTCCGGATGGTGAAATCCTCCTTGACCCACCACCAGTTCATCCTGACCGGCCTCGAATGTTTCGAATCGGAAACCCCAGGTCTCCCCTTCCCCTGGGCGGTGAAGAAAAGACCAAATCCCGATCCTCAACGGATCGGTTATGTCTCCATCGCGCGTGAACCTGAACTCCGCACCGTTAGCCCATGACGCTACCGCTTCCACCGGGTAAACAGTGACAGTTATCAGTTCCTCATCATCGGTGACCTTCACGGTGGCGGTGGCGGGATCGCCCGGAGTAAAAACTTGGTCATCCCGTTCCAAGGGCTCCCCGTCTCCGAACACCTCAATGGTGTAGTCGCGCACAGAGGGGTAGTCCACCAGGTTATTGTCATCGGTGGCAACGGTTATCTCCGCTGTGGTGGCGTCGGGCTCGAACCTGGCATCCAGCATTTCCAGACGGCCGGGGGCGCGGAGACGCACCTGAATTGCCAGAGGGCCGTCCGTCATCCCGGCCCGAGTCAGGACAAAGACGGCCATCTCTCCCTCTTCAACCGTGTCCACCTTTGGGGCGACCGTGACCACGGCGGGATCGTCGTCCAGGATGGTGCCGGCGACGGTGGCGGTGTCGCCGCCGGTGATTGCGGCTGCGGGTTCTCCGCTGCTGCCACCGTTCAAATTCGGTTCGGGTTCCGGCATGGAGATGGTGACGTTGAAGGTCTCGTCGAGCTCGTCGGTCTCATCCCCGGTCACGGACACGGTGAACTCGGCAGTGGTGCTGCCGGCGGCAATGGTCACCGTGCCATTGTTAACAGCGGTGTAGTCCTGTCCGGCGGTGGCCGTGCCGTCGGAGGTGGTATAGTTGACCGTCACCGCCTCGGTAACGGCAGTCGCCAGCGTCACCGTGAAGGTCATCTCGGCGCTGCCCGAGTCGCCCTCCGGCTCCGACGCCGGGGCGATGCTGATGCCGGGCTTGGTGTCGTTGTTGGTTATCGCAACGGTGGCGCGATCCGACCGTGCTCCCTCCGGGGTGTGGCTGGCCCAGTTTGCGAAGGTTTCGTACTTGCCGCCGGCGTTCAGGTCGGCGCCCGTGGTGTCGGGTAGCAGTTCGATGGTCACCGAACCGTTTGCGCCGAAGGCCGAATCGTCCACCGTTGCCAGCTCGATGATCTTGCTGGTCTCAGTCCGTGCGAAGGTAATCTCGGTGGGCAGCGCACCGGTGATGTACTGGCCGTTTTGAGAGGCGCGCAGAGCGACCACGGTCACGGAGGGGGAACCATTAATCCTGAGCAGCTCGTCATGCCAGAGACGCTCCACAATGAAGCGGGCTGGTTGACCCTCGTCAACCGTAGTTGACTCGGCCTTGATGAGGATGGTCGGGTTCCGGTTGACCAGGGTCAGGCTGATCTTGTGAGGTGTGCCCACCCGGTACTGCGGGCAGTACCGGGGTTCGTCGTAACAAGGTTGCACGAGTCCGTGAGGCGGAGTGACGTAAGTCGGGTGGATGATGTCATGCTGGGTAATATGCGTACCGGCTGCGTCCGCTGCCGCTTTCGCCTGCCGGTATGCTTCCCGGTACTCCGCAACGATGGGGTACTCAATGTAGTTGGGCACCAACTTGAACGTCTCCACACCTCCGTCCGGACCGACGAAGCGACGGCTACTCGCGTGGGTTCGGGTCTGGCCATCGCAAAGACCTGCTGACGGAAAGTTGAGAAGGTTGCTCCCGATCAGTCCCCCAATGCCGGCGCGGTAGTATGAGGGATGGTTCGCCAGCAGGAGATGCTCCGCCACCACTCTCAGTCCGTTAATTGATGATCCGCGACGGAGGGGGGGGTATTCGTAGTTCCCGCTGCAACTCACGACCCAACTGAGCTCTTGCCCCTCGCCAAGCTCGCCCACCCAGGTGTCGCCCTCGAGGGTGGCGGCGCCGGTTGGCAGGGTCACCTGGGTAAAGGTGACGGTTGGTATGTCGTCGTCATGGATGTGCACCTGGGCGTAGCCGGTGCCGATGTTGAAGCGGTTGCCGAGCCGCTGGACGATGGTGACGCCGAGCCAGCCGTCGCCCTCGTTGACGTTGTCGGCCTCGGTGGTGAAGGAAAGCGTCTTCTCCGATTCCCCGGCCTCGAAGTCCAGGATGTAGTCGACCCATGCGCCGTGGACGCTGAGCCTCTCCGTAAGGTCAGCATTGTCGGCGGTCAGAGCTGTGGCCTCCGTGGCGTCGGTCATGATCTTCGGTAGACCGCCCACCCACAGGCCGACGCGAGTGGCGACGCTGGTGTTGCCCATCCTGCTAAAGCGGAACTGGGCGGCGGTCCCTTCGGTGACCTCTGTGGCGACTGCTGTGACAGAGATGATGGGAAGATCATTGTCCAGCAATCTGGTGGCGTGATCGCTGTCGGCGCCCGTCACGTAGCTACCGCCGGCATCGGCAAGGATGGTGGCGGTCACCGAGCCATGGACCTCAGATACCTCGTCGTCCACGGTCTCCAGGGTGAAGGTGGCGGTCAGGGAGCGTGCCGCAAAGGTCACGGGTATGGTGACCAGTCCGTCATCGCCGGGCTCGTTCCCCTCGGGCCAGGTGATGTAGTCGCCGGTCTGCGCGAGCCTGACGTTTACGGGTAGTTCCCCCCGGCTCTGCCCCAGGGCCCAGGTGCGCGTCAGCGTGTAGGTCAACTGTGCGCCCTCGGTGAGGTCGTCCGGCGCGAAAATGGACACCGTGGAAGGGGTATCGTTGTCCTTCACTGGGACGGTGATCGCGCCAAACCCTGGCCTGGGAATGTAGCTCAGCCCGGGGTCCGGCTCTACGGTGATGGTGACGGAACCGTCGGCCTCTTTGACGTCGTTTTCCAACAGCGGGATGACCACATTCTGGAAAGACGAACCCACCGGCACGGTGACCTGCAGCTTACCGTTTTCCAGATTCTCGTATCCCCACGCCCCTGCGCCATCAAGGTCCAGATAGCTGCCTACCTCCGTGACCGCGAGGGTCACCAGGAGCGGTTGGCCCGTGGCGCGCCCGTACACCGCCAGGGTCACGGAGCCGCCCTCCTGCTCCGTGCTCAGTGTGGCCAGGGTGTACGGGTGAGAGGATCGAATCCAGTACAGGGAAACCGTTGCAGACTCGTCGTTGTCGCGCACATCAGCGGACGCCGAGGAGGCATGGCCCGGTATGTACTTGTACTGGTCGGGTTGGGCGGGAACAGACAGCGTGACCGTGCCGTCGTCCTCGACCCTGAAGTCGTCCTCGGTCAGGAGGGCAATGCGCTTGCTGGTCTCGCCGGCCGCGAAGGTTACGTTCAGGTTGAATGGGGTTTCCGTGAAGGTAAACTCTTGGGGCGTCACGGGTTCGTCGGGATTGTTCGGGTCCGCGGGCGGATAGACATGAACGGCGCCGGACAGGAAATCCCCGGTCTGGGCCAAGGACAGGAACACAGGAATGGCTCCGTTGTCCCTGGAGCGGGTGACCGTGAACTCCGCCTTGCCGCCCTCGGCAAAGCCGGAGGTGGTCCGGGCCACCTCCACCGTCACCAGGTCGGCGGCGATGACGGACAGAGCGCTGCCGGGAGCGGCGGTTTCGTTCCCGTAGGCATCTGCGCCAGCGCCCGCCTCCAGGGTCACGGTTACCGGCCCCTCCGCTGCGGGCTGGATGATCACGTCCCAGCGAGTGAACCTGGGCCACGTGTCGTTGCCGAGGGTGGCCCGCACGTCGTGAGCCACGCCGTTGGTGACCGTTATCTCGTCGGTGGTGATGCCGTAGACCTGCTCGCTGAAGTAGAAGATGACGTAGAACTGGCGGTCTGGGGGAACGTAGGTCCTGGTCTCCCCGCCCGCCGTCACCGTGGGGGCTCCGCCGTCCACCTTGTGGCCGGCGGAGTGGAGGCCTGCGTAAGTCAGCGTGGCGTCCTCGCTCCCCGCGCGGATGGCGCCGCCGTTGAGGGCCAAACTGTTGGCAACCACAATGATGCCGTCCGTGTCCTCATCGCCCGAGGCGACGGTGTAGGTGAACAGCAGCTGGGTGGTGGTACTGCCTTCGGAGTATGCAGCCGTACGGTTCTGGCCTCCCACGTCAAGGGTGAGCTGTGGGGCGCCGACGACCGTCACTGCTTCGCTGAAGGTCAGACCGACCTGGATTTCGTCGCCAATGGCGTAGCCGCCGTCCGCGCCGGGATCGGACGTTACGGCGACGGACTCGATGGTCGGCGCGGTGGGCGTGCCCTGCGCGTAGGCGACGCCTGCAGAGACCAGCAGCGCGAGCATGATTGCCACAATAAAGAGCGATCTGATCAGCACCCAGACCACACCTGGAACATCGACAATACGGGACATTGCCTTCAACATGAACATATTCGGCATGCCTGCACAGTTAATGTTTACCGTTCCTTCTAGCTTGCAGCGCGGTGTAGTTGGCCATCACCTTGGAGAGAACACAGGCGAAGACTGCCAGCTCCTCCTCGCTGACGCCCTCCGAGAGCCTGGCGTCGTATGCCTGCACGCGCCGGTGAAGCTCCAACGTCAGCGCACTCCCCTCTTCGGTCAACGCCAGCATCACGACGCGGCGGTCGTTGCACCGCCGCCGCCGCCGCATCAGACCCATGCCCACCATCTTCGTCACGACACGGCTGACGCGGGAGACGTTGACGGGCAACGCCTCCGCCAGCTGCGTAGTGGTCCACTCTTCCCTTTCCAGAAAGAGTCTGAGCAGGGCGAAGTCCAGCGGTATGAGCCCGTAGGGCGCCGCCAACTCCGCCATGCTCCTGGCCACTGCGTTTTACCTGGCCCGCCACGTATTCCCCGAGACCGGTTGAGGGCATCCTAGCCTCGCCCTGCCGCCCGGCGACCGCAGCCGAGTCGTATGCAATTCCGATGTAATGCGTTTCCCCTTGACTTTTGGTTCACTGTGGAATAATTTTCCCGCATCGGTGTTAGACCACCGTTAGAAAATGGCTCTTTTCCATTAGAGTATTGTTAGAGTTGTCTCAAGTTGGTTGAACTGGAGACAAATCGGGCCGAGTGCGCCCACAGTCCGGCTCGGGTGTGTGTGATGTGTGTGATGTGTGTGAGGGGAAGACGCCAGAATGAGGCCGGAGACTGAAGCGCTGCGAAGCCGCCTCTCCAGGCTGAGCGAAGCCAGCCTTCGCATCACCGAAACTCTCGACTTGGACACCATCCTTCAGGGGGTCATCGACGGCGCACGCTCGCTGACCGGCGCCAGGTACGGAGCGCTCCTGATCTTCGACGACGCAGGGCGCATGCAGGACCTCGTCACCTCCGGGATGACTCCCGAAGAACGACGGAGATTGGGAGCCTTGCCCAAGGGCCTGGGACTCCTCGGGTACCTGAGCGAGATTGAGGGGCCGCTGAGACTGGCTGAAATCGACAGCCACCCCAGCTCGGTCGGCTTTCCTGAAGGCCACCCGCCGATGAAGACCTTTCTGGGAGCCCCGGTCCGTCATCGGGGCGAACGTCTCGGCAACATCTACCTCACTGAGAAGGAGGGCGGGCAGGAGTTCACTCTCGAAGACGAAGAGACCCTCGTCATGTTCGCGTCCCAGGCGGCATTGACGGTCTCCAACGCCCGTAGATTCAGGGACGAACAACAGGTGAGGGCGGACCTGGAGGCCCTGATCAACACCTCGCCCGTGGGCATTCTGATATTCGACGCGAAGACGGGCGACCTCGTGTCGCTCAATGAGGAGTCGAGGCGGATTGTCCGTGGGCTCCGCGCACCGGGTCGTAGCCAGACGGAAATCCTCAGCGTGTTGACCTTCCGGCGTCCAGATGGACGTGAAATTCCGCTCGCGGAAATGCCAACGGAACGGGCGCTGAAAAGCGGCGAGACCGTGCGCGCCGAGGAGATCATCATAGAGCTCCCGGACGGCCATGCGGTCACCACTGTCATCAACGCCACGCCAATCTTCTCGGAAGTGGGTACGGTTGTGTCCGTCGTCGCCACCGTGCAGGACATGACGCCGTTGGAAGAACTGGAGCGGCTGCGCTCCGAGTTCCTTGGCATGGTGAGCCACGAGCTGCGTATGCCGTTGACCGCCATCAAAGGCTCTGCGGCCAGCGCGCTGAGCTCCACGTCCCCCCTAAATCCCGCCGAGACGCACCAGTTCTTCCGGATCATCGACGAACAGGCCGACCATATGCGCAGCCTTATCAACGACCTTCTCGATGTGACGCGGATCGAGGCGGGGGCGCTTTCGATCACTACCCAGGCCTCCAATTTGGCGTCTCTGGTCGACCAGGCAATGGCCGCCTTCCTGGACGGCGGGGCAGGGAACAGCGTAGAAGTCGACCTGCCGCCGGACCTCCCCCCAGTCGCGGCGGACAGGCAGCGCGTGGTCCAGGTCCTGTCCAACCTCCTGTCCAACGCCTCCAAGTACTCGCCCGCGTCTTCCACGATCATGGTGACCGCTTTGCAGCAGGACTCCCGCGTCGCGGTCTCCGTCGCCGACGAGGGTAGAGGAGTGTCCGCCGAGGAACTGCCGCAACTGTTCAGGAAGTTCATGCGGATCAATGACGCGGACGGAAAGGCGGATGTCGGAGGAGAGGGTCTGGGCCTTGCCATTTGCAAGGGGATAGTGGAAGCGCACGGGGGCCGCATAAGGGCCGAGAGCGACGGACTGGGCCTCGGCACGCGATTCACCTTTACGATCCCGGTGGCTGGAGAGGACGGGACTGACGCAGCGGACGGCCCTGACGAATTCGCTGCCCTCCCCAGGGAGGCGGCATGGCAGCGGACGCGCATTCTCGTAGTCGACGACGATCCGCAGATACTGTGGTACGTTCGGCACACGCTCTCAGAAGCAGGCTATGCCACCATCGTGACCGGCGATCCGGAGCAGGTGGAACGGCTGGTCGAGGTGGAGAGGCCCGACCTCATCCTGCTGGACCTGACGATGCCCGGCGCCAGCGGGTTCGAGTTGATGAAGCGTATCCCCAGCATCACCGATTCCCCGGTCGTGTTTCTGTCCGGGCGCGCCTCGGACCAGGATATCTCCCGGGGCCTCGAAATGGGCGCCGCCGACTACATCGTCAAGCCATTCTCGCCCACCGAGCTGGTGGCGAGAATCAAGGCAGCCCTGCGTAAGGGTGCAGCGTCCGACCGGACCGAGCCGCGCGAACCCTTTGTGCTGGGGGACCTGACCGTCAACTACGCCGAACGCCTCGTGACGGTGGCCGGGCTTTCGGTACATTTGAGCGCGACCGAGTACAAGCTGCTAGTCGAGCTTTCGGTCAACGCCGGACGGGTGTTGACCCACGACCAGCTGCTACAGCGGGTCTGGAATCAGGACTACCCCGAGGGTTCACAGCTCTTGCGCACCTACGTGACATATCTCCGCAGCAAGCTGGACGACGACGCGAAGAGCCCAATCTACATCTTTACCGAGCCTCGCGTCGGATACCGCATGGCAAAGCCGAACGGCTGAGGCTCATAGAGGAGGCTGCGGCAAGGAAGGACAGGTGACGCCATGACCGTCAGGATCGTAACCGATAGTTGTTCGGACTCTGAAGTTGTCCCGGAGTCGTGAGCGTATCTACGATGGGCAAGCCCCCGATCCCAGATGGGCCGACCTCCATAACAGCCTCCTGGCTTAAGCAGGCCCTGTCTGCGGGCGTCGCATCCGATCTTCCCGCCTTAAAGGAAGTCGACGTGGAGGGGGTCGGGGCGGGGGTTGGCCTCATGGGGGAGGTCCTTCGCTGCCGCCTCACCTACGAAGACGACGCCCCCTCCGCCCCCGACTCCGTCATCGTAAAGCTGCCAAGCCCCCACCCCAAGAACCTGAAGATGAGCAAACTGCTACAGCTTTACAAGCGGGAATATTCCTTCTACATCCGCCTCGCACCTCACGTCCCCATTCATGTTGCGGCCCTCTACTACGGAGATTTCGAGGAGAAGACCCACCGTTTCGTTCTAGTCCTCGAAGACATGCGCGGCATGGAGACCGGCAACCGAATCGAGGGCGCCACCGAACGCCAGGCGAAGGTCGCCATTCGCGCCATAGCCAGGCTCCACGGCTCATACTGGAACAAGGTGGACCGGCCCCCTGTCGCCGGCCTGCACTATTCCCTCCACCCCAAGTACCGGCCTCTGGTCCAGTTGGCCTATCTGCGCTGCCTTGTCCCCGCCCTCAAGAATTTTGGCGACCACTTCTCCGAGGACATGCGCCGCCTTGCCGAGGCCTACGGCCCCAGAATCGCTGACCACATGGCCGACGTCGCCGCCCAGCCCCTCACGTTCGGCCACGGCGACTTCCTCATCGACAACATGTTCTTCGGCCCCGACGGGTCCGATGACTTCGCCGTCATCGACTGGCAGGTCAGCGGAATCAGCTCCGGCCTATACGACGTCGCCTCCTTCATGAGTGACAGCGTCTCTACTGAGACCCGCCGCAAGATCGAGCGCGAGACCCTCCGGGAATACCACGATGTCCTCTGTAGTGCGGGCGTCAAGGAATTTTCCTTCGAAGCCTGCTGGCGCCTCTACCGACAGAACATGCTCGGCCGCCTTCTCGCCCCCATCTTCGTCTGCGGCGGCCTGGATCTCTCCAACGAGCGAGGCCGCGCCCTCGCCGAAAACGGTCTCCGCAAGACACTCGCCGCCGTAGAAGATCTCGAAGCTGGCGAATTCCTCCCCAGGCCCCGCCCCCTCTACACCCCTGCCAACGCCTTCTCTATCCTCTCCCGCTGCGCCTACAAGCTCTACAAGACCGTGAGATAAATGGATCGAGTTATTGAGAAGCGCTGGGACCTTCCCATAACTCCTTGCCAAGTAGAATGGCATGCGAGGCGTCGGAGCAGATTGAGGTTGTTGACTCGGCGGATTGAACGGTCGATCGAGAGGAATCACGGCTTCGTATTGGTCGACACCCTCAAGTATCTGGCGATGGGCGGGCGCATCGGCAGGGCCCAGGCCCTCCTGGGCGGGGTGCTCCAATTCAAACCCATCGTCGGCATCCGCGATGGCGAGACCCACCCTGTGGACCTGACCCGCACCCGCAGGCGCGTGCAGGCACGCAGGCGCGCGCCTGCACGGATTGTCAAGATAGTGCGCGAGCTGGCTCCCATTCACCAGTTGCACCTGAGCTATAGCACGGGCCCGGATAACGCCCTGGCCGTTCACGACGAGTTGGCCGACCTTTTGGAGCCGGAGCGCCTCATCGAGTCCCGGTTTGGCCCTGTCCTGGGTACTCACCTCGGTCCCAATACCATCGGCGTGGCGGCAACCCAGGAAAGCGTCGAGGACGACTAGCTGCTCTCAGTGGGGGAGACGGCTAGACCGATACTACAACGAGCGGGGATGTTCGAACAGGCCAAAGGCTCGTGAGGGCGGATTGGAGACACGGCGAGAGAGACTGGGACCGAACCGGCCTGCATTGTTCATGTCAGTCGCCTTCTAGGTCTGGCTCGGATGGCCGGAGGCTCATCGGGCCTAAGCCGGTGTTTCCGAGCGGCTCCTCATATAAGGACTTCCCGGCGAAAAGTTCGCAGTTCGGTACGCTGCGGCCCACTTACGGCGACCCGAGCAGTGGCCTGACCCCAAAGCGACATGGACTGACGCGATTGTAGGACTATGACGGATTGTCAAACCGCAGGGCAGCCCTCGACAGGAGGATCAGGGGTCGGCAGTCTAGGTGTCCCACTTGCTTGCTGTATCCAGACCCACCGCCCACGAATACCGCAGCGTATTGCTGCTATTGCCCAACCGGTATGAAGCAAGCTGGTTGCGCAATGGCAACTACGTCCTATCAGTGAACAGGTGCGTGGTTGGGTTTGGGAGGCACGGCAGGAGACTACACAGTCGGGTTCTTTCGAGGCCTGCCGCGCCGCGAGGCCTCGGGCACCCAGAAGTAGACCGCGATGGCGGTTTGGCGGGCCGGAGCGTACCGTATTGCGAACTTTTCGCTGGGAGGTCCTGCTGTAAGGAGTCCAGTTTGGTGGTCCAAACCCACTGGCGGAGCCATTCAACGCGCTGAGGACGTTCAGGAATCGATCTTGCGCAGTATGTAGAAGGAGCTGAATCTACGGCAACCCATAGAGCGAGTCAGGTAGCCGACGAGAACGGCGTTCTTCCCCGACGTGGTGACCATCAATCGGTAGAGGGCTATTCGGCGGATGACCGTGATGTCTTAAAGTTCCTCTCCGCGTTGCCATTGCCGAAGCAGACCCCAAGAGGGCTAAAGGCCCATCCACATCTCGAAGATGGTTCTGCCTACCGTCCACTCTGGCCCATGCGGCAGGACCAATACCGGTCGCTTGCGCACACGGGTGATCGCCACGTTCAAGAGACGGCAAGGACAATGCGCAGCAGGGCAAGCCATCTCGTGGTTCCTGTACTCGTCATTATCGTGGTCTCCTATCTTTTCTTTGCTTCGCGCAGAGCGTCCGGGGAAGAAGGCGTCCCCTGGTGCCGTTTCCGCCAGCTGAGGGCGCGTGGCTTCAGCAGAAGGGCAGGTCGCCAAGGTCAGGGTTGCTCAACTGGTCTTCCAGGCTACGTGGCACGCACCCGCTCAACTGGTAGTTGCCGCTGAGGTACAGACCTCTCAGGTTGGCGAGGCTGCCCAGCTCCGGCGGTATCTCCCCGCTCAACTGGGTGTCGTGGAGGAACAGCCGTTTCAGGTTGACGAGGCTGCCCAACTCCGGCGGTATCTCCCCGCTCAACTGGTTCTCATGGAGGTCCAGCGTCCCCAGGTTGGCGAGGCTGCCCAGCTCCGGCGGTATCTCCCCGCTCAACTGGTTCTCATAGAGGTCCAGCGATTCCAGGTTGGCGAGGCTGCCCAGCTCCGGCGGTATCTCCCCGCTCAACTGGTTTCCGGCGAGGCCCAGCCCTTTCAGGTTGGAGAGGCTGCCCAGCTCCGGCGGTATCTCCCCGCTCAACTGGTTCCGATGGAGGTACAGCGATTCCAGGTTGGAGAGGCTGCCCAGCTCCGGCGGTATCTCCCCGCTCAACTGGTTCCGATGGAGGTACAGCGATTCCAGGTTGGCGAGGCTGCCCAGCTCCGGCGGTATCTCCCCGCTCAACCTGTTCCAACTGAGGTTCAGCTGGTCCAGGTTGGAGAGGCTGCCCAGCTCCGGCGGTATCTCCCCGCTCAACTGGTTCTCATGGAGGTCCAGCGTCCCCAGGTTGGCGAGGCTGCCCAGCTCCGGCGGTATCTCCCCGCTCAACTGGTTCTCATGGAGGTCCAGCGATTCCAGGTTGGCGAGGCTGCCCAGCTCCGGCGGTATCTCCCCGCTCAACTGGTTCTCATGGAGCCACAGCAGTGTCAGGTTGGCGAGGCTGCCCAGCTCCGGCGGTATCTCCCCGCTCAACTGGGTGTCGTGGAGGAACAGCCGTTTCAGGTTGACGAGGCTGCCCAACTCCGGCGGTATCTCCCCGCTCAAATAGTTGTTGCTGAGGCGCAGCTCTATAACGCGCCCGTCGTCGTCAGTGTTGACGCCGTACCATTCGCCTAGGAGCGCGTCAGTCAGCCAGTTTTCATTGTGGTCCCATTTCTCACCGTTCGTGGCGTTGTAGAGGGCAACCAGCGCTTCCCGGTCCGTTTCGGCGGAGGTCCGCCCAATGGTGAGCAGCGGCGCTTTGGTAGCCGTCGGTCGCGGCGCAGCGGTGGCCGTGGGTTCGGCGTCCCGGGTCTCCGCGGCCTCCGTCCGGGGCGTCACGGTCCGCTCTCCGTCGGCGTCCGGCGAATCGCCGCCGCAGGCCATGAGGACTACCGGCAGCGCCAGGGCAAGGACAATGCCCAGCAAAGTAAGCCGTCTCGTCGTTCCTGTACTCGTCATTATCGTGACCTCCTATCTTTGCTTCGCGCGGAGCGTCCGGGGAAGAAGGCGCGCGCCTGGCGCCGTTTCCGCCAGCTGAGGGCGCGTGGCTTCAGCAGGACGGCAGGTCGCCAAGGTCAGAAGAATAAGATCCTCTAAACCGGGCTTCCATGCTGCGTGGCACGCACCCGCTCAAGTCGTTTTGGCTGAGGTACAGCTCGTCCAGGTTGGCGAGGCTGCCCAGCTCCGGCGGTATCTCCCCGCTCAAGTCGTTTTGGCTGAGGTACAGCTTTTGCAGGTTGGCGAGGCTGCCCAGCTCCGGCGGTATCTCCCCGCTCAACTCGTTGCCGCTGAGGTACAGCCGTGTCAGGTTGGCGAGGCTGCCCAGCTCCGGCGGTATCTCCCCGCTCAACTGGTTCCCGCCGAGGGACAGCTGGTCCAGGTTGGCGAGGCTGCCCAGCTCCGGCGGTATCTCCCCGCTCAACTGGTTCCCGCCGAGGGACAGCGTGTACAGGTTGGCGAGGCTGCCCAGCCAGGGCGGTATCTCCCCGCTCAACTCGTTGCCAAAGAGGTACAGCTTCCTCAGGCTGGAGAGGCTGCCCAGCTCCGGCGGTATCTCCCCACTCAACTGATTGCTGCTGAGGGTCAGCCCTGTCAGGTTGGCGAGGCTGCCCAGCTCCGGCGGTATCTCCCCGCTCAACTGGTTGTCCCAGAGGTACAGCTCTTTCAGGTTGGCGAGGCTGCCCAGCTCCGGCGGTATCTCCCCGCTCAACTCGTTGCGGCTGAGGCCCAGCCGTTCCAGGTTGGCGAGGCTGCCCAGCTCCGGCGGTATCTCCCCGCTCAAATCGTTGACGCCGAGGGACAGCTCTTTCAGGTTGGCGAGGCTGCCCAGCTCCGGCGGTATCTCCCCGCTCAACTCGTTGCGGCTGAGGTCCAGCTCTTGCAGGTTGGCGAGGCTGCCCAGCTCCGGCGGTATCTCCCCGCTCAAATCGTTGTTGAGGAGGTACAGCCGTGTCAGGTTGGCGAGGCTGCCCAGCTCCGGCGGTATCTCCCCGCTCAAATCGCTCCAGTCGAGGTCCAGCTCTGTGACTCGACCGTTGACGTCAGTGTCGACGCCGTACCATTCGCCCAGGGGCGCGTCACTCAGCCAGTTTGTATTGTGTTTCCAGTTCTCACCGTCCGTTGCGTTGTAGAGGGCAACCAGGGCTTCCCGGTCCGTTGCCGCCGAGGTCCGCCCAATGGTGAGCAGCGGCGCTTTGGTAGCCGTCGGCCGCGGCGCAGCGGTGGCCGTGGGCGCGTCCCCCGGCATTGTGGTGGAAGCTGCCGCTTCCGTCGCGGGCGTGGATGCGGCCTCCGTCCGGGGCGTCGTAGCCCGCTCTCCGTCGGCGTCCGGCGCATCGCCGCCGCAGGCTATGAGGACTGCCGACAGCGCCAGGGCAAGGACGATGCCCAGCAAGGTAAGCCATCTCGTCGTTCCTGAACTCGTCATTATCGTGACCTCCTATCTTTGCTTCGCGCAGAGCGTCCGGGGAAGAAGTGAGCGCCTTCTCCTGTAAGACGGGCTGGAGCCGGTGAGAGAACTCTAAGCTTAGGGTTGTAACGGACAAGAGGCATAGTTGCCCTATCCGTTATCCTGCACACTGAACTCCCCTATCCAGCGCAGGTTTTCAACGCCTGGGCCTGCCGCTCGGTAAAACCTCTGGTCGGCGGTCCACAGCTCGCAATCGAGACTCTCAGCCAGCGCCAGGTAGTGGGCGTCGTAGACTGCGCCTTGCTTGAGCTGGCCGGCCAACTCGAGCGCCCTGCGATGAAGATTGGGCGGCTGATGCAGTTCGAGACGCGACGACAGCAGACTACCGATGAGATCGGCAGCCGCCTCGACACTTAGCTCGCCCTGTGTTATTCGCCTATGGAGAGCGTTAGCCACCTCAAAGGGCATCAGATAAGGAGCCGCTGGCCTGATGTCTTGACTATCCCAAACCCGAAGAATTGCCAGGGCCTTGTCGGTGTGCTCCTCCCTCACCAGCCACTTGAATGCCACGCTTGCATCAACGACGACGAACTCGCTCATGCCCAGTTCTCGATCTGGGCGTCCCTGATCTCGCGGGCCTCTCGGATGTAGTCAGCCCCGCTTCCAGACAGCACCCTATCTCCAAAGTACTTCTCTTGGAGCGCTTCGAACCGCTCCGCGTCAGAGAGGGAGGAGGGCAGACCCGTTAGGCCGTTGGCTTCGTCCTTTGTCAACTCCCGGTCGATGGCGGTCCGGCAATACAGGCGCATGCTGACGCCTTTGAGCGCGGCGATGACCTTCAGGCGCCGCTGAAAGGCGGGGTCTAAGTCCAGGGTGAGTCTCTTCTTCTTGGCTTCCATCGCCTGCCCCTCCCGAAGGGGATTTGTCTGAAGCAAGAATAGGGCAAACACAGAAAGAGAGTCAATAGCCCATCGGAAAGCGGGCAACAAAAAGGGGCCGCATATATGGACAGGCGGTTGGTCTGATTGTCCCATGCCGGAATCAAGATGCAAGGGCCGGATGCATGGGCAGCTAGGGGAGGGCATCGCTCCATAAACGATGCCCTCCCCTTCCATGACGGCCTAGCGCCCCGCGCCGACCAACTCCTCCTCCCGCTCCTGTTCCACGGTCAGCGCCCACTCGAACATCGAGAGGGTTGCGGGCTGGGGCTTGCTCGTGCGGCCCTTGGGCTTGACCGGCTCCTCGGCCATGAACTCCGCCCAGGAGAACAGCGTCTGCTGCGGCTCCGGGGCCTCGTCGCTGTGGCCGTTGCCGTTGACCTCGACGGCTGCGTGTCCGTTCCCGTTGGCGTGGCGACCGGTGTCCAGGACCAGCTCGACCGTCGGCCCGATGCCGCCTGCGTGGTGGCCGTTGCCGTTGACCTCGACGGCCTCCGGCTCAACCTCCACCGGCTTCCAGCCGTCGTCCACCAGGAACTCTTCCGAAGCGGCCTCGGCGTCCCTGGCCTGGGCGAAGACCGCCTCCACCGTCTCCGTCTCGTCCTCCTCCTCGTCGCCGCTGACGATCTTGCGGGCCAGCGCCATCATCAAATCGTCGCCGTCGTCGCCGTATGCGGCCAGCCCGTCCTCCGGCAGCTCGCCCTCGACGGCGAGGGAGCTTTGCAGCTTCTTCGCCATCAGCTTCAGCGCGTCGGCCTGGAGGGTGTTCTTGTAGCTCATGAACACCACCTTGACCGGGCGGGTCTGCCCGATGCGCCACGACCGCCGCGACGCCTGCCGCATTACGTAGACGCTGTAATCAGTTTCGTACCAGATCAGCGTTGGGAAGTCGATCAAGTCCAACCCCGTCTGCACCAAGCGCGGGTGGCATATCATCACGTCGATTCCCTCCTTCACCCTGTCCGCCACCCACGCCTCCCGCCGTTCCGGGGCAACGGCGTCGGCCTTCATCACCGCCACGCGGAACCCGTGCCGTGTGAGCATGTCGTCCATCCGCTCGGTGATGTCCCGCGTCCCGGTGTGCGTCGCGTAGACCAGCACCCTGCGGCCCTCCATCCGCTCCGCTGCCACCATGTCGATGAGGGCCTTCTCCTTGGGGTAGAGCCGCTCCTCGGAGAGAGGCGGCACCTGGACGATCACGTCCCCGCTCCGGGGGTCGAACACCGTCTCCCCCCTGGTGCAGCCGTCGGGGTAGGCCAACAGGGTTTGCAAGTAGGTCGCCAGCAGCCGCTTCGAGCCAGCCTTGAGAGCCTCCGCCAGCTTCAGCCGCAGCTCCTCGTACACGGTGTTGTAGGCGCTGCGCTGGGAGTAGCCCGTCGCGTCCTCCTCCGAGTCCATCGAGGACAGCATTACCTGCTCCTCGTAGGGGGGCAGCCCCGAGGCCACGTCCGCGAGGCGCAGGAAGACGGTGTTGCCGATGATGTGGAAGAGGGCGCTGGGCACGAGTCCCGGCCTCTCTCTGACCACCTTGCGGTACTTGCGCCGCCTGCTGAACCTCCCGTCCTCCACCGAGTCGTCGTCCGGCTTGCCGACGGTGTGCTCCTCGAAGCCGTACCGCTGAATCCAGCGGTGCTCATCGGAGCGTCTGAAGTCCGTCCTGATCTCCGGGGAGAACCTGTAGAGCAGGTGGAACAGCGTGCTCGAATACCCGCCCATCAGAGTCCCGGACAGGCTGAGGGACTTGCCGCAGACGTCGGCGAGGACGCCGGCGGCGATGCCCTGGGCCGAGCCGCGCCCCTTGTACTCGTGCACCTCGTCCCCGACCAGCAGGTCGAAGAAGCCCTTCATCCGGTGCTTCACGTAGTCGGCCAGAGGGTAGCGGGCGGGGCCGGACTTGTCGGCCTGCCAGAGGGGAGAGCCGCAGTTGGCGCAGGTGTGCTTGCGGCGGTTCAGGTCCTCGTCGGTGAGGGGAACGCCGTCCTTGTCCACGATCTGAGCCGTGCAGTCGGGGCAGCAGGGCACCCGGAACGGCTCGCCCGTCTCCTCGTCCCGCAACAGCCTGCCCCTGGAGGTGGCCCACCGCTCGATGACGGCGGGCATCCAGCGGTAGGACAGCTTGGCCTTCTCACGGCTCATCACCGCGAACAGGGGGCCGGAGCCGACGGAGAGGCGCAGCCGCTCCAGGTCGGTGATGGACTTGACGACGACGGCGCGTGCGCCGGGCACCGTCATCTCCACCTCCCGCTTCCACTTGGGCACCAGGTGGGGCGGGCAGAGGACCAGGACCCGCTTGAAGCCCGCCAGATGTGCGGCGGCGGCGGCGAGTAAGGTAGGCCGCCGGCGAGTTACCCCGCGTTAGCGGAGCACTTTTCCGTCGGCCCCCTTCCGAACCGGACGTGCGGCTTTCACCGCATCCGGCTCTCCAGTGTCGATGTGGGTAGTGTCAGTAAAAGCAAATACCGCGCCGGGAGGCGCGGTACGTGGGGTTGTGGGTCGTTAGGCAGTCAGCCAGTTGGGAAACAAAACCCATGGCTGTACGGTTCTACGCGGTACGAGACGGTGACATCGGTCGGGGTGGTTATTTCACCTTGATGACCATAGTGCTGGACTATTAGGGTCCAGATGCCCGACTCTTCGGTCGCTCCGTGGGCGCGAAAGTCGTCCTTCCTGCCCCAAGCGGCAGTATGGTCTACCCAACCGTCTATTTCCCCGTCAGGCCTGTCGCTAGCGTCAAGGTATAGCACACTCACGTCTTTGGAGGAGACCAGATGGAATATCACTTGCTCGCACTTCTCAAGGGGGATGTCCACGAGGTGAACGTCTAGCCACTTCACGGAGAAAGTGACCGTCTCCTCCCATTCCGGCACCCTTGTTGCGCTAGTGGCATCGGGGGTGCTGGTGCTGGGCACCCTCGTTGCGCTAGTGGCATCGGGGGTGCTGGTGCTGGACGGGCCGCCACAGGCGGTCAGGGCCAGGGCTAGCGCAGCCAGACCAAGCAGCAGGACGAGGATGGGCCATTGACGGCCCTGGGCCTGCTGCGGGGAGCGTTGCCTATTCGTATGCTCGGATTCAGAAGTCACGCGCTATCCACCCTGTGCAATGGTAACTGGCATTATACCAGAGTACGGCGGAGATGTCAGTTACCAGAGCGTGAACTCTGGTGGGACTAACGGTATCCGTACCGTGACTATGTACCTGCTGGGGAAACGTTGCTGGGGCCTCGTTTGTCCGAGTCGTGACACTACCTACTGTTGCTTGCGCGGATTACTTGCGCCCGTGGTGGATGTCCACGTGACACGTCCGGCAGACCACGAGGGTCTTGCGTTTTCGCGCCGCCATGAGTTGTACCCACTTGGGCTTTTCCCGTTGGCCTTTCACGTTCAGGTCGCGAAGTGCGCGGATGTGGTGAACTTCTACGTCCACAGCCGACCCGCACATCTCGCACTCGTCCGCTTCGAGCCGTTTGATAAGCTCGTTGCGGCCGCTCCTGTACCGTTGGGGCTGTTGGTCTACGAGGACGGCCTGCCGTTGCCGTTTCAGGGGGATGCCACCGAAATATGCCACGCGAGGTGGCTTGCCGTTGTCCCGTTGCCTGACGACCTTGAGACAGACGCGCGGCCCGTGCTCGGTTTCCACGACGCTCTTGTACTGGCGTCGCATCTTCCGTGCGGTGGACTTGTGCTTTGCCGCAAGGGTCCGTGTCAACGACATCTCCATGACCGATTGCAGTCGCCCGAAATGGGAGACGTTGGAGGCCAGGAGGTAGTAGTTGACGACGCCCCGGAACTCCGACTGGTACTGTGCCACGATTCCGAAATCTTCATCGTGGAGTAGGTAACTGCGGTGTGCCGGTTTGCCTTTGCGCATGTAGGCTTGGCAGTGTTGTTCGATGACTTTGGCGGGGACCCGCAATCCAATTTGGCCGTTGACCCTGCGCCGACCGTTGCGGTCAAACTGGTCGTTGGCCTGTTGGTTCACGAGTTCGTAGCCGAGGAACCGCGCCGCCTGGCTGGTGGCGTGGGTTATGAGAGTTTTCTCCCTGGATAGCTCCAGCTTGAGCGAGTCGCGCAGGAATGTCTCCAAGGACTCTTTCACCTGTTGGGCTTCGACCTTTGGCCCGATGAAACCCAGCACGAAGTCGTCCGCGTAGCGCACGTACCGTAACCGGCGGTAGCCGGGGTCGTAGGGGTCGCGTGACGGCAGTTGTTGCATTTGCTTGCGCAGTTGCAGTGCCTCGGCGTGGTTCCCCCGCTTCCTCTGGCGGGCCGCTTGGTTCAGCAACCGTGTGTACTCGCGGTTGTCTCTCCGCTCTGTGCCTCGGGTGTGGGCTGGTATCAGCACGTTCTCGACAAACTTGTCCAACCGGTCTAGGTAGATGTTGGCGAGGAGAGGGCTGACGATGCCGCCTTGCGGTGTCCCGCTCAGCGTGCGACCGTATTGCCAATCCTCAACGTAGCCTGCTTTCAGTAGGTACTTGAGCAGGCGTAGGAATCGGTTGTCGTGGAGTTTCTCGCCGAGCACCGACAACATGACCTCGTGGTCGATGTTGTCGAAGCACCCTTTGATGTCGCCCTCGACGAACCAGCGGACACCAGACCAGTAGTCCACCACGTTGCTCAAGGCGGTGTGGCAACCCCGGTCGGGCCGAAAGCCGTGGGAGCGGTCGGAAAACTGCGGCTCGTAGTAGGCTTCCAGAATCATCCGGATGACCTCTTGCAACAGCTTGTCCGGCCCCGTCGGTATGCCCAGGGCGCGGGTCGTGCCGTTAGGCTTGGGAATGTTGACCCGTCGCACCGGCGTCCACCGGAACCGCTCGTAGCGCAAGGCTTCGATGATGCGGTCGATTTTCGCCAGTGACATACCATCCATGGTCTCTGCGGTGACGCCCTTGGTCGTGGCTCCCTGGTTGGAAGCGATACGACCGTAGGCCCGCAGGTAAAGGCTCCGGTTGTAAAGCAGCCGATAGATGTTCTCCAGCGGCAATCCTCGTTCTCCGCGTTCGCGTATGACGTTTAGTACAGTTTCGGCGTTTTGCATTCTGCATACCTCTCTGTGTTGTGCGTCGTTGACACCTGTCCTCCTTCGCCATGTGGACGGCTTTCCCGTCCTCGGACTACTACGAGGACTCCGTGACCATAGGGGTCTCCCCCCGTAGGCCATCCCGCGTTCCGTTGACATAGGACGTTCTAGCGCGACTGTAGGTGCCCCGTTCGTTCCCTTGAATTGACCGCATCGGTCATCGTCCACTCATCGGAGTTGCATTGGTACCTTCATCGTACCGAGGCAATGAGCGGCGCCGGGTTACAAGCGTTCTACCGGCGGGTGGCAAGAACACCAACTGGGAACTGGGGTTCAGGCAATCAAGCTTTCACCGTATCGCGCGGGCCTTGCGGAACCAGTCCTACAACGCTTTGGGACTGTAGCCGCTTTACCGACATGCTGCTTTCCCCCTAGGCTTTTGCTTCGAGGTGGGTCGGTTGGCCCAAGAACTTTCTCCGAGTTCTTCCCGACTGAGCCGGGTATCCTATGCCGCGTTACGCGGCGCACTGAAGGTCTTGCCGGTGCCCATCTCGCCGACGACGGTGGTGCCCCGGTGGGCTTCGAGGGAGAGGGCCGCGCCCCGTATGGCGTCGGCCTGCGCCCCCAGGGGCTTGCGGAGCAGGCGGGGGAGTCTGTGGCCGTTCTCCGAGGGCCGGTAGAGGGGCGGGTAGGACTCCACCACCCGCTGAGCGATGGCGTCCTTGAATGTGTCGATGAACTGTCCGAGGTTCATGTCTTTCTCCTTCCTTTATGAGAGTGCTTGGGGTTGGGCGATAGGCGAGGCCGCGCCAGTCGATGGGACCAACGGGGCCTCGTGAGCGGCTCGTGTGAGCCGTCTATGCTGCGTTCGGAAGGGACTTCCGCCGGTGCACGTCCTCGTAGCACCTGCCCTTCAGGTGGTAGGACTTCACCGGGGTGGAGACCGCCCGTCCGCCGATGATGTCCACCGAGGCGGTCTGCATGGCGGGTTCGCCGGGGGCGATGGGCTGCCCGCAGCGGCAGCAGGCTTCCAGCGTCATGGTTATCTGCATCTTCACGACCTTCCTTCCTTTATAAGGGTGTTGCGTCCAGACGAAGCGAGGCCCCGCCGTTTCCCCGTAGAGGGATGGCGGGGCCTTGTGGCGCGGCTCTTGGGGCGAGCCGTCTATGCTGCGATGTCGGTGATCTCTCCGTCGTGCAGGTCCAGGGCGACCACCGTGGTCTTGAGCTTCTCCCGGTGGACCTCCTTCTCGGGGCTGTCCTCGACCATGACCATCTCCTTGCTGGTGCGGCCCTTGACCAGGATGCGCCGCCCCTCCGCCTCCAGGCAGAGGTTGTCGAGGAAGCCCGCCGCCACCAGCATCGCCATGTGGCCCCTTCGCAGGGGCATCAGCGGGCGGGTGCGGGTGTCCCTGGCGGGCCAGAGGGTGTCGGTTATCTCCGTGCTCGTCCACAGCCCCGACCGCCTGGCCTCGGCAGCAGCCGCGACGGGATCGACGGTGCGGGTGGTGAACAGGATGTCGCCGCTGGGCGTGGTCTTCGGCGTGAACGGCGGGTACTGTTCGGGGCGCATCGGCTCCGGCTCTCCCACCGCCCACTCCAGCGCCATGCTCTCGCCGTGGGCGTCGGGAACGGGGTCGACCTTCCGGTAGGCCATCAACACCACCTGGTCGAAGACCTCTCGCTCCGGGTGCGGGAAGGCCCAGCACCGCATCCGCCCGTAGTGGGTGGAGAGGTAGCGGGCCGAGACCGCGAGGCGCTGCCTGGGGACGATGAACACCAGCAGCCCGCCCTCGGCCAAGTAGCGCGTGGTCTGGGTCAGGAAGGCGTGCTCCGTCCGCTTGTCTTCCGAGTCATGGTCATACGGCGGATTCAAAAGGAGCAGCCCGAAGGCCCCGTTCGCTATCGACGTGGCGAACAGGTCGGAGGCCAGGGCGTGGCCGAGCCGCTTCTCCGCCTCCTCCGCCCGGTCCCGGTGCAGCTCGACGCCGTAGGTCTCGATGGGGATGGCGTTGGGCACGTCCAGCCGCTGGGCCAGCTGCGCCACCGCCTCCCCTGCCCCGCAGCAGGGGTCGAGGATGCGGAGGGTCTCCCGGTCCCTGTGGTAGTAGCCGGTGGGGGTGTGAATCAGCTCCGCGAGCAGGTCAACGACCCGCTCCGGCGTGGGGTAAAACCCGCCTTTTGCCTGTGCTGCAAGTCTCATGTCGTCTCTCCTTTCTCTGTGTCGTCTGTCGTGTCCGTTGACGGCCCGAACCGGCAGGGTCCGGGGTTGCAGAAGTGGCAGTCCCTTCTCGCCCTGGGGGCGGCACGTAGTCCTCGACGGTCGCCGCCTGGAAGATCACCTGGATGCCGCACGAGCCGCAGTGGTAGGTCTCTCCGGTTTGGATGTCCCTGTCAGGCTCCTCGACCTGCGCGAACCGCTCGTCGCAGTGGGGGCAGGTGAAGAACAGCGTCTGTTCCGTTGGCATGGTCTCCTCTCCTTTCCTGTGTGTTGCGCCGCCTCAGGCGGCGATTGCCATGTCCCTGTGGCCGGTCTGCACCCCGACCACCTCTCCGACGCCCACGTTGCGCTGGTAGCAGAGCACCTGGTGGGTGTTCAAGCTCTTCGCGCACGCGGTGCAGAAGGCGGTGATGAGCTCGGCGTGGTTGGAGACGGTCATCCGCCGCACCAGCACGGAGCCGCCCTGGGGCAGGGTGTGGCGGTAGAGCATGACCGAGGGGTCCCGCTTCTCCGCTTCCGTGGCGGGCCGGTAGAAGTGGGGTTGGCCTGAGCTTGTCAGGTGCGTGGTGTGTAGGGTAGGCCGCCGGCGAGTTACTCCGTGTTAGCGGAGTACTTTTCCGTCGGCCCCCCTCCGAACCGGACGTGCGGCTTTCACCGCATCCGGCTCTCCAGTGTCGGTGTGGGTAGGTAGTGTTTGAGGCAAAGCGCGGCGTCGAATGACGCCACGTGGGTTGTTCCTGCGTAGTAGGCGTGTTGGCCTAGCTACGTGAGGTGCTTACGGGATTGGCATCCAGTAGCTGATGGGTATGTCGAATGGCATGATTCGATGAGGCTCCTTATCCGCATCGAAGATATTTTGCCATTTGGGCAGAGTTTGGTAGATTGCCGCCCATGCTGAAACTGCGGATAGCGTGGCGTCCCGTTTATGGTCTGCCAAGCTTGCTGCGGGCTTTTTAGCCTCTTCACATCCGCACAGGCAGCGCGTGGCGTACTGTGTATAGTCAGCCAACCCTGCCGTCAGGCGCTTTATCATGTCCTGTTGCCCCATGTGGTGGAGCAGGTGACACAAGGCCCTGGGATGGGACTCCGTAATTGTCAGGCCCCAGCTGGTTTCGCTGAGATACTTGGCCAACAACAGGCCTTGTACGATGCATGCACCCTGTAAGCTATTTGCAGTCTGAACCGTACCGCCCAACTTTGACGCAGGGAACCTATTATCCCTTAGCGCTTGTCGGAGTACGACGTCAACTGTTCTGTCTCCCGTCTTGCTCCAGAACAGCGGGGCATCAATTCCCGCGGCAAGGACGGGTAGGTTATCCGGCAGGGCACTTTGCACCTGGTCCATGGCACGCCAGGCGTCGTCTGCCAAGCCGGTAAGTGCGGGTGGTTGCAGTTTGCCACCAGCCGTTTCGCATATGCTCCAACCGAAGTTGCCCACACCGCCGGGGTCGAATCCCAGTATGAGCCCAGTGGGGTCAGGCATTGTCAGCCTCCGCTTAGTGAGCTTCAGGGTTGGGGTGGTGGGATTGTACCATGCTCACGAAAGGGGGGCGTCTTGGACCGTATTCAATTGTCGTGCTTTCCACTACCTACTTCTGCGATTGCGGGATACTTTGCCCGGCGTGGGTGGCCACGTGGCAGGGACGGCAGACCACAAGGGTCTTGCGCCGCCGCGCCGCCATGAGTTGAACCCACGGGGACTTGTCACCTTGGCCTTTCACGTTCAGGTCGCGGAGCGCACGGATGTGGTGAACTTCGATGTTCACCGTTGAGCCGCACATCTCGCATTTGTCCGCTAGGAGCCGTTTGATAAGCTCGTTGCGTTCAAACCTGTACCGCTGGGGCTTCTGGTCGGCGAGAACTGCCTGCCGGTTCCGCTTCAGGGGTATGCCACCGAACTGTGCCACCAGTGGGCGTTTCCCATTGCCCCGCTGGACTTCGACCTTGAGGCAAGCCCGTTCCCCGTGCTCGGTTAGTGTGGTGCTCCGGTAGCGCCGGAACACCTTCCGGCACGTGGTTTTATGCTTGTTCGCAAGGGTTTTGGTCAGCGACTGTCCCATGACCCATTGCAATTTCCCGAAGTGGGAGACGTTCTGGGCCAGCAGGTAGTACTGAACGACGCCCCGGAACTCCGATTGGTACTTGCTCACGATGGAATAGTCCTCATCGTGTATCAGCACGCTGCGGTGTGCCGGTTTGCCGTTGCTCATGTAGGCTTGGCAGTGTTGCTCGATGACTTTGGCGGGAACTCGTAAGCCGATACGACCATTGACGCTGCGCCGACCTGTGTGGTCGAGCTTGTCGTTGACCTGCTGGTTCACGAGTTCATAGCCGAGGAACTTGGCCGCCTGGCTGGTGGCATGGGTTATGAGTGTCTTTTCCCTGGATAGCTCCAGCTTGAGTGTATCGCACAGGAACGTCTTCAGGGACTCCTTTATCTGCTCGGCGTCGGCTTTTGGCCCGCTGAAGCCCAACACGAAGTCGTCTGCGTAGCGAACGTATCGGAGCCTGCGGAATCCAGGGTCATGAGGATCGACTGACGGGAGTTGTTGCATCTGCTTGCGCAGTTGCGCCGCCAGCGTGTAGTTCCCCTTTTCCTTCTGGTACGCCATTCGGCCCTTCAACGCATTCCACGGACGGTTGACTCTTCGGGCTGTGCCACGGGTATGTGCTGGAATCAGCACCCTTTCGACGAATCTGTCCAACCGGTCTAAGTAGACGTTGGCGAGGATGGGGCTGACCACGCCGCCTTGCGGCGTACCGCTCAGGGTGCGGCCATAGTGCCAATCCTCCATGTAACCCGCCTTCAGTAGGTACTTGAGCAGGTTGAGGAAACGGTTGTCGTGAAGCTTTTCTCCGAGCACCGACAGCATGACCTCATGGTCGATGTTGTCGAAGCACCCCTTGATGTCTCCCTCGACGAACCAGCGGACACCGGTCCAGTGAGTGACCACCTCGCCCAAAGCGGTGTGGCACCCCCGGTCGGGCCGGAAGCCGTGGGACTGGTCGGAGAACTGCGGCTCGTAGTAGGCTTCCAGAATCATCCGGATGACCTCTTGCAGCAGCTTGTCCGTCCATGTCGGTATGCCCAAGGCGCGGGTATTGCCGTTAGGCTTGGGAATGTTCACCCGTCGCACCGGCGTCCATCGGAACCGCTCGTAACGAAGCTCGTCGATGATGCGGTCGATTTTCGCCAGTGACATACCGTCCACGGTCTCTGCGGTCGTTCCCTTGGTCATCGCTCCCTGGTTTGAGTAGAGACGACCGTAGGCCCGCAGGTAGAGTTCCCGGTTGTATAGCAGCCGATAGATGTTCTCCAGCGGCAATCCTCGTTCTCCGCGTTCGCGTATGACGTTCAGTACAGTTTCGGCTGGTCTCATCCTGAGTACCTCCCTGTCGTATTCCGTCGTTGACACCTGCCCTCCTTCGCCATGTACCGGGCTTTCCCCGGCTCGGACTACTACGAGGGCTCCGTGACCATAGGGGTCTCCCCCCGTAGGCCATCCCGCGTTCCGTTTGACATAGGACGTCCGAGCGCGACTGTAGGTGCCCCGTTCGTTCCCTTGAATGACCACATCGGTCATCGCCCACTCATCGGAGGTGCACCGGTCACGACGACCGGCCAGTGCAATGAGTGGCGCCGGGTTACAAGCGTTCTACCGGCGGGCGGCAATAACACCATCTGGGAACTGGGGTTCAGGCAATCAAGCTTTCACCGTATCGCGCGGGCCTTGCGGAACCGGCCGTACAACGCTTTCAGACCGTAGCCGCTTTACCGACATGCTACTTTCCCCCTAGGCTTTCGCTTTGAGGTGGGTCGGTTGGCCCAGAAACTTCCTCCGAGTTTCTCCCGATTGAGGCGGGGATCCTATGCCGCGTTACGCGGCGCACCGTCGTGCTTGCAGTAGCGGCAGGTCGTCCCGTCAGGGGAGAAGCGCCGCCAGGCGCTCCCGTTCCGGTTCTGCCTGCGCTTGTTCTTGCGCTTGGCCGTCTTCAGAGTCCTATCCATCGGAAACCTCCTCAGTGGGCAGGGTGAGCCAGCCCGACGCCACGGCGTCGGAGAGGTCTTCCCGGAGCTTGTCGGCCTTGGGGGAGCACCGGTAGGCGGAGACGCCCACCGACTGGAGGGGGACAATCTCCCCTTCGTCCAGGCCCCTCCGCCAGAGCCAGTCCGCCCAGGTGCTGTGCAGGGGAAGCGGGCTGCGCTTGTCGAGGAAGCGGTGGTGGAGCGCAGGGGCCTCATCCTCGGCCTGCGCCAGCAGGAGGAAGCTGTCCTTCTCGAATCCGTACTCGGCGGTTTTGGTGTACACGAGGGCGTGCCAGCCGCCGGACACCGGCAGCCGGGCGATCTTGGTCGTCCACGTCCCGATGGTCTCGTGGGGAACGACGCACCGCTGGTAGCCGCCCGAGAGCGCCATGCCGTCCGCGCCCTTGATGATGTGGGCGGTGTCGGGGGGCTGCTTGAGGAGCGAGGCCCAGATCGCCTTGAGCGCCGTCTGGGAGCCGACCATTGAGACGAACCAGAGGCCGTCGGTCGCATCGTCGCGGGCGAAGGCGTCGGCGGTGGCCGAGAAGCCGCCCGCCGTGATGGTGTAGAGGTCTTCGGGGTCGATGGTGTGAGTTGCGAGCATGTCATGTCTCCTTTCGGTGTATGTGTCGAGGGGATGCGCAGGGACGGTTGCCCCTGCGTGAGAGCCGGACGGCGAGGGCCGTCAGGACATGAGGCCCCGTTCCTTGAGGCTGACGAACTTCTCCCCGCCGATGACGACGTGATCGAGCAGCTCGATGCCCAGCAGCTTGGCCGCCTGCGCCAGCTCCCTCGTGATGGCTGCGTCCTCCGGGCTGGGTGTCGGGTCGCCGCTGGGGTGGTTGTGGCTGATGATGATGCTGGGGACGGCCTCGATGACGGCGGGGCGCAGCACCTCGGCGGGCCGGACGATGGACGAGTTGACGTTGCCCTGATAGACGACCCGCTGGCCGACGACCATGTTCCTGGTGTTGAGCAGCAGCACCCTGAGCTGCTCCTGGGCGAGCGGGGCCATCTCCGGTCCGAGCAGCCGCCGCACGTCGTCGGGGCAGTTGATGGCGGGCAGGTCTCCCGTGGGGCGCTCCGGCTGGGTCTCGACCTCGTAGCGCATGGCGATCTCGCCCAGCAGGTGCAGGTTGCTGCGCAGCGCCTCCAGCAGCGCGGCGTCCTTGGTGAGGGTCTTCTTCCTGGTCATGTCGGCCTCCTTTCGCAGTCGGTTAGAAACAGGAGCGGGGCCGCCCCTGTAGGTTGGGAGCGGCCTCGTGGTGCGCCTTCAGTGAGGCGTCGCTATGCGGTTGTCGGTTGACGGGCTAGAAGGGAGAGGCGGCGACCGTCTGCTCAACGTCCGAGGCGTCGCCGTCGTTGACCTGCCCACCGTTCCCGTTGCCGTTGCGAGAGTCGAGGAAGACGACCTCGGAGGCGTGAATCTCGGTGCAGTAGCGCCGCTGCCCGTCGTCGTCCTGCCAGGTGTTCTGGGCCAGGCGGCCCGCTACGTAGATGCGGTCGCCCTTGCCGATGTACTCGTTGACGGCTTCGGCCGTCTTGCTCCAGATCACGACGTTGTGCCAGTCGGCCTCGACCTCCCCGTCCTGGCGGCGGCGGTCCGTCGCCAGCCGCAGCTTGGTGACGGCGGTGCCGTTCGGGGTGTACTGCATTTCGGGGTCGGCCCCGACCCGTCCCAAGAGCTCTACCTTGTTGATGGTGCGTGCCATTTCGATTCCTCCTGAATGGTGTGGCGCGGACGTTGCCGCGCCCGGTTGAATGAAAGCGGGGCCGTCCCTGTAGAGGGAATCGGCCCCGTCCTGCGCTCCCGTCAGAGAGCGTCTAGCTGAACTCGAAGACCGGAGGCTTCGGCCCGCCGTCGCCCTCGAAGAGCTTGTCGGGGTCGAAGTGCGCCGCAGCAGCCTGGAGAGCCATCAGCGCGTCGGTCCTTGCGCCCGGCCCCAGAGCCGGGTCGTCAATCGCCTTCAGGTAGCGCAGCGCGGCGTCCACCACCTCGGCGTGGGCGGCATTGCTACAGAACACCCGCTCCGACGCCCTCGCCATCATCTCCGTGCTTACCAGCCCCCCGATGCGGTTGGCCAGGCGGGTCTGGACCGAGGCCAGCTCGTTGGCCAGCCGTGCGATCTCGCGGGTGGCGGGCGGCATCCTCCGCAGGGTCTTGGGCGCGAACCTGCTCATCCCGCCCTCCTTTGTTTCTTCTCTGATTGCGTCTATGACCGCTGGTCACCAGGTCGCGCTCCACGGCGGGGACACTGCCGAACACGGTTGCTTCCGCCAGCTCGTCGAGGGAGAAGTAGCCGACTTCCGTCTCGAACCCCTCGACGAGGCCGAAGCACAGCCCGGTCTCGGCGTCCCACTCGGTGACGTACCAGGTCCAGTTGCTGTAGGGGCTGAAAAGCTTGGCCGGAGCGAGAACGTCGTCGTGGTCTTCGACGTTCTCGTTGGCTCCGATCGCGGGGATCGTGTCCCCGAGCTCCTTCGTCATGAGCTTGTGCCTGCGGCGCCCGCTGTGGTTGTCCTGCCAGGTCGTGGTCGTGGCGTTTCCCTTCTGGTCAAGCATGGGTTTCTCCTTTTCTATGGGGTTGTATGGAATTCGGCGGGGCCGTCCCCTTTAGAGGGAAGCGGCCCCGTCCTGCGCTCCGTTGTGGGAGCGTCTAGGTCACCCGCACGTACTCCGACTCGCCCTCGGTGACGACCTCTGCCCGAACATCCGGTTCGAGCAGCTCGTTCAGCCTGCGATAGTTGACCGAGTAGCGAGTCGAGCGGACCAGGCTGACCGTGCGGCCTTCGAGGGTCGCCTTGGAGTCCCCCTGGCGGCGCATCCACGCCTTCAGGGTGTCGAGCGCGCTGCGCTTGACCTTCTCAGGCTCCTTGATGGCTTCCTGCGCCTCGGCGTAGGCCGCCACAGCCTCCCGCGCCTCCTGGTCGCTCACCTCCTCCGTCTCCGTCCCCGCGTCTGTCCCGTCTTCTGCCGCCGTACCCGGCAGGCATATGTTGAGGAACGGGCAGGACCTGCACTGCCAGCTGCCTGCCGAGAAGTCCCGCTCCGGCAGCGCGTCGGGGTCCGGCCCGTTCTGGACGTGGTGAGCGCCGAGCTGTCCCAGCCACTCGCAGGCATCCTGCAAGGCCCGTTCCAGCCGGTCGGCGGGGATGATTTCGTAGTCCCAGGTGCGGCCCACGGTGTCCATCGTGGCGATGGCGGCGTCCCGAAGCTCTCCGTAGTGACCCAGCGTGTAGAAGGCGGCTTGGGCCACCGACGCCGGGTGGCTGCGCTCAGCTCCCAGGGTGCGCCACCGTTTGAACGCCTCCGGCCCCCTGGTCTTGACCTCGACGACCATCTCGCCGCCGTAGCGGGGAGCCGCAGGCCCGCCCCCGAACAGAAACGCCTGGACCTCGGAGTCCGCTTCCTCCCCGTCCAGTGGCATCCGCCCCGTGGCGTCGGGGTGTCCCGTCACCAGCAGAGCCTGCCCCGTACCTGATACGGGGTTCGGGCCGATTCGCACTGTGACCGCCTCCGGGTCCTGGGGGTCGGCGGGAGACACCTGCCAGCCAGCCCGCTCCATCGCCCGCAGGACGACGGGTTCGAGGGCGTTGCCCGCCTCCATCGCCGTCAGCGACTCCTCGGTCGGCGGGTTGGTGGGCTGGTAGCCCGTCGCCGCGTACCAGAGGGCGCGGCGGCAGCCCAGGGACGACGAGGCCCGTATCTCAAGCTGCCCGTCCTCGTCGAACCGCGCAGCGGGGCGGGAGAAGACCTCCGCCCGGTCAATGTCTGTCGTCATGTCGATTCCTCCTTGCTTCCTGTAATGAGAAGCGGGACGGCCCCCGTTGGAGACAGCCCCGCCTGGATTCCAAGCTCTCGATTGTTCAGACCGCTCATGCAGCGACCTTCGCTTCCAACGCTTCCGCCGTCTCCGCCGCCTCCCTCTCCTCCCTGGCCTTCAGATGGGCCTTGAGGATGTGCGCTATCCCGTCGCCCAGGCCCAGGACCGCCACGCTCTTGCCGTCCGGCATCTGGTTGAAGAACGGCTGCATCTCGGCTATCCCCTGGCACTGGTCGATGATTTCGGCCAGCGGGGTGCCCCTTCGCAGGTGCAGCGAGATGAGGCGGCAGGCAAGCTCGGTGACCCCGTGCTGGAAGCTGCCGCCCTTGCCCAGCCAGCCGAAGACCTCGAAGGGCTCTCCGTCCTCGTCCGTCGAGACGGTGACGTAGAGGTTCCCGTACTCCGTCTGGAGCTTGGTGGTGGTGCTGGGAAGGCTGCGGGGTCTAGGCCGCGTGGTCGTGCTCATGGCCCACCCCCTTTCGGCGGAGATAGGGCAGCGCGGGAGCGTACCGCTCGAAGTATTCGGCAGTCCTGACCGCCGCCGCCCGCTCCCGGTCGTCGCCCAGGCCCAGCAGCGTCCTCACGATGGGTTCCTCGCAGTCCTCCTCGGCGAACGTCGGTGTGAACAAGGTCCGCCGGACTTCGGCGGGGATTTCGGCCCACCGCTCCCGGCTGAGCTTCAGCCCACCGTGGCTGGCGGTGGACACCCGCAGGACGCCCTCGGCCAGCTCCTCGATGTCCTGGGGAGGCCCCCAGGGTGTGTGCATCGTCGTCATCGGTCGTGTCCTCCTTTTCCTGTAGATGAGAAGCGGGGCCGCCCTCGAAGAGACGACCCCGCTCGATTGCGTGTCCCGATGGGCAGGACGGGCTAGGCCGCCTGCGCCTGCCGCATCTGCTGGAGCTTCTCGGTCGCCCCCTCGATGAGGGGCGTCAGCTCCGCCGACGTCAGGTCGTTCAGGCTCTTGCCCAGCCGGTCCACTACGGCGGTCCGCACCTGGTCCTGGTCGAAGCCCTGCTCGGCGGCCAGCTCGACGAGCCGCTTGCGCAGCGTCGCCACGTTCGCCGGGGCGGACACCGCCCTGGGCTGGACGGGCGCCCGCTCCGGTCGGGGCGGGCCGCTGGCCGGGGCCTGGTCTCCATAGAATCCGTTGCCAAACTGAACACCGAAGCTCCTGAAGGCCCGCTTCATGCCGTCCGTCACCGCGCCCTTGATGGCCGTGTCGTGGCCGTCCAGGGTGTCTTCAGCCACCGGGTGAACGCCGGTGTCGGTGCGGGGCAGAGCGCCCGCAACGGTGACTCGCACCGGCGCGCTGTAGGCGCAGGTCGTCTTGATCTCGCCGGTCTGGGGATCGACGGTCTCGATCTGGCGCAGCGTCACGTCCCCAACCAGTTCATAGCCCCACCCGCCGTAGCCGAAGATGCGGTTGGCCTGGTCAATGACGGCGTGGCCTTCGAGGTAGTCGAAGACCCTGCCTCCGCGCCCCTTGCGCTGGGAGACCAGCGCGGGGTCGATGGGCTGCCCCAGGGCGTTGGTGACTGCGGGCGGCAGCCCGTCCCAGAGCAGCTCGTGCCCGTCGATGATGGCGGGGTCGTTGTGCGCCCTGTTGCCGTTCCTGGCGACTATGGCGGTGTCCTTGTGGACGCCGTTGTTGCTTCCGTTCCTGTTCACCATGTCTGTCTCCTTCTTGTGGTGTCGTTCCTGTAGCGAATGGCCGGTGCGGACTCCCCTACGGGAGTCCGTGCGCGGGCAAGGCCCGTCGCGAATTGGGCATAGGTCCTCCTGGGCGGTGAGAGTGGGGATGGGGTGGAGCGGGAGGGAGTCCCGCAAGCAAGGCCGGAGCGGGCCAAGCTCCGGTAGAGGGGAAGTGGTCCGGGGGAGTGGGAAGCTGGGAAGAAGCCGCTAGCGGGCGGAGCGTGCCGCCTGAGCCAGCAGGCGGAGGAAGACGGCGCGGCCGTGGGGAAGGGCCGCAAGCTCGGCCACGTCGCCGACGCCCTGGAGAAGGGTGACGGCGGAGGCCCTGCGTCCAAGCAAGCCCGCAAGCCGCTCCGTGGCCTCAAGGCCCGCGTCGTCGTTATCGAAGGCGAGGAAGACCCGGGGGCAGCCTCGCAAGCCCTCCGCCACCTTCTCGACCCCCTGGGTGCCCAGGGCAGCGACTGCGGGGACGCCCCAGCAGGCGAGGGCAAGCCAGTCGAAGACCCCCTCGGCGACCACCGCGAAGGCCGGCGCGGGGCCGAGACGCCCGAGTCCAAGCACCGGCTTGGAGCCGGGAAGCGCCTGGAACCGGGGCGTCCGGTCGGGGTCTATCGCCCGCCCGACAAGCCAGCGGACAAGACCGCCGGAGGCGTCGGGAACGACCACCATCCCTGCGAACCGCTCACCGCGCTCGGTGAACAGCCCGCAGTCCCTGAGCCGCTCGGCGGTGAAGTCGTCCGACGCAAGGGCCTCCCGCAGCCCGCTCCCCGGCGCGTAGCCGAGGCCGAGACGCAAGGAGGCGTCAAGGCCGACGCCCCGCGAGGCAAGGTACTCCCAAGCTGCGGGGCTGCGCCGAAGCTGCCCGGCGTAGAACCGGACCGCCGCCGTCAGCAGGGCCGGGTCCCGTGGGGGCAACGGGATTGCCCCGGGACGCCTGGCCGGAACCGGACGAGGGGCTGCCCCGGCAGCAAGCCCTGGGCCGCCGTCCAGCCGCCGGATCGCATCGGGCAGGCTCAGGTTCTCGACCCGCTGGATGAAGTCCAGCACGTCGCCGCCCAAGCCGCAGCCGAAGCAGTACCAGCGTTCAGAATCGGCGTACACCGTGAAGCTGCCCTCAACCTCGTCGTGGAAGGGACAGACGCCCTGGCGGACCCTGCCCCGACCACTGAGCCTCACGCCCGACGCCTCCACCGTGTCGCCCAGGGGGTGACGGGCCTTCAGCGCCGGGATGTCAACGGAAGCGTTGGCTACGACCATCACGCACCTCCGCTCAGGGGCCGCAGACCCCGCAGGCTGCGCCGGGAAACCAGCTTGCCCGGCTCCCAGCGCATCCCCAGGACCGCCGCGACCTCCAGAGAGCCGCCGCCCGTGGGAACCAGGGCGGCGGCCCGTCCCGCGCCTTGGCTGTAGACCAGCGCGCCCCGGTCGCCGAAGCGCCTCCGCACCAGGTCCGTCCACTCGGCGTAGGCCCACCGAGCCTCCCTGGTCTCCGCCCTTGCCGTGTCCACGCCGGCGAAGACCGCCAGCGCCCCGTCGATGTCTCCCGCCTGCCGCAGCCGCCGCGCCTCGTGGACGCTGCGGGCCACGCTGGGGGTTTCCGCCTGCGGCGCCGTCTCCGGCTCAGCTCTGAACAGCGCCGCCATCAGCCGGTCGACCAGCTCTTCGAGGCTTGGCCGCGGCCTTGTCCCAGTCCCACCAATCGTCGTTGCTTGCGTCGTCATCGTGTCCTCCTTCGTGTTGTGTTGCCTTTGCCGTCCGTTGCCGTTGTGCCTGTTGCGCCCGTCCCGTTCGCTGCCTGCCTCCGGGCCTGATGAACCGCCTGAGCAGCAGCGCACCGAGTCCGAGGCCGACCGCGTTCAGGAAGACCAGCTCGCCGTCAGTCGTCACGAGCGGCCCGAACAGCAGCGCCGCGACCACGACCGCTATCGTCAACCGCTCGTGCCGCCGGATGAATCCGCCCGCCTTGACCGCGAGTCCCTTGACCTTTGGAACCAGTTCCTTGACGTGCATCGACGCCTCCTTTCCGTTGTTGACCCATGCCGGCCTCCAGGTCGCTGGGCGTGGACCAGTCGGGGGATACCCGGATGCCCACGTCGAACTCTCTTACCCGCGATGAATCGGGCTTCAGGCAGGCCGGGTCGCTCGCGGATTGCTTCCCGTCCAATGTGTGCAGCTGCCCGCATCGCTTGCAGTACCAGCCGTCCGAGCCTCTGTAGCCCACCCCCGCCCGCGCGAAGGAATACCCGCAGCCGCAGACCTCGAGAGACAACCTGAACGTGTCGAAGACGTTGCCCTCGGCGTCTCGCAGGGAGCAGAGGCGGGTCCGTGGGTTGAGGACCACGCGGTCGCCGATCACCTGCCGTTCGCCCTTCTGATACCGACCAACTTGCCTGTCCATGTGTGCTACCTCCTTATTGAATCTCATGCCGTTGCCGTTGAATCTGTGTTGCCGTGCCGACGACGCCAGCAGTCCGACGGTGAGCCGAACGAGGGAGACGCCATGTTGAAAGAAGACGCAGCTCGGCCCAGGGTCAACTCAGAGGAACCGACTCAGGGGAGCTGCTATGAAGTGGGAGAACCGACCGGCCTGCAGATCAACCACAGGACGGCCCGGTGAGAGACGCAGCGAGACCCGGGAGCTACGTCGGTAACGTCCTGGGATGCTGCGCGAGGGAAGCGGCCAGCCAGCTTGCAATGGCAGACCGGCGCGTGGTGAAGCTGCGACCAGTTCCACAGGAACCATGCCGCAGACGCGAGGAACCGGCCAGTGTGCAGGGCGCACTCCGACCAAGGGTGTCCGAGGGGCCGAAGCGAGAGACGCTCCAACCGCTGCGAATGTGTCCTCCGGGGCGACCATCGGGAGAGCGAGGCTCAATCCTTCCGGTTCGACCCCTGGGCGGCTGTTCGGAGAGCAAGGCTCGATCCTATGCAGCCGGTCCCGGATTCGGGGGGACGGGAATCCTCCAGGTTTCTAGGCAGGAAACACTGGAAAAAGCCAGAAACTGAGTCAATTATCGCCCGAACAACCGAGCGAATGGAAGGCCCTAAACCCTGTTTCGGGCCAACGCAACCTAAATTGCTCGCACCGATTTAGCGCCCACTTCGCTCCGATGTAGCAACCGCCGAAAACCGGCCCCGGAGACGGCTCCGGGGCCTACTTCCGCCACAGCCACAGGGTGAGTACCCGCCGCACCCAGCGCAGCAGCTTCCGCTTCCGCAGCGCCACCCGAGTGTCGGCCAGCGCCTTCCAGCGATGGTTGATCTGACCCTTGCGTCCGAAGCCCCGCAGGGCCTGGGTCTCCGGGGGCAGGGTCAGCCCGTGCTCCTCCAGCATAGCCAGCTCCAGCACGAGCAGACGCTCCTCCGTCGTGAGCCACGACAGACTCTTCCCCTGGTGGGGATGCCCGGCCCGCAGCCGTCGCCACTCCTCCACCAGCGGCCACGCATCGCCGTAGACCTCCGGGTCGTCGTCGTCGGGCTCCTCGGTGACCACCTCCGGGTCCAGCCTGCGCAGCGCCGCCCGCTTCTTCGAGCGCACACCCGCCATCGGAGGGGCGGGCCGGTCGGAGACCAGGGCCGCCCCCTCCTCGTGCTTCCCGCCCTGCGCCTGGGCCTGGGTACCGTCCTCGTCACCGCCCTCCACCTGGCTGCTCTCACCCCCGGCTTCCACATCTGCCGCAGGAGGCGTCTCCATGCCGCCCTCCAGCGCCGCCACCCGCTCCTCCAGCGCACCGACCGCCTCCCGCAGCCGCGCGACCTCGGCGTCGTCCGCCCTCCTCAGCAGAAGCTCCAGCGCATCGCCCATGCGCCCCGTGATCTCACCCGACTCCTCGGCCCGCGTCAGGGTCTTGTGGTTGACCCCCAGCAGTTCAGCGGCCTCCATCTTGCCCTCCTGCCGAACCAGGTCCCGCAGGAACTCGCTCAGCCTGAGCCGCCGTAACCTCTCGGCGTCCACGCTCCCGTTGCCGTCCACATCCCGCTCATTCATGGTCGCACCTCCTCGCAGTCATGTCCTGTAGGGGGCTGTCCTGTAGGTGGTTTCGACCCCCGATTCCAACCTCCCCGTCCAATTGCTCGCTCCGATGTAGCGCCACCCCCGACTTCCCTTTTGGGCCGCTGTCGGAACCACCCCTTTCACCAAAGTGCTCGCAGGCTCGGCCTCACTTCCCTTCCTTCACGCCCGTTTCACGTTGCCCACAGCCCAAAACTTCCCTTCTGGGCACCGAAGCAAATCCCTGTACACGGGTATGACACCACATCCGGCCCATTCCTTCCCATGCCCTAAAAGGGAGGACGCGCGAGTCCTCCCATATAAGGCATGGTGTCCGGCCCCGCGACTTCCCAGACTCGATGGCAGAACAGACGGCCCCATCAGCGAAGAGGAGGCGAATCGTGGGAGCGCAATCGACGGTCCGAAGGTCCCTTGGCAGAGCCAGGAGGCTGATGCCCCTGGCCGCCGCGCTGCTGCTGGCAGCGCTTCTGGCAATCCCCGCAAGCAACATCGCCCAAGCCCAAGCCCCGCCCGGTAACGAGCTAACCCTCGTCAACGCCGACCGGGAGTTCGTGGAGCGCAAGGGCGGCGGCGAGTTCGTCGCCCGCCCCGTCTTCGACCGGGAGATCGCAAACCTCTTCTACGCCGTCCGCGACGCCGACACCGGCGACTGGATAAGCGCCATGTACCGGGTGAAGGGCGGCGAGAAGAAGCGCAGCGACGGCTGGGAGTATTCCTGGGAGTACCCCGACCTTGACGACCACCCCGAGCTCGACCGCGACCGGGCCTACCTGCTGGTCATGCTGGCCGAGGCCGAGGACGGACTGAGGGGCGACTTCTACGCCGTCATACCCATCCACCAGCCGGGCCGCATCTGGGACAAGATTCTGTCCGCCCTCAGCCCGGCCCGCTGGGCCAAAGCCTTCGCCGGGTGGGTCATCGAGGGCGTCCACGGGACCCTCTGCGGAGTTGTCGAGCGGGCGTCCGGCGAGGACGCCGACAACTGCCGGGGAGGGTAGCCGGTCATGGCCGACATCATCACCGGCACCCCTCCCGATCTCACCTACGGCCACTGGCTGGTGCAGCAGGCGTGGATGGTCGTCTGGGCCATCACCTCCGCCGCCCTGGTGGTCATCCTCGGCTGGATGGGCCTGAGCTTCATCATCTCCGAGCACCTGGGCCGCTCCCATGCGGGATGGCGGGAGATGGTGCCCCGCCTTGTTTTGGGCCTGGTGGCCGCCGCGTCGTCCCTGTGGTGGTGCGCCCTGGTCCTGGACGTGGCCGACGCCGTTTCCGGCTTCATCGCCTTCTCCCTCGGCGTCACCCCCGGAGACATGCTGCGCTCGACCCTGAGCACGCTGATGACAGCGGTGCAGGCCGGGAGCGTGGGCATGGCTCTGCTGCTGGCGGCGCTCTACCTGGTCTACGGCTTCTTCGTCCTCTACGTCATCGTGCAGATGATCTTGCGCCTTGCCCTCATCGACATCCTGCTGGCCCTGGCCCCCATCGCACTTGGGCTGTGGATTCTGCCCCACACGGCGGGCTGGGGCCGCCAGTGGCTGCGCCTGTTCATGACGACGGTGTTCCAGCAGGCCATCCAGCTCATCGCCCTGGCGCTGGGATTCGGGTTTCTGCGCGAGTTCGCCGCGATAGCGGCCTTCGAGCCGGTGCAGGACCTGATCTGGAAGCTGCTCATGTCCCTGTCCTTCGTCTACATGGCGACCCGGGTGCCGTCGATGCTTGGCAACGCCGGGACCTTCGACTCCTGGCTCTCGATGCTCTATTTCGGCATGAACCTGCCCTCCTCGATGGTCAGGTCGGCCAAGACCATCGGGCTGATAGCGGGCGGGGCCGCCGGAGGACCGGGAGGCATGGCGGTGGGGGCGATGGCGGCCAGCGCGGGCCTGTCGGCAGCGGGGAGCGGCCTCAGCTCGGCGGCTTCTATGGCCACCCCATCGGCAGGCGGGGGAGACGGAGGCGAAGCCCCCCGGAGCAGCGGCGAGTAGCCCCGACAACGACGACCCCAACGGAGTGCGGGCGCGGCCTGCGCCCATCGACAACAGGACGAAGGAGGTGAGAGCGATGTGCAGCTAGGCGAGCGGAGACGGCGGAACCGATAGAGAGGGACGAACGGACGAAGACCGGGCGGGAGAACGCCCGGCAGTCACGACAGAGAGGAGACGGAACTTATGGATGAACTGACACAGACCATATCGAACCTGGTGGGAATCCTACTGGGGATCGTCGGCGCGGTGGGCGTCGGCTTCTTCATCTACGGCGCGTACCTGTACCTCACCGCGTCGGGAGCGCCGCACCAGATGGAGCGCGGCAAGAGCGCAATGATGACGGCCCTGGCGGGCATCGTGCTGGCGATGGTGGCCTACGGGGTCGTGGAGCTGGTGATGAACGCCGTGGTGGGATCGCCGGTGGAAATCGACGTGCCCAACCCGGCCACGCCCACGCCGACCAAGACCGGCGGGTAGGCAAAAGGAAGGAGAAGAGCCATGAGAGAACACGAGGTTCCAACCCACGTGCAGGCCGAGGACAGGGTGCTGCTGGGGTTCACCTTCCCGCAGGTCGTGGCGATGATGGCGGTGTGCGCCCTGTCCTACGGCGCATACCGCTACGCCCCCGTCGGGCCGTCCGAGGTGAGGATGGCGATTGCCGTCCTCCTGGGCCTGGCGGGGCTGGTCGCCGTCGTCGGGAAGATAGGCGGTCGGCGGCTGCCCCTGGTGGCCGCCGACCTGCTGAAGTACCGGCTTGGGGCGAGGCTCTACGCAGGGCCGCCGTCCGAGCTGGCGCGGAGCGAGCCGCCCGCGCCGGCGCAGCCGGTGAAGAGCGGCCCCGGCCCTCTGCGGCTGATGGCGAGGCGGGCGGGCAAGACCCTGCGCCGCCTTCGCCGCAAGCGCGGGAGCCGGGAGCGGACGGGCGGGCGGATGCCCTTCCGCCCTCACCGCTGGTTCGGCAAGCCCAGGCGGACGGACAAGGACAACATAAACGGAAACGGCAACGGGGACGGGAGCCGGAAGTCCCGGCAAAGCAAGCCCCCGAAGAGCTTCCTGGCAATCGCGGCCGCCGTCGCTCTGGCGGCGGCGGTCGCCGTCCCCCAGGCGGCCCTTGCCGACGACCACTGGCGGGACGAGATCGACTTCGAGGTGACGGAGCCGGTCGAAGGGCGGCGGCTCTTCGTCGAGGGACTCACCGTCTCCGGCGACCGGGCCGCCGTCACGCTCAGAGCGGCCACCGCCCTTGACATCCGCGTCCGCGCCTTCGGCGGGCCGGAGGGCACGTGGCTGCGGTTCTGGGGTTCGGCCTCCCTGGACGAGGGGGAGCGCATCGACTACTCCCTCCCCCTGGACGGCCCGAACCCGTCCTTCACCTTCTCGTGGGAGGACACGCTGGGGCAGGCCGGGGCCGTCACCGTCGAAGGCGGACAGATCCCGTACCCCCTTCCGGCCATCGACGGGGAGCTCTGCGACCTGCGGGTCGTCTCCCTGGGCTGGAGTCCGGGGGCCGTCGAGGGAGCCGTCGCCTCCGAGTGCGTATCCACCATCGAGGAGAGGGTGGAGCTTCAGACGGTGGCCGGACACGCCAGCGTCACCGAGACGGCGTTGATGGACGCCGAGGTGACGGGCATCGCCGGGACCCTCACGGTCGCGGGCGGCGGCTCCCAGGCGAGCGTCGCGTTCGTCCCCAACGGCAAGACCCGCTTCCGTGTGGTCGTCGGCGAGGGCGCCGCCGTTTACGAGGTGAACGTCGAGGCGGACCTGGAGGCGGCCCTTCGTATTCCGCTGCCGCCTCTGGTGCAGTTGACCCACCACCCGGAGCGGACGGAGCAAGTCACCAGGACCGTGCACCTCCATCGCCCGGGGGACAGCGACTCCGACAGTGAGACGGCAACGGCCACCTGCGAGGACGGCGCCACGGCGTCCGCCACCGCGACGGCGTACGCCTACGTCCCCAGCGCCACCATCGCCAAAGAGGTGACGGTGGACGTGCTGCACAAGGAGCACGTCAAGGCGGAGACGGTGGAGCGGTCGCCCATCGCCGGGAGCCGCGACGAGACCCTGGCCCTGGCGTCGAGCGTCGGGGCCGACGACCCCTTCGAGGTCCTGGTCCTGCCGGAGCCTGAGCCGGTAGACCCGCCCGCCGAGCAGGAGCCCGCAGACGGCGGCCTGAGCGACTGGTTCGACCTGCTGGGATGGGAGTGGCCGTGGTGAGGCGTCTACTGACGGCAACCCTTCTGATCGGGACCGCGCTGGCGACCACCGGCGCGGTCCCGCCCGAGGAGCAGGCCATGCTGGACGCCTTCGACCGGGTGCTCACCGCGATGGCCTACGCCGCCTCCGGACTCTGCCTCTTCGCCATCGTCTGGGCGGGCTTCGTCCTGATGGCCGAGGGAGCCGAGGAGCGGGGCGGCGGCAGGGCCAAGAGCGCCGTCGCGATGGCCGTCGTCGGCCTGGTGCTGGTCCTTCTGGCCAAGGCGGTCGCCGCGCTGCTGCGCAGCGGCCTCGTGGACTTCCCGACCCCCTAGCGCAAAGGAGAAGACCGAGTTGAAGAATCCGAACGACCAAATCAAGACACCCGGAGCGGAGGGGCCGCCGGATGGCGCAGCCGCTCCGCAGACCCAGGAACCCACAGAACCGCAGGCACCGGCCCCCAAGCCGCCGCCACCCCTGCCCCTGTTCTTCATGCTCTCCCACCTGGAGGAGGACGGCCCCGTGCGCCTGGACGGGGTGAAGCTCGGCGTGTGCGAGGTGATGGGCCTGGAGATCGACGAGCCGAAGCTGGGGGCCTTCGCCGGGGCGCTCAACGCCTGCGACTTCCCCGTGCAGCTCCTCATCCGTCAGCACCCGCCGCGCCTTGGCGGGCTGCGGGAGGAGCTCAGGGAGGCCCAGCCGCAGGACCTTCCCCCGCAGACGAGGGCGGCGGCCGAGTCGCTTCGCAGGCTCTTGACCGAGTTGGAGGCCCGCGACGGCATCCTCGACCGGCGCTTCTACGCCGTGTGCGAGTTCGGGCGGTTCGACGAGCTGCGCGGCCTGCTGGCGCGGGCCGGGCTGTCCGTCCACCCCTTCAGCGGCAGGCGTCTGCGGATGCTGATGCTGGCCTCGGCCCTGGGCGGCGCCCCCGCCGAGATCGACGAGGAGACGCCGGTGGAGGTGGAGATGCGCCGCCGCGAGGTGCGCGTCGGAGACCGCCTGGTCCGCTCCCTCCACCTGGGCAAGTGGCCCCGCTCCCTGGCCCCCGGCTTCCTCCAGAGCCTCATGGCCGCAGGCGCGCCGATGGACCTGTCCATCCACCTGGGGTCGATTCCCGCTGAGCAGGCGGCCAGGACCCTGGAGTGGCAGAAGGTCCGCTTCGAGTCGGCGCAGTCGCTGTCCTTCAAGCGGGGCCGCACCATGTCCCCCGAGGCGGAGATTGCCCTGGAGGACGTGACCCGCCTCCGCGACGAGGTGCAGCGGGGCCGCGAGCGGCTCTTCCACGCGTCCCTCTCCATCACCCTTCACGCGAAGGACGAGGCGTCCCTCAAGGAGATGACCCAGCGGGCCAAGGCCCACTTCGCCGCCACGCTGGGCAAGCTCGATCCCCTGGCCTTCCGCCAGCGCGAGGGCATCCTGTCCACGCTGCCGCTGGCCCTCAACGCCGTGGCGGAGTGGAGGACGCTGGACACGTCCAGCATAGCCCGTCTCTTCCCCTTCTCGCCGCCCGACCTGGACACCCGGAGGGGAACGCTGTACGGCATCGACATGCGGGCCTGCGCCCCGGTGGTCTACGACCCCTGGGACGGGACGCACCTGAACGCCAACACCGCCGTCCTCGCAAGGTCGGGCAGCGGCAAGAGCTTCGCAACGAAGCTGGGAATGCTGCGGGGCCTGACCAGGGGCATCACCGCCTACGTCATCGACCCCGAGGGTGAGTACGCGGACATGGCGAGGGCGGCGGGCGGGCGCGTCCTCTCTCCCGGCATTCCCGGCCAGGGCATGAACCCCTTCGTCATCGAGCGGGGCGACTCCGAGGAGCTGCTTCAACGCATCGGCAGCCTGCGCCGGCTCATAGAGGTGATGGTGGGCGAGAGTCTCGGCGCGGAGCGAAGGGCCTCCCTGGACCACGCCCTGGCGGGCTACTACGCCCAGCCCCGCGAGCGCACCGGCTTCCGCGACTTCTACGAGTACCTGCAAGGAGATGAGGCGGGAGGGAAAGACATGGCGAGGCTGCTGCGGCCCTTCGCCACCGGCAGCCTGCGCAACCTCCTCTCCGACGAGGGCGACGACCTGCTGTCCAACGAGGCCCTGATCACCGTCTTCGACCTGCGGCTGCTGGAGCCGGAGCTTCGCCCCGCCGCCGCGATGGTCTGCACCGAGACGGTGTGGGCCGCAGCCGCCCAGGACCCCAAGCCCCGCCTGCTGGTGGTGGACGAGGTGTGGTCGATCATGCAACACCCGGAGGGAGCGGCCTTCATGGTGAGCATGGCGAAGCGGGCCAGGAAGCACCGGCTGGGGTTGCAGTTCATCACCCAGGACGTCCAGGACCTGCTCAGCGAGGACACCTCGCGGGCCATCACCGGCCACTCCGGTCGCGCCCTGCTTCAGAACGCCGCCTTCAAATTGCTGCTTCAGCAGGACGCAGCCGCCATAAGCACGGTGGGCGACGCCTTCGACCTTCCCCAGGACCTCCAGCGATGGCTCCTGTCGTGCCCGCGTGGAGACGGGTTGCTGCTGGCGAAGGGCAACCGCTTCCCCGTCCGCATCGAGGCCACCCCGGAGGAGACAGCAGTAATTGAGTGGAGACCGGGCAGGCACTAGGCAGAGCGACGGAACGACGCAATGACGGAACCGATAGAGAAAGGAGCAAGCGAATGAAAGCGAACCCCATCAAGTGGCTGCTGAACAACGAGGCCAAGAACCCCCCGGCGCTGCTGGCGGTGACGCCGCCCAGGACGGGGGAGAGAACGCTCCTGGGAGTCGAGAACATGCTCGGCTCCATCGCCGTCCCCGAACCCTTCTCCCTGGAGCTTGCCGGGGACGCCGACGGCGTAACGCTCTTGGCCCGCTGCCTGGACGACCAGGTGGTGCGCGCCCAGATCGCCGCCCGCTACCCCCAGGCCCAGATACAGGAGATTCCCGCCGAGGACGACCCCCTGCGCCTGGCCGAAGACGAGCAGGCGTGGAGCATGACGCTCCGGGCCGACGGCCCCGAGTACGTGCCTCTCCGGGTCTTCCGGGACGACGACCTGCTCGACCCCGGCTCCGACCCCCTCATCTCCCTCCTGGGCGCGCTCTCCAACCTCAACGAGGGGGAGCGCATCGTGGCCCGGCTGATGCTGCGCTCGATGGGACCCGACTGGTCGGAGTCCCACCTGGAGAAGGCCCACAAGCGGCCTGTGGAGGACCGGCGAGACCCCGCCTACACCTATCAGACCAAGCCCCTCCAGACCGACGGCGTGACGATGGCCGTCCTGGGCGTGGCGGCCCTGGCCGCCCTCCGGGGCTACCTGTGGGTGCAGGCGGGGGAGACCTGGAAGGCCGTGCTCATGGGAGCGGGCGTCGCCCTCGCCCTGGCCGTGGGCGGCTGGGCCTGGCACCGCTGGAAGAAGGCCCGCAAGCGGGTCTTCGACCCCATCCTCATCAAGGAGAAGGTCTCCCGCATCGCCTTCGACGCCGAGATTCAGGTGACGGCGATCCTGCCCCGGGGCACCCGGCCCCACCGGGCGAATGAGCTGCTGGAGCCGGTGGCCGCCGCTTACCGCGACTATGACAACCCCGCGGGCGCGCGCCTCGACGTGAGCCGGGTGCGGCCCGCCGTGCCCGACCCCCAGGTGCTCCACCCGTCAGGCCCCGGCCTGTTCGGGAAACGCAGCGTCCTGGGCGTCCGCGAGGCGGCCTGCCTGTGGCACCCGCCCGGAGCGCGTGACGAGACGCCCCTGGTGGCCCGCGCCGGGGCCAAGGTGCTGCTGCCCACCGCCCGCAGCGTCAGGGGCGGCGCCCACGTCGGCGACACCACCACCGGAACGCCCAGGAAGATTCACTTCCCCGCCGACCTGCTGAGACGCCACCACCTCTACGTCGCCCGCACCCGCATGGGCAAGTCCACCCTGATGCACCACATCGTCGTCCACAAGATGCGGGAGAAGGCCGAGGGCAGGGACGGAGACGCCATCGTCGTCGTGGACCCCCACGCCGACCTGGTGGGCGGCCTGCTCCAACACGTCCCCGACTCCCTCGTCGAGCAGGTGCGGCTCATCGACCTGGCCGACGAGCGGGGCGCTCCCGGCGTCAACCTGCTCGACACCCGCATCTTCTCCGACCGCGACCGCACCGCCGATTCCGTCGTGCGCATCGCCAAGGGCCTATGGGACCAGTGGGGGCCGAGGATGCAGTCCATCCTCGAACAGACGGTGAAGACCCTCCACGAGGCCAACGAGAGCAGGGACGCGGGCGAGCAGTACACAATCCTGGACGGGCTGCGCATCCTGGCCGACGACGGATTCCGCGCCGAGGTGCTGGCGAAGGTCAACGACCCCTACCTGATTCAGTGGTGGGCCAGGGACTTCTTCGGCTGGCGGCGCGAGACCCGCGCCGACGCCCTGGCCCCGGTCCAGACCCGCCTCTCCTACTATGCATCCTCCAAGCGGGCGCGGGCCATCCTGGGCCAGCCCCGCTCCACCATCGACATGCGCCGCACCATCCACGACGGCGGCATCCTGCTCGTCTCCACCGCCCAGGGAAAGGCGGGAAGGGATGTGGCCGCCCTGGTGGGCGCCTCCCTCCTCAACCTGGTGGACGCCGTGATTCGGGAGCAGGGAAGCCTGCCCTTCGAGCAGCGCCGGGGCGCTCTGGTCGTCGTGGACGAGATGCAGTCCATACCCGGCGTGGACTACGAGAGCATGTTGTCGGAGCTTGGGAAGTTCGGGGCGTCCTTCGTCCTGGCAACCCAGAGCCTCGCCAAGCTGGACGACCTCTCCCGCACCATGCGGGACACTCTGCTCGCCAACGTGGGCTGCCTGGCCGTCTTCCAGGTGGCGGGGAACGACGCCCGCCAGCTCGTGTGGGAGCTGGGCAAGGAGCGGGTGACCGAGGACGACATCACATCGCTGCCGGTCCACCAGTGCTACGTCCGCGCCACCGTGGGAACGGAGCGGATGGACGCTTTCTCCATGAAGGTCGCCAAGCCGGAGCCGGGAGACGCCGACACAGCCGAGCGCATCCGCGACCTGGCCGGGAGCTACCTAACACCGGCCAGCGACATCGAACGGCGGGACGCGGACATGCAAGACCTGGTGGACAGGTACCGCGAGGAGCTGGAGAAGCTCAGGAAGGGCCAGGACACCGAGACGGCGGAGAGCGGCGGCCAGTCCCAGGAGCAGGCCCGGCGCAAGCAGCGCAGCAAGCGCGACCAGAACCCTGGGGACGACTCCCCGGAGACGCCGGACGGGGCAGCGGACGAGGAGCTTGAGGAATGAGGCCGCTCACCGGGGGGAGGCGGGAGCTGCTTCGCCGCCTCGCCGCCATGCCCTTTCTCGACCGGCTGGAGATGGCCGCCCTCTCCGGCTGGTCCCAGAGCGCGGTCTACGAGGCCGCCCGCCAGCTGGAGGACGACGGGCTGATCGCCTCCGTACCCCACGGGACGGAGCTCGTTGCCCCCACCCGCAGGTTCCACCTCACCGGAGACGGCCTGCGCCGCTTGGCCCAGGAGGAAGACCTCACCCCGGATCGGCTGCTCCGCAGCTACCCGTTGGCTGCCCGGTGGCGGCGCGTCCTCCTGGAGAGGCTCGACGCCGTGGCCGTGGTCTATCGCCTGGCCTCCGCCGTCGCCAACATCCACCACCCCATCCGCTTCCGCTGGTACCGCGCCATGCCGATGGACGCCGCCATCATCCTTCCCGACGGGAGGACCATCGGCATCGTCCGGCAGGGCCACGCCACCGACCGCACCGGCTTCTCCAAGCGGATCGGGCGGCTCAGGGACGGGCCGCAGCCCGGCGGAATCCTGCTCCTCCTCCCCGACGAGACCCGGCTGCGCTACGCCCGAGGGATTCTGCGCCGGGCGTCCACGCCAACGGTCCTAGCACTGGAGAGGGAGGCGGCGGCAGCGGCCACCGACGACGCGGTGTGGCGGCTGTCCTCGGTCAACGCCGCCGTCAGCCTAAGAGACGCCATCGACCGGATCGAACGCAGGGGCTCGCTCCCCGCCGAGCGGCCCCTGGCACGGGTCTCCATGCCCGCGGACATCGACGAGCGGGGGAGCGAGCGGGGCGTCCCCGAGCACATGCTGCCCGCCCTCCTGAAACCCGCCGAGAAGCGCGTCCTCGACCTGCTCTCCGACTGGCCCTGGCTCGCCCTGGGCGACCTCGCCGGTCTGCTGGGCGTCACCAACCAGCGCGCCTCCCAACTCACGACGGCCCTTGAGGGTTTCGGGCTGGCCGCCCGCGTACCCTCCGCAGAGCGGCGGCTGGTGCTCACCGACGCGGGGCTGACCCTGCTGGCTCGCAGGGACCGGGCAGCCGTTGGCGGAGCGAAGAAGCGGTGGAGCGCCGCTCCCCCCGACGCCGGGGCCGCAGCAGGCTGGCGCGGCGTCTCCGGCAGGCGCAGCCGGCAGCTCCTCCGCGACATGCAGCACACCGCAGCCGTCCACGGCTTCGTAGCGGCCCTCTCCCGGCAGGCCCGCGACCTGGGCTGGGAGATCGACCAGCTCGACCCGCCCCGCAGGGCGTCCCGCTACTTCCGCTACTTCGGCGGGAGGCGCTCGGTGCACCCCGACGCCTTCGGGATGCTCAGGCGCGGGAAGACCGCATGGCCCTTCTTCCTGGAGTGGGAGCGGAGGGCGGTGCGCCCCGTCACCATGGCGGCGCGACTCGCCCCCTACCTGCGCTACTACTCGTCCCACCGGCCCATCGACGACCACGGCGCGCCGCCCGTCGTCCTGGTCGTCTTCGACAACGACATCGCCCAGACCCACTTCCTGAGAGTGGCGCAGGGCGAGATGGACCGTCTCAGGACCGCCGTCCCCCTGCTGGCCTCCCACCGCGAGCTGGTCGAGCGGGAGGGGCCGCTGGGACGGGCATGGTTCGCCCCGGGCGGAGGCTTCGAGCCGGTGCGCCCCCTGACCAACATCCAAGGAGAACCAAGGCCATGAGAATCTATTACATCGACGAGTCCGAGGGTCCCCGCTACTACGTCCGCTCCGCCCTGGGCGTGAACGCCGAGCGGTGGAACGGCCTGCATGGCCGCATTCAGGACTGGCGCACGGCGTTGGCGGGCGACTACAGCGTCCCGACAAGCCGGGAGCTGCACGCGTGCGACCTGCTGGCCGGACGGGGCAAGCTGGCCCGCATCGACAACACCGGCCGCAGGCTCACCCCGGAGCAGGGAGCCGAGATATTCATGGACGGCCTGCGCATCATAGAGAACGCCGCCCATTCCCTGGGCGGCATCGAGGTCGTCAACGTCTGCCTGCGCAAGGCCGACGTGAAGGGCTACGAACAGGTCAGCCTGGACCGGTTGCTCAACCGCATCAACACCTCCGTCGCGGCGGACGGACGCTACGCCCATCTCATCTTCGACGAGGGAGGGGAGCGGATGGTCAGGCGGCTCTACGGCAGGCTCAGGAGCCGCAACCCCGTGCCCAGCAAGTACGAGGCGTGGGAGGACGGCGCGCCGACGAAGGACATCCCCATAGAGCGGATCATCGGCGGCCCCTCCTTCCGAAGCTCCCAGGACGACGACCTGCTACAGATGGCCGACCTCATCGCCCACGCCCTCCTCAAGCAGGAGGAGGAGCCCTCCCAAAGGGTGACGGAGCTGGGCATCCGCTTGGCCTTCGGGATCCTCGACCGCTCCCTCAACCGCAGGGCGTCGAGGACGGATCCCCAGGGCGTCGTCAGGAGATGAGGAAAGAGGAGGAGGAGGGCGCTTGGACGTGGCCCGGCCTCTCGCTCCTATTTCGCCGGTTCGCCCTCCGATTCCGGGTCGCCGTAGAGCATCAGATTGAAGCCCCCGGGAACGCCCCGCGCCAGCTGCATGATGCCCATGTAGTTGAGCCCCTTGGGCACCCCTCCCCTGAGCCACCTCCGCACGGTGGGCTCCGTCACGCCGAGAAGCTCGGCCAACTCCTGCGGCGACAGCTCGGCCATCTTCAACAGGCGTTCCAGCCGCTCCCCGAAGTCCTCGGGGAAAGGGGTTCGTCGTTGCTTCCCGGTGCTCCCTTCACGTCCTTCGACAGCCATGGCGCAACCTCCTCGGTCTCTGTCTGTGATTGCCTCCTCGTCCAAACCCGTTTTGCAGAAGCCTCCCCGGAACGAGAACAGAGCGTCTCAAACCGAGACGGCCCCCAGACGCCGAGAGTGCAGACGCCCGCGTCCGGGATCATGCAGCCTTGATCTCCACACCCCTTGTGCGCCCTGTGCCAGGCTGCCGCAAGGCAGCGTTAGCGTCTTCCGGGGTGGTGCAGACCCATCGATACACCAAAGGGGCCTCCCATCCAAGACGAAGCGGAGGCCCCCGGTGCGGCAGGCGGTGAGCGGCGAGGAGGGGGAAGGGCCGGAAAAGACAAGAGGGCCGGGCGGATTGAACCGCCCGGCCCTCTTTGCGTCTATGGACAGCCGTTGCCTGTGGCGTTGGCCGTCAGTCCAGACCCACGGCGGCCTCCTCCGTCTCGCCGGACTCTTCCGGCCCGTTCTCGCCGCTTACGGGTTCCAGGCCCCGGACTCCTACGCCGTACCGCCTGCCGTCCACCTCGACGGTGGCGCTGGTGTACCTGAGCAGCGTCCCGACCTTGCCACTCAGCCCTTGCTGGACCGTACCGCCGAGGATACAGACCTTCCCGCCCTCGTGCAGCCCCCTGGCGGCGGCGCACGGCTCCGTGCGGGGTTCCCAGCCCAGGTCCGTCAGCACTTCCAGGCCCGCAACCCTGCCCGCAGCCGTCTCGACGGCCCGGACCATCGCCCGCACCCGCCGCACCTGGCCGGGAAACAGCAGCCTGGCGGTCTCCGCGTCGTTGACCACCACCTCCGCCAACGCCGGGGCCTCGTCGCCGTTCAGCCAGGCCCAGCAGCGGCCCCGCCAATCGACGCCGATGCCACCGTCCTCCGCGAACCGCGTCTGCGCAACCAGGGGGCGCTCGGCCACCAGGTCGAGATTGAATCCGATGATCTCCCCGCTCTCAGTCACTGTCTCTCTCCCTTCCAGAGTGTCTTGGTGACAAACAAGAGGGCCGGACGGTTCATCCCGCCCGGCCCTCGCCGCGCCCGCCGGTTGCCCGTTGGCGGCCTCTCCCAGGCTTCGCCGGTAGGTCCGCATGTAGCACCTGCCGCCGCACCACCCCTCCCGGCCCGAATTGCGCCGGAACTGCCGGTAGTAGACCCGACCGCAGCCCCGGCATACCTTCTCCATGTGTCCCTGCCTGTATCCGGTCATTGGCCCGCCCCCTGGAACGCGCTCGGCTCTTCCACTCCGCGCAGCAGGTGGTGGAGCAGCCCCATCCCCGCGGCCAACTCCAACAGGTTGACCAGGTGGCCGGAGCCGGGCTTGGCTCCCGCCTTCCATCGGCGCACGATGCGGGCGTTGACCTTCAGGCGGCGGGCCAGCTCCCGCCAGGACAGCCCTGCGGCCTGCCGGAAGCGGTCGAGGCGCTCGGGAAAGTCCTGGGGGAACTCTTCAGGCTCTACGTGGTAGACCCGCTCCTGCCGGCGTCCCATGGCCCCTCTACTCCTCCGTCCCGTCGTCGCCGTACATCATCAGGTCGTAGCCGCCGGGAAGCTCGCGGGCCAGCTCGATGATGGCCCACAAGTAGGCCCCCGAAGGCGGCCCTCCCCTGCGCCATTTCAGCATCCCGCGCTCCGACACGCCGACACGCTCGGCGAACTCGCCCCACGACAGCCCGGACAAGTCCTTCAGGCCCTCCAGCCGCTCCCCGAAGTCCTCGGGAAAGGGCGGCGGGCGAAGGTCCGACGTCCGACTCCGCTCGTTAGTTGCCATATTCACTCCTCCTCGGTTTGAAGATCACGATTACGTCCTCGCCCAGCAGCTTCGCCAGACCCTCCGGCGAACGGACCGCCAGCCGCACAAGGGCCAGCATCGCTCCGCCGTTGGGAGCGCCGCCCTTGATGCGCCAGCGCATCAGCTGGCGCGGGTCCACCCCCAACGCCACCGCCATCTCCTCACAGTTGAGATCGAACAGCTCTCTCACGGCCTCCAGCCGTTCGGGGAAGTCGTAGGGCATCAGGGCGACGCCGGGCGGAATGAGCAGGGGAGCGGACGTGGCGGGGCCTTCGCTACACATGGACCTGCTCCAGGATGAACAGGTCCTCGAAGCGGGTGACGCCCAGGGCCTCCATGAGCCGCCTGCGTATGTCCGCCGAGGGGCAGCGAGTCCCGGACATGAGCTGGGAGAGGTAGCCGGACGAGGTGCCGACCAGCCGCGCCAGCTCGTTCTGGGTCATGTTGAGCCGGTTCAGAAGCTCCCACACCTTGTGGGGGTCGAGCTTTACCCTGGAGGAGGGCTGCCTGCGCTTCACGCCGCACCCTCCTTTTTGGCCGACTGCGAGCCATCCCCGGCTGCGCCGTTGGGGTACAGGTGGGGGTTGGCCAGGTAGTGGCGCGCGATGATGCGGGCCAGTATCCGCAGGCCCTCGATGCGCCGCCGCTCCTGCCTGTCCGTCAGCCTCCGCTTTCGCTTGCTACTCACGCGATTCCGTCTCTCTCGTGGGGTCTGGAGCGCCGCGAGGGGGTGGCCCTCGCGGGCGTCGGTGATGTATACTCGGATCGAAATACGATAATTCGTTCTGTTGGCGTAAGTGTAGCAATACAAAGCGGACAGAGGCAATGGCTGAGAGGCGTATTTCGAGCCTTACAGAATGATGTATTGACAATTGCTCGCTCTGATGTAACAATTAGTTAGCAGCAATGTAGCTGCAATGTAGCAGGTACGCCGTGCGCGACGCTGTTCGCAACTACGGATGCAAGAGGAAGACATCATGGATGAGCCTGACGACGACCGGGACCTTGAGGACCGAGAGGCCATCGAGGGCGATGACGAAATCGGGCCGCTGCTCAGACGGCTGCGGGGAGACCTCAGCCTGCGGGACGTGACCCGGCGCACCGGCATCTCCAGCTCCTACCTCTCCCAGATCGAGCGGGGCGGCCGGAAGCCCGGCTCCAACATGCTCCGCAAGCTGGCCGCCCTCTACAACGTGGATGAACAGGAGCTTATGAAGCGGGCCGGGCGCGTGGACCAGCCCGACCCCTACGGCGGCGAGGCGATGGAGATCGAGCGGGCCTACCAGTACGTGCTGGCCGACCCCGTCTTCCGCGTGGGAACCCGGCCCGACGGCCCCATCACCCTGAAGACCAAGCGGTTCATCGTCGAGATGTACGAGCGATTCGCTAACAAGAGGCTGCTGGAATGAACAGGACGAGAGAGGACTTCTGCCGCCTGCTCCTGGACGACTCCCCCCGCGAGGCCCTGGACCCGGAGCGCCTCGCCGCCCGCTTCGTGCGCTACTTCGACGTCCCCGCCCGCCCCACGATGGAGCAGATCAAGGCCCTGCTGAAACGAGCCGGGTTCGGCGAGGTGTCGGGCAGGAGGCACCTGGACGTGAAGGGCATCCACTACAGCGCGCCGGGGGGCGGCTACGACATCCACTACCGCGAGGACATGTGGGCCGGGACCCAGGACTACTCGGTGGTCCACGAGACCTACGAGATCATCTATGAGACCCTATGCGACATGGACTCAGGCTCCCCGCCCGACCGGATCGTGTGCACACAGGCCGAACGCTTCGCGGCGGCGGTGCTGAGGCAGCCGCCCTTCATGGCCGTCCTGTACGCGCGGGAGGACAAGAGCGACGCCGCAGGCTGGACCGACCCGCTCGACCTGCGGGCGAAGGTGGTGCGCCGGACGCGGGGATTTGGGACATCGACCACGTTCCCCATCTGCGGCGAGCGGGGAGGCTTGCCCCGCAGGGGCAGGCCCATCCCCCCCGGCTCCCTGGCGGAGCAGGCCGCCCGCTACGGCACAGCGCGATACGCCCAGGACGGCGGCTGCGCCGCCATAGCCAGGCCCGTGATCTGGACGGGGAAGCTGGCGAAGGTCGTGGTCATCGCCGTGCCCGAAAGCTACGCCTCCGTCCTCGGACCCCAGATGGTCGCCTCGGACATGCCCGGCCGCAGGCGCAGGCCGGCGGCGGCTGGCCCCTGGTAGGAGTTGCAGGCCGGTGTCCCGATAGTGTATAGTAAGACAATACACTACATCAGGAGGCAAAAAGAGAGTGCCCACTCCCAGGAAGTCCAAGACCCTCACCTTCTCCCTCCCACCGGAGATGGAGGCGCAGGTGCGGCAGGTGATGAAGGAGGATGACCTCTCCGTTAGCGAGCTGCTCCGCCAGGCCATCCGCATCTTCATGGAGGAGCGGGAGTGGCGCAGACGGGAGCGGCTGGAACGGCTGCGCTCCCGCCGGACAAGACAGAGTGAAACACAAGGAGGAGAGACTGATGAATGACCGACTCGATCTGACGCCAGTGGCCCTCTACGCAAGAGTGTCCAGCGACCGCCAGGACGTGGACCTGTCCATCGCCGCCCAGCTACGGGCGCTCAGGGACTACGCCGAGAAGCACGGCTACCTGGTCGCCCGCGAGTACGTGGACGAGGCCGAGAGCGGGCGCATTGCCGACCGGCCCGAGTTCCAGAAGATGCTGAACGAGGCCAACAAGCCCGAGGCTCCCTTCAAGGAGATTCTTGTCTGGAAATTCTCCCGATTCACCCGCAAGCGCGAGCACGCCGTCGCCTTCAAGTCCATGCTGCGCAGGCGGGGCATCCGCGTGGTCTCCATCACCGAGCAGGCCGACGACACCCCCACAGGCAAGCTCCTTGAGGCCATCATCGAGAGCGTGGACGAATTTTACTCGGAAAATCTCGCCCAGGAGGTTGTCCGGGGGATGCGAGAGGCCGCGTCGAGAGGCTTCTGGATGACCACCTACGCACCCTACGGCTACAAGCGGGTCCACGTCCAGGACGGGGCCGCGAAGCGCCCCAAGCTTGAGCTGAACCCGCCCGCCGACGCCGTGGTCAGACGGGTCTTCGACATGGTGCTACAGGGCAAGAGCATCCTCGACGTGACCAAGACTCTCAACGCCGAGGGCATCCCAACCACCAACGGCAAGAAGTGGCTCAAGACCACCATCCACACCATGCTCTCCCACGAAGCATACGCCGGAACCGTGGTCTGGGGAGCCAAAGCCAAAGACGGAGCTCCCCCCGTGCGCGTCGAGGACGCACACCCCGCCATCGTCTCCAAGCAGGACTTCCAGAAGGCCAGGAGGTTGCTCGGCTCCCGCGCCCCGAAGAAGGTGAACCCCCGCCGCGCCTCCAGCCCCTACCTGCTCAGCGGCATCGCCAAGTGCGAGACCTGCGGCAAGGCCATGACCGCAGCCGAGGCCAAGAGCGGCAAGTACACCTACTACGTCTGCCACTCCCTGCTCAAGCGCGGCAAGGGAACCTGCAAGACCCCCAGGCTCAACGCCAAGAGCTTCGAGAAGCTCATCGTCAACGAGATCAGGGAGAACGTTCTCACCGAGTCCAACATCAGAGACCTGGTGAAGCTGCTGGACGAGGAGATGGACGGAGTGGCCCGCGACCAGCGGGAGAGGCTGGAGAGTATCGACGGGGAGCTTGAGGACGTGAAGAACCAACTGGGCCGCGTTTGGCACTTCATAGCGAGGAGCGACAGCGTAGACGTGGCCGAGGCTTCGGACCTCATCGTGGAACTCCGGGAGCGCAAGGAGAAGCTGGAGATCGCCACAGAGGAGGCGAGGGCGCTGCTAAAAGAGAGGCGGCAGTTCCTCGACAGCGCCGACACCATCGCCGCCTTCGCCGCCGAGATGAGCGACTTCCTCAAAACCAGCGAGCTGACTGAGACCAAAGCCTTCGTCGGCTCCTTCGTCAAGGAGGTCGTGGTCAAGCCCGGCAGGGCCGCCATCGTCTACTCAATACCGACGCCGGAGGATTCTCCCATAGGGGGAGCGGACGCCGCAGAGATCGCCCTGAATGGGCGAGTTATGAATTCGGTACGTCATGGTGGGCCGGACTTGACGAAATCAAGAACCGACGTCGATTCCGACATCGCGCCGTCGCTCGGCATGGGGACCGTGTACGTCAGCGTCGCCTCGTCTCCCATCACCTCGATGCACTCCACGAAGTTGCGGATGAGCGCCTTGCGCTCGGGGATCGTCCCGTCCTTCAGGAAGTTTCGGAAGTCCGCCACGTACTCCACTATCTCCTCGGTGTCGGGCAGGACAACCCTGCGCTGCTCAAGGCGGGTCTCGGCATCGTCCCTCGCAGCCTCCAGCTGCTCCTCACGGTGCCTCAGAGACATGATGCGGGGCGACAGGACCTCAAGGGTCAACTCGCTGGTCTCGATGGCCTCGTAGAGCTTCTCAAGACGCTTCCTCACGTCGGATAGCTCCGCCTCGACGACCTCCAGCCTGCCCGACAGCTCACCGGCCATCGCGTCGATCTCCTCGGCCACCAGCTGCACCAGCGCCACGATGGTCTCCTCGTTCAGTATCCGCTCCCTGATCTTCTCCACCACGAAGGTCTCCAGCCTCGGGGCGTTCAGGTAGCGGGCGCTGCACGTCCCCGCTCCCTCCCTGAACAGGGTGCCGCAGATGTAGTAGGCGAACTGCCCGCTCTTGGCTCCCTGGGCCGAGTAGGGCTTGCCGCACACCCCGCAGCGCAAGAGGCCGCTCAGAAGGTACGGGCTGCCCACCCTGGCGGGCCTCTGCACCTTCGGGGCGCGGTCGCTCATCGCCTGCTGCACATCCTTGAACAGCTCCCTCGAAATCAGCGCGGGCCAGGCTCCCTCAACACGCACGGGGTCCTGGGCCTTCTCTCCCTTTGACGCTTTGCCCCAGACGGCTGCGCCGGTGTAGGCTTCGTTCCTCAGCACGTAGTGGAGTCCGCCCTTGTTCCACCGCTTGCCCCGGTTGGTGACGCCCCTCTCGTTCAGCTCCTTGCATAGCTCCTTGAGGCCGCTGCCCCGCAGGGACTTCTCGAATATCTCCTCCACCACCGGGGCCGTGGCCGGGTCTACCTCCAAGGTGGGGCGCTCCTTCGCCCCGTCGCTGACCTTTACCTTCCTGTAGCCGAAGGGGGCCTTGGAGCCGAGGAAGAAGCCTCTCGAAGCGGCCTCCCGCATCCCCCGGACGACCTCCTGGGCAAGATTCTCGCTGTAATATTCGTCCACGCTCTCGATGATTCCCTCAAGCAGCCTGCCTGTGGCGTTGTCCTCGGCCTGCTCGGTGATGGACACCACGCGGATGCCCTTGCGCCGCAGCTGGGACTTGAAGGCAACGGCGTGCTCCCGCTTGCGGGTGAATCTCGAAAACTTCCAAACCAAGATGACCTCGAAGGGGGCCTTGGGCTTGCTGCCCTCCTCGATCATCTCCCGGAACTGGGGCCGGTCGGCGACGCGGCCGCTCTCGGCCTCGTCGATGTACTCGCGGGCCACGGAGTAGCCGTTGGCCTTCGCGTACTCTTTGAGCGCCCGCAACTGTGCGGACACGGAGAGGTCCACATCCTGCCTGTCGCTGGACACCCTGGCGTAGAGCGCCGCCGGCGTTAGGGGCTCTAAGTGCTTCTTAGTCATGTTCGTCCTCCTTGGTTTCAGTTGGTCGTAACCGGTGTCCATACTATCCCGTCAACGTGCTCGAAGTGGCGGTCCGCCGATACTAGGTCGGCGCCCGTTTCCATCGCGTGGGCTGCAATCCAGACGTCGTTCGTAGGAATGGGTCGCCCCTTCGCTTTTAGCGCAGTCATTACCCTTGAGTAGCGGTCAGCAGTCACCGGCCCCACGGGAACGAAGGACACATAGGGACGTTCGAGGAAGGATCGAAGCTCCGCAAGATTCTGCTCGTAGCGGGTTCCCTGTCGGAAGCCGAATAGCTGCTCACCCACCACGACCGCAGAGAACAGCACCTCCTCGGCGGTCTGTATCAGCACTCTCACTTCGTCGCTGCCCCGCATGAACGCGGAGTAGGCGTTGGAGTCCAGCAGAATCCTCATTGCCACGCTGCCTCGTCCACAGTCTCGAAGACCTCAAGGGCAGCATCGAACTGCTTTGCTTCGTCCCGGCTCCATGTACCGAACAGGTCGTCTAAGGAAGACCCTATGGCGTTGGGATTTCTCTTACTATCCGTTATCCCAGCTCCCTTCCTTAGCAGTCTCAGCGCAGCCTGATTCAGGGAGATTCCCTCCCGCTTGGCGAGGCCGTACATAGCGGCGCTCAGTTCGTCGTCGAAACCCCTGACAGTCAGTTGGTTCATGTGACTCTCCTCATGAGTCATGAATAGAGGCTATATGAGTCATTCTATTGGTCCTTCATGTGTTTAGTCAATAATGGATGGTGCATTGTTGCTCTGCCTGTTGGGTGAGATCCCCAGCGAGGAGTCAACATGCCTTCGCAGTCAGCTAATTCGAGTCGGTGCCTCCCATGGGACATCTTCCTGGGCGGGTGGCTTGGTGAGGCCGTTATATCTCGCCACCACGGAGGAAGAGGCTTCAAGCCGTCCTTTTCGGCAGCCTGCTAGAGACTTATGCGGGGAATCTAGCACCTAGCAGCGAGTAGGCGTCGCCAAGGCATCCTTGTTCGCCTTGAACACGTCAATGATCATTTTGATCGGCATTGCTAGGAGCAAGAGCGCTCCCAACAGGAAGAGCAACCCACCGCCCCACCAATCGCTGGTTGCCGAGATGATGGGAAGCATTCCAAGCGCATAAGCGAACCATGACAGGGTTCCGTCGACCATAATCCAGCCAGGCCCCGTGAGAACGTAGCGAATCTGCTTGCTCCAACGGATCGGCAGTAACGGCTCGATAAAGAAGATGAACGATGCCAGCAGGCAGGCTGCGATGAATCCTTCCTGGATCGCCGAAGATGTCAGTGTGGGCACTGGAATCCCGAAGTATGATTCCCCCCATTCCCATATGCCGTCTGAACTGTCTAGGTTTCTGCTGTACATGAAGAGACCCGCGTACACCAACCACTTGACGCTTGATGGCAAATCCCACGGCGGACGGTGTCGAATCCAATACCTGCAAGCCTTTCGCAAACTAGGTAGCAACGGATGACTTCGCCAAGTCCAAATGAGCCGCTTGAACACTACTTGCTCCAGGACACTGATTCGGCACTTGCTCTTTTTCTGCTCACAAATGCTCCCCTACCGTACAGCACGGTCGCTCGAACCAAGAAATGCGACCGCCCTCGGTCTCGTCCACGTACTTCCCCTGCCACGGAGTAGCCGTTGGCCTTCGCGTACTCTTTGAGCGCCCTGAGCTGGGCGGACACGGACAGGTCCACGTCCTGCCGGTCGCTGGACACCCTGGCGTACAGCGCCGCGGGTGTTAGGGGCTGTAGCTGCTTCGTCTTCGTCATTCTGTCCTCCTTGGTCTCCTCCCAGTACTGCGGCTAATGCAGGCCGCCGGACTCTTCTCCGACTGCGACCGCTGAATCGGCAGTGACTGCGGCGGTTACGTGCAACCGCCGTCCGATGGCGCCGAGGGCGGCGTCCATCATATCCATCCCTGACCGGTGTTGAACGTCCAATACCCGGTCTACCTGCGGCAAAAACCACCCAAGACGGCGCGCCAACTCCGCCTTGCCGATGCCCTGGTCTCTCATTCCCTGGTACAGCATCACCTTCACCGAAATCAGTGTCGGCAGCGCTGCGTAGGTCTCGCCCTGCGACGGCGTGGGAATGTCCTTGCGGTCGTGAATGCGGGCCGCTATCGCCTCTTCCAGCGCGTGGACCGCTCGGGCGATGGCCTCTTCCCGGTCTTCCCCGAAGGTGGTCAACTCCGGGAAGTCTGGGGACGTTACCAGCAGGGTTCCGTCGTCATCTTCCAGCGTTATCGGATAGGCAAGCATCAGTCCAACCCCAAGTCTTTCTTGATCTTCGCTACGAGTCCTCGTCCCAACTCCTTGCCGCCTCCGTGCATCGGAAGCTGGCTGGTGCGGTCTCCGAGCCGGACGGTGAGATGTCCGCTTCCGCCCTTGTGGGTGTGGAAGGTGCATCCCTGCTTCCGCAGCCAGCGTCGGAGCTCTCGTGCGTTCATCCTGTCATATTATGCACAACAAGCGCGTTGTTATCAACGTCTGCGTTGTCCCTGCGGGATCGCGCACAGCAGCACCCCCCCCCACAGGGCATGGCCCTCATAACACCCCGCACAAGTGCGCGCGCCTATGAGGTCCGCCGAAACGGAGAGCGTCCGCGCAGTATTGGGGGTGTACAGGAGTTGGAGTTTTGTACCAGGAGTGCATTTCGGGTCGTCGGCAAGCTGAATCAGGGGTAAATCGCCCCCCTACAGGACGGAAACAGTGAACACTTTTAGAAAGGGTGCGTTCCGGACGACAATGACATCGCCAAACGTGGGGAATGCCATCGGCAGGCCCGTGGGAGCGGCGTCTCAATGACATTAGGCCCCGGAAAAGGCGATTGAAGTGGGGGTGCAGGACGTGGCGGTTTTGCGGCTGTCAGAGGCATCTTCGGCCCTCTGAGAGGCGTTGACGCAACCCTCGTCGAGGTCGTGGCTGGGTGACACGTCAACCACGTTGCGGGGTTTGATGTCGGGTCGCTCAGGGTCTCGAAGCCGGTCTCCCAGGACCTCCAGCCCGGCACGGGTTCCCGGCGCGTGGGCAGGGACGGCGGCCCAGGTTGGCCCATCGGATTGGCCGCCGATTGCAGTCAGGGGATGTATACGGAAATGGGACTCTGGCCAGAAGCGGACATTCTCGGAGTGTCGGGGCGGCCCCCTTACCTCAGCACAAACCACCACAGGAGAACGCTGGCGATCAGCAGCGCCAACAGCACGAAGGCGGTCACGCGGACCGCGATGAGCGCTTCCTTCGTCTCCTTGTGCTCGGCGACCTCCTTCCGGTGCTCCCTCTCAAGCTCGTGGTACGGCCGTCTGCCGGCGGATGCGGACTCCCTGGCCTCGTCCCGCTCCCGCTCCAGCTCCGATGCGCTAAGCTTCAACTCGGACACGTTTTGCTCCAACTGGCGCACGGTCCGCTCAAGCTCCTGCTCCCTGGCGACGGCCCGGCGCAGCAGCTCCGCGTCGCTCAGATAATCCGGCCCCTGCATCCGCACGTAGACCCGGCGGCCCTCCCTGACAACCTCGACCTCTCCACTCCTGATCTTCCGGTCCAGGGTCGAGAAGGAAATCTCCAGCTCCTCAGCCGCCTCCGTTTTCGTGACCCAGCGGACAGGCTCATCCATCGCTTTTCCCCTCCTATCGGCTGACACGTCAGCGGTTGTATCGGGGGTACAAAATGTACTCGGGCTCACTCTGTATTTTTGCACAGCTTCCCATTTTGCACCCTGACCGGTCAGGCGACACGTCAACCCAGTTTCGTAGCTAAAACAGGGGTGATTTGGCCGGTGGCAGACCCCGGAAATCGGGCCGGTTGTGCCATTTTGTACCCCCCATCCAGCATAGAGGGGAGATAGGGACGCATCGGCCCTATCTATTCCCCCCCTACAGGACGGTGACGCATCCGGTGGTAGAGTGAGTCCCAGTGGTAGGCTCTCAGCCCTGACAACGCCAGTCGGGGGGACTCCGGCTCCCACAGTGGACGCCATGACGGGCCAAGTATCCCCGTGTCTGACAGGACGGGCACGCAGGACACGAGGACGGGCACGGTCATCAGAGTCATATGGGCCGCTGTGCTCACGTAGGTGTCCTCGACCGCCTCGGTGTCCACGACGAACAGGGTGACGAGGTACGCGGCTGGTCCTCCCCCGGCTCGTTGGAATGGTAATAGCGCGTGTAGGGTCTCAGGCGGGCTATGACTCCCTGGGGATGCCTGGCGCGAAGCTCGTGCTCGAAGTAGAACGGTATCCGAAGGCCCTGGGCGGTCAGCTGCCCCACGGCGTCAGGGGCAATGGCCGACTCGCCCCAGTTGTAGGCCCGGTCAGACCTGGCGGTGGGTACCGACCATAGCAGCTCGCTGTCGGGGTCGTCCCTGCTCTCTGCCTCCAGCTTGGAGAGGAACCAGGTGATGCCGTCTGCGTGCTTCGTCTGCCTCGCCCACGTCTCAATGCGGTGGCCCACGTGCCGCCTCCGGCCCTGTTTGTCGGTGGTGAGGGCGGCGCTCCATATGCCCTGCGTGGTAGGGAGCTCTGCCCGGTCCCGGTGGGTGACGTAGCGAATGCCCTCGGCGGACAGGGTGTAGCGAACGTCTCCGCGTTTGCCCCGGCGTTCGACGAGGCCCCAGGTGTTGATGAGGCCGCGCAGCATCTGGCTGAGCCGGCCCTCCGAGACGCCGAGCCAGAGGGCCAGGTGCTCACGGGGGATCATGGGATGGTCGGTGATGAGGTCGAGCGTCCTCTTCTCCGACGGGCTGAGGTCGAAGGCGGGCGCAGCCTGCGCCATCCGCTCAGGACGTGGCAGCGATGCCCGCTTCCGACTCGGCGACTCCATGCGAGGCCCTCCGCCGGGGCTGCCGTGGGCGCTCACGTCCTCCAGCGTGTGGTACGAGCTGCCTACCCACGAGAATCTGTGCCAGAGGCGAAGGTCCCGTCTTTCCAGCGCGTTCCTCGACTCCACGGCGACGAAGCAGTCGTCAAGGTTCAGTCGCTCGTAGAACCTCGTCGTCAGCCTCTCCTCCCAGACGCTCGGCGTCAGGATCAGGGTGGCTTCAGGGCGGCGGGTGTAGTCGTACCCCGCTATGGCCCTCAGCCGGTCGTAGAGCGACCGGCGCCGCAGGGCCAGGCCCTGGCGCACCACTCCGAAGCTGCGGCCGTCGTGGCGGGTGATCGTGGCGTCGAAGCGCCCCCGGCGGTGGAACTCCACATGCGACCGGAGCCCGTCGATGCCGGGAGACATCGAGGCGGCAATTCGGTAGACGGCGGCCACCGCGTCCATCCTACGGATGAGCAGTGTCAGCCACTCCCTGGACACAGGGTAGGCTCGCACGAAGTCCGAGGGCGTTGCGAAGCCGAGGACTCCTGCGGCATGGCCGATGCCACTGGCCGTCAGGTGGTATCTCTGGCTCGAAGTCAGGTGGGCGGTGCCGTGGCTGACCCTCCCGACGATGCCGGGGGCCAGCAGGTCGGCCAGGGCTCGGTGAACCGTGGCGTGCGGCTCTCCGAGCATGAGTGCCAGTTCCGCCGAATCGACGAACGGCGTCCGGCTGAGGGAGTCGAGCAGCTGTCGTTCGGAGATTGCCATATGTTGAGCGTAGCAAGAAAGGGGCGCGCTGTGCATCCGTCACATGGCAGTGCCGGTGTGTGGGAAGGCAGCGGACGCCGTTCTCCTGGGCCGAGTTCATGGCCGAGGAGCCAGTCAAGTCCAAGGTCCGCAGCCGGAAGCCAAAGCCCGCAGCCGCGTCCCTGTTCGAGTGGGCGTACACCTTGATGCAGGCTCTGGGGACGGATCCGGTCGGCGCGGGGCGCTAGGCCAGAAGACACAGTGGGAGGACACCACGATGCGATGCGGTATCCTCCCACTGCTCGTCTATGCATGGGCATTTTTGTTGCCCATTTTCCGGTGGGGCATTGATTCCTCTTCTTCGTTCGCCCTCTTCTGCGTCAGATGGTCCATCTGGGGAAGCGGCAGGCATGGAAGCCAATAAGAGGAGACTCACTCTGGGCCTGGCCTCCATCCTTCAACGCTGGCTGAAGGTCTGGCGGTCAAGGGCGTCAGCATGCGCCGGAGCGGTCAAACCGCCGTCGACCGGGAGGCCGACGGAAGGAGAGGCTGATACCCGTTTCTCGGCAGCGCCATGCGCCATGCGCCATACCGCTTCTCGGAAGACCTGGACTTTACGGTTTTGCCCGAAGCCATTGCTGAGCCAAGCCGAGTGGGTCCTCTCTTGAAGAGAGCTTTGGAGCGGGTCTACGAGGAGTCCGGGATTGACTTGCAGGGAAGAGACCAGGCTGTGGACGATCTGGCGAGGTTGGTGGATCGTCTGGCCCGGCGCCTGCTACGAATTCCAGCGCGTGTCCCGGCGGATGCGGCAGGCGTTGGCGGACTTCCGGGACGCGGAGGTTATTGGCGAGGACGGCGGAGCGGAAGCTGGCGGAGGCGGTGATGGGGCCGAGGATGAGGCGGAACCCTTGGAAGCTGCGGGTGGCGGCGTTGGAGGAGGAAGACCGGGGGCTGGGGGAGATGATCGAGGCCCAGGCGGCCAACTGGAGGAGTTGGGGTGCCGGGTCGCCCGTTTGGAGGGAGAGGCGCAGCAGCGGGGTGAGTCCGAGCCGGTGGCGGTGGACAACCAGCCGGAGGCCTGGCGTCCTCCCCGGCGGGACCACGGGATGCCCGACGCCGGGGTGGTCACGCTGGAACAGCAGCACGACGAGGAACACGCCTTCGGACCAGCGGCGCCGCTGGTGGCAGAGTGGCGCGAGTTGCGGGCCGTGACTGGAACGGCGGGCAGCCGGGTTGACCGGGCTATGGCCGGGGTGCGCCGTTGGGAGTTGGAAGTCGCCATGCTCCGCGATTTCCAACTGACATTGTCCCTGGAAACGGAGCCGCTGGACGAAGCGGGAAGGGTCGACCATCTCCGGTGGCGACATGACGCTTTGGCACACGCCCGCAGGGAACTGTCAAAGGCCGAGCGGATTCGCTGGCTCAGGCGGACGCTCTCCCTGGGGCTATCGACTAACAAGATCTGTTAGTCTCCTCTGCACGGCCCGGAATCGGTCCTAACCCTGCTGTGGTGGAAGTAAGGGCGCCGCATCGATGCCCTGGGAGCGCGAGCAGAGTGGGCGGTTCAGCCAAGACTCTGACCTACAGTAACGCGGCAGGGCTAGACTGCGAACAAACTGGGGAAGCGAACCTGTATACTTTGCTGGCTTCCAGATTTCGGATTCACCCGATGTTATCGTGAGGCCCTGAATACTCAAAAGCCTGTGAGGGTGCTATGAACGAGCAAACCGAATGGTGGCAAATGCTGACTCGCTTCTCGCCTTTCTTGATACCGATGGCGTCAGCGATAGTTGTACTACTTATGAGAGATTTATTGGACCCGCGTCAGTGGCAACGGCTTGTTCGAAAAGGGTTGGCAAGCGCAACCAGCGGAATCTTGGTCTTCGTTGGCATTGCTTCAGTTTACTTGATCTTGCTCCGATTTGTAGGGAGTGAAGATAGTCCGCTCATTAGCTTTGCTGAGATCGTCGTCGGCTTAGGCATAATCCCAGCGACCGTACTTGCAAGTGTCTTTGCATTCTGGAGAGTAGAACCGAACCTCGACTGGTACGTCAACAGCCGGTTTGCACATTACTTCCATAACGGATCGTGGCCAACTCTTTCTGTGGATGTGCGTTCAGAATGTCTTCCGGCAAGCGCAACGTCCATAAATGGCCGTATCTTCGCTTCGAAAATACATGTAGGTGAGTATCATCTGAGAGTGGCAGTCAGGTCTGGAAGTGGTAGTAGGGTTCCGATTGACGAAACCACCAAGAACCCTCGGCACGGTTGGGTGAGGATGATGCGAACAGTTCTCAAGGCGCAGCTTGGAGGTCCCCGGGAAGCTCCAACGTGGCAGGAGCGCGTTCCCTTCTATGGCAACTTAAAGAGATGGTTCAGGAGCCAGACACCTACTCCGACCCCAAACGAACGATACAAATGGCAAAATCACGCCTACTTGCAAATCCATAGTCTGGCACGAAGGATAGATGCTAAAGGCGTACTTCGTTGATCGAGAGCCCTGCTTTTGCTTTCACTGCCAACAGTCTGTGGACTGAAACAATGTGCTCATGGCCTACGGGAACAGGTTGCAAGCGGACGCCCTGCAGGGGCTTCTGGCAGTTACCTTCTTTGTAAGCAAGCCTGTTCCCCATTCCTGAAAGAACGGGTTCCGGTGATCGTCACCACTTCGCTGAAGGTGACGGCCACCGTGATGGTCCTTTGGGGGCTGTAGGCGTCGCCGCTTTCCGGGCTGCTGGTGATGGTGGAGCCAGCGGTGATTGTGGGCCGGCTGGCACCACCCCCTGCGGGAAAACGTCTAACGCCCCGGTGGGAAGTCGGGCGGCAGCCACATTGGCAGATCAGCGATCGAGTCCCGCGCCTCCTGCGATGTCGGCACGCCCCACGCCTCGAAGAACGGGCCGAGGTTGCGGCCTATCTGCCGCGAGAAGCGCACCATCCACTGGTCGCGCTTCTCGTCGTCGCTCTTAGGGCGTTCAGCTTCCGGCAGAGAGCGGTATGTAGCGAACACCTGCCGGAAGGCATCCCAGCCGAACGCCTGCTGCAACTGCTCGTACATGACCAAGGCTAAGAACGGTTCGCGCTTCCACTGCTCGAAGTCCGGGTTGTCAAAGTCATAGCGCGACATCTGCTTGGCGCGGAACGCGGCGGAGCCGCTCTCGTTCTCGGCTACTGGGATCCCGCACAGAAACTCGTAGACGTAGAGGGTGAACAAGTTGACGGTCACCTCGACCGTTCCGTCGAACGTCCAGTCGGCCACCTGGTGATTGTGGCCCACCTCGTGATAGAAGCCCCAGTTGCACTCCGAGCGCAGATGCTCGGTGTTCACCAGGTTCGCCTGCTGGTCCAAATGGGCCATCAGGGGATAGCCGGCGTGCATGTACCCCACCGAGATTTGCTGGTCGACGACGAATCGCTCGGGGCTTGAGCGTGCGGGTGAGGGCCAAGCGGCCAGTTCCGCGCTCAGGTCGAGCACGCGGTCCCAAGCCTCAGCCACGGCGGCCGGGTTGTCGAGGCCCCGCACTTCGTCAGCGTCCGTAGTGACGATCATGTTCCGCCCGGCGATCTCCGCCCAAGGAGCGGGCGCATGGCGGATCTCCTCGCGCCAGGCGTTCAGGTCCGTCTCGCCCAACACGAAGAGGGGTGCCGCCACGGCACCCTCGATCTTGATGGCGACGCTCCCGAGGTCGGCCTCGGCAGGGACTTCGACGTATATCAGGCCTCCAAAAGCATTCGCGACGAGGGTCTCGGTCGCGGAGATGAGGAATCGGCGGCTTATTTCGGGCATGCGCGTCCACTCGGACCGGTGCCATATACGGTCGCTGTGCGCACCCACGCGCACATGGAAACCGCCGGTTGCTGCTACCTCGGTCGGCACAGTGACCGTGACCAGCTCGCCCGGCGCAATATATAGACCGGTGGAGTGCCAACGAGGTACTGCGGTGTCGACGGTGAAGCTACGCGTAATGCGTGGAGCGTCGTCGGGGACAGGGCCAGGGAAGTCCGCAGCCATCGGATGCGCGCGCACGGACTCCGGCGGAGTGCGGCTCTGCTCCAGCACAAATAGTGTGGCAGCCAGTCGGGCGATCACGTCGGCTTGGCCCACAGGTTGTTCGGCCGAGGGCCAGCGGATGTCCCGTTCGTCTCTTCCGACCAGCGCGTCCAGGCGCGGCGCAAGAAGCGCGTCGTCCGCACGTAGACAGCGGATGGCGCGCAACAGGCTGTCCAAGGCCTGGTCGATCTCCGGTTGGGTCAGCGTGCGCCTGCCATTCGCGTGCGCCTCGACAGCCTCGAGAGCCGTCCCGGCATGCGTTAGCTCGGGGGGCGGTCCATCCACGGCGTAGCCCTCCGGCGATGTGCGGCCCAGGTAGTCGTGGGACCAACGGATGCCGACATGAGCGAGCAGTCGGTTGCCGGCGTAGTCGCTCACGAGATCGAGGTGCGGGTGCAGTTGCGCCCAGCCCCAACCAGTGACGGCCGTCACAAGACCGCCGCCGCCACGCACAAACGCCGACAGCGCTTCAATCTCCGGTGCGCTCTGATTCCACATGACCACGGCCACGACATCGACCGCCCCAAGAGAATCGGGTGTGAGGGCGGCGTCGACGACATCGTGCCCGGCCTCCTTCAGCCAGGCATGCAGCCCGGCTGCACCTACGACGCCGATGCGGGGACCGGTCTGCACTCCCCCAGCGGTCCAATGCAGCGCGTTCGTAATCAGGCGCCCCGTATCCAACGACTCTAGCGTGGGGCGGGTGAAGTAGCCATCGTGACCCAGTGCGACGATGCGGCCTGCCTGCCAACGGCCCGCAGCCACGACCGGGGCGCGAACGTCGCTAATCGCACCGACGATCACCGGGAAGGCCCCAGAGCCGTAGATGCACAGGGGACCTGGCACGCCCGGCGCGCCGATCTCGGCCACGCCGTCGAGCAGGGCGCCAATATCATCCTCGGTATCTTCCGCTCCTCCGACCACCACTGTGGGGATGGGCTCCTGGGTTGGCGTGGGCGTGGGCTCCTGGGTTGGCGTGGGCGTGGGCTCCTGAGTTGGCGTGGGCGTGGGCTCCTGAGTTGGCGGGGGCGTGGGCCTGCTGGTTGGCGTAGGCGTGGGTTCTTGGGTTGGCCTGGGCGTGGGATCCTGGGTTGGTGTGGGCGAGGGCGTGCTGGTTGGCGTAGGCGTGGGTTCTTGGGTTGGTGTGGCTGTCGGCGTGCTAGTTGGCGCTGGCGTGGCCGCTGGTGTGGGAGTGTCGGTGGACACGGGTGTCAGCGCGGCAGTGGACATCGTAGCAGGGGCTTGAGTAGGCTGCGCAGACCTCTCAGATTGAGGCCCATCGCCACATGCTGCCAGAGACGTAGTGACAAGCGCCGCTACTAGGCCGATTAGCATGGCCCGGTGAACGCCCATACGCAGACAGCAGAGTTCAAGGAACATGAGAAGCAAAACCCTCCATCCTGGCTAGCAAATCTCCCGGGCGCTTGAGACTCCTCACCATGTGGTGGATACGTTTCACTAGACTTATAGTCTATGGACGGATAGTCTATGTGTTGGTAGCGGCCTCGTCAAGTGGACGCTTATCAAGCGGCGTTTGGCCGACATATACGCTACATGCGGACGCAACGTGGTTCCACTCAGGAAGAGGTGGCACATCGTGCCGGTGTTCACGTGACCTACCTCTCCAGTGTAGAGAGGGGCCTGCGAAATCCGTCGCTGAAGAATATCCGTGCCATTGCCAAGGCCATGGACGTCAACACTGCTGACCTCTTCTCATTCGAGTTGGGATGCAGCTCCGAAAGGTGAGCATCCTAGCCGGAGCCGCTCATGAGTCCCGTCAGTTCTCGGACTGGTAACGCTGACCGTCTTGGAGCAGGCAAGGTTGCTGTCAGAGGGCTGGGCGATAGCGTGAGACGCCGCCGACACTCTCTCCGACCTACGTCTCTAACCTGAACCTCAATGTGAAAGTTCTTGATTTCGTCAAGTCTGGTGGGCCGGAGTGTACCGTACTGCGAACTTTCCGGTGGGAGGTTTCGCTATAGGCACCGCATTGCATATTGTGCAACGTTGGGAGGCGGTCTCAGGTAATGAGCCCCATTCTGGCGGGAAAGCTTGGTTGAAGTCGTCTCTTCCGGCATACCACTGGCCGTCTGCCTTGAGTCCACAGACTTGTCCATATCCGCTGCTCAAGGATGCGACCTAATAGCAACGGAAGGTGGTGGTGCTCGTGGGCAGTGGACCAATTCCTAATAGGGAGACACCAATCGCTGTCACGGAGAGCGTATGTCATGGGCTCGTGGAACTCCTCCAGACCGAGACCAGTTCAATCGCTGGTTCCGCCCCATGACGAACCCAGGCAGAATCTCATGCCGTTAAGCGCTAGTGCCGCCGCCGGATGCCTATGGCGACGCCTATGGCCACGAGGTTGAGCAGCACGCCTATCAGCGCCAAGACCCATGCGCTGGGAATGTTGCCGCCCTCGTCCGCCGTCACGTTTGTGGGGGACACCGTCACCCCGGCGGTTTCGTCGTCAGTGACGGTTACCGTCACGCCGGCGACGGTAACGCCGTCATACTCGTTGGCGCTCTGGGCGGCCACCACCGCGTGGGCGATGGAGGCCGTGTCGTTCACCGCGTCGTCGTCCTGCGCCGCGGCCACCCTTACCGTCTGCGCCGTGCTCCAGTTGCCCGGAGTGAAGGTCAGGGTGGCCGGAGACGCCGTCACGTCGGCGCTGCCGCTGCGGGTGACGTTGATCACCACGTCGGAGGTGGGCTGAAGGTTCAGCTTCACCGTGTAGGTTCCGCTGCCGCCCTCGGTCACCGTCACCGTGGGGGCTGACACGCTCACCCCCGGCCTCTCGCTCACGGTGATATAGAAGCGCAGGTGAACACGGTCACCGTCGGAATCGGTCGCGGTATAGGTGAACCGCGTCCTGGTGAACGTCGCCCCGGGCGTGCCGGTGATGGTGCGGTCCGAGTTGAAGCGCAGCCCCTCGGGCAGGTCTGGCGACAAGCTGTATTGCAGCCTGCCGTCGCCCCCAAGAGCGGGGGGCAGGCTCACCGTCCCTACGTCTTCGCCTACTGTGTAGACCTGGTCGTCTACCGTCCGCGAGGCGAACGTCGGACTCCGGTCGGGCGGACCCCCACCTCCAGTGGGCGGACTCCCGCCTCCGGTGGGCGGCGGCGTGTCGTCGTCAGTGACGGTTACCGTCACGCCGGCGACGGTAACGCCGTCATACTCGTTGGCGCTCTGGGCGGCCACCACCGCGTGGGCGATGGCGGCCGCGTCGTTCGCCGCGTCGGCGTCCTGGGCCGCCCGCACCCTTACCGTCTGCGCCGTGTTCCAGTTGCCCGGAGTGAAGGTCAGGGTGGCCGGAGACGCCGTCACGTCGGAGCTGCCGCTGCGGGTGACGTTGATCACCACGTCGGAGGTGGGTTGAAGGTTCAGCACCACCGTGTAGGTTGCGCTGCCGCCCTCGGCAACCGTCAGCGTGGCCGCGGACACCGTCACCCCGGCGGTCTCGTCGTCGGTGACGGTCACGGCCACCCCGGCGATGCTCACGTTGTCGTACTCGTTGGCGCTGCGGGCGGCGTCGACGGCGTGGGCGATGGAGGCCGCGTCGTTCACCGCGTCGGCGTCCTGGGCGGCAGCCACCGTCACCGTCTGCGCCGTGTCCCAGTTGGCCGGGGTGAAGGTCAGCGTGGTCTGGTTGCCGGACGTCCCCGTGTCGGTGTCCAGCGTCACGTCGGTACTGCCGGTCTTGGTGACGCTGATCACCACGTTGGAGGTGGGCTGCGTGTTCAGCCTCACCGTGTAGGAGCCGCTGCCGCCCTCGTCCACCGTCAGCGCGGTTTCGGACACGCTCACCCCGGCGGTCTCGTCGTCGGTCACGGCCACCGCCACCCCGGCGATGTTCACGGCGTCGAACTCGTCGGCGCTCCGGGAGGCCACCACCGCGTGGGTGATGGACGCCGCGTCGTCCACCGCGTCGGCGTCCTGGGCGGCAGCCACCGTCACCGTCTGCGCCGTGCTCCAGTTGGCCGTCGTGAAGGTCAGCCGCGCCGGAGACACCGTCACGTCGGCGCTGCCGCTGCGGGTGACGTTGATCACCACGTCGGAGGTGGGCTGAAGGTTCAGCTTCACCGTGTAGGTTCCGCTGCCGCCCTCGGTCACCGTCACCGTGGGGGCTGACACGCTCACCCCCGGCCTCTCGCTCACGGTGATATAGAAGCGCAGGTGAACACGGTCACCGTCGGAATCGGTCGCGGTATAGGTGAACCGCGTCCTGGTGAACGTCGCCCCGGGCGTGCCGGTGATGGTGCGGTCCGAGTTGAAGCGCAGCCCCTCGGGCAGGTCTGGCGACAAGCTGTATTGCAGCCTGCCGTCGCCCCCAAGAGCGGGGGGCAGGCTCACCGTCCCTACGTCTTCGCCTACTGTGTAGACCTGGTCGTCTACCGTCCGCGAGGCGAACGTCGGACTCCGGTCGGGCGGACCCCCACCTCCAGTGGGCGGACTCCCGCCTCCGGTGGGCGGCGGCGTGTCGTCGTCAGTGACGGTTACCGTCACGCCGGCGACGGTAACGCCGTCATACTCGTTGGCGCTCTGGGCGGCCACCACCGCGTGGGCGATGGAGGCCGTGTCGTTCACCGCGTCGTCGTCCTGCGCCGCGGCCACCCTTACCGTCTGCGCCGTGCTCCAGTTGCCCGGAGTGAAGGTCAGGGTGGCCGGAGACGCCGTCACGTCGGCGCTGCCGCTGCGGGTGACGTTGATCACCACGTCGGAGGTGGGCTGAAGGTTCAGCTTCACCGTGTAGGTTCCGCTGCCGCCCTCGGTCACCGTCACCGTGGGGGCTGACACGCTCACCCCCGGCCTCTCGCTCACGGTGATATAGAAGCGCAGGTGAACACGGTCACCGTCGGAATCGGTCGCGGTATAGGTGAACCGCGTCCTGGTGAACGTCGCCCCGGGCGTGCCGGTGATGGTGCGGTCCGAGTTGAAGCGCAGCCCCTCGGGCAGGTCTGGCGACAAGCTGTATTGCAGCCTGCCGTCGCCCCCAAGAGCGGGGGGCAGGCTCACCGTCCCTACGTCTTCGCCTACTGTGTAGACTTGGTCGTCTACCGTCCGCGAGGCGAACGTCGGACTCCGGTCGGGCGGACCCCCACCTCCAGTGGGCGGACCCCCGCCTCCGGTGGGCGGCGGCGTGTCGTCGTCAGTGACGGTTACCGTCACGCCGGCGACGGTAACGCCGTCATACTCGTTGGCGCTCTGGGCGGCCACCACCGCGTGGGCGATGGAGGCCGTGTCGTTCGCCGCGTCGGCGTCCTCGGCGGCGGCCACCCTTACCGTCTGCGCCGTGCTCCAGTTGCTCGTGGTGAAGGTCAGGGTGGCCGGAGACACCGTTACGTCGGAGCTGCCGCTTTTGGTGACGTTGATCACCACGTCGGAGGTGGGCTGGGCGTCCAGGACCACCGTGTAGGTTGCGCTGCCGCCCTCGGCAACCGTCAGCGTGGTTTCGGACACCGTCACCCCGGCGGTCTCGTCGTCGGTGACGGTCACGGCCACCCCGGCGATGCTCACGTTGTCGTACTCGTTGGCGCTGCGGGAGGCGTCGACGGCGTGGGAGATGGAGGCCGCGTCGTCCACCGCGTCGGCGTCCTGGGCGGCAGCCACCGTCACCGTCTGCGCCGTGCTCCAGTTGCTCGTGGTGAAGGTCAGGGTGGCCGGAGACACCGTTACGTCGGTACTGCCGCTTTTGGTTACGTTGATCACCACGTCGGAGGTGGGCTGCACGTCCAGGACCACGGTGTAGGCGCCGCTGCCGCCCTCGGCCACCGTCAGCGTGGTTTCGGACACCGTCACCCCGGCGGTCTCGTCGTCGGTGACGGTCACGGCCACCCCGGCGATGCTCACGGCGTCGTACTCGTTGGCGCTCCGGGAGGCCACCACCGCGTGGGTGATGGACGCCGCGTCGTCCACCGCGTCGGCGTCCTGGGCGGCCCGCACCGTCACCGTCTGCGGCGTGCTCCAGTTGCTCGTGGTGAAGGTCAGGCTGGCCGGAGTCGCCGTCAGGTCGCTGCTGCCGCTTTTGGTTACGTTGATCACCACGTCGGAGGTGGGTTGAAGGTTCAGCACCACCGTGTAGGTTGCGCTGCCGCCCTCGGCAACCGTCAGCGTGGTTTCGGACACCGTCACCCCGGCGGTCTCGTCGTCGGTGACGGTCACCGCAAACGAGGCGATCATCACGTTGTCGTACTCGTTGGCGCTGCGGGCGGCGTCGACGGCGTGGGCGATGGACGCCGCGTCGTCCACCGCGTCGGCGTCCTGGGCGGCAGCCACCGTCACCGTCTGCGCCGTGCTCCAGTTGGCCGTCGTGAAGGTCAGCGTGGTCTGGTTGCCGGACGTCCCCGTGTCGGTGTCCAGCGTCACGTCGCTGCTGCCGGTCCTGGTGACGCTGATCACCACGTCGGAGGTGGGCAGGGCGTCCAGGACCACCGTGTAGGCGCCGCTGCCCCCCTCGGCCACCGTCAGCGTCGATTTGGACACCGTCACCCCGGCGGTCTCGTCGTCGGTGACGGTCACGGCCACCCCGGCGATGCTCACGGCGTCGTACTCGTTGGCGCTCCGGGAGGCCACCACCGCGTGGGTGATGGACGCCGCGTCGTCCACCGCGTCGGCGTCCTGGGCGGCCCGCACCGTCACCGTCTGCGGCGTGCTCCAGTTGCTCGTGGTGAAGGTCAGGCTGGCCGGAGTCGCCGTCAGGTCGCTGCTGCCGCTTTTGGTTACGTTGATCACCACGTCGGAGGTGGGTTGAAGGTTCAGCACCACCGTGTAGGTTGCGCTGCCGCCCTCGGCAACCGTCAGCGTGGTTTCGGACACCGTCACCCCGGCGGTCTCGTCGTCGGTGACGGTCACCGCAAACGAGGCGATCATCACGTTGTCGTACTCGTTGGCGCTGCGGGCGGCGTCGACGGCGTGGGCGATGGACGCCGCGTCGTCCACCGCGTCGGCGTCCTGGGCGGCAGCCACCGTCACCGTCTGCGCCGTGCTCCAGTTGGCCGTCGTGAAGGTCAGCGTGGTCTGGTTGCCGGACGTCCCCGTGTCGGTGTCCAGCGTCACGTCGCTGCTGCCGGTCCTGGTGACGCTGATCACCACGTCGGAGGTGGGCAGGGCGTCCAGGACCACCGTGTAGGCGCCGCTGCCCCCCTCGGCCACCGTCAGCGTCGATTTGGACACCGTCACCCCGGCGGTCTCGTCGTCGGTGACGGTCACGGCCACCCCGGCGATGCTCACGGCGTCGTACTCGTTGGCGCTCCGGGAGGCCACCACCGCGTGGGTGATGGACGCCGCGTCGTCCACCGCGTCGGCGTCCTGGGCGGCCCGCACCGTCACCGTCTGCGGCGTGCTCCAGTTGCTCGTGGTGAAGGTCAGGCTGGCCGGAGTCGCCGTCAGGTCGCTGCTGCCGCTTTTGGTTACGTTGATCACCACGTCGGAGGTGGGTTGAAGGTTCAGCACCACCGTGTAGGTTGCGCTGCCGCCCTCGGCAACCGTCAGCGTGGTTTCGGACACCGTCACCCCGGCGGTCTCGTCGTCGGTGACGGTCACCGCAAACGAGGCGATCATCACGTTGTCGTACTCGTTGGCGCTGCGGGCGGCGTCGACGGCGTGGGCGATGGACGCCGCGTCGTCCACCGCGTCGGCGTCCTGGGCGGCAGCCACCGTCACCGTCTGCGCCGTGCTCCAGTTGGCCGTCGTGAAGGTCAGCGTGGTCTGGTTGCCGGACGTCCCCGTGTCGGTGTCCAGCGTCACGTCGCTGCTGCCGGTCCTGGTGACGCTGATCACCACGTCGGAGGTGGGCAGGGCGTCCAGGACCACCGTGTAGGCGCCGCTGCCCCCCTCGGCCACCGTCAGCGTGGTTTCGGACACCGTCACCCCGGCGGTCTCGTCGTCGGTGACGGTCACGGCCACCCCGGCGATGTTCACGGCGTCGAACTCGTCGGCGCTGCTGGCGGCCACCACCGCGTGGGTGATGGAGGCCGCGTCGTTCACCGCGTCGGCGTCCTGGGCGGCCCGCACCGTCACCGTCTGCGCCGCGCTCCAGTTGGCCGGGGTGAAGGTCAGCGTGGTCTGGTTGCCGGACGTCCCCGTGTCGGTGTCCAGCGTCACGTCGGTACTGCCGGTCTTGGTGACGCTGATCACCACGTTGGAGGTGGGCTGCGTGTTCAGCCTCACCGTGTAGGAGCCGCTGCCGCCCTCGTCCACCGTCAGCGCGGTTTCGGACACCGTCACCCCGGCGGTCTCGTCGTCGGTGACGGTCACGGCCACCCCGGCGATGCTCACGTTGTCGTACTCGTTGGCGCTGCTGGAGGCGTCGACGGCGTGGGAGATGGCGGCTGCGTCGTTCACCGCGTCGGCGTCCTGGGCGGCTGCCACCGTCACCGTCTGCGCCGTGTCCCAGTTGGCCGTCGTGAAGGTCAGGGTGGCCGGAGACACCGTTACGTCGGAGCTGCCGCTTTTGGTGACGTTGATCACCACGTCGGAGGTGGGCTGGGCGTCCAGGACCACCGTGTAGGTTGCGCTGCCGCCCTCGGCAACCGTCAGCGTGGTTTCGGACACCGTCACCCCGGCGGTCTCGTCGTCGGTGACGGTCACGGCCACCCCGGCGATGCTCACGTTGTCGTACTCGTCGGCGCTGCGGGCGGCGTCGACGGCGTGGGCGATGGAGGCTGCGTCGTCCACCGCGTCGGCGTCCTCGGCCGCGGCCACCGTCACCGTCTTCGCCGTGCTCCAGTTGCTCGTGGTGAAGGTCAGGGTGGCCGGAGACACTGTCACGTCGGTACTGCCGGTCTTGGTGACGCCGATCACCACGTCGGAGGTGGGCTGGGCGTCCAGGACCACCGTGTAGGTTGCGCTGCCGCCCTCGGCAACCGTCAGCGTGGTTTCGGACACCGTCACCCCGGCGGTCTCGTCGTCGGTGACGGTCACGGCCACCCCGGCGATGCTCACGTTGTCGTACTCGTTGGCGCTGCGGGCGGCGTCGACGGCGTGGGCGATGGAGGCCGCGTCGTTCACCGCGTCGGCGTCCTGGGCGGCAGCCACCGTCACCGTCTGCGCCGTGTCCCAGTTGGCCGGGGTGAAGGTCAGCGTGGTCTGGTTGCCGGACGTCCCCGTGTCGGTGTCCAGCGTCACGTCGGTACTGCCGGTCTTGGTGACGCTGATCACCACGTTGGAGGTGGGCTGCGTGTTCAGCCTCACCGTGTAGGAGCCGCGGCCGCCCTCGTCCACCGTCAGCGTGGTCTCGGACACGCTCACCCCGGCGGTGTCGTCGTCGGTGACGGTCACGGCCACCCCGGCGATGGTCATGTTGTCGTACTCGTTGGCGCTGCGGGCGGCGTCGACGGCGTGGGCGATGGAGGCCGCGTCGTTCACCGCGTCGGCGTCCTGGGCGGCAGCCACCGTCACCGTCTTCGCCGTGCTCCAGTTGGCCGTCGTGAAGGTCAGGGTGGCCGGAGACACCGTTACGTCGTCACTGCCGCTTTTGGTTACGTTGATTACCACGTCGGAGGTGGGCTGCACGTCCAGGACCACGGTGTAGGCGCCGCTGCCGCCCTCGGCCACCGTCAGCGTGGTTTCGGACACCGTCACCCCGGCGGTCTCGTCGTCGTCGACGGTCACCGTCACCCCGGCGATGGTCACGGCGTCGAACTCGTTGGCGCTCCGGGAGGCGTCGACCGCGTGGGTGATGGCGGCCGTGTCGTTCACCGCGTCGGCGTCCTGGGCGGCGGCCACCGTCACCGTCTGCGCCGTGGCCCAGTTGGACGAGGAGAAGGTCAGGGTGGCCGGAGACACTGTCACGTCGGGGCTGCCGCTCCTGGTTACGCCGATCACCACGTCGGAGGTGGGCTGCGTGTTCAGCCTCACCGTGTAGGAGCCGCGGCCGCCCTCGTCCACCGTCAGCGTGGTCTCGGACACGCTCACCCCGGCGGTGTCGTCGTCGGTGACGGTCACGGCCACCCCGGCGATGGTCACGTTGTCGTACTCGTTGGCGCTGCGGGCGGCGTCGACGGCGTGGGCGATGGCGGCCGCGTCGTCCACCGCGTCGGCGTCCTGGGCCGCGGCCACCGTCACCGTCTGCGCCGTGCTCCAGTTGGCCGTCGTGAAGGTCAGCCGCGCCGGCGACACCGTCACGTCGGGGCTGCCGCGTTTGGTCACGTTGATCACCACGTCGGAGGTGGGTTGAAGGTTCAGCACCACCGTGTAGGTTGCGCTGCCGCCCTCGGCAACCGTCACCGACGACGCGGACACCGTCACCCCGGCGGTGTCGTCGTCGGTGACGGTCACCGCCACCCCGGCGATGGTCACGTTGTCGTACTCGTTGGCGCTGCGGGCGGCGTCGACGGCGTGGGCGATGGAGGCCGCGCCGTCCACCGCGTCGGCGTCCTGGGCGGCAGCTACCGTCACCGTCTGCGCCGTGTCCCAGTTGGACGGGGTGAAGGTCAGCGTGGTCTGGTTGCCGGACGTCCCCGTGTCGGTGTCCAGCGTCACGTCGGAGCTGCCGGTCTTGGTGACGCCGATCACCACGTCGGAGGCGGGCTGGGCGTCCAGGACCACCGTGTAGGTTGCGCTGCCGCCCTCGGCAACCGTCAGCGTGGTTTCGGACACCGTCACCCCGGCGGTCTCGTCGTCGGTGACGGTCACGGCAAACGAGACGATCATCACGCTGTCGTACTCGTCGGCGCTTTCGGCGGCCACCACCTCGTGGGTGATGGAGGCCATGTCGTTCACCGCGTCGTCGTCCGCTGCGCTCACCACCCACACTCGCTGCACCGTGCTCCAGTTGCTCGGGGTGAAGGTGAGCGTGTTCTGGTTGCGGGGCGTCCTTCGGTCGGTGTCCACCGTCACGTCGGAACTGCCGGTGGAGGCGACCAGGATCACCACGTCGGAGCTGGGTTGGGCGTCCAGCTTCACGTTGTAGGCGTTCGCGGTGTCCTCAAACGTATTGTAACTCGTGGGGTAGACCGTCACCCCGGCGGTGTCGTCGTCGTCGACGGTCACCGTCACCCCGGCCACGGTGACTAGGTCGAACTCGTTGGCGCTGCGGGCGGCCACCACCGCGTGGCTGATGGACGCCATGTCGTTCACCGCGTCGGCGTCCTGGGCGGCAGCCACCGTCACCGTCTGCGCCGTGTCCCAGTTGGACGGCGTGAAGGTCAGCGTGGCCGGCGACACCGTTACGTCGGGACTGCCGCTTTTGGTTACGCTTATCACTACGTCGGAGCTGGGTTGCACGTCCAGGACCACCGTGTAGGCGCCGCTGTCGCCCTCCGGCGCCGTCACCGAAATGACGGACACGGTCACCCCGGCGGTGTCGTCGTCGGTGACGGTCACGGCCACCCCGGCGATGGTCACGGCGTCGAACTCGTTGGCGCTGCGGGCGGCGTCGACGGCGTGGGCGATGGAGGCTGCGTCGTTCACCGCGTCGGCGTCCTGGGCCGCGGCCACCGTCACCGTCTTCGCCGTGCTCCAGTTGGACGGCGTGAAGGTCAGGGTGGCCGGCGACACCGTCACGTCCGAATTGTCGCTGCTCACCGTGATCACCACGTCGGAGGCGGGCAGGGCGTCCAGGACCACCGTGTAGGTGGAATTGTTGCCCTCGGGGATGCGCAATGTAGCAGGGGACACCGTCACCCCGGCGTCGTCGTCGGCCACCGTGACTGTCACCCCGGCGATGGTCACGGCGTCGTACTCGTTGGCGCTCTGGGCGGCCACCACCGCGTGGGCGATGGCGGCCACGCCGTCCACCGCGTCGGCGTCCTGGGCGGCAGCCACCGTCACGGTCTGCGCCGTGTCCCAGTTGGCCCGGGTGAAGGTCAGCGTGGTCTGGTTGCCGGACGTCCCCGTATCGGTGTCCGGCGTCACGTCGCTGCTGCCGCTTTTGGTTACGTTGATCACCACGTCGGAGGTGGGTTGAAGGTTCAGCACCACCGTGTAGGTTGCGCTGCCGCCCTCAGCCACCGTCAGCGACGACGCGGACACCGTCACCCCGGCGGTGTCGTCGTCGGTGACGGTCACCGCCACCCCGGCGATGGTCACGGCGTCGTACTCGTTGGCGTTGCGGGAGGCGTCGACGGCGTGGGTGATGGAGGCCGCGTCGTTCACCGCGTCGGCGTCCTGGGCGGCAGCCACCGTCACCGTCTGCGCCGTGTCCCAGTTGGCCCGGGTGAAGGTCAGCGTGGTCTGGTTGCCGGACGTCCCCGTGTCGGTGTCCAGCGTCACGTCGCTGCTGCCGGTCCTGGTGACGCTGATCACCACGTCGGAGGTGGGCAGGGCGTCCAGGACCACCGTGTAGGCGCCGCTGCCCCCCTCGGCAACCGTCAGCGTCGATTTGGACACCGTCACCCCGGCGGTCTCGTCGTCGGTGACGGTCACGGCCACCCCGGCCACGGTGACTAGGTCGAACTCGTTGGCGCTGCTGGCGGCCACCACCGCGTGGGTGATGGAGGCCGCGTCGTTCACCGCGTCGGCGTCCTGGGCGGCAGCCACCGTCACCGTCTGCGCCGTGCTCCAGTTGGCCGTCGTGAAGGTCAGGGTGGCCGGAGACACCGTTACGTCGTCACTGCCGCTTTTGGTTACGTTGATTACCACGTCGGAGGTGGGCTGCACGTCCAGGACCACGGTGTAGGCGCCGCTGCCGCCCTCGGCCACCGTCAGCGTGGTCTCGGACACGCTCACCCCGGCGGTGTCGTCGTCGGTGACGGTCACGGCCACCCCGGCGATGGTCATGTTGTCGTACTCGTTGGCGCTCCGGGAGGCGTCGACGGCGTGGGCGATGGAGGCCGCGTCGTTCACCGCGTCGGCGTCCTGGGCGGCAGCCACCGTCACCGTCTGCGCCGTGTCCCAGTTGGACGGCGTGAAGGTCAGGGTGGCCGGCGACACCGTCACGTCCGTGTTGTCGCTGCTCACTGTGATCACCACGTCGGAGGTGGGCTGCACGTCCAGGACCACGGTGTAGGCGCCGCTGCCGCCCTCGGCAACCGTCAGCGTGGTTTCGGACACCGTCACCCCGGCGGTCTCGTCGTCGGTGACGGTCACGGCCACCCCGGCGATGCTCACGGCGTCGTACTCGTTGGCGCTTTGGGCGGCCACCACCGCGTGGCTGATGGAGGCCGTGTCGTTCGCCGCGTCGGCGTCCTCGGCGGCCCGCACCGTCACCGTCTGCGGCGTGCTCCAGTTGCTCGTGGTGAAGGTCAGGCTGGCCGGAGTCGCCGTCAGGTCGTCACTGCCGCTTTTGGTGACGTTGATCACCACGTCGGAGGTGGGCTGCCTGTTCAGCACCACGGTGTAGGTGCGGTTGCCACCCTCGAGCACCGTCAGCGTGGTTTCGGTCAGCGTTACCCCTACAACTTCGTCGTCGACGACGATCACCTCCCCCACGTTGCTGTATGTCGTGTTGTTGTTGTACGGTCTGCAGCTGCTGGCGCACGTTATAAAGTAGGAGATCTGGGCCTTGATGATCCCCCTGTCGGCGTCCTGGGCGGCGGACACCGTCACCGTCTGCGGCGTGCTCCAGTTGGACGGCGTGAAGTCCAGCCGTCTCGGCGTCCGTGACACGTTCCCGTCGGAGATGAGAAAAATCCAGACCCTCACCCTCGCCTCGGGCTGCGCGTCCAGGACCACGGTGTAGGTTGCGCTGCCGCCCTCGGCCACCGACAGGCTGGACACGGAGCTTCTCACCCCGGCGGTGCCGATTTCGTCGTCGGTGACGGTGACCGCCAGCTCGGCGATGGTCACGTTGTCGTACTCGTTGGCGCTCCTGGAGGCCACCACCGCGTGGCTGATAGAGGCCGCGTCGTTCGCCGCGTCGGCGTCCTGGTCCGCGGCCACCGTCACCGTCTGCGCCACGCTCCAGTTGCTCGGGGTGAAGGTCAGCGTGTTCTGGCTGCCGGACGTTACGGCAGTGTCCACCGTCACGTCGGAATTGTTGCTGGTCAGCGTGATCACCACGTCGGAGGCGGGCTGGGCGTCCAACACCACGGTGTAGGCGCCGTTGCCGCCCTCGTCCACGGTCAGCGTGGTTTCGGACACCGTCACCCCGGCGGTCTCGTCGTCGTCGACGGTCACGGCCACCCCGGCGATGCTCACGTTGTCGTACTCGTTGGCGCTCCGGGAGGCGTCGACGGCGTGGGTGATGGACGCCGCGTCGTTTACCGCGTCGGCGTCCTGGGCCGCCCGCACCGTCACCGTCTGCGCCGTGCTCCAGTTGGCCGGGGTGAAGGTCAGGGTGGCCGGAGACACGGTCACGTCCGTATTGCCGCTGGCGGTTACGTCGATCACCACGTCAGAGGAGGGCTGGTTGTTCAGCACCACCGTGTAGTTGCTGTTGCCACCCTCGATCACCGACACCGCTGTTTCGGACAACGTCACTCCGACCGCGTCGTCGTCGACGACAATCACCTCCACCACGTTGTCGTATCTCAAGCCGTTGTACTGGCTACAGATGCACCGTACAGTGTAGGATACTTGGGCCCTGTCGCTCCCCTCGGTGTCCTGTGCGGCGGACATCGTCACCGTCTGCGCTGTGCTCCAGTCGCTGGAAGTGAAGAACAGCCGCGACGGCGCCCGCGTCACGTTCCCGTCGGAGACGAGAAGAACGAAGACCGTCACGCTGAAGCCGGGTGGGGGTGAGGTGTTCAGCACCACGGTGTAGGTGGCGCTGCCGCCCTCGGCCACCGTCAGCCTGGACACGGAGCTTGTCACCCCGGCGGTGGGGGTTTCGTCGTCGACGACGGTCACCCTCACCCGGGCGATGGTCACGTTGTAGTACTCGTCGGCGCTTTCGGCGGCCACCACCGCGTGGCTGATGGCGGCCGCGTCGTTCGCCGCGTCGGCGTCCTGGTCCGCGGCCACCGTCACCGTCTGCGCCGTGCTCCAGTTGCTCGGGGTGAAGGTCAGCGTGTTCTGGCTGCCGGACGTCGCCGCGTCGGTGTCCACCGTCACGTCGGAGTTGTCGCTGGTCACCGCGATCACCACGTCGGAGGCGGGCTGGGCGTTCAGCGCCACGGTGTAGGTGTTGCTGCCGCCCTCGTCCATCCTCAGCCTGGACTTGGACACCGTCGCCCCGGCGGTCTCGTCGTCGTCGACGGTCACCGCCACCCCGGCGATGGCCGCGGTGTCGTACTCGTCGGCGCTTTCGGCGGGCGCCACCGCGTGGGCGATGGCGGCCGAGTCGTCCGCGGCGTCGGCGTCGTGGGCGGCGGCCACTGTCACAGTCTGCGCCGTGCCCCAGTTGCTCGAGGTGAAGGTCAGCGTGGCCGGCGACACCGTTACGTCGGAGCTGCCGCTCTTGGTTACGTTGATCACCACGTCGGAGGTGGGCTGGGCGTCCAGCGCCACTGTGTAGGTGTTGTCGCCGCCCTCGGCCACTGTCAGCGTGGTTTCGGACACCGTCACGCCGGCGTCGTCGTCGTCGGTGACGGTCACGGCCACCCCGTCGGCGGCCAAGCCGCTGTACGGGCCGGACGCGTTGCCGGACGACACAGTGTAGCGCAGCTGGGCTTTGTCGTTCACCGCGTCGGCGTCGTGTGCGGCGGCCACCGTCACCGTCTGCGGTGTGCTCCAGTTGGCCGGGGTGAAGGTCAGCCTGTCCTGGTTGCCGGACGTCGCGGCGTCGGTGTCCGCCGTCACGTCCGGGTTGTCGTCGGCGATGATAATCGCCACGTCGGCGGAGGGCCGGGTGCTCAGCGCCACGGTGTAGGTGGCGCTGCCGCCCTCGGCCACCACCAGCGTGGATTCGGAGTTTGTCACGCCCGCGTCGTCATCGGCGACGGTCACCGCCACCCCGGCGATGGTCGCGGTGTCGTACTCGTCGGCGCTTTCGGCGGCCACCACCGCGTGGGCGATGGAGGCCGTGTCGTTCACCGCGTCGGCGTCGTGGGCGGCGGACACCGTCACCGTCTGCGCCGTGCTCCAGTTGCTCGAGGTGAAGGTCAGCCGCGCCGGAGACACGGTCACGTCCGTATTGCCGCTGGCGGTGACGCTGATCACCACGTCGGAGGAGGGCTGGGGGTCCAGTTTCACCGTGTAGGTGTTGCTGGCGCCCTCGACCACTGTCAGCGTGGTTTCGGACACCGTCACCCCGGCGGTCTCGTCGTCGGTGACGGTCACGGCCACCCCGGCGGCGAGCACGCTGTTGTACGGGCCGGACCTGTCGGTCGTATAGCTTACCGCGTGGACCAGCTGGGCTTGGTCGTCCGCGGCGTCGGCGTCCTGGGCGGCGGACACCTTCACCGTCTGCGGCGTGTTCCAGTTGCCCGGGGTGAAGAGCATGAAGACCTGGGCGCCTGCCCTACCCGCATCGGCGTCCACCCCCACGTCCAGGTTGTTGAGGTCAATGCGAATCAGCACGTCGGCGGCGGGCTGGGCATCCAGGACCACCGTGTAGGTGGCGCTGCCGCCCTCGGTCACCGTCAGCGTGGTTTCGGACACCGTCACCCCGGCGGTGTCGTCGTCGGTGACGGTCACGGCCACCCCGACGGCGACCACGCGGCTGTACGGGCCGCCGGACCTGTCGCGATAGTCTACAGCGTGGCTCAGCTGGGCTTTGTCGTCCACCGCGTCGGCGTCCTGGGCGGCGGACACCATCACCGTCTGCGGCGTGTTCCAGTTGCTCGGGGTGAAGAACATGCCGGGCTGGAGGCCTGGTATCGTCGCGTTGGCGTCCACCTTCACGTCCTGGTTGTTGTTGTCAATGCGAATCAGCACGGCGGCGGCGGGCTGAGCGTCCAGGACCACCGTGTAGGTGGCGCTGGCGCCCTCGTCCAACGTCAGCGTGCTTTCGGACACGGTCACCCCGGCGGTGTCGTCGTCGGTCACGGTCACCACCACCCCGGCGATGGTCGCCGCGTCGTACTCGTCGGCGCTTTCGGCGGCCACCACCGCGTGGGCGATGGAGGCCGTGTCGTTCACCGCGTCGGCGTCGTCGGCCGCGGCCACCGTCACCGTCTGCGCCGTGCTCCAGTTGGCCCGGGTGAAGGTCAGCGTGGTCTGGTTGCCGGACGCCGCCGCGTCGGTGTCCAGCGTCACGTCGGAATTGTTGCTGGTCACCTCGATTACCACATCGGAGGCGGGCTGGCCGTCCAGGACCACGGTGTAGGTGGCGCTGGCGCCCTCGGCGACTGTCAGCGCGGTCTCGGACACGCTCACCCCGATCTGAGCCGCCGCAACCGGGGCGTCCGTTTTCTGTTGCGCATTCTTGCCCGATCCTTGGCTGTCGGTGTAAGCCGCCCTGGCTCGCAGGTAGCTGCCAACGTCGGCGGCAACCGGTCGGTACGTGGACGACGTTGCGCCGGCAATAGCGGTCCACGTGGTTTGGTCCGAGGATTTGCTCCAGGTCCAAACGATGCTGGAAACACCCCCGTCGGGGTCGGTGACACTGGCCGTCAGGTCTACGCCAACGACGGGCGCCTGGGACGACAGGGTTATCGCGCCCGCATCGTCCTCGTTGGTTACTGTGATGGTCAGTGTTACTTTGCCGCTCAAGCTATTGGGGTCGGTGGCGATAACATCGACCTGGTACGAGGATTTGGTCTCGTAGTCGAGCGGCGCGTTGGCCCGCAATTCCCCGACGGCAGGGTCTTTGATGTTGAAGGAGGCCGCGTCGGTCCCGCCCAGGGAGTAGGTGATCGCCTCGCCGTTCGGCTCTTCGGCCGCAACAGTGGCGACGATGGTGGTGATATCGGCGTTCTCCGGCGTATCCCAGGTGGTGTCGGTATTGGCTGGGAACCGGGGAGCCACCTGGGGAGTGACCCGCAGGATCTTGTCCGCGCCGCTGCCCTCGGAGGTGGAAACATACAGGGCGTCATCCGGCCCCATCATCGGGGTGCGGAGCCGGCCATAGGCGGTCTTGAGTTTGCTGACGCTGATCTCGCTCAACAGGTCGCCGGACGGACTGAACTCAAGGACGCGCAATGTCTTGTCCTTGAGGGACGCCACCGCCAGCCGGCCGTCCCACGGGCCCCACCAGGCGCCCTCCAGGAAGATGCCGCCGCTGGCGGCCAGGGATTTGTTCCCCGAGGCCCACTTGGCCTCGATGGCGCTGGGGAATTTCTCCAGGTCGGTCATGGGTGTTGACTCGTTGTACCCGGGCGCCGGGTCCCAGCCGTAATTGCCGCCGGCGGTCAACAGATTGATCTCGTCGTCAAAGGCCGGGCCGTGCTCCACCGACCACATCTGGCCGCTGCTGCCGGGGCGCAGGGCCAGGCCCTGGGGGTTGCGGTGGCCGTAGGTGTAAATCAGCGGCGAATTGGGGGCAGAGAATGGGTTGCCCGGCGCCCCGGCGCCAGTCGATGCAACTACCCGCAGCACCTTGCCGCCAAGGTTGGTCAGGCTCTGGGGCGCCGATCCGGTTGTCGCATCCCCGGTAGCAATCCAAAGATAGCCGTCCGGCCCGAAGCGCAGCCGGCAGCCGGAATGCTTGCCGGAATGGTTTCTACTGCTGCCAGGTATCCCATCGACCAAGGGGTCGGCGACCCGGGTGGCCTCCGTATATCCGGCGTTCATGGTCCAGGCAATTACCTGCACCTTGTCCCCGGTATGGCCCTGGCACGTATAGAACCGCCGGTTGGTGGCGAAGCCCGGATCGACGACTATCGCCATAAACCCGATTTCTGATGCGACCATCACATCACTGAGGTCAGCGGTGACATTCCGCACCGTTCCGTCGGCGAGGCGGACGCTCAGCTTGCGGGCGCGTTCGGTGAACAGCATCGTCCCGTCGGGCGCAAAGGCGATTCCCCAGGGGATGCTCAGGCCGGAGACCAGCTGTTCCACATGAATCTGCGGCGCCGCCGCTTTGGCAGCCACACGCTGGGAGACACCTACCGCGCTCTTGCCGAGTCCGTGCCCGTCCACATAACTCACGGTGGCCTGCAAGTAGAAATTCAGGTCGGCGGCTTGAACTTCGTAGGAGCTAGGGTAAGGCGCACTATTTTGAACGGTCGACCAGTTTGGTGTCCCGTCCCTGGACTTCAGCCAGCCCCAGATACCTGAGCCAACCACAACTCCGTCCGGATCGCTCACCCTGGCCCGGAGCACCTCGCCGACCCGTGGCTGGGCGGGAGACAGGATGACCGTTCCGGGCTCGTCCACGTTGGTTACGCTGATGGTCACGTCAATAGTGGCGTCGATGGCCGTGTCGGCGTTGCCAGTGGCATCCTTCCGGTCGCTGGCCGACACCGTTACGCTGTAGGAGTTCTTGCCCTCAAAATTGAGGGCGGCCAGCGTCTGCAACTGGCCGGTGGAGGGGACAATGGTGAAGGACGCGGCATCGTCGCCGCCCAGGGTGTAGGTCAACGCATCGTTGTCCGCGTCCGTGGCCCCAACCGGCGCGCCGATGTTTGCGCCGGCGGCGGTGTTCTCGGCCACCGATCGGGCGCCGTCCTCGCTGGACGGGAACGCCGGTTGGCTGTTGGCCGCTTGCGCAGTAGCGCTGCTCAAGGTGAGGAAGGCCAAAAGTAAGGCGCATATCGCCGACAGGATTCGCTGCCGGCGGTGCAGTTTAGCGAACATCATATCGTTTATGCGTGCGGGAAGACTGGAATCATCGTCTCCAATCTAAGATTTCAGTTGTCCAGGACGCGTTGACCCCAAATCCACCACCTGATAAATAAGAGAATGCCTAACTGTAGCCAGTTTCACAGGAGGTGCAACCGTCATGAGCCAGGGAGCTTTGCCGTTCCAGTATGCGGAAGGCTGACCGTCTCCACCTTGCCTACTCTTCACCGGTACAGCCTGCCCTCCACCCACCGGCGCACCTTCCTCGAACACATGCTCAACAGGAGCTCCAGACTGTAAGGCGGCTGTATTATCATCGGCGGTCCCACTCTCTCCATCAGTTTACTGCGGTGAGCAAGCGTTCCGTGTAGACCAGCGCTCCCACTCACGTCTGCTGCTTGAGGCCATTCACCGCCGCTATTAACTCAGTCTGTATCGAGTCGATCCCTCCTCAGGATCGTTCTCTCCCGTGAGAGTAAGATAATACGAGAAAGACGTCAATGCGCGGTCGAAAAAAGGGCAACAAAAAAGGCCCGCATGCATAGACGAGCAGGGGAGGTCATCGTATTCAAACGATGGCCTCCCCTGTGTCTTAGCGGTCTAGCGTCCCGCGCCGACCGGCTCCTCCTCTCTTTCCTGCTCCATTTCCAGCGCCCACTCGAACAGGGACATGGCTGCGGGCTGAGGCTTGCGGCTCCGGCCCTTGGGCTTCACCGGCTCCTCGGCCATGAACTCCGCCCAGGAGAACAGCGACTGCTGCGGCTCCGGGGCCTCGTCACTGTGGCCGTTCCCGTTCCCGTTGGCGTGGTGCCCGGTGTCCAGGACCAGCTCGACCGTCGGCCCGATGCCGCCTGCGTGGTGGCCGTTGCCGTTGACCGCGACGGCCTCCGGCTCCACCTCGACGACCTTCCAGTCGTCGTCCACCAGGTACTCCTCGGCGGTGGCCTCGGCGTCCCTGGCCTGGGCGAAGACGGACTCCACCGTCTCCGTCTCGTCCTCCTCCTCGCCGCCGCTGACGATCTTGCGGGCCAGCGCCATCATCATGTCGTCGCCGTCGTCCCCGTAGGCGGCCAGCCCGTCCTCCGGCAGCTCGCCCTCCACCGCCAGGGAGCTCTGCATCTTCTTCGCCACCAGCTTCAGCGCGTCGGCCTGGAGCGTGTTCCGGTAGGACATGAACACCACCTTCACCGGGCGGGTCTGCCCGATGCGCCACGACCGCCGCGACGCCTGCCGGACCACGTACACGCTATAATCCGTTTCGTCCCAAACGATAGTCGGGAAGTCGATGAGGTCGAGGCCGGTCTGCACCAGCCTGGGGTGGCAGATGAGGACGTCGATGCCCTCCTGCACCCTGTCGGCCACCCACGCCTCACGGCGGTTCGGGGCCACCGCGTCGGCCTTCATCACCGCCACCCGGAACCCGTGCCGGGTGAGGATGTCGTCCATCCGCCCGGTGATGTCCCTGGTCCCCGTGTGGGTCACGTAGACCAGCACCCGCCTTCCCTCCAGCTGCTCGGCGGCCACCAGGTCGATGAGCGCCTTCTCCTTGGGGTAGAGCTTCTCCTCGGACAGGGGCGGCACCTGGACGATGACGTCGCCCGTCCTGGGGTCGAAGACCGTCTCCCCCCTGGTGCAGCCGTCGGGGTAGGCGAGCAGGGTTTGCAGGTAAGTCGCCAGCAGCCTCTTGGAACCAGCCTTCAGAGCCTCCGCCAGCTTCAGCCTCAACTCCTCGAACACGGTGTTGTAGGCGCTGCGCTGGGAGTACCCCGTCGCGTCCTCCTCCGAGTCCATCGAGGACACGAGGATCTTCTCCTCGTAGTCCGGCAGGCCGGAGGCAACGTCCGCCAGTCTGAGGAAGACCGTGTTGCCGATGATGTGGAACAGCGCGGAGGGAACGAGGCCCGGCCTCTCCCTGGTGACCTTGCGGAAGCTGCGGCGCCTGCTGTTGCGCCCGTCCTCCACCGCGTCGTCGTCGGGCTTGCCGATGGTGACCTCCTCGAAGCCGTACCGCTGTATCCAGCGGTGCTCGTCGGAGCGCCCGAACTCAGTGCGAATCTCCGGCGAGAACCGATAGAGCAGGTGGAAGATGGTCGAGGAGTACCCTCCGAGCAGCGTGCCGGTCAGGCTGAGGGACTTGCCGCACACGTCGGCGAGGATGCCGGCGGCGATGCCCTGGGCCGAGCCGCGCCCCTTGAACTCATGTACCTCGTCGCCGATCAGCAGGTCGAAGAAGCCCTTCATCCTGTGCTTGATGTAGTCGGCCAGCGGGTAGCGGGCCGGGCCGGACCTGTCCGCCTGCCAGAGGGGAGAGCCGCAGCCGGCGCAGGTGTGCTTTCTGCGGTTCAGGTCGGCGTCGGTCAGGGGCACGCCGTCCTTGTCCACGATCTGCGCCGTGCAGTCGGGGCAGCAGGGAACCCGGAACGGCTCCCCAGTCTCCTCCTCCCGCAGGAGCCTTCCCTTCGAGACGGCCCACCGCTGTATGACGGCGGGCATCCAGCGGTAGGACAGCTTGGCCTTCTCCCGGCTCATCACCGCGAAGAGGGGGCCGGAGCCGACGGAGAGGCGGAGCCGCTCCAGGTCGGTGATGGACTCGACGATGGCGGCGCGCGCGCCGGGCACCGTCTGCTCGATCTCCCGCTTCCACTTGGGGACCAGGTGGGGCGGGCAGATGACGAGAATCCGCTCGAAGCCCGCCATGTATGCCGCCGCCGCGCCGATAAAGGTCTTGCCGGTGCCCATTTCGCCGACGACCGTGGTGCCCCGGTGGGCCTTCAGGGAGAGGGCCGCTCCCCTGATGGCGTCGGCCTGCGCCCCCAGGGGCTTGCGGAGCAGCCTGGGGATCGTGCCACCGTTCTCCGAGGGCCGGTAGAGCGGCGGGTAGGACTCCACCACCCTTCGCGCTATGGCGTCCTTGAACTTGTCGATGAAACCTCCGAGGTTCATGTCGTGTCGTCCTCCTTTTCGTGGTAGTTAGAGGACGACGCCGGAACCCGGACGCACGTCTCCATCAGTCGCCGCCGCAAGGCGGAGAGCGACGGGAGACGGACTGCGCCGCCCCAGCGGGGGCGGTCGGGTTCCGGCAACGCCCCCAGGCGAATGCTTGAACGTGCGAAGGCCCGCCCACGGCGGGACTCGCGTATGCGGCCCGGTGCGGGCCGTCCCAGGCTGCTCCAAGGCAGCCGCCCATCATTGCGGTGCGTCACGGAGCCCTAAGCAGCCGCCGTCTCCGGCTGCTTCAGCATGGCGGAGTAGCCCCGCTCGACGACGTGCGTGACCGAGACCCTGCCCATGCCGTCGTACCCGGCGCGGTAGGCGAACTCCGCCATCGCGCCCCAGGGGACACGGCCTCCGACCCGGACGGTCCCGCCGCCGGACTTGGCGCCGCGCCCGGGGCCACCGGCGCCGCGAACGACCATCCCGCTCCGCTCACCCTTCCGCCAGCCCAGCACCTTCACCTCGGCGGGCATGACCCGCTCCGCACTCGTCGGCTGGAACAGGACGCCATGCAGCCCCTTCAGCACGCCCGCCGACGGGGAGGACTTGCCGTTCATGATCTGGGAGAGATGGGCCGAGCTGATGCCCGCTCGCCGGGCGACCTCGTTCTGGCTGAAGCCGTGGGCGTTCATCCGGTCCCACACGGCCTCCCGGTCGATGCAGGCGGGCTGCGCGGGCGCGACCTTCACCGGGGCCTCCAGCGCCGACGCGACCCGCGCCTGGACCTTCACGCCCATGTTGCTATGACCCCGCGCCACCATTGACATGTAGCCGTAGGAGACGCCCACGCGGTCAGCCAGGTCCCGCAGGTTCATGCCCAACTCCCTGGCCCGCTCCCGGATGTAGCTGCTCTCCCCGGCCACGACGACGCCCTGGCGGTTGGCGCACTTGGCGGGCGCGACCTTCGCCGGGGCCTGCAACGTCGACTCGACCCTGGCCTGGACCTTGACGCCCATGCTCTGGCGGCCACGGGCAACCTGCGTCATGTAGCTGTAGGACACGCCAACGCGGTCGGCCAGGTCATGCATGGTCATGCCCAGGGTGCGTGCGCGCTCCCTGATGAAGCTGCTCTCGCCGGTCACCACGCCGCCCTGGCGGTAGACGGTCCCCTGCCCGGGGACCTCTCCCAAGACCGCCATGGCCTTCTCGCGCATCTTCGGAGTCCACGGCCTCTTCCCGTTCGCAATCTGCGAAAGGTAGCCAACGGACACGTCCATCAGCGCCGCAAGCTCCTTCATGGTGATCCCCCGCCGCCTCGCAGCAGCCCTGATCTCGCTCTCGGTTCTGTCAATGCTCGTAGCTGTCATGTCGCTTCCTCCTGTAATGAAGAAGCGGGACCGCCCCCTTGTCGGAGACAGTCCCGCTCGAATCCGTGTCCCGATGGTCGGGACTGTCTCCTTGGGTGGCGTTGTTGCCGTGGCGAATGGCCGGTGCGGCATCCCGGAATCAAGTCCGGGGCGGCCTCTGTGCAAGGCCGTGTGCGGGGCAAGCCCCCGGAATCAAGTCCGGGGCAGGCTCCGTCGTGCATAGGGCACAGGTCCCACCCCCGGCCGGAGTCGAGGAGAAGACCTGTGCGACGCGTGTGGGGTTGGGGGAAGAGGGATGGAAGCCCGCAGGGGAGCAGGCGGAGGAGGCAACGCCCCCCGTGCGGGGCGCTGCCTGGTGGAACGGAGCGCGGGTGCAAGCAGTCGCAAGAAGGCGACGCCCCGGGGTCCACGCAGAGCATTGAAGCGCCCCGTTTGCCTTACGGGTCGTCAACCGTTGCTTGCGCTACGACAGCGCCGGGCCACTCTCCGGTCAGGGCCGAGGGCAAGCCTTCGCCAAGGGCCTCAGCCCCCGCAGGCTGCGCCCCGAGACCAGCTTGCCGGGCGGCCAGCGCATCCCCAGGACCGCCGCAACCTCAAGCGTCCCGCCGTCTCCGGTGGGCACCAGAGCGGCGGCCTGTCCCGCGCCCTGACTGTAGACCAGCGCGTCCCGGTCCCCGAACCGCCGCTTCACCAGGTCCGTCCACTCGGCGTAGGCCCACCGAGCCTGATGCGGCTCAGCCTTCGTCGTGTCCGTGCCGGCGAAGACCGCCAGCGCCCCGTCGATGTCCCCCGCCTGCCTGAGCCGCCGCGCCTCATGGACGCTCTTGGCCACGCTCGCTGTCTCCGTCGCCGATGCCGTCTCCTGCTCCTTGAACAGCGCCGCAATGAGCCGGTCGACCAGCTCTTCGAGGCTGCGCCGGGGCCGAGCTTCCGTCATCGTCCGATTGCCAGTTGCCAATGTTGCCGTTGTCATCACGACCTCCTTCTGTGTTGTGTTGCCTTTGGATTGCGCCCGCTTGCGGGCAAAGAAGAAGGGCCGTCCCCGGATGGAGACGACCCTTGCGTGTTGGGATGGGTTGTGAGCGGCCCGAAGCCGTCAGCGGCGGAACCTCCGAACCGTGCGCCGCACGAGGAACCGCCTGAGCAGCAGCGCGCCGATGCCCAGGCCGACCGCGTTCAGGAAGACCAGCTCGCCGTCGGTCGTCAGCAGTGGCCCGAACAGCAGCGCCGCGACCACGACCGCTATCGTCAGCCGCTTGCGCCGCCGGATGAATCCGCCCGCCTTGACCGCGAGTCCCTTGACCTTTGGAACCAGTTCCTTGACGTGCATAGACGCCTCCTTTCCGTTGCTGACCCGCGCCGGCCTCCAGGTCGCTGGACGTGGACCAGTCGGGGGATACCCGGATGCCCACGTCGAACTCTCTTACCCGCGATGAATCGGGCTTCAGGCGGGCCGGGTCGCTCGCGGACTGCTTCCCGTCCAATGTGTGCAGCTGCCCGCATCTCTTGCAGTACCAGCCGTCCGAGCCTCTGTAGCCCACCCCCGCCCGCGCAAAGGAATGGCAATATCATCCGACTCCCATATCATCGAGCCAGCCCACCCCCGCCCGCGCAAAGGAATGAGCTCGAAGTCCGCCAGCCCCACCACGCTGGCAGCCCACCCCCGCCCGCGCAAAGGAATACTCGCAGCCGCAGACCTCGAGAGACAACCTGAACGTGTCGAAGACGTTGCCCTCGGCGTCTCGCAGGGAGCAGAGGCGGGTCCGTGGGTTGAGGACCACGCGGTCGCCGATCACCTGCCGTTCGCCCTTCTGATACCGACCAACTCGCCTGTCCATGTGCGCTACCTCCTTGTTGAATCTCATGCCGTTGCCGTTGAATCCGTGTTGCCGTGCCGACGACGCCAGCAGTCCGACCACGAGACGAACGCAGGGAGACGCCGTGGTGAGAAAGACGCAGCTCGGCCCAGGGTCACATCACAGGGAATGGACTCAGGGGGAGCTGCTATGAAATGGGGGGAACCGACCGGCCTGCAGAGCAACCACAGGACGGCGCGGTGAGAGACGCAGCGAGACCCGGGAGCTACGTCTGTAACGTCCTGGGAAGCTGCGAGGGAAGCGGCCAGCCAGCTAAGACCTCATCGCAGACCGGCGCGTGGTGAAGCTGCGGCCAGTTCCACAGGAACCATGCCGCAGACGTGAGGAACCGGCCAGTGTGCAGGGCGCACTCCGACCAAGGTGTCCGAGGGGCCGAAGCGAGAGACGCTCCAACCGCTGCGAATTGTGTCCTCCGGGGCGGCCTTCGGGAGAGCGAGGCTCAATCCTTCCGGTCTGACCCCTGGGCGGCTGTTCGGAGAGCGAGGCTCAATCCTATGCAGCCGGTCCCGGATTCGGGGGACGGGAATCCTCCAGGTTTCTAGGCACGAAACACTGGAAAAGCCAGAAACTGCGTCAATTATCACCCGAACAACCGAGCGAATGGAAGGCTTCAGACGGGGTTTGGGGCCAACCCGCACCAAATCACACGCTGCTACGTAGCTCCCATGTCGCTCCGAGGCAGCAACCGCCGAAAGCCGGCCCCGGAGACGGCTCCGGGGCCTACTTCCGCCACAGCCACAGGGTGAGGACCGTCCGCATCCAGCGCAGCAGCTTCCGCTTCCTCAGCGCCACCCGAGTGTCGGCCAGCGCCTTCCAGCGATGGTTGATCTGACCCTTGCGTCCGAAGCCCCGCAGGGCCTGGGTCTCCGGGGGCAGGGTCAGCCCGTGCTCCTCCAGCATAGCCAGCTCCAGCACGAGCAGACGCTCCTCCGTCGTGAGCCACGACAGGCTCTTCCCCTGGTGGGGATGCCCGGCCTGCAGCCGTCGCCACTCCTCGACCAGAGGCCACGCATCGCCGTAGACCTCCGGGTCGGCGGCGGCGGGCTCCTCGGTGACCACCTCCGGGTCCAGCCTGCGCAGCGTCGCCCGCTTCTTCGAGCGCACACCCGCCATTGGAGGGGCGGCCCTGGTCTCCGACCGGCCCGCCCCTTCCTCGTGCTTCCCGCCCTGCGCCTGGGCCTGGGTACCGTCCTCGTCACCGCCCTCCACCTGGCTGCTCTCACCCCCGCCTTCCACATCTGCCGCAGGAGGCGTCTCCATGCCGCCCTCCAGCGCCGCCACCCGCTCCTCCAGCGCACCGACCGCCTCCCGCAGCCGCGCGACCTCGGCGTCGTCCGCCCTCCTCAGCAGAAGCTCCAGCGCATCGCCCATGCGCCCCGTGATCTCACCCGACTCCTCGGCCCGCGTCAGGGTCTTGTGGTTGACCCCCAGCAGCTCGGCGGCCTCCATCTTGCCCTCCTGCCGAACCAGGTCCCGCAGGAACTCGCTCAGCCTGAGCCGCCGTAACCTCTCCGCGTCCACGCTCCCGTTGCCGTTCCCAACCCGCTCATTCATGGTCGCACCTCCTCGCAGTCATGTCCTGGAGGGGGCTGTCCTGTAGGTGGTTTCGACCCCCGATTCCAACCTCCCCGTCCAATTGCTCGCTCCGATGTCGCGCCATCCCCGACTTCCCTTTTGGGCCGCTGTCGGAACCACCCCTTTCACCAAAGTGCTCGCAGGCTCGGCCTCACTTCCCTTCCTTCACGCCCGTTTCACGTTGCCCACAGCCCAAAACTTCCCTTCTGGGCACCGAAGCAAATCCCTGTACACGGGTATGACACCACATCCGGCCCATTCCTTCCCATGCCTTATATGGGAGGACTCGCGCGTCCTCCCATATAAGGCATGGTGTCCGGCCCCGCGACTTCCCAGACTCGATGGCAGAACAGACGGCCCCATCAGCGAAGAGGAGGCGAATCGTGGGAGCGCAATCGACGGTCCGAAGGTCCCTTGGCAGAGCCAGGAGGCTGATGCCCCTGGCCGCCGCGCTGCTGCTGGCAGCGCTTCTGGCAATCCCCGCAAGCAACATCGCCCAAGCCCAAGCCCCGCCCGGTAACGAGCTAACCCTCGTCAACGCCGACCGGGAGTTCGTGGAGCGCAAGGGCGGCGGCGAGTTCGTCGCCCGCCCCGTCTTCGACCGGGAGATCGCAAACCTCTTCTACGCCGTCCGCGACGCCGACACCGGCGACTGGATAAGCGCCATGTACCGGGTGAAGGGCGGCGAGAAGAAGCGCAGCGACGGCTGGGAGTATTCCTGGGAGTACCCAGACCTTGACGAGCACCCCGAACTGGACCGCGACCGCGCCTACCTGATGGTCATGCTGGCCGAGGCCGAGGACGGCAAGAGGGGCGACTTCTACGCCGTCGTCCCCATCCACCAGCCGGGCCGCATCTGGGACAAGATTCTGTCCGCCCTCAGCCCGGCGCGCTGGGCCAAAGCCTTCGCCGGGTGGGTCATCGAGGGAGTCCACGGGACCCTCTGCGGAGTTGTCGAGCGGGCGTCCGGCGAGGACGCCGACAACTGCCGGGGAGGGTAGACGTGGCCGACATCATCACCGGCACCCCTCCCGATCTCACCTACGGCCACCACCTGGTGCAGCAGGCGTGGATGGCCGTCTGGGCCATCACCTCCGCCGCCCTGGTGGTCATCCTCGGCTGGATGGGCCTGAGCTTCATCATGGCCGAGCACCTGGGCCGCCAGCACGCCGGGTGGCGCGAGATGGTCCCCCGCCTGGTGCTGGGCCTGGTGGCCGCCGCATCGTCGCTCTGGTGGTGCGCCCTGGTCCTGGACGTGGCCGACGCCGTGTCCGGCTTCATCGCCTTCTCCCTGAACGTCACCCCCGGAGACATGCTTCGCTCGACCCTGAGCACGCTGAAGCACGCTGATGACGGCGGTGCAGGCCGGGAGCGTGGGCATGGCGCTGCTGCTGGCGGCGCTCTACCTGGTCTACGGCTTCTTCGTCCTCTATGTCATCGTGCAGATGATCTTGCGCCTGGCCCTCATCGACATCCTGCTGGCCCTGGCCCCCATCGCCCTGGGGCTGTGGATTCTGACCCACACGGCGGGCTGGGGCCGCCAGTGGCTGCGGCTCTTCATGACGACGGTGTTCCAGCAGGCGATACAGCTCATCGCCCTGGCCCTGGGCTTCGGCTTCCTCAAGGAGTTCGCGGCCATCGCCGCCTTCGAGCCGGTGCAGGACCTGATCTGGAAGCTCCTCATGTCGCTGGGCTTCATCTACATGGCGACCCGGGTCCCCTCGATGCTCGGCAACCACGGGACCTTCGACTCCTGGCTATCGATGCTCTATTTCGGCATGAACCTGCCCGCCTCGATGGTCAGGTCGGCCAAGACCATCGGGATGATGGCGGGTGGGGCCGCCGGAGGGCCGGCTCCAACATGATTGGCAAGCTGGCCGCCCTCTACAACGTGGACGCAGACGAGCTGATAAAGCGGGCCGGGCGCGTGGACCAGCCCGACCCCTACAGCGGCGAGGCGATGGAGATCGAGCGGGCCTACCAGTACGTGCTGGCCGACCCCGTATTCCGCGTGGGAACCCGGCCCGACGGCCCCATCACCCTGAAGACCAAGCGGTTCATCGTCGAGATGTACGAGCGATTCGCCAACAAGAGGCTGCTGAAATGAACAGGACGAGAGAGGACTTCTGCCGCCTGCTCCTGGACGACTCCCCCGCGAGGCCCTGGACCCGGAGCGCCTCGCCGCCCGCTTCGTGCGCTACTTCGACGTCCCCACCCGCCCCACGATGGAGCAGATAAAGGCCCTGCTGAAACGAGCCGGGTTCGGCGAGGTGTCGGGCAGGAGGCACCTGGACGTGAAGGGCATCCACTACAGCGCGCCGGGAGGGGGCTACGACATCCACTACCGCGAGGACATGTGGGCCGGGACCCAGGACTACTCGGTGGTCCACGAGACCTACGAGATCATCTATGAGACCCTATGCGACATGGAATCCGGCTCCGCGCCGGAGCGAGCGGTGTGCACCCAGGCCGAACGCTTCGCGGCGGCGGTGCTGATGCAGCCGAGGGCCTTCGAGCCGCTGGCCCTGGAGTGGGGGCAGGACGTGCTGAAGTTGCAGCGTGCCTTCCTATGCTCATACGCCTCGGTGACCATCCGGCTGGCTGAGGTGCTGAGGCAGCCGCCCTTCATGGCCGTCCTGTACGCGCGGGAGGACAAGAGCGACCCCGCAGGCTGGACCGACCCGCTCGACCTGCGGGCGAAGGTGGTGCGCCGGACGCGGGGCTTCGGCACGCCGGCCACGTTCCCCATCTGCGGGGAGCGGGGAGGCGTCCCCCGCAGGGGCAGGCCCATCCCCCCCGGCTCCCTGGCGGAGCAGGCCGCCCGCTACGGCACAGCGCGATACGCCCAGGACGGCGGCTGCGCCGCCATAGCCAGGCCCGTGATCTGGACGGGGAAGCTGGCGAAGGTCGTGGTCATCGCCGTGCCCGAAAGCTACGCCTCCGTCCTCGGCCCCCAGATGATCGCCTCGGACATGCCCGGGCGCAGGCGCAGGCCGGTGGCGGCTGGCCCCTGGTAGGAGTTGCAGGCCGGTGTCCCGATAGTGTATAGTAAGACACTACACTACATCAGGAGGCAAAAAGAGAGTGACCACTCCCAGGAAGTCCAAGACCCTCACCTTCTCCCTGCCCCCGGAGATGGAGGCGCAGGTGCGGCGGGTAATGAAGGAGGATGACCTCTCCGTGAGCGAGCTGCTCCGCCAGGCCATCCGCATCTTCATGGAGGAGCGGGAGTGGCGCAGACGGGAGCGGCTGGAACGGCTGCGCTCCCGCCGGACAGGACAGAGTGAAACACAAGGAGGAGAGACTGATGAATGACCGACTCGATCTGACGCCAGTGGCCCTCTACGCAAGAGTGTCCAGCGACCGCCAGGACGTGGACCTGTCCATCGCCGCCCAGCTACGGGCGCTCAGGGACTACGCCGAGAAGCACGACTACCTGGTCGCCCGCGAGTACGTGGACGAGGCCGAGAGCGGCCGCATCGCCGACAGGCCCCAGTTCCAGAAGATGCTGAACGAGGCCGCCAAGCCCGAGGCTCCCTTCAAGGAGATTCTGGTCTGGAAATTCTCCCGATTCACCCGCAAGCGCGAGCACGCCGTCGCCTTCAAGTCCATGCTGCGCAGGCGGGGCATCCGAGTGGTCTCCATCACCGAGCAGGCCGACGACACCCCCACGGGCAAGCTCCTTGAGGCCATCATCGAGAGCGTGGACGAGTTCTACAGCGAAAATCTCGCCCAGGAGGTTGTCCGGGGGATGCGGGAGGCCGCGTCGAGAGGCTTCTGGATGACCACCTACGCCCCCTACGGCTACAAGCGGGTCCACGTCCAGGATGGGGCCGCGAAGCGCCCCAAGCTTGAGCTTAACCCGCCCGCCGACGCCGTGGTCAGACGGGTCTTCGACATGGTGCTACAGGGCAAGAGCATCCTCGACGTGACCAAGACCCTCAACGCCGAGGGCATCCCAACCACCAACGGCAAGAAGTGGCTCAAGACCACCATCCACACCATGCTCTCCCACGAAGCCTACACCGGCACCGTGGTCTGGGGAGCCAACGCCAAAGACGGCGCGCCGCCCGTGCGCGTCGAGGACGCACACCCCGCCATCGTCTCCAAGCGGGACTTCCAGAAGGCCAGGAGGTTGCTCGGCTCCCGCGCCCCCAAGAAGGTGAACCCCCGCCGCGCCTCCAGCCCCTACCTGCTCAGCGGCATCGCCAAGTGCGAGACCTGCGGCAAGGCCATGACCGCAGCCGAGGCCAAGAGCGGCAAGTACACCTACTACATCTGCCACTCCCTGCTCAAGCGCGGCAAGGGCACCTGCGAGACCCCCAGGCTCAATGCCAAGAAATTCGAGAAGATCATCGTCGATGAGATTCGCGCCAACATCCTCACCGAGTCCAACATCCGAGACCTGGTGAAGCTGCTGGACGAGGAGATGGACGGAGTGGCCCGCGAGCAGCGTGAGCGGCTGGAGAGTATCGACGGGGAGCTTGAGGAGGTGAAGAACCAACTGGGCCGCGTCTGGCACTTCATAGCGAGGAGCGACAGCGTAGACGTGGCCGAGGCTTCGGACCTCATCGTGGAACTCCGGGAACGCAAGGAGAAGCTGGAGATCGCCACAGAGGAGGCGAGGGCGCTGCTAAAAGAGAGGCGGCAGTTCCTCGACAGCGCCGACACCATCGCCGCCTTCGCCGCCGAGATGAGCGAGTTCCTCAAAACCAGCGAGCTGACTGAGACCAAAGCCTTCGTCGGCTCCTTCGTGAAGGAGGTCGTGGTCAAGCCCGGCAGGGCCGCCATCGTCTACTCAATACCGACGCCGGAGGATTCTCCCATAGGGGGAGCGGACGCCGCAGAGATCGCCCTGAACGGGCGAGTTATGAATTCGGTACGTCATGGTGGGCCGGACGAGACTCGAACTTTAGGGGAAAACAAGTCGAATTGCCCCGTTGGTACCTCGCTCTATCTCCTATAGCGTCACAGCCCAAGAGTACCTGAGGAATTTGTTCAAATTGCCTCGCACACGTCGTGACGCGGACAGGGTCTTCTTAAACGGTTCAGGGGGGTGTGAGGAGCTGATCGAGCGGCAACGGGAGTGGCCGCACGAGGCCGAGGCGCGGTTTGCGCTGGTGGTTCATGCGCTGCCCGCCCCAGCGGCCCCGCGCCGGTCGCGGCGGTGGTTATGGCCCTGGGAAGGGGCTAATGCAACAGGACCACCTGCGATACCCCCTAACTCGCGAACGGGCCAGGTCCGCGCGTCTGTGCATCCGCTCGCACCCCGCCGCCCTGGGCGAAACCGTCCGGTTTCGCCCAGGGGGGCAAGAGTCGGCGGCCCCAGCTTCGCGGCGGCGCAGGCGAAAGGGGTTTGTCTGGCAAGAGGCCCCGCAGGGGGCAAACCCGGGCAATGGCTAGCATCGTACTAGAGGCGTCAGCTATAGCATACCGGAGCGCCGGACCCCGCGTTCAGGGTCGCGGCGGTCGGAGGGCCGGCGCTTCTCCTTGGCCTGCTGCCCCAGACCTTTGGCGATTGCAATGGCTCCCGGTGACGGCTGGCGAGGGCCCCGCCTCGCAGCGACGGCGGTAATCGCGTCACGCTCAGCAATGAGGCCCGCGCGGTCCTCGCCAGCCTCCAGTGCGTGACGCTCCGCGGCGAACAGCTCCTTGATTCGCGCCTTTTCCTGTTTCGTGAAAGCCACCCTCGCAAGGAGCCTCAGATGCTCATGCATCAAGGTTGCCCGCTGCGCCTTCCGGATCGCGTTGATTTTCCCCCCGAGCTGCTGTCGCTGATGGTCGTGCCATAGCTGGTCGTCACTACGCCGCGTTGACGGCGGCCGGAGGTAGGGCACATCGGGGTTGGGGTTGTCGGCAATGAGCCCTCCTCCGTGGGCCGCCGCCGCCTTGAGCCGCCGCACCAGCATCCATGCCGTCTTGATGCCGATGCCGAGCTCGTCCGCGAGCTGGACGCTGGTACAACCTTGTTGCACGTACCAGCTGCCGATGAGCCATGCGGTTAGGGGAAGCTTCGAGTTGTGCATGATCGTTCCCGTCTTGACGGAGAAGTGGCGCCTGCAGTCACGGCAACGATGCGGCATGGGCTTGCCGCTGGGGATGCGGTCCGTACGCTCGGATCTGCAGTGGGAGCAGATGGGTGTTGTACCTCAGCGCCAATGCTCCAGGAGCGTCGTTGCGGCGTCTTCGGTCTCGGTTGTGTTCGGCATCATCCCACGGTACCATGCTGGCTAGTGTTATGCAAATTGTGGCTGATGGTGGTGGTAGTAACGACGGCCTATGTATATATATAGGGTTTGAAGTTTTGGGCTATTTCCGTTCCACATCGACCATTGGAGGGGGGTGCCACAATGAAGCGTCAAGGCCTGAATCCTAAACAGTGGGGGGCCCCACGGTCCACGGTCGAGGTCGCAGGATTTGGCGCTGGTGTCTCAGGCTGTTGCGGTGGCGGGGCCAGTTCTTAGGAAGAACCGACTGTCTATAGTCCCAGCAGCAAATCTCTTTTTCGCCCATACCCTCGCTGCCAGATGCAGCGGGCGATGTTTCTAGCCTTCATAGCTAGGGCTGATCAATCCCCCAATCGACCCCAACTCCGCATTTCATCTTGCGCGAGGATGGCCATAGTGCGCGTTTTGCGGCGGGAAATGGCTTACGTACCAATGCCCCCCGCAAACGCCCGCTGCAGCGGGCCTCCGCCGCCAGACAGCGAGAATGAAACCGCCGGGCGTCCCCCCAAGGTAGCCATACCCCCTACCGTAGCCCCCCGGAGGCCTACGCGCAGTACACGCGCATGGTGGGCATGCTCGACGAACGCTTCCCGCAGGCCACCGAACTGCTGGCCGACGTGGGCCCGGATTTCCTCGCCTTCACTGCCTTCTCCGTGGCCCACTCGAGGCAGGTCTGGTCGAACAACCCGCATGAGCGCCTCACCAAGGAGATGAGCCGCCGGACTGAAGTGGTGGGTATCTTCCCGAACCGGGCTGCAGTCCGGCGGCTCATCGGCGCAGTCCTCGCCGAGCAGCACGACGCGTGGCAGGTCGACCGCCTCACTCTGCCCGCTCCTGCCGTCGACGTCGGCGATCAGCACCGCACGGAGCCATCAATGCTTCTGCCTGCAGAGGCAGCCGCCAGGGTGACGCCCTTCCACAGTTGGAATCTCTATATATACATAGGCGGGGTTTCACTACATCATCACCACCGCCGCAGCTACCCATCGCAAGGCGCTTGGGCTCGGGCGCGCCTTGACGCGAGCTCGCGATCTGGCGCGCGGGCTGGCGAGCTCTCGGGCCTGCAGCGGATTCGCACCAACACGCTGGGCAACCCGCGCAGGCTGTCGCGTCAAGGCATGACGCAAACGACACAGCGCGGCGGCCGAAGCCCAAGACCATGCAGAAGCCGAGGCCTGGGAGCAGGCACTCCACAATCCCGAGTGCCTGACGCTCAGGACGCCACAGTCGGACAACGTCTGGCACGCTGGGAGTTGCTGGACGGTTGCCCCAAAACCTGGGAACGAGCCTCGTGGGGCCCCACCCGCGTCGCCGTCCCCCACACGCCCCGCGAACACAGCGGGAAGAAGTCGTAGCAACCCGTGGCTGCTAACAGACTCGGAAAATCGGGCCTCGCAGCAGACGTGAACCAGGTGACGGTCGCTGGCCCGCCCGTAACCGCCCCGGTGCATTCCAGAGAGGCGTCGTCCGTGGTTCATGCCGGATCCGTGGCCTGGCAGGGCTTGCGCGCGGGCGGGCCCGTGCTACGCTAATACTATAGCTGCCGAAGAACGGGACAGACGTCCAAGCAGGCGCCGGAAGCGATGGCCCGCCGGACGGTCAGGCTGGTGCCATGGCCGGTCTCTTCGAGTTGGCGATGGGTCGCAGAGACACGATGGTGCACCCCGCCCTCTCCCAGCTGGGCCTCCCCCGTCGCCTGGGCCGCCCTTCCAGCTGACCTCGTGTATTTTCGTGAGGGGGCGTGTCGTCACGTCGGCATGTTGAAACTTAGGTGTTGCCCAACGACTGAGAGAACAGCGCTGCCGCAAGAGGGGACTTGCAGATGAGACTGCTACCCGAAGTCATCACCGAGTTGGACCCCAACATCCGGTGGGAAATGGCAAAGTACCTGCGGATCATTGAGGAGGTTGTTCTGGGTCCCAAGGTCTCTGACACCGGCGCACCCACCATGGAAGAGACGTTTAGACGCATGGGCCAGGCTGTGGTGCGGAAGGACAAGAAGGCGGAGGATGCGGCCATTACTGACTACATGCGCGCCGAGGTGCGGGCCTGGTGGCAGGACTTTCCCGAACAAGGGCTCCTCACCGACCTCTATCAGCGGGCCGCCCGGCGGCGGGCGAAATCCGGCTCTCCCGACAGCAGGCGCCCCCCCTCGCATGAGGATGGTCTCCAGGTGGCCAAGGCATTGCTGGCGGACTTCCGGGACACGGAGCTGTTGGACGCCTTGGGAGAGGCCGACACCGTTGCGAGAGTTCTGGCAGGCGAAGGACTAGTGACCTACAGCATCCTCACCCGCGCCGCGTTGCGGATGTACAAGAAGGAATCCCGGACCAGCCTCGCCCACTTCGATGCCCTGCGCCACCTCTGTGCGAAGCTGGATGACTGGGGCTGGAACCTCCCACGCCAGCTGGCCCGCTGGCGGCAGGAAGTTGAGGAAGGGCGACGGCGGCGTCCCGCCATGAAGCCCATCCCGGCCCGTTGTCCCCTCAATCCGGACCGCCTCAGGCGTGACATGCACTTGCAGTTCGTCATTACGGTCCTTGAAAGGGTGGGCGTGCGGCCCCAGGGAGTTCGCGTCTCCGGCTGTCGTATTGTGGCGGAGGCGTCGGGGCTTTCCGAAGGCACGGTAGAGCGCATCTGGAAAGCGTGCACCTGGAGAACGTCCTTCTTGCCCGCGATGCGGAAACACGCAAAGGACATCGCCATACGCCATGGGCCCTTCCCTCTCCCTAGGGCGTGAGCCTCGCCCAGTATTTCGCGGCCTCTCGTCTCCCTCCCCGAGAGGCCGCCTCGCCCAGGCAACGTGTCCACTGCGCCTCCCCCTGGCCATAAGCGTGGACGACCACGGGACTTACGCCGCACGGTGTGTGACCCGCGTGCAACGCCGGATATGACGCATCTCGAAACGCCCTACTTATTGACCCACTCTTGAGAGGCGTGCCCGTCTACCTTCAGTAGTAGACCAATCTCAAGAGTTTACGAAGGGGAGATGGCAATGAGTGACAGACTACTCAGGCGTCGAGAGGTTGAGCAAATCACGGGCATGGGCCGTTCGTCAATCTATAGGCTCATGCAGGCTAAGGAGTTCCCGCGGCCGGTGCGGGTCGGCCCCGCCGCGGTTCGGTGGCGGGCCAGCGACATCACGGGCTGGTTGGAGTCTCGGCCGATAGCCGGGAACGACTCTGGCCAGCCCGACCGGGCCTAGTTCCGGCCTTTCCGCCTAGGACACACCATTGGATGCTGTTGTGCAGGCTTCCCATGAGGTCAGCCGGTCAAGTAGTCCGCCCACAGCTGCATCAGTGCGCGGCGTCGCTCGAAGAGGTCGGACCGGGCGTAGGCCTGTTCGGTCGCATTGCCCAGGGAATGGGCAAGCGCCGTCTCCGAGACAGCCCATGGCGTGTCCGTTTGCTCCAGCGTCCAGTTCTTGAAGCTGCTGCGGAACCCGTGAACCGTCGCGCGTTCCGCCAGGCCGACGGATCGCAGCACCTTCGTCAGCGTCATGTCGGACAGCGGTGACCCCACCTTCAGCGGCGACGGGAACACCAGACCACTCTCATCACGCAAGGCGGATGCGTCGCGCGGGAGATCGAGCGCCTGTCTGCTCAGGGGTACCCGATGCTCCATGCCGGCCTTCATCCGCTGGGACGGTATCCGCCATTCCTGGCCCTGCAAATCGATCTCATCCCAGGTGGCGCCCCTGGCCTCCCCGGAGCGGGCCGCCATGAGCACCAGAAACCGGAAGCACAACCTGGCAGCTACCGAGGCTTGGGACCACTCCACGACTTCGAGCGCCGCCCCAACTTCCTGGTAGGGCAGCGCTCTGAGGTGTGCTTTCACCTTCGGCATCGCGGGCAACGCGCCGTCGATGGCTTCTCCCGCCGGGTTGGTCTCCATGAAGCCGTGCGCCATTCCCCAGAGGAAGACCGTCCGCATCCGTTGCCGCACCCGCCGCGCGGTCTCGGGACGGGTCGTCCATATCGGCGTGAGGACCCGCAGCACGGCGCCACGGTCTATCCGGTCCAGGGGGGTGTTGCCCAGCGTCGGCATGGCGTGACGCTCCAGGGTCTGCAGCCAGCTTGCGCTGTGCCGGTCGTTTCGCCAACGGGGTTTGTTGGCCGCATGGACGGCCCGGGCGGCTTCCGTAAATGTCGGCATCGCAGGCGAGTGCTTCTCGGCCACGGGATCCCGACCCTCCGCAACGGCGGCCCGGTTGTCCGCCGCCTTCTCGCGCGCCTGCGCCAGACCGACGGACCGAAAAGCCCCCAGGCCGATGTCACGTCGGCGTCTGTCGATGGTGATGCGCTGTACCCAGGACTTCCCCCCTGCCTTGCTGATGTAGAGGTGCAGCCCGCCGCCATCAGCGTAGCGGCCAGGGTCTTTTAGGGCCTTCGCCCGCGTCGCTGAGAGTGCCATGGCATCCCCCTCCATCGTGTTCCGTTCCCACATATATTACCACACTTGAGACGGGAACTCGGGGGATACATGCGGCACGACTGGGTAGAGTTTCACTGCATTCTAGCTACAAATCTGGGGGTTCTTGGGACAACAGAGGAAGGCTGCGGATTGTCTGGTGGTGGAGATAGGGGGACTCGAACCCCCGACCTCTGCGTTGCGAACGCAGCGCTCTTCCAGCTGAGCTATATCCCCGCTCTGTCCAAGTATATCACGACGCCGCCAGCCAGCGGCACCTGTCGCGCCTTGTCAGCGACCCCCAGCCGCCCTATGCTTGGGCGCGAATAGCCCCCTACTTGGAGGAATGTCATGCCCGCCAGAGACCTGCACCTGCTCAGCGTCGCGGAGGCCAGCGTGGAGATTGCCGCCAAGCGTCTCTCGCCGGTGGAACTGACGCAGGCGTACCTCGACCGCATCGAGGCGTTGGAGCCGCGCGTCAACGCATACATCACCGTTACCGCTGACCTCGCGATGGAGCGGGCTCGGGAGGCGGAGGCGGAGATTGCGGCGGGCACGAGCAGGGGGCCTCTGCACGGGATCCCCATCGCCCTGAAGGACCTCTACGACACGGCGGGCATACCGACCACCGGCGGCAGCAAGATCCTGGCTGAAAACGTGCCCGATGAGGACTGTCCAGCTGCCGCCAAGCTTGGGGAGGCCGGCGCCGTACTGCTGGGCAAGCTCAACATGCATGAATTCGCCTTTGGCATCACCAACGTCAACTCACATTACGGGCCAGCGCGAAACCCCTGGAATACGGACTGCATTACCGGCGGTTCCAGCGGCGGCTCCGGCACTGCCACCGCCGCAGGCCTCTGCGCGGCCTCGCTGGGGTCCGACACCGGCGGCTCGATTCGCATCCCGGCGGCATTCTGCGGGATCGTGGGGCTCAAACCCACGTATGGCCGCGTCAGCAAGCGCGGCGTCTTGCCCCTTTCCACCTCCCTGGACACAGCAGGTCCGATGACCCGGACGGTTGCCGACGCCGCCATCATGCTGCAGGCCATAGCGGGCCACGACGCCCTTGACCCAAACTCCGTCGACGCGCCGGTGCCCAATTACCTCGACGACATGGCGGAGGGCATACGGGGCCTGCGCGTCGGAGTCGTGCGGGGAGACTACCGGCTGCGCATGGACGACGAGTTGGAGCGCGCGGTGGAAGCGGCCTTCGCAGCGCTCGGCGGGCTCGGCGCGGCGGTCGTCGACCCATTGGAGCTTCCGTTGCTGCAGGAGGCGCTTCGGCACAACTTCGTAATCATTTCGTCCGAGGCCGCCGCCTACCACGCCACGTACCTCGACGAGCGCCCCGGCGACTACGGCGAGGACGTGTACGGGCGGCTGTCCGGCGGCCGCAACAACGCCGCAACGGACTACATCGTCGCCCGGGAGACGCAGGCCCGGTTGCGCGATCGGCTGCTGGCGGCCATGGAGGACTTCGATGCGCTGGCGCTGCCGATGCTGCCGTTGGCCGCGCCACCCATCGGGCAGGACCGGGTGACCATCGGCGGGATTGAGATGGACCTTAGGACGGCGGTGACCTGGTACACGCAGCCATTCAATCTCACGGGCTTCCCCGCCATCTCTGTGCCGTGCGGATTCACCTCGGCGGGCCTGCCCATCGGCTTCCAACTGGTGGCCAAACCCTTCGCGGAGAGCGTGCTGCTTCGACTCGGCCACGCCTATGAGCAGAGCACGGAATGGCACAAGCGGGCGCCGGCGCTTTAGGTTCGACCAAGGGGTGATGTTCGCCCCAAGTTTGCACGTAAAGGGGCTCCCTCTTTCTTCACCGTGGGCCCCAAGCTATGATTGATGGGTCAGCGCCTACTGCACAATTCAAATCCAACCAAAGGACCGCCTACAGTCATGCTGAACATTGACCATATCCGCCGAGCGCCCGACGAGGTGGCCGCGGTCCTTGCGCGCCGCGGCGAAGAGCCCGATCTGGCTACGCTGCTGCGGCTGGACCAGGAGCGGCGCGTCGCCATAACAGAGCGTGATGACCTCCGGGCCACCCACAACCAGCTGAGCCGTGAGTTCGGCCAACTGATGGCGGCGTCGCGCAGCGGTGGCGGCGACCCAACGCGGTTGGAAGAGCTGCGGGCAGAGACGCAGTCGCTCAATGATCGCGTCGAGAAGATCGGGACTTCCCTTGTCGACGTGGAGGCATCCATCGAATCGATGATGCTGGAGCTCCCGAACCTCCCGCTGGACTCAACGCCGGACGGACTGGACGAGTCGGCGAATCTTGTCGTGCGGTCGTGGGGAGAGGCTCGCCAGTACGACTTCACGCCGTTGGCGCACTGGGACCTCGGGGAGAAGCTAGACCTGATCGACATGGAGCGCGGGGCCAAGCTCTCCGGCGCGCGGTTCTACGTGCTTAAGGGCCCGGCCGCTCGATTGGAGCGCGCGCTCATCAGCTGGATGCTGGACGTGCACACGCGCGAGCACGGCTATACGGAAATGGCCCTGCCCGCGATGGTGCGGGAGCAGGTGATGCTGGGCTCCGGCAACCTGCCCAAGTTCGGCGACAACCTGTACCGCGACGTGGAGGAGGACCTGTGGCTGCTGCCCACGGCGGAGGTGGCGCTGACCGGGCTACACCGCGACGAGATCCTCGCGACGGGCGCCATGCCCTTGAAGTACGTAGCGCAGACGCCGTGCTTCCGCCGCGAGAAGGCCGCCGCGGGCCGCGACACTCGTGGAATCAAGCGCGTCCATCAGTTCAACAAGGTGGAGATGTACCATCTGGTAGAGCCGGAGCACAGCGAGGCGGCGTTGGAGTCGCTGGTGGAGGACGCGTCGGATTTGCTGCGCAGGCTGGAGTTGCCGCATCGCGTGCTGTCACTCTGCGCGGGTGACATGGGGTTCCAATCGGCCAGGACCTTCGACATCGAAGTATGGTCGCCCGGCTGCGAGGAATGGCTTGAGGTGAGCTCTTGCTCGACCTGCACAGACTTCCAGGCTCGACGCTCCAACATCCGCTACCGGGCGGAGACGGGCGGGCGTCCCCAGTACCCGCACACGCTGAATGGCTCGGGCCTGGCGCTGCCGCGGGTGATCATCGCCGTGCTGGAGACGTACCAGCGCGCGGACGGTGTGATCGAGACGCCAGAGGCCCTGCGCCCGTACGTGGGCTCGGACACGATCGCCTGACTCGCACACCGGGCTGAAATGGGCTAGGCTGAGAAATGTGCCCAACCTCGGAGGGATGGCCGAGCGGACGATGGCGCCTGTCTTGAAAACAGGTGTGGGGCGACTCACCGTGGGTTCGAATCCCACTCCCTCCGCCAATTACCTCAATTTTGTGATGTTATGTCAATGGGGTAGATAATCTACCATACAAAATCTCGCCCCACATTTGACTCGTCCTTCCTTCTCGTGTGCATTCACGTTAACACAAGGGGGACTGGAGGGCATGCCGCGCGTCGAGTTCCAAGCCCTCACGGCCGGTTGGGTGAAGCGAACCACGAAGCCTGGAGCGTACAGCGACGGCTACGGGCTGACCCTGCGGATAGACGCCCGAGGCAACAAGCGGTGGGTCCAGCGCCTCACTATCCGGCGACGGCAGCGCAACATGGGCCTGGGTCGTGGCCAGCGGTGTCGCTGGAGGAAGCACGGGAGATGGCGCTGGCCAACTGGCGAGAGGCCAAGGAGGGGCAGGATCCCATCAGGGAGAAGCGCATTGCCAGGGTGAACGCCGAGATGCCAAGTCTCCCCACCTTCGAGGACGTGGCCCGGCGGGTGATAGCGCTGCGGCGGCCGACGTGGAGCAGCGAGAAGCACGCGGATCAATGGGAAAGCAGCCTCAAAACCTACGTGTTTCCGGTCATTGGCCGCGAACTGGTGGCTGCGGTGACGACGACCGACGTGCTGGCCATCCTGGAGCCCATCTGGAACGCCAAACCTGAGACGGCCACGCGGGTGAGACAGCGCATGGAGGTGGTGTTTGACTACGCCATTGCTTCAGGCTGGCGCACGGACAACCCCGCGGTGGCCGCGGGAAAGGTCCTCCCTCGTCGGCGCGGCCAGAAGAAGCACCACCCGGCCATGCCCTACGGAGAGCTGCCGGCATTCCTACAGATGCTCGGGGCGTCCACAGCGGACACCGTCACCAAGCTGGGGCTGGAGTTTCTGATACTCAACGCGGCCCGGTCCGGGGAAGTGCGCTTCATGGAATGGGGGGAAGTCGACACCGAGAAGGCGACGTGGACGGTCCCTGCCTCCCGCATGAAGGCCCGCAGGGAGCACCGCGTTCCGTTGTCGTAGCGGGCGCTGGCGTTATTGGAGGAGGCACGGAGCCTTGGCACGGGAAGCGGGCTCGTCTTCCCGTCGCGGAAAGAGGAGCCCCTCAGCAACATGGCCTTCACCATGCTCCTCCGGCGGCTCGAAGTGGGTGATGCCGTTCCCCACGACTTCCGGTCGACCTTCAAGGACTGGACAATGGAACAGACGGCCTTCTCTTGGGCCGTGGTGGAAACCGCGCTGGCGCACACCCTGGGATCGGCCACCGAGTCAGCCTACGCCCGCTCTGACCTCTTCGACCGGCGCAGGGAACTCATGGAGACCTGGGCCAAGCACTGCGAGCGCGGAGGCAGCCTGCCTGCGGCGGCAGCATTTCCAGGAGCCGCTCCTGCCGAAGCGTCCGCACCTGCGGCGAAGCATCCCCTGGGAAGGCGGGTTTTGGAGGCGTTCCGGGCGGCCAGCGGTACAGAGGACCGGGCCTAGCAGGCTGCCGCAACCCTGCTAGACCGGTGGCTACCCCTCCACCCGAACGCAAGCGGGCCAAAGAGGAAACAGAACACCCCCAATGACGAGTGGGTTGCAGGGTTCTGCAATGAGGTGGTTGGACGGAGGCCCGTCTTGTCGGGGCGGGTGACCAGTTTCGCTCTCTCAGTGTTATGCGTTCTCGCGGGAGCGCGCTCCCGCGAGTGAAGTGAGTGATCATTGATGAATGTTGTTGCTTTGAAACCCCGGATATTATGTATAAGGGAATAGCAACTAGGACGCCTTATCCATCACTGCATGACTCATTTTTCGTTAGGTAGAGAGGCCAAACCTAACCCTCGCAGCCTGCTTCCACACCATCTTCAACAACTGAGGCCTTCGCCCTGTTGCCGATACTCAGGCGGGGACTGTCGGTGCAACGTTCGACAGCGGGATCCAGCACACTGCAACTTACCTCGGAAGTCCTGATTGCTCCGGCCAATCCGATTGGGCCAGCCACGCGCCCACACGACGTTCTCCACCATCCCGCGTATGTGGTTCCCGCGGGGCGAGGCCAACGTCGGGTCAACCGTTCCGATTGACGGTTGCCAAACACTGGGTTCGCATTTTGCCGGCGGCGAGCAGTAGTGTTCCAGGAAATGGTGTAAGAGACAGCGCGGGCTGGTAAATCCCCCAATCGACCCCAACCCCGCCATTGACCTTGCGCGAGGATGGCCATAGCGCGCGTCTTGCCGAGGAAAATGGCAAAGTACAAATGGCTCCCGCAAACTTCCGCTGTGCCGGACCTCCGCCGCCAGACGGCGGGAATGAGACCGCCGGGCGACCTCCAAAGGTAGCCCTACGCTCTACCGTCCTTCCTTGCGATTGCTTCCCCTGCATCCTAGCGTTCTGCCTTCCGGTGTGTGCGACGCCTTGAGGGCCTTCGTCGTAGGCGCCGCGGACTAAGGCGCGGGCCGGGGCACGAGCTCGGGCGCGGTGGAGCTGATGACCTCCAATGCGCATGAGGGACTGAAGGACGCGATCGCAACAGTGTTTGCTGGCGCATCCTGGCAGCGATTCCGCACCCACTTCATCTCCAGCCTGCTCTCCAGGGTCCCGCGCCGTGCCCAACCGTGGGTGGCGACCATGGTGAGGACGGTCTACCAGCAGAGGTCCAAGCACAGCATGCGCGCATGCTGTGCTTGCTCGACGAACGCTACCCCTAGGCCGCCGAACTGCTGGCCGCCGTGGGCCCGGATTTCCTTGCCTTCATCGCCTTCTCCGTGGCCCACCGGAAGCAGGTCTAGTCGAACAACCCGCAAGAGCGCCTCACCACGGAGATCAGCCGCCGAACTGATGTGGTGGGCATCTTCCCGAACCGGGCTTTGGTCCGGCGGCTCATCGGGGCAGTCGTTGCCGAGCAGCACGACGCGTGGCGGGTCGGCCGCCGCTTTCTGCCCGCTCTTGCCGTCGACGTCGGCGATCAGAGCCGCATGGAGACAGCAGTGCTTCTGCCCGCAGGGGCAGCCTGGTCAATCATCCAGGGTGACTTCCTTCCACCACTTGTTGGGACACGACCAACAAAGTCCGCGCCATGCGAAACTCCTCCTGGAAGGTTTGGTTTGGTGGATTAGTTGGACTCTCTATATAGGCATAGGCGGGTTGCACATCATCATCACCACAATCTCCTCCAAACCGGATTAGAGTCCCAGGAGGTGGTGTAAGAGACAGCGGGGGATGACAAGACAAAGGCTGTCGCCGTACCTGCATCAACAGCGAACATGAATTGGATGAACCCGATAGCCAAGGACAGGACGTGCTTGAGATGCTGCGCAAGAGAGGACACCGCCGCATTGCCCTCGGCGGGCACAGTGGTGGGGCCGTTCGGCCCGCCTATACCAAGGCGACTGAGCGGTTCGAGAGCGTGGTGGCGGTCATGGGCCGTGTCGCCAGGCGAGTACGACCACGAGGGGGTCATCGCGCTGCATGGAGAGGACTTCTCAGGGCCGTGCCGGGAGTCGAGCGAAATGTCGCGGAGGGCCTCCCGGACGTGTTGCTCGTCCGGGAGTTCCATGGGGCTCAACGTGTAGCGAACGCGCCTACTGCGAATGCTTCAATAGGGACAATCGCTATAGCGTGGCCATGCACGCGGCGAACACAGGCTGCCCCACGTTCTTCGCGTTCGGCGCAGCCCGGCGCAACCTGGAAGCAGCCGGCTACCCACACGTCCAGGTTCGCGTGGCAGACGGGGCCGCCCATGGCTACATGGGACGGGAGGAAGAACTGTTTGAGACGGGACTTTCCTGGCTGAGCGGGCTCTAGGAACTCGCGACCGTCGCCGCTCGTACAGTTCCCAGGGGTCCAGAGCATCGAGTGCCCTGCGAGAAGCTGTGGTGAACGCCATTGCCCACCGCGACTATCGCAGCACGGCCAACGTGCAGGTCTACATCTGCAAGACCGCGTGGGGGTAGTGAGGCCGGGGGACTCCGCGCAAGGGTGCGGGAGAAAGACTTGGGGAGCAAGACTTTGTCAACTTCCTGCGGATGGAAATCATGCGGCAGGAGCCATCGGTCGGATGGGTTGAGTTCGAGCCCAGTTCGGCGGGCCTAAGCTAACTGAAGGCAGAACCATCTTTGAGTTGTTGGCGGCCCTGTGAGACTTGAAGCGGAGCAGCATGCAACCCGGACATTGGGACCAAAGGCTGAAGCGGAGCACACAATGCCTCGAATCGCTAGGGGCGTTCTACCCTGATAGGCCCCCACTATCGCTGACAGGCTACTGCTCGATCTCCGCTCCTCACCCTGCGTACGTCCCGCGCCTGCCGGTCGCCAGCTCGATGACCGGATTCAGCATGCACGTATCGCCCTTGGGCGAAGGTTGGGCAGCATCGGAGTCCGCCGAATTCGCCATCTCGTGGCATAGGAGAAAGCACCTCTGAGCGTGTCCACGGAAGAGGCCCAGCCAGGCGAATTGCATGCGGCTGCCATTGTGTCGGTCTACTAGGTGGCTTCGCATAGCGACAGCAATCATGGGTTGCTAGTTTACATTGCGGCAGAAATTTGTAGACTCGGGGATTACACCTAGAGAGTTCTCTACACACGCCCGTTTTTCGCGATGCGTTCGGGCTTACTTGAGATGACGAAATGATTCGCACAGAGATTGGCCTACATCAGCTCTTCAAGGCACAGGCTGCGGAGACCCCGGATGGCGTGGCTATAGCCTTTCGCAATGAGCAGATATCGTACGCTCAGCTCGACCAGGCGACGGATGCGCTTGGCGCCCATCTTCGACATTGTGGTGTATCGACTGACGACCCGGTGGGCATTTTCATGGAGACTTGCCCGGAGTTCATCGTGGCAAGCATCGCGACATTGAAGGCTGGCGCCGCCTTTATGCCCATGTCCCTTGACTCCCCTGAATCCTTACTCCGTTCCATAGTGGCCGAATCGCAGCCCAAGGTGGTGATCACCCGGACGCGGCACATGCCCAGTTTGAGGCACCTCACCGGTACGCATATATTGCCCGTCGACGGCGACCCATTCTGGAAGCGCTTCAAGGCAGAAACCCCTGGGACCGACACCACCGGCGATAGCTTGGCCTTCATCCCCTACACTTCTGGCACGACGGGAGACCCCAAGGGAGTCATGCTGACCAGCGACTCCGTCATCTCGTCCTACTTCGCCAGGTACAGGTTCAGCTCTTACAGTGCCGGAGACAGGGTCGCCTGCAACATTTTCTTCGCTTGGGAGTTCCTCCGTCCCCTGTTGAAGGGGGGAACGGTTTACGTCATCCCTGATGATATTGTTTTCCAGCCTCGCGCTCTCGCTGCGTTTATCTCCGAGCACCAGATCTCTGAGATGCTGTTCACTCCCTCTCTATTGCAGGGAGTCTTGAACTCCGCGAATCCCAACCTCTTGCGCGCCAAGCTATCGTCGCTCCGAGTGGTCTGGCTGAACGGCGAGGTAGTGCCAACCAGCCTCTTGAAGCTTGCCCGGAACGTTCTGCCCGACTCAGCCCGTGTGTTTAACACGTACAGCATCAGCGAGACCCACGATGTTTGCACCGTCGAATTGACGGATTGGCCTCTGGACGGGGTTGATGTGTGCCCGGTAGGTTTGCCGATGGCCGGAGTGGCGGTGCGAGTGCTCCCGGAAGGGCAATCCACACTTGCCTCACGCGGCGACGGCGAGTTGTTCATCGGTGGTCGGGGGCTGGCCCGGGGCTACTTGAAGAGGCCCGACCTGGATGCCGAGAGATTCGTCCACCTCAATGAGGAGAGGTACTACGCCACCGGCGACCTTGCCAGGATCGATGCGAGCGGCATGACGACGATCATCGGCCGCAACGATTCGATGGTCAAGATCAGGGGTTACAGCGTGTACTTGGGTGCCATCGAGGAAACGCTTCGAAAGCAGTGTGATGTCGCGGATGCGGCCGTGTTGGCCGAAACCGTGGACGAGACGAACAAGCGGCTTGTGGCCTACGTTGTTCCCGCGCCGCAGGCCGCATGGAAGGTCGATGCCAGGAGCGGGACAAGCAAAGACCTGCGCACCATGTTGGAGCGATACCTGCCCCTCTACATGGTGCCCAGCCATTTCGTGCAACTGGAAGCCCTTCCGATAAATCAGCAGACAGGCAAGCTCGAAAGAAAAGCCCTTCCGGCAACGAGGGCAGCGAGGCCCGAAGCCGAAGAGAGACCACCGCTCCCAATGAATGCCACTGCGGAAGATCGACGCCAGGCTCTGCGAGACCTTTGGGGCGAGGTCCTGAATGTTGACAGCGATTCACTGCAGGACGATTGGGACTTCTTTGACGTTGGCGGCCATTCTCTGGCAGGCCTGGAAATCACCCTCGGCATTGAAAGACTGTTTGCCGTTGAACTCAGTGGCGCTGAGGTCTACGAATACCCAACTATTGGCGAGTTGGCCGCATACCTGCAACACAGAGGGCCCAATATGGAATCAAGAGCCTCGCTGGCCGAAGACTCGATACTACCCCCGGAGATCTCACCGAAGGGCGCCGTGAGGACTACGCGTTTGAGCGAGGCGTCTGCAGTCCTGGTCACGGGCGCAACAGGCTTCCTCGGCGCCTTTCTGCTAGATGAGTTGCTCCGCATCACCGGACAGAACACCCGCTTTTACTGTCTCGTTCGCGACCGCACTCCAGGCCGAGGAAGGCCCGGCAACCGAGTGTTGGAGACACTGAAGTTCTATGGCCTGGCTGCTCAGTCTGAGGAAGCCCGGATCATCCCGGTAGCGGGAGACCTCACGCAACCCTGTCTGGGCCTGAAAGATGCCGAGTATCGGGAACTGGCGGACAAGATAGACCTGGTATTTCACTGTGCCGCCTCCGTCAACTATGCCTACCCCTATTCCGCTGCCAGGTCCCACACCGTCGAAGGCACATTGGAGGTGCTCAAGTTCGCCTGCACCGCCACCACGAAGCCGGTGCAATACATTTCATCCAACGGCATCTTCCCGGGTGGAGACGATGCACCCTACCTGGAAGACAACCACATTGAAGGCTTCCTCGACAGGATGGAGGGAGGCTACAACCAGGCCAAGTGGGTTGCCGAACGGCTCGTGTGGCAGGCCGTTTCTCGAGGGCTACCGGTCGGCATCTTCCGCCCCGGCAACATCGGGCACCACAGCGCCACGGGCGCAGTCAACCCGAATGACTTCCTGTCGTTGATACTCAAGGCCTGTGCCCGCCTGGGATGTGCTCCCCTTGCGCCAGGCTGGTTCTTCGAAATGACCCCGGTCAACTTCCTGGCCACCGCCATCACGAACCTCGCCGACGATGCGAGGCACTTCGGAAAGGTCTACAACGTGGTCCAACAGGAACCCGTTGCCGCCGACCACGTTTTCGCCCACATGGAGAGCCAAGGATACGTGTCGGAGTGCATTCCAATTGAAGAATGGAAAGCAAGACTGGAAGAAATGGCCGACCGCGAAGAAGACATGGAGTCGAAAGTCCTGGCCCGGTCCATGGAATCAGTCGAGCCGTACTTGGCCGATACCAGCGTCTATGACATCAGCCAGTTCGCCAAGGCCCTTTCGGAGATTGGTCTGACGATGCCGGCGGTTGACGTAGACTACGTGACCAGTTTCTTAAGAAAGTAACCAAAAGGGGTTGGACGTTCACGCGGGGCCGTCTTGCCGTTATACCCCTGCCCTCATGACCAAAGTCGAGCCTTCCGTTCCACCCGCTCACCAAGGCCATCCAGCCGGCGTGTACGCAGGGAGAACACCTGCACCGAAGTAGAATGGGTGTGGAGGCATCTAATCAATACCCCAAAAAGCTACTCCATCGAGCGCATGGATATTCCCCATAGCGCGACATGCCCTCTGACAATCCATTCAACGGAAGAGGCGGCTACAGAAACAGACCTGCCTACACTTCCAACCGGAAACGCAGCGTAAAGGTTCTGGCCATAGTCAGATGTGGTGGGCGGCACGGGACTTGGACCTGAACAGCCACTCAAAGGCGAAATGGGAGGCATTGGCGTGCCTCACCCTCTGGAGTGTCAGGGCCCGTGAATGCCTGGTACTGTTGTTCAAACCGCCTCGCATGCCTCGAACTGTATCGGCAAGGTGGCGAAGCAGGCTTGCCTACCCAGGATAGGCCCCTCTACCTGCTAATTTTCCGAATAGCTTCCGCGTGCCGATGCCTGATCTCCGCAGATGCGCGCCGTCTTGTACAGGCAGGAGTTCCTGGCGCTAGCCGGGAGCCGCGAAGTACAGCTTGATGAGCTCTATCACGTCGCCCTTGGTGATTGCTCCGTCAAAGTAGTCCCTGATGGCCATGATGACCTCATCCCGCTCGATCGCGTCGTTGCCGTTCAGGTCGTAGGGGCTGAACGATGCCTCCGTCACCTCGATTATCACGATGACGATGGCCCCAAACCCCGCGCTGTCCGTCGCCGTCAGGTTGACGGTGTACGTCGTCCCGAGCGCCAGCTCCACCCCCTCCCTGACCATGATCTGCCCCGTCTCCTCGTCGACGGCAAACAGCGACGCGTCCGCCCCGCTCAGGGAGTAGGTAATCTCCAGCTCATCGGGGTGCGTGGCCGCCACCGGCTCCCCGACGGCATCCCCCGCCCGCGCGTTCTCCGCAACAGCGCGCGTGGTGCGGAAGCCATCAACAAAGCGAGGAGCCACAGGCGCAGGCCCGAACCCGCCGCCGCCCGTTGTCACCACTGGGGTTGGGGTAGGCGGCGGAGGTGGCGGCGGCGGCGTTACATCCCGCTCAACGCCGCCGAACACCCAGGGCCGGGCCTGCTTGATCGCCAGGACATCTTCGCTTGTGATCTTGAACTCGATCTCCATGGCGAATGGCTCATCGGCCGCAGGGTTGTACAGCCCCTTGAAGTGGTCGTGGATCACCTCAAAATGCGCTCTTAACTGGCGCAGTTGGACAAGGCTCATGAGCAGCAGCCCAGGCTCCACTTGGTTTGAGGTCGAAAGGACCGTGTGAATAGCAAAGGGTCCCAACAGGAGTTCTTCTGGAATCGAGTGCTCCTCGGGATTGGTCACAAGGTCTTCGCCCACCTGCGTGTTCACATAGTAGTACCGCGCATCGCTGGAGACTGGGTTGAAGCTGACAGCCACGCCATTCGCTAGCTCATCCTTGTAGTTCGGATGCACCAGAATTCCCATCGCCGCCGACAGGTGATCGATCCGATGAAAGTCCCGTTCGGTAAACGCCCGAAAGGTCCAGAGACTGGCAAACACACCCTTGAGCGATTTGTCGATGCCATCTTCCTCGGTCTCGTCCGGGTCCTGCGTCTTGGAGTCATAGAGCCCCGCGCCGTTGAACCCCGGCAGGTCCTCGTTGTTGGTGCTTGACCGGTAACGCAGCGATTGCCCTTCGGGGTACGTCGCGTGCATCCAGGTCAGGGCGTCGATGATCCACTGCGGCGACTCTGCGTCTTTGATGTCGTCGCGCAGATCGTCGAGCATCTCATCCTGGACGTCGAAGTCCGTCTGGAAGTCATCGTCGGCCAGCATGGTTTCAATGCGGGTATGGAAATCGTGGGCCTTCATGAATTCGTCGTAGAAGTAGAACGGGATTGCAAAGTCATCGGGGACGGTCCCCTCCGGGAAACCGAGGGTCCCCAGCACGGCCACGTTGGCCGCTTTGACGCCAAAGGCGTCCCAGTCCTCGAAGCCGATGTCGCTGAGCGGGGTTATCTCGGTGACCGAGAGGTCCCGTTGCAGGGTATGGGCAGTGGTGGGCCGGGACGACGCGTAGTGGGCATCAACTTCCGCCTTGGTGGCCGCGCGCAGGTCCCATCCAGTCTCGGTTACCTCATAGTGGACATAGCTGTCGATGAGGGGCGCGACTTCAGGATGATCGAGGACGTCGCGGATAAAGGCGTTGGGGATGCGGTCTTGGATGGCGCGCAGATTGATGTGCGAAAGCGGCGTCTGGGGAACGGCGCTCACTATCCCGGCGACACGTGGCAGGTCGTTGGGCAGCGTCTCGTAGATCACCACGTCGCGGGGATGGGGTCGGTCGTCCGTCCCCATCGATCGCAGCAAGCCGTACCCCTCCCCTGCATTCAATTCCAGGAAGTCGGTGTCAGGGAAGACATCTGCGTCGAATACCAAGGGGATACGGGAGGCCCTAAACAACGGCAAGGCAGACTGATGATGACGAAGCGCATCTGACTCTATCCAGTAGGCCAATTTGTCTGTGAGCAGGGGCATGCTGGCGGCGAGCAGCGTGAAGGTACGCGCCATGAGGCTGAACGAGTAAAGCCTCCCTTCCGTTGAAAAGTAGTAGAATCCCAGGCTCCCGTCGGGTGCAACAATTTCTGGCGAATAGCCGACTAGACCTCTGATGACAGTTGGATCCCCCGACTCCAGACCCAGAACGGAAGTCTCGAAAGCGCCATGGTACGGGTGCGTCTCTGTATTCGCGAAATAGACAGCCGGGCGAGCGGTGTTCATGCCGACAACTACGAATTTTAGGTAGGCATGGGACCCGAATAGACGGGTAAGCGTCTCGAACGTCTCCAGATTGGATATGGCTAGCGCGCCATCACTGAGATCAATGGCGTCGCCGGGGTTCACCGGGTTCTTGTTTCCAAGATCGTCAAGCTCCGTGATGTCGTCGATGCAATCGCCGTCGACGTCAGCCGGGTCAGCGATGAGGTACTTCTCCACGGTGTAGCGCTCAGCGGGCAGCGCCTCCACGTTCTCGGCCAGCGTGGTCGTACCCGCTTCGCCCCGCTTCACCAGGACCGGCAGATCGAGCTCCGTGCCCTCCACGTCGTGCTTCACATACAGCACGAAGTAGTCCGCAGTGGTGGATTCGACAACGATGGGTACCGCATCAACCGCGATCGTCGTGGGGGTCGGGTCCGGGCAAGTGGGAGGACTTTGGGCGCGAGCAGGGTAGACCAAGAACGCGGCCAACGCTCCGGCGAGGCAAACCGCCGCAACAGTAGCGGCGAACGGCAGAGATCTCCTGGCCAACCGAAGCAAATACCCCCCTTTGTGTCGGCACAAGTATATCACTGCACGTCATACGGACCTGAGGGAGTTGCCAACGACGCTTCTTATACTCCGATGTGTCGCCGGGCAACGCGGTGGGATAGTGATTCCCGGCGTTGGCACGCTCCGAAGCTTCATCGCCGGCAGAAGGCTAGACGGGACTCGTACACTTGGGGCCTTCCAAGGCGACCGGCATCATGTTCCCTTCCACGTTCTTTCAATAGAGACGCTGCCCAAGATTACCAGCAGAAGTTGTGCAAATTGCCTTGCACGCTCCCCTATCCACAGGTGGCCATTGCCACACCTCAAACGCGCCAATGCTTTTGCCAGATTCTCCGCTCCAACCGAAAACAACACCTTAGCCAAATATCCCCCGAACTTACGGAGGATTTCATTCTTCCAGTGCCTTTGGAATTCGGAATCATCGTCGCCGGGTTGCATAAGTTCAACAGCGAGATTCTGGCCGCCCCTGTGGGCAAGCCCGCTGTTTCCGAACAGGGACTTACTAGCTTCTAACAGACTGTCGCAGTCGGAGTGAATCGTTTGGAGGTTCATCGAGATGCAAATTGAGTCATCTTAGACAAACACGCGACGGTCCTACGAGCGTCTGCCAGGTGAAGCTGATCAACATCGGAGGCCGTCTGCTACGGCACTCCCGTTGGTTGATCTTTCAGTTCAGGTTGCTCTTTGTCAGCACGATGACGCGGGACGGCAGTTCGGCGGACATCGGCGACTACAACACCCATGTGCAGACCGCGGCGGCGGCCGACCACGCGGATATCCACGACTACAGTTCGGGATTCCGGGCCCTGGCCTGCACGGCCGCAACGGATGCCCAGGATAACACTGGGACGACGGGCGTCGGCGTGCCCATCTATTGGCTGGATGGCCCCAAAGTTTCGCAGGACTACGACGATCTCTACGACGGTGGCTGGGGCTCCTACACTGCGATGGGCGAGGACGGATTTTTCTAGGGTGTAGAGAGTGAAACGCTTACCGGTTGCTTGACCGACGGCACCGCGGATCCGGACGAGCCGCTGGGCGCCGATAGGGTGATGACGTGTTGGCCGATCGTGCGCGGCCGGGAACTAACTTACCGGGCGCGCGACAACACCGTCGCGTTGAAGGTCTACGGCCTCTCGGAGATTTTCGAGGTGGCCGTCGTCTCCTCCGACGCGACGCTCAGCGGTCTCGCGCTCGAGGACGCCTCGGATAACAGTGTAATCGCGCTGACTCCGTCGACGTTCGCCGCCACGACGACCTCCTACACCGCGTCGGTTGCGCACGATGTGGACGAGATCATCATCAAGCCGACGGTGAACGAGAGCAACGCCGCGTTCGCGTTCCGGGACGGGAACGACAGTGCGCTCACGGATGCGGACACGAGCCAGGACGACTATCAGGTCTCGCTGGCTGAGGGCGCGAACACCATTAAAGTGAAGGTGACAGCCGAGGACACATCCACCACCGCGACCTACACGGTGACGGTGGCGAGGGCGCCAAACGCTGCGCCAATTTTTACGAACGGCGCCAGCGCGTCGCTGGACTTCAACGAGACGATCGGCGACGCGGCGGTCTCGACGGCGTCGAACATCGGCACGCCGGTCGCCGCGACGGACACGGACGCCGCCGACACGCTGGCCTACACCCTCAAAGGCACGGACGCCGCCAAGTTCGGGATCATTCCGACGAACGGCCAGATTCAGACCAAGGCCGGGGAAAGATACGATTACGAGGCGAAGTCGAGCTACGCGGTGACGGTCACGTTTGAGGACGGCAACGGCGGTTCCGACACGATCGCCGTGACACTGGACTCACGGACTAGGACGAGGCGCCGCTTGCGCCGAATGCGCCCTCGGTGACCGCGACTGCGGGGAGCACGACGAGCCTGGACGTGAGCTGGACGGCGCCGACGAACACGGGCCGCCCGGCGGTCACGAGCTACGACTTCCAGTACAAGAAGACCATCGACGACACGTGGACGGACGGCCCGCAGAACGTGACGACGACCAGCGCGAGCATCTCCGGCTTGGTGGCGGAGATCTCCTACGACGTGCAGGTGCGCGCGACCAACGACGAGGGCGACGGTGCGTGGTCGCAGAGCGGGACCGGGGCGACCAATGCGCCGCCTAACATCGCTCCAACCTTTACGAACGGCAACAAAACGTCGCGGAATCTTGCGGAGACCGTAGGAGACGCGACGGTTGGGACAGCCGGGAATATAGGCGCTCCGATTATCGCGACGGACGATGACAACGACACGCTGACCTACACCCTCGATGGCGCCAACACGGCCAGATCCTGACGAAGGCTGGCAGAGCTACGACTACGAGGCGAACCAGTTCCTCCAGGTGACGGTCGTGGCCGATGACGGCAATGGCGGCACAGCGACGGCGGATGCGACCGTCCTCCTCACGGACCAGAACGAGCCGCCGCTGGCGCCGACCGCGATGACGCTCGGGCAGGCGGGCCCGTCGAGCCTCGCCCTCTCCTGGACGGCGCAGGACAATACCGGCCGGCCGGCCGGCCGGCGATCACTGGATACACCGCGCAGTTCCGCACATCGGGCGGGAACTGGGTGACCTGGACGCTCGGAGCCGCAACCAGCGCGACGCTCACCGGACTGGAAGCGGAGACCCAATATGAGGTACAAGTCCGCGCCGAGAATGCTGAGGGTGCCGGAGCCTGGTCGATGGAGAAAACTGAGACGACAACGGCGCCGCCGAGCGTGACGGTGGCGGAGGAGAACGCTACCGGGGACAGCTACGCCGTGGTACTGGCTACCCAGCCGACGGCGGATGTGACGGTCACTGTCGCTGGGCATGCGGGAACGGAAGTGAGTCCGAACCCATCTACCCTGACCTTCACGAAGATGAACTGGGAAACGGCCCAAACGGTGACGGTCACCGCAGCCGACGATGCCCATGCCACAAACGATTCGGATACGCTGACCCACAGCGCGACGAGCGCGGACACCGACTATGACGGCATCACGATTGCCGACGTCGCGGTAATCGTGACCGTGAATGACAACGACACCGCCCAGGTGATGGGGGTGATGGTCGCGCCGGGCAATTCGCGGCTGGCGGTGAACTGGACGGCGGTGGACAACGCCACGGGCTACAAGGTGCAGTGGAAGTCAGGCGTCGGGGACTACAACACCGGCGACCGGCAGGCCTCGGTCAATTCGGGTTCGACCATGACCTACACCATCCCCAACCTCATCAACGACACCGAGTACACGGTGAAGGTGATCGCGACCCGGACGGGCGCCAACGACGGCCCGCCGTCTGAGGAGGTCACAGGCACGCCGGCAACGCCGCGCGTCACGGTGTCGACAGCGGCGCTGACGGTGACGGAGGAGGACGCGAACGGGGACAGCTACACGGTGGTGCTGGCTACCCAGCCGACGGCTGACGTCACCTTGACGGTCGCCGGGCACGTGGGCACGGACGCGACCCCGAACCCATCTTCCCTCACCTTCACGCCACAAGACTGGGACACGGCCCCGACGGTGACGGTGACCGCGGTCGATGATGCCGATACCACGAACGATTCGGTCACGCTGACCCACAACGCGACGAGCGCGGACACCGACTATGACGGCATCACGATTGCCGACGTCGCGGTGATCTTGAACGACAACGACACCGACCCGGTGTCGCGCCCCGCCACCGGTGGAGGCGGTGATGGAGGTTTTGGCCCCGCTCTTGTGGCGCCCTGATTCGTCAACGGCTTTCGCACGTCGCGCCCTCTTGCCATGACCGCGCAGCCCGGCGGCGCCGTGGGCGACCCTGTCGCCGCGACGCACCCCAACGACACGGACGTGACCTATTCGCTGAGGGGGGCCGATGCCGCCCTCTTCATCGTCGATGAAGAGACGGTGCAGACCCGAGTTGGCCAGGAGATGAGGCTGGGGTTGGGGCAGACGTACACGGTCAACCTTACGGCCACGGACAATTCCGGCACGGGCGCCATCATCGTGGTCATTGAGGTGGTCGAGCCCGCAACCCACCGCTACGACCTGGACCACAATGGCACGATCGAAATGGACGAGGCCGTGGCAGCGGTGGGGGACTACTTCCAGGACATTATTGGCTTGGAAGAGGCCGTTGAGGTCGTCAACCTCTACTTTGGCATTTAGACAATATCGGGGGACGGCAACCCGCGACACTGTTGCGGGCCCGCGTCCCCACGACAGGGAGAAAGCGCTTTGTCGGTCAGGACGTACGTCCTGTTGGGATTCTTGGGGGCAACTATGCTGGGGGCCTTTGTGCCTCTGCAGCCCGAAATTGCCGTCGCGTCTACGCACGGGGCCACGCGGTCGTACTCCGCGACGTGGGTGCTGCCCGAGGGCGAGTTGCAGGTGACCGTTCCGGGAGTCTGAGCGTTGCGTTGCGTTGCGTCGGTAAGCCCGACCATTCATTACCCCATGACTAACTTGTTCCTACTGACCCAGCTAATGTCCCCTCGACTCACAACTATCCAGCACGACCACACCATATTCTGAAGTGGCAGGCCGTTACCTTTTGGTGCATAGTGTCCCGTGGTTTGTAGAGACTAAATAGCGTGGACCGACCGATTTGGGCCGACGAATGAGAGAGTCCCCTAACGTCCCAGGCTTGAGGGAACCATCTATTAGGACTGCACCACGTAACCGAATCTCTCGCTAGAGGTGGCGCAGTGGGCACGTATGGGGCACTCGCCGCATTTAGGATCCCGGGCTGTGCAGGTTATCCTGCCGAGGTCAAGCAGGGCTTGGTTCAATTGCGCTTTGGCACCCGAAGCACCAGCCATCTGATGTAGAGAGAGGCGAAGTCGCCAACTAGGCCGTTTGGAACCTCCCATTATTCTGTATGCAATCCTCATCGTGTTGGTGTCCATCAGAATACTTAGTCGGTCAAATGCGAAACAGAGCACGGAGGATGCAATGTGGTCCCCACTCCCTCCGCCAATTGATGCTACCATCCACGTCCTCTCAGGGTTACCGTGACTCCGGTGTCTTGACCTATCCAGCCAATTCTCCAGCATGACCCTGGATTGGCATCAGCCCATATTGAGGAGGCAGATAAAATGCCCGACACAAACACGCCGCCACGCCCCATCCCCAACACTTATTGGGTCGTCCCGAGCCGGTTGCTTGCGGGGGAATACCCGGGTGACAGGGGTGTTGCGGTGGCACGGGCTAAGCTCCGAGCATTGTTGGAGGGTGGCGTCACGCACTTCGTCGATCTGACGAGCGCGGGGGAGCTTGTCGCATACGATGCCTTGCTGGGGGAAGAAGCGCGGGGGCTCGGAGTGTCGGCGGTCTATGCGCGACATCCAATTGCCGACATCAGTGTGCCGCAGACGCCAGGGGAAATGGCCGCCATTCTTGACGCCATTGACGCCGCAGTGGACGTCGGAGGGATAGTCTACGTCCACTGCTGGGGCGGCGTCGGGCGCACGGGGACCGTCGTGGGGTGCTGGCTGGTGCGGCACGGGCATACGGGTACGGGGGCGCTCGCACAAGTCGCGGAGTGGTGGAGGGTCGTCGAGAAGGCCTACCGCAAGCCTGATTCACCGGAAACCGAAGAGCAGCGCCGTTATGTCCGCCGGTGGACGGAGCCTGGGGGGTGATCGCCCAGCAGTTTGCGTATTCCGCAACGTCCCTATCATCAACTGTTAACTTTCCGTTCGTTGACTGGCCCTCTTTGTGCGTCACACTTGTAGGTGAAGGTAGAAACATCCGTACAAGAGGAGGCAGTCAATATGCCGGTAGCGGAAACCCTGGTCCGCCCCATCGCCAATAGCTACTGTGTCGTGCCCGGCCGCTTGCTTGCGGGCGAGTACCCCGGCGCCACGCTGCGCCGCCCAAACTTCGAGAACTTGCAGGGGCTGTTGGACGCCGGAGTCACGTACTTCATCGACCTGACAGAGGAGGGCGTTAACGCACCATACTCGGGCACCCTTGCTGAAGAGGCCGACCGCCGTGGCATCGATGTGGGCTATGAGCGCCACGCCATTGTCGACATGGAGGTCCCCACCTCGGCGGATGTGATGGTGGGTATCCTGGATGCCATTGACGCCGCAATGGACGCGGGCAAGACTGTGTATGTTCACTGCCTCGCCGGAGTTGGACGCACGGGCACAGCCGTTGGATGCTGGCTGGTGCGCCACGGGTACGCGAGCGAGGACGCGCTGGCGCAGATTGCCGAGTGGTGGATGGGCACCGAGCGGTCCGCGCGCCAGCTTCGGACTCCCCAGACCGACGAGCAGCACGACTACGTTCGCAACTGGAGGGAGCCGCAGTCTTGACGACAGTTCCATCGACCCGCGAGCGGTACCGCGGCGCCCTGCTGGGCCTAGCCGCGGGCGATGCCCTGGGCACGACACTGGAGTTCAAGCCTCCCGGCAGTTTCCGGCCCGTCGACGACATGGTGGGCGGCGGGCCATTCCACCTGCAGCCCGGCCAGTGGACGGACGACACCTCCATGGCCCTCTGCCTCGCGGCAAGCCTTACGGAATGCGGCGGATTTGACGCCGCTGACCAGATGCGCCGGTACGTGCGTTGGTGGCAGGATGGCTACATGTCTCCCACTGGCGAGTGCTTTGATATCGGCCTCACGGTGTCGGACGCGCTGGCTCGCTTTGAGAGGACCGGCGACCCAGACGCCGGATCAACGGACCCGCAAGCGGCGGGCAACGGCTCGTTGATGCGGCTTGCTCCTGTGCCCCTCTACTATGCCGCGGACGCTCGAGAGGCTATCGCCCGGAGCGCGGAGAGCTCTCGCACCACCCATGCGACGCGGGAGGCGGTGGACGCTTGCCGCTACTACGGCGGTCTGCTCGTGGGCGCCGTGCGGGGAGCGGATAAGGCGACGCTGCTCTCGCCCGGCTACTGCCCGGTGGACGGGCTATGGGAAGAGAACCCCTTGGCGACGGCCATCGTGGAGATTGCCCACGGCTCCTTCACGCGCCGCGAACCGCCGCAGATAGTGGGTTCGGGGTACGTCGTGAAGTCGCTGGAGGCTGCGCTTTGGGCCTTCCACAAGTCCGACGACTTTCGCAAGGGTGCGCTGCTGGCCGCCAATCTGGGCAATGATGCCGACACGACCGCCGCCATCTATGGCCAACTCGCCGGCGCCCACTATGGCGTCGAGGGCATCCCCGCCGAGTGGCGCACCAAGCTCGCCATGGCGGAGGAGATCACCGCCTTGGCGGACGCTCTGTACGAGCAGTCGGGGCTGGTGGCGTAGGCGAGCGTAGGCGGTCCTAGCCGTCGAAGCCCTTGTAGAGCAACTGGAGGCCGTGGCCGTCGGGGTCGTCGAAGTAGACGCAGGTGTCGTCGCCGGGGCGGCCGTGGACGTGGACGCCGGCGTTCTCCAGGCGGGCCTTCGTCGCCTCGTAGGACTCCGGCTCCATCTTGAGGGCCATGTGGTTGAGCTCAATGCCGCCTTGCGTAACCGCGTCGCCACGGGTCTTGAACAGCGCTACCTGGTCGCTTCCGCACCATAGGAAGCAGTTGCCTCCACCCTCGTGGTTCACCGTCATGCCCAGCAGGTCGACGTAGAACGCCTTGGCACGCTCCAAGTCGTTTACCCTAAGCACCACGTGGTCGATGCCCGTCGTCTTGATCTGTACTTCCGTCTGCTGCATTTTGTCACCTCCGCCGATTGCCAGTCCGCTGCTTTACCTGAGTCTACCACCCGATGGCGTAGCCGTCGCGACGGGGGTCCGCCGCGCCGTAGAGGGCGCCGGTTTCCGTGTCCACCTGAATCATAACCTCGCTGCCGGAGGCCGCCCAATCGCTAATGGAGGTGACCGGGTGGCCACGGCCTCGCAGGCCGTCGAGCACGTCGCCGGGGAAGCGGGTTTCCATGCGGAGTTCGTCAGGGGCGGTGTGGGGGATCGTCGACTCCGTGCCGTCCTGCACGTGCCGCCATCGGGGGGCCTCGACGGCCTCGGCGACGTTCATGCCGAAGTCCAGCACGTGGGTGACCATCTGGAAGTTGGTCTGCACCTGCGTGTCCGCGCCCGGCGTGCCGCAGACCAGCGCGAGCTTGCGGGCGCCGTCCGACTCATCAAAGACCATGACCGGGTTCATGGTGTGGCGGACGCGCTTGCCGGGAGCCAGTGCGTCGATGTGGTTGCGGTCCAGGTGCCAGTAGGTCATGCGGTTGTTGAGCAGCACGCCGGTGTTGCCCGCGATGACACTGGAGCCGAAAGCCGTTTGGAGGCTCTGGAGCATGGACACGGCGTTGCCCCACTGGTCGACGACGCAGAAGCAGGTGGTGTCCTCTTTGGGCGCGGAGACGCCCGCGGTGGCCTTTGGGGGCTGCGAGCCCTGGTAGCGCCACGGGTCGCCGGCGGCAACGCTCGCCGCTGACCTCTCCGGGTCTATGAGCTTGGCGCGCTCGGCGGCGTACTCCTTGGACAGCAGCCCGGGGATGGGCACTTCCACCCACTCCGGGTCGGCCATGTATGCCTCGCGGTCGGCGAAGGCGAGGCGCTTGGCCTCAACCATGACGTGGATGCTCTCCGCCGTGTTGCAGCCCAGCGCCCTCAGGTCGAATAGCTCGGCCAGGCTCAGCTCTTGCAGCAGTACGTGGCCGCTGGAGTTCGGCGGGGCCTCGTAGACGCGATGGCCACGGTACGTGGTGGAGATGGCGTCCGACCACCGGACGCGCTGGTCGGCAAGATCTCGCATTGAGATGAGACCGCCCTGCTCCTCGATGAAGCGGACGATGGCCTCAGCTATCTCGCCCTCGTAGAAGACGCCCTCGCCCTCGGTGGCGATGCGCTCGAAGGTGCGGGCAAGGTCCTCCTGGTAGAGCAGCTCGCCGGCGCGAACCGGCCTGCCACTGCGGGCGTAGACGGCGGCCGAGGTGGGGAACTCGCAAACCATGGGGTCCTCGGCAATGTTCCTGGCCAGCAGATGGGACACAGGGAAGCCGTTGGCCGCCAGGTCGATGGCGGGGGTGAGGATGTCGGACAGGGAAAGCGTCCCGTAGCGGTTGTGCATGGCCGTCCAGCCTCGCAGCAGGGAGGGCACAGAAGTTGAGAGGACGCCCTTCATGGGGATGCCTGTGGCCTGGTACCGCTCCAGCGTGGCGGCGTAGGGAGCGGAGCCGGTTGCGTTGATGACCTGCAGGGCGTCATCCGCCTTGGTGTAGACCATGATGAAGCCGTCGCCGCCGATGCCAGACATGAGGGGCTCGACGACGCTAACTGCCGCGGCGACGGCGAGGGCGGCGTCGACGGCGTTGCCGCCCCGCTGCAACGTCGACACGCCTGCCTGCGACGCGAGCGGGTGGCCGCTGGACACCATGCCGCGGCGGCCCATCACCACCGGCCGGTTTGACGAGAAGAGCTGCCCATGCGGAGTAGACGCCATGACGGGCCTCCTTAGTGAGGTTGCGTTGGGTGGACTATATGCGACGGCGTCGGTTGGGGGAAGGGGGTGGCTTAGCCACCTCAGTTTGACGCCCGCATTTCCCGCCCATACACTGCCTAGCTGTTGCACGTCGGCGCGCGGCCGACGGCGCCTTCGCTCACAGCTTCACCCAAGGGGATGCATGCGCAAGCCACGTCCAAAGTTCTTCTACGGATGGTTTGTGGTCATCGCATCCATCCTCGCAGGGGCTGTGCAGAGCGGCGGGAGCGTCTGGGGCGCGAGCGTCTTTGTGTCGCACATGACGGACGAGCTGGGTTGGGCGCGCTCCGCCTTCTTCGGGGCGTTCACGCTGCGGGCGGTCGTGGGTGGCGTCCTCTCGCCCTTCATCGGCCCACTGCAGGACACTCGCTCCGGTCCCCGCATCCTCATGCTTCTCACCGGCCTCACCATGGGCTTCTCGCTCATGGGCCTCAAGTGGGTCGACAACATCGTCGTCTTCTACGTGCTCTTCGGCGCGCTGGGGGCGCTCACGATGATTGGCGGCGCGGAGATGCTCACGGTGGCCATCGTGCCCAAGTGGTTCGTGCGGAAGCGCGGGCGGGCCGTGGCGATTGCTTCCACCGGCACGGCTATGGGGCCACTCTTCTTCCCCTTCCTGGTCCACGGCATCATCACACTGGTGGGCTGGCGCGACGCCTGGATGGTCCTCGGCATCGGGTCTATGGCCATCATGGTGCCACTGGCGCTGATGGTGCGGTCGCGGCCCGAGGACATCGGCCTGCTGCCCGACGGCGCGACTGCGCCTGAGCAACCGCCCGCGCCGGGGGCCACCCTCGACGGGGCTCAGGGCGGGCTTCGGCAGGCGCAGGGCGAGCGGGTGAGGGAGGAGCGGGCCCTTCGACAGGCTCAGGGCGAACGGTTGGGGCGACAGGCTCAGGGCGAACGGCCGGTGGAGCGGAGCTTCACGCGTCGGGAGGCGGTGCGCACCTACGCATTCTGGTTGCTTGTGTTGGCCTTCTTCCTGTCGATGCTTGGCATGGGGGGCTTTCACGCCAACTGGATCCCCTACTTCCAGGACATTGGCTTCTCGCCCGCCGTCGGCGCGTGGGCGGCGACAGCCTACGGGGTATGCTCCATCAGCATCCGCCTGGTCTGGGGCATCGTGGCGGAGCGGTTCCCGGTGCGCTACCTCCTTGTGGTGCAGGCGCTGCTGACGGCGGTGAGCATCGTCCTGTTCCTGAACATCACAAGCGTCACCACACTCGTGATCGCCGGAGCGTCCCACGGGCTGGCGCTGGGCGGCTTCTTCATCATGCGGCCGCTCATCATCGCGAACTACTTTGGCAGGCAGAACCTGGGCGCGATAAACGGCATCCTGCGGCCCTTCGTCACCCTCAGCGGCGCGGTAAGTCCCCTGCTCATCGCCGGCATGTTCGACATATTCGGCTCGTACAGGGAGGCGTTCCTGCTGGCGTCGCTGACGTGGGTGCTCGCGGCGGGCGTCGTGTTCCTGGCGGCTCCGCCGCGGCGGCTTGCGGCGGTGCAGGCCTCGGGGTAGGGGTTGGCTCGGCGATTGGTCGAGCGCGGGCGGTGGGCTCGGCGAGAGGCGATTCGATTTGATTCGATTTGACTTTTGCATTCCGGGAAACGAGTCTCCTACGAAATTGGCCGTTTTAGATACGACTCGTTTGGACGAAAACGAGCCCCTTTTGCTGCAGTTCCAGTCGCTTTTTGGGGAAACCCTGCTCCCTGGGGGAGCGCCCACTGACCTCGGACTTGGCGCCGGGCGGATGTTGGTCGACGTACGCATGGGGGAAGGGTATCAGCGTGAAAGGCGGAAGCGCCACGGGCTCGTGTCAGGGTGGGGCGGGCTACGCCGGCGCGCCGGGGGACCAGTTGTAGAGCTTCGACAGGGTGCCGCCCATCAAGGCGGAGCGCTCCGCATCCGTCAGCTCGCCAGTTAGGCGGAAGGCCTCGACGCCCTGCTGGTATGTGAGGAGGCCGCTGGTGCGGGTCCAGTCCGTGCCCCACATGCACCGGTCGATGCCATAGGCGTCGAACAGGCGGCGCAAGGGCTCCCAGATATCCGAGTACGGGAAGGGTTGATGGGAGAGGGTGCAGGCGGCGGAGATCTTGATGACGACATGGTCGAGGGCGGCCAGCGAGAGGACGAGTGGCAGGTCCGCAAAGGGCTCATCCGGGATGGGCGGCTTATTGTACGTAATCATGCCCACGTGGTCGATGACCAACCGGGTGTCCGGGTGGCGCTCGGCGTAGGAGCGGAAGAGGGGCAGCTTGCCCGCTGCCATCACGTTGAGGGGCACGCCGGCCCGAGCGGCGGCGTCGAAGAGGCGGTCGATGCGGGGGTCGTCGGGCTCATAGGCCCCGCGGTTGAGCATGATGCGGCCGCCGACCACGCCGGGGGTGCGGGCCCACTCGGCGAACTCGTCGGCGACGGACTCGGAGTGGGGGTCGAAGGGCTTGATGAGGCGGTAACGGGTCGGGTGCTTCGCGTAGACCTCGAGGGCGTAGGTGGGATCAAAGCCGTACAGGGAGTAGGGCGAAACCAGCAGCGCGCCATCGACGTCGACGGCGTTCATGGCCTCGACCATCTGGTCGCCGGTGATCTCGGCGGGGCCGTCAAGGCTGCCGATCCATGGGCGCTCGGGGCTGTTGCGCTCGTAGGAGTGAACCTGCGAGTCGATGATGGGAGTGCGCGTCGTCATGGTTTCCTCCTCTTCATTCACACGGGGTCATTCACCCGAGCGAAGCGGACGCACAAGGGCACCACGCCTCAGCCCGCGAACCGTCCTTCGATGCTCGTCAGTCTACACCCGAACCGAGTGACCCGCACCGGTTGAAGACGAGGTTGTTGGGCGGCACACTGGACACGGCACCCGCCTATGCTAGAATGAGCCCGCAATCTGGACTTTTCCTACGTATGGAGTCTGTGCCGCTATGAAGAATAAGGTTTACGCGAGCTTTGACGAGGCCGTTGCGGACGTGCCGGACGGCTCTACGTTTATGTCCGGCGGCTTTGCCGGCATCGGGGTGCCCCGGAACCTCATTTCGGCGCTGGTACGGCAGGGCGCTAGGGAGCTCACCGGCATCTCCAACAACTCCGGGGGCCAAGGGGAAGTGGTCGACGTGGGCAAGCTGGTGGAGAACGGACAGATCCGCAAGATGGTGTGCGCCTTCACGGCCGCGCCCCACCCGTCGCGCGCGGCAATGTTCGAAAAGCTGCACGAGCAGGGATTGGTGGAGGCGGAGCTGGTGCCGCAAGGGACGCTGGTGGAGCGCATGCGGGCCGCGGGCGCGGGCATCGGCGCGTTCTACACGCCGACGGGCGTCGGCACGGAGACCGCGGAGGGTAAGGAGCAACGCGTCATCAACGGTCGCACCTACGTGCTCGAATACCCGCTCCCGGCCGACTACGCCTTCGTGCGCGCTTACCGCGCCGACACGTTTGGCAACCTGCAGTTCCGGCGGTCGCAGCGCAACTTCAATCCGATCATGGCTATGGCCGCGAGAATCACCATCGCCGAAGTCGAGGAGGACATCCTGGAGCTCGGCGAGATGGACCCCGACACGATTCACACGCCGGGCATCGTGGTGGACAGGGTGGTCAAGATTCCACCGGCACCGGATGGCATCTGGGACACACCGAACCGGCGGGCGTAGGGGCAATCAGCAGAGTCCGCGCGGGAGACCCCCTTCGAGTGGCCTCAGGGCGAACGGACGGTGTAGGGCGTAGGGGCACCGCGCGGGAGACCCTTCGACAGGCTCAGGGCGAACGGACGGTGCGGGGCGAAGGGGCAATCAGCAGAGTCCGCGTGGGAGGCCCCCTTCGACAGGCTCAGGGCGAACGGACGGTGTAGGGCGTAGGGGCAAACAACAGAGTCCGTGCGGGAGACCCCCTTCGACAAGCTCAGGGCGAACGGACGGTGTAGGGCGTAGGGGCAATCAGCAGAGTCCGTGCGGGAGACCCCCTTCGAGAGCCTCAGGACAGGCTTCGACAGGCTCAGGGCGAACGGTAGAGTGGTTCCCGTCAGCACGGGAACGGCAGTGAGGGCAACGATGGCAGGGGAAAAGACGGCGCTGGACCGGCAGACTATGTGCAACCGCCTCGCGATGGAGTTCCTGGACGGTTGGGTGGTCAACCTCGGCGTCGGGATGCCGACGCTCTGCTCCAACTACGACTTTGGCGACACCGACATCCTGTTTCAATCGGAGAACGGCGTCATCGGCTACGGACCGCTGGCCCCGGAGGGTGAGGAGGACATCCACCTGGTGAACGCCGGAGGGCAGCACGTGACGTTGCAGCTCGGCGCGGCCATCACCCACCACGCCGACTCCTTTTCGCTTATCCGGGCGGGCTATATCGACGTGACCGTCATGGGCGCCTACGAAGTGGCGGAGAACGGCGACTTCGCCAACTGGAAGACGGCGGGGCGCAAGGGCGGCGGCATCGGCGGGGCGATGGACCTGGCGGTCGGCGCAAAGCAGGTCTTCCTGGCGCTCGAACACACCACGCGCGAGGGTGCGCCGCGGCTACTGAAACGGTGCGCGCTGCCGGTGACCGCCGTGGGAGTGGTCACCAAGGTAGTGACCAACCTCGGCCTCTTCGACATCACGCCGGAGGGCTTCGTGATGCGGGAGATCGCCCCTGGCTACACGCCCGAGGAGGTGCAGGCCGTCACGGAGGCGACTCTCATCATCTCGCCGGACCTGAAGGAGTTTCGCGTAGCGTAGGGCAATATGGCCAATACTAGTTACATCAAGAAGGTCGTGGAGTCGTTCGTCCGTGAACGGCTCAGCGAGGAATTTGGGATTCCCTTCATAGAAGCCTCCATTCCACTTTTGGGTGGCGGGGAACACCTTTTCGACGCCGTGGGGGTGGAAGGCGACCATGCCGTCATTGTTGGCAACGTACTTTCAAACCGACCCTTTACGCGGGGAGGAAGGGAAAACGCCGGTGCCGTTCAAAAGGCCCATAGCGATCTAGACTATCTTAACCGTGTCCCTGAGGGCACTAGGCGACTAATGATATTCACAGATCCTGATTTCTGTGAACTCATCCAGAAGCGCAGTGGACGTTGGAACAGTGAGAACATAGAGATGTTGGTTTGCCCACTGCCGCCAGATATCAAAGTGAATCTCAAGCAAGTACTAGACGACGCAAGCAGGGAGCAGCGGAGTCGAGGCGAGTAAGGAGCGCGTATGGCAGACCTCTCAAGGACCGCGGCCATCGTCGGGGTGGCGGAGTCGGACGAAATCGGGCTAGTCCCCAACAAGTCCTCGCTGCAACACCACGCGGAAGCGGCGCACAACGCGCTGGAGGACGCCGGGCTCACCAAGAACGACGTCGACGGCCTGTTCACGGCGGGCTACTCCACGTATGCGACGGGCGACTACCTCGGCATTCAGCCTCGATTTACGGACAGCACGACGGTGGGCGGTTCGTCGTTCATCATCCACATCGCGCACGCCATGGCGGCCATCAACGCGGGGTACTGCGAGGTCGCGCTGATTACGCACGGGCAGGCGGGCCGCAGCAACCGGACACCGACGCCGCCGGACGCGGGGCTCCCGACGGTCCAGTTTGAGTTCCCCTACGGCTTCATCGGGCAGCCGATCAACTACGCGATGGCAGCTACTCGCTACATGCACCAGTACGGCGAGGACCGCACGCGGCAGGCGCTGGCTGAGATTGCCGTGTCCACGCGGAAATGGGCGCAGATGAACCCCAAGGCGTACATGCGCGACCCCATGACCTTCGACGACTACCACGACTCGCGGTGGATCGCGTGGCCCTTCCACCTGTTCGACTGCTGCCTGGTGACCGACGCCGGGGCAGCGGTGGTGGTCACCTCCGCCGAGCGGGCCCGGAGCACGAAGAAGGCGCCCGTCTGGGTCCTCGGCGCGGCGGAGAGCCACGACCACCTGGGCATCTCGACCATGCCGGACCTCACCTCGACGGTGTCGCGGCGCACGGGCCCGGCTTCGCTGGCGATGGCCGGCGTCACGCACGACGACATCGACCTCGCGATGATCTACGACTCCTTCACGTACACAACGCTGGTCACGCTAGAGGGCCTGGGCTTCTGCGGACCGGGCGAGGGCCCCGACTTTGTCGCGGGACAGCGCACGGCGCCCGGCGGCGACTTCCCCATGAACACCAGCGGCGGCGGCCTGAGCTACACGCACCCCGGCATGTACGGCATCTTCCTCATCATCGAGGCGGTCCGGCAACTGCGCGGCGAGTGCGGGGAGCGGCAGGTCGCGGACTGCGGGATATCGCTCGTAAACGGCACGGGCGGCGCGCTCTCGTCGACGGGCACGGTGGTGCTCGCCACGGACTGACGCTCGTCGCAATGAATCACAGAAACTGGCTACGGAGAGAACGATGACACAGCAAGCGTACACAAAGCCGGTGCCCGTCCCTCAGCCGGAGTCCGACTTCTACTGGGAAAAGACCAAGGAGCACGAGCTCTGGCTCCGCTCCTGCAACGACTGCTCGCAGGCCTATTTTTACCCGCGCGACATCTGCCCTGCCTGCTTCTCCCGCAACACGACGTGGGTGCAGTCCAGCGGCAAGGGCACGCTGCACACCTTCGCCATCGTGCACCGAGCGCCCACGCCGGCCTTCCGCGACGACGCGCCCTTCGTGGTGGCAATGGTGGACCTGGAGGAGGGCGCGCGCATGCCCACGAACCTGGTGGACGTCGAGGCGGACCCGTCGGCGATACAGGTTGGCATGGCGGTTGAGGTGGTCTTCGAGGACATCACGGAGGCCATTACGCTGCCCAAGTTCCGACCGGCTGGGTAGGGGGGACGGGGGCCAGACACGACAGTTGACAAGGCTGTGACATGTGTGTACGTTAAGTTCACTGTCTGATCACTAGCCTCTGCTAGTGTGTGACAGTTCCAAGCCCTGCGGTTGCCGCGGGGCTTTTTTCATTTGGGAAAGGTAAGTATACCGACCGCTCCAGTATCGTCTGTATTGACCCCTCGAATTCTCGCGTCACCAGAGGCACCGTTCAATGACTCCCAGAGCCTATCCATCCCCCTTGCCCCTGCGTCGATTCCAGGTGCTCTGTGGGCCGCATATGCATTCAAATCCGCCAGCTGAACAAAATATGAGTCATGGGAGTGCCTATCGCTTGGATCCTCAAGTATGCGCTCTATTGACAGTGGAAGGGCAATAGGGCTCAGGCTCAACGATGTCTTGCCTTCACGCCTTAAATCCCTGACACAACGGCGAATGAAGTTCCCGTGTCCTTCGTCCGGGTAGAGAACCGCCCAATCATCTTGTGCCAAGCAGAATTGACTTAGCGCTTGCAGACAAAAGGCCCACGCTGCGTATCTTGGGTCCCATCCATCTTGTGCGGCTCGGCGCTTCACTACAGCAACCGAAAACGTTTGGATCCCAAGCTGAAACTCCGATGCTAGAATCTCATGATATATCTGCATTCGCCGTGCGCGGCTAAGACCAAGGGTACGAAACGCCCCCCTTCCATTCTTGAAGTGGATGGCCTTTAGCTCGTCCCTTGGAGAAAGCCCATACTTGTCCCGCAAGTTCCGACGCAGTGCGACAAGTGAAGCTCGTGACTTTAGCCACACCGTCTCGTGCACCAGCACCGCGTTGAGGACAAACCAGTCAGTTGGGGAGTTGGTGATGCCTGCGTCGCCCGATTCGTCGAAGTAGGTAAGGTACATAGCCCTAGAGCTTAGGACAATCGTTCCATCTCGGACAAGGCACTGCTTCGACCACTTTCCAGCAATTCTACCCCCTGTGCTACAATACCCCTCGCGCCCGTATGACTCGAGATAGACGGGCGTCGCTTTGTGAAGGAGCCAGGATGAAGATCCACGAGTATCAGGCCAAGGAGCTTATGGCCAAGTACGGCATCCCCGTTCCGCGCGGCAGCATGGCGGCCTCGCCAGAAGAGGCGCGGAAGGTCGCCGAGGAGCTGGGCGGCAAGGTGGTGGTGAAGGCGCAGGTGCACGCAGGGGGCCGCGGCAAGGCGGGCGGGGTGAGGGTCGTCGACAGTCCGGATGCGGCGGCGGAGTTTGCGGCGGCGATCCTCGGGACGCAGCTCGTCACCTTCCAGACCGGGCCCGAGGGGGTGCCGGTCAACTCGGTGCTGGTCGAAGAGACCATGGACATCACGCAGGAGCTCTACACGGCAATCGTGCTCGACCCGAGCGAGCGGCGCCCGGTGGTCATCGCGAGCGCGGCGGGCGGGATGGAGATCGAGGAGGTTGCGGCTGAGACGCCGGAGAAGATCCTTCGCGCCGTAGTCGACCCCACCGTCGGGCTGCAGCCATGGCAGGGACGGCAGCTCGCCTACGGCATGGGTGTCCCAGCCGAACTAGTCCGGCCAACGGCGGACCTCATCGTCAAGCTCTACAAGCTCATGAATGATTTGGACTGCTCGCAAGTGGAAATCAATCCGCTGGCGGTCACGGGCGACGGTCGCGTGCTGCCGGTGGACGCCAAGCTGACCATTGACGACGACGCCATGTTCCGCCACAAGGACCTGACGGGACTGCGGGACGTAAGCCAGGAGGACCCGCTGGAGGCGCGGGCGCACGACATAGGCGTCATCTACGTTCGGCTGGACGGCGACGTGGGGTGCTTGGTCAACGGCGCAGGGCTGGCCATGGCGACGATGGACATCGTGACGGCGGTGGGGGCGTCGCCCGCCAACTTCCTCGACGTGGGCGGCGGCGCAGACGAGGACCGCATTCGCGCGGCGGTGGGCATCCTGCTGTCGGACACCAACGTGAAGCAGGTGCTGGTCAACATCTTCGGGGGGATCCTGCGCAACGACGTGCTGGCGCGGGGGCTCGTGGGCGCCTATGCCGACACGGGTTCGAAAGCGCCGATCGTCGCGCGCATGATGGGCACGAATGTCGACGAGGGACGGCAAGTCCTGCGGGACTCCGGCCTCGACGTCACCATCGTAGAGACACTAAAGGACACGGCCGAGGCGCTGCGAGTGAGCTAGCCTTCGGGCGAGACGGACACGAAACCTGCACCGGACGGACGAGCGCCGGCGGTGCGTCAATCAGACGAGTTTTGGAGCGGGCAACATATGAGCATCTTGGTAGACCGGAACAGCAGGGTCCTCGTGCAAGGCATCACCGGCCGGGAGGGCAGCTTCCACACCCTGCGGTGCATCGAATACGGGACGAACGTGGTGGCGGGCGTCACGCCGGGCCGCGGCGGGCAGAAGTTCGGGGAGACGGACATCAACGTGTACGACACCGTGGAGGAGGCCGTGCGTGAGACCGGGGCCAATGTGTCCCTGATCTTCGTGCCCGCTCCTTTGGCCGCCGACGCAATCCTGGAATCGGCGGCGGCGGGCGTCGCGCTAGTCGTGCCAATCGCGGAGGGCATCCCGCCCCGCGACATGGTGCCGGTGGCGCGGAGCCTGGAGGGATCGGCGACGCGCATGCTGGGGCCGAACTGCCCCGGCCTCATCTCGCCGGGCGAGCGGTGCAAGGTGGGCATCATGCCGGGCGCCATCCACACGGCGGGTCGCGTCGGCGTGGTGTCGCGGAGCGGGACGCTGACGTACGAGGCAGTGGGGCAGCTATCGGCGCTGGGCATCGGGCAATCGAGCTGCGTGGGCATCGGCGGCGACCCGGTGAGCGGGACGACCTTCGTCGACGTGCTGCGGCTCTTCAACGACGACCCGGAGACGGACGCGGTGGTGCTCATCGGCGAGATCGGCGGCACCAAGGAGCAGGAGGCGGCGGAGTACATCAAGTCGGAGATGACGAAGCCGGTTGCGTCCCTCATCGTGGGGCAGAGCGCGCCGCCCGGTAAGCGCATGGGCCACGCTGGGGCCATCATCACGGGGGCAGGAGCGCGGGCGGAGAACAAGGTCGCCGCACTACGCGCCGCCGGGGCCGCCATCATCCCCTCGCCGGCGGACATTGGCGTGACGATACAGGGGGTACTAGGGTAGCTTTAACGATGGTGTAAAATATGGACAGCCGTGAAGTCATTGGGAGACTGCGGGAGGACGGCTGGGATCTGAAGAAGGTGAGAGGCAGTCACCATCAGTTCATTCATCCAACAAAACTTGGCAAAGTCACGGTAACGCATCCGAAGCCGGACCTTCCAATAGGCACGATTCGGAGCATTTTCCGACAGGCAGGTATACTCTGGGAAAGCCGCTAGTTCACTACCTAATAGTCATTCATAAAGAACCCGACAGCTGTTACGGAGTAACAGTGCCGGACCTACCAGGCTGCTTTTCGGCTGGTGATACCCTTGAGGAAGCTCTTGCGATGGCGAAAGAGGCTATAGAATTCCACACAGAGGGGCTCCTTGAAGACGGCGACCCTATCCCAGAGAGACAATCCTTTGAACATCACCGCCACAACCCCGACTATGTGGACGGCATCTGGGCGGTGGTTGCAGTCCAAGACCCTCGACTTTCCCTGACGAGCACTTAGTCCGCATTTCAAACTTCGAGGCGTGCCCCTCACGCCCCCTTTCTGGAACCGTGGATGCACCAAGCGCGTCTCTGTTAGGGAAGGTTATCCTGAATTGGAGGATTCTCCACATGATCCGCACTCTTACCGTCATCGCCCTGATCCTTGTCCTGCTCGCCGTCTCCGCCTGCGGCGGCGGCGACGATTCTGATACAGAGAGCTCCGCAACGACCTCCATGTCGTCAGCGGACTCTTTCGACATGGAGATGTCGTTTGGCTTGGACGCAATGACTTCGGCACCGCAGCAGCCCGCAGCACTCGCTGATCCCGAGGCCATGATGGAAATGGAAAAGGCCATGGCGGACGACGGCGGAGCGGCTGGGTCGCCGGGCGGCACGCTTCAATTTGCGGACCGCAAGATCATCTCCACCGGCAACATCACCGTTGAGGTGGATGACGTCGAGAGTTCCGTCGCGGCGGTGGAGGCCATCGTTGACGGCATGGGCGGTTATGTCGAAGTGCTCTCCCGAAGCGGCGGGGATGACTTCAGCCGAGCATCGCTGACCATTCGTGTGCCGCAGGGGCAGTTCGCCTCCGCCTATGACCGCATCCGTGATCTCGGCGAGGTGCTGAACGAGCACCAAGGCAGTGAGGACGTTTCGGAGCAATTCATCGACCTGGAAGCGCGACTGAACAGCGCCCTCCGGGAGGAGCAGAGCTACCTGTCGCTGCTGGGGCGCACCAGCAACGTGGGCGAGGTGCTGGCCATCGAGCGGGAGCTGGCCCGCGTCCGTGCGGACATCGAGCGGTACCAGGGGCAACTGGACTTCTTGACGCGCCGGGTGGACCTGTCCACCATCTACGTGGAGCTGGTGCCGGAGGAGGGGCCCTTCATCGAGCCGCCCAACGCCTATCTGCGACTGACCGTCGACGACGTGGCGGGCAGCATGGACACGGTCCGCAACATCATCGCGTCCTACGAGGGCGAGATCCGCGGGGGCACCATCTACAGCAACGACGGAGAGCAGCGAGCCGACCTGGACGCCCGCATCTTCTACGCCGACTTCCGCAACGTCCTGAGCGAGCTTGAGCGGGTCGGCGACGTTGCCAGCAAGTCCATCCGCGAGCCAGTACTGGACTTGGACGGCGGCATTGAGCGCGACCCTGAAGCTCGGATCTCCGTCCAACTGGAGGAGCCGGACAACTCGTGGCTCTACGTCGTGGGCGCCGTTGTCGTCTTTGGCGCCCTGCTGCTGGTCATCATCGTCGTGGGAGTGCGGGGCCTCATGGGACGTAGCCGGCGGCGTGCGGTAGAGGCGACTGCGTAGCCGCCCGCTCCAAGGAGGCCATGCTGGAAGACATCACAATCCGGCCCGAGACTGTTGACGACTTCCCCGCCGTGCGGGAAGTCGTCAACTTGGCATTCCAGAACGATGACGAGGGCGAGGCGGACCTCATCGACGCGCTGCGGGCCGAGCCGGGCTACACGCCGGAGCTCTCGCTGGTGGCCGAACTGAACGGTACCGTTGTGGGGCACATCATCTTCAGCGACGCCTACATCGACACGGACGGCGGCCGCATCCCGGCCATCTGCCTAGGGCCACTCGCTGTGCACCCCGACTGGCAGCAGCGGGGCATAGGGTCCCGGCTGGTTGAGGAGGGATTGGCCGCCGGGCGCAGGCTGGGACACCGAATCGCAGTAGTGATTGGGCACTCCACGTACTATCCGCGCTTCGGATTTGAACGCGGTAGACCGCTTGGAATCGAGATGGTGCTGGGGCGCCGGGAAGAGTCGCGCATGGTGATTGCGCTCGTGCCAGGCGCGCTGGACGGGGTCCGTGGGACGGTCAATTTCTCGCCGGTCTTTGGTGAGGAGTAGCCCGCTCCATCCCTTGAGCTAGTACAATGCCGTCGGTTCGCACCAACTCTTCATCGGGAGCGGCAGCATGCTCGTTATGTTCGTTTGTCAGGCCAATGTTGGACGCAGCCAAGTGGCGGAGGCCTACTTTGAGCGGCTCTCGCAGCACGAGGTGTGCAGCAGCGGTTTGCGCGTCGACGAGGAGATGGCCAAGAACAAGCCGGCGTCGGCGAAGATGAAGGACAACTCCCGGCACTCGCTGCCATACATGCTGGAGCGGGGCATCGACATCTCGGAGAAAGAGCGGACGCAGATCACGCCGGAGCTCGTCGCGGCGGCGGACCGCATCGTCGCCATCCTGCCGACCGAGGAGGTGCCTGCGTTCCTCACAGAGTCGGGCAAACTCACGGTATGGGACCTTCCGGACCCGGTGGACCACCCGGACGCGGCATGGAGCATCTTCGACGTGATCCATGAGCGCGTGCGCACACTGGTCGACGAAATAGGGTAACCGCGGACAGGGTGTCTGCGGACAGAGTGTCCGGGGTCAAAGTGTCCGCGGACACAGGGTCCGGGTGCGTATCCCGGCGCGTCGGCCCGCGCTATACTGACTCCCACTTTGGCAGACGCAAACCCACCCCCACCACGTCCCCGTTCGTCGGGCGTGTTCAACGCCCGCACCCTGCCCATCTACGCCGCCTTCCTAGTCTGGGGCACGGGCACGGGGGCACAGAACCTGGCTCGCCCTCTCTTTGCATTTGAGCTTGAGGGCAGCATCTTCCTTGTCACCGTGCTCCTCGCCTCCAGCGCCATCGCGCGGCTGGTGGCATCGCCGATCACCGGCTTCATGACGGACCGCTGGGGGCGCCGTCCGTTGCTCATTATGGGCGCCGGCATACGGGGAGCCACGGGCATATTGTCCTTCTTCGCCGGCTCCTACATGGAGTTTTTTGTGCTGGAGTTCATCGGTGGCGTCGGCATCGCCATGTGGAACACCAGCGCCAACATCCTGATCGCGGACGTGACCGAGCCGCACATACGAGGGCGCGTCGTCGCCATGCGGGGCATGTCCATGCGGGCGGGACAGGTCACGGGGCCGCTCCTCGGCGCGCTGATTGCGGCATTCTTTGACATCAGGGCGATATTCCTCGTCAATGGGGTCGCCAAGTTCCTGACTCTCTTCATGGCGCTCTATCTCATCAAGGAGAGCCGCACGGAGGACGCGGCGGGCGCGCCCCAGCGACCGGGGCTGCTGCTCAGCCTCGCGGCCATCCGGCCCTTCCTGGGGAGGGCATTCTTCCTTGTGATTCTTGCGACCTTCGCGGTGAGCATGATGGGGCAGGGGGTGTTCAGCGGGCTGCTTCCCATTTACGCGCAGGAGCTGGCAAACCTGAACGAGGCGAGCATTGGGACGCTCATCGGCCTTGGAGGACTCATCTCCGTGTTTGTCGCTTTCCCGAGCGGCATGGTGAGTGACGGGTATGGTCGAAAGTTCGCCCTAGTGCCGGGGCTGGTGCTGCTGGCGGTGTCGGCGTACCTGCTGAGCCACGGCGACAACTTGACGATGCTGCTGATCATGGTGTCCGTGTACGGCGTCGCGTGGGGGATGAGCCAGGGGACAGCCCAGACCTACGCGATGGACATCGCGCCGGCGCAGCAACGCGGGACGTTCCTCGGTGTGTGGTCGCTGTTCCAGGCGGCGGGGGGATTCGTGGCGCCGTTGGCCGTGGGCGGGCTGGCGCAGTTTTGGAGCTTCTCGGGGACATTCGTCGTCGTGGCGGTTTGGCTGGCAGTGAGCGCGGTGCTCGTCGCGCTATTCGCGCCGGAGACGCGCTGGCGCGGCGGGCGCTAGTGGTCGCAAGCGGGCGCTAGTGGGCCATAGCGGGCGCTGAGGCACTAACTCCCCAGTCCCTCCGGGCGGCGCGTGTGCCAGTCCGTGGCCTGCTGGTAGGCGTGGGCGATGCGCAGCACCGTTTCCTCGCCCAGCGCCTTGCCCATGACCTGCATGCCGATGGGCATCCCCTCAGAGAAGCCGCAGGGGATGGAAATGCACGGGATGCCCCCGATGTTCACCGGTAGCGTCAGCACGTCGCTCTTGTACATGGCGACGGGGTCGTCCGTTTTCTCGCCAATGCGAAAGGCCACAGTGGGAGAGGTTGGCGTGACCAGTGCATCGAAGCGCTCGAACGCCTCCTCGAATTCGCGACGGATGAGCGTGCGCACCTTCAGCGCCTTCAGGTAGTAGGCGTCGTAGTAGCCAGCGGAGAGGGCGTAGGTGCCGAGCATGATGCGCCTCTTGACCTCTGGGCCGAACCCTCTCGAGCGCGTCCGCTCCTGCGTCTCCCACGCGGTGGAGGCGTCGTCCACGGAGAAGCCGTACTTCACCCCGTCGTAGCGCGCCAGGTTGGTAGAGCACTCGGACGGCGCGATGATGTAGTAGACGGCGAGCGCATAGGACGTGAGAGGCAGCGAGCACTCCTCCACAATCGCGCCCGCGTCCCGCATCACACCGATGGCCTGGTGGACCGCGTCATTCACTGCCGGGTCTATGCCATCGCCGAAGTACTCGCGCGGAATCCCGATGCGCATGCCCTTGATGTCGCCGGTGAGCGCCTTCGTGTAGTCGGGGCGGCCGCCGGGGATCGAGGTGGAGTCGCGTGGGTCGTGTCCTGCGATGGCGTTGAGGACCGTGGCGCAGTCCTCTACATCCTTGGTCAGCGGGCCTATCTGGTCCAGAGAGCTGGCAAACGCCACGAGGCCGAACCGGCTCACGAGCCCGTAGGTGGGCTTGAGCCCGGTGATGCCGCAAAGGGCTGCCGGTTGCCGAATGCTGCCGCCCGTATCGCTGCCGAGCGCGAACATCGCCTCGCCGGCGGCAACGGCCGCGGCACTGCCTCCGCTAGAGCCGCCGGGCACGCGGTCGAGCCCCCACGGGTTGTGGGTGACATGGAAGGCGGAGTTCTCCGTTGACGAACCCATCGCGAATTCATCCATGTTCCCCTTGCCCATCAGCACGGGGCCGCGGGCGTAGAGCCGCTCGACCACGGTGGCGTTGTAGAGCGGCACAAAGTTCTCCAGGATGCGCGAAGAGCAGGTGGTGCGGATGCCCTTGGTGGACATGACATCCTTGATCTGCATGGGTATGCCTGTGAGCGGCGTGGCCGTGCCCTCCGCAATGCTGCGGTCGGCTGCGGCTGCGGCTTGTCCCGCCAGGTCCTCCGTCAGGGTGACATAGGCGCCAACCTGCGGCTCCACCGCCGCGATACGGCCCTGCACGGCCTCTGTGAGTTCGGCAGATGAGAGTTGGTGGTCGTCCAGGAGGGCGCGGGCCTCGTGGATGGTGAGGTCAAAAGGTTGCACTATTCCTCCAGCACCGTGCGGACCTGAAAGTACTGTCCGTAGGTATCCGGGGCGTTGCTCAGCACCTGCTCAGTGCTGTAGGGCTCGTGGGCAACGTCCTCTCTCATGACCGTCGAGAGGGGCACCGCGTGACTTGTCGGGTTCACGTCATCGGTGTTCAGCTCGCTAAGCACCTGGAACTGCTCAAGGATGCTGGCCAATTGCTCTCGCATCACCTCAACCTCGTCATCTGACAGGTAAATATGATAGATGTCGGCCAAGTGCTGGACTTCCTCGCGTGAAAGGGCCATAAAATCTCCCTTGAAAGCGTTACGGAAACCGTAGCCAGTGTAGCAAAGCGTTAGTGACGCATCAAGGCGAGGCCCCTGCGGCCAGCATTTACTGGCCGGCGTCAAGCCACTCCTGCAGGATGATGGCGGCGGCCAGAGCGTCGACGCGCGCCCGATCCCGAGAGGGCTCGACGCCCACGTCTCGCAGGCGTTGCTCCGCCTCCGCCGAGGTGTACTGCTCGTTGACGGTGTGGATGGGCAGCGGGCAGGCGCCTCGGAGGGCTTCGCAGAAAGACTGGACCGCAAGGGCCTGTGGGCCGATTATCCCGTCAAGCGAAAACGGCATTCCGACGACGATGGCCCCTGCCTCGTGCTGGCGTGCAAGCGAGGCCACGGCTTCAATGCCGCCCTTTGTTGCTCGCCGGTCGATGGCACCCAACGGCGTCGCGAGCATGCCAGTTGGGTCGCTCAGCGCGACGCCAATGCGCCGATCTCCCACGTCGAGGCCCAGGGCGCGGCCCATGGGGATCAGCCGCTCACTGCGTCGGCAGCACTGCTCTGCGAGCGCTGCAGATTGCGGAGACCCTGCAGCCCATAGTAGGTGTAGCCCATGCCAAGAAGCATGAAGAGGAGGGGCGTCCCCACCACACCCGCACTGGCAAACAGCTTGGTGATGTCGCCGGTGACGGCCCACGGGCCAACCATTGCCAAGACGGGCACAAACAGGAGAATCCACATCTGCACCCACGGACGCTCTCGCAGGTAAACCGTCGACGCGAACGCCACGATGAGGGCGCCCAGTGCAAGGAGAGACCCAGCCACCAGTTGCGGGTCCTGCTCTTGCCGCAACCCGAATTGGTCGTTCAGGCCCTGCGGGCTGATGGCAAAGGATGCGTAGAGAAACGCGAAGAAGATGCCCATGCCGCTGCCAAATCGCAGCATTGTCCTGCCGCGCGCAATCCATCGCCTATATGGCACTCTGGCGTCGACGGGGATATCGACCCTGGGCAGGGCGCCTGCCGGCGGGGGCTGGGTCTTACGCCACCATAGATCGGCCAGAAGCGAAACCGTGCCAAAAAGGAGCGTGGCTCCTATCGTGAGAAAGAAGGGCCAATACTCGAAAACCTGGCCCCAGAACCCATCCAAGACCGCAAGCGCTACCAACGAATCGCTCATGTCCCCTAATCCTCCGACCCCACGCGGGCACACCGCGCTTTACTTGAAGGTATCCTTCTAGCCCAGGACTCTGCCAACCAAATCTGGCGTCAGCGCCAAGGCTTCTTCCAGTTTCTCTGGCTTTGATCCTCCAGCTTGTGCCATGTCCGGCTTGCCGCCTCCGCCTCCGCCGACAGCCGCAGCTACCTCACGAACAAGTGTAGCAGCATTCAACCCCTTCTCAACCAAGTCCGGCGTCACCATCGAGACCAGCATAGGCTTTTCGTTGGCGATGGCGCCCAGCATGACAACACCGCTGCCCAGACGGTCGCGCAGATGAACCGCCATGTCGCGCAGCACGTCCGCTGAGGGCGCAGCCACCATGGCTGACACGACACTAACGCCGCCGACATCCCGCGCTTCAGACACCAGGTTGCCCGCCTCGGCTCGCGCGTTGGCCCGCTCCAGCGACTCGGCCCTGCGCCGCTCCGCGTCCAGCTGTGCCTTCAGCGCCTCAATGCGGGCCTCAACGTCCGTGGGCGTGGTCTCAAGCCGCTGCGCCGCGGACTCCAGGGTCGCCAGGTTGTTGCGAGCCATCGTTTCGGCGGCCCGACCGGTCACCGCTTCCACGCGGCGGATGCCAGACCCAATCGAACTCTCGCTTGTTATGAGGAACAGGCCCACCTCACCGGGCCGGTCCAGGTGCGTGCCGCCGCAGACCTCGCGGCTGAACGGCTCGGCGTTGGAGGCGTTCGGGTCGTCCAGGCCCATGTCGATGACGCGGACCGTCTCGCCGTACTTGTCGCCGAAGAAGGCAAGGTAGCCGTTCTCCAGCGCCTTCGTGTAGGTCAACTCGTTTCGGACGGATGCGGCATTGCGGCGCACCTGGTCATTCACCAGCCGCTCCACCTCGCGGACCTCATCCGGGGTCATGGCCTGCACGTGAGTGAAGTCGAAGCGCAGGCGGTCGGGCGCGACAAGCGAACCGGCCTGCCGAACGTGGCTGCCCAGCACGCGCCGCAACGCCTCGTGCAGCAGGTGCGTTGACGAGTGATTCCTCGCGACATCCATCCGGCGCTCGCGGTCAACGCGCGCCTCGACTTCATCGCCGGGCGCGATGGCGCCGCTGCGGACGCGGGCTCGGTGCACGATGAGCCCGTCCATTGGCGACTGCGTGTCAGACACGTCGACGTGCCCGCGCAGCGAAAGAATAGCGCCCGTATCGCCGACCTGACCGCCGCCCTCGGCGTAGAACGGCGTTTCTCGCAGCACGACCTCGACGTCCTGCCCGGCCGCGGCGCTGCTGAGGGCGTCGCCGTCCGGTGTGAGAAGCGCGAGGACTTCGGTCTGCGCCGTGAGTCGATCATAACCGACGAAGGCGACGCGGCCCACGCCGAGGTCGCGGTATTTGAATATCTTGGCCTCGCCGCCGCCGCCAAGGCGCGCTTCGGTAGCCGCTCGGCCGCGCTCGCGTTGGGCGGCCATCTCCCGCTCGAACGCGTCCATGTCGACGGTCAGACCGCGCTCCCGGGCGATGTCCTGGGTCTCCTCGACGGGGAAGCCGTAGGTGTCGTACATGGTGAAGGCGAGAGCGCCGGAGAGGACGCCGCCGTGGCCGTTGGTGGCAGTTAGCGCCTCTTCCATGATATTCAGGCCCTGTTCCATCACGCGGCCAAACTGCTGCTCTTCGCCCTCAAGAATGCGCAGGATGAAGGCGCGGTTCTGCACGAGGTCCGGGTAGGCGCCGCCCATGCGTTGGATGACGACGTCCGCCACTTCGGTGAGGAAGGGCTCCGTGAGGCCTAGCTTGCGCCCAAACCGCACGGCGCGCCGGATGAGCCGTCGGAGCACGTAGCCGCGGCCCTCGTTGCCGGGGATGACGCCGTCGCTGATGAGGAAGGCGGCGCCACGCGTGTGCTCGGCGACGACGCGCATCGGCACGTCGGTGTCGAGCGACTCGCCGTAGCGGGCGCCGGCCAACTCCGCCACCTTGCCGATGATGGGCTGGTAGAGGTCCGTGGCATAGATGTTGCTGACGCCCTGCGCGATGATGGCGGCCCGCTCCAGCCCCATGCCCGTGTCGATGTTCGGCTTGGGCAGGGGAGTCAACGCTCCCTCCAGATCCTGGTAAAACTGCATGAACACCAGGTTCCATAGCTCAACAAAACGTTCGCAGCGGTCACAGTTGGGGTGGCAACCGGGCTGCTCCTCCGGCTTCATGCCCGACGCGTTCCACGCCGCTATTTCCGCTGGAGTCGCAAGCGGGGCGCAACCCGACGCTTCGCCAAAGTCCCAGTGGATCTCCGAGCACGGTCCGCAGGGGCCCTCAGCACCGGGCGGCCCCCACCAGTTGTCGCTCTTCCCGAAGCGATACATGCGCTCCGGCGGCGTCCCGGAGGCGACTCGCCAGAGTCCCTCCGCCTCGTCGTCATCCGTGTAGACAGTGATGAACAGTTTCTCAGTGGGCAGATGCATCCGTTGGGTCACAAACTCCCACGCGAACTCGATGGCGCCCTGCTTGAAGTAGTCGCCAACGGAGAAATTGCCCAGCATCTCGAAGAAGGTCAGGTGCTTGTGGTCTCCCACGACATCGATATCGGTCGTGCGGAAGCACTTCTGCGAGGAGGTCATGCGGCTTCGCGGCGCGGCGGCCTCGCCGAGGAAGTACGGCTTGAACTGCACCATGCCGGCCGTCGTCAGCAAGAGCGTCGGGTCGCCTGCGGGCACGAGTGATGAGCTCGGCACCAGCAGGTGGCCGCGTTCCTGAAAGAAGTCCAGAAAACCTTGTCTCAGTTCATCGACGCTCTGCATCGGTGTTTATTGCTCCACGCCCAGAATCCGCAGGGGTTGCACTATAGCGCAGACACCCTGATTTTCAATTGTATCAAAAACACAGTGAGGGTGACCCTACTCAAATTCAATTTACACAAGGGAAGCAACACACGCGATGGGCGAACTTGCGCCATGCGCTCCCAGCGTGATAGACAATGGCGACCTCCGAGAGCGCCTATGGCCAACTACAAGACTCGATGGAGAACGCAGGAGCGGGCATGCCACTCGGATAAGGTTCGGCGAAGATTAGCCAGACGGTACCAAGGCCTGCCAAGGCGCGACGGCGTAGTCGAGAATAAACTGACACTCTGAAACAAGCTGGAACCGCGAGGGCCGGGGCTGCAGTTGCGTCGGCCCTCGGTATAATGTGCAGTAGACACGGGGCTTGCCGAGGCAACCCCAACCACAATGCGGAGTGAGGCATGAGGACAATTGACCTGCGCAGCGACACGGTGACCCACCCGACACCCGAGATGCGGCAAGCCATGTTCGAGGCGGAAGTGGGCGACGACGTCCTGGGAGACGACCCCACCGTGAAGCGCCTAGAGGCCATGGCTGCCGAACAAATGGGCAAGGAGGCCGCCGTCTACGTCTCCAGCGGCACAATGGGCAACCTGCTTGCCGTGTTGAGCTGGTGCAACCGTGGCGATGAGGTCATCCTCGGATCCGAAGCGCATATTCTCTGGCACGAGTCGGCGGGGAGCGCTGCTGTTGCAGGGACGCTGCTGCGTGCCGTGCCAAATGATGAGCGCGGCCGGTTGGATCCCGACGACATCGCTCACGCAGTCCGCGCTTACCGGTCGGGCGTATCGCCGACAGGGCTGGTGTCGCTGGAGAACACGCACAACCGGTGCAGCGGCGCGGCCCTCTCGCCCGCCGACACCAGGGCCGTGGCGGCCGTCGCCCACGAGCATGGGTTACCGCTGCACCTGGACGGCGCGCGTATCTTCAACGCCGCCGTGGCGCAGGAAATTCCTGCCGACATCCTGGCCGGACACGCAGACTCCGTGAGCTTCTGCTTCTCGAAGGGTCTGAGCGCTCCCATCGGCTCGGCGCTGTGCGGACCGGAGGACTTCATTGGCCGGGCGCGCAAGTGGCGCAAGATGCTGGGCGGCGGGATGCGGCAGGTGGGCGTCATCGCAGCGGCAGCGATGGTGAGTCTCGAGACGATGGTGCCCCGGCTGGCCGAGGACCACCAAAACGCAAAGCAACTGGCGAAGGGTCTCGCGGACATCCCCGGCATCGCCATCGACCCGGAGCGCATCGAGACCAACATCGTCATCTTCGAGTGGCAGGGCGGTCCGCACGCGGACTTTATGAAGAAACTGGCAGAGGCCGGTGTGCTCGCCTCCTCCTCCGGCCCACCCAAGGTGCGCATGGTCACCCACTACGGCATCAACGGGGAAGACATCGAAGAGGCGCTGGACGCGATTCGCACGGCCGCCGCGCAGGCGTAGGGGATGTCAGACGCGTCGTCGAAACCACCCACTCGGCGTTCCTCTGCCAAATGGGCGGGTGGGCTGCTGTTGCTTACAGCCGCCGCAACTGCGGTGATGGTCTTCGCCCGCGTGGCCGCCGATACCGACGAGCCCACGATGGCGGAGTCGCTGCGGGCCATCTCCGATAGCCGGGCGCTCTTCAGCCTCTCGGCGGTTGCCCGACTGGTGTCGGGAGTCACGCTCATCGCGGGCGGGTGGTACCTGCTGCGGGCGCGTTCTTCCCCTGGGAGTTGGACAACGTCGCCCGCTGCCTACTTGCTGTGCCTGTCGGGTGTCTGCACGGTGGTGTCAGGCGCGGCCGGCATCATCTTGGCAGTCGGAGCATCCACGGGCGAGCCGCCGGCGCTGCTGGAGTCGGCGTACCACGCCCGATGGGTCATGGGGAAGGTCGGGTTCTCGCTGGCAGGGCTGGCGCTCGTTGCTGGTGTCCGGCCTCAATGGGCAATCACGGGCTCACCGCGCACCCTGGCCGTCGCATCGGCGGTGCTTGGCGCTGCCATGCTGTTCATCTGGTGGGACGCAGCGACAGTCGTTCACCGGGCCGTGGGCATTCTGTTCTTGATCTGGTTGCTGGCCGTAGGGACGGCGCTCGTCAGGCGCAGTGCGGACACGACGAAGTAGCGGGCGCGGCCCTCGCCAACCGATGTCTCAACGCTGGACGCAACATGGCCCGCCGCTGGATTCGACCTGCGGCGGGCCTTTCTTTCGGCGAGGCTTTGCCTTCCTCTAGAGGGTCAGTTCCAGAATGTAGAGCCCGCCCTTCAGCCGGTCAACCACGTACATGATGCCGTTCTCGTCGACGTAGACGTCGTTGATGCCGTTGGCCGTCGCGCCCTCCGGGATGGGCGGCACGAAGTAGGCCACCTCCTCGGGCTGGAAGGGGTTGCTCGTGTCGTACACCCTGACGCCGCCGTTGAAGAAGGTTCCGTAGACCAGCGTGTCGGACTGGAAGCACGTCGGGCCGGGCTGGTTTTCGTAGAGGTTGTGGGCGCCGTAGCGGCCGGGCCGGCTGAAGAAGTCGTCAAGGTCCGGCGTGGGGAAGGTGCTTATGATGACCGGGTTGGTCTCATCTCGAATGTCCACCATCCAGACGAGCTTGGGGTGGTCCTCGCCGCCGTTACGGACCGACTCCTGGGACACGACCATCAGGTCTCGACTGAAGAGGGGCAGCGCGGTGTGCGAGAAGCCAGGGAAGTTCGGAGAAAAGTTGAACTCGCTGACCACCTTCGGGTTGGCAACGTCTGAGATGTCGAGGATATTCGTGCCACCGTCGATCCACGCGCAGTAGGCCCGGTCCGGGCGCTGAGGGTAGACGTTGGCGTTGTGGAGCCGATGGCCGGCGTCGAAGTAAGGGTTCCGCTGGACGGGTGGCGCGTCGTCGCCCTCTCGGGTGCCGGGGAGCCACCACCGACCAGCCTCCTTCGGATTGGTGGGGTCGCTGACATCGACGATCATGTAGAGCTGGTCGTCCTTCTGGTCGCGCGGCTGGAAGTCGGCGGCGCCGGTGGAGAGGTGGGCGTAGTCGCCGTCGACCCACCAAAGGACATGGCAACCGCGGGAGTAGGGCCCGCTCGTGTCGAGGAAACCTATGCGGCGGGGTTCCTCCACGTTGCTGACGTCGTAGACGCCCATACCCGTTCCGGGCTGGCCGGGCTGCTGCGACTGGTAGGCGACCAGCATTATGTCGCCGACGATGGAGAGCGAGTTGGAGCGCAGGTGCGGGTAGTCGAGGTCCGTCTGGACGATGACCTTGGGGTTGGCGATGTCCGTGACGTCGACGCCGGTGATGTCCTTGGGGGCGCTCTCGTGGGCCATGTAGAGGATGCGGCGACCCGACCGGTCCTGGTAGAGGTGGACACCCTCACCGATGTTGCCGAAGCCGTTGAGCAAGTCGTGGGAAATTAGCCGCATGTTGCGGATTTCCTGCGTTTGCGTAGCCATAGCGCCTCCTTCAAAGTGGCGTCGCCGTTGGGATTGGTTGCTGCTGCGTAATCTACACCAAGTCGAAGGTAAACCCAACGGGACGACGGTCTTGGGCGAGCAGGGATGCGTGTCAGTCATGCGGGCGGAGGAAACGCTGGACGGACCTGCAATTACAGGACTGGGCTAGGCGGCACGGAGCGGCCTTCGCCCTACCCCCAAACCTTGCGGGCCGTGTCCACAATCAGCTCCAGCTTGCGCCGCTGCTCGTCGATGGTGATGTGGGCGCCGTCGCGCTCTGACGCCCCCTGGAAGCCGCACTGGGGTCCGATGCCAAGCTGGTCCATGTCGATGTACTCTGACGCCTCATCAATGCGGCGCAGCAGTGTGGCCTGATCCTCCAGCTCGGGCGTCTTGGTGCTGACGAGCCCCAGGTGCACGGACTTGCCTTTGGGCACAAAGCGCAGCGGCTCGAAGCCTCCGGCCTTCGCTGAGTCGTACTCCAGCAGGTAGCGGTCCGCGTGCAGCCCGACAAAGGCCTGCTCCGCGATGGCTTCGTAGGGGCCGGAGCCGCCCTGCCACCAGAGGCGGCTGCCCCGGCAGAAGTGCATGGCCAGCGTGATGCCCTCGCGCCGGGCGGCGTCGTAGCACGAGTTCTCCAGCGCGACCTCCGCCGCAAACTCGGCGTCCGGGTCGACGCCTCGGGTACGCATCGCCTCTCGCGCCTCCGGGTCGACGAAGCGCGTGGGCACCTTGTCCAACTGCAGGTACGTCACGCCCTCGTCAGCAAGCGCGGCCATCTCGTCGCGGAAGATGGCGGTTATGTCCTCCTGGATCTCCTGCAGGCTGGTGTAGGGCTCGGGAATTGTGGGCTGGTTTGGGCGAATCGGCGTGGGCATGGTGACCTTGAAGGGCCGGGGGGCGTGCTGCAGCAGGAAGGACGACTCGTGCGCCGTGAGGCGGCGTATCTTGCGCAACTTGCCCACCACGGGCTTGGTATGCATCTGAACGCGCACCGTTTTGCCGTCGGGATCGGTTGCTTCGACGATGGGGTACTCCGGCGCGAAGCCCTCGACCGCCTCGTACTGGTCTGTGGTGTACGATTGCCGACGGAACTCGCCGTCGGTGAACACCTCAATGCCGATGTCTTTCTGCATCTGGAAGGCGTCCAGGATGGCCTCGTCCTCGACGGCGCGCAGCTCCTCGAGCGGCAAGCGACCGGCCTTGTACGCCTCTCGCGCTACGAGCAGTGCCTCAGGCCGCACGAGGCTGCCGACATGGTCTGTGCGGTACGTCATTGCGATGCCTCCTGCTTGGGATTGGGATTTGCGCTTGAGATGAGTAGACCTTCGCTTCAGGCCTCGTGGCGGGTACAGGAGCGCCACCATGTTCCACTCATTGACTCGGCGCGACAAGTGTCTCATGAACAGTCGCGTCTGTCTTCGGGAACGAATTCAGGCGAGACCACAAGCCCAACTCTGCAATTATCTTGTCGGCAGCATAGCTGATTGACAGGATGAAGGGTTATCGGTAGTGTTTCGATTGTATTTGAGTCTGCTTCGGCATTCCGGGCAAGACGAGGTAGATGCGTTTGCATGAAGGTAAGCGGCAACTTGCGCCACTATCCGCGGGCAACTCGTCTGCGGACACCGCCGTGAAAACCATGGGGCAGTTCGTGTTCGCCGACGACGTTGTTGCACATAGTTTCTGCCCCACGGACGGGTCCCGCAGCACCAGCCCTCAAGGCGAGACCAACCAATCCCTCAACGTACTGCTCTTTCACGTCGATGCTCTCGCGTGGCATGCGCCTGCAGTCCACATGGGGCGTATACGCCTGCTTGCTGACATGGACACTGCGATCGCCACTACAAATATGGCGGAGGGGCAATGGAGATAGGCAGATGAACTTGTCCAACAAGCTGCTGCGCAGGTTGCCAATTGCCGCGCTGGCAATGGCGTGCCTGCTTTCGGCAGCCGCATGTGGATCGGAACCCACTGTCGCGCCGACACCCACACCTGAACCTGAGTTGACGCTGGATGAGTTGCTTGCAAGTGCGGGTGTAAAGCTGACTGCCCTGTCGACGGCAAAGTTTCAGATGGTCGACGAAATGGAGTCGGGGGCGAAGTTCTTCGGGTTGACTTTGAAGACGGTGGAGGGCGACATCAGGTCTCCCGACAGCGCCAGGATGCTGGTGGACGCGGAAGCCCCGGCTATGGGATTTGTGGTAATTGAGATTCTAGCGATCGGAGAACAGGCCTTTATAAAATTCTCCAAGGATGCTCCGTGGTTGCCCCTCCCAATAGACCAGGTACCCTTCAATTTTGGTGGCATGGGGGTCACCTTGAGCGAAATACTGCCCGTCTTACAAGACCCCGCAATCGTGGGGAGAGAGTCCGTCGGGGGCGCCCAGACAATCCGAATAGATGGGAATGTTCTGTCTGAAGACATGTCGGACCTGATCACGTCCGTGGACCCGGGTCATGCAATCACGTTGAGCTACTGGTTTGACGAGGTTGAGCATACCTTGCGCCAGCTACGGATTGATGGCAAACTCTTCGACGATGATGCGCCAGGGACGAGCCGTTTGGTGAACATGGACATCGACGTGCCTGTTGACATTCAACTTCCAGATACAGCCTCCGTGCCGTGAACGCTGCCAGAGCTCGCCTCGCCGCCCTGGGTTCTTCCCAGTACGTTGTCCTGGGAATTCTCTGCTTGGGGGTATTCTCGACTGCCCTGGACCAGACCGTGGTAGTCGCCGCGCTGCCTAGCGTCATGGTCGACCTGGAAATCCCTCTTACGGACCTGGACAGGGCAGCCTGGATCGTCACAGCGTATCTGATCGCCTACACAGTGGCCATGCCGCTGGCGGGCCGCCTGTCCGATGTCCACGGCCGCGTCCGGATGTTTCAGGCCGCGTTGTTGTTATTCGCCATCGGGTCGGCGTTGGTGGCGGTTGCGCCGAACTTCCCGTGGGTCGTGGCCGCCAGGGTGCTTCAGGCCGCGGGAGGCGGCGCCACGGTCCCCATAGGTCTGGCCATGGCAGTCGCGGCCGTGTCGCCGGAGAGGAGGGGAATTGCCCTCGGGCTCGTGGCCGCCTCGGCCGAAGCTGGGTCCGTATTGGGCCCTCTCTATGGAGGGGGCATAATCGAGTGGATCGGCTGGCGGTGGATATTCTGGCTGGACGTTCCCCAGAGCCTCCTGCTTATAGCGCTGTTGGCCATTTTGCCGAACCGCGCCAATCCTGCGGCCAAAATGGACTACTTCGGGGCGCTGGCGTTGGCAGGGGCACTCACCGTTTTGACCGTTGCGCTGTCCCAGAGAAGCATCTTCTCAGGCGAGTCCATCACCCCGTACTTTTTGGCAGCCCTCGGCATCTTCCTCGTCATTGTATTGATCGTAGTTGAGAGGCGCGCAATCCAGCCTCTGTTGGCATCGTTCCTGTACAGCTCCAAAGCATTTGTGTCCTCCAGCGTTGCCCAGTTCATGGTGGGCATCGCCTTGATCATTTCCCTGGTGGCCGTGCCCCTCATGGCCGCCACCGTTATGGAGAAGGGGGCCTGGGAGAGCGCCCTCCACTTGGTCCGTCTCACCGCCGCAATTCCCGTGGGAGCTCTGGTGGGAGGCTACATCCTGCGCTGGACAGGAGTGAGGGCGGTGTGCATAACGGGCCTTGCGTTTATTGGCGTGGGCTTGTTGTTCATGAGTGGCTGGGGGACGGAGGTGGAGGAAGTCAGGCTAACCATGCCCCTTATCACGGCGGGGCTGGGATTTGGGCTGGTCATCCCCGCCATAAGCGTCAGCGCTTTGAGCGCAGCGCCCAGTGACTATTGGGGCGCCGCAGCCTCATTGGTCACCGCATCCCGAATGGTGGGGATGGCGCTGGGGCTGTCGGCTTTGTCCGCCTGGGGCATCGAGCGATTCTACAGCCTGACGGCCCACGTGACGCTCGGGGCGACCTACGAGGAAACCGAGGCGCCCCTGATAGAAGCGGGAGTGACCGTATTCCAAAACCTCTTCATGATTTCCGGGTTTCTGGCCCTGCTGGCAATTGTGCCGGCCCTGCTGATGAGGGTGGAAAACGCCGAAGGAGGTGAGGAATTCATTTGAGGCTGATCCGGCCAACACTGCGGGAATCATGCCCGGCGCCTGCCGGTAGTCGCCAAAGCTGGGCAACGTAGCCTATCAGAAACAGGACTTGCTAGAATACGCGTGCCCGGGGTGGGTTGGACACGTTATTTTTGGGTGATTTGACCGGCTAGAAGCCGCCAATCTGAGCATCCGTGCGGGGAGCGCCTAACGATGACAACTCGACGTGGGGAGCCCACGAACTACTCGTTGCCTTCCCCGTTTCCCGAGGGTTGGTACTTCGTCGCGAGCAACCAGTCCCTGCGGAAGACCAAGCTTATTCGGAAGACGTGGATGGGTGAAGAAATCGTCGCGTGCAGTGACGAAGTCGGGCGTGTCTGCGTTGCCGAGGCCTAATGCGTGCACCTGGGCTCCGATCTGGGGCCTGCCGAGGGTGGGCGCATACGTGCCGGCAGGCTGGTCTGTCCCTTCCATGGTTACGAGTACGATGCCCTCCGGCCAGTGCGTCGCCACGCCCTACGCCGACCCACCAAGGACCGCGAAGTTGCGGGTCTTCGAGACACGGGAAATTGCCGGACTGGTCTTCGCCTGGTGGGGGATCGGGGGACGGGAGCCGCAATGGAGCCTGCACCCGGACTTTGTGGAGGCGGCGGCTGGAGCAACCACGCAATTACGACCTTCCGCTTTCCCGGCCATCCGCAGGACACTACGGAGAACTCTGTGGACATGGCCCACTTTCGCTACGCCCATGGCTACGGCGACGTGGACCGCAGCGAGCCAGTGGCGATGGACGGGGCCTACCTCGAGAGCCGCTTTGAATTCAGGCGCATCCGGAGGATCGCCAAAATTGCGAGCCTCACCCTTGACTTCTCCGTCTGAACCCGTGTCTTTGGGCTGGGCTACTCGTACGTGGAGTTCCGAGAGACCTCCATCGGAATGGATATGCGTCTATAGGTACTCGCGACACCAGTCGACGGCACGCTCATCGACCTGTCCTGGTCTCGCAGGTGCGCGAGATACGTGGCCCGAGGCGGCGCATTGTAGGCCTGGGGTTTCTCCCGCCAAGGCTGCGCTAGCCGGTTTCCGGGGCTCTCTCAGATTGAAGGGGACGCGATGAGCAAGTTACTCGACACGTTGAGCAGGGTGGTTACGGCACGTCCTTGGTTCACAATCCTCGTCGTTCTCATCATCACCGTGTTGCTGGGCCTAGGTGCGGAACGGCGGGCGCCGCCCCCGGAGACGGCGGACACGCTGCCGCAAGGGAACGCCGTCGCGGAAGCGATCCACGAAATCGATGAACTCTTCTCGGATTCCGGCGAGGCCCGCGTGACAACACTGCTCTTCCGTGGAGAGGCGCTCACGCCGGACGGGCTCTCGCAGATGCACGCGCTGCTCAATGACATCGTGACCGAACCGGGCGTTGGGGAGCTTCTCACAGCCACCGATTCGGTCATAGCTCCCTCTTTGCTCTATCAGGCCATGCTCCAAGTGGGAGACTTCGCGTCGGTCACACAAGCGGACATCAACTCCGCTCCGGTTCCACCTGAGATCCAGCTGGCGTTTGATGCGCTGACCGGGAACGACGAGGAAGGCAACCCGGCCTCCATCGCCACCATTCGCCTGCGTGACACGGGAGACGAGCGCATCGCCGATGCCGAGCGGAAGATCCACGAGCTTGCCCTTGCGAGTGAGGGTCCGCTGCAAGCGAGCAGCATCTCGTTCATTGTGATTGAGGATGAGTACAGGAAGGCCACAGAGGAAGGAATGGCGCCCCTGATTGGGCTGGCGTTCCTGCTAATCGCGGCGCTGATCCTGCTCTTCATGCGTACGTTCACTGACCTGCTGCTCACGCTGTCAGGGCTTTTCATCGCGGTCATCTGGATTGTAGGGACAGAGGGCTGGCTTGGGCCTAACGGGCTGGGCCTCATCGGCCCTCCGAACTCGCTTACGGTCATGGTTCCAATCATCATGATCGGCCTCTCTGTGGACTATGCCATCCAGATAGTCACTCACTACCGTGAGCAGCGAAACGCCGGTGAGCAGGTGGTGGACTCCGTCCGCATGGGAATGCGCAATGTCACCGTCCCGCTGTTGCTGGCCGCCGTCACCACGATTGTGAGCTTGCTGGCGAACCTATTCTCTCCTATCGAGATCGCTGGCGACTTCGGCATCATCGGCGGTCTTGGCGTTGGAATGAGCTTGTTTGTGATGCTGACGTTGGTCCCGGCTGGACGGACACTCATCGACCGGCGGCGAGAGAGGCGCGGGACGTTGGGGGCGGCCCGGCCCATCTCAAGCGCGTTGCCCGGCGTCGAGCGGTTGGCTGAGCTATTGGGGAGGAGCGTCACGCGCAACCCCGCGCCCTACATCATCGCGGTGCTCGCCGTGACGGCCGTGCTTGGGTTTGCAGCCCGGGGACTTGAGTCCGAGTTCAACATCCGCGACATCCTGCCCAGCAACGGGGACTTGTATCACGATATGGAGACCCTTGACGTGGCCGTTGGCGGTTCAACGGAATTGGCCAGTGTGCTCCTGAAGGCAGAGGCGACGGAAACCCGCACGCTCCTGAATCTGGAGGACCTTACGCGAGCCTTTGCGGTTGAACGGTTGCGCCCAGCCGCAGCTTCGGGGCCAATCCTGGTGTCGTATCAGCTGCTCGTTGAAGACTGGACCAATGACAGCGGGACGCCCGGCGACAAGTATGACCCGGAGCTTGCCGCGCTCTTCCGGAAGGCCTCCGCAGGGGTGCAACTCGATCCCGTGCTGATGCAGGAGTTCATCGACAAGCTCGAGGCAAGGGACGAAGGTGTCAGGCACGTACTGGTCAACAATCCGGATGGCATCGACTCGATGCTGCTCCAGTTCCCGATATACACGAACGATCCTTCGAAGACCAAGGTGCTACAAGAGGAGATAGAGGCGCTCTGGTCCGGCGATGACGAAGCCATCACGGTTACTTCCAACACCGTCATCTCGGTCACGGTTACGGACGCCATCACGGACAACCAGACGGCGGCGATCACCACGACAGTCGCGGTGGCCCTCAGCGTCCTCGCCGTCTTCTTCTGGGTGACAGTTCGCCAGCCTGCGCTGGTGCTCATTGCGGTGGGGCCCATCGTCCTCGTGCTCATCTGTGTGCTGGGCACTATGGCGCTGCTGGGCATCCCCTACACCATCATCACGTCGATCATCACGGCGCTGTCGATAGGAATCGGGGTGGACTATACCATCCACATCATTTATCGCTACCGTGAGGAGTACGCCCGCGTCCGCGAACCGGAGAGGGCGGCAATTCAGACGCTCAGGACGACTGGTTCGGCGCTGCTCGGCTCCGCGATGACGACGGCGTTGGGGTTCGGCGTGCTGGTGGTCTCACCACTGGCCGCGTCCGCGCAGTTCGGGGTCACGGCGGCGATCACCATCGGCTACGCGCTTATCGTCTCCATCCTGGTGGTGCCACCCGCGATGACGGTCTGGGGCGCGTACCAGAACATGCGGCTGCGCTCTAATTTGCGGCGTTGGGCGGAAGAGCTCGACACGGCGATAGATGCCGTGCATAGGCGCTACGACCAGGAACAGGAAACGACATAGACGGCAACGGGTTGAGCTTGTAGTTCTTGGGGGACACCTTGAGCGTGAAGTAGTGCGCGACCATCAGCACGTTCACTGCCAGTTGCAGCTCCATCCACCGGAAGCCGAGACATGTGTGTGTGCCCAGCCCGTTCGGCGCGTAGCCGGGACTGTGGTGCCCGTTTCGCGGGGGTGAATAGCGGTCGATATCGAAGGTGTAGGGGTCAGGGAAGACTTCAGGCATGTAGTGGCCGGCTGTCTGGGCAATGAAGATCCGTGACCCCACCGGAAGTTCGTAGCCCTCGACCACGCACGAATTCATCACGTTTCGTATGGACATTGGGGCGATAGAGTACATGCGCAGGCATTCCATCAGGAAGCGGTGCGTGACGTCCATCGCCGACAGAGTGAAGTCTTCGGCATCGGGATCGCCGTCGCCAAACAGAGCATCGGCTTCACTCTGAATCTTGCCGTAGAGCTCAGGCTGCGACACCATGGCGTACAGCGCAAAGCTGAACGCATCGCCAAGGTACACGCTGGCAATCAACGCCGCGGAAAGAGCAAAACGCAGGTTTGACTCCGGGACGAACTGCGGGTCGCTCGCGTTAAGGCTCAGCAGGTCATCCGCAAGGTCCCGCGGAGCGCCAGCCCGTTGGGCGGGAGTGTGGACACCATGGACCCTAGCCAGCAACACGTCGACGGCTTTCGCGCGGCGTCGCATGCCCGGGGTACTCAGCAGCAGTCTTCCGCTCGAGCACATTGCATGCTGTTGACGATCATGCGCTATCGGTTGCCAGTGGTTTTCGAGCCTTTGCCTTCCTGAATCGCCAAACGTACATGATACTTCCGTAGCAGTTGAACGACCGCCTCGCCTCTGGATCATCGAAGGGGTAGTCCTCGCCAATCCGTGTTGCGGTGGCGGGCCCACAAAAAAGCAGGTTTCCTGGTTGTTTATCAACGATTGGGCGCCGCAGTGCCAGACCCGTTTCTTGCCCTGAATGAAGCGGAACAAATGGACTAGCCATGCAATATGGCGCACGTCATGCACAACGTGTTGAAACCACCACTTCCTGATTATCTTTCTTTGAAACCCGACGTCCGGGACTCACTGACCACTGTTAAGCCCTACTGAATGTGCGGGCTTGCGGTTTCGGCTGGGCCTATACTAACTTTGGCCTACGACTTGCGCGGCTGATACTAAGAGCCTGGACCATCAATCTGCTAGCTTCTCGGCGCACCCGGTGTCTCATCGTCGGTTGCGTTTGTCTTCAACAGCGAATTCAGGCCAGGCCATAAGACGTCGTGCAACCCATCCACTGTCTCAACCGGCGTGGGAGTGCCTGTCTTCTGGAGCAGTTCGGCTACGGCGTCAGCGCTGTATAGGTGGAGCAACGTCCACGCCATTACCCGGCGCGGAAACTCGTCATCCCTCAAGAGACTTGAGTCATACGCCGCAACGAACGCCTGCATCGCCTCGATGTCTCTGTCGAAGAGGTTCAGCCACAGTGGCATCCACTCGTAGTCTCGTACGTCGATCTTGGCGTCCCCAAAGTCGATGAGCGCAGCGACCCTCCACTTGCCTTCAATCCGCTTGAACTGGATATTGTCGGCCCCCAGGTCGCCATGAACGACGACGCGCTCACGGCGTTCTGACTCCGCCAGTGCCGATTCCAGAATTCTGCTAAGCGTCTCAGCAACTGCGCGCCCAATCATTCCCCGGTCAACAAGCTCTGTCAGCACCCTAGTACGGCGCTGGTCCACGTAATTGTCCCAATACGCCACTGCGTCGAGACTATCAAGCAGGCCAACAGGGGTTTGGTGGAGCTCTTTGACAACCTCGCCCACCTGAGTGGCAATAATCAGGAGGTCTTCGCGCGTGATTTCTGTCCTGAGGGAGTCAAGCGACAGCCCGGGAATGTATTCCAGTACAAGATAGTTCCAAAGTACTCTGTCCTGAAAATGCCCCATCGCAAGAATCTTGGGGACGGGCACGAAACCCTTCGTCCCCAGCGCCTCAACCAGCTTCGATTCCATCTCGAACTCTGACCAGAACGGGCTGTAGATCTTGACGACTACCCGCCGGTCAAGAAAGAACACTGCGTTGGTGTTCGACAGAGGAGTCTCGATTTTTCGGTAACGGATTCCCTCGGCTTCACAGATGGCATCGATCACTGGTCCCCATACCTGCGCGTCATTGAAAACAGCAGCCCAGTCTGGCCAGGACTCAATTGGCGGCAAAAGGAAAGACACCTGCCCGTCGGTCAACCCTCTTTCCCATCCCCACTCCGCCCCCTCAGCCACGCCACCAGCGCCCATGCCGCCGGCAGCGTCAACGACGCCAGGAAGAGCTTCATCATGTCGCCGACGATGAAGGGGTAGAGGCCCCACTCGAGGGTCTTGGCCCAGTCGCCGTCCGCCGCGTCGATGTTGAGCCAGAGCAGGCCGGGGACGTAGAGGAGGGCGTTGCCGAGGAACATCGACAGGTGCACCCATTGACGCCGGTCCCAGCCGCGCTCGGCAAGCCAACCCACCAGCGCCGCCGCTGCGACGAACCCCACGATGTACCCGCCGCTGGACAGGCTCCAGACCAGGCCGCAGGAACCGCTCCACGGCAGGATGAAGTGCGCGTCCCACGTGCCGCCCGTAGCCTCGGCGCCCGGCGCGAACACGGGCAAGCATGCGCTCCCCATCAGCATGTAGATGCCGAGCGACCCGGCGCCGCGCCACGCGCCCAGCGCGCCGCCCGTCACCAGCACCGCGAAGGTCTGCCCCGTGATGGGGACCGGCGTCCACGGCAACCGAATGGCAATCTGCGCGCAAAGTGAAACGAAGAGCGCGAATCCCACCATGATCGCCACGTCGCGGGCGATGGCGTAGACGCGGTCGTCGGGCCGGTAGAGCGGCACAATGGCGTCGATGAGTGTTCTGGGGTTGGCTGCGGCTTGCATACTGGCTCCTTTTCGTGTGGATAGTCTCGGTCGAGAACGCCGCAAGTCTAGATTTGGGTTCCCACCTGTGTCAACGCAGTGATGTCGGGCTGTACAAAAACCTGCGCATCACGGGCCCGGAATGCAAGCCCCACGCCGCTTGACGGTGTAGAATGGTGGGGACTAGAGTACCCCCAATTTCAGCCGCCGCGAATGAGGTGTGAATGACCACTGTCGAGAAGCAAAAAGCCCTTGATGTGGCGATGAGCCACATAGAGCGCCAGTTTGGCAAGGGCTCAATTATGCGGCTAGGCGAAGTCGCGGCCAAGATGGAGCAGGACGCCATCCCCACCGGCTCCCTCGCCCTTGATCTGGCGCTGGGCGTCGGCGGCGTCCCGAGGGGCCGCGTGGTCGAGGTCTTCGGCACGGAGGCATCGGGCAAGACGACCCTCGCATTGCACATCGTGGCGGAGGCGCAGCGTCTTGGCGGCGTGGCAGCATATATCGATGCCGAACACGCTCTTGACCCCTCCTATGCCGGGCGCATCGGCGTCAACGTGGATGATCTGCTAATCTCGCAGCCCGACTTCGCCGAGCAGGCCCTGGAGATCACGGACTACCTGGTCCGCAGCGGCGCCGTCGACATCGTCGTCATCGACAGCGTCGCCGCGCTCGTACCCCGGGCGGAGATGGAAGGGGATATGGGCGACATCCACATGGGGCTGCAGGCGCGGCTGATGTCGCAGGCCCTGCGCAAGCTTACGGCGTCCATCAACCGTTCCCACACCGTGGTCCTCTTCATCAACCAGCTTCGTGAGAAGCTTGGGGTCACGTTCGGCAACCCGGAGACGACGCCCGGCGGCCGCGCGCTCAAGTTCTACTCCTCCGTCCGCATCGACGTACGGCGCATCGAGGGCATCAAGCACGGCACCGAGGTGATGGGCAACCGCGTCCGTGCCCGCATCGTGAAGAACAAGGTGGCCCCGCCCTTCCGCGTGGCCGAGTTCGACATCATGTTCAACCGGGGCATCACCAAGGAGGGCGACCTGCTTGACCTTGGCTCGGCCCAGAACATCGTGAAGAAGAGCGGCTCCTTCTACTCCTACGGTGACATGCGACTGGGGCAGGGCCGCGAGGCCGCCAAGGAGTTCCTGCACACCCACCCGGAGACCGCGGGCGAAATCGAGCAGTTGATTCGAGCCGCCGCCCAGCCCACCGTCGAGCTCGTCACCAATGGCGTCGCTGACGCCGACCCGCCGGAAGAAGACGAGACTCCCTAACTGCAAGGTGCATCATGCCACTGATTTCGGACCAAGACAGAAAGGCCCTGGAGACCCGCTTCAAGAAAGACCTGAAGCGCGACGTCACCATCACCCTCTATACCGTGCGCAACGTGGGCGGCCTCATTCTTCCGGGCCGGGAATGCCCCACCTGCCCGCAGACGGAGCAGCTCCTCACGGAGGTTGCAGCAACCTCGCGACACGTGAACCTGACCGTAAAGGACTTCTACGCCGACATTGACGACGCTCGCGAGCACGACATCGAACGTGTGCCCTGCATCACGCTGAGCGCGGCGGGCGACGAGTCCACCAACCTTCGGTTCTACGGCATCCCCGCCGGCTACGAGGTCCTCACGCTGATTGAGGACATCGTCACTGCGTCCAAGGGCGTCAGTCCCCTGCAGCTCACGACACGCAAGGCGCTGCGAAAACTGGAGCAGCCAGTACACCTGCAGGTCTTCGTGACGCCTACCTGACCCCACTGCCCTGTCGTCGCCAGGTTGGCGCACGCAATGGCAATGGAAACGCCGATGGTGCGGGCGGAGGTCGTCGAAGCGCAGGAGTTCCCCCACCTGTCCCAGATGCACCGGGTGCAAGCCGTGCCCAAGACGATCATCAACGGCGTGTCCGAGGTGATGGGCGCAGTAAACGAGCGGACGCTGCTTCAACGCGTCCTGAGCGTTTTGGGGCAGGAGGACCTGCTTGACGACAAGGCCAAGCAGGCAGACCAGGACGCCTCGGCTGGGCCCACCAGCATACTGGGCCGCTAGCCCTGCGAATGCACCGCCACCTCTTCCTCTCGATACCCCTGCTGCTCGCTGCCGTGCTATCTCTGCTTGGTCCCGGTGACGTGGCGGCGCAGACGAGCGGCGTCGAGACCACCACCATCGTGGAAAGCAACTTCCCCGACGGCATCCGCTTTGGCGTCACCATTGAGAGCGCGGTGGAGGTCATCGAGGCGCGCGTGCGCTATCGCGTTCTCGGCGAGCGCGTCTCCCGCTATGCGCCCCTTGAGTTCGCGCCGTCGCGCACGATCGAGACGGACCTGTTTGTGCGCACGGACACCGCCGCTCGCTACATTCCTCCCGGGGCGGAGATCGAGTACTCCGTGGAGACGACGGACCAGCAGGGCGTGACCACGGAGTCTGAGCCACAGCGCTTCGTCCTCCTGGACCCGCGCTTTGCGTGGAGCCGGTTGGACGCGCCCGGGGTCTTCCTCCTCTACTACGGCGGGCAGCAGGGACGCGCACAACGGGCGCTGGAGGCCGCGCAAGAGGCGCTCACCCGCATGGGCAACATCATGGGGGTCACGGACCCGGACACGCTGCGCCTCGCCGTCTACAACAGCATCCCGGCCATGCGGGAGGCGCTGCCGCCAACGAGCCAGGTGAGGGAGGAGTCGCTGGTGACGGAGGGCATCTCCTTCGGCGACACCGGCGTCGTGCTGCTGCTGGGCGGCAACCCCGAACTGGAGGGCGTGGCGGCGCACGAGACTGTGCACTTCCTCATGCGGTTCGCCGTTGGCAGTGGCGCACGCTCAGTGCCCATCTGGCTCAACGAGGGGCTGGCCGAATACGCGAACCCGTTCCCGAGCCCCACGTTCGAGTCCCTCCTCAGCCGCCGATTGGCCTCCAACACCCTGCTTCCGCTCACCTCCCTAACGAGCGCGCCGGGCAGGCCGGAGGACAACCTGCTGATGTACGGACAGGCACGGAGCGTGGTGACGTTCATGATTGACACCTACGGCGAGGCCCCGCTCAAGGACCTATTGCGGCGGTTGCGTGACGGCGACCCCATCGACGACGCGCTCACCGCCGCCTACGGATTCGACCGCGTGGGACTCGACCAGGAGTGGCGGGCTAGCATCGGGGCGGCGCCGCTGACTGCTACGCCGAGCAGGTCGGCGCTGCCGACGCCCATCCCGCGGCCGACGCTCGTGCCCTTCGGCGCGGCGACCTCGTCATCGCCCGACGCCACGGCGCAGCCTCGACCCACGCCCACTGAAGCGCCTGGCTCGACGGAGTCTGCAACGCAGACCGCTGAGCAGGCCTCGGGCGGGTGCAACCGCGTTGAGGGCAGCGGACTGGACGTGGGGGCGGTCGCGCCGCTGCTGCTTGGGCTGGGGTTGCTGTGGCGGCGAATCCGCCCTCGCGCTCCATAGGCTTCGCGGTTGACACTCACTACCCCGCACCGTATCTTCACTCGCTAGGGAGGGACCTCCATGAAAGCCGGCTTCAAGACCATCGACTGCGACCGCCATGTCGTCGAGCCCATCGACATGTGGGACAACTACCTGGAGAAGCGCTTCCAGCACTACAACGTGCAGATGGGCGGGCGGTTCAGCCTGGCCACGCGCATCGGCGGGGTGCTGCAGAACGACGACTCCCTCGGGTCTCCCGGCTCCGGCATGGCAACGGACCCCATTTGGCGCAAGAAGTTCAAGCACGGGATGACCCACAACTTTGAGCCGCAGGCCTACCTGGAGGACATGGACGCGGAGGGCGTGGACATCGCGGTGTGCTTCACCGGCATCGGCCTCTACGCGACGTGGGGCAACGACCTGGACCCGGACCTCTCGGCCGCCATGTGCCGTGCCTACAACAACTGGCTCTATGACTTTATGTCACACAACCCGGAGCGACTGAAGGGCGTGTGCCTGCTGCCGCTCCAGGACATCGAGCTGGCCGCGGAGGAACTGCGGCGGTGCGCGACGGAGCTGGGCATGGTGGGCATCTTCTGGCGACCGAACCCGCACATGGGCCGCCTGATGTCGGACCGCGCGTACGACCCGATCTACGCCATCGCGGAGGAGTACGGCGTCAACATCTCGGTGCACGAGGGCATCCAGAACCGGCTGCCGTGGTTCCCGCAGGGGCGCGTGCAGACGCGCTTCGCGCACCACGCGGCGTGCCACCCGATGGAGCAGATGGCGGCGTGCCTGGCAATGACGAGCGGCGGCGTCCTCGACCGGTTCCCCGACCTCACCGTGTCCTTCCTCGAGTCGGGCGCGGGCTGGCTGCCCTACTGGCTGGAGCGGCTGGACCAGCAGGTCTCCAACCCGATGCTGAACGAGGGCTACGGCGGCGAGCACAAGCCGTCGGAGTACTTCCGGCGCGGGCAGGCCTTCGTCTCGTGCGAGGCCGGCGAGGAGGCGCTGCCGATCATCGAGCGCGCGCTGGGCGGCGGCGTCACGATGTGGGCGTCGGACTACCCTCACCGGGACGCAATGATCGACTTCCCCAACGGCCTCGACATCCTGATCAGCGTGGAGGGCGTGACGCCGGACTTCATGAAGCAACTGCTGTGGGACAACCCGGCGCGGTGCTTCAACCTGAAGGTGTAGGGAGGGCGCGACCGAGAGTCAGCGGAAGCGGGAACCTATTCGTTTGGCCCCGCGCCCTTCGACAGACTCTCAACTGCCCCGTCATAAGGACGAATGCAATTCAAAATAAACTATTGCTTCACAAAACTACACTACGGATTTAGCAGGAGGTTCTCACTAGGCGAGTCATATGGAATATCTAGTGCTCTTTCAAGGGCAAAGAAGCACTCGTCCAGCCGGTCTTCCGCTTCATTGAGGTTCTCTAGGGGATTAACAATCTGGCCATTTGCTCCAACCGTTACGTGAATCGGTCCAAGTCTGAAGGGCCCACCATCTTGGAGTTGCTCTTTTAACCGAGCCACGTCCTGTTGGGCTTCCTCCAAATCTCGATTGGCCTGCTGAATTCTCACTTCGCGCTCCGACAAGGTCACCTCCATTGACGCTGCATTAAATTGGGGAACGGATGTACTGATTATAACAGCAAACCCCCTTTTCTGCGACGCCGTCACCCCGCCTACATCAACCCGAGCACTTCCAGTCTCGGGAAGCCGTTGCCGCCTAGGTTGGTCTCGAGGATGTGGAGGACGGGTGGGTCCTGGCCCGCGGGGGTGAGGGCGAGCATTGCTCGCTCCACGTCCTCGCGGAGGGCGGCGTCTCCTACGAAGGCGGTGACCTGCGTCACGTTGGCGAAGCTGCCGCCGCCATCGCGGAACATGGCGTCGACGTTGGCGAAGACCAGTGCCGTCTGCTCGGCAAGGCCACCCTCGCGGCTGCCCGTGACCACGCGTGACGACGTCACGAGATTGCCGGTCAGCGCGCCCATGGACATGGGGTCGTTGTGGACGACGCCGGGCACCTCCAGGCACTTGCGCGGGCCCGCGCCAACCAGTGCGATAACGTTGGCGGCCATGAGCACGCCTTCCGGAAGGGCGCTGGGCACGTATTTGTGCGGTGGACGGTCGTCGAGGTCCGGGTACCACTCCATCCAGGGCGGATTAAACTTCAGCCGCTCCGACAAGTCCGGCAGGAAATGGGTAAAGCGTGCTACGTCATTCAGCCCCAGTCCGTTGACCTTCAGGAAGCGCTCCACCGCGCCAAACATGGCGGTAAGCTGGCCGTCAAAATCCTGGGCGGCCAGCGCTCCGCTGCATGGGTCGACGGGCTCCAGCAACGGCGCGACGACGACATCGCCGATGCGCGCGCCTGAAGGCTTGGCGTTGCCGTCCTCGCAGGAGTACAGCTCGACGAACTCCTCGCCGGAGGGGCCGTCGTTCTCGGGCAGCAGCGCCATCATCTCGATGGCGAGGCTCATGCGCGACGAGACGACGTTCACGAGCTGGTGCAGGGCCGGGCGGGTCGCCGCGTCGGGGAAGCGCTCCTCGAACACGCGGCGGGCGGTCTCCTTGTAGGAGTCGTCGCGGCCGAACATGTTGAGCTGGACGATGTTCTCCTCGCCGCCGCCAGCGAGCTTGACCAGCGTCGCCAGGTTCTCCAGCGTCTGGCGCGCCTCGGCCTCCAGGCCGCCCTCCACAATCTGGCCGGTGGTCGGGTCGTTGCCGTGGCAGCGTGACGTGAAGTGGACGTTGCCGACACGGACGCCGGGGTCTCGCGCGTGGACGTTGGGGATGTCGATGCGGGTCCGTTTGCCGCCGATGAGGCCAAAGACGTCGAGGTGCACCAGGTGGCCCTCGGGCAGCTCCACCATGAGCGCCTTGAGCGCGGGGCGGTCCGCCGGGTCCGGGAAGAGCTCCTCCCAGGGGCCGTAGATGGTCTCGCGGTCCTCCATGTTGGTCACGTAGGCGGCGCAGCGGACGACGCCGTCGAGGTCGCCGCCGGCCTGCTCCATCAGCGAGCGCAGGTGCTCGAGGATGAGCGACATCTGCGCCGTGATGCCCTCGGCGGGGGCGCCGGTGACGAGGTCGACGCCGGCAAGGCCGTTCGCGTAGACGACGTCGTTGATGCGCATTCCGATGGGCCGCGTTCCGCGCGGGTCTGCCGGGTAGACCTCAAAGAAAGTGCGAAGTGAATTAGCCATCAGCAAGCCCCCTTGTGCGGGTTTCCTCTTCCAGAGAAGCAAGGACCTCTATCATCACCTGGAGCGCGCCGCCGCCGTAGCGGAGGTGGTGCAAGACGGGGCGCGAGCTTTCATCCGGGTAGAGCTGCGCCCAACGGTCCGCCACCAACGGCAGGTTGGCCAGGTCGGCGACGAAGGCGCGGCCCTGCTTGACGTTGCTCCAGTCCATGCCGCCGGTTTGCAGCAGGGCCTCCGCATTGCGGAACAGGTGCTCGGCCTGATCCTGCACGTCCTCCGGCGGGCGTCCTGTCGAAGGGTCGTAGGGCAGGATGCGGGAGGAGAAGAGGTAGGGGCCCATGCGCACGCCGAGGGGAATGGGGTTGGTGTGGGCCACACCCTCGACGTTGAGCACCTGCCGCGAGTGGCCCAGCACCGCGTGGTAGTCCATGTACACCAGCAGGTCGCCGGGGAGGTCCGCGGTCAGGAACTTGTACGTCGGGCGATCGTCGTCGTCGGGGAAGGCGTCGACCCACGGGGGGTTCATGGCCTCGCGGTCGCGGGCGAAGTCCTGGAAGTACATGCTGACCTGGGCGATGTTGGCGCGACTGCCGCCGACGCTCTCGATGCTGCGGCGCATGTGCTCGTGGGCGAAGCGGAGCTGGGCGTCGATGCCGTCGCCGAGGGCGCCGGTGTCGGGGTCGGCGCCGACAATGCGGAAGCCGCGCACCAGCTCGCCGGAGCGCAACGCCACGGGCAGCGGGCTCACACTCTGGTCGCCAAAGACCTCTATGAGCATATCGTTAGGCATTTGCGGCTCCTATCATGCGGCCCCCACCCTACCCCCATAGAGGTGGGAGGGGACAGCGCCAAGGCCCCTCGGCTTCCCTCAGGGCGAACGGGGGGCTAGTCTGTGTATTCGGGCACGTAGCGGTGCATGGTCTCAAGGTGGGTGAAGCCCTCGCCGAGCGCCTGCAGGCCAATGGCGACGTAGTCCCAGTCGCCCTTGCCCTCGCCGCCTCCGCCGCCGGCCACGGCAATGCCGCCGACCATCTTGTCGCCGTGGAGGATGGCCATGCCGCCGGGGAGCGTCGTGAGCATGGGGTCATTCCAGTCGGAGGGGCCGCGATGGCCCTCGGACTGCTGGCGGTCCCAGAACTTGATGATGCCGCTGGTGTCCATGTCAAAGGCGGCGGCGCTGTAGGCCTTTCGCCACGCGGCCTTCATGAAGCGGTAGGGCCGGCCGTCCATGCGGCACCCGGCGATGAAGTCGCCGTGCTGGTCGACGATGACCACGGCCACCTGCGAGCCGCGCTCCTGGGCCGCCGCAATCACGGCCTCGATGACCCGGTTCGCCTCTTCCAGACCAAGCCGCTTTTCCACGAGCATCGCGCCACCTCCGGTGCACACCGCCGCTGTACTCGGGCGGGGCTGACGCTAGGCTACCACAGCGTTTGACGGCGTCAAGGCGGGCGGACCTACATCTCAACTTTGCTCGGGCGGAGGAAGCAGCGGCGGGACTGACGGGGGATCGGGTCCGAATATGCGAAGCCGTAGCTGGAGGATTCGTTTTCAACTACGGCGTCCCACTAGCTGGGCGTCTGTCCGGGGCGCCACGGCTTCCAGTCCAAGACCAATCGACGACGACCACCTGACATCCGTTGCGCGCTGCGACCGTCGACGCGAGACCCACTTGAGGAACTCCCGACGGGCGACCAGAACTCCGCTTTCGTCCAACCATACCCACGAGAGGGTATCAACGGCCGTTGGACCGTCTCGCGAAACCTCCCGGCGGTTATGGCCTCGACCATGCTGTTGAGCCGTTCGATCTCGTCTTCCGTTGACTCGGCGCAGGCGTCGCAGCCACAGACCGGGAAGAGCTCCGTGTGCCACCGGCCAAAACGGACGTGAAGACCCGGGAAGGCCGAGAACACCACCGCGATGGGCGCCGCGTCAGGGTCCCTGGGACTGAGTCTGATACACGGACGGGCAAGGACGGGGCCCTTCTCCAGTTCCTCGTCGAGGCCGTACCCTTCTGTACGCTCAACGTCGAAACCCTCCTCCAGCCGGCCGAGAATCTCCAGCATGGTGGAATGCAAGGGTCGAAAGCGCTCGACGTTCGTCAGGCGGCCGTATGCCTCTTCCGGCGGACCTCCGGGCCCCCAACCACGTCTCTCAGACAATTTTAGAAGTACCTCTCACTGAGTATCCTTCGCCGAGTAGTCATCGACACCGCAGCACTCCAGGCCATTCCTTGCCTTCCAAACGCACCGTCCACGAGCACCTGCTTTTGCGTGTCTATTGTGTACTGCGAAAGTTGATTCGGTAAACAAGACGTGCTCGCGATGGCCGGGATGGGGGACTCGTTTCGCGGCGAGGGACTCGTTTTTGGAGGCGCAACGTAGCTGCTGCGGTGGGTTGCAGCTACGAACCCAATCTTGTAAATGGTGGAAACGAGTCCCTCCCGTGCGGAGGGGGACTCGTTTCGCGGCGGGCGTAGCTGCGGCGGAACTCGTTTCGAGGGCGTCTCGTAGCTGGTGCGGTGGGTTTCAGCTACGGACCCAATCTTGTAAATGGTGGAAACGAGTCTCTCCCGTCTGGAGGGGGACTCGTTTCGCGACGGGCGTAGCTGCGGGGGACTCGTTCTTGGAAGCGCACCATAGCTGCTGCGGTGGGTTGCAGCTACGAACCCAAGAAGTGCAAATGGTGGAAACGAGTCCTTCCCTTCAGGAGCTGAACCGCACTCGGACATGGATGCGGACCATGCGGGTGAGGACCCACATCGCGGTGGGGACGAGGTCGGGGTTGGCGTCGTACAGTGCACACTATTCTTGTCCATGAGGCGAGGGTAGCGGCGGGCGGTTCGCAGGGGCAAGGGGCCCGTGTCAGGGTGGTAAGTTGACCCCCTTGGGCGATTCTGCTACACCTACGGCGGACTGGCGACAACACGGGCACTGAAAGGACGTGGGCGATGGCAGGACCCCTGACGGGCAAGGTGGCGATGGTGACGGGCGGCTCTCGCGGTATTGGCCGGGGCATCGCCCTGAGCCTGGCCGACGAAGGCGCGACGGTGGTGGTGTGCGCGCGCAGCGACGATTCGGCGGCGAGCCCGTACGGCAGCATCGAGCAGACGGCGCAGGAGGCGCGGGAGCTGGGCGGCGAGGCCGTCGCAATGAAGCTCGACGTTACGAACGACGACGAGGTCCGGCAGGTGGTCGAGAGCATCCAACGCGACTTCAGGCACCTGGACATCGTGGTCAACAACGCCGCGCGCATGGGGCAGGGCGGCGGCGACTTCTGGGGCAGCTCGCCGGAGAACCTCGACGCGTACTACCGCACCAACGTCCGCGCGCCCTACCTCATCACGACGCTGGTGGGGCCGCACATGGAGCAGATCGGCGGCGGCGCGATCATCAACATCACCTCCGGGGGGGCCAACCTGCCACGACCGCCGGGGCCGGACTGGCAGCTCTCGCCGGGCCGGACGTACGTGGGCTACGGCATCACCAAGGCGGCGCTGAACCGCTGGGTGGCGGGCGTGGCGGGGGAGCTGCGGCTGCGGAACATCGCGATTGTGGCGGTGGACCCGGGGCGGACGGTGGTCGAGCGCAACATCGTCAACCCCATCGCGGGGGTGGACTACACGACGGCGAACTCGCCAGAGGTGACAGGGCGAGCGGTGGCGTACATCTGCCGCGACGCGATGGCGTACACGGGGCGCGTGGTGGAGTCGAAGGCGCTCGTGGACGAGCACGGGCTTGCGATGACGGGCATCGTGCCACGGAACGCGGCGCGGGGGTAGGGGGCGGGCGGTTCGCGCCTCCGCAAGAACGACGGTGAGCGGTGGAAGTGCCCTTCGACAAGCTCAGGGCGAACGGGTTTTCCCTTATCGCGAGCGGGGGTTGAGGACGTCGTTGAGGGCGTCTCCTAGGAGGTTCCAGGCGAAGACTAGCAGGCCCACCACGATCACGGGCGGCAGGATGAGGTGGGGCTGGTTTCGCAGGATGGACACGTCCTGGCCCTCGCGGATCATGCTGCCAAGGCTCGGGACGGGGTGCTGGATGCCGATGCCCAGCCAGCTCAACACCACCTCCGCGCCGGCGATGCCGCCCATGCCCATCGTCACGACCACGATGACCGGCGGCAGCGCGTTCGGCAGCAGGTGCCGCAGGATGAGACGAGGGGCAGTCGCGCCCGTCGTCCTCGACGCCTCCACGAAGGGCATGGACTTGAGCGTGATGACCTGCCCGCGCACCAGCCGCGCCACGCCCACCCAACTGAACACCGCCAACGCGCCAAACACCACGAGGTAGTCGGCGACGCCCCACTGCGCGAGGCCCATGATGCCCGTCGAGTCCTCCAAGTCGCGCACCCACGAGAGCACGCGAGGACGCACCGTGGCCGCCAGCAGGATGACGAGCAGCAGGCCGGGGAATGCGAGGAAGACCTCGCCGATGCGCATGACGACGGTGTCGACCCGCTTGCCGAAGTAGCCCGCCATCAGCCCAAGCGTGATGCCCAGCGCCAGGCTGCCGGTGCCGACGGCGGTCGCCGTGACGATGAGGTTGGTGCGCAGGCTGTAGATGACGCGGCTGAGGACGTCGCGGCCGATGAAGTCGGTGCCGAGCAGGTGCTCGGCGCTGGGGCCCTGCCGCACCGAGAGCAGGTCCTGGTCGTCGAAGCCGTAGGGCGCGAGCAGCGGCGCTAGGACGCCGCCGCCGTAGAGCAGCACGATGACGGCGATACTGAAGACCGCCTTGGGCCGCCGCAGGAGCTGCCGCGCTGCTCGAACCCACGGCCCTCGAGAACGCCGGGGCTCTTCACTCCGCGCAGCGTCGAGGGGGTGGGGCATCGGGGTCGCGTCAACGTGCGCCATAGGCACCCAACTCCTGCCGCGTTCTGGGGTCGAGGAAGCCGTAGAGGAGGTCAACGACCATGTTTGCCACCACAAACGCGCAAGCAACAATCAGCACCAGCGCCATGATGACAGGGTAGTCGCGGCTGAAGATGGACTCCACGGCAAGGCGGCCTACGCCGGGGATGCCGAAGATGGTCTCCGTGATGAAGGCGCCCTCGACGAGCGTTGCGAGGCTCAGGCCCAGGACAGTGATGAGCGGCGTCAGGGCGTTGCGCAGGACGTGCCGAAACTGCACGGCCACCTCGGACAGGCCCTTGGCCCGCGCCGTGCGGATGTAGTCCTGCCCCAGGACGTCGATGGCGCTGGCGCGGGTGAGGCGTACGACGCCGGCGACGCCGGGCAGGCCCATGACGAGGGCGGGCATGACGATGCTGAGGCTGAACAGCCCGTCCCAACCGCTGACCGGAAAAAGGCCGAACTGTACGGCGAAGAGCAGGATGAGGAATGGGGCGGAGATGAACACGGGCGTCGAGAGGAAGAAGAGGGTCAGGCTGACCAGCGCTGTGTCCAGCCAGCGGCCCTGGTTGTACGCCGCGACCAGACCCAGCGGAATGCCAAGGCTCACCGCAAGAATCATGGCCACCAAGCCGAGCTGCACCGACACCCAGATCTTGGGCAGCGCCAGCTCGCTGACGGTGCGCCCGCGATAGGCATAGCTGTCGCCGAGGTCGCCGCGCACGACGCTGCCGATGTAGGAGCCGTATTGCACGAAGAAGGGGCGGTCGAGGCCGAGCTGCTCGCGGACGAGGGCCACGGCCTCCGGCGTCGCTCGGTCGCCGAGGCGCACCTCGGCGGGGTCGCCGGGGCCATAGTGGCCCAGCACAAAGGTCACGAAGCTCACAATCACCAGCAGGACCGGCAACCACAGGAGCCGTCGCAGGACGAACGTTGGCATGCTGCCTCTTCCGATAACGCGCGGGTGGCGCCCCCTCTATGGCCCCTCCCGCCCAAATGCCCTTCGACAGGCTCAGGGCGAACGGGATCAGGGACGCCGGATCGGCACGTCGTCAGCAGAGATTCTACTACGGGTCGGACGCTTACATGCCGCATCGCAACATTGCGGATGTATACTGGCGGCGCAGACTGCATGGGGAGGAATGCCATGACTGACCTACTGACTGAGCTGGATGTGACGGCGGTCTCGGTTGAAGGCCGTGACCTGAAGGTGGACATCTTCCACCCGGGAGACAATGCCAACGGTGTGGGCATCGTCTTCCTTCCGGGCGGCGGCTTCCGAATCGCCAACAAGGCCGGACTGCAAGAGCGTTACGCCATGCGGATGCAGGAGCGCGGTTATGTCTTCATCGCGACGGAGTACCGCGTCATGGATGAGGCGCCGTGGCCCGCGCAGATCCTCGACGCGAAGGCGCTCATCCGATGGGCGCGCGCCAACAGCGGGCGGCTGGGCATCGACCCGGCGCGCATCGTGCTGGGCGGAGCGTCGGCGGGGGGCAACCTCGCGCTGCTGGCGTCGGGGACGCAGGGCAACCCCGATTACGAGGGCAGCGGAGGCAACGACGGCGTCAGCAGCGACGTCGCCGCGGTCATCGGCGTCTACCCGGTGACGGACGTCACGGGGCGCGGCGCGGACGAGAGCCGCGAGAAGCTGTACGGCAAGGACCCGAGCTCTGAGTACCTCCGGGCCGCCAGCCCCATCCACCAGGTCTCGTCCAACAACCCGCCGACGATGCTGGTGCACGGCACGTCGGACACGATGGTGCACCACACCAATTCCACGCGCTTTTTCGATGCGCTGCAGGAGGCGGGGGTGCCCGTCGACATGCACCTCTACGCCGGGCAGGACCACATCTTCGACCGGGAGCCGGCGTTTGCGGAGGCGGTGTCGTCAGCGATGGCGCTCTTCATCGAGCGCTACGTGGTAGCGGCTGTCGAGGCGGGGTAGGTTCCCGCCTTTGGCAGGACGGGCGATTCGCGAATCGCCCCTACGACGGAGGAATGGTACGAGGTCTCGCGGCCTATGGTTGGCGTCCCCCTCCGCGCCCGGCCCCTCTGGATTCCTGCCTGCGCAGGAATGACGCGCGTGTTCTGGAATGACGCGGATGGACGCTACCGTCCCTCTATCCACACGTCCTTGAGCTTGGGGACGATGAGCGGCGTGAGGGCGTATCCCTTGACGTACGGTTTCAGCAGGACGATGTCCTCCCCGCTGAACCAGAGGAGCACCCACGGAACTTCGTCAATAATGAGCTGCTCCGCCTCGTTGTAGAGGGCCTTGCGCGCCTCCCAGTCCTGCTCGACGCGGGCCGCTTCCAGGAGCCGGTCAACCTCGGCGTTGCTGTAGCCGCTCTGGTTCAGCTGGCTCTTCGAGTGGAAGAGGATGTCCAGGAAGTCCTGCGGGTCCGGGTAGTCCGCCTGCCAGCCGAGGCCCGCAAAGGCCTGCAACCGGTTGTCGTTCAGGTCATCCCAGAAGGTTGCGGTCTCAACCTGTTGGAGCTCCACCTGCAGGCCCAGTGTCTCTTCCCACATCTCCAGGATGGCCTGCAGGTCCAGCCCCGCGGACCCTCCGGTGCCCGGAATCGTGACAATGATTCGAGGGGCGCCGCCCGCGTACTTCGATTGGGCCAGCAGCTCTTGCGCCTTCGCGGGGTCGAAGCCGGGCGCCTGAACGGCGGGGTTGAAGCCGGGGAAGTCGGGCGGCAGGATGCCGCTCGCGGGCACGACCAAGTCGGCTAGGACGCGCGTCGCGATGGTGTCCTTGTCGATGGCGTAGGCGAGGGCGCGGCGGAAGTTGACGTCGTCGAAGGGCGGCTCCGAGAGGTTGAAGCCTATGTAGGCGAGGTCAAACCCGGGCGGCGCGACGACCACCTCGGCGTTCAGCGGCTCAAGGGGGTTGCTCACGCGATCGAGCTCCGAGAGGCCGACGCCCGTGATGTCGATCTCGCCGTTCTCATACATCGCCATGGCGGAGCCGCCGGAGAGGATGAGCTCCACGCGATCGAGAAGCGCCGGGCCGCGGTAGTAGTGCTCGTTCCGCTCCAGGACGATGATCTCGCCGACGCGGTACTCGGCGAGGCGGAAGGGGCCGGTGCCGTTGGGCCGGAACACCCAGTTGTCGCCCTCGGCCTCGAGGTTCTCCCTGTCCACCACGAATGAGGTTGGGTAGGTGAGCTTGGCCAGGAAGTAGGGCTTGGGCGCATCAATGGTGAACTCCACCGTGCGGGAGTCGATGACCCGGACGCCTGTGACCTCGTCCGCCTGGCCCTCCAGCTTGGGCAGCACACCGACGATGTCGTCCAGGTACGCGTAGGCCTCGGGCGACTGCGTCTCGGAGTCCGTGGCGCGCTCGATGGAGTACTTCACGTCATCCGCGGTGACGGTCTTGCCGTCATGGAACTTGGCTTCCGGGCGCAAGTAGAAGGTGTAGGTGAGTCCGTCCTCGCTCACGTCCCAGCGCTCAGATAGGTCAGGCACGACCTGCAGCGCGGTGTTGAGGGCAACCAGCCCGCTGAATATCTCAACCAACACGCCCGCCGAAGCGGTGTCGCCCGCCTCGTGCGGGTCAAGGGTGGGCGGCTCCTGCCACAGCCGGCGGAAGACGCCAGCAGACCCTCCAGAGGCCTCCCTGCTTCCAAGGGTCTCTGCGGAGCCGGACGAGGTTGTGCCCGAGTCGCCGGCAGTCGCGGACGGCTCCTCGCCGCCGCAGGCCAGCGCGAGGCCAAGGAGCACTGCCATCCCAAGCGTCGCAGTTATGTTGAGCCATCGCCTCATATCACTCGTCCAGCAATCGTCTCGGTTTCCAAAGAGAACGCTATTGTGTCGCGCTGCCGTTCCCGACAGTGCGCATGAGCTCCGCCCGGAGCAGGCCATCCAGCTCGCCGTCCAGCACTGCCTGCGGGTCGTGGGTCTCGAAGCCGCTGCGGTGGTCCTTGACCATACGGTACGGGTGGAGGACGTAGCTGCGAATCTGGTTGCCCCAACCCGCCGAGATGTGGGCGCCCTTCAGCCGTTCATGCTCCTTGGCACGCAGCAGCTCCTCGCGCTCCATGAGCCTCGCCTGCAGGATCTTCATGGCCACCTCTCGGTTCTGGCCCTGGGAGCGCTCGTTCTGGCACGTCACCACGATGTCCGTGGCCAGGTGCGTGATGCGGACGGCGGTCTCGACCTTCTGCACGTTCTGCCCACCGTGACCGCTGGCGCGAAAGGTGTCCACCCGAATGTCCTCGTCACGAATCTCGATGACCTTGTCGTCCGCAGGCTCCGGCAGCACCTCCACCAGGGCGAAGGACGTGTGCCGCATGTGGTCGGCGTCATATGGCGAGAGCCGCACGAGGCGGTGGACGCCGCGCTCGACCTTGAGCCAGCCGTAGGCGAAGGGGCCGGTCACCTCCACCATGGCGCTCTTGATCCCCGTTTCCTCACCGGCCGAGGTCTCCAGCACCGAGGTCCGGCAGCCGTTGCGCTCCGACCAGCGCAGGTACATCCGCAACAGCATTTGGGCCCAGTCCTGGGAGTCCGAGCCTCCCGCACCCGCATGGATGGCGAAGATGGCGTTCTGGTCGTCATGCGGGCCGGAAAATACGAGCTGGAACTCCATGTCAGCGACTCTAGCCTCAAGCTCCGCCGTCTCGGCGCCGATGTCCTCCGTGAGGTCCGAATCGCCCTCGTGCAGGCTCATCTGGACCAGCTCGGCCAGACCGGCTGCCTGTGCTGCGACGCCGCGCCACGCGCCAATCTCCTGTCCCAGCGTCGAGAGCCTTTGCATGACGCCCTGGGCGCGCATTGGGTTGTCCCAAAATGCAGTGGCCGCAGTCTGCTCCTGGAGCCGAGTTACTATCTGCTCTTTTCCAGTAACGTCAAAGACGCTCCAATAGGTAGGAGATCCTCCCCTGAATCGCCTCAATCTGTGACCGCAGGTCCTGCATCCCAGCCCTCTCCACTTCTCTTTTCCCTGGCTGCGCCATCGCGACTATCGACGCTTCCGCGCGGCCTCACCTTCCATGATAGCGTATATGCCTTCCTCGAATCTGCCCGCCGCGGCCATGTGTGCGAGGCGAGTCGGCTCCGGCAGGCGATAGCGACCGCAGCAGGTGAGCACAAAAGTGATAGCGGCTTCCAGGCTGACCCGGTGGCCAACGGAGACGTAGACGGGCGAGACGCTCGTCCTCGTGCGCACTGCCGCGCCGATCACCTCGCCCTTGTCGACAAGCTGCGCGGCGCTGCCCCGCTCGTCGCCGAGGTCCTCGAAGCGGCCGAGGAGCCGCGACTTGGCGCAGCCGATGGTGGGTACGTCCGCCGTCAGTCCCAGGTGGCAGGCCAAGCCGAACCGCCGGGGATGCGCCATGCCCTGCCCGTCCACAAGGATGACGTCCGGCACGGTCTCGAGCTGCGCAAGGGCGTCCGATATGGCGGGGACCTCTCGGAATGCGAGGTAGCCGGGGACGTAGGGGACCGGCGGCTTGGCGCGGCCGACGCGCACCTCGGCGAGCGAAAGGTCGGGCCAGCGCAGCACGACGACGGCGCCGCGCACCCAGCCCTCGGCGTCGGGGGGCGAGACGTCCACGCCAGCGACAAACTGGGGCACGGCGGGGAGGTCGTCGAGCACGGAGACCTGGGCGGCGAGGGCCACCTGCAGCGCCTTCGCACCCTCCAACGTCCCCGGCCAGGGATATGTGGCCCGTAGCTTCACCCAGCTAGTATATCAACTTGACACGCCCACTTGGCGGCACCTACCATGAAGTCAAGCCGAGGTAGCTCAGTGGTAGAGCAACGGACTGAAAATCCGTGTGTCGGCAGTTCGACCCTGCCCCTCGGCACACCCCTTCGGACTACCCCACGAGCTTCAGCTTCCGGAAGCACCGGAACGTTTGCGGCGGGTCCATGCGTCGGCCGTAGACGGTGTGGGAGACTTCGCCCACGTACAGGTTCCCCTTCGAGTCAACACCGAAGCCGTGCGGCGCGATGAACTGCGTCGGGCCGTCACCGAGCATGGGGTCGCCGATGCGGGCGAGGCGCTCGCCGGCCTTGTTGAAGGCGTTGAGGCGGTGGCCCACCATGGGGTAGTCGGTCAAGTCCGGTTCCATGAGCATCTCACCGACGTAGATGATGCCCTTCTGGTCCATGCAGAGGGCCTGGGGTCGGTAGATGTTCTGCCAGATGGCCTGGAGGACCCCGTTGCGGTCAAAGACCTGCAGGCGGTAGTTTTCACGGTCGGTGACGTAGACGTTCTCATCGCTGTCGACGACGACGTTGTGCGGAATCTGGAACTCGCCCGGCTCCACGCCCGGCGCTCCCCATGACACGATGGGTTTTCCCTCCGCGGTGTAGCGGTGGACACGGCTGTTGCCGTAGCCGTCGGTGACGTAGATGTCGCCAGTGTTGGGGGACACGGCCATGTTTGTGGGTCGGTGAAAGGGAGTGCCGCTCCACTTTTCCGCCGCCTGGTTCTCGTCGCCGATGACCATGACCAGCTTCCCCTCGCGGGTGTACTTCTTGATGCAGTGCTGGCTGTCGTTGACGGTGTAGATGAAGCCGTCTGGGCTGCAGTGGATGCCGTGGGCACGCTGGTCGAACTCGCCCTCGCCCCAGGAGCGGACGAAGTTGCCGTCCTTGTCGAGCACGATAACCGGGTGCGGGCCTCGATTGAGGATGTAGACGTTGTCGTCAGCGTCGACGGTGACGCCGGATGCGTCGGGGAACTCGTAGCCCGCCGGTATCTTGTCCCAGCCCTCCTCGGTCTCGTAGGTGAAGCGATCGACGCCTATGCGGTCGGCCATGGCGACCTCCTTTTGCGCGCAGTGTGCTCGCATAATGGCGGCCCTAGGGCCGTGGCTAGACTATAGTGAGAGAAGCCATACCGGGCAAGCGTTGGGCAAGCGCAAACGTTGACAGTCTTCGGGCGCGCTGGCTACACTTGGCTTGTAAATCACACCTGACGAAGGCGCTGTGCGCCTAAGTTTGTTACGGAAGGGAGAACGTCCATGGCGATTGAAATCTCTGAGGAAATGGTGGAAGGCGTAAACACCGCGTTGGCCAACCGCGTGCCCTGCATCTTGGCCACCGCCGGCAGTGACGGCTGGCCCAGCATGGGCTTCCGCGGCAGCATGATGGTCTTCAACGACGGCAACCTGGCCTACTGGGAGCGCTCCAACAAGGACGGCTTGGCCCACATCAAGGAGAACCCGCAGGTGTTGGTGATGTTCCGCAACCCGGAGACGCGCCAGGCCTGGAAGTTCTACGGCACCGCCACCGTTCACGAGGACGGTGACACGCGCGAAGCCGTGTGGGACAAGACCGTGGAACAGGAGCGCAACGCGGACCCGGAGAAGAAGGGCTGCGGGGTTGTGATCGAACTTGAACGGATCACCAACTACGGCGGCGCGGTGCAGTCAGAGAAGTAGCTCACATATAGACAAGACGCAATACCTACGGTATTCCCACATCGAACACCTGGGTCCGGGAATACCGTAGGTATTTTTCTGCAACGAAGTTGAGCGACTTTCGCGCCACAGCAAAGTTGTCCCGCAGCAGCTCCATGGGCTCGGCGAGTCCCGCGGCTTGGGCCGCCGGGTGCTCCATAGCCGTGCCGTAGTGGCGCCGGCCGATGTCGGCGTACTCCTCCGCCGTCCGCCTTCCTCGACGACCAGTCCGCATGCCATGCTGTCCCGCACTGGCCGCGCTGCTTGGGAATATTCCCAAGATGAGGAGGCACACGTCCGCGATGCGCTTGAAGTAGCGAAACCGCTGCGGCGCGTCGACGGAGGCGGCAAGGCGGGCAAGGCTGTCGATGTCCATGTCGTTGAAACGCACGCGCCGCCATGTGCCCCGCCGGACGCGGACGGGCATGACGTAGCTCTCAACGCGGGTGAATGAGGCCAACATGGCGGCCATGTAGTCGGTCACGGTGGGCTTGGCAAGGAACTCGCTCACGTTGTCCGTGTCGAAGACAACCACGGTCTCGCCGCCGGAGCGCTCCAGCGTGTGGCTCGCCTGCCCCAAGTCCTTCTGGGCGCGCCGCAGCAACACCTGGAAGAAGAGGGCCGGCGAAACCCGCAACAGCTCCTCGTCGGCGGCGGCTGTTTTGGCGAAGACGCGGCCGTCACTGAGGACGGCGTCGCGGAAGCTGGGGTCGCTGCGGACGAGCTGCTTCAAGCGCTCCGGGTCAAGGCCGCCTGCCTCCACCTCGTCTACGACGAAGCTCAGGTCGGCCTCTGTCAACTCCAAGTCGTGGCCTTCGCGTTCTACCAAGGCGCACCTTCTTGTGTCGAATTGGGTGAGGGCTGCGCTCACCCCGATGCTCTAGCATACCAGAGGCGTCCAGCTTGTCGGGGCGGGACGGCCCCCTTCGTGTGCCCTCAGGACAGGCTTCGACAGGCTCAGGGCGAACGGTGGACGGCAAGCGGCCCGCACTCCCGTCGAGGAGAACGGGCCGCCGCTATTGATGACTAGGCCAAGTTGACCGTGCTCGCCGCAAAGACATCCTCCACGGCTACCCGGTTGGGGATGACCTTCTGGTCGAGGCAGGCCTGGATGATGGCTTCCATCGTGGTGCGGTTGGCATCGATGCCGTAGGGGAGCGGGTCGCCGCCCACATCCACCCCGTTGCGCACGAGGCCATGGTCGGTGTCCGAGAGGTCCACGCCGGCATCCAGCTTCGTGATGTAGGACGCCTTGGCCGCCTTGAAGGTGTTGAACAGCTCCTCCGCAAGCCACGGGTTGGCCGCAAGGTGCTCGTCCTTCACCACGACGGTGTGGTTGATGGGGTAGACGCCGGTGTCGTTGAAGAACTTCACCGCGGCGTCGCGGGCGCCGCCGATGAGGGGCTTCACGTCCTCAGAGTCGACGTTGCCGATGCCGATGCCCGCGGCCAACTCGCCGGACGCGAGCATCTCGGGCAGGTTGGAGCCTTCGGGCGCGGGCTGGACGTTCGGCGGGTACTCGTACTCTTCGACGTGCTCGTCGCCTGCGAGCACCCACGTGATCTTGCTGATGTCGACGCCGTAGCCCTGCGCCAGAATGCCGCGCACCCAGACGCCAGTGGTCACCGTCCACCCACGGACGCCGACCTTCTTGCCCTCGAGGTCCTTGGGGCTGGAGACGCCAACCTTGGTGTTGTGCACGATGGCGCCGTGGTGGAAGCCTCGGACGGGGAAGATTGGAATGGCGGTGATGGGCTTGTTGAAGGACTTGGCGCAGAGGTAGGTGGAGATGGCCATCTCCGAAACGTCGAACTCGAGGCCGCGGATCATGCGGCGGAAGGCGTTGACGATGGGGGCGACCTCCACCCACTCGAGGGCGAGCCGGTCGTTGTTCGTTGCCCCTTCGATGATGTCCTTGGTGTGGCCGTAGCTGCCGGTTGCAGTTGTCAGTGTGAGGGCCATGATGCATCCTCCTTTGCATAGTGCGAGAAGAGTTGGGCGTTGTGCTTTGCAAAGGTGTAGCAGAAACGCCGTTGGGGGTCAACCCGCCACGATGCCGGAGCCGCCGGTTGTTTACATAGGGAGCAGCGTGACAGATACTACTGATTAGAGAATCTGTTGGTTGCCCACAAGGGAGATATTGCATGATTGTTGTTATGGGTCAGGGCTGCACGGACGAGCAGATTGAACGGGTGCAGCAGGCGATCGAGAGCAAGCCGGGGTACAAGGCGCCGGTATGGCGTGGCGAGGAGCGCTCCGTCGTGGGTGTCATAGGCAGCATCTACCCGGAGCTGCAGTCGGAGCTAGAGCAGCTTCCCGGGGTGGTGCAGGTGCTGCGGGTCTCGAAACCGTACAAGCTGGCCGGACGGGAGTTCCATCCCGATGACACGCGCATCACCGTGGGTGGCGTGACCATCGGCGGCAATGAAATGGTCGTGATGGCGGGCCCGTGCTCGGTGGAAGGCGAAGAGCAGTTGCTTTCGACGGCGCGCATGGCGAAGGAGGCGGGCGCACGCATACTGAGAGGCGGCGCGTTCAAGCCCCGGTCGTCGCCATACAGCTTCCGCGGCATGGGCGTCGACGGGCTCAAGCTCCTCGCCGAGGCTCGGGCGGAGACAGGACTGCCCGTTGTCACGGAGGTGATGACAGCGGAGGACGTCGAAGTCGTCGCGGAATATGCCGACATCCTGCAGGTTGGCGCGCGGAACGTGCAGAACTTCATCCTTCTCGACGAGGTGGGCAAGCTGCGGAAGCCAGTGCTGCTGAAGCGGGGATTCGCCACCACGTACGAGGAACTGCTCCTCTCCGCCGAGTACATCATGGCCGGCGGCAACAACGAGGTCATTCTCTGCGAGCGGGGCATCCGCACCTTTGAGGACTACACGCGCAACACGCTGGACCTGACCGCCATCCCCGTCATCAAGCGGCTGAGCCACCTGCCAATAGTCGCGGACCCGAGCCACGGCACGGGCCGCTGGCACCTGGTGCCGCCGATGGCGCTGGCCGCGGTGGCCGCGGGCTGCCACGGACTCATCATCGAGGTGCACCCCAACCCGGACAAGGCGCTGTCGGACGGTCCGCAGTCGCTGACCTTCGAGAACTTCCAAAGCCTCATGAACGGCATTCGCGCCGTCGCCGCGGCGGTGAACCGCGAGGTGGCGCCGCAGACGGCGTCGACAGCCGAGGGCTAGCGAGGCAATTCGCATTGGCGTTGACCCTCCTCATAGCGGCGTGCTAGGATTCGCCAACTACGCTGGGGAACCCCCACCAACGCCACTATAGGGCCCGTATGACCGTACTGGACGAACTTGCCCGGTTGCACTCGGACAACCCAACCGTCGTGACTGTCGGCATGTTCGACGGCGTCCATCGCGGCCACCAATACCTCGTCGGACGGCTCAAGGAAACCGCGGCCCGGATGGGCTGCGCGAGCGCCATCATCACCTTCACCAACCACCCTCGGACCGTCATGCGGCCGGACAGCCGCATCCCGTTGCTGAACACCCCCGAAGACCGGCTGAGGCTCCTGAGCGAGCAAGGCGTGGACCTTGTGGTGCCGCTGAGCTTTACCCTGGAGTTCTCCTATCTGCGGGCGCGGGAGTTTGTGGAGGTCCTGATCAACAGCCTCAACATGAAGGGGCTGGTCATTGGCCCGGACTTTGCCTTTGGCTACCAACGTGAGGGCACGGCCGAGGTGCTGACGGCGCTGGGCGAGGAGCTCGGGTTCAGCGTGGAGGTCGTGCAACCCGTCGCCTTCGATGACCTGGTGGTCAGCAGCACCGAGGTGCGCAAGTGCGTGGAAGCGGGAGACATGACGCACGCTGCCGAAATGCTGGGACGGCCGTTCACCATCTCCGGCTTCGTCATCGAGGGTGATCGACGCGGACGCATCATCGGCTTCCCGACGGCAAACATCGCGGTGGAGCCGGGGTGCATTGTGCCGGCCCACGGCGTGTACGCTACCTGGACGCAGGCCGACGGGCGCACTCGACTTTCGGCGACGAACATTGGCGTGCGGCCCACCTTCGGCGGGGGCGGTCGGCAGATCGAGACGCACCTGCTGGACTATGAGGGCGACCTCTACAACGCCAAGCTGTGGGTGGCCTTCGCGCGGAAGCTGCGGAACGAGGTCCAGTTCAGCGGCGTGGACGCGCTGGTGGCGCAGCTCCACCGGGACGTCGCCGCGGCCCGCGAGGCGCTGGAGGAGGACCGCGCACTGCTGCCGAGGGGATGGTAGGGGAAGCTCTGAATCCCACCTTCCATCTGAGAAAGAACAGGCTGCCGTGCGGGGTAATCGGAGCCCACGAAAATTCCAGCTTCGGCAATCCCCCTTTCCCGCTCCCATGCCAGCCACCCCAAGTCCGGGCGATTTGATTCGTTTGGTTTCGTTTGTTCCATTTTCTGCGAAACAATTATCATATGGCGGTCAGGTATGCGGATGGGAAAACAATTGACACAATGGGAGAATGCATCGCCCTAGGACGGACGCCCATTCCTGTACAAGTGCGCGTGCTCATGGGGAGAGTGTGGCGGCAGCGGCGATGTTGGGGCAAGGGGCTCGTGTCAGGGTGTGTGGGCGCGCCAGCCTCTCGCAGTTCCTGCCTTCGCTGGAACGACGGGAGGGAGGAGTTGTGTGTTACTTTGACGCTCGGCTGCCGGTCAATGCCCGGCGCCGGTGGCCTGGGGCGCTCGAGCGAGAGCAGGAGCATGAAGTAGCATCGTAATGCGGCACGAAATGGTGTGGGAGCCAGGAGAACAGATCCTGCAACAAGAACTGTGGTGGGGGAGTTTGCTCACGGCCCGCCCAGTAACCGTGGTCGAGGATAGGCCGGACCAGCTCGCGTTGTACACACACCTAGGCGCCCGATACCAATCCGCTTCTGTGTTCCGGGGCAACCGATACGATCTGCCGGTCGAGGAGCGAGCGAGGTTGATCATGGGCGATCTGGAGCAATTCGAGGAGAGAGTGTCGTCAAACCATCACGTCTTGAATCTGATTGCACCGGGTTCGTGGCATTCGGTCCGCTTGCACTGGACAAGCGAATGGGAACTGGAATTCTGGTACGTTAACCTGCAAGCGCCGATTCAACGCACGAATCATGGGATCCTAGACCAAGACTACATCCTAGATATACTCATCAAACCGGATATGTCGTGGTCTTTGAAGGATGCAGATGAATTCTCGGAACTTCATCGAAGAGGATTCTTCACCGATGAACAATTCTTGTTTGTACACGCGGAAGCAGACCGTATGATCAACGCAATCGAAAGCAATGCTCCTCCCTTCTCCGATGGTTGGGCTGGTTGGAAGCCCGATCCCACATGGCCCGTACCGCAACTTCCAAACCAATGGAATGTCTTGGGAACTCCTCTGTGAGCGAGTAGCCGAAGACTATCGCATTGGATTCATGCTGGCCCATGAGTTACTGAAGGCCTGGCGACTCGATCGACCCCAGCGACTTGGGGCCGCGAAGGGCGAGAGAGGGCGCCCCTCTGGGTTCCTACCTTCGCAGGAATGACGCGAGGGCGAGGGCTGCTGGTGGCGGAGGGCCCTTCGACAGGCTCAGGGCGAACGGGAGGCGGCGCCACTCTGGGATCCTGCCTTTGCGTGAAGGACGGGAGAGGCGCGCGGGATCGACGAGGGTTTTCTTTTTCTGCAAACCCTTCAAATGTGCCTTACAATGGATAGAAGCTGTATCTGATGAAGGGGTGCCCAATGGCCCTATCACAAGAGGCGCTGCGGACCGTTATGGACCGGGGTGTCGCGGAGATTATCGACCGGAACGAGTTTCGGCAAATGCTGGAGCAGGACAGGCCTCTGCGGCTCAAGATGGGCTTCGACCCCTCGAGCCGCGACATCCACCTGGGGCACGTCGTCGGGCTGCGGAAGCTCAGGCAGTTGCAGGAGCTTGGGCACAAGGTCGTGCTCATCGTCGGCGACTGGACGGCGCAGATTGGCGACCCGAGCGGCGCGTCGGTCACCCGGCCCGTCCTCACCCACGAGCAGGTGCTGGAAAATGCCCAGACGTACATGCACCAGTTCTTCAAGGTGGTGGACCGCGACCGGACAGAGGTCTTCTGGCAGAGCGAGTGGTTCGGCAAGTTCACCCTAACGGACGTGGTGCGACTCACGAGCAGCTTTACCGTCGCGCAGATGATCGCGAGGGAGGACTTTCGGCGGCGCTGGGACCAGAACCGCCCCATCGCCATCACGGAGCTGCTCTACCCGCTGCTGCAGGCGTACGACTCGGTCATGGTCGAGGCGGACGTGGAGTTCGGCGGAACTGACCAGAAGTTCAACCTGCTGATGGGCCGGGAGCTGCAGGAGATGCGCGGACAGCGCCCTCAGCAGTGTTTCATGGTGCCCATCCTGGAGGGCACGGACGGCGTGCAGAAGATGAGCAAGAGCCTGGGCAACTACATCGGCGTGGATGAGGCTCCTGAGGAGCAATACGGCAAGGCGCTCTCACTGCCTGACACGCTCATCATCTCCTACTTCAACCTGCTCAGCGACATGCCCACCTCCGAGATCGACGCAATGTCCTCGGCAATGGAGAGCGGCGAGGCAAACCCCATGGAGTTCAAGAAGCGACTGGGCCGGGAGATCGTCGCGACGTTCTGGTCGGAGGAGGAGGCCACCGCGGCAGAGGCACACTTCGAGCGCACGGTGCAGCGAGGCGAGGCGCCGGAGGAGGCCCCCACGGTGTGGTTCGCGCTGCCTGACGGCGTTTCGGGCGCGGTTGCCATTTCGGCTGAGCCCGGCGGCGCGAAGACGCTGGTCTCGCTGGCAACCGTCGAGTTTCTCTACCATCTGCATGAGGAGCTGGGGCTGACGCAGAGCCGCACGGCGGTCAAGCGCCTCGTGTCGCAGGGCGCCGTCGAGGTTGACGGTCAGCGGGCGGGCGACGTTATCGCGGTGCAGGACGGCTCGGTGGTACGCGTGGGCAAGCGCCGCTACCTTCGGCTGCGGGAGGACCGGGGCTAGTCGACGGGCCGGGCTACCCCAGGGAAATCGCGATAAGCGTGGCTAGAATCGCAGCCGCGAAGGCGGAGCCAACTACCATGCTGGTCATCATCCACTGAAAGAACCTGTGCTCCAGCTTTTCGACGGTGTTTGAAACGCGCTCTATGTCAATGGAATGCTGAGCAACATCCGTTTTTAGTTGTCCGACATCCTGCGAAAGCTGTCCGACATCCTGCGAGAGTTGCCCGACGTTCTGTGTTAGTTGACTAACGTCCTGAGTAAGTTGTCCGACACTCTGCGAAAGTTGTCCAACGTCTCCGGACAAGGTCGCAATGTCTTGCTTAGTTGCCAGCGTTGGCAGTAGTTCTTCCAAGCTTTGGAGCCTATCTTCCATAGTGGTCACCTTGCCTCCAATCGGTGGCGAGCAACCCCACGCTGCTACCGCAGCTCCGACACAGCCTCCTCAATTCGCCTGATAGTGTATGCACAATACAGCAATTATAGGGAGAAAACAACTTCAATCCGGCCATGCATTGGCGCCGCCTTCCATCACCGCAGGGGCTATGCTACCATCGATACGACGAATTGCCCGCATATCACCAAGGAGGCCCGTAGTGAACTTGCGCATACCCGGCCCCACGCCCTGCCCGGAGGACGTGCTGTTGGCCGGGGCCCAGCAGATGATCGACCACCGTGGTCCTGAGTTTGCCGAAATCCTAGACCGGGTACACACCGGCCTCCAGACCATATTCTCCACCAAGAACGACGTCGCAATCATGACCTCCTCCGGCACAGGGGCCATGGAAGGGGCCATCGTCAACACGCTCTCGCCGGGCGACCGGGTTATGAACGTCAGCATCGGCGTGTTCGGCGAACGGTTCGGACAGATTGCCGAGGCCTACGGCGCGGAAGTCGTTAAGCCGTACACCGAGTACGGCACGGCGGCGGACCCGGACATGGTCGGCTCCATGTTGGCGGACGATCCCAGCATCAAGGCGGTGCTGGCCACTCACAACGAGACTTCGACCGGGGTCACCAACGACATCGGCGCCATCGCGAAGGTAGTGCGCGGGCACGACCGGCTGATGCTGGTGGACGCGATCAGCAGCGTGGGCTGCGTCCCCGTCGCGACCGACGCCTGGGACCTCGACGTAGTGGTGACCGGCTCGCAGAAGGGGTTCATGGTGCCGCCGGGGCTGGCCTTCGCGGCGGTGGGCCCGAGGGCGCGGGAGGCCGCCAAGACGGCGATGATGCCGCGCTTCTACTTCGACTTTGAGAAGCACTTCAGCTACTTCGAGCGAGGCCAGACGCCATGGACGCCTGCGGTCTCCGTCATGTTCTCCCTGGACCTTGCGATCCAGAAGCTGCTCGCGGACGGGATGGAGGCGGTCTACACGAAGCACGCAAAGATCGCGGCGGACGTCCGCCGCGGGGTAAAGGAACTGGGTCTTGATCTCTTTGTCGCCGACGAGGCCTACGCGTCCAACACGGTGACGGCCGTAAAGGTACCGGAGGGCGTCGAGCTCTCGAAGCTCCGCGGACTGCTGCGCACCGACCGCAACGTCGTTGTGGCTGGCGGGCAGGGCTCGCTGGACGGCAAGATCTTCCGCATCGGCCACATGGGCCACATCACGGAAGAGGACGTTGCCGACGTGATGGAGTCCCTCGCAGCAGTGCTGCCGCAGACGGGCTTTCCGGTACCCGCGTAGGCCAGTAGCCCGTTGACAAGCCAATCGATTGAGGGCCGGTGGCGCGCCGCCTCACGGTCTGTGAACTAGCAGGAGGCAGTGGCTCACATGAAGGTCCTCATCACTGATCCCATCCACCAAGAGGGGATGGACATCCTCGAGGCACAGCCGGGGCTCACGATCGAGCGGCGGCTGCGCATGCTCGAGGGGGAGCTCCTCGAGGCCGTTGCCGACGCCGACGCCCTCATCGTCCGCAGCGAAACGCAGGTCACCGCCGCCGTCATCGAGGCGGGCGCGCGACTGCAGGTGGTGGGCCGGGCCGGCGTGGGCGTGGACAACGTGGACCTGGACGCCGCCACTCGTCGGGGCATCGCCGTGGTCAACGCGCCCACGGGCAACACCATCGCCGCGGCGGAACACACCATCGCCATCATGCTCTCCATGGCGCGCAACATCCCGCAGGCGAACGCGTCGCTGCGCGACCAGAAATGGAACCGCTCCGCCTTCATAGGGACGGAGGTCAAGGGCAAGACCCTCGGCATCATCGGCCTTGGCCGCGTCGGGTCGGAGGTGGCCAAGCGCGCCATCGGCTTCGAAATGCGAGTGCTGGGCTACGACCCGTACCTGGTGCCGGAGCGCGCCGCTCGACTGGGCGTTGAGATCGCTGCGTTCAACGACGTGCTGGCCGAGTCCGACTTCGTGACGCTCCATACGCCGCTGACCGACACGACCAAGAGCCTCATCGGGCCGGAAGAGCTCGCGAGGATGAAGCCGACGGCGCGGCTGGTGAACGTGGCCCGCGGCGGGTTGGTGGACGAGGCAGCGCTCGTGGAGGCCCTCGACGGGGAACGGCTAGCCGGTGCGGCTCTCGACGTATTCGTAAACGAACCTCTGCAGGACTTCGCCATCGCGCTGCACCCCAAGATTGTGTGCACGCCGCACCTGGGCGCGTCGACGGAAGAGGCGCAGGCGGGCGTCACGCTGGAGGTGGTGGACCAGGTGCTGACGGTGCTCCGGGGTCAGCCGGCCCGCTTCACTGTGAACGCGCCGCTGGTTGCCCCGGAGGTGCACGAGCTGCTGGAGCCCTTCCTCTCCGTCTGCGTCGACGTGGGGAAGATCGCCATTCAACTCGCGGAGGGTATGCCGACGGCGGTCACCATCGTCTACCACGGCGAACTGGCCAGCGGGGAGACCGGGCCGCTGCGGGCCGCCGTGCTCATGGGACTGCTGCAGCCGGGCCGTGAAGAGCGGATCAACCTGGTGAACGCAGGGCTGCTGGCGGAGGAGCAGGGGCTCCGCGCCGTGGAGGAGAAGGAGACGAGCCGGGAGGACTTCGCCAACGAGGTCATCGTGCGGCTGGCCACGACCGGCGGCGAGGTTGTCGTGGGCGGGACGCACCTTCGCGAGCAGACGCACGTCACACGGCTGGGCGAGCATCGCATGGACGCCATTATTGATAGCCCGTACTTGTTGGTTATCGAAAATGAGGACCGTCCGGGCATCATCGGCGCCGTCGGAAGCCTGGCGGGCCAGCACGACATCAACATCAGCTTCATGGAGGTGGGCCGCGTTCGCCTGCGGGGCCGCGCCACAATGGTGGTCGGCCTGGACGACCCCATGCCCGATTCGTTGTTGAACGAGCTGGTCAAAATGACCGCCATTACCTCGATTCGTCTGGTGCAGCTGTAGCCGCCTCCTTGGTACAATCGCCATATTGGGAGCGGAGGTAGTCCACTCCATGCCAGACGCCATCCAATTCATCTGCCCCGAATGCGGAACCTTCCACAACCAGTGGATGGGGTTCTGCTACGCCTGCGGCTCCGGCGAGCCCCTGGTAGAAACGGCGCCGTCCCGTTCCGCCTACACTCCCGGCAAGAATAAGTCCAACACCCCATTCCTTCCCACGTCGGCGGGGCCGGTGGAGCTCTCCGGTGTCTCCCTGGACGGCGAACCGCGCATTGTGCTGCCCTTCGCGGAGCTCAACCGCGTGCTGGGCGGCGGACTGGTGCCGGGCTCCGTTGCGCTGCTGGCCGGCGACCCGGGCATCGGCAAGTCGACGCTCATGCTGCAGGTTGCCGGCGCGCTGGCTCCTCGCGCCGAGCTTGCGGAAAACCTCGGGTCCGTGCTGTACGTGGCGGGCGAGGAGTCCGCCGCGCAAATCCGCATGCGCGCCGAGCGGCTCGGGGTCAGCGGCCGTAACCTGATGTTGTTGAACGAGACCGCGGCGCCGGACGTGCTCGGGTGGATGGACCGCATGCAGCCCTGCGCCGTGCTGGTCGACTCCATACAGACGCTCCATTCGGAGCTGTCATCGGCTGCGCCGGGCAGCGTGGGGCAAATACGGGAATGCGCGCGGCTGCTCATCGCGTGGGCCAAGACGAACCACACGCCGGTCATCATCGCCGGGCACGTGACCAAGGAGGGCGACGTCGCTGGCCCGCGCGTGCTGGAGCACATGGTGGACGTGGTGCTCTACCTTGAGGGCGAATCGATGAGCGCCCTTCGCCTGCTTCGCAGCGAGAAGAACCGCTTCGGCTCCACAAACGAGGTTGCCCTCTTTCAGATGGACGGCGCGGGACTGGTGGAGGTCGCGGACCCCTCGCGGCAACTGCTGGCGCACAGGAACGGGCCGCTGGTGGGCTCGGCGCTGACGCCCGTGCTGCAGGGCACGCGGCCCATGCTAGTGGAGGTGCAGGCCCTCACTGCTCCCGTCATCGGGCCGACACCGCGCCGGGTTGCCAATGGGCTGGACGGCAGCCGGCTGGTGATGCTGGCGACTGTCCTGAGCCGACGCTCCGGCGTGCCGTTGGGGTCGCAGGACGTGGTGGTCAACATCACCGGCGGGCTTCGTGTCAGCGAGACTGCCGCCGACCTCGCGCTTGCGCTGGCAATGGCCTCAAGCTTCCGCGACCAGCCGATCGACGCGGACCTGGCGGCCGTCGGCGAGGTGGGGCTTGGCGGTGAAGTGCGACCCGTTGCGCAGATGGGCCGACGACTGCAAGAGGCTGCGCGCCTCGGGCTGAAGCGGGTGGTCGTGCCGGAGTCTGCGGAAATCGACTCAGCAGACGCCAAAGGGGTGGAGTTGGTGCGCGTGACCACGGTCTCGCAGGCCATCCGCGCCATCTTCCCTCGCCGCGCAGGCCCCGGCGTAGCAGCAGGGGGCAGCCCAGCAGACCCTATGAACGTGGAGACACCCGCATGAGCCAGCTTGATGCCAAACGCGACCGGCTGCACACCATCCTAAGGGACATGGAATCCGTTATGGTGGCCTATTCCGGCGGCGTCGACAGCACGTTGCTGGCCGTCGCGGCGTGGGACGCTCTGGGCGAGCGGGCGTTGGCCGTCACGGCGGCATCGCCGTCGCTGGCGCCGGAAGAACTGGAGGACGCTGGCGAGTACGCAAGGCGGTTCGGCTTCGCGCACCGCATCGTCGAGACGCAGGAGGTCGACGACCCGCGGTATGCCGCCAACGACGGCGCCCGCTGCTACTTCTGCAAGGTGAACTTGTATGGCGTGCTGCAGCCGCTAGCAGAGACGGAGGGCTACGCGTGGATCGCCAACGGCACCAACCTCGACGACCTGGGCGACTACCGGCCGGGCATTGCGGCGGGCAAGGAGCACGGGGCGCGCAGCCCGCTGGTGGAGGCGGAGCTCACCAAGGCCGACGTCCGCGCGCTCTCGAAGGAGCGGGGCCTGCCATCGTGGGACAAGCCCGCGCAGGCGTGCCTCTCCTCCCGAATCCCCTACGGCACCACGGTCACGGTGGAGGCGCTGACCCGCGTCGCGCGGGCGGAATCACACCTGCGGGCGCTGGGCTTCCGGCAGCTGCGCGTCCGGCACCACGACACCATCGCGCGCATCGAGGTTGGGCCTGAGGACTTCGCGCGACTTGGGGACGACGAGACACGGCGCGGCGTGGTGGAGCACTTCCGCTCGCTGGGGTACCTCTATGTCACGCTGGACCTCGCCGGGTACGAGATGGGCAGCCTGAACAAGGCGCTGGGGAAGAGCTAGCTTCGGCGTCCCGTTCCCCCTTAGACAAGCCCCGCTCCGTGCAGCTACACTTACTCGCATGAACAACATCTTCCTCACGGGATTCATGGGCGTGGGCAAGACGTCCGTTGGGCAGGCCGTGGCACGGCAGCTTGGGTGGCCCTATGTGGACACCGACGACGTGCTGGAGCGCATCGCGGGCAAGTCCATTGAGGCCGTGTTCGCGGAGGACGGCGAGGACGCCTTCAGACTGCTGGAATCGCAGGCGCTGGCCGAGGTCTGCTCGGGCGAGCGGCAGGTGATTTCGACGGGCGGCGGCATGGTGAAATCGCCGGCCAACCGCTCGCTCATGCGCGCGTCCGGCTTCGTGGTGTGCCTGGAGGCGACGCCCGAGACGATTGTGCAGCGGCTCTACCCCGACGGCGTCGGTCAGGGCGCGGTGCGGCCCCTTCTTGCGGGCCCCAACGGCGAGACTCCCCTCGAACGGGCGCAGGCACTGAAGGCCGAGCGGGCAGCGGCCTACGCGCATGCCCACTGGACAGTCCACACCGACAGCCTCACCGTGACGGACGCCGCGCAGGAAGTGCTGCGCGCGGCGAGGACCGTCGGGGGGGTGGACAACGGACCGGCGCAGGGCGCGGCTGACCTAGCGGCGGTCGTGCGGTCGTCGGCGCACTCCTGCCCCATCTTTGCGGGGAGCAGCGTTGTGGACCGGCTCGGAGAGCTCTGCCGCAGCGTCGGACTGACCACCACGGCCTACCTCATCTCTGACAGCAACGTCTTCTACAACCACGGACGCAGAGCGCAGATCGCGCTGGAATCCGCGGACATCCCCGTGCACACGTTTGTGGTGCCCGCGGGCGAAAACTCGAAGAGCCTGGCGACGTTGGAGTTGGTGTACCAATGGCTCGCGGAGCAGCGGGCCGAGCGAGGCCACTTCGTGGTCGGAGTGGGCGGCGGCGTCGTGGGCGACCTAGCGGGCTATGCGGCGGCGACGTTCAACCGCGGGCTGCCACTCGTACAGGCGCCGACGTCGCTGGCGGCGATGGTGGACGCCTCCATCGGCGGCAAGACCGCGGTGAACCTGAAGGCGGGCAAGAACCTGGTGGGGGCATTCCATCAGCCTCGCCTCGTTGTGGCGGAGGTGGACGCGCTGCGCACGCTTCCGGAGCGCGAGCTGGCGTCCGGCTGGGCCGAGGCCATCAAGCACGGGCTGATTCTGGACGAGGAACTCTTCCAGACGTTTGAGGACCACGCCGAGGCCATCTCCCACCTGGAGCGACCGCTGGCCGACGACGTCGTTCGCCGCAGCATGGCGGTCAAGGCCGACGTGGTCAGCCGGGACGAGCGGGAGACGCTGGGCCTTCGCATCCTGCTAAACTACGGCCACACCATCGGCCACGCGCTGGAGGCGGCCACGGCCTACGGCGAGCTGCTTCACGGCGAGGCCGTCGCTATCGGCATGACGGCAGCGGTGCGCATCAGCCGCTGGATGGGCCTCATCGACGACGAGCTGGTCGCGCGGCAGGACGCGTTGCTGCGACGCTTCAAGCTGCCGACCTCGCTCCCCGGCGCCGACCGGGACGCCGTACGAGCGGCCATGAGCGTGGACAAGAAGACATCGTCGGGCGCAATCAGGTGGGTATTGCTGGAGGGAGTCGGCCGGTCCGTCACGCGCAACGACGTGCCTTCGGAGATCGTGGAGGACGCGCTGGCGGCGGTGACCTAGCGGAAGAGGTCCATAGACGCCTCACGGATGAGCACGTCCGCCCCGTCCTCTGACGGCTCGTAGGGCAGCCCCCGCACGATGGTCACCGGCACGCCGATGGTCTTGCGTGCGACCAGCTCAGCCGCACCCGCCACCTGGTCAGCCACCGCGGCCACGGAGACCTGCAGGGTGCGCCCGTCACGGTCCACGTCGCCGCGATAGTCCTTCAGAGGAGCGATTCCCGCCGAGCCAATGGCGATGTCCGTCGTGCCCATGCGCCACGGACGGCCAAAGGTGTCGGAGATGATTACGGCCACGGTGCGGCCTGAGCGCTCCCGGATGGCGTCCCGAATCCCGCGGGCGGAGGCATTGGGGTCCATGGGCAGCAGGCAGAGCACGTCCTCGCCGGGCACGTTTGAGGCGTCGACGCCGGCGTTGGCGCACACGAGCCCGTGGTGCGTCTCCGTGATGAGCACACCACGCTCCATGCGCACGATGCGGCGGCTTTCGCGCAGAACGACCTCGACGTGGCGGGGGTCCTTCAAATCGCCCGCGATGGTCAGGGCAAGGGGGCTCGGCTCGACGTCTTCGAGCCGCACAATCGCGCCCTCCGACTTGGAGACCACCTTCTGGGTGACGACGAGGATGTCTCCGTCCTCGACCGGGGTGCCCTGCGCGTCGGCAGCGCCGAGTATGATGCCGGGGAGGTCGTCGCCTTCCCTGATCTCCGGCACTCCGGTCACGCCAATGACGCGGAACTGCGGGTAGCTGGGCGTGTTCTGTGCGTTCGTCATGCGTTCACGTTCAAACCTGCAACGGAGTAGTGGCTGCGTCACGAAAGGCACAGGCAGATTAACACGGCTCAGCGTCCGTAGGGAAACCCACGTCCGAGCCCAACCCCCGTCATGGTAGGATTGTTGCGATGGCCTAGAATCCGAAACACCGGTCCGGAAGGATGGATCAACCTTGATTGTGGTGGGCGTAGACACGGGCGGAACCTTTACGGACCTGGTGATGCTGGGCCCGGACGGGCTGCGCGTCCACAAAATCCCGTCGACGCCCGACGACCCTTCGCGGTCCATCCTGCAGGGGCTGGTAGACCTCGGCGCGTGGCGAGACGGCGCGTGGACGCAGCGGGACACTGTGCTCGTGCACGGCACGACCGTCGCGACCAACGCACTGCTGGAGCGCAAGGGCGCGCGGACGGCGCTGATCACCACGGCGGGCTTCGAGGACCTGCTGGAGCTGGCGCGGCAGACCCGCCCGTCGCTGTATGACTTCATGCAGCAGAAGCCGCCGCCGCTGGCGCCGCCGGAGATGTGCTTTGGGCTGGATGAACGCGTGCTCGCCGACGGCAGCGTCGAACGCGCGCCGTCGGCCGACGCAGTGCGGCGCGTGGCGGAGGCTGTCCGGGACGCCGGCGCAGAGGCAGTGGCCATATCGCTCCTCTTCTCCTTCCTCCACCCGGACCACGAAGAGCTGATGGCCGATGCCCTGCTCTCGCTTGACCCGCAGCCCTTCATCTCCGTCTCCAATCGCGTCATGCCGCAGTACCGCGAGTACGAGCGCACGAGCACCGTGGCCGCCAACGCCTACGTGGGGCCGGTCATGGCCGGCTACCTTCGACGGTTGGAGACCGCGCTGGGCGCGAAGGAGGCTGGGCCGGGGCGCGTCCGCGTCATGCAGTCCTCGGGCGGCAGCGTCTCGCTGGGAGCGGCGGCGGGTGAGCCGGTGCGCACGGTGCTGAGCGGGCCCGCAGGCGGCGTAGTCGGGGCGCTGGCGGTGGGACGGTTGGCAGGCCACCCCAACATCATCACCTTGGACATGGGCGGCACTTCCACCGACGTTTCGTTATGTCCCGGCATGCTGCAGGAGACGGTCGCGGCGTCATTGGGCGGCGTGCCCATTGGGGTGCCGATGCTGGACGTGCACACCGTCGGGGCCGGCGGCGGGTCCATCGCGCACGTCGACGCCGGAGGAGCGCTCACCGTGGGACCGGAGTCGGCGGGCGCAGACCCGGGCCCGGCGTGCTACGGGGTCGGCGACGCGCCTACCGTCACGGACGCCAACCTGGTCCTTGGGCGCATCCGGGCGGAGGACTTTCTCGGCGGGCGAATGCCGCTGGACCGCAGCGCTGCGCGGTCGGCGTTGGAGCGGCTCGCAGAGGCCATGCACGCCGATGTCGACACGGCTGCGCTGGGGGTGGTCCGCGTGGTGAACGCGACGATGGAGCGGGCCGTCCGTGCGATCTCGCTGGAGCGGGGCTTCGACCCACGCGACTTCACGCTGGTCGCCTTCGGAGGCGCCGGGCCGCAGCACGCATGCGAACTTGCCGAGGGTCTCGGCATCACGCGCGTGCTGGCGCCCACGACGCCCGGGGCGCTCTCGGCGTACGGGGTGGCCATCGCGGACATCACCAAGGACTACTCGCAGACGGTGCTGTACGCGCACGACCAGGTGACGGCTGAGCGGCTCCGAACAGGATATGCGGGGCTGCGTTCGCGGGCGCTGGCAGAACTGCGCGACGAGGGCGTACCCCGCCGCCGCGTGCGGCTGCAGCCGTTGCTGGACATGCGGTACGTGGGCCAGTCCTACGAGCTGACCGTGGACTGCCCTCGGCTCGGGGCCGCGGTGGCGTCGAGTGCGGCACGGGCCTTCCACACCGCGCACGCGCAGCGGTTCGGGTACGCCGACCAGAACGCGCCGATAGAGGTGGTGAACCTGCGGCTTAAGGCGGTGGGGGTCTCGGCAGTCGAGCAACCGGGCGCGGCGGCGAAGAACGTTGGCGATGCCGCCGGGGATGCGCTCGTTGCTGAGGAAACGGTGATGTTCGCGGACGGCCCGCAGCGGACGCAGTTCCTGCAGCGCGGCGCCCTACCAGCGAATGCCGTCGTGGCGGGCCCCGCCGTGGTGCTGCAGATGGACGCCACCACCGTCATTCCGCCGGGTTGGGAGGCGAAGGTCGACGACTACGGGAACCTGGTGATTACGCTCGTGGCTCGGTAGAGAGCTTCACTCTTCGACAAGCTCAGGGTGAACGGCGCGCTATTCCTGTGCGGCCTCCGCGCGCTTGGCTTCGTCCCAGAGGGCCAGCTTTTCCTCGGCGGACGCCTCCCGCAGGCTGCGGCCCTCTGAGCGTACCGACGACTCGACGTGTGTGAAACGGCCGTAGAAGCGCGCGTTAGCCTGGCGGAGGGCAGTCTCGGCGTCGACGCCCATCCACCGGGCGGCGTTCACGAGCGCAAGGAGCGCGTCGCCGAGCTCCGCCTCTTGCCGCTCCACGCTCTCCGCCGCCTCGATCTCGCCAAGCTCCTCGCGCACCTTGGCCATCACGTCGGAGAGGCTGCCCCACTCGAACCCCGCGTGCGCGGCGCGGTTGGAGATGGCCTGCCCATAGCCCAGGGCGGGCATGCCCTTGGCGACGCCGTCCAGGGCGGACACGGTGTCGCCGCGCTCTTGGCGCTTGGTCTCCTCCCAGTTCGACTCGACCTCCCGGGAGTCGCGCACGGTTACGTCGCCGAAGACGTGGGGATGGCGTCGCACCAGCTTCTCGCAGATGTGCCGGAACATGTCGTCCTGCGTGAACGTGCCGTTGTCACCGGCGATCTGGCAGTGGAAGACGATCTGCACAATGACGTCGCCGAGCTCCTCGGCAAGCGACTCCGGGTCGCCAGCGTCCAGCGCCTCGAGGGCTTCGTAGCACTCCTCGAGCAGGTTGCGCCGCAGCGATTGGTGTGTCTGCTCGCGATCCCACGGACAGCCGCCGGGCGCCCGCAGCCGGTTGACGATGTCCCATAGGGCCTGGTACGTGTGCTGCCCTTGCTTCTGCATGTGCGTTCCTTTATGAAGGATGCGGCAATTATACTGGTGAGAGTGTTTGCCAGATAGGCGAGAAAGGCTGGCTTTATGGGTGTGTGGCGGGAGCGATGGCTGCAGGCATCTCCCGGGGTGTTTCGATGGGCGGGAGTGGTCATGCTCGTGGCGCTGCCGGTGTTTCTCGTCACCCTGAACGTGCGCGTGTTGTTCAACATGCCGTGGGTCTACAACGTGGGCTTCGAGCGCAACGGCATCGAGCAGCGCACCGGCGTGCCTCAGACTGAGCTTGAGCGCGTGGGCGACGAGATCCGAGAGTACTTCAACAACGACGAGGAGTACATGTTCATCTTCCTCGACGCCCGCCCCCTCTTCACGGCGCGGGAAGTCGAGCACATGCGCGACGTGAAGGCGCTGCTGGGGTTGGTGTACACAATCATGTACGTTACAGGCGCGGCGCTGGCGCTCTACGCGGCGTGGGGCTTCCGTCGCGAGGGGCTGCGCTTCCTGCGCCGCGTATCGATGGCCGGGGTGGTTGGCGGAGTGGGCCTAGTGGTGACGGGCGTTGTGCTGGCGCTGGGCTTCCCGGTCTTCTTCACCCTCTTCCACCAGATCAGCTTCAGCAATGACTACTGGGTGCTGAACCCCAGCGAACACTTTCTGGTGGTGATTTTTCCGTATCGATTCTGGTTGGAGGCGACCATCCTGCTCGCGGCAGTCACGATCGCGGAGACCGCCGCCCTCTGGGGCGTTGGCCGCTACCTGCACCGCCGCTACGTCTCGACGGGCGAGGGCGCGGCGATTGGTTAGCCAATGCAGCGTCGACTCGCGGCGCCGTGAAAAGCAGAAGCCCCGGGGTGACCGGGGCTTCGATGCGTCGCGCCTAGAGTATTGTGGCTAGTGGCAGCCGCAAGCGCCGCCACAGCATCCGCCGCCGCCAGCCATCGGCATGGGGGCAGGACTGCCGTCGCCGCCGACGGTGATGGCCGAAAAGACGGAGAGCACGCGCCGACCGGCGCCGCCGCAGGTGGGGCACGTCGCCGGGTCGTGGCCCTTGGACATGGGGCGGAGCACCTCAAAGCGCTCAGCGCAGGGCTCGCAGTGGTACTCGTACAACGGCATGGCACCCTCCTTCATTCCTAGCACGGTGATTGTACTTGTGGGACGCGGCAGGGTCAACTCGATGCGATGCCCTGCCCTTGTAGCGCTTTCGGGGCAACGGGTACAATGTCCAATACGGTCTGTAGCCTTCGGAGTTAGGGGTCGCCGCTGTCATGCCCGTCTCACAAAAACATATCCAGGGAATGCTCACCGCCTTCTGGATGTCCAAAACGCTCTTCACCGGCGTTGAGTTGGGCGTCTTTGACGAGCTTGCCAAGGGGCCAGCAAGCGCAGAGGTGCTCGCCTACCGGCTTCGACTGCACCCCGGCGCGCTGGAGCGGCTGATGAACGCCCTTGTCGCGCTGGAGCTCATCCAGAAGGAGAACGGGCGCTTCAGCAACACGGAGGAGGCGGCGCTCTACCTGGTCAAGGGACAGCAAGGGTACCTGGGCGCCCAGGTGGAGCACCTGAGCCAGCTCCACTGGCGACTGTGGCAGTTGCTGCCGGGCGCGATCCGGGAGAACACCCCGCGGGTGAAGGAAGTGTTCGGCCCCGGGTTTGACATGCTGGCCGCCGTTTACGCAGAGCCTCAGCAGCTTCGAGGCTTTGTGCAAGGCATGCACAACCTGACCGTGCCCGACGCGCAGGAGATCGTCGACGCCGTGGATTTCACGCCCTATCACACCCTGCTTGATGTCGGCGGCACGTCCGGGGCGCTGGTCATTGCGGCGCTGCGCAGGTACCAGCACATGAGCGGCATCGTCTTCGAGCAGCCCGCCGTCTGCGCCATCGCCGACGACTATCTTCGCCAATACGGCGTCGACGACCGGGCGCGCACGCACCCCGGCGACTTCTTCGAGGCGGGCAGCCTGCCCACGGAGGCGGACGTCATCGCCCTCGGCTGGATCCTCCACGACTGGCCAGACGAGCAGTGCCACGTGATCCTGCGCCACTGCTACGAGGCGCTGCAGCCCGGAGGCGCCATCTTGGTGTGCGAGAAGCTGTTGGATGAGCAGGGCACCGGGCCGCTGCTGACCACGCTGATGGACCTCCATGCACTGGTGTCCACCGGCGGGCAGGAGCGTTCCGCGGACGTCTATGTCCAGTGGATGCAGCAGGCCGGGTTTCAGGACGTGGATGTGCGGATCCTGGAGGGCAACCGGGACCTTGTCACCGGACGCAAACCCTAGCCGGACTCCCGCCGCGCATTCGCACCGCCACCGCCCGCATTCACGCCCCAAGGAGGCCCTATGACGAGCGTCCCTGACGGCCCGCTGCGCATCGTTGTGCCTGACGACGATCCGCCAGCCATTGGCGGGTCTTCGCAGGAAGCAGCCCTGCGGGCCCTGGGCGAACTCCACGTCCACGACTCGCTGGCGCTGTCGCCTGAGGCACTGCTGGAGCGCATCCGCGACGCCCACGTTGCCATCTGCATCCGCAACTCAAGTCAGTTCACGGCGGATGTGCTGGAGCAGTGCGCCTCCATGCGGCACATCGTGGTCTTTGGCATCGGCGTGGACATGGTTGACGTGGAGGCGTGCCGCAGGTTGGGCATCCTGGTCACCAACACGCCCGGGTACTCGGCGCCCACTGTTGCGGAACACGCCATTGCGCTGGCGCTGGCCGTCGCGAAGCGTGTCCCCCAGAACGACCGCCTTGTGCGCGACGGGGAATGGGCGCGGGAGGCGGTGGGGCAGCTCTACGGCAAGACGCTTGGCGTCGTTGGCGCCGGGCCCATCGGCAAGCGCGCGGCGGAGTTGGGACGGGGCATCGGCATGAACGTCGTTGCGTGGACGTTCCACCCCGACGAGGCCTGGGGCGAACGCGTCGGGGTGCGCTGGGCGCCACTGTACGAGGTGATGCGCACCGCCGACGTGGTGACCGTGCACGTGCGCCTCTCCGACCAGAGCCGCGGCTTGCTTGACCGTGGTTTGCTCGAGTCGATGAAGCCGGGCGCGATATTCGTCAACACCGCCCGCGGGGCGGTAGCCGACGAGGAGGCGCTGTTGGAGTTACTGGCGGCCGGTCGCATTGGCGGAGCTGGGCTCGACGTGTTCAGCCAGGAGCCGCTGCCACTCGGACACCCATTTGCCGCGCTCGACAACGTCGTGCTCTCGCCCCACCTCGCATCCTCGACGCCGGAGGCGGACGCCGATGGCCTGGCGATGGTGGTGGACAACATCCGACAGTGGTTGGCCGGCACGCCCGTCCACGTCATGACGTAGAGGGCAGCCTCCGCGCTACGAGAATGGGATGTGCCGGATGGAACGGCGGAACAGAAGCTTCCGCACATGCGTCCAAGCGCGGCCCACCTGCTCGGTCTCACGCTCCGTTATGTCCCGCCTACTGTAGCGGGCCACAGCGTGGGCATTGCCCAAGATCCGCAAGTCTCCGGTAGCGTCGGGGAATACCTCGGCCAAGTGCGATGTGTACTCGGCGGGCGTCTGGTTCCGCAGGTGCGGCAGGCCTGCCCACGCGCCGAGCCAGCACATTCGCTCGAAGACCACGGCGGGGACACTCACCTTGACGAACGTGCGGCGATAGGCGTACCACACCAACCACACCACGAAGACGCCAGCCAGCACACCGGCCACCACTCCGCCACTAACGAACGAACCCGCCTCCGGGTCGAAGTCTCCTATTGGCTGGAAGGCCTCATCCTCAAAGAACTCGTCCTCGTCAAAGTCATCCCCTACGCCGTCCGCGCCGCTGCCTGTGGATTCAAAAAAGAGGGGGTCCGGCGCCGTGGGCAATTGCCTGTTGGGCGTTGGCTCGAACTCCACCCAACCATAGCCCGGAAAGTACGCCTCAGCCCAGCCGTGGCTGTCCGCCTCTCGCACCACCCAGTGACCCGCGTTGGCGTCAAACTCCCGCGGGGTGTAGCCGACGACCATGCGGGCCGGAATCTCAACCTCGCGCAACAACACGGCCATGGCGGAGCCGAAGTACTCGCTATAGCCGCGCTCCAGCTCAAAGAGGAAGTACTCCACGCCGTCCATGTCGAAGGGGGGCGCCGGAATCTCCTGGTCGTAGCCAAGACGATGCAGGTACTGCTCGATGGCCTTCGCTTTGTCATAGGGATTGAGGATGCCCGCCGTGATCTCCTTCGCCAGATCGCTCACCCGCTTCGGCTGATCGCTCGGAAGCTGGAGGTAGCGATCGCTCACCCAGCCGGGGTAGTTGGCGCCGGCTGAACGCAATTGCTCCGGCGACGCGGTAGAAAGGGACGACGTGACCGAGTAGGTGTCGCCGGGCCGCAGCTTGCCATCGCTGCGCAGCGCCACGATGTCCGGCGGCTCCGGGGGTCGCCGCGACACCTGCACCCACGCGAGCGAACGGGCGTCACGCCGCAATGCGGCCTCCAGGGCCTCACGATCCGTCCCCGCCTCCTGCTCCTCCACCCGGTACGCCCGCTGCGACCCCCCCTCCGGCGTATCCCGGAAGGCCACCTGCGTTATGACGGAGTCTTCCGGCGTCATGGCCAGAATGATGTCAGCTTGGGTCGAAACGTCCCTCTCGTACAGGCGTGCGGCCAGCAGCACCGGGATGCCCAAGGCAATGTCTTGCGGTATGCCCGAGTCCGCCGTCAGATTCGGTGCTACTGGCAGCCAGTATCGGGGCACCGGCAGGGCTTGGACGTTCACCTCGTTCTCGCCACTGTGGAGCAGCGGCAAGTTGGAAACGGGCATGGTGTCCGTGCTGAAGAGCGGAATTACGCTGTTCTCGAGTTCCAGCCGCTCCTCGTATGCCCGAGGCCGGCTCCACGGCAGATCATCCTCAAACGTTACATTCTCAATTCTGCCTGTTGTCCAGCCCTGGGCAGTGTACACGGGGTATGCGCGGGCCCGGAGGTAGACGGCTCGCGGCGATTCGACGAGGAAGAGTGGCTCGTCGCTCAGTGAGATCGAGCCCTGGAAGGGCAGGTGGCTGCCGAATTTCAGGTTGAAGCCACCCTTGCGGTCGGGCAGGGCCGCGAACAGGCGGTCCAAGTCGCCCTCCAGCGAGTCCAGCGGCGACCTCGTCCACTCCCACGCGGCGTCCAGCCACGGCGACTGCCAGGGGCGCGACGGCATGAAGAAGGCGATAATCAGCACGGCCAGGATGTACCAGCTCCCCCGATAGAGCGCTCGGAGCCCATAGCCTGGCAGAATCGACAGACCCTCACTGGTCCAGGTCGCCGCCTGGTTCAGTGAGTTCATCCTGACGATGAGAAGCATGGCGAAGGCCAGGTAGACGAACATCTGGAAGCCGAACTGCTCGGGCAGGTAACTCAAGTTGGAGAACATCGCCAAACCGCCGGGCACGACGGACAGCCACACGCTTCGCCGTCGAAACGCCGCCCACGCCGACACGTACGCGATAAGCCACGCCAGGGATGTAATGAACAGGGCGAAGGGCATGGTGTCCGTGCTAATTCCGCCCTCCGTGGCCGTCTCTCCCCACTCGGCAAGGCGCATGTTGAGAACGCGGAAGGGCTCAATCCAGCCACTGGTTTCGGTCAGGGTCGAAAGCTGCCAATAGATAAAGGCAGCGCCCGCCAGCACCGCGCCGGCTAACCACGCGGGCTGCCAGCCAGGCGCCTTGGAGACACCGAGGCCCATCAGGGCAGCGACCATCAGGACAAAGTACAACGACGGCGTCACAGCCCAAGCAGCTTCCGTAATGGTCCACGCGATGACGAAGAGCGGCGCAAGCACCGCCAGCAATGTCAGCCAACCCTCGGCTGGCGTGAACCGCCGCAGAAGTTGAATGTGCAGAGCGGTCCGGGGCGGGTACTGCCGGACCGATACAATGGAGGCAGCAGAGGTCATGCCGCCACCTCCTTCGTTCTGGGCGCAAGGAGCTGGCCTGTCGGCAGATAGAGCGGCCGCGAGAGGGCCAGCGACAGCGAGTCCCCCTTACGAACGGCGTAGGTGCGGACACCGCCCGTTGCAAGTCGGTCGGCGGCCGGCGCCATGTCGCCCTCGCCGCCAAAGGACGCCGGGTCAAGCAGCACGGCGCTCACCTGTGAGCCACGACGGAAGAGCCAATTGGCCGCTTCAGGCCACCTGGGATCGACGCAGGGGGTGATGATGACCATGGTGCTCTGGTCCAACCCCAGGTGCCGACCTCCCTCCAGCGATGACTCCAGGGGCTTGTCGCCGCTCGCCCGCGCCGTCGCCAGCGAGCGCAGGATACGGTCCTGGTGGGCGTAGCCTCGACCGGGCAGCTCAAGCAGCGGCTCCTCGCCGTAGGCAAAGAGGCCCACTGCCAGTCCGGAGTCGAGAAGGCGGTGCGCCATGGACGCGGCAATCGTGACGATGTACTCCTCCGTGGAGTCATCACCCTCACCCGCCTGCACGCGACTGTGCAGGTCAAGCACAAGCCACACATCGCTGCCAGTGTCCTGCTCAAACTGCTTGACCATGAGTTGACCTTTACGGGCGGTGGTGGGCCAGTGGATCCGGCCGAAGGTGTCCGACGGCAGGTATTCACGGACGCTCGTAACCATTGGGCTGGTGGTGGAGAAGGGGCTTCGGCGTTCGCCTTCGCCGGGCGAGCCCCGCCGCGGCAGGGTGAAGAGCGGGAGCGGCACCGTCGCCGGGTACACGACGACCTGCTGCACCGTGCTGAATTGGCGACGGTGCCGGAATATTCCGAAGGGGTCCGCCGACGTGACCGTTACGGGCCCGATGGTGTACTCGCCCCGGCGGGCAGCGGCGATCCGGTTGGCCCACATCTCGGTTGAATGCGTGCTCAGGTTGATCACGCGACCGCCGTCGGGACCGGGGAAGGTGGTCTCCTCCTGCACCACGAGCATCGGCTTGGGGCCCGCGGAGTTGGTGACGCTTATCTGCGAAACGAAGTTCCCGCCAACCTCCCGATAACCCAGCCGGCGCTGCACCCGCACTTCCAGGCCCCACAGACCGACGGCTCCCCATATGTAGGTGCCAAGGAGGGCAAGAATGAGGGCGTAGCTGACCTGGTAGTAGACCACGAACCCTGTCGCCATGGCGTACAAAAAGGACAGGGACAACAGCAACAGGACAACATGGAAGCGGGATGGGCGATACCTCATGGCCGTCCCTATCCTGCAGGAGTACGTTGGCCTGATCTGACGCCAGGGACCGCAACTTCCTCCAACGCGCCCTCGACAATCGTCCGGCCGTCGATGCCGCGCATCCGTGCGGACGGCGGCACGATGACGCGGTGGGCGAGCACGGGGACCGCCATCTCCTTGACGTCGTCGGGGAGGGCGTAGTCGCGGCCGCGTAGAAGCGCCAGCGCCTGGCTGACGCGGAAGAGCGCCAGCGAGCCACGGGGCGATGCACCAAGCTCCGCCTCCGGGTGCCGGCGGGTCACCTGGGCAAGGCCCACCGCGTATTCCATGATCGTCCGGTCAGCGTGAATCTGCCGCACCGCTTCCTGAAGTTCCAGCACCTCTTCCGGCGTCACGACGGATTCCAGCGCCTCGATGGGGTGGCGCAGCACCTGCTGTTCCACAACTGCAACCTCAGTCTCCAAGTCCGGATAGCCCAAATTGATGCGCAACATGAAACGGTCCAGCTGGCCCTCCGGCAGGGGGAAGGTGCCCTCGTACTCGATGGGGTTGAGGGTCGCCAGCACCATGGTAGGCCGCGGCAGGGTGTGGGTGACGCCGTCGACGGTGACCTGGTGCTCGTCCATCGCCTCCAGCAGCGCCGACTGCGTCTTGGGTGTCGTGCGGTTCAGCTCGTCCGCCAGCACCATCTGCGCCATGATGGGTCCGGCCCGATACTCAAAGGCCCCTGTTTGCTGGTTATAGACCGAAACTCCAGTGATGTCACTGGGGAGCAGGTCCGGGGTGAATTGGATGCGCCCAAAGCTGCATCCGGTTGAACGGGCGACGCTCCGGGCCAGCATGGTCTTGCCGACGCCGGGCACGTCCTCGATGAGCACGTGACCGCCGCAGATGAGCGCAATGATTGCGTATTCCACAGCATCGCGCTTGCCCAGAATCACGCTGGAAACGTTGTCGACGAGCCTTGTGATCTTCGCTCGCGCACTCGCGCCGTCCTGCACCGTGACCTCCTTGGCCCGCGGGGTCCGACTCGTGGCCCGCGGCGCTCCATCGATGGGACATCCGTGATTTGTCACAGACTCTGGTACTACCTGAATCCATCGCCTACCGCACAGGCATATCAACGCCACAGGCCAACTTGGCTTTGGATTCGGTACAGAATAGCGCAAATGCGGGTAGTGGTACAGCGTTGCAGCCAAATACGGAGGGAATCTGGCGCTCCGCCCCTCCGGCTGCGGAATTCAGCTACGGCGACGGGGACGGTGCAGTGAAGAGCTGCTCCCGCGCGGCTTGCGTGACGCGGGCCAACACTTCCTGCAGCGGCAGGCCGTGTTCAAGGGCGATGGCGCGGCAGACGTCGTACTCCGGCGCGGCGGCAATGGGCACGCCATCCAACAGCTTCGTCTTGACCGCCACCTGACCGAACTCCGTGTGCACCTCGCGCATTTCCCGCTCTGCCTCGTACCGCTCGACCACGCGCCGGCGCACGCCGAGGGTCGTCGTCTCGCGCAGCAGCAGGGAGACCGCCTGCGCCTCGAGGGAGGCGGGCACAAGCACACTGAACAGGGTGCCGGGCCGATTCTTCTTCATCTGTATGGGCGTGTGCCAAACGTCGAGCGCGCCCAATTCGAAGAGCCTTTCCTGCGCGTATCCCAGGAGCTGCGGGTTGGCGTCGTCGATATTGGTCTCCAGCAGGGTGATCTCACGCCGCACAGGGGCATCGTCCGCTTCACCAAGCCACAGCGCTAGGGCGTTCGGAAAGCTCTCGGGGTCTCGTGTCCCCAGACCGTACCCCACACGCTCAAGGCGCATATCGGGCCGTTCGAAGCTCGCGAGACCCGTGACCAACGCCGCTCCCGTGGGCGTCACGAGCTCGCCGGTGTAGCCATTCGGCGGCGGCGTGACGGGAGCCTTCGCCATTGTCGCGAGGACCATGGTGGCGGGCGCGGCAGCGGGCAACGGGCCATGGGCAGCCTTGATGACGCCCGACCCCATGGGGATTGGTCCCGAGTAGAGCCGCTCAATGCCAAGCAGCTCCAAACCCGCAACTGTGCCGACGATGTCGATCAGGGTGTCCAGCGTGCCCAGTTCATGCGGGTGCGGCGAGGGGTCGCCGGGGGCCGCGCCGTGCACCGAGCGCTCCGCCTCCTCCAGCAGCCGCAACACCCGAAGGCTGCGGTCGGCCACGGCAGGGGAGAGGTTGCTGTTCGCAATAGCGTCGGCGAAGTCCTGCCAGCCCATGCGGACGGCCTCCGCCGCGCCGCCGCCGGTGTCCAACGTGACGTGGATGCCGGGCAGGCCGCCTCGCCGGTCCCGCCGCGCGGCGATGGCGCAACCGGGCACCGGCAGCTTCATAAGCTCGGCCTCCAGGTCCTCAGGGCTCAGGCCGGCATCAAGCAACGCACCCAGCAGCATATCGCCGCTGGCCCCGCCGATCATGTGGATGTACCCGACGCGCATGCTATCTCCTCGGAGGTAGGCATCGATTATCGCCCACCGGATGCGATCCGGCCAACACCGCCGCTGCCGTACGCTTCGGTCGGAACCGGGGACTGAGTGCTTGAAAACAGCGGGAGCCCCGTTTCCGGGACTCCCCTGGTTGCATTGGAATGCCGGGCTGGACGCTAGGCCGGGACGTATTCCGGCGTGTAGGGCGCCCCTTCATAGAGCTCCGCCCAGAGGGTGTCGCGCCACGGGGTGTCATTTGGCAGCACCTTCTCGATGGGACGGAGCTGGAAGACGTTGGGGCCCAGACCCGGCGGCGTTCCGCCGTCCTCGACGCGCCGGACAGCGTCCGACAGAATCTTGCGGGCCATGATGATTGCCCGGTCCGTGGTGCCAAGGTGCTCTCTGGTGCGATCGCAGATGGGACCCATGGTGTCCTGCACGGCCCGGTCCTGAGTATTGGTGCCGGGGATGCCGGAGAAGGTCTCAGTGCGCTGCACCTCACGGTCAATGAGGTAGTCGTTCTCTGCGCTGGCGCGGGACTTGAAGCCCGCCTCGACGACGATGTCCTTGCCGAACTCGTTGCCGGAGCCCGTCTGACGGCGCTCGGACTCGGCCATGGGGTTGCCGTCGAAGCGGAAGCTGAAGTTCCACACCATCGTGTTCTCGTCGTCGATTGGCACCCAGATATGGCCGGAAGCCCGACCGTGCCGCCGCTGGAGCTGACCGCCCGGCCGCAGCTGGTAGAAGGGCGCGATGAAGTGGTAGGCCCGGACGTAGTCGCCCTCGTCGTCGCTAACGTGCCGGATGCCGGCGTAGGTGTAGCCGTAGTCGGTCGGCGCGACCTCGACGTGGGCGACGAGGGAGTTGGCGCGGGCGCGGTCCATTTCCGGGGTCCCTGACCCGGCAAACCGCCGGTGCAGGAAATTTGTGTGCACCGAGTCTATACCGCCCTCCAACCCTTGCAGCCAGTTGCAGCGCTGCACCACCTTGGTCATACCGCGATGCAACTCCGGCACCTGCGTCCACTCCATCTGGGGCAGCGGCGGCTGCAGGTCGCGGGGGCCCATGTAGACCCAGACCATGCCGCCGAACTCGGCGGTGGGATAGGCCGTGATCTTCACCTTGTCCTTGAAGTTGGACTCGGCGGGCTCCGAGGGCATGTCGACGCAGTCGCCGTTCACGTCGAACTTCCAACCGTGGTAGACGCAGCGCAGCCCGGACTCCTCGTTCCGGCCGAAGAACAGGCTGGCACGGCGATGGGCGCAGAAGTTGTCAAGGACGCCCACCTCGCCGTTGGTGTCGCGGAAGGCGACGAGGTCCTCGCCGAGCAGGCGCACGCGAATGGGCGGGCAGTCGGGCTCCGGCAGCTCCCACGAAAGGAGGGTCGGCATCCAATATCGGCGCATCACATCGCCCATGGGCGTCCCCGGGCCAACCCGGGCGAGGGTCTCATTCTCCTGAAAGGTCAGCATGGCCCAACCTCCTCAAACGCGTTGTCCGGGACGCCCCAACGCAGGGACGCCCCGGACAACGCCAATCACAAGCTTAGCTTACTGCCGGACCGCCTTGATCAGCTCGTAGTGCGTCCAGAGGTCCGAGATGTTGCCCGGGAAGTTGTAAGACTCCACGTACTTGGGGTTGTATACCAGCTCCGCCGGAATCCAGTAGAGGTAGATGCCCATGTGGAGCGGGTAGGCCACATCACCTAGTTCCCGCATGAGCCTGGTCTGTTCATCCAGGTCCATGGTGGACTGGATTGTGTTCACCAAGTCCCGCGTCTCCAGGAGTTCCAGCGCGCCGCCGCGCGGCGGGACGTGGGAGTTGTACACACGCCAGCCCTGGATGTCAAAGGAGAAGGTTGCGCTGAAAGCAACGTGGTTCTTGTACTCAAACGCGCGACTGGCCGCCCGCCGGGCTGCGGCGTCCGTCACGTCGAGATTGGCCTTGATGCCCACGTCCTGCCAGTAGCCCGCCAGGGACTCCAGTACGTCCGCCGACTGGCTGAACTGGGCATGGGTGGATATCTCCACTTCAATTTCCAGGGGGTTGTCCTGGTTGTAGCCGGCGTCGGCCAGCAGCGCGCGGGCGGCGGCGGGGTCGAAGCCGTACTCGGACTCAAAGTTCTGGTCCCACGCGGGGTTGTGGTACGCCGCGCCGGGCCGGTGGTGGTTCATCACCATGATCTGGCCCTTGTTGCCGAAGTAAGCCTCATTGAGGACATGTCGGTCAATAGCCTTGTTCATGGCCTTGCGGACGCGGACGTCCAAGAACGGGGAGTCGCAGTGGGCATAGCCGCACGCCGTGTCCTGCGCCTTGTAGGTGCCGTAGTTGCGGTCCAAGAGCCCGCCCTTGAATCCCACGAATACTCGCTGGGCGCCATGCTTGCCGTTGGCGACCACCATGCCCCTGGCCTCAGCCTGGGGCTTCTGGTCCTCCGCCAGCTGCGTCAGGTGCACCTCTTCCGTCAACAGCGCCGCCATGCGGGTTGACGCCTCCGCCACCCACTTGAACTCCAGCTCCTGAAAGTCAAGGTTGGTCCGCCAGTGCTCATAGGGCACACGCTCATAGAGCATGCCTTGGCCCTGGCTCCGGCTGACAAACTGATAGGCATTGGTGCCCGCCAGAGGGGCGCTTGTCAGCTCCGGCTGGTTACCCAGCGCGTCCGCGGGGTCATTATCGCTAACACCCGCTGAATTGGCACTCTGAATCTGAATGGAACCCACCTGCTCAGAGATCATCCGCATGAACTCTGCGTTTGCCCTGCTGTGGCGGAAAACGACTTCAAAGTCATTCACTTCTTCCACAGTCGCCAGTCCCAAGCGGGTCCGGTGCGGGTGTGTTGACTCTTCCTGGGTGATCTGCGCATGGGTGTAGACAATGTCCCGTGAGGTCATATCACCGTTGTCGCCGTGGAACGGCACACCCTTGCGCAGCAGGAAGCGAACGGAGATACCGTCCGGCTCCACACTCCAACCGGTGGCAAGCTGCGGCACCAGAGCGCCGACGTCAGCGTCAAAGCCGATGAGGTTCTCGAACATGGGCCGGACCTGGAAGGTGCTGAGGGGGCCCAGGTCCCTGCCGGGGTTGTTGGACTCCGTCCCCGGGGCCGGGTTGGCGACGACCAACCGCTGGATCAACGCATCGCCGGTCGGCGCCGGCTCCTTCGTCTCCATCATCGCCTCGGGCTGCGCCGGCGCCTCGGGAATGATGGGCGCGGACGCCGATGAACTAGGCGCCTGTGGCAGCTCGGCGGCGGCAGGAGCCTGTGGCACCACGGGCGCCGCGGCTGGGGCTTCCGTTGTAGTCGTTGTCGTGGAGCTGCTCGTGCTGTCGCTTCCGCCGCAAGCCACCAAGCCGAGAACAAGCGCTAACGCGGCTGCGAGGAGCCAAGCGTGTCGTAAACGGGCACCTAACGAAATCATAGCCACCCTCCTAGTGCAACTGTAAGAGTACCGCTACCATACTCGACTCAGTACGTTTGCAAGTGCGAATACTAACAGCAACTATTCGGCAAGGTCAATTAGTCCGCAAGGCCGTCCAATAACGTAGTTGCGCTAGGCACACTCACCCTCCATAACGCCGACTGCGGGGAATCGGTTCCCTGTATCTGTCGTCGCTATGAGGACTGCGCCGCCTCAGCCAACCGCCGCTGCGCCTCCGCGTACACGTCTGCGGGCAAGGGGCCCAACTCCGCGGTGCGGAGGTTGTCCGCCAAGTGGTCAATGTTCGCCGTGCCGACGATGGTGGTGTGCATGCTGGGGTTGGAGATGGTGTAGCGCAGCATGAACTGGGTGCGGGTCATCCCCTCCAGTAGCTCGTTCAGGTTGGCCTTGTCCCAAAGCTCCCAGCTATTGCCGCCGTGACCGCCGCCCTCCGGGTCGCCCTTGGCGACGCCGCCTCGGATGACCACGCCGGAGCCCACCTCGACCGCCTGGGCCATGGCTTCTTCGTGCTCGCGCTCAACTGCGGAGTACGGGATCTGGAAGGCGTCAAACACCCCCATGGCAACGTGGTCGGGCAGGTTGGGCAGCGTGCCGGACATGCCCAGGAAGCGGACCTTGCCCTCGCGCTGGAGGTCCAGCAGAGTCTCAACGGCGCCGTGCTGCTCCAGCACGGACTGCGACGGGCTGGAGTGGAACTGAACGAGATCCAGGTGGTCCGTGTTCATCCGCCGCAGGCTCTGCTCCACCCCCGCGATAATGTTCTCCCGCGTGAATACGTGGGGGAAGCGCCCGCCGGTCAGCGCCGCGTCCGCGGGAGGCTCGCTCTCGCCGGCCCAGCAGCCGCACTTGGACGCCAGGAAGTACTCGTTGCGGCGGTTCGAGATGTAGCGGCCGATGAGCTCCTCGCTCACGCCGTAGTCGATGGAGGTGTCGATCATGTTGATGCCGCCGTCCAGCACCGCGTTCAGGATGCGCCCGGCGTCCTCGGGGTCTACTGCCCTTCCGCGGGGCGCGCCCCGCAGTTCCATCGCGCCGTAGGCCAGCGCGGTGACCTCGTAGCCGGTGCTTCCCAGTGTCCGCTTTGCAATATCCGCCATCCAGTCCTCCTATGCGTTTTTGAATTGCTGCAAGGCTTCCTTGAAGAGGTCCACTTTCGGCCAATGATTGCTCAGCCGCTGCAAGACCGGCACTGCCCGCTGTTCCCGGAACTCCAAAAGCTGCTGTATAGCCGCGCTGCCGACACCCATGCCAATCGGATACCAGTCACGGGCAGCGACCTTTTCCAGGTTTTCCAGGATATGAAGCAAGTTGAGCCGAATCTCCTCCGTGTCCAGCGACGGCAACCAGACCTCGCGGTTCCCTTGGGAGTCGCCCGTGTAAACGGGCCCAATGGGGAGCTCACCGCCGTCCGGCATCCGATGAGGATGGTTGGCGCAGTAGGTGTAGAAGGCGGACTCTATGGCAATGCCCCGGATCTCACAGTAGTCCTTGACCCCCTTGGCCTCTCCCGGCCGTTCGTAGCCAGACTTTCCCTCGTTGACGCGGTTGTACCAGCACGTTCCGCAGCAGTCGGAGCCGCCGTTCGGCATGTACTTCCTCCTGTTCTTGGCCCAAGCGAACCGAAGAGTCTTCTACTCGCGATGGACCGCCCTCTCCTAGAACCCCGGCGCTGGGATGATGGACGCCTCCGCATTGCCCTTGCGACGCTCCACGATAGCGTCGGCGATGTCCAGGATGCGGTACTCCAGCAGCTTCCAGAGGTGCGTTCCCCGCTGGTAGTTGGCCGGGGCGATCTCCTCGACGCGATTGGCCCTGCGGAGATTCATGCACTTTTCGAAGGAGTGCTGATCGTCCGGGTCGTAGACCGCGAGCGTGTGCCCCTCCATCTGGGTCATCACCGCGAAACAGGGCACGTCCGTCGGGCCGTCGCCAATGTACACCATGTTGGCAAAGGGAATGCGGTGTTCCTCATGCGGCACGTGGTCGTTCACGTCCTTGCGCAGGTCCAGGTATCCCTTGTTGACCCGGAAGAGGTACTGCGTCTTCTGCGTATGGCTGATGGCCCGCTTGGGAAAGAAGAGCTTCCCCTGCGAATCCTCATCAAACTCCGAGCCGAAAATTGCCTTCACGAAAGGGCGGATGTTGCTGCCCTCCAGCACCTCACGCATGCCGGAAGTTATGATGTAGTGCTCCACCGCCACGCCGTGCTCCTGGTACCTGGGCTGGTCAACAACGGAGGAGAGCTCGTCAAAGACCTGCGGCACGCCCGGGTAGAACACCAGCGACATGCCCATATGGCGCAGGTCCTGGTTGGAGAGCCTACGGAAAGCCTCGTCCTCCAGCAGCAACCGCATCCACGCCAGCTCAGCCTCGTACGTGTTTTCCGCCACCAGCCGGTCAGTCCGCTCCCAGAACGCCGCGGGGTCCAGCCCGAGGTGGGGCAGCACGGTATCCTCGTGCATCGAGTGGGGACTCAGCGTCTTGTCGAAGTCGTAGACAATGCCGATGATGTTCTGCGGCTGCGGCATGCTCCTCCGCTGTCCGGCGAGGCCAAATGCGGCCCGCCGCCATTACCTGTTGTACAACGTCCTAGGCGTCTACCGCTTCCCATGAGCGCGGGCCAATCGTCCGCTGGTACGCGTTGAAATTGCGCCGGGTCTCCTCGATGTGGTCGCCGCCGAACTTCTCCAAGAAGGCGTCCGCGAGCACAAAGGCAACCGCCGCCTCGCCGATGACGCCGGCCGGGGGCGCGTTGCAGACATCAGAGCGCTCGTAGTGGGCCTGAACGGTCTTACCGGTGACCAGATCCACGGATGGCAGCGGGTTGGCAAGCGTCGCGATGGGCTTGATTGCGAAGCGCGCCACCACGGGCATGCCGGTCGTCATGCCGCCCTCGATGCCGCCGGTACGGTTGGTGGCGCGGTGCCACGGCCCGCTGGCGCTGGCGTACGGCTGGTCCGGCGCGTTTCCGTTGGTCTCGATGGGCTGCAGGATGTCGTGGTACTGGGACCCCGGCAGGTCCGCGGCCTCCCAGCCGTTGCCAATGGCGACTGCCTTGCAGGCCTGGATGGACATCAGCGCCAGGGCAATGCGGGCGTCAATCTTGCGCTCGTAGTGGACGTGGGCGCCAAGGCCGATGGGCACTCCGGTGGCGACCACCTCAATCATGCCTCCCACTGTGTCGCCGTCCTCCTTGGCCTTGTCGATGACCTTGATCATCTCGGCCTCGGCGTCCGGGTCGACGCACTGGACCGGGGACTCGATGACGCGCGCCCAATCGACGGGGTGCTCATAGTTCGCCCTCACGCCGCCGATGGAGATGATGTGGGAGTGCACCTCTATGCCAAACTCGCGCAGAAAGTGCTTGGCGACAGACCCCGCCGCGACTCGGGCCGCCGTCTCGCGGGCGGAAGCGCGCTCGAGGATGTTGCGGACATCGCTCTGGCCGTACTTGATGGTGCCGGGCATGTCCGCGTGGCCGGCGCGGAGGCGGGTGACAGTGTTGCCCGGCTCATCGACGGGGACTGTACTCATGACCTTGTGCCAGTTGGCGAAGTCCTTGTTTTCGATCCACATGGAGATTGGCGAGCCCATGGTGACCCCGTGGCGCACGCCGGCCAAGAGCTGCGCGCGGTCCTTCTCGATGAGCTGCCGGCCGCCGCGACCGTAGCCACGCTGTCGACGCGCCAAGTCCTCCTGAATGCCGTCCTCGCTCAACGGGACGCCCGCCGGGAACCCCTCAACGATGATGGTGAGCCCCATGCCATGGGACTCGCCTGCTGTCATGTATTTAACCACTGGATGCTCCTCTTCTGCTGCCGACACCGCAGTCTCCGATACACAACAGCGGTGGATGGGCCAGCGAGAACATTATAGCGGAAGCTGGTCAAGGGAACAGCGTGGGGGTTGGAGCGGTGGGAAAACGACGATGGCCTTCGCCCAGGGATTCCATTGCCTCGGCAACAGTGATGTCGGGTATCGGCTCCACTCCTTGCTCCAACAGCAGGTGCGCGAGGAATTGCTCAAGGCTGACGCGGCCGCTTGGCAAATGGAGCCGTTCCAACGGCGTGGTGTTGTGTTTGTGGACGGCGTTCACGTGCAGGTGGGCGTGGGGCTGGCCCGGGTCGGGGTTCATGCTGAAGTCATAGCGCAGGACCCACGCGGACTCTTCTCGGAGATCAGGTGATTTCGAGAACCGGAAACTGCAGTTTTCCAATTCAATGTGGTTGCCCCTCGGGCTATCCTCCATGCGGATAGTCATCAAGACGAATACGAAGTTGCCACGGGGTCTTAGTTCCAGAGGCAAGGGCTCCGCAAACTTTTGAGCACGGGTGACTCGCCGATTAGCGAGGCGACTCCCCGCCCACAACGTCAGCCGGCTCTGGGTAACTGTCGTGTTGAGCGTCCTGTTCAGCGAGTCCACGAAGTCTTGTAAAGATTTCTCGTCGGTCAGTCTCTTGGGCAAGGTTCAGCATTGTCCTTACGTAGTGTGCGGAAAAGCTGTCCTCCACCTCACCACGCGCCGCCCGCTCAAAAAACTCCCATCCTCGCATACCAAGCAAGTTTTGGGATGCCTCATCAAGGGAATCCGCCAATTCCCTGACACTCAAGAACACTGTCTTGCTAGCTTTCTTAGTAGTTGTCATCACTCTTGCTCGCCCGAATCCTCTTAGCTAACTATTAGATCTAGTCAATACCATGTAGGTTGCAGGTGAACCGACTGGAGTGTATCACACACATCAACAACATTTGTCACCTGCGGTCATCCCTCCACAGCTTTGCGCGCCGCAGCCATCATGACGTCCACCGGCGCGTCCAGACCCGTCCAACGCTGGAATCCCTTGGCGCCCTGGTACACGAGCATCGGAAGGCCGTTCAACGTGCCCGCGCCCACGTCTTGCGCCAGCCGCATGAGCGGGGTTACCGGCGGGTTGTATACCAAGTCGTAAACGAAGGCGCCCGGCGGGATGAGCTCCGCCGCGATGGGCGCAGCGCCCTCAGCGGGTCCGTGCAGCATCCCCATAGAAGTGCAGTTGACGATGAGGCCCACCGGCGCAATACCGCGCAGGGCGTCGGCGATCTCAGTGTTGTCGAGCGCGACGGTCTTCGCCGGGATGCCATGGTGGTCGAGGTCCGCGAGGAGAGACTCGGCGCGGGAGACGGTGCGGTTGGCCAGCGTCAAGGACGCCACACCCTCACGCAGCAGCACGGCGCATACCGCCCTCGACACTCCGCCGGCCCCGAGAACCAGCACGTTGCATCCCCCCACGTCGAAGCCTCCTTCCTGCTGCAGCGCGTGCAGGAAGCCGTAGGTGTCCGTGTTGTAACCGACGAGCTCGAGCTTCTCCGTGACGACGATCGTGTTTACCGCGCCGATGGCCGCGGCGTCGTCGTCAACGTGGTCGAGCTGCTTGATAATCTCGGTCTTGTGCGGCACCGTGACGCCGAAGCCGAGCAGGTCAGAGCGGTCCTGGCCCCATACCCATTTCGCCAAGTCCTCCGGCGCGACCTCCCACGCTGTGAAGGTGGCATCGACGCCGCAGTGCTGAAGCGCGGCATTCTGGAACGCCGGTGAGGCCGAGTGTCGTATGGGGTAGCCAATAATGCCAACGCGTTTGGCCGCCACGTCAGGCTCCTTCGATGGGGTTGGCAGGGTGGAGCCGGGTCCCGTCCGCCTCCTGCCGCAGGTCAGTATAGCAGCCTCGCAAGCGCGGACGCCGTCGCGCTGTACCATCATCGCGCCGTGCCTTAGTATGTCGATTGGCCACTGGCTTTAGCGTCATGCAACCAATAGAGGAGGACTTTCCATGCAAGTGGAGGCAAAGATTGAGGAGCTGGGCCTGACCCTGCCCACGCCGGGCACGCCCCTGGGCAACTACGTCCCCGGCGTCCGCACGGGCAACCTGGTGTTCCTGAGCGGCGTCGGCCCAGGGCAGGCCGGGGGTCAGCAGTGGTCCGGCAAGGTCGGCAGGGACTACACCACAGAGGAGGCCTACCAGGCAGCTCGCGGATGCGCTTTGAACCTGCTGGGCAACCTCAAGAGCGTCATCGGTGACCTGGACAAGGTGACGCGCGTGGTGAAGGTGCTGGGCATGGTCAACGCCGACCCGGAATTCACGTCGCCGCCAGCGGTGATCAACGGCTGCTCCGACCTGCTGGTGGAGGTCTTCGGAGAGCGTGGACGGCACGCCCGGTCCGCGGTCGGCATGGCGACGTTGCCCAACGCCATCCCCGTGGAAATCGAGATGATCGTTGAGGTCGAGGACTAGCAGACGCAAAGGAGGGGTCATGGACTTCAAGGACCGCATCGGCAACGACTCCGGGACGAACCGGCTGGAGGACGCCCTGGCTTGGGCCTCCGCGAACGGCATCCACTTCCTCGACTTCAGTGCGGACATCGGCCCCAATGTGTTGGACTCGTGGACGGACGAGCGCGTGGCTGCGATTCAGGCCACATGCCACGAGCACGATATTCACATCGGCCTGCACACTCTGTCGGGCGTCAACGTGGCCGAGTTCTCGCCCTTCCTCTCGGACGCCGTCGACGAGTACCTGCACGCGTACATGGATTTGGCGAAGCGCATGGGGTGCGAGTGGACGATTGTCCACGCTGGGTTCCACTTCACCTCCAACCGCCAAGATCGCGTCGATGCGTCGCTGGCGCGGCTTCAGCGGGCCACCGCCTACGCCGAGTCCACGGGTGTGCGGCTGCTGCTGGAGAACCTGAACTTTGAGCCGGACGACGCGGAGGTCCACTACCTGGCACACACCATTGAGGAGTGCAAGCTCTACTTCGACGCAATCAAGTCGCCAAACTTCGGCATGGCCTTCACCATCAACCATGCCAACCTGGTGCCGGAGGGCATCGGCGGCTTTCTGGACGCCTTCGGTGTGGACCGCATTGGCGAGGTGAGGCTCGCGGACAACAACGGCGACAAGGAAGTGCACCAGTTGCCAGGCGAGGGCAACATCGACTTCCCGTCGGTATTCCGCCGGATCGAGGATGAAGGCTACACCGGACACTATTCCATGGCCTTCGGTACGCTGGACGACCGTATCCGTGCGCGTGACGAATTCGCGGGATACGCGGGGTAGTGGTGGGCCGGGGACCTGGCGGACTGAGTTGTCTGCTCTTGCACCACGCTTGGCGGTCGGTCACAGTGCGGCCGCAGTCCTACGATGGCGCTCCAGAGTCTTCGACGTGCTCTCCGAGCGCCGGCAGGAGGCACCCATAGACTCACTGGCCGGCATCATCTGGGGCGCGGTCGGGTTGCTTTCGTGGGGCGTAGCAGACTACCTCGCGCGGGCGGTTGCCATGCGCGTCGGGAGCCTCAGCGCCGTCGTGCTCATTCAGGCAATCGGCCTCGTCTTGCCGCTGCCGTTTGTCATCGCCGCGCTCACCACGGCGTCCGGCTCGGAAATCGACTGGGGCGCGCTCATTGTGTGGGCGCCGCTGAGCGCCGGTCTTCTGGGCGCGGGATACATCAGCTACTACACCGGGCTGCACCGCGGAACGGTCTCCGTGGTGACGAGCGCCGCGTCGGCGTGGCTCGCCGTCACCGTCATGGTGACAGTCGTCTTCTTCGGTGAACGGGTCTCCCCCCTCCAGGGCCTGCTCATGGCGGTTGTATTGGGCGGCATCTTCACGATGTCCACGCAGCCGACCACGCGGTCGGGCCACAGCACGGGCCTGCTCTGGGGTCTGGGAGCTATGGCGGGCCTCGGCGTGTGCCTGGCGCTTCTGAACCAAGTGACGGACGCCGCCGGACCGATGCTTGCCCTGCTGGTGGTACGGGCCCTCAGCCTTATTCCCACCACCCTGTTCATGCGCGTTCGGAATGAGGCAATTCGGCTGCCGCGCGGCTCGAAGGGGCTGCTGTTACTTGTAGCCGCCGCATTGCTGGATTCAGGAGGCTTCGTCGGCTTCAACCTCGGGGTGGACGCCGCTCCCGTGGCGCTGGTCGCGCCCATCGTTGCCGCGCACCCTGTCGTGACAGTCGCGCTTGCGGTAGTTTTGCTGCGTGAGCGGCCGCGCTCGTTGCAGTGGGTGGGCGCTGGGGTTACGGTCGCGGCGGTCGTCGCGCTGAGCGCATTCACCGGAGTGTAGGGCGCTGGGTGTGGGCTGCCGTACAAAAGAGAAGCGCCCCCACGCCTTCTCGAGCGTGGGGGTGCTTGATCTGCTCTGGTTTGGCAGGAGCTCTCTAGCGTTAGCTAAATGAGCTCGGCCACCTTGGTAAAGACCTTTAGCGGGTTTTCGTTGAAGATGGACTGCTTGTCTTCGTTGGTCAGGAACTCCAAGCCGTCAATCGTGCGCACCAAGTCGTCGCCGGGGCGGCCCGTCTCCGGACGCACCGCACGGCCCGACCCGGGGACCTCTGTGCCGAAGCACACCTGGCTGACGCCGCGCTGCTTGATGGCGGCCTCCAGGTAAATCGGGTCCAGCGCGTTGCTGTCATAGAAGAGGTTGTTGGAAAAGTCCTTGTCCGGCCCGGAGTGCTGGTAGTCCGTCGGAATGAAACGCTGCAGCGCGCCGCCACAGTGACAGATGCACACCTTCAGGTCCGGGTATCGGTCGAATACGCCGCCGTACATGTAGAGCATGCTGGCGATGTACTCTTCCACCACGTTGTTGATCTGGTAGTTGGCGGGGACCACCTGCAGCCGCGGGTCCTCTGTGGGGCACGGGTGGACGAGGATCTGGACCCCAAGCTCCAGGCACTTTTCGTACAGATCAAACCAGTACGGCTCATGGACGCCGGGAGCGCCGCGCTTGCCGTCCGGGTCGGGGTTCAGGTAGCAACCCACGAAGCCCAACTCGTTGACGGTGTACTCCAGCTCCTCCAGCGTGTGCTTGGTGTCCGGAGCGCTCGCGTCCTGCGGCAGGTGTGTCATGCCCGCGAAGCGGTCCGGGTGCAACCGCACGGACTGCGCGATATGGTCGTTTGTCGCGCGGGCCCAGGACTGCTGCAGGAACATGGGCATCCAGTGCCACTGGTCCACGGGCCGAGGCCCTACCAGTTGGAAGTCTATGAGGCGGTCGTCCATGTCGGCGATGTGCCTCTGAAAGGCGGGCTCTGTAACGTCGTCGGGGATGTTCATCTTGCCCGGCGTGCGGTTGGACATCAACCCCGCCGCAAACTGGCGCACCTGCGGCGGCCGCGAGATATGGCCGTGGACATCCACAACCTTCGTTCCATTCCACATAGGACAATCCTCCTATGGGCGGAAGCCCGCCCAATTGCGTAGGGATTCGCCTACCGAGGCGCGCCTACGTCTTGGTGCCGACCAACTCGCCGGCCGTGATGTACGCCTCGCCCATGGACTTGAAGGACTGGGTCTCGCTGCCACAAACGACCTCGTACGTGGGCTGCGGGCCGCCGTCGGTGGACTCGTAGAGCTCTGCTGTGCCCTTGGGGCCCTCAACTGTGGTAAGGAGCGTCCGGGAGGTTCCGCTTGTCATCTCAGTCTCCTTGGCTGAAGAGTTTTGGCCCCTTCATGGCGTAAAGGGCACAGGGCATCCGCGCCTTAATAGGGCCTCGGCGCAGAATGATATGCGGGGCCCTTCATGGTGTCAAGGGAGCGAATGGGGACCGCCACTGTGCGTGCGCGGCGCGTTGACACCCCAATGGCAAATGGATACTATCGCGACAACGAGGCAATGATTTCTCCGTACGGGAAAGAGCAGGGAGGGCGCTATGCTCAGTCAGCAGGAAAACGAGTTTCTTACGACTACTAACCCCGGCACCCCGATGGGCGAGCTCTTCCGCCGCTACTGGCAGCCCTTCCTCCTCAAGCGCGAGCTGCCGGAGAACGATGGCGCGCCGGTCCGGGTCCGCCTGCTCGGCGAGGACCTCATCGCGTTCCGCGACTCCGACGGGCGCGTGGGGCTGATCGGCGAGCGATGTCCGCACCGGGGCGCGTCGCTGTACTTCGGCATCAACCAGGAAAGCGGCATCATGTGCATCTACCACGGCTGGAAGTACAACGTCGACGGCAACTGCATCGACATGCCCTCAGACGTTCCGGGCAGCCGCTTCATGGAAAAGGTGCATGCCACTGCCTACCCCACCATCGAGTCGGCCGGCGTCATCTGGGCCTACATGGGGCCCGCGGACAAGCAGCCCGCGCCGCCCACCTACTACATGAACATGCTGCCGGAAGAGAACGTGGTGGCCATGCGCACCCCCATCTACTGCAACTACCTGCAGAGCATTGAGGGCAACCTGGACTCCACCCACCTGGGCACTCTGCACATGTACTACGAGAACCTGATTCCGGCCGACCAGGAGTTCGACAAGCCGGGCCACCCTTCACCACGCTTCTCCCAGTTCATTACGGGAACAGAGAAGTACGCCCGCATTGACGTTCAGGACACGGAATATGGCTATCGGCTCATCGCCGTTCGGAAGACGCCTAAGGGCAATCAGCACGTGCGCATCAACTGCCTGGCCCTGCCCATAATGTCGTGGATCGCCGCGCCGAGGGGCCTGGGCAGCATCTTCACCCAGCTTCCCATTGACGACCACAACTGCATGCGCATCGGCTGGCGGTGCAACCCCGACCGGCCCTTCTCCGAGCAGGAGCGGACCGGCATGGAGTCCCAAAGCATGATGATGGACCCCCAAGACTCCACACGTCGGCTCAAGCGGTTGGACAACGACTACCTGCAGGACCGGTCGGCCCAAAAGAGCAAGCACCCGCCGGGCATCTGGCCGGGGGCGGAGCAAGACTACTGCGTGACGGAGACCATGGGCCCCATCTACGACCGCACCAAGGAGCACCTCTACCACGGCGATGCCGCCATCGTCCGGCTGCGGCAGATGCTCGGCAAGGCCGCGCGGGAACTTCAGGAGGGCATCGACCCGCCGGGTGTCAACGGCGAGATCGCCTATCACAAGATCCGCTCAGAGGACATCGTCATCGGCCCGGACGATGACCCATGGCTCGTCGCTGCGGACGCCGGCGAAACGGCGACCCGCGGACAGCGACTTCGATAGCACAAGGGGAACGGGCAAGGAGAGGAGACGCATATGCTTACGCGAGAGCAAACGGAATTCCTTACGAGAACGGACCAAGGCACCCCTATGGGAGACCTTTTCCGGCGCTACTGGCACCCCTTCCTCCTGAAGGAAGAGTTGCCCGAGAACGACGGCCCACCCGTGCGCGTCCGGCTGCTGGGAGAGGACCTCATCGCCTTCCGCGACTCCAACGGCAGAGTTGGGCTGATTGGCGAGCGTTGCCCCCACCGGGGCGCGTCCCTCTTCTTCGGCATCAACCAGGAAAGCGGCATCATGTGCATTTACCACGGCTGGAAGTATGACGTCGACGGCAACTGCATCGACATGCCCTCGGACGTTCCGGGCAGCCGCTTCATGGAGAAGGTGCACGCCACGTCCTACCCCTGCCTGGAGTCCGCCGGCGCCATATGGGCCTACATGGGCCCCTCGGACAAGCAGCCCCCGCCTCCCAGCTACTGGATGAACGTCATGCCTGAGGACGAGGTCATGGCCAACCGCACCCCGATCTATTGCAACTATCTCCAGAGCATGGAGGGCAACCTCGACTCGACGCACCTGGGCACCCTGCACCTCTACTACGAAAACATGGTCCCTGCGGACATGGAGTACGACAAGCCCGGCCACCCAAGCCGACGGTTCTCGAGCTTCATCTCCGGCTCAGAGAAGTACGCCCGTATAGACATCCAGGACACGGACTACGGCTATCGGCTCATTGCGGTCCGCAAGACGCCCAACGGCAACCAGCACGTCCGCATCAACTGCTTGGCGCTGCCCGTGATGTCGTGGATCGCATCGCCCCGCGGGATGGGCGGCATTCTGACGCAGCTGCCCATCGACGACGAAAACTGCATGCGGATGAGCTTCCAGGTCCGCCCCGGCAATCCGTTCACCGCCGCAGAGCGGCAGGCCGCCGCCGACCAACGGCGGGGACTCCGCGACTCCCAGGACCAGAGGCTGCGCCTCAAGCGATTGGACAACGACTATCAGCAGGACCGGGCGGCGCAAAAGAGCACCAACCCGCCCGGCATCTACCCCATCGCTGAACAGGACTACTGCGTCACGGAGACCATGGGCGCCATCATGGACCGCACTAAGGAGCACCTCTACCACGCCGACGCCGCCGTCATCCGACTCCGGCAGATGCTGGGCAAGGCCGCCCGCGACCTGCAGGAGGGCATTGAGCCGCCCGGCGTCCACGGTGAACTCCCCTACCACAAGATCCGCTCCGAGGACATTGTCATCGGGCCGGACGACGACCCGTGGCTCGTCGCGACGGACGCCGGCGAATCCGCCAAGCGCGGGGAGCGCCTGCGGTAGCGCAAGGGAAGAGCGCAAGCGTGAATACAGAGGGGCCCCTGCTCTGGCGGGGGCCCTTTCCCTTTGAAGGCCAGCGCCGGCCCCCAAACCCACGTCAAAGGGGTTGACACCCTGACCCATCGCCGCCATGTTGGACTCAATTGGCACGCCCGATTGATGAGGACATGCTGCACGTCCTGACGATTAAAGACTACGCCTTGGTGGACCACCTGGAGCTTGCCTTTGCGCCAGGCTTCAACGTCCTCACTGGCGAGACGGGCGCCGGAAAGTCCATCATTGTCGACGCCATTGGCCTGCTGCTGGGCAAGCGCGCTGACGAGGGGCTCATTCGCGCCGAGGCCCGGCAGGCTCGCGTCGAGGGCCTCTTCGTCCTCGCGCCGGAGGAGGTCGAGGCCGCCCGGGATGCGCTGGAGGAGGCTGGTCTCCCTACGGACGACGCCGAGGAAGTCGTCGTCGTGCGGGAGATCAACCACCAGGGGCGCAACGTCTGCCGCATCAACGGCGCCATCGTACCGCTCCGAACGCTTGCCGCGCTGGGGGAGCGCCTAGTCGACATCCACGGCCAGAACCAGCAGTTGCCGCTGCTCAACATTCGGACGCAGCGCGCGATCTTGGACAGCTTCGGTGGGTTGGAGCCGTTATCCGCGCAGGTCGCTGAGGTGATAGCCCGACTGCGTGCCGCGCGGCAGGAGCTCACCGACCTTAGGGGCGATGACCGCGAGCAAGCCCGCCGCGCTGACCTGCTGCGCTACCAGGCTGACGAGATTGCCTCGGCGCGCCTGCAGCTCGGCGAGGACGAGCAGTTCGAGGCCGAGCGCACCATCGCGGCCAACGCCGAGCGGCTGCGCGATCTGGCCGCCCAGGCCTACGACGCTCTCTACGAGGGCGAGTCCCGATCCGCCGCAGTGGACAGCCTGGGCGCGGTCGAGCAGGCAGTGTCCGGCCTTGCGCAGGTGGACCCATCCCTGGCCGGACTTCGGAACGACGCCGAATCTCTCGTCATCCAGGCGCAGGAATTGGCCCACTCCCTGCAGTCGTACCGGGACGGCGTGGAGGTGGACCCCGGCCGTCTTCAGGAGATTGAGGACCGGCTTGAGGTGGTGCGGCGGCTGAAGCACAAGTACGGCGCCACCATCGAGGAGGTGCTGCGCTTCGGCGAGGAGGCAGCCGCCGAGCTGGACGGCATCACCCACAGCGGCGAGCGGGCGCAGGCGCTGGAGGCGGAGGAACGGGAGCTGCTCGCGCTGGTTGGCGCGCGCTCGGCCGAGCTGTCCTTGCGGCGACAGGACGCCTCCGAGCGGCTGAGCGCTGCAGTGCAGGCGGAGCTGGCGGACCTCGCAATGGAGTCAACGACGTTCCAAGTCGCGGTTACGCAGCAGCCCTCGGACGACGGTGCGCCCGTGACCTGGCCGGACGGCTCAGAGGGCAGATACGCCCTCGACGCCACGGGCATCGACAGGGCGGAGTTCCTCCTCTCACCTGGCCTCGGAGAGCCGCTGCGCTCGCTTGCGGCAACAGCTTCCGGCGGCGAGACCTCGCGACTCATGCTGGCCATCAAAGGGGTGTTGGCCGCGGCCGCGGGCCCGCCCACCCTCATCTTCGACGAGATTGACTCGGGCATCGGCGGGCGCGTGGGCGCGGTGGTCGGCGTCAAGACGTGGCAGCTATCGTCGAACCGGCAGGTGCTCTGCGTGACCCACCTCCCGCAGATTGCCGCCTTCGCAGACGTGCACGTGCGCATCGAAAAGGGCGTCGTGGAAGGCCGCACTGTCACCTCAGCGGAAGTGCTCGCTTCGGACGGCATCGTCGAGGAGTTGGCGCACATGCTCGGGGGCGCCAGCCTCGCGGCCCGCCGGCATGCGCAGGAAATGCTGGAGCGCACCGCTGGGTGGAAGGGCGACGGCCAGGGCTCGCCCGGACAGCTCTCGCTGGAGGGGCTGGCCGCCGGGATGGAAGTGGACACCACGGGGGCCAGCGGCTAGAATTCGGACTGCCCAAACAACAACCGGGAGGACTTTATGGCAATAGACGCAGGACAGCCAGCGCCGGACTTCACGCTGGACTCCACCAAGGGCGATCCCGTCACGCTGAGCGGCCTTCGCGGCAAGAAGGTCGTGCTGGCCTTTTACCCCGCTGCCTTTACCGGAGGCTGAACCAACGAGCTCACCGCTCTCAGTTTGGAGAGCACTAAGTATGACGAGCAGGACGCGCAGATCTTGGCCATTTCCTGCAACGCTCGGTTCACGCTGACCAAGTTCGCGGAGAGCCTCAACGACCCCGACTTCCCGCTGTTGGCGGACTTCTGGCCCCACGGCGTCGTGGGACAGGCGTACGGCGTCTTCAACGACGAGCGCGGCATCCACTCCCGCAGCGTCTTCATTGTCGACCGCGACGGCGTGATTCAGTGGAGCAAGGTGTACACGCCCGGTAACCTGCCGGAGAACGAGGAGTTGTTGGCGGAGCTGGCAAAGCTCGCCTAGCGAGCCTCCCTCTACACAGATACAAGCAGGCCGCGCCCCATGTGCTATCGTGGTGGCGCGGCCTGATTTTGAATGGGCAGGATTCGACGCCAAAGCACGACAGCCCCTGGAGCACAACGTGGCAGAGACACCTGAGTCGCAGGACACGCAGCAGATCGCGGGACCAAGGAACGCCATCTTTCGAGAGGGTGACCTGGTGATGCTGGTCGACCGCAAGCGGCGCCGCTACCTCCAGCGCCTCACTGACCGCGGCTCATTCCAGACGCACCTGGGCTTCGTGCAGCACGCAGACATCATCGGCCAATCGGTGGGCTCCCGCGTCTTTGTGGGCGGCCACCGCTACCTTGTACTGAGACCCACCCTCGCGGAGTACATCGTCGAGTCGCGGCGAGTGACGCAGATCATCTACCCCAAGGACGTGGGAGCCATCCTCGTGTCTGCGGACATCTTCCCCGGCGCAAGAGTCCTCGAGGCGGGGCTGGGCTCCGGGTCACTGAGCATGTCGCTGCTGCGAGCCATCGGCCCTGGCGGCGAGCTCTACTCCTACGAGGTGCGCGAGGGCACCATCCCTGGCGCACAGGAGAACATCCACGCCGCCCTTGGCGAAACGCCCAATCACACCGTGCGCTGCCATGACCTCTACGGGGGCATTCCGGACGCGGAACTCGACCGCGTAGTGCTCGACGTGCCGGAGCCGTGGCGGGCCGTGGAGCACGCGGCGAGGGCGTTGGTCCCGGGCGGCGTCTTCCTTGCCTACTTGCCCACCGTGCTGCAGGTGCACAGGCTGGTTGACGCGCTGAACCGGGAGCCAGAATTCGACATGGTGGACTCGTTCGAGGTGTTGCACCGCCCGTGGCACGTCACCCGGCGCAGCGTCCGGCCGGTGCACCGCATGGTGGCCCACACTGCCTTTCTGACGACGGCCCGCAAGTGCGCGCCGGGCAAGCTCCTACGCCTCGACGACCAGGGCGCGCCGTGGTATCCAGATGACGCGGAGCCGCTCTTTCCTGAGGACGCGGTGTAGGCGCGCGGGAGGTCCGACTTTGCTGCCTCGTTCCATCTCGACCAAGCGACTCACCCTGCGGGCGCCGGTGGCCGCAGACGCTCCGGCCGTCTTTGCCGACTACGCGCAGGACCCGGAGGTCACCCGATTTCTGACATGGCGTCCCTCGACGACGCTTGAGCAGTCGGCGAAGTTCATGCAAGACCGAATCCGCGCATGGGAGCGGGGCCGCGTCTGCGCCTGGTGCATCCTCAAGACGGAGGACAGCCGGCCGATCGGCATGATCGAGTTGCGTGTGAAAGGCGACACGGCGGAGACGGGATACGTGCTAGCAAGGCCGGAATGGGGCAAGGGTTACATGACGGAGGCGCTGCAGGCGGTCATCGCCACTGGCTTTTCGACGACTAGCGTCGATCGGATCACGGCGGTATGCGATGTGGAGAACGCGGCTTCCGCTCGAGTCATGGCGAAGGCGGGGATGGCGTTGGAGGGAGTCCTGCCGCGCCACACAGTGCACCCCAACATCGGGCCGGAGCCTCGCGACGTCTACTCCTACGCGGTCACTAGGGAGATGGCCCCGCCGGACCGCCGAGATGGGGGTACTTCCCCTCCATGAGCGGCACGTGTGCCTGCGTCAGCATGGGCACGCGCAACGAAACCAGCCCTTGCCGCAGCTCCTGACGTCGCGGGTTGTCCGGCGAGAACCCCCACAGCGCAGCGTTCGCCACGCCCTTGCTCTGCGCCAGCACGCGAAAACCGCCAAGCCCCTCCGGCTCCACCAGCGACTGCATCGCCATGCGGTTCGCCAAGTACTCCTGCCGTGGCAATGCGCCGGAACTGAAGGACGGCTGCGGCCGCGACCGGCCAGCCAGCGCTTCCAGGTAGATGTCGGCGCCCAGGTTGCGGAGGAGATCGCGCTGCGTGGTGTACCCAAGCGTTGCCAGGCCCGCACCCACACCGGCCTCCTGCAGCAGCGAGAAGTCCACGTGGGCCGTGATGTCCTGCGAACCCAAACGCACATAGGGGTTGCCGGTCACGACATGCCTGTAGTGGCACCGCAGTGTCCCTCCATGGCGATGCGGCGCGCGCAGTTCCTCGCTTGTGCCACCATAGTCGACAGTCAGCACGAAGCCTCGTTCGAGGGCGGCTGACGCCTCGGCAATCCACCGGGCGGCGGCCGGGCATACCTCGCCACGAAAGCCGTCCGGCAACCCTGGCCCGATGTCGGCCAGCAGCCGCGCCGCATCCGGCGTCGAAGGGTCGCCGAGGACCTCTGCGAAACCGTCTCCGTCAAGGGCCACATAGACCTCGCGGGCGCCGCCGCCTTCGACGACAAACCGGTGGACCGGTAGCGCGTCAAGGAGCTCGTTGCTGAGGATGCACCCCATGACACCACGTGCTGGGAGCCCGTTGGAGGCGACCAACTCCATCCCGCTCGGAGGCTGCCCTCCAGGGACGGTCGGCGTGTAGTCAACTACCATGTAACGTAGCGCCTTCGCAAAGTCGGGGAAGTCCGCCAACGCGGCATCGACAATGTCCATGGCCATGACACCGCTGCCCGCGCCGGGCTCCAGGACGGTGAACGACGCAGGCCGGCCGAGCACATCCCACATCTGCCGTAGCTGCGCGGCCAGCAGCGCGCCGAAAAGCGGATGGGCAGTCGGGCTGGTGAAGTAGTCGCCGGTCGCGCCGACAGGACTGGTGGAGCGGTAGTAGCCGCCAAGGGGGGAATAGAGGGCGAGCTCCATGAACTTGAAGAAGGGAATTGGGCCCTCAGACTGGAGGGTCTCCCTGATGTGTCGCTCCAAGGATGGCATGCGGTAGAGACACGGATTGGTTTCTGTAATCAATGCTCGAGGCGGCTCATTAGTCGTCGTGCAATGCCTTGGAGGTAGGGGGAGCGGACATGTGGTTGAGGGACCGGCCGTAGGAGGTGACCTTCTCCCATCCCACAGAACCAAGGGAATTGACAAAGTCTTGCGTTGCCCCGCAGAGTTTGCAGATGCCGCTGCTGGTGGGACCGTTTGGGCTGTCTATGACCCAATGATGGGGACAGAGCTCCACCTGATTCTCCATTGCCATAAACGAGCCCTCCCTCATTGGCGAAAGTAGGCGCTAGCCACGGAGACAGCACACAGGTTCCCTGCTGAGTGTGAAAGACCTGTTAATTGTATTGAAGGGGGCGCAGTATGTCAACGAAGAGGTATTGGTATCATCGATAGCTTGTTGCGGTGCAAGGGATCGCTGAGGCTACAGGGGACAGGGCCGTTGGGCGCCCGCGACAGGGTCAGTCGTCTTCCACGGTGCGTTGCCGAAGGTTTGCGGCGCCGCCCAGGTAGATGTTCTGGATCTCGTCCTGACGCTTTTCCGTGTTCACCAGCAGCATGACGCGGATGCACATGGCTTGGCCGTCCGGCACGTCGATTTCATGGGAGTTCATCAGAGCGACGCCAGTCCAACCCAGCCGACGACGGGCGACAGTCGCGGGGAATTCGGCCGTCAAGTCCGGCGTGGTTGTGAACCACGCGGCAGCGATGTACTCGGGGTCCAATTCGTTGGCCTCCACCATCGCCCGCAGCAACTCCTCAGTGGCCTCGACGATGGCCGGACTGGTGTTGTCGGACGCTGTCGTCGCTCCACGGAAGCCCCTGCACATCATGGCCATCAGCGGTTCTCTCCTTACTGTCTCGGCGAGGCCCCAAGGCCCGTCAGAAACTCGTGCACCTTCGACTCCAGCTCGCCCGGCGCGGTCGACGCGATAAGGTCCACCAACGCGCTACCAACGACGACGGCGTCGACGCTGTCCGGCAGGGCATCCACCTGGGCTTTGCGGGAGATGCCGAATCCGACGGCGAGGGGTTTGTCGGTGCGGCTGCGGACTCGGCTGATGAGGGACTCGGCCTCCGGCAGTGTCTGGTTGCGGGAGCCCGTCACGCCCAGCAGGCTGACGCAGTAGATGAAGCCGTGGGCGGTCACGCATGCAGCGTCAATGCGGTCATCGGTGCTGGTGGGCGCCAGCAGAGGGACGAGTCCCAGCTCGTGGCGCAGACAGGCATCCAGAAACGGCTCGTGTTCCTCCACCGGCAGGTCCGGGACGATGAATCCATCCACCCCCACGGACGCGGCGGCGGCGGCCACCTCTTCAAGGCCGTAGGCCAGGAACGGATTGTAGTAGCCCATCAGGACGAGGGGCATTTCTACACCCCTCTGCCGCAGGGCCGCCGCAGTGTCCAGGCAGCTTGCGAGAGTAACGCCGTGGGCCAGTGCGGCCTCGCTGGAGCGCTGGATGGTCGGCCCCTCGGCAAGGGGGTCGCTGAAGGGCACGCCCAACTCGAGGGCGGCGGCTCCGGCCCGTTCCAGCGCGGGCACGACGGTCATCGTAGCGTCCATGTCCGGAAATCCCACGGTAAGGAATGGCACCACCCGCTTGGGGTCGTTCGCACCTGACCGTTTCAGACGTGATTCCAGCTCTCGCCAGCCCATTTACACCCCTAGAAGACCGCAATGAAGGCCAAGAAGTTCTGCAAGCTATGGGCCAGGATCGCTGGCCCCAGGCACCTTGTCCGCACAAAGACCCATGTGAGCACCAACCCCGACATGAAGGCCGGCGCCAACAGGCCAATGTCGCCGTGGGCGGTGGCGAATAGCGCGGCCGACAGCACCGCCGCTCCGACGAGTCCGAGCCTGCGCCGAAGCCCCTGGAAGACGAACCCCCGGAAGAACGTCTCCTCTGCAACCGGCCCCACCACGATGACCACAAAGGCCGCCGCCAACCTGCTCAGGCCCTCAGCATTCCGGATAGACGCAGGCAGATCCGGGGGCTTGAGGGCATCTATGTCAAAGGACTCAACCGCTACAACGTAGGCCGCCGTCAAGAAAATGCTGACCACCAGTCCTATGAACGGGACCAGCCACCCAGACAGGCCCTCTGACTTGCAGAAGCCCAGCGCCTCCGACGTCGCACTGTACTTGCCGATGCTGAACCATAGCGCTGTTGCGAGCATCAGCCCCTGGAGCGCGGCTGAGGTCAACAGGACGGTGGCGAGCTCTCCCACCGCGTTGATGGAGTTCAGCCACAGGCCCACACCAACAAGTCCAACGCCGCCAAGGAGGACCAAGACCACACCCTTGGTAACGTCAAAGGAACCCCAAGGCGCCAGCTCAATTCTGCTCAATGGGAGTGGACCTCGAGGAGATTGCGGGCCCGCCCGCTGGAACGCTCGCCATGATACCACGCTGCAGGTTCAAGGGACAACGAAGATAGCGGAACAAACGCAAGCCAGAGCTTTCCGCGAAACGCAGAAAGCCCTGGCCTGTCGTTAGCGTCGGGTTTGCGCGTGAGTTACGAGTCCTGCGCGCCCTTGGACTTCAGGAAGTCGACGGCGTTCTGTACGGTCCGGATCTGCTCGGCATCCTCATCGGAGATCTCGAGGTTGTTCTCATCGTCGGAGAACTCTTCCTCGAAAGCCATGATGAGCTCGACCAAGTCCAGAGAGTCGGCGTTGAGGTCCTCGGTAAACGAAGCCTCAGGGGTTACCTGGCCTTCGCTGACACCGAGGCGATCAGCCACCAAACCCTTTACACGCTCTTCCACGGTCGCCATGGGTCATTCCTCCTCGTTATCTAGCCCTTGAGCTCACTCTGAATGGAGTCGTGCAGTGAGCCCAGCACTCCATTGATAAATCTCGGGGAACTCTCACCACCGAACAGTTTTGCAAGTTCCACCGCTTCATTTATCACAATTTTGGGTGACGTGTCGTGTCCAATTGTCAACTCGAATACCGCCAGGCGCAAGAGGCACCGGTCAACCAGCGATAGTTGCTCGACCGGCCAGGCCGGTGCAAATCGCTGGATGTGCACGTCCAGCTCCTTGGCGTTCGCGCGGACCCCGTTTACCAAGTCGCGAGTGAATCCCTCACGCGTGGGTCCAAGCTCACTGTCAAGCAACAATGCGTCCAAGACATGATCCACGTCGTGGCGCGTCGCGTCCAGTTCAAAGAGGGCTTGGAAGGCCAAGGCCCGGCCCCGACGCCTTGGCGGAAGTGAAGAACAACTCCACTCCTCGTCGTCCGGCTCGTCCCCATCTACTGGCTCAATTGTTTGAAACGTCGCACGTGACGTCACTTCAACTACCCCACAAGCGACTGCAGGCTCTTGGCGTCGTTGACGCCTGTGACCTGCGCGTCCGGGCAGGTGCGGCGGATGAGGCCGGAGAGCACCTTACCGGGGCCTATTTCATAGAACTGCGTAACGCCGGCGTTCCAGAGATAGGACATGGACCGGCGCCATTGGACGCACCCACACATCTGCTCCAGGAGCTCCTGCTTTATGTCTTCCTGGCTTGTGATGGGTGTGGCGTCACAGTTAGCGATGATGGGAACGCTCGCGTCGCGGAAGTTGGCGCCGCTGACTGCCCGCTGCATGCCGGCGACGGCGGGACGCATGAGATCGGTGTGGAAGGCACCACTAACCTGTAAGGAAATCAGCCGCTTGGCGCCCCGTACGCTGGCCAAGTCCATGGCTCGGGCGAGGGCGATCTTCTCGCCTGCGATAACCACCTGGTCAGGGGCATTGAGATTGGAGATGTAGGCGCCAGTCTCCCGGCAGATTTCCTCAAGGGTCAGCTCGTCCAGGCCCAACACTGCGGCCATGCCGCCCTGTTGGCTCTGTGACGTCTCATGCATCAGCCGTCCCCGTTCCTGCACCAGCCGTACGGCGTCGTGAATGCCGAGGACGCCTGCGGCAGCCAGTGCGGAGTACTCGCCGACGCTGTGGCCAGCGGCGAAGTCCGGCGCGGGCAAAAGCTCCGGCCCGGCGAACTCCTGTGACGCTTTAAGGAATGCCAGACTCGTAGCCAGAATAGCGGGTTGGGCGTTGATGGTGAGGTTGAGCTCCTCGACGGGACCCTCAAACATCAACTTGGTAAGCGATCGGTCCAAGGCTTCATCTACTTCGTCCAGCAGCTTGCGTGCAACGGGGGACTGCTCATAGAGGTCCTTACCCATTCCCACGTGCTGGGTACCCTGGCCAGGAAAAACGTAAGCCACCTTGGGAGTTGAGACGTCTCTCGAATCGGAGTCACTCATCTAAGTCTCCCTTTCCCGCAGCCAAGCATTGCAGCTTGCTGCCATCTTCCCATGCCTGTGACATTATGTGACAGTCAGGGAGGAGCCTATCCACGCTCTAGGCCAGAGGAGACGGAGATAACCTCTCGGTCACGGTAGTACCCGCAGGTGGGGCATACCCTGTGCGGCAGTTTGGGGTTGTGGCAGTGGGAGCAATACGAAAGCCCATGCGTAGCGGCACTGAAGTGCGCTGCGCGTGACCGTTGCTTGGACTTTGATAGCTGTTTCTTGGGTTGTGCGCCCACTTATTGCCCTCTTTCGATTCCAGTATCCGTGGAGGGGAGCAACTCCAGTAACCGCGCCCAGCGGGGGTCCCTCACATCTTCCCCGCATCTGCATTTGCTCTCGTTGCGATTGGCGCCGCAATCGGGGCAAATGCCTGCGCAGTCCAGCTTGCAGAGAGGCTTCATCGGAAGGCTGGTGATCAGATTCTGTCTGAACGCCTCTCTGACATCGAGCTCATTCGTTGCATTTATCCGAAACGCCCCTTCCTCCAACAGGGAAGGCGGTGTGGCCGTTCCGGTGGAAAAATCCACGGTTGGGTAAAACTGCTCGCTAATCTCCGTATCCAGGGGCTCATCTACATGGGTGAGGCACCGGCTGCACTCGGTTGACACTTCTGCCGTGAGACGTCCCAGTACCCATATTCCCATATCTGTCCGCGTGAACTTGAGCCAGCCCTCCAGATGCCAAGCTTGCAGACCTCTCCAGGAGGCGCTTGCCTCCTGGATTCTGTGCGACCGGGTGGAGCCTATGGGCTCCTGTAGCATTTGAGCAACATTGAAACGCATTTGCCATCACCGGTAGCACGATGACCTAGTCTAGGTGTAGCATTCAAAAGTTGTCAAGGGGCAATCACCGGGTACCAGCGTCAATCTTGGTAGTGATCCACACCGTATCGCCGCTCACCCTGATGTGACATGAATGTGACAATCTTCAACGTCCAGGGGCATCCTATCTCGGCGTCTGAGTTGCGGTGCAATTGTTGTCGCAACCCCCGTCACCAATGAACAACACTTGAACAACATTGCGGTCGTTGTTACGGAGAGGTCAGGACGCGCTCCGAAGTTCCCCACCGCCGGGTGTGTTCCTCGACGTTGGCGGCCAGCTCCCGCTGGTATGCTGCCGACTGAATCTCGCCGGTTGTCATTATGTAAGCGTCTTCGTTGTTATCCGTATAGTAGCGTTTACGAACACCCATCACGGCAAAGCCATACTTCTTGTAAAGCGACTGCGCCAGGTCATTGGTGACGCGGACCTCCAGCGTGACCTCCTTCGACCTGCGGAGGATGGACAGCTCCACGCAGCCGATGAGCAGCAACTCGCCAATGCCTTTCCTGCGGTACTCTTCCTTGACGGCGATGGCGGTGATGTGCGCCTCGTCGGCCATGAACCACATGCCGACGTAGCCCGGGATGATCTGCTCGACTTCGGCGCCATCGTCGTACTCGCGCCCGGCCCGCGGCCACAGCCCCTGCACCAGCCGCACCAACAACGAGCCCTGCGCCGGCGGCTCGTGCTGCATCGGGTCGTTGTTCGCGGTGTCGTCGTTGACCGGCAGGTAAGAGACGAGGTAACGGGCCAATCGGTTATGTAACTCTTTCCGAAAGGGAGTCGGCGGCCACGTTGTCGGGAACGCCTCCCGCTCGATGCCGGCGACCGCGTGGGCGTCCTCGGGCAGCATAGGCCGCAGCGCGTAGGGCATGGCCGAGGTCTTGGACTGCTCGTGTTCCAGGATACTCATCGCCCGTTCCTTGGTTGTTCGGCCACCATGGTACCACGCCTGTCTGCGAGATTCCCCAAAGGAGGTGCTCACCAATTGAGCATCTCAGCCGTTATAGTATTCGCACAGGGCCTACAAGCAACCTGGCGCCCTGAGGAGTCGTCTTCGGAGGCCGTGTGCAGGACACAGAAGCCCTAGTGCGTGCAGCACAGGAGGGCAACCTAGCAGCCTTTGGGCAAGTGTACGAGGCGTACTACCTCAGGGTGTACCGGTACGCGTCTGCGAGAGTTGGGCAGGGCGCAGAAGCGGAAGACATTGCGCAAGAGGTCTTTTTGAAGGCATTGAACTCCCTTCACCGATTCAAGTTCACTGGGCCGCCCTTCGCGGCCTGGCTCTTCCGCATTGCCCACAACCTCATCATTGACCGTGCGCGGCACATCAAATCGGCTTCCGCCGCAACTTCCGGGGCGCCTTCACCTCTGGACGATGCGCTGGCCGTGGCCGGGGACCACAACGTTGAGGAGCAGGCTCTGCTGGCCTTGGACATGGAAGCGCTGCGTGAGGCGCTTGGCAAGGTGACCAAGCTTCAGCGGCAGGTCGTGGAGCTCCGCTTCATCGCCGGCCTGTCTTTGGCCGAGACCGCTGGGGTCATGGGCCGCAAGGAGAACGCCATCAAGGCGTTGCAGCATTCCGCGCTGGGAGCGCTTCGGCGGCTCCTGGCTCCCATGGCCTCAAGGGAGGTTGCGAAATGAGCACAAGTGGCATGCACATCAGCGACGCCCTGACCGACTGCCTGGATCTCCTCTCCCTGGGCAGAACAGTCGAAGAGTGCCTCGAGCGCTACCCCGATCTCTCTGACGAGCTTGGGCCGCTGCTCCGCCTCTCGATCCAGACGCAGATGGTTGCAGAGACTGTCGTTCCTTCGCCAGATGCACAGCGCGCGGGCCTCGGACGCATCACCGATGCCTGGACGGCGATGCAGGATCGTCGCCGTCACAGGAGCCCGTGGCGCGTGCTGAGGCGCACGTGGGTGCTGGCCGCCGTAGCCGCGTTGGTGCTGGCCTTTGGCGGCTGGACGACTGCCGCCGCCGCGCAGGACAGCATCCCCGGCGACACCCTCTATCCCGTGAAGGAGGCTCAGGAGCGTGTCCTGCTTCTGGTGGTCTTCACCGACGGTGGCAAGGCCGACTTGCATGCCAGGCTGGCGGAGGCCAGGACGGTGGAGGCGACAAAGCTGGCTGCCCAGGGAAGCGGCCCCGTTGCCGTGGACAAGGCCACCCTGGCGATGGAAGAGCATATGAACGAATGCGTTTCAATTATGGGCGGTACATTGTCCGGCCAATCGTTCAGCGACGGGGACATGGTTAGTGTGGTGGGGCCCGGAGGCATGCAGTACAGCCTGTCCACCACTACCTCGGTGTCTGGAGAAATCAGCATCGAGGGCAAGAGATACAGAGTATCCCGTAGTGCCGGCGTCATCAGCGTTGGCGACAGGCAGTTCAGGACGGAACCCGAAACCGGACGTATGCCGCCCCAGCGGGGCGAGTGGTCAAACCGCCGAGTCGCAATGCAAGAGCGGTTTTACCAACAGTTCCTGCAATTCCAGCAAGTGCGCGGGGAGCTTCCCGGAGAATTCCTTTCGCCTCGGCGCGCTCGCATTGAGGCCGCATTCCAGCACTCTGAGCATTTACTGCTGGAGGCCTTGCTTATGATGCAGGCGCTGGAAGACGCGCACCACCCGCCCGAATAGAGGCCCCCCCGCAATGACCGGGCTCCACCTGCTTGCGGTCTCTGGTTTATGAGGGATCATCGCCAGCGGGCGGGCGGCCCGACACGCTGCACCCGGATTTCGTCAGCAATCGCCTGTTGTGCGCCTTGAAGGTCACCCTACCACTGTGCTCCAATGCGGCTGATTCATCAGAACGCCTTGGGGGACTTTTGCCATGGACCATAGCTCTTGCCTCGACATGCGTGGGTCGGCGATATGATCGCTCACGGCCTCGACCGGGCGACGATCGCTGCGATGCTGGAGGCGGACCCGCCGCTGGTGCAGGGGTACGTTGACCTGGCGGCACAGCTGCAGCCCAACGGCTTCGACCTGACCTTGGCTGAGGTTGCGGCGTTCACAGAGCCGGGCGTCTTGGGCGAGACCAACGCGGCGCGGCGTTTGGCGGAGGTGGCGACCATCTCCTTTGGCGACGACGGCCTGCTGCGCCTCGAGCCCGGCCCCTACCGCATCACTTTCAACGAGGTCATCAGCCTGCCGCTCGACGTTATGTCCATCGGGCAGACGCGGTCCAGTTTGCTACGTTCGGGTGTCGCGGTACATGGTGGACTCGGCGACGCGGGGTTTCGCGGGGTGTACCAGGCGCTGATGGTGGTCTATCACCCGGGCGGCTTCACGGTTACGCGCAATGCCCGCATGCTGCAGGTCGCGTTCTTCCGGCTGGCGCAACCGGCTAGCGAGGGGTACCAGGGGCGGTTCCAGGCGCCGCCGCGGTAGGCGGCCACGCCCGCATCGTTACGCAATCCTCTCCGGGATCGCTTCTCTGACCGCCCCACCCTCTGCTGATTGGATTCGTTTCGTTTCGTGTCTTTTTCGCTGGGAGGAAACAACCCTGTCTGGAGTCGGGGGGTGCAGATAGGAAAACAACCTGCGGTTGTGCGGACGCATCGCCTTGGGGCGGGCGCCCATTTTTGTCTGTGCGGCTGTGCATGGGGGAAGGGTAGCGCGGATCTTGTCGTCGGGGAAAGGGGTTGGTGTCAGGGTTGCCCCCACCGCCCCATCTCTGGATTCCGGCTTCCGCCTGAAAGACGGAAGGGTGGCCCGTCTCCCAGCCGCTGCTTTGGAAGGGGGCCCACGCTGCCCGGCGGCCTGGGTTGTGACTTCTGCCGGAAGGACGGGGGGCTATCCCCGCACCTTGGTGATGACCTCCTCGCCGAAGTGGGTCAACTGCTGCTCCAGGATGTCGTTGGGGAAGGGGTGTTGGTGTCAGGGTTGCCCCGCCTCTGCCCGACCCCTCTGGATTCTTGCCTCCCTAAGAATGACGAAGGGGTGGGCCGTTCCCCGTACTTGCCTCGGAAGGCGGCCCACGCCTGAATTGCGGCTTGCGCGGGAAGGACGGCGGGCTATCCCCGCACCTTGGCGATGACATCCTCGCCGAACTGGGTTAGCTGTTGCTCCAGGATGTCGATGGGGAACTGCAGGTGGAAGGTGTCCACGCCGAGCTCAACGAACTCGTCGATAGTGGCGAGGATCTTGTCGGCGTTGCCCATGAGCCCGCCGCGGCGTCCGAAGGTCTAGGGGATGACGGCGTCGGGGTCTTCGTCGCCGATGTAGCCGGTGCCGTTAAGGACGCGGTAGATCGTGCTGGGGTCGCGGCCGGCGGCCTCGGCGGCGGCTTCCAGCGGACCGAGTAGGCCGAGGTACTGCTCGTGGCTTTCGGACCAGCCGCCGTTCTTGATCCACCCCTCCGCATTCGCGCCGGTGTACTTGAGCATTCGGGGGCCGCCCGCGCCGATGGTGATGGGGAGGACTGGAGCCCAAACACGCCAAGGGGGTGCGGGAACGAGTGTAGGACTATGCCATTTCTGATAGCATCGGGCCGCAGATAGCCCAAAGGAGAAAAGACAATGCTGAGAGTGGTTGCGCTCCTTGGCCTAGTGATGGCCCTGGCGGCGGCATGTGGCGGACAAGGCAACGTATTCGACCTCAAGGAAGGGGATTGCTTCAACTACGAGGAGTCCGAAGAGATAACTGATGTCGACCTCGTAGAGTGCGATGATCCGCATCAGCGGGAGGTGTACGCCGTTTTCTCGATCACGGCGGCCCCAGGGCTGCCGTTCCCCGGCTCTTCCCGCGTGGGAGATGTGGCGGAGACCCTCTGCTTGGAGCGGTTCGACGAGTTCGTGGAGCGCCCCTACCTCGACTCGTTGCTCGACATCGAGACGTTCTTGCCAACCCAGGAATCCTGGGAAGACATAGACGACCGAGAAGTCACTTGCTCACTGTACGATCTCGAAGAGCTCTACATGGAAGGGTCCATGCAGGGCAGCGGGCGATAATTGGCCGGTTGCATTCACGGGGAGAGACAAGCATGGCACTGTAGAAGAAGGCTGGCCGTTCGCCCAAGGCGATTGCGCTAATCCTTTACACGTTCGAGAGCATCGTTAAAGATGTTGACCTCTGCGCCTACCCCTTGGCCACCAAGTCTTGATGCTGTAACGCTTGCCTTCCATGCCAGAGGACATGCGCCGGGTTGGAAATTCTCCGCAGACGGGCGCCTCTCCGCCCCGGGGGGCTATCCCCGCACCTTGGCGATGACATCCTCGCCGAACTGGGTTAGCTGTTGCTCCAGGATGTCGATGGGGAACTGCAGGTGGAAGGTGTCTACACCAAGCTCTACGAACTCGTCGATGGTGGCGAGGATCTTGTCGGCGTTGCCCATGAGGCCGCCGCGCCGCCCGAAGGTCTGGGGGATGACGGCGTCCGGGTCCTCGTCGCCGATATAGCCGGTGCCGTTAAGGACGCGGTAAATCGTGCTCGGGTCGCGGCCTGCGGACTCGGCGGCGGCTTCCAGTGGACCAAGCAGGCCGAGGTACTGCTCATGGCTCTCGGGCCAGCCGCCGTTCTTGATCCAGCCCTCGGCCTGCGCGCCGGTGTACTTGAGCATTCGGGGGCCGCCAGCGCCGATGATGATGGGGATGGGGGCGAGCGGGGCCGGCGGCGCGGAGCACTCCTCCACGGAGAATTGCCGTCCCTCATACGTGAAGGTCTCGTTGGCCCAGAGGCCGCGCATGATGGCGATGGCGTCCACGAGGTCGGTCACCCGCTCTCCGGGCGTACCGAAGTTTATGCCATAGGTGCGATAGTGCGTTTCCTGCCCTCCCGCGCCCAGCGTGAGGATTACGCGGCCGCCGCCCGTCATGACGTCCAGCGTCGAGGCCATCTTGGCCAGCAGCGCCGGGTTGCGGAAGGGCACGTTGAGGGTGGAGTGGGTCACCGCGATGCGCTGGGTCTGCACGGCGACGGCCGTGGCGAGCGTCCACCCCTCCAAGCTGGGCTCCGGCGGCCTGTCGCTGAAGGAGATGACGTCGAAGCCCGCCGCCTCTGCGGTCTGTGCCACGGACACCACGCGCTCAAACGGGATGTTGCGCGGGTTGATGCCGAACCGTATCGGGTTGGCACTCTTTGCCATGCCGTGCCTCCTCTATCGCAATTGGTCGTGTTCTACAGGCCTCGCTCCGGCGCTCGCTGTTGCTTTGCCCGCAAGACCAGATACTCCAGCGCGTGGCCGTCAAAGCCCAGGGACACCGCCCAGCGGGAATCCGCGTCGCACTGGGCGTCGTTGCCCAGCAAGGCGTGGGCCATGGCCCGCAGTGCGTACGCCGTCGCGGACGTCGCGTCGATGGCCAGCGCCCGCTCGAGGTCGGGCAGCGCCTCGTCCGCACGCCGTAGCTCGATGTACGACGCCGCCCGGTTGTTGTAGGCGTCCCGGTGCGCCGGGTCCAGCTCCAGGCACTGGGTGTAGTCGTCGATGGCCTGCAGGGGCTGGTGCAGCGACGTGTGCGCCATACCCCGGTTGTAGTAGGCCTCCGCCGATTCCGGCCGCAGCCGCACGACGTGGTTGAAGTCGCGCAACGCCTCCATGGGCGCGGCCATCTGCCCATAGGCGACGCCCCGGCGGGAGTAGGCATCGGCGTCGTCCGGGTCACGCTCGATGGCGCGGCCGAGGTCAAGGATTTGCTCTTCCAGGCGGGCGACGGCTGTTGCCTGGGCGTCGGCCTGGGCGTCTTCGTGGGCGTGGCCGTCTTCGTGCGTGTGGCCGTTGGTCATGGGGCGACCGCCGTTGCGGTGTACGTCATTCGAGCTACTCCTCCGCAAGCTGCGCGGCCAGGAACTCGGCGAGGTGCAGCGGGGTCACGCCGGTGCCGTGCTCCACCTGCTGCCGGCACGACACGCCGGTGGTCACCACCGTTGCGCCGGGGTTGTTCCGGACGGCCGGGAAGAGCGCACGCTCGCCGACGGTCATGGAGACATCGTAGTGCTCCGCCTCATAGCCGAAGGCGCCCGCCATACCGCAACAGCCTGCGTCCGGGACCTCGACCTGCGCGCCGGGCACGCACTTAAGCGCGGCAAGCGACGCATCCACGCCCGACAACGCCCGCTGGTGGCAGTGGCCATGGAAGAGCACCTTTCCCTCGTGGGGGCGGAACTTCAGCGGCAGGCCGCCCTCCTCCTTGGCGATCCTGTCGAGCAGCTCGTCTATGAGCACGGACTCCCGTGCCACAACGGCTGCGCGGGGGTCATCGGGCAGCAGGTCGAGGTACTCGTCGCGAAGGGTCAGCAGGCAAGACGGCTCCGTTCCCACGATGGGGATGCCCTGCTCGGCGTAGGGGAAGAGGACCTCTATGTTGTGGCGGGCGTACTCGATGGCGGTGGGGAGCATCCCCTTGGACATCATCGCGCGGCCGCAGCACCAACGTGGGGCGGTCTCGACGCTGTAGCCAAGGCGCTCCAGCAGCCGCGTTGTTGCGATGCCGACGTTGGGGTAGTTGCCCTCCATGTAGGTGTCGTTAAAGAGCACGACGCGCCCGCGAGGGGCCGGCGTGGCGGTGGATGCGCGCTTGTGCTTGCGGAACCAACTCGAGAAGGTCTGCGACGCGAACTTGGGCAGCCGCCGCTTGGGGTGGATGCCCACCATGCGCTGCGCGAGCCCTGCGCCGGGCAGCCTCGCCGCCAGGTTCAACACGGGCGCCAGCCGGTTGCCGATGGGGTTGAGCCGGTGCACGTTGCCGAAGAGCTTCTCCCGCAGCGTGAAGCCGTGCTCAGCGTGGTAGTGGCCGAGGAACTCGTACTTCAGCTTGGCCATGTCCACGCTGGAGGGGCACTCGAACTTGCAGCCCTTGCACTCAAGGCAGAGGCTCAACACCTCATGCAGGCGCTTGCCGGTGAACTCGGTGTGGGGCACGAGGCCAGAGAACACCGTGCGCAACGCGTTTGCACGCCCGCGCGTGGAATGCTCCTCGTCGCGCGTGGCCATGTACGACGGGCACATCTGCCCACCGAAGGTCTGCCGGCACGCGCCCTGGCCGTTGCACATCTCGGCGTGCTCCGCGATGCCGCCGTCTTTCGAGAAGTCGAAGTAGGTCTCGAGCTGCATGGGCTTCCACGTCGGGCTGAAGCGCAGGTTCTCGGCCAGCGGCGGGCAGTCGACGATCTTGCCGGGGTTCATGATGCCCTTCGGGTCGAAGACGCGTTTGAACTCGCGGAAGGACTGGTAGAGCTGCGGGCCGAACATCTTCTCCGTGAACACGCCGCGGACGATGCCGTCGCCGTGCTCGCCGCTTAGGGAGCCACCGAACTCCAGCACGAGGTCCGACACGCGCTCGGCGATACGCACCATGCGGTCGAGGCCTTCCTGCTGCTTTATGTCCACGAGGGGGCGGATGTGCATGCAGCCGACGCTGGCGTGGCCGTAGTAGGCCGCCGTGGTCTTCTCGTCGCGGACCAGCTCGTCGAAGCGCTGGAAGTACTCAGGCAGGCGCTCCGGCGGGACGGCGGTGTCCTCCACGAAGGGCAGCGGCTTGGCCGTGCCCTCCACGCTCATGATGAGGCCGAGGCCGTCGCGGCGGACGGCCCAGATGGTCGCCTGCTGCTGCGGGTCGGTGACCTTCAGGGTGTGGTAGCCAAGCCCGCGCCGCTCGATGGTGCTGGCGATGCGCTCGATTCCGGCGGCGGCCTCCTCGGCGGTGTCGCCGGACGCCTCGACGATCAGCATCGACGCGGGGTCGCCCTCGACAAAGGCCATGCGCGGCGAGAGGCCCGGGTGCAGGCGCCCCTGCCGGACGATGGTGTTGTCCATCTGCTCGATGGCGGAGGCGCCGGAGTCCAGCAGCTCGACCGTGGCCTCAAAGGACTCCAGGATGGTGTTGAAGTGAACGACGGCGAGGGCGGCCGCCTTGGGACGAGGGGCCATGCGCACCTTGGCGCGAGTAAAGGTGACCAGCGTGCCCTCGGAGCCGACCACGACCTTGGCCATGTTCATGGGGTCTCGCAGGACCTCGTCAAGGTTGTAGCCGCTTACTCGTCGCTGGATCTTGGGGTAGCGGCGGTCGATCTCGTCGGCCTGCTCCTGGGCGATGCGACGGGCCTCGCGGTAGATGTGGCCCTCGAGGGTCTGCAGTGCGAGCTTGGCCTCGAGCTGCTCCGGCGTCAGTTCCTGGAAGGTGGTTACGGTGCCGTCGGCAAGCACGACCTCGAGCTCCAGCACGTGGTCGAGGGTCTTGCCGTAGACGATGGAGCGGGCGCCACAGGAGTTGTTGCCGATGGCGCCGCCGATGTTGCCCCGGTTGGTGGTCGAAGGGTCCGGCGCGAACTTGAGGCCGTGGGGCGCGCCGAGAGCGCTGAGCTGGTCGAGCACGATGCCGGGCTGGACCCAGGCCCAACCCTCCTCAGGGTTCATCTCGATGAGCTGGTTCATGTGGCGGGAGAAGTCCATGACGATAGCATGGTTCACCGTCTGCCCTGCCAGGCCCGTCCCGCCGCCTCGGGGCAGCACGGGCACGCCCTGCGAGCCGGCAAAGGTGACGGTGTTGACCACGTCCTCGACGTCCATGGGGAAGACGACGCCAATGGGGTCCATCTGGTAGATGGAGGCGTCGGTGGCGTAGATGGCGCGGGTCATGCGGTCGAAGCGCACCTCACCACGCAGCCGTCGGCGCAGCTCCGCCTCAAGCTCGGTGTTCTCCCGGACCAACTGTCGCGTGGCCATGACCCCTCCCGTTAACGGCATGCCCCACAGCTTAGCGGGGGCTGGCCGTCTGGGGAAGGGGGACGCGCGCGCCGTGGCGAGGCTTCTGCACTACCTCCCCTCATGAGAAAGGAGGGTCAGGGCGGGGCGTCACGGGGATTCGTTCAGGTAAAGGGCTCCGTATCTGGGAGAGTCCTTCTCAGTTAGGAGATTGGGGGGAAAATAAAAATATGGGAAACGAGTCCGGGATTCCTTGTCGGAGCCTCCGCTCGGGCTGGGATGTCGTCGCAGGGCAATGGCCTTCTTCATGCCGCGAGTGTAGGGGGTGGCGGAACGCAGGGGCAATGGCGTCGTGTCAGGGTGTTGACTTGCTCAACGATGCATGGAGGCAGTTGCCGTTGGGTTCGAGGCCCGGGTTGGGCCCTTCGACAGGCCCTACGAGAGCCTCAGGACAGGCTCAGGGCGAACGGACGCCCTCTCTCCGTCCCTGCTATAATCTCCGCATGCATACACTGGAAGCCGAGGGCCGGCTGGGCCTGTTAGCTGCGGGCTGCCGCGCCATCGGTCTGGAGCTGAGCCCCGAACAGGAAGAGCAGTTCGCGAGGTACGCCCGCGTCATGCTCGAGGCGAACACGCGGGTGAACCTGACGTCCATCACAGAGCCGGACGCCGTCCAGACGCTGCACTTCCTGGACTCGCTGACCGTTGCCGCCGTGCTGCCCAAGGAAACGCTGTCCGGCGGGCGAGTGCTCGACGTGGGCAGCGGCGCGGGGTTTCCGGGCGTGCCGCTGAAGCTCGTATTCCCCGGCATCCGGCTGGAGTTGCTTGAGGCTACGGGCAAGAAGACGGCCTTCCTGCGAGAGCTACTCGCCGAGCTAGAGCTGCCGGACGTTGCGGTGCACACCGGGCGCGCCGAGGACATCGCGCACGAGGCGTCGCTGCGAGGCGCCTTCGACGTTGTGCTGGCGCGGGGCGTCGCCAAGCTGGCGGCGCTGGTCGAAGTGACGCTGCCCTTCCTGCGGGTCGGGGGCGTGCTCGTGGCGCACAAGTCGGCGACCGCCGATGCAGAGGCAGAGGCCGCCGCCAAGGCGGTGCGCGTCCTCGGCGGGGCGACGCCCGACGTGCGCCCGGTCATCGCGCCGGGGCTGGAGGGCGGCCGGAGGCTGGTCGTCGTGGAGAAGGTCGCTGGAACGCCCAAAGGGTACCCACGGCGCGCGGGCATGCCGGTAAAGCATCCCATCGGCGTATGAAAACGGAATCAAACCGCTCTTCGACAAGCTCGGGGCGAACGGTGCGGTGATTGATCAACCTAAGCTGAATCACGGAGGATAAACACACATGGACTACAAGATTGCAGTGCTGCCCGGCGATGGCATCGGCCCGGAGGTCACGAATGAGAGCGTTAGGGTGCTCGACGCCATCGGCGAACGGTTCGGCCACACCTTCAGCTACGAACACGGCGCCGTGGGCGGCAACGCCATCGACGATTTCGGCAACGCGCTGCCGGACTCGACGCTACGCTTGGCCAAGGCGGCCGACGCCGTGCTCTTCGGCGCCGTAGGCGGCCCGAAGTGGGACGACCCGCGGGCCAAGACGCGCCCGGAGGACGGTCTGCTGGCCATACGCAAGGGGCTTGACCTCTTTGCGAACCTTCGGCCCGTGCAGGTGGTGCCGCAGCTCATCGACGCGAGCCCCCTCAAGCCCTCTGTGCTGGAAGGCGTCGACTTCATCGTCGTGCGGGAGCTGACGGGCGGACTCTACTACGGCAAGCCGAAGAAGCGGTGGAGCAACAGCCGCGGCCGCCGCGGGGTCGACACGATGTACTACACCGAGGAATTCATTTCACGCGTGCTGCGTGTCGGCTTCGAGCTGGCGCGGATGCGGCGGAAGAAGCTGACGTCCGTCGACAAGGCCAACGTGCTGGAGTCCTCGCGTCTGTGGCGGGAGATCGCCATGGAGATGGGTGAGGAGTACCCGGACATCGAGCTGGACCACGTGCTGGTGGACACCGCCGCGATGCAGTTGGTCCGCACGCCCAGCCGTTTCGACGTGATGGTGGCGGAGAACACCTTCGGCGACATCCTCACGGACGAGGCCGCGGTGCTGTCCGGTTCGATGGGCATGCTGCCCTCAGCGAGCCTGGCCGGGGTGCCGGTACCGGGCAAGCCCGCCTACGGACTCTACGAGCCCATCCACGGGACTGCGCCGGACATCGCGGGCAAGGGCATTGCGAACCCAATCGCGAGCATTCTGAGCACGGCGATGCTGCTGCGCTACTCGCTGGGGATGGACGAGGCGGCGGCGCTCATCGAGGACGCGGTCAGCCGCGCCCTCGCGGACGGCTACCGCTCGGGGGACATCGCGTCGCCAGGCGACGACATCATCGGCACGACGGCGATGGGCGACATCATCGTGTCGCTGCTGGGGTAGGGCTGCCCCAACTACCAGTGCTGGATTTTGGGAATGAGAGGACAGGCGTGGCCGCCTGTCCTCTCTGCGTTTCGGAGCATGTCCGTTGACGACTTGCCGTGTACTTCCTACGTCTTTTCATACCAGTTGAATACGAATGCAGAACCTTAAGGCAGCTTAATTGCCGCGAATGTGCTGCGTAACCTGCGCCTCCTCGCCCACGCATACGATTTCCCTGGGACACCCTCAAACCTTCATGGACTCGCATGTGCTGGACCAGCGGACCTTATGTTTGGGAGTCGCCCCATCGGTGCAGCTGTGATACTCTCGCCCATAGACTTTCGTTGGCAGGAATAGGGCTGCAGTTGTAGAGAACCGTCCTCAAGGAGGTCGACATGGCAAGATTGGAAATCGGTAGTCCCGCCCCGGACTTCGCCCTCAAAGACTGTTACGACAACACCGTATCGCTCAGTGACCTGAAGGGGAAGAAGGTGGCGCTTTACTTCTATACCAGCTCCGGCGGAGGGAACTGAACGCGCATGGCTCTCGGGTACCGGGAGAATGCCGCTAAATTGGAAGACAAGAACATTGTGGTGTACGGCATGAACGACAAGGATGCTGAAAGCGCCAAAGCATGGATCGAAAAGGAGCATCTGCCCTTCGCGGTCCTGTTGGACCAGGACTGGAGCGTTGGCATAGCGTACGGAATGTCGGAGGCGTCCGCGGAGCGGTACGTTGCCAACAACGCTGAAGGCCGGCGCCCTGCTGTGGTGATTGACGAAGCCGGTCTCATCGCGGCGTGGGAACCGGACATGAACACGGTGGAGCAAATCGATGAACTGATAGCCAGGCTTTGATGGAGAGCCCGAACGAAACAATCACCCCTGTGCCTTGGACGTTATAGTAGCGGTAGCCGGTTTGGACAATGCAAAGTCGCCACTTCAGTCGGAAGGGGTCAGCAACGAGAAGGGACGCCGGACATCCCTTGAAAGGCGGTCGATGTGAACAACAATGTAACGGTAATGGTCGGTTCAGTGGGACAGGGTGTGCATCGCAGCACTGATGGTGGGGAGACCTGGAGTCGGGCAAGTGTTGGGCAAGGACTACATTCCGACGCGATTGTCCGCGCCCTGGCCGTCAATCCAGAGAATTCTCGTGAGATATTTTGCGGCACTGACCTCGGTCTCTACAGAAGCTCTGACTCCGGGGCCACGTGGGGCCGAGTTGATTCCATGCTCAACGACTATTGCGTGTGGAGTCTTGCCATCGACGGCAGCAATCCTGAGATTATCTTCGCCGGGACAGGAACGCCAACCCCCGCCACAATCTTTCGCTCTACGGACGGCGGGACAACCTGGAGTCAGATGCAAGTGGACATTGCCGAGGATTGCCCGGCGGTTGGAGTCCCTCGTGTCACCGGTTTCGCCATAGACCCGACCAACCCCAAGAGCATATGGGCGGGGATAGAAGTTGACGGGATACGCCATAGCGCCGACGGCGGAGACACTTGGAGTCGTGTTGGGGAGGAAATTCCCAACATGGACCTGCACAATGTCGCAGTAGTCCTAGGTCCACCCAAGAGAGTCTTTGCCGTAGTCAACAACGACGCCTACTTCAGTGAAGACGAGGGCGAAAGTTGGAGTTCGGTTGGTGTTGGAGAGAGGTTCCCTTTGACCTACACCAGGGGGTTTAGCGCCTCACCTGCCAATGGGAAGACCATCTTCTTCACCATCGGCGACGCGACTCCCGGCAACACGGGAGCGATCATGAGGTCGGACGACACGGGTACGACCTGGGAGGCTGTACCACTCCCGGACGACCCTAACTCCGCTATGTGGGTGGTCAATCTCCAGACATGGGACCCTGAAGTTGTATTTGCCGGCAGCCGATACGGTTACCTGTACCGGAGCGACGATGCGGGGAGTTCCTGGGCGAGGATTCGGAGGGAATTCAGCGAGATCTCATCAATACTCTGGATCCCGACACAGTCACCGAACTAGCCTGCTGGGGGATGCCCTACTTCGGCCGATACGGATGCGGCTGGTGCGTGCGCCCACCCGCTTCGACGTGATGGTGGCGGCGAACACCTTCGGCGGCATCGCGTCGCCCGGAGAGCGGGGCGGTTAGTCTTCGTCCGCGACGCGGGAAGAGATGGCAGGACTTTCAGAGGAGGCGTAGTCAGGGACGTTGACCTCCACCCAGCCAAAGGTCACCTCCATGGGCTCAACGGCATCGCCGTAGTCGCTGTAACCGTAGTCCGCGTCGTCCGAAACTACATTGGCATAGTCCGCCATGGCGTCGGCTATGGACATGCGCGGCTCCGGTATGGGTTGCCCCGTGTCCGCAAGGTCCTGCAGGTGCAACTCCAAGGCCTCAGCTATCAGTTTCTGCGTCTTCTTGAAGGTGCCCGCCGCTGCGACGCAGCCTAGTACATCCGGAGCCCCGGCGGAGTAGTTGTTGGATGTGCGCTCAAAGACAACTACGTAACTGCGCTTCATGAACTCCTCCCGAGCAACCCAGCCTGGCGCATAATGTCATGCCACCTATACTTGGGGACATCCTGTCCCAGCCGCCCTGAAATAGTTACTGTGCCCGGCTTCACCGGATGGTGGTACTGGCGGTGGCTGCCAGTTGTGCGGACATGATACCAGCCATCCCGCTCGATTAGCCTTATGGCATCTCTGTATTTCGCCAAGCAGCAGCCCCTTTATTCCTTCAATGATTGTAAAGCAGAATTATTTCCAATGTCTTATTTCTGGAAGCTCTAGCAGACCTCGTCTTGACACCCCCATGCGCGCGCCCTAGCCTTGCGCCACCGGCGTGGGCGCGCCAATCGAGCGTGCGGTGGCCGGGCACAATCGAAAAGCAACCGCGCAATGGGAGGGCGTCATGACCAGCGAACCGAGGTCCTTTGAATCGACGTGGGGCGAGTACGGCGCGGAGGAGTGGTCCGACGCCCTGATGGCCTCCATGAAGCTTGGGGGCATCGACAACCTCTTCTTCGTGTCAGGCTCTGAAATCGCCTTCTACCAGGAGAGCGCCGCCAAGGCCCGCGAGCGCGAGTGGCCGACGCCGAGGCTGGTCACCATGACGCACGAAGGCGCGGCGCTGCACGCGGCGCTCGGCAACGCGATGGTCAGCGGGCAGCCCGCCGCCACCGCCGTTCACGTCGACGTGGGCACGCTGAACTACGGCGCCGCCATCCACACGGCATGGCGCGGCGGCTATCCCGTGCTCATGACCGCGGGCACCGGACCTCGCGCCTACCCCGGCACGATGCGCGGCGGCCGCGACGCGGGCATCCAATGGGTGCAGGAGCCCCGCGACCAGGGCGAGATCGTCCGGCAATACACCAAGCACGACCACAGACTGGAACACCTGGACAATCCCGGCCTGATGGTCAGCCGCCTGTTACAGGTCGCCATGAGCGACCCGCAGGGGCCCGTCTACATGACGGTGCCGCGCGAAGTGGCCATGCAGCCGATGCCCGGCACGACTCGATTCCCCACGCGCGACCAGCTCGGCGTCGCACGACCCGCGTGGCCGGACCCCCGCGACGCCAAGACCGCCGCGGAGTGGCTCGTCAAGGCGAACAACCCCGTGATCTGCCTCGCGAAGTCGGGTCGTCACCCGGGGTCGGTGGAGGCGCTCGTGCGGCTGGCCGAGCTGTTGGGGCTGCCCGTTCGTGAGACGCAGACGGACAAGATGAACTTCCCCAACACCCACCCGCTGCACGGCACGGGGCCCGACGTGAAGGACGCCGACGTCGTCCTCGTGGCGGAGTCGCCCGCGCCGTTCACCCCCGGCCGCAACGCGCCCGGCGCCGACGCCAGGATCATCTGGGTGGACCCGGACCCCGTGCAGTCACGCTACAAGACGATGGAGTACCGCGCCGACATGTGGCTGCCCGTCAGCGTCACCGGCGCCGCCGATGCCATCTACGAGGCCGCCACCGGCATGCTCACCAAGAGCGACATGGACCGCATCGCCGACCGTCGGGCGCGGCTGGAGCAGCGAAAGGCAGAGATCCACCAGCGGAACGAGGACCTGGCGGCGGAGGCCTCCAAGCGAGCGCCTCTGCACCCGCGATGGGTCGCCTACCAGCTCGGTCAGGTGTTGGAGCCCGACGCCATCCTCCTGGACGACGCCCTGAGCAACACCCCCTTCGTTCAGGCCTACCATGGGCGGTCGCAGCCGAGCACGTACTTCAAGAGCGGCGGCAGCACGGGCGGCTGGGGCAGCTCGGCGGCTTTCGGGGCAAAGCTCGCGAAGCCCAACAGCGACGTGGTCCTCACCTCCGGCGACGGCTACTTCATGTTCGGCACACCGCTCGCGGGGCTGTGGGCGGCCGGCCACCACGGTGCGCCCTACCTGGCGGTCGTGTTCGTGAACGCGTCGTACAGCACGGGCACACGCGGGCTGCGCGGCACGTACCCGGACGGCGCCGCAATGCGCGACGGGAGCTACGAGGGCGGCCTCTTCGACCCGCCGCCGGACTTCGCCAAGCTGGCGGAGGCGGCCAACGGCTACGGCGAGACGGTCACCACGGCGGAGGAAATCGGTCCGGCGTTGCGCCGCGGGCTGGATCAGGTGCGCCGAGGCACGCCTGCCGTCATCGCCGCTCGCATCCCCACGCTGCCGCAAGAGATGGCGATGCAGGGTGGCGGCGGAGAGTAGGCCGACGACTCACTGGAATCGCGCCCACTCAATGGATGAGTCAAGAAGGGCCTCGCGGGCCGTACGTGCCCGCGAGGCCCTTCACAAAAGCAACCCGCAAACCCCCGACTTTCATGGCTTGCCGTCCCCCGTTGTCGCGGGCATATAATGGCGCCAACAACATAAGAGGAAAGCCTTGTTCACCCACCTGCACGTTCACACGGAGTACAGCCTACTGGATGGGTTGAGCCGGATCGGCCCCATGGTGCAGCGGTGTCAAGAGCTCGGGATGAATGCCCTCGGCATTACGGACCACGGCGTGATGTACGGGGCGGTAGATTTCTATTCGGCCTGCAGAGAGGCCGGCATCAACCCCATATTGGGGTGTGAGGTCTACCTGGCGCCCGGCTCCCACACATCGCGCACAGCGGCGGACCGCAATCCGTACCACCTTACCCTGCTTGCGCGCGACAACACGGGATATGCGAACCTCATCCAGCTCGTCACCCGCTCGCACCTTGACGGCTTCTACTACAAGCCCCGCGTCGACCGCGATTTGCTGAACCGCTACCGCGGCGGCATCATCGCCCTATCCGGCTGTCTGAGCGGCGAGTTCGCCGAGCTCACGCTGGCGGGCCGCGAAAAGGAGGCCCGCGCCTCCATCGACTGGTTCCGGGAGGTCTTCCAGGACGACTTTTACCTGGAACTCCAGCGCCACGACGGCATTCCCGAGCTCGAGACGGTCAACGCCTCGCTCATCGAGATGAACCGCACGCTTGGCATCCCGCTCGCGGCCACAAACGACTTCCATTATGTCCACCGCGAAGACGCGTCCATGCAGGACATCCGCATCTGCATCTCCACCAACACCAACGTCAACGACGGCAAGCGCCTCAAGATGACCGGCGACTCCTTCTACCTCAAGAGCCCGGACGAGATGTTCCAGCTCTTTCCAGAATTCCCGGAGGCCGTCGCTAACACCCAGCGCATCGCGGACACGTGCGACATCCGCCTCAACTTCGACCGCATCCGGCTACCCCAATACGAGACGCCCGACGGCTCGGAGCCGCAGGCGTACCTCGAGCGCCTCTGCCGCGAGGGCCTCGAGCGGCTGCGCTCCGGCGCGCCCAATCGCTACCATGAGCGCCTCGACTACGAGCTCTCCGTCATCGAGCACACCCAGTTCGCAAACTACTTCCTCGTGGTCTGGGACATCCTCGCGTACTCGCGCCGGGAGGGCATCCTCTTTGGTGTGCGGGGCAGCGCGGCCGCCAGCCTCGTGCTCTTCTGCCTGGGCGTCACTGACGTGGACCCGCTGGAGTACGACCTTGTCTTCGAGCGTTTCCTAAACTTGGAGCGCAAGGAAATGCCGGACATCGACATGGACTTCCAGGACGACCGGCGCGACCAGGTGATCCGGTTCGTCGTGGACAAATACGGGCGCGACCACGTGGCGCAGATCATCACCTTCGGCACCATGGGTCCCCGAGCCGCCATCCGCGACGTGGGCCGCGCCCTCGGCATGCCCTACGGGGACGTCGACCGCGTGGCCCGGCTCATCCACCCTCGGGCGGGCTCGCTCACGGAAGCTATCAGCATGAACCCGGAGCTGGATGAGATCAAGAACGCCGACTCCTCACTGGAGCAGCTCGTGACCACGGCCCAGCGCATCGAGGGCACCGTCCATCACGTCAGCACCCACGCCGCGGGCGTCGTCATCTCCGCGGACCCGCTGGAGGAGCACATTCCGCTCCAGCGACCGGTGCGGGACGAGGAGAGCGGCACGCCCATGACCCAGTTCTCCATGGACCCCATCGCGAAGCTGGGGCTCCTCAAGATGGACTTCCTGGGCCTGGCGAACCTGACCATCCTCCGGCGCGCCATGGACCTCGTGTCGTCCAACGGCGGCCCGGAGCTCGACCTGCCTTCGATCCCTCTCGACGACCCGAAGACGTTTGAGCTGCTGTCCGCCGGCGAGACCACGGACGTGTTCCAGCTCGAGGGCTCGGGCATGCGCCGATACATCCGTGACCTGAGGCCCAACAACTTCCGGGACATCGCCGCGATGGTCGCGCTGTACCGGCCCGGACCCATGGAGCACATCGACCGCTACATCCGCGCCAAGCACGGCGTGGAGGAGATCCGCTACCCGCACCCTTCGGTCAAGGAATTCCTGGAGGAGACCTACGGTGTCATCGTCTACCAGGACCAGGTGCTGCTCATCGTGCAGCGGTTCGCCGGGTACACGCTCGGGGAGGCGGACACCTTCCGGAAGGCGATGGGCAAGAAGGTCGCCGCCATCATGGCGCAGGAGAAGGAGGTCTTCCTGAAGGGCTCGCTGGAGCGCGGCTACACGCAGGCGGAAGCCGATGAGATGTTCCAACTCATCGAGCCCTTCGCCGGATACGCCTTCAACAAGGCCCACGCCGTCAGCTACGCGCTCATCGCGTATTGGACGGCCTACTTCAAGGCGAACTACCCCGTCGAGTACATGACCGCCGTGCTCAACCAGCGCCTCGGCAACACGGAGCGAATGGGAGCGACCATCGGCGAGTGCCACCGCATGAAGATCAAGGTGCACCCGCCCGACCTGAACCACAGCGACGTGCCCTTCACCATCGAGGGGCCGCGCGGCGGACCGCAGGCGATCCGTTTCGGACTCGGCGCGATCAAGGGCGTCGGCGAGGCGGCAATCGCGTCCGTCGTCGAGTCGCGGGCCAGCGAGCCCTTCGCCAGCGTCGAGGACCTCTGCCGCCGCATGGACATGAAGGGCATCAACAAGCGCATCATGGAGAGCCTGGTCAAGGCAGGGGCACTGGACACGTTGGAGCCCAGTCGTGGAGCGCTGCTGGCCGGTTTGGACCGCATCATGGGCCTCGCCAACCAGGAAGCGCGGCGCCGTGAGAGCGGCCAGACCACGATGTTCGACCTCTTCGGCGATTCCGTGGACGCGCCCCTTCCGGAGCTGCAGCTTCCACCCGCAGCCGACGCCAGCAAACAGGAGAAGGCCGGGTGGGAACATGAGATGATGGGGGTGACGTTCACCGAGACCCCTTTCGCCCAGATACTGGCCGGAGTAGACCTCGGTACGGCCATCATTTCCGTCCAAGACCTTGAAACCGAGCAGGCCAACGCCCGCGTGGACCTCGTGGGGCAGGTCGCATCCGTCCGGTATTTCTCGACCAGGACCGGCTCATCCTCCGCCGCCGTTGAGCTGCGGCTGATGGACGGCGCGACGGAAGTGGTGGCCTTCGGCGCGGCGTACACCGACAACCAGGACCTCTGGCGGGAGGGCAACTTCCTGCGCGTGAGCGGCCGCGTACGCATGCGCGGCGACCAGCAGTCTGTTGTCTGCGACCGAGCCACCATCTACGTTCTCCCCACGGGCGACGAACCCTCGCCGCCCTCGGAAGCCCCGTGGGACGAGGGAACCGACGACGCCGAGCCGCCGCAGCCCGCGGGAGTAACCGTGCCCGCCGTGCGTCCGGAGAGCGGGCACGCCGCGCCGGTCGCGAATGCCTCCAACGGTCACATTCCCTCGAACGAAAACGGCGCGGCTGAGGCGCCGATTGCCACATCGGAAAACGGCAACGTCGCCGAGGAAAGCCAGCCGCACACGAACGGGCACTCGCAGCAGCCCAACGGCAACGGCGGCCCCAAGCACTGGCTGCAACTGATGCTGCTGGAGACGAGCGACCCCCGCCAGGACGAGCTGACGCTGCGTGATACGCTTCGGCTGCTGATGGACTACCCGGGCAACGACCCGGTCCTGCTGGAGGTGCGCACCAACGGCAAGACCGTCCGGCTGGAGGCATCTATGAAGGCCAACGGTTGCCCCGCCCTGTACGAGCGGCTGGAGGATATCCTCGGCCCGGGCATGGTGCGTGAGCACACCATCTGATTGGGGCTAAGGCCTCCGGCGGCTTCGCTGGAGGGTTCGGAAAGGAGCGCGGTCATGGCGGACGACACCAAGCTGGGTGACGAGGCAATCGCGGCGGGGCTGGCCGGGCTGGCGGGCTGGGAGCGCGAAGGCGACGCCATCACCAAGACCTACACCTTCGGGGCGTACATGGACGGCATAGCATTCGTGAACGGCACCGCCGAAGCGGCGGAAGCCGCCGACCACCACCCGGACATGGCCGTCGGCTACAAGCGGGTCGCGGTCACCCTCAGCACGCACTCCTCCGGCGGCATTAGCCAGAAGGACCTCGACCTTGCGGCGGCGCTGGAGGCGCTCACGTAGGCTACGCGCCGTCCGACCGCGAGAGCTCCACTCGAAGCACACGCCGCGTCTCGGGTGTGACCCGCGCCCAATGCGCGATGGTGTGCCCCGCAACCCACACGACGCCCTTGGGAGTAACGAGCAACGGCACGGTATCCCGCTCACGCTTCGGCACCTGCTCATCCACGAAGTAGTCCTGCAACTTCTTGCTGCCCCGTTCCATCCCCAGCGGTTGAAAGCGGTCGCCCGGGCGACGGCCTCGCAGGCACAGCTCGCCACCGAGGGAGTCTGCGTCCAAGTGCGCCGTGAAACCCGTCGACTGCAAGCTCGCCGGCATGGGCACAAATTCAGCTTCCACGCACCATTCCTGCATCAACGTTACGCCGGGCACGCTCAGCGGATGCTCTCCCTCGAACTGCGGCAGCGAGTGCAGCCCGCGTCCCGGAGGGTGGAACACCAGCTCCCCGTGGCGAACTTCCATCCGGACGCCGCCCGGCAGCTCTGCCTCCTTGCCCGAGGGGCCGCTCGCCAGCCCCAGCGCTCCCTCCACGTGCACCGTGTCCAGCGTCTCGCGCGTGCCGTCGGCCTGCTGGTGCGCACGCCGCACAGCGAGCCCCTGAAGCGCAGGGTGCAACGCGCGAAATCGCTCGCGGTCCAGCGAGACTGCGCCATCAGACGCCGACGCCATCGCCGGCCACTCGGCGTCCAGCGCAGCCTCCATGAAGTCCAGCGCGCCGCCAGCGGTGTCGGCCAGGCGGGCCAGCGCCGAAACCGCCTGTGGGTTCAACCGCTCCAGCAGCGGCATCGCTTCCAGGCGAAGCAGATTCCGGGGGATCCGGACATCGTCGTTGGTCTCGTCGTGGAGGGGCGTGAGGCCGAGCTCGCGGCAGTAGGCCTGAGTCTCGCTGCGCCGGACTCCCAGCATGGGGCGAAAGAGGCTGATGCCCGAGCTGTCGTCAACCGGCGCGTCGCTGAGGACGCTCATGGCGCGAAGGCCAGCCAGACCGGCGCCCCGCACGGCGTGGAGCAGCACCGTTTCCGCCTGGTCGTCCGCCGTGTGCCCCGTCGCGATGACCGCCGCGCCCTCGCGTATCGCGACGCCTGCCAGCGCCCGGTAGCGGGCGTCGCGCGCCGCGGCCTCTGAAAACGATCCGTCGGGCCGTCGGGGGACATCAACCTCGACTACCGTGCATGGCAGCGCGAGCGCCGCAGCACGTTCGCGTACGAAGTCGGCATCGAGCGCGGACGTGGCACGGAGGCCGTGGTCCACGTGCGCCACGCACAACGATAGCCTGTGGGAGTCTCGGAGGCAGTGCAGAGCGTGGAGCAGGGCGAGGGAGTCCGGGCCGCCGGACACCGCCGCCACGAGCCGCGCGCCTGCGAGCCCTGCGGCCACCACGTGCCGAGCCACCGCCTGTGGCAGCGTAGCCACTAGCGGTCTCCTGCGGACCGCGGCTCCTCGGCGCCAAAGGGCGTCATGTAGTGGATGCGCACCTTGTCCACCCGCAGCCCGTCCATCTCCGTGATGGTGAAGTTCACGTTGCCGTACCGGTACTGCTGACCCTCCGACGGGATGCTTCCGATGCGATCCAGCAAGAAGCCGGCCACCGTCTCGTAGTCGCCATCGGGCAGGGTCAGGCCCATACGTTCCGTGAGGTCATGCAGGCGCAGCGCACCGTCCACGGCAAAGGTGACCTCGTCCAGCGCCTCCACCTCTTCCTCTTCGTCCTCAATGTCGCCGGTGAACTCCATTGGGCCCAGGACCTCTTCGCCCAGCTTGACAAGGGTGACCAGCCCGACGATTACGCCGAACTCGTCCACTGCAACCGCCGCGGCGTCGTCGTCCTCCTGCATCTCCTCGAGCAGCTCGGACGCGAGCTTGGTATCGGGCACGAAGACTGCCGGTCGAGCCAGCACCGTGACGTCGCCGCCTAGTGCTATCTGATGCAGCGCCAGACCGCGCAGCACGTCGGTGGCGCCGAGGACCCCAACGATGTTTTCGAAGATTCCGGTGTACACCGGATAGTGGCTGCGGGGCCTTCGCCCGAGCAGCGCGAGGAACTCGCCCAGCTCCGTGCCCTTCTCGACCATGACCAACTCGGTGCGGGGCACCATGACCTCACGGACCTGGTGTTCGGCAAATCGCAGGACGCGCTCCATGATGCGGGCCTCGCGGGAGGCGACGGCGCCGGACTCCCGGCCCTGCGTAATCATGGCGCGCAACTCACCCTCGTTCATGCCTATGCGTCCCGTTGAACCGCCCAAGGGCTTGAGCGCCAGGTCCACTATCACGTTCAGGACACTCACAACGGGCAGCAACACCCGTCCCAGCAGCGTGACCGGCGGCGCCACAAGCAGCGACGCAGTTTCCGCGTGTCGCACGCCGATGGCCTTGGGAATGGTCTCCCCGAAGACCAGCAGGAGGACGGTGACCACGGCCGTCGCCACCACCACCGCCAACCCCTCCGATTCGATGAGCTGCACCGCGACGGCCGTGCCCAGGGCGGCTGCTGCCGTGTTGGTCAGGTTGTTGGCGAGGAGGATGGTGGGCAGGAAACGTCGAGGGTTCTCCACCAGTCGGGCCACGACGCGAGCGCCCGGAACCCGGGTGCGCACCATGTACTGCAAACGAATGCGCTGCACGGAAAGGAGAATGGCCTCAGAGGCGGAAAAGAGCGCAGAGAAGGCCAGAGCAAAGACGAGGAGGCCAATGTAGATTGCCAAGCTGCCTTGCGGCATTTGTGGAGGTCCCTCCGGACCAGGGCTTTGCCCCTCTCAGGGTCACTGGGCGCTGGTCCTTCGCCCATTTCGATAAGAGGCGGACGGGCCTGCTTCTTAGGCGATAAATAGTAGCATCGCCCCCGCTTGCTGTCAAAATCTGCTGGGGTTTACCACAAGCTGGCCGCAATAGCCAATCGGCGCCTCAATGCTACCCGGTCGTCATCCCCGTCACGCGCTCCTGCACGAGCAACGCGACCTCGCGGCGCGGTTTTGTCGCGTCCACCACGAGCCATCGCTCCGGCTCCTGTTTGGCCAACGCGAGGAACCCCTCGCGCACGTTCAGGTGGAAGGTTACGTCGGCGGCATCCGCCTGCGCCAGCGCCGCCTCAAAACGGTCTCTGTCCCGGGGCCTGCGGCGCATCAGGGAAACATCCACCGGCATATCCAGCAACACGGTCAGGTCCGGCTGCAGCCCGCCGGTGGCCGACTCGTTCAGGCGCCGTAGCTCATCCAGATCCAGCCCGCGCCCGTAGCCCTGGTAGGCCAGCGTGGAGTCGCCGAACCGGTCGGAGACCACGACGTCGCCCTCCGCCAGCGCGGGCGCGATGATCTCCTCCACCAGCTGCGCCCTTGCAGCGACGAACAGCAACGCCTCCGCTCGCGGGCCGATGGGCATGCTTCCAAACTTCACCAGCCGCCGGACACGCGCGCCTAGGGCGGTGCTGCCCGGCTCGGCAACGGCCACAACTCGACGGCCGGCGTCCCGCAGAAAGGACGAAAGCAGCCGTACCTGCGTCGACTTGCCGGCGGCCTCTCCGCCCTCAAAGGTGATGAAGAGTGGTTGGGACACGAATTTCTCCCTTGCCGTCGTTAGGGGTGGAAGATCACCACGCGGCGTTGCGGCTCGCGGCCCAGGCTCGCGGAGCCGAGGTTGTAGCGCTCGGCCAACTGGTGCTGCAGCCGTCGAATATAGGAGGTTTGCGGCGATAGCTCGACCGACGGCCCGCCGTCGAAGACCTGCACCACAGCCTCTTCCGTTTCCTCCATCGCATTCGCGATGCGCTGGCGGCCGTCGCCGCCCCAACCCGCGCTCAGCGACTTGAGGAACTGCTCCATCTGCACCTGCGAGTTCTTGCGCAGGACGTAGATGGGCAGGCCCTTCTCCTGTGCGTACTGGAGCGAGTCGCCGCGCTTGCGGTAATGCACCTTGGTGGTCAGCACCATGTCCGCTTCCTGGACTAAGGCCATCAGTATAGCTAATATAACGCTTCTCTTGTCTGCTACCCACCGCCTACCCCCGATATCGCGGAGCGCCATACCGGGGCGCCTCATAGCGAGGCGCATCCCGCTGGCCACCCACCACCCGACGCGACTTGTCCGCCCACGCCGCTCGCTTTGCGTCACTAACACCGCCAGCTGACTGCGCTAGCCCATGCGGACCCACCGTCACATTAAACAGACTATCCTCTCGATCATCGCCTCCCGGATGCACGTGTTCATGCACATACGGCCTCGCAGCCTGCCGACCATACTCCAACACACGGTGATCACGCGGCCCACGCCGCGCTCCATCCCACGGCACCTTCTTCGAGCTCACCACTCGTTGTTCCTGCAAGTCCACCACATGCTCATGACCACGATACCGGTACGACACCACCGCCGGGTACAAGTCCGCACGCTGCGTAGGCGTCACATCCTCAGCAGCAACCAAATCAGGCCGACGCTTCCGTGGTCCCAGCTTCTTCGAAGTGCCAGACCCCAACAGCGGAGCCACCCCAGGCGGCGGTACTCTACGACCACAAGTCCCATCAGCCAGACGCACCATCCCAGGGGGGCAACGCGTCGCAGGCGGCGCTACTGGACGCCCACAGGTCCCGTCAGCCAGACGCACCATCCCAGGGGGGCAAGGCGTCGCAGGCGGCGCTACTGGACGCCCACAGGTCCCGTCAGCCAGACGCACCATCCCAGGGGGGCAAGGCGTCGCAGGCGGCGCTACTGGACGCCCACAGGTCCCGTCAGCCAGACGCACCATCCCAGGGGGGCAACGCGTCGCAGGCGGCGGTACTGGACGCCCACAGCTCCCGTCAGCCAGACGCACCATCCCAGGCGGGCAAGGCATCGCAGGCGGCCGTACTCGACGCCCACAGCTCCCGTCAGCCAGACGCACCATCCCAGGGGGGCAAGGCGTCGCAGGCGGCGGTACTGGACGCCCACAGCTCCCGTCAGCCAGACGCACCATCCCCGGAGGACAAGGCGTCAACGGCGGCGGAGGAGGAGGAGGAGGAGGAGGAGGAAGAGGAGGAGGAGGAGGCGCCGCAACTACTTCCAATGGCTCAGCCTGCTCACCACTCGACCAATCCTCTCCAAACTGAAACCCTTCATCATCACCATTGCCCTCAACACCAACTCCCACAGCGGTATCAGTCCCCACCGGCCCATCCGTCGACGGCTCCGTGTCAAACTCCGACTCCCACAAGGCCGCACCCGTCGGCCCCGCATACACAGCCGGTCCAGTCGCCGTCAATGACCCAGGACGCACCCCCGGCTCCGTCGACGTACCAGGGCCCTTCTTAGGCGTAGGGCTCTCCTTAGGCGCAAAGTATGGTGTCCCATCAGGCCGCTCCCACCGCTTCGTATTTGGGTTCCACCTCGGCGCGTGCGTCGGACTCTCCGGTGCAGGTTCAAACCCCGGACCCTGCGGATCCTCTCCAGGTTTATAGGGCCTCTGCCGCTCCGGCACAAAGTCAGGGTCACCAGGCGTAGGCTTACCCCGACCTGGCGGCACCGTCATAGGCTCATTGGGCTTTATAGGCAGCGTCGGATCCAAGTCTGGATCATCTGGAAACGCCCGACGAAACGGATCAGGCACCGGCGGCGCATCCGGCGGCGCAGGAGCCAACGGCGCACCTCCAGATGGCACAGTCCTATCCACTACCACCTTACGCTGCGCAGCCGTCAAACTATCCGGGCCGTACACCTTCACACCCGCACTATTCCGGCCTATCTGCACCACCTTGCCATCATACCCACTCGGCAGTACCGTCAACATAGACGCTCCACGCCCACCAGCACGACCCGCCACCTTGGCGATAGACTTCACGACCCACACCGCACCAGCGCCACCACCGATCTCGAACGGCAGCAACCCCATCGCCACCACTTCACCTTTCGTGATGCCGTCCCGCGTCTCCACCAACAGCTCCCCGTCAACGCCATACACCGGGTAGAACCCACCTTCCAGTCCTCCAGCGCCGACCACAAACTTCACCGGCTTATGCTCTGCCGCATACTCGCCAGACCACCGCCAAGCACCGCCCACCATCGCCCTGGTTCCCCGCTCCTGCGCGTCAACGCTCCTATGCCAATTCAACGCAGCACCCTTAAACGCGCCCGTCATCCGCTCCCACATCGTCAACCCTCGCGGCACATCTTCACGCGGCAACACCGTATAGTAGGTGTCATACCCGCCCGTCTCCTCATTGTATTCCACCACCTTACGCACACCCGGATCATGTCGCAGCACTCTCTCCTCAATACGCCGCTTCTCCGCCTCCACTTCAGAAGCTTTGCGGTCATACCGTTTGACGTAACCACCAGGACACGGCACCGTCACCGACCGCTGTTGCCGTTCCTCCGAACCATTAGCAAGCGTACGCGTCCGATACTGCGACTGCCGGCACGTCCCATCAGGTTGGGCCCCAGGGCTCCCGCTATCCCTCCAGCCGGACCAGGCACCATCCACCGCGCCAGCCGTAGGTGACGTCACAGCACCACCAGGGCACGGTACCACCACCGACCGCTGTTGCCGCTCCTCCGACCCATTAGCCAGCGTACGCGTCCGATACTGCGACTGCCGGCACGTCCCATCAGGTTGAGCCCCAGGACTCCCGCTATCCCTCCAGCCGGACCAGGCGCCAGCCACCGGCTCAGACGGTGGCCGCTCAGACGGTGGCGGCTCAGACGGTGGCGGCTCAGGCGACCCACCAGGGCACGGCACCGTCACCGACCGCTGTTGCCGTTCCTCCGACCCATTAGCCAGCGTACGCGTCCGATATTGCGATTGCCGGCACGTCCCATCAGGTTGCGCCCCAGGACTCCCGCTATCCCTCCAGCCGGACCAGGCGCCAGCCGTAGGTGACGTCACAGCACCACCAGGGCACGGTACCACCACCGACCGCTGTTGCCGTTCCTCCGACCCATCGGCAAGCGTACGCGTCCGATACTGCGACTGCCGGCACGTCCCATCAGGTTGGGCCCCAGGACTCCCGCTATCCCTCCATCCGGACCAGGCACCATCCACCGGCTCAGACGGTGGCGGCTCAGACGGTGGCGGCTCAGACGGTGGCGGCTCAGGCGACCCGCACGCTTCCTCCACATTCCACGAGACACCACCCTGCATGCACACCTGAAGCCGTATGCCACCCACGCAGCTCGACCATGGACCACACGTCACAGGCCCGCGCGCCCCACCACCTCCCGTCACACCACGTTCCACCTGCCGCAAAGGCTGCCTACCTTCCTGCCGCCAAGGCTGCCTACGTTCCTGTCGCATCTGCTGCCGCCCGCCAACGCGCACCATTACTCTACCTCTCCTCTTCTAACAACTTCCGCCACAAGCCAGGGTAATTCCGTAGCCACGACTCCACACCGGTACCACGCCACCGCTGCGTCACATCCGCTGACACCTTGCGCAACACCCTTACTTCCGCTTCGAACTCACCGTGAACTACGGCTTCCAGGTCCACCGCACACATCTTAATCAGCCTAAGGACTTCCGCTCGCCGTGCCCGCGTCAACCGTCTCGACCGGGCATTTAACCCTCGATACGCCACATCATAACCCCTCAACGCCTCGACACCAGCCACCACAACCTGCGCAACCATTGCCGCTACATCCTCCCGTGCCACACCCGTCCGGCTCGGCGCCACTCCCACTTCCTGGACCAGCTCACCCAGGCTGATCAACGCCTCATCACCCGGCTCCGCCCGTACTTCCTCCCACGTCGGAACCGCTCCCTGGGCCCCTTCATCGAACAGCCTTGTGGATGACGTCCTGAACAGCGCTGAATGCATATACCGGTTTATCCGCCGCCGCGATAACGCAGGACGGTACATCGCATCAATCTCCGCTGTCGACATCCACGCCTCCTGGTGAAACACTTCCTTGCACAGATAGTCGGCCAGCCCCATCATCGGCCCCAGCCGCAACGGCTGACAAGCGCTGAACCCGAACCCTGGCATATCCAGTACACGGAACTTCTCCCGCGCTCCCTGGCGCCCAAGATCCGCACGCCGCCACTGCGCCTCGGACATCGGACTCTTCACGCCTTCAAGCGTCTGCGACACGCCTCGCCACAGCAACTCTCCCCGCGGCACGTTCAACAGCACCCCCTGGAAGTGCAAACGCCTACCGGCTACAGCACCATGCGGCTCAAACTTCATGAAGTACTCGACACCGTACACCTTACGCAACCGGCGCACGAAGTCCCCGAACAACCTGGTAACCGCCGCCACACTGTACGGCAACAGCCCCGGCTTCCACGTCAACGTTAAGAACCGGCCATGCTCTGCGGTATACCCCTTCAGGTCACTTACCATCCGCTCTATATCCGGCCACTCATGCTCCTGCCCGAACCAGTGCATACGCCGGATCCCATCCTGGAACCGCCGCCGCGCCGCCAGCGCCCCCAACTGCAGGCATCCGAAGCACACAGTACAGCGCCTGCGACTGGTACCACGCATCATCTCGTACCCGCTGCCACCACGACCCACGTAAGCCTCCACTTCCGCCGGATTTTCGCACTCCACACTAGGCGCCCGCCGCTTCAGCTCCCACGGGTCCTTTCGCATAGCCATGTCTTTTACTCCTACATATATAAATGTATATTCCAAGCGGCCGACAACGTCCGCGGCGATGACCGACAACGTCCGCGCCGCTGGCCGACAACGTCCACGCATTGCCCATCAACGTCGGAACAACCCAAAGACGCCCCGCGCAACACCACCAATGCCACCGGGAAACTGGCTCACCACCACGTATCCGGACCACACTGTCAGGCAGAAGGACATCACATACATCCACGGTAACCACGTCTGGAACACAAGCTCCTGCCACGTTAGCAACCGCAATACCATCGCTATCCACGCATCAGGACGCAACCACAGCGACACACCAGAGTGCCCGCCTTCACGGTGCAGATGCACGACCAACTCACCCGTAAAGTCAAGATACGCCCCAGTCTCTGTCCCCGCAATCATCGCCGACGCCAGCACCGCCAGTAGTTTCAACATAACCAGGAACCCCAACGCAGGCGTCATTGTTGTCCGTTCTCCTCCACGATTTCACCGGTCTCGGTGTCCACGTACTCACCGCTACGACCCATCCTCCGCGCCAGCCTGTTCATCACATCCGCCGCCGTATCATCCTCACGGGTCAAACGCCGCATAAACTGCTGCAGTTCACCTATTTGCGGATTATCCGGGTCCTTCGCATACCGGCGCATATAGCCGCCCTGGATCAGGTCGTGCTGATGACTCATCCGGGCACGCTGCCGCTGTCCGGACGCCTCTCCCAGCATCATACGCCGCTCGAACTCGGCCTGCCGATATTGGTCAGCACTCCTCATCTGCCGCTGCCGCTCAATCGCCGCGATCTCCCCTTCAAGCTGCCGCGCCCTCTGCAAATGCGGACGCGCGTTCGTCTCCCGCTCCCGCAACCGCAGCGCGTCCAGCTGAATACGGAGCTGACCAGCTCGCACCCCCAGCGCTTCGTCCCTCATCCGCATCATCTCCGGATCAACACGCGGCCCCTGGCTTGGGAACATCCGAGGCAGCGCCCCCTGCCATACGCTCCGCCCCTGCCACACCAGCACGATTCCAGACCATGCCGCAGACAACAACAACGGCGCTTGTCCCAACGGCGTCATCACAGGCAACACCACCAACACCGTCACCACCACCGCCATCCTCCACGGCCCCATCTGAGGAGGCAACCAGTACCACACCGCAAACAAAACCCCCGCCAACATCATCGCCACCGTCCCTTTTGCGTCCACCGGCCATCCCAGCTCCTCAGCGATGTCATGCAGAATCTCCACCAGGCGCCACGGCCCAAGCCACCGGGTGCCCTGCTCCAACTCCAGCAATAGCCCACGGCCCGCACTCCCACCGCCCCTGATCACCGGCTCCACCACCATGCCGCTATAACTACCGGTGGTGAACGCATACGACCGCACCCCACCCAGCGACGCCCGCGTGATGAACACCAACATTCCCGCCACATCTCCGGTCCTATCCGCTGCTTCCAGGTTACAGGCCACCGCTGTGCCAATGCCCCAACCGAGTGGCACCAGCAGCTCATTCGTCCCGGCGATCACTCCCTCGCTACGACCACCGGCACACGCCACGTCCACTTCGTACGGCCCCAGGCCACCTACCAGCGCCGGAATCTCCGCTCTCTCCTGGCTCGCGCCCAGCTCCACCACCACCGTCGCCGCGCTCCAGTGCAACGCCACAGCCGGCACCGGCACAGCGGTCGACGTCGGACTCGGCACCGGCGTCGGATCAAACCGAAACCGCGCAGTATCCACCGCCGTGTTCACGCGAAAGGAAGCCACTCTCACATCCGCACGCGCAGCACCCCCCATCAACCCATATACATTACACGGCACTCTATAGACCATCACCGTGAATCTTGTATTTGCCTGCCCAGACCATGCCACTCGCCACAACGGCGCCCTGTCGGCCAGAACCACCGCATCACGGCACGTCCCGGACCCATCCACAGCTCCCGCACCACCCTCCAGCGCCACCACATCCGCGTTCACGAACACTTGGATATTCCTCTGCCTGGTCTCGCGATAAATCCCCGGCGCAACCTCTGCGTCATCCTCCTGCGCCTCCACCCTCGTCATCTGGTCAATGTACACCGACCCGCACCACACCACCGTTCCCACCATTATCAACCAGCGCCAATACCACTTCACCCTAACCTCCTTGCTCGGCCACCAACGTAAACATCTGCACTGACGCCGCAAGACCCGCCACAGCGCACAGCGGATACAGCACGACAACCGCCACCACGAACGCCACATTACTCCACCACGTTCCATCGTCCTGCCCGTTCGCGAACAACGCCCCACCGTCGTTCCCGCCCACATACGCCTCATACTCCGCCGGCGTCACATCGTCGCCCAGCTGAGGTTCCACACCCCCCAGCCAAATGTTACGCACGCCACGTCCCGACGCAGCCACAAACCCTTCATCTCAGCCAGGCTCATAAGGCGGACCTTCAACCACCCGCAACTCAACCTCAACCGACGCGTCCGCATACCACCTAAACAACAACAGCTTCCGTTTCTTCCGCTTCCGTGCCTTCCGCCCTCCTCGCACACTCTGTACTGCTGCCTCCGCTTCCACAGCATCCTGGTCTTCTTCCATACCTACCCCCTCGCCGCAAACAGCATTGAAACCACCGGCATCCCCACCAGGAACACACCCGGTGGCAACCCCAGCACCCAAAGATGGCTCCGCACCACCCATGGCATCATACTCGCCGCCTCTCCGATCGACAGCTCTAGCGCACTCCTCAGCTCCGTAGGAATCTCAGACCGCGCCACCATCGCCGTGCGCATAGGCAGCACCAGCACGTCACCACGTCCCACTGGCGCCCCCAGTCGCCACATCCGCCCGCCGGCCCGGTCGTGCACCTTCAAATCCCGCACTTCCACCCGCACCAGCTCCACCACTCGTCCGCCAACCACGTACGCCCGCCGGCTCTGCATTCTACCTGGCACCCTGGCCCTCCTCCCGCGCAGCAGGCTTACTCTCAACCGCCGTTACCCCACGAATATAGTCCTCGCGCGGCACGCCATCCACAGCCGTCCACCCCGCAACCGCCATCTCCAGCACTCGCGACACACCCCACCCTTGGGCTAGTCCAAACCGCGCCGCCGTCCGCAGCAGCGGCCCCATACGCGCCCGATTCAGCCGCGACCGCATCAGCAGCTGCACCAGGTCCTCCCCCGGCAGCAGCAGCACCACCGGGTTGATACCCTCCAACGTGCGCGCACCTTGTTCAACGCCGAAGCCCTCCAACAAACTCGGCACCCGCTGCCCTTCCGCGAACTCCAATAGCTCCGTCATAGTTTCCGCTGCCTTTCTCGCGTGTCATAAAGCCGCCCGTAACGGGCCACCGCCCCCTCGAACGTCCACCGCATTGGCCACCCCCCCTCAAGCCGCAAGGTGTCCCGCGCCACATCTAACTTCGGCCTCCCCACCATCATTTGCAGATCCCCTCGCACCACTCCCGAAATGCGCCTTGCCAACGGCGCCGTCACCACAGAAGCGGTCACCTCCGCCCCAATGCCAAGGGTTGTTGCGGTCTCCATCAGACGATCGCGGTTCACGCCGTAGGAGAACACCTTGGTGTTCTTGCTGGCGATCATCACCGTCTCGCGCACGGGCTGCGTGTCCCGAGCGAGCCGCGAGGGCGCAACCCCGGCGGACCGGGCTGGCGGCGAGAAGGCCGGAGGTCGCGGCGTCGGCTCTGGGCGGCGCGCCCCACCGCCTCGACTAAAGCCGCCAACCTGCTGCGGCCCACCCGCCGAGGCCAGGTAGATGGGCTCGCCGACGCCGTGCTCCACACCGCCGGTAGCGTTCAGGCTGCGCTGCTCCGGCGATACGGGAAACCCGCGCAGCAGCGTGTCAACCGTGCTGGCGATTTCCTCATGCACGGCAACCCGGTACCACGTCTGGATCTCCACCATCGCGTCGAAGGACGGGGGGGCTTTTCGCTCCAGCACGCTCTTGCGCGTACCGCGCCGACGCGCTTCCTCGTCGCCCAGGGTGACTGTCTGCACGCCGCCGACAAGGTCAGCCAGTGTGGGGTTCATCAGCAGGTTGTCCAGGCTGTTGCCGTGGGCCGTGGCGACAAGCTGCACGCCCCGCTCGGCGATGGTGCGCGCCGCGGCGGCTTCCGCCTCGGTGCCTATCTCGTCGATGACGATAACCTCAGGCATGTGGTTCTCCACCGCCTCGATCATCACCGCGTGCTGCTGCGACGGGGCCCCAACCTGCATGCGCCGCGCCTTGCCGATGCCCGGGTGGGGCACGTCACCGTCCCCAGCAATCTCGTTCGATGTGTCGACGATGACGACGCGCTTGTGGGCGTGGTCCGCCAGGACGCGGGCCACTTCGCGCAGCATCGTCGTCTTGCCGACGCCCGGCCTTCCAAGCATCAGGATGCTCTTGCCGGACAGCACCAGGTCCTCAATGATCTTGCTGGTTCCGAAGACTGCGCGGCCAACGCGGCAGGTCAGCCCAATCACCTTGCTGTTGCGGTTTCGCATGCCGGCGATGCGGTGCAGCGTCCGCTCGATGCCGGCGCGGTTGTCGCCACCGAAGGGGCTCAATTGGGACACCACGCTATTGATCTCATCCTCCGTGGTGTCCTGCTGCCCCATTGCTTCCTCTCGATCGAAGAAGCGCGCTTGGGGCGGCCTGCCCAGGTCCAGGATGATCTCCAGCAGGCCGTCCAGAGGCCCGAGGCCCTGCAGCCAGCTACGGACGCGCTGGGGCAGCACCTCCAGCAGGGACCCAAGGTCATCCATAACCACCTTCTGCACAATGGGTGAAACAGCGTCCGCCGTGGGGGCGTCGCCTGCAGGCTGGGCATCGACGGTGTCTGGGATGTACTGGGTCAATGCCCACCTCCTTCAAATGTCTTGTACACATCACCCTGCATTGGTAGGCTCCAACGCCGCCGCGGCCAGCTCTAGGAAGTAGCGATGGAACCGGACGTCCGCGGTGAGCTCCGGGTGGAACGACGTCGCCAGCGCGTTGCCCTGCTGCACTGCGACTGCCGTGCCGTCCGGCAGGGCCGCCAGCGTCTCGACGTCCTCGCCCATCGAAACGATGGCGGGCGCCCGGATGAACACCGCCGGAATGGGCTCGCCGCCGAGGGCCGGGACCGTCAATTGCGACTCGAAGCTCTGCAGTTGCCGTCCGTAGGCGTTTCTGTCGACGACTATGTCCATCAGCCCGAGGGGCAAGGGCCGCTCATCCATCAGGGCCTGCGCCATCAGGATCATGCCGGCGCACGTGCCCCACACGGGCATACCCTCGCGAGCGCGGCGCTGCAGCGGCTCTCGCAGCGCGTGGAGGTCGAGCAGGTGGGCCATCGTAGTGCTTTCGCCGCCGGGGATGATGAGGGCGTCGACGGTTTCCAGATCGCGGGGAAGGCGCACCTCAACGGGGTCCGCGCCAAGGCGGCGCAGCGAGAGTTCGTGCTCAAGGAAGTCGCCCTGCAGCGACAGGACGCCTATGCGGACGTCGGGAGCCGCCCGTTCTGGGGCCTGCAAGTCTCTGTTCCAGGCAACCGGGGCAAGGGGCGTTGCACCTCGGTGTATCGCCAAAGAGCGTTCCTCCGGTAGCTTCATGTGTGCCGCCGCGGACGCCGGCAGTTACCAGCCGCGGACAGCCAGCAGCTCCTCCGGTTTGAGCGTACGAACGTCGATGCCGGGCATTGGGGCGCCGAGGCCCTTGGAGACCTCCGCCACAACGTCCCAGTCCTGGTAGTGGGTCACGGCCTGCACAACGGACTTGGCGCGGCGGGCCGGGTCTTCTGCCTTGAAGATGCCGGAGCCGACGAAAACGCCGTCGCAGCCCAGCCACATCATCAGTGCGGCGTCGGCAGGCGTGGCGAGGCCCCCGGCGGCGAAGTTGACCACCGGCAGCCGTCCCAGCCGCTTCACTTCGATTACGAGGTCCAGCGACGCGCCAAGGTTCTTGGCCTCGGCGGGCAGCTCGTCGTCCGGCATGTTCTGGAGCCGGCGAATGTGGTCCGTCACCGAGCGGATGTGCCGGACTGCCTCGACGACGTTGCCGGTGCCGGCCTCGCCCTTGGTGCGAATCATCGCCGCGCCCTCACCGATGCGCCGGAGCGCCTCGCCCAGGTCACGGCAGCCGCAGACAAAGGGCATCTTGAAATCGTGCTTCCACACGTGGTGGCTCTCGTCGGCGGGCGTCAGCACCTCGGACTCGTCGATGTAGTCGATGCCGATGGCCTCCAGGATACGGGCCTCCGCGAAGTGGCCGATGCGGCACTTGGCCATAACGGGGATGGTCACGGCCTCCATGATGGAGAGGACCATCTCCGGATCGGACATGCGGGCGACGCCGCCGTCAGAGCGAATGTCGGAAGGGACGCGTTCCAGCGCCATGACGGCACAGGCGCCGGCGTCCTCGGCGATCTTGGCATGCTCGGCCGTGACAACATCCATGATGACGCCGCCCTTGAGCATCTGGGCCAGACCCATCTTGACTCCCCACGTGCCTTCTGTGCCGTTCGCCGCGCCGTTTGTCATAAGTGTGCTCCAGTCCTAAGATGGATGAACTCCGGAAGGTCAGCTCCATTATACGTTTCGCCCTATGCTGCGGCAATGAACGCACGCGCTGAATACGCGCGACTCAGGCGCACTCGGGCGTGCGAAGGCGACAGCCGTCGAGGATTCGAGCATTTCGGGAAACCCCGGCGATTGGGGTTGACACACCCAAACCGAAAGGCCACAATAGCTAGACGCGGCGCACCCTACGGGGCGCGCCTTGGCACCTTAACAGTGGAAGAGTGGAAAGAAGGTAGGGTTCACTTTAGCTGGAGAGTATGATCCTGGCTCAGGGTGAACGCTGGCGGTGTGCCTAATGCATGCAAGTTGAGCGCCTCGCTTCGGCGGGGAGCAGCGAACGGCTGAGGAACGCGTAGGTAACCTACCCTTCGGTGGGGGACAACCCCGGGAAACCGGGGCTAATACCGCATACGATCTTCCGGTTGCGACCGGGAGAGGAAAGTCGTAAGACGCCGAGGGAGGGGCCTGCGTCCCATCAGGTAGTTGGTGGGGTAATGGCCTACCAAGCCGACGACGGGTAGCTGGTCTGAGAGGACGATCAGCCAGAGGGGGACTGAGACACGGCCCCCACTCCTACGGGAGGCAGCAGCAGGGGATCTTGGGCAATGGGCGAAAGCCTGACCCAGCGACACCGCGTGGGGGACGAAGGCCTTCGGGTCGTAAACCCCTTTTCCAGGGGAAGATAATGACGGTACCTTGGGAATAAGCCCCGGCTAACTACGTGCCAGCAGCCGCGGTAAAACGTAGGGGGCAAGCGTTACCCGGAATCACTGGGCGTAAAGGGCATGTAGGCGGCTCGGTCCGTCGTCGGTGAAAGGCCCCGGCTTAACCGGGGAGCCGCTGGCGATACCACCGGGCTAGAGGGCAGCAGAGGTGAGTGGAATTCCCGGCGTAGCGTTGATATGCGTAGAGTTCGGGAGGAACACCAGTGGCGAAGGCGGCTCACTGGGCTGTACCTGACGCTAAGGTGCGAAAGCGTGGGTAGCAAACAGGATTAGATACCCTGGTAGTCCACGCCCTAAACGATGGATACTAGGTATGGGGGGTATCGACCCCCTCCGTGCCGGAGCTTACGCGTTAAGTATCCCGCCTGGGGAGTACGGCCGCAAGGCTAAAACTCAAAGGAATTGACGGGGGCCCGCACAAGCGGCGGAGCGTGTGGTTTAATTCGATGCAAAGCGAAGAACCTTACCAGGGCTAGACATGATGGTAGTAGAACCCCGAAAGGGCGACGACCCGTTGAGTCGGGAACCATTACAGGTGCTGCATGGCTGTCGTCAGCTCGTGCCGTGAGGTGTTGGGTTAAGTCCCGCAACGAGCGCAACCCCTGTCCTGTGTTGCACTCTCACAGGAGACAGCCCCCCGCAAGGGGGAGGAAGGTGGGGATGACGTCAAGTCCGCATGGCCCTCACGCCCTGGGCTACACACACGCTACAATGGTGAGGACAACGGGTCGCAATCCCGCGAGGGGGAGCCAATCCCATCAAACCTCACCTCAGTTGGAATCGGAGGCTGCAACCCGCCTCCGTGAACGCGGAGTCGCTAGTAACCGCAGGTCAGCACCACTGCGGTGAATACGTTCCCGGGCCTTGTACACACCGCCCGTCACGTCATGGAAGCCGGTAACACCTGAAGTCGCCGCGCTAACCCTCGGGAGGCAGGCGCCGAAGGTGGGACTGGTGACTGGGACGAAGTCGTAACAAGGTAGTTGTACCGGAAGGTGCGGCTGGATCACCTCCTTTCTAGGGAGTTTCTCCCTTCACGGGGAGATATCCTAGGTCGGTGAGGCACCCCAGCCCCGCAAGGGGTCTGCCCCGTTACTCTCACGGGGCCCCATGGGGTTCGCTTCTGAGAGCACAACATTCGGAGCTTCGCCTTCTTTCCACTCTTTCACCGTTAAGGTGTCTTCTTTTGCCCGCCGCAGGGCCCTCCCAATGTGCGTCCGCTTGTCCCGCCTGCTAGAGGTCTCTGACGAGCAGACGGCCCCCGTCCGGGAGGCCATTGGACCGGGCTCACCGCGAAGACGCATCCCCAATGACATCGCGCCCCTCGCCGACGGCTGGCTGGCCGTCGCCGAATCCTGCCACCACCTTCGACGCTCTCCGACGTCCTTCCCGTCCCCCCATCCCACCATTCCACGCGCCGCGCCCGCCCTTCGACGTGCACCTCCTTGCCCCGTCTGCTATTATGGTCTCCTCAGAACGTCCATTAGAGACCACGCACCCTATCGGTCTCTGCAGAGAGGAGCGCAATGGCTGAAATAGTTCTCGGACTGGGGACCTCCCACAGCCCCATGCTCGCCCAGCCGCCAGAGCTCTGGGCAGTCCACGGGCAGAACGACAAGCGCAACCAGGAGTTGGTCTTCCCGCCGGACGGCGTCATCTACCCCTACGACGAGGCCGCGGAACGGGCCAACCCCGAAATCGCCGACCTGATGGAACTGGAGCGCTACACCCAGCAGCACACCAACCTCACCAACGCCATCGAGGCAATGGCCACGAGCCTGCGAGAGGCCAAGCCTGACGCCGTCATCATCATCAGCGACGACCAGGACGAGGTCTTCTTTGAGGACAACATGCCCATGTTCAACATCTTCTGGGGCGACTCCATCCCGCTCATCGCCCGCACTCCCCCTGAGGATGCCCCGCCCGCCGTCAAGGCCATGGCTTGGGGCTACGGCGACGTCTCCATGGACGTCCCCGTTGACACCGACCTGGGCCGGCACATCATCGAGCACATGATCGACAACGAGTTCGACGTGTCTCACTCCAAGTACCTCAACGCAGAGTCCGGCGGCACGGTGGCCCGCCGCTACCCCACCCCCAACGGCGAGTCCACCTACGCCCGCAAGACGGAGCCCCGCCAGCAGGGTATGCCCCACGGCTTCGCCTTCGTCATCAAGCGGATCATGCACAACGACCCCTTCCCCATCGTTCCGGTTTCCCTGAACACCTGCTACCCGCCCAACCAGCCGACGCCGCGGCGCACCTACGCCTTCGGCCTGCAGATCAAGGCTGCGGTCGAGAGCTGGAAGCCCGGCGCCCGCGTAGCCGTCATCGGCTCCGGCGGCCTCAGCCACTTCGTGGTGGACGAGGAGCTGGACCGCGCCGCCCTGAAGGCCATGATCGACAACGACGCCGACACCCTTTCCAACCTCCCCCGGCACCGTCTGAACTCCGCGGCCTCCGAGACCCGTAACTGGATCGCCGCCGCGGCTGCGTCCTCGCACCTCAAGGGCGAGATCCTCGCCTACGAGCCCGTGTACCGCACGCCCGCAGGCACCGGCGGCGGCTGGGGTATGGTGCGCTGGAACGGCAGCAACCACTAACCCCAACCCAAAGGACATAGGGAAGGGCCTCTCCGGCAACCGGAGAGGCCCTTCTTCTTTTTCGCGTTATGTCGCTCTCACGCGCCACAGGTCATTCCCGAATCCGTTTGCCCTGAGCCTGTCGAAGCCTGTCCTGAGAGCACTCGAAGGGGGGCCGTCCCGCGCGGGAGGAACCTCCCCCTCCGCACACAGCGCCACCACACCCTGACACGAGCCTCTGGCCCCAATGCCGATGCCCCTGCTACCCTTCCCCCATGAGCAAGAAAACCAGGCAAGACCAGGACGAAACCGGGGCAGCGACAGGACGGAAGCGGCCGGGGGCCCCAAAAGGCAACCAGAACGGCAGAAAGCACGGCCTCTATTCAGAGCTGTATCCCGTTGACTTCATGGACACCCTCGCAACTCTTGAGCAGGAGCAGGGCCGCCCGCCCATGGACCCGGCGGTGGCGCGTCGGCTTGCCGTCCTCACCCGAGATCCCCGCATGTCCAAACGGCTGCTCGCTGACACCGTCAATGCAATGCGCACGCTGATCACCTTTCAGCGTGCTATCAAGAGACTGGAGCAACTGAAGCAGCGATGACCCGAATGCGCAGACCGGAGTCCGCCGGCACAATGCAGCACAACCCATTCCTCATAGGGATTGAATCAGGCGGCCTAATGCGGCGCAATGCAAGACAACGGGTATGTCAGCTACAACCACAGGCCAATCGTCACATCCGCATGAACGTCCAAAAGACCAAGCTAACGCAGGCGTTTCCACGTACACTCGTCTTCAAGAATTCGCGCCAAAACTCAACTCAATGCGGTGGTCCCGTTGCCGCCGGGCAAGCCCTCGGCGCGGACACCGACGCCGCCGGTTCCATGCACCCAAAGCCTGTCGAAGGGAGCCTTTTGCCCCTAGTCCGTGAGCACCAGCGGCGCCAGCCGGACGTTGGGGTCCAGCGGGTTCCGCGCCCGGGCCGCCGCCACGTACCGGTCCGCGTCTTCCTGCAGCATCAGACGCTCGCTGACCAGCGCGTCCGCGGCAGCCTGGATTCGCTGCACATACTCGTCGTGGCTGGCGTACCGCTCCTCGATCGACGGCCGTGGGTCGCCCTTGGCCTCCCGCTCCGCCTTTGTCCGCGCAAACGGCACGAAGCTGCCCGAGAGGGAGAAGAAGTCGCCGGTCCCTACGCCTTCCTTACGCAGGCTCCAGCCGGTGTGCGTGCCGACGGGCTCCTGGATTTCCGGCGTGCGGATGCCCGCGATGTCGTTGCCGTCGGCATCGACCACAGGCAGCTGCAGGTGGTACTCCTGCCCGTCGATAGGCTGCGGCGGGTGTTGAGTGACCAGACCCCTCTCGAAGTCGGGGCCGTAGTCGAACTTGGGCAGGCGGCTGGGGGACGGCGGCACGTTGAAGCCGGGAATGACCGGGTAGTTGCCGATGACATCCTCCCACCACTCGAGTGTGCCGTCCGCGCGACGGGGCACCAGGCTCTCGGGCGGGGGCGTGCCGTCGGTGGCCCATCGGTCCATGTTCTCCAGCATGGCGCGGAGTGTAGGGCCATTGGACATTGGGTTGTTCGGGTGTTGGGTGAAGTCACCCTCGCCGGCGCCGGCGCCGCCGTGTTGTGCGCTGGCGATGACGTACATACGGACGTTGTCCTCGAAGTCCAGGTCATCGCCGTTGCGCGGGTCCGTGTGCCCCAGCGACGCGTGCCGCTGCCAGTACTCCGTGTTGGTGTGCGTGTGCACCACCAGCGGGTCCGAGTCCGGCCGCTTCAGGACGGCGTCTATCTCTTCCGTGAACGGGTCCGGCACGGCGGAGTAGGCGAAGGGGTACCACTCGGAGGGCCACTGGTGCTCTTCATGCTGGCGCGGGTAGCGGCCCACCTGGGCGAAGCGTATGTTCGGGAAGACACGCCCGCCGCCGGACACGTGAGGATAGACGGCGTCGAACACGCGGCGGCCCGAGGGGTCGACGTTGTAGCCGTCGTAGATGAACTGCCGCACGACGCGGGAGGAGAGCGATTGACCGTACGTGTACACCTTGTCCACGGCGCCGGCGAGGGGGTTTGGGTTGCCGTCGGCGTCATTGTCGTCGTAGCGCAGGAAGGAGAGCACGTCCCGCACGCTCACCAGTCCCAGACCCATGACGCGGGAGCCCTTGGTGGCGTAGATGAGCTCGTAGATGTGTCCGGGCTGAAAGCCGTTCTTCAGGTACAGGTGCGTCTTGGAGGGCATGACCTTCACGTTGCCCGTGGCGTCTGGAGCAATGGTCGCGAAGGACCACTCGTCCCGGGGCACCTCCTGCCGCTCGTCTCGCTCCAGCTCCCGCCGCGTCAGTGTGGCGCCGTCCGGGTCCGTGGGCTCGTAGCACCGGATCACCTTGTGGCCGCTAAGCGGGATCGAAAGGACGCCCTTTTCGTTGGCGATGAACTCCTGCCGAATGACACCCTCCACCGGCTTGCCGTCCTCCAGGGCCTCCGGCAGGTCGCACGTTATCAGGCCGTCGATGGGCAGCAGGTCGCCTTGCCAGCCGGAGAAGACGACCGTGTAACCCTTGCGCATCAGGTATCCGTTGCCTGCGTCGGCCAGCGTGATGGGGTCCGGCCCCCGCGGCGAGTCGTTGAAGCTCGAAAGCGCCGTCCGGTTGCCGCGGTTGTTGACGTCATAGAGGATGCGCCGGTTGCCCCTGTCGAGGTCCACCGGCTTGAGGATATCCAGGTCGGCGCTGAGCTCGACCAGCCCGCGGTCGTTTTTCGGGGCCAGCGCCAGGTCAACGACGTTGCTGTTGGCCGGGTCGTTGGGATCCAGGGCAAAGTGGACGGTGCCCACCAGCCGCTCGTACGGGCCCACATCGCCGAAGGCGTGCCCCTCGGCAAAGCTGCGCTGTTTGTCCAGGTCCAGGCGAATCTCTGTGTTCATTTCGCTTCCCTCACAGCAGTCTCTTGGGTGTGACAAGTGTCGTGTGCAGTCTATTCGGGTGGGGTGTGCCTTGCAAGGCGGCGCCCTGCCGTATCCCCTATACTGGCGGCAACGCCCCGGCACACGGCGGGCACGATAGAAGGAGGGATCATGCGGCTGGAAGGCAAGGTGGCGATGATTACGGGCGCCGCGCGCGGCATGGGGGCCTCGGAAGCAATCATGTTCGCCAGGGAGGGCGCAAGAGTCGCCGTCGCGGACATATTGGAGGAAGAGGCTCAAGGGGTCGTCACGCAGATAGTCGAGGCTGGTGGCGAGGCGATCTTTGTGCCCCTGAATGTCGCTGACGAAGCCATCTGGGCGGAGGCCGTCGCCGCCGTGATAGGCGAGTTCGGCGGGTTGGACATCCTGGTGAACAACGCCGGCGTTGATGGCGCGCACGAGCCGCATCTGCTGGACACCGACCCGTGGGACGAGGTGATGGCCGTGAACGCCAAGGGCGTCTTTTTGGGAATGAAGACCGTGCTTCCGGAAATGCGAAAGGCGGGCAAGGGCTCCATCGTGAACGTGTCATCCATCGCCGGTTTTGTGGGCATGGAAGGCACCCACATGGGCTACAACGCTGCAAAGGCGGCGGTGCGCATCATGACCAAATCCGCAGCCGTGCAGAGCGCGAAGCAGGGCATCAGGGTGAATTCCGTGCATCCCGGCATCATGCCGCCCATGGTCAGGACTATCCGCCCTCCCGAGAGGCAGCGCTACCTTGAGACTGAGAAGATCCCCATGGGCCGCATCGGCAGGGTTGAGGAGGTGGCGGCCGGCGTGCTTTTCCTGGCCTCCGATGAGGCGTCGTACATTACCGGCACGGAGTTGGTCATAGACGGAGGCTACCTGGCGATTTGAGCCCGGCGAAGGTCGCGCCTATTCCTGAAAGTCCACGCGGACCAGCGGGCTTTCCACCACCCAGCGGTCGACCTCCAGGTGCGCCATCCGCTCCTCCGCCGCCATCATCTTGGTGAAGATGTCTCGCTTGGTGTCCGGGTCGGTGATCGGCACGGCCCGTGATGGGATGTCTCGCTGGATGCTCTCCTTGACGTGGAAGGTGAAGTCCGGGATGGCCAAGAGGTTAGCGTGCCAGTAGCGCTTGCCCGGCATGCTGGATAGGTAGACCGCACCGTCAACGACGTGGCACCAGATCTCAATGCGGCGCTGCTGGCCGGATTTGCGCCCCGTGGTAGTGATGTCCACGTTGCGGTCAGCTTCAAGCGCTTGCCGAACGGCGTCGTCCATCTCGATTGCTCCCTTTGAGGGTGCCCCAACTCTAGTATCCCTCGCCCATGCTGTCCAGCCGCTTCCGTTGACGCGCCAAGGGCCGCTCACTACACTACCAGCAATTCCCCAACTCCCCTGAGGAGGTGACGCATGGCAAGAATTCGGCACATCGCCCTGGCCACTCAGGACCCGGAGGCCACGGCGAAGTTCTACATGGAGGGCCTCGGCCTCAAGGAGGTGGGCAAGGTCAACTCCTCCACCGCCGAGGGCTACTACCTGAGCGACGGCCACGTGAACCTCGCCGTGCTGAAGTTCAAGGGCGACGACCCCGCCACGACCGAGGGCATCCTTCGCTACACGGGCGTACACCACTTCGGCGTGCAGGTGGAGAACATGGATGAGGCCCGCGCCCGCATCGAGGCGGCGGGCGCCGTGCACCGTCCCTACCCAGGGACGGAAGAGATGGTCGCGCGCGGCAACGTCGAGGTGAAGTTCTCGGGCCCGGACGGGGTAACCGTGGACTTGTCGGAGTCCGGCTGGCTGGGCACGTCATAGCCGCAAGGCCCGCAGGCGAGCCTCGTAACGGCAGGTAGAGAACAATAGAAGCGTCCAGTAGAGAGGAGAGCATTATGGCAAGGATCAAGCACATCGCCATCGCAACCCAGGACCCGGAGGCCACCGCCAAGTTCTACAGGGAGGGCCTCGGTCTGCGTGAAGCGGGCGTGGTCAACTCCGTCGCGGCGGAGGGCTACTACCTCACCGACGGCTACATCAACGTGGCCATCCTCCGTTTCAAGGACGACGACGCCGCTACGACCGAGGGCTCTCCGCGCTACACCGGCATCCATCACTTCGGCTTCGAGGTGGAGGGCATGGCAGAGGCCGAGGAGCAGATCCTCGCGGCCGGTGCGGCACACCGCCCCAGCGCCATTACCACGGAGAACCAGCAGCAGCCGCATTCCGGCAACGTCGAGGTCAAGTTTGTCGCCCCGGACGGCGTCACTGTAGACCTGTCTGAGGCGGGCTGGGTGGGAACTGCGCCGGACTAGCAACAAGAACGGTCCAGGAAATGCCAGGGGGCGGTCCACAATGGCCGCCCCCTTTGCTTACCCCAGTGCTGCCTATACAGATCGCCTTTACCCGAACATGTCCATCAGGGCTTGCAGCGCAGCCTGATTGTACCTGAAGGTGGCCGGGTCCCATTCCATGTTGACGTCCGGAAGGTCAACGCTCTTGGCGATTGTTCCGGATATTCGCGTAACGGCAATTTGGGTGTAGACCAGCATCACCGCTCCGTCTTCCACTATGCACTCATTGGTGTATAGCTGCGGGGTGCTGCCGCAGTCTGTGTACCAGTTTTCCTCTTCATAGTAGCCGGAGGGCGTTACGCCGGGTTTCAGGATGACAATGCTGTAGACGTTTCCTGCGTCCGGTTCTTCAAACACATAGGTGAATGTGCCTCCCTCGCAAAGGCCTATGGTGTGCACAATTCCGGCGCTTGCAGGGGCCAAGACCAGGTCCACCGTCTGGTCGACGGCGAATTTGGTCTCGATCTCCGGGTACATGATGTTCCGCGGGTTCTCACTGTTGCCATACCCAAATACGTGGCCCAGTTCATGCCATAGGAGGCGCCTGACCGTCTCGGCGTCGTAGGGGGTCCACTCTCCGTTGCAGTTCGTCTCCCCCAATGGCGCCAAAACGCGCCGCCCTTCGCCAACGAACGTGTCCAGGTGGCCGCCCGCGTCCCGAAGCCACCCAATTGTGAAGTCGGGGTCCTCCTGCGGTCCGGCCGGACTGACGTTGAACCCCTGACTATTCCACGCGGTCAGGTCGTCCTCCACGAGTTGGAGCGCCTCTGAAACGCCCTCCCCCGCATAGTCCGGAAGATCATCCATTGTAAACGTGAGCAACCCTGTCACCACGCCGTGCAGGAGTAGCTGGCTCATGGCCTGTTCACGCGCCACGTCCAGCCGAGCTTGCGTCCTGGCCGAAGCCAACTCGCGCTCTACCTGCTGTTTGGCCAAGCGTTCAATTGAGGTCGCACGGTTGGCTTCCTGAACAGCTTCCGTCTGCTTCCGCGCCTCTTCCTCCGCAGCTACTCTCAACTGTCGTTCTTGCTCGACCTGTTGCAGTGCTTCAATCTTCGCCAGTTCCTGGTCGATACTCTGTTGCTCCGCCGCCGTTCGCGTAGTCGTCTCACGTTGCGCGGACTCTTCCGCTACTCCCTTCGCGATCCGCGCAGCGTCGACCTGTTGCTGCATCGCCACCTGTTGCTGTTGCAGGGCCGCCACCTGCACCTCGGCGCTCGAACGGGCCTGCGACTGCCGGTCGATCTCCGCCGCTGCCTCCGCGTCACCCTGTAGCGCTATGTCCAAGTCGCTCCGAACGGTGAAGAGGAGGTATGCGGTGAGCCCCACAAGGCCTAACATCACCACGAATCCAAGCACCGTTCCGTTGAGCAGTCTTGCGTTACCGCGCCTTCTGTTTACTTGCATGGCCATCTTCCCACGTAGGAAAGCCAGACCGTGACAAAGCATGGTCTGGCTCCTGTGCGTATCGGCGGCAGGTGACCCAACATCAGCCGGGCCCCATCACCGTGGTCTGGTAATTTTGTTGTCGTCGCGATTAGCTGGACTGCCGGGTCTGGAGCGCGTGGTAGCGGAACTTGGCCCGCGCATCATCCAGCCGTCCTCCCTTGGCTATCTCCTCCCGGATGTTCGCCTCCGCTTCTTCGATCTCCCGGCATGCGGTCAGCACCTCTTCGACGCGCTGCTGGGGGATGACCACTATACCATCGGCGTCGCCAACGACGACGTCGCCCGGAGTCACGTGGACCTCGCCCAGCGAACACGGCACGTTGATGCCGACACACTCCACGCGGTCCTTACCGGTGCGCATCGTGTTGCCACGGCTGAAGATGGGGTAGCCGAGCTCCAAGCTACGGGCGGCGTCCCGGCACACACCGTGGATGACCGTGCCTGCCAGCTTGTTGCGGTGGGCCATGATCGTCAGGATGTCGCCCCACACGGTGGCATTCGGCTTGCCCTCGTTGTCCAAGACCACCACGTGCCCCTCAGGCACCTCGTCAATGTAGTCGCCCACATTGCCCGGGGTCACTGCGTCGACGGGAATGGTCTTCACGGTGAAGGCGCGCCCGGCTATGCGGAAGCTCCGGTCCAGGGGCATGATGCCCACGGCCTGACCGTTGATGCCCAGCCTGTCCATGGCATCGCTGATCGCAGTGGTACCCATAGTGTTCAGTTCCTCAATGACCCTTTCCATTGACTACTTCCTTTCCAGCATGGTTTCGTAGTTCGCACCCATTACCTGGCTGATGGGGGTTCCCGCCAGCACGTCCTTGGTCATGAGCGCTTCTCTGGCCGCGATGTCCTCTGCGGCCGCTACAATCTCTTCAGCGTGGTCGGCGGAGATAAAGACGACCCCGCTGCTGTCCGCGATCACGAGGTCGCCCGGCTTGACCCACACGCCGCACATTTCGATTGGCTCGTTGCACGACTCCTCGATGATGCGGGTGCGCGCGGTGACCTGCACGCCGGCGCGGCCGTAGACGGGCAGGCCAAGCTCCCGGCTCTCGTCCACGTCCCGGACTGCTCCGTCGACAATGACGCCGACGACGCCCCTGGCCTTGGCGCCGTTGGAGAGAATGCCGCCCCAAGCTGCGCAGTCAAGGCGCCCGCGGTGGTCGATGACGATGACGTCGCCCGGATTCGCCGCTTCAATGGCCGCCGCGCCCAAGTGGCGAGTGGATCGCTCGCCACCGTAGGCCTTCATGCGCGTCGTAACCACACGGCCAGTGATTTTGGCCGTGACTGTGAGGGGCCGAAGGCCGATGACGGAGCCCTTCATGCCCAAGCGGTCCAGGGCGTCGGATGCCGCACAGGCGTCGACCTTGGATAGGCGTTCAACCAAGGTGTCCTGGGCCGCTTCCTGCGTTGCCATAGAAGTACCCCCAAATACGAAAGTCCGTGCGCTAGTGTAACCGTTCGTGACTCCAAGCGCTAGCAGGCGGGCGGGTTGAAATCCAAGGTTTCTTGGGCAATTTCGCGGAGAACGGGGGTTGGCCAGGCCTGGCGCCACTGTCGACATTCATCACCTACAAGAAGGGGCCCCGCCCATTGGGCGGGGCCCCTAATATCCAGGTTCAGTTTGGACTTACGTCCACTCAACCATGCCCCAGCCGCCGCCGGAGCCGGCGTTGGTGCGGTACACAGGCTCGTAGCCGATCTTCGTCGCCTTCAAGTGCTCCAGCGCGCCGGCGATGGTGACCCAGTTCAGGGTCTCGGAGGCGGCGGAGTGCAGGCGGTGGCGCGGCAGGTTCATGAGGATCTCAGGGTCGTTGTCCACCATGCCCTTGAGGGCAGTGCGGTCCAGCTCCTCGTCCACCGTGAAGTGGCTCAGGCCGCCGGAGGTCATCACGGCCACGCGGGTTCCGTTGCCGCCGCCCCAAGACTCGACGGCCTTGCGGATGGCCTGGCCAAACTGGAAGCAGCGCTTGGCGCTGGGCTGGTTGGGCGGGTAGCAGGTGTTCTGCCAAATGGGGACGATGGGAATGAGGTTCTCCTCCATCACCCGCTTCACCACAAAGCTCCAGGCGTGAGGCAGGCCGAACTGCCGGGGCTGGGTCACGCGAACGGTCTCCATCTCGCCGCCCTGGGAGTGGGGGTAGCGGTGGCCGACGGTGCCGCCGGGGTTCTCCCGCAGGTACTTGGAGTGGGACACGTCAAAGTCGTGGTCAGTCATGTACTCAATGATGTGGCGGCCCAGTTCGGAGACCACGGGGATCTCCAACTCGCGCTGGGGGTACCCGGCGGCGGAAGCCTTGGCTGCCTCAGAGGCGTCCGGGGCTACCTTACGCGGGTAGTACTTGATGCTGTCGCCCCAGTAGACCATGAAGGCGGGCATGTTGTCCTCGAAGAGCATCTCGTCCTGGTCGTCGCCGACCATGACGGCGATGTCGGGCTTGATGCGCTTAAAGGTCTCCGCCAGGTGAGCGATGGCCGTGTCCGTGTTCGCCTTCTGCTTGCTGTGGGTCTCATAGTTGCAGAGGTCCGCAATCTTCGGGTTGGCCCGCTCCAGGGCCTCCTCAAAGCCGTAGATCTCGCCGGTGGGAGCGAAGCAGAGCTCCTTGTTGCGCTGGTCGTTGAGCGCGTGGTTGGACCAGAGTTCAGCGGGCTGCATGAGCATCGGGCTATGGGACGTTCCTATCCCCAAAACAATCTCTGGCATCTCTTCCTCCTTTGTCCTTTGGACCGTTCATCCCCCTGACTTCCTCTTGGACGCAGATTATAGACCCCGGTGGGGAGCGCGTCCACCACCGGGGTCAAGTCTGCGCGCCTAGGCTACGGAAAAGCGGGGGAAAGCCTTCCTTGCCGTGTCCTCAAAGACGTTCTTGCGGTCCTGGTCCGACAGCCAGTCGATCGACTCGATGACGGGCTTCAGGTCGTCCAACCATTCGCCGGTCTCGGGGTTTTGGCTGGTGCCGGAGCCAGGGTTCTCCGTGCCGAACATGCAGCGGTCCGTGCCGCAAATCTGGAACAGCAGGTCCAGGCCCTCCTTGTTGTAGAGCACCGCGTCAAAGTAGAGCTTGCGCAGGGACTCGTCGAAGGTCTCGACGTTCTTCTCGCGCCAGCGGTGCGCGCGCCAGCGGCCGATCTGGTAGGGCACCGAGCCGCCGCCGTGGCACATAATGATCCGCAGTTCCGGGAAGGTGTCCAGGGTCTTGCGGTCCATGAGGGACATGGTGGCAATGCCCTCTTCCGTGATGAAGTGGTTGGAGTAGGTCTCGCGGTTGTTCCGGCAGGTTGCCGTGTGGATCAATGCGGGAACTTCCAACTCAATCATCTTCTCGTAGAGGGGGTACCAGTACTCGTCGCCCATTGGCGGCATGTTGGGGTCCTGTCCCTCAGAAGGGTCCGGGTCGATCATGACGCCGACGAAGCCCAGCTCCTTGACGCACCGTTCCATCTCTTCGAAGACGATGCTCACGGGCTCCCTCCACACCTGCGGAAGGCCGCAGACGCCGCGGTAGCGGTCCGGGTAGTAGTCGACGGATTGCTTGATGGCGTCGTTGTTGGCCTTGCAGAAGTCCTCCACAATGCTCGCGAGGGGGTCGGAGTGCATCAGCTGGAACGGCCGCGGCGAAAGGAACTGAATGTCTGTGCCGACACTGTCCAATCGCTTGATGTGGTTGTCCACCACTGGACGCATCCGCTCGTCGGAGATTGCCATACTGCCGCGCTTGCGGTGGATGCGGCTGGAGAGCAGGCCAGCCTTGAACGCCATGAGCTCTGGTGGGCTGTTGAGGTGCCCGTGAATGTCCACAACCTTGTAGTCCGCCATAGGGCCTCCTTGCGCTGCGTAATTGCTCCTTTGGCGCTCCGGAAACCATAAATGCTACGTGCACGCACGCGCACGGGAACCCGTTACGTTCAGAGCGCCCAAAGTATCGTGCCCATTTGGGGTTGTGTCAACCACAAGTAAACCCATACATTCTTGACCCGTTGCGCAATCGGGAGTATGCTCGGCGCACTTTTATGGATGGAATGCACCATCCACTCGGCTGTGGCTTTGCAAAGACTAAGGGAGGAAGAACGCATGCTCACGCAGGAAGACAATGAACTGATCTGTAGGGTCGGCCCTGGCACGCCCATGGGCGAGGTGATGCGCCGCTACTGGCACCCCCTCCTCATTTCGGACGAGCTTCCCGAGCCCGATTGCCCGCCCGTTCGTGCTCGCCTGCTGGGCGAGGACCTAGTCGCCTTCCGTGACACCACCGGAAAGGTCGGGCTCATCGCTGAAAAGTGCCCGCACCGTGGCGCGTCACTGTATTTCGGCATCAACCAGGAAAGCGGCATCATGTGCATCTACCACGGCTGGAAGTACGACACCGAAGGCAACTGCATCGACATGCCCTCAGACGTTCCGGGCAGCCGCTTTATGGAAAAGGTGCACGCCACTGCCTATGCCACCCTCGAGTCGGCTGGCGTCATCTGGGCGTACATGGGGCCCAAAGAGAAGCAGCCCGCGACGCCTAACTACATCTTCAACAATCTGCCGCCGGACCACGTCATCGCCTTCCGCGTGCCCATCTACTGCAACTACCTCCAAAGCATGGAAGGGAACATTGACTCCACGCACCTGGGCACGCTGCACGTCTACCACCAGGACAAGGTGCCCGTGGACCTGGACACGGACAAGCCGGGCTACCCATCCGGGAAGTTTTCGCTGTACACCCGGGCCAAGTACCGCTTCGCCCGCGTGGACGTCCAGGACACGGACTACGGCTTTCGACTGATCGCCGAGCGGCCCACGGACAACGGCAACAAGCACATCCGCACCAACTGCTTCGTTCTGCCCTACACGGCCTTCATCGCCTCCCAACGCCGAGGGCCAGCGGGCGTCCTCATCCAAGTGCCCATTGACGACCACACCAACCAGCGGGTGGCAATTCGCTACAACGTCCACCAGGCATTCACCGCCGCCGAGCGCCGGCAGGCCATCGAGCAGGGCGCCCTGATGGACCCCAATGAGCCCAAGAAGCGGCTCAAGAGGGCGGAGAACGACTACATGATCGACCGCTGGGCCCAGAAGAACACCATTCAGGCCGGCATCTGGCCCATCCCGGAGCAGGACTACGCCCTGATTGAGACCATGGGCCCCATCTACGACCGCACCAAGGAGCACCTCTACGGCGGCGACGCGGCCATCATCCGGTGCCGCCAAATGCTCCTGACCATGGCCCGCAACATCCAGGAGGGCATCGACCCGCCGGGCCTTGACCCCGACATTCCAACACACTTGATCCAGTCCGAGGAGATCCTCATCGGCCCGGACGACGACCCATGGCTCGTCGCCGCCAACGCCGGAGAGACCACCAAGCGGGGTGAGCGGCTCCGCTAGAACCGACAGTTACAGAAAGGGGGGAACGGAGTTCGGGCTTTATGCCTGTTGCGTTCCCCCTTTGTTTTTTCGCTTCAGGCACGCTTGGAAGTGGAACGGGTGAAAGGAGCAGTCCCATGAAGAGTCCATTTGCCGGAATAGCCTTACGATGGTTCTTGATAATGCTGTTGGGGGTAATGGCCGCCGCCGCGGGCTGTTCCAGCAGCGACAGTGGCGGCACTGTGGCGACGACAACATACCAGCAGGCCCCGTCCGCCCCGCAGGCTCCGGTCCCGGCTGCAGCCCCGGTGGCTCCGGCTGCTGGCACTGCCGGGGCCGCACAGGCGCCGGCCCCCGCAGCCAAGCCAGTGGGAGACCCAGGGGCAGCGCCGAGAGAGGCAATGCAAGCCAAGATCCAGCGTGTGATCTTTGGCGTCAACGTGCTGCAACGTGAGTACAGCATCATGCGCCATGGCAGCCAGACCCAGGCCATCCAGTACCGCCCGGAGTACGAGCACCTGGTTGCCCTGGACCCCAACACCGGGGCAACCATTCCGGAGTTGGCCACGGAGTGGTCACTTGAACCGGATGGCCTTTCCTTCCGTTTCAAGCTGCGGAAGGGCGTCCAGTTCCACCGTGGCTGGGGCGAGTTCACGGCGAAGGACGTGGTCCACACCCACGTGCAGCTCGCGCTCCCAGACTCGGAACACGGCCAGGCCTTTAGCTGGGCACGGGACGTCAGCGAGGTGGAGCCGGTTAACGACTACGAGGTGATCTTTCACCTTACCAGCCCCGATGCGAACTTCCTGAGCAAGTTGGGCGAGCAGCAGAGCATGATGCCCATCCAGAGCAAAGCCAACTTTGACGCTGAGGGCGAGCCGCCGACCCCGGAAACGCTGTACATCGCCGGCACCGGACCGTACCAGATGCAAAGCCGGTCCCTCGGCAGCTACATCCGCTTTGAACGGCCTGAGGGGGATCATTGGCGCATAACGCCGGACTTTCAGGAGTTTGAGTACAAATTCGTGGCTGAACCTTCAACTCGGCTGGCCGGACTGTTGGCGGGCGAGACGCACGTAGCTGACATACCAAAGGACCTGCAGCCGCAGGCAACCGGCAAGGGGATGAAAATCGCCAACGGCAATGTTCCTGGCCTGCGAACATGGGTCAACGTTCAGTGCTGCTGGACGGACCCGGAGACGGGCGCCTACCCCGCCAGGCCGGACAGCCCGTTGACCGATGTCAGGGTGCGAAAGGCGCTGTCCAAGGCCATCAACCGTCCGCTCCTCAACGAGGCCTTCTTCAAAAACGCGGCCTCACCCATGTACATGAACCATTTCCACCCCACACGTCTGGCGTGGAACACGGAGTGGGAAACCAGGTTCCCGGAGCAGCACGGCTTTGATCCAGCCGCGTCCCGGGCGATCCTTGCGGAAGCCGGGTTCAACGCAAACAACCCGCTGGAGACCAACTTTGATATCGCGGAGTTGTCCCACTACGCGGGCGCCAGCGACTTGGGCGAGGGCATTGCCGGAATGTTCGCCGACGTGGGGGTGAAGGTGAATCTTCTCACCCGAGACTCGGCCGTCAGGCGGGCAGCGGGTCGCGCACGTGAGCTCGACAACCACCTCATCGTCTCGGCGTCCAGCTCTGACCATTTCTTTGGGTTCGCGGTGTGGACCACCCCCATCTTCTCCAAGACCAACGCCAACAATGTTCCTGCAATCAATGAATTGACAAGGACGGGAATGCAGACACTCGAAGCTGAGGCGCAGTTTGCCATTTGGAGGGACATAGGGAACGCATACTATGAAACGTACCAGACGCTGCCTCTCTTCTGGCTCCCCGCGGAGGCGGTGTACAACCCTGAGTTCGTCTCCGAATATGTCTTCCCGGGATCCATCACCGGCACGTGGACGCACATCCAGAACATCAGGGCAGCCCAGTAGCCGTCGCCCAGGAGGGGTTAGCGTCCTCTCCGAAAGTGCATAGCGAGCAATCGCCACGCCCCACCCGGTCGAGGGAACACCTCGGCGGGGTGGGGCGTTTAATGGTACAGATGAGTCATCCAATCCCGGCAAGTTCGTTTGAGGCAGAGCACGGCAGGTTGCATCTCGGTGAGGTCGTGCGGGAAGAAACGTTGCGCCGCAAGAGCGGATGTAGATATGGAGATCGTACATGGCAATGACGGGACGACCCTGCAAGACCTTTCATGCCCATAGTTCCGCACTATGGGCATGGTTGATTCTTGCGCTTCTTCTTGTTTTGGCACTCGGGTGCACACCATTGCCACCCCAGCCCTCCGTCGACCCCGACATGACGACCGTCCCAGATGAATCGACTCTTCCTATTACAACCGATACTGACCCGTTGAGCACTGCTAACCCCGATGTCCCCATCCAACTGCCGACACCAGTCTCGGTGGCGCCGGATCCACCACAGCCCACGCCCTCGCCCGTTGTTGTCGTCGCGTCTGTCCCGACACCCTTGCCTGAGCCCACGGCAACACCGACTCCCGAGCCGACGGCGACACCGCAGCCAACGGCTACGCCCCAAGCGGCGCCAACCGTCGTCCCTTCGGCCACCAGTGTGCCCATACCGCCAGCCGAGGACATGACGTCCAACGAGCCCGCGCAGGCAAAAATACAACGGCTTAGCTTCGGTATAGCCCCACTGGCCCGCGAGTATAGTGTCATTCGCCACGGCAGCCAGGCGGAGTCTATGCAGTACCGCCCGGAGTACGAGCACTTGGTGGCAATTGACCCGACGACCGGCGCCATCCTCCCGGAACTAGCCACGGAGTGGGAACTGCTGCCGGATGGCAAATCGTTTCGTTTCAAATTGCGAGAAGGCGTCCAGTTCCACCGAGGCTGGGGCGAGTTCACGGCTCGCGACGTGATTCACACCCATGACCAACTGGTCCGTGGGGACTCCCAGCACGCCCAAGCGTCCAGTTGGCGCCGCGATGTCCGTGCACAGTTCGTGAATTACTACGAGGTCGTCTTCCACCTGAACCGGCCGATAGCCGGCTTCCTGAGCGCAGTGGGCGAATCGCAGAGCCTGCTGCCCATCCAGAGCAGGTTTCATTTTGATTCCCACGGCGAGCCGCCACGCACCGACATACTGTACATCGCCGGCACCGGACCGTACCAAATGCTGCAGCGACAAGTAGGCTCGCGCATCCTCTTCGAGCGGCCCCCTGAAACCCACTGGCGGGTGACGCCGGACTTTCAGGAGTTCGAATTCCGCTTCCAAGCGGACGCCTCAGTACGGCTTGCGGCGCTGTTGACGGGCGAGATACAACTCGCCCACCTGACCTCCGCCACGCAGTCGCAAGCGTTGCAGCATGGGATGCAGCTCGCCAGGGGGCCAGCTCCGACCCTGGGTACTTGGGTCAACATCTCATGCTGCTGGGAGGACCCGGAAACAGGGGCATATCCCGCCCGTCCGGATAGCCCCATGACCAACGTGAACGTTCGAAAGGCGTTGTCCAAGACCATCGATCGCTCGGCAATCAACGAGGCCTACTACAACAACAATGCCGAGATCATGCACCTGAACCACTGGCACCCCGCCCGCTTGGGCTGGAACCCAGACTGGGAGCGGGATTTCCCGGAGCAATACGGTTACGATCCCGCCGCTGCCAGAGCTTTGTTGGCAGAAGCCGGGTTCAATGAGAACAACCGCTTGGAAACCACCTTTGAACTCTTTGAATTGCCTCACTACTCCGGCGCCCAGGACCTGGCCGAGGGCATTGCCGGCTTTATGAGTGAATCGGGCGTGCGGATGAGCCTCCTGGTCAGATTACCTTCCTACCGTCAGGCCGCAAGGGAGAGCATGGAGGACGACAACCTCCTGACCATGGCCGCGTCCAGCTCCGACCAATACCTGGGGTTCGCGGAGTGGAATACGCCCATCTTCTCGGAGTACAACGCCAACAACGTGCCGGCCATCACCGAGCTTACCAAGAGGGTGTTGCGCACGCAGGACCTGGAACAGCAGCAGAAGCTATGGATGGATCTGGGGAACATGTCCTATGCGGCCTATCTGACGCTTCCCTTGTTCTGGTTCCACACGGAAGCCGTTTACAACCCGGAATTTGTCTCGGACTACGTCTACCCTGGATCCCTCCCCGGCTTGTGGACGCATGTCCAGAACATCAGGGCGGCCGAGTAAACACGGCGCCCATCGAGAATGTGCCCCCACTGCCGACCGTCACGACCTTCGCATCTCAACGCTGGTTAGTTCGGGGAAATCAGAGGTGGAACGGGGGAGCGTTTGAGGCGTGTGCACCCTCGTGCAGCCCCATAGACGCCCCCGCCCCCTTCCCCCCCTGCGACTCGCGTGATACTATCCGCAGAGTTTCACGCCTGCGTGGCCTTTGGTCATGCTATGCCGTAAAGGAGAAGCCATGATTATCGACGTTCACGGTCACTACACTACGGCCCCGCGAAAGCTCCGCGAGTGGAGGGACCGCCAGATTGCCAATTACCCCTCTGGCCGCCTCTTCCGGGAGCCGCTGGATATCAGCGACGACGAGATCCGCGAGACTATTGAGAACGGCCAGCTCAAACTGCAAAAGGAACGCGGAACGGACGCGGCCCTCTTCTCCCCCACCGCCGGCGGCATGGCCCACCACTACGGAGACTTCAACACAAGCCTCCAGTGGACCCGCACCGTCAATGACTTGGTGAAGCGCGTATGCATGCTCTTCCCGGACAACTTCATACCCGTGTGCCAGCTCCCGCAGTCGCCCGGTGTCGCGCCGGAGACGTGCCTCGAGGAACTGGACCGGTGCGTGAACGAGCTTGGCTTCGTCGCCTGCAACATAAACCCGGACCCCTCAGACGGCTACTGGACGGGCCCGCCTATGCCGGACAAGTGGTGGCACCCCCTTTACGAGCGTATGGCGGAACTAGACGTGCCCGGCATGCTCCACGTGAGCATGTCTTGCAACCCCAACTTCCACGGCACTGGCGCCCATTACATCAATGGCGATACCACTTTCTTTATGCAGCTCATCCAAGGAGACCTCTTCACAGATTTCCCATCCCTCAAGTTCGTCATCCCCCACGGCGGCGGAGCAGTGCCCTACCACTGGGGCCGCTACCGGGGCATTAACCAGGACATGGGCAAGCCGCCCTTGGAAGAGCGCTTTCTGGACAACATATTCTTCGACACCTGCGTTTACCACCAAAAGGGCATCAACGCGCTGACGGAGATTGTTCCCACGGACAACATCATTTTCGCCTCGGAGATGATCGGCGCAGTGCGCGGCGTCGACGCCAACACCGGCCGCAACTTCGACGACACCAAGCCCTACGTCGACAACGTCCCCGGTCTCAGCGACGAGGACAAGGCCAAGATCTTCGAGGGCAACGCGCGGCGGGTCTACCCGCGACTGAACAATTACCTGAAGTAAGGGGCGATAACGCGCATGATCATCGACAGCCACGGGCACTACACCACGTTGCCACCGGCGGTGGATGCCTGGCGTTCCCGGCAGATTGCGGAGTTGGCCTCGCCCGGCAAGGGTTCCATCCGCGTCAGCGACGACGAGATCAGGGAGACGTTGGAGAACGGCCAAATCAAGCGGCTGCGGGAACGCGGCACGGACAAGATGTTCTTCTCGCCCCGGGCGTCCTCAATGGGACACCACTTTGGCAGCGCGAAGATCAGCCTCTACTGGACCCAGCACTGCAACGACCTCATCGCCCGCGTCATCAGCCTTTACCCGGACGACTTCGTCCCCGTGTGCCAACTTCCACAGTCTCCCGGCGTGGCGCCCAAGGAGTCCATCGCGGAACTGGAGCGGTGCGTCGACATGGGGTTCGTCGGCTGCGTAATGAATCCGGACCCCTCCGGCGGGTACTGGACGGACCCGCCACTCAGCGACAAGGACTGGTGGTACCCCTTCTATGAGAAGCTGGTGGAGTTGGACACGCCGGCAATGGTGCACGTCAGCGCCACCTGCAACCCCAACTTCCACAGCACCGCGTCCCACTACATGAACGCGGACACCACCGCCATCGTCCAACTTCATCAGAGCAGCGTCTTCCAAGACTTCCCCGGACTAAGAATCATCGTGCCCCATGGCGGAGGCGCGGTGCCCTACCAGTTCGGGCGGTATCGCGGAATCGCCCTTCGCGATGGATTCCAGCCCTTTGACGAGTTCATCAAGAACCTCTACTTCGACACGGCCATCTACGACAGGAACGGTCTGGAACTGCTGCTGAAGGTCGCGGGCATCGACAACGTACTCTTCGCCTCCGAGATGATCGGCGCCGTCAACGCTATCGACCCGCTGACCGGCCGCTACTTCGACGACATCAAGCCCACCATCGACGAGATCGACTGGCTCACGGACGAGGACCGAAAGAAGCTCTTTGAGGACAACGTCAAGCGGGTCTACCCGCGGCTCAAGCAGCACTTGAGAGAATAGTGTCAAAGGAGGCAGACCATGAAGTTGGTGTTCTTCAATGACTACCGCCTAGGCGTCCTGAAGAAGGATGAGGACCGGGTCGTAGACATGACCCTGGCCCTTGAGGAGATCCCCCGCGTGGGCCCCGGCGACTACATGTGCCGGCTCATCGAACGTTGGAACGGCTTCAAGTTACGGCTGGAGCGCAACGCCATTGACCTGCCCGGCATCCCCCTCAGCGATGTGCAGCTGCGCGCCCCCATCCCTAAGCCGGGCAAGATCCTATGCATGGCCGCTAACTATTTGGAAAATGGCTACCTGACCGAGGCCCGCCCCATCAATGGGTTCCTCAAGAACCCCAGCGCCGTCATTGGTGACGGCGACACAATCCACCTGCCCCCCGCGGAAGCAACGATTTTCCACCATGAGGCGGAGCTAGGGTTGGTCATCGGGAAGAAGGCTCGCAACATTTCGGAGGAGGAGGCGTACAGCCACGTCTTTGGCTACGTCAACTTCATCGACGTCTCCGCCCGCGGCCTCGGCCCCCAGGGCGCCGACACTTTCCTGCAGGGCAAGTCCTACCACTATTTCGCGCCCATGGGTCCCTACCTGGTCACCGCCGACGAGGTCCCCGACCCACAGGACACGCGCGTTCAACTCTGGGTCAACGACGAGCTGCACCAGGACTACAGCACCAGCGACATGGGACACTCCATCCCCAAGACGATTGCGTGGCTCTCCTCCATCGTCACGTTGAACCCGGGCGACGTGATTGCCCTCGGCACCAACCACCAGGGGCTTGGCGCGCTGCAGGACGGCGACAAAGTGGAGCGGGAGACCCCCGGCCTGGGCCGTCTCACCAACTACGTCTCGGACACCAGTAAGCGCTCTTGGCCCACGGGCATTGATCAGGAGATGGCTGACCGCGTCGCCGGTAGGATCTAAGCCAACGGCCTCGGAAGGTCACGGAGGAATGAAGCAACCATGAAGCTGGTCATGTACAACAACTTTCAACTGGGGCTGGTGCAGGATGGACAGGTGTTCAACCTGTCTGAGTCCCTCTCTAACGTGAACGCGCCCACGCCGCAAGACCTCATCAACGCTGTCATCGCAGACTTTGAGGGCACTTTCCGGGCGCGTATTCAGGACATTGCCTCCAAGGGGCAGCCGATACCGCTCGAACAGGTGCACCTGCGCCCGCCGCTCCCGCGTCCAGGCAAGATTGTCGCGATGGCGGCCAACTACCTGGAGAACGGCGCGTTGGCAGAGCCGAAGCCCATAAACGGCTTCTTCAAGTCTCCGGAGACCGTCATTGGTGAGGGCGAGACCGTCGTTCTGCCGTCTGGGCACCAGGCAGCAGTCTTCCACCACGAGGCAGAGCTGGGAATCGTCATCGGCAAAGAGGCCGTCAACGTCTCAGCGGTCGACGCCTATGACCACATTTTTGGTTACGTCAACTTCAACGATGTTTCCGCCCGTGGCCTTCACCCCAACAGCTTCCTGTGGATGAAGTCCCACGATACCTTTGGCCCACTGGGCCCCTACCTGGTGACCGCCGATGAGGTCGGCGACGCACAAAACCTGCAGGTGCGGTTGTGGGTCAACGGCATCCTGCGACAGGACTACAACACCAGCGACATGGGCTGGAAGATTCCCCAGACCATCGAGTGGATCAGCTCCATCGTCAAGCTGGAGCCGGGCGACCTCATCGCCAGCGGCACCAACCACCAGGGCCTCGGACCCATCCAGGACGGCGACGTCATGGAAATGGAGATTGACGGCCTGGGCAGGATCACCGTAAACGTCAAGGATGACCTACACCGGGAATGGCACCGGGGACTGGACTCCGACATGGCCGACTTCGTCGCCGGCCGGACCTCCGAACCCCCGGCATGGATGCGCCGCTAAGACGCGTAAAGAACAAAGGAGGAATCATGGCAGGACAACGGCTGAACAAGATCATTGGGGCCCTGGAGGAGGGGAGGCACGCGGTCACGACGTTTGCCGGCCCCACGATTGAGAACGCCATGGCGGCGGGGTCCGCCAAGTACGACGGCGTGGTGTTCGAGTCCGAGCACAACCCGTACGACATCAAGGAACTGCGCAACTGCCTGCAGTACATGCTCAACCGCAAGCAGATTCTGGACAACGGCACCCTGGCGCCGGCAGTGACCCCCACGGTGCGCATCCCCGTCAACGGCGGCGAGATGAGCCAGTGGCTGGCCAAGCAGGTGCTGGACATAGGCTACTACGGCATCGTTTGGCCGCACGTCAGCACGGTGGAAGAGGCCTACAACGCCGTGTCCGCTTGCCGCTACCCCCGCCCGCGTGATGCCGAGTACTTCGAGCCCGAGGGCCAGCGCGGCGACGCCCCCGGCAACGCCGCCCGCTACTGGGGCCTTTCCCAGCAGGAGTACTACAAGAAGGCCGACGTTTGGCCGCTGAACCCGGAGGGGGAAATCCTTTGCATCATCATGTGCGAGGAGATCAAGGCCATAGAGAACCTGCCGGACATGCTGAAGCAGGTCCCCGGCATCGGCGTGGTGCTCATCGGCGAGGGCGACCTGTCGCAGAACCTCGGCCACCCGCGCGACTACGACCACCCCGTGGTTGTGGAAGCGATGGCGGAGATCCGGGCCATCTGTAAGGAGCACAACGTCCCAGTGGGCCACCCCCACGTTAGCATCGAAAACGTGGACAAGGTCGTAGAGGACGGCTACCGCTACATGATGGTGGGCGCGGAGCGCTCCTACAGGGGCCTGAACCGGGCGTTGGAGCTGGACGGCCGCGCATAGGCGTAACCCACAAGTCTCGTAATGGAAGAGGGGTCCCGGGATTCCGGGATCCCTCTTCCATTGTTTCGGACCACGAGCATCACTTTGCTGGGATCAAATCAAAAAGTCTTGCCATCACCAAACACCCATCTGGTGGCGTTCTGTGGAAAGTTCGCCTCCGTCCACCCAAAGGCAACCTGGGGCGCCATGCGGTATGCCGCCGCTCCCATTTCGGCCATGTCCATCTGAAAGCCGTACTTTGCGCTAAGCGCGTCCCCAATGCGGCGTAGGTCGTCCGCCTCCGTCACCTCTACCATGTCACCCTCCAAAACGACCACCTCGTCACCGCTCTCCAGATTGACCACGGTTCGGGGATTCGCTTGCAGGTTGCGAGCCTTTCGAGAGGTTGGGTTCGTGCCGAAGAAGAAGGCGCCGTCTTGCCAAACGCCCCACACCGGCATGACATGGGGTCTGCCGTCAGGGCGCACAGTCGCGACCCAATAATTTCGGGATGTCTCCAGCCGTTCCACGGCCCAGGACCAAGGCAACAGATCACCCGTAGTTACGTCGGCTATGCCGTAGTCATTCGGCACGTTCGGCCGGTCCGCTACGGGCATGGGGTTATTGGCAGCGCCTTGTTCGTTAGTCATAGCTTGATTCTCCTGATGAAGAACATGCACATGAAATCTCGAGTTTAGAGGAGGCAGCGAATTCGCAGGACACAGCCCTCTGCGTCCCGAACACCGGAAGCAGGAGCCACCCACGTAGGAAGAGACTAAGAGGTGCCGACTGGCTGTCGGACTCGCCTACTGCCGGCGGGATGGGGTCTGGTACTCTCCCACGAACATATGGCCTTCGGTGGTTCGCTCCTGCGGCGCGCGCGCGAGCACCAGCTTCTCCGGCAGCACGATGCCCCCGGAGAACACGAGGCGCATGGCGGTGTCCACGGTGATGTCGGTCTCCATTACGTCATCCTCACTGATGAAGGCCATGTTGCCGGACGTGGGATTGGGGACCGTGGGGATGTACACCACCGCCAGGGACCGGCTTCCGTCCGTACTGAAGACCCGTCCCGTCACAAACCCCAGCGCCACCATGCCATCCCGCGGCCACTCAACAAAAACCACACGAGTGAATGTAGCCGAGGATGTCAGCGAGGTGATACCTTGCTGGGTAATCTTATAGAACGTCTTGACCAACGGTACCCGGCTCAGGACCTCATCTTTGAAAGCCAGTAATTTGCTGCCTATGCGGGTGGAGTCCATCCACCCTGTGAAGTAGAAGATAACTATTATGGCGAGAAGCCCTACGCCAGGGAAGTCCCAAGGCTCGTCATGAACAATGGGCAGGGACCTAATGTAGCCGTCAGCCTTGCCAACAAGGAAGGCAAGCAAAACCACCGTCACGAGAAGAGGGATGAGCGCGACAAAGCCGCGCAGGGTACGCGACTGAATGTGGGTTTCTACCCGCTCGAAGATGTTGGGCTTCTTCTCTTCTTCCTTCGCTAGACCATCCGGGCTGTTGGAATCGTTCTGGTTAGTCACCGCTTCTCTCCTGCTCTAATCTTGGGCCCGGCAGGCCAGCGTGCTCAGTCTTCGACCAAGGAACCAACCCTTGGCGTTGGATACCACACCGATCAGGCACTACACCCAAAGGGGCATGCTGAACGCGATGGGATTCAGCGCAAATTGTGTCTGAGAATCGTGCCCTAGTCAAGCTGTTCTTGCGCCAATCGTCCCCGGACTGTGGCAGCCGTGGTGCCGGACCAAGTACGGCATGCTTACGCGTCAGCCACTTTCGCCACGACGCTACTGAGTTGTCCATTGAGTTGAAGCCATGCTATGCTTGAAACATACGTTGGAATTGAGGGAATAGTGGGAGACAGTACGCTCATAGAGTTCCTTAGAGATCTCTTCATCGTCATTGCCGGCGCCGCGTTGGTGATCTGGTTGCTGGTGATGGGAATTATCGCGATTCTCATCTACAAGAAGTTCAATGCGGCCCTCCTCGCCGTCCGGAATACGGCCCACAACCTCCAGGAGGGCGGCCAAGCCTTCAAGGACTCATTTTCGGGAAAGAACCCCCTCTTTGGCATAGCCGCCGCGGGGTTGGGTAAGGCCATTGGCGCAATGGTCCGTTCCGCATTCAGACGTTAGCGCAGAGCAACACAAAAATAGATGCATGGAGGAAATGCTATGGCAGACGAAACCAACAACCACTTTATGAACGGGTTCTTGCTGGGTGCGCTTGCAGGATTTGTGATCGGCGTATTGGCTGCGCCCCGGTCCGGTCATGAAATTCGCTCGGAGATCACCGAACGCACGCGTGGCATTCGCGAGCAGGCGGAGCACTTGGCGGACCGTGTCCGGAGCCAGCTCCAACCGGAAACCGACAAAAGCGAAAACGAGGCAAGTTCCTAGCGCCGATTAGATTCCTACGAGGAAGGCGGACTTACCAGCTGGTGAGCCCGCCTTCCTTTGTGCCCCCTGGAAATGTTGTCCTTCCTCTCACCGCATTGGCCATCGGCAGTGGACAGGATCTGCGCCGTTTCTCGTGACACTGTAGTGGTCCGTGGTGGCAGGAAATTCAAGCCCCCCTATTGACACTTCTGTATCATTTCGTTAGTTTTTGTAAATGTAATAAAGTAATTACACGATTGCGCATTGCAGCTAGGGGGTTTGCATTGACTGAGACACCCACTTCCAACAATGAGCCGGAGACTCCTCCTGATGGGGCTGCCGAAGAGTCCGAGGAGACAGTCGCGCCCCGGGGGGGGAGGCGGGGCAGGCCCTTGGGAAGCACCGCGAACCGCGCAAAACAGGCTGTCGGAAGGGGACGAAACGCCGCCATTGGTCTAGGGGGCACAATTCAGGAGACCATCCGCAATTCCCTGCATGACCCACGCAACTATGTGGTCATGGTGAGGGTCAGTAAGGACGCCCTGCAAAAGCTAGACGAGTTGGTCGAGTGCGGACTGCTCAGCAGTCGCTCAACTGCGGCCGCCTACCTCATTTCGGAGGGAGTGCGGGCACGCAAGGACCTTTACGAGAAGATCGCTGAGCAATCCGAGGTCATTCGCGAAGCCCGGGAGAAACTCCAAAGGCTGTTGGATGACTAGCAGTATGGACGAGGGCCTGGGCCCTACCTCTTCGTTTCGTCGCATTGGCCGGTCTCGTTCCGCTACCCCGTTCGGCGCTAGCGAGGAGTGCGTGCATAGAGATAGTCGAAGAGACCAATTTGTCCGTTAGGCAGGGAAGGAGACGGGCTCACATTCGTTGCCACCACTAGTGATCTACCCGGAACGAGGTTCAAGGAAGTAACGGGGCTGATTCTGGGGAACACTATACGGTCCGGAATGTCCGGAGCGACATCATAGCTGGGTTTCGTAACCTGGTGGGCGGCGAGACTACGGAGTACACCCGTCCGATGGCCGAGTCCCGTGCCGAGGCCACGCAGCGCATGTTCGAGGAGGGCGAGGGCTTGGGTGCGAATGCAGTCATGGGCGTACGCTTCACCACGTCGACAGCCATCGCCGGCGCCGCCGAACTGCTCACCTATGCCACGGCGGTCGTCGTCGAGGAAGCTCCGCGACAGTAACTTACCGGTCACTCCGCAACGGGTCTTGGACGCAGGAATTGCCGTCCAAAAGCCACCACCGCAAAGATTCCTGTGGCCACCAGCGCCATCGCAGGGCCGGATGGAACGTCCACGTAATACGAGAGGTACAGACCGGCCACCGCCGATATACCGCCGATCACTGCACCCAATGTCATGACTCCCACAAACCGCCGAGCTATCAGGTAAGCCGTCGCCGCGGGTGTGATGAGCATCGCCATGACCAGCACGATCCCCGCCGCCTGGATGCCTATGACGATGACCAGCGCCAGTAGCCCCAGCAGAATGTACTCCACAAGGCCCGTCTTAATGCCAATGACCCTGGCTCCTATCGGGTCAAATGTGGTGTACACCAACTGCCAGTGAAACAGGTAAAGGCCCGCCACTACGAGCGCCGCCAACCCCAGGGACACAATGACGTCAGTTTGTGACACTCCCAACACCTGCCCCAGCAGCAGGTCCTCTATACTTACCGTAATGCCGGTCGCACGAGACAGCATGACCAAGCCAAGCGCGAACATTCCGGCAAAGGTGATGCCGATGGAAGTGTCCTCGCTAATGCCCGTGCGCCGTGCCACACCGCCCATGACGACGGCCAGCAACACCGCCGCCGGCACCGCTGCAAAGAATGGGCTGAATCCCAGCATGAAGGCCAGCACCATAGCCGGTAGCACGGAGTGTGCCAACGCGTCACCCATGAAGGCGCGACCGCGGGTGATGACGTAGGCGCCCAAGGCCGGACACATGACGCCAACGAGCAATGACACGACAAGCGCCCGGACCATGAAGCTGTATTGAAAGGGTCCGAAGATGAGGTCAATCATGGAGGGCCGCTAGTCTGGTATTCAGCCGTGGCGTGTTCGTGGCCGTGCCACATCCCCTGCCCATGCCAGTGACCTCTGGCGAATTCCATCCCGTGCGCTCCATAGAGCTCATGTAGGACTTCGGGAGTGAAGGCTTCGGTGGGTGGCCCCCAAGCACACACGTGACGGTGGAGGCACAACACCATGTCAAAACGCTCCGCGAGGTTCGATAGGTCGTGAGTTGCCAGAAGGATGATTGAGCCGTCATCCCGAAGTGACCGGAGAACATCCACGATTTCCTGTTGTGCCCCCACATCGACACCGCTGAAAGCCTCGTCCAGCATGATGATGTTGGCGCCCTGCGCCAGCGCGCGCGCGATGAAGACCCGTTGCCGTTGGCCTCCGGACAACCCGGTCATAAGGGAAGAACGCCGTTCCCACAGGCTGACACGGTCAAGGCTACGCCTGGCAAGCTCGCGATCTGCTCGGCCGGGACGGCGGAGAGGGCTTGAGCCGCTCCGTCCCAGCATGACCACGTCCATCACCGTGGCGGGAAACCGCCAGTTGATGTTGTCCTTCTGCGGGACATAAGCCAGTTCACCGTGGAACTCCACTTTGCCCTTCGTAGCAGGCAGGACTCCCGCGATCACGTCAAACAACGTGCTCTTACCTGCCCCATTCGGTCCCAGGATCCCCACCAGAGAGCCCCCTCGAACGTTGAAGGTGATGTCAGAAAGGGCCCGGAATGCGTTGCGCTCCACCGTTACATGCGCGACGCTGAGGTCAGGGTGTCCAGCCGATGCAGTCGTCATTGCTACCTTGCTTCCTTAAGCAACCCCATTAACGGAGCGCTTCTACAATTCGGTCTACGTTGGTCCGTACCATGGCAATGTATGTGTCCCCGTCGCTGCCCGGTGCGTCAAGCGAGCCGGAATAGAGGCGCACTAACCTTGCTCCCGACTCTTCGGCGACGGCCTGCGCCAGCCGTTCCGTCACCGTCGTTTCGCCAAAGATCGCAGGAACGTTGTATTCTTCTACCTCCTCGGTCAGCCTCACAAGGTCGGCTGGTGAGGGCTCCGCGTCAGTGGTTGTGCTCAGGACGACGCCGACAACTGTGAAGCCGTAGCGCACCGCAAAGTATCCGAAGCTATCATGGGACGTGACCAGCAGACGCCGATCCTCCGGCACCTCGCTCACACGAGTCGTGGTCCATGCGTCGAGGTCTGCCAACTGACGATTGTAAGAATCGGCGTTCGCCATGTACCTTTGGGCGCCATCGGGATCGAGAGCCCCCAGCCGCGTTGCAACTTCATTCACAACTATCTGCACCCGGATTGGATCGAACCAAAAGTGAGGGTCTTCCAGTCCGTGGCCATGTCCCTCGTGCTCCTCGTCACCCTCCTCCGCCAAGCCCTCAATGGTCTCGATGACTTCCTCCGGGTCCAGCAGCCCCGCGTGGGCTTGTCGAGTGAGCTCCCTCACCATGGCAGACAACTCCTCCTCGCCATGGTGCTCGCCCTCCGCCATCGTCTCGAGACTTTCGAGAAGTTCTTCGATCTCTGCGAGTCCATCCTCAGGGGAGATCTCTCCGTCCTCTACCTCGTGAACAATGTTGCTCAGCGACTCAAGCAGCTCTACTTCTTCCTCATGGGTGGCCGCGAAGCTGATGGGGTCTATGCTATCACCGAGTTCGATCACCGTAGAGGCGTCCCTGGCGGCGTTCTGCAGCAGTTCCTGTAACCACGCGCCTTCCAGGCCGAGGCCGACGCTCAGGATAAGGTCGGCGTCGGCGATCCGCGTGACGTCCCGCGCCCCTGGCTGGTAGGTGTGGGGGTCTGAGCCGACTGGCAGCAGGCTGAACACCTCCACATCCGCGCCACCAACGTTGCGGACCCAGTCCGCCACGATGTTATTGGTGGTGACCACACGCACCTTCGCCGGCGCCGCTCCACCACCAGAACACGCCGCAGCTACAACGAGCAGCAGACACGCCATGCCCGCTCTCGCACCCAATGCCCACTGTTTCCGTTCGTTGTTCACTAAGTGTCCTCTCTTATACGTGAACGGCTGCCTAAGAACCGACCAACTCTGCGTAGGTATGGTCGTAATCATGGGCATACGCGTGCAGGTGTCCGTGCGCGTGTACGGTCGGCTTCACGAGCTCTTCCTGAAGGCAACTTGGGCAAGTGACGTAGAGGTCTATTCGATGCCCAACAATGACGCCCGGAATCTCAGCGCCGAGGGCGCGAAGAAAACGCTCCAAAGTTGCGGCCCGAAACTCCGATACCATGCCACAGCGGACGCACACGGTATGGTGGTGGTGCTCGACACGGGAAGGGCTGTACCGGGGCGCGCCGTCAAGCATGTTCAGCCGACAGATGGCGCCTATCTCCAGAAGGAGCTTCAACGTGCGGTAGATGGTGGCCCTCCCCAGGTCTGGCAGCTCGGCCACTATCTCCTCCGCGGCGAACCCTTCCTGCTTTGCCTCCAAGACACCGATGATCTCCCGTCGCGGAGCGGTGAGCCGGTACCCGTTGTCCTCGAGGATTGCCGTGAAGTCCGATCGTATCGTTTGTTCATCCATATTGATACTCTATCTCAATTTTCTATCGGCAGAACCAAAAATAGGCTGTTAGGGAATCGAGTCTAACTATGTAGAGTTACCCAACTAGATCAAGCATATGATACAATATCTCAAAAGAATGTCAATATTTTATTCCGACTGTTTTCAGCTAGAACCGGATCCCTTCCGGTGGACTGGTATAGGAAATGGAGTCTAGAATGGGAATGCGGCATGATCTCAAAGGGTGTTTCGACGCCATGGTCGGCATCCATGGAGGCACGCAGTTGCTTCAGTCCGCATGAGAATGTCCGCGCTTCCCTGGAAGGATGTGAATCGATGGCAGATGCAGAACACAACGACGTTGAGACGGTCCTAAGGACCCCCAGCTTGTCGGTCCTTGCTCAAGTCGAGGACGGTAACTTGCGGGCCAGGGTTATCGGGCGACTTGATGGGCAGAACGCTCCCATTTTCAGACAAGCCCTTGAGTCCCTCCCATTCGAGGGTCTCAGGTCCTGCCTGTTGGATATGGAAGGCCTCAGCTACATCGCCAGCGACGGCCTTCGCGTCCTCTTGGGCTTCCGTCGGCTGCTCTCAGCGAGCTCCTGCAAGTTTTCCCTTTGCAGCCTCCCGGACACCATCAAAGGGGTATTTGAGATAAGCGGATTTGACCGCGTTATTCCAATCTATCCAAATGCGGATGTTGCCAACCAGGCGGCGGGCTCCTGAGCCGTCCCTCCCGTCGCCGTTCTCAGCGCTCTGGTCACCGGACTCCTCTGTTCATCCGTGTCAACGGGTCGACTGCACCTCTACATCCGTTCTACGCGCTGTATGGGACTGTTCCTCGACCACATCAACCCGCCTGCTGCCACTCCTCACGACTCCCCTTTCTGCCCGCCCAACGTTCCGGGCTCGCGTCCAATGTCGATCTCAGGGCAAGGATGCCGGGCGCGGCGCTCTACCCCTGTGCGAGGCAACACGCGCGGAACAACAAGTAGGGTACACACCCTCCGGTTAAGCGTATCCATGAGAGTTTTCAACAGGCACTAGACCCCACAGCCCAACTTGGCTACAATCACCCTGCGTTACATATGGGCGCGGCCCATCCTTGGCCAAGTCGTTCAGGGGGACGATGCGGTGCTGTCTACGAGCAAACTCGTATTGAGCGGACAGGGTGGATGGCCAGGGCATTTTTGGATACGGTCTGGCCTACCGGAAGGAGCAGGTTTCAATGAGCACTGATGACCGCCAGGGAGAAGCCAGGACAGTTGCTGACACCAAAAACCTCACTGTCAGTGGAGAGAGCAGTGGCGGCGTCATGGTCGCCAGCGTCTCAGGACGTGTTGACGGCAGCAACGCCCAGGAGTTCCAGGAGGCCCTAGAGACCCTGTTGTCTGACGGATCTGCTGCTTTGGTTTTGGATCTAGAGAGCCTTGCCTACATCAGCAGCGCCGGTCTTCGGGTAATCCTGCTCATCTCCAGGCAGATGCAGGGGAGGTCCGGTAAGTTTGGCGTTTGCGGGTTGACCGGCGCCATCAACGAGGTGTTCGCTCTCAGCGGCTTCGACAAGATTATCCCAATCCACGCTTCGAGGTCTGACGCTCTGTCCGCCCTGGGAGGCTAGCCCAGCGTCGCCAACGACCCCGCGATTGACCCGACACGGCAAGGACCTTGCCTACGTGTCAACGTTCCCAGCAAACGCCTAGAGAAGTCCTTACGGGGAGATGACTACGCATGGAAGAACTGCCTGCGGAGTCCGAACGCACGTACAAGATCCTGGTGGTAGACGACGAGCCAGATGTCGAGCCGCTGGTACTCCAACGTATGCGTCGGCGAATTCGGTCCGGTCGCTATTCCTTCGTTTTCGCCCAAAACGGTGTGGAGGCGCTGGAGCGACTGCAAAACGACGGCTCCATCGACATGGTGGTGTCAGACATCAACATGCCGCAAATGGACGGCCTGACGCTCCTCCAACAGATTCCCAAGGTTGATCCGGACATTCGCGCCGTCATCATCTCCGCCTACGGGGACATGAAGAACATCCGCACCGCCATGAACCGTGGGGCGTTTGATTTCGTGACCAAACCCATCGACTTTGAGGACCTTGAGGTCACCATCGATCGGACCCTCGGCCACATAGTCCAGTGGAGGGAGGCCCTCTCCTCCCGGGACAAGTTGGTCGCGCTGCAGAACGAATTGGACGTCGCGCGCAATATGCAGCAGTCCATTCTTCCTACGGCTTTTCCCAAGGGGGACGACTTCGAAATCCACGGCAACATGGAACCGGCTCGCAGTGTCGGCGGTGACTTCTTCGACGTCATTCATCTGGACCACGAGCGCATCGGCCTCGCCATCGCGGACGTGTCGGGCAAAGGCGTGCCTGCAGCATTATTCATGATGTCCAGTCGCACACTGCTCAAAGGCGCCGCAATAGGCAACCCAGAGCCTGCGGACGTGCTCAAGGAAGTCAATGACCTGCTCACTCAGGACAATGAAGCGGCCATGTTTGTCACCGTGTTCTATGCAGTGTTTGACCGGTATACAGGAAGATTTACCTACGCCAACGGCGGTCACAACGCTCCTCTCCACATTAGCGGGCAGGGCGAGTGCTCTCTTCTGCCCCTGACCCAAGGACTGGCATTGGGGATTGTACCCGACTTGGAGTTTCACCAGGAGTCGGTTGTGCTGAAGCCCAACGACACCGTTGTTATGTACACCGACGGCGTCAACGAGGCCATGAACAGGGACCACGAAGAGTTTGGGAATGACAGGCTCTTGGAGCTTTTCGCCGGTAAGCCACCAAAGTCAGCTAGCGACGCCGATGAAGCAACCTTTGCAGCGGTTGCGGATTTCGTGGCGGGAGCCGCCCAATCCGACGACATCACCTGCTTGACCCTTTTCCGCAGGGAGTCCAAACCTTGAGCGAAACACTTTCTCTGAAGGTCCATACCAATAGGGGCGAGATTGGCCACATAACAGCCGAGATTGAGAGCTTGGCAGAACGCGAAGCTTGGACGGCTGATCTGTCGTTCAAGGTCAACTTGGCGCTGGAAGAGCTGGTAATCAACATCATGGATTACGGGTTTGAAGGCGGGGACCACGAGATTGACGTTACCCTCATTTCTGAAGACCACAAACTGACTATTGTGATCGCAGACAGCGGTAAGCCCTTCGACCCCCTGGAGGACGCACCAGTTCCAGACGTCGACGCCCCTATTGAAGAACGCCCTATTGGCGGCTTGGGCATCTATCTGGTCCGCAATATGATGGATGACATGCAGTATCGCAGAGAGGGCGACCGCAACTACATCACCTTGGTCGCGAACAGGGAGACGTAGATCGGATGTCTCGCCATCAAACGGCCTTGCTCGTCCGGACACGGATAGGCTTGGCCCCAACGCTCTTGGCCGCCTCAATACTTCTCATCGCCGCGTCCTGTTCAATCTTCCCGTTCAACGGTGAGAATGGCACAGCGACTGAACCACCAAATTCGGGAGAAGTGGCAACCCCTGTGCCAACAGTGGTGCCTGTTGAAGAAGGTGTACCTGGCGTTTTTCCGAACCGTATTACTTTTGGCATGAGTGCGGCCTTCAGTGGCCCCGCCGCAGCACTCGGACAAAACATGTACAATGGCATCCTGTCCGCCTTCAATGAAGTCAACGAGAAGGGTGGCATCAACGGAAAACGGCTTGAACTCAACTCAGTGGACGACCTATACACACCGGCAAAAGCTGCGGTGAATACCATCGCCCTCATAGAAGAGACCAAGGTGTTTGCGCTGATAGGCGGGGTGGGCACGCCCACCTCCCGCGCTGCCGTGCCCGTCGCCGAAGAGGCTGGCGTCCCCTATATCGCACCATTTACGGGCGCCGAGTTTCTGCGCGATCCCACACTTAAGACCGTGCTCAACCTGCGCTCCTCCTACTATCAGGAAACTGAGGAAATGGTGGAGCGTTTGACCACCGACTTGGGAATCACCCGCATCTCCATCTTCTACCAAGACGACTCCTTTGGGCGGGCAGGTCTGCAGGGCGTGCTCAATGCGATGGAAAAGCGCGACATGGAACTGGCCTCCATCGGGCTGTACCCCCGGCTCACGACGGCAATAAAGGCAGCCCTGCTGGACATCCAACGTGGCGACCCGCAGGCGGTTATTATCATCGGGGCGTACGAACCCACCGCAGAGCTCATCTTGTGGGCCCGGCACTTGGGCATGGACCCAGTGTTCATCGCCGTCTCCTTCGTCGGCAGCAATGCCCTGGCAGAAAGCCTGGGCGCGGATGGCAAGGACGTCTTCATTACGCAGGTGGTGCCCTTCCCTACCGATGACACCCTGCCCATCACCCTGGACTACTTGAATGCTCTCGGCAAATTCTTCCCCAACTCTGAGCCGGGCTTCGTTTCTTTTGAGGGCTATCTCGCGGGGAGGCTGGCAATAGAGGGACTCAGGCGCTGCGGTGAAGACGTCACGCGGGAATGCTTCCTGGAGTCACTGCGTGACGGGGAGCCCATCGATCTCGGCGGTTTCCTCGTCCAGTACGGTGAGGGCGACAACCAGGGTTCAGACGGAGTCTTCGTCACCAGAATTGACGCTGCGGGAGGATTTCAGCCGGTAACGAATCTGCGCGACGCATTTGTTCAATAGGGGCATTGCCATGATTCGATCGTTTCTCAACCTACGACACCTGATGGCCACCCAGCTTTATCTTGCACTGGGCAGCGCTGTGGCCCTGACCCTCGCCGCGGCACTGGTGGGATGGTTTTCCTTCAGCAACCTGGGAGAGGCACAGAGCCGCGTAAACGAGGACACCGTCCCGGAACTCACGGCCGCGTTCAAGGTCGCCCAGAGCACGGCTGCCCTCACAGACGCCGCGCCCCGGCTCGCGAGCGCCAACTCCTTCCAGGACCTTGCGGCTATATCCACCAGCGTAAGCGCATCCCATGACGACCTGTTGGAAGATCTCTTGAAGCTCCGAGGCGGCGATGAACACACGGAGGTGTTTCTTGGCATTGAAGCCAACATAGACAACCTCCTGAGCAACATAGACGACATCAAGGAGCAGCGAACCACGCACTTCCAGCTAGCTTCCCGCTCTGAATTCCTTCGCCAGGATCTAGCAGAAACCCGCGAGGCATTGGACGAACTGCTGGTTTCCGAAGTTGACGATCAGCTCTTCTTCACAATGACCGGCTACACGACTCTGGAAGAACCTCCCGTACCCGCTGAGGAACACTTTTCAGAGACGCAACTTGCCCGTTATCGCCTGCTTGCAGACCTCCACGCCCAAGCGGACAGTTCTACGCTTCTCTTGGAGAGCGCTTTTAGTATTTCACGGGCCGCGCTGTTGGAACCGTTGAAGGAGAACTTTGAGTCCTCCTCAGGTGAGATCCTCCGAATCCAGACCGCGATGGATGACGGTGAGCTCCGGGAGGCCCTGAATCCCCCTCTGGACCAGCTACTGGCGCTTGGCTTGGGCGACCAGAGTGTGTTCGTCACGCTTAGTCAAGCCCTGCGCCTAGAGGAGAGCCAGGAGCTCTTGGCCGCGGAAAATCGGGGTATCTCCGTAGCCTTGGTGTCCCAGGTGGACGGATTGGTGGATACCGCCAACGCGCGAGCTGCGGAGGCTACCCTTGCCTCTGAAGAGGCAACCTTCACTGGACAGGTCCTGCTCATCACGATCAGTACCATCAGCGTGGGTGGCGCTATTCTTATCGCGTGGCTCTTTGTCGGCCGCTCCCTGCTTCGCCGTCTGGCAACCCTCTCGGCATGGATGCGGCGCATGGCCAGCGGCGACCTTGAGGCCCGAATAGAAATGAAGGGCCGCGATGAAGTGGCCAACATGGCCGCGGCGCTGGAGGTCTTCCGTCAGCACGCCCTAGAAGTGCAACGCCTCAACCTGGTGGAGGAGTTGGCAAACGAACTTCAAGGCAAGAACGGCCAGTTGGAGAGCGCCCTATCGGACCTCAGCAGGGCGCAGGACCAGATAGTCATGCGTGAGAAACTGGCGGCGCTTGGTGAACTCACTGCGGGTGTCGCCCATGAGATCCGCAACCCGCTTAACTTCGTGAAGAACTTCTCCGAGGTATCGGCGGAATTGCTGGAAGAGCTCCATGAGGTGCTGGACGAGGCCGGGGAAAGCATTCCGCAAAATAAGCGCGACGAGATTCAGGACATCTCCACCGACCTGTCCAGCAACCTGGAGCGTATCGGCTCCCACACGGCCCGCGCCAACCGCATCGTCCACGACATGTTGATGATGGGCCGCGACACCGCTGAGTGGCAGGTAATCGACATCAACAACACTGTGGACGAATACTCCAGGCTGGCGTTTCACAGTGCCCGGGCAACAGACCCAGACTTCCAGCTTGACCTGCAGTTTTCACTGGCAGAAGACGTCGGTGAATTGGAGGCCATTCCCCAAGACATTGGCCGCGTCTTCCTCAACATCGTGAGCAACGCCTGCTATGCCACGAATGAAAAGCACAATGAGATCTTGCGAACCGGTGGCTCCGGGTACATGCCTACAGTTTGGATCAGCACAACCCGTGAGGAGGAGCATATTGCTATTAAGTTCCGAGACAACGCCAACGGAATGCCTCAGGAGGTTGTGGAGAAAATCTTCAACCCCTTCTTCACAACCAAACCCAGTGGCCAAGGCACGGGTCTCGGCCTTGCCCTTTCCAACGACATTATCCGGGAGCACGGCGGCTCCATAAGCGTCGAGAGCACCCCCGGCGAAGGCACGGCAATGACGCTGCTGCTTCCGTTGGTCAACCCGGCCCGCGCTGCAGAGACAGCGGGAGAAGACGGTGGTGCAAATTCATTCGTTGATGATGACGATGAAGTGGTTGGCGCTGCGGAAGGTGATGCCGCAGATCGCTCATAGCGATGCTCTATCAATAAGCGAGCCGTTGGGGACTAAGCGCACCTGTTAGCGGTTTAGACCTTCGCTTCTTGGTGCTGGGGGAACATCTGCAGCACCATCCGCACAATACCATCGGTGTCTAGCTGCAACTGCCTTCGCTGGTCGGCTGCAGTGCCGTGCTCCACAAAGGAGTCCGGCATGCCTATCCTCCTCACGGTAACACCCTCGACTCCCGCGTCTGACAGCGCCTCAAGAACCGCCGAACCGAACCCGCCCGCTAGGACGTTCTCCTCAATCGTCACAATGCGTCCCGTGTTGCGAGCGGCGTCAAGCAACAGGTCCACGTCCAAGGGCTTCACAAACAGGGCGTTTACCACACCGCATGCAATGCCGTGTTCCGCCAGCCTGTCCGACGCCTGCATTGCGGCCGCTCCCGGTTTGCCCAGCGCGAACAGCGTTACGTCACGCCCCTCTCGCATCACCGTGCCCTTCCCGACTGGCAGCTCCTGCAACTCCTCGTCCAACTCCGCGCCAACGGCGGCACCTCGGGCAATGCGTATGGCGAAGGGACCAGGGTGGCAGTACGCCGTATATATCAAGTGTTGCAGGTCGTTCTCGTCCATGGGCGCTGCCACAACTGCATTCGGCAGCACACGCAGGTACGAGAGGTCAAAAGCGCCGTGGTGTGTCTTGCCGTCCTCCCCGACAATCCCAGCCCGGTCGGCAATGAGCGTCACCGGGAGGTTGGGCAGGCAAACGTCGTGAACTACTTGGTCGAACGCCCGCTGCATGAAGGTGGAGTAGATGGACACGAAGGGGCGCAGTCCGTCGGCAGCCATACCCGCCGCCATGCTCACAGCGTGTTGTTCAGCGATGCCCACGTCGAATACCCGCTCTGGGAACTCGCGCTGCACCTCTGCCAGGCCCGTGCCCTCCAGCATGGCCGCAGAAATTCCCACCACCCTCGTGTCCTCCCGCATGATGCGGCTTATGGTCTTTGCAAACACGGCAGAGTAGGTTGGCGCGCCGGACCCCGCGCCCAGAGGAGAACTGGGCTGGTGGAACTTCACCGGATCGTCCTCTGCCGGCTTGTACCCGTGCCCCTTGTGGGTCACGACATGGACCAACGGCACCCGGCCCTTGAGGGTCTTGGCCTGTTCCAACGTCTCCTCAAGCTGCTTCAGGTCATGGCCGTCAACAGGGCCCAAGTAGTGAAAGCCCATCTCCGTCCACATGACAGTAGGCAGGATGAAGCCCTCGATCCCGCCGCCCAAGCGCTTCACGAGCCTGTAGATCGCCTCACCCGAGGGCACGCGCTTCGACAACGCGCGCATTCGGCCAATTGCCGCCTGATACTCCGGGTGGCTGATGAGCTTCCTGCGCCAGTTCGTCAAGAAGCCGATATTCTCGGAGATGGACATGCCGTTGTCGTTTAGGATGATAATGAGCCGCTCCGGACTACGATGGACAAGGTTGTTCAGCGCCTCGAAGCTTGAGCCCGACGTCAGGGCGCCATCCCCCACGACGCAGATCGTCCAGGCGTCGACGCCGCGGTTCGCGATGCTCTCTGCAATGCCGTGCGCCACCGAGAGGCCGGTGCCCGCGTGCCCGGCAACCAGTACGTCGTGCGGGCTTTCAGTTGGCTCACCAAACCCAGAGATGCCGCCTTCAAGTCGTATGTCTTTGAACTCGTCTCGCCGGCCCGTAACCAGCTTGTGTGTGTAGAGTTGGTTGGTGGTGTCCCAAACGATGCGGTCCTTGGGGCTCTCAAACACTCGGTGGATCGCCAGAGTTATTTCCACCACACCCAGGTTGGACGCCAGGTGTCCGCCGCGCTCAGTAATGACGGAGATGATCGTGTCCCGAGCTTCCTGAGCAACCTGCTCAACTTCCGCCCGTGATAGGAGCCTGAGGTCATCTGGACTATTGATGTTGTCCAGCATGCGATCAGTCATCTAGCGTCTCCTCTAGCAGATGGGCAAGCGGACGGTGCTGCGGCATTAACGCACCATCTTCAGTTAATGCTACTCTACGACATCCGTCGTCCGACGACAAGAAGAACGGCGTCACAGCAGTGCTTAGATACGGTACGCCACCAGACCACCGCACCTGTGGCCTTCGTTACCACCCCCTCAAGTCTTCAGAGTAGCCATGGTCCGGCAGTCTGAAACTGATGCCCGGCTCGTCAATGGCAGATACGCCAAGGAACTCGTGAAGTTGTTGAAGTTACTGTTGGGCTTGGAACGTTTGGGGACAAACTTTTTCATCAAGCTGTACTGCCAGCAGACGAATGCTAGGACGCCAATGCTCGGGCTTGAGGGAAGTTCCGCGGGTCTGCTATTTCCTGCCCGCGAGACCCGGTAGATGAACTTCACCAGCCCTTGCCGAGGAGGCGGGTCCGGTTTGACCGCCGTTACCGGCGCCGAGTTCATCAGGGCATTGGCCACGATGATGGGCTCGGGCCCATGCACTGGTGCACGCAGCCTGCCAACATTAATGTCTCGATTCGCAGTTTCGTTCGTCTTACACAAGATGTCCTGAGCTACACCAACAAGATAGCCGGAGTAGTGGAAAACGGCTATGCAGCTGTCCCGTTCTTCGTCGTTGAAACGGACGCCCAAGCGGTCCAAGCAGTAGAGCCCCAGCTGGCAGACGACGCGATGGTGTACGCCGTGCGCGCGCCCTCGGCGTGGCGCAAATTTCGCAATGCCAACCATTCTTCAGTTGCCGCTAATACTTCCAGGATTCGGTATTTCTTTGCACTTGGTCCCTACGTAGTCTCCCTTAATGCACAATTCCCCTAGGTGTCGTAAAGTAGACAGAGAACATGGAGAGTGCGCTTTCCCAATGCGCCACGCTCTTCACGCTGACCCCCGGCACAAGGAGGGTGTATGTTGCGGTCTCGGCTCAACAGGGTGAGGAATCTGGCTGCGTTGTTGCTGGCCGCATCGGCGCTGGTTGTCGTGGCGTGTGGGGGCGGCGAGGGAGCCCAGGGAACCCCAGGTCCGGAGGGCCCGCCCGGGCCCCAAGGCCAAGATGGAAATCAGGGTCTTCAGGGCATTACCGGGCCTGCGGGCACCAGAGGCCCCATGGGGCCACAGGGAGATCAGGGGGAGACTGGCCCGGCAGGCCCGACCGGCGAGCAGGGACCAGAGGGGCCGAGGGGTACTGGAGCTGGCGATAGCGGCAGAGAGATCGAGCTGGACACCGTCGGTGGCGCAATCTCGTGGCGGTACGTGGGTGAGGATACATGGCGCAGCCTGGCGGTGCTTCCGGAGCCAAGCTTCGCTGCAACTTCTGCTCCCAGCCTCAGCATGCTGGCGCCAAGCTCCAACTGGGAAGCCATTCCAGTCTTCACCGTGGGTGACCGCGTCGGCGACTATCGACCGCCGGGCGTCATGGACGGCGCGGGAGCATTCCCCTTGAACAGCAGCACCGTCCGTGTTTTCACGAACCATCAACTTGATTCCGGCCAGGGTTTGCCCTACAGCTTGGCGAATGGTCTATCCCTCACCGGATCACGCATTTCCTATTTCGACATCGACAGGGAGACGATGAGGGTCAAGGCATCCGGGATCGCCTACGAACGAATCGTCAATCGAGCGGGAGCGCCCCTTACGGTTCGCAACGTGGACAACGCCGACTCTGGACCGCTGCGCCTCCTCAGCTCCGCCGTTTATGTCGAGGGCGGCGACTTCGGATTCGTTGACGACATCTACTTCACTGGCGAGTCGGTTGAGGGCGGGCAGTTCTTCGCCCTCGACGTTGCCAATGGCGGACTCCACGCCGTCCCGGTCGTCGGCCGCGCCGCCTTTGGGAACGTGGCCTTCATCGACACGGGCACATCCACCTCCATCGGCATGGTCATCAGCGATTCACGGCCCGGCGCTCCCCTAATGTTCTACATTGGCGACAAGAACGCAAAGGGAGACCGCTCCTTCCTGGACCGAAACGGGTTGGCAGAGGGAACACTTTATGTCTGGAAAACCGCCAACGGGCACACTACGCCTGAGGAGTTTGGGGACACCGGGGAATTTCGCCAAGGTTCCTTCGTGGAAGTCGACATCTTTGACGCTGCAAAGGCCAAAACGGCCGGCTATGACGACCAGGGATATGTGACCCAGGAGATGCAGGACGCCTTGGCGTTTGGCAGCCAGGCGCTTGGCGTTGAAGGAGCGGGCGCCTTTCACTTCTCCCACCCGGAGGACGTGGCCACAAACCCCAGCAACTCGCGGCAGCTTACTTTGGCTTCCACGGGAGCTGGATCACTTTACCGAAGCGACGACTGGGGAACGCTGTACGTGATGGATGTCGCGGCCAACACCCTGACCGCCAACGCCCGCATCATTTACTCCGGGGACGACGGCGGCAACGGTCAGTTCCCCGGAGGCGGCGACTTTGGTCTCCGCAGCCCGGCCAACGTAGCCTGGGCCGGCGACGGCTTCATCTACGTTCAGGAAGACAGGGCGACTGACAATGCAGTCTTCGGGCGCACAAGCGGCCGCGAGGCCTCCGTCTGGCAAGCGAACCCTCGGACCGGCCAGCTCGTGCGCATCGCGGAAGTCAACCGCAACGCCGAACTCACGGGCACGGTTGACACTGCCCCCAACGACTTGGGCAACTGGGAGACCAGCGGCGTCTTGGACGTGACCTCCCTTTTCAACAGCAGGTCGACCATCCTGCTCATCAACGTGCAGGCCCACAGCATGAAGGGCGACCTGTTTGGCGGCAACAACGCCAACCGTGAATTGGTTGAGGGCGGCCAAATGATACTTCTGCGCCAGCTCAGCTAGTCGCAGAAACGCAAATGCAACAGATGGGGCCGATTGCGGCCCCCTCTGCTTTTTGGCAGGCTAACGCCGCCGCCTACACCTTAGCCGCATCCAACGCCTTCGCGATGAGCGACTGCGGGTCCGGGAACCGACGCTCCTCCTGTGGGCGAAGGAAGAGCAGCGTTGCCTCCCGCACCGTTTTCCCGGTTGTCTCCTCAACCGCCCAGGCATAGAGGCCCAGCTGCACCTCATACTCCGGATCCAACTCCTGAAGCTGCTTCGGGGTTAGGCTGTCCGTCTTGTAGTCCACGATGGCTAGCCCGTCCCCATCGTCAATGAGAAGGTCGATGAATCCCTCCACCAGTCTGTCACCGAGTTGAGCGCTGACAAAGACCTCCCTGTAGTACTTCGCCTTGCCCTGCTCTACCATCGACATCAAGCCCATTACGGTCTTTGTCGCCAGTGCATTGCGCGATAACTCAAGCACATCGTCCGCGGAATCGGGAATGCTCTCCGCCTCCGCTTGGGCACGGCAGATATCCTCCAGGCCCTCGCCGGAAAGCAGGTCGATGCTCTGCAGTACGGCGTGGACCGCGCGCCCAAGGTTCGTCCCGCCGCGCCCTCGCCGGTACGGGATTTCGCCTTCGCCTGCCTCCGCCTTCTCCGATGTCACGTCTTCTTCTGCGGGCACACTCGGTGGCTGCCCCTTCACCCGCTGTGCGATGGCCGTGACCGCCTGCGCTTGAGCCTGCGACGCCTTCTCGATGGTGGATTCACGCTGCGCCTCCCACTGCGCCCGTAGGTCGGCAAAATCGCCTCCCGGCGCAGCCCTCTCCTCATCCTCCTGCGGTTCGTAGGCGCCCGCTGCTTCAACCAATGACTCCCAGTCGAGCTTTTGGAACAGGTCCAATCGGTCCGCGCAGAACTCCTCCAGCTTGGCGGCGCGCGTTGCGTCATTCTTTACCCCGCGGCGGAATAGGCTCACAACAAGGTGGTCCTTAGCGCGGGTGCATGCCACGTAGGCCAGCCGCACGTCCTCCGCTTCCGCCGCCGCTGATTCTCTACCTTTTGCGGCCTCATACCCCGGCGTAGGGACGTGTATGCCACCAGAAAGGGTGAGTTGGATCTCCGCCCGGCCAGAGGTCCGGTCCACGATCACGCTGTCCGTATTGCGATTGGGTGTGCTCCCAAAACCCGTGAGCACTACCACCGGAAACTCCAAGCCCTTGGCGGCGTGAATCGTCATGATGCGCACGCAGTCCTCGTCCGACTCAGGCGCCGGCGATTCCACCGATCGCGCCCGCTCCACAACTTGGCGCTCAATCCAGTCGAGGAAGCCGCGCAGCGAGCTGCCGCCGGCCCGTTGGTACGCCCGCGCCTGCTCCACCACGAAGCGCAGCCGACGCCATCGCTCCCGGGGCCGGCGACGGTCAAAGGAGAGCTCCACCAGATGTCGCTCCCGGATGAACTCCTCAATCAGCTCGTCCGGAGGCTTCAGACCGCACTTCTTGTTGGAGTCGCGCAGCACTGCCAAGGCCTCGGCCACCGGGCCCATGGCGCTGCCGGGGTGCAGGTAGTCGAACCGCCCCCCGTCGTCGACGAATTGCAGCAGCTCCACATCGCTACAGGAGAAGGCTGTTGAGCGGAGCGCTGCAACGAGCGCCACCTGGTCGCCCGGACTATCTATAGCCCGAAGGCAGTTTAGCAGCTGCCTAACGTCTTCCGTGCCCAACACGATTGACTCGCTCTCAATGCGATACGGCACGTCCGCGGCCTCCAGCGCCTGCTCCAGCGCCTCCAGGTTCGTGCGGCTTGGCAGCAGAAGGCAGATGTCCCGGTAGGTGGCGTCCCGCCACTCTCCGGGTTCCTCGCTACGGACCTTCCACCGCTCTTCCTTGATTCGCCGGGCTAGGGCAGCAACCGCCATCCCTTCCTGCCGACGGGCTGTGTTCGCGTTCCCGTCGACGCCCTCGCCCACGAAGTAGACCGCGGGCGGCGGCGCCTCCTCCCCCTCCTTCGGCACACTGTGTGTCGCGACGAGATCCCGGTACTCGGCCTGCAACTCGCTGCCGTCCTCGTTCCTCATCCACCGACCAAAAACGTGGTTCACCCAGGAGATGATGCTCTGCTGCGACCGGAAGTTCTGCTGCAACGGCGTGCTCTCGTGCACCAGGTGGTTGCGCACATGCGCCATCGTCACGATGTCCGCACGCCGGAAGCGATAGATGGACTGCTTTGGGTCGCCCACCATGAAGAGCTTGCCGGGAGTCGGCGCAATGGCCTCCCAGTCCGTCGAGGTGCTCCCTGCACGGTCATCCGGGTCGCCGGCCAGGAAGAAGGCGATCTCCGCCTGAATGGGGTCGGTGTCCTGGAACTCGTCCACCAGCAGGTGATGGAAGCGGCGCTGAAACCGGCGGCGCGCGTCGGGGTTGTCACGCAGCATGTCGCGGGCCCAGACAAGAAGGTCATGGAATCCCGCGTGCCCTTCTTCCTTGCGCCGCGCCGACTGGTCGACTACGAATTTGCGTACCGCTTCCAACGCAGGCGTGAAGGCGGCGGTGCGCAACGCGCCGATCTCCTCCAACCGCAACCCCTCAAGCTCCTGGAGCATGTCCTTCAGCAACTTGCAGGCATTGACCCCTGTCACGTCATCCTTATCCCAGTTCGTTTGACTGCCCCTCCCGGTCGAGAGCCGCTTCCAACCCAGCATCCGGACGAGGGCCCGCTCGTACGCGCGGTCGTCGCCCCCCGCTGCGGGCAGTCTCTGCGCCATGGCGATGACCTCCGCTGCGTGCTCAAACAACGGATCGCCGACGCCATTCTGCGAAAACTCTCGCAGCCGCTCGATCTCCGTGACCGCCTCCGCCAGCCTGTCCCCGATGGTCAGCGTGGGCTCAGGCGCCTCCGCAATAGACGCGTCGGCCACCAGGTCATAGTCGCCGTTGAGCGACAAGGCAACCCGGCGCAGCTGGTCCAGATTCAGTCCTAGGTGCAGCGCCCGTGCCAGCTTGGGGCCAAGCTCCAGCGACTCCAGCGATTCATCCAGCCACTGGTCCCAGGCTTGCTGGAAGCGCAGGTCCGCCTCGATTGGGTCGAGCATCTGAAAGCCTGGCGGCAGTCCCGCCTCCAGCGGCAGCTCGCGCAACAGCGACTGAGCGAAGCTGTGCAGCGTCTGGATCGACGCGGCGTCCATCTCCGACACAGCCCGCCGGCACCGGTCGCGTGAGCCCTCATCGCGGCTATCGTCCTCTGCCGCTAACTCGAGGTCACGGCGCACCCGGTCCCGCAGTTCCGCGGCGGCAGCCTCGGTGAAGGTGATCGCGGCCAGCCCCGACATCTCCGCAGCGCCCGAGGCGATCAGCGTTACTATGCGGCCCACCAGCGCCGTGGTCTTTCCCGTCCCTGCCCCAGCCTCAACGAAGAGGTTTTCGTCCAGGCTCTGCTGGATGCGATCGCGGTGCTGCTGGTCCGCTGGCTGGTCATGCTGCATCATCCCGCGTCCTCTTCCGCATCGGCGTCGAGGGCGCCGCCGCTGAGCATTTTGTAGGCAGCGGCCTGCGTCGAGTCGCCCTTGCGCGCCCACAACGCCAGCTTGTTGGTGGGGCAGATTCGCTGGAAGTCGCAATAGCGGCAGTTCTCGGGCCCGCCGAAGCCGGGCGGGCCGGGGTTCGCCGGGAAGACGCCGCCCCGAACCCCTTCCGCAATGGCCTGAACCGCATTCCTGAACTGCGCCTCAACGGCGTCGAGGGTCACGGGAACGCGGGTGTATCCGCCGTTGGCAGAGACAAACCAGTACTCCGCACGCAGGGCCGCATCCGGCAGCAGCGTCTCCCGCACTGCCAGCGCGTACACGGGCAGCTGCAGCCGTTTCCCCGCCATCAGGGGATCGTCCTTCATCTTCTCGTATTGCCGGGAGGAGCCCGTCTTGTAGTCCATTATCACAGCCCGAAGGCCGTCCCGTGCCACGTCCACCCGGTCGATGAAACCCCGGAAGCGGACCTCGCCGCCGTCCGGCAGCGCCATCGCCACCGGCGGCCCGTCGAAGCCGAATGCGTACTCGGCGTGACGGGGCTGCATCCCTTCGTCCGCCCGGTACCGCTCGTCGTCATCCAGGAACCTCTCGAGGTCCTGCAGGATGTCCTCCTGCGCCACCTCCCACAGCACGCGGCGCCCCGTCACGCCCCTTCGCTCCGCCTCCCGGAACTCTGCTTGGGCGATCTCCCGGAGCCGTTTCCGTTGCAGGGGCGTCCAGCCTTCGCGAGGCGAGGGAGCGCCTGCGTCCATCGCCTCCTTGATGAATCGCTCCAGGATGGCGTGGACCAGGCTGCCCCGTTCCAGCGGGGAGATGGTCAGCACGTCCTCCGGTGTTTCCCATGCCGACAGGTTGAGAACGTTGCCCAGGAAGTGGCGGTACGGGCACGTGGCCCACGATTCCAACCGCGAAGGGGACATGACCTGCGAGAGCGATCCGCCGAGCCGCCTGCTGCTGCCCGCGATCCCGCCAACGTAACCGTCCCACTCAGTAAGCCGGTTCGTCGCTCGCGCCCGCTCCATCGCGAGCGCCCGGCCCAGAGGGCCCCCGTCCGAGGCCAGTGGGTGCCGTCGCAGGCGGGATCCCGTCCGCTGCCACCGCGCAAGGGCCAGCACATCGTACTCGTGGCCGTCCGCGGCGCGTCCACCCTCTGCCAGCCGCAGCGCGTCCTCCATCGATTCAATGACCGTCAGCCATGGAGCATCGAAGGTGTGCAGCCGCTCCGATGAGACGCGTTCACCGGCGAGTGTCGAGGCGGCTTCAAGCAGCCAGGGCGAGGGGTATTGCGACCGCCGCGTCACAGGGTCGACCCGTGAATACGAGAGCCGTCGCCGCTCCCCCCCTGCGAGGGCGGCCAGATAGTCTCGCCGCTCGTGCAATTGGGCCTCCCGTCGAAGGGGCAGGGCGCCCTTCAGCACCTGAGCGCGCACGTACTCCGGCAGCAGCGGGTCCTCGCCGCTCCGGCCCGGGTAGTCGCCCTCCGACATTCCCAGGAGCCATACGGTGTCGAATTCCATTCCCGTCGCGGCCCCAAGCCCTGCCACAAACACGCCCGTTCCAGTGGCGCCGCTGCGGCCCATGTATGCCGAGAGCGCGTTATCAAGCGCCTGCTGAAACCCTGCGAGCGTCGTCGCCCCTTCAACCGAGTCCAGCTTGCCGAGTTCCTCCAGCGCCGACTCCACGCGCCCAAGCGCGTCCTGCTGTTGCGCCGGCCAGTCGTTCTTCCCATGGCCGTACCGGTCAATGGCGTCCTTGGCCCACTCGGCAAAGGCGCTCCAGCGGCTGCCGTCCGCGGGCGGCTTGCCCTGCGCCAACTGCTCTACAAGCGCCAACAGCCTTTCAGCAGAGGCGATTGACTCGACATAGCCCCTCGCCTGGGCATCCGTCAGGTCACCTCGTGCCTCTGCCCCCTCGCGACGCTGAGCCATGCTCGCAGTCAGGCCCTGGAGCCGCTCCTTCCACTGCTCCAAGCCACGCACGACTCCCGCTTGCCGCGACAGGCCCTCCCAACGCTGCAGCTCGCTGGAAGCTGACCGGTTGCTCGCGGCATTCCACACCGGCGCGTCCGCCAGCCACCGCATCAGTGCGGCACGGCTAAAGTCTTCCCTGATGACGTCCAGCATCCCCGTAAGCAGCCGCCCCGGAACGGAGTCCCGGAGCGGCGACGGGTCCGGTCCCGCCACCGGTATTCCTGCAAAACCAAGCTCCATCCGAAGCTGAAAGGCGTAGGGGTCCTGCCGCCGGTAAAGGGCCGCCATGCGGTGAAAGGGCACACCTGCTTCCGCCCGTTGGAGCATGTCGCGCACCGCCTGTCGCACCTCTTCGCGCGCGTCTGGGGCAGATACGATGGACTCCGGTTTCACGTCCAGGTCCGCTGAGCCGTCGGCGCTCGCTCCACCGAACCGCTCCCACCACGCGCCCTCGGCTTCGTCGATGCCAGCCTCGCCCGTCCGCCCCACCACGAGACTGCAGCGCGCAGCATCCGACAAAGCCGTCAGCAACGCGGTCTCACCCGGTGATGGCCGTGTCAGGAGGAAAAATACCAGCGCGCCCACGTCCTGTAGCGCCGGCTGCCCTCGCCCCGAGCGCACCGCCTCCGCTGCAGCCCAAGCCTCGTCTTCGGGTCCGTAGTACTCGACGGTCCGCTCCCGGAATCGGCGGTACAACTCGACGGTGGCCTGCCGCAGCGGACCCTCCCCCGCCAGCGTGTCGAGCTCACTATCCGTCAGGCGCACCAGCTCTTTGAACGCAGCCTGCAGCGATTGATGCAACGTGGAGTGCGCCGCCAAACTGCCCAGCGGTTCCTTCCCCACCACCTCCATCGCCACTGTGCGGATAACCGCCATCTCCGCCGCTGCAGACAGCGGCCGCCGATGCTGCGACGCCATGGTCGGCGCTCCTAGCTGTTCAGCCAAGCGTGCCAGGGCCATGAAGCCTACGTTGAGGAGCCCGCCGTCACCGGAAAGGACCCGGCGGAGGCCGATGCCCGCGTAGGTGTTCGGCGGAACGACGGTCACCGGCGCAAGCGAGTTGCCCGCCTTGGCCTCGGCAACCAACGTCTGCAGCCGCTCCCGAGCGGGCCTGCCATATGGCTCCAGGTACACTTGCACGTACAGGTTCCTTTCTCAGATGCCCCTGCTCTGTGGGAAGAGACTAAGCGCAGCCTATCAACATCACCACACTGAGACAACCGGAAGATGGGCCTGAAGAGGCCTCAATTCGTGACGAAACCACGGGCGGGGAAGTCCCCGCCCGTAAAGCCCTCCTTAGCGGAGGGTCGACTTTCGCGATCTGCGTTTTGCTACCGCTACTGTGGAGCCGCGGACATCAGCGCCTCCATCTCCTCCGGCGAGAGGCAAGGCAGGACGCCGAACGTCACTTCGGGGGGCGTCTCCGCCGCAAAGAGAACGGTGTGGTAGGGCGCCACGGCGCTCCCAGCGCAGTTCAGGGTCTCTTCGCTGAGCGTTCCACCTGCCACGCCCTGCAACCCGGCCAGGAAGAGCGTCACAGAATTCTCTTGAGTCAGGCACTCGCCAAAGACCTCAGTTGAGCCGGCCGCCGCCGGGTCAAGCACGTTTGCCGCAAGCAACGCTGCGGATGCCTCGGGGCCCAGCGTGCTCTGGACGCAGGCTATCTCCTCCGCGCTTAACAGCGCCTCGGCAACGTCCATGCCCGTCGTCTCCGGCCCGAATTCCGGCACGTCGAACGTCATGACCATCGTGTCGGTCTGCGTATCGCCTGTCCCCGTCTCGGTTTGCGGCTCAGGCATCGGAGTCACGGGAGTGGGCTCCGGCGTCGGTGGTATCGGCGTCGGCGCCACCGTGGGCTCGGGCGTCGGCTCTACAACGGTCTCCTCGCTGGAGTCCCCGCACGCCACGGCCAGCAGGGCAACCATTACAAACAACGCCAGGAGAGTGGTCCGCAGAATGTTCACAGTGTCTTCTCCTTCGCATTTGCTACCGAAGTATGCACAAATGCTACACCAAAACCTATGCTGTTGTTAGTCATTGTTGAGCGGTCAGCTTGCATATGGGCGGCCTCAGCCCCTATTATGAAAGTACAGAGAATGCTGAACAAATCTTGATAAGGCACGGGAAGTAAGCATGCACAGGAGACAGCAAATGACCACCAGCCGCGGCATTCTGGCAATTGCCGCCGCCACAGTTTTTGGCCTCGTGATGGCGTGCGTCAGTGTCAACAGCAGTGACAGTGCATCGCCCGTAACGGAGCCCGGTGGCTACACTAAGGCCTTCGTTGACGAGGCTATCGAGCGGTACGAGGACGATGGGCTCGACGCGGCCCTCGACTACTACAACTCGACAGCAAGCGTGAATGGCGACTGGTACGTCTTCATCGTTGACGAAGATGGCAGGATCATCGCCCATGCGACGGTGCCGGAGAACGTGGGCCAGAACATAAACGACGACCAGTGGACCGACATCAACGGCTTCCACTTCGGCAAGGCTATCCTGAACGCTTCCGAGGACGGCGGCTGGGTCAGCTACTACTACATCAACCCCAACGACAACGACCAAGAGGAGCAGAAACACGCCTGGGTGGTCGAAAAGGACGGCCTCATCTTTGGGTCCGGGTGGTACCAGCGGTAACGTTCTCTCAGCCAGCCCGCCCGACAAGAACCATCCATGCCCCTTGGCTGCCTTACCGCCAAGGGGCATTTCATCTACCTCAGCGCATAGCCACCCGCCGCTCTTGACACCTACACCCCTTCCCCATAGCATTCGAGCGCCGCTCAGTACCGTTTGTCGGCATATGCACACAGCCCTAACTTCGATCAGGAGACCGATGCCATGAAGCGCAGTGAAGACCACATTCTCACCACCCATGCAGGCAGCCTGCCCCGGCCAAATTACCTACAGCCATTGCTGCACGCAAAGCGCACTGGCGAGCCGTATGATCCGGACGAATTGGCCCAGAAAGTAAGGCAGGCGGTCAAGGAAGTAGTCGACCAGCAGGTCGAGTTTGGCATAGATGTCATCGGTGAGGGCGAGGAGTCCAAGCCCAGCTTCAACCTCTATTTGGACGAGCGCATCAGTGGCTTCGAGATGAAGGTGCCCGCCCTGGGCCAGGTGCCCTCTATGAGCCTGGACGGCCGCGACCGCACGGACTTCCGGGAGTTCTACTCCGAGGAACAGGGCTTTGGCTTGAGATTGGTTAGCAGTGAATACCAGCCTCGCGAGATGCAGATCTGCACCGGGCCCCTCTCCTACATCGGCCACGACCTCGTCAACACGGACGTCGCCAACTTCAAGACGGCGTTGGAGGGAGTGAACTACGTGGAGGGGTTTATCCCCACCCTCGCTCCGGGCACCATCGACCACCGGCTCTTCAACGAGTACTACAAGACGGAGGAGGAGTTCGTCTACGCCGTCGCCGAAATGATGCGGCCGGAGTACGAGGCCATCGCCAACGCCGGTTTCGTCGTGCAAATCGACGACCCCGGGTTGCCGGACACTTGGGACATGCTGGTGTCGCGGCCGGACCTGGCAGAGTATCGAAAGTACGCGGACCTGCGCGTAGAGGCGTTAAACTACGCACTTTCCAACGTGCCCCCATCTCTCGTGCGGTACCACATCTGCTGGGGGAGCTGGCACGGTCCCCACACGTACGACATCCCGCTGGAGGACATCGTCGACATCATGCTCAAGGTCAACGCGGACGGGTTCTCCATAGAGGCCGGAAACGTCCGACATGACCACGAGTGGCGCGTGTGGGAGACTACCAAGCTGCCCGACGGCAAGGTGCTGGTGCCCGGCGTCGTCAGCCACGCCACCAACGTCGTCGAGCACCCGAGACTGGTTGCAGACCGTATCATCAAGTACGCGAGCCTCGTTGGCCGCGAGAACGTCATCGCGGGCACGGACTGCGGGCTGGGCGGTCGCGTCCACCGACAGATCGCCTGGGCAAAATTCAAGGCCCTCAAGGAGGGCGCGGACCTGGCCACCTCCGAGCTCTGGGGCTAGCCCCCAGCGGGGCCCTGCCATGCTTCCCGAAAGGCTCCTGCCCACCACGGTTGTCGGCAGCTACCCCCAACCGGACTGGCTCGTCGACCGCGATGTCCTGACGCGCGGCACGGTCCCCCGCGTTCTCCAGCATGGCTTCTGGCGCGTGCCCTCCGAGTCGCTGCCTGAGGCGCTCGACGACGCCTCCACCGTCGCCATTCGCGACATGGAACGCGCCGGCATCGACGTCATCACCGACGGCGAAGTGCGCCGCCAGAGCTACTCCAGCGCATTCGCGACGGCGCTCAACGGCGTCGACCCCGAGCGACCGGGCATCGTCCCCGGGCGCCGCGCCGGCACGACGGTGGAGGTGCCCCGCGTCGTCGGCCCCATCGCCCGAGATCGTCCCGTGCTGCTGGAGGACGCCCGCTTCCTGCGCGCCGCCACGGATCGGGCGGTCAAGGTCACCGTGCCCGGCCCCTTCACTCTCTCGCAGCAGTGCGTCGACGAGCACTACGGCGACCCCCGCGCACTGGCCTTGGCCTTTGCCGAGGCGGTGAACGCCGAGGTGCGCGACCTCTTCGCCGCCGGGGTCGATGTCGTGCAACTTGACGAACCGTGGCTTCAGGCCCGCGCTGACGCGGCCCGGGAGTTCGGCGTGGAGGCCATAGACCGAGCGTTGGATGGCGCTGCGGGCGTTTCGGCGCTGCACCTGTGTTTCGGGTACGCGGCCAAGGTGCCCGGGGCCAAGCCAAACGCCTACGACTTCCTCGGCGAGCTGGACGGCTGCGGCGTGCAGCAGGTCTCGGTGGAGGCTGCTCAGCCCAACCTGGATTTGCATTCCCTACAGTTGCTGCCGTCGAAGATCGTGGTCCTGGGAGTCCTCGACCTCGGCAGCCCGGAGGTGGAGACGCCGGAGACCGTTGCCGCGCGCATCCGCGCCGCATTGCGCCACCTACCGCCGAAGCGGCTGGTCCTCGCGCCGGACTGCGGCATGAAGTACCTGCCGAGGCCCATGGCCTTCGGCAAACTGCAGGCGCTCGCGAAGGGCGCGGCCATCGTCCGGCGGGAGATGGAGATCTGGGAGGACGCCGCGCCTTAATGGGGCGGCCACGCTGAGCCTCGGTCTGCCGACCCAGGGCGATCCCGTCTGCCCCACCCTCTCCCTCACTGGACAAAGGCGAACGAGGCGGGCGGTTCTCGAGCCGCCCCTACAGCCCTTCCCAGCACAGCCCCTCTGGGATTCCCGCCTCCGCGGGCACGACGCGGAGTGTGGCCCCTTCGAGAGCCTCTGGACAGACTCGGAAGGACCGGGGGGATATGAAGGAACAAGTCCCCCCTTATAAGCCGAACCGGTACCGTCGCTGGATCTCCATCACCCTGCAGAGGTGGTTGAAGGTGCGGGAGATGAGCTCCGGCGGGGTGTCCGTGTTCTGGAGCAGGGTGAGGAGCCTGACGCGGACGAGGGCGACTTCCTGTCCGAAGTCGCGGATCTCCAGGGCTTCCGCAATGGCTTCCTCCTGCTCCGGGGTGAGGGTGTTGGCATAGAAGCCGTGCTTGCGGGCGTTCTGGTTGCCGGGCTGGCCGCCCCGCTTCTTTCGGCCCTCTGCAACGGTGGTGAGGATGGCGTTGACTTCCGTCTCCTGGTCTGCGTTGGTGGTCTTCTCTTGTTCGTCCATGATTCCACGAAAGCGAGGGTCGGTGCGTGAGGGAAAGGAGCTCGTGTCAGGGTGGGGGGGTGGCTGCGACGGGCTCAAGGCGAGCACTGACACCCAGCAACACCCAGCGCCCCCGCCGTTGCCGACGAGGGCGCTTCTTTTGCCCTATTTACAGTGCAGCGTCAGCTACTGAGCGGCGCGGATGAACTCCATGTGGGTCCAGGTGCCCGTCACGGAGCCGGGGTAGACGTAGTCGCTGACGAACTCCGGGTTGTAGGCGGCCTCCGGCGGCAGCCAGAACAGCGGGATGTCGTAGTAGCCGAGGAACGAGATCTCGCCGAGCTGGCGGAAGAGTTCCGACTGTTTGTCGGCGTCGAGGGTTCTGGTGATCTCATAGTAGATCTTGTCGCGCTCTGGCACCTCCGGGGCGCCGGTCCTGGGGTTGGCCGCAATGTCGTACACGCGGGTGCCCATCAGGATGTGGGAGCTGGTGCCGCCGATGACGACGCGGTTGGAGAAATCAAAGTTGCGGCTCTGGGCCCGGTAGGAGGCAATGTCTTGGGTAATCAAATTGGTCTTGATTCCGACGTCGCGCCAGAAACCGGCAACGGCTTCAATGACGTCGGGAGCGCCGGTCCAGCCGAGGGCCTGATGCAACTGGACGTTGATTTCGAAGGGGTTGTCCGGTCCGTAGCCCGCCTCGGTCAACAGGGCCTTGGCCTTCCTAGGGTCGAAGCCGTAGAACTCTTCAAACCGCGTCTCCCAACTCGGGTCCCAGCCGGGGCGGGTGGGGTGGTGATGGTTGCGCACCATCGGGTCGCCCTTGCCGCCAAAGAAGGCTGTGTTGATGGCGGCGCGGTCAATGGCCTGGTTGAGGGCCCGGCGGACACGAAGGTCGTGGAGGGGAGCGTCTGGGTACTTGAAGTCGGCGTCCAGGGCCGGGATGGTGGTACGGGTGTCCATCGAGCAAGGGCACCGAGCGCCGTAACGCAGACCCATGAAGGCCCGCAGACCGGCGGCATTGCCCGCGGCAAGGGCCATGCCCTCGGCTTCGGCTTGGACCTTAAGGTCGTCCGGAAGTTCCGTCACGTGAATCTCGCCTGTCAGCAGCCCTGCCAAGCGGGTGGAGGCCTCTGGGACCCACTTGATTTCCAGCTCCTGGAAGTCCGGGGTCAACTTCCAGTGCGTGTAGGGGGTCCGCTCATAGCGCACGTACGAGCCCTGGCGCCGCTCCACTTCCTGGTAGACGCCGGTGCCAGCGATAGCCGGCTTCGTCAGGTCGGGCACCCCGACCTCGTCGTAGTGGTCCTTGCTCTGCACCAGAATGCTCTGCTCCTGACGCGTCAGGATCCAGAGAAGGCCGGCGTTCGCGGAGGGCGACTTGAAGATGAGTTCATAGTCGTTGACTATCAGCACGTCCTCAACGTCGCGTCGGAGGTTACCACTGTTTCCGTGGGAAGCCTCTGGGTGGGTGATGTCCTGCCAGGTGTGCCTGACGTCCGGGGCGGTCATCTCACCCCAGCCCTTGTGGAAGGGAACGCCCTTGCGCAGCTTGAAGCGAATGGAGGCGTTGTCAGGCTCGATGCTCCACTCCGTCGCCAACTCCGGCACCCAAGCGCCCGACACCGGGTCCATGCCGATGAGGTACTCATACATCGGGTTGTTCTGGGTGTTGGTGGGCGGACCCAGCCTGCCTGGCGTGTTGTGCTCCTGAGACTCCGGTTCCATTCCAAAGACCACGCGCGTGATCTTTGCTTGCACCGGTCCCGTGCCCGGCACGGTCGGATTATCGCCAAGCGGCATCGCTGCCGCAGATGGCTGCGCCGGCGCGGCGAAGATGCCTGCGGCCGTCGGTGCTGCCGCTGGTGCAACGGGCTGCTGTTGGGTCTGCGTCGCAGTGGTAGTGGTCGTTGTCGCGGTGGTCGAGGTGTCACTGCTGCTCCCGCCGCATGCGACAGCAAACGCAAGCACCATCACCATCGTAACGAGCACGACCGGCTTTATACCGATCGGAATTGCCCTCATAGCTCCCTCCTAAGTCACAAGTTGGCCAACCTATGGGCAGTAGATCAAGAAACACTAGCAAAGCTATAGCTGAAAGTCAACCTCCTTTCTCTAAAACCCTACTATAAAGAACATAGACGCTCTTGCCGGCGTTTAGGTTCCCAGCGATTAGCAGCGTCTTTCTGCAGTAACATTCCAGCAGGTGAGTGAGCATGTTGCTCTGGGTTGGCGGCAGCGAATCTCTCACCGGAAGAACCTTTGCATGCGAAGCCACAGAAGAGCCCGTCCGCCTACGTCACAGGTACGGCGAACGGGCCCTTCTCTTGCCTAAAAGACAATCGCGGCCATTTAAGGGCTGGGGAGCGATTGCTAATCCCTCCCCGATCGCTAGCTACAGCCCGTAGATCTCCAGGAACCGAAGCCAGAACTCGCTGACGGTGGGGAAGGACGGCACCGCGTGCCACATCCGGTCCAGCGTCACCTCGCCAACTATGGCAATCGTCGCGGCGTGGATGAGTTCGCCTGCGCCCGGGCCCACGAACGTTGCGCCCACCAGCGTGCGCCGGTCCTCGTCGACCACCCACACGCACTCGCCGTCGATGCCCTCGCCGAGCGTCGCGCCTCCGCCGCTGGCGCCGTAGGGGTACGTGATCACGCGCACGTTCACGCCACGCTCGCGCGCCTGCTGCTCCGTCAGCCCCGTCGCGGCCACCTGCGGGTCCGTGAACACCACTCGAGGGCTGCCAATCGTGTCAGCCCAGGAGGTGACATCCTTGCCCAGAATGTGGTCCCCAGCGATGCGGGCCTGGTATTTGCCCATGTGCGTGAGCAGGCTGCGGCGGTTTACGTCGCCCACGGCGTACAGCCACCCGCCGGGCACGCCATCGGCCACAAGGTGGTCGTCCACGTCGATGTAGCGCCCCGGCGTCAGGCCCACGGCCTCCAGCCCGATGTCCCGCGTGTTGGCCGAGCGTCCCACGGCGACGACGATCTCCGTGCCCTCCACCGTACTGCCGTCGGCCAGCGTCGCGGTCACCGTGCCGCCGTCGCGCGATACCTTGGTGACGCCCTGCCCCGTGTGCACGTCGATGCCCTTCTGTGCGAACGCCTTGGCGACATACTCCCCGGCGGCCGGCTCCTCGATGGGCAGCAGCCGGTCCTGCATCTCGACGACTGTGACCTCAGACCCCAGCGACCGCCATGCCTGCGCCATCTCCGCGCCAACGACGCCGCCGCCGAGGATGATGAGCCGCTCCGGCACCTCCTGCGCCGTGACGATCTTGCGGGAATCCCACGGTTCCGAGTCCGCCAGCCCCTCGATGGGCGGCATCGCGGCCGATGTGCCCGTCGCCACCACCACGGCCTTTCGTGCGGTCAGCTCGTGGAGCTCGCCGTCCGGGCCGGTTACGGTGACGGCGCGCTCACCGGTGATTCGTCCATGCCCACGCACGAGCGCCGCGTTCACCGACGCGAGCCACTGCACCTGCCCTTCGTCGTTCCAATTGCTAGCGAAGGCGTTTCGCGCTCGCAGCGCTTTCTCCACATCGATGCCGCCTGTGATGGCGCCTCGAATTGAGGGCACGCGCTGTGCGACCGCCAGCGCCTCACCCGGGCGCAGCAGCGCCTTGCTCGGCATGCAGGCCCAGTACGAGCACTCGCCGCCCACCAGCTCCGACTCCACCACAACCGAGGTGAGCCCGCCCGCCTGCACTCGGCCCGCCACATTCTCTCCGGCCGCCCCGCCGCCAATGACGATGACGTCAAACTCTTCTGCCATAGCCGCCTCCTTCCGCGGGATGTTCACGATGGGACCAGGGACCCTCATTCAACCCGCGCCGTTTCTGCGTAGTTCCTCTACCCACATGATAGCCCTTGGGGTGAGTGAGATATAGCGGCGACCGCGTCGTGGATGAGGGGGTTCACGGGTCGCAGGTGGCTCGAAAGGGCGGCGACTGCGCCCTCGCTACAGGGCGCCGATGAGCGCGAGGCCCGCGATGGCCAGCACGACGCCGACCAGCATGAGCAGCGACGGAACGTGGGAGAGACGCCGAGACGCGACGGACGGTTCAGCCCCTCGGCGGCGCATACGCCACAGGAGGCCACCGGCCAGCATGCCGATGCCCAGCCAGAACATGACATCGCCCAGCAGCATGCGCGCCTCCCCCCGCGAAGATGCGCCTATGCTATCATCGAATCGAGGGCCCGTAGCTCAAGGGCAGAGCAAACGACTCATAATCGTTGGGTTGATGGTTCGAATCCATCCGGGCCCACCATTTCTCCACACGGTGTTCCAACTAGTCTCCCTTCCTCACTGTGCTTTGCCTCTTTCTTGAACCCCACCTGAGCGGCCGCAGGTCCTTGTAGCTTGCCGGCGCGGCGGGTGCTGTGGGCCCGGGGGTTGCTTCGCGACCCGGTGTCGCTGCGCGAGGTTGTTTCGTCGGGTGGTCGTAGCTGGTGGATTCGTTCCAGCTACAAAACTTTGTTCCAGGTTTTGCGCCCGTGAGAAACAACCTCCAGCTTTCAGGAGCCGAACCGCACACGGTCGTCGATGCGGACCGTGCGGGCGTGGAGCGCGATGGCGCGGGGGATGGGGTTGAGGTCGACTTGGGGATTTCGTGTTCCATGGGGAGAGGGTAGCAGGGGCGTCGGCGTTGGGGCCAGGGGTTCGTGTCAGGGTGTGCCAGAGGGCCATTCGACTCCAAGCGCATCTGCACGGTTGCCTTGACAACCCGAGTGCCCATGCGAGAATTGCCCTAAACGCCGATGCTTGGTGCAAAGAGGAGAAGTTGCAATGCCGTTTTATGAGAGAGGCGATGTCCGCATTCGGTATGAGGAGGTTGGGTCCGGGTTTCCCCTTCTGGCGGTCCCTGGCGGGGGCTTGAATTCCATACTCGACGGTTGGCCTCGACAGGTGTTCAACGCTATGGAGGAGTTCAAGGACGACTTCCGTTGCATCACCATGGACCAGCGCAACGCGATAGGCGGGGAGTCCACCGGCCCCGTGCAGGTCGACGACCCCTGGGGCGCCTTCGCAGATGACCAACTGGGGTTGATGGACCATCTCGGAATACAGGAGTTCGCCTTCATCGGCTACTGCATCGGCGGCCCCTTTGCCATGAAGCTCATGGAAAGGGCGCCCGAACGCGTCCTGTCCGCTGTGCTCTGCCAGCCTGTTGGGCACGCGACAAAGACCCCGGACTCCATGTACAACTCGGGCCACGACAACTGGGGGCCTGAGTTATGTTCCCGGCGGCCTGAGCTCACCATGGAGACCATCGATCAGTACCTGCATAACCTTTACCGCATCCAGCCGGACTTCATGTACTGCGTGTCGCGGGACTTTGCGCGCTCGTGCCAGACGCCGATGCTGGTCATGCCCGACGACACGGCCTCGCACTCATTGGAGGCTGCCATGGAGCTTGCGGCGTTGGCGCCAAAGGCGCAGGTGACGGTGTATCCCTGGAAGGAGTCAGCGGACACTAAGGCCGACACGATAAAGCAGGTGCGCTCTTTCCTTCAAGCGCATCAGCCCGTTAGCGCCGGCGGATGAATGGGAGCTCCCGACGGTCGCCTCTGAGCTAAGCAAGCGATAGTTCGAGGCTTTCCGGATACCTGTTCCGCCGCGCTGACTTCAACAAACCGCCGTTATCCGGCAGCGTTCGCAGACGGACAACGGCGGTTACTATGCGAATCGAACAGGGCGACCCAGGTTACTAGCGGCGCTTGCTGCTTTGCGCGGAGAGTTCCGCCTTCCGAAGACGCAGGTTCAGGGGCGTGACCTCCAGCAGTTCGTCGTCGTCGATGAATGCCAGCGCCTCCTCAAGGCTCATGCGCACCGTTGCGTTGAGGCGCTTGGCGATGTCGGCCGTCGACGACCGTATGTTGGTCTGTTTCTTTTCCTTGCAGACGTTGATGGGAATGTCGCCGCCGCGGCGTTGGGAGCCGATGATCATCCCCTCGTAGACCTTGGCGCCCGCGTCGATGAACGTGTCGCCCCTGCCCTGGGCGTTGAGCAGCCCGTAGGTGACCGCCACTCCTGCCTCAGACGCCACCAGCACGCCGCCTCGGTGGGAGCGTATCTCGCCTTCCAACGGCTCGTAGGAGGTGAAGGCGCTGTTCTTCACCCCGTCGCCACGCGTCGTTCGAAGGAAGAAGGCGTTGAAGCCGATAAGCCCTCGGGTGGGAATCTTGAACTCCATGTGCACGAGACCGTTTTCGTCGTACCGCATGTCCTGGAGCTGGGCCAAGTGGGCGGAAAGGTACTCGGTCAGCACCCCCACGTACTCTTCCTGTGTGCTGATGTTCAGGATCTCAAGGGGTTCGTAGACCTTGCCGTCAATCACCTTGTTGACGGGCATGGGTCGCGACACCTGGAACTCCAGCCGCTCGCGGCGCATGGTTTCCACCAGGATCGACAGATGCAGCTCGCCCCGGCCGGCGACGACAAACTCGCTCGGGCTGGGCGTGGTGTCGACGCGAAGGCTGACGTTAGTTCGCAGCTCTCGCGTCAGCCGCTCGTGCAGGGTGCGCGAGGAGCAGTGGACACCCTCGCGGCCCATGAACGGCGAGGTGCTCACGCCGAACGTCATGCGCACGGTGGGTTCATTGATGTCGATGGTCGGCAGGGCCTGCGGGCTTTCCTTCGACGCAATGGTATCGCCGATCGACACGCCCTCCGGACCCGTAATCGCCACGATGTCCCCAGCGTGGGCCTCGGCAACCTCAACGCGCTCCATGCCGTGGAACACAAAGACAAACTCGATGGGGTGCGTCGTGACCTCACCGTTACTGCCCAGCAGGACCACCTCATCCTTTGGCCGCAGCGTGCCGTTGGAAATCCGGCCCACCGACACCTGACCCACGTAGTTGTCGTAGTCCAGGGCCGCCACCAGCATCTGCAGCGGGGCGTTGCGGTCGCCCGTCGGCGGCGGCACCGACTTCAGGATGGCCTCGAATAGCGGCTTCATGTCCGCGCCCGAATCCTCCGAGTCCGCAAGGGCATAACCCTGTCGCGCCGAGGTGTACAGCACCGGAAAGTCCAGGTGGTCGTCCCGGGTGGCCAGCTCCAGGAACAGGTCCTGCACCAACCTTTCCACCTCTGCCACTCGGGCCTCTGGGCGGTCGATCTTGTTGATGACGACCATCGGCGTCACGTTCTGCTGGAGGGCTTGGCGCAGCACGTAGGTGGTCTGGGGCATGGGCCCGTCGACGGCGTCCACCAGCAGCAGGCAGCCGTCGGCCATGTTCATGACGCGTTCGACCTCGCCGCTGAAGTCGGCGTGGCCCGGCGTGTCGATGATGTTGATGCGAACGCCGCCGTACGAGACCGAGGCATTCTTGGCAAGGATCGTAATGCCGCGCTCCCGTTCCAACGGGTTGGTGTCCATGATCAGCGCTCCCACATGTTGGTGCGCTTGGAAGACCTGGCCCTGCTTCAGCAGCGCGTCGACCAGTGTGGTCTTGCCATGGTCGACGTGCGCTATGATGGCCAGGTTGCGAATGCCGTTGTTCTGACTGTCAATCAAGTCTCATCACCTCGGATACCATAATAACAGCAGCGCGGGGGAGCCGTAGCCTTGCCCTTCATGGACAATTCATCTCAGAAGACGCGTTTTTGCTCCCTTTACCGTCCCCAACAGACTGCACAATCGCTGAAACAGTCGAATTGCGCCGCCGCCGGCAGGGAACTCGTCGCACCACTGGCATAAGCGAGCCCGTCGAAATTCGAAATCGAGGCGGCTCGACGCCAGAAAGTTGGCGCTGCCCGAGTGGAATGTCGGGCTCACACATCGTGTTCGAGGCACATGGCGAAACGGGAGTGTCCCAAGCGCCAAGGGGCCCAGAGCCTTGAAAGTTTCGTTTTTCGTAACGGTAGGGTATAATGCCGGCAACGCATGAATAGCGCGCCAAGGCCTGACACAAGAACGGACTAGCCCCACTCTCTTCTTGTTCACCCTCCGCTGATTCACCTGTGTTGCAAATTGTAGAGTAGGGAGTCCCTTCATTTATGTCACCCACGTTTAGATCCATCCTCGCACGACCATCCAACCGCACCCAGCCGAACCACACACAACACCAAGCCACCTGCAGTCAATGCGGCAGGTCCACCACCCTCCCCTTCCGGCCCAGCCAGGGTAAGCCCGTTTACTGCCAAACATGCTTCCAGGCACGCCGCCAGAACAACACGCCGGATCGCGGCAACGTCAACGGCGCAGTGCGCTCCAACCACTCCATGCAGTCACGGAATAACGTGAACGGCGCAGTACGCCCCGACCACACCATGACCTCCCGAAGCAACGTGAACGGCGCAGTGCGCCCCGACCACACCATGACCTCCCGAAGCAACGTGAACGGCGCAGTGCGCCCCAACCAGACCATGCCTCCGCGGAACAACGTGAACGGCGCGGTGCGCCCCAACCAGGCCATGCCTCCGCGGAACAACGTCAACGGCGCAGTGCGCCCCAACCAGGCCATGCCTCCGCGGAACAACGTCAACGGCGCGGTGCGCCCCAACCAGACCATGCCTCCGCGGAACAACGTGAACGGCGCGGTGCGCCCCAACCAGACCATGCCGGCGCGCGGCAGCGTGAACGGGGCAGCATTCGCCCGCACGCCCCAGAGGCCAATCCTTCGCCCGGATCACACCGAGCCCGCGAAAGCCGTTGACGTAGCCCTCGAGTCGTGGACCGTCGGGAGCACCTTCTCCGACATGCCCCTGAAGCAGGCCACCAAGGCCACGATTGCCAAGATGGGCATATCAGAGCCCACGCCCATTCAGGAAAAGGCCCTCCCGCACCTTATGGCGGGGCGAGACTTGATCGGGCAGGCGCGCACGGGGTCTGGAAAGACTCTGGCGTTCGCGGTCCCGCTTGCGGAGCGCTGCGACCCCGCGGTCCGGCGCGTTCAGGCGCTCGTGCTCGTGCCCACCCGAGAGCTCGCCATCCAGGTTGCCGGAGTCGTCGAGGCCCTGGCTTCGGCGCACAATCTCCGCACGACGCTCCTCTACGGCGGACGGTCGTTGGGGCCGGAGTACGGCGCGCTGAGGAGAGGGGCGCAAATCGTCATAGGCACACCGGGCCGGACGCTGGACCATCTGCGACAAGAGACCCTCGATCTGAGCGCCGTGCGGTTCTTCGTGCTGGACGAGGCCGACGAGATGCTTGACCGGGGATTTGCCCGCGACGTCGAGGCCATCATGGCAGGGACGCCCAAGGGCCGGCAGACGGCGCTCCTTTCGGCAACGATGCCCGCCTGGGTCGCGCAGACCGCCGCTAAGCACCTGCGCCAGCCGGCACGGGTGGAAGTGGACGCGGGCATGCAGGCGCCGCCCTCCGTGGAGCACCTTGTCTACTCCATCCAGAAGAGCGAAAAGATGAATGCCCTGCGCACGCTGCTCGACGGGCGGGACGACGCCCCGGTCATCGTCTTTGGCAAGACCAAGCACGGCGTCAAGAAGCTGGCGAAGCAGCTTGACGACTTGGGCTACCCGGTGGGCGCGCTCCAGGGAAACCTCAGCCAGAACGCCCGCGAGCAGGTGATGATGGACTTCCGCTCCGGCGCCGCGTCTATCCTGGTGGCGACAAACGTGGCTGCCAGAGGCTTGGACTTTGAATCCATTGGTCAGGTCATTAACTACGACCTACCGGACTCCGAGCTGCTCTTCACCCACCGCGTCGGGCGCACCGGCCGCATGGGCCGCGCCGGCGAGGCAATCACGTTCATCACGTCGGAAGAAGAGACCAAGTGGCGCGAGATCGAGCGAGGCCTCGGCCGCCGCTTCACCCGCGCGCGCTGGCCCGCGACACCCGCCCGGTAACGGGCGGCCTCCGCGCGGTCCGCCCTGGAGTTCCGACTTGCCTGTGCGAATGGTGAAGGCGGACTCCACCGGAGTGACGAAGATCTTGCTGTCGCCGGGATTCCCGGTGAAGGCCGCATCGTGAATGACCTGGACCGTCGAGTTAAGCTGCACGTCCTCAACGACGACGAGCATCATGGAGCGAGGCCTCGGTCGCCGCTTCACCCGCGAGCGCTGGCCCGCGGCGCGACAGGCGGCGCCCGCCCGGTTACGGCGCCCTTCGCTCGCTCTGCCCTAGAGTTCCGACTTGCCTGTGCGAATGGTGAAGGCGGACTCCACCGGCGTGACGAAGATCTTGCCGTCGCCGGGGTACCCGGTGAAGGCCGCCTCGTGGATGACCTGGACCGTCGAGTCCACCTGCTCATCCTCAACGACAACGAGCATCATGGACTTGGACAGGTCCTCGTACAGTTGGCTGCCAACCTGGATCCCCTGCTGTTTGCCGTGTCCCAGCACGTCCCACTTGGTCAGTGCGGGCAGGTTGGCGGCGGCCAGGGCGACCGCAACCTCGCCTTCCTTCTCCGGGCGTATGACTGCGCGTACCATCTTCATCTCGGCTCCTCCTACAATGTGCAGGACCTACGTTAGGGCGGGGACCATCAACACCTGGTCTTCAGCTTCGTGGTCTCTCCTAATGTTCTTCAGCACCTCAAAGTTGCTCAGGACAATGGGGAGGACCTCTTCCAGCATGTCCACCGGAACCAGTTCCATGACCTTTTGGCCGGGCCTCGGGTCGGCGCCCGTGCGGCCTCCGACATAGATGCTCACGGCGTCCACCACCACCCCGTCAACCCGCGCCTTGGCGCCCTGGAACTCGATGTCCGCAGCCTGGTGGTTGCCGCACCCCGAGGGGCATCCCGACCAGTGCATGGTCAGCGGCATTCCTTTGGGGTACTTCTTTGCGAGGATGTCGGCGATCCGCTTGCCGGCGCCCTTCGTCTCGATGAGGGCAAGGTTGCAGTAGTCCGTGCCCGTGCAGGTCACAAGCCCCCTGGCGAAGGGGTGGGGATTGGGCGACAGATCCCGCAGGAGCGGCTCCGCCAGGAGCGCCGAGAGCTTGTCGTCGGGCACGTTCACGATGATGGCGTTCTGGCTTGTGGTCAGGCGCACCTCGCCGGAGCCGTAGGTCTCCGCCAGCGATGCCAGCCCGGCCATCTGGTCGGCGCTGGTCCTGCCGGTGGGGACACACAGGCCCACGGAAGAAAAGCACGGGGCGCTCTGGGCGTTGACGCCGAGGTGGTCGGTCTTGGTGGCGCTGCGGGCGTCGCGTCCGGCGCGCGAGAGGGGCTTGCCCCACCGCTCCTCGAGGGCGGCGCGGAAGCGCTGCGCGCCCCACTCTTCAATCATGAAGGCAAGGCGGGTCTTGGTGCGCCTCTCGCGGGCCCCTTCGTCGCGGAAGAGAAGGGTAATCTCGGCGGCCAGCTTTGCCGCCTCATGCGGCTCGACGAAGGTGTCGAGGTGTGTCGCCGCCACCATGCCGCCGGACCCCATCTTGCCCCCCACCGACACGTTGAAGCCCAACGCGCCGTCGGACTCGCGGACTGCGGGGAACATGCCCAGGTCCTGGGTCTCGCCGTGGGTGCAGTTCTCGAGGCAGCCGGTTATCGTCACGTTGAACTTGCGGGGGAGGTTCGTGAACTCCTTGTTCTTCAGGAAGATGCCGGTGTACTCCGTCCCGACGGGCGCCGCGTCAAAGAGCTCCTCGGCAGTCAAGCCCGACAGTGGGCAGCAGTTCACCCCGCGAATGTTGTCCATGCCCGTTTGGAATGAGTTGAGGTCGACGCCCTGCAGCGCCTCCAGGATTTCCGGCACCGCGCCGATGTTGATGGCCCGGAGCTGGACCTGCTGGCGCGTGGTGATGTCCAAAACGCCGTTGCCGAGCCGCCGCGCGATTTCCGCCAGGGCGCGCAGTTGGCCGGAGGTCGTCCGGCCGTTGGTGACGCGTATGCGCATCATGAACTGGCCCGGCGTCGGCTTGCGGAAGAAGGTGCCTATCCACTTCAGCCGGTCCCGGTCGCCGGGGTCGAGCGTTTCCCAGCCCCCATGGTTCGCGGCCAGCTCCTCGATCTCTTCGAGGATGTCCAGGCCGTCCTTATCCGCCTTGACCTTTTCTACGGGGTTGTTTCCGGGTCTCATTGCCGCCTCCTGCCGGGGCTACAGATACGGGACCATGACCACGCGTTGTGGGACGCCCTTGCCGAGCGCTCTGTCCATTTCCCGCCGCTCCTCCTCCTCGGTCTTGGGCGAGAAGCGGACAAGGAAGACGGCAGCGGACACCGCGATGACGTAGACACCAAGGAGCAGCAGCGCCTGCTCCGTTTGGAGGGACTCCATCCTGAACAGGAAACCGGCGCCCACCGCTCCGGCGTTGCCGCCCGCGCCCACGATGCCCGCCACCGCGCCCAGCGCCCGCTTGTTGACGAAGGGCACGATGGAGTAGGTGGCCCCTTCCGACATCTGCACGAAGAGGCTGAACACCAGCATCGAGAGAATGGCCAGCGGCAGCACCGCCATCTGCGAGAAGGTGATGAGGGCGATCCCCTCCAGCAGGAGAACGCCGCCCAGGAACATGGTGCGGCCCTTGAGGCCGAAGATCCGCCCGGCCTTGTCGCCGAACGCGCCGCCCAGGGTCCGTGCAAAGAGGTTCATCAGCCCAAACATCCCGGCCATGAGTCCCGCCATCGCGATGCCAAGGCCGAAGCGGTCGTGGAAATACAGCGCGGCGATGTTGTGCATCGTCAACTCGATGCCAAAGCAAGCGCCGTAGATCAGGAACAACGCCCACACGCGGTGGTCCTTGACCGCCGAGAGAAAGGCGCCCTCGTCCTCTTCCCCTGAGGCGCGCGGCTCGTTTGTAAGCGACTTGTGCACCTGCTCCAGGGGCGCGTCCTGCGTCAGCCGCCAGTAGGCCACGCCCATGAAGAGCAGCGCCACGCCGGGCACCATCATCGCCAGTCTCCACCCCAGGAACTCGCTCGCCCCAAAACCGACGATGATCGCCAGGTCCAGGGGCATGGCCATCTGCGTCACGCCGCCGCCCAGGTTGCCCCATCCGGCCGTTGTCGCGTTGGCCGTCCCAACCACGTTGGGGGCAAACATCATCGACGTGTGGTACTGCGTGATGACAAAGGCCGCTCCAATGACGCCGATTCCCAGGCGGAACAGCAGGAACGTCTCGTAGCTGTTCGCCAGCCCAATGGTCATGACCGGTATCGACCCGGCGATCAGCAGCCCCGCGTACGCCCGCCGAGGCCCGATGCGATCGCACAGCCACCCGACGACGAGGCGCGCCGCGATGGTCACCAACACGGAGGCGATGACGGTATTGCCCACCTGCGTCTTAGTGAGGCCGAGGTCGTCCCGCACAATTGCCATCATGGGGGCAATGCCGAACCACCCGAAAAAGGCCAGGAAGAAGGCCATCCACGACATGTGAAAGGTCCGCATGTGGGGCGCCGCCACGCTGAACAGACGGATGCCGGTGGCTTTGCCGGTGTCCGCGTCGACCGGGGCGCCCGTCTCCTGCGGCGTGGCCTTGCGCGGGGTGTACCCGCTGCCATTGGGTTTAGATGTCAACTGCGCCGCCTCCGTTGTGAACTCTTGCGACCACAATTCCCGCCAGCTCCTGGCCTTCGGGGCCCAGGAGCGCCGTCTTGCTCTGCCCCAGCAGGCGCTTGATGCCCACCGGGTCCTTCTGGAAGACGCGAATCTGGTGCACCCACTTCACGCTCTTGTACCCCTGCAGGAAGGGCACCCACAGGCGAAGGGGGCCGCCGTATTCCCTGGGCAGCGGCTGCCCGTTCAGCCCGAACACCAGCAGCACCCGCGGGTCCCGCGCGATGCTCCGGGGCAACCCCTCGAAGTAGAGGCCGTCCTTGGAGTAGAAGGCGAAGAAGCCGCTCTCGCCGCTGTCTATGCCCTTGGCCGCCAGCAGGTCGACCAGCCGGACGCCCTCGACCTCCGGGCGCTCCACCCAGTTGAAGATCTGGCACACCATGGGGACGCGCAGGCGTTACACCGGCAGGTCGCGCAGCTCGCGTCCGCAGACCAACCGACGCTCTCCACCGGCGCCCGTCAGCATGACCTCCCAGTCTTCCAGCGGCGTCACGCTCGGCATGGGAAAGAGGGAGAGCACCGGCATGGGCTCCGCCTCGAAGTCCATCGCGGCGAATTGGTCCTTGAACTTGGGGTAGTTGATGCCTTCACGAATCATGGGAGTTCTCCGCGCATCCTGTATTTGCTCTAGGGTTTTGTTATGTCTATGTCGTCGCCCATGGGGCATACGAAGATCTTGCCGTCGCCGTAGTTCCCTCCGGCGTTGGCTTTGACGATGGTCGCTATCACCACGTCAGCCTGGTCGTCGGGGACAAGCCACACGCCCATCCGCTTGGGAAGGAACTCCATCCCCGTCTCCTTGCCTCCCGTGGCGGGCCGGAGGTAACGGAGCCCCCGTTGGCGACCGCGCCCCAATACCCGGTATTGGAAGGCCTCTTCCACGCCCTCAGCCCTCAGCGCTTCCCGAGTGGCTTGCCACCTCTCTGGGCGCAGCATGGCAACGATTTCTTTCATGGAACACCTCGCTTGCGTGAATGGGGACCCGATACCCTACAAGCATGGGCGAGGGTTGTTACGCCCGTGTTTCATCAACGTGAATTTCTTGTTACGCATCAACTCGGCGCCGAAGACCCACGCGGCTCGTGACGGCCCGAAGGCGGGTTGGGTGGTTAGAGAGTTTGTCTCCATTGCCGTCCGATCCATTTGATGGAAACGTAGGGCCTAGTAGCGCAGTTTTCGTGTCTTGTTTCCCAAACAAGAACCTGACAGTGCTGCTTCCTAGTGGTACTATTGCGCATCTCCCATAGGTGTAACTTTGCGTTGGTTGAACGGAGGGGAGAAATGGCAATAAACCTAGTTGTTGCGGTAACAGACTACGAATGGTTTAGCACGCTCAAACAGCAGCATGGAATAACAGAGGTTAACTTTTGGTCGCCCTCTGCTAAACAGTTTCGTTCCCTTCAGCCAGGAGAGTTGTTCTTGTTCAAGCTTCATTCACCACACAACATGATCGTTGGTGGTGGCATCTTTGCTCATTCCAACATCTTGCCGTGTTATCTCGCGTGGCAATCTTTCAGTACAGCTAATGGTGCGCACTCTCTCGAAGAAATGGAATTGGGCATAGCTAAGTACAGGACCAGCAACCAAAGAACATTCGACATTGGCTGCCGCATACTTACTCAGCCGTTCTTTTTTGATGAACCAGACTGGATTGCCCAGCCCCGTGACTGGTCGCCCAATATAGTCACCTACAAGAGGTACAACACGGGAGAGGAAGAAGGCTACAGACTTTGGGAAGAAGTCCAAGCACGTTTGGCACGGCGCCGGGATACTGAGTCCGAAGAAAGCGAAATTGGGGAACCGCCAGCTCTGTACGGGTCGCCGCATCTTGTGACTCCGCGACTTGGACAAGGAGCATTCAGGACCTTGGTCACAGACGTTTACAGTCGTCGCTGCGCGGTTACCAGAGAGCGCACTTTGCCGGCACTCGAGGCCGCTCACATCGTCCCATTCAGCAAGAATGGTCCACATGAGGCCAAGAATGGACTATTGCTGCGTCGTGACATTCACAGCCTTTTTGATGCCGGCTATGTGACCGTTACACCAGAGCTTAACTTTGAGGTCAGCCGATCAATCCGAGAGGAGTTTGAGAACGGGCATGAATACTACTCACTTCACGGAACCCGTATTCAAGTGCCAAAGAAGCCTGACCTACGACCACACGCGGAGTGGTTGTCTTGGCACAATGAGAACGTATATAAGGGCTAGAGTCCCTAAGCTAGCTGGTTGAACAAAAAGACATCGCCATGCAGCGGCAGGCAACCGCAAGGTTCCAACGATTGTGCTCCTATTTCCCCAACGCTGGTTGACTGAGCGACGAGCATGTTGCCCATCAAATAATTCAGCGGCGGCACGCGCCCAAAGCCCGTTCAGCCTCAGCCAGAGCGCATCCATGCCAGCCCTGCGGGAGGATGGTGAGTCTTGCCCTACCTGACCCTACCCGGCGTTGACCTGTACTTCGAGGACACCGGTGGCCCCGGGACTCCGGTGGTCTTCCTTCACGCGCTGACGGGGACTGCCGACTCCTGGGTCTACCAGGTGCCCGCATTCACCGCCGCCGGCTACCGCTGCATCACCTACGACCGGCGCGGATGGGGGCGTTCGAAGGCCACCGACCCCGAGTTCCATCCCGAGACCGCCAGCGACGACCTCCACGCCCTGCTGGAAAGCCTCTCCCTGGCGCCGGTGCATCTGGTCTCGACGGCGGCGGGAGGGCTGATCGCCCTCGACTACGCCCTGGCCCACCCGGAGAGGGTCCGCAGCCTGGTTGCCTCCAACACCATCGGTGGCGTGCAGGATGAGTCCTACCTGGAGGTCCAGCGAAGGGCCCGCCCTCCGGAGATCCAGAATCTCCCGGTGGAACTTCGTGAGCTCGGCCCGTCTTACCGCGCCACGAACCCCGAGGGAGTGAAGCGTTGGCTGGAAATTGACCATGCCGCCAAGCCCGACGGGACACGTCCCTTTCCGCCGGTCGGCGAGCCCATCACCTATGCCCGGCTGCACCGAATGCAGCCTCCCACCCTGGTGCTGGCGGGGGAAGCTGACCTGCTGGCGCCGCTAGCGCTCATGCGGATGTTGGCGGCCCAAATTCCGACATCCCAGTTCGTCTCCCTATCGGACGTGGGACACGCCGGATTCTGGGAAAGGCCCCAGGTCTGGAACCGCATGGTGCTGGAGTTCCTCGGACAGCACTAACGTGAATGCGAGATGCACCGCGGGCCTTGTGTCGGTGTCCAACGGAAGATACGGGGAGCCCAGCCGAAAGGGTGGAGTCCTACTTCCCCTACTCCCCCTCGCCCCCCTGCTCCACGCGTCGCGCCAGCCGGACGATGGCCGTGATGATGCCGTTCAGGAGCCGCAGCGCCAATTCCAGGATCACCAGGAACGCCAGGTAGTACACGATGTGCTCCGCGTAGTCCCCGGCATCCCGCAGGATGTCCAGCGACTGCGACACCGAGAAGAACGACGTGTCAATGAGGAAGACGGCCAGCACCGCAAACGGCAGGATCTTCGCCAGGTCCCGCGACAGGTCCTCGTTGTAGTAGGCCGTCACACGCACCGCGCTGACCGTTACGAGCGCAATCAGCAGCGTTTCCGGGAAGGTCTGCCCCTTGGAGAGGAAGGCCAATATCAACGTCAGCACCGCGAACCAGAAGAAGGCGAATACCGGAAACACAATGATGTACTTCACGATGTACATGGCCACGTGGAGCGAGGACCGGGCCCAGCGGAGGCGCGACTCCTCAAACCTGCTCAGGTCCAACCCAAACATGTCCTTGGAGGACAGAAAGCGGTAGAACTTGAAGACGAAGATCGCGTACACGGCCATTCCCGCGACGTAGATCCCAACGTCATACAGAAGGCCCAGTGCATCATCCAGGTTCAGCCCGGTGGTAAAGACGTCGTTGATATCCATAAGCCTCGTCCCTCAGGGCTCGCGCCCTGCCCCAACCTCATCACGTTTCGCGACGAAGACTTTTATAATTCCTGTGCCGGCGCCGTCCGCCCGGACCGGTCAATGGGCCCGGGCGGACAGCCCGATGGTATTTCCTTGCGTTGAAGAGCCGCAGCCTAGTCCCAGCGGCTCTTCGGCTTCGGCTCCAGCTCGCCGTCGACGTAGGTGTCGGCCTTGCCCTGCGGGAAGCAGATGTAACCCGCGACCTTGCTCGACTCCGCCCATGGCTCGGCGTACGTCCACGCGATGTTCTCGAGCACCTCACCGCCGGCCTCGACGTTGAAGAAGCTCGCCTCGCCCTTGTACGGCGAGCCCGCGACGCGCTCGCTGGCCTGCAGCACGTCCGTGTTCACGTCCTCGCGAGGGATGTAGTAGCGATGCGGCAGCCCCGTCTCAAGCATCATCACGGACCGCGTCGTCTCCGCCACCGTCACGCCGTTCACCTCGACGCGCACGTGCCGCGAGCTTGCCAGGCAGTCAACGCGTGTGTACGGGTCCTTCGGCCCGACGAAGACCTCTTCGTCCTCCTCGAACCAGCTGTCCATCTTGTTCCAATAAAAGGCCACGTAGTCGCGCGCGTCCACGCAGTCCGGCAGCGGGTCGGGGTACGCCCACACGGCGTTCTCCACCTCGCGCTCGCCAACCTTGACGCTCCAGTACTGAGCGTCTCCCTTGATCGGTCAGTGGGTGTCGTGGGCCGTCTCCTCCAGCAGGTCCATCCGCACCTCGGTGAGTGGAAAGTAGTAGACGGGCTGGTGCCGCGTCTCGTACATGATGACCGCGTTTCTCGAGTCGACAATCGTCTCGCCGGCGAACGTCGCCCGGATGCGCTTGGGCGTGGGCTCGAGAAACGCCACGTGCTCCTCGATGCCCTTGGCGGCGCCTGCCGCGTATGCGTTGAATACCTGGGTCATGCGTCCCTCCTTTGTCCTCCCTGCTCCAATGCCGGAGCGCGATTCCCATGCCGATGCCCCGCATCGTCCGGCGAGGCGGCCGGGACAGCGCGATTCTACCGCCCTCCGCGCCCCTCGTCCATTGCTTTCAGTCGCGGTCTTGTCGCCGCAACAGGATTCGCTAGTGAGTTGGCCTTATGTCGATTCGAACGGTCGCATCTGCCGACCCGCCTACCCCTCTCGAGGAGGCCGCCACCGGCGTAACGCGCGCCACCCGACGAACGCCACCACCGCGAGCACGATCGCGACGAGCGCAGCGTTCTCGTACGGCCGCGTATACCCTCGAATGGTCTCCCAGTTCTCGCCGAGCACCCAGCCCGCATAGGTCAGCAGCACGCTCCAGAGCGCCGTGCCCAGCGTCGTGTAGAGCAGGAAGCGCACCGGGTTCATCCGCGTGTAGCCCGCCGGCACGGAGACGATGCTCCGGATGATGGGGACGAGCCGTCCGAAGAAGATGACCGCCTCACCGTGGCGACGGAACCATTCCGCGCCACGGTCCAAGTCGTGCTCGGAGATGAAGACGTACCTGCCGTACGCCGCGACCAGCCGCCGCACGCCGGCCTCGCGCGCCACGTAGCCGACGCCGTACAGCACAACGGCCCCGAGCACGGAGCCCGCCGTGCCCGCCGCGACGGCACCCCAAAAGTTCAACTCGCCCTTGGCCGCCAACGCCCCGGCAAAGGGCAGCACCGCCTCCGAGGGTATCGGCGGAAACACGTTCTCGATCGCCATGACCAGCACAATGCCCGGATACCCAATGGCAAGGATCAGCTCCTCAATCCATCCGCCAACCTGATCAATGAGGTGGGTCATGCAGCGGCCTGCCCTCTTGGTTCGAGTGGGAGCGATGTCCCCAGCGGGGTGTGATTCTCTCACAGAGAGCATACGTGATTGGGGGGAGTGGGTGTGGGGCGCGGGAATCGGCATTTACGCCGCAATGAGATTACCGGTGAGTGCGTTGAGTTAGGTAGAGGCGGTAATGCGTCACCTCGTCCTTAGACTTACATCCAGCTTGTTCATTAGGTGATTAGCAAGAGTCAGGAATTCCAGCGCCGTTTGCGGGTCATCTTCTAGGTCGTGCTCATGGGATCTCGGGTTCCTTATAGCCGACATCGACCCAGCAAAAAGATCCATATAGCCGCGTTGCTCGTCCCTTTCAGAGACGGTACTCAATTCGGTAAATCTTAATATCGGATCATTGGCGCTGAAGGCCTTCCGCATCAAGCCGTCGCCATTGAGGTTCTTCAGACCCGATCTTGTCTTTACCTCATTGTTGAGTCTCTTAAATGCAGCCTCTACCGCCTGAGTATAGTGGCCATCCTCAAATAGTTTCCTGCATACAGAGCCAATTTTGGGATTGGTTACCCGCTCATCGAACTTGTTCAACAATGTTCCTGCTGAAGACTCGTCTTCGCTTGAACTCGCTTTTGACCTGCCCAAACCCGATTCATCCACTTCCCTTTGGATGTCTTGGGCGATGGAAAGCCAAGTGCGATCTCCACCCAGGCTAATCAAGTGTTGGTCGTCCTTCCCGAGCATAGAGATGACGCGCCATGCTACTAAAGATGTGATCGATTTGTGTAGGTGTGGACGTTGGATCGATGTGAATCTGAATGTTGATGTGCAGTGTTGGCGATTCGTTGGTCTGAAGAGTGGGAGAAGGTCTCGTGAACTGCGCCGCAGTGGGTTGTTCTACTGGCAGAGGTTCACTATCGTAACTGTCGTCCTCAACTACCGTGGGCAGATCCTCCAACAATTGCTCAATCGGAATGATGTAGTCGGCGCCAGCCTGTTGCTGCACTAAGCCAACGAAACGGCAATTGGCGAGGAACACCTTGCTAGCATCATCGCAAGCACCTGAATCAACTCCAGCATCTCGCAGAAGATCACAAAGTATGGCCTCAGTTGGAACCCTCTTATTTCTTTGCTTCTCATACACAGCCAAAAAAGCTGGAGTCTTACGTATACCCAAGTCGAATTTCAACTCAATGGTTACCCTGTCGCGGTCAGTGAGGGCCTTGGAGGAGAATCGTGCTCCTTCGGGCGTAAGTTCAATGTACTCGGAATTGTAGTTGCCTAAAGTAAGCCCGTACTTTGCAGATGTAGCTATAAGCTCTCTACTTGCACTACTGCTTGGAGAACGGTTCATGTACTTCAGAAGCGTTAATCGGCGGACCCTTTGCTGTTGTTGATCAACCATCGCCTTGGGTAATTCTGACGCTTGCTCAAGTGCCATGATTGGATAGGGCTTTGGACCCGCTTTCTTCCTAGGCCCAGACACAACATCTAGTTCTTCCATTTGGGAAATCCTCCTTTGACCATCGACCAACCGCACTGTGGCTAGTGCGGAGGCAATTACATCCTAGAATCCTAGCACCTGAAAAAGCCATAAGTCAAGAACAAACGTTTGTGTTCTGTCCTTGACTCTGGTTCAATTCTTGACAAATTGCAATGCGCCTCAGCTAATGTACGCGCGACCCGGACCTTTGTACCACAGTGCCACACGACCCCTACCCCGCCTCCCCATCCTCCCCACCCTGCCCACCCTGCCCACCCGCCACGCTCACCGACACTACGTCCACGCCGTGGTACTTGTGGTGGCTGACGGACGAGGAGAGGTGCCGCAGCAGCCTGTACGAGATCTCTCTGTCGTCGGTGATCTCCGGGTGCTCGCCCAGGTAGGCCAGCCGGTCTTCGAGGTTCTCGCCTTCCGTCGCCGAGATGAACTCGAGCTCCGCGCCTTTGCCGACGGAGCGCGCCGTCACCACGAGGCGGCGGCCGCCCGCGTCGGCCGGGCCCTCATCGTCGGCCGAAATGCTGTACAGCGTCTCCTCCCCCACCAGCACCAGCCGCTCCGCCGATGCCTCGTTCCATCCAGCCCTCGCCGCGAACCCGCGCAAGAAGTCGGCCAGTTTGGGCAGCGTTTCGTGGTCCATGCTGACCTGCAGCTTCCGGCGCCGGGGAGCGGTCAGCTCCAGGAACACCATCATCGCAACGGCCACAATCGCGCCGGAGGTCATGCCGTTCCCCAGCAGGATGCCCAGAAAGCCGTCGCCCAGCAGGTCGGGGAAGATCCACCCGTTCTGGAAGCCCACGCCGATCCAGAAGGCCATCCCCGCTACGGAGGCCTTGCGGTGGTCCAGGCCGTCGTGAACGACAATCTTCATGCCCTGCACAAAGAGCAGCGCGATGAGCACCAGGATGTACGCGGCGGCCACCGGCGCCGGTATCGCGATGAGCAGCGCCGCAAACTTGGGGAAGAAGGCCAGCGCGAAGATGATCACGCCGATGATGACGCCCACTCGACGCGCCCCGATGCCCGTGACCTCCGCCAGCGAGATGCTGGTCGAGTAGGTCGTGTTGGGCAGCGTCCCCGCGAGGCCGGAGAGCAGGTTGCCCACGCCATCCGCGTTCAGCGCGCCCTGGACGACGCGAAAGTCCGTCGCCTGTGGCCGACGCCGCGACACCCGCTGGATGGCCACCCCGTCGCCGATGGTCTCGATGGCCCCCACTAGCGTCACCACGATGAACGCGGGCAGCAGCGCCCAGAACTCGCGGCCCGGCGTAAGGTCGAGTCCCGGCCAGTCGCCGAAGGGCACGCCGAACCACGCGGCGCCCGCGACGGCCCCAACGTCGTACAGCCCGAAGGGCACGCCCACCGCGCATCCCGCCGCAATGCCGATGATGGGCGACCACAGCCGCAACGACGGCGGCGCTCGCAGAACCATGCCCACAACCACGAGCAGGGTCACCCCGGCGGCAATGGGCGCTGCGGAGGCGCTGGCGCCATCGGGCACGTCTGTCAGCGTATCGAAGACCACCGGCGCCACCGTGGCGGTAATCAGCATGATCACGGTGCCGGTAACCACCGGCGTGAAGATGCGGCGCAACAGCGACAGCCGCGCCGCCAGCAGGAACTGGAACAGCGATGAGACGACAACCAGGGTCGCAAGCGTCGATGGCCCGGCCACCACCAGGGCTGCGACGCAGACGGCGATGAACGCGCCGGACGTCCCCATGATCAGCACGTGCCCGGACCCGAGGCGCCCCCATCGCGCCGCCTGCAGCACCGTCGTCAGGCCGCTGACGACCATCGCCGCGAACACGCCCCACGCCAGGTAGCTCTCCGACGCCTCCGCTATGCGCACCACGATGACGACGGTCAGCACCACCGGCGCGAGGATGAGCATCGCCGCCTGCGCCCCCGCCCCAAGTGCGATCATCGGCGGCGGGTTCTCCTCCGGCTCATACCGGACGTTTTCGTTAACGATCGGCGCTGCCATCATCCTCCCTTCACCCACGGCTACCGGCGCTGAAACGGCTCGGGGACCGTTCGCGCAGTTGGCAGAATCCCATCAGCTATGGATGCCTCGGCGATAGTAGCCGTTGACCTATCCTCGATACAAGGCGTAGGGAAACCCACTGGCGCTCTGTGGCTCCGCAATGGTAGATTCCGTATGCTTGCCTGGTTGCGCATGGTTTTGCGGCGGAGGTGAATCGCTATGAAGCCACTGCAGTGGGTCGTGACTCGCCACCGTATCCCCGTCGTCCTCGCCGCGACCGGCGTCGCCACCGTCCTGCTCATGCTCCTCCGGCCCGACGTCGCGCACGCCATGGGTGTCGAGGACGAGACCGCCTTCGTCTTCAACACCTTCTCCTTCCTCGTGTGGGGCGCCCTCGTCATGTGGATGTGCGCCGGCTTCACCATGCTTGAGGCCGGGTCCGTCCGCACCAAGAACGCCGCCATGATCTGCATGAAGAACATCGGCCTCTACTCCATCGCGGGGCTTGCCTACTTCATCATCGGCTACAACCTCATGTACGTCGGCGTGGGCCGAGACCTCACCCTGCTTGGCCTGAACTTCGGCGAGATCATCGGCACGTTTACCCTGACCTACGGCTCTTCCGCCGCCGAGGTTGCGCTGCTCGAAGCCGAGGCCGGCGCCTCCGCCGCGGGCGTCCTTGAGGAGTCCGCCTACTCCTCGATGTCCGACTGGTTCTTCCAGATGGTCTTCGTCGCCACCACGGCCTCCATCGTCTCCGGCGCCCTGGCCGAGCGAGTGAAGATGTGGTCCTTCTTCCTCTTCACCCTCTTCCTGACGGCATTCACCTACCCCCTCATCGGCGCGTGGACGTGGGGCGGCGGCTGGCTGACCGATCTCGGCTTCATCGACTTTGCCGGCTCCACTATCGTCCACAGCACCGGCGGTTGGGCCGCGCTGGCGGGCCTCGTCGTCATCGGCCCCCGCCTCGGCAAGTTCGGCCGCGACTGCAGCGTTCGGCCCACGCCACCCTCCAACATCCTTGTCGTCACCCTTGGCGTCTTCATCCTCTGGTTCGGCTGGTTCGGCTTCAACGGCGGCTCGCAGCTTGCCCTCGGCAGTGCCGTCGACGCCGTCTGGATGAGCATCGTGCTCGTGAACACCAACCTCGCGGCGGCGGCCGGCGTCGTGGTCGCGATCCTCGTGTCGCGGCCCATCCTAGGACGCACGGACCTCTTCGCCGTGTTGAACGGCGCCATAGCCGGCCTCGTCTCGATCACCGCCGCGCCCAACTTCGTCGATCACTACTGGGCGATCGTCATTGGCGCCATCGGCGGGCTCATCGTCGTTTCGGGATTGCGCTTGCTCGAGCGCCTGAAGATCGACGACGTCGTCGGCGCGGTGCCCGCCCACCTCTTTGCCGGCATCTGGGGAACGCTTGCGGCGAGCATCGCCGGCGGCGCGCAGTTCCACATCCAACTGCTGGGCGTTGTCGTGGTTGGCGTAACGGTCTTCAGCATCTCCTGGTCGGCGTGGAAGGTGTTGGACAAGACCCTCGGCGCGCGGGTGTCCAGACAGGTGGAGCAGTTGGGACAGGACGCCGGCGAGCTCCATATGGAGTCCTACCCGGAGTTCGTCCTCATGCCGGACCCCGACTACCACGACGACTACCCCGAAGAGCCGGCCTCCAAGGAGTAGGTTCCCAAACGCAACACGACGGGCAGGCCAGCGCCCTAGCGATAGAGCAGTCGCTCCGTGCTCAGCCGCAGCACCGTCACGGCGTCAGGACCGGGGTCCTCGCGGCCGAGCGGCTTGGGGCCGTATTTGTCCGTCAGCGCCTCGACGGCCTTCCACCGTTCGCCGGCGTCCTCGACGAACTCCGCGTCCGCCGACACGTGCGCGTAGTGCAGTTCGTCCAGCGTCTCCCCTGCCTCGACGACGAATGAGCACCGCGGGTCGGCCCGCAGCCGTCGCACCTTCGCGCTCGACGTCATCGTGCGGATGTACAGGAAGCCGTCGACCAGCGCCGACCACACCGGCGTGCCGATCGGCCGCCCGCTTGCCGACAGCGTCGTCAGTATCCCGTTGTACGAGGCGTCCAGCATCGCCAGTGCCTCCTCTCGCTCAGCCATCGCCCCCTCCCGATTGCAGTCGCCGCATCCCTTTGCCGCCCTGCATGTCGGAAGGATGCGGCGCAAGGGCGCGCCAGTCAACAAGGCCCCGCCTTTGTTGACGCTCAGACAGCCCTCAACTATCTTTTCTCCACCCACGGAGACTGCCCCTGGCATATGGGAGACGGAACACAGAGGACACTTCCTCGGTGGCTCAGTGGACATAGTCTTCATCTTTGAGGAATTCGGGGGAGAGTGGCTGTTGACCTATGACGAAAGCTAACGCGCAACAGCGCCATATGCATGTCGACGCCGTTTCCAGCCCACCACGAGAGGTTGGACTGCCATCGTCGCCTGCGCTGTCCTCCCCTGTGTTCCAGCCGACATCGGTAACCTGTGCCGGCAACCAATCGTGACCCAAAGGTGTACGGCGATGCTAGTCCGGCGAACAACCCCATTCCTCCTCGCGGCGGTCGTTCTCGTCTGCGCCGCTTGCGGAGGCTCGCCCTCAACCGACTCGTCCCCGGCTCCCAGCGACGCCGCGCCTCAGAGCGCCCCGGATCCCACGCGTACGCCCATTCCCACCCCAACTCCGGCGCCCCCGAACACCCCCGAGCCTACCGCGATGGCCTCAACTCCTGAGGACGCCGCCGCAGACGTGGAGATGGATTCCTTCATCAGGGGACTCACCTTTGACTACTGGGACGCGTTCAACGCCTATGACGCCGACACAGTTTTGGGCTTTTTCGAGACAAGCTATCGCCAAGAGCGCGAGGAGTTTCTCCGCGCTGACATTGGCACACTCAAGCTCTTCGGCGTGACGCTCGGCGTCAGCGAAGAGTCTCCGCCCACAATGGTCGCCCCTGACGAGTGGGAAATGTTCGTCACCATGAAGGAGCCTCTGGGCACGCGCACCATCCACATGGTCTTCAAGGAGATCGACGGCGAGTGGAAGGTCACCTACTCAGAAGAGGTCAAGTAGCTTCCCACACCCTCGACCGTCTTGCCCGCGGAAACGAGGACCACCCCCGTAGTCACACCGGCGTCAGCATGCCCTCCCGCACGGCCAGCCCCAACCCCGGCGCGGCGTTGTCCGCCAGGGTCAGCACGCCGCCGTCGCCGAACATCAGGCACTCCGCCGTCAGGTCCTCGCGCAGCAGGTGCGTCCCGAACGCCCCCTCGGCAGCCACCAGCGACTGCCGCGCCGCCCGCATCACCGTCAGCCCCGATCGCGTCAGGATGCTCGTCTCGCCGACTTGCGCACCGACGATCACCCCCACGCCCAGCTTGGCGGCTGCCTCGACCACCTCCAGCGACCTGCCGATGCCGCCCATCTTGGAGACCCGCACGTTCACGATCCACCGCTCGGGACTCCCCAGCTCCTTCAGCTGCGACGCCCGCAACAGGCTCTCGTCGAGGATGATCCGCACACCGCACTCCTCGCTCACCCGCTCGAACCCCGCGAGGTCCCCGGCCCGCAGCGGCTCCTCCACCGCAAACACGTCCTCGCCGAGCGCGTTGAGATGCCGGATGCACTCGTCCGCCGACGCCCACAGGTTGTTGGCGTCCAGCCGCACGCGTCGCTGCGAACCGCGGCCGCCGCGCAACGCCCGCAACCTCCGCCGGTCGCGCCCTAGGTCGCCGGAGACCTTCACCTTGAAGTCCATGAAGCCCTTGCTCCCGTACCGCCACAGCTGCAGCCGGTAGACCAGGTACGGCGAATCCCCCAGCACGGCGGAGTACGTGAACGGTCCGTCCAGCCGCGACACGCCAAGCACGTCCTCGACCGGCGCGCCCGCCGCCTTGCCGAACAGGTCCAGCAGCGCGAGCTCCACCGCGCAGAACGCCGCCGGGTTCTCGTCTATCTCCCGCCGATACGCCTCGGCCCACGCCCGCAGCCCCGTCGCGTCGCTCACCTCGCTCGAGATGCCGGGGACGTGCCGGCGAATGAACGCCGCCCCGCCCTCGACGGTCTCCCCCGTCACGTAGGAGCGTGGGCACCCCTCACCGTAGCCCGTCAGCCCGTCGTCTGAGCGCGCCGTCACGATGAGGTTCTCAGCCCGTGACCGGCTCGCCGACGCATGCCGGAACACCGTCTTGAACGGAACGGGAAAGCTGCGGACCTCCACATTGTCGATTCGCACCGGCTTACACCACGCCCGGGATGGCGTCAAAATCGAACGCGCAGTCCCGCGCGTACTGCAGGTGCAGGTACTTGAACTGCGCGTCCCGTTGCCCGGCCGCGACGCAGCTTTCGCGGTACAGGTCCCCCGAGCCCGGTGGCAACAGGCGCACGCCCAGCATCGCGAGCCGCCCGCTCTGCCGCTTGCTCTCGTACTCGATGTTCAGCCCGCTCAGCCGTCGGTCGATGTCCGCAGCCTCCGCGCCGTCCATCGCCGCCGAGCCCGTCTCCACATACAACCGGTAGCCCGCCGCCGTCTCATCGGCCAGCATGATGAAGAACTGCGGCGTCGCGCCGGACTCGGCAAAGACCGACGTCACCGCCTCCAGCACCTGCGATTCCGTCACCTTCTCGCCCGTGATGTTCGTGACGCCCTTCCCCTTCTGCACAAACGCCAGCGTGGGCGTGGCCACCACCCAGCCGTTCACCCGTACGATGTCATTTATGTCGTACCGGTACAGCCCGTCCTCCGTCGTCACAAACACGTAGTACTCGCGCCCTTCTTCCAGCTCGTGCAGGCCGAGGAACTCGCCGCCGTCGGCCTCCCACTCCTCTCGCTCGACAAACTCGAAGACCGTGTTCAGAAACGTCGGAAGGCACGCGTTCCGGCGAATGTCCACATTGAGCGTCCCACGAAACTCGCTCGACGAGTACCCCCACTCGATGATGCGCACGCTCTCCGGCAGCAGCGGCCCCAGGTTGCCCAGCGCGATGCCGCAGCTCCCTCCCGTCCACGTGACGATGCCCCGCAGGTCGGGCCAGATGTCCGCGTACGTGAGCCGCCCCGTCGACTCCAGAAGCCGCGACAGCTCCCGCGCCCGCTCGGGCCTCGCCGCCAGCGCGAGCCCCCCTGCCGGCTCCGGCAGCCACCCCGTCGCGATGGCGTCGAGCACGGCGTCGGCGTTGTCGTGCACCACCGCCAGCAGCCGCAGGAACGTCGACGGGTTCGCCGTCGCGATGCCCGTCACGCCGCCCTCCGAGAGGCCGTAGATCGCCATCGTGAGGTAGCGTAGGCCATAGTCCTCGATCTCCGACACCTCCGGCGGCAGCACGTACCGCGACCGTACAAATCGCGATTGGCTGCGGTAAAGCACCCCGGACGCCGAGCCGAACGGCGTGCCGCCCGCCATTCTCCCTTCGACCGCCGCGCCGCCGATGCCGAGCACCTTGCGCTCCAGCACGCCCGAGTGCCGAGCCCACACGTAGGCCGAAAGTCGTTGGTCGCGTTTCATCTGCGCCAGCCCGCTCGCCGTAACGGGGATGTTCTTCGGCTCGCCCACGGTGCCGCTCGTGCGGTGATAGTAGACGGGCGGCGCCTGTGTCAGGCACTTGTCGCCGGTAAGCTCCTGCCGTTCGATGGCGTCCCGCAGGTCCTCGTAGGTGTGCACCGGCGCCGCCCGCCTGTATTCGCTCATGCCCGCGATCCGCGAGAACCCGTGCTCCCGCCCGAACTCCGTGTCCGCATTGGCCGTCAGAATGCGCGCCAACACGGCTTCCTGCGCGGCTCGGGGATCGCGCGCGGCCTGCAACATGCGCCGGTAGCGACGTCCCTGCGTCAGGTCCAGCGCCGTCTTGAATGCCCGGTACGCTAGGCCGCTCATTGCTCCAGCCCCTTCACGAACGGGGTCCGCATCTGCGCGAAGAAGCCCAGCGGATACGCTCGGTTGTGCAGCCCCAGCGGACCCACCTCGCGACCCTTGGGCAGCCACCGCGTGCCGAAGAGGATGTCCCACAGGATGAGGTTGTTGCCGTAGTTGTTGTTGGACTCCGCCGAGACCTTCGAGTGGTGCCAGCGGTGTAGCTCCGGCCCGCTGACCACGTAGTTGAGCGGCCCCAGCCGCACCCTGCAGTTAGAGTGCTGGAAGAACCCGTTGATCGCGTAGAACACGAAGTACGCCGCCAGCGTCTCTTGCGGCGCCCCCAGCAGCGCGAACGGCAGCGAGTCGACCGCGTACTGGATCGATTTCTCTATCGGGTGAAAGCGCCCCACGTTGAGCCAGTAGAGCTGGTGCGGCGAGTGATGCACGGCGTGCAGCCGCCACATCGTCGGGACGCCGTGGAAGGCGCGGTGCAGCCAGTACCGAGGGAAGTCCGCCGCCAGCAGCATGAGGCAGACCTGCGCCGCCAGCGGGATCCCAACCGGCCACAGCCCATCGATCGACAGCCCGGTCGTGTCCAGCAGACCCGCCAGCCAGATCACCACCGTGAACGAGAAGAGCAGCGGCAACACGCCCTGCACAGTGCCCATGAACAGCGCGTCCGCCGTCACAACGCCGCCGGTCGGCCGCCACTCGCGACGGTACGGCAGCTTCGTCTCGTGCAGCGTCACCAACGCCGCGCCGGTGAGCACGGCCACATACGACGCAAGCGCCACCGCCCACCCAAGCCACAGGAGCGTCGCGTACACCGCAAAGCCAGTCCCCAGCACCGCCGGATACGACACCGCTGTGACGACGCCTGCCAAGCTCCGCGCCATCGTACGGGCCCCCTCTATCTACATCGGCGCCGCTGCGCCGCTAACCACAAGATTGGCGGCAGCGCCATCCCCTGTCAACGAATACACCCCCACGCAACCCCATCGAGGGGGAGTAAGTGAGCGCACGCGCGTGGGTTGAAGAAGTCGCGGCGCGGCAACACGCCCGTTGGTGCCGTTACCCCGCGAAGTACAGCTTGATGAGCTCTATCACGTCGCCCTTCGTGATGTCCCCGTCAAAGTAGTCCCTGATGGCCATGATGACCTCGCCCCGCTCAATCGCGTCGTTGCCGTTCAGGTCGTAGGGGCTGAAGGCCGCTTCCGTCACCTCGATCATCACGATGACGATGGCCCCAAACCCCGCGCTGTCCGTCGCCGTCAGGTTGACCGTATACGTCGTCCCGAGCGCCAGCTCCACCCCTTCCCTGACGCTGATTTGCCCGGTCTCTCCGTCGACGGCAAACAGCGACGCGTCAGCCCCGCTCAGCGAGTAGGTAATCGCAAGGTCATCGGGATGCGCAGCCGCCACCGGCCCCCCGACGCCATCCCCAGCCCGCGCGTTCTCCGCAACGGCCCGCGTCGTGCGGAAGCCATCGCTGAATTTGGGGGCCACCGGCGCAGGCCCAAACCCGCCGCCTCCGCCGCCACCCGTCGTAGTGGTCGTGGTCGTGGTCGCCGTGGTGGTTGTTGTCGTCGTGGTCGTTGTCGTCGTGGTCGTCGTGGTCAGCGGAGTCTCGTCGAACACCCAGGGCCGCGCCTGCTTGATTGCCAGGACATCCTCGCTGGTGATCTTGAACTCGATCTCCATGGCGAACGGTTCGCCGGAGCCGGGGTTGTAGAGCCCCTTGAAGTGGTCATGGATCACTGTGAGGTAATCGCGCAAGTGGCGAAGCTGGGTATAGCTCATCAGGAGCTCCCCCGGGTCCAGCAGATTGGAGGTGGCAAGGACGGCGTAGAGGGAACCGGATTTTCGTAGGAGGAGTTCCTCGGGCGTCGAGTGGGCCTCGGGATTGGTCACCAAGTCTTCGCCAACCTGCGTGTTCACATAGTACCTCTCGTAGTTGTCTGAGAGAGGGTCAAAGGTGACAGCGACGCCGTTGGCCAGTTCGTCCTGGTAGCTGGGATGCACGAGGACTCCCATTGCGGCAGCCAGGTGATCAATGCGGTGGAACTCGCGTTCAGTGAAGGCGCGGAAGTTCCAGAGGCTGGCGTAGACCTCCTTGAGCGACTTGTCGAGGCCATCCTCCACGTCTTCATCCGGCTTCTGGGACTTGGAGTCGTACAGTCCCGCGCCGTTGAACCCCGGCAGGTCCTCGTTGTTGGTGATGGACCGGTAGCGACGGTTGATGTCCTCGGCGAATGACTCGTTCATCGTGGCCAGCGCGTCAATGATCCACGCGGGCGTGTCTGCGTCCTCGATGTCGTCGCGCAGGTCCTTGAGCTCATCCTCCTGCGCATCAAAGTCTGATTGGAAATCGGGGTCGGCGAGCATGGTTTCGATGCGCGCGTAGAAGTTGTTGTGCTTCATGAACTCGTCGTAGAAGTAGAACGGGATGGCGAAGCCGTCGGGGACCGTCCCCTCGGGAAAACTGAGCTTCCCAAGGACGGCAACGTTGGCCGCCTTGACCCCGAATGCGTTCCAGTCGCCGAAGCCAATTTCACTCAAGGGCGTGATCTCAGTGACGGTGAGGTCGCGTTCCGGGATCTGGGTGTGGGCGGGCCGGGACGCCTCGAAGTGGGTCTCAACTTCGTCAAACGTGGCCGCGCGCAGGTCCCAGCCACTGTCGGTCACCTCGTAACGGACGTAGCTGCCTATGAGGTCTTCAATGCCGGGCTCATCGAGAACGTCCCGCACAAAGGCGTTGGGCACGCCGTTCTGGGCGGCGCGCAGGTTGACGTGCGACAACGGAGTTTGGGGCACGGTGGAGATGATGCCGGCGACTCGGGGCAACTCGTTAGGCAGGGCCTCGTAGATCACCACATCGCGGGAATGAGGCCGGTCGTCCGGTTCCAGGACTTGCAGTCGCCCGTATCCTTCACCCGGGTTCAAGGCGAGAAAGTGCCCTCCAGGAATGACGTCTTCAGCGAAGAGAAGCGGGACACGGGATTCCCGCAACAACGAGACGACGTCCCGAGTCGTCGGAAGATTCTTGTTGGGTATATAGAGAGAGAGGTTCTTCCCGATCAGCGGGAGGCTGGCGGCCAGCATTGTATAGACGCGCGTTTCGACGTTGAAAGGGAAGGTCTTAGTTAGGGTGCTGTTGTAGTAGTAGATTCCGAGACTGCCATCAGAGGCGGTCTGTGTGGGGTCATAGGCGATGTCTCCCCGGTACGCGTCCACATCAAAATCCAAGCCTACAGCATCCAGAAAGCTGATGTGGTTGTCGTGCGTCTTGGTGTTCATGAAGTAGAGAACCGGTCGGTCGGTGTCAACGTCGATCACAATGAATTTCAGGAACGAGGAAATAGCCAACGCCTCGAAGGTGTCATGATCGGGAATGACCACGGCGCCGTCGTTGAGTGCGATGGCAGGGGCGGGGTTAACCGGGTTCATGGCCCCCAGGTCGTCCAGCTCGGTGATGTCGTCGATGCAATCGCCGTCGACGTCGGCCGGGTCGGCGATGAGGTACATCTCCACGCTGTAGCGCTCGACGGGCAGCGCCTCCACGTTCTCGGCCAATGTCGTCGTCCCGGCTTCACCCCGCTTCACCAGGACCGGCAGATCGACCTCCGCGCCGTCCACGTCGTGGCTCACGTACAGCACGAAGTAGTCGTCAGTGGTGGATGTCACCACGATGGGCACGGCATCAACCGCCACCGCCGTGGGGGTTGGGTCCGGACAATCGGGAGGGGTTTGGGCGCGAGCCGGGTAGACCAAGAGCGCGGCCAACGCTCCGGCGAGGCACAGCGCCGCCACGGCAGCGCTCAATGGATGAGCGGGCTTGAGCGAATGAAGCAACATGCTGCCTCTTGTGTGCTAGCAAGAATATATCATCGCATTATCGCCAAATGGAAGAGGAAGGACTGCTACGGCGCGACTCGACGAACACCCCGCCCACCCCGTCGAGGGGGAGTAAGTGAGCGCACGCGCGTAGGTTGCAGAAGTCGCGGCGCGGCAACACGCCCGTTGGCGCCGCTACCCCGCGAAGTACAGCTTGATGAGCTCTATCACGTCGCCCTTGGTGATGTCCCCGTCAAAGTAGTCCCTGATGGCCATGATGACCTCGTCCCGCTCGATCGCGTCGTTGCCGTTGAGGTCGTAGGGGCTGAACGATGCCTCCGTCACCTCGATCATCACGATGACGATGGCCCCAAACCCCGCGCTGTCCGTCGCCGTCAGGTTGACGGAGTAGGTCGTCCCGAGCGCCAGCTCCACCCCCTCCCTGACCATGATCTGCCCCGTCTCCTCGTGGACGCTGAACAGCGACGCGTCAGCCCCGCTCAGCGAGTAGGTAATCGCAAGGTCATCGGGGTGCGCAGCCGCCACCGGCTCCCCGACGCCATCCCCAGCCCGCGCGTTCTCCGCGACGGCCCGCGTCGTGCGGAAGCCGTCAACAAAGCGGGGCGCAACGGGCGCGGGCCCAAACCCGCCGCCACCTGTAGTTGGAGGCGGCGGCGGCGGAGGTGGTGGCGGTGGAGGTGGCGGCGGCGGCGGCGGCGGCGGTGGAGGCGTTACAAACCCCTCAGCGCCGTCGAACACCCAGGGCCGCGCCTGCTTGATTGCCAGGACATCCTCGCTGGTGATCTTGAACTCGATTTCCATCGCGAACGGTTCGTCCACTGCGGGGTCGTACAGGGCCTTGAAACTGTCATGGATCGTGGTCAGGTGACCGCGCAACTGTGCCATTTGCGCGGTCTTCATGATCAGTTGTCTCCCCTCCACCTGGTTGGAGAAGACGAGGACTTCGTAGCTGCCGTCCGACAGCAATAGGACTTCCTCCGGCACCGAGAGCTCGTTGGGATTGGTGACCAGGTCCTCGCCAACCTGCGTGTTGACGTAGTAGACGTCGTCTCGGTCGCCAAGCGGGTCATAGCTGACGGCTACCCCGTTGGCCAGCTCGTCTGAGTAGTTGGGGTGCACCAGGACCCCCATCGCCGTCGCGAGGTGGTCGATGCGATGGAAGTCCCGTTCGACAAAGGCGCGGAAGTTCCAGAGGCTCGCCCATACCCCTTTGATGGACTTGTCGATGCCGTCTTCCAGAGTCTCATCGGGGTCCTGCGTCTTGGAGTCGTAGAGCCCGGCGCCGCTGAATCCCGGCAGGTCCTCGTTGTTGGTGCTCGACCGGTACCGAAGCGACGTGCCATCCGGGAACTCCGCGTGCATCTCCTCAAGCGCGGTGATGATCCAGTCCGGCGTGGTGGCGTCCTTGATGTCGTCGCGCAGGTCCTTGAGCATGTCCTCTTGGGTGTCGTAGTCCGTCTGAAAGTCGGAGTCGGCCAGCATGGTTGAGACCTCGGTATAGAGGTCATTGGCCTTCATGAACTCGTCGTAGAAGTAGAAGGGCACGGCGAATCCGTCGGGGACGGTGCCATCCGAGAATCCCAGCGTCCCCAGCACGGCCACGTTCGCCGCCTTTACCCCGAACGCCTCCCAGTCGTCGAATCCGATGTCGCTGAGCGCTGTGATCTCCGTGACCGAGAGGTCCCGCTGCGGCGTCTGCGCCGTCGCCGGGCGCGATGCATCGTAGTGGGCGTCGACTTCCGCCTTCGTGGCCGCGCGAATGGTGTAGCCGTCCCGCGTCACCGAGTATTGGACATGGCTCTCCATAAGGGAATCAATGGTGTCGTCATCGATGGCGTCGCGTACGAAGGCGTTGGGAATGCTGTCCTGCACGGCGCGCAAGTTCACGTGGGACAGCGGCGTTTGGGGCACGGTGGTTATGATGCCGGCGACGCGGGACAGGTCGTTGGGCAGCGACTCATAGATCACGATGTCGCGAGGACTGGGGCGTTCGTCCCGTTCCATGACGCGCAGGAACCCGTACCCTGTTCCTTGATTGAGGGAGATGAAATCGACCTCGGGTAAGATGTCCTCTTCCAGAAGCACGTTGACCCGTGAGTTGTCATACAGGGACTTTTCTTCGTGATAGAGAGGTAACGCGCGCAAGGGCATTGGATAGTACGCCAGGTTGTTCTCAAGCAGGGGCATGCTGGCGGCCATCACCTCATACGCATATTGGACAGCCCCAAAGGCGTAGGAATCAACCGGCTGGAACTCGAAGCGGTAGACGCCCAGCGAGCCGTCTGGCGCAACGACATTGGGGTGGTAGACGATCTCGCCGCGCATCCTCCCTCTTTGTGGAACATAGACAGAAACTGCAAAACTGCTGTGAGACCGATGTGTAACCGTGTTCATGAAATAGACCCCCGGCCGGTCGGTATCCATGTCGTAGAGGAAGAACTTGACGAACTCCAGATCGCGGAGATGGAAGTCAATCACCACCTGTTTACCTTGGTAAGAGAGATGTTCGAAGGTCGCGCGATCGGGTATGGCGGTAGTGCCGTTAATGAGGTCGATCGACCGGGCGCGGTTGACCGGGTTCATGGTTCCCACGTCCGCCAGCTCATCAATGTCGTGGGTGCAGTCGCCGTCAACATCTCCAGGGTCGTCGACGGAGTATTTCTCCACCCGGTAGTGCGCGACGGGTAGAGCTGGCAGCTGTTCCGTCAGGGTCGTTTCCCCATCCTCCCCCAGCGTCACCGAGATCGGGATTTCACGATCAACGTTCAGGTCAGGTCGCACAAAGAGCACGAAATAGTCCGTAGAGGTAGACGTGACCACGATAGGGGTCGCGGTTACCGGCACGTTCTCGGGGGTCGAGTTGAATCCGCTGCCCGAGCACGAGTCCGGGCTGGTCACGGAAACCTGGTTAGAGCCTTCGCTTGCTACAACGCCCCGCAATGCCTTGACTTGATAGGTATAGGTCATGCCTGGCCGCCTGGCCGAGCTATCCCCATAGGTGGTGTCGGTGGAGCCGGTGGCCTTGAGAATGGTCAACTGCAACCCGGCATGGCTGCGCAACACTTGGTAACCCGTTACGGAACTGCCATCCTCCGTTGGAGCGTCCCATCTGAGCAAGAACTCGCCCATGTCGATTTCAGCGGTCAAGTTACTGGGCGCGGTGGCAACGGGCTCTGCGTCGACTGCCGCTCCATCGCTGCTCTGGGCGTACGTTGGTGCCACCATGAGCGCGGCCAACGCTCCGGCGAGGCACAGCGCCGCGATGGCTAAGGCAAATGGAAGAGAGATTCTGGCCAACCGAAGCAAATACCCCCCCTGTGTCGGCACAAGTATATCACTGCACGCCATACTGACCAGAGGGAGTTGTTGCGAAGGCTTCTAATGCTCCGCTTTGTCGACGAACACTCCGCCTCGCGACGTTGTAGCGTCAGAGGCACACGGCACCGGCGTCCCGCCCACCCCGTCGAGGGGGAGTAAGTGAGCGCACGCGCGTGGGTTGCAAAGGTAGCGGCGCGGCAACCCGCCCGTTGGCGCCGCTACCCCGCGAAGTACAGCTTGATGAGCTCTATCACGTCGCCCTTGGTGATTTCTCCGTCAAAGTAGTCCCTGATGGCCATGATGACCTCGTCCCGCTCGATCGCGTCGTTGTCGTTGAGGTCGTAGGGACTGAAGGCCGCCTCCGTCACCTCGATTATCACGATGACGATGGCCCCGAAGCCCGCGCTGTCCGTCGCCGTCAGGTTGACGGTGTACGTCGTCCCGAGCGCCAGCTCCACCCCTTCCCTGACCGTGATCTGCCCCGTCTCCTCGTCAACGGTAAACAGCGACGCATCAGCCCCGTTCAACGAGTAGGTAATCGCAAGGTCATCGGGATGCGCAGCCGCCACAGGCTCCCCGACGCCATCCCCAGCCCGCGCGTTCTCCGCGACGCTGCGCGAGGTGCGGAAGCCATCGGCAAACTTAGGCGCGACGGGTGCGGGGCCGAACCCGCCGCCACCACTTCCGCCGCCACCAATTCCGCCACCACCAATTCCGCCTCCGCCACCACTCGCGGTTGAGGGTGGTGGTGTCGGTGGCGTATCCCGCGACGGCGTTGCTGGCTCTACCACCCGGTTCGCGGAGACGATGAATTCGCTCTTTCCCGGTCCATGTCCGTCAGTGTAGAAGGCCGTGACCCGAAGGTAGTGGTTAAGGTCGGCGTCAACCGGGGTGTAGGACCTGTTCCGGGCGAAACCGATCGACGTCCAACCCGTGCCGCTCTCCGAGCGCTCCCAGGTCCACGAGTCGTAGAAGAGACCGCCGTCCGAATCACGAATCGTGGCCGTCAACGCCGCCCCAACCTGCGGTTGTTGGGAGGAGAGGGTGAGGGTGCCGGCGTCGTCTTCATTCGTGAGGGTGATGCTAACCCCGATGCTGTCGTCGATTGCCGTGCTCGGTTGGCCGGAGAGGTCCTTGCCGTCATGAACGGCGACGGTCACCGAGTAAGTTGATCGGCTCTCGTAGTCCAGGACGGCCTTGGTCAGCAGTTGGCCCGTCCCCGGCGCGATGTCGAAGAGGCCGGCATCGTCGCCCCCCAGGGTGTAGGTCAGGCCATCGCCCGGATCTGGGTCGACGGCCGCGACGGGCGGTCCAATGTCCGCGGCACTCGGCGTCCCCTCGGCGACCCTTCGGGTGCCGGTCTCCGTGGTCGGAAACGCCGGCGGCTCGTTCGGGACCGCGAGCACAGGGTTGGCCGAAACCGCCTCCGCACTCTTGCCCGGCCCGTGGTTGTCGGTATAGGACGCCGTCGCCCGCAGGTAGTTACCCTCGTCGGTTGCGACTGGTGTGTAGGAGCCTGCGGTCGCGCCGGTGATTGCGGCCCAAGCGCTCGTCCCGTCTGGCGAACGATGCCACGTCCAGACTATGGCGCCCGAGACGCCGTCGGAGTCCGTCAGGGTGGCAGTCACGGGGGTGTCAACCCGAGGCTGCGTAGACGACAGGGTTACTGTTCCTTTGGCATCGGCCCCGAACACCCACGGCCGGGCCTGCTTTATTGCCAGCACATTCGCGCTGGTGATCTTGAACTCAATCTCCATGGCGAAGGGTTCGCCCTCGGCGGGTTCGTACAACAGCTTGAAGCTGTCATGGATTGTGGTCAGGTGACCGCGCAACTGTGTCATTTGCGCGTCGCTCATGATCAGTTGTTCCGACTCCACCTGGTTGGAGTAGACGAGGACCTCGTAGCTGCCGCCCGACAGCAACAGGATTTCCTCCGGCGCCGAGAGCGCGTCGGGATTGGTGACCAGGTCCTCGCCGACCTGCGTGTTCACGTAGTAGGCGCCTTCTCGGTCGCCAAACGGGTCGAAGCTGACGGCTACCCCATTGGCCGGCTCGTCCGAGTAGTTGGGGTGCACCAGGACCCCCATCGCCGTCGCCGCGTGGTCGATGCGGTGGAATTCACGCTCGACGAAGGCGCGGAAGTTCCAGAGGCTCTCCCACACCCCCTTGATGGACTTGTCGATCCCGTCGTCTTCGGTTTCGTCCGGGTCCTGCGTCTTGGAGTCGTACAGCCCGGCGCCGCTGAACCCCGGCAGGTCCTCGTTGTTGGTGCTCGACCGGTACCGCAGCGATTGCCCTTCGGGGTACGTCGCGTGCATCGTCTCCAGCGCGGTGATGATCCAGTCGGGCGTCGTTCCGTCCTTGATCTTCTTGCGCAGTTTCTTGAGCTCTGACTCCTGCTTGTCGTAGTCCGTCTGAAAGTCGGTGTCGGCCAGCATGGATGAGACCTCGGTATAGAGGTCATTGGCCTTCATGAACTCGTCGTAGAAATAGAAGGGCACGGCAAATCCGTCGGGCACCGTGCCGTCCGTGAAGCCCAGCGTCCCCAGCACGGCCACGTTCGCTGCCTTCACCCCGAACGCCTCCCAGTCGTCGAAGCCGATCTCGCTGAGCGCGGTGATCTCCGTGACCGAGAGGTCCCGTTCCGGCGTCTGCGCCGTCGCCGGGCGCGATGCATCGTAGTGGGCGTCGACTTCCGCCTTCGTGGCCGCGCGTATGGTGTAGCCGTCCCGCGTCACCGTGAATTGGACATGGCTGTCGATCAGGGAATCAATGGTGTCGTCATCGATGGCGCCGCGTACGAAGGCGTTGGGTATGCTGTCCTGCACGGCGCGCAGGTTCACGTGGGAGAGCGGCGTTTGGGGCACGGTGGTGATGATTCCGGCGACCCGGGACAGGTCGTTGGGCAAGGACTCATAGATCACTATGTCGCGAGGATTGGGACGTTCCTCTCGCTCCATCACCCGAAGGAATCCGTACCCCGTTCCTTGATTCAGGGACAAGAAGGGGAGATCGGGGAAGACGTCCTCTTCCAGCAATATGTTGACCCGTGAGGCGTCATACTGGGTCTTTTCCGTGTTATAGAGAGGCAGCGCCCGCGCCGGCATCGGGTAGTACGCCAGGTTTTTCTCTAGCAGTGGCATGCTGGCGGCCAGCACGTCATACGCATATTGCACATCCTCGAAGGGGTAGTCATCATTCGGCTCGAACTCAAAGCGGTAGACGCCCAGCGATCCGTCCGGTGCCGCAACATTGGGGTGGTAGACGATCTCGCCGCGCATCGCGTGACGGAGCGTAATATCGACAACCCGGGCAAAGTGGAGGTGTGCCCGGTGTGTAACCGTGTTCATGAAATAGACCGCCGGCTGGTCGGTATCCATGTGGAAGAGGAAGAATTTGACGAACTCCAGATCTTCGAGATGGAAGTCAATCACCACATCTAGACCTTCATAGGAGAGCAGTTCGAAGGTCTCGCGATCAGGAATGGCGACAGTGCCGTTAATGACGTCAATCGACGCCGCGCGGTTCACTGGGTTCTGGCTTCCCAGGTCGTCCAGCTCCGTAATGTCGTCGATGCAGTCGCCGTCGACGTCCGCCGGGTCGGAGATGAGGTACTTCTCCACGCTGTAGCGCTCGGCAGGCAGCGCTTCGATGTTCTCCTCCAGCGTGGTCGTCCCTGCCTCGCCCTTTTTCACCAGGACCGGCACGTCCACATCCGAGCCGTCCACGTCGTGGCTCACGTAGAGAACAAAGTAGTCGGCGGTTGTGGACTCGACGACGATGGGAACGGCGTCCACCGCCACAGCCTGTGGGGGTGGAGTCAGGACACGTGGGAGGGCTTTGGGCGCGAGCCGGGTTCGCCAAGAACGCAGCCAACGCTCCAGCAAGGCAGAGCACTGCAACCAAAACAGGAAGTAACCTAAGAGGCCCAGCCAAGTGAATGGCCATTCCATCCCAACTTCACAATCACCCCATTCGCATGGAGACTATATACCAGTAAAACAGTATCTGCGACGTCACATGGATAAGGTACGACAGAACCATGCCGAATATCGTTCCTGCGACATGATCGAGATGGTGGACCCCGGCATCCCGGTGCTCCGAAACCCCATCACCGGCAATGGACCAGATGACACTTGATCTTTCGGGGCTCGCCAGGGTGAGACACGCCTTAGAGTGAACGGCCTCCGCGCCAGCGGCCCCACCCTGACACGACCCCATTGCCCCCACGACGCGCCCTCCGTTATCTTCCCTCCATGGAGAACGCAACCAACCCCCGCAACCACGCCGTCGCCAACGCGTCGCGCACCAATGCTTTCGTTGCTTTCGGCTTGAGAATCCGCGAGAGCTTGGGGTTGGCCGGCAAAAGACGGGGTTGTTTCCTACGGGAGGAAAATTTATTCGCTTTGTAGCTGAGATGCGCCACAGCACATACAGATCCAATGCCAAAACAACCTACCGCAGCTACGACGGCAAGAGGACCAATGAAACCGTTGCGCCGCCGCCTCCGGAGCCCCGGAAAGGCGGGCGTCCCCTGAAGGAGGAAGGCCAGGAAACGGACCGCCCTCGAGACCCGCGCCCGCTTTACCCGCCCCTTGCGTGACCCCTACAATCCCTAGCATCACACGGCAGGCGGGCGGCATGACTTCGCGACGGGCAGACGTGGTGGTGGTCGGCGGCGGCGTCAACGGCGCCAGCATCGCGATGCACCTCGCCCGAATGGGCGCCGGCCGCGTCCTCCTCCTCGAGAAGGGCCACCTCGCCAGCGGCGCCAGCGGCCGCTCCGGCGCAATGGTCCGCCTGCACTACCTCCACCCCACCCTCGTCCGCATGGCCATGGAGGCCAGCGAGGTCTTCCACAACTTCGACGACGCCATCGGCGGCGACGCCCGCTTCGTGCAGACCGGGCGCCTGCTGCTCTTCCCCGAGCACGACGCCGACGCCGCCCGCGCCAACGTCGCCATGAACCGCGAGGTCGGCGCCAACATCCGCATCATCTCGCTGTCGGACGCCGCGGAGCTCGCCCCGGGGCTAAGCCTGGAAGGCGTCGCCCTAGCTGCCTACGAGCCCGACGCCGGCCATGCCGACCCTCTCGCAACCACCTACGCCTTCGCCGACCGGGCGCGAGACCTCGGCGCGGAGCTCGTCACCGGCTGCGCAGTCCAACGCATAATAACGGCCGGCGGCCGCGTCACCGGCGTCGAGACCGACGCAGGGCTCGTCGAGACCGACGCCGTCGTCGCCGTCACCGGCCCGTGGGTCAACCAGCTCGCCGCGCCCCTCGGCGAGCCGCTCCCCGTGACGCCCGTCCGGGTGCAGATGGTGACCCTACGGCGGCCCCCGTCGCTGGAGTCGCTGTCCGCCATCATCATGGACCACACCACGGGCACGTACCTGCGGGTCAACGCGGGCTCCACCACCCTGGCGGGCGCAATGTTCGAGGAGGACCTCGGCGAGGTCGTGGACCCGGACGCCTACGCCCTCAACGCCGACCACGACGCCATCATGCGCTACTGGGACCGCGCACAACGCCGTGTGCCGGACTTCGCCTCGACGACGCCCCTCGGCGGCTACGGCTCCCTCTACGACCTCACGCCCGACGGCAACCCCGTCCTCGACGCCTCGGTGTCGACGGCGGGCCTGTACTGGGCGACGGGGTTCAGCGGTCACGGCTTCAAGCTCTCGCCCGTGGTCGGCCGCATGATGGCCGAGCTCGTCCTCCACGGCGACAGCACCGGCCACCCCATCCACCCCTTCCGCGCCAGCCGCTTCGCAGACGGCGAGCCCCTCGGCGCCGAGCATCCCTACACCGGCCCCCTACATCAGTAGGGTCAAGGAGTCCCGCACCGCCCCTCTATCCGCGGCCTCTCTAGTTGACGACGCCCGTACGCGGGTGTATGTTCGCGCTACGATTGGGGAAGTGTGCATTCTAACCCGCGACACCGGGCCGCTCCCCTGAGGTCGTCCGTGTCTCCACCGGCGGAAACGCTGGCGGCAAGGAGGATAAATGGACCTCAACAGGCCGTTGCCCATCCACGACTTCTCTCCCGATACCCTCCTCAGTCTCGTGGAGCGCATCGAGAGTTCCTCCGGCTTCCAGCACTTTATCTTCCGCGAGGCCGAGCTCGACGACCTCTGGCGTCAGGTCGAGCACGCTCTGGTCAGCGCGCAGTCCAAAGGCCCGGAGCACAAGGACATCGACCGGCTCCGTATCCTCTTGGAGTGCGTGGTGGCGGCCCACGATCTGGTTTCCGTCAGCAAGAAGGACGAGGCAATGGCGCAGCTGCAGGCCGGCATTCGGGCCCAGGCGTAGCGCCCCGTGCGTCGAGGAGTTTTACCCTGGACGCGTAAACAGAAAGGAGAGCCCCATGCTCAACGCGCAAGACAATGAACTGATGTGCCATGTGGGTCCCGGGACACCCATGGGCGAGGTCCTGCGGCGCTTTTGGGCGCCCATCCTGATCTCCGAGGACCTGCCGGAGCCCGACTGCGACCCCAAGGAAGTGCGGCTGCTGGGCGAGGACTTTGTCGCCTTCCGCGACTCCAACGGCGAGATCGGCTTCGTGGAGGCCCTGTGCCCCCACCGCCGCGCGCCCCTCTTCTACGGCCGAGTTGAGCACGAGGGTCTGCGCTGCATCTACCACGGCTGGAAGTTCGACGTCGCGGGCAACTGCGTCGACATGCCCTCGGAGCCGGCCCAGTACGAGTTCGCCAAGAAGGTGCGGCCCATCGGATTCCCCACCCGCGAGTGGGGCGGCATCATTTGGGCCTACATCGGGCCCTCGGACAGGATTCCCGAGCTCCCGCAACTTGAGTGGTGCCGCGTCCCCGCCGAGCACCGCAACCTGGCGAAGTACAACCAGGAATGCAACTTCGTGCAGGCCACAGAGGGCGACATCGACTCCAGCCACATTGGCTTCCTGCACACCAGGTTGGACCAGAAGCAGGCCCCCTCCAGCAAGGAGATGCTCTGGCGCGTCAACGACACGGCCCCTCGCTGGATCATCCAGCCCACGGACTACGGCGTCATGCTCGCCGCCCAACGCAACGCCGAGGATGAAACGCACTACTGGCGCATCAACCAGTGGCTCATGCCCTACTACACGATGATCGCCAGCGACCTTGAACAGCGCCGCGGCCACGGTCACATGTGGGTCCCCGTCGACGACGAGCACACGGACGTGTGGTGCGTCATTTGGTCCCCCGTGGAGGCCCTGACCCAGAAGGAGCGCGACGGCATCTTGGGCGGACCCAACCCGCACATCTCCAGCCTGGACCCCGCCACCGGCAAGCTGCGGGCCACCAAGGCCAACCACTTCCTGCAGGACCGCCAGGACCAGCGCACCCAGACCTTCACCGGCATCCTCGGGACGCGAGAGCAGGACACCGCCGTCGTCGAGGGCATGGGCGCCATCGCCGACCGCACCAAGGAGCACCTCGGCACCAGCGACAGCGCCATCATCGCCATGCGCCGCTACCTCGTGAACTCCGCCAAGGCCTTCATCGAGGGCCAGGAGCCCAAGGAGCCCTACAACGGCGACCTCTACCGGGTTCGGGCATGGTCCTACGAGCTCAACCGGGACATAGAGTTCCTCCAGGACGAGAAGGTCTCGCAGCTCATGGGGACAATGGTGTAACCACAGGCGGCATGCCGCAGATCGGAGCAGCGCGTGATATCGGGACCATCAGGGTCTGAAGGCGCAACCGGGAACGGTGCGCCCCAGAAGAAACTCAACGTGGCCATCGCCGGCCTGGGCGCCGGCGCGGTGCAGGTGATCCGGGCTATGGAGGCCGCGCCCTACCTCGACATCGTGGCAGCCGCTGACACTCGACCTCAGGCCCTGGCCGCCTTCCGCGAGCGCTATGAGGGCCGCACCTACGACAACGTCGAGGCCCTCTGCAAGGACCCGGACGTGGACGTGGTCTGGGTCTCCACCCCCAACATCTACCACTGTGAGAACACCATCGCCGCGGCGGAGAACGGCAAGCACGTCGTCGTCGAGAAGCCCATGGCCGTCTCCATGGAGGAGGCCGAGCGCATGGTGGAGGCCGCCGAACGAAACGGCGTCAACCTCCTCTGCGGCCACACGGCCAGCCTCATGGCAGGGTTCCGCGCCATGCGCAGGGTGATCTCGTCGGGCCGGTTGGGGCGGGTCACCGCCATCAACTGCTGGTCCTACGTGGACTTCATGTTCCGCCCCCGCATGCCCCATGAGCTCGATATGGAGATCGGCGGGGCGCTTCCCTACAACAACGGCCCGCACCAGTTTGACGTCGTCCGCATGATGGGCGGCGGCATGGTGCGCAGCGTACGCGGCAGCGTCTCCAAGTGGATGGACGCCCGCACCTCGCCCGGGTACTACGTCGCCTACCTCGAATTTGAGGACGACACCCCGGCGACCATCGTCAAGAACGGCTACGGCTACTTCATGACCACCGAGCTGGTGCCCTGGGCCCACGACGTGCCGGAGCGCCAGCGCAACCGCGACCTGCGCAAAGCCCTCCGCAACGGCACCCCCTTCGACGAGGCCAGCGGCAAGGAGGCCCAGCGATTCGGCGGCTCCGACACAAACACACTGCTGGGCCCGCGCGAGAACGTCCTGCGCTCCGGCTTCCAACCCGACGCCGGCCTCGTCATCGTCAGTTGCGAGGCGGGCGACATTCGCCAGTCCGCCAACGGCCTGACCATCTACGACGATGACGGCCAGCACGAGCTCCCCGTGGAGGGCGTCCACGACGAGCGCATGGCGGAGTTGGACGAGATGTACAACGCCATCACAGAGGGACGCCCCGTCCACCACGACGGCCGTTGGGGCATGGCCACGCTGGAGTGCGTGCTTGCCATGATGCAGTCCGGACGAGAGCGCCGGGAGATTACCATGACCCACCAGTGCCCCGCATGGGAGTAACCCAGGCCAGCATGGGAATAGCCCAGGAAGAAAGAAGAAACTCGGCAATCGGAGGAGTGTAATGGCTAATAGTGCTCTATCTAAGACCCTGATTTGGGTCCTCATCGCTGTAGCGCTCTTGGCCCTCGTCGCCGCCTGCGGGTCCGACGACGATGACGCCGCCGCGGCGCCCACCGACGCCCCGGCGGAGCCGGCCGCCACACCTGCGATGGAAGAGCCCGCCATGGTGAAGCCCAAGGTGGACCGGGTGGTCATGGGCATCGGCGCTCCGCCATCGGAAACCCTGGAAATCAGCGAGATGAGCAGCGTCAACTGGCCCATTCGCCCGCCCTACGAGTACCTTTTGGGCATCGACCCGACGGGCGAGGAAGGCACACCCCAACTCGCCACGTCCTGGAGCCTGGAGCCGGACGGCAAGTCCTACCGCTTCCAGCTTCGCGAGGGCGTGAAGTTCCATAACGACTTTGGGGAGTTCACCGCCAAGGACGTGGTGTCCGCCGTGGAGCACATGGTCCGGGAGGAGTCCACCCACCGCCAGCGCCTCTTCTTCGTCGACCTCATCGAGGCCGTGGAGGTCGTCAACGACTATGAGGTGGTGATCCGGAACGCCAAGCCGGACTCCAACTTCCTCACCGCCCTCGGCCAGCCGGAGGCGGGCATTGAGGTCTTCAGCTCTGCCGACCTCGAGTCTCGAGGCGGCGAGTGGCCCAAGGGTGCGGACGGCCAGTCCATGGCCGGCACCGGCCCCTATAAACTCAGAGAGTGGCGCACTAGCGAGGCCATCATCTTTGAGCGGGTGCCCTTCGACCACTGGCGGGTCAATCCGGACTTCCCGGAGTTTGAGTACCGCCTCATGAACGAGGCCTCCACTCGTCTGGCCGCGCTAATCACTGGCGAGATACAACTTGCCGACCTGCAGGCGGACCTGCGGGCGCAGGCCGTGGCCGACCACGGCATGGTCGGCCTCCAGAGCAGTGCGCCGGGGCAGAACACCTTCGGCATCATGCTGGGCCCGTACGTGAACAAGGAGCTCTTTGGCGAGGAAAACCTGCCGCCCGCCAGTCAGATATACGTGCACCCGGACACGCCTCTGCTGGATGTGAAGGTGCGCGCGGCTATCAACCACGCCATCGACCGCAATGCGCTCAACGAGTCGTTCATCGGCGGCGAGGGTCTGCCCATGTACAACACCTACATGCACCCCACCCGCCCCGGGTGGAACCCTGACTGGGTGTCGCGCTTCCCGGAGGCCTATGGCTTCAACCCGCAGAGGTCAAGGGAACTGCTGGCGGAAGCCGGCTACGGCCCCGACAACCCCTTGAAGCACACGGTGCAGTCGCGCACGTACCCCTACTTCCCCGCGGGCGGCGACATGCAGGACGCCCTGTTCGGCTTCTACCGGGACGTGGGGATTGACGTCAACCTGGAGACCCTTGACGGTGCAACGCGAGGCGCCAGAAGCCGCGTCCTGGGCTTCGAGAACGACTCCTACATCTACGTCACCAGCGTTCGGCAGTACCTGGGCTTTGCCGTCTTCAACTCTGCCAGCAACATCGGCGCCCGCGCGGGCCTGGAGTTGGTCGAGCCCTCCAACATCTTTGACAACGAGGTCCGCGTGACCGTGGAACCCAACGCCCTGAACGCAGCTTGGCTCAAGCTGGGCAACTACGCCTACGACAACTACATGAGCATGCCACTCTTCTGGATTCCGTCCTTCGCCACGGCAGACCCGAACATCGTGTCCGGCTGGCAGTACCCCGGCTCCATCACCGGCACCTACACCCACCCGGAGTACATCGCAGCCACCCCGCAGTAGACCGGCTCTAGTCCTAGGGCAAAAAGCGCCGCCCTCCCGTGAAATCACGGGAGGGCGGCGCTCTGCATTGGCGACGCGATGGCCCCGTATCTTGACACCGCCAAGCCTCACCCCGTACGCTTCCCGTATCCAGTGGCAGCTGCCCCAGCATCGTGCGCCCATGCCGGCGCTCATCCGCGACGCTGGCAGCCCCGGGGAGTTGATGCCGGAGCGTGACGTGACCTCAGCAGACATTCGCGCCGACGCCGAGTGGAATGCAGGCCTTCTCGGCTGCGGTGAGATCCTCATCCTCCTGCGCGGCCGCATGCAGCTCCTTGAATCAGGTCAGGTGCTCAAGTTGACCGCCCACGACCAGGCCGCGCCCGTCGAGATGCCCGCATGGTGCCGCCTCACCAGCCGCGCCCTGCTCCGCGCAGACCACCCGCGCTACTGGATCCAACAACGCTAGTACAAGGAGAGCCTCAATGGCAGGTCAGTTCTGCGTCTTCCTCACCCGCGCCCTGGAGGACCCGGACCGGGCAACGGTCGCCTTTGTCATCGCCAATGCCGCCCTCGGCTCCGAGAAGGACACCGTGGTCTTCCTGAGCACGGAGGGCGTCCGCCTCTCCCAGAAGGGCTACGCCGACGATGTCCACGAGGAGGGTTTCCTGCCCCTGAAGGACCTGATGGACACCTTCTCCTCCGCCGGCGGCACGATCTACGTCTGCTCGCCCTGTTTCAACAAGCGCGGCCTCGACCCCGACAACCTCGTCGAAGGCGCCCAGATCGTCGGCGGCGCGGTCCTCGTCGAGTACCTGTCGAACGGCGCCGCCAGCGTCTCGTTCTAGGCCCGACATGGATCCCGTCGCACGCCACGCCCACACACCCGACCTCAGCTTCGACGGCGGCAACCTCGACTGCGGCAGTGGCCTGCTGCTCCTCATCCGCCGCCACATCGACCCGCTGGAGCGCGGCGGCCTCCTCGAGATCCTCTCGACCGACTCAACCGTCGAGGTCGAGCTGCCCGCCTGGTGCCGCCTGACCAGTAATGAGCTGGTCTCCTGGACGCGAGAAGGCAGCCAGCGCAGCTTCCTCGTCTGCAAGGGCACGCGCGCCGAACGCGCCCCGGCGCCCGCACAGTCGTCCGTCGCCCTCATCGCACAGCACCCCCGCGTCCGGGTCACCGTGCCCGATACGCTGCCGCACCCCCAGCCCGCGCCCGCCATCGCGCCCCTCTCCGTCATGGGTGTTGGCAGTTGGCCCCGCCCCCGCTGGATGCTTCAGGCCGTCCACGACCGCCTAGAGGGCCGCCTCGATGAGACCAACTTCCAGGCGACCGCCGACGATGCCGTCCGCCTCTGCGTCGACGCTCAGCTCCGCGCCGGCGTCGATGTCCTCACCGACGGCGAGCAGCGCCGAGACAGCTACGCCAGCTTCGTCGGCGGTCTCCTCGACAACTGCCTCCTCATCCCCCTCAGCGACCTTACCGCCATGGTCGACGACCCGGACAAGTTCGAGCGCGAGCTCCGCACCCTCGACGTTCCCGCCGCGGAGGTGCGCCACCCCGTCGTCTTCGGCCCCCTTGGGCGCAGCCGCTCCCTCGCCCTGCATGAGCTGGAGTTCGTGCGGGAGTGTGCCGGCCGGCCGGTTAAGGTCGCCCTCCCCGGCCCCTACCTGCTCACCCGCACCATGTGGCTAGATTGCCTGGAGGAGATGCCCTACGACACCCGCGAGGACCTTGGCCGCGATGTCGTCCGGGTGCTGCGGGAGGAGCTGCACTTCCTCCTCGCCGCCGGCGCATCGCTGGTGCAGTTCGATGAACCGGTGCTGACGGAGGTGGTCTTTGGCGCCGCCGGTGACGGCGCTGCAAGCGGCAACCGCAGCTTCATGTGCGGCGCCCTGAGCGAGAAGCTGGAGACGGGCCCGGAGCTGGACTTCGCGGTGGCGTTGTTGAACGAGGTCACCCGTGGTCTGTCGAAGGAGCGCCTGGGCCTTCACGTCTGCCGCGGCAACTGGACGCCGGACGAGTCGGCCGCCCTTGACGGCGACTACACGCCCCTCCTAGACGCCCTCTCCCGCGCCGACGTGGGCACGCTCTTCCTGGAGCTTTCGACGCCCCGCGCCCGCGATGCCACCGTCCTAAAGGCCCTTCCGGACGACAAGCGCATGGCGGTCGGCGTGGTCAACCAGAAGCTGGACACCGTGGAGTCAGTGGAGGTCGTCCGAAGGCGAATCGAGCAAGCCATCAACCTATTCGGCGAGGAGCGCGTCCTGCTCACGCCGGACTGCGGTTTCGCCACCTTCGCCGACAACCCCGTAGCCTCATCCCGCACCGCGGAAGCCAAACTCCGCGTCATCGCCCAGGCCCGCGACTCCGTCCGCCGCTAGTCCACCACGCGCTGGAACGCCCGAAGCAGCCGCGGACCCACGTCCTCCAGCTCCTCGATCGCCGCGTAGCTCAGCGCCAGCCGGATGTGCGACGTGTCCCCCGCCTCCCGCTGCGCGTAGAAGTTGGAGCCCGCCGCGAAGGTGACGCCCTCGATTGCCGCCTCCCGCGCCACGTCCTGCGCGCTCGCGCCGATGCACTCCGCCCACAGGAAGAACCCGCCCTCCGGATCGGTGAAGCGCAGGTACGGCTCGCAGTGCTCCCGCAGTGACGCAACCAGCGTCTCGCACTTGCGGCGGTAGATGCCGCGAAGGGTGTCCACGTGCGGCTCAAGCTCGCCGTTGCCGACGTAGTGCGCCAGCGCCCGGTGCAGCAGCGGGCTGCCGCCCATGTCGAACCGCACCCGCCCCACGGACTCGATGACCGGCAGCCGCGCCTGGATCCACCCCACCCGCAGCCCCGTTGCGATGACCTTGCTGAAGCTGCCCACCTGGATGACCCCGTGCCCGTCCGCAACCGCGTACAGCGACGGCGGCGGCGGCTCGTGGAAGTAGAGTTCGGTGTACGCCATATCCTCCATGATGAAGACCCGGTGCCGAGCGCAGACCTCCACCAGCTTCTCCCGCACGGCCAGCGACATCGTTGCCCCGGTGGGGTTGTGGTGGTCCGGCACGGTGTAAAGCAGCTTGGGGTGCTTACCCTGCGCCGCAAGCCCGTGCAGCGTCTCCTCCACCCGATCTGCGAAGGCCTCGTCCTCGCCCAGGTCGACCTCGACCACCTCGCACAGGTGGCCGCGAATCGTCCGCAGCGAGCCCGAGAAGTGCGGCCGCTCGACGATGACGACGTCGCCGGGGTTGAGGAAGGTGTCGCAAACCGCGTCGATGCCGCCGGAGCCGCCATGGGTCAACAGGAAGTTCTCGTAACCGAGCTTGATGCCCTGAATGCGCCCTTGCCGGTCGGCCAACACCTGCCGCAGGTCCTCGAACCCGAAGATGCCCCCGTAGCGCAGCGCCGGCTCGGACGTCGTCTCAAACACGCGGTTGACCGCCGCCTGCAACCCCGCAACCGGCAGCGAGTCCGGGTCCGGGATGCCACCGCCCAGGTTGATGGGTGACGTGTGCACCGTGGCCGTGAAGGCGATGGACCGGCCCTGTGTCCCTGCCTCCGTCGCGCTGATGGCAGGCAGCACGGAAGCGGACGTCGAGAGTAGCTCCGTGACGTCCTGCCCCTCCCAGTGCTTGGCGGCAATTGCGGCCTTGGTGCTGACGTTTATTTGTGTCATGGCGATGTTCTCCAGTGTTTCGCGTTCCCTATAACTCCATTTTACGAAATCCGCACCCCATCGTCGATACACAGATGCCCCCTGCCCTTGCCCACGCGCCCCCCAAGCGTCCATAATCCCCGCAGCGAACGCCCACAAGGAGGATCCTTCATGGCGACAGCCAAGCTCTCCGAGTACAGAAAGCACATCGCGGATGCTGCGGCGCGGCTGGTACAGTCCGGCATCCTCACCAAGAGCAACCACGGCAACATCAGCGCCAGGATCCCCGGTTCGGACACCTTCCTGCTGACCTCCGTCAGCAACCTCGCGCAGATCACCATGGACAACATCGGCCTCTTTGACCTCGACAACAACCTGCTGGACGGCGCCGTCATGCCCATCAGCGCGGAGATTATCCCTATGCACGGCATCGTCTACAAGACGCGCCCGGACGCGGGCGGCGCGCTCCACACCCACTCGCCCTTCGCGACGGCCTTTGCCGTCGCCAGCAAAGCGCTCCCCGTCTCTTACGAGCCGATGGTGCGCTTCGGCATGACCGATGGTGTTCCCGTCGCCGGATACGGCCCCCGCGGCTCGCAGGAGTCCGTCGACAACATCGAGTTGGCGCTCAACGGCGTCGACAACCTTCGCGGCATCTTGCTGGAGAACCACGGCGTCCTGACCTTCGGCCCCGACGTCCCCGCAGCCGTCGACGCCAACCTCGTCATGGAGGAGTGCGCGGAGATCATCATGTACTCCTACAACCTTGGCGGCCCGAAGGAGATCCCGGTGGAGAAGCGTGTCGCCGCGCTCCAGCGCCTGCAGACCTTCGCCGCCACCGGCGAGCAGCGGGCCTAGCCGCGCCCCTTCGTCGTTCCCACACAGGCAGGGTCCCGGAGACCCTGGCGCGATTCGGCGACCCTGACACCAACCCCTTTCCCCGACAACGCCGCTTCCGCCACACTCTCTCCATGCACACCCGCACCGACAACAGAACATGCGCCCAACCCCATTGCGATGCGCCAACCCATCACGCAGGTTGTTTCCTCACCGCCAGATACGGTTGTTTCTCCCCCGCGCAAAAAATCGAAACGAATCGAATCAAATCCCCCGGACCCGGCGAAGGCAGCGCGAGCGGAATATGGGGCGGTCCCCATGCCGTCGCGGGCGCCGGCCTGTTCATTGGTGGCATGGTCCGCAGCAATGACCAAAGGCGTCTCGTCAAGCAACAGGAGGGAGTGTTTATTGTTTGCTCAAAAGATTATTGGATTTATAGCTAACATGTGCCACTCCCGCTACGATTCCATTACCGAAACAACCTGCCGCAGCCGCTGTCCCGCATTCAGGTGACGGCCGTATCCCGGATGTCGACCCGGCTCCCCGTTCGCCCCGTGCCGTCGAAGGGCGCCCCGTTTGCCTACTCGGTGCGCCTCTGGTACACTCCCCGCGCCGAAAGAGAAACACTTCCGCATAGGAGGATTGGTAAATGATTTATGAGATGCGACGGTACATCCTGCAGCCGGGCAAGACGGGAGAGTGGGTCAGGGCCTTCTGCGAGGCCTATGAGGTCCGCGCCCAGTACTCTCCGCTCGGCGCCCTGTTCCAGACAGAGATTGGCCCCCTGAACGAGGTCATCCACATCTGGCCCTATGAGAACCTGCAGCACCGCGCGGACACCCGTGCCGCGGCCTCCAAGGACACCAGCGGCAAGTGGCCGCCGTCCTCCGCCTCCCATCTGATTGTCACCCAGGAAACCGACATCCTGGACCCCATCCCTGGCGTGGCTGACTGGGACGGCACCCCCCAGGAGTGGGGCGGCATGTACGAGTTGCGCCAGTACACCTACGCCCCCGGCGACATCCGAAACGTCGCCAAGGCCTTCAGCGAGGCGCTGCCCGGCCGCAACGAGATCTACCCGGTAGCCGGCATCTTCACCTCCCAGCTTGGCAACCTGAACCGCCTCTTCCAGCTCTTCCCCTACAAGGACTGGACCCACCGCGACGAGATCCGCAAGGTCTACTTTGAATCCGGCGCCTGGCCCCCCCACTCCGACGCCCGCCCGGTGCAGCAGCTAGTCCGCCACATGCTCCCAGCCGCCTGCTCCACCCTGCATTAGGTGCAGGCCTGCACTAGGCCCGCAAAGTCCACTGAACGCCAGAGGGCGGGAGGCCCAATGCCTCCCGCCCTCTTATGTTCCGTCACTCTTTGCGCGTCCTAGGTCAATGCCAGTAGGGCGCCATCAACATTGGTGGAGAATTCGAGAACCTCAGTGTGGCGCTGCTGAAACAAGGCTGCGACATCTTCAGTTGTGCAGTTGCCCAGCCCAATCCAAATGACCTTCGGAGGCTGCCCGTAACTTGCGCTACGGTGACGGAAATCCATGTCTTTACTGACGATGGTCAGGTCCTGATCCCGCGCATACTCCCAAATGTACGCGTCGTCCCGTGTGTGCAGCCCGATGTCGAAGACATGCATCGACCCAGGATGGAGGTCACGTAGCCGGGGAACAAGCTGCGGCGAGAGGTTCTGGTCGAAGTGAAGCCTCAACGGGGCTGCGAGTAGACAAGCCGCCGTCCCATGTCCGCGGCGAAGGCTAGGCAGGCCCGGATGTCCTCCAGAGTCAGGTAGGGGAAGTCGTTCAGGATTTCCTGCTCAGACATGCCTGCAGCCAGGTAGTCCAGGACATCGTAGACGGTCATGCGCATGCCGCGGATGCACGGCTGCCCGCTGCGCTTGCCCGGCTCGATGGTGATGATCTTCGTGTAGTCGATCGGCGGCATGGCCGCCCTCCTTTGGTCGTTCTGCAATTGTAGCATGCGGAGTATAAGCACGTCGGGGCAGTGCCCCCATCATTGCGCCCGCCCTATCCCCACAAGTACCCTCTCCCCATGAACATGCGCGTCTACGTGCTGCGACGCCTGTTGCAGGGCGCCCTCACCCTGCTCCTCGTCTCCATCGCCATCTTTGCCGCGCTCAGGGCCGCTCCCGGCGACGCTGCCGACCTCATCGCGGCGGGCGGCTCCGGCGCAGAAGCAGCGGCGCAGGCCGGCTCCGAGGACCAGCGCGAAGCCCTCCGCGAGGACCTCGGCCTCAACCGCCCCCTGTGGCGCCAGTACGCCGTCTGGCTCTCCGACATGGTCACCCTCGACTGGGGCGACTCCTTCGTCACCGGCCGCAGCGTCTGGGATGAGTTCCTCAACCGGCTGCCCGTAACCCTGCAACTGAGCCTCATGGGCATCGCCGTTGCGGTGCTGCTCGGGGTGCCCTTGGGCGTCGCGGCGGCCCTGCGGCAGGACACGTGGGTCGACTACGCCGTGCGCGTCTTCTCGCTGGGCGGCGTCTCGCTCCCGCACTTCTGGCTCGCGACCCTCGTGCTGCTGGCCGGCGTGCGCTACTTCACGTGGAGCCCGCCTCCCGGCTACCAGCCGCTCCTCACCGAGCCATTGGGCAATCTGACGCAGTTCGTGTGGCCGGCCTTGGTGCTGGGGTACTCCGGTGCGGGGTTGCTCACCCGCATGACCCGCTACGCTGTGCTGGAGGTCATGCGGCAGGAGTACGTCCGCACCGCCCACGCGAAGGGCCTTCACCCCGGCGATGTCGTGCTCCGTCACATCCTGCGCAACGCCCTGCTGCCCGTCATCACCGTGGCCGGCATCGCCTTCGCAACGCTCATCAGCGGCTCCGTGGTGCTGGAGCAGGTCTTTGCGCTGCCGGGAACGGGCCTCTACCTGCTCGACGCGGTCAAGCTCCGCGACTACGCCGTCGTGCAGCCGGTCATCGTCTTCTTTGCCGCGTGGGTGGTCCTCGTCAACCTGACCGTCGACATGCTCTACACGTGGCTCAACCCGCAGGTGCGCTATGGATAACGCGACGACAACGCACCCAACAGCCCCGTCGACCTCTGGCCTCGGGCGAAGGCTCGCACGACTCGTCAGGACTCGGCCGCTGGGGATGACCGGCGGCGCCGTTGTGCTGCTTCTTGTGGCAATGGCCGTCTTCGCCCCCGTGCTCTCGCCCTACGACCCCGTCGCGCAGGACGCCGAACGCGTCCTCCACCCTCCGGGCGCACTGCACTGGCTGGGCGCCGACAACCTGGGCCGCGACATCTGGAGCCGCATCGCATTCGGCGCTCGAGTATCGCTGGGCGTCGGGATCCTCTCCGTCGTGCTGGGTTCCGCCGCGGGCGCCCTTGCCGGCGTTGTGGGCGGCTACTACGGCCGGCTCGCCGATGCCATCCTCCAGCAGGCGGCCGACGCCCTGTTGGCCTTCCCCACCCTTGTGCTGGCTCTGGGCATCATGGCCGTGCTGGGCACCTCGACCGCCAACGTCATCCTGGCCATCGCGCTTGTGCAGGCCCCCCGGGCCGCCCGCGTGGTGCGGAGCCAGGCGCTAGCCGTCTCCGGCGCCGAGTTCGTCGCGGCGGCGAGGATCGTCGGCGCAGGCAGCCCCCGGGTGGTGCTCCGCCACGTCCTGCCGCACTGTGTCGCGCCGTTCCTCGTCATCTCCACTAGCGCCCTGGGCGCCGCGGTGGTGCTGGAGGCGTCCCTGAGCTTCCTGGGGCTCGGCGTGCCCGCGCCCGCTCCGTCGTGGGGCGGCATGCTCGCAGGCCCCGGCCGAGACTACTTCAGCGCAGCCCCCTGGATGGCCCTTTGGCCGGGCCTCGCCATCTCCCTCGCCGTCTACGGCTTCAACCTGCTCGGCGACGCCCTTAGAGACATCCTCGACCCGCGTCAGCGCCCCATCTAGCCGATTGACCCGACCCCGTCGGGCAGCGGATACTGGAGATGTCCCGCCTCCATCCGCTCGTAGCTCAGGGGACAGAGCACTGGGCTTCGGACCCAGGTGTCGGGGGTTCGAATCCCTCCGGGCGGACTCCCCATCCCTACAGCGCCGCCCCGCTATGTCCATCACTCCAGAAAACGGTTCCTCTTGCGCCGCAGCTTGGTGATGACGTCTATGGCAAAGAAACCAAGGAGCAACCCCCACGGTCCATTGCTATACATCGTGCCCGGCGACCTGTACAAGACCGTTATCGGAGCGGTCCGCACGGCGAATGACTCTGTTGCATAAGGCTGCTCCGAGGGCTGGGACACAGCGTCGTCATCCGCGTTCCCGCGGCGCGTCGGCGAAGAGGCGTGATCATCGACGGGCGCCGGCACATCCTCACTCCCGACCAACACCGACGCACTGCCCGATAGCCCGGCCGCTTGGGCTTCCAGCAGAATCGGCGTTGGTGCAGGGGTCGGTAGCGGAAGCGTCACCGCAACCGGTGTCGATTCCTGGGGCGTCGGTGAAGGGCTCGCGCGACTCGGAGCAACTGCAGCGATTGATGCTGGGGCGACGCTGGCCGTGGGCTGCGGCGCAACCGTCGGGGAGGGAGCCGCTGTCGGAGAGGGCGTCGCCGTGGGGCTGGGCGTCGGTGTGGGACTAGGCGTCGGTGTGGGCGTTGCCGTCGCTGTCGGCGTTGGCCTGGCACCGGGCGCAATGGTCAGCCTAACCGAGACCGTTTCCGGCGGGCCCGGCAACTCGTAGACACTGACATAGACGGTGGCGGTATGAGTTCCGGGGCCCAACAGCCACGCGTCAGCGATGAGGTTGACCGTCTGCCGGTCCTGCGGTCCGGTGCTCACGACGAAGCCGGGCGACACTCTCAGCCATCCGGCATCGTCCGAGACGTTAAGGATCATGCGGCCGGAGCCCCGGTTCCACGCCGTCAGTGTCGCCTCGGGATGGCTCTGCTCCGCGCTCGAGACCTCCAACTTGACTGCACCAGTGGAAATCCCGATGCCCCTGGGAACGGCCGTAGCTGTCGGAGTTGGCGTCGGTGTTGCGGGCGCCGGCCGTGGACTCGGCTGCTCTAGCGGCCTGACGGGAGTAGGCAGCGGCACAAGCTCCTCAGCCTTACGGGTGACCATGACGGTGTAGGTCCGCCGATCGGCCGCATCCTTCGCCGTCACCACTGCCTCGATGACGGACGCGCCCACCGGCAGCGCCAGCACGCCATCCCGATCAACTTCGCCGTCCAACAGCAGGTCTACAGTGGCGTCCGGGTCGTCCGGCAAGGCTACGACCGTCACGATATGCACGTCATGCTCCACTGTTGCCGTGAAGTGGAAAATCGTGGGGCCGAAAGCCGGCGAAAGCGGGACCTGGCCAATGGTCAAGCTCTTAAGCCGAACATTGGGCTCAGACTGCCGTTCAACCTCCACGATGTACTCCACCCGCGCCTTGCCGTCCTGCGACAAAACAGCAACCGTGATGACATTAACCCCAACGACAAGATTTACCTGAACTCCCTCCGTGCCTCCATCTGCATCCGGAGGAGTGATGACAAAGGAAGACCGTGAGTGGGTAGTCAGTGCCCCCACCGTCACAACTCCCACGTCATGGGCAACCGCCGCCGCGTAAACCGTATTCCCCGACGCAAAAACCGGCGACAGCACAACAACCTCCCCACCATCCCCCATTAGCGAAAGCCCATTCAGCGTAGCGTCCCCTGACCCAGCCCGCGTCACTGTCACGGTATATGACTGTGAGCTCTCCCCATCCTGCGCCGTCACAACCACCGCAATGACGTTGCCAGCGCCCACCGCCAGCGGAACGACACCGTCCTGGTCCACTACACCGTTCAGCTTTACCTCATACGCCGCCCCAGCAACCGTCGAGGCCGTCACCGTCGTCTCCGTCACGCTGTTAGAGACTGACGCCGTGTACGTCATAGTCCCCGACGCAAACGCCGGCATCAACGTCACCCCGCTCAGCGAAAGCGCGCTCAAATTCGCCTCCGAAGACCCGGCCCGCGTCACCATCACCGTGTACGTTCGCGTCGATTCCCCATCCTGCGCCGTCACGACCACCGTAATCACGTTGCCAGCGCCAACCGCCAGCCCCACGATGCCGTCCTGGTCCACAATGCCGTTAATCCGTAACTCGTATGCGGAGCCCGCACTAGCAACCGTCGCCGCCACCGTCACGGCGCTCACGTCATTGGCAACAGTCGCCGCGTAGACCGTCGTCCCCGACGCAAATGCAGGCGCCAGCGCAACGACCTCCCCACCATCCCCCGAAAGCGAAAGCCCACTCAGACTCGCCTCCGAAGACCCAGCCCGCGTCACCGTCACGGAGTAAATCTGTGTCGATTCCCCGTCCTGCGCCGTCACGACCACCGCAATCACGTTGCCAGCGCCAACCGCAAGTGGCACAACGCCGTCTTGGTCCACAACGCCATTCAGCCGTATCTCATAAACGGAGCCCGCACTCACCACCGTCACCGTCACCGTAGCAGCGCTCACGTCATGGTCAACTACCGCCGTATACGTCGTCGTCCCCGACGCAAACGCCGGCATCAACGTCACCCCACTCAACGACAGCGCACTCAGGCGCGCATCTGCCGACCCAGCCCGCGTTACCATCACTGTGTACGTCTGCGAGCTCTCCCCGTCCTGCGCCGTCACGACCACCGCTATGACGTTGCCAGACCCCACCGACAGGCCAACGACGCCGTCCTGGTCCACAATGCCGTTAATCCGTATCTCGTATGCGGAGCCCGCACTCGCAACCGTCGCCGCCACCGTCACAGCGCTCACATCATGGGCGACTGCCGCCGTGTACGCAGTCGCCCCTGCCGCAAACGCCGGCGACAGCGCGACGACCTCTCCACCATCCACCGAGAGCGAAAGCCCACTCAGCGCAGCGTCCGCTGAACCCGCCCGCTTTACCATCACGGAATACGTCTGCGTCGTTTCCCCGTCTTGCGCCGTAGCGATCACCGTTATCACGTTGCCGTCACCAACCGCCAGCGGCACGACACCGTCCTGGTCCACTACACCGTTAATCCGTACCTCGTAAGCGGAGCCCGCACTCGCCACCGACACCGTCACCGTCACAGCGCTCACGTCATGCGCGACCGCCGCTGTGTACGTCGTCGTCCCTGACGCAAAGGCGGGCAACAGCGCAACGGCCTCCCCACCATCCCCCGAGAGCGAAAGCCCACTCAGCGTAGCGTCCGCCGACCCGCCCCGCGTCACCGTTACAAAGTAAGTCTGCGTAGTCTCACCATCTTGCGCGGTCACTGTCACCGTTACCACGTTGCCAGCGCCAACCGCCAGCGGAACAATACCGTCCTGATCCACAACACCACCAATCCGTATCTCGTATGCGGAGCCCGCACTCACCACCGACACGGACACCGTCACAGCGCTCAAGTCATGGGCGACTACCGCCGTATACGTCGTAGTTCCCGACGCGAAGGAGGGCGTCAGGGCGACGACCTCCCCACCTTCCCCCATGAGCGAAAGCCCGCTCAGCGTCGCATCTGCAGACCCGGCCCGCGTCACCGTCACCGTGTATGTCTTCGTCGTCTGCCCATCCTGCGCCGTCACGACCACCGCTATGACGTTGCCAGACCCCACTACCAGCCCCACGATGCCGTCCTCGTCCACTACACCGTTCAGCTGCACCTCGTACACCGCGCCCGCGGACGCCATCGCTGTCACCGTCGTCTCCGTCACCCCGTGCCCCACCGAAGCCGTGTACGCCGTTGTCCCCGACACGAACACAGGCGCCAGCGTCACTCCGCTCAGCGAAAGCGCGCTTAACCTCGCATCCGAAGACCCGGCCCTCGTCACCGTCACCATATACGTTTGCGTTGTCTCCCCATCCCCGGCCGTCACGACCACCACAATCACGTTGCCAGACCCCACCACCAGCCCCACGACGCCGTCCTTGTCCACTACACCGTTCAGCTTTATCTCGTACGCCGCACCCGCAGCAGCCATCGCCGTCACCGTCGCCTCCGTCACGCTGTTCGCCACCGACGCCGTGTACACCAATGTCCCCGCCGCGAACACTGGCGACAACGTCACCCCGCTCAGCGAAAGCGCACTCAGGGCCGCGCCATCGGACCCGGCCCTCGTCACCGTCACCGTGTATGTCTGGCTTGTCTCCCCGTCCTCCGCCGTCACGACCACCGATATGACGTTGCCAGTGCCCACCGCAAGCGGCACCACACCGTCCTGGTCCACAATGCCGTTGAGCTTCACCTCCACGCTGGCATTGCCGTCGCTCGCCGACGCCGTAACCGTCGTTTCCGTCACCCCGTGCTCCACCGAAGCCGCGTACGCCGTAGTCCCCGACGCGAAGCCAGGCGACAGCGTCATCCCGCTCAGCGACAGCGCACTCAGCGTCGCGTCCGACGACCCCGCCCGCGTCACCGTTACGGAGTAAGTTTGCGTCGTCTGCCCATCCTGCGCCGTCACGACCACCGCTATGACGTTGCCAGACCCCACCGCCAGCCCAACGACGCCGTCCTGATCAACCACACCGTTGAGCTTCACCTCAAACGCCGCTCCCGCAGCCGCCGTCGCTGTCACCATCGTCTCCGTCACCGCATGCCCCACCGACGCCGTGTACGCCGTAGTCCCCGACGCGAAAGTCGGCGTCAACGTCACCCCGCTCAGCGACAGCGCACTCAGCGTCGCGTCCGACGACCCCGCCCGCGTCACCGTTACGGAGTAAGTTTGCGTCGTCTGCCCATCCTGCGCCGTCACGACCACCGCTATGACGTTGCCAGACCCCACCGCCAGCCCAACGACGCCGTCCTGATCAACCACACCGTTGAGCTTCACCTCAAACGCCGCTCCCGCAGCCGCCGTCGCTGTCACCATCGTCTCCGTCACCGCATGCCCCACCGACGCCGTGTACGCCGTAGTCCCCGACGCGAAAGTCGGCGACAACGTCACCCCACTCAGCGAGAGAGCACTAAGCGTCGCATCAGCGGATCCAGCCCGCGTCACCGTCACCATGTACGTCTGCGTCGATTCCCCGTCCTGCGCCGTCACGACCACCGCAATCACGTTGCCAGCGCCAACCGCAAGTGGCACAACGCCGTCTTGGTCCACAACGCCGTTCAGCTTTACCTCATACGACGCCCCCGCAACCGCCGTCGCCGCCACCGTCGTCTCCGTCACCCCATGCCCCACCGACGCCGTGTACGCAGTCGTCCCCGACACAAACGCGGGCGTCAACGTCACCCCGCTCAATGAAAGCCCACTCAGACTCGCGTCCGACGACCCCGCCCGCGTCACCGTCACCGTATATGTCTGTGTCGTCTGCCCATCCTGCGCCGTCACGACCACCGTTATCACGTTGTCAGCGCCCACCGCAAGCGGCACCACACCGTCCTGGTCCACAACCCCGTTGACCTTCACCTCCACGCTGGCATTGGCGTCGCTCGCCGACGCCATCACCGTCGTCTCCGTCACCGCATGCCCCACCGACGCCGTGTACGCCACCGTCCCCGACGCAAACGCCGGCGACAACGTCACCCCGCTCAGCGAAAGCGCACTCAGCGTCGCATCTGCCGACCCGCCCCGCGTCACCGTCACCGTGTACGCCCGCGTCGTCTCCCCATCCTCCGCGGTCACGACCACCGCTATGACGTTGCCAGACCCCACCGCCAGCCCAACGACGCCGTCCTGATCAACCACACCGTTGAGCTTCACCTCAAACGCCGCTCCCGCAGCCGCCGTCGCTGTCACCATCGTCTCCGTCACTGCATGCCCCACCGACGCCGTGTACGCCGTAGTCCCCGACGCAAAGGCCGTCATCAACGTCACCCCACTCAGCGACAGCGCACTCAGCGTCGCATCTGCAGACCCGGCCCGCGTCACCGTCACCGTGTATGTCTTCGTCGTCTCCCCATCCTGCGCCGTCACCACCACCGCTATCACGTTGCCAGCGCCAACCGCCAGTGGCGCGACACCGTCTTGGTCCACAACGCCGTTGAGCTTCACCTCCACGCTGGCATTGGCGTCGCTCGCCCACGCCGTCACCGTTGTCTCCGTCACGCTGTTCGCCACCAACGCCGTGTACTCCACCGTACCGGACGCGAAGGCCGGCGACAGCGTCACCCCGCTCAGCGAAAGCGCACTCAGGCTCGCGTCGGCAGACCCGGCCCGCGTCACCGTCACCGTATACGTCTGAGCTGTCCCCCCATCCTCCGCCGTCACGACCACCGAAATGACGTTGCCAGACCCCACCACCAGTCCCACGACGCCGTCCTGGTCAACCACACCGTTCAGCTTCACCTCATACGCCGCTTCCGCAGCAGCCGTCGCCGTCACCGTCGTCTCCGTCACCGCATGCCCCACCGACGCCACGTACGTCGTCGTCCCCGTCGCAAAGGCAGGCGCCAGCGTTACCCCGCTCAGCGAGAGCACACTCAGGCTAGCGTCGGAAGAAGCTGTTGCTGGCATACGGTAGGCTAAGACCTTGTTGCCCTGATCACTGCCGTCGGCCCTGTTGGCCGCCCAAAGCACTCGGCCGTTGGACCAGATGCCCTGCAAGTTCGAGGAATCGCTCGCCGCAAACTCCTTGGTGGTGTCACGTGCGTCGGCGGCAAGGTCGTATGCGAAGAAGTGGCCTGACAAGCTATCCGCCACCCACATGGTCGTGCCGTCGGTCCAAAGGCCCTTGGGGTTCATCTCCGTCGTGTGCAGGGCAATGTCCTTGTCGCCGTCACGAGCCCCGCCTTGAAGTTCGTACGCGTACAGCGCCTTGTCCTGCGAGTCCGCCACCCATACCGTCGAGCCATGCAGCGCGACGTCTCCCACACGGTTGTTCCCCGCCGCACCCAGCGTGTCAATGTCGTTGTCGCTATCTCTGGCCTTGCTGGCTATGTCATACGCGATGACCTTGTCGAATTCGTCGTCGGCGACCCATATGGTCGTCCCGTCGGACGCGCAGCCGCTCGGCCCATAGTTCTCGTAGAAGTCGAGTTGGATGTCGCCGTCCTCATCGCGGGTAGGGACGTCACTTGCCAGCGCGTACGCGAATAGCTTGAGCGCCCGCTCTTCGACAACCCACAGCGTCTCCCCGTCCGAACACACACCTCGAGCGCTCTTCTTGCCCGTGCCGGGCAGCGTGTTGATGTCGAAGTCGGTCAGCCGATCACCAAGCGTCGCTTGGGCGAACAATGGCATGACGGGGAGAACGAGCGGGAAAAGGAGTAACGAGAATAAGACAACTATTGCGAGGGGTCGAAGCAAAGGACGCTGCCCCCGCGCTATCACCGGGCAACACACCACGTGGGGCGGGGAGGCTTCTGTGGCCTATCCGCCTCCACACAAACCTCACATGCCAAGTCCACGTGGCAATCGCCACTATTCATCTGATAACTCCAGCCTGTTAAGGCAAGACCCAATACATAGCACCCACTAGGGCGCTAGTAGCTGGGTAAAACGCAATAGACACAATCTAAATGTGTCATAGAATCACAGTCAAGGCATAAATTTGGTCAAAATATGCCAGTTTTATTCCAGAGGGCACGGACAATAATGGAGACGTAGCAGTGCTACAATTCTGTTGCTAGCGAGTGTTCTTATTCGGGATCAAGGCGTGCCGCAGACTTCGACTACCGCCCTGACAGGTCCATGCCATGGCATGCTTGTGGGAACTAAGTCAGGTCCATGGTTGCCGAGCGGGTACGGGCATTGCCGAGTCGAATGCCTGTCCGGAGCTCCTGCCGTTTGGGCGGTGGTGTCCATGCGCCAGACGGTGGTGCTGCGCGACTGGACCTCGTTGTCGAGCCCTCTGGGAATACTCTAAAGATCAGCCGCCGTCGCGGCCGCCCTAGCCCCCTGCCTCCGTGCCGCCGGTAGACGCCTCCCCGTCCTCTCCTTCCTCCGAGGTGACATCCGCCAGCCCGGCCAATTCCGCGGGCAACGCCTCGCGTACCTCCAGTAGCGCCTCCTCGCCGGAGGCTTCCGCCGCCTCCAGCATGCCCGTGGCCAGCGCCGTGTCCGCCGCCGCTGCCGAGACGCCAAGCTCCTGCGCCGCCTGCCGCGCCGCTTCCAACGCCTCCGTCGTTGCCTCGCCGGCGCTGCGCCCGCCTTCCAGCGCGCCTTGCACAACGCCGTACCCCGCGCCCCGCAGCGCCACCAGGAAGGGCACCTTCCGCCGCGTCAGCGACCTCAGAGTTCCCAGCACCGCGCCTCGAGCCGCACGCCCAACCTGGTCCGTGAGATCGTCTCCCACATGCACTGCGCCCCGAGTCGCGTGCCGCGCCAGCTCCAAGCCATGCCCCGCAAAGTCGCCCATTTCGTCCATCGCATCATCCACCACGTCGCCAACCGCCTGCGCGACCTCGCGAACCAGCATCCGCCCCTTCCCGGCCGACGCTACCGCGGCTTGCGTAGACGCCGCCAGTTGGTATGCCGCCACCCCCAGGGCAACGTCTGCTCCGGGCACCCGCTTCAAATAGTTATAGGAAAGCGACGTCAGCGGTCCAAGTACGGGCAACGACGTGAGCGCCCTTCTGGCCGGCGTCGAATGCGCCAACAGCTCCGCCAGCGCGACGGACCTCGGCAGCTCGCCCCGTTCCTGCAGTGCCACAAGCAGGTTTAAAGAGAGCAGACTGAAGATGAACGCTATGATGAAAAGGAAGTCAAAACCAACCAGTTGTATCGCGGGAATTTCGACCGCTCCGCTCTGCGTAATCCACGTGAAATCAAGGTGAAGGGATTTGTTCGCAAAATAGTCCGCCAAGAAACCGCCAATAATTGGTCCTATCCCCATGCTGGCGTAGGCCGCAATTCCCGCAACGCCAAGGAACGAAGTGGCCTTGTTTTCCGGCGCGATTTTGAGCGCCAACGTATTCAAAGTGAGCAGGATTCCGCCGCGCGCAATGCCCACAAACGCGTTTAGGAAGATTAAAAGTGGCATGGTCAGGAAGTGCTTTTCCGTGTGCGCCACGAAAATCCAGCCCAAAAACACGAGTAGGAACAGCGACGCCGACAGCGACATTACGGTCTTACTCCCGACGCGGTCCGCCATCGGCCCCCAGACTCGCACGAAGAGCACGTGCGTTACGTTGCTCAACACCACGAGCGACATGACAACCGGCAGCTCAAGCTCAAGGTCCGTGAGCATGTAGACGACGAAGAAGGGGATGGCGATGTTTGACGCCACGCCCCAGACCCAGAGGAAACGCAGCAGCTGCGAGAAATTCTTGTCCCGCAGCGGCTCCATCAGTACGGCGACCGGCGACTGCTTGGACTCCCGCGACGCCGGCAGCAGGGGTTCCTTGGCCCTTGCCGCCATGATTGGGCCAATCAGGCCGAGGGTGAGGGCGCCGCCAATGAAAAAAAACGAGTAGCCGAAGGCTTCTTGTCCGCTCGGCGCCTGGCCTTCCCACCAATTGATGAAGAAGCTCGCGCCCAGTCCCAATACCGCCAGCATCGCCGTGCTGGCCGCCAGTCGCCGTCCATAGTAGCCGCCCAGAAGCTGCTGCGGGACCAGATCGTGCATCCAGCTCATCCACGCCGTTATCCACATTGGCGCGAACAGGCCGCGGAACGCCAGCAGGAAGATCACCGTCGTCACGGCAAGTGAACTGGGGACGTCAATGAAGAAGGGCACCGCCGCGACGGGGATCATGAGCAACTGCGCAAGCAACCATGCCGGCAGTCCCATGGCCTTCCTGAGACGAAACCGCTCGATGAGGAGAATGGCGGGCAGTTGCATCACTAGCGATGCAAAGGGCACCGCCGACACGAGTCCCACCTGCAGGTTGTTGGCGCCCAGCGCGAGCGCGAAGGCGGCCAGGTAGCCCATGATCTGGATGGTCGCCAACGCCTCGCTGGTGATGCCCTCCCAGATCATCATGCGGAGGCTGGAGCGCACCTCAGCGTTGGTCAGCGTGGGGCTTGGACGCAGGAACCCGAACATAGCTGGCAGCCCTATATCTAGAATGGGGGCGGAGTCGCGGCGAACCGTCACCACTCAATCGTATTGACTTCCCCTCTCCGCTTGGCGATGGGCGACAATGACCCACCCCATTACCATTGCGGAGGGAGCCGTAATGCAAGTAACGCGGAAAGGGGCCCAAACGTTCCGTTTTACCCGACGCGTCCCACCGCCGCGTCGATGCGCGCCATCAGCGCCGCGTCCATCGGCGCTGCCTCCTCCGCCGCGATGCACTCCCGCAACTCCTCGCGGTTCTTCACCCCGAGCACCACCGTCGAGACGCCCTCCATCGAGAGCGCGTAGCAGTGCGCCTGATACGCCGCGCTGTGCCCTACCTCGGCGGCGATGGCGCGGAATGGCGCCGCCCGCGCGTAGTCGGCCAGCTCCGAGTGCCCATCCGGCAGAGGCCGGTCGATGGCGTCGGTCAGCGCGCCCGCCTGCACCGCCCGGATGCCCATAACCCCAGCGCCGTTGGCGTTCGCCGACGCAATGATGTCCCGCGGGCGGGCGGGGCCATCGCCCTGCAGCAACCCGCCCGCCGAGTCCAGCAGGTTGGCGATACACTGGATGAAGTCCGGCCGAGGCCCATTGGTCAGCAGGTGGATCAACGCGTCAGCGTGGCTGATCCCCGTGAGCCCCCAGCATCCGATCCGCCCCTCCGCGATAAGCCGCTCGAATGCGGGCGCGACGGCCTCCACCACCGACGCCACCGTGGTCAGCCGGTCGCCGCCATCATCCGCGAGCGTCACGGCGTTGTGCAGGAACATGACGTCGACGCGTTCCAGCTTCATGCGCTCCAGGCTTCCTGAGAGGCTGATGGAAAGGAGGTCGTACACGTCCCCCGGCGGCATCGCCCCGACGCGGCACTTCGTCGTGACCCGCACCCCAGCGGGCAGCGCCCCGCCAAACGCCTCGCCGATGACGCTCTCCGCCTCCCCGTTTCCGTAGGAGGGCGCCAGGTCCAGCACGTCGACGCCGGACTCAACCGCCTCCCGCACCGTCGACACGCACTCCTCCCGCGTCGTCACCCCCCAGATCCGCCCGAGGCCTCCCCCGCCAAGCGTCAACGTGCTGGCCATCCCTAACTTGCCGAATGGTCGTTCCCGCATGCCATCCTCCATAGTCGAATTTGTGGTCAATCAAAATGCGCCGCAAGCCCTGCGTGCGCTGAAATACTCGACCGCAGCATACCCCAACCGTCGCGGTGCTGTTAAGGTCGCCGACGTTCCACGCCCTACCGCGAATGCGGTATAGTGCAGGCAACACCCACGGCACACCAATGGAGGCATTCATGGCGCGTGACAACGTAGGCGAGCGCGAGCGGCAGCTTCTGGACCTCGCGATGCGAATCCTTCCGGGCGGCAGTTCCGGCAACATCATCGCGATGGACACCATTATCGCCCGGGGCAGCGGCCCCCGCGTCTGGGACGTCAGCGGCAACGAGTACATCGACTACGTGCTCGGCTCCGGACCCATGCTCATCGGCCACGCGCACCCCAGAATCGTCGCCGCCGTCGAGGAGCAACTCGCTCGGGGTACGACGTACTTCGGCCTCAACGAGCACGCCCTCCTCCTAGCCGAGGAGATCGTTCGCGCGGTCCCCTGCGCCGAGAAGGTGCGCTTCGCCAGCAGCGGCGCCGAGGCCACCTTCTACGCCATGCGCGTGGCGCGCGCCTACCGCGGCCGCGACAAGATTCTGAAGTTCGAGGGCGGCTTCCACGGCACCCACGACCACGCCATGATGAGCGTGTCCCCGTCTCCCTCCAACCTGCGAGACTTCCCGGCGCCCGCGCCCGACGGTCTCGGCATCCCTGCGTCCGCTGCGGGCGACATGCTCGTCGCGCCCTTCAACGACATCGAGACCGCCTCCGCCATCATCGAGCGCTACCACGACGAGCTCGCCGGCGTCATCATCGAGCCCATTCAACGCACCTTCGCCCCGAAGGAAGGCTTCCTCGAGGGCCTTCGCGACGTCTGCACCCAGTACGGCGTGCCCCTCATCTTCGACGAGATCGTGACCGGCTTCCGGTTCGCGTACGGCGGCGCTCAGGAGTACTACGGCGTCACGCCGGATCTCTGCGCCCTCGGCAAGACCGTAGCGGGCGGCTTCCCCCTATCCGCCATCGCGGGGAGGGCGGAGATTATGGACTATTTCGCCCCCGCGCTCGGCCGAGACGACTACGTGGCACAGCAGGGCACCCTGAACGGCAACCCTGTCGCAGCCGTAGCCGGCCTGGCGACGCTGGAGGTCCTCCGCGAACCGGGCACCTACGAGCGTCTCTTCGCCACCGGCGCCCGCCTCAAAGGCGCATTAGAGGAGCTGCTGCGCCAAGCGGAGATCCCCGCGCAGGTGCTCGGCGACGCCCCCATGTTCGACGTCGTCTTCGCCGAACACGATGTCGAAGACTACCGCTCCTACTTGGACCGCGACCACTCCAAGCTAATGCGCTTCAATGAACTGCTGCGTGCCCGTGGCATCTACAAGAACCACACCAAGTACTACGTCTCAACCGTCCACGGAGAAGCCGAGGTAGAGCAGACCATAGCCGCCTGGAAGAGCGCGCTGGAGGAGCTGTAAGGGAAGGCATTGGTCACACGAAGTGCCAGTTAGGGATTGGCCTACACGCCTTCATACACCTCAGAGCGATGCGCGACTCGCGTGATCGTCACCCTATCCCCATCGATGCCGTACACCATGCGATAGTTTCCAACCCTGATCCGCCATTCTCCACTGCTAGGGTTGCTCACAAATTGCAGACGCCGAATCACGTCCTGACCGCTTCCGGGATTTTGCATGGGATACGGGTCTTCTTGCAGACGGTCTAGAGCATCATCAAGATTGCGGCGTGTGGAGGGATTGACTGATTTGTAGATATCCCGGAACTGATCATCGGCCCGTTTGGTGAAGGAAACGCTAAAGGCCAAGGTTCGCCCTGACTTCCGCCAGCGACACTACCTCACCGTCGTCGTCATCCAGATCCTTTTGGCCCAGAAAGATGTCCTCAACCTCAGTCATGCACTTGTCTGCGAACTCAGTTAGGACTGTTAGGGTTATTGAAGATGAACCTGAATCCGATTCCATTGCCAAGACTAGGGCGCGCTTCACCATGAGGAAACACACCAGGGGTTCGGTGGTTTTTGCGGCCAATTGGTTGCCCTTCAGACGCGCATCACTACTCGGAGCTAGACTTTGCTGCCGCTCAAGCCAAGCCACGTACGCACCTTCTGAGTCGAGGACACCTTGCCACCGTTCATTGTCATCAGTACTAGGAAGTTGCCAATCTCGAAGAGCGGAATTCCTCTCGCGGTAGTCGTCAGCAAACTGGGTCGCCGAAACACCGGAATCGCGCAGCACCTTTGCCCATTGCTCAGCGAGACTGCGATACTTTGCTTCGGCGGTGCCTACGAATGCCTCCGCGTCAGCCAGCGACTCCACACGCGTCAGCGGCGCAACCAGCGCCTGTGTCTGCTCATCAGTGCGCCAAAGTGCAGCGCGCGCGTCTGCAGAGAGGCCGCTCCAAAACGAACCCTCCGTAAGCGCTGCTGTTACTTCCGGCTGAAAGTCCCAAATCGTAGTCATACCGTATCTTTCAAACAAATCCGTCAAACTTATGTCACTATACCAACCACCCTAACATCGCACAACGCGCGCCCACTCACGAGAACCACCCCATCACCTCTGACGCAAACGCCTCGTACGTTTCCAGCAGCGCCTCCGGCCCGCACAACGCGTTGATGACGAAGTGGCCCACGCCCGCCGCTGCAAACGCCTCGATGCTCTCGATGCAGTCCGCAGGCGTCCCCAGCAGCAGCGTGTCCGGGTCCAGCTCCCACGCGTCGTCGCCGAAGCGTTGCCGCATCGACCGCCGCACTTCCTCCATGGCCTCGTCCCGCGACCGTCCCATGCAGAGGTACATGTTGCACGACCACTCCAGCCGCGAGGGGTCGCGCCCCAGCCCTGCGGCCATCTCCTCGATGGCGGCTTTCCCCTCGGCGTAGCCACGAGGCGTCATGCCGTGCGGGTGGAAACCGTCGGCCCAGCGGGCAGTGCGCTCCAGCATCCGCTTGGAGAACCGCCCGTTCCACATCGCGCCCGTCCAGATGGGCAGGTGCGGCTGCTGGACGGAGCGAGGCTCTAGCGCCATGTCCTCCATTCGATGGAAGGCCCCGCTGTGCGTCACCCGCTCCTCCGACAGCAGCCGCCGCACTAGCTCGAGCCGCTCGTCCGTGATGGCGCGCCGGTCCTCCGGTCGAACGCCCTCCACGCCGAAGTCGTCGTTGAACACGCCTCCTGACCCCAGCCCGAGCACCATGCGCCCGCCCGACAGCACATCGATCGACGTGGCAATCTTCGCCATCTGATACGGCGTCCGGAAGGGCAGAACCGCGACGCCCGTGCCCAGCCGCATGCGCTCCGTGTGCTGCGCGACGGCCGCCAGCAGGATGAAGGGGTCCAGCGTCGGCAGCGTCTCCAGCTCCGGCACAAAGTACGAGCGGAAGCCCAGCGCCTCCGCCTTCCGCGCAAACTCCAGCGGCCCAATGACAGCCGACATGGACACGCCGTTGTACTGCACCCCAAATTGGACGTTAGTCATGCCGAAACACGCTCTCTGCCCTCCGACACATCCTCCATCACGTCCTCAAAGCTCCTAGAAGTGTCCACGGGCGCAAAGAACACCATTCGATAGCCGTCACGATCGCGCACCACGATGCCCCGCCCGTTCCACGGCCACGAAACGGGCTCCTCCGCGATCTCCACGCAAAACGTCGGAAACATGAACATCGAGTAGATTTCCATGGGTTCCGTCATCGGCTTTCACCGCCTTTGTGGACCGGCTGCTCACGCCGGTCGCGTTCATGCCAAGGACGCGCGGGAACGGAACAAGAAATCGCGTCAGTCGGTCTCGTTTTGCATATCGAGGTACACCTTGTTGTCCGTTTTCTGTACTCCAAGGTATCTGGTCCCGGAGAACCCGCTTGCGAGATCGTCCCAGAATGTCGTCTTAATCTCCTCTGGGTAGATGGTCATATCTGCCATCTCCGCTCTCGGGACGAACCTCACGTTCTTGATTACGTGGTCAACGTCGAAAATGCCGGGATTACTCCCCACTAACGGCGTCCCAACGTATGAAGTTGCAACGAAAAACACCTCGCAGTGGTGGTAGTCCGGCTCTACGAAATCTCGAACATAAGCGATCCTGCCGAGCTCTACCGATAGCCCTGTCTCTTCGAGAGTCTCACGTTGGGCGCATTCCATGAGCGACTCCTCGCCTTCAACACCGCCGCCCGGAGGCACCCACCATGACTGCCCTCCCTGAAGTTCGTCGTGTTTATGTTGTACGAGGAGCACCGAGTCGCCTTCGACCACTATCGCTGCCGCCCGGATCCTGTGCCGCATCTACTCCTCCTTGTCCAAACCACCAAAGTCGGCTACTAAGCGTCTGATTCGGTGAGAGGCAAAGTGCAATGACTGTAGGCTGGCCTTGGCAGGGGTTCGTAGGGTCGCTGTCTGACGGCTAACTTGAACCAAACTACGAAAATTCTTGGCTTCGGATTGCCTGGTGGTGGAGATAGGGGGACTCGAACCCCCGACCCCTTGCATGCCATGCAAGTGCTCTTCCAACTGAGCTATATCCCCACATACGCGGAAGAAGAGAGGTCTAACTATAGCAAAGGCCGCTTTCCCGCACAAGTTGGGCCCTCTCCCTCTACCAATCTTGCTGTGCGCGGGTTTATACTGTTGCCATTAACGGCATGCCCCGGCGAGTAAAGCGCATCGTCCAGTGATCACCCCCTGCAGCCGCCAGGGGTCGAATCTATCTGCCAGAGTGTCCAGGGGGACCCTGGGGAATGGGCAGACCATGCAGATACCGGTTACGGAAGACCTTCGCAAGCAAGAACTTTTCTCCCTTTGCGCCTCCCTCTTTGACCAGCGGCCGCTCATTGTCGCCAGCAACAGGGGCCCGTTGGAGTTCCACATCAGCCCCGAAGGCAATCCCCAACCCCGACGCGGCTCCGGCGCCGTTGTAACCGCCCTCAACTCCCTTGTCCAACGCTACCCCTTCAGTTGGGTGGCCAACGCCATGGGCGAGGGCGACCGCCGCGCCCAGCAGGCCGCCGAGTCGTCGAACATTCCCTCCCCGTTGCCGAACCAGAAGGTGTCGGCCCGCTACGTCATCACGCCGAGGCGCGCCTACCACAAGTTCTACAATGTCTTCTGCAACCCGCTGCTCTGGTTCCTCCAGCACTCCATGTGGAGCCCCGCGTACACGCCCAACCTCGACAGCACCGTCCACGACACTTGGGCCACCGGCTACACCCCCGTCAACCAGGCATTCGCCGACGCCATCGTCGCCGAGGCCGCAGACGGCCCGCCGCCCATCGTCATGATCCATGACTACCACCTCTACCTGACGGCCGGAATGGTGCGGCAGGAGCTGCCCCAGGCTATCATCACGCACTACCTGCACATTCCATGGCCGTCGCTGCGAACTTGGCAGCTGCTGCCCGGCTACATCCGCACCGCCATTTGCTCCAGCCTCTGCGCCTGCGACGTCGTCGGCTTCCAGTCGCGCTGGGACGCCCGCGCCTTCCTGGAGTGCTGCGAGGCCTTCATCTCCGGCTCGAAGGTGGACTACGCCGAGGGCACCATTGAGGTCGACGGCCACTGCACCCTCGTGCGCGCCTACCCCATGTCCATCGCCGTCGACGAGGTCCGCGCCATCGCCGAGTCCCAGCGCGCCACCGAGTTCCTCGCCAAGATCTCCGAGTACACCACGCAACACACCATCGTCCGCGTCGACAGGGCCGAGCCCAACAAGAACATCACCCGCGGCTTCCGCGCCTACCAGACCATGCTGGAAGCCCACCCGGAGATCAAGGAAGAGGTCACCTTCCTCGCCTTCCTCGTCCCGTCCCGCACCCACACCAAGCAGTACGAGCGGTACATGGAGGAGATTGAGGCGCTGGTCCGCCAGATCAACAGCTCCCACGGCAGTCCCAACTGGCAGCCCATCCACGTCTTCACGGAGAACAACTACACCCAGGCCATCGCCGGCCTGCGCCTCTACGACACCCTCCTCGTCAACCCCGTCGTCGACGGCATGAACCCCGTCGCGAAGGAGGGGCCCGTCGTCAACAACCACCACGGCGTCCTCGTCCTCTCCGAGGGCTCCAGCGCCTTCGAGCAGCTGCGCGACGGCGTCCTCGCCATCTCCCCCGCCGACATCGAGGGCACCGCCGAGGCCCTCTACCAGTCCGTCATGATGTCCCCCGAGGAGCGCGTCCGGCGTTCGGAAATCCTCGTCGAGGCCGTGGAGCGCGAGGACTCCGTGCATTGGCTCCTCACCCAGCTTCAGGACATCGCATCCCTCGCCTAGTCGGGCCGCTCCATCCCTTGCACGTACCCCACGTCTGGTTTATCCTACCCCCATCCTGGGGATATTTGCCGTCGACGGCTGCGTGTGCCCGATGGCCATCCCGATAGGAAACAGCCCAGAGGAGGAAATCGTGAAGCACGAGTTGCCCGACCTGCCATACGCAATGAATGCGCTGGCCCCGCACATCTCAGCGGAGACCTTGGAGTTCCACTACGGCAAGCACCACCAGACCTACGTCAACAACCTGAACAACCTCATCCCCGGTACTGAGTTTGAGGAGTCCTCGCTGGAGGACATCATCGTCAAGGCCCCCGCGGGCACCATCTTCAACAACTCCGCCCAGGTCTGGAACCACTCCCTCTACTGGAACAGCATGAGCCCTCAGGGCGGCGGCGACCCCTCCGGCGACGTCGCTGCGGCCATCAACGCCGCCTTTGAGTCCTTTGAGGAGTTCAAGAAGCAGTTCACCCAGAGGGCAACAACCAACTTCGGCTCCGGCTGGACCTGGCTGGTCAAGAACGCCGACGGCTCCCTCGCCATCGAGAACACCAGCAACGCCGGCAACCCCCTCACCAACGGCCAGACCCCCATCATCACCTGCGACGTCTGGGAGCACGCCTACTACATCGACTACCGCAACGTCCGCGCCGAGTACCTCGAGGCATGGTGGCGCCTCGTCAACTGGGAGCTCGTCGCCAAGGGCATCGCCTAACCCCATCACGCTGAAACAAGAAGGGCTCCAGTCCCGCATTGGGGCTGGAGCCCTTTGCATTTCTCGTAAATGTGCCTACCCTGCCGCCGCCATCCCCATCGCGGCCCGCCTCATGGCGGCATCGGCCGCCTTCAACGTCAGCTCCAGGTCCTCCGGCGTGTGCACCGTCGACACGAACGCCGCCTCGAAGGCCGACGGCGCGAAGTACACCCCCTGCTCCAACATCGAGTGAAAGTACCGCGAGTAAGCCCCCGCGTCCGACCGCGTCACCGCCTCCCAGCCGTCCACCGGCCCGGGGTTGAAGAACATGCTGAACAGCGACCCCACCCGGTTGATGGTGACCGGGACCTCGTGCGCGTCGGCCGCCGCCTGCAGCCCCGCCGTCAGCTCCGACGCCGTCTCCTCGAGCACCTCGTACACCCCCGGCCTCTGCACCGACTTCAGCGTCGCGATGCCCGCCGCGACGGCCACCGGGTTCCCCGACAGCGTCCCCGCCTGGTACGCCGGGCCCAGCGGCGCGACCTGTTGCATGACCTCGCGCCGCCCGCCGTACGCCCCGATGGGCATCCCCCCGCCGATGATCTTGCCCAGTGTCGTCAGGTCCGGCGTAACCCCGTACAGCCCTTGCGCCCCGCCGTGGGCCACCCGGAACCCCGTGATCACCTCGTCGAAGATGAGCAACGCTCCACGTTCACTCGTTATGTCCCGCAGCCCTTGCAGGAACCCCGGCGACGGCAGCACGACGCCCATGTTGCCCGCCACTGGCTCGACAATGACGGCCGCGATCTCGTCGCCGTGCGCCGCGAATTGCTCCCTGACGCTGTCCAGGTCGTTGTAGTCGGCCAGCAGCGTCTCGCCCGCATAGCTCGCGGGCACCCCCGCGCTGTCCGGCACGCTGAGCGTCGCCGCGCCCGAGCCCGCCTTTACCAGCAGCCCGTCCGAGTGCCCGTGGTAGCACCCCACGAACTTCAACACCTTGGACCGGCCCGTGTATGCCCGCGCCACCCGGATCGCGCTCATGCACGCCTCCGTGCCCGAGTTCACCAGCCGCACCAGCTCGATCGACGGCAGCGCCTCGCAGATGAGCCGCGCCAGCTCCACCTCGCCCGGCGTGGGCGCCCCGAAGCTCGTCCCCCGGCTCGCCGACTCCTTCACCGCCAGCACCACTGCCGGGTGCGCGTGCCCCAGTACCAGCGGCCCCCACGACGCCAGGTAGTCCACGAACTCGTTGTTGTCCGCGTCCCACACCCGTGACCCGCGCCCTCGCAGGATGAACGGCGGCTCGCCGCCCACGCCCCGGAACGACCGCACGGGGCTGTTCACCCCGCCGGGTATGACCTTCTGCGCCTCTTCAAACAATCGCTTAGACAGGGTGTTGTTCATGCTGAATGCATCCTTGTACAGGTTGGTTTGGTGACCGTGCCGGTCAGGCGGGCTTCCGCCGCGTGAAGAGCAGCCCGCTCCAGGTGTTTTCGATGGCCGCGACCTTGTAGTCGACCAGCCCCGCCGCGAGCCCCGCTTCCCGCACCGCCTGCTGCGTCAGGTCCGTCGCCACTCCCGACGCTCGCTTCGGCCACGCCATCCAAAGCCCGCCGCGCGCTGCAACGGTATCGATGACCCGCGCCAGCCCCTCCACGAGCTCCGCGTGTGAGCGGAGAAACCACACGGCGAGCGGGCTCGTCACCGACCCGTCCCACGCCAGCGCCGCCCCCTCCGGCAGCGGCCCCAGCGTCTCCTCAAACGTCTCCGGCGCGTCGAGCAGCGCCACCGTCATCCCCGGCTTGATCCCCAGCTTCTTCGGCAGCGGCGTCCCAGAATACCCCGCGAACAGCGATTCCGGCACCACCGGCGCCTCCGGCGGATGCGCAATGGCCTCGGCCAGCGCGTCGCCCACGGCCTCCCACGCGGTGAAGGTGGCGTCCGGCAGCACCTCGCGCAACCTTGCGACCTTCGCCGGGTCGCCGCACGCGAAGACCATCGGCACGCCCCGCGTTGTCTTCCGCTCCCGCAGCGAGATCGCCAGCTCGCGCATGTGCGACGGCACCCGCGTGATGTCGAAGACGTAAGCGTCCGGCGGCGCCTGCCACACTCGCTTCAGCGATTCCCGGTCGTCCAGCGGGTCAAAGGCCACGTCGTACCCCAGCGCGTGCAGCGCCGCGATGCGCTCCACCGCCTCCAGCGGCCGCAGGTGGAGCAGGCGCACCCTCGGCATGGCTAGCCGCTCACCTCAACGTCGATGCCGATGGGGCAGTGGTCGGACCCCATGACCTCCGGCAGGATGAACGCGCCCTTGATCCGGTCCGCCAGCGTCTCGCTCGCGTAGAAGTAGTCGATGCGCCACCCAACGTTCCGGTCTCGCGCCCGGGTGACCATGTCCCAGTACGTGTAGTTGCCCGGCTCGTCGTTGAACATCCGGAAGGTGTCCAGGTGCCCGTGCTCAAGCAGCTTGTCGACCCACTCCCGCTCCATCGCAAGGAAGCCGGATACCTTCTCGTTCTCCTTCGGCCGCGCCAGGTCGATGGCCTTGTGCGCCGTGTTGACGTCGCCGCAAATGACGACGTTGCGACCCGCCGCCGTCTGCGCGTCGATGTGCTCGAGGAAGGCGTCGTAGAAGCGCATCTTGTAGTCGAGCCGAATCTCGGAGCTCCTGCCGTTCGGGAAGTAGACCGCGTACAGGAGGAAGTCGCCGTAGTCGGCAACGAGCGTACGCCCCTCGCTGTCGAACTCGTCGACGCCGAACCCCGCCGTCACCGACTGCGGCTCCCGCTTCGTGTAGATCGCGACGCCGCTGTACCCCTTGCGCTCGGCGGACGCGAAGTAAACGTGGTAGCCGTCAACCTCCTTTAGTGCGGGAGGAAGCTGGTCCGGTTGGGCCTTGGTCTCCTGAATGCACAGCACGTCCGGGTCCGCTTCCGCCATCCATTCCAGAAAACCCTTCTTGAGCCCCGCGCGGATGCCGTTGACGTTCCACGAGAGCAGTCTGAGCGTCGGCATTACTCCCCCCTCTGCAGCCAGCGGGCGGCGTCCTTGGCGAAGTAGGTGATGAGGATGTCCGCCCCCGCGCGTCGGATCGCGGTGAGCACCTCCAGCGCGACGCGCCCCTCGTCGAGCCAGCCCATCTGCCCCGCCGCCTTGATCATGCTGTACTCGCCGCTCACGTTGTACGCCGCCAGCGGGTGCGGGAACGCCTCCCGCGCCGACCGCAGCACGTCGAGGTATGCCAGCGCGGGCTTCACCATGAGGATGTCCGCGCCCTCCGCGGCGTCCTGCTCGAGCTCCCGCATCGCCATGCGAGCGTTCGCCGGGTCCATCTGGTACCCCCGCCGGTCACCCACCTGCGGCGACGAGTCCGCAGCCACGCGGAACGGGCCGTAGAACGCCGAGGCATACTTCGACGCGTACGCCATCACCGGCGTGTCGTCGAATCCCGCCGCGTCCAGCGCCGCGCGTATCGCCGCCACCTGCCCGTCCATCATCGCCGACGGCGCGACAACGTCCGCGCCGGCCTCTACGTGTGACACCGCCGTCTTGGCCAGCAGCTCCAGCGTCGCATCGTTGTCCACGGTCGCCCCGTCGAGGATGCCGCAGTGTCCGTGGTCCGTGTACTCGCACAGGCACACGTCCGTGATCACGGCCAGCCCCGGCGTGGCGGCCTTGATCGCTCGAACCGCCTCCTGCACGACGCCCGTCGGCGCGTACGCCTGCGTCCCCACTCCGTCCTTGTCGTTCGGCAGCCCGAAGAGCAGCACCGCCGGGATCCCCAGCGACGCCACCTCTCGCGCCTCGTCTGCCAGCGCCGAGATCGGCAGTTGGAAGCAGCCGGGCATCGGCTCGATGGGCTGCGGCGCCCCCTCGGCCTCCGTCACAAAGAGCGGGTACACGAACGATTGCGCCGACAACCGCGTCTCCTGCGCCAGCCGCCGCACGGCGTCCGAGCCACGTAGCCGCCGCAATCGGACCGTCGGAAACCCTGCCATGACTCCCTCCAAGACCTTACTCACGCCGGGACCGTTCCCCAGCGGCCGTACTACTCTGCCTGCCGGGCGAACCACCCCTCGAGCGCCGCCACCATGCCCGGTATCGTGTACTCCTCGCCGACCGCGTCCACCCGCACACCGAGCTCCCGCGCCGTGTCCGCCGTCACCGGCCCGATGCACGCCACCGCGCACGCGTTCACCGCCCCGACGTCGCCTCCCAGCGCGTCCACCAGCCCCCGCACCGTCGACGAGCTCGCAAACGTGACCGCGTCCACCCCCTCCGCGAAGACCACCCTGGCGCGTTCCGCCACGTCCTCCCCCGGCCTAGCACGGTACAGCAACACCTCGTCAACGACGGCCCCCGCGCGCTGCAGCGCCTCCACGAGCACCGTTCGTCCGCCCTCCGCGCGAGGCAGCAATACGCGGTCGCCCGGCGCCAACATGGGCGCAAGGCCCTCAGCCAGCGCCTCCGCCACGTACGATTCCGGCATGTAGTCCGCGCTGATGCCATGCTCCAGCAGCGACCGCGCCGTCCCCGGCCCGATCACCGCCACCCGCACGCCTCCGAGCGCGCGTGCGTCCAGTCCCCGAGCCGTCAGCCGCTCGAAGAAGAGGCCGACGCCGTTCGCGCTCGTGAACACCAGCCACCCGTACGCCGCAATGTCGTCGAGCGCCCGGTCCAGCGCCCCCGCTATACCTGGCGGGGCTGCCGCACTGTTCAGCGGCTCAACGGCGATCACCGGCAGCTCCACCGGCTCAGCCCCGTGCTCCGCCAGCAGCAGGCTCAGCGCCGACGCCTGTTGCCGCGTTCGCGTTACCAGCACGCGCTTGCCGAAGAGCGGGCTCGTGTCGAACCAGCGCAGCTTCTCGCGCATCGCCGCCACCTGCCCGACGATTGTCACCGCCGGCGGCTGCAGCCCCGCGTCCTTCACCCGCTCCACCACGTTCGAGAGGTCGCCGGACACCGTCTTCTGACGCGGCGTTGTGCCCCACTCAACCACGCACACCGGCGTGTCCGGCGGCTTGCCCGCCCCCGTGAGCGCGCCCACCACCGACGGCAGCGTTTCGACGCCCATGAGCACCACCAGCGTGTCCACCCGCGCCATCGCTTCCCAGTCGACGCCCGACGACGCCCGCGACGGGTCCTCGCTGCCCGTCACCACCGCGAAGTTCGCCGCCACCTTGCGCTGCGTCACCGGTATCCCCGCGTACGCCGCCGCCGCGATGGCCGACGTCACGCCGGGCACCACCTCGAAGGGCACCGCCGCCGCCACCAGCGCCAGCGCTTCCTCGCCGCCGCGTCCGAACACGAACGGGTCGCCGCCCTTGAGCCGCACCACCCGCTTGCCCGCCGCGCCGTGCTCGACAAGCGCCACGTTGATTTCGTCCTGCGACATCAGGTGCCCGCCCCGACGCTTGCCCGCGTTGATCAGCAGCGCGTCCGGTCGCGCGTGCTCCAGCAGCCGCTCGTTGATGAGCCGGTCGTGCACCACCACGTCGGCGGCCTGCAGCAGCGCGAGCCCCTTCGCCGTGATGAGCCCCGGGTCGCCCGGGCCCGCGCCCACCAGCGAGACCTTGCCCGCGCCGCTCATGCCTCGCCCTCCGTCAGCAGCTCCGACGCCCCGTCCTCCAGCAGCCGCCGCGCCAGCGCATCGCCCAGCGCCTCCGCCTCCGACGCAGCCCCCTCAACCGTCGCGCGAAAGCTCCGCTCGCCATCAACGCTCGCCGCCATGCCGCACACGCTGAGCCGTCCGTCCCGCACGACGCCGTATGCGCCCATAGGCGTGCGGCACCCGCCGCCCATGGCGCCGAGAAACGCCCGCTCCGCCGTCACCGCGGCCCGCGTCTCCGAGTGGTCCAGCGCCGTCAGCATGCCCAGCAACCCCGCGTCGTCCACCCGCGACTGCAACGCGATGGCTCCCTGCCCCACTGCGGGGATGAACTGCAACGGGTCCAGCCGCTCCGTCGCCTCCGACTCGCGCCCCAGCCGGACCAGCCCGGCGGCCGCGAGCACCAGCGCGTCATATTGCCCGTCCTGCATCTTCCGTATCCGCGTTCCCACGTTCCCCCGAACGCCCGCCACCGCGAGGTCCGGTCGCGCCGCCCGCACCAGCGCCTCCCGTCGAGGGCTGCTCGTCCCAACGACGGCTCCCGCGGGCAGCTCCGCCAGCGTGGCCCCGCTCCGGCTAACCAGCACGTCGCTCGGGTCTTCCCGCTCCAGCACCGCGGCGATTGTGAACCCCTCCGGCATCGTCGCGGACATGTCCTTCAGGCTATGCACCGCAACGTCGATGCTCTTGTTCAGCAGCGCCATCTCCAGCTCTTTTGTGAACACGCCGAGGCCAAGCTCCGCCAGCGGCGTTTCCTGGGATGCGTCCCCGGTCGTGGTCACAACTCGGACGTCCACGTCGATGTCAGGGTGATTGCTCCGAAGTTGTTCGACCGCCCGCTCAGCCTGCGCCAGCGCCAGTGGGCTGCCCCGAGTCCCCACCACGATGCGGCCGCGCTCCATGGCGGCGTCGCCCGCTGCCATGGCTAGCCCCGTTCGGCGGAGATGCCGCTCGGGTCTTCCTCCACCCCGACCTGCGGGGCATCGTCGGCGGGCACGCCATCATCAGATGGCGCCTCGTCCAGCCGGAAGAGCCACCGCAGGGTCTGGATGTCCTCCGGGCGCCCCTCGGCCTTCACCCGCGTGACGGGGTGGTGCAGCAGCTTGTTCACCAGCGCCCGGCTCATCGCGGCCACCGTCTCCTGGTCCGCCTGCGGCAAGTGCGCGAGCCGCCGAAGCGCCCGCTCCAGCTCCTGCTCCCGCAGCGATTCCGCCTGCTCGCGAAGGTCCACCAGCGTCGGCACCACCCGCAGCGAGTCCCACCACTCGTGGAAACGCGCAACCTCTTCCTCGACGATGGCCTCCACCCGCGCGGCCTCCTGCTGCCGCCGTTGCCGGTTCACCTCGGCCACCCGTTCGAGGTCGCTCATGTCCGCCAGCGTGACCCCCGCCGTGTCCCGCACCGAGGGGTCGATGTCGCGAGGCAGCGCGGCGTCCAGCAGCAGCAGCGGCCTGCCGTCGCGGCCCGCCGCTGCGACGGACACGTCCGCCTGCGTCACCACGTAGCTCTGCGACCCCGTGCATGAGATGACGACGTCGTGCTCCAGCAGCGCCGTCGGAAGGTCGTCCAGCGGCAGCACGTCGGCCACGCCCAGGTCTTCCGCCAGTTCCGCCGCCCGGTGCGGCGTCCGGTTCATCACCGTGAGCCGTCCGATGCCCGCGTTCTGCAGCGCCTGCGCCGCCAGCCGCCCTGCCTCGCCCGCGCCGACCACCAGTGCGTGCGCTGGGCCAAGCTGTCCCAGCGTGCGCCGCGCCAGCTCCACGAACGCGTAGCTCACCGACTGCGCGTTCCGTCCGATGTCCGTCTCCCGCCGCGCCCGCTTGCCGACGCGCAGCGCTTGGTGAAACGCGTGCGTCATCGGTGAGTGCGCCGACTTCGCCGCAACCGCCGCTCCGAACGCCTCTCGCACCTGCCCCAACACCTCGGACTCGCCGAGAATCATGGAATCAAGGCTGCACGTCACCCGGAACAGGTGCCGCACCGCCGCGTCGTGGTGGTGCGCGTACACGTACGGCCTAACGCCCTCGTAGTCGACGCCATACGACTCGAGCACACTCGCCGCCGCTTCACGCGCCTCCTCCAGGTCCTCCGCCAGCGTGTAGAACTCCGTCCGGTTGCACGTATGCAGCACGACGGCCTGCCCCGCCTCCGCGGAGTTGCGCATGCGCTCCGCCAGCCGGCCGTTCGCCCCCGCGAGGTCATGGCCCACGACGGCGAGCCGCTCCAGTGCCTCCAGCGGCGCCGTGCGGTGGTTGACGCCCACGACCGCCAGCCTCACGGCGTCACCGCCTTGACCCAGTGCGGCCACGACTTCAGCAGCTCCGTCAGCCGCTCCTCTGCCCGCACCCGTTCTCCATCTTGGTACAACCCCAGCACCTCCGCGTTCAGCGACGCCTGCCAGCCCTCCGGGTCCACCGTGATCGAGCGCCCCCGCAGGTCCGCCCGGACGCGTCCCACCATCTCCGCCAGGTCCGCGAAGGCCAACGCGTCGTTCGCCTCCAGCGACTCCCGCAGCTTCCGCGCCAGCGCCGGCGCCAGCCCGCCCGTCGACATCGCCAGCGTCACCGGCCCACGCCGCACGATGCTCGGCGCGATGAACGTGCACAGGTGCGTCACGTCTACGACGTTCAGCGGCACGTTCCGCTCCCGCGCCTCCCGTGACACCACCTCGTTCACCTCCGAGTCGTCCGTCGCCGCGATGGCGATGAACGCCCCCTCGAGGTCGCCCTCCGCGTAGGCCCGCTCGTGCAGCGCGATGGCCCCGGCGTCCGACAGCGCGCGCACCCTCGGCGTGCTCTCCGGCGCGACGACGGTCACCTCCGCCCCCGCGTCGAGCAGGCCCTCTACCTTGCGTTCGGCGATGGTCCCGCCGCCAATGACGACGCACCGCCGCCCCTCAACGGTAAGGAAGACGGGATAGTGCTTGTGTGTAGCCGTTCGCTGCGCCATCGTTCGCTCTCCGGGCCGCTTAGCTACACGAAGTAGCGCACGCGCGTCTTCTTGTACTCGCGGGTGCTGTACAGCAGGATGTAGTCGTCGACGCCGGTCATCTCGGCCAGCTCCTTGGCCACGTCCTCGCACCGGCTCCGGCTTGTCGCGTGGATCATCGCGAAGTGGCTGTACGGCCAGTCCGGGAAGATGGGCCGCTCGTAGCAGTGGCTCACCCACTTCGAGTTCGCCAGCGCCTGCCCAACCTCCAGCTTTCGCTCTTCCGGTACCCGCCACACTGACATCGCGTTCGACCGGAACCCCGCCTTGCGATGGTGCAGCACCGCGCTGAACCGCCGCATGACCCCGCGCTTCTCGAAGCCCCGCATGATCTCGAACAACCCCTCGGTCGTCAGCCCCAGCCGCGACGCCATGCCGTCGTAGGGCCGCACGTCGAGCGACAGGTCCTCCTGCACCTCGCGTACGACGTCCATTTCGTAGTCCGTCAGGTGCTCCACCTTATTCCAGCTGTCGTTGTCCGGTCGGTAGTCGGCGGCGTTGCCCTCCTCGTTCACCATGTCGAAGTTCACACCGATCTTGTAGAAGCGCAGCGTAGGCAGCAGCCGCCACGACTCGACGTGCGTCTCCTCCGCCATGCGTGCCGCCGTCTCTTCGAGGCTCTCGTACGGCGGCACGGCGAGCGTGAACCAAAGGTTGAACTCGTGCCCGACCCGCGCGTAGTTGTGGCTCACGCCCGGGTGCTTGTTGATCGCCAGCGCACCCTTGTGCAACAGCTCCTCCGGATAGCGGAACGCGATGAGCGACGTCTTGTAGCCGAGCCTGCGCGTGTCGAAGATCGCGCTGATCTGCCGCACGACGTTCTCCCGCCGCAGCCGCCGGATCCGCTCGATGACCTCGTCCTCACCCAGGCCCAACTCCTTGCCGATGGCCAGGTACGGACGCTCGTCCATGGGGAAGGCAGTTTGTATGAGGTTGAGCACCTGCCGGTCCTGCAGGTCCATCTCTGCCGAGCGGACCTCTGCCGCCGCCGTGCTAGGCGCTTCCCGAGTTGCCATTGCGGCTCCTTTCATACGCGTCAACCATGGCAATCATGATGACATCGGCAATCGTCTCTACGTGGTGCCACGCCTGCGCCAGCGCGTCGGCGTCCGAGGCGCGCCGTCGCGCCATGGACCGCACCGATTCCGTCAGCGGCGTCCGGAAGAACACGAACGCCTCCATCAGCTCCCGCAGGCTAAGGCCCCGCTGCGTCAGCGCCTCGCCGTACTCCTCGCCGATCACCCGAACCTCGTCCAGCGCCTGCGCCGAGGGCCGTTTGCGCTCCAGCAGGCTCTCCGTGACGTCCAGCAGCCGCCGCCCGAACAGCCGGAGCCGTCCCCGCGTGGCCTCGTCCATCGCGTCGTACCAGGGGAAGTTCTCGGCGTGGTCCCCGTGCAGCAGCCGCCGGATGCGGCGCGTCGTCACCGAGGTCACGGTCTGCGAGGGCATCACCCGCCCCGTCGGCGAGTCCGCGGCGCGTTGCATCGCCGTCAGCAGGTCCTCCCGCAGAAAGCGGCGGTGCCCCCCCGGCGTCCGGAATGCGCGAATCACCCCGTTGTCCGCCCACATCCGCAGCGTCGACTCATTCACGCCCAGCATACGGCAGGCGGCCCCAAGGGAAACCCACCGTCCACCGGACTGCTTGCCCTCGGTCTGCTGCATCATTCCTCGCAAAAATCTTGGGAAATCTAACAATTCTACATGATTGGCGAAACCGCACCAAGATATCATGTCCGCTAGTGAGCGTCAACACAAACAAGCCCCGCCGCAACAAAGCCCCTTCCCCCTTCAGGGGGAAGGCTGGGATGGGGGAGCCTTACCCCCAAGCGCAACCGTCGCAGCCCCCAGCAAACCCGTTCATCCAGAGCCTGTCGAAGCCTGTCCTGAGGGCACACGAAGGGGGCCGTCCGCCCGCCTCGCAAACCCGTTCGCCCTGAGCCTGTCGCAGCCTGTCCTGATGGCACACGAAGGCGACCGTCGCAGCCCCCAGCAAACCCGTTCGCCCTGAGCCTGTCGAAGGGCCGCCCGCGCGACCGCCCCGCAGCCCCTACGCCGAGCGCGCCGGCCACACCGGCTCATGGTGCCCGAGCGGCGCCGTCGGCCGCTCCCAGTACGCCGCCGTCTCCGACATCTTTGTGACCGGCCCCAGGTGGCTCAGCCTCCCGTACGGCGTGTCGGAAGTCGTCGACCACCGCCCCACTTCCCCAGCTTCAAAATCCTCCGGCACGCCCTCCAGCGCCGTCTCCGCTACCTGCCCGCGGTTCACCAGCCAGCGCCCCGTCTGCGCCAGCGACGCCCGCACCAGCCAGCTTCCGCCCTCCGTCGCCCGCCGGTGCAGCGCCACCATCGTCCCGAATGCCATCAGGTACCCCGTCAGGTAGTCGATCGCCGACACTGGGTAGAACTGCGGCCCCGGCTCTTCCCCCGGAAAGAGCTCGCCCTGCCGGTCCGTGATGCCGCTCACCGTCTGTATCACCGTGTCGAACCCCCGGCGGCCCGCCCACGGGCCCACGCGCCCAAACGCCGACAGCGAGACGTACACGATCCCCGGCCGCAGCGCCGCTATCTCCTCCGGCGAGAGCCCGCGCTCCGCCAGCGTCCCCGGCCGGTACCCCTGCGAGAACACGTCCGTCTCGCGCACCAGCCCCTGCAGCGTCTCCCTCGCCGACGCTTCCCGCAGGTCCAGGTGCGCCGAGAGCTTGCCGTGGCCCGTGTCCATCTCCTGCCCAGGATGGCTCGGCAGGTGCGCGCCGGTGATGCGCAGCACGTCCGCCCCGTGCTCGGCCAGCGTCCGAGCGCAGCTCGGCCCCGCAAGCACCCGCGTCAGGTCCAGCACCCGAATGCCGGCCAACGGCCGGCCGCCCTCCGGCAGCGCCTCCCGCGGGCTGTCGCCTATCTTGTCGATCTCCAGCAGCGGCAGCGACGCCACCGCGGCCGCCTGCGGGTGCTCGGCCCACTCCGCTATCGAGCGCACCATGCCGCCCGCGCCCTTCGCCGCGATGATCGCCTCCTCCAGTTCCAGCCCCGTCCACCCGGCCACGGCCTGCATGATCGCCGCCCGGTCCTCCTCGACGCCAAGCACGCCCAGCGCCGCCTCGCGGTGGTTAGGGAAGTTGCAGTGCAGGTAGCTCCAGCGACCGTCCGCGGTCGGGTACATGCCCGCTACCGACGACCGTTCGCCCGGCACCCGGGCGCCGTCCAGCCGCATGTACCGGCTGCTCCGTAGCGACGCCGTCGCCTGCCGCGCGTCCACCCCGACGCCCTGCCGCCGTCCCGTCCGCAGCTCCCACAGCGCCGACACCGCCAGCCCCACCGCCCCCACCGCAGCAGCCGCCGTCTCGCCGATGCGGAACGGCGTCGGCAGGATCGGGTCCGCCCCGCCGGAGAACTCCACCCCGGCTGCGAGCCCCGCGCTCCAGCCCACGCTCATGAGTATGCTCGATAGCGCTTCGTCAGACATGGCAGGTCACGCTCCTTGGCCGTCAGTGTCGAATGGCCTGAATTATAGGCACGCGGAAGCTGTGGCGCCATGCTGTCGGCCCCGTGCCCACCCAACGGGAGTACAATGCCAACAACAGCCCGTCATGAATGCGGACCGTCGCGACCTTGTGCACGGGAGGCCCCGCGATGCAGCGCTCGTTCTGGTGGAGAAAACCCCTTCCGCTCCCCTGGCGCAGCTTGAAACGTGACCGCGAGCGCCTGCTCCGACGCCTCGCCGACCGCTACAGCCCCCGCGTCGTCGACGCCATCGCCCGAACGCCGCGTGAGGCGATGGTCCCCCCGGAGTTGCGCCCCGACGCCTACCGCGACGGCGCGCTCCACATCGGCTACAACCAGACAATCTCCCAGCCCACCATGGTCGCCATCATGACCCAGGCCCTTGACCCGCAGCCGTGGGAGCGCGTCCTCGAGGTCGGCGCCGGCAGCGGCTACCAGGCCGTCGTCCTCGCGCAGCTAGCCGCCCACGTCGTCTCCGTCGAGCGCGTCCCCGAGCTGACCCAGCGGACCGCCGCGCTCCTGAACACGCTGGGCTACGCCGAGTGCATCACCGTGCGGCAGGCCGGCGACGTCCTCGGCTCCCCGAACGACGCCCCCTTCGACGCCATCATGGTCTCCGCGGCCGCCCCCACGCCGCCCCTGTCGCTGCTGGCGCAGTTGACCCCGCGAGGCCGGCTCCTCGTCCCCGTCGGCCCCCGCAGTGAGCAGCGCCTCCTCCTCCTGACCCGCACGCCGGACGGCCACACCACCCGCGATTTCGGCGCGTGCCGGTTCGTGCCCCTCATTGGCCCGGACGCTTGGCCCGCTGAGGACTGATTGCCCGGTCTGGGCATACGTAATATAGGGGCCGTGCTATACTGTCTTGGCTATGGTAAACGTCGCCCTACATACGAAACACCTGCTTTCCGTCGCCGATCTGTCGCCGGCGGAGCTCTGTTCCCTCGTCGCACGCGCCCGCGACATCAAGCGCAACCCGGACCCCGCCAGGCCCATGCAGGGCAAGACCGTCGCCCTCCTCTTCGAGAAACCCTCCCTGCGCACCCGCGTCAGCTTCGAGGTCGCCGTGGCCAACCTCGGCGGCAACTGCATCTACCTGAGCCCGCAAGAGGTAGGCATCGGCGGGCGCGAGGCCGTCAGCGACGTCGCCCAGGTGCTCTCCCGCTACGTCGACTGCATCGTCTACCGTTGCTTCGACCACGCAAAGCTCGTCGAGCTCGCCCAGTACGCGACCGTGCCCGTCATCAACGCCCTCTCCGACGACGAGCACCCCTGCCAGACCCTCGCCGACCTGACGACGGTGCTCGAGCAGCGCGGCTCCCTCCCCGGCACGACCATCGCCTACATCGGCGACGGCAACAACGTCGCCCGGAGCCTCGGGCTCGGCGCCGCCGCCGCCGGCATGCACTACCGCATCGCCTCTCCCGAGGGCTACGGCCTCACCCCGGACGACGAGCGCGCCATCGAGGCCCTCGCCGCGGCCAACGGCGGCAGCGCAACCTTCCTCCGCGACCCGAGAGAGGCCGTCGCTGGCGCCAACGTCGTCTACACGGACGTTTGGGCCAGCATGGGCCAGGAGGACGAGGCCGCCGTCCGCAAGGAGGTCTTCCTCGGCTATCAGGTCAACCCGGAGCTCATGGCCCTCGCCGCCCCGGACGCCGTTTTCATGCACGACCTGCCCGCCCACTACGGCGAGGAGGTCCCCCACGGCTTCCTGAACGACCCGCAGTCCGTTGTATTTGACCAGGCGGAGAACCGCCTGCACGCGCAGCAAGCGCTATTGGAGGCCATCCTTGGCTAGTGAAACGGCAACAGAGGAGTCGTGGACCGGGAATGAACCGGGCGTCATGCCCGTGGTCGCCATTGTCGGCCGCCCCAACGTTGGCAAGTCCACCCTTTTCAACCGCCTGACCGGCCAGCGCCGTGCCATCGTCGCCGACGAGGCCGGCACCACTCGCGACCGCGTCATCACCCCCATCGAGAGCCGCACGCGCCGCTTCTTCCTCGTCGACACCGGCGGCATTGACCTCGGCGCCGACGGACCCATCGGCAGCAAGATCTACCGGCAGGTCCGCGCCGCCCTTGAGGACGCCGACGTCATCATCTTCCTCACCGACGCCATCGATGGCCTGCAGCCCACCGACGGGGAGATCGCCGATTCCCTCCGACGTCTGAACGTGCCCATCGTCACCGCCGTCAACAAGACCGAGGGCCCACGCCGCCGCTTGGTTGCCAACGAGTTCTACGACCTCGGCCTCGGCGACCCCATCTCCATCAGCGCCATCAAGGGCGAGGGCATGGACGAGCTCCTCGACTCCGTGGAGGAGCTGCTCCCGCCCGGCGGCGATGTCGAGCTCGACGAGGGCTTCCTTCGTCTGGCCATCGTCGGCCGCCCCAACGTCGGCAAGTCCAGCATCATGAACGCCCTCACCGGGGAGGAGCGCGCCATCGTCGACGAGACCCCCGGCACCACCCGCGACTCCCTCGACGCATGGGTCAGCTTCGAAGGCAACCCCCTCCTCCTCATCGACACCGCTGGCATGCGCCGCCGCGGCCACGTCGTGCCCGGCCCGGAAAAGTTCAGCGTCCTTCGCTCCCTCCAGGCCATCGAGCGCTGCAACGTCGCGATTCTGGTCATGGACGCCACGGAGCTCGCCACGTCCCAGGACGTACACGTCGCCGGCTACGTTCTCGAGTCCTACCACGCCATGGCCATCGCCATCAACAAGTGGGACCTCGCCAAGGATGTTGGCTTGAACGAGAACGAGGCCATCCAGGAGGTGCGCAAACGCCTCCATTGGGCCCCCTACGCACCCATCCACTTCGTCTCTGCCGTCACCGGCGAGGGCCTCGACGGCCTCCTGACCACCGCTCAGGAGCTCTACCGCGAGCAGGCGACGGAGATCGGCAACTCCCAGCTCAATTCGACGCTTATCGAGGCCATGGCCAAGCACCCGCCCCGGTCCCTCGGACGCCGCCAGCTCCGTCTCTACCGCGGCGAGCAGAGCCAGGTGCATCCCCTTGGCTTCACCCTCTACGTCAACAACCCGGAGATTGTGCACTTCTCCTACCGCCGCTACCTGCTGAACACAATCCGCAACGCCTTCTCCATCCGGCGCGTCCCCATCCGGCTGGAGTTCCGAAAGGGCGCCCACAGGCGCGCGCCGTGAACCCGACACTCGTTTTCGTGCTGGTCGGCGTCGCGTCCTACCTGCAGGGTTCCATCCCGTGGGGCCTGCTCATCGGCCGTTGGACTCGCGGCGTCGACGTCCGCCAGACCGGCAGCGGCAACATCGGCAGCAGCAACGTCCTCCGCACAGCCGGCGCCAAGGCCGCGGGCCTCGCGCTCGTGCTCGACGTCGCCAAGGGCGCTGTCCCCGTCCTCGCAGCCGGCGCAATCGCCGACGCCGCCGGCATCTCTGCCGCGCAGGGCGCTGGCCTCCAGGCGCTCGCCGCGTTGACGGCCCTCGCCGGCCACAGTTGGCCCGTCTACCTCAGGTTCCGCGGCGGCAAGGGCGTCGCGACGGGCGTCGGCGGGCTCTTTGCGCTCTTCCCGTGGGGCGGCCTTACGGCCCTCGTCCTCGCGCTGATAATCATGCGAGTCACCCGGTACATCTCCGTGGGCAGCGTCATCGGCGTCTCCATCGGCGCGGGCTCCCTCGTCCTCTTCTGGCTGCGCGGCGACTTCCATTGGGCATACGCCCTGCACGGGTTCGTCGGCTGGGCAATCATCATCGGCCGGCACCACGGCAACATCCGGCGCCTCCTGTCCCGCACCGAGGCCCGCCTCGGCGACCCCGCAGCGCCGCCCTCCCCGCAGATGCAGCCTGAGTCCTAGCTGTGCCGCGCGTAACGGTGGTCGGGACAACCAGTTGGGGCACGACCCTTGGCATCCTGTTGGCCCGCCGTGGCGTCCCCGTCACCCTCTTGGCCCGCGGCGCTGAGGAAGCCGAGACCCTCAACCGCGACCGCGAGCATCGCCGCCTGCTGCCCGGTGCCTTGTTCCCCGACGACCTCACCGCGTCCGCCGACGCCGGCGCCGCCCTCGATGGTGCTGACCTCGTGGTGCTCGCCACCCCCGCGCAGCGCCTGCGAGAGAACCTTCCCACCCTCCGAGGCCGCCTCCGCGAAGACACGGTGCTCCTCAGCGCCATCAAGGGCCTCGAGCTCGGCACCGGCCTTCCCATGACCCAGGTCATTCATGCGGAATTGCCGGAGATCGCCGAGGACCGCGTCTGCATCCTCTCCGGCCCCAACCTCTCGAAAGAGGTCGTCGAGGACAAGCCATCCTCCACCGTCATCGCGGCCAGGGACCCCCGCGTCGCCGAGTGGGTGCAGGAGCTCTACAACTCCCCCAGCTTCCGCGTATACACCAACGACGACGTCGTGGGCGTGGAGTTGGGCGGTGCTCTCAAGAACCCCATCACCATCGCCGCCGGCATCAGCGACGGCCTCGGCTACGGGGCCAACGCAAAGGCCGCCCTTATCACTCGGGGCTTGGCGGAGGTGACCCGGCTGGGCGTGGCGTGCGGCGCCAAGCCCCTCACCCTCGCCGGCCTCTCCGGTCTGGGTGACATGGCAGCCTCTTGCTTCAGCAACCTGAGCCGCAACCGGTACGTGGGAGAGCAGGTGGGCGAGGGGAAACCGCTGGCGGAGGTGCTGGCAAGCATGGTGCACGTCGCCGAGGGTGTGGACACCATCCCAGCGGCGCTCGTGCTCGCAAAACGGCACGGCATGGAGATGCCCATCACGGAAGTAACCGCCCGCATCCTCTTCGACGGCGTGGACCCGCTTGAGGCAACGTCTTGGCTGCTCAACCGCGCTCCCGGCCAGGAGTGGCCGTCAGAGCTCCACTAGCCGCGCCCGGAACTAGCCGCGGCGAAAACACAGCGCCAGCCAGTCCTCCGTCTGCTGCGTCTCCAGCTCCACGAACCCCGCGGCCAGCATGGCGTCCCGCACCTCGTCCCCGCGTTCTTCGAGCACCCCGGACGCAATGAGCGTGCCGTCCGGCCTAAGCGTCTCCACGAGGTCTCCCGCAAGCTCGACCAGCACCTTCGCCGAGATGTTCGCGACGGTCAGGTCCAGCCCCACCGCCTGTATGTGCGGCAGCGACCCACGAACGATGCGCACCTTCCGCGACAGCCCGGCGGCCTTCAGGTTCCGCCGCGACGCCCGGATTGCGTCCGCCTCCGTGTCCAGCGCCAGCGCCCACTCCGCTCCCAGCAGCAGCGCCGCCTGCGACAGCAGTCCAGACCCCGTGCCCAGGTCCAGGATGCGCATGCCCGGCTGCACACGGCGTTCAAGCTGCTCCAGGCACATCCGCGTGGTGGGATGGTGCCCCGTGCCGAAGGCCAGCCCCGGGTCCAGCGTCAGCACGATGTCCCCCTCCGCGGCCTCGACTTCCTGCCACGTCGGGCGCACCACCAGCCGCCCGATGCGCAGCGGCTGGAAGTGGGCCTTCCACGCCTCCTCCCACTCCCACGGCGTCACCGTGCGCACTGCAAGCGGTGAAAGCGGCTTGATCAGCCCCATGAGCTGCACGCCCGCATGAATGCGCGCCACCCTGTCGGCGGAGCGGCGGTCCTTCATCACGTACGCCCGCACGATGACCGGTCCGCCAGTCGGAGGCGATTCTCCCTCGTCCGGGTTGAACCCCCCTGCCTCCTCCACCACGACCTGCCGGCGGCCGTAGCGCTGGAACAACTCCACCAGCGGCTCCACCAGCTCGGGAGAGGCCTGCACGGAAAGCTCTAGCCAGTCCACGGCGTACGCTCCTGAAGTAAATGCAACAGCGGGCGGGGGCGGGAAAGTCGAAGGAATAGCGGAATGCGAGGGGAGGGGTATGCCATCATGGAGGAGTTAGCTGCTCTCTCCGGTAAGGACGTCCTTCAGCTTGCGGAACCAGGACCTAACGCCCATGGAGGCGTACGTTTCCTCGTCATCTTCCAGCGATTCGGAGAGCTCCTCGAACAGCTCCTTGGTCCTCGGGCTCATCTTCTGCGGCGTCACAACCGTCACCAGGCCGATGAGGTCACCCGGTCGGCCGTTGTGCAAGTTCGGGACGCCCTTGCCGCGCTTGCGAATGATCGTGCCCGACTGCACGCCCGCGGGCACCTCGAAGGCCTCCGCTTCGCCGGCCAGCATGGGGATCGCGATGGTCGTGCCCAGCGTCGCGCTCGCCACGTTCAGCGGCAGTTCGAATATCAGGTTCTCCTTGTCGCGACGGAAGAACATGTGCGGCTTCACCGTCAGGCTCACGAAGACGTCGCCGGGACGGCCTCCGTTGACGCCCGCGTCCCCTTCGCCGGCCAACCGGACCCGCATACCGTCCTCCACGCCTGCGGGGACGTTCACCATTACCTTGCGCGTGGACTTCTCCCGGCCGGCCCCTCGACAGGCGCTGCACGGCGTCAGGATAGTCTGGCCAAGCCCGCGGCATGTCGTACATGCCACCACCTGCACAAACTGCCCAAAGACGCTGTTCTGTGTCCTGCGCAGCTGCCCCGAGCCCCCGCAGTTGGCGCACGGTTCCTTCTTTGTGCCGGGCTCGGCCAGGTCTCCGCCGCACGTCGTGCACGTCTCCTGTCGCGTGATCTGCACCTCGCGTTCCACGCCTAGCGCGGCTTCCTCAAAGGTGATGGTCAGGGAGTACTGCAGGTCCCTCCCCTTGGACGATGAGTTGGCCTGACCCCGGAACCCGCCGAAGAAGGCGTCGAAGACGTCGCCAACGCCGCCGGGGAAGTCGAAGCCGTCGAAGCCCCGGCCCGGGAAACCGCCGTTGGGGTCGATGTCCACGCGGCCGAACCTGTCGTACATCCGCCGCTTTTCCGGGTCGATGAGCACCTGGTAGGCCTCGTTGATCTCCTTGAAGCGCTCTGCCGCGCCCTTGGCCTTGTTCCGGTCAGGGTGCCACTCCATGGCAAGACCACGGAACGCACGGCGAATCTGCTCCTCCGTCGCATCGCGGGACACACCTAGGAGATTGTAGTAGTCCTTCTGCGTTGCCATAGGCTCCCGAGGTTTCCTGTCGCCGACATCTGTGGGTCGCAGGAAAGCGCTAGTTCATTGTATCACGAAGCCCAACCCAACTGAGACCCGCTGCCGGAATTTCCTATGGAGCGTCCTCCGACGGCGGCTCCGTGTCCATGTCCGTACTGTCCCCCGAAGGGGTCCCGCCTTCAGCGCCCCCGTCGTCGCCGTCGCCATCCGACGTTGCTGCCTCCGCCTCCGAGGCCGCCGCGACGCTGCCGTTCCCCACCGTCACCAGCGCCGGCCGAAGGAGCCGCCCGCCGACGGTGTAGCCGCGCTGCACGACCTCCACCACCACATCCGCTGCGCCGTCCACCTCGGAAATCGCCTGGTGTTGCCGTGGATCGAATTGCTGGCCCGGCTCGACCTCCAACCCCTCCAGCCCGCGCGCCACCATCTGCGACTCCAGCTTCTTGTAGACCAGCCACACCCCTTCGATCCAGGTCAGCGAGAGGAGGTTCGCCGGGACCGACCCAAAGGCCCGCTCAAAGTCGTCGAGCACCGACAGGATTTGCTGCATGAGCGCCGCCGAGGCCCATTGGGCCATCTCCTCCTGGTCGCGCTCCACCTGCTTGCGGAAGTTCTGCAGGTCGGCTTGGGCGCGCTGCCAGTTCGCCATGTAGCGCTGCGCCCGCTCCTCCAGCTCCTGCACCCGAGCGGCCAGGTCCTCTGCCGCGGCGCCCGCTCCCGGCTCGTTGTCTGGAGAATGGTTTGGGGCCTCCGGTGCGTCGCCCGTGGCCCCATGTTCTGCGTCGTGTTGTTCCATGCCGCTCCTAGGGTGTGATGCCCGTCTCTTCCAGCATGCTGCTCATCAGCGACGACACGTAGTGCACACTCGCAATCGTCCGCTCGTAGTGCATCCGCATGGGCCCGACAATGCTCACCGTGCCAAACATCTGCCCCTCAACGCCGTAGCGCGTGATGACCAGGCTCATCGGCTTGAGCGCGTCTTCCTGGTTTTCTTCGCCAATGACGATGCGCATCTCCCCGACGCCGGGCCGCTCCGCGAGCACCGCATGTGCCAGCCGCCGGCTCTCCAGCGCGTCGATGAGCTCCCGCACCTGCGGTCCCCCGTTGAACTCCGGCTGCTCCACCAGGTGACGCAGCCCCTCGACGATGTAGTCGGCGAATGCCTCGCCGTCCTCTTCCTCGAGGATGTGCAGCGTCGTGTCCAGCACGTCGCGCTCCAGCGCCGAGTCCGCTGCTCCCTGCCCGAGCACGTCGTTGTACGACAGCCCGCGCACCCGGGCGTTCAGGCGATTGGTCAGCGCCGTCAGCTCCTCTTCAGACACCGGCTCCGTCAGCGGCACCAGCTCCTTGCGAAGCCGAGCCTCCTGCAGCACCAGCACCTGCATGACCAGCAACTCATCCAGGTAGACCAGCTGCAGGTTCCGAATGCGCGTCTGTACCGTCCTCGGCATGCTCACCAGCGCCAGGTTGTTCGCCAGCTGCGCCAGCAACCGCGCCGACAGCCGCGCCCACACGTCGACGTCCCGACCCGCGCCCGCGAGTTGCGTCCGCAGGCTCCGCTTGGTCTCGTCCGGTAGCTCCGGTTTGCCCGTGAGCGCCTCCACGTAGTAGCGATAGCCCCGGTCCGTCGGCACACCGCCCGCCGAGTGGTGCGGCCGGCTGATGTAGCCCTCTTCCTCCAGCGCCGCCATCTCGTGGCGCACCGTCGCCGGGCTCACGTCCAGCCCCGACTGCCGCGTCACCACCTCCGACGGCACAGGCGCAGCCGTCTCGACGTGGTGCGACAGGATAATCTTGAGGATCGTCTCTTGTCTAACGGATAGGGGGTCCTGCACGGCATTATCCATATACAAGATGCTGCGTCCAGATACAGCACACTAGCACCCCCAAAACCACAGTGTCAAGACAACCAACCGCCCCGAAACAACACATCTTCCATCCCGACGAGCGCCACCTCCACCACCCTAGCGCGCCGTCCCGCCATCGCCCCCCACTCGACTTCCAGCGCAGCCAAGAACCCAGAAGCATAACGGCGCCCCACAACCACCCCCCATCGCGTCGCACACGCGCTCCCCCAATCCATTCGCCCTAACCCTGTCGAAGCCTGTCCTGAGGACACTCGAAGGGGGCCTCCCACGCGCGTCATTCCTGCGAAGGCAGGAATCCAGAGGGGCGCGGCGCGGGGCGTCTCCGTCCCCCATCGCATCCCCCACCACCCCGTCGCAGGGGCGCAACCCGAGTCCGTTCGCCCTGAGCCTGTCGAAGGGCCCACCACCACCACCACCAGCCCCCGCATCACCACCGCCCTCGTGCGCCCCACCCGGTCGTAGGGGCGGTTCTCGAACCGCCCGCCCGCGAGAGCGGGCCCCCACCCGGACACCAACCCCTCGCGCCAACGCATCCCACCACACCCCCCATCGTCGTTCCCGCTCTCGCGGGATCCCAGGGCAGGGGCGAGGCGCGGGGACGTCTCCGTCCCCCATCGCATCCCCCTACTCCCCATCGTAGGCCCGCTTCCCGAGTCCGTTCGCCCTGAGCCTGTCGAAGGGCCTTCCACCACCAGCAGCTCCCGCATCACCCCCGCCCTCGTGCGCCCCACCCCGGCCGTAGGGGCGATTCGCGAATCGCCCGTCCCGCAGCAGCGGGAACTTCCCCCTCCAACACCGACAGCACACACCGGCCCGACACCCCCCATCGTCGTCCTTCCTGCGCAGGCAGGAACCCAGAGGGGCACGGCACCGGGCTCCGATCACCCTGAGGCTCTCGAAGGGGCACCCCTCTGGATTCCTGCGAAGGCAGGAATCCAGAGGGGCATGGGCGGGGCACCCCCATCACCAACCCCCTTTGCGCTCCCGACTCCCACCCCACGCCGTAGGGGCGATTCGCGAATCGCCCGTCCCGCGAGAGCGGGCCCCCCACCCCCACCGTCGTACCGGCGAAAGCCGGTATCCAGAGGGGCGCGGCGTGGGGCGTCTTCATCCCCCATCCCCGACCCCTCCTCCCCACCGCACGCGCGCTTCCCGAGTCCGTTCGCCCTGAGCCTGTCGAAGGGGGCCCTCCACTACCATCAGCCCTCGCCTTCCTGCCCCCCACGCGTCATTGCTTCGAAGGCAAGAACCCAGCGCGAGAGTCATGCGGGGCCGGGGAGGCCGTTCGCCCTGAGGGAAATCGAAGCCTGTCCTTGTATAGTACGGGAGAGGGTGGGGCAGACCGGACTGTCCCAGGTCAGCAGACCGAGCCTCAGCGTGGTCGCCCCACCCGCCATTCCTCGGAGCCCGAACAGTTGCCGGGGCCCGTAAGCAGCCCGCATCCACAAGGCAGGGCCGAAGGGAGGACGTATGGCAGCCCCAGAGCGGTGTTTCATCGGCATTGACGTGGCCAAAGACTGGTTGGACGTCGCGACCCATCCTTCGGGGGAGACGTGGCGGGTCCCCCACACCCGCGAGGCGGTGGCTGCCCTGGTCCTCCGCTTGCTGGCCCTGGACCCGGCCCTCATCACCCTGGAAGCCTCCGGCGGCTACGAAGCCCTGGCAACCGCCCTCTTGGGGGAAGCCGGTCTGCCCGTGGCCGTGGTGAATCCCCGGCCCGTGCGGGACTTCGCCCGCTCCCAAGGCATCCTGGCCAAGACTGACCGCCTGGACGCCCGCGTCATTGCCCGCTACGGCCAAGTGGCAGAGGTCACCCCCCAACCGCCCACCGCCGAGGGAGACCGCGACCTGGCGGCCTTGACTGCCCGCCGTCGTCAGGTGGTCCAGATGCGCACCGCGGAACTCCAACGCCGCCACATGGCCCGCTCCGTTGTCTTGACCCGCATCGAGCGGATGGTCGCCGTCCTGAACGCGGAGTTGGCGGACCTGGACCGGGAGATTACCCGGCGGGTGGGCCAATCTCCCCACTGGCAGCAACGGGAGCAGCTCCTGCGCACGGTGCCCGGGGTAGGCCCCATCCTGAGTCTGACCCTCTTGGCCGACCTGCCCGAGTTGGGAGCGTTGGACAAGAAGGCCATCGCCGCGTTGGTGGGCCTGGCGCCCCTCGCCCACGACAGCGGCCGACGCCACGGCCCCAGGTCCTGTTGGGGCGGGCGCGCCCACGTGCGCACCGCCCTCTACATGCCCACCGTCGCGGCATTGCGCGCCAATCCGGTCATCCGGGCCTTCTACGACCGGCTGGTGGCCCAGGGCAAACCCAAGAAGGTGGCACTCGTCGCCTGCATGCACAAGCTCCTCACCATCCTCAACGCCATCGTCCGCCACCAGACCCCCTGGAACCCACACTCCCTTGCCATCCATAACAGTTGCTGAGGCTCTCGAAGGGGGTGAACGTGGGGGCCGCAGGCCCCACGGGGCGGGGCCGGTGCCGGGCGGCGGCCGCCCCACCACCGCCCGTGGCTGACTGACCCGCACTCCCTACCCGCCACCCCCACCGTTGGGGGCCTTTCGCGTAACACCCGTCCCGCCTTCGCGGGAACCATCACCCCCATGCGCGCCGCGACACACTGACACGGCCTCATTGCCCCCACAGCGTTGCCTCCGCTACCGTCTCCCCATGGAAGTCGCAATCTCTCACCGCAACCACAACAGCACGGGTCCCCATGTCGACGGGGCCGCCAGCCTGATCGTTGGTGGCATGGTTCGCATCGAGGCTCAGAGGGGGCTCGTCAAGCAACAGGAGGGGTTGTTTGCCCTCTACAAAAAAATTCTTGGGGTTGTAGCTGCAACGTGCCAAGTCAGCTACAAATCCATTGCCAAAACAACCTGCCGCAGCCACCCGGCCCGCATTCCGGCGGAGGCGGTAATCCTGCCGCCGGCCCGGCCCCCTATCACCCTGAGGGCACTCGAAGGGGGACCTCTCCCCACACACCCTGACACCAACCCTTCGCGCCAACGCTGCAGCCTGCGTTACCCTCCCCCCATGGAACGCGCATTAAAGGAACTGCAACAGGACATCGCCTCCACCTCCGCGCCATGGCGCTACTCGCACGCATGGTCCGTATCCACGACCACGTGCCGTCCGGCCCCTGACAGCCGGAGGTTGTTTCTCACGGGCGCAAAAATGGTACAAAGGTTTTTGTAGCTAGGGACGAATCCGCCAGCTACGATTTCACAACCGAAAACAACCTCGCGCAGCCCCACCGGGTCGCGAAGCAACCTGCGGCCCCTGCACCCGCCACGCCAGCGAGCAACAAAGACCTGCGGAGGCTCAGGTGGAGTTGAAGAAACAGGTAAAGCGCAGATTGGAAGGAAGACTCATGGGAACAGCGTGAGGATACACCCGTGGAGACCCGCACCCACTCCTCCGAGGCCGCCTTCCCCCCTGTCACCGACCCATACACCAGCCGGTGCACCGCCGACATCTCTGCCGCCGACGCCGTCCCCCCAGCCGCTCCCGTCGTCCCCGCGCCGCCGCCGATGCCGAAGACGTCGCGAACCCGAGGACGGCTGCATCCACCGTCCCTCGTCATTCACCCTATTCGCCTTGGCGCACCATTTCGCCTTAGCCGGCTACCGTCGCGCACCTGACGTAGACCTCGACGCTCTAGCTCCCGCTCCCTGACGACATCTCTGCCGCCGACACCGTCCACCTCAGCGGCTCCCGCCGCGCTATCCCCGCCCCCACTCCCGAAGCTGTCTGCAAACCCAAAGACGGCTGCACCCGCCATCCCTCGTCATTTACCCTATTTGCCTTGGCGTGCCGTCGTGCTGATGACCCAGACCTCGACGGTCCAGCTCCCGCTCCCTGTCGACAGCTCCGAAGCCGACACCGTCCACCCCAGCGGCTCCCGTCTTCCGCCCGCCTCCCTCGATGCCCAAGCCGTCTGCGAACGCGAGGACGGCTGCACCCGCCATCCCTCGTCATTTACCCTATTTGCCTTGGCGTGCCGTCGTGCCTTAGCCGGTTGCCGTCGCGCAACTCACGTAGACCTCGAAGGTCCAGCTCTCGCTCTCCGCCGACATCTCTGCAGCCGACGCCGTCCCCCCAGCGGCGCCCGTCGTCCTCGCCCCGCCGCCGATGCCGAAGCCGTCTGCAAACGCGAAGAGGGGCGGCTTCCGCCGACCCTCTTGAATGCTGCTACCTTGTGCGCCGTTGCGCGCTAGCCAGTTGCCTTCACGCAGATGACGCAGACCTCGAGGGTCCAGCTCCCGCTCTGTGCCGACAGCTCTGCAGCCGACGAGGTCTGCCCACGCAAAGAGGGGCGGCTTCCGCCGCCCCTCTCGATTTACCCTATTTGGCTTTGCGCCGTGTCGCGCTAGCCGGTTACCGTCGCGCAGATGACGTAGACCTCGAGGGTCCAGCTTCCGCTCTGTGCCGACAGTTCTGCAGCCGACGCCGTCCACCCCAGCGGCTTGTCGCCTGGCACGCCCGTGGGCGCCGACGCTGTGATGACCACGCCGCCGTTCGCTCCCGTCGTGCTTGCGCCGCCGCCGATGGCGAACAGGTCTTCGCCTGCGTCCGAGCACATGGCCGCCGCGCTCTTGTCGTCGCTGCTCGTCCCGCTGCTCGCCTTTACCAGCGTCAGGCTGCTGATGCCGGCCTCACCCTGGATGCCCTGCGGGCCGTGGGGACCCTGCTGGCCCTCGGCGCCAGGTGCGCCGCGCTGTCCGGACTGGCCCTGCGGGCCTACGGGGCCTGCGGGACCGAACGGTCCCTCGGGGCCCTGCGGGCCGCCGTCGCCAAGGTCACCCTTGATGCCCTGCGGGCCGGTCGGGCCCTGCTGGCCGGTCGGGCCCTCGGCGCCCTGCGGGCCTGCGTCGCCCTGCCCGCCGCGCTGCCCGACCGGGCCTGCCTCGCCCTGCTCGCCCTGCACACCCTGAATGCCCTGGATGCCCTGCGAGCCTACGTCGCCCTTCGGGCCGCGCTCACCGATGGGACCCTGCGGTCCGACGGGACCCTGTGCGCCTTGCGGTCCAGGCGGGCCACCCGGCGTGCCGGGACTACCCTGCGGACCCAGCTCACCCTGAGGGCCCTGGACGCCTTCCGGGCCAAGCGGGCCGCGCTCACCTTGCGGTCCGGGCGGTCCCTGTGGGCCGCCTGCCGGGCCGACGGGACCCTCCGGTCCAGCCGGGCCGGTCGAACCCTGCGGGCCTGTCTGTCCGCGGTTCCCCTGCGTCCCCTGCGAGCCCTGCGGCCCCTGAGGCCCTGCCGGTCCCCGAAGTCCAGGTGGTCCGATCGGGCCAGGCGCGCCATCATTGGCCGCCGGTCCAACCTCGCCCTGCTGGCCCTCAGCTCCCATCGGCCCTGCTACACCTTGCGAGCCTTGCGGGCCCTGGTCCCCGACACATGCCGAGAGCATAAAGAGTCCCATGAGGAGGAGGAGGGGGATCCAAATACTGCGCCGCCAAGCGCTGCGTGACTTCATGTGATTCGTATCGACAACCCTCATGGTAAGCGTACCTTCCTTAAGGAGTTTTTCCGTTGCCAAGACTACTATAGCCAACTACCAGTGTCAAGGAATCTTAGGGGCAGTTTTCGCCCGCATCGCAATATGCCAGCCCCCCATTTCCCATCCCCCGCGCGCACAGCGTCGCGGCCCTCGCGAGGGCTCCCCCCGCGAGGGCCGCGTCCCAGCCCCGCCTCATCCCCCGTGCCGTCGGCACGGGACTGCCGCCTCCCGCGGCCCCCAGCCCCCACGCCGACGGCGTGGGACCCCCGCGCTTTACCCGCTCCCGTCTCTCCGACGGCGTATCCACACGAGGCCTATCAGCCCCAGCCCCGCCAGTAATACGTACGCGTCAGGCCGCGAGCCCTGCCCGCACGTCCCCGGCCCCGTCGACTCCGGCGTTGCCGTCGCTGCCGGCCCCACCGTCGGCGTCGCCGTCACCACGAACGGCGTCTGCGTCGGCGGCACTACGGTCGGCGCAGGCGTCGGCTCCGGCGTCGACGTCGGCTCCGGCGTGTTCGTCGGCTCTGGCGTCGGCGTAAACGTCGGCTCCGGCGTGTTCGTCGGCTCCGGCGTGTTCGTCGGCTCAGGCGTCGGCGTGTCCTCCGGCTCCGGCGTGTCCACCGGCACCGGCGTGTTCGTCGCTGGCACCGGCGTGTCTGCAGGCGCCGGCGGGATCGCCGGGAACGTCAGGTTGTACCCGTCCTTGACGCCCGGGCCCGGCAGGAACGTGTCAACCTCCGCCGCCGTCAGCCCATCGGGGCCCAGGTGCCCCGTGATGGTGCCTTCCACCGCGAGGATGTGGAAACTGATCATGCGGTAGTTGAAGAGAACGCTGGGAGGCCCAATGACAAGGAGGTTATATGTCCCACCGATGGTAGCCCGGGACGACGATTGGTAGTCGTCAGCCACCGGGTTCGGGATGCGGCCAACAACCATAAGGCCGTCCGGCGCGGGCTGGCCCCCCACCGTGACGGTCCCGGTGTAGGCTACGCCGCCCGGCGGCGGCTGCCCCTGCGCTTCGATGACGCCCCCGCCGCTCGTGAGCAGCAGGGCTACGACAGTCGCGAGCGCGACGGCAAACGTCAGTAGTGCAAGGGGTGTTCGGCGCTGTGCGAGTGACATGGTGTTTCTCCCGTATCTGAGCGCCCGTCATCTCGAGCGCGATATAAAGCATTGCCGGAGAGCTGCGTCCTGTTGGACAACGTCCCCGGTCAGCTGACCTGCATAGGATTATCACCCCTTCCCGCCCACAGGTCAACCCTCAGCCCCTTCACCGTCGTTCCCCCTCTCTCTCGCGTCATTCCTGCGCCCTCCCTTTCGCGTCATTCCTGCGAAGGCAGGAATCCAGAGGGGCGGGGAGCAGCGGGGCGTCCCCCCGTCCCCCCTCCGTCTCCTTCCGTCGTTCCCGCGCAGGCGGGAACCTCACCCTCCGCGCACCATCCACAAAAAGAACTGGGGCCCCCCTCCGATTGGAGGGAGGCCCCAGCTTGGCTTTACGAGGTAAGCCCAGGGTTAGGGGATGATCACCCCATCAGCAGTGGCGTAGAGCCAGTAGCCCTTGCCCACCGACACCGGGGCCCTCACGGTCACCTTGTCGTTGCCGTCGAAGGTGCCATCCTTCCCGTCAGGGTCATCGAGGTTGTTAATCTGCATCGGCGGTTCTTCGCCGTCGGACATTGTGTCGTTCGACGCAAGAGACCGCTCACTGTAAGCGCCGACCTGGCACAGCTCACTGCCATCCTTAACCTCTACATCATTCGGCACCGCGTTCGTGCACGGGTTGGTGTCGCCGACACCCAGCACCAAGGTCTCGCCAGGCGTCACCGAGGTCCACGTGCGGACCAGCGTGTCGAAGGTCAGCGCCTTCAACCAACCGGCGTCGGTGCCACCGCCCAGGGTGCCGAAGTAGTCGTCCGCGGCTATCGCCTTGGGCGTCGGGATGTCGTTGCTCACGACAGGTACCAGGTTCCAGCCCTTCACCACCGTGATGGCGGGCGGGGGAGGCGGTGCTGCCGCGGCGGTGGCGATTGGTGGCCGCAGCATCCGTAGTGCCTGGAAGTTCTCTGTCCGGATGAAGTAGGCCGTGCTGGCCGTCATCACCGGGATGTCACCCACAAACAGGCCCGTCTCCGCGTCGCGGCGGGATACCAGCCACACCTGCGTGGCGTTGTCATACGTCATGACGATGTCTGCCGGGTGGCTTGCCGCGATTACCGAGTTGATCGCCGGGTTGGCCGGCTGGAAGGGCAGGGATACTAGGTTCCAGCCTGGGGCTAGGGCGATGTCCACCGGCTTCGGTGCAACCACTTCCCACTTGGAAACCAGGCTCTCAGCGGTTGTTCCCGTGCCGTCAGTGCGCACGTTCCCGGCTGTGTCCTGTGCCTTGACCGTCAACGTGTAGTCACCAATCTTGGGGTTCAGCAGCGGAATCGTGAACTTCACGCTGTCCGGGCTGCTGATCTCTGTCGTCAGGTTGAACGTCCTGTCCTCGAAACTGCCGTCGTCAAAGGTGACCCTCAGCTTCGCCGAGGTCAGCTCCACCGTGCGGTAGCTGTCCCTGGCGTACTCCTTGCCTTCCCGGCTGAAGTCCACCGTGACGATCATCGGGTCAACCTGCTCCACAGCGGAGCCGTCCGTCTCCACGTCCTTGTTGTCGGAGACCGAGACGACGGGGTCCTCGCCGCCGTTGAGCGCCTTGTCCAACTCAAAGGTGAATGCCTTGGCGCTGGACGACGATTTCGCGTCGCCTACGCTGCTGCTGTTCTCACCCGTGTCTGAGCCCATCGCGTGGACGGTGTATTCACCACCGGTACCCTCATCGGTAGTGGGGGCGGAAGAATGCGCGTAGGTGTAGGACTTGGCGTCGGCCTGCCTGACGGAAGACGAAGCCACTACCTTACTGCCTGTCACGTCGCCGTCCTTGTTGTCGGCCATGGCCAAAGTCACCGTGGGCGAAGCGTTCAACTGCTCGTCCGTGGCGATGGTAATCGTCACCTTGTCGTTGCTAAGGTCGCCGCTCTTGGACAGGCTCAGGTTCGGGCCCAGCTTGTCGGTAGCCTTCCCTACCCTGGTGCCGCCAAAGGCGTTGCCAGCCTTGTCCTTGATTACGCCGCTCTGGACGCTGACGCTGGGCCGCTCAGTTGAGCCCAAGTTGTCCGAAAGCGTCAGGTACACCTTGTTGCCGGCCACAGCGACCGACTCCACGGCGTTGCCGCTCACGGAGAACGCTCCGGGAGTAACTGTGGAGGAGTCCAGCCCGCTGCCCGGAGCAGCGCTGCTGTCAGAGCCTAGGTCCGAGAACGTCAGCTTGATGGAGTTCTTCTGGACCTTGTCCTTCTTCGTGCCGGAGTTGTAACCGATGCCGGTCTCCGTGCTGCCCAGCTCGGGCTCTTCACTGTCGACCGTGATCAGGTTGCTGCCAAGGATTTCGTACTTGGCCCCCTTGATGGCGCCGCATGCTGCGAGCTGGTCAGCCTCACTTGAGACGATGTCTTCGACGCCGTCATTGAGTTCATAGTCGTCCTCGCCCGGCGTGCCAGTCGGCTGCTCATACGGGTCGCTGTCACGCGGGTCAAACGGGCACAGGTACGGTTCCTGCGGACTAGCGGTCGTATCAGATGGGGTTCCAAAGAGAGGGTCTGCTTCCAAGTTGGTGAAGGTGAAATGGCCCCCAGTGCTGATGAATTCGGTAATGTCCTGAGCGTTGCTCACAACGGGGTTACCGTTGGCGTCATTCCTGGTAACCCTGATTCTGCTCTCAGCAAAACTGTTCGGATTGAGGTCCCCGTCAAACTTGCTGTCCACCAAGCTGTTTGTCGCATTGTTGCTGCCTTCAGCACTAGGGCCGGTCGTGGTACTGGAGATGCTGCCGGAGGTGCGGCGAACGTTGCCCGCACGGTCCTTGGTCTCAAAGTACCAGGGGTTGTTGGCGGAAATGTTCTGGATGGCAGACGAGTTGACCGTCTTGCTTACCCGCCAGCCGTCATCAATCTTCGTGAAGTCGCCGCTGGTAAGCGCGACATTGTTTCCAGCCACAATCAACCGTATGCCACCGTGCATGGTGCCGTTGGCGTCGGCTGCCCGCGCTACCAGCCTATCCGGACCCTCGTCCAGGTCATCGATGTCCGTGTCTCCAGTGGTGCCAACCTTCGTTGTGTAGCCGGAACCGCCGTCCGTGATGTCCGCGCTGAACACCAGGTCCACGTTGTCCGTGACAATCAGCGGAATAGCTGGGGAGCTTGTCACCACGGCAGGCTTCACATTGTCAACCAACACCGTCTTGATGGTGGCGAACTCGCCGCCGCTGGGAGTGTAGGTGATCTGGATCCGGTTGCCGTTGAAGGCCTTGACTTGATAGGTATTGGGTGCATCGTCCGTCAACCCGGAACTCTGGTGCACCGCAACAATTTTCCGTGAGCCACTGCCCTCCATAACCTTCGGGTTGGCGTCAGGGCCATCCACCTCTGTGTCACCGACCTTGGCGGTGACCCTTGGCAGGTCCAAGTTTTGGATGGTCACGGCACCCGCGAAGTCAACCGTAAACACGTTGTCGTGGTTAGTCGCATCCGCTTCGGTGTTGTCAGTTTCAATATCGCAGTCCCGGTCAGTGCAGATGTGAATGGCTGGGGAGGTCGCCGTGACCGCCTTCTGCGCTTGCACCGTGTTCTGCGTGCTCAGGCCCATAACCACCAGCAGCAATGCAAACGCTGCCAGGGCTGCTGAGATCTTGATGTATCTGTTCATTATCTTTCCCTTTCATGGGTGTTTGGTCCCTGACCCCGCCGAGGACGGCGAGGGTGGTCTCTGGGCCCCTGGTATTCAAGGCCCGGCTCTGGAGCGGGTCCCGCATCGGCTCGCCCAATCGCGCAGATTCGCGCAGATCGGCGTCAACGCGGGTTGGCCACCTCCTTTCGGCAGCAACACAACCAGCGGGGTCTCCCCCACCGTTCCTGCTCTGGCCAAGATCCTCTCCATTACCAGTTGCCTTCCTCGTTTGCCCTTCCGGGCTGTGATGAAGAACACCTCGCGAGCTCCTGGCCCACCGCCGCACACTACCTACATCACGGCAGGGGCCCGCGAGGGTCCCTCACCCCCTATAACGGAGCGCCCACTCCAATTGTTCCACCACGTCCCATCATCCGCCTCACCGCTTCCCACCATCAACAGGGACGCTCCTAAGAGGCTCTCTAACGCCCCGTCCGCCCCACCCAACGGGCACACGGAGACCACCCCCCCATCCTACCACATCACCCAACGGTTTTGCGTCTTACCGGCGAAAGCCGGTATCCAGGGGCGGAGGCCGGGCGGGGGTATCCCTCACCACCAACAAACCCCATACTCTCAACCATGAAAAACCCATGCGTCTACATCCTCGCCAGCAAACGCAACGGCACCCTCTACACCGGCGTCACCTCCAACCTCATCCAGCGAGTATGGCAGCACAAGAACGACTTCGTACAAGGCTTCACCAAGCAATACGGCGTCCATCGCCTAGTCTGGTACGAAGTGCACCCCACAATGGTAAGCGCCATCGCCAGGGAAAAGGCCATCAAGGAATGGCAGCGCAATTGGAAAGTGGCACTCATAGAGGCAATGAACCCAAACTGGTTGGAGCTCTACGAGGAAATAGCACAGTAAGTCCCCCCGTCTTACCGGCGAAAGCCGGTATCCAGAGGGGCGCGGCGCGGGGCGTCCCCCCCCCCCGTCTTACCGGCGAAAGCCGGTATCCAGAGGGGCGCGGCGCGGGGCGTCCCCCCACCGTCTTACCGGCGAAAGCCGGTATCCAGAGGGGCGCGGCGCGGGGCGTCCCCCCACCCCCCCGTCTTACCGGCGAAAGCCGGTATCCAGAGGGGCGCGGCGCGGGGCGTCCCCCCACCCCCCCGTCTTACCGGCGAAAGCCGGTATCCAGAGGGGCACGGCGCGGCGCGTCCCCCCACCCCCTCGTCTTACCGGCGAAAGCCGGTATCCAGAGGGGCGGCTGAGGCGGGGGCGTCCCCCTCCCCCCTTTTTCCCCCTAAAACCGCCCCCGCAACTGCTTGAACACCACCGCCACCACGATGAACAGCCCCAGCGCGCAACTCCCCCCAAACAGGAACCCCTGCGCAATCCCGAACTCCCGCACTATCGCCCCCGCCATCGCCGCCCCTATGCTCGTCAGCGCAAAGTCCAGCATGAACAGGCTCAGCACTCGACCCCGCAGCGTATCCGGCACAATAGTCTGGATCAACGTATTGTTGGAGGCCATGTAGAACATGTGCATCGCCCCCATCACCACCATCACCACCATGGACGTCGTCAGCGTCGACGTCGTCGAGAACAGCATCGTCGTCAACGCCGCCCCCATCGCCGCCACCAGCGCCATCAGCCCCTTCCGGCGCACGTTCCCCAGGCTCGCCAGCGCCACCGTCCCTATCAGCGCCCCAACCCCGAACGCGCTCAGCAGGAACCCCAGCCCCCGGTCCGGATTGTCCAACACCTCCGCCGCGAACACCGGCATCACCCCGTTGACGAAGGACATCAGGAACAGTGACGGGATCATCCCCATCAGGATCAGCGCCAGGATCACCGGCGTATGCACCGCGTACGCCACGCCCTCGCGGAAGTTCGTCAGGAAAGACTGCCCCTTGCTCGCCGAGAAATCACTCTGCGGGATCCGCATCGGCCACACCAGCACGAACACCCCGCTGAATGACGCCGCCTGGATGAAGAAGTTCGTCGATGGCCCCACCAGCGCGATCAGGATCCCCCCGATCGCCGGTCCGATGATCCGCGTGATCTGGAACGCCGCACTGTTCAGCGCGATCGCGTTCATCATGTCTTCCCGGTCCACAGAGTTCGCCACCAGCGCCTGCCGGATCGGATTGTTCATCGCCCAGCCCGCCCCGAACATGAACGTGAACACAAACAGATGCTCCACCCGAAGGTACGGCGACGACACCAGAAATGCGAACACCAGCCCCAGCAGCGCCAGGTACGCCTGCGTAAACATCAGCAGCTTCCGACGGTCCATCCGGTCGGACAGCACCCCGCTGATCGGCCCGGCAATCAGGAACGGAATCCCCCGCACGCCCGCCACCGTCCCTGTAAGCAGCGCATCGCCCGTCAGGTCATACGCCAGCCACCCAATCGTCACCTGCTGCACCCAGTTCCCCGCGCTCGCCACCAGCGTAGAAGTCCACAGCAAGCGATAGTTCGGGTACTTGAAGGAGGAAAAAGTCCGAAGTTGCGTAATACGCCGATGAAGTGCCTGTCGTTCGACGGGGGTCTCGTCTGTCGCGCGCTGGTCCAAGTGCCGGGGTCCCTCCACGCAAGCTAGCCAACGAAGACCGCCGGCATCCAAGCAAGTATACACCACACCCCCCGTTCGCCCTGAGCCTGTCGAAGCCTGTCCTGAGGGCACTCGAAGGGGGCCCCCCTTCCACCCTGACACCAGCACCTATCCCGAAGCCCCCGGAACCGCGTAGACTCACCACCAAGAGCCAAAACCCTATCGACGAACCCCAACCCCAAACGCGAGAGGAGAAAACACACAACCAAACGAATCGATACGCATCGACCCCCTCGCCTTGACGCTGCGTAGGCCCCATACCTACAATATGGCGTCTTGTCACAAGTCGAGCGGAGGGAGGCCCACAGCCGCCATGGACGTCCCGGAAGTCGTAGTCAACCGGCTCCCGCAGTACGTGCGAGCCCTGCGGCAGCTCATGGCCCAGGGCAACGCGGTGGTCAGTTCCCATCTCCTCGGCCAAACCCTCCAGATGACCCCCGCCCAGATCCGCAAGGACCTCAGCTACTTCGGCCGATTCGGCAAGCAGGGCCGCGGCTACACCATCGCCTACCTCCTCACCGAGCTTCAGGACATCCTCCAGCTTGACCATGAGTGGAACATGGCCGTCGTAGGCGTAGGCCGCCTCGGCCGCGCCATCATCAGCTACCCCGGCTTCGCCCCAGAGGGCTTCAAGGTCGTCGCCGCCTTTGACGCCGACGAGCGCCAGGTCGGCCAGAGCATCGGCGGCCTCATCGTCCAGCCCATGCAAGAGCTCCCCGACACCGTCCGCCAGAAGAGCATCCAGATTGGCATCGTCGCCGTCCCCGCCGCTCAGGCCAGCGACGTTATGGACCAGATTACCTACTGCGGCATCCGCGCCATCCTGAACTACGCCCCTGTAAACCCCCACACCCCCCTCGATGTCAAGGTGCGCAACATAGACCCCGTTCTCTCCCTCCAGTCCATGACCTACTACCTCCGCTCTGCAGACGGCCCCGGCAACTAGCCCCACAATAAAGAGGCGGCCCCGAAGGACCGCCTCTACTTTGCTCAACCTCAGCGCCCTTGGCGCGCTCCTGTGTCTACTCAGACCTCGCCTGAGGTGCGCCCGCCGCGGGGCCCCTGCTGCGTCGCCTCCGCGCCACCGCGACGCGGACCTGCGCCCGCCGCAATGCCGCCACCGCTTGCTCCAGGTCCATGTCAGACTCCCTTGACGCGATGCGCTCCTCTGCGCGGCGCATTGCCTCTTCGGCGCGCTCCAGCACAATCTCGTCGGCCTGCTCCGCCGCGTCGGCCAGGACGGTCACCCGGTTGTCCAGCACCTCCAGGAAGCCGCCGGTAACCGCCATCGACTGCTCTTGCCCCTCCTGCCGGATGCGCAACTCGCCGGCGCTCAGGGTGGTCAGCAGCGGCGCGTGGTGCGGGAGAATGCCCAGCTCACCGGCGGCGCCGGGCGCCACCACGGATTCCACCTCGCCGGAGAAGAGCACCCGCTCCGCCGTCACCATCTCAAATTGCATGGTCGCCATGACCTGCTCCTAACCCATCTTCTCGGCGGCTTCCCGGGCTTCCTCGATGGTGCCAACCATGTAGAAGGCCTGCTCGGGAATGTCGTCGTGCTTGCCCTCGAGGATCTCCGCAAAGCCCCTAACCGTCTCGGTAATGGGGACGTAGCGGCCCTCGCGCCCAGTGAACGCCTCAGCGACGTTCATCGGCTGCGACAGGAACCGCTGCAAGCGGCGGGCGCGACCCACCGTGACCTTGTCCTCTTCCGAGAGCTCCTCGACACCCAGAATCGCGATGATGTCCTGCAGGTCGCGATAGCGCTGCAGCACCGCCTGCACGGCGCGGGCCACTCGGTAGTGCTCCTCACCCACCACCTGCGGGTCGAGGATGCGGGAGTTGGAGGCCAGCGGGTCCACCGCCGGGTACAGCCCCTGTTCGGCAATGGACCGCTCCAGCGAGATGATGGCGTCCAGGTGCCCGAACGTGGCGACGATGCCTGGGTCAGTGTAGTCGTCTGCGGGCACGTAGATGGCTTGCACGGAGGTAATGGAGCCCTTGCTGGTCGAGGTGATCCGCTCCTCCAGCGCACCCATCTCCGTGGACAGCGTCGGCTGGTACCCCACTGCGGAAGGCATCCGTCCAAGCAGTGCCGACACTTCCATGCCCGCCAGGATGTAGCGGTAGATGTTGTCAATGAAGAGGAGCACGTCCTGACCCTCGTTGTCCCGGAAGTATTCCGCCATGGTGAGGCCCGTAAGGCCAATCCGCGCGCGTACGCCCGGGGGCTCATTCATCTGCCCGAAGACCAGCGTCGCGTTGCTCAGCACGCCGGACTCCTTCATCTCGTTCCACAGGTCGTTGCCCTCGCGGGAGCGCTCGCCCACCCCGGCGAACACAGAGAAGCCTTGGTGTACCCGTGCGATATTGTGAATGAGCTCCAGGATGATCACCGTCTTGCCCACGCCGGCGCCGCCATACGCGCCAATCTTTCCGCCACGGGCAAAGGGAGAGATCAGGTCGATAACCTTGATGCCGGTCTCCAGCATGGTGGTGCTGGTCTCCTGCTCATCAAAGGCCGGAGGGTCGCGGTGGATGGGCCATCGCTCCTCAGCGGGCACCTCGCCCAGGCCGTCCAGGGGCTCACCCAAGACGTTGAACAGGCGGCCAAGGGAGCTCCGGCCGACGGGGACGCTGACGGGCTCACCCTGGTCGACGGCCTCCGTGCCTCGCGCCAACCCCTCCGTGGGGCCCAGCGCCAAGCAGCGCACCCAGCTGTTCCCCAAGTGCTGCTGGACTTCCAGAACCACCCGTTCTCCCTCGACCTGCACGTCGACAGCGGAGTGCACGGAAGGCAGTCCATCGGAAGGGAATTCGACGTCCACCACCGTTCCGATGACTTGCACTACGTGTCCAACGGTCCCAAGAGCCATGATCCACCTACCTCTTTCGCTGCTTGTCTACTGGAAGGACAGGTTGCCGCCGATAATGTCGAGAAGCTCGTTGGTGATGGCCTCTTGGCGGATCTTGTTGGCCTCTAGCGTCATGTCCTTCACCAGGTCTTCCGCGTTTTCTGTGGCATTGCGCATGGCCACCATGCGGGCCGACTGCTCGCTGGCGATGCCCTCAAGCACCGCATGGTAGAGCTCCATCTCCACGTAGCGCGGCAGCAACGCGTCCAGGACCTCTTCCGTCACGGGTTCATAGATGTATCCGACGGCCTTGTCAGCGGCCAACTCCGCCGGGACAACCGGGAGCAGCTGCTGGAGCTGAGGCCGTTGAATAATGGTGTTCACAAATTGGCCGTAGGAGATGAAGACGGCATCCGTCTCGCCCGCCACGAAGGAGTCCATGATGAGCCGGGCCATGGGGACGACGTCCAACAGCGTTGGGCGGTCGCCCAGCCCGTCGAAGACGGCCTGTACGTCGCGGTTGAAGCGCACCATGAAGTCGCGGCCCTTACGGCCCACCGTGACGACGGAGACCGGCGTGTCGGCGTTCTCCTCCACGATGAAGCTGCCCGCACTGCGGTTGAGGTTGCCGGGAAGGGCGCCGCACAGCCCCCGGTCCGGCGTCATGTGGACAAGGGTGATGCGCTCGATGGGCCGGGCCTGCAGGAGCGGGGGGGGATTCTCGTCACTGGGCATCCCGGCCAGGTGGGAGAGCAGCTCGGCCATCTTCTCCGCGTAGGGCCGGGCGGCCATTGTGGCCTGTTGGGCGCGGCGCATCTTCACCGCCGCCACCATCTCCATGGCGCGCGTGATCTTGCCCGTGTTCTGCACGGTTCGGATTCGCCGCCGTATCTGTCGAAGGCTTGGCATATCAGCTCGCCAAGAATCCCTTTTGGAATTCCTCAATAGCGGAACGCAGGGCTGCGGTGTTCTCCTCCGTCAAGTCGTTGGACTCTGCGATATTCCGGCCAACCTCAGAGTGGGCCGTGTCCATGTACCGCTGGAACTCGGCCTCCCAGCGCTGGACCTCAGGGATGGGCACCTGGTCCACATAACCGTTGGAGATGGCAAAGAAGGTCATCACCTGGTGCTCCAAGGCCTGGGGCTTGAACTGCTGTTGCTTCAGGACCTCTGTGATCCGCTGACCGCGCTCCAGCTGCTGCCGGGTTGCCGAGTCCAGGTCTGACGTGCCGAACTGCGCGAAGGAGGCCAGCTCCCGGTACTGGGCCAAGTCCAGCCGCATGCGGCCCGCTACCCGGCGCATCGCGCGGCGCTGGGCGCTGCCGCCCACCCGCGACACTGAGAGGCCCGCGTTCACCGCAGGGCGGTTGCCCGCGTTGAACATATCGGCCTCCAGGTAGATCTGGCCGTCCGTGATGGAGATGACGTTGGTGGGAATGTAGGCGGACACGTCGCCGGCCTGCGTCTCAATCACCGGCAGGGCGGTCATGGAGCCGCCGCCCTCCTCATCGCTCAACTTGGCGGCCCGCTCCAGCAGCCGGCTGTGCAGGTAGAAGACATCGCCGGGGTAGGCCTCCCGGCCCGCCGGACGGCGCAGCAGCAACGAGATCTGTCGGTACGCCCACGCGTGCTTGGAGAGGTCGTCGTAGATGACCAAGACGTCCTTCCCGGCCTCCATGAACTCCTCGCTGATTGCGCAACCGGCGTAGGGGGCCAGGAACTGTAGAGCGGCAGAGTCCGCGGCGTTGGCGGCCACGATGACCGTATGCTCCATGGCGCCGCTCTGCTCCAAGGTGCCCAACACGCCCGCAACCTTGCCCGCCCTTTGGCCGATCGCTACGTAGACACAGAGAAGGTCCTTGCCCTTCTGGTTGATGATGGTGTCCAGGCAGATGGCCGTCTTGCCGATGGAGCGGTCGCCGATGATGAGCTCCCGCTGGCCGCGACCGATGGGAATCATGGCGTCGATGGCCTTGATGCCGGTCTGCACCGGCGTGTCCACGGACTTCCGCTTGGTCACGTCCGGGGCGACGCGCTCGACAGGGCGGGCCTTCTGGCTGGCCACCGGGCCCTTGCCGTCCAGCGGGCGGCCCAACGGGTCGATGACGCGGCCCAGTAGGCCCTCGCCCACGGGAACCTCCACCATGCGGCCCGTCGTCTTGACCTGATCGCCCTCGCGCACAGAGTTCTCGTCGCCCAGAATCACGGCGCCCACGCTGTCCTCATCCAGGTTCATCGCCATGCCAAAAACGTTGTTGGGGAATTCCAGCATTTCCGTGGACTTGCAGCCGGCCAGGCCGTGGATACGGGCAATGCCGTCGCCGACATCCACCACCGAGCCCACGTCGACCATGGAGACGCGGCTCTCAAAGCCCTCTATCTGCTGCTTGATGACAGATACGATATCTTCGCCACGTATGGCCATGCCCTACCTCCATCCCGCGCCGCGGGACCTTTTGCTACCGTCCCTCAGAGACGGCCTAGACCATGCCTCTGGCCAGCGCGCCGCGCAGGGAGCTGAGCCGCTGCCTTGCGCTGCCGTCTATGACGCGGTCGCCCACGCGGATGACCAGCCCCCCCAGCAAATCGGCGTCCACGGCGGCGGTGACGCGAACATCGCCGCCTAGGGCCGCCGAGAGCTGCTGAGTAATGCGTTTCGTATCGTCCTCCGTGAGATCAATGGCGGAGGACACCTGGACGCGGACCACGCCTTGGGACGCATCCACCAACTCGCGGAAGCGTTGGTGGACCTGCGGCAGGGCCTCAACCGCGCGCGCCTTTGCCAACAGGCCCAGCAAGTTCCGTGCGCCGTCCGTCAGGTCGGGGAAGACGTGCTCCAGCGACCTCGCGCGCTCGTCGGCAGTGATCTCCGGCGCCTCCATCAGGGTGACGAACTCCCGCATCTCCGCCGCGGCAGCCAGTGCCGCAAGCTGCTCGTCCCACTCTTGGACAGTGCCGGACTCCCGCGCCAGCTCAAAGAGGGCTTGCGCGTACCGCTTGGACGATGGCTGTCTGCGCCCCGCCATGTGCTAGTTCCGCTGCGCCTCAGCGCTGTCGCTGAGGGCCCTTTCGATAAGCTCCCGGTGGGCGGTCCGGTCCAGGGAGCGGTCAATGACGCGCTCCGCGGCGGTGATTGCCAGGTCGGCGAATTGCTCGCGCACCTGCTCGATGGCATGGTTGCGCTCCTGCTCAATCTGCGTCCGCGCCCGCCGGAGAAAGTCCTCGGCTTCTGCCCGCGCCCGCTCCTGCTCCTCTTCCCGGTACCGCTCTGCGGCCTGCCGCGCCTCTTCCAGCACCTGCTGGCCCGCCCGCCGGGACTCCCCCAACTGGGCTTCGAGTTCCTGGCGGGCCTGCGCCGACTCCTGCCGCACTTGGTCCGCTTCTGACAACGACTCCTGGATGCGCGCGGACCGTTGATCCAACATGGCCAGGATGCGCTTGTACCCAAAGATGTACAGCACCGCCAGCAGGATGCCGAAGTTCACGAGAAAGACGATGAGGCTGGGCAGATGGAATCCCAGTTCTGCCACGGAAACCTCCTATTCGATCGCTGAGTTCTTATACCACCAGGGCCAGGATGACCGCCACGATCAGCGCGTAAATGCCAAGGGCCTCAGCGAAGGCGATAGCCAGAATCATGTTTGTCAAAATGGCGCCCCGGGCCTCCGGGTTGCGCCCCAGGGCGTTCATTGCGCCCATGCCCAGCATACCGATGCCGACGCCGGGCCCGATCATTCCCAGTCCGGCCGCAAGGCCGGCGCCCAACAGCTTCAAACCTTCCGCTTCAATCATTGCTCCTCCTTACGCCGCCACAAAGAGTAATGGGTTGCGGCAGCGATTCTCTCTCAAGTTTTGCCCTGGTCCCTGTTGCCTTCTAGTGCTCCTCCCCCTCATGGGGCGCCACGGCGATGGACGCGAAGATCACCGTCAGCCCGGCGAAGATGACCGCCTGGATCAGCCCAACCAACAGTTCCAAACCGTAGAACGGCACGGAGAAGAGGAAGGTCACCAGGAAAGAGGAGACCAACAGCAGGATCTCTCCCGCTGTCATGTTCCCAAACAGTCTGAAAGTGAAGCTGACCACCCGCACCAAGTGGCTGATGCCCTCTAAGACCCCCACAAACAAGTCCATTAGACCGGGGAGGATATTGCCCCGCAGCAGGTTCCCAAACCGGAAGAACTCTCCCAAGTACCTGATGCCGTGCGTCCGCAGCCCCAGGACCTCCACAAAGAAGAAGGAGATCAGCGCGAGCGCAAGCGGCATGTTCAGGTCCGTTCCCGCGGGCCGAAGTATGGTCGCGACAATGCCCGGGTGGTCTGGGTCGTCACTGAGAATGCCAAAGGACTGGTAAATGGGAAGCAAGGCAATCCAAGAGTTGAAGGCCACGAAGAGAAAGATGGTGGCGATGAGGGGGAAGATCCCACGGCCCTTGCCTGCGCCCATGACGCTCTCGATAAACCCCAGCAGCGCCTCGACTATGGTCTCCAGAATCCCCTGCAGCCTGCCTGGGACCATCTTCATCCTTGACGCTCCAACAACGAAGAGGAGAATCAGGAACCCCGAGGTCACCAGCGAGGAGAGGATGGTGTTGGTGAGAACGAAGTTGTTGCCGCCGTGGAGCGTCTCGCCGGCGTGGTCGCCCAAGATTTGCTGGGGAGGAAGGTGGACCTCGGGGGTGGATAGCAGACTGTCTGAATTGAGGAACGCGGCACCAATGGCACCGGTGATGAAGCCCGCCAATGCCAACGCCAAAAGGACGATTGCCACCAGAACCAGCATCCCCTTGGCACCTCCGGAAATGGCCACGCCGACTATTCCTCCTTGGGTCCGTTCCGTTGGTCGCCCATCAGCGGCTTCACCATCTGGTAGAGCCCGTAGAAGGCAACCGTCGTCCCCAGTACGATTCCTAAGATTGTGAACACGACGGTGGTGCCGAGCCACCGGTCCACCAAGTATCCGCATACAATACCGATGACCACGGACGCGCCGACAAACCACCCGACTCCCATGAGACGCAGAGCGAGAGCCCACGTTGGCATACGCCACCTCAAAGAAGTCTGGTGAATCTTATCACTACCGTTCAGCGCGAGTCAAACCGTTCCGAGGTCTTTTGAAGGCCTTTTCCTCACTCCTAACCATCGTTCGCCCCCTCTGCGGGTTCCACTTCCGCGCAAACCACGGCAGTACGGTTGAGCTAGTCGAGTATGGACAACGACGGTAGAGGAGCTTCTCGTCTACGCGTACGCGTAGAGCAGAGAGGGTATGGGATTTGCGGCAGGGAGGGCGACGCAACAAGAGAGAGGGCCTACGTAGGCCCTCTCTCTTGTTCTGTACTCTCTGAGACGCTATCCGTTGGTGCCCTTGCCGAGATCCCCCAGGTCCAAGCCTTCCACGAAGTCCGCGAAGGCGGACATGCCGCGCAATTCGTCCTCACCTGGCGGGGCGGCCGATGGGTCGCTGGTGCTGTCCTTCGCCTTCTCGGATACCTCGTCCAGCTGGACCCCGGCCTTGCTCAGGACGCCTTCCTCCACAAAGATCGGTACGTTGGTGCGGACCGCAAGGGCGAGGGCGTCGCTGGGACGGGAGTCGACCTCTTTGCTGTGGCCGTTGGAGTTCTCGCCGAACTCCAGGATGATCTTGGCGTAAAACGTGTCGTTCTGCAGGTCGCTGACCACCACGCGCTTGACCACGCCGCCCATTGCGTCAATCACGTTGCCCAGCAGGTCGTGGGTAAGGGGTCGGGGCACCTTTACTTCCTGGAGCTTGACAGCAATGGCGTCTGCTTCAAACTGTCCAATCCAGATAGGGAGGTACCGGTCAGAGTCCTTTTCCTTCAGGATGACTACACGCTGATAGTTCATCGGGCTGAGGCGGATGCTGTCGATGTACATCTCCGGCATAAATCCCACCCCCTTCCGGCTTACTTGCGTCCCATAGGGAAGCTCATTCTGAGATTGTATGTCTCAGCTATGAACGGTGTCAACGAAAGACGACGTTACGTCAATACAGAAATTGTTGCGTCAGGGCGTTGTCTGAAAGGATACGCCCAAAGCAAGAGTCCGCCCGGCTCGGCCCACTACTGGCCAATGTACGGGCGGACTCGCTTCTACGTGTGGGTGGGCGCTGCTTCTGCGCTACCGCTTGGTGTACTGCGGTGCGCGGCGGGCCCGCTTGAGGCCGTACTTCTTGCGTTCCTTGATGCGGGCGTCGCGCGTGAGCATGCCATGGCTCCGCAGCAACTGTCGCAGGTTCGGGTCAAAGGCCAAGAGACCTCGCGCGATGCCGTGGCGAAGCGCGTCGCCCCAGGCCGCCAGCCCGCCGCCGTGGCACTTGGCCACCACGGTGAACTTGCCCACGTTGTCCGTGACCTGCAGGGGCTCCAGCGCGGCAGTCTGCCATGTCAACCACGGCAGCGCCTGCTCCAATGAGCGGCCGTTCACGACAACCTCACCCCCGCCAGGGTAGAGGCGCACCTGCGCAATCGCGCTCTTGCGCTTGCCCGTGCCGTAGTAGTAGTGCTGCTCGCTGGATGCCTGTGCCGCCCGTGTCGTCATGTCGATTCCTTCCTTACCGTCCTACGCGCTCTCGTCGGCGCTTGTCTACTCCGGCGCGTACCCCGTGATCTGCGCCTGATGCGGGTGGTTCGGGCCGGGGTAGATCTTCATGCGCTTGAGCATGTGTCGGCCCATGGTGGTCTTTGGCAGCATTCCCCACACCGCCTGCAAAATAACGCGGTTGGGAGTGCGCTCCAACATCTTCGACATCGGGACGCTACGAAGTCCACCCTGATACCCGCTGTGCCAGTTGTACACCTTCTGCTCTCGCTTTTTGCCGGTGGTGTACACCTTGGCCGAGTTCACTACGACGATGAAGTCGCCGGTGTTGATGTTGGACGTGTAGATTGGCCGGTGCTTGCCCTGCAGAATGGTCGCAATCTGCACAGCGAGCCTGCCCAAAGGCACCTGCGATGCGTCAAACAGGTGCCACCGCGGGCTCAGCTCCGACGGCTTCGCGACATATGTGCGTGTTCGCTTTACGTTCATTGCCATGGCGGTTCCCCTTGCCCTGGACTTTACAGCCCGGGCCAGGGCCCTCCTCTCTCTTGCAGCCCGCTTGGGCCGCTTATGTCCAGTATTCCTTCTGGATAGACCACATGCATCAGGTAGAGGCCGTGGGCCGGCAACGCCGGTCCTCCGCTCACTTCCGCCGTTCCGTCCAGCAACGCCGACACCGTCGACTCGCTCACTCGGCCCTGCCCGACGCGGACCAGCGTCCCGGCGATGCGCCTTGCTTGCTGCGGCAGGAAGGCGTTGGCCGTCATGTCCACGGTCACGATCGGCCCTTGTCGCCACACTTCGACGCCGAAGACCTCGCGCACTGTATTCCGGGTGGCCGACCGCGGAGCGCCACAAAAGGCGCGGTAGTCGCGCACACCGCGAAACGCCTCAGCCGCGCGGGCCATCGCCGCCAGGTCCAAAGGCGATCGCACGTGGTGGGCGAACCGCCCCCACAGCGCCGACGCCGCTGGTTGATTTAGCACGAGGTACCGATACAAACGCCTACGGGCATGCCGCCGTGGGTCGAAGCCGAGATCCACCTCCGCTGCCGCCGTCACCCGGATGTCCGAAGGCAGTGCGACGTTCAATGCCAGGGGATAGACCTGCGCGGAGTAGCTCGCATCGGTCGTGAAGGCCACCACCTGTCCCCAGGCGTGTGCCCCACCGTCTGTCCGGCCTGCGCCGTGTGTCTTAACGTACCCGCCCAGTAGGCTTTGGAGCGCCCGCTCCAACTCCCCCTGGACTGTTGACCCTTTGGATTGTGTCTGAAAACCCCGGTACGCCGTGCCATCGTACTCAACTACGAGTGCGATGCGCCTCCGCGCCTCCGGGGTCACCCCAATGCTCCGGCCCCGCCTACACCAGCTCGATGAGCGCGATGGGCGCAGCGTCGCCCTTGCGGAAGCCCAGCTTCATGATGCGGGTGTAACCGCCTGGCCGCTCCTTGTACTTGGGCGCCAACTCGTCAAAGAGCTTGCGAATGACCTGATTGTCCTGCACAAAGGCGAAGGCCATTCGGCGGCAGTGGACAGCCCGTGCCCGATTTTCAGGCGTATCGCCGCCGTCCAGCGCTCGCGCCGCACGGCAACCCCACGCAATGAACCGCTCCGCCACAGGACGCAGCGCCTTGGCTCGCGCCTCAGTGGTCTTGATGCGCCCGTGCAGAATTAGCGACCGCGCCAGCCCCTTGTAGAGGGCTTTGCGCTGACCGCTGGGCCTGCCGAGTTTGTGAATTCCGATGTTGTGACGCATAGCCCTTAGGTCTCCTTGGGAAGCTCGTCTAGGTCGTCCTCGTCGTCGTCTTCATCCTCAGGAATGCTCTCGTCCGCCTCGTCCTGCAGCAGCCCGTCGTCCACTACCGCCACCAAGGGCGCCGGGGACTCGGCGCTCTTGCCCCAGAAGCTGTCCGGCACCGGAAGGTTGTTCTCCTCCAGCCGGGCCCGCAACTCCTCCAAGGACTTCTCCCCAAAGTTACGGATCTTCAGGAGCTCCTCCGCCGTACGTTCCAGCACCTCGCCAACCTTGTTGACGCCGGCGCGCTTGAGGCAGTTCAGGGTTCGAGAGGAAAGCTCCAGCTTCTCGACGGTGATATTGTAAATCTCCGCAGGAATGACGGCGCCCGGGCCGCTTTCGCCGCCGGTGTCGACCCCCGCCCCGATAAGCAGGGCACTGTGGTCCATGAGCACCTTGGCGGCGGTGTGAACTGCGTCCAGGGGTGAGATGGTCTTGTCCGTCCAGACTTCGAGCACAAGCCGCTCGTAGTCCGTTACCTGCCCCACCCTGGTGTGCTCCACGGCAAAGTTAACCTTCCGCACAGGGCTGAAGATCGCATCCACCGGGAGTGTGCCGATAGAGTAGCCAACAGCCTGCTGGGCCGGCACGTAGCCGGTGCCGCGCTCCACGTTGAATTCCATGTTGAGCGTGCCCTCATCCGAGTCCAGCGTCGCGAGATGCAGGTCCGGGTTGACGATCTCAAAGTCCGCCGGTGCAACGATGTCCCCGGCGTAAACCTCACCGGGGCCTCGGGCCTCAAGGCGCAGCCGACCAGGTCGATCTGTGTGGGCGCGCAACCTAATGGTCTTCACCCGCTGGATCACCTCCATCACCTCCTCCTTCAAGTGGGGAAGAGTGGAGTACTCATGCAGCACACCATCGATGCGGATCCAGGTGACGGCGGCACCGGGTACGGAGCTCATCAACACCCGGCGAAGCGGGTTGCCCAGCGTGGTGGCAAAGCCCCGCTCCAGCGGTTCCAAAGTGAACTTGCCGTAGGTCTCGTCCAACTCAATGGTTTTGACGTCCGGCTTGGGAACGGCTGGCCCAGTCTGTACATCCTGGGCTGGCCCAATCATTACGAATGACTCCAACGTTACTGCTCCTCGTTCAATACGGGTCCTAGCCTAACATGGGTTAGCGGGAGTAGAACTCTACGATGAGCCGCGTGTCTATAGCGGTCTCGGTGTCCGACTCCTCCGGCAGGTTGGCAACACGCCCCTTCATGGCGTTGATGTCCAGTTCCAGCCAGCGGGGGATGGTCCGCTTGGGGATGCCTTCCTTGACGACCTGGGCGAATTCCCGTTGCATGCTGGATTCCTTCCAGCCGATCTCATCTCCGGGCTTGACCACAAAGGAGGGAATGTCCACCTTTCGGCCATTTACTGTGTAGTGCCCGTGCAGGACCATCTGCCGGGCCTGGGCACGGGAGTCAGAGAAATTGAGCCGGTAGACAACATTGTCCAAGCGCCGCTCCAAGAGCTGCACAAGATATTGGCCCGTGATGCCGGGGCGCTTTTGCGCCTGTTTGACGTTGCGAAGGAACTGGTGTTCCCGCAGGCCATAGGTGTAGCGCAGCTTCTGCTTCTCACGCAGCCGCACGGCGTAGTCCGACGGCCGACGGCGTGAAGGCCTCGACGCACCAGGGGCGTTCCGGCGTTTCTCAATAGCGCATCGAGGGGTGTAGCAACGCTCCCCCTTCAGGTAGAGTTTCTCGCCCACTTGCCGGCACTGCCGACACACCGGGCCGGTATAGCGTCCCATATGCTCTCCTACACCCGGCGCTTCTTCGGCGGACGGCACCCGTTGTGCGGTGTGGGCGTCACGTCTCGAATGCCCGAAATCATCAGTCCCGCTCCCTGCAGGGAACGGATTGCCGCCTCGCGGCCAGGCCCGGGGCCCTTGAGGTAGACCTCCACCCGCCGGAGCCCGTGCTCCATGCTCTTGCGGGCGGCGATCTCCGCGGCGCGCCCCGCTGCAAATGCCGTGCCCTTGCGCGAGCCCTTGTAGCCGGCCGTGCCGGCCGTGCCCCACGCCAACACGGCGCCCTGCGTGTCGGTCAAGGTCACCAGCGTGTTGTTGAACGTTGCCTTGATGTATGCCCGGCCCACAGGCACGGACTTGCGTTCCCTGCGGCGGACTCCCCTTCTGGCCATGGGCCTCCTTTGTCCAGTAGCGCACCTGGCCTCGCTCACGCGAGTCCTGACGCTCCTGCCTTCCTACTTCTTGGCGCTTGTACGGCGGCGTCCGGCCACCGTCTTCTTGGGACCCTTGCGCGTCCGGGCATTGGTGCGCGACCGCTGGCCGTTCACTGGCAAGCCCCGCACGTGACGGGTGCCCTGGAAGCTGCGGATCTCAATCTTGCGGCGGATGTTCATCTGCACCTCGCGCCGTAGGTCACCCTCCACCTTGTAGTGGCGTTCAACGGCCTCGCGAATGCGGGAAAGCTGGTCCTCCGCCAGGTCGCGGACACGCGGGTTGTCCTCGATGTTGGCCTCTGCGGCGATCTCCTTGGCCCGCGTGGGGCCAATGCCGTAGATGCTGCGCAGCGCTATCTCCACCCGCTTGTTGTCCGGTATGTTGACCCCAGATACCAGTGCCATGGGTCCCTCCTACCTCAGGTTTTAGCCCTGACGCTGCTTGTGCCGCTTGTTGATGCAGATGACCCGCAAAATGCCCTTGCGCTTGATGATCTTGCAGTGCTCGCACCGCTTCTTGATGGATGGTTGGACCTGCATATTGACTCCTTGCGCCCTTTCCCCCTACCGGAACCGGTAGGTCACTCGGCCCCGACTCAGGTCATAGGGGGAGAGCTCCACCAGCACCCGGTCTCCGGGGAGAATTCGGATGTAGTGCATCCGTATTCTGCCGGAGGCGTGCGCCAGCACCTCATGTTCATTTGCCAACTTCACACGGAACACCGCGTTGGGGAGTGACTCCTCAACCGTTCCTTCCACTTCAATGGACTCTTTCTTCGGCATATAACCTCTTGCCTGTGGCGCCGGGCGCCCTACTCCCGGAGCAGGGTCATCACCTCGGCCCCATCCTCACCAACGGCCATCGTGTGCTCAAAGTGAGCGGAGATCTGGCCGTCGGCGGTCACCACCGTCCAGCCGTCCTCCAACATCCGGGTCCGCCACGTGCCCAGATTCAACATGGGCTCAATGGCTATGGCCATGCCCGCTCGGAGCATCTGGCCCCGGCCCGCCACACCGAAATTCGGCACCTGAGGCTCCTCATGGAGCTTCCGTCCGATGCCATGTCCAACATACTCCCTGACGACGCCGTACCCGCGGGGCTCGGCGTAGCTCTGCACTGCAGCGCCGATGTCGCCAAGTCGAGCGCCGGCCCGCACCTGCCCGATGGCCGCATTCAGCGACTCTCTCGTAGTCTCGAGCAAACGCATTGCGTCCTCGGAGACCTCACCAACGGGCAGCGTCACCGCCGCATCCCCGTGCATCCCGTCGACGATTGCGCCGACGTCGCATTTCACTAGGTCACCGTTCTGCAGCACCCGCTTGCCCGGGATGCCGTGGACAATCTCTTCATTCACCGACGTGCATATCGTTGCGGGGAAGCCCATGTAGCCCAAGAAGGCAGGCTTGGCCCCGTTCCGGCGCAACTCCTGGACAGCCACGTCGTCCAGATCCTTCGTGGTCATCCCCGGCTCCACAGCGCGCGTGATGGCCGCGATCATCCTCGCCACCACCTGCCCCGCCTGCCGCATCGCCTCCAACTCACGGGGAGACTTGATGGACGGGCGCCGTGCCGCCTCTGGAGATTCCACAGATTCACTCCCTTGAATGTGCCCAAAGAGCCATTGTACCGATTCGGCGCATATTTTGCACCCACGACGTTACCGCCGCTAGTCCTCCAGCGCCTGCAGCACGGACGCCGTGACTGCGTCCACGTCCTGCAGACCGTTCACCTCAACCAATTTGCCCTGGTATTTGTAGTAATCGATGAGCGGGTAAGTCTGGGCGGCGTACACCTGCAGCCGGTTTCGCACGGCCTCAGGCATGTCGTCCTCCCGCTGGTAGAGTTCGCCGCTGCAGACCGGGCACGGCTCGCCCATGCTCTCGACCGTGTACGGCCGTAGGCAACCGCGACATATGTAGCGGTTACTCAGTCGCCGCACCAGCTCGTCCTCCGGCACTTTCACGTGCAATACCTTGTCGATGCCATTGCCGCCCAGCGCTTCGTCCAACGCTTCTGCCTGCGGAGCAGTGCGCGGGAAGCCGTCGAGCACCACGCCCGCGCCTGTTGTCTCCTCCGACAACTTGTCCAGCACCATGCGGATGACCACGCCATCCGGCACCAAGTCCCCGCGGTCCATATAAGACTGCGCCAACTGTCCAAGGTCCGTCTTCTGCTGGCGATGCGCCCGCAGCAAGTCTCCCGATGACACGTGGGCCAACCCCTTCTGGTCTGTCAGGATGTCGGCTTGCGTGCCCTTGCCTGCGCCGGGAGCACCTATAAGGACTAACAGCATGCCGTAGCCTCTCGGGTACCGCCCAACAGGACCGTCATCGGATGAACCCCTCGTAACGGCGCATCAGCAACTGCGCTTCAAGCTGCCGCATCGTATCCAGCCCCACACCCACCAGAATCAGCAGCGCCGTGCTGCTTAGCCGCAGCGCCTGCACGTCGGTTAGAAGCGTCGCAAAGTACGGGATGATGGCCACAAAGCCCAGAAAAAGGGCGCCTCCCCAGCTGACGCGTATGAGGGTGCGTTGCAGGTATTCCTCAGTGGGCCTCCCCGGTCGGATGCCTGGGATGAAGCCGCCTTGCTTCTGCAGATTCTCCGCCAAGTTCATCTGCGAAAAGGTAATCATTGTGTAGAAGAGCGCGAAAATCACCACCAGCACAAAGAGGAAGACCCAGTAGATGAAGCTCGTCCCGTCAAAGACGCCCACCACACCTTGTGCGAACCGGGAAACGAAACTGGGGTCCGACGGGTTGGCAAAATAGCTGGCCACCGTGCCTGGCAAAATGATGATGGCAAAGGCAAAGATGAGCGGGATCATGCCTGCGGAGTTGATACGCAGCGGAATATACGAAGTCCCCTGCGCGCGTCGCACCGCCCCTCCTCGAAACACCGTCCGCCCATACTGCACAGGGATGCGCCGCTGCGCCTCTGTGAACACCACAATGAGGTAGATGATTGCAAGGGTGATAACCGCCAGAGTGATGAGCCCCGTAGGGTCGACACGGCTGATGAAGCCCTGCTGCACGATTTGTGGAAGCCCCGCGACGATGCCGGCGAAGATGATGATGGAGATGCCATTCCCGATTCCGCGTTCCGTGATCTGCTCGCCGAGCCAGACCAGGAAGACGGTGCCCGCAGCCAGAGAGATGACCATCGGGATGATGGCCGGGAAAGCGCCGCCGGTTACGTCCACACCCGCGAAGATGCCTGCTCGCTGCAGAAGAATAATCTGCCCGTAGCCTTGTGCCAGTGCGATGGGCACGGTGAAGTAGTGGGTCATCTGGTTGATCTTCTGCCGGCCGTAGTCGCCCTCCTTGGAGAGCGCCTTGAGTTGCGGCACAACGGGCACCAGCAACTGCATGATGATGGACGCGGTGATGTACGGGTAAACGCCCAAGGCCGCCACGCTCAAGTTACGCAGCGCTCCGCCGCTGAACAGGTCCAGGAAACCGAGGATGTCTCCGAACTGACCGCCGCTGAAGACGGCGCTGAGGGCCTCACGGTCCACCCCGGGTACCGGCACGTGCGCCACAAAGCGGAACACCACAAGCATGGCCAAGGTGAAGAGCAGCTTCATCCGCAGGTCTGGGATCTTAAAGGCGTCTATGAGCGCCTGCAGCAGTTGGGGCCGCCCGGACGCAGGCCTAGCTGACGTCGCCTGCATTGTCCTTCCCCCGCTTCCTGCTCGGCAACTGTTCCACCGTGCCGCCCGCTGCCACAAGTTGCTCGCGCGCCTGCGCCGAGAACCGATGGGCCGTCACTGCCAGCGGTTTGGTGATCTCACCCTTGGCAAGCACCTTCACCGGTTGCTTCAGGTTGTGCAGAAGGCCGGCCTGCACCATGGCTTCCAACGTCACCTGCGCACCGCTCTCAAACCGCTCGTCCAGCGACCCCAGGTTAACAACGACGTAGTCTGTCCGGAAGATATTGGTGAATCCCCGGCGTGTGGGCAGCTTCAGCACCAACGGCAACTGGCCGCCCTCAAACCCTGGGCGAGGCCCGGGGCCGGAGCGGGATCGCTGGCCCTTCATGCCCCGTCCGGAGTAGTTGCCCTTGCTGCCGTTGCCACGGCCCACCCTAGTGCTGGGCCGACGTGCGCCCTTAGGCGCCGGAATTTCGTGCTGTTTCACTACCGTGTCTCCTGCCGTTAGTCCTCTACTTCGTCCACTTGCACCATGTGGCGCACTTTATGGAGCATGCCTCGCACCACCGGGGTATCCTCACGCTCCACTGTCTGGTTCAGCCGCCGCAGCCCCAGCGACCGCACGGTCGCCTGTTGGTTGCGCTCAAAGCCAATACCGCTTTTCTTCAAGGTAATCCGCAGCCGTGTCATTGGGATCCCCTAACTGCCTTGCTGTTGTGGCTGTTGTTGTTGCTGCTGTGCAGGCGGTGGCGTGCGCCGGGCCCTCCGCCGTTCAACCTCCACCTGCGGGTCGCGCAATGACGCCAGCGCGTCCATCGTCGCCTTGGAGAGGTTGATGGGGTTGGTGTTGCCGATGGCCTTGGTCAGGATGTCCTTGATTCCTGCAAGGTCCACCACCGCGCGCACCGTCGCGCCCGCCACCACGCCCGTGCCGTCGACGGCGGGCTTCAGCATCACCTGCGAAGCCCGGTACTTTGTCACGATGTCATGCGGGATGGTCGTTCCGCGCAGGGGCACCTCAATGAGGTTCCGCCGGGCGATGGCAACACCCTTGCGGACCGCGTCCGGAACCGCCGCTGCCTTGCCAAGGCCAATGCCTACAATGTTGCGGCCATCGCCGACTGCAACCATGGCGTTGAAGCGCATGTTCTTGCCGCCTGCAGTCACCTTAGCAATGCGGCGGATCATCAGGACGCGCTCCGTCAGGTTGCCGGCATGCTCCGGCGAAACCCGGGGGGCTAGGTCATATGGAGTTTGCTTAGGCATTAGAACTCCAACCCTCCTTCACGCGCCGCTTCCGCTAGCGCTTGCACGCGGCCGTGGTAGGCGTACCCGCCACGGTCGAAGACCACTCTCGTTACGCCCGCAGCCTTGCTGCGGCTCGCCGCAAGCGCGCCCACCAACCGCGCGACCTCGGTCTTCACCTTGCCCTGGCACTCGGCCCGCAACTCAGTGTCCATGTCGGACGCCGCTGCTAGCGTGTGCCCGACACTATCGTCGATGACCTGGACAGAGATGTGCTGGCTGCTGCGGAAGACCGCCATGCGCGGACGCTCCGGCACGCCGTTGACCTTCCTGCGCACCCGGATGTGGCGCACAACACGTTTGGCTCGGGCCGTCTTGGCCTTCCCCTTGTACCGCAATGCCTGTAATCGTAATGCTCTTACCACAATGTCTTCCTTGGGCCTAGCGTCCGGCGCTCTTGCCGGGCTTGAGCCGAACAATTTCGCCGCTGTAGCGAATGCCCTTGCCCTTGTAGGCGTCAGGCTTGCGCACTGCGCGGATGGTGGCGGCAATCTGCCCCACCTGCTGCTTGTCGCACCCTGCCACGGACAGTCGCGTGGGGCCCTCGACCGTCAGCGTGATGCCCGACGGCGCCTCAATGTCGACCGGATGGCTGTAACCCACCTGAAGGGTAATGTTCTCACCGGTCTGCTGAACGCGATAGCCAGTTCCCACCAGCTCCAGCCTCTTAGTGAAGCCCTCCGTCACGCCAACAACCATGTTGTTGAGCAGCGCCCGCGTCAATCCCTGCAGCGCACGAATAAACTGGGTGTCTGAGGGGCGGCCAATGACGATGACACCGTCCTGACGTTCGATCATGAGGTCCGAATGAAACTGCTGCTCCAGCGTGCCCAAAGGACCCTTCACCATCACTTCGTTGTCAGCACCCAGCGTCACATCAACACCGCTAGGAACGGGGATTGGCATCGATCCTATTCGGGCGACGATACGCCGCTTTTCCTTTATCTTTTCCGTCATAGCTCACCGTTCCCTACCAGATGTAGCAGAGAACCTCTCCTCCAATGCCCCGGTTCTTGGCAGCCTGCCCGGTCATAACCCCCTGCGATGTAGAGAGGATGGCTACGCCGAGCCCACCGTACACCCGTGGGATATCATCACGGCCCACGTAGACGCGAAGGCCCGGGCGGCTCACCCGCTTCAGCCCTCGAATGGCTGTCTGGCTGCGCCCCGTGTACAACAACCGCAGCCGCAGCACTCGCCACGGCCCGCTCCTGACGGTATCCACGTCCCGAATGAAGCCCTCTTCCTTCAGGATGTCGGCCACCGCCTGCTTTGCCTTGGACAACGGCACCACCACCGAGTCGTGCCGCGCCATGCCGGCGTTGCGCACTCGGGTCAGCATGTCCGCAATGGGATCGGTTACTCCGCTCACGAACCCTCCTACCAGCTGGCCTTCCGGACCCCGGGGATTTCGCCCCGGAGCGCCAAGGTGCGGAAACAGATGCGACAGAGGCCGAACTGGCGGATGTACGCCCGTGGGCGCCCGCACAGTTGGCACCGGTTATGCTGCCGCGTTGAGAACTTCACCGGCATTCGCCACTTGGCTATCTTGCTGGTCTTGGCCAATGCTCCGCTCCTATCCTATTCAATCGCGCGCCGAACTAGGCGCCGGCGCCCGTGCGCTCCTGCACCCGGGCGAAGGGCATCCCCATCAGGTCGAGGAGCCGCAACGCCTCCTGGTCCGTCTTTGCGGTGGTGACGATATTCACCTGCATCCCGCGCATCCGGTCGATTTGGTTGTAGTCGATCTCCGGGAACACAATCTGCTCCCGCAGGCCCAGCGCGTAGTTACCGCGCCCGTCAAAGGCCGAGCGGGACACGCCGCGGAAGTCGCGGATGCGGGGCAACGCCGTGTTGAACAGCTTGTCCAGAAAGATGTACATCCGGTCGCCGCGCAGGGTCACCATGACGCCGACGGCTTGTCCTTCCCGCAGCTTAAAGCCCGCCACGGAGCGCCGTGCCTTCCTGGAGATGGGGCGTTGGCCGGTGATTGCGGCAATGTCCCCCAGGGTGGCGTCCATGGCGCGGGCGTTGGTCAACGCCTCGCCCAAGCCTACGTTGATGACAACCTTTTCGACCTTGGGAATCTCCATGACGTTGGCGTATGAAAACTCCTGCTGCAATTGTTGCGCCATCTCGTCGCGATAGCGCGCCAACAGCCGAGGCATCACACGGCCCTGCGGGACAGGCTTTGCCTGCGCCTGTGCGCGACTCCGCCCCCGGGACCTGCCGCCGCCGCTCGAGGACTCCTGCGGCTCTTCTATTCGATCGGTTGATTGCACTTCTTGCATTGCCGTACTTTCTTGCCGTCGTTCAGAAACGTGAATCCCATTCGGGCGGCGCTATTGCAGAGTGGGCACACCACTTTGACATTGGACAGTGACAATGGGGCTTCCATCGTGATAATCCCCGCCTGACTGATGCCGGGCTGCGCCTTGCGGTGGCGCTTCACCATGTTGGCGCCCTCCACAAAGAGCTTGCCCTCACGGGGAAACACCCGTTGCACCGTACTCTGCTTGCCGCGGTCCCGCCCCTTGGTGATGACCACGGTGTCGCCACTTCTGACCTTTTGCGCCATGACCTCTTCCTTCTCTCCCTGCGGTTATCCTAAAAGACCTCTGGCGCCAGGGAGACGATGCGCATGAACCCCTTCTCCCGCAGCTCCCTGGCCACCGGCCCGAAGATGCGCGTGCCAATGGGGTTAAGCGCGTCCGTCAGCATGACCGCCGCGTTCTCGTCGAAGCGGATGTGCGTGCCGTCGGGCCGTCGGGTGTTCTTCACCACCCGGACAATGACTGCCTTCACGACCTTGCCCGCCCGCACCGCATCGGGTGCGTTGGGGATGGCGTCCTTCACGGAACACGTGATGATGTCGCCGAGTCCTGCGTAGCGCCTGCGACTGGATCCGGGGATGCCGATGCACATCACCTGCTTGGCCCCGGAGTTGTCCGCAACGGCCAACCGCGACATGTGCTGGATCATGCGTCCTCCTTCCGGGGCGTCTCCTTGTCTTCTGAGGACGCTTCCTCCGCGGAGTCGGTGGCTTCCGGCACGGCTTCCTCAGCGGGAGCCTCTGCCTCAACCTCTTCCGTCACTGTCGGCTCCTCGGCGGGAGCTTCTGCGACCGGCGCCTCAGACTCTTGCGATGCCACCGGCTCTTCGGAGGCTTCCGCGACCGGGGCCTCAACCTCTTCCACTGCCGCCGGCTCCTCGGGAGCTTCCGCGACCGGCGCCTCAGCCTCTTCAGCTGCTGCCGGTTCCTCGGGAGCTTCCGCGACCGGCGCCTCAACCTCTTCAGCTGCCGCCGGCTCCTCGGGGGCTTCCGCGACCGGCGCCTCAGCCTCTTCAGCTGCTGCCGGTTCCTCGGTAGCTTCCGCGACCGGCGCCTCAGCCTCTTCAGCTGCTGCCGGATCCTCGGTGGCTTCCGCGACCGGGACCTCGAGTTCCTCGGCGACAGCTTCCTGCTCTTCGGCCGCTTCGTCGACGGATTCGTCCACAGCCTCGTCCATGGCCGCGACCGTCTCTTCGACATCGGACTCGGACTCCGCTGCGTCCTCAGTGACTGCGACAGCCGCAACGAGTTCGGGGGTCTCGATGGCCTCCGCCATCACGGCCTCCGCCATCACGGCCTCCGCCATCACGGCCTCCGCCTCAGCGACTTCCTCGGGACGCAGAATTTCGTGCCTCTGGAGAACAGCCTGCAGGCGAAACCGCTTTGTCTTGGACACCGGTCGGCACTCGGTGACACGCACCAAGTCGCCGTACTGAGACTCGCCCAGCGGGTCGTGGACATAGAGCACCGTCTTGCGGCGCAGCGCCTTGCCATACACTGCGTGGTGACGGACGCGATCCACGGCCACCACAAGCGTGTTCTGCATTTTGGCGCTTACCACGCGCCCGACGTAGCTTCTCCGGTTCGCTGCCATCTAGTGAATCCCCAACTCCCGCTGACGCATCACCGTTTTGATGCGCGCGATGGTCTTCTTGACCTGCTTCATTTCGCTTACGTTCGCCAGTTGATGCGTCATCCACCGGAACCGGAGGTTCATCAACTCGCGGTATGACTCGTCCAACTCCTGCTGGAGATCGTCGGTACTCTTTTCCCGAACTTCTTCTACACGCATAAATCCGCTCGATTCCTAGTTCGTCGTGTGGAGGAAGTAATCCTCCCGGGTGACAATCTTGGTGGACACCGGCAACTTGGCCGCGGCCAGCCGCAGCCCTTCCTTGGCCTGCTCTTCGGACACGCCAGATAGCTCGAAGAGCATTCTGCCCCGCTTGGCGACGGCCACATAGTGGTCAACGCCGCCTTTGCCCTTGCCCATTCGGGTCTCCAAGGGCTTCTTGGTCACGGGCTTGTCGGCGAAGACGCGAATCCATAGCTGTCCACCACGCCGGAGGTAGCGCACAACGGCCCGCCTCGCCGCCTCAATCTGCCTGGCGGTCAGCCACGCCGTGTCCAGCGTCTTGAGACCGTAGTCACCAAAGTGCAGGGTTGCGCCGGAGGTCGCAGCGCCCTTGCGGCGCCCCCGATGCACCTTGCGGTACTTCAGCCGCTTAGGTTGCTGCATTGGGCTCTCCTTCCGCAGCGGCCTCAGCCCGTTCGATGACCATGTGGTCCGCGGCCTCGTCCTCGGCCCGCATCGTTACCTCGATTGGCCCAAGGTCGTCGGCGACCTCCTGCTCACGCAGCGGAACGATGTCGCCCTTGTAGAGCCACACCTTCACACCGATGCGCCCCATCGTGGTGCTGGCCTCGCTGATGGCAAAGTCCACGTCAGCCCGGATGGTGTGGAGGGGCACCCGCCCCATCATCACCTTCTCTCGCCGCGCGATGTCCGCGCCGCCAAGCCGCCCACCGACGATAATCTTTACGCCCTGTACCCCGGCCTGCATGGACCGGGTGGCCGTCTGCTGCATTGCACGACGGTGCGCCACGCGCCGCTCCAACTGCTCGGCGCAACTACGGGCCACCAGCGCCGCCACTGTCTCGGGCTGCCGGACTTCCTGCACGGAGATGCGTACCCGTCGCTCTGTCAGAGCTTCTAGCGCCTGGCGCATCTCCTCCACGCGCTGCCCCTGCCGTCCAATGACAATACCGGGCCGCGCCGTCCATATGACTACTGAGACCTCCTGCGGCCCTCGCTCAATCTCCACTTTCGGGATCCCGGCCTCCGGGTATCGCGATAGGATGGCGTTACGCAGCCGCAGATCCTCATGCAACGTGTTCCGGTAGTCCTGTTTCTTGGCGGCGAACCATCGGCTATCCCAGTCCTTGATGATGCCAAGCCTAAAGCCAATCGGGTGTGTCTTGTGTCCCACAGTTAACTCCCCCGGTCCACGACGATGGTGATGTGGCAGGACCGCCGCTTGATGGGACTGATGCGCCCGCGAGACTGCGGCCGGAACCGTCGCAGCCGGGGGGCGTCGTCCGCGTAGGCCGCCACCACCTTCAGTGTCTCCGGAATCATGAACCTGTTGTTTTCCGCGTTTGCCACGGCGGAGCGGATCACCTTAGATACCGCCAAGGCCGTCGGGCTTGGCACGTACTGCAGCGCAGCCAGCGCCTGGACAACTGGCTTGCCCCGCACCATGCCCAACACCCGCCGCACTTTCTGCGGCGACATTCCAAAGTTCCTGTGCGTTGCCTGTACCGCCACGGATCCTCTCCCCTAACCTCGAGGCCTTGTGGTCCGCTCACTGCGTCCTGCGTGGCCCCGGAAGGTCCTAGTGGGCGCGAACTCGCCCAGGCGATGCCCCACCATGTTCTCCGTCAAATACACTGGCACGTGCCGCCTACCGTCATGCACGGCCATGGTGAGTCCCACCATGTCCGGCATGATCATGGACGCCCGCGACCAAGTGCGGATGACCACCTTTTCTTGAGTGCGTTGGGCCGCGTCCACCTTCTTTTGCAACTTAGGGTGAACGTAGGGCCCCTTCTTAACGGACCTGCCCATAGCCTATCCTTCTCCGCCGCACAATAAACCGGTTGGTCTCCTTGTTGCGGCGCGTCTTCACACCGAGGGCTGGCTTACCCCACTTGGTCTTGGCATACCGCAGCCCAATGGGGTTGCGGCCCTCGCCACCACCGTGCGGGTGGTCGCGCGGGTTCATTGCCTTTCCACGCACCTCTGGACGCTTGCCCAGCCACCGGTTGCGCCCGGCCTTTCCGATGGACGTTGCCCCATGCTCGGCGTTCCCCACCTGCCCGATGGTCGCGTAGTTCTCGCTCAGCACCCGGCGAATCTCGCCGGAGGGAAGCCGGATCTGCGTGTACCGCTCCTCGCGGGCCATGACCTGCGCACTGCCGCCGGCACTACGCACCATCTGTGCGCCGCGGCCGGGCTGCAACTCAATGTTGTGCACCACGGTGCCCAGCGGCATCGAGCGCAGCGACATCGCGCTACCGGCGCGGATTTCGGCGTTCGGACCCGACATAATCGGATCCCCGACCTTCACGCCCACCGGCCACAGGATGTAGCGCTTGTCGCCGTCGCGGTAGTGGATAAGGGCAATGCGCGCCGAGCGGTTCGGGTCATACTCGATGCTGTGCACCACGCCCGGAACCCCCGCCTTGTCGCGCCGTTTAAAGTCGATGACGCGGTACATGCGCTTGTGGCCACCGCCGCGGTGCCGAACGGTGAGTCGTCCCTGTCGGTTTCGACCGCCGCTCTTGCGCAACGGCTGCAACAGCGAGCGCTCAGGCTTGCTCTTGGTGATCTCGCTGAAGTCGGGTCGCACCAGTTGGCGCATGCCCGGCGTTATCGGCTTGAACGTCTTCAGTCCCATGCCTACACGCCCTCAAACACAGTGATGCGGTCGCCCTGCCGCAGCTTCACGATGGCTTTCTTCTTGTCCGGTCCCTTGGTCATCCTCGGGCCGAACCGCTTCACCTTGCCCGGTAACCGAATCACGGTGACCTTTTCAACCTTCACGCCGAAGAGCGTCTCCACCGCCTGCTTGACGATCGTCTTGTTGGCGCGGAGCGCTACCCGAAACGTGTACTTGTTCTCGTCCTGCAGGCGAGTGCTCTTCTCGGTCACCACTGGGCCGATGAGGACGCCCGTCAACTGTGCCATCGTCATGACGCCTGCTCCTCACCGGACTCGGTCTGCTCTTCTTCCGACTCCGCAGGGGTGACTGTCGCCAAAACGGCCCGACGAGGCCGGTCCTGTGCCCAAAGCTCCTCGATGCGCCGCACCGCCGCCACGCTGAGCACCAGGTGGTTGTAGTTCAACAGGTCCACAGTGTTCAGCGTCGAGGCTGGGACGGACTTCACCCGCTTCAGGTTGTGGCACGCCTGCCACAGCTCCCTTTGAGAGACTGCCTCATTCACGACCAAGCACTTGGTGGAGATCTCCAGGCCCTCCAGGGCCCGCAGCACCTCGCGGGTCTTGGGCTCCGGCAGGCGGAATTCCTCAACCACCGTTACCTCTCCGTCCCGCACCTTCTGAGACAGCAGCGACCGGATGGCGAGCCGACGCATCTTCTTGGGTGTCCTCTGCGAGTAGTCGCGCGGCTTGGGGCCGAAGGTGACACCGCCAGTGCGCCACTGCGGCGAGCGGGTACTCCCGTGCCGGGCGCGGCCCGTGCCCTTCTGCCGCCAGGGTTTGCGACCTCCGCCGCTCACCTCTGCGCGCGTCTTGGTGCTGTGAGTGCCCGCACGCTTGTTGGCCAACTGCGCCACCATCACCTGGTGGATGACAGCCGTGTTGAGCGGCAAGTCGAAGACAGCTTCACTCACCTCGATGCTGCCCACCGTCGCGCCCTGCATGTTCTTCAGCGGTAGTTCCATGTCTGCTAACCAGCCTTATTGGTCCGGCGCAGAATCACCAGGCCCTGAGACGGCCCGGGAATCGCGCCCTTTACAAACACAAGGTTCCGTTCCGTGTCCACTCGAATAATCTCCAAGTTGCGCACTGTGACGCGCTCGTCCCCGTAGTGGCCCGCCATCTTGGTGCCTCGCCAAATGCGGCCCGGGTAGGTGCCGGAGCCAATGGATCCCGGCGCACGGTGCCGGTCCGACTGACCGTGGGTCTTGGGTCCGCCGGCGAAGTTGTGGCGCTTCACGGTACCCGTGAACCCACGGCCCTTCGACGTTCCCACGGCGTCTATGTGCTCGCCCTCAGAGAAGATCTCGGCGCCCACAGGGTCGCCCACCTCAACGCCGGTCAGGTCGCCGGCGGGGACCTCCCGCAGGTGCCGGTAGAGGCGGCCCGCCTTGCGCAGGTGGCCGCGCTCTGGACTTCGGAGGTTTCGCACCTCGTGGAAGCCCAACTGCACTGCGGTGTATTTGTCCTTCTCCGGCAGCTTGATTTGCGTGATGGTGCACGGGCCGGCTTGCACGGCCGTCACGCCCACCAACCTTCCGTCCTCACGGAAGATCTGGGTCATGCCAATCTTCTTGCCCAAGATACCGTCTAACGCCATGCTTTCCCTTGTTCCTCAGTAGAAAACGGAGCCAGCGAATGGCTCCGTCTTCAGGGTTTCGCCCCAGATTATGTCTTTATAGTGATGTCGACACCGGCTGCAACGTTGAGCCGGGAGAGTGCTTCCAGGGTGCGGCCAGTGGACTCAAGAATGTCCACCAGCCGTTTGTGAGTCCGGAGCTCAAAATGCTCACGTGAGTCCTTATCGATGTGCGGCGACCGGATAACGCAGAAGCGCTGCTTGTGCGTCGGTAGCGGCACGGGCCCAGCCACCACGGCACCGGTCCGCTCTGCAGTCTCTACGATCTGCTGCGCGGACAGATCCAGCGCCCGATGGTCAAACGCTTTCAATATAATGCGAATTTTCTGGCCGGGCATGGCAAAAACCTACCTTACACCACGTTATACGCGTACAAGCATCTGCTGCGCCACGGAGTCCGGCACCTCTTCATAGTGATGGAACTCCATGGAATGACTCGCTCTGCCCTGGGTAAGTGACCGAACGGTGGTGGCGTACCCGAACATCTCCGCTAGGGGCACCAGCGCACGAATGGTCTGGATATCCCCTACGCCCTCGATGTTCTGTACCCGCGCCCGCTTTCCAGACAGGTCGCCTAGGACCTCGCCCAGAAACTCACCCGGGGTGACGACTTCCGTCTGAATGTATGGTTCCATGAGGACCGGCTTGCCCTTGCGCAGCCCCTCCTTCACGGCCATAGAACCAGCAATCTTAAAGGCGATCTCGGAGGAATCGACAGGGTGAAAACTGCCGTCTACCAGGGAGACCTTGATATCCACCACAGGATAGCCCGCTATCGCGCCGCTGTCTAGTGCCTCCCGAGCGCCGGCACGCACCGGGTTGACGTACTCCCTCGGCACCACGCCGCCGACGGTCTTGTCCTCAAAAATGAACCCTGTCCCGCGCTCCTGCGGCTCCAGCACAAGCCAAACATGGCCATACTGACCGTGGCCGCCAGTCTGCCGCACGAACCGACCCTCGACGCGCACCGCTTCCCGAATGGCTTCGCGGTAGGACACGCGCGGGCGCCCAACCTGCGCCTGTACATTAAACTCACGGCGCAGTCGATCCACCAACACGTCCAGGTGCAGCTCGCCCATGCCTGAGATGATGGTCTGGCCACTCTCCTTGTCGTAGCGCACCACGAAGGTTGGATCCTCGTCCGAAAGCTTGCGCAGAGACTCCTCCAACCGCTCCTGGTCCGCCTGCGTGCGCGGTTCAACACTCACGGAGATGACCGGGGCTGGGAAGCTCGGCGGCTCCAGGACCACCGGCGAGGACCCATCGCAGATGGTCTCACCGGTAAAGGTGTTCTTCAGGCCCACGATCGCGCCGATCTGCCCGGCATTCAGCACAGGCACGTCCTCGCGGTGGTTCGCGTGCATCAGCACCAACCGCGCGATGCGTTCGTCAGTTTCCTTGGAGGCGTTGTAAACATAGGAACCGGCCTTCAGTTGGCCGGAGTAGACTCGCACGAACACCAGCCGGCCGATGTAGGGGTCGGCGGCAACCTTGAAGGCCAGCGCAGCCAACGACTCCGAAGGGTCGGCATTCCGGACGATGGGCTCCTGGCTGCGTGGGTCTGTGCCCTCCACCGACGGCACGTCCTGCGGGGACGGCAGGTAGTCGATGACCGCGTCCAGCAGTGGGTGGATGCCCCGGTTGCGCAACGCGGTCCCGCAGAGCACGGGGACGAGGGTGTTGCTCAGCGTCGCCTTTCGCAGCGCGGCGACAAGCTCCTCCTCCGAGAACTCCTCACCCTCGAGGTACTTTTCGAGAAGAGCATCGTCCGTCTCTGCGACGCGCTCCTTCAGCAAGTCCCGGTATCGGTCGGCCTCGTCCTGCAGCTCGGCGGGAATAGGCGCTTCAGTGGGCGCGCCCACCTCGTCGCCGTAAAGCAGGGCCCTCTGCCGCACCAAGTCAACCATGCCAATAAAGGTGCTCTCGGCGCCGATGGGCAGCTGTACGGGAACGGGTCTCGCAGACAGCCGGTCCCTGATCATGTCCACAGTCCGGGCAAAGTCAGCACCGGTACGGTCCATCTTGTTGACGAAACAGATCCGTGGCACCTGATACTTGTTAGCCTGTCGCCACACAGTCTCTGACTGTGGTTGCACTCCCGCCACCGCGTCGAAGATGACGACACCGCCATCGAGCACCCGCAGGCTGCGCTCAACCTCTGCGGTAAAGTCTACGTGGCCCGGCGTGTCGATGATGTTGACATCATAGCCGTCCCACTCGCAGGCCGTCGCGGCCGCCGTGATAGTGATGCCGCGCTCTCGCTCCTGCGGCATCCAGTCCATGACGGTATTGCCGTCGTCGACGTTGCCGAGGCGGTGGGTCCGGCCGGCGAAGAAGAGCACACGCTCTGTCACCGTCGTTTTGCCGGCATCAATATGCGCAATGAATCCTATGTTGCGAATGCGTTCCAAGGGGTCCCTTTCCGGCGCGCTGAGGCGCCGTCCCTAGATCGAGGGGGTTACGCGATCATCACCACCGGTAGTGGACAAAGGCGCGGTTGGCGTCTGCCATTCGGTGAAGGTCCTCCCGCCGTTTAACCGCGGCCCCGTCGCCCCTGGATGCATCCAGGAACTCTTGGGCCAGCTTCTGGTGCATTGGGCGGCCCTTCCGGTTGCGCGCACTGTTGATGATCCAGCGCATGGCAAGAGCGCTGCCTCGCCGCGCCGGCACCTCAATGGGGATCTGATAGGTGGCGCCGCCGACCCGGCGGGGCTTCACCTGCAGTAGTGGTGTTGCATTGCGCAGCGCCTCCTGGAAGATCTCCAGAGGCGGCCGATGCGCCTGCTGTTCCACAATTTCCATAGCTGAGTAGACAATACGCTGGGCAACCGTCTTCTTGCCCTTCAGCATGATGCGGTTGATGAACCGCGCCAACTCTACATTGTCGAATTGCGGGTCCGGTGGAATCGTTCGTTGTTCTGCTTTATGCCTTCGCATGACTCGTGTCCGTACTCTCCGGTCTTTTAGTTCGGCGTTAGCCCCGCGGCTGCCGGGCGCCGTATTTGCTGCGACCCTGCCGCCTACCGCTCACTCCGCCGGTGTCCAGCACCCCGCGCACAATGTGATATCGCACGCCCGGCAAGTCCCGGACACGACCGCCCCGCACCAGCACCACGGAGTGCTCCTGCAGGTTGTGCCCTTCTCCCGGAATGTACGCAGTCACTTCAATCCCGTTCGTCAGCCGCACCCTGGCCACCTTGCGTAGGGCCGAGTTCGGCTTCTTGGGCGTAACGGTGCGCACCTGCACACAGACGCCGCGCCGCTGCGGTGAGCCAACATCGTTCCACACCACACGGTTCTTGAGCGCGTTCTGGCGCCAATGCATGGCCGGGGCCCGACTCTTGGCCCTGACCCTGGTCCTACCCTTCTTGATCAGTTGATTGATGGTGGGCACAGCAAAGCTCCAAATCCGCAGATTATCCGCCGCTAATGAAGCGCAAGCTCGTATTGTAGGGAGCGCATAGGGAGATGTCAACTCATGTGCCCGGCTTGCGCCCCGTTTGACCTTTGGCCCGCTCACTCGGACAATGGAGCCAGCAGACGCTTGAACATCATCCCATGTGCGGCTCGTCGGAGGAGGCGCCCTATGGTCGAATCCGGCACCCTGTACCCGTCCTTCTCGGAAGACCCGGCGGAACTGGGCCAGTGGTCCCAGGAGCGGCTCCGCTCCGTTGCCCGCGATCTCTTTTCCGACGCTCCCCTGGTCGTCGTCTCCAACCGCGAACCCTACGTTCACCAACCCGATCCCGACAAGCCCGACGGCCTGACCTGGCGTCGACCCGCCGGAGGCCTCGTGTCCGCCCTTGACCCAGTGCTGCGCGCCGTCGAGGGAGGCCTCTGGGTAGCGCAGGGAACCGGCGATGCAGACCGGCTATCTGCAGACGCCACCGGTCGCGTCGCCGTGCCCCCTGACCATCCCAACTACACCCTCAAGCGTATCTGGCTGGAGCCCGGCGAGGTGGAAGGCTACTACGAGGGCTTCTCAAATGAAGGCCTCTGGCCCCTGTGCCATGTCGTCTTTCTACGGCCTCGCTTTACTCTCCGTGACTGGCAGCAGTACCAGCAGGTCAACCGGCGATTCGCAGAGGCGGTCCTGCAGGAAATAGGCGACGGCCCCGCCTATGTCTGGGTGCAGGACTACCACCTCTGCCTGGTGCCCCGTTATCTCCGAGAGGCGCGGCCGGACCTGACCACCGGCATCTTTTGGCATATCCCCTGGCCCAACCCGGAGATCTTCCGCACCTGCCCTTTCGGTGCGGAGCTGCTGGAGGGTCTGCTGTCGGCGGACCTCATAGGCTTCCACATCCGCTACCATGGCGCCAACTTCCTTGCCACTGTCGAACAGACGCTTGAGGCCCGCCTTGATCGCGAGCGCTGGGAGGTGATCCGAAGCGGCCACGTCACTCGCGTCGTCGACATCCCCATCAGCGTCGACTTCGAAGAAGAAGAGGCCACTGCACAGTCTCCACGGACTGGCGAGTGGATGGACGAGTTCCGCCGCATGTTCAATCTCGACCGCTTCGACCACGTGCTGCTCGGGCTGGACCGTTTCGACTATACCAAGGGCATCCCGGAGCGGCTCATGGCCGTAGACCTGCTGCTGCAGGAGCACCCGGAATACAAGGAAAGGCTCATCTTCCTGCAGGTGGGAGAGGTAAGCCGCATCCAGATCGCTCACTACCAGGCGCTGAACGCCGAGGTTGAGCAGCTGGCGCAGGAGATCAACGACCGTCACCGCACGGTAGACTGGGCCCCGATCGCCCTGTGGCGTCACCCCGTCGACCGGCCAGACCTCATGGCGCTCTTCCGGCTGGCCGGCGTTTGTGTGGTCAGCTCCCTGCACGACGGCATGAACCTTGTGGCGAAGGAGTACGTCGCCAGCCGCTTCGATGAGCACGGTGTGCTGGTGTTGAGTCGCTTTACCGGCGCCGCCCGCGAGCTGCCGGAGGCGCTCCTCATAAATCCCTACGACATCAGAGACATCGCACTGAAGCTCCATCAGGCACTCCAAATGTCTGCCTTGGAGAAACGCGAGCGGATGCGCCGTATGCGGCGCACTGTACGCCGCAACAATATCTACGCCTGGGCCGGGCGCTTCCTGCGCGAGATGGTCCTGGGCGGCGTCTGAGGCCCGCCATGCCCCCGCTTCGCGACCACATGGACCTTGTCTTCCAGGGCATCGCCACAAAGGGGCAGATACTCGTGGCCTTGGACTTCGATGGCACCCTTTCCGACATCGTCCCGCGGCCGGAAGATGCCCAGCTGACAGAAGAACGGCGTCAGCTCCTTCGCGAACTCAACAGCCGTCCGCGGTTCGCGGTTGCCGTGATCAGCGGGCGAACCCTTGAGGACGTGCGGGAGCGCGTCGGACTGACCGACATTGCCTATGCTGGACACCACGGCTTGGAAATCGCCGGCCCCGGCTTCCACCACGTCCCACCGGAGGCGGAGGCCTTCCGGGACACCGTCGCGCGCCTTGGTGAGACGCTGGAGGCGACGGCGGGCCAGACCCCTGGTGTCATCCTGGAGCACAAGGGACTGTCCCTCAGCATCCACTACCGGCTGGCGCCCAAGGTCCAGCGACAATCCGTCCTGCGGGCCATCCGGCGGACCGTCAAGCCCCTGCAGGACGCGGGTGAGGTGCGCATCGTCAAGGGCAAAGAGGTGGTGAACATGTTGCCGCCGCTGGAGTGGCACAAGGGATCGGCGCTTCAATGGCTCATCGAGCTGCTGGACTCCATCCCCCACCGAGTGGGGGGCATCTTCCCCATCTACATCGGCGACGACGTCACGGACGAGGACGCCTTCCCTGTGGCCCGGGAGACGGGCATCGCGGCCCGGGTGGGCCCGCCGAAGCGAGGCAGCGCGGCGGAGTACACCCTCGAGGACACCGCGGAGGTGGAGGCCACCCTGCGTGCCATAGTGCAGTACTCCAAGTCGTTGGGGATTGGGTAGCCCGCCTCTTCTGCCAACGGAACCGGCAAGGGGACCCACCGCCTAGACCACTACGGCGCGAAAAGCTAGACTGAAAATACCCTTTACGAATGCCCGGTGGTGCAGCGGTAGCACAGGGGACTTTGAATCCCCTGACCCTGGTTCGAATCCAGGCCGGGCAGCCACACTGGACAAAGGCCAGAACCTTCACGCTGCGGTTTCGATTGGAGGTCTAGGTACCTCAAACTCTTGAGTGGTGAACACACCCACCGATGCCCTACATACCGTCATCCCCGCTGCGGCCTTGACACACGCGGCTCTTGGGCGATGACCCTACCCGCATCACGATACATGCGAGGTAATTTGAGCAACGTCTACAGATACTCTTGGGCCGCTACTCTTTAGCGGATGGGGCTAGGTTATGTACGGAAGCGCAAACCGTTGGAGGCTAGCCTTAGCCTGCTGCTGTCTGACGGGTTTCCCCTCGGCGATTGGGGATGGATTCCGGTCGGCGTAGTCGGGTAGGTGCAGGTCGTGGTTGGTCACGTCCTCCAGCCCCACTGCGATGCACCTGGTGAATCTGTGCCCTTCCCAAGTAGAGGACGGGCCGATTGGGGAGGTTGGACCAACCACGTCAGGGTCGCCCCTGCCAATTGGTTGTTGCTGAGATACAGGTTCGCCAGCTCCGCCAAAATGCTGCTGTCAGGTCGATTTCATACATGAACAGGATCTGCAGGCTCCTGAGGTTCCCAAACTCTGCTGGGATATTCCCTGTCAACTCGTTCCCGTTAAGGTCTAGCCGCGGCGAGTCCGCCAGCCCCGCTCACCGCAACCCACGTTAGGAAGAAAGCGGCGTCGGTGAGGCTCACCTCCAAGTTCCCCGACGCCGATGGGGAGGTTCCGCCACGTCCGTAACTATAACCGACGGCAACGCTGTGTCCGCGTTCCCGTCCCTTGCCTCCGCTGTTAGCTCGTAGGCGGAGTGGCCACCATATCGAAGCTCCCTTCGCCGTCATGGCGCCCGTCTCGTTGTCGACCACGAAGACGTTCCCTATGCCCTTCGCAGTGATGGCGTACGATTCTTGAGATTGTGGATAAGTACCCGATGGTCCTAGACCGACTGCACAGGCGGCTGTTGAGTAAGGGGCTCGCGAACTACCTGAAACGTCTTGTCAAGGGCGGCGAGAAGGTGGACCACTACGGCGGAGGAATCGTGTACCACCGGCACGATGAGAGATGACAAAGGACTGAATTGGGAGCCGGGCGGGGTTAGGTCAGGAGCAGGGGGCCCCAGGTCTGGAGCGAGTCAGGAGTCGTCCGGCTCGTCCGAGATCGGGGAGGCGGCGTTTTCCCGGCTGTGCCGGAGACGGTAGCTGTCGCCGTTCATCTCCAGGATATGGACGTGGTGGGTTAGGCGGTCCAGCAGCGCGCCGGTGAGGCGTTCCGAGCCAAACACTTCGGTCCATTCGTCGAAGGGGAGGTTGGTGGTGACCAGGATGGAACCCCGCTCGTAGCGCTGGCTGAAGACTTCGAAGAGCAGTTCCGCTCCGGTGGGGGACAGGGGGACGAAGCCCAGTTCGTCGATGATCAGCAAGTTCAGGCGGGAAAGCTGTCTCTGGAGATTCAGCAGCCGGCGCTCGTCCCGGGCCTCCATCAGCTCGTGGACCAGGGCAGCGGCGGCGGTGAATCCCACGGACATCCCGCGCTGGCAGGCGGCCAGGCCCAGCCCCAAAGCCACATGGGTCTTGCCGGTGCCGCTGTTGCCAACGGCGATGACGTTCTCCCGGTGTTGTATGTACTCGCAACGGGCCAACTCCATCACTAGGGCCTTATTCACCGAAGGGATGGCCGTAAAGTCGAAGGTGTCTAGGCTTTTCACCGCGGGGAACCGGGACGCGCGGATCCGGCGCTGCACCATGCGCTGGTGGCGGTCAATGAGCTCCAGTTCCGCCAGACGCAACAGGTACCTCGGGTGGTCCACCCCCTCGGCGGCGCACTGGGCCGCCATCTTCCCATACTCTCGAAGGAAGCTGGGCAGCTTCAGCTCCTTTAGGTGGTGTTCCAAGAGTAGCGTCGACCGGTCGTTCATGCGGCTCTCCCCGACAGCAACGTCATGTAGTCCCCGGCGGACGTCGTGCTGACCCGTACCCGGGGCAGGTAGGGATAGAGTTCCAGGTCGAGGCGGGGCGGTCGTCCCTCCAGACGGCATAGCACGAGGTGCTTCACCGCGTCGAAGCTCAAAGCCCCCAGCCGGAGGGCATCCTTGACGGCTGCGTGCACCTCTTCCATCTTGAAGCTTTCCAGCAGCCGCAGCACCTGGACAAACTCCCGCTTGCCCCTCCGTCCCATGCGGGGCTCCAGCAGCCGGCGCAGGGTGGCAAACTCCTGGGGAAGCGCCCATCCCTGCAGCGGGGCGGCCTGGTCCAGGGCGCCTGTCTTCTGCTCCAGTAGGGGCAGGTAGTGGATGGGGTCGAAGATGAAGTCGTCCCGCTGGTAGGAGCGGGGGTGCCGGGCGATGATCTCCGAGCCGCAACTGATGACCACCCGGTCCACGGAGCCCCTTACCAGCACATCCCGATACCCGTAGGCCACCGGCGCCGAGTAGTCGTTGGCGCGGTACCGGACCAGCGACAGGGAACTGACCCGGCCGGCCTGCTTGTCGCAGGCATCATATGGCACGGCCGGCAGGGGCAGCAGTGCTTCCAGGTCCCGTTCCATCCGCTGGCCGATGGTCTCTGAGTGGCCCCTCAGCCTGGCGTCCATCCGCGCCAGGCACCGCCGCTCCAGGTGGGCATTCAGCGCCTCGAAGCTCTCGAAGGACGGTATGGGCACCAGAAAGTTGCGGCGCACGTAGCCCACCATGCCCTCCACCTTTCCCTTGTCGTTGCCCTTCCCGGGCCTGCCGAACCGGTCCTCGAACAGGTAGTGAGACTGGAGCTCGGTGAAGGCTCGGGTGCGCTTGCGCCGGCCGTCTCCCAGGATCCTGGCCACCGCCAGCCTGGTGTTGTCGTAGAGGATGCTCTGGGGCACTCCCCCCAGGAATGACAACACCGAGACATGGCCGTCCAGGAAGGCCTCGGTGGTCTCCGCGGGGTAGGCCTTCATGAAGCAGCCGTCGCTATGGGGCAGGTCTAGGACGAAGTGGTGGGCCTTCTGCTCCACCCCACCGATGATCACCCGGGCCTCTCCGAAGTCGCACTGAGCATGGCCCGGGGCATGGGACAGCGGCACGAACATCTCCTTGGTCCGGCGGCGGCGCTCCCTGACGTAGTCCTTGACGATGGTGTACTGGCCCTCAAATCCGTGCTCGTCGCGCAGCCGCTCGAAGATGCGTTTGGCGGTGTGGCGCTGCTTCTTGGGGACCCTCAGGTCCTCTTCCAGAATCCGGCCTATCACGCCGGTAAAAGGCTCCAGCTTGGGTTTGCGAGGCGGACTTTGCCTCCGGTAGCCCGGCGGCACGGAGTAGGCGACCATCTTGCGTACCGTGTCTCGGTGCAACCCGAACACCCGCGACGCCTCCCGGATGCTCACGCCTTCGACCATTACCGCCCTGCGGACCCTCAGATACACGTCCACTCGATACATCCATCCCACCGTCCATAAGCTCGACTTTAAGCCTATGAATGGCGGCGGACGGTACACTTTGCAACCGCCTTAAGTCAGCAGTCATCCGCCCACGTGGTCCACTTTACCTCCGCCTTTTACACGTCTCAAATTCAATCTTGACGCGCTGGATTTCAGCTATGTTGATCCTCCCTTGCGCGCTGGCCCAATTTTAGCACACAGAGAGACCACCATGGACCAAAGGCGAAAGCGGGGCAAGACATACTCAATGAAAGTCGGGAAGAAACGTGCAAGAGTCCGAACCATACCGAAAACGGAGATGCCGAGGGGACGCCCGCCAGAGCACAAGATACCGGACCGGACCGACACATCGCCGGACCGCATTGTCGAAGTGGTACTGCAGGCCAAGCCCAAGACGACTCAGCGGCAACACAGGGATTGCTCCCCGCGGCGGCGGGAGAGCAAGAGGAGAGGCAAGAGCGATTAGGAAGATGATGAACGGGCCAGCCGGCATTTGCGTCTGCGACAGAGCAACATAGAGATCGCCCGACAATCACCAAGCCGCTTGGGAATAATCGGCGGCACTAAAAATGGAAGGCCTTCGTGAGAGCCTACTCTGCATTGCGCCTTATAGTAGGCACTACGAGCCACCATGTTTGGAGGCGTTGGTGAGGCCGCATCACCATTGCAGGCGCGGTCTACAGGACAATTAACGCAAGATGCTGTAGTACGCCTCCTCAAGCGTCGGCATTCGAGTACTTGAAGACTGCACATTGTTCTGGTGCTCATTTAGCAATGCAAGAACGCGCTCCATTGTGTGTTGTCCCTCTTTGCCGTGCACAGTGATGCGCCGGAACGGCCCGTCCATAGAACTATCAACGCGGCGCACACCCTCCAGGTTCTCAATTTCTTGAATGGGCACCATGGGGGGTTCAAGGGCCAGAATCTCAGCAATGGTGACCTTGGCGAAGGTCTCCTTGATCTCAGTAGGCGTGCCCTGTGCAATGATCGTCCCTTCATTGATGATCAGAATCCTGTTGCACAACGTATCAGCTTCCGCCATGTAGTGGGTTGTGAGGAGTACGGTCGAACCTTCCTTGGCCATTTGGGGAATGTTGCGCCGGAAGTCGTAGGCCGCTATCGGGTCGAGGCCCAGCGTCGGTTCGTCCAGATAAAGAACACTCGGCCTGGTGAGAATGGCACGTGCGATGTGCAGCCTCTGCCGCATTCCGCGTGAATATGTCTCAACGAGATCGCCCTGGCGTTGCGTCAAGTCCACTTGCTCCAACACTTCTGCAATACGCCGCTTGCTATCCCTTTGGCCCAATCGGTTCAGAGCTGCGAAGTATTGAAGGTTTTGAAGCCCGGAAAGTCTCCGGTAGAAGCCCCCATCTCCGCCAAAAACGCAGCCAATCTTTTTTCTGACTTCTTTGGCTTCCTTTACGACGTCGTAGCCCCACACCCTAGCATAGCCGCTAGTCGGAGCGAGCAGCGTTGCCAATATGTTGACGGTGGTAGTCTTCCCTGCTCCGTTCGGTCCCAGGAGCCCAACAACCTCACCCTCCTGCACCTCAAAGGACAAATCGTGCAGAGCGACAATTTCTTGCGTCTCCCCGAATGGGCCACTCTTCCGTTTGAAAACGCGCCTTAAGTCGACACACTCAATGCCAGCCATCTCTCACTCTTCCACAGACGCTCGAAAGCGCGTCAGATTATGGTGCCTCTCGCTCGTGCGACTCTTTCAAGGGATAGGAACAGTATTGTACCCAGCGCGGCATAGCCGCACCCTATGACGAACTCGATGAGCAAGCTCGTCTGCACTCTGGAGGGATCGGCTCCTGAAATACCGTCGCGGAGAGCCTCTACGCCGTGTGTCAACGGCAGGACTGATCCGACCAGTGCCAAGACCTCTGGCAGGGCATCTCTAGGAATGATAACTCCAGTGAGAAGCAAGAGGAGTCCATAGAGAACGCCAATACTGAACTGCCATTCACGGAACACTATGGCAAAATTGCCTACAGCCATGCAGAAGCAAGTGGAGGACCAAGTGACCATAAGGATGGTCAGCACGGCGTATCCCCAATGAACATTGGTCAATTGGAACCCAAAGACAGCAGCCGCAAACCCGAACGTTACCAGAGCACTGATTATGCCGTTCGGGGAATGAAAGAGGGCTCTGCTCCAGTACACGAGAACCCTGTTCGCCGGCGATGTGTAGATCAGAGATAACGTGCCAAATGCTCTTTCGTAGTAGAAGGTCTGCAGCACACCTCCAATCAAGATGGCCGGTATGCCATAGAGGGCCATTCCGACTATGTACCAAGTCTGAGCAGGTCCTGAATCAGCGAAGCGACCAGCCAAGAGATAGATGCACAACAGCAGAATGGGGCGAACAATCACATTGGAGACGTATCCCTGCCAGTTGAGCCAGAGAAACAGGCCTCGATATGACAGATAGGCTTGCCGCAGCCAGTTCATGCGGAGCTCCTAGATTGCGTCAAGGTTGCCCGTGGCTTGGAGCCGCCGCTCGACTCGATTGAAAAGGTAGGCGATTGCAGCCACATAGAGGACCGTGATGGCCACGGCTAGGATCAACTGAATGACGATTGCAGAAGTGGACGCATTGCCGGTTATGGAGTCGAACGTTGATTGGGTCGCCCAGGCTGGCGGCCACGCATATGCGGGAAGCCGGAGAAATAGGGGGAGTGAAGCTATCGGGAAGAATAGTCCGCTGAGAACGATCCCAAGGGGCGTGATGGCATTAAAGAAACCTGGACGGCCTCTCAGGAGGACAAGGAGCGGCGCCAGCGCGAAAGCGCCGACGATAACAGTGACGAACGTTGTCAGGCCCGACAGGACGGCGAGCCATGGATTGTTGACGGAGACGGAGGCGCCGTTGAGAGCCAGGACGATCGCTACTCCGATGCAACCCGCCGTACCCCCAAGGATTGCGAAGCCCACTGCTTTGACGAACATAATCAGGATGAGGGGAGTGTGCGACATCAGATTCAGACTCAGGGTGCCCTGTGCGGCCTCACTCCTGACTATGCTTCCCATTTGGAAGGTGGCGTTGTACCAGAGGAACAAGAAGAACGCGCCAACCGTGATGAACGTTACCTTGGTCGCGTCCTGTCCCTGCCCTACGATCCAAGAAAGCGAAATGACGATGGGGATGACGCTGAACACCAACCCCAGATAAAGACCGCTCCGAACCGCTTCCCTACACTGGAGAGCTGATGCCAAAAACAAAAAACGCAAGTGCTCTAGCAACATTTTCCTCAATAGAACAGCCTTAAGGTCAGTCAACGTTACAAGGGCTGGGCCAACAATTGTCTTGCATTTCGTTCCAATATGGTTCCAGACCATCGATGAGGGATTTCCAAATGCGTGAGTAGAAGCACTATCTGTAGAAGATGCGCTCGCCCGGCGGCAAAGTCCTCAGCAGAGTGAAGAGGCCAAAAGGGAGACTTTAGTTGCAGGTCGTCCTGAACAAAGGAAATGCACTCTTGAAGATATTGCCCAACTTGTTGTTGGCTGATCGGGTTCGCACACTCTAGCGTCCATGCTTGACGGAATATGTGACAGTCCTCACCTACAACCTGAATTAAATTGTCGTAACGACGTTCTGGGGTTGTATTTGACAATGTGCCTGCCAAAAACCAGTCGATGCCTAACCGTAGCGATTGCCTTGCTGCCAAGACTACAGTGCCCCACTGCCTGGCAGCCAATGCGCCCGTAGTATCTTCTAAGGCGAGTTCATACTGCAGAAACCTCCAATGCTTGTCGTAGGCTGTCAGGGCGACCTCACCAGGGCTGCTCGCTATTGAATCGAAAAACAGTTGATTTGAAGACATAATGTGAAGCCTTTCTCAATGGAAAGTTAGTTAGCACACCATTTACAACCACAGGACTGAACATCAGTCAACTGCGGTCTTCAATTAGGTGGTTAAAATTGAGGTACGTTACGAACTTCTGGAGCTTGTCCATTACTGGAAACTCAATACCCTCCACATGATCTGCCAAACGTGCAGCCACATCCGACAATGATGTTTCGCCATCAAGGAGTTGCCAGACCTGCGCCCCCAGCTTGTCGATTTCATATGTAGAAGATTTATCCCTGATGAGATACTTGCGCGTTCCAAGAGGGAAAAGTAACACCCCACGGGCGCGTCTCGGAAAGCTAGTTTCCTTGTAACTGCCTGGAAAGTCGTCCATTCCCAAGTCTCTGCAGAATTGCCGCCCAAGTACCCAATACTCTGAGAGGCTCCTTTCTCCCACGGCCTTAAGGTTCCAAGCCCGTTCATAGAAGTTTGAATGTTCTCCAAAACGACGCTTGGCCTTTTCAAATCTCCATTTCTCAGAGGGATAGGCTTCTCCATGTCTTGCGAGATAGGAATCGGTGGCGTAGTCGACCGCTTGGCTCATTGACAAGTATGCTCGTCGCATGCGCGTAGACACTTTGTGCGTTTCGGCGTCAACCAAGTGCGCAGCAGCTCTAAGGCCGGTCCATGTTTCATATATCTTGCAGAAATGGTAATGGTTGAAATGCTCTTGCAGTTCTGTGAAGCCATTTGCGTTCACTACTTGTACACCGATTGCGGTGCGGTAGTAAAGATCGAGATTGGAGACAGTCATAGATTGGACGGCAGGAAAGTCACTGGGATCCAAGGAGTTAATAGTCTCATAGAGACTAGACATCTCTTCGCTAGAGTACCGTGTAAGGTCGAAATGATAACTATCCCTAAAGTCTATAGACACACGACCAAAGGGACGGCCCCCCATTTGTTGCTCTTCTAAAGCCGAGTAGACCCAAAAGAAGTCAGCATCTGATGCCGGATTGCCGAAGCCTTCAATGCGGGAGCCTGATACAAACAATATATCACTAGGAATCAGCCACCCTTGGATAGGCTCCCCGTTGAGATGCAGGTTTTGTATGGAAAGGGCGTCGTCGTTCTGATGGGGCAGTGTCTTATGTGGTCGATACATCGTTTTACTCCTGAGATGGCCTTAAATTCCTCTATATTGCCGTAGGGTACTATTGCTAGGCTTCGGGTGAAAGGGGCAGACCAACTGCCGCGGGACGGCGCTGTAGGACACGCGGAGCGCGTTGACAAGTGCAGGCTGTAATAGTGAAGTATCTCCTAATATACTTCCACACCGGCAATGAACCGCTTTCCATTGAGCATCAACTGCGTCAGCACAGCTTAGTCCCGGTTCTCGTTTAGATGTGCCTCACCCACAAGGTACATTGGCACGTTGAGGTCAATGAAGATCAAGGAAGCCGCTGTCCTTATTCAATTTCTTGAAGGTCAACCTCTATGTCATCGCTATTAGAGTCATGCCGACGGACATCTGCGATAGCGCGTAACTTGGCCTCCACAGTCTAGGATGGTCGCTTCTTTCCTGCCGTACCCGCTCCGCGAAAGCCGCTCGCTTCCTGTGGGCAACGCCCTGAATCCCCTTGCAATCTTCCTCACCCAAGGAAGACTCGTAGGCCCTTAGGCACGAGTCTAGATTACTCATACACAATGAGTCAACGCCGGTAAGCCTCAACTCGTAACTCGTTGATGCCTCTCTAGGGATTCTTTGCTGTCTGCATGCTGGACTAGCATATTGTCCTGGTAACCAGCGATACCGGAATGGAAACAGTCGTCATGCTGTAAGATTGGGTCTAAGAACAACAATTCATGCTTGGCAAAGCCTCCCGTTGATACCAAGTCTTGGACGTTGCGGCAGCAAACTTCTCCTTCAACAGAATTGGACGCGACTCCGCTTCGTTCAGGGCGACAATGATCTGCTCCTCGGTGTACCTCTTCCTCGCCATCAGTCCTCCTTCCATGTCCTATTTTTCCGGAGGACTCTCTTTGCCTCTGCTACTGTTTTCGGGGGTAAGATCAGTCCTGCTCGCCGTCTGGAACAGCGGGGCTTCCGTGTTGGTTCGGCCATGGATGACGAGCAGGGGCAGCAGACGCGTACAGGGAATGAGAAGTGTCGGAAGCGAATGCCCTGCCCCCCGAAAACTAGCCCAAGGGAGATGATAGTCTTGGGCAGTAGAAGGGGGGAGAAATGGCCAAGAAGAGACACACACCGGAGTGGGTGATCAACAAGCTGAGGGAGGCCTAGGTGGCTATAGCTGCTGGCAGCACGATTGCCGAGGCAGCCCGCCGGATAGGAGTGACCCAACAGACGTTCTACCGGTGGCGCACCGAGTAAGGGTGCCTCCGGATAGACCAGAGGTGAAACGCCTCAAACAGCTGGAGTCCGGGAATAGTCGACTCAGGAGAGCGAGGCGGACGAGGGAAACTCCTAAGCCTCTCACGTCGCCGCCGGCTGGTCCACCATGTGAAGGATATTCTCGGAGTCTCCGAGCGACGTGCCGGCAAGGCACTGGCGCATTCCCGGTCCACACAGCGCTATGCTCCCATACGTTTGGGAGATGGAAGCCTCTAACCAAGGAGATCGTGGATCTGGCCGGTTGATTCGCAGGTACGGGTGCCAGCTATCACTGCTTCTCTGAGGCATCGTGGTTGGGGTGTAAACCACAAGCGGGTAGAGAGGATATGGCGGCTGGAAGGACTCAGGGTGCTGGCCAGCAGCCCAATCTGGGACGGCTGTGGCTGAGTGACGGCTTCCGTGCGAGGCTGCAGCCGGCGTGGAAGGACCATACATGGACGTACGACTTCGCGCGGATCAGGACCCTAGACAGCGGAGGGGTGAGGCTGTTGACCGTGATGGATGATTACACCCGGGAGCGCCTGTCCATCCGAGCCGTCCGCAGCATACGCTCTCCTGACGCGAATAGAGACGCTGGCCCAGCTGATGCTGACCGTGGGAGTACTGAACGCATCCGCTCGGACAATGGACCGGAATTCACAGCCATGGCTGTGCGTGAGTGGCTTGGGAAGTTGGGTGCCAGGACGCTGTACATCGAGCCTGTGGCACCCTGGGAGAACGGCTACATCGCGAGAGCTTCAACGGCAAGCTGAGGGACGAGTTGCTGAACAGGGAGGTCTTCTACACGTTGATGGAAGTGAAAGTGCTGACCGAGCAGTACCGGCAGACGTACAACAGTGCCAGGCCTCACAGCTCTCAGGGCTGCAGGGCTCCGGCACCCAACACATTCATGCCTGCTGACCAAATTCCTGCTCTTGCGGGACCAACATAGCAGGTGGTACAAAGTCCGCGGGCAGGTCACTATTCGTACCGCTGTGACAACTAAACCGAACTGCAATTCAATGTGTCGTTGAAGGAACGAATAAAGGCCCTCAAGCACCACTCTCAATTCAGTTTCTGACATCACTGCTACTGGGTAGTCCTTAATGTCAAAGCCGCTGACAAGTGCACAAGTCGTCGTCCTGAAGGCAACATACTGAGTTTGATGCCATTCCCGTAATGCATAAGCCCACCAAACCCGCCTTTCACGTTACAAATGCCACCACATCCTCGGCAGTTCTCGCCTGCATCGACTGGACATG